>NZ_JABACI010000001.1 GCF_012524205.1 Microbacterium salsuginis
CACCAAAAGATGGCCGACGAGGTTATTTGGCATTTGACAAGTGCACGCTGTTGAGTTCTCAAGGATCAGACGCACCCACCCACCAACCACCACACAAGGCAGCCAGCACAGCAGGGCAACTTCACTAGTTTAGCTCTCGGTGCTCGGCCCGTCAAACTGACGTTCCTCGCCTCGAGGGCTTCCCTTCCCGGTCCGAAGACCGTCCGGATCAGAAGCTGATCCGGTGGAGGGGGTTCGTTCTCCGCTTGAGGGGGCGGGGCCTCTCGGCCGCTCCGCTCTACCCTTTGGGGCGAACAAGAGATACTCTACGTCGGATTCGCGCCGGCTGGCCAATCGGCCGCGCCTCCCGGGCGTGTCGCACGGCGGATCCGCGAGATTCCGGTGCGTTCCGCCACCGCGCTACCGTTGACGGCATGAGCGAAGAACGATGGGTGTGGGGCGTGGGCCTCGCGACGCTTGCTGACGACGGAACGGTGCTGGACACCTGGTTCCCCTCCCCTTCTGAGGGACGAATCCCGCTCGGCTACGACCCGCAGATGCCGCCCGACGAGCTCGAGCGGCTCGCCGTCGCCGACGCACGGCGAGCCGTCACGGTGGAGGTGGTCACCGTCGAGGCGGACCTCGACGTCGCGCCGGCATCGACGGCCGACGCCTACCTCCGGCTCCACGCGCTGTCGCACCGGCTCGTCCGCCCGAACGAACTGAATCTCGACGGCATCTTCGGCCACCTTCCGAATGTCGCATGGACGACGGCGGGCCCGATGCATCCGGATGCGCTCACGCGACTGCGCCCGTTCCTCGCACGCGACGGCATCCAGGTGCAGGGACTGGACAAGTTCCCCCGGCTCCTCGACTACGTCACCCCGGCGGGTGTCCGCATCGCCGACGCCTCGCGCGTGCGGCTCGGCGCGTACCTCTCCCCCGGAACCACCGTCATGCACGAGGGATTCGTGAACTTCAACGCCGGGACGCTCGGTCAGAGCATGATCGAAGGTCGCGTCTCGCAGGGTGTCGTGATCGGCGACGGCAGCGACATCGGCGGCGGCGCCTCCATCATGGGCACCCTCTCCGGCGGCGGAACGCACAAGGTCTCGGTCGGAGCCCGCACGCTTCTCGGAGCGAACGCCGGCATCGGGATCTCGCTCGGTGACGACTGCATCGTCGAGGCCGGCCTGTACGTCACCGCCGGCACCAAGATCGTGGTGGCCGATGCGCCGCCGCGCGCCGAGGGCGGCCCGCAGGTGGTGAAGGGATCCGAGCTGTCAGGACGCGACGGGCTGCTCTACCGGCGCAACTCCGTGACCGGCGCGGTCGAGGTCGTTCAGCGCGCCGGCACCGGCGTGACGCTCAACGAGGCACTGCACGCCTGACCCCTGAGCGAATCGGCCCGGACGCGTCAGCGTGCCGGGCCGATTCTTTCGGGGCTCGCACTCACGCGGTGCCGGGGTAGTCGCGCTCACGAGCGCCGACGTACAGCTGCTGCGGGCGGCCGATCTTCGTCTGCGGGTCGCCCGAGGCCTCGCGCCACTGCGCGAGCCAACCGGGAAGGCGCCCGATCGCGAAGAGCACCGTGAACATGCGCGTGGGGAACCCCATCGCCTTGTAGATCACGCCGGTGTAGAAGTCGACGTTCGGGTAGAGACGGCGCTCCTTGAAGTAGTCGTCGTTGAGCGCGATCTCTTCGAGCTGCTTGGCCAGGTCGAGCAGCGGATCGCTCACCCCCAGCGCCTCGAGGACCTCGTCGGCGGACTCCTTCACGAGCTTGGCGCGCGGGTCGTAGTTCTTGTAGACCCGGTGGCCGAAGCCCATCAGCTTGACGCCGTCCTCCTTGTTCTTGACCCGCTCGACGAAGCGCTGCACACTCTCGCCGGAGTCGCGGATCTGGCCGAGCATGTTGAGGACGGCCTCGTTGGCCCCGCCGTGCAGCGGCCCGTAGAGCGCGTTGATGCCGGCCGAGATCGACGAGAACTGGTTGGCGCCGGTCGAGCCGACCAGGCGAACGGTGGACGTCGAGGCGTTCTGCTCGTGGTCCTCGTGCAGGATCAGCAGCCGCTCGAGCGCGCGCGACATGACCGGGTTCACGTCATACACCTCGCTCAGCACACCGAAGTTGAGCTTGAGGAAGTTGTCGACGAACCCGAGCGAGTTGTCGGGGTACAGGAACGCCTGCCCGATGCTCTTCTTGTGCGCGTAGGCGGCGATCACGGGCAGCTTCGCGAGCATGCGGATCGTGTTGAGCTCGACGTGCTCGGGATTGTTCGGGTCGGACTCGTTCTCGTAGTACGTGGACAGAGCTGCGGTCGCCGCCGACAGCACCGACATCGGGTGGGCGGTGTGCGGGAGCGCCGAGAAGAAGCGCTTGAGATCCTCGTGCAGCAGGGTGTGGCGGCGGATGCGGCCGTCGAACTCGGCGAGCTCGTCGGCCGTCGGAAGCTCGCCGTAGATCAGGAGCCACGCCACCTCGAGGTAGGTGCTGTTCTTGGCCAGCTGCTCGATCGGGTACCCGCGATAGCGCAGGATGCCCTGGTCGCCGTCGATGTAGGTGATCGCGGACTTCGTCGCCGCGGTGTTGACGAAGCCGTAGTCCAGTGCCGTGTGCCCGGTCTGGCGGGTGAAGGTGGAGATGTCCACGCTCGGGGTGCCGTCACTTCCCCGCAGCAGCGGGAACTCGGCGGTCTGCTCGCCGATCGTGAGGGTGGCCTTCTCCTGCTGGGTGCCCGCGTCGCTCACGGCGCCTCCTCGCGATTTCTGGTCGTGCCGGGGGTGTCGTCCCGCTCCAGCGGGGACGCAATGGCGTGTCCGCGGGGAACGAGGAGCGGGGACGGAGATGCCGCACCGCCGCTCATACAGCCTAGTGCGCCACCGCGCCTACTGCTGACACGGCCAAAGGGATGGGGCATCCGGTGGAGGAATCCTCACACCGACGCCGAGAGCCGCGCGGCCGCTGCCGCGACGCGCTCGTCGGTGGCAGTCAGCGACAGCCGGATGTGCTGAGGGAAGTGGGTTCCGTAGAAGTGCCCCGGACCCGCCAGGATGCCGAGATCGGCGAGCCGCCCCAGACTCTCCCACGCGTCACGACCTTCGGTCGCCCACAGATACAGGCCCGCCTCACTGCCGTCGATCCGGAAGCCGGCCGCCTCCACGGCGGGCCTGAGCACGGCTCGACGGTCGCGATACCGCTCCTTCTGCTCGAGCACGTGGCGCTCGTCACCCAGCGCAGCCACCATGGCGGCCTGGACCGGGAGAGGCAGCATCAGCCCGAGGTGCTTGCGCCCGGTGAGCAGGCGCGCCACGAGCTCGGGGTCGCCGGCCAGGAATGCCGCGCGGTAGCCCGCGAGGTTGGACTGCTTGCTGAGCGAATACACCGACAGGATGCCGCGCAGTTCGCCGTCCGTCACTCGAGGATCCAGCGACGAAGGGATGGGGGTCGAGAGCCACGGCTCGTCCCAGCCGAGCTCCGCGTAGCACTCGTCGGACACCAGAACGGCGCCCAGCTCGCGCGCACGGGCGACCGCCGCTCGCAGCGCGGCGACGTCGAGCACCCGCCCGTCGGGGTTGCCCGGCGAGTTGACCCACGCCAGCCGCGTGCCCACCGGCCACGCGGCCGGATCGTCTGCTGCGACCGGCGTCGCGCCGACCAGACGCGCGCCGACCTCGTACGTCGGGTATGCGGCCCGCGGATGGACGACGACATCGCCCGGGCCGAGATCGAGCAGCAGCGGCAGCAGCGCCACGAGCTCTTTCGACCCCACGGTGGGCAGAACGTGGTCGGCCGTGAGCCCGGGCACGCCGCGCCGGCGGGCATACCACTGCGCGATCGCCGAACGGAGAGCGGGTGTGCCGACGGTCTGCGGGTAGGCGTGCGCGTCCGTGGCGGCGCGCAGCGCTTCGGCCACGACATCGGGAGTCGGATCGACCGGCGACCCCACCGACAGATCGACGATCCCGTCCGGATGCGCCCGTGCGCGCGCCGCGTACGGTGCGACGGCGTCCCAGGGGTAATCGGCGAGGTCGGCGACCCCCACGTCAGTGTTCCTGCGGCGGGAGCGCGGCGATGATCGGGTGGTCCTTGTGGATCACGCCCACCTTGGCGGCGCCGCCGGGCGAGCCCACATCGTCGAAGAACTCGACGTTGGCCTTGTAGTAGTCCTGCCACTCGTCGGGCAGATCGTCCTCGTAGTAGATCGCCTCGACCGGGCACACCGGCTCGCACGCACCGCAGTCCACGCACTCATCAGGGTGGATGTACAGCGACCGCTCACCCTCGTAGATGCAGTCCACCGGGCACTCGTCGATGCAGGCGCGGTCCTTGACATCGACGCAGGGAAGGGCGATCACATACGTCACGCCACCAGTCTAGTTGCGCCGCCCGCGCTCGGTCGCGATGTCGCGCGCTGCGCGCGCTTCGCCGTGCGGTCAGCGGGGCGCGGCGCGGCCGGCGGTCGCGCGAGTCCGCTCGGGCCACGCGACGATCACCGCAACGAGGATCGGCACCGCGAAGGTCCACGCGATGGCCAGTTCGGTCTGAGGCACGATCACCGATCCTCCCGGCCCGCTGCCCGAGAACACGAGGGTCGCGAGCATCATGCCCAGGCCGGTGGCGAGCGTGGCGCCGCGATCGGCTGTCAGCAGGCGCACCGCCAGGAGCAGCGCGGCGCACCCGATCGCCGCGAGCACGAGACCGACGGGGAGCCATCCGATCCGGTAGGCATGCGCGATCGTCCCGGCCAGTCCGTAGACGGCGCCTATGAGCAGTGCGACGACCCAGGTGCCGATACGGGCGAGGACAGACGTGCGCACCCGTCGACTCTAGCCCGGCAGGAGCATCGCCCGTGTCGGGATGCGCTCATGCCGCCCAGCCCCACAGCCGCAGGAGTGCCGCCACAAGTGCCGCCGCGACGACCACGACGAGGAACGGCGCCCGCAGGAGCAGCAGTCCTGCGGCCACGAGCACTGCCGGGACGCGAGCGTCGACGACCACCGCCTGTCCGGCGCCGACGGTCTGCACCGCCACGAGCGCCGCCAGCAGCGCGACGGTCAGCAGGTCGGCGATCCGCAGGGGGCGCGGCGACTCGACCCATCGCGGTGGGATGAGGTAGCCGATGGTCTTGAGCGCGACGCAGATGATGGATGCCAGGAGCACCGCGGTCCACATGGTCATGGCAGTCCCTCCCGCTCGGGAACGTCGTCGGGCTCGTCGCCGAGCGCTCCTGCCACCGGCGTCGCCGGTCGACCGAGCCAGTTCGTCCAGCCCACCAGGATCGCCACGACCGCGGCGATGATGACGGGCAGCCCGGGCATGAGCACCGGCGTGAGGATCGTGGCGATGACGGCCGCGGCGATTCCCACCACGATCGGCTGCCGTGCACGCAGACGCGGCCACAGCAGCGCGAGGAATGCGGCGGCGGCCGCGGCATCCAGTCCATACGCCCGCGGGTCGCCGAGCACGTCGCCCAGGAGCGCACCCGCGAGGGTCGACAGGTTCCACCCGATGTAGATGCCGATCCCGGTGACCCAGAAGCCCAGCGTCCGGGCGCGCTGCCCGGTCTGCGCCAGCGACACGGCGGTGGACTCGTCGATGGTGAACTGCGCCGCCGCGGCCCGCCGCCAGAAGCCGGGACCGATCACGGGCGACATGCGGATGCCGTACGCGATGTTGCGCACCCCCAGCAGCGCCGCGGACGCGATCGCCGACGGCGCCGCGGCCAGCCCGCCCGCGGCCACGATCCCGACGAACGCGAACTGCGATCCTCCGGTGAACATCACGAGGCTCAGCACGCAGGTCTGCCAGACGTCGAGCCCGGATGCCACCGCCAGCGCTCCGAACGAGATGCCGTAGGCGCTGGTCGCCAGTGCGACTCCGAGGCCCTCGCGGACCGCCCTGCGTGGTTCACCCGCGCTGTGCGCATCGTCGAAGTGCGCGCCGTCGACGGCATGGTGGGGACTCACGTCGTCATGCTAGCGAGAGCACGCGACATCGGAGGCGGGCCGACGCGCGGTCGGTGGCCTGGTCGACTCCGGACGCGCGGCATCCGGTGGTCTCCTTACGCGTTGGCGTCCTGACGCTTCAGGCGCGCGGTCGTGCGGCCGCGCTCGGTCGCGTTGAGCACGACCTTGCGGATGCGCACGATCTCGGGGGTCACCTCGACGCATTCGTCGTCGCGCGCGAACTCCAGGCTCTCTTCGAGCGAGAGCTGACGCGGCGGCGTCATCGACTCGAACGAGTCCGCAGTCGAAGAGCGCATATTGGTGAGCTTCTTCTCCTTCGTGATGTTCACATCCATGTCGTCGGCGCGCGAGTTCTCGCCGATGACCATGCCCTCGTAGACCTCCTGCGTGGGCTGGACGAAGAACGACATGCGCTCCTGCAGCGCGATGATCGCGAACGGCGTCACGACGCCGGCGCGGTCGGCGACGATCGAGCCGTTCTGGCGCGTCACGATGTGACCAGCCCAGTCGTCGTAGCCGTGCGAGATCGCGTTCGCGATGCCGGTGCCGCGCGTCGTGGAGAGGAACTCGGTGCGGAAGCCGATGAGGCCGCGCGAGGGGACGATGAACTCCATGCGCACCCAGCCGGTGCCGTGGTTGGTCATGTTGTCCATGCGGCCCTTGCGCGCCGCCATCAGCTGCGTGATGGCGCCGAGGTACTCCTCGGGGGCGTCGATGGTGAGGTGCTCGAAGGGCTCCTTCACCTTGCCGTCCTCGCCCTTGCGCGTGACGACCTGCGGCTTTCCGACGGTCAGCTCGAAGCCTTCGCGACGCATGTTCTCGACGAGGATCGCCAGCGCCAGCTCACCGCGGCCCTGCACCTCCCACGCGTCCGGGCGGCCGATGTCGACGACCTTGAGCGAGACGTTGCCCACGAGCTCGCGGTCGAGGCGGTCCTTCACCATGCGCGCGGTCAGCTTGTGGCCCTTGACCTTGCCGACCAGCGGGCTGGTGTTGGTGCCGATCGTCATCGAGATCGCCGGGTCGTCGACGTGGATCTGGGGCAGCGGCCGGACATCCTCGGGGTCGGCGATGGTCTCGCCGATCGTGATGTCGTCGAAGCCGGCGATCGCGACGATGTCGCCCGGGCCGGCCGACTCAGCCGGGTAGCGCTCGAGAGCGCGGGTCTTCAGCAACTCGGTGATCCGGGCGTTGCTCGTGGTGCCGTCGTGGCGCACCCACGCGACAGTCTGGCCCTTGCGCAGCGTGCCGTTGAAGACGCGCAGCAGCGCCAGACGACCGAGGAAGGGGCTCGAGTCCAGGTTGGTCACCCACGCCTGCAGCGGCGCCTCGTCGTCGTACGACGGTGCCGGCACGTGCTCGAGGATCGCCTCGAACAGCGGCTCGAGGTCGGCGTTGTCGGGCAGGTCGCCGTTGGCGGGGCGGGTGCGGGATGCCGCGCCCGCACGGCCGCTGGCGTACACGACGGGCACGTCGAGCAGTGCGTCGACGTCGAGGTCGGGGACGTCCTCGTGAAGATCGGAGGCCAGGCCCAGCAGAAGGTCGTGCGCCTCCTCCTCGACCTCGGCGATGCGGGCGTCGGGCCGATCCGTCTTGTTCACGAGAAGGATCACGGGCAGCTTCGCCTCGAGGGCCTTGCGCAGCACGAAGCGGGTCTGCGGGAGCGGACCCTCGCTCGCGTCGACCAGCAGCACGACGCCGTCGACCATCGAGAGGCCGCGTTCGACCTCACCGCCGAAGTCGGCGTGGCCGGGGGTGTCGATCACGTTGATCGTGACCGGGACGTCGGTGTGAGCGCCGTTATAGGTGATCGCGGTGTTCTTCGCGAGAATCGTGATCCCCTTCTCGCGCTCGAGATCGTTCGAGTCCATCGCACGCTCTTCGACGTGCGCGTGCTCGCCGAAGGAGCCGGTCTGGCGGAGCATCGCGTCGACGAGAGTCGTCTTGCCGTGGTCGACGTGGGCGACGATGGCGACGTTGCGGAGGTCCGGACGGAGGGCGCGGGCCATGAGGGAATCCTTGCGAAAGTGGGAGATGCCGGAATTCGGCATCCCCCACTCTATCGGTCGCTCCTGTGCGTCAGCTCGCAGCCGAGCCGCTGCGCTGCAGCAGCGCGGCCCGAGCCTCGCGGCGCACGCGCTGCTCCTCGGGGTTGGGGACGGGCACCGCGGCGATGAGGCGCTGCGTGTACGGGTCCTTCGCGCCGCGGAGGATCTCGTCACGCGTGCCGGTCTCGACGAGCTTGCCGTGGTGCATCACCGCGATGCGGTGGGCAAGGATGTCCACCACGGCCAGGTCGTGGCTGATGAAGAGGCACGCGAACTGCAGCTGCTGCTGCAGCTCCTGGAGAAGGTCCAGGAACCGGGCCTGCACCGACACGTCGAGCGCCGACGTCGGCTCGTCCGCCACGAGCAGTTCCGGAGCGAGCGCGAGCGCGCGCGCGATGCCGACACGCTGGCGCTGGCCGCCCGAGAGCTCGTGCGGGAAGCGGTTGCGGTACGAGCGGGGCAGCTCCACCTGCGTCAGCAGCTCCTCGACGCGCTTGTCGAGATCCTTACCCTTGGCCACACCGGCGAGCAGGATCGGCTCGCCGATCGACTGACCGATCGGCATGCGCGGGTTGAGCGAGGACGCCGGGTCCTGGAAGACGATGCCGGTGCGACGGCGGATCGCGAACAGGTCCTTCTGGGAGGCATGGGAGATGTCGGTCCCGACCGCCGTCAGCTTGCCCTCCGCGATCGGCAGCAGGCCGATCGCGGCGCGGCCGAGGGTCGTCTTGCCCGAGCCGGACTCGCCCACGAGGCCGACGATCTCACCGGGGTAGATGGCGAGGTCGATGTGCTCGGCCGCCCGGAAGGCAGGGATCCGGCCGCGCTTGGGATAGTCGATCGCGACATCCTCGAAGTGCAGCACGGGCGTGCGCTCGTCGATGATCTCGTCCGCAGCCTCGGAGGCCCGCTCGCGGATCGCCGACACCGCGGGAACGGTCGAGGTCTCGGTCGCGACCACGGCGGGGCCGGCATCCGCACCCTCTAGCACGCCGAGGCCCAGGTGAGGCACCGACGCGAGGAGCTGCTGCGTGTAGGGGTGCTGCGGGGCGTGGAAGATCTTCTCGACCGTGCCGGACTCGACCACGACGCCGTTCTTCATCACCATGATGCGGTCGGCGAGGTCGGCCACCACGCCCATGTCGTGGGTGATGAGGATGATCGCAGAGTCGAGGCGCTTGTGGAGGTTGCGCAACAGGTCGAGCACTTCGGCCTGCACGGTGACGTCCAGCGCGGTGGTCGGCTCGTCGGCGATCAGCAGCAGCGGGTCGCACGAGATCGACTGCGCGATCATCGCGCGCTGACGCTGGCCGCCCGACAGCTGGTGCGGGTACTTGTGGAACGACTGCTCCGGGTTGGGCATCTCGACCATGGTGAGCAATTCGATCGCCCGCGCCTTCGCGTCGCCCGGCGAGAGCGAGCGGTCATGCGATCGCAGCGACTCCATGATCTGGAACCCGACGGTGTAGACCGGGTTGAGCGCCGTCATCGGCTCCTGGAAGATCACCGCGATCTCGTTGCCCCGGAGCGAGCGCAGGGTGGCGTCGTCGGCACCCCGCAGCTCGCGGCCGAGCAGCTTGATCGAGCCGGTGACGCGGGCGTTCTCCGGCAGCAGGCCGAGCAGAGCCATCGAGCTCGTGCTCTTGCCTGAACCCGACTCGCCCACGATCGCGAGAACCTCGCCGCGGCGCACTTCGTAGTTCATGTCGATCGCGGCGGGGTAGAACTCCCCCTCGACCCAGAACTCGACGCCGAGCGTGTCGACCTGCAGGATCGTCTCCGGCAGGGCCTCGTGCGACGCGGTGGTTCCGGCGTCGATGCCCGTCGTGTCAGTCATTCGTGATGTCCCATCTGCGAAGCTTGAAGTCATGTCGTTCCAGGAGGTCCACTACCGGCCGGTCTTCGGCCGCATCCTCGCTGTCGTGACCGTTGTGGTGTGCGCCCTGGGCGTCGTCGCCGTGATCTGGTCCGACCCCGTATCGGCGCTGCGCTACGTGTGGCCGATCCTGCTCGTCGCCGTCCTGGCGTGGGCGCTGTTCTGGCGCCCCAGCCTTCGGGTGCAGCAGCACGGCATCACCGTCGAGAACGTGCTGCGTACGCGTTTCGTGCCCTGGCCGGCGATCACCGCCATCGACACGCGATACTCGCTGACGCTGCAGACGGCCGACGGTCGCGTCCCGGTGTGGGCGGCGCCGGCGCCCGGCCGGCACCGCACACTCGGTCTCGCGCCGAAGGACTTCGACGGCATCGGAGGCTCGGCCCGGGGTGGCGCCGGCGAGCTGAGGCCCGCCGACGCCCTCACGGTGCCCAGCGGCAACCTGGCTCAGCTGATCCGCGGCCACTGGGAGCGGTTGCGGGATGCCGGAGCCTTCGCCAGCGGCGTGGACCCCGAGGCGTCGACCACCACGTGGCACTGGGCCACGATGGCGAGCCTCGCGGCCCTGGCGGTCGCGACGGTGGTCGGCCTGCTGATCTAGCAGCGTCACCGTCACCGCTCCGGGTCGAGGGGCTTGTGCTGCACGTCTCCCGGCTCCTCCGGACGCGGGTCGTGGTAGTTGACCACGTCGCCGGTGTAGGCGGTCTCGATGCCGACATCGACCATGTGGCCGTCCGTCGTGGACGGCGTGGTGTCGACAGCGGTCGGACGGGGTCCCTTGGCGCGACCGGCGCGGGCCATCGCACGCTCGCTGGGCATCTTCTTCTGACGCGGGTCGAACGCGTCGCGCAGACCGTCGCCGATGAAGTTCACGCACAGCGCGATCGCGATGATGAAGATGCCGGGCCACCAGAAGATCCATGGCCGCGTCGAGAAAGCGGCCTGGTTCTCGGAGATGATCTTTCCGAGCGAGGTATCGGGCGACTGCACACCGAATCCGAGGAAGCTCAGCGCCGACTCCAGCAGGATCGCGCCCGCCATCAGCAGCGTCGCGTTCACGACGATCACGCCGACGGCGTTGGGCAGGATGTGCCGGAAGATGATCCGCCGGTCGCGAGCGCCGGACACACGTGCGGCATCGACGAACTCCCGTTCGCGCAGTGAGAGGAACTCCCCTCGCACCAGCCGGGACATGGTCGTCCAGGCGAACAGGCCGATCACTACACCGAGCACGGCGGCACCGAGGCTACCGAACGCGTTGCCGAGCACCGAGCCGATCACGATCAGCGGGATGGTGATGATGATGTCGGTGAAGCGCATCAGCACCGAGTCGGTCCACTTGCCGTAGTACCCGGCGACTGCGCCGATGACGACGCCGATGATCGTCGCGACGACGCCGGCGATCACCATCACCATGACGGACTGCTGCGTGCCGCGCATCACCACCGCGAAGATGTCGCGACCCACCTCGTCCTGACCGAACGGGTGGTCCCCGAACTGGAGCGGCCACAGACTCAGCGTGGGGACGCCGTTGTTCACCTTCGGGGGGATCTCGTTCCACGAGTACATCCACCAGCCCGGGATCCGCAGGCCCCACAGGTCCACGCCCACCGAGGTGAACGCGAGGATGATGATGAATGCCAGGACGACCATCGAGATGACGGCCGCGCGGTGGCGGAAGAAGCGCCGGCGGACGATCTGGCCCTGACTGAGACCCTCGGTCTCCTTCTGCTCGATCGTGATCTCGCCGATGGCCTGAGTCTCGAGGCCGGGCTCTTGTGAAGTCGTGCTGTTCATGTCAGCCCACCTTGATTCTCGGGTCGAGGGCCGCGTAGACGAGGTCCGCGATGAGGTTGAAGACGACGGCCAGCGTGCCGGTGACCACGAAGAACGCCATCACGGGGTTCGGGTCGTGTGCGCCCAGCGCGGTGACGAAGAGTCGCCCCATGCCGGTCCAGCCGAAGACCGTCTCGGTGATCACCGCGCCGCCGACGATCGCGCCGATGTCGAACGCGATGATCGTCGTGATGGGGATCAGCGCGTTGCGGAACGCGTGGCGCACCACGACGGTGCGCTGGGTCAGCCCCTTCGATCGCGCCGTGCGGATGTAGTCCTGGTTCATGACCTCGAGCAGGCTCGCTCGCGAGTAGCGGGTGTAGCTCGCGAACGAGATCAGGATGATCGCGATCGTCGGCAGCAGCAGGTGGGTGTAGAGATCGATGCCCTGGACCCAGAAGTTGCCGCCGAGGCCCGGCGTGGAAGCACCCACCGTTGCGATCGGCCGGCCGCGCACGCGGCTGGAGTTCGCGTACGCCTCCCAGTACGAGAAGTACTTCTCGAGAGCGATGAACGAGGCCACCAGGAAGCCGACGATCGCCGTCGTGCGAACGACGGGACCGCGGTCGGGCGCTCCCATGAACCAGCCGATCGCTCCGCTGACGACCACGGCGAGCACCGCGAGCACCAGGAAGAACCAGAGGGTCATGTTGTTGAGGATCGAGTTCATCATCGGGAAGTACAGCGCGATGCCGATGACCGCGACGATCAGTGACGCGTAGAGAGCCTTGCGGTTGCGCAGGCCGGTCGAGATCGCCGTGATCCCGACCGCGGTGCCCAGCGCCAGGGCCGCGTAGACGACGATGCCGATGCTCGGGTCGGCGAACCACTCGGTCACCGACAGGTACGTCAGCACGACGGCCGTCGCGAGCGCCGAGACACCGAGTACGATCAGCCGCCGCTTCCACTTGCCGCCGATGAGCGACATCCACAGCAGGCCGGCCACGATCGAGATCCCCGCGATCGCGGGTATCGAGATCGTCGGATCGCCGAGCCAGTTGTTCAGCTGGATCGCACCGTACTGCTTCAGGAGCACGGCCACCCAGAAGATCGGCAGGGAGAAGAACAGGAACGCCAGCAGCGTGACGGAGTAGTCGAAGCCGGTGTACTGCCGCAGCGCCGACACGATTCCCACGGTGATGCCGAGGACGATCGCCACGATCGTGGCGGTGGTGACCAGCGTCAGCGTTGACGTGATCGCATTGCCCAGCAGCGCATTGACGGGCTGATTCTGGATGCTGACCCCGAGGTCGCCGCGGAACAGGCCGCCGAGCCACAGGAAGTAGCGCAGCGGGGGCGGGACGTCGAGATTGAGGAGCTTGGTGCGAGACTCGATGAGCTCGGCCTTGTTGGGCGCGTTGCCCTGTCTGAGGTCCTCGAGCGGGTCACCCGAGAGTGCCGTGAGGATGTACATCAAGAAGGTGGCGGCGAAGAGCACGAAGATCGACGCGATCAATCGCCGGATGATGAATGAAGCCATGGTGTGGCCGCCTGCCAATCGGTGAGAGAGCGCGAGCAGGCGACCGGATCGTGTCCGGTCGCGGGCTCAGCCACTCGGAGGAGTCTAACGCGGGCGGGGTGCAGGCCCCTTGGGACCTGCACCCCACCCGGTGCGCGCTCAGCCCGAGCCGGGCGCGCACCGCGCTATCGGATTACTCCTCAGAGCCGCCGTCGGTCACGGCCCAGTCCCACGCGTTCCAGAAGATCGTGGGAGCGATGATCGACGGGTCGATGTTCTCCACACGGTCGCTGTAGGCGGTGACACTCGGGAACTGGAAGATGGTCACGCCGTAGAAGTCCTCCCACAGCAGGCGATCCATCTCCACCTGGAGCTCGATCTGCGTCTCCGCATCGAAGGTGCCGTTCAGCTCGGTGATGATCTCGTCAACACGCTCGTTCGAGTAGAAGTTCATGTTGTTGATACCACCGGTGACGAACGTCGGCAGCGAGTTGGTCACACCGAGGCTGGTCGACTGCCATCCGAAGAGCGATGCGTCGTAGGCGCCGGGCGTGCCGAGCAGGCCGCCCCACTCCTCAGAACCGCAGTCGGTGACGTTGAAGCCGGCCTGAGCGGCCGACGCCTGGATGAGAGCGAACTCGTTCACACGACGCGGGTTGTTCGACGCGTAGAGGATGCAGACCGAGGTGTCGGTGATGCCCGATTCGGCCAGCAGCGCCTTGGCGCCCTCGATGTCGACCTCGGCGAAGTTCGCCGAGGTGTTGTCCGCTGCCGCCTCGTCGTAGCCCTCGGCACCCGGAACGAACAGCTGCGAGTCACGCAGGATCGCGTCGTCGCCGATGATCGGCTTGATCAGGGTGTCGACGATCTCCTGACGCGGGATGACCTTCATGAAGGCCTCACGCGCCTGGGCGTTCGAGAAGATGTTCTGCGAGTTCTTGCCCTGGTCGAACTGCAGGTCGACGTGCTCGTACGTGCCCTCGAGTCCGGTCAGGACCGTGATGCCGTCGATGCCGTCGAGCGCCGTCTTGATGTCGGCGGTCGCCTGCGGCGAGATGATGTCGACCTCGCCGTTCTCCAGCGCCTGAACCGCAGCGAGCGGGTCGGGGATGAAGCGGATCGTGATCTCTTCGATGTTCGCCGCGTTCTCACCCTTGTACTCGGGGTTCGCCTTCAGCGTGATGTACTCGTCGGCCACGAAGTCCGTGATCATGTACGGACCGGTCGCGAGGTAGCGCTCCGGGTCGTCGGGCAGCTCGGTGAAGTTGAAGCCCGAGTTCCAGAACGACGAGATGGGAGCGAGAGCCTCGGCATCCTCGTTCTCGATGGCATCGAGGAGAGCCTGCTTGGCCTCCTCGTTGTCTTCGATGCCGAGGGCGTTCTTGGCCACCACGTGCGCCGGGAGCGGCGGGGTGAAGACGAGGTCCCAGTCCACGAAGGGCTGGTCGAACGTCATCGTGATCGAGCGGCCGTCCTCGCCGACCTCAGGCGTCTCGGACACGAGGCCCATGCCGGATTCCGGCGTGGCGCCCGAGTCGAAGTACACGACGTCGGTCGGGAACGACTCGGTGAACTCACCGGTGTCAGGGTCGGTGAAGTCGTCCGGGCTGAAGTCGGGCGTGTCCAGCGCGCGCGACAGAGCGGCCCAGTTGAGCATGAGGTCGGCCGCGTCGACCGGCGTGCCGTCCGACCAGGTGACGTCCTCGGCGACCGTGAACGTGACAGTGAGCGGGTCTTCGCTGACGAGCTCGTAGGTGCCGAACGACGTGTTCTCCACCAGCTCCGGCGTGTTGTTGTAGTAGTTGAACCCGTCGAGGGTCAGGTAGTTGATGTTGTTGTTCGCCGTGGCGTTTCCGAACGACGTGTTGCCGTTCATCGAGTAGAACGCCTGGTTCCACGCGGCTGTGATCGCCGAGCCTTCGACAAGACCCGAGTCGTCGCCGGTGTCGTCGCCGCCGCCCGCGGCGCAGCCTGAGATCACCAGGGCGCCGGCTGCGGTGAGCGCCACCGCGGCCGAGATGCGCTTCATTCTCACTGTTCCTCCTGTGCAGGGTTGTGCGCACACGTCAGGCCTTGGCCGAACGGGGCGCGGATGGGAAAACCATAAGCACCCGTTGTGAGATGGTCAAAACGATGGACGAAAACGTTACAGAGCCTTAACTCAATCGACCCGAAGTGTGACAATCTGACAAGATGACGGCGACCAATCGGCTTCCGGATGTGAGGGAATCCACGATCGCGGTTCCGATGTCCCCAGGGGAGCGCCGGCGGCTCACGTGGGAAGTCTGCCTGGTCCTTGCGATATCGGTCGGCCAGTCCGCCGTCTACTCCCTGCTGTCGCTCCTGCGGCGCCTCCTCGCACCGGTCCCGCTGGGCTCGCAGCAGACGCAGGTGAACCCGTCGCGCGACGCACTCGCGCTGTGGGACATCGTGTACCAGCTGCTGTCGGTGTTCTTCGACCTCGCCCTCGTCGCGCTGGTCGTGTACCTGCTGTGGGAGCCGGGGCAGAGCGCGCTGCGCCGCATCGGCCTCGACTTCACGAGGTTCGGCGGCGACCTCGGCCGCGGCATCCTGCTCACTGCCGTCATCGGTATCCCGGGGCTCGCGCTCTATGCCGCCGGCCGCGCGCTGGGCGTGACCGTCGCCGTCGTGGCGTCGCCGCTGGATGCCGCATGGTGGACCGTGCCGCTGCTCATGCTCGCGGCGCTGCGGGCGGGGCTCACCGAAGAGGTGATCTTCATCGGCTACCTGTTCGACCGGCTCCGGCGCTTCGGCTGGAACTGGTGGGCCATCATCCTGTCCACGGCCGCACTGCGCGGTGCGTACCACGCGTATCAGGGCATCGGTGCGATCGTCGGCAACGTCGCGATGGGGATCGTGTTCGGCTGGTGCTACAAGCGATGGGGCCGCGTGATGCCGCTCGTCATCGCCCACACGATCCTCGACATCGTCGCCTTCGTCGGCTACCCCGTCGCCGCCGCGCTGTGGCCGGCGGTCTTCGCCCCACCACCGTCGCCGACGCCGACACCCACCCCGAGTTCCTGACGCCGGGTCAGGCGAAGGCCTCTCGCCGCGGCATCAGTCCCGACCCCGAGCTCCCTACGCTGAGACGTCATCTGCCTGCCGAGACCGGGGGTGACGCCCGTGGTCTCGGCAGCGAGATGACGTCTCACGGATCCGGCGTCGGCTCCTCCCCAAGGGACGCAGCGGCGTGCAGCATCCACAGGTTGAGCGATACGGGCGCGGCGGAGTGCGGTGAGGGCGATGGTGGTGGGATGCCGCTGCTCACTGTCGCCCGCAGCCCGATCGCGCTCCTGCGCTTCGCTGACTTGGCGCATCCCGAGCGCGGAGTTCGAAACGGCGAACTCGTGAAGATAAGACCCGGCGTGTACGCCTCCGCACGGGATTGGAACGCGCTCGCAGCGTGGGATCGATATCTAGCGAGGGTCCACGCCGTCGCGATGGTCTGCCCCGACGTGGTCTTCAGTTGCGAGTCCGCGGCGGCGCTGCAGGGCATGTCGATTTTCGGCGACCCCGTCGTCGTCCATGTGCTGGCCTCACCACTTGCCACTGCCAGGCTCGTCGCCGGCATCCGAGTCCACACGACCGGCGGACATCGCGAGGTGGTGGAGATCGGCGGGATGCTCATGACCAGTCCTGCTGAGACTGCTGTGGACCTCGCCCGCTCTCGTCACGCCGCCATCGGGCTCGCCGCAGCCGATGCTGCCCTGCGGATCGACCCCTCGCTCTCGGCGGAGAGTCTCGTCGCCATCAACGAAGGTCGCGCGAGCAAGCGCGGCCGCGCGTTGGCGCGTTGGCCCCTCGGTGCGGCGACGGCTCTGGCCGAGACCGCCCTCGAATCCGTCAGCCGCGCGACCATCGCATGGCTTGGCTTCCCGGAGCCGACTCTGCAGGTGACATTCCGCTCCGCCGGCGGGCAGGAGGACCGCTCCGACTTCGTCTGGCGGGGCATCTCTCTCGCCGGCGAGTCCGACGGCGACCTCAAGTTCGACGGGCGGTACGGCGATCCTCGCGAACTGCTGCGCCGCCAGAGGGAGCGGGACGCACGACTACGCTCGCGGCACGTCGAAGCCGTTGCACACTGGGGCTGGGTCGAGGCGACCACCGTGGACCCGTTGCGCACTCTGCTCCTCGGCCATGGCCTGAAGCAGGTCGCCCCTGAGCAGCCCGCCCAGCTGTACTCGCTCCGTCGCGCGGTCTCGCCGAACCCGCCGCACCGAGCGGCGCCGCTGCCCAACCGTTCCCGGTGAGACGCCACCTGCCTGCCGAGACCCCGGTTGACACCCGAGGTTTCGGCAGCGAGATAAAGTCTCACCGACCATGGGAGGGTCAGCCGGGTCAGGCGAAGGCCTCGATCGGCGGGCAGGCGCACACGAGGTTGCGGTCGCCGTAGGCCTGGTCGATGCGGCGGACCGGCGGCCAGTACTTCGTGCGCACGAGCGAATGCACCGGGTACACCGCCGTCTCGCGCGAGTACGGGTGGGTCCACTCCCCCGCCACGACCGCCTCGGCCGTGTGCGGGGCGTTCACGAGCGGGTTGTCCGCCGCGGGCCACTCGCCGGCCGCCACGGCCTGGGCCTCGGCCTTGATCGCGATCATCGCCTCGATGAAGCGCTCGATCTCGCCGAGATCCTCGGACTCGGTGGGCTCGACCATGAGCGTCCCGGCCACCGGGAACGACATCGTCGGCGCGTGGAAGCCGTAGTCGATCAGGCGCTTGGCCACATCGTCGACGCTCACCCCGGTCGCCTCCCGCAGCGGACGGAGGTCCAGGATGCACTCGTGGGCGACCAGGCCGCCCTCGCCGGTGTAGAGCACCGGGAAGTGCTCGCGCAGACGGGCCGCGATGTAGTTGGCCGACAGCACCGCCGCCGCCGTCGCGTCGCGGAGGCCGTCGGCGCCCATCATGCGCACGTACGCCCACGAGATCGGCAGGATGCTCGCCGATCCGTGCGGCGCCGCCGAGATCGGGCCGCCGTCGAAGACGCCGCCCGCGTGGTCCTTGCGCTGCGAGAACGGATGCGACGGCAGGAATGCCGCGAGGTGGGCCTTGGCCGCGACGGGTCCGACTCCCGGTCCGCCGCCGCCGTGCGGGATCGCGAACGTCTTGTGCAGATTGAGGTGCGAGACATCGCCGCCCAGGTCGCCGAATCGCGCATAGCCGAGGAGGGCGTTGAGGTTGGCGCCGTCGATGTACACCTGCCCGCCGGCGTCGTGCACGGCCTGCGTGATCTCGAGCACGTCGTGCTCGTACACGCCGTGGGTCGACGGGTACGTGATCATGAGCGCCGCGAGCTCGGACGCGTGCGCCGAGATCTTCGCGCGCAGGTCGCCGAGATCGACGTTGCCGGCCTCGTCGCACGCCACGACGACCACCCGCATGCCGGCGAGCACCGCCGAGGCGGCGTTCGTACCGTGCGCCGACGACGGGATCAGGCACACGGTGCGATCCAGGTCGCCGTTGGCCCGGTGGTAGCCGCGGATCGCCATGAGACCCGCCAGCTCGCCCTGCGAGCCGGCGTTGGGCTGCAGTGAGACCGCGTCATAGCCGGTGACCTCGGCCAGCCACACTTCGAGCTGCTCGATGAGCGCGAGGTATCCGTGCACGTCGGCCTCGGGCGCGAACGGATGCACTCGCGAGAACTCGGGCCACGACACCGCCGCCATCTCGGTGGCCGCGTTGAGCTTCATCGTGCACGAGCCCAGCGGGATCATGCCGCGATCGAGGGCGTAGTCGCGGTCGGCGAGCTGCTTGAGGTACCGCATCATCGCCGTCTCGGAGCGATGCGTGTTGAACACGGGATGGGTCAGGAACTCATCGCGCCGTCGCAGCACCGGCGGGACGGCCGCGAGGGGCGCGGCATCCGCGAACGGCACCGTCCGCTCGCCCTGCTCGCCCGCGCCGGCGAACTCGTCCTCAGGCAGCCCGAATGCCCACGCGACCGCGGCGAGGTCGGCGTCGGTGGTCGTCTCGTCGACCGAGACGCCCACGGTCGCGTCATCGACCCACAGCAGCTGGTAGCCGAGCGAGCGCGCTCGCTCGATGACGCGGCCCGAGGGGCCGGGAGTGGTCACGCGCACGGTGTCGAAGAACGAGTCCGACGTCAGCGACAGCCCGTATGAGCGCAGCCGTGCGGCGAGCGCCTCGGCCTTCTGCGCGACCTCGGTCGCGATCGCCTGCAGGCCCTCGGGCCCGTGGTAGACGGCGTACATCGAGGCCATCACGGCGAGCAGCACCTGCGACGTGCAGATGTTGGAGGTCGCCTTCTCGCGGCGGATGTGCTGCTCGCGCGTCTGCAGCGCGAGACGGTAGGCCGGATGCCCCGCCGCATCCTGCGACACGCCCACCAGCCGTCCGGGCAGCTGCCGTTCCAGACCCTGCCGCACGGCCATGTAGCCCGCGTGCGGCCCGCCGAATCCGAGCGGCACGCCGAAGCGCTGCGTCGTGCCGACCGCGACGTCGGCGCCGAGCGAGCCCGGCGACCGCAGCAGGGTGAGACCGAGCAGGTCGGCCGCGACGACGACGAGACCGCCGGCCACGTGCACCGCGTCGATCACGCCCGACGGGTCCCACACGTTCCCGGACGCGCCGGGATACTGCACGAAGGCGCCGAACACCGACTCGGGCACGGTCGCGCCGTGCGCGAGGTCGAGCTCGAGCAGCTCGATGCCGACGGCGGCGGCGCGATGCGCCAGCAGCGCCCTTGTCTGCGGCAGCGCGTCGGCGTCGACGGCGAACACGTTCGACGTGGACTTCGAAGCGCGCCGGGCGACCAGCATCCCCTCGACGACGGCGGTGGACTCGTCGAGCATCGACGCGTTCGCCGTCGCGAGTCCGGTGAGGTCGGTCACCATCGTCTGGAAGTTGATGAGCGCCTCGAGCCGCCCCTGCGAGATCTCGGGCTGATACGGCGTGTAGGCGGTGTACCACGACGGATTCTCGAAGATGTTGCGCGCGATCACCGACGGCGTCAGCGTGTCGTAGTAGCCGAGCCCGATCATGGGGCGTGCCGTGCGATTCTGCGAGGCCAGCGCGCGCAGCTCCGCGAGCGCCTCGGCCTCGGTGGCCGCGGGCGGGATGTCGGTCGTCGCGCGGGGACGGGAGCGAATGGATGCCGGCACCGCTGCCTGCACGAGAGCCTCGACCGAGTCGAAACCCAGCGCGTGCAGCATGATGCCCTGGGCGGCGGCATCCGTTCCGATATGCCGCTGCGCGAACCCTCCCGTCACTGGTCGCCGCCGGTGAGGGCGACGTACGCGTCGCGATCGAGCAGTTCGGCGACGTCGGATGCCTCGACCCGCAGCTTGACCAGCCAGCCCTCGCCGTACGGGTCGGAGTTGACCAGCGACGGGTCGTCGACGACGGCGTCATTGGCCTCGACGACAACGCCGGTGAGCGGGGCGTAGAGCTCGCCGACCGACTTGGTCGACTCGATCTCGCCCACCACGGTGGCCGCGGTGACGGTCGAGTCGACGGCGGGCAGCTCGACGAACACGACATCGCCGAGCTTGTCGGCCGCGTAGTCGGTGATGCCGACCGTCGCGATGTCGCCGTCGAGTGCGACCCACTCGTGCTCGTCGGTGTACTTGAGGCTGTTGAGGTCGGTCATGAGTTCCTCCGGTAGAAGGGCAGGGTGGTCACGGTCGCGGGGATGCGGGTACCCCGCACGTCGATGAACAGGGCGGTGCCGGGTTCGGCGAGCGCGGGCGGGACGAAGGCCATGGCGATCGGATGCCCCAGCGTCGGGCTGAGCGCGCCGCTCGTGATCTCGCCGATCGGCGTGTCGGCCTCTGCCGCATCGAGCACGGCGTAGCCGGCACGTCCGGCGCGTCGTCCGTCGGACTCGAGCCCGACCAGTACCGGCGCGTCAGGGGTGAGGACCGCGGCGAGCCCGTCCTTGCCCACGAAGTCGTCCTTGTCGGCGGCGACGGCACGACCGAGGCCCGCCTGTGCCGGCACGATGTCGAGCGACAGCTCATGGCCGTAGAGCGGCATCCCCGCCTCGAGTCGCAGCGTGTCGCGGGCGGCGAGGCCGGCGGGCACGAGTCCGTGCGGCTCGCCGGCGGCCAGGAGCGCGTCCCACAGCGCACCGGCGGCGCGGTTCGGCACGAGCAACTCGAACCCGTCCTCGCCCGTGTAGCCGGTGCGGGCGACGAACAGCGGCTCGCCCTCGAAGGTTCCGGCGGCCCACGCGTAGTAGCCGAGGTCGGCGAAGGCCGGCGAGACGTCGGCGATGCCCGCGGTGGCCTCGACCACGGAACGCGCGGCCGGGCCCTGCACGGCGATGAGCGCAATCTGGTCGGTGATGTCCTCGACGGTCGCCACCCCCGACACCCCCTCGATGTGGGCGAAGTACTCGGTGCCGGTGACCGTCGGCCGGTCGCGCAGGAAGGCGGCGGCGACCGGCGCGCGGTCGACCCGGTCGGCGAGCGCCGTCGCGACCGCCTCCCGGTTGCCGGCGTTCGCGATCACGAGGAAGCGGTCGGCGGCGATCCGGTACACGATGACGTCGTCCACGATCCCGCCGGACTCCGCCAGGACGAGGGAGTACTTCGCCTTGCCGTCGCGCATCGCCGAGATCCGCCCGGCGAGCGCGTAGTCGAGGAATGCGCCCGCGTCCGCCCCTGTCACGAGGAACTCGGCCATATGCGAGATGTCGAACAGGCCCGCGGCCGAGCGCACGGCGTGATGCTCGGCGAGGTCGGACGTGTAGCGGACGGGCATGAGCCAGCCACCGAAGTCGGTGAACGAGGCGCCCAGCGCTTCATGGCGGTCGTGCAGCACCGTGGTGCGCGGGGGTGGGGCGGATGCGGTCATGAGTTCTCCCGGGATGGGCGGGCGGACGCCTGGCGACGTCCGTGAACTCCCCCTCTGTCATGGGCCTGAGAGTTTCGCCGGATGCGTGCATCCGGGTTTCACCGTCGGCGGATTCGCAGCGAATCAGGGAACCTCAGCCACGAGATGGAGACTCGTAGCGGTCGGGTCACCTGGAGGTTTCGATGCGGCGCTGGGGCGCCTTACTCAACCTGATTCTCGCTCGCTCGAATCACTTTCCAGAGCCGGCCTCACCCGAGCGGTACGCGGTACCTGAGAGATTGGCGGGGAGGCTTGCTCCTTCGGTGCTCGGCGATGATGCTGCCGAGGCTCTCCCGCACGGGTCGTTGGCCGTTATTGACTTGCGCAGTCAGCATAGCCTCCGACGCGTCATCCCACGCAGTTTCCGGATGACACGCGGTCCGACAGCGACGGCGCCTGCGCGGCGACCGGCGTGAGCTCGGCCATCGTCATCGCGTAGCCGAGATCGGGATCGTTCTCGCCGCGCGCGAAGACGACGCCGGCGAGCGCGCCGTCTCCGGTCAGCAGCGGTCCTCCCGAGTTGCCCGGGCGCACCGCGGCCTGCAGCGCGTAGATGTCGCGCGGGTTCCAGCTCTCGTCGTAGATGTCGGGCACGGGAACGGTGCCCGTCGAGAGCACGCCGGCCGGCTCCATCGTGAAGGGGCCGCCGTGCGGATATCCCTGTACGACGGCCGCCGTCCCCGGCGACAGCGTCTGTGAGAACGGCAGCGGCGGGACGCCCAGGTCGTCGATCGCGATGACGGCCAGATCGTCGATCGCATCGAAGTAGACGATGCGCCCTTCGCGGGCCGGCACGCCGGGCAGCTCGACCACGGGGGTCTCCACGCCGGCGAGCACGTGTGCGTTGGTGACGACCCGGTCTTCGGCGACGACGAAGCCGCTGCCGGTGAGTCCGCGCCCGCACGCGTACGCGGTGCCCGAGACGCGGGCGACGGATGCCGCGGCGCGGGCCAGTTCGGGATCGTCCAGCTGGACCGGCGGGGCGGGTTCTGCCGAACCCGGGCCGAGCAGGCTGCCGAGCTGCGGCAGTCCGTCGTCGATGACGGCGCCGCGCAGCTGTGCGAGCGCGGCGTCGACCGGGTCGGGCGTGAGCGCCTCGATGCCTCGCAGCACCTGCGACGACGCGACGGCCGACGAGACGACGGGCACGCCGGCGACCGCGATCGCGGGAGCCACGAGGGCCAGCGCGAGAGCTGCCGCGACGAGGGAGGCGATGCCGCCCAGGAAGCGCTCGATGCCGCGGAGCTTCAGCCGGTCGGCCCCCGAGCGCAGAGCAGCTCCCACCGCGGCACCGAGGACGGCCCCGAGGACGACCAGCCCGAGGGCGGTGGCGAGCACGGCCGGGCCGCGCCACTCCGGCGAGGCCACCCATGTGCTCACGAGCGGCGTCAGCCAGTACGCCGCGAACGCTCCCGCCGCGAGCCCGGCGAGGGTGCCGATGCTCGCGAAGAATCCGCGTCGGATGCCGGGGGCGAGGGCGGCGATCAGCAGCAGCACGATCAGCACGTCGACGACGATCACGCGCACTCCTTCCGGGGTCGTCCGGCCAGGCTACGCACGCAGCCTGAGAGGGTGCCGCGACGGGACCGCCGGCATCCGCTGTCACACGTTTTGAGTTCTGGTCAACGTGACACTATGATCGGAGACAGGAGTTAGAGTCACTATGACCAGAACGGTGCTCATGCCCGCAGAGACGATCCCCACCGTCATCGACGACGCCATCCGCGTCGCGGTGTCGACGGTGATCTTCACCCTGCGTCGCCTGCCCGGCAGTGATGCCGCGGCGGTCGCGCTGCCGCTCGTGCGCCGCACCCGCGATCCGCACGAGGGCCAGTGGGCGCTTCCCGGCGGCTGGCTCGACGTCACGGAGGACCTCGGGGCAGCAGCATCCCGCACCCTCGCCGAGACGACGGGGCTGGCTCCGAGCTACCTCGAGCAGCTGTACGCGTTCGGTGCGATCGACCGCTCCCCCTCGCGCGTCGTCTCGATCGTGTACTGGGCGCTGATCCGTCCCGACGAGATCGTCGACGCCGTCGAGAACGTCTCGTGGTTCGACGCCGCCGCGCTCCCCGAGCTCGCGTTCGACCACAACGAGATCGTCGACTACGCACTGTGGCGGTTGCGCAACAAGGTCGGCTACAGCCGCATCGCGCACGGCCTCCTCGCCGACGAGTTCACCCTGGCCGAGCTGCGTGAGGTGTACGAGACGATCCTCGGCCGTCGCCTCGATCCGGCGAACTTCCGCCGGCAGGTCGAGAACTCCGGCAACCTCATCCCCACCGAGCGCTTCCGCACCGGAAGCCACCGGCCCGCGCGGCTGTACCGCTACAACCAGGACGTCGAGCTGGCCGAACGCGGCCCCCTCGGCGCCCGCGACTGACGACCCGAACGGAGCACCGTCATGCCCGCCGTCAACATCACCCTCTCCCACCCGGGACCAGCCGACGCATCGGTCGACCACGCGATCCAGGCGATCGTCGCGGGCGCGTCGACCGCCGAGACCTGCAGCACCGATCTCGCGGTGGGACCGTGGGACTTCGACACGCGGCCCGGCTACGGCCCCGGGTCGTCCATGGGCGACGTCATCCCGACCGTGTCCCCTCGGCAGGGCGAACTGCCGCGCGAGTACCGCGAGGCGTCCGAGGACGAGCTCGACGCGCGAATCCGCGCAGCCAAGGCGACCCTCGGCGAGCGCGTCGTGGTGCTGGGCCACTTCTATCAGCGCGAAGAGGTCGTGCGCCACGCGGACTACGTGGGTGACTCGTTCCAGCTCGCGAACGCCGCGCTGGAGCACCCCGACGCCGAGGCGATCGTCTTCTGCGGCGTCCACTTCATGGCCGAGACGGCCGACCTGCTCTCGCGTCCCGAGCAGGCCGTGATCCTGCCGAACCTCGCCGCCGGCTGCTCGATGGCCGACATGGCCGACATCGACCAGGTCGAGGAGTGCTGGGAGCAGCTCGCCGAGGTCTACGGCGACATGGATGCCGTCGACGCAGACGGGCTCGTGCCGGTCATCCCGGTGACCTACATGAACTCCTCCGCGGCGATCAAGGGCTTCGTCGGTCGCCACGGCGGCATCGTGTGCACCTCCTCCAATGCCCGCACAGTGCTGGAATGGGCGTTCGCGCGCGGGCGTCGCGTGCTGTTCTTCCCCGACCAGCATCTCGGGCGCAACACCGCCAAAGCGATGGGCGTGCCGCTGGAGCAGATGCCGATGTGGAATCCGCGCCGGCCGCTGGGCGGGGCATCCGTCTCCACGCTCGAGGACGCCCGCGTGATCCTGTGGCACGGCTTCTGCTCGGTGCACCGCCGGTTCACCGTCGACCAGATCGAGGCGGCCCGGGCGGAGCACCCGGGCGTGCGCGTCATCGTGCACCCGGAGTGCCCGATGGAGGTCGTGGACGCGGCCGACGAGGCCGGGTCGACCGACTACATCCGCAAGGCGATCGAAGGCGCCACCGAGCCGACCACGTTCGCGATCGGCACCGAGGTCAACCTGGTGCAGCGCCTGGCCGCCCAGCACCCGCAGCACGAGATCTTCTGTCTCGACCCGGTCGTGTGCCCCTGCTCGACGATGTACCGCATCCACCCCGGGTATCTCGCGTGGGTGCTCGAGGGTCTCGTCGACGGGCGCGTGGTCAATCGCATCACCGTCTCGGCGGACGTCGCGGCGCCGGCACGCGTGGCGCTGGAGCGGATGCTGGCGGCCAAGCCGCCGGCCGGGCGGGTCGAGAAGGCATCATGACGTCGGCTCCCCCGGCAGCACCGCATGCCGTCGTCGTCGGCTCGGGCATCGCCGGACTCCTCACCGCACTGCACGCGGTGGAGCACGGCTGTCGCGTGACACTCGTGACGAAGGACGTCCTCGACCACGCCAACACGCGCTTCGCGCAGGGCGGGATCGCGGGTGTCATGTTCGCCGACGACCGGACCGACGATCACGTCCGCGACACGCTCGTGGCCGGAGCGGGCCTCAGCGATCCCGCCGCCGTGCAGGTGCTGGTCGACGAGGGCCCGGCGCGCATCCGCGAGCTGGTGGCGCTCGGCGTGGCCTTCGACCGCGACGGCGAGGGCGCTTTCGTCAAGGGACTCGAGGCTGCCCACTCCTACCCGCGCATCCTGCACGCCGGAGGGGATGCCACCGGCACCGCCATCGAGAAGGCGCTGGTCGCCCGGCTTCGCGCCAGCGAGGTGGCCGTCATCGAGCACGCGTTCCTCGTCGGCCTCGTGGTCGAGCAGCAGCGCGTGCGCGGCATCGACCTCCTCGTCGGCGAGACCGCTGACACGACGGGCACGCGCCGGGTGGTCGGCGCCGACGCGGTGGTCCTCGCGACCGGCGGCGCCGGCGAGCTGTACGCGCACTCGACGAACCCGGTCGTCGCGACGGGCGACGGCATCGCCGCCGCCATCCGCGCCGGTGCGGCCGTGGCCGACCTCGAGTTCTTCCAGTTCCACCCGACGGTATTGGCGGCCGGAGAGTCGTTCCTGGTGTCGGAGGCGGTTCGAGGGGAA
The DNA here is from genome assembly GCF_012524205.1 of Microbacterium salsuginis. Classification (GTDB taxonomy): domain Bacteria; phylum Actinomycetota; class Actinomycetes; order Actinomycetales; family Microbacteriaceae; genus Microbacterium; species Microbacterium salsuginis. Next base: position 26,559 of record NZ_JABACI010000001.1, read on the forward strand.
GGTGCGACGCTCATCGATGAGGGCGGGCGCAGATTCGCACTCGACGCGCACCCCGACGGCGAGCTGGCGCCCCGCGACGTCGTCGCCCGCGCCATCGCGCGCCGGATGGAGGCGCAGGACGGACGCCCGGTGCTCCTCGATGCGACGTCGCTGGGAGGAACGGATGCCGCAGCCCGTGCCGCCTTCCTCGCCCGGCGCTTCCCGACCATCGACCGCGCCGTCCGCGAGCGCGGACTGGACTGGGCGCGCGAGCCGATCCCGGTGACGCCCGCGGCCCACTACCTCATGGGCGGCGTCGTGACGGACCTCGTCGGGCGCACCACGCTGCCCGGCCTCTACGCGGTGGGCGAGGCGGCGCGCACCGGTGTGCACGGCGCGAACCGGCTGGCTTCGAACTCGCTGCTCGAGGGCGCCGTCTTCGGTGCACGTGCCGGCGACGCGATCGCCGCTGATGCGGCATCCGGAGTTTGGCCGGCGCAGCCCCTCCCGCTGGTTCGTTCGTCGTCTCTGCCCACCGAAACGCCGCTTCCGCGTGCATACGTGACGACTGAACAGAGGCTGCCGGGGTTCTCGCGGCGAGCGCTGCAGGATCTCATGTGGGAGCACGCCGGTCTGGTCCGGGATGAGCGGGGCCTCGCGCACGCGGCATCCGTCATCGCCGGCTGGCGGGCGCAGTCGCGCGCTGTACAGGCGGAACGCGACTTCGAGGACGAGAACCTGCTGCTGGTGGCCGAGCACCTCGTCGCGGCGGCCCTTGCCCGGCGGCAATCCGTCGGCGCGCATTTCCGCAGCGACGCCGGCCACGCCGAGACCACCGCAGCCCGACAGGAGGCCCTCGCGTGCTGAACCGTGCCACGATCGACCGCATCGTCGCCGCCGCCCTCGAGGAGGACGCGCCCTGGGGCGACCTCACGAGCGAGTACCTGATCCCTGAGAACGCCCGCGCTCGGGCCGATCTCGTCGCGCGGGAGGCCGGAGTCCTCAGCGGTGGCGACGTCTTCGCCGCGGCCTTCCGCCTGACCGATCCCGCCATCGACGTGCAGCTGGTCGTCGAGGACGGCGAGTGGTTCGAGCCGGGCGCGGTGCTTGCGGTCGTGACGGGTCCTGCGCGGGGTGTGCTGACGGCCGAGCGCATCGGCCTGAACTTCCTGCAGCGCATGTCGGGCATCGCGACGCTCACCGGTCGTTACGTCGCCGAGGTCGCGCACACGCACGCGCGGATCGCCGACACCCGCAAGACGACGCCGGGGCTGCGCGCGTTCGAGCGCAAGGCCGTGCGCGACGGGGGCGGGCGCAACCACCGTCACTCGCTGTCGGATGCCGTCATGGCCAAAGACAACCACCTCGCCGTGCTCGCGCGACGCGCGGAACCCGAGGCGTGGGGCGCCACCATCACTGCGGCCCTCCAGGCCGCCAAGGACCGACTGCCGCACACGGCGCATCTCGAGGTCGAGGTCGATCGCCTGGACCAGATCGAACCCGTCCTCGCCGCCGGCATCGGCACGATCATGCTCGACAACTTCACGCTCGACGAGCTCCGCGACGGCGTCGCCCAGGTGGCGGGCCGTGCCACGGTCGAGGCTTCGGGCAGCGTCTCGCTCGAGACGGTGCGGGCCATCGCCGAGACCGGGGTGGACGTCATCTCAGTCGGCGCCCTGACCCACTCGGCGCCCGCACTCGATCTCGGCCTCGACGTGCGCATCGACGCTCCCTGAGGCGACGGGGCCCCGAGCATGCTGTATCTCGACAACGCCGCCACCACGCCGGTGCGGCCGGAAGTGCTCGACGCGATGATGCCCTACCTCACGCGCTGGTTCGGCAATCCCTCGAGCCATCACACCGTGGGTGAGGCCGCCGCGGACGCCCTGGCGGATGCCCGCGCGCGGGTCGCACGCGTTCTGGGCATGCGCACCGGCGATGTCGTCTTCACCTCGGGCGGCACCGAGGCGAACAACCTCGCGGTCAAGGGCATCGGACTGGGCGTGTGGCAGTCCCTCGGCCGGCGTCACCTCGTGACGACGCCGATCGAGCACGAGTCCATCCTCGAGTCCGCGTCCTACCTCGAGCGCCTCCACGGCTTCGCAGTGACCCGCGTGGCCGTCGACGCGAACGGCCGGGTCGATCCGGACGCGTTCGCCCGCGCCGTGACCGGCGACACGGCACTTGTGAGCATCTGCTACGCGAACAACGAGATCGGAACGATTCAGGATGCCGCGGCCCTCGCCGCGACCGCACACGAGCACGGTGTACCGCTCCACCTCGACGGGGTGCAGGCGGCGGGATGGCTCCCGCTGTCGGCCGCCGAGCTCGGATTCGACGCGATCTCGCTCGCCGGACACAAGCTCGGCGCCCCCAAGGGCACCGGCGTGCTGGCGGTCCGCGGACGGATCCCCCTCGAGCCGCTCATGCACGGCGGGGGTCAGGAACGCGGACGTCGCAGCGGCACGGAGGACGTCGCCGGGGCGGTCGGCTTCGCGACGGCGCTCGAGCTCGCCGAGGCCGAGCGGGCCGAGGCATCCGCCCGCGTCTCGGCGATCCGCGACCGCTTCATCGCGCGCGTCCTCGCCACGGTGCCGTCGGCCGCCGTCACCGGCGATCCCGTCCATCGCCTGCCGGGCACGGCGAGCTTCACGTTCGCAGGCACGAGCGGAGAAGCAGTCCTCCTCGAACTCGAACGGCGTGGCGTCGTCTCGTCGAGCGGCTCCGCATGCGCCGCGGGGAGCGACGAGCCCTCGCACGTGCTCGTGGCGATCGGGGTGACGCCCGCCGTCGCGCAGACAGCGGTGCGCTTCACGTTCGCGCACGCGCTGCGCGAGCCGCTCGATGCCGTCGCCGACGCGGTCGCGGCATCGGTCACAGCCGTACAATCGGGCCCGTGACCTCGCCGAGTCCCTCCCTGACCGCGCCCCTCGTGACCGTCGTCGTGCCCGGGTTCGATGTCGCGGAGTACGCGGGCGAGGCGCTCGACTCGCTTCGTGCGCAGACCTTGAGCCAGTGGACCGCCGTCCTCGTCGACGACGCCTCCTCAGACGCCACCGGCGCGATCTTCGACGCCGCGGCAGCCGCGGATCCGCGCTTCGAGGTCGTGCATCATCGCGAAAGGCGGGGGCTCGGCGCCGCACGCAACACCGGTCTGGAACGCGTGCGCACGCCGTTCGTCGCCTTCCTCGACGCCGACGATCTCTACACGCCGCACGCACTCGACCGGCTGGTGGGGACCCTCGCCGGCAGCGGCAGCGACTTCGCGCTCGGCGCCTATGTGCGATTGCGACCGGATGCCGCGGGCGGCTACGCCGCGGGCGTCGTGCAGCCGTGGGTCATCGCCGCCACGGATCCGGCTCGGTCCGGCATCACGCTCGAGGTCCACCCCGAGGCCTCCGGCAACATCGTCGCCTGGTCGAAAGTGAGCCGCACCGACTTCTGGCGGCGCGCGGACCTGCACTTCCCGGTCGGGAAGATGTACGAGGACCAGATCGTCGCCCAGCAGATGTACACCAGGGCACGCGCGTTCGATGTCATCCCCGACGTCATCGTGCACTGGCGCGAGCGAGCGGACGGGTCCTCCATCACCCAGCACAAGGACGAGCTGCCGGTGCTGCGCGACTACCTCGAGGCGCTCGCGGGGGGCATCGCGGTGCTGGATGCGGCCGGCCAGGCCCGTGCGGCGGCCGCCCGGATACGGCTCGTCCTCGCGATGGACGTTCCGCCGCTCGTCGCCCTCGCGAAGGACCACCCCGATGACGCCTACCGGCGGGCTCTCGGCGAATTCGTGCGCGAGCTGTGGGACCGAGCTGACGGTCACACGCCGGCAGAGCCGGCGGCGACCGCGATCGCCGCGGCGCGCCTGTGGTGACCGGGGCTCAGACGACGTCGGGTGCGGCGTCGGCGCGGCGCTCGGCGTGGTCGGCCGGCGGAACCGACCCGGCGATGTCGAGCTCGGTGTCGAGCACCCGGGTCGTCGCGAGCTGCTGCGCGGCGAGCTCGGCGTAGAGTCCTCCCGCGGCCAGCAGCGACGCGTGCGTGCCGGACTCGACGATACGGCCCGCCTCGACGACGTGGATGATGTCGGCGGCGATCACGGTCGACAAGCGGTGGGCGATCGACAGTGTGGTGCGCCCGCGCGCCGCCGCGTCGAGCGCCTCCTGCACGACGCGCTCCGATACCGTGTCCAGCGCCGACGTCGCCTCGTCCAGCAGCAGGACCGGAGGGTCCTTCAGCAGCACGCGGGCGATCGCGATGCGCTGCTTCTCGCCGCCCGACAGTCGGTAGCCGCGTTCTCCCACGACGGTGTCGTAGCCGTTCTCGAACCGCTCGATGACGTGGTGGATGTTGGCCGCGCGGCACGCGGCCTCGAGCTCGGCATCCGTCGCGTCCGGTCTGGCGTACCGCAGGTTCTCGCGGATCGTCGCGTGGAACAGATAGGTCTCCTGCGACACGATGCCGACGTGGTCGATGATCGACTCCTGTCGCAGGCGCCGCACGTCCTCCCCCGCGAACAGGACGGCGCCGTCGGATGCCTCATACATCCGGGGCGTCAGATACAGCACCGTTGTCTTGCCGGCGCCGGACGGGCCGACGAACGCGACATGCTGCCCCGGCTCGGCCACGAACGAGACGCCGCTGAGCGTCGGACGGGCGTCGGCGGTGGCATCCGGATACCGGAAGACCACGTCGCGGAACTCGATGCGTCCGATCGGGCCGGGCGCCTCGTCCACCGTGATCGCGTGCGGGTCGTCGCGGATCGCGGGGACGAGATCGAGGTACTCGAAGATGCGGGCGAAGAGCGCCGCCGAGGTCTGGAGGTCGAGCGAGACCCGCATCAGGCCCATGAGCGGCATGAGCAGACGCGCCTGCACGGTCGTGAACGCGACGACGGTGCCGGCGGTGATGGCGTCGGTGCCGCCCACGATGAAGTAGCCCGACACGAGGTAGATCACCGCGGGCACGCTCGACATCAGCACCTGCACGACGGCGAAGAAGCCCTGCCCGCTCATGGCGCGGCGCACCTGCAGCCGCACCTGGTTGCGGTTCTCGTCGGCGTAACGCGTCGACTCGGTGCGCTGCCGGTTGAACGACTTCGAGAGGAGGATGCCCGACACGCTCAGGGTCTCCTGCGTGATCGAGGTCAGCTCCGACAGCGATTCCTGCGTCTCGCCCGCGATGCGGGCCCGCACCTGCCCGACCCGCCGTTGCACGATCACGAGGATCGGCATCATGACCACGGCGATGATCGTGAGCCGCCAGTCGATCAGGATCATCGCCACCAGCGAGGCCACGACCGTGACCGTGTTGCCGAGGATGCTCGTCACGGTGTTCGTGAGCACGCCCGAGACGCCGCCGACGTCGTTCTGCAGGCGTGACTGGATGACGCCGGTCTTCGTGCGCGTGAAGAACCCGAGCTCCATCGCCTGAAGGTGATCGAACAGCTTGACGCGCAGGTCGCCGGTGACGCGGTTGCCGACCGTGGAGGTGAGCCACGTCTGCAGCACCCCGAGGGCGGCGGAGAGGAGGAAGAGCCCGATCATCAGCCCGACCAGTCGCCACAGCAGCGGGATGTCGGGTGTTCCGCCATCGACGGGGAAGAGCGCGTCGTCGAAGATGCGCTGCACCAGCAGTGGCGGGATCACGGCGATCCCGGCACCCACGACGACGAGCACGCCCGTGATCGCTATCGACCACAGGTACGGACGGAACAGCGCGACCACGCGGCGCCCGAGGTGGGGGATCTTCGGTGCCTCGGCGTTCAGCCGTCGTTGCGCCTCGTTGTCGACGGGGCGGAATCCGGGATGGCCTCCGCCACCACCGCCGCCTCCGCCACCGCGCATGCTCACGCACGCCAGCCTAACGAGGCCCCCGGACGCGGCGGCCGTGGCTGCCCGAACCGGATCGGCGGCGCTAGGCTGACGCCATGACCTCGACGTCCGGCACCCCCGAGCACGACGGCAGCGACCTCGCGGAGCTGCGCAAAGAGATCGACGCCCTCCAGGCGATCCCGCACGAAGAGGTCGTCAACCCGATGCCCAAGAGCGTCGAGGAGCGCGAGCCGACGCCGCACGCGACCGACGCGATCGGCTCCGAGAAGTGGGACGAGTCCGCACAGGACGAGACGCTCGAGGACTGATCCGCCGGATTTCACGATCCGTTTCCCGGAATCGGGAATGCGATGTCGGCGCCCGTCGTTATCGTGGAGGCTTGCCATCCCTCGGGTGGCGTTTTGCTGTCCATCCGAGCCGCGAGGAGACGACCTATGGCCGCCATCGACACCACTCCCGGAACAGGCAGCATGCCAGCTGTGAATCCCGCCGCCGCGGCGACCGTCCCGACACTGGGACGTGAGGAGAGCCGCGTCATCTGGCTGCTTCTCGCAGCTGCGTTCGTCGCCATCCTCAACGAGACCACGATGGGCGTCGCGATCCCGCACCTCATCGACGACCTCGGCATCACCGCGCTCGCCGCGCAGTGGCTGACGACCGCCTTCATGCTGACGATGGCCGTCGTCATCCCGATCACCGGCTTCCTTCTGCGCCGTTTCACCACCCGCACGATGTATGTCGCGGCGATGGGCCTCTTCTCGGCCGGCACGCTCGTGGCGTTCCTCGCGCCCGGCTTCCCGGTCCTGCTCGTCGCCCGCATCGTGCAGGCATCCGGCACCGCGATCATGATGCCGCTCCTCATGACCACGCTCATGACCGTCGTTCCGGCGGCGATCCGCGGGCGCATGATGGGCCGCGTCAGCATCGTGATGTCGCTGGCTCCGGCCATCGGCCCGACACTCGCCGGTGCGCTGCTGGGCGCGTTCGAGTGGCGCTGGATCTTCGGCGTCGTCCTGCCGATCGCCGTCGTGGCACTCGTCGTCGGCGCCCGATGGATCCACAACCTCGGCGAGACCACACGCGCCCCCATCGATGTGCTCTCGGTGATCCTGTCCGCCCTCGGGTTCGGCGGTCTCGTGTTCGGACTCAGCCAGCTCGGCGGAGGCGGTCATGGGACCAGCGCCGAGGCCGCGGCCGCCACGGCCACGTCGAACGCGACGCTCGTCGCGGCGCTGGCCGTCGGCGTGATCTCGCTCGGCCTCTTCGGCTGGCGTCAGGTGCTGCTGCAGCGAAAGGACGACGCGCTGCTCGACCTGCGGGTCTTCCGGTCGGCGAACTTCTCGCTGTCGATCGCCCAGATGGCCATCATGTCGATGGCGTTCTTCGGCGCCATCACCGTCGTTCCGCTGTACCTGCAGCGCGTTCTCGAGGTCAACCCGCTCGTCACCGGGCTGGTCGTCCTTCCCGGCGCGCTGGCGATGGGTCTGGCAGGTCCGGTCATCGGCCGCATCTACGACCGCTGGGGCACGACGGTCCTGCTGGTCCCGGGCGCCGTCATCACCACGGCCATGCTGTGGTTCTACACGACGTTCACGGCCCACACGCCGGTCCTGCTGATCGCGGTCGCGCAGACGGTGCTCTCGTTCGGCCTCGCACTGTCGTTCACACCGCTGTTCACCGCGTCGCTCGGCTCACTGCAGCCCCGGTTCTACTCGTACGGCTCCGCGGTCCTCGGCACGGTCCAGCAGGTGGCCGGTGCGGCCGGCATCGCGCTCATGTTCGGCGTCATGTCGGCAGCGAGCGCCGCGGCCGCCGCGGGCGGCGCAGGCGAGATCGCCGCCGAAGCGGCGGGCACGCAGGCGGCGTTCTTCGTCGCCGCGATCCTCGCACTGCCGCTTCTGGTCGGCGCGTTCCTGATCCGCAAGCCGGCCGACCAGCCGATGGGAGCTCCCGTCGCGCACTGAGCCGCCGGCCCACCCGGAGAGCAACTGATCGGAACGGATGCCCCACCCCTCGACGCGGGGGTGGGGCATCCGTCATCCTGGATGCCCGCCCCGCGCGCCGACCGGAGGTTCCGATGATCGTCAGCACACCCGCCATCGACGAAGCGACGGGTCACGCCGCCGAGATGTTAGACGAAGACCTCCGCGCGGACGGGTTCGTCTTCGCGTACACCAGCGCGATGGCCGTGAATCCTGCGGCGCACGAGGCGTTCGTCGCTCTCGTGCGCGCGATCGTGCCCTCCATCGGCGTGCGCACGTACGAGCTGGCGACACTCGCCGCAGCACGGGCCATCGGATCGCCGCACTGCCTCCTCGCCCATGCCCGCAAGTCCCTGCGCGCCGGCGTTCTCGACGAGGACCAGCTGGAGCGCTTCGCGCGCACGGGTACCACCCCAGGACTGGACGAAGCGGACGCGGCCGTCGTGGCGTTCGCCGAGAAGCTGTCGGTCGCGCCCGGGACCATGACCGACGCCGACACATTGCGGCTGCGCGACGCGGGGTTCACCGATCGTCAGATCGTAGACATCACCCTCGCGGCAGCCGCCCGCAACTACTTCAGCCGTGCGCTCCTGGCGCTGGCGGTGCCGGTCGACGACGTCCCTGGGCTCAGTCCCGGTTTGTCCGCTGCGCTGCGAACGGCGACGCGCCGGCGCGACGTCAGTGGTGGATAGTCGCCTTCAGAGCGATCAGGATGCCGCCGAACGCCGCGGTGATGACACCGCCCAGCAGCCGTGAGGTCCAGTGGGTGCTCCACGCCGCGACCGCGATCCAGCCGAGCGCACCCAGCATCACGGTGTTGACGATGAGAGCGAGCCAGATGGCGAGGGTGTCGTCGATGAGGTCCGTGGTACCGAGCAGCAGGATCAGCAGAGGCGGCACCGACGCCACCAGCAGCCCGAGGGAATGACGGGCCGACGCGAGCAGGCTCTCTCCGAGCCCCGCCTTGCCGTCGGTCATCGCGAGGCGACCCAGCGTGCCGGCGTAGACGTGGGCGAGGAAGAAGACCACCACCGTCACGGCCGTCGTGACGAGGGCGTTGACCGACGTGCCGACGATGGTGCCGCTCACGACGATCATCCCCGACACGAGGATGAGCCCGTAGACGGCCTCCTCCGACATGAGGACGCGGGCCAGTCGCGGGGTCACCCGCAGCTGCTCGTCGGTCACGGCGTGGGTTCCCCGGTGGGGCGCGTCAGCCGATGCTGCAGCTGCCGCCACCGCAGCAGGAGTCCGACGACTCGACCACGGTGAGAAGGTTCTTGTCATCCGGCACGGGCTGGAGGGTGACCGGGGACGGGAGCTGCGACGTCGTCATGGCGACCATGCTACCCGCGCCACGTCGACGCGGCCGCGCACGTCATCACGACACCGACCTCACAGTGGCGCGTCACCGGTCTGACACGTCGGGCAGTACTGCGCCGAGGCGCCCGAGAAGGTGAAGTCGCGCACCGTGCCACCGCATACCGGACACGCCTCACCCGTGCGGCCGTGAACCTGCATCGCCGCGACCTTGGCGGCCTTCAGCTGATCGATCGGGATGCCGCGACGAGCTTCGATCGCTCCCCGCAGCACGGCGACGGTCGCCTCGAAGAGCCGCTGCCGCTCTTCGTCGCCGAGGACGGCGGCGTGGGCGACCGGCGAGATCTTCGCGGCATGCAGGATCTCGTCGGAGTAGGCGTTGCCGATCCCGGCGAGCGATTCCTGCTCCTGCAGGATCGCCTTGATCTGCTTGCGGCGCCCACCCAGCGCGGCGTCGAAGGCCGCCCGCGAGAAGCCCGGATCGGCGGGATCCGGGCCGAGTTTGGCGACCGCCGGGACCTCGGCCGGATCCCGCACGACGAAGAGTCCGAGCGAGACCCAGGTGCCGGCATCCGTCATCTGCATGGCCGCATCGCCCGAGAGCTCGAACGTCGCGAGCGATGGAGGCTGATCCGGGTCGGCCTCGATCGCGTCACGCTCACCCTCGACCCAGCGGATCCAGCCGTGCCGCCCGAGCGACACGACGAGGCTCTCGTCGCCGAGCTTCAGCTCGATGTGCTTGCCGTGGCGCGCAGCGCCGGTGATCGTCCGGCCGATCAGCGTCGCGGGCGTAGTCGCCCGCGTCTTGACGATGCGGAACTCGAGCACGTCCACGGCATCGATCTGCCGGCCGGATGCGGCAGCGTCGAGGAATCCGGCGAGCGCATCGACCTCGGGTGACTCTGGCATGCGCCCATCCTGCCACCGGCGACGGACACGTCCCGGTCAGGCGTGCGCGGGCGGACGATGCGGGATCGGCTCGGGCTTGAGGGACCCGGCTCCGCGAGAGCGCTCGACCATCTGCACCGCAGCCCGGAACATCCCCTCGAGCGACGGATAACGGGCGACGCCGAAACCGATCGAGACCCACACCACTTCGTACAGGCCGCTGTCGAGCAGTTCGACGTAGGCGACGATGCTGGCGGCGTCGCTGCGCGCGACGCTGCGGTCGCAGAGCCGCCACGAACGCTCGGCCAGCGGCACGAGCGCCAGTTGATGGACATCGTCACGGTACATTTCTTCCTCCTGTGCGCACGACTACTCGTGCCGATCTGCCGGCATGGGTCGCGCGCGCTCGAAGCGCCGACGCTCGGCCGCTTCGGGCGGCCGTTCATTCGCCGCTGCGCGGTCGGTTCCCCGTTCCGGGTCGGCGGTCCGCGCCGCGTCCCGTTCGTGTTCGGTCGGTGCGACGGTGCGTCGACCACTCGAGGTATGGGCCATGGCGAACCTCCTGAAAGAAGGATGCGCCGCCTCGGCAGCCGGGGCGAGGGGCTTGACACATCGGCCCCGCCCGGGATAGTCCCCGCGGGACGCCGCGACGCTCCCGGGCCGAGTCCGCGCTACGCGCGCTGGAGCGGGGTGTCAACCCCCTGCGCTTCGGGCCTCGCGCGTCCGTAGCGTCGCTGACGAACAGTGCCGGAGCGACCGTCCGCACGGGTCGCGACGGCAGCGCCGAACCGAGAGGAGCAGACCATGACCGTCGCCCGTGACATCATGACCCCCGACCCGCGCTGCGTGGGCGAGAACGAGACCCTGGTCGATGCGGCACGCCTGATGGCGTCGCTCGACGTCGGCGCCCTGCCGATCTGCGGGGAGGACAAGCGGCTGAAGGGCATGCTCACCGACCGTGACATCGTGGTGAAGTGCCTCGCGCAGGGCGGCGACCCTGCGACGACGAGCGCCGGCTCGCTGGGCGAGGGCAAGCCGATCACGATCGGGGCCGACGACGACATCGTCGAGGCGCTGGACACGATGAAGCGCCACCAGGTGCGCCGCCTGCCCGTCATCGACGGCCACGACCTCGTCGGCATCATCAGCCAGGCCGACGTGGCGCTCGCACTCGCGCCCGAAGACACCGGCGAGACGGTCGCCGAAATCTCGGAGTGACTCCGGCCGCAGCATCCATCGCGCTGGCAGGTGCCGGACCGTCATGGCCGGCACCTGTCATCCGTCCTCCCCGGCCCGCAGCCAGCGGAACCCGTACCCCTCCATGTGAAGGGTCAGCCGGCCCGCCTCGGACCGCAGCACGCCCGGTGACAGCAGATCGGTGAGCGCGTTCGCGCCGGTGTCCTCGATCGTCACCGTCGTCGCGGCGTCGCCCAGATTATGCACAGCGACGAAAGTGCCGGTGTCGGCCGTGATGCGGTGTGCGAACACGCTGCGCTGGCCGGTGTCGATGATGTCGTAATCGCCCCAGCCGATCTCGGGCGTGGAGCGATAGCGGAACGCCAGCTTGCTGATGAAGTGCATGAGCGAGCCGGGATCCTGGCGCTCGTTGCGCACGTTGACGAGATCCGGCGCATATCCGCCCGTGGGAAACGGGACGGGAAGCCGCGAGGGCGGGGCCGTCGTGAAGCCGCCGTTTGGTCCCGGAGTCCATTGCATCGGCGTGCGCATCGCCTGCCGTCCGGGAAGCTCGGGGTTCTCGCCCATCCCGATCTCTTCGCCGTAGTGCAGCACAGGATTGCCGGGCAGCGAGAACAACAGGCTGTACGCGAGGTGCAGTCGCCGCGGGTCCCCGTTCAGCATCGGCGCCAGTCGCCGCACGATGCCGCGGCCGTAGATGCGCTGGGACGGGTCCGGTGCGAGCGCTTCGAACACCTCCTGCCGCTCGGGCTCGCGCAGCATCTCGAGCGAGAGCTCGTCGTGATTGCGAAGGAAGTTGGTCCAAGCCACCGGCTCGTCGGTGGCGGGACGGGACCGCAGTGCACGCTCAAGGGGCCGGGCATCCTGGCGTGCCAGCGCGAGGAACAGCGACTGCGTGAGAGTGAAGTCGAACTGCGCGTCGAGTTCGTCGCCGCGCGTGCCGCCGAAGTACACGAACTGATCGCGGTGGGGCAGGCCGACCTCGCCCAGCAGCATCCCCTCACTCGACCGGCGCCGTGTGAACCGCTTGACGTCGCGGAGGAACTCATGCGGGTCGGCCTCATCCGGCGCGCCCGGCGCCGAGAGCAGGAACGGCACGGCGTCGATGCGGAACCCGGCGACCCCGAGCGCGAGCCAGAACGCGATGATCTTCGCGATCTCGTCGCGCACGTGCGGGTTCGCGAGGTTGAGGTCGGGCTGGTGCCGGTAGAAGGTGTGGAGGAAGTACTGCTCGGTGCGAGGCTCCCATTCCCAGACGCTGTCCTCTTCGCCGGGAAAAACCGTGTTCGCCGAATCGCGGGTCGGCCGGTCGCGCCATACGTAATAGTCGCGGTACTTCGAGGCGCGGGAGCGCTTCGCCTGCAGGAACCAGGGATGCCGGTCCGAGGTGTGATTCACGACGAGATCGATGATGACCCGGATGCCGCGGCTCCGCGCCGTACGGAGGAACTCGACCACGTCGCCATGACTGCCCAGCCGCGGGTCGACGCCGTAGAAGTCGGTGACGTCGTAGCCGTCGTCGCGGTCAGGGGTCGGGTAGAACGGCATGAGCCAGATGCAGGTCACGCCCAGATCGGCCAGATAGTCGACGCGGTCGACGAGTCCGGAGAAGTCACCGATGCCGTCGCCATCCGAGTCGGCGAACTTCTCGACGTCGAGGCCGTACATGACGGCGGTCTTCCACCACAGATCGCCGGTATCGGCGACCTTCACGAGAGCCCGCGGATCGCTGCGAGCAGGCCCTCCCCGCAGCGCGCGAGAAAGTCGCTCTGGTCCTTGCCGACGTGGTGCAGGAACACCTCGTCGGCGCCGGTCGCGGCGAGCGCGGCGACGCGCTGCGCCACTTCGCTCTCGTCGGCGGAAACGAGCACGCCCCGGCGCAGTGCGTCGACGTCGTCCGGATCCGAGACCCGGTCGAATTCCTCCGGCTGCATGATGTCCCACATCAGCTCCGCCGGCGCGGTGGAGTGACGCCACTGGTCGGTCGCGATCCGCAGCGCCTCGGTCTCGCTTCCGGCCAGGCTGACGTGCACTTGGACAGCGCACGGGCCGGTGCCCCCGGCATCCCGGTAGGCCGCCAGGATCCCGCCGACGGCATCGGGGTCGTGGCCGACCGTGATGAGACCGTCGGCCCACGATGCCGCCCACGCCGCGGTGGGCGCGGAGGCCGCGGCCGCACGCAGGGGCGGCGCTTGCGAGGGCCGACTCCAGACGCGCGCGTCGTGCGCCTGGAACATGCCGTCGTGGTCGACACGCTCACCCGCGAGGAGGCGCCGTATGACGGTTGCCGATTGCAGCAGTCGTTCCTGCCTCTCGCCCTTAGGGGGCCACGCGTCGCCGGTCACGTGTTCGTTGAGCGCCTCGCCGCTGCCCAGGGCCGGCCAGAAGCGCCCGGGGAACATCTCGCCCAGCGTCGCGATCGCCTGCGCGGCGATCACGGGGTGGTACCGCTGGCCCGGCGCCGTCACGGTGCCGAACGGCAACGACGTCGTCGCCAGCGCCGCGCCGAGCCAGCTCCATGAGTACCCGGACTCCCCCTGCGCGAGGCCCCACGGTGCGAGGTGGTCAGAACACATGGCTCCGTCGAAGCCGACGCGCTCCGCCTCCTGGACGTCTGCCAGCAGCTGCGAGGGAGGGATCTGCTCGTGGGAAGCGTGGTAGCCGAGAAAGACCATGCTCCCAGCCTGAGCCTGCCGCGGAGGACCCGCCACGGCGTTGCCTCATGGCCGGGATCGTGGTACCGCAGCGATCAGCGAGTGTCGGGGTCGACACCCCAGAGCTGGTAGCTCATCACGGACCCCGTGGGCAACGGCACCTCGGGATCGTCGTCGAGGTAGATGGTCTCGCTGGCGACGATGTGGCCCGTCCCGCTCGAGACCAGCAGCACCTCTTCGTGGCCCCCGTCGCCGGAGACGGCCGAGAGGCCGAACACCTCACGCCCGGCGCGGTCCTGGGTGAGGCCGAGCAGCCGGAGCTCCGGGTACTCGCCCAGCACACTCAGCAGATCGGCCTGCTGCGCGTTGGTGAGGGTCCAGTGGTTGAGGAGGTCCTCGACGGCTCGCAGCGCCCCGGTGGTATCGCCTTCGGACATCGCAACGGCCTCGGCGACGTAGGCGCGGTAGAAGTCCAGCCCGCTCCCCGGCACCAGGAACGGCAGCGGCTCACCGTCGATCATCATCTGCTCGCCGGGGATCTGGTCATCGCGCAGCACGGATCCCTCGGGCGCGAGGTCCTCTCGCGTCGGCGGCTGCTCGCCCTCGCCGACGACGTACGAGCGTCCGGCGGTGACCTTGATGCGCATGTCGAGGTTCTCTTCCCACGTCGTGGTCATCACCTCCGGGGAGATGACAGTGCCCTTGTCGGGGCCGTCCATCGTGATGTGGGCGTACCACGCGATCGTCGTCGCCTCGCGCAACGGCTCGGCGGGACCGGGGCTCTCCGCCAGCCGGTCGCGCGCGCGTTCGAGATGCTGTTCGAGAGTGAGATCGGATGCTTCGTATCGCAGCGGAGGCAGGCCCTGTGCCGCCGCGGGCGCGGGGACGGCGAAGGGGTTGACGACCAGCACGACCACCACGGCGACCAGGGCGGCCGCCAGCGCCGGCAGCGACACGCCCCACCACAGACGGGCGCGGCGCGTGCGCCGGCCCGGTGCCTGCCTGTCAGCGCCGGCGGCGTCGGCATTGATCGCGGCGGTGATGCGCGCCCAGGTGCGCTCCTGCCGTTCGGCGAGCTCGTCCTCGCTCAGGTGCCGCGCCGGGTCGAGCGCGCGGATCAGGCGGCCGAGCTCCTCATCATCCATCTCGTTCCGACGCATAGGTCTCGGCCTCCTCTCTGTCGCTCGGGGGATCCGTCGGCCACGCGGCCCGCAAAGTCGCCTTCGCGCGGCTGATCCGCTTCCACGCCGCCTGCTCCGAGCACCCCAGCACCACCGCGATCTGCGCGGCGGTCAGTCCATCCCAGTAGGCGAGCTGCAGGATCTCGCGCTGCGCGCTCGGGAGCTGGCCGAGCAGCCGGTCGAGGGTGTCGAGTGCGCTCCGGTCTTCGTCTGAAGCGCCCCTGAGGTCCGCGTCGCGGAGGGCACGCCGCTCACGCGCCTGCCGGCGCAGTTCCGCCTTGACGAGGTTCCCCGCCGTGCGAATGAGCCAGCCCACGGGCTGCGGGTGGTCGTCGGGCAGCTTCCGCCATGCGAGCTCGAACGTCGAGGCGACGATGTCGTCCACGCCCGGGCCGCTCAGCCGCCGGGTCGCGAAACGGTGCACCGCCGCGTACTGCGCGCGGTAGAGCGCCTCGAACCCGTCTCGCATACCCGTCCTGAACCCGGAACCAACCTCGCAATGCTCTCACGTGCGGCCGGCGCCTTTTCGACGGCAGCGCTGGCGACCGTGCCATCCGCCGCGGTGCCATTCGCGACGGTGCCGTCCACGATGGTGCCCATCCGGTTCACCCCCTTCGGCCCCTCACCTGGGAATGCCCGATTGGGCGCGATCCTGACCGAGGTTCGCTGTAGCGTGGGAGGACTTGCCATGACTGACGCATTCGACATCACCCTCGAAGAACTCGAGCGGTCGGCCGACCGCCCCGAGCGATTCAGCTCGTCGTTCCTCGCGGTGCTGCCCGTCACGGGCGCAGCGGTCTCGACCGTCGGCCGGGTGATCGGCAGCGAGACGGTGTCGGCGACGGATGACGTCGCGGCGCGTCTGGACGAGCTGCAGTTCGACCTGGGCGAAGGGCCCTGCTGGGAGGTCGTCGGGGGCGCGAGCTTCGTCGCAGAGCCGGATTTCCGCAGCGACGGGGCACGTCGATGGCCGCGCTTCGTGGCTGCGGGGGCCGCTCGGGACGAGATCGCCTCGATGTTCGCCCTCCCCCTGGTCGTTGGCGACCTGAGGTTCGGGGCGGTCGATCTCTACTCACGGAGCAAGCTGGCGCTCGACGACGGCCACATCCGCCAGGCGACGGCGCTGGCCGAGATCATCGGGCGCCACGTGCTGCGCGATGCCCTCTCGAGCCTGGAGGCCGACACTCCAGCCGATGCCAAGCCGTACTCCCGCCGCGTGGTCCACCAGGCGACCGGCATCGTGCTCGCGCAACTCGGGCTCTCGCCCGAAGACGCACTGCTCGTGATCCAGGCCCACGCCTTCGGGACCGGCGCGAGCGCCTTGCAGGTGTCGAAAGACATCGTGGAGGGACGGTTGCGCTTCGTCCGCCAGGAATCGGGGATCGAGGCGGCGACATGACAGCGCTCACGCGCGAGGCTCGGCTCCTCGAGACGTTCGCGATCCTCGCCGACACCCTGGTCGACGACTACGACGTCGTCGAGCTGCTGCAGACCCTGGTCGACGCGTGCCGCGATTTGCTGGACACGACGGATGCCGGCATCCTGCTCGCCGACTCCACCGGCGTGCTCGAACTGATCGCGTCGACCAGCGAGGCCGCCCAGCTGGTCGAGGTCATGCAAGTCGGCGCGGAGGCCGGGCCGTGCATCGAGAGCTATCGCACCGGCGACCGCGTGTCCCTGCCGAACATCGAGGATGCGCCCGCGATCTGGAGCGAGTTCCGCCGGACCGCGCTGGACAACGGGTTCGCCGCCGTCGAAGCGATACCGATGCGCTTGCGCGACGTCACGATCGGCACGCTCAACCTGTTGCGGTCGACACCGGGGTCACCTCCCGACGACGATGTGGCCGCCGCGCGCGCGTTCGCCGACGTCGCGACGATCGGCATCCTCCACGAGCGGACCCTGCGCGAATCCGAGGTCCTGTCGACCCAGCTGCAGACCGCGCTGAACTCCCGCGTGCTGATCGAGCAGGCCAAGGGGGTCGTGTCGTTCACCGCGGGCGTTCCCGTGGACGAGGCGTTCACTCTGATCCGCACGTATGCGCGCGGGCACGGACTGCGTCTGAGTGACGTGGCCGCGCGGCTGGTGCGCCGAGAGCTGCATTTCGGCCCGGACACGCGCTGACTTCGATCCCAGCAATCTCTCGGGTGCGGGCTTCCTGCGCCAGGACTAGCGTGGAAGCTCTACCCCAGACCCGGTAGCCGCAGTCTCACCATGCGTATACAGGGGCCACAATGAAGATGCTGATCACCGAGGTCGGTTCGTACCTCACCGGGAACGCCATCGCCGACGCGGTCTTCGACTACTGGCTGGCGCTCACGCGCGAACACCGAGCGGACGTCGTGCGGGTACCGATCATGAGCTTCGACGGCACCACCTCCCACGTCTCGCTGACGATCGGCTGGATGACGTCGCTCGCGGCGATCGACCGCGACGACATGGCCGACCTCGAGGACGGCGAGGCCGTGGCGCGTCTCGCCGACAAGACGCGCGCTCTGCAGCCGAACGGCGACCGGCCGATGGCATCCGCCGACGTCAGCGACATGTCGCTCGGCGACGTCTTCTGACCTTCGCCGCGTCACCGAACCCCGCCCGCGATCATCCGCCCTGTCTCTGACCGTCCCGCCGGTCATTGACGTGGCTCCTCCCCGTTGGGATGCTGACCAGGTCACGTACACACTTGGGGACGAAGGGTGATCACTGTGGCGATATCGAGTCGTGCCGCTCAGGCGAAGTCCTCCGTGGACGTCGTGACGACGTTCCTGGCACGCATCCGTGCCCTCGCGGATGATCCCGGCACGCTGGATCTGACCTTCGGGAATCCGCACGAAATGGCGCTGCCCGGCTTCACCGCCGCCGTGCGCGCGCAGGTCGAGCCTCAATCGGTGGACTGGTTCGGATACAAGGCCAGCGAGCGCACGGCACAGGAGGCGGTCGCGGCCGGACTCAGCGCGGAGCTGGGCCTGCCGTTCGAGCCCGAAGACATCGCGATGACCCAGGGCGCGTTCGGTGCCATCCTGCTCGCGCTGGCTCTCTTGACGGATGCCGCGGACGAGGTGGTCATCCCCGTGCCGGGCTGGTTCTGCTACGAGCCGATGCTGCACGCCGTCAACCTTGTTCCTGTGCGCGCCGCGCTCAACCCGGTGACTTTCGACCTCGATCTCGACGCGATCGCCGGCGCCATCACTCCGCACACAAGGATCGTGATCGTCAACTCACCGGCGAACCCGACCGGCCGGGTCTACGCGAAGGAGACGTGGCACGCTCTCGCCGACGTCCTCGAGCGCGCCTCGCAGACGCACGGGCGCCGGATCTGGCTGCTCTCCGACGAGCCGTACCGGCGGATCCGTTTCGACGGTGTGGACTTCGCCTCTCCGGCCGCGGTCTACCCGTGGACCGTCATCGACTACAGCTATGGAAAGGTGCTCCTGACCCCCGGACAGCGGCTCGGGTATCTCGCGCTGTCCCCTCTCATCCCCACCGAGGAGCGCGAAGAGCTCCGCGACGCCCTCATGCCACTGGGGCTGGCGATCGGATGGGGCTTCCCGGATGCCGTCATGCAGTACTCGGTGCCCGCGCTCGAGGTGCTCACGATCGATCTGGCCGAGCTCACGCGCAAACGCGATCGGCTCTACGGTGCGTTGACGGATGCCGGACTCGAGGTGACGCGTCCCGAAGGCACCTTCTACCTCTGGGGGCGTGCGCCCGGCGGCGATGCGGTCGCCTTCTGCGATGAACTCGCCGAGCGCGGCGTCTACGTGATGCCCGGCACGCTGTTCGATCAGCCGCAGCACTTCCGCATCTCGTTGACGGCGACCATGGACATGATCGAGGCCGCACTCCCCCATCTGCTCGATGTCATCGCGGCGCGCCGCGGCGAGGCAGCGTGACGCGCTGAGCCGGTCAGGCGCGCCCGCCTCCGTGGAGCGCCGACTGGATCTCGCGGATGTTGGAACCCAGCTCGCCCGACGCCAGCAGCCCGGCGCCCAGCGGGCCGGCGGAATCCTCGCCCAGTGCCGGCAACCTCCGGAGCGCGGCAGCGACGTCCTGCGGCATATGATCCAGCTGCCACCGCACCTCCGCCTGAGCCGCGTCCGCACGGCCGGGTGCCGCCAGACCCGCCGCCTTGGCGGCATAGGCCGCCGCGCCCAGCGCATGCGCGCCCATGTGCGCGACGCCCGCCGCCTGCGCGGCCGCCCGCGCTGCCGCCACCGCCACCGCGTCGCTCACCCCACTGGCCGCGCGTCCGGCCACGAACCGTCGGCGGATCTCCGCGGTGGCGGTCAGCTCACCGCGAGCGAAGGCGCGTGCCCGGGCGATCGCGTCGCGCGGCCGGTCGTCACCGGGCACCGCGGTCTCGAAGAGGGGCAGCACGCGCTCGGCACAGTCCGCCGCCCATGCCGCGACAGTGCGGCGATCCGCTTCGCTGAGCGTCTGCGGCGAGCTCATTCGACGGCTCCTTGCCGGCCGCGGCGGACGGAGCGCGCCCGTGCCTCCTCATGGGCTGTGCGCAGCAGCGAGATCACCGCGGCCCCTGTCCCGCCAGCCGGGTTCACCACCGACACCCACCCCGCAGCGCCGTAGAGCGGGTGTGCGAAGAAGGCATCGGTCTGTGCCGGTGCGGCCTCAGGATCGATGGTCTTCGCGGCGAGCTCGCGCCCGACGTGGATGTTCACCCGGAACCGTCCGGGCGTGCCCAGCTCGGACGTCTCGTCGTCGGGATAGTCCTTGGTGATGATCGTCCCGTAGGGCTGGGTTCGTTCCGGCATCACGCCGTCGGGCGCGTAGTAGAAGAACGCGTCGCCCCACGCGAGCTGAGGGTACGGGCCGCTCTCGTCGGGAACGACCACGAGCGCTCCCTCCAGTGATCGGACGGCATCCACGATCTCTTGATACTCCATTCCTCCATGGTGGACTTCATGTGCTTATGTGGACTTTGATCATGGGCTCGGTAGTGAATCCAAGGAGGCGGAGTGACGAACCCTCCAGAGCAGTTGCTGACCACCGCGGCCGTCGGCCGGCTCGTGGGGTACTCCGTCCAGCAGGTGCGCGACCTCGAGCGCCTCGAGGTCATCCCGCGCGCCGAGCGCGCTGCGAACGGCTACCGCAGCTACGACGACCGCCATGTCACGGCGCTTCGCGCCTACCGGGCGATCGCGGCGGCGATCGGTCCGGTGCCGGCACGTCGGATGTTCCCGGCTCTCGTCGCGGGCACGGTGGACGATGCCGCGGAAGCGATCGACGACCTGCACGCCGGGATCGCGCGTGATCGCTCGGACGTCCGACAGGCGCTCCGCGGCCTCGAAGCCGTGCTGGCGGACCCGACGGATGAGTCCGACGAGCGCGACGTCATGGCGATCGGCGAGCTTGCCGAGGCCCTCGGCGTGCGACCGTCCGCGCTGCGGCACTGGGAGGATCAAGGGCTCGTCCATCCCGCCCGCACGGGCGCATCGCGCCGCTACGACGTCCGGGCGATCGCCGAAGCCCGGCTCGTGTCGGTGCTGCGCGCGGGCGGCTACGGCATCCCGCAGATCGCGCGCGTCCTCGGGCAGTGGCGCACTGATGGTCTGACCGCCGAGGCGACGGCGCTGCTGCAGGCACGGCTCGCCGACCTCACCCGCCGCAGCATCCGTCTGCTCGAGGGAGCGGGCCACGTGCACGCTCTGCTCGACGGCCGTCAGCGCGCGACGGCGCGCCGGTAGCGCTCGAAGACCACCCCGTCGCCGAAGGTGCGGGTCTCGGCGAGTTCGAGGGGGATGTGCTCGGTGACGGGTGGCAGGAACGGCGTCCCGCCGCCGACCACGATCGGGTTCCGGAACATCCGGAACTCGTCGACCAGTCCCAGTGCGATGGCGGCTGACGCGAGCCCGGCACCGCCGATCTCGACGTCTTTGCCCGTTGCCGCCTGCGTCGCGGCGACTTCATCGGCGAGGGATGCCGCAGCCAGCCGCGCGTTGCCTTCCACGTGATCGAGGGTGCGCGTGAAGACCACCTTCGGGATCGCGCTCCACGCATCGGCGAACGCGTCCGCGTCCTCGCTGTCGCGGAGGGCCGGGTCGGTCTCCCACGGCAGCATGGTCTCGTACAGCTTCCTGCCCAGCAGGCAGGCGCCGAGGTCGCGGACCTCTTCGACGTGGAACCGGAACTGCTCGTCGCGTGGAGCGCTCCACGCGAACCCTCCCTCGCGATCGGCGATGAATCCGTCGGCGGAGACACTCATGGAATAGACCAGCATGAATCAGTCCTACCTCACGCCATCGGCAGAGGATGTCAACCCCCGCGACCGCGAGCCGCTCCGAGGGCGATGCTGGAGTGGACGCGAGGAGGAACGATGACCGATCCGAACTCAGACGCACACGGGCCGATGAGGCTGCCGGACGAGCAGCCGCCGGCGAATCCGACCGACCTCAGCAATCAGCCGGCGTTGCAAGCCGGCGCCGCGTCGCGCTGGCTCGTGCCCTCGGGAGTGCTCGCCGTCGTGGCGATCGTGCTCTTCTGCTTCGCGTTCCAGCTGCAGCTCGTGCTGCCGATCATCGGCATCGTCTATGTGGCGGTGATGTGGGTGTTCATGCTCGTGGTGTCACGCCGAGCGGGCGGTGACAGGGCCGGCATGAACCGCCGCCTCGCCTGGTTCATGGGCGCGATGGCCGCCGGAGCCCTGATCGTCGCGATCGGCATCTACATCGTCGAGTCCACACGCCTGCCGTGGACCTGACGCCGTACGCGCAGAGCGCGGCATTCAGTCCCAGTCGAGGTACTCCTCGATGACGACCGCGGTCTGGATCGGATGCGTGAGCGGGAACAGATGACCCGCGCCGGGAATGCTGGTGATGCTCGCGCGATCACGCGCGGTCGCGTGCAGACGCTCGCCGTTCGCGGGCGGCGTGACGTCATCGTCGGCCCCCTGGATGATCAGTACGGGGATCGCCGGGGGGAGGTCGATCTGCTCGTCCTGCACACCCAGCAGAAGCACGCCGTTGACCCGACCGGTCTGCTCCGCGGCGAACGCCCTGGCGACGGTGCCGCCGAACCCGTGGCCGCCGATCCAGGTGTGATCCAGGCCCAGGTGGTCCAGAACGGCCGCGATGCCGTTCGCACGCTCGCTGAGACCTTCACCGTCGCCCGGCAGATCCGACACGGGCGGGGTGCTGATCCGCACGACTCGGAAGCCCGCCTCCTCGGCGAGATAGTGCCCGACGACGCCCAGCGCGTCGCGCTCCAGCCCGGGCTCGGGAATCAGCACCAGTGCGACCGGACCCTCGCCCTCATCCACGTATCGGATCGCGCGGCCGTCGGGCTCGAAGATCTGGATTTCGGTCATGACGGAGCATCCTCTCGCGTAGGGACTGATCGTGGTGTGCCGACCCGGATGGGCGGGCCGGATGACGCGGGTCAGACGTTGAAGCGGAACTCGACCACGTCGCCGTCCTGCATGACGTAGTCCTTGCCCTCGAGACGGGCCTTGCCCTTCGCACGGGCCTCGACCACCGAGCCGGTCTCGACGAGGTCGTCGAACGAGATCACCTCGGCCTTGATGAAGCCCTTCTCGAAGTCGGTGTGGATGACGCCGGCGGCCTGCGGAGCCTTCCAGCCCTTGCCGATCGTCCACGCGCGGGCCTCTTTCGGCCCGGCTGTCAGATAGGTCTGCAATCCGAGCGTGTCGAAGCCGATGCGGGCCAGCTGATCGAGGCCGGACTCCTCCTGACCGGTGGAGGCGAGCAGTTCGGCGGCGTCCTCCGGGTCGAGATCGATCAGCTCGGACTCGATCTTCGCGTCGAGGAAGACGGCCTGCGCCGGCGCGACCAGCGCCGCCAAAGCCGCCTTGCGCTCAGCATCCGTCAGCACCGCCTCGTCGACGTTGAAGACGAAGATGAAGGGCTTCGCAGTCAGCAGGCCCAGCTCACGGATCGGCGCGAGGTCGATCCCCGCGGCCGACAGCAGTTCGCCGCGCTGAAGCGCGTCCTGCGCCGCCTGCGCCGTCGACAGCACGTTGGGGTCGAGCTTCTTGCCCTTGACCTCCTTCTCGTACCGCGTGATCGCCTTCTCGAGCGTCTGGAGATCGGCGAGCTGCAGCTCCGCGTTGATGGTCTCCATGTCGCTCTGCGGGTTCACCGCGCCCTCGACGTGGACGACGTCGTCGTCGTCGAATCCGCGCACGACCTGGGCGATCGCGTCCGCCTCACGGATGTTGGCGAGGAACTGGTTGCCCAGCCCCTCCCCCTCGCTGGCGCCTCGCACGATGCCGGCGATGTCGACGAACGACACCGCGGCGGGGAGGATCCGCTCGGAGTGGAAGATCTCGGCGAGCTTCGCAAGTCGCGGATCGGGCAGGTTGACCACCCCGATGTTGGGCTCGATCGTCGCGAAGGGATAGTTCGCCGCGAGCACCTGATTCTTGGTCAGGGCGTTGAAGAGGGTCGACTTGCCGACGTTCGGGAGACCGACGATTCCGATGGTGAGAGCCACGGGCATCCAGCCTACCCGCCGCTGACGTGCGAGCCCGGCCGCTCAGTGCGGATCCACCCGCCACCGCATCAGCACGTTCCCCGACTCCTCCCAGACCCGTGTGCCGAGCAGCTTCAGGGCGACCGGAGGACGTGAGTCGAACAGCGGCACGCCCGTTCCCGCAATGAGCGGGAAGGTCACGAGGTGCAGCTCGTCGACGAGGCCCGCGTGCATGAGGTCGTTCCAGAGCACGCGACCGAGGAGGATCAGGATGCCGCGCCCATCACCCTGCTTGAGCTCGCGGATCTCGTCACGTGCCTCGGCGATCGGCACGATGTGCACGTTCTCATAAGGCGCGAGGTCGTCCTCGGTGATCGTGTCCGACACGACGATCTTCTCGACGCCGAGGATCAGCTCGGCGAACTCTCGCCGGATATCGGTGGCGGTGGCGTCACCACGGACTCCGGTCCAGTATTCGAGGTTTCCCAGCGCGGAGCGCCGCCCCGAGAGGACGAGCGTGTCTGATTCGCGCAGCAATGCGGTGGTGTGGTGATCGAACGAATCGGCGCCGGCATAGTCCGGATGCTGGTGCTCGAAGAACGACGCGATGTCGTGGTGGTCGTCCTCGTAGCGGCCGTCGACGGTGACGAAGTTGCAGACGGTGAGCGTGCGCATCGCCTCACGCTAGCCGGATCGGCGGCGCCGATCCACCTGGAGGTCCAGATCGAAGCTTGTGACGAATCTGGGGCGAAGAATCTATGGCGCTGCCTGGGTCATGAGATCTTGCATAGACGTCCATAGGTGCGCAATTACGGGCTCCTCTGCGTGTTTCTTCTTGGTAGATTCGAACCTGTGTACCAATGTTGGTATATGACGGACGTTCCGGAGTTGGATCCGTGGGATCCGTGGGGTGCGCGCACCCTTCTAAACCCGAGGGCCGCTGGGGCCGTCGCGGGATCACACCGGCCGCAGTCACGCCGAACCTGTGGGCTGAACCGCGCCCGCGCGTGGTTGGCCGCTCGCAGACGCCGTCAGCCGCGGATGCCGCGATACGCGCGTGTCACGTAGGGAATCTCGACGACCTCGGCGCCGGACTCGTCCCGGCGTCGCTGCGCATCGAACAGGTCTCCCACCGCGGCCAGTATCTGCGCGCGTTCCTCGGCCCCCGCGGTGATGATGTAGCTGCGTGACGACACCATGTCGAGGAACGCGGCCCGTCCGAGCGTGCGCGTCCAGTGCCACCGGTGCTCTTCGAGGGGGCCGATCGGCGCCGAGACCTGCGCGCCGCCGTCGGCGAGCATCGTCTCGGCGTGACTGCCGTGCATCACCCGAGTGAGTTCGGCGATCCACGGGACAGCCTCGTCGCGGATGTTCCACACGAGCCCCAGCACACCACCTGATCGAAGCACGCGGCCGGCCTCCGCGGACGCGGCCGCCACATCGACCCAGTGCCACGCCTGACCGAGCAGCACGGCGTCGAGCGAGGCGTCGGGCAGCGGCATCCGTTCGGCAGTTCCCACGAAGGTGGGAACGCCATGGACGTGCTCGCGCAGCTCGGCGAGCATGCTGGAGTCGGGGTCGATCGCGACGACGTCCGCGCCCGCCTCGACGATCGTGCGAGTGAGCTTGCCGGTTCCCGCGCCGACATCCGCGACACGGAGGGCGCGATCGTGCTGTCGGACCGGCGCGAGCATCCAATCCACCGCTTCTCGCGGATAGTCGGGCCGGCCCGACTCATAAGCCCCGGCCACAGCGCCGAACGACACCGACATCTCTTCGCGGCTGCTCATACCTCGAGCCTATGACGCCGCCGCCGGGCCGTGCCGAGCACGGCGCGCCTGACGCGGGGATCCCCGACGCCGGGTGAGTCTGAGGAGGTGCCTCTGGATTTCACCGCGATCGACTTCGAGACGGCGAACTCCAGCAGCGCCTCTGCGTGTGCCGTCGGGCTCGTGCGTGTGCGCGACGGCGAAGTGGTCGACAAGACCGGGTGGCTGATCCGGCCGCCGGCCGGACACGACGTGTTCTTCGAACTGAACACGCGCATCCATGGCATCCGCGCGGAAGACGTCATCCACGCAGCGACGTGGACCGAGCAGCTCCGTGCACTCACCGCGTTCGCGGGCGACGACGTCCTGGTCGCTCACAACGCCGGCTTCGACATGGCGGTCATCAAGCGTGCCTGCGACGCCACAGGTGACGACTGCCCGCCCTACCGCTACGCCTGCAGTCTTCAGGTCGCCCGCAAGGTGTACCAGCTGGACTCGTATCGCCTGCCGTTCGTCGCCGCCGAGGCCGGTTTTCCCGACTTCCCGCATCACAACGCCACGGCGGACGCCCTCGCGTGTGCGCACGTCATGATCGACGCAGCGCGCCGCCTGGGCGCCGACGACGTCGACGCACTCGTCGACGCCGCGGGCGTGCGTGTCTCGCAGATCCACATCGCCGAGGCGCCGGCGATCTCGTTCGCCGTCGCCTGATCCAGACCTCGCGACTCGCAGCGGCACCGAGGGTTCGGGCTCAGCCCTCCGGGGCGCGGTACTTGTTCTCGGGTTCCCAGAGGATGTCGGCCCTGTCGTCCAGTTCCACTGCCACCGCACCGGTCGGGTCGGTCAGCACGATGGCGCGGGTCCCCCCGACGGGGACCCGGTCGGAGTCGGTCCGCATGTGAGCACGCACCACGTCGCCGCCCTCCGGCGTCTCGAAGCGCACCTCGACGGTGAAATGAGGCTGGTCCCACACCCAGTGATTGCGGAAGTCGACTCGGGTGAACACGCCCTCGTGCCGCGTGCCGGAAAGCTGCAAGCGTTCGAGCGTGCGCTGGCGCGACCGCGCGTGATGCAGCGCTCCCGGCAGGCGCGCGAGCTGCGTGGCCGCCCAGACGGCCCAGACCGCCCCGACGAGAGCCCCCACTTCGCGCGGGATCTCAGGTGCCGTGGCGATGTTCGCCAGGTCGAGGGGCGGCATCGGCTGCGCCTGCACACTGGCCGCCAGCCACCAGGCGGCGCTGAGGGCCTGCCCGCCCGTCACGGTGAGACCCGCGAGCAACCCCGCGACCCGGGTCTGTCCGAAGGTCGACTTCGCGCGATCGCGCACGTTGAGCGACTCCCTCACCGCGAAGAAGCCGACGATGAGCGCTGCCACGGTGGCCCATGGACTGCCGAGCGTCTGAGCCACTTGCGAGGCTGGCGCCAGTGCCAGCAGAGCGGTGAAGGGCACGGATGCCGCAACCGCCCACAGGGCACTGGCCGCCAGCATCCGCAGCACGAGCCCCGCGCTGAGCCGTCCGACCGGCTGCCCCGGAGCCAGCGTGGTCATGCGACTGCCGCGATCGGTGGTCGACAGCACGGGCACATCGAGCACAGCGTCCGACGTGCGATCCGTCCGTGTCGGCGCCGAGCGGTCGTCGTGTGCTTCCGATGCCATCTCTTCCCCCAGTACGCCCGACGGTAGCGCACCCCGACTCGTCACCGCGAGCGGAACAGCGGCTATCGGCAGCGGACGGACGCCGGCCGTTCGAAGCGCCGTCGGGCGCGCCACCGAGCCGATGTCGGGGGTGGCAGGCACCCTGGGACTATGGACGCCCTCCTCATGTCGACGCTCGCGATCGCGACGCTCGTGCTCGGCGCGCTCGCCGGCTGGACGGCGGGGCTCGCACGAGGCGCCGCACGCTCCGTCCGTGAGACGGCAGACCTGCGCGCGCGGCTGGCCGCGTCCGAAGCGGCACATCACGGCGTGCAGGCGCAGCTCGACCATCAGCACTCGCTGTACCGCGAGCTGGCGTCCCAAGCCCGACACGATCAGGCGGCCCGCGAGGAGCGCGAGCGTCGCGAGCAGTCGGTGCTGCGCGCGCTGGCACCCGTGCAGGAGACCCTCGCCGCGATGCACCACAAGGTGGACGAGCTCGAACGCGACCGGCACACCCAGTTCGGCACGCTGGCAGAGCAGCTGCGCCGCGCCCACGAGTCCGACGAGGCGCTGCGCGCGACCACCGAATCCCTCGCCGGAGCGCTGCGCTCGGGCGCGACGCGGGGCGTGTGGGGAGAGACGCAGTTGCGCCGCGTCGTCGAAGCAGCAGGCCTGACCCATCACGTCGACTTCGACCTGCAGGCATCCATCACCTCCGATGCGGGAGCCGGACGCCCTGACATGGTGATCCGCCTGCCCGGAGACAAGGCGATCGCCGTCGACGCCAAGGTGCCGCTCGACGCGTACCTCGAAGCCAGCGCGATCCCGCTCACGGCGCAGGGGCCCGAGGCGGCCCGCCGCACTGCCCTGCTCGGCAGGCACGTGAAGGCCGTGCGCTCGCACGTGGATGCGCTCGCCCGCAAGACCTACTGGGCGGGGCTGTCGTCGAGCCCCGAATTCGTCGTGTGCTTCGTGCCCAGCGAATCCCTGCTGGCGGCCGCGCTCGAGGCCGACCCGTCGCTGCTGGACTACGCCTTCAGCAAGCGGGTCGCCCTCGCGTCTCCCGTGAACCTGTGGGCGGTGCTCAAGACCGTGGCCTACACCTGGACCCAGCAGGACGTCTCGCAGGAGGCGCGCACCTTGTTCGAGCTCGGCAACCAGCTCTACGAGCGGCTGGGCTCGCTTGCCTCCCATGCCGACGACCTGCGGCGCGCGATCGAGCGGACCGTCGACAGCTACAACCGCTTCGCCGGCTCGCTCGAGACCCGCGTACTGGTGAGCGCCCGCAAGTTCCCGGGCATCGACGCGACCAAGCTCGACGCCGTGAGTGAGCCGGCGCCGATCGAGAAGTCACCGCGCCGGCTCACGGCCCCCGAGATGCTCGACCGCACGCTCGAAGAACCCACACGCGAACAGCCGTCGCGTGATCACGCACTGGGCGAGCCGATGCCGACGGCGATCGCGGAGCTCGGTGATGTGCGCGCTCGCATCGGCGACCCGAACGGGTAGCCGGAGAAGTCAGGCGCCGCCGGGGACGAAGCTGAGCAGGACGATCACCGCAGCCGAGACGCCGACGAAGGCGCCGACCATCCACCATGCGCTGAGCTCGTGGCCCTCCTCGCGCCGCACGCGCAGGAGCACATCAGGACGCCGGGCGGGGTCCACGGCGTTCTTCACGACCGCGTTCTGAACGACGGCATGAGCACCGGTCTGAGGCGAGGACTTGCCCACCGTTGCGGACATCGACAACCCCCTACGGACTGGGAAACAACGAAGTGTCCCCCTCGACACGACTTCGATTCTGCCAGACATCCCTCCACAACAGCGTTACGAAACGATCACACCCGTCCCACCAGTCGCATGAGCCCCACAAGTCACACCAGTCACATGAGGGTCCTCACATGCGTCGCGCGTCCTCCGCGGCGTCGTCCGCCGGTTCAGAGCCACTTCGAGACGAGATGCTCCGACGTGATCCGGCGCAATGTGCCGGACGCCCCACGCAGCACCACACTCTCGGTGTAGACGTACCCGCCCTCGCGACGCACGCCCGCCACCAGCTGGCCGTCGGTCACTCCGGTCGCGACGAAGATCGTGTTGCTCCCCCGCACGAGCTCGTCCGCCTCGTAGACGTTGCCGTCCAGCTTGAGGCCGGCGTCGATGCCCTTCTGCTTCTCGTCATCGTCCCGCGGCCACAGGCGTCCCTGGATGTGCCCGCCGAGCGCCTTGATCGCGCACGCGGTCACGATCCCTTCGGGGCTGCCGCCCACGCCGACGCACATGTCGGTGCGCGCGTTGTGCCGCGCGGCGTTGATGCCGCCGGCCACGTCGCCGTCAGTCATGAGTCGCGTGCCGGCACCCGCCTCACGGATCTCGGCGATCAGCTTCTCGTGGCGCGGACGATGCAGCACCGAGACCACGATCTCGTCGACGGGCTTGCCGAGCGCCTTCGCCAGCAGCCGGATGTTCTCCCCGATGGGCAGCCGGATGTCGACGACCCCCACACCCGCCGGGCCCGTCACCAGCTTGTCCATGTAGAACACGCTCGACGCGTCCAGCATCGTGCCGTGGTCCGAGACGGCGATCACCGACAGCGCGTTGTTGCGGCCGGCCGCCGTCAGCGACGTGCCGTCGATCGGGTCCACCGCGACGTCGGCCTGCGGCCCTCGACCGTTGCCGACACGCTCCCCGTTGAAGAGCATGGGCGCCTCGTCCTTCTCGCCCTCGCCGATGACGATCGTGCCGTCGAAGTTGACCGTGGTGAAGAACGCCCGCATCGCGTCGACGGCCGCACCGTCGGCGGCCTCCTTGTCACCCCGGCCGATGAACGGCACGGCCCGGATCGCTGCCGCCTCCGTGGCACGGACCAGCTCGAGAGCGAGGTTGCGGTCGGGTTGCAGGGGACTCATGTCCGCGGTCAGGCTCACCATGTCGGTCAGCCTAGCCAGCATGCCCCCGCGCGACTCGAGCTTTCGGCCCGCACGCGACGAAGGAATCGCACTTCTTTCACGGACGACAGGACCGTCCACTCCGCGCCTTCTTCACACGTGGGCGGCCGGTCCGGTGACCCCGGCTTCGCTAGGCTTCTTCGTGAAGCTCGTCCCGATAGAAACAGAACTAGGGAGCACTCATGCCCGTCGCCACCCCGGAGCAGTACGCCGACATGCTGGACCGCGCGAAGGCCGGTGGCTTCGCGTATCCCGCCATCAACGTGTCGAGCTCGCAGACCATCAACGCGGTCCTCCAGGGACTGACCGAAGCCGGGTCCGACGGCATCCTCCAGGTCACCACCGGCGGTGCGGACTACTTCGCCGGCCACACCGTCAAGGCCCGCGCCGCCGGCGCCCTCGCCTTCGCGAAGTTCGCCACCGAGGTCGCCAAGAACTACCCGATCACGGTCGCACTGCACACCGACCACTGCCCCAAGGAGGCCCTCCCCGGCTTCGTGCTGCCTCTCATCGAGGCGTCGGAGGAAGAGGTCAAGGCCGGTCGCAACCCGATCTTCCAGTCGCACATGTGGGACGGCTCGGCCGTGCCCCTCGACGAGAACATCGAGATCGCCAAGGAGCTGCTCCCCCGCCTCCGCAACATCAACGGCATCCTCGAGGTCGAGATCGGCGTCGTCGGCGGCGAAGAGGACGGCGTCAAGCACGAGGGTTCGAACGAAGCGCTGTACACGACCGTCGCCGACGTCACCAAAGCGGTCGAGGCGCTCGGCCTCGGCGAGCACGGCCGCTACATCTCGGCCCTCACCTTCGGCAACGTGCACGGCGTCTACAAGCCGGGCAACGTCAAGCTGCGTCCCGAACTGCTCGGCGAGATCCAGGAGGGCATCGCTGCCAAGTTCGGCACTGGACCCAAGCCCCTCGACCTGGTCTTCCACGGGGGGAGCGGCTCGACCGACGAAGAGATCGCGCTCGCGGTGGCCAACGGCGTCGTGAAGATGAACATCGACACCGACACGCAGTACGCCTTCACCCGCTCGATCGCCGGCTACATGTTCTCGAACTACGAGGGCGTGCTGAAGGTCGACGGCGAGGTCGGCAACAAGAAGCAGTACGACCCGCGCGCGTGGGGCAAGATCGCCGAGTCGGCGATGGCGGTCCGCGTCGTCGAGGCGACGAAGCAGCTGGGCTCGCACGGCAAGAGCCTCGCCGCGAACTGACCCAGCAGAACGGATGCCGCGGCACCGAGCCCCGTGAAGGGCCAGGTGCCGCGGCATCCGTCGTTCCGGCCCGCAGGCACTCGTCCGCGGGGTGGCGCCGCCGCCGGGTGTTCACCCGCTCTCTGGCGCCCCATCGAGCTCGCTGCGCATCAGCACAATGTCGTCTTCGAGCGCACGGATCTCGATCGCCACGATGTCACCGGCGTCCAGCGCGGTCCCCGCGCTCAGCCGCGCCGTCGTCCCGGGCCGTGCGCGCCACGTCGAGAGCTGCGTCGCGGTGCCCTCGGCGTCGATGACGACGAGCGCATAAGGCCAGCTCTTGCTGCTCCCCCCGTCGCCTCCGTCCTCCCCCGCGTACCGGCATTCCATCTCGAGGCGGGTCCCCCACGCGGCATCCGAAAGCTCCACCGTCGCCGTCCACGGCACATCCACGACGGGATCCAGCGCCACCACCTCGATGCTGCGGAAGCCCGGTGCGATGACCAGCATCACCGCGACCACGATCGCCGCCGCCACGCCGGCGGCTGCGACGATGCCTCCGGTCCACGCCCAGCCCCGCCGTCGACGCGGCGGGCGCGATGTGCTCGGCCGGGCCCTGCCGAGCGCGATCAGCTCGTCTCGGCGCCGCGGATCGGGGCCGCCATCCGGCACGCCCACCGTGAGCATCGAGTCGGCTCGTTCGGGTGTGATCCGGCCGAGG
Source organism: Microbacterium salsuginis (assembly GCF_012524205.1). Lineage (GTDB taxonomy): Bacteria > Actinomycetota > Actinomycetes > Actinomycetales > Microbacteriaceae > Microbacterium > Microbacterium salsuginis. Next base: position 58,309 of record NZ_JABACI010000001.1, read on the forward strand.
AGGCCCAGCGTCGGCGCCAGCTCGCCGATCGCCGCGCGGCAGATCGGGCAGTCCTCGAGGTGCTCTTCGTAGCGGCGCCGGTCCGAAGGGCTGAGCGCTCCCAGCAGGTATGCGGCGTCCCACTCCGCGACCTCCGCGTGACCCGGGTTCATCGCGTCACCCCCCTCTCCTGCAGCGCGAGCCGCAACGCCCGCAGCCCGTAGTGCAGTCGTGACTTCACGGTGCCCTCGGGGATCTCCAGCTCGGCAGACATCTCGGCGATCGTGAGGCCGCCGTAGTACGCCCGCACGACGACCGCACGATGCTCGGGCGACAGGGCGGCCAGGCCCTCCTCGATCAGGATCGCTTCGAACAGGGCATCGGTCGCGTCGGCCGAGGCCCGCTCGGGCATCTCGGCCACGTCGATCTCACGTCGGCGCCGCGCACTGCGCACTTCGTCGATCACCAGGTGGCGGGCGACCGTGAACATCCATGACCTGGCGGCCGACGGCTCGTCGGCGAGGATCTTGGGCGTGCGCCACGCGCGCAGCAGCGTCTCCTGCACGACGTCGTCCGCGCCGGCACGATCGCCTGTCAGGTGCACGACGTACCGCCACACGGGTGCCGCGTGCTCGTCGAACAGCGCGGCCAGTCGCACGGCATCATCCGCCGACCCGTCCGCGGCGCCCTCCGTCGCGCGTTCGCGTGTCATCCTCACCTCCCGCAGGAGACACGAGGCCCGCGCGCCCGGAGTTCATCGCACCCTGGGATGTGCGTGCTTCGTGATCCGAGTATGGACCTCGTGCGCGCTGCGCTCGCGACCGGGTCGGAGGTGTGTCAGCGCAGGGTGCCGAGGAGGGCTTCCCACGCGGCCGGGTCGTTCATGAGCGGAATCACCATGAGCATGCCGGCGAGGAAGGTGAACAGCACGCCCGCGACCAGCGGGATCCACCACGTCAGTCGCCCCTTGCTCACGCTCCACCACGACACCGCGGCCGTCGCGAGCCAGCCGACGGTCAGCAGCAGTGCCGCCGCGATGCCCCACGGGCGTCCCGAGGCGGGATCCGCCAGCTCCGCCTCGACCCCGAGGACGGTGAACATCGTGTCCGCGTACGCGGAGTAGTCCAGGAACGCCGAGAACGACGAGATGACGTTGACCAGTCCATACGCGAGCAGGGCGAACGTGACGATCCGGTCCACCGCGCGCCGCCGGGTCGGCACCACGTCTGCGCCCGGTGCGGCCACGGCGGGTGCCGCCGCCGGGGCTGCCGCCTCCACGGGGCGTCCGGCGTCGAGGGCGATCGTCACGTCCGGCTGCCGGATCCGCGCGCGTTGCTCTTCGGGCGTCGCGTACTCGCCATATTGCGGCCGGGGCCGCGATGATCCATCACTGTGCGGTCGGGGCGGAGATGATTCATCGCCGTGCGACCGGAGACCCGAGGACTCAGCGCTGCGAGAGCTCGGGTCGGGCACGGCCGCGTCGGTCACGCGCGGGCCCGCCCGCCCAGAGCCCGGTCGTCGCGCTTGCCCGAGGCATCCGTCCGCAGCTCCTTGGGAAGCGAGAACTGCAGGTCCTCTTCGGCAGTGCGCACCTCTTCGACGTCGCGGAAGCCGGCGCCGGACAGGTCGCGCAGCACCTCCTGCACCAGGACGTCGGGAACCGACGCGCCGCTGGTCACGCCCACGGTCTCGACACCCTCGAGCCATGCCTGCTCGATCTCGTCGGCGTAGTCGACCCGGTACGCGGCCTTGGCACCGTACTCGAGCGCGACCTCGACGAGCCGCACGCTGTTGGACGAGTTCGCCGAACCGACGACGATCACCAGATCGGCGTCCTTCGCGACCTTCTTGATCGCGACCTGGCGGTTCTGGGTGGCGTAGCAGATGTCGTCCGACGGCGGGTCCTGCAGCTGCGGGAACCGCTCGCGCAGGCGGCGCACGGTCTCCATGGTCTCGTCGACCGAGAGCGTCGTCTGCGACAGCCACACGACCTTCGACGGGTCGCGCACCTCGATCGTGTCGGCCTCGTCGGGCGAGTTGACGATCGTGACGTGGTCGGGCGCCTCGCCCGCCGTGCCCTCGACCTCCTCGTGGCCTTCGTGGCCGATGAGCAGGATCTCGAAGTCATCGCGTGCGAACCGCACCGCCTCACGGTGCACCTTGGTCACGAGCGGGCATGTCGCGTCGATGGCGAGAAGACCCCGATCGGATGCCGCGGCGACGACCGCCGGCGAAACCCCGTGCGCGCTGAAGACGACGTGTGCGCCCTCGGGCACCTCGTCGACCTCTTCGACGAAGATCGCCCCCTTGCCCTCGAGCTCGGTGACCACATGGATGTTGTGAACGATCTGCTTGCGCACGTACACCGGGGCGCCGAACCGCTCGAGCGCCTTCTCGACGGCGATGACGGCGCGATCCACGCCCGCGCAGTAACCACGGGGCGAAGCCAGCAGCACCCGCTTGTGTCCGGGGACGGCGTTATCCTGGAGCGGTTCGCGCCGCCGCGGGATTCGCGGGACGGGCATGCTCACAGATCTCGTACCCAAGGTGCCGGTGCTCACCCCACGAGTCTACGGGCGGCCCCGTGGACGGGACCTGTGAGTGAGAGGACCGCATGACCACGTTCCAGCCCGCCACGATCCCCGGCGAGCCGCCTCCCGCGGACTCGGTCCGGCCGCGGGACTCCACACCGCAGGCGCCGACGTCGGTGGCGCGACTGAACGACACCATCCGCGGCTTCATCCAGAACTGGGGCTCGGTGTGGGTCGAGGGCGAGATCACGGCCTGGAACCAGCGCGGCGGCAACGTCTTCGGCCGCCTCAAAGACCTGGTCACCGACGCCACGATCTCGTTCCGGATCTGGTCGTCCACGCGCGAACGCCTGCCGGGCGACCTCAAGGTCGGCGATCACATCATCGCCTGCGTCAAGGCGGACTACTTCAGCAAGACCGGAGACTTCAGCTTCGGGGTCTCCGCCATGCGCCACGTCGGGCTCGGCGACCAGCTGGAGCGCCTCGAGCGCCTGCGGGTGCAGCTGCGCTCCGAGGGACTCTTCGACCCGGCTCGCAAGAAGCCGATCCCGTTCCTCCCTCATGTCATCGGCCTCATCACCGGCGAGAATTCGGATGCCGAGAAGGACGTCCACCGCAACGCCGAGCTCCGCTGGCCGCAGGTGCGGTTCCGCACCAAGTACGCCGCCGTTCAGGGCGACCGCTGCGTCCCAGAGACGATCGCCGCGCTGAAGGCCCTCGACGCCGCCCCCGAGGTGGACGTGATCGTCATCGCCCGCGGCGGCGGCGACCCGCAGACACTGCTGGGCTTCAGCGACGAGCGTCTCGTGCGCGCCGTGGCCGCCGCGACCACTCCCGTCGTGAGTGCGATCGGGCACGAGAACGACCATCCGCTCCTCGACGACGTCGCCGACCTGCGTGCGTCGACGCCGACCGACGCGGCCAAGCGTGTGGTCCCGGATGTCGCCGAGCAGCACGCGATCGTGGCCCAGCTGCGCTCACGGCTGACTTCGCGCTTGACCCAGCGGCTCAGTCACGACATCGCGCAGCTCGAGCAGCTGCGCTCGCGGCCGGTGCTGCGGGCCCCGGAGTCGTTACTGACCTCGCGCGCTCACGAGGTCGAGCTGCTCGCCGCACGCGGCCGGGAGCGGGTCGACCGCGCGCTGGACGTGCAGGGGCGCCGCACCGCGGAGCTGCGCGCGACCCTGCGTGCTCTCTCCCCCGCGTCGACGCTGGCCCGCGGCTATGCCATCGCGCACCTGGCCGACGGCGTGATCGTGCGTGATGCGGCGCAGGCTCCGGCATCCACTGCCGTGCTAGTGACGGTGGGCCGGGGGTCGTTCGCGGCCCGATCCGAGGGGCCGATCGAGGAGGACCCGGGCGACGGGGCTGCCGGGACGCCGACGTAGGATGGAAGCCATGACCGAGACCAGCGGCGCGCCCACCGACGTCGCGTCGCTTTCGTTCGAGCAGGCCCGCGACGAGCTCGTGCGCGTGGTCGCCGAGCTCGAGCAGGGATCGCCGACGCTCGAGCACTCGCTCGCTCTATGGGAGCGCGGCGAGGCTCTGGCGGCACGGTGCGAGGAATGGCTGCTCGGCGCCAAGCGCCGACTCGAGGCCGCACGCGCATCGACCGCACGTGACGAGGGCGGCGAGGCCTGATGGCCCGCGATCCCCGCGTCGTCGCCGAGCTCGGCCGCCCCGAGACTCCCGATGAGACCGCCGCCCGCAAGGCCGAGTCCTCACGGGTGTACCGGTCGAGCCAGAACACTCGCAACCTGGTCGCGGCACTCCTGGTGACGCTCGCCGTAGTCGCGGTGATCATCTTCGCCGTCCCCCGCGGCACACCGCCCGAGCGGGAGCCGATCGACGTTGCGGCGGTCGCCGAGCGCGCCGGGAACGCCGAGGGGCGTGAGCTGATCGCCCCCGAGCTCTCGGACGACTGGATCGTCAACAGCGCCGCCGTCGAGGACGAGGGCTCGTCCCGGGCGTGGACGATCGTGCTCGCGCCCGCAGACGAGAACCAGCCCGGGTTCCTGCGCGCCTCCCAGGGATTCGACGCCGACGAGGCCTGGCCGGCGCGCGTGCTCGCCGGTGCGGCGCCGGTGGACACCGTGACGATCGGCGGGGTGGCGTGGGACCGCTACGAGCTCGATCCGTCACGCAACGGCAACCTGTCCGTCGCCCTCGCGGCCCCGGCCGGTGCCGACACCGTCCTCATCTACGGCACGGCCGACGACGATGCACTCCAGGAGGTCGCCGCCGCCGTCGCCGCCGAAGTGACCGCCCTGCGAGAGGAATCGGAATGACCGCACCGTCGATGCCCGGGGCCGAGACCACACCGGCCAAAGCATGGCGCGAGATGCAGCGCGGCAACGCCCGATTCGTCGCCGGTGAGCCGCATCACCCCCGGCAGGACGTCGACCGACGCCATGATCTGGCGAGCGGGCAGCGCCCCCGGGCGGCCCTGTTCGGCTGCTCGGACTCTCGCCTCGCCGCCGAGATCATCTTCGACAAGGGGCTCGGCGACCTGTTCGTCGTCCGCAACGCGGGGCAGGTCATCTCGGACTCCGTGATCGGCAGCCTCGAGTACGCCGTGGCCGTCCTGGAGGTCCCGCTGATCGTCGTCCTCGGGCACGACGAGTGCGGGGCGGTCCGCGCCGCCATCGACAGCACGGATCCGGATGCCGCTCCCCTGCCGCCGCACATCTGGCGTCTGATCTCCCCCATCGTGCCCGCGGTGCGCCGCGTGCAGCGAGCTGCGAAAGACCATGGCGTCCCGACGGATCACATCGACGCCGAAGAGGTCGGCCGCGAGCACCTGCGCGACACCGTGGGCGAGCTGCTGCACTCGTCGGAGCTGATCAGCGACGCCGTGGCCGAGGGCCGCCTTGCGATCGTGGGCGCGAACTACCGTCTTGCCGAAGGCGCCGCCGTTCCGGATGTGGTCGTCGGCATCGCCGAGCCGGCCTGACCCTTCTCTATCCCGCACCGTACGAAACGTGAGGAACAACGACGTGACCGACATCGAGTACCGCATCGAGCACGACACCATGGGTGAGGTCCGCGTCCCCAAGGACGCGCTCTACGCCGCGCAGACGCAGCGCGCGGTGGAGAACTTCCCGATCTCGGGTGACCCGCTGGAGCCGGCGCAGATCGTCGCGCTCGCGCGCATCAAGAAGGCGGCGGCTCTGGCCAACAAGGAGCTCGGCACGCTCGATCCCGGCATCGCCGACGCGATCGCGGGCGCCGCCGACCGCATCATCGCGGGCGAGTTCGCCGACCAGTTCCCGATCGACGTGTATCAGACCGGCAGCGGCACCTCGTCGAACATGAACATGAACGAGGTGCTCGCCACGCTGGCGACGCAGTCGCTCGGCTCGCTCGTGCACCCCAACGACCACGTCAACGCGTCGCAGTCCTCGAACGACGTCTTCCCCACTTCGGTGCACATCGCCGTCACCCAGGAGCTCATCGACGACCTGATCCCGGCGCTCGACCACCTCGCGGTCGCCCTCGAGGCGAAGGCCGAGTCGTGGAAGAGCGTCGTCAAGTCCGGCCGCACGCACCTGATGGACGCCACGCCCGTGACCCTCGGACAGGAGTTCGGGGGCTACGCGCGTCAGATCCGCCTGGGCATCGAGCGCGTGCAGGCCGTGCTGCCTCGTGTGGCCGAGGTTCCGCTGGGCGGCACCGCCGTCGGCACCGGCATCAACACGCCGCTCGGCTTCCCGCAGCGGGTCATCGAGATCATCGTGGCCGACACCGAGCTGCCCATCACCGAGGCGAAGGACCACTTCGAAGCGCAGGCCAACCGGGACGGCCTGGTAGAGGCATCCGGCGCCCTCCGCACCATCGCGGTGTCGCTGACGAAGATCAACAACGATCTGCGGTGGATGGGCTCCGGCCCGAACACCGGCCTCGGCGAGCTTCACATCCCCGACCTCCAGCCCGGATCCTCCATCATGCCGGGCAAGGTGAACCCCGTCGTTCCCGAGGCCACCCTCATGGTGTGCGCGCGTGTGATCGGCAACGACGCGACCGTCGCATGGGCCGGCGCTTCGGGCGCCTTCGAGCTCAACGTCGCCATTCCGGTCATGGGCACCGCTGTGCTCGAGTCGATCCAGCTGCTCGCCAACGCCTCGCGCCTGCTGGCCGACAAGACGATCGACGGACTCCAGGCCAATGTCGAGCGCGCGGCCGCCTACGCGGGCATGTCGCCGTCGATCGTGACCCCGCTCAACAAGCTCATCGGCTACGAGGCTGCGGCCAAGATCGCGAAGCACTCCGTCTCGAAGGGCATCACCGTCCGCGAAGCGGTCATCGACCTGGGCTTCGTCGAGCGCGGTGAGGTGACTCTCGAGCAGCTCGACGAGAAGCTCGACCTGCTTTCGATGACCCACCCGGGCTGAACGGCGCGCCCACGACGATGCTCATGGAAACGCCGCCGCGCGCGGCGGATCCTCCCCCGGTGCGGCAATCGCCTCTACGGCGGGATAATCGGGACGTGGCCCGAACCGCCCGTCCCATTCCCGCACGCGTCAGGATCCTCGCGGCGATCCTCGCGGTGGCGTGCGTGGGCCTGGCGATCGTGGGAAGCGTGACGTTCTGGGTGCAGCGCGAACAGGTCGTGCAGAGCGTGGACGACCGGCTGAAGAACCAGGTGCAGTTCCTCCAGGGACTCGCCGAGCGCGACAGCGGCGCGGAGACGGGCTCCGGTGCCGAAGAGGCGACCGCCGAGGTCGACGTCGACGACTACGAGACCGTCGACGGATACCTCAACGCGGTGGTCGCTCAACTCGCCCCGGCGCGCAACGAGGCGTCGCTGGCCCTCCTCGACGGGGCACCTCGCTGGATTCCTGCGACGCTCTCGGGCTTCGACGTCTCGGACAATCAGGCCTTCATAGATCGCATCGTCGCCGAGACGCAGGACGGAGAGACCCAGCGGGGCACTGCGGTCACCGACCAGGGGTCACTGCGGTACATCGCGATCCCGGTGACGATGCCCGGCGACCCGCAGCAGGGGCTCTACGTGCGGGCGATCGATCTGGGCGCCGAGCTCGAGCCCGTGACGATCGCGATGCTGACCTACATCATCGCGGCCATCGCGGTGCTGGCGGCCATCGCGATCGTGGGCTGGTTCGTGACCGGGCGGCTGCTGTCGCCGATCCGGCACCTGCGCGAGACGGCGGATGCGATCTCCATCACCGATCTGTCGCTGCGGCTGTCGCCCCAGGGCAACGACGACATCGCCGACCTGTCGCGGACGGTGAACTCGATGCTCGATCGGCTGGAGGGATCGGTCGACGTCCAGCGTCAGCTGCTCGACGACGTGCGGCACGAGCTGAAGACGCCGATCACGATCGTGCGCGGGCACCTCGAGCTGATGAACCCGCGCGATGCGTCCGACGTGTCGGCTGCGCGCGAGATCGGCATCGCCGAACTCGACCGGCTCGCTCGCCTGGTCGAAGACATCGATCGGCTCGCCACGGCCGAGGCCGACACCTACGCGACCGCCGAGGTCGACCTCGCCGGCCTGACGGCCCGCGTGGGAGAACTGGTCGCCGTGATCCCGGACCATGTCTGGACGGTCGAGGCGCATGCCACCGGCACGATCCTCGGGGACCACGACAGGCTGCTGCAGGCGTGGCTGCAACTCGCGGACAACGCCGCGAAGTACACGCCCCCGGGTACGGCCATCGAGATCGGCAGCTCGCTGGATGCGGACGGCGCCCACCTGTGGGTGCGCGACCACGGCCCCGGCATCCCGCCGGCCGCCCGTCACCGCATCTTCCGCCGCTTCGACCGCGCCCAGGGCAAGCGGGCAGTCGGCGGGTCCGGTCTCGGCCTCGCGATCGTCGAGGCCATCACGAAGGGCCACGGCGGCCGCTGCGCGGTGACGGACACTCCCGGCGGCGGCGCCACCTTCACGATCCACCTTCCCCCGCACGAGCCGGAGCTTCCGGCGCCCGTGCGAGCCGGGGATGTCGTCCTGCAACGAGAGGCTTCCGGATGACGAAGATCCTGATCGTCGAGGACGAGCCGCGCATCGCCTCGTTCGTCAGTCGCGGGCTCGAGGCTGCAGGGTACGAGACCGTGGTGGTCGAGGACGGCGCCGAGGCGCTCGCGGCCGCATTGCGCGGCGATGCCGACCTCGTGCTGCTGGATGTCGGACTGCCCACGATGGACGGATTCGAGGTGCTGCGTGAGCTGCGATCCCGCGGCTCGGTCGTGCCGGTCATCATGCTGACCGCACGCTCGAGCACCCGCGACACGGTCGAGGGCCTGGACGCAGGTGCCAACGACTACGTTCCGAAGCCGTTCGTCTTCGAAGAGCTCCTCGCCCGCGTGCGCTCGCGCCTGCGCGAGACGGTGCCGCAGCCGGGAGTCGCGATCTCCCATGGCGACGTCGTTCTCGACATCCTCGCCCGCCGGGCCAGTGTTGCCGGCCGAGAGGTCGACCTCTCGGCGCGCGAGTTCGCACTCGCCGAGCAGTTCCTGCGCAATCCGGGGCGGGTGCTCAGCCGCGAGCTCCTTCTCAGCCGTGTGTGGGGGATGGATTTCGACCCCGGCTCCAACGTCGTCGACGTCTACGTGCGGTACCTCCGGGGCAAGCTGGGCTCGGACCGCATCGTGACGGTCCGCGGCGCCGGCTACCGCTGGGAGTGATTCCCGCCCACCGGGCAAGAGGAAGCCCCCGGTGCTGGGGGACACCGGGGGCTGGGAAAGGCCGGATTGGGGGATCCGGCCGGTTATCGACCGCGCCTGTCTGGGGAATCGCGCGATCGATCCTTGTTCGAGCCCGGCCGGTCCGGCCGCTGCTCGTGATCTGGGCCCGCGTGAGCGGGATGCGGGTTCGGACCCGCATGGGGTGGGCGTTGGGAGGGCTCTTCGGGTGCGGCCGGTGCCGGCTCGGGTGCGGGTGCGGGTGCGGGCTGCCTGTCGGCGCTCTGCTTGTCACCACCGAGCTGCCCCCACTCGTCCTGCCCGGACTGCCGCTGGTCTGACCGCTTCTCGCTCGCCCCCTGCTCGCCTCGGTCATGGTCGGGCCGGTGGGCACTCGCACGGCGTTCGGCTTCGGCTTGCATGCCCTGCACCCACGCTTCGATGCGCTCGGCCGACCAGCCGTGTGCGCTGGCCCAGGAGCGGACGTCGTCCCACCGGCCGGCGGCCGCAGCGGCCGCGACGGCCTGCTGAGCGTCGGCGGGCGCGGCAGGAGTGACGGGTGTCTCGGTGTCCGATACTGCGGGAAGGGCCTGCGGCGGGTCGACGACGAGCGGGGTCGGCGCCGGGACGGTTTCGGGACCAGCAACGGACTCGGAAGGTGTCGGAGCCGACGAGGGCGATGCCGGCACCACCACACTCGCAGCGGCGACGCTGGAGCCCGCAGAGTCGGCGAGAGACGCCGAGTTGCTGATGGCGACCGCGCACACCACGGCGACGCTCGCCGCGAGGGTGGACACGCCACCCATCACGAGCCCCACCCGTCCGTCCACGGTCGTCCTCCCCTTCCGATGGCGCGGAAACGCCCTCGTCCATGGTGACAGACTCGCGCGGGTCACGTCGCCAGAGGCCATGAGACTCTTCTCATTCGCCCCCGACCCGCCCACCAGGCCCGCTCGCCCACACGGCGCAGTCGCCCGCTAACACGACGGGATCGGGATGCCGCGGCATCCCGATCCCGTCTCCCTCCGCGTGTCAGGCCAGCTCGCCGGCCTCCAGCAGATCGGTCACCAGCGCGGCGATGGCCGAGCGCTCGGACCGCACCAGCGTGACGTGGCCGAAGAGGCCGTGGCCCTTCAGCGTCTCGATCACCGAGGCGACGCCGTCGTGACGGCCCACCCGCAGATTGTCGCGCTGTCCCACGTCATGCGTGAGCACCACCCGCGAGTTCTGGCCGATGCGGCTGAGCACCGTCAGCAGCACGTTGCGCTCCAGCGACTGCGCCTCGTCCACGATCACGAACGCGTCGTGGAGTGAGCGCCCACGGATGTGGGTGAGCGGGAGCACCTCGAGCATGCCGCGTTCGATCACTTCTTCGAGGACGTTGGACGACACCACGGAGCCGAGCGTGTCGAACACGGCCTGGCCCCACGGGTTCATCTTCTCCTGTTGGTCGCCGGGAAGGTAGCCGAGCTCCTGCCCGCCGACCGCGAACAGCGGACGGAACACGATGATCTTCCGCTGCTGCTGGCGCTCGAGCACGGCCTCGAGACCCGCGCACAGCGCCAGCGCCGACTTGCCTGTGCCCGCCCGTCCGCCGAGCGACACGATCCCGACCTCGGGGTCCAGGAGCAGGTCGATCGCGATGCGCTGTTCCGCCGACCGGCCGTGCAGCCCGAACACCTCTCGATCCCCGCGCACGAGCCGGTACTCGCCGTCACCCACGACGCGTCCGAGCGCGGAACCGCGCTCGGAGTGGATGATCAGGCCGGTGTTGACAGGAAGCCCCTGCACGTCGCCGCTGACGGCGACCTCGCTCTCGTAGAGGTCGCTGACGTCGTCGCCCGACACGTCGATCTCGGCGATGCCGGTCCAGCCGGAGTCGACGGCCTGCTCGGCGAGGTACTCCTCGGCCGAGATGCCGAGCGATGCCGCCTTGACACGCATCGGCAGGTCCTTCGACACGACCGTCACCTCCTGCCCGTCCTGGGCAAGATGCATCGCGACGGCGAGGATGCGGCTGTCGTTGTCGCCGAGGCGCATGCCCGAAGGGAGCACCGTCGCGTCGGTGTTGTTCAGCTCGACCCGCAGGGTGCCGCCGGCGCCGACCGGGACCGGGAAATCGAGCCGGCCGTGCTCGACGCGGAGCTCGTCGAGGTGACGCAGCGCCTGCCGGGCGAAGTAGCCGATCTCGGGGTCGTGCCGCTTGCCCTCCAGCTCGGTGATCACCACGACGGGGATCACGACGCTGTGCTCGGCGAAGCGGAAGAAGGCCCGCGGATCGCTCAGCAGCACCGATGTGTCGAGCACGTAGGTGCGGAGATCCTGATCGATCCCCCCGACCTGCTCGAGGCTCTGACTGCGCTGCTTGTGTGGTGCTCGTGTGGTCACAACCCACTCCCGCCCCGGGTGGAGAACCCGGCAGTCACGAGTCGACCAGGGTCACGAGTCGTTTCCGAAAGGCCGACTCGAACGGGCGCCTTGCCCGATGTGATGAACGTACGTCCGCCCGCCGACATCCGGCGCGCACGACACGCACAGGATCGTGTCGTTCTGGTGAACTTCAGCTCACCAGACGCGTGCGGACGAGAAGGCCGCGAGTGCGTCGCCGAAAAGGCGCAGCGTGTCGGCGCCGGTGCCCACGTGCGGGGCCACCCGGATGCGGCCGGCGCGGGTCGTCACCGTGAGCCCGTGGTTGGCGAGGGACGCTGCCAGGGGCGCCGCCTCCTGCGCGGCGGGCTCGAGTGTCACGATGCCGGCGCGACGCTCGGGCTCGCGCGCCGTGACGACGGGAACGTCGTAGCGGTCGGCGAAGAACATGACGTCGGCGGTGCGTGCCGCCAGTTCGGCCTCGATCGTGGCGACGCCGACGTCGGCGACTTCCCGCAGCGCGGTCGCGAGCCGCGCGGCGGCGAGCATGTCGGCGCCGGCCACCGAGAACGCCTGGGCCGACGACGACGGCGCTGGAACGGCGTCGACCGGCAGATCGCCGTCGACCCCGTGGAAGCCCGACAGCACCGGCGCGATCCGCTCCAGCGCCCGATCTCCGAACCACGCGAAGCCGGTGCCCCGCCCCGCGCGCAGCCACTTGTAGCCGTGTGCGCACACGACGTCGGCGACCGTGTAGTCGACGTCCACCATGCCGAAGCCCTGCGTCGCGTCGACGATGAGCAGCCGGTCGCCGAGAACTTCGCGCAGCGCCGGGAGGTCCGCTCGGTATCCCGTGCGGAAATCGACGAGGCTCACCGCGAGCGCCCGCGTCTCGTCCACGAGCGCGTCGCGCACCACGTCGGGCGTGATGCACCCGTCCGGTGGCTCGAGCCACTGCACTCGGATCGTCCCCAGCGCCTCCGATGCCCGGGTCGCGGCGACGGTGAGACTCGGGAACTCACCGCGTCCCAGCATGAGCCCGCCGGCGAGACCGTAGATCGCGTGCATGAGGCCGTACGTCGTGGACGGCTGCAGGACGACCTGCGCGGCATCCGTCGTCCCGATCAGCTGGGCGGCGAGCTCCCGCGCCTCGCGGACGTGGTCGCGCACGAGCTCGATGCTGCTCCGGCGCCCCGAGCCGAGCAGTTCGGTGTCGCCCTGCGCCTCGGCGCGCACCGCGGGTGAGAGCGGTCCGAACGCGGCCCAGTCGAGATATCCCGGCTCCCCATCGAACGAGGCCGCATATGAGTCCAGATCCACGCCGTCATTCTGGCAGAGCGGGGAGCTCGCGTGCGCCCGGGCGATCTCAGCTGCCGAAACGACGGTCCCGCGACGCGAAATCCCGGATGGCGCGCAGGAAGTCCACCTCGCGCAGATCCGGGCCGAGCGCCTCGACGAAGTAGAACTCCGAGTGGGCACTCTGCCACAGCAGGAAGTCGCTGAGCCGCTGCTCGCCCGACGTGCGGATCACGAGGTCGGGATCGGGCTGGCCGCCGGTGTAGAGGTGCTCGCCGATCTGCTCGGGGGTCAGACTCGCGGCGAGCTCCTCGAGCGAGCCGCCCTCGCGGTCGTGCTTGGCGATGATGCTTCGCACCGCATCGACGATCTCGCCGCGGCCGCCGTAGCCGACGGCGAGGTTCACGTGCAGTCCAGGATGATCGCGGGTGCGCTCCTCCGCATCGGCGAGCACGCGTGCCAGCTCGGCGGGAAGAGCCGCCGAACGACCGACGTGCTTGACCCGCCAGTCCCGCTCGTGAGAGAGCTCGTCGGCCAGCTCGGCGATGATCTCGATGAGGTCGGAGAGCTCGCGCGAGTCCCGCTTGACCAGGTTGTCGTTGGACAGGAGGTACAGCGACACCACCCCGATGCCGACGTCGTCGCACCAGCGCAGGAACTCCCGCATCTTCGCGGCGCCTGCGCGGTGCCCGTGCGAGGCCGAATCGAAGCCGAGCTGCCGGGCCCAGCGACGGTTGCCGTCGATCATCATCGCCACGTGCCGCGGCACGGTCTCTGGGTCGAGCCGTCGGCGAAGACGATTGATGTAGAGCCGGTAGAGCGGTCCCCTGCCCTCATTCGACGAAGCACGCGCCACACGCCTACGCTACCCCGCCGGGCGCGCTCCGACCATGTGCCGACACGGGCATGCGTCGCCCCCTACCCTGGGAGCATGAGCCGCCGCGCACATCTTCCGCAGGCCCCCGAGGTTCCCGTGCTGCCGCTCATGGACGCCGCGGCAGTGGACGCGGCCGCTCCGGAGCTCAAGCCCACCTGGCGGGGATGGATCCACGCCGGCACCTTCCCGGTCGCGATCGCGGCCGGCATCGTGCTGATCGTCATGGCGCAGGGCGCGCCCGCGAAATGGGCGTCGGCGGTGTTCATGGCGACATCGCTGCTGCTGTTCGGCAACTCGGCGGTCTACCACCGTTTCGATTGGAAGCCGCGCACCAAGGCGATCCTGAAGCGGATCGACCACGCCAACATCCTGCTGCTCATCGCGGGCACCTACACGCCCATCGCGACGCTCGCGCTCCCTCCCGAGAAGGGCATCCTGCTGCTGTCGCTGGTCTGGAGCGGCGCGCTGCTGGGCATCCTGTTCCGCGTCTTCTGGATCAACGCGCCCCGCTGGCTGTACGTCGCGCTGTACCTCGTGCTCGGCTGGGCGGCGATCATGTACATCGTCGACCTCTTCAACGCGAACGCCGTCATGATGCTCCTGGTCATCATCGGCGGTCTGCTCTACACCTTCGGCGCCGTCGTCTACGCACTCAAGCGCCCGAACCCGTGGCCGGGGCACTTCGGCTTCCACGAGATCTTCCACGTGTGCACCGTCCTGGCGTTCCTGTGCCATTGGACGGCATGCCTGCTGATCGCGCTCGATCCGTTCTCGCCGTCGCTCGGCATGCCCGGCTGACGAGATTCCGGATGCCGCAGCCCGGTCAGGTCCGCGCGGGCGGCTCGTCGCCGGGGTCGACGCGCTGGTCGTCGGTATCGGTCGCCTCGACGGCGCGGTCGCCCTGCTCCTGCGCATCGAGTTCCGCCTGCAGCTCCTCTTCGATGTCTGCGCGGACACGTCCGCGGCGAATGCGGCGCAGCATGTCCCACACCAGCAGGATCACGGCCACCGCGACCAGCGCGGTGATGACGAACCCCTCGACACCGGGGGTGACCAGCTCGGGATCGACCTGCGGCGTCGGGGTCGGCGTCGGGGTCGCCGCGGCACCTGCCAGGGCGGCGAGCACGTCGTGCATGGGTGTCCTCGTTCTGCCCGGGGCGGCGGGCGGTGCGGGTGTCGGCGGCGATGCGCGGGAGCGCATAGCCTGGAGTCCCAGCCTAATCTTCCGACGGATCCGACATGACGACGCAGGACATGCTCGACGAGCGCTACGGGCGCCGCCGCTCCCCCGCGCGACGCTGGCTGATCGGCGGCGCCGCCGTCCTCGCCGTGGGGGTCGTCGCCGCCTTCGGCTGGTTCACGGTGCAGGGCTCTCTGGACGCGGTCGACGTCGACACCACCTCGTTCGCGATCGTGGACGAGCACGCGGTCGAGCTCGGATTCCAGATCACCGCTCCCCCCGGCCGCGCCGTCGCGTGCGCCATCGAGGCACAGGACGAGGACCACGGCGTCGTGGGCTGGCGCGTCGTCGAGATCGAGGCAGCCGACACCCACGCGCGGGCTTTTCGCGAGATGATCCCGACCACAGCAGAGGCCACGACGGGCTTCGTGAACTCGTGCTGGGTTTTGTCCTCGCCCGCAACCTGACGTAGTCTGTCGGGACTGCAGTCGATCCGCGCCCTGGCCGAGAGCCGGGGCGTTCGGTTTATCGACGTGCCCCCGCCGACCGAAGGAGTCAGCCGTGTCGAACGATGCACCCGAGACCTTCCTCACCCAGGATGCCTACGACCGTCTCGCCGCCGAGCTCGAGCACCTCTCGACCACGGGCCGCGAAGAGATCGCGAAGCGCATCGAGGCCGCCCGCGAAGAGGGCGACCTCAAGGAGAACGGCGGCTATCACGCGGCGAAGGACGAGCAGGGCAAGCAGGAGGCCCGCATCCGCACGCTGCAGCACCTGCTGAAGTCGGCCAAGGTGGGCGAGGCGCCCGAGAGCAACGGCGTGGTGCAGCCGGGCACCGTCGTCACCGCGGTCATCGCGGGCGGCGAAGAGGTGTTCCTGCTCGGCAACCGCGAGATCGGCGTCGGCTCCGAGCTCGACGTGTACAGCGAGGCGTCGCCGCTGGGCGCGGCCATCATCGGCCGCAAGGAGGGCGAGAAGACGTCCTACACCGCGCCGAACGGACGCGAGATCGCCGTCGAGATCGTGAAGGTCGAGACGTACAACGGTCAGTGACCCCTCTGACCGCGGTCGTCGTCAGTCCGGGACGACGTTCGGCGCGTAGCCGGCGTCCTCGAGCACCGAGATGACGTGTGCGCGGTGCTCCTCGCCGCGGGTCTCGACGCTCAGCTGCAGGATCACCTCGCTGATCTGAAGTCCCTGCCCATGCCGGGTGTGGAGCACCTCGATGACGTTCGCGCCCGCGAGCGCCAGCAGCTCCGATACGCGTGCGAGCTGGCCGGGGCGATCGGGCAGCGGGATCTGCAGTGTCATGTATCGACCGGATGCCGAAAGCCCGTGAGCGACGACGCGCTGCAGCAGCAGCGGATCGATGTTGCCGCCGGTCAGCACGCTCACGGTGGGACCGGTGGCGGTGATCTTGCCGGCGAGGATCGCCGCGACGCCCACGGCGCCGGCCGGCTCGACCACCTGCTTCGCCCGCTCGAGGAGCACCAGCAGCGCGCGGGCGATGTCGTCCTCGGTCACCGTGACGACCTCGTCGACCAGCTCGCTGATCATGCGGAACGGCAGGTCGCCCGGCCGTGCGACGGCGATGCCGTCGGCGATCGTCGGCTTGGTGGCGACTTCGAGAGGATGCCCTGCCTGCAGCGACGCGGGATAGGCCGCGGAGTTCTCGGCCTGGACTCCGATGACGCGGACGGTGCGGCCGGCCGCGGCCGCCCGCGCCTTGACCGCCGCCGCGACACCCGCGATCAAACCCCCGCCCCCGATTCCGAGCACGACGGTGTCGAGCTCGGGCATCTCGTCCATCAGCTCGAGACCGAGCGTGCCCTGGCCGGCGATCACGTCCGGGTGGTCGAAGGGGTGGATGAAGACCGCACCTGTGCGCTCGGCGAACTCCGCGGCGAGGCGCAGCGGCGTCTCCACCGTCGCACCCTCCAGCACCACGTCGGCCCCGTAGCCGCGTGTGGCGAGGAGCTTCGGCACCGGCACGCCGAGCGGCATGAAGATCGTCGCGGGGATGCCGAGCGACTTCGCGGCCAGCGCGACTCCCTGCGCGTGGTTGCCGGCGGAGGCCGCGACCACGCCGCGGCCGCGTTCCTCGGCCGTCAGCTGCGAGAGCCGATACGTGGCGCCGCGGATCTTGAAGGATCCGGTGCGCTGCAGATTCTCGAGCTTGAGGTGGACGGGGACGCCCAGCAGCTCCGAGAGGTGCTGCGACTCATCGAGCGGGGTGCGCACGATGACGCCGCGCAGGACGGCGGCGGCATCTTCGACGTCCGACAGCGTCGGCACATCTGCTCGCTGGGAGTGCGTGGTCGTCACGGGCGGATCCTCCTCGGCCGGGGAACGGTACTCCAGATCAGGTCGCCGCTGGGTCTGACGCCGGTCTCCCACGCTCGTTGGCCGAGATAGACGGCGACGACGTTGACGAAGGCCGCGAGCGGCACCGCGAAGAGGGCACCGGGGATGCCGGCGATCATGGCGCCTCCGGCCACGACCAGCACGACCGCGAGCGGGTGGACCTTCACCGCCGATCCCATGAGGAGCGGCTGGAGCACATGCCCCTCCAGCTGCTGGACGCCCAGGACCACGATCAGCATCCACAGCGCGATCCACGGACCGTTGTACACCAGCGCCAGGAAGACGGCGACAGCGCCGGTGACCACGGCGCCGACGAACGGGACGAACGCGCCCAGGAAGACCAGGACCGCGACGGGGATGGCCAGCGGCACGCCGAGCAGGAATGCGCCCAGGCCGATGCCGATGGCGTCGATGGTCGCGACCAGCAGCTGTGTGCGCGCGTAGTTCACGACCGTCACCCAACCGGCACGGCCGGCGCCGTCGGCGGCGGGGCGCGCCCGCTTCGGGAACAGCCGCAGCACCCAGCGCCAGATGCCTGCGCCGTCGGCCAGCAGGCACAGCAGGATGAAGATCGCCAGGAGCGTGCCGGTGACCACGTGACCGAGCGTCGAGCCGATCGCGAGGGCGCCCGACCACAGCAACTCGGCCTGCTCCTGAAGGAAGCTCCACCCCTGGGCCAGCAGATCGTCGATCTGCTCCGCGCTCAGGTGGAGCGGACCGTCGATGAGGTACTGGCGGAACTCTCCGATCGCCTCGACCGTGCGGTCCTGCACCGTGGACCATTGTCGGGTGATCTGCCAGACGGCGAGCCAGAGCAGCCCGGTCACGATGGCGAGAGTGCCGACGACCGACACGACGATCGCGATCCAGCGCGGCACGCGGTGACGGAGCATCCATGTGAACGCGGGATACAGCAGCGCGCTCACGAGGATCGCGATGAGCAGCGGGATCACGAGGAGCTTGAGCTGGATGACCAGCCACACGGCCACACCGATCGCAGCGGCGACCACGAGGAATCGCCAGGAATACGCGGTCGCGATCCTGAGGCCGCGGGGCATCGAGCCGGACAGCTCGGTCGAGACGACCCTGCTCCGGTCGCGGACGGCGTCGAAGAGCGAGCCGCGGGGCTTTTCGTCGGAGCCGCTCATCTCGCCAGTCTAGGACTGTCGCATTCCGCAGGAGTCATGCACCCCTGCGCGCCCCGGGCAGCGGCGTCGTGTGTCGGTGCCCGTCGCTAGGCTGACGCGCGTGAAGTCGAACCTGAGCGCCGCCGAGGCGCGCCGCATCGCACTGGCCGCCCAGGGTTTCGGGCGTCCGCGTCCCGCGACCGCGGGAACCCGGCAGCTCAACGGCGCTCTCTCCCGCATGGCGACCCTGCAGATCGACTCGGTCAACGTCTTCGCGCGCTCGCACTACATGCCGCTGTTCTCGCGGCTCGGCGCCTACGACACCGCGGCCCTGGACCGGCTCCTGTTCGCGCGGCGCGCCCCGTACGTCGAGTACTGGGCCCACGTGGCGGCCTTCATCCCGGCGTCTGACTGGGGCCTGTTCGGCTTCCGCATGGAGGCGCTGCGCGAGAAGTACGGATCGCAGCCCGGCGGGTGGTTCGACACCCACCGAGAGACAGTCGATTGGATCCGCGCCGAGCTGGCCGCTCGGGGGCCGCTGCGCCCGGCGCAGATCGAGCATGACTCCCGCAAGGCCTCCCGCGGTCCGTGGTGGGACTGGGACGTGGTCAAGCACGCGCTGGAGTACCTGTGGCTGTTCGGAGAGGTGGCGATCGCGGGCCGTCGCGGCTTCGAGCGGCGCTACGGGCTCGCCGAGCAGGTGATCCCGCCCGAGGCGCTGACCGTCCAGGTGCCGCGGGATGACGCGATCCGTGAGCTGGTGCGCCGTGCCGCGCGCGCCTACGGCGTCGCGACGGCGGCCGATCTCGCCGACTACTGGCGCATCGCCGATCGCAAGGCGGTGCTCTCGGCGATCGACGAGCTGACCGATGCCGGCGAGCTTCACCCCGTCACCGTGGCGGGCTGGACGACGGGGGGCAAGCCGGCGAAAGCGTGGCTGCACGCGGATGCCGCGACCCCGCGTCGCGTCGACGCGACGGCCATCCTCACCCCGTTCGATCCCGTCGTGTGGTTCCGCGACCGCGCCGAGCGCCTCTTCGACTTCGAGTACCGCATCGAGATCTACACGCCCGCTCACAAGCGGCGCTACGGCTATTACTCGCTCCCTGTCCTGGTGGGTGACGACATCGTCGGCCGTGTCGACCTCAAGGCCGATCGTGCGAGCTCCCGGCTGCTCGTCCAGTCAGCGTGGTGGGAGCATGGTGCACCCGCGGACGCGGCCGCGCGACTGGCCGAAGAGCTGCGCACGGCCGCGGCATGGCAGGGCCTGGAGACGGTGTCGATCTCACACTGGGGGGACGCGGTGGACGACGTGGCGCGTGCAATGCCCGGTGCGCTGCGCCATGACGCGGGCTCACGCGAACCCGTTGCGCTCGCCGCCGACGAGCCGTCGGGCTAGCGTGGTGGGGTGAAGCGGGCTGCCGTCGTGGGGATCATCGCCGGCGCTGCCGTCGCGGTCGCGGCGGCCGGTGCGGCGGCCTGGTTCCTGTTGCGACCTGCTTCGGTGGAAGACGTCGCGCGCGAGTATCTGGCCGCACTCTCCGACGGCGACTGGGAGGCGATCGACGGGATGCGGGCGGATCCGCTTCCCGATGACGCCGACGTGGTGGTCGCGGACTCGTTCACCGGAGCGGCCGGTTATGCGCAGGATCCGCGCATAGAGACCATCGGAGAAGAGCGCGGTGGGCGCGTAGAGGTGGAGGCGACGGCCGAGATCGACGGGTCGTCGCGCACCATCGTCTTCGCGCTGACCCGTGTCGGCTCCGATTGGAAGCTCGCGGGCGAGGACTACCTGGCCGCGCTCACGGTCCATGCCGCGATCGAGGACGGCACGACGCTGCCCGCGGTGCGGATCGGCGACGCCCTCGCCCCCACCAAGACCGTGGTGGCGCTCCTGCCCGCGGTGTACGACATCAGGGCGGCCCCCTCCGATGTCCTGGAGGGCGGCGCGGTCATCGGCGTGAGCAACGACGCGCCGGCGGCCGTCGACGTCGAGGCGTCCTTCTCCCCCGACGCCGCCGGCCTGGCACAGGAACAGCTCGACGCATACGCCGAGTCGTGTACTCGGGCCGCTGCCGAGGTGCCCGACCAGTGCGGCCTGATCGTGCCCTGGCAGGCCGATCTGGCCGAGCTCGAGCGCATCGCGTTCCGCGTCGAGCAGCTTCCGGACGTGACCCTCTCCCCGACAGGCACGTCGTTCGACGCCACCGGCGGCATCGTCGTGGCCACGGCGCACGGTCTGCGTCGAGACGGCACTCCCGGTTCGTTCACGTACCGTGCCGACGACTGGGCGCTGCGCGGCTCGATCCGCTTCTCGGGTGAGGAGATGGTGCTCGGGGTGCGGTGATCAGCCCGTCGAGGTCGCGACACCCCGCACCTCGAGGCTGAGCCACCGAGCAAGATCGGCGATCTCGCCATCGACTGCTCCCGCGAGCTCATCGTCGAACGGCTCGTCCTCGTGCACCGCGAAGACCCGCAGCACGCCCTGCTTGCGGTCGGCCTTCGCGTCCAGCTTGCCCACGAAGCGGTCGCCGTGCAGGATCGGCAGCGCGAAGTACCCCCACCGCCGCTTGGCGGCGGGCTTGTACATCTCGAGCAGGTACTCGTAGCCGAACAGCTCCTCCAGCCGCCGTCGATCGAACACCAGACGATCGAAGGGCGACAGCAGCGCGGTTCTCGGTTCGAAGCCCGTCTCGTCGTCTCGCAGCGCCTGTGGATCGACGCGCCACGTGCCCTCGATGCCGTCCACCACCGCCTCTTCGCCGACGTCACCCACATCGATCGGCTCGAGGGGCTGGGCGATGCCCTTCGCACGAGCAATGCCCAACGACGCCAGGCGGCGCTCGGCCCGCTCACGCGCGGCGTCTTCGGCCGAGAGTTCGGGCACGTCTGCCGGGTACACCCGCTCCGCCAGGTCGAACAGTCGGCCCGCGCGATCCCGGGACGAGATCGCCACCTCGCCGCGCAGCACGAGCATCTCGAGCAGCTGCAGCGTGTTGCGGTTGTTCGTCCACCCGGACGACCGCCACGAGACCTGGGCCGTGTCGGGGATGTCGGCCGGGCGCAGGGGTCCTTCGCTGCGGAGCCGTTCCAGCACCTCGCGACGGAAGCGGTCGTTCGCCGCGAGCCACTCGCGCGCGTCGGCGGACCGGGGCCGCTGCCGCATGTCGGGCAGCAGCAGCGGCAGGTCGGTCATCGTCCGATAGAACCCGCCCCACTCGAAGATCGCGCGATCCTCCTCCACCAGTCGCACCAGATCCGCCGGCTGATACGGCCAGCCCAGGCGGCTCCACAGGATGTGGTCGGCACTGGGCGCGATCGCCGCGGTGGGCTCGATGTTGACGATCGTCAGTGCGTCGATCGTCTCGACGATGCCCGCCGGTCGCTCCCCGCTCAGCAGCTGGGCGCGCACGGCGATGCGGCGTGCCTGCTCACGAGAGAGGCGTTGCGGCATGCGTCAGAACTGGACCCGCGGGGGTTCCGAGATGGCGGCGCCGTCGATGACCTCGAAGAACTCGCGCTCGTGGAAGCCCAGATTGCGGGCGAACATGTTGTTGGGGAACACCTTGATCTTGGTGTTCAGCTCGCGCACCCCGCCGTTGTAGAAGCGCCGCGACGCCTGCACCTTGTCTTCGGTGTCGACGATCGACTGCTGCAGCTGCAGAAAGTTCTGGCTGGCCTGCAGCTGTGGGTAGGCCTCGGCCACGGCGAACAGGGACTTCAGCGCCTGCTGCATGTGTCCCTCGGCGACACCCGCCTCGGCGGGGCCGGACGCCGACAGCGTCTCGGCGCGTGCGCGAGTGACGTTCTCGAACACCGCCTTCTCATGCGCGGCGTAGCCCTTGACGGTCTCGATCAGGTTCGGCAGCAGATCGGCGCGGCGCTTCAGCTGCACCGTGATGTCGCTCCATGCCTCGTCCACGCGGACGTTCAGCTGTACGAGCGAGTTGTAGGTCGCCCACAGGTAGATGCCGGCGATCAGCACGAGCGCCACCACGATGATGACCGCGATCAGCCATTCCATAACTGAGACTCCGTTCGAGGTTTGCCCTCATCCTAGCCACGCGTGCCGAAGCGGAATGCGCCCGCGACCAGGACTCTCAGCCGTTACCCACCGAGCACGCGATCCAGATACGGGTTGCGCAGCAGCCGGTCGGGATCGAGTCGATCGCGCAGAGCGACGAAGTCGTCGAACCGCGGATAGCGCTCGCGCAGGACACCCGCGTCCAGCGTGTGCATCTTGCCCCAGTGCGGACGCCCGCCGTGGTGCAGCATGATCTGCTCGACGGCCTCGAAGTACTCCGTGGGGTCCTCCCGCCAATACCGGTGCACGGCGATGTAGCCCGTCGCCCGGCCGTACGCGGTGGACATCCACACGGCATCGGCCGCCGCGAACCGCACCTCGACGGGGAATGAGATGCGCCAGCGGCGCTCGTCGACCAGGGCGCGGACCTCGTCGAAGGCCGCCCGCACGTTCTCGACGGGCAGGGCGTACTCCATCTCACGGAATCGCACCGCCCTGGCCGTCGCGAAGACGCGCGCCGAGGCATCCGTGAACTCCCGATCGCCCCACATGCGCACCGACAGCCGGTTGATGGCCGGGATCGTGACGGGCACGGCACGCGCGACGCTGCACGCGACCTGATGCAGACCGGTGCCCACGAGTGCGTCGTCGATCCACTTGCCGACGGGGGTGAGCGGATGCCGCGGCGCACTGCCGGGCAGCCGCGTGTTGGTCTTCGTCATCGCGCGGTCGGTGTGCGGGAACCAGTAGAACTCGAAGTGGTCGGCCGCCGTCGCGCGCTCCTCGAGGGCCGCAAGGACCTCTTCGAGCGGTTCGGGCTGCTCCACGGCGTGCAGGACGAACGACGGCACGCACTGGAGGGTCACCTCGACCAGGATCCCGAGCGCTCCGAGGCCGAGCGCCACCGCCGGTACGAGGTCCGGGTTCTCCTCCTCGTCGACGCGCAACAGCTCGCCCGTCGCGGTGACGACCGTCGCGCCGACGACCTGGGTGGCGATGCCACCGAACCGGGCTCCGGTGCCGTGCGTCCCGGTCGAGATCGCACCGGCGATCGACTGCCGGTCGATGTCTCCCAGGTTCTCCATCGCCAGTCCGTGGGGCGCCAGCAGCGCCGGGACCTGGTGCAGGCGCGTGCCTGCGAGGAACGTGGCCCTGGCACGCTCGACATCGACGGAGACGAGCCCTGCCAGATCCCTCAGCTCGAGGAGCACGCCGGGGGCGACGGCGATGCCGGTGAAGCTGTGTCCGGCGCCGACCGCCTTGATCTGCGCTCCGCGCCCGGCGGCAGCCGTCACCGCCCGCTGGACGGCCTCGATCGTCGGCGGGAACTCGACGCGCTGAGGACGCACCCGCTCGGACCGTCCCCAGTTCTGCCAGGTGCCGCCCGGACGCGTCACAGGAACGCCTGCCCGTCGCCGCGGTAGGTCGCCACGGTGCCGACCGTGGCGCCGGGCACCGAGCTGTCCACCAGGTGATAGCGATCGATCCGCTCCGCGAGCTCGCCGCTCTTCGCGTGCCGGAACCACACCCGGTCGCCGACCGCCAGAGCGCGCGCCGCCTCGCCGCGCAGCGGAGTCTGCACTTCGCCCGCCCCCTCGCGGGCGGCCATCTGCAGATCCGGCGGCCACACGGCTCGCGGCTGCCGCGACTGCAGCGCCGGGCCGGACGCGATCCAGCCGCCGCCGAGGACGGTGGCCACATCGGGTGCGGGTTTGCGCACGACCTCGAGTGCGAACGCGGCGGCGGGGGCGGGAGTGAACGCTCGGTAGCCGTCGAACAGGTGACCGGCGAGCAGCCCGCTGCCCGCGGTGAGCTCGGTGACGGAGAGATCGGATGCCGTCAGCTCGAGCGAGCCGGTTCCGCCGCCGTTGACGAACTCCAGAGGTGCGATGTCGCGCAGCGCGGAGACGATCGCGGCACGCCGCTCGAGCAGCTCCGCCGCGGAGCGTCGCTGCATCCACCGGATCATCGTGTCGCCCGGGCCGGTCGCATCGCCCTGGCCGGCGATCTGCGCCTCGTACATCATGAGGCCGACGAGCCGGAACCCGTCGCGGCCCGCGATGGTGCGTGCCAGCGCCGCCACCTCTGCGGGTTCGTGCACGGGCGAGCGGAGGACGCCGACGTGGCCGAGCCCCGGCGCCCGCCATGACGCGTCGGCGTCGATCGCGACGCGCACCTCCGGCCGCGCTGCGGCACCGGCGACCGAGTCGACGAGGTCGAGCTGGGCCGGATCGTCGACCATGAGCGTGATCCGCGACAGCGCGTCCTCATCCGCCACGAGCGCGGCGATCGCCGCGCGGTCCGCGGTGGGGTATCCGAGCACGATGTCGTCGTGAGCGGGCA
The DNA here is from genome assembly GCF_012524205.1 of Microbacterium salsuginis. Classification (GTDB taxonomy): domain Bacteria; phylum Actinomycetota; class Actinomycetes; order Actinomycetales; family Microbacteriaceae; genus Microbacterium; species Microbacterium salsuginis. The sequence continues at coordinate 83,042 of NZ_JABACI010000001.1, forward strand.
TCTCGCCATGGGGCTTCGAGAGCCACAGCGCCTCCGGCAGCGTGAAGGCCAGGATGCCCCGGTAACCAGGCAATGCGAGCACCGCGTCGAGCACGGATCGCACGCGCACCGACTTGCTGGCTACGCGGATGGGGACGCCACCGGCACGCACGACCATGTCGAGGGCGTTGTAGCGCAGCGCATCGACGCTGAGCGCGGCCACCGGCCCGCTCACCGCCGCGACGGCGTGCGACATCGTCCCCCAGAAGGACGAGGGTTGCTCCCACGGTTTCGTCGCCGGGGTCGTGGACAGCAGATCGAGATTCATACGTCCCGCTTCGGGTGCGCGCGCATGAGCAACAGCCTAGGGGCCGCCGGACCCGTACCCCCGCTGGGACTCGAACCCAGACTGAAGCGATTTTAAGTCGCCTGCCTCTGCCGATTGGGCTACGGGGGCGCGGTCGAACCCCGGAGCGGGATCGACCGCCCTCAGGCTACCGTCAGACGCTGCAGGACGCGGTCTCAGCGGCTGGCCGACACCTTGTCTGCTTCGACCTTCTCGGGCTGATCCGCCTGCTTGCCGGCGCCGCGAGGCTCGGCCGGCGGAGTGACCGCGGGCTGAACCGGACGCGGGCGCGCCGCGAACTCCTCGAACACGTAGCGGGGGCTCTGCACGGTGGACAGGTTGACCAGGTCGCGACCGAGCCAGAAGTTGTTCCACCAGCCCCACAGCACACGCCACTTGCGCTCCCACGACGGCATCGCCAGGCCGTGGTAGCCGCGGTGGGCGAGCCACGCGATGGGTCCCGTGAGTGCGAGCTTGCCGGACTGGAAGACACCGACCCACAGGCCCAGGCCCGCGACGGCGCCCAGGTTCTTGTGGAAGTACTCGCGTGGCAGCTCGCCACGCAGCACCCCGACGAGGTTCTTTGCCAGCAGCTTGGCCTGGCGCACGGCGTGCTGCGCGTTGGGCACGCAGTAGCCGCCGACGCCCCCGCCGGACAGATCGGGCACGGCCGCCACATCACCCGCGGCCCACGCGCCCTCGACGATCTCGTCCTCGCTGCCCACCCGCAGGTCCGCGCGGGTGCGGATGCGGCCACGCTCCTCCACCGGAAGATCGCCGCCGCGCACCACGGTCGGGTTGGCCATCACACCCGCGGTCCAGATGATCAGATCCGTCGGCAGCACCTCACCGGTGGACAGCTCGACGTTGCCGTCGACCGCGCCGGTGACCTGCGTGTCGAGGTGGACCGACGCGCCGCGCTTGGCGAGATTCTTCAGCACCCACTCGCTCGTCTTCAGCGACACCTCGGGCATGATGCGGCCCATCGCCTCGATGAGGTGGAAGTGCGTGTCATCGAACGTGATCCCCGGGTAGCTCTTCACCAGTGACGAGGCCAGCGACCGCAGCTCGGCGAACACCTCGATACCGGCGAAACCGCCGCCGACCACGACGACCGTCAGCAGCCGGTCACGCTCGGGACCGGGAGGAAGCACCGAGGCCTTGTCGAAGTTCGACATCAGCTTGTCGCGGATCGCGACAGCCTCCTCGATCGTCTTGAGGCCGATCGCGTTGTCGGCGATGCCGGGGATCGGGAAGGTGCGCGAGACGGCACCGGCAGTCACCACGATCTGGTCGTATTCGAACTCATACGGCTCACCCGCGATGGGCGTGATCGTGGCGACCTTGCCGGCGTGATTGATGCCGGTGACCTTCGCGGCCACCACGTGCGTGCGCTTGAGGTGCCGACGCAGCGCCACCACGGAATGACGAGCCTCGATCGAGCCCGCCGCCACCTCCGGAAGGAAGGGCTGATACGTCATATACGGCAGCGGATCGACGATCGTCACGTCGGCCTCACCCTTGCGCAACTGCTTCTCGAGCTTCCAGGCAGTGTAGAAGCCTGCGTAGCCGCCACCGACGATAAGGATCTTGGGCACGGTGTTGGTCACGAGTGGAGAACTCCTCCTGTGTCAGCGGCTCGGCGTGCGGGACGCCAATCGGATGCGTCGGACAGCTGCGGTGACGCCGAGCGCCACCAGTATAGCCGCCGCTGTGGCGGCAGTGAGCGGCAGCGTGCCGTACAGCAGGGTGTCGGCATCGGGAAGCAACGGCGAGGACGCCCGCTCGGCCGGTTCGGCGGGCGGGAGCGCCGGAACATCCACGGTCGGCTCCGGCTCCGCCGGGCGCGGCTCGCTCTGCGCGCGACGATAGACCAGCACCCATTCCTCGAGGCTCCCCATCGGGTTCGAGTCCACCTTTGGCACCGACGCCGAGACCGCTGCCGCGGCATCCACCAGTCCGTTGCCGTACAGAAGTGGATCGGATTCCGTGGCACCGGCCGGCGGGCGCGCCGTGCGGACGATGCGATTGATCACGTTGTCGGCGTCGAGGTCGGGGTGCGCCGCGCGCACGAGTGCCGCGATGCCTGCGACGATCGGGGCCGCGCCGCTCGTGCCGTCCCACACGACGATCTGGCCGTCGGCCGAAACCCCCAGCAGCTCCTCGCTCGGTGCGGCCACGCCGATCGTGATGCCCTGTGTGGACGCGTCGACGCTCGCGTTGCCCTGCGGGTCGACACCGGCCACGGTCAGCACCCCCGGGATCGTGGCAGGGGCACCCACCCGGGTGGTGCCGCTCGCCCGGTTTCCGGCGGCGACGACCACCACGACGTCGTTCTCGAACGCGTAGAGGAACGCGTCGTCCCAGCTCTCGGGCCAGTCGGGCACGTTCGTCGTGAGCGACATGTTGATGATGTCGGCGCCATGGTCAACCGACCACCGGATCGCCTCGGCGATCTGGTCGGCGAAGGGACGCGTGGCCGTCGAGCCGAAGCCGACCGAGACCGACAGCAGCTGCGCCTCCGGCGCGACGCCGATCATGCCGGTGTCGGGACCGGTGCCCCGGCCCGCAGCGAGCGAGGCGACCCAGCTACCGTGGTCGGCGTCGACGGCCCCGACGGGAGTACGCCCGTCGTCCGAGCCGACACCCGATACGTCGGTGCCCCCGCTCACGGCTCCTGTGAACTCGACCGGGCCGCGCGCGATGCCCGTGTCGATGACGGCGATCGTGACGCCAGCACCGCGCGTGGTCTCCCACGCCTTCTCGATCCCGTAGTCCTCGAGCCAGTACTCCGCGGCGCGGACCGGGTCCTCGGCCGGCGGCGTCGGCGCGACCGCGGGCGGCGTCGACGCCTGCGCGGCCGCCGAAGGCGCCACCGCGAGGCTGAGCGCGAGTCCCGCGGCCGCCGCGGCGAGCAGGCGCCGTGTCATCCGGACGTTCCCGGCTGCGCGCACACGCAGCGCTGCGGCGACCACGTCGACATCGCCAGCGCGCGGTCGCCGATGGGGTTGACCCCGGGACCGGCCGCGAGGGCGTGTCCTGCCAGAGCGTGCAGGCATTTCACCCGCGTCGGCATGCCTCCCGCCGAGATCCCCGAGATCTCTTCGACCTCGCCGTACTCGGCGCGATCCCGCAGATACGCAGCGTGGGCCTGCGCATAGGCGACGGCGAGGTCCTCGTCGGCGGCGAGCTCATCGTTGAAGGCGCGCATGACGTGATCGGCTTCGAGCACGGACATGGCCGCCGTGGCCGCGGGATGCGTCAGGTAGTAGAACGTGGGGAAAGGGGTGCCGTCGGGCAGCCGGGGCGAGGTGGCCACCACCGTCGGGTTGCCGCACACGCAGCGCGCCGCAACGCCGATCACGCCTCTCGCGGGGCGGCCGAGCTGCTCGCGCAGCACGGCGAGGTCGGCCTCGCTGACCGCGGGGAACGGCGGGGTCGTCACAGGGGCCTCCAGGTCGCGGGGGTCGAGACAGTCGTGGTCAGAGTACCGGCGACGCCTGGGACGGCGCTGGACCGCGCCGCACGTCAGGGTGTCGGCGTGGAGCCGGGATCGGGGACGCCGACCGTGACCGGTGCGACGGTCTGCGCGAGGCCTGCCTCGGTCACCGACCGCACGAGCTGCGACATCCAGTCGGTCCGGGTCTGCTCGACGTCATCGCTCACGGGCGCCTGCTCCTGCGGCTCGAGCTCGGGAGGCAGATCGTCGTCGACGAGATAGATCACTTCGCCGGGCTTGACGTAGTACAGACGCTCGCGCGCCTGCGTGGTGATGTACGCGGGATCGTTCCAGCGCTCGCGCTGCGACTCGAGCTCTTCGACCTGATCGCGGCTGAGCTGCACCGCCGCCTCGAGCGCCGCGATCTGCTGCCGCTGATCGACGTACGTGCCGATCGTGGGCACCAGCACGAATGCGGCCAGGACGACCAGACCGAGCATGATGACCATGAAGCCCGACAGCCGGATGCCGCCGAGCCACTCCCGCACATCCACCGGTCGTCGCGGAGGGCGCTGCCGCGGCGGGCGCGCGGCACCGGCGGGACGGGAAGAGGGAGCCGTCGTGTTCGCCACGGCTCCCCCTCTCGTCATCCGTCGTCGCGTCAGCCCTTGTAGCGCGGGAAGGCGGCCCGGCCGATGAACGTCGCGGCGTCGCCCAGCTCTTCCTCGATGCGCAGAAGCTGATTGTATTTCGCGACGCGCTCGCTCCGGGCGGGCGCGCCGCTCTTGATCTGACCCGCGCCCGTTGCGACCACGAGGTCGGCGATGGTGGTGTCCTCGGTCTCGCCCGAACGGTGCGAGATCATCGCGGTGTAGCCGGCGCGGTGCGCCATGTCGACGGCGTCCAGCGTCTCGGACAGCGTGCCGATCTGGTTCACCTTGACGAGCAGCGAGTTGGCCACGCCACGAGCGATGCCGTCGGCCAGGCGTGTCGGGTTGGTGACGAACAGGTCGTCGCCGACGAGCTGGATCTTCGACCCGAGCGCGTCGGTGAGTGCCTTCCAGTTGTCCCAGTCGTCCTCGGCCAGCGCGTCCTCGATCGTGACGATCGGGTAGTCATTGACCAGGCCGACGTAGTACTCGGTGAGCTCTGCGGCCGTCCAGTCCTTGTCGTCCAGGCGGTACACGCCGTCGTTGAAGAACTCGGTCGCCGCGACGTCGAGACCCAGTGCGATCTCGGTGCCGGGTGTGAAGCCCGCCTTCTCGATCGCCTTCACGAGGAAGTCCAGGCCCTCGCGGTTGTTCGGCAGATCGGGGGCGAAGCCGCCTTCGTCGCCCAGGCCCGTCGCGAAGCCGGCGGCCTTCAGCTCGCCCTTGAGGACGTGGTAGACCTCGGTCCCCCACCGCAGCGACTCCGAGAACGTCTCGGCGCCGATCGGGGCCAGGAAGAACTCCTGCATGTCGATGCCGTTGTCGGCGTGCGATCCGCCGTTGATGACGTTGAAGAGCGGTACCGGGAGGACGTGCGCGTTGGGGCCGCCGAGGTAGCGGAACAGCGGCAGGTCGGCGGAGTCGGCGGCGGCCTTGGCGACGGCGAGCGAGACGCCCAGGATCGCGTTCGCGCCGGTGCGCGACTTGTTCTCGGTGCCGTCGGTCTCGATGAGGATCTCATCGATGACGCGCTGCTCGCTCGCCTCGACACCTTCGATCGCCGGGCCGAGCTCGTCGATGACGGCGGCGACGGCCTTCAGAACGCCCTTGCCGCCGTAGCGGCTCTTGTCGCCGTCACGAAGCTCGTACGCCTCGAAGGCGCCGGTGGACGCGCCGGAGGGAACGGCGGCGCGCTGGACGATTCCGTCGTCGAGCAGCACCTCCACTTCGACGGTCGGGTTTCCGCGCGAGTCGAGGATCTCGCGCGCGCCTACAGCCTCGATCAGTGCCACTGAGGGACTCCTTGCTTGTGGAGGGTGGTTCGTCGGAGCATCGTCGGTCCGCACCCGAGTCTAGTGATCCGCATGGCGCGGCCACAGGCATACAGGTCACACCACCAGCGCGATCGCGATCCCGTCGTAGCCCTTCGCATCGAGAGTCTGGATCGCTGTGGCGTCGAACCGCGGGTCCCGCCCGAGCATCTCGAGCCCGCGCTGCACGCCGATGATCTGCGCGCTCTCGGTCGCGGGGTTGGCCACCTCTCCCCCGCGGACGGTGTTGTCGACCACGACGACCGTTCCCGGGCGTCCGAGCCGCGCCGCCCAGTCGAGGTAGACGGTGTTGGACTCCTTGTCGGCGTCGATGAAGACCAGGTCGAACGGGTCGGAGCTTCCGCTCACGATCCCCTCGGCAAGCGTCGGCAGCACGTCGGCGCCGCGGCCCAGCCTGATCTCCACCTTCTGGCCGACGCCGGCTCGGTCGAGATTGGCGCGTGCGATGTCGGCGATGCGGGGCTCGGCCTCGATGGTCACCACGCGCCCGTCATCCGGGATCCCGCGCGCCAGCCAGATCGTGGAGTACGCGCCGAGTGTGCCGATCTCGAGCACGCGCTTCGCGCCACTCATGCGCGCGAGGAGGTGCAGGAGCTTGCCGTTGACGGGCGCCACCTCGATCGGCGGAAGGCCGGCGGCGTTCTGGTCGGCGACGGCCTGCTCGAGGTTCGGGTCGTGCCCGACGAGCGTGTCGGTCAGGTACGTGTCGACGCGTCGCCACACGTCAGGGGTCGGCTCGCTCATGAGCCCAGCCAACAAGCGGCGGGCGCCCCCGTCAAGGACGAGCCGCGGTCTCGCGTGCGGCGAGCGCCGACAGCACCGCCGCCCCCGTCGCCGCATCGTCGACGGTGACGACGAACGGACCGCCGCTGCGGCGAGCGACCTGGATCGCCTCGCCCCCTCGCAGCACGATCCCGAAGCGCCCGTCCAGACCCGAGCGGATCCCCCAGCCACCGAAGTCGGCCACCGGTGCCACATTCACGACAGAGACGCCGGCGACGTCCGCCGATGCCACGCCGAACCGGGGGAATCCGGCGATCGAGGTCACCCGCAGTCCCGCTTCTGACACCCGGACGCGGAAGACGCACGTCGTGGCGGACAGGATCGCGAACAGCACCGCGAGCGCGGTGAAGAGCCACCACAGCTCGCCGCCGGCCAGTCCGCTCGTGATCGCGAGCGCCGCCATGAGCAGCGTCACGCCGATGATCGCGATGATCGCGGGCCGCGCCATCGTCGCCGTGCGCAACCAGACCGCGCGCTCACCGGGCCCGAGGGCCAGCGCCGAGGCCGGCGTCGCCGCCGATCCGCCGCTGACGGCCACCGCCGGCTGCAGGAACCACGCGCTGATTCCGGTGATGATCCCCGCGCCGGCGGCGATCGCGAGCGGGATCAGGATGCTGGGCGCATCGGCGGCGTCGGCCAGTCCGCGCTGCACCGCGAGGGCGACGGTGATGAGCGTCGCGAGGAAGAACGACAGGCCGCAGCTCAGCGCACCCAGGAAGCGCAGCACCGGCCCCCACTCTCCCGATCGGCTCCCACCGGCCCCGATGCCCGCGAAGAGCCCGGCCAGTCCGTAGCCGAGGATCGCCGCCAGCAGCGGCGACGACCACGCGGGTCCGAACCGGTCCGGCGCGCCGCCCGGGCCCCAGTGGACGGCGATGCTGGCCGGCACGTCGCCCAGCCACATGATCATCAGCGCGACGGCGACCGACGTCATTGCGATCGGGATCCAGGTCGCGACGGCGAGGTAGGCGCGGCGGGCGCGGCGGACGTCGGCTGCGGATGTCGTGGTCATCGTTGCTCCTTCACGAGTGAGGCGAGTGTGTCGGCCGACAGGCCCAGCGCCTTCGCGCGGGCCGCGAGCGCTGCGATGTCGTCGTTCAGCTGCGAGAGCGGCAGCGCGGCGTCGGTCAGAACCGCTCCGCGCCCGCGCCGCATGTCGACCAGGCCCTCATCACGGAGGTCCTGGTAGGCACGCAGCACGGTGTGGAGATTCACGCCGAGCGCCTCGGCCACCTCCCGGGCCGACGGCAGCCGGTCACCAGGGCGCAGGCGGCCGGCTGCGGCATCCGCTCTCACCGAGGCGGCCACCTGCGCGAACAGCGGGTCATCGCTGGTCGGGTCGATTCGGATCAGCACGCGACTATTCTATAACAACTAGAACAGTTCCGGACAGCAACTCGCGTCGATTGTGGGTCGTCGACAACGGATTGGAATCCTCGCGTGCGAATGCGCCAGCATTCTGCGCATGCGCGTGACCCCTCGTCGTCTTGCCGTCGGAATGAGCCTGTGGGCCCCCAACCTGTGGAGCGGCATCCGCGTCCGCAGGTTCGCCGAGGACTGGACGAGCGCGACAGTCGAGCTGCACGTGAATCTGGTCACCCGCAACTACGTGAAGACCGCGTTCGGCGGATCGATGTCGGCCATGACCGATCCGTACTTCTTCATGCTCGTGATGCACCAGCTCGGCCGTGACTACGTCGTCTGGGACACCCGTGGCGAGATCGAGTTCGTCAAGCCGGGTCGCGGCGTGCTGACGGCGCATTTCGAGGTGCCTCGGGAGAAGGCCGAGGAGCTTCGTGAGCGAGCCCGCGGTGGCGCGAAGGTGCTCGAATGGTTCGAGACCGACATCACGGATGCCGAAGGGGACGTCGTCGCCCGCGTGCGTCGCGAGGTCTACGTGCGCGAGAAGAAGCGCGTCACGCAGGCGACGGGGAGCGCGTGAGCGCAGACCGCGAGATCACGTGGCGGCGCGATACTCGGACGGCGTGAGCCCGAGCACCGTGCGGAAGTCGTTCGCGAGGTGCGCCTGGTCGGCGTAGCCGAGCTCGGCGGCGACGTCTGCCAGCAGCACCCCGGCGTCCTCGCGCACGCGCTGCGCGGCCTCTTGCAGCCGCCGGCGACGGATCATCGCCGCGGGCGAAAGTCCTACCGCCCGATGCGCGAGACGCTGCAGCGTGCGCACCGAGACCCGCAGCTGCTCGGCCGCGTCCTCGACGCGCAGGATCCGGGGGTCGGTCATGAGCAGATCCGCCATGTCGTTCGCGAGGCGGCCTTCAGCACCGGGCGGCCCCGCCCGCCGGACGAGCCACGACGACACCACGAGTGTCGCCGCCTTCACGTCGGGCATCGCCGCCACGACGGCGGCATGCATCTCGGGTGCGTCCAACGCGACGAAAGCGTCGACCAGCTCGCTCGGCGATGACGCCAGGCGCGCGAGGGCCGCTGGGCGCAGCAGTGCTCCCACCGCCCAGCCGCTGCCCTTCAGCACGCGCTCGGACGCCCGTGTCGTCGCACCCCACAGAGTGACGCCGTCGGGTTCGACGGCCAGGTTGGCAGCCGGGTAGCCCAGGATCGGCTGACGCGTCTCGACGCCGTCCGGGAGGTCCCACTGCGGGACCCAGAACCACGAGACGAGACCGGATGCCTCTGCCTGCGGCGGAAGGCGCGTGAAGCGCGGCAGCCGGTCGGGGAAGAGCACGCCGCGGGAGGGATCGATCGCGTGCGAAGGGTCGGTCACGCCGCCCACGCTAGTGCGCGGCGCCGACGTCACAGGTTGTCGCGAATCTCCAAGCGCGCCGAGGAGGCCGCGGCGCACGATGAGGACATGACAGATGCAGAGAACACCACCGGCGTGACCGGTGCGCACACGACCGACGGGCGTCCGAACGCCGCGACGACGCTCACCCCGTTCCTCGCGATCCGCAACTCCAAGGCGGCTCTGGAGTTCTATCGCGATGTCTTCGGCGCGCGGGTCAGCGACGTGACCGAGTTCGACGGCGTCGTTGTCCATGCGGGCCTGGACTTCGGCCTCGGCCTGCTGCAGATCGGCGACCCGAGCCCCGCGTACGGCACCGTTCCGGCGCCGGAAGGCGATGACGACTGCTACTCGATCGGCATCTACGTGCCCGACGTCGACGCCGTCACCGCACGAGCCGTCGCCGCCGGAGCGACCGTGCGCGAGGAGCCCTCCACCTTCGTCTCGGGCGATCGCTTCGCCAGCATCCGCGATCCCTTCGGCGTGCGGTGGTCGATCATGACCCGCGTCGAGGACCTTTCGGAGGACGAGAGCGCGGCTCGCGTCGCCGAGTGGGCGGCCTCCGTCAGCACCGGCTGACCCGCTCCCCCGGCAGGCGTGGATGCTACGCCGTGGGCAGGACCTCCAGAGCGGCCGGCAGCAGCGCCTCGGCCGTGCGCCGGTAGCCGAGCGCGCTCGGGTGGAATCGATCCAGGCTGAACATCTCGTCGGGCTGGGTGATGAAGAACGGTCCCACCGCGCGCCGCAGCGACACCGCGCGCGCGCCGTGCCGCTCTGCCGCCCGCGCCTGCGCCTCGGCGAGCGCCCTCGACAGCCGCGAGCCGAGCGATCGGAGTGGTTGGGGCACCGGTCGCAGTGCGCCCAGGTCGGGACACGTTCCCACGACCACCCCGGCTCCCAGCGCCTGCAGCCGCACGACGGCGTCCTCGAGGTGCCCGACCGCGACCGGGATCGGCACACGGTGGGTGACGTCGTTCCCGCCGACGATGACCACGGCCACGTCGGGGCGATAGTCGTCGGGAAGGGTCGCCAGCTGCGCCGGCAGGAGGGACGACTCTGCCCCGACCATCGCCGCGGTCCGCAGCCGCACCGGCCGGTGCGCGGACCGGGCGAGCCCTTTCGCCAGTCGTGCCCCGAGCGTGTCCTTGCGTCGCTCGGCGCCGAGGCCTGCGGCGATGGAGTCGCCGAGCACCACCAGCTCGATCGGCGGGCCGTCGTAGCGCCGGCGCCAGACGCGATCGGCGTCCAGCGCCTCCTCCCCCAGCGGCTTGCCGATGCGGCGCCGGGCGACCGCAGCCTGTCGCCGCAGGACAGCGCGCGCCCCGATGAGCGCGACGCCCCCGCCGACGAGGACGCCGGCAGCGCCGATCACGACGCCGCGCGACCAGACGACGCGCGCACGAGCCATGCCGACATCCCACAACGGCCACGTGAACGGATGCCGTCACGCCGGTGACCGTTCTCCGACGCCGGTGGCCGCGCCGACCGCGCGGCCGTGCCTACGGGCCGGTCAGGTCCGCGACCACCGCGGCGATCCGGCGCTCGCGGGTCTCGGGTCGCTTGGCCTCGGCCACGCCGCGCGCGAGTTCCTTGCGGCGCGAGTACGACAGGGCCTCGAATGCCGCCCGCACGCCCGCTGCCGAATCGAGCGCCGCAGCGAGATCGTCGGGCACCTCGACCTCCCGCTCGGCGGTGTCGAGCGAGATCGTGGCATCCACGTCGTCGCCGATGTCCACGCCCAGCTGCGCGCGCACCGCCTTGGACAACCCGATCACGTTGCGGCCGTCCATCACCGCGAGCCGCACCCGCGCGGTGCGGCCGCCGATGTCCACGACGACCGCGGCGCGCTTGCCGCCGCCGAGCTCGTCCACCTGGGCGTCGGTCAGATCGATCGCGGTCGCCGGCCCGAACGGGGCCAGGACGGTATGGATACGCAGCGCCATCCAACGATCATGCCCGGCCGGGACGCACCCCCGCGACCCGGCACCATCGCCGTCACCGCGACCGGATAAGGTGCGCGCATGGCGTCTCCTTCGCTCCAGCGACGGCTCGGGCTGACCGATGCCGTCTTCATCGGCCTCGGTGCGATGATCGGCGCCGGCGTGTTCGCGGTGTGGGGGCCGGCAGCGGATGCCGCGGGCACCGGCTTGCTGATCGGCCTGGCGATCGCGGCCGTCGTCGCGTTCGGCAACGCCACGTCGTCGGCGCAGCTGGCGGCGGCGCACCCGACGTCGGGCGGCACGTACGCGTATGGCCGCGCCGAGCTCGGCCCGTGGTGGGGCTTCACCGCCGGCTGGGGCTTCGTGATCGGCAAGACGGCCAGCTGCGCGGCGATGGCACTGACCTTCGCGGCGTACGCGGCTCCGCCGGGGTGGGAACGGCCGGTCGCGCTCGCGACCGTCGCGGCGCTGACGATCGTGAACTGGTTCGGTGTCACCCGCACCGCCCAGGCCGCCCGCGTCATCGTGGTCGGGGTGCTGCTCACTCTGGCCGTGGGGGTGACGGCGAGCATCTCGGCCCCCGACGCACCCGGCTGGCTCACCGCGGGCACGCTCGGAGAAGGCGGCGTCTACGGCACGCTGCAGTCGGCGGGGCTGCTGTTCTTCGCGTTCGCCGGGTATGCGCGCATCGCGACGCTCGGCGAGGAGGTGCGCGACCCGCAGCGCCTCATCCCGCGCGCGATCGTCCTCGCGTTCCTCATCGCCCTCGCCGTGTACATCGCGGTCGCGGTCGCGGTGCTGGGTGCCCTCGGGCCGGCCGGCACCGCCGCATCCACCCAGCCGCTCGCGGACGCCGCGGCGGCGTCGGGCTGGGGATGGGTCGATCCCGTGGTCCGCGTCGGGGCGGCAGCGGCATCCCTCGGCGCCCTGCTGGCACTCATCGCCGGAGTGAGCCGCACGACGTTCGCGATGGCGCGCGAGCACGACCTGCCGGTGGCGCTGGCACGCGTGCATCCGCGCTGGCACGTGCCGCACCGTGCCGAGCTCGCCGTGGCGGCCGCCGTCCTGCTGCTGGTCGCGTTCGTCGACCTGCGTGGCGCGATCGGCTTCTCGTCCTTCGGGGTGCTGCTGTACTACCTCGTCGCGAACGTCGCGGCCTTCCGCCAGCGCGGCGGAGCGCGGCGCTACCCCGTCGCGCTCCAGGTGATCGGCGGCATCGGATGCCTCGTGCTCGCCGCGACCCTCCCGTGGCAGTCGGTCGCGGCAGGCGTGATCGTCGTCGCCGCCGGCATCGCCTATCGCGCGGTCCGGCTCAGGCGAGCGGCTTGACCTCGAGCGCCTCGCGCGTCGTATCGGCCGTGACCGGCGCGAACGCCGTGTAACCGTCGGAGGCTGCACGCTCGAGCAGCGCCTTGAGGTTCTTGGTGCGCTGCTCCAGCCGCACGCGCGACCCCTCCGCGATCAGCGCGGCCTTGAGCGCGAGAAGCTGCCCGTCGGGCACGTCGCGGTCGTGGACGAGCACCACCGCCGGGCTCGCGGCATCCGTCTGCCCTTCGACGAGGTCGACAAGACGCTCGAAGCCGATCGAGAATCCCACGGCGGGCACGTCCTGCCCGAGGAAGCGGCCGATCATGCCGTCGTAGCGGCCGCCGCCGCCCAGCGAGTACGTGACGGACGGGTGTGCGAGCTCGAAGATCGTGCCCGTGTAGTACCCCATGCCGCGCACCAGGAACGGGTCGAACACCAGCGGGATGTCGCCGGGGATCGCGGCTTCGGCGCCGTCGGTCGTCCGCGCCGCGGCGACGGCTTCGCCGATGCCGACGAGGTGGGCGACGATGTCGTCGGGGGCGCCCTCGGGGAGCGCCTTGCGGATCTGCCGCTCGCCGTACGCGTTGTACTCGAGGGTCTGCGGGCGGTGCAGGAAAGCATCGAAAACGTCCACGGCTGCGGGGGTCGCGCCGCGCTCGCGCAGCTCGGCGACGATGCCCGCCGGCCCCAGCTTGTCGAGCTTGTCGATCGTGATGAGAACGCCCGGCCGCTCCTCGACGAGGAATCCGAGGCTGTCGAGCATCCAGTCCAGCACGCGCCGGTCGTTGATGCGCACGCTGCCGCCCTCGAGTCCGAGCGTGTCGAGCGTGTCGAGCGTCGCGACGATGAGCTCGGCCTCGGCGCGGGACGAGGCATCCCCGATCATGTCGATGTCGCACTGCATGAACTGGCGGTAGCGGCCCTTCTGGGGTCGCTCCGCGCGCCACACCGGAGCGATCTGGATCGAGCGGAAGACCGGCGGCAGCTGCCCGCGGTTTGTCGCATAGAACCGCGCGAGCGGCACGGTCAGGTCGTAGCGAAGTCCCAGATCGGTGAGCTCGGACGGATCGTCGGCGGCTGCCCGGATCGCGTCGGCGTCGAGGCCGCGCTTGAGCACGTTGTACGCGAGCTTCTCGTTGTCGCCGCCGATGCCGGCGTGCAGGCGGCCGTGCTCCTCCATCACCGGGGTCTCGATCTCGTCGAACCCGTGCGCGCGATAGCGCTCGCGGATCACGGCGAGCACGCGCTCGCGACGGGCCTTTTCAGCGGGGAGGAAGTCGCGCATGCCGCGCGGCGGATTGACGGATGCCACGCAGCTATCCTTCCAGGTCGGCCGGGGTGCGCTCGGCCGACCGGATCTCCTCCTCGAGCTTTCGCAGACGCTCCCGCAGTGCGCGCTCGGCATCCCATCCGTTCGCCCGCGCCGTGGTCACGAGCTTCAGGAGCGCGTCGCCCAGCGCGGCCTCCGATGTCGGCGCGGCGCGTTTCGTCTCGTCCCTGCGCTCCTCGCTCAACGACCGGGGGGTCGGGACGTCGACCTGGGCCGCCTTGCCGATGAGCTTCTGGGCGAGCGCGAGCGACGGCATCCGCTCGCTCACGCCGTCGAGGACGCTCGTGCGTTCGCTCTTCTCGGCCGCCTTCGCGGCGTTCCAGTGCACGAGCACCTCTTCGGGCGTCGTCGCGACCGCATCACCGAAGACATGCGGATGCCGCCGCACCATCTTGTCGGTGAGCCCGCGTGCGACGTCGTCGATGTCGAACGGATCGTCGGGGTCCCGGGAGGCGATCTCGGCGTGGAAGAGCACCTGCCACAGCAGGTCGCCCAGCTCCTCGCGCAGCTCGGCGCGCGAACCCTCCTCGACGGCGTCGATGAGCTCGGCGCTCTCTTCGACCAGGTACGGCACGAGCGCGCGGTGATCGATCTGCTGCGTCCACACGCACCGGTCTCGCACCGCCCGCATCGTGTCTGCCGCCTCGCGCAGGGCGTCGGGGCGACCGGCGATCTCCGTCATGCGATCTGACCCTTCTGGTCGTCCATGCGCGGCAGCTCGTCACCGCGCGAAGAGGGATCGATCCGGCGGTAGTGGCGCGCGCGCAGCGCGACGAGGACCGCTGCCAGGACGATCGAGATCACCGAGCCGCCGAGGACGCCCAGCGTCGCCTCGTCGCGGACCAGCGGGGCACCGGCGAAAGCGAGCTCGGAGAGCAGGAGCGACACGGTGAAGCCGATGCCGCCGAGTGCGCCGGCGGCGAGAAGGTCGGCGAACGACAGATGCGGGGCCGCGCCGCGATTCCCGATGCGCAGCGAGATCCAGCCGGCGATCGAGATGCCGATGATCTTGCCGACGGGCAATGCCACCAGGATGCCCCAGAACGCCGGCGAGAGCTGCGACGGCGAGACGGCCGGGATGACGACGAGCGCCGCCGAGAACGCGAACAGCGGCAGGACGATCCCGTTCACCCAGGGCTCCAGCTCATGACGCGCGCGCAGTGCGGGCTGCTGTGCCATCGCCAGCCCCAGAGCAACGCCCGCGATGGTCGCGTGAACGCCCGACAGGTAGACGAGCACCCACGCGGTGACAGCGAGGACGATCAGGATGATCGCGATCGGAATGCGACCACGCGTATCGAGCTGACGGCTGAGGATCCCGAAGACGATCACCGTCACTCCGGCCAGGGCGAGCAGGCCGACATTGACGTCGTCGGTGAAGAGAACGGCGATGAACACGATGCCGACGATGTCGTCGAGGATGGCCAGGGCCAGCAGGAAGATCCGGATGCCGGAGGGCAGGCCCTTGCCGAAGACGGCGAGAACACCCAGCGCGAATGCGATGTCGGTCGCGGTGGGAATGGGCCAGCCGTCGGAGGCATCGGATCCGGCCGCAAAGAGAAGGAAGACGGCGATCGGGACGAGCACGCCGCCCGCCGCCGCGATCGCGGGCTGGAGGGCCTTGCGGGCCGAGTTCAGCTCGCCGTTGGTGAGTTCGAACTGCAGCTCGACCGCCACGATGAAGAAGAAGACGGCGAGAAGACCGTCCTGCACCCAATGCCCGACGGACATCTCGAAGACGCCGGGGATGCCCACGTAGGCGTCCTTCACGGCCGCGATCCCTGGCCCGGCCGGAGAGTTGGCGAGAATGAGGGCGAGAACCGCTGAGACCAGGAGGATGATCGCTGGAAAGCGGGCGGAGCGGAGCAGGGACACACGGGTCCTTTCGTCAGGGGCGGCAGATCGCGCCGCAGCGCGTCGCCGACCAGACTTCCCGGCACACCAGTCCCGAGAGTCTACCGAGATCCGCTCCGATCCTGCCCGCACGTGCCCGGCCGTCACACAGCGACCGCCGTGTCAACGGCGGATGGTCGCGCCGTTAGCCTGGACGGATGCGCGAACTCACCCACACCGAAGCGATCGACGTCGTCGGACGATTCGAGGCGGAGCAGGAGATTCCGGAGCGAATGCGGGCCGACGTGCGCATGCTCGGCACCCTGCTCGGGCGCGTTCTGCGCGAGAGCGGATCGCCCGGCCTGTACGAGGACGTCGAACGGCTGCGCATCGCGACGATCCAGGCCTACACCGACGAGACGCCTGAGGCGTTCGCGCGCGCGGCCGCGATCGCCGACTCGTTCACGATCGAGCGGGCCGACGAGGTCGCCCGCGCGTTCACCGCGTACTTCCACCTGGTCAACCTCGCCGAGGAGCACCAGCGCGTGCGCATCCTGCGCGAGCGGGACGGCCGCCCCGACCGCGAGCGCGCCACCGACTCCGTCGCGGCGGCGTTCATGCGCCTGGCCGGCGAGGTCGGCGACGACACCGCGCTCGCGCACCTTCAGAGCATGCGCTTCCACCCGGTCTTCACCGCGCACCCCACCGAGGCCCGCCGCCGCGCCGTCTCGTCCAGCATCCGTCGGCTGGCCGCACTGCTCGAAGAGCACGACTCGTCGCTTCGCAACGGTGCGGATGAGCGGCGCGCCGAGCGGCGCATGATCGAAGAGGTCGACACGCTGTGGCGCACCGCGCCGCTGCGCCCCGAGAAGCCCTCGCCCGTGGACGAGGTTCGCGCCGTGATGGCGGTCTTCGACGAGACGCTGTACACGGCGGTCCCGCACGTCTACCGTCGCGTCGACGACGCGCTGCAGGGCCCGGCCGCCGGAGGGCGCGCCCCCGTGGTGCGGCCGTTCGTGCGCGTCGGCTCGTGGGTCGGCGGCGACCGGGACGGCAACCCCTTCGTGACGGCATCCGTCACCCGCAAGGCGGCGAAGATCGCCAGCGAGCACGTGCTGCTCGGGCTCGAGCGCACCACCAGCCGCATCGGACGCACGCTGACGCTCGACGCCACGACCACGCCCCCGAGCCCGGCGCTGCTCGCGCTGTGGCAGCGACTGAAAGCCGCCGACGAGGAAGCCGCGAAAGAGATCGCCAAGCGCTCGCCCGACGAACCGCACCGGCGCATCCTGCTGCTCATCGCGCGCCGGATCGAGGCGACGCGCGAGCGCAACGCCGACCTGGCGTACCGGGATCCCGAGCAGCTGCTCGCCGACCTGCGGGTCGTCCAGGACTCGCTCGTCCAGGCCGGCGCCCCGCGCCAAGCCTACGGGCACCTGCAGCAGCTGCTGTGGCAGGTCGAGACCTACGGCTTCCACCTCACCGAGCTCGAGGTGCGCCAGCACTCCGCGGTCCACGCGAAGGTGCTCGCGGAACTGGATGCCGCGGCCTCCAGCGGCGCACCGCTCAGCGAGCTCGCAGAAGAGGTGCTCGACGTCATCCGCACGATCGCGTTCCTGCAGGAGCGCTACGGTCCGCGCGCGGCCGGGCGGTACATCGTCTCCTTCACGCAGTCGGCCGACGACCTCGCCGCCGTGCACCGCCTGGCACGCCACGCGGTCGGGCCGGACGGCACGCCCCCCGTCCTCGACGTCGTGCCGCTGTTCGAGACGTTCGCCGACCTTCAGGCCGCGCCCGGCATCCTCGCCGAGATCGTCGAGCATCCCGAGTTCGCGGCCCGTCTGGATGCGACCGGCCGTCGCCTCGAGGTCATGCTCGGCTACTCCGACTCGTCGAAGGACGTCGGCCCGGTCGCAGCGAATCTCGCGCTCTACCAGGCGCAGGCGGCCATCTCGGCGTGGGCGCGAGAGAACGGGATCGAGCTGACGCTCTTCCACGGCCGCGGCGGCGCCCTGGGGCGTGGCGGCGGACCTGCGAACTCGGCGATCCTCGCACAGCCGCCGCATTCGGTGGACGGGCGGTTCAAGCTCACCGAGCAAGGCGAGGTCATCTTCGCCCGCTACGGCGACCCCGCGATCGCCATGCGCCACATCGACCAGGTCGCCGCGGCGATCCTGCTCGCCTCGGCGCCCTCGAACGAAGAGCGCAACCGCGCCGCTGCCGAGCGCTACGCGGACGTGGCGGCGACGATGGATGCGGCATCCCGCGAGCGCTTCTTCGCCCTCGTGAAGGCGCCCGGCTTCGCTTCGTGGTTCGCACGCGTCACGCCCATGGAGGAGATCGGGCTGCTCGCGCTCGGCTCGCGCCCCGCGCGGCGCGGGCTCTCGGTCGAGTCGCTCGAGGACCTGCGCGCGATCCCGTGGGTTTTCGCGTGGACGCAGGCACGCATCAATCTCGCCGGCTGGTTCGGCCTGGGCACCGCACTCGAAGCCGTCGGCGACGAGCCGCTGCTGCAGCGTGCGTACGAGGAATGGCCTCTCTTCCGCACCCTGGTCGACAACGTCGCGATGAGCCTCGCGAAGGCCGACGACCGGATCGCGCGGCACTACCTCGAGCTCGGCGACCGCGAGGATCTCGCGGCGCTCGTGCGCGACGAGATGGCGCTCACCCGGTCGTGGGTCATCCGCGTCACCGGCGGCACGGAGCTGCTCGGCAACAAGCCCGTGCTGCAGCGCGCGGTCAAGATGCGCAGTCCGTACGTCGACGCGCTGTCGCTGCTGCAGCTGCGGGCCCTGCGCGCGCTGCGCGACACGCCCCAGGACGCCCCGGTCGACCCCGAGCAGCAGCGGCTGCTGCTGCTGTCGGTCTCGGGGGTCGCCGCCGGCCTGCAGAACACCGGCTGATCAGAACACCGCTGATCAGAACACCGGCTGATCCGAGCCCGCTGAGCGTCCGCGCCGACACGCGCGTCGCTGCCGCGTCTGTCGGCGGCCGGGGTTACCGTCGGCGCATGGGCAGAGCAGGAGATGACGCGACGCTGACGCTCGCGATCGACGTGTGCCCGGTGTGCGCGTCGTCGGAAGTCCGCATCGCCGAAGAGTGGTTCGTGCTGGAGTTCGACCGCGGCGACGAGCTGCGCCACCGGGAGACGGACGCCGCCCCGCAGTTCGGCTGCCGCGACTGCGGCGCGGACTGGAGCTGAGGGTCGATCGCGTCAGTCCACGCGGCGATCGTCCGCGTGCCGCGCGAGACTCCGGCCGTATCGCTCGGTGAGCTGCACCATGAGATCGGGCGTCTCGCGATCGAGGCCGAAGACGTAACCCGGAAAGTCGAGCTCGCGCTGCGCCGCCCAGATCTCGTCGTGGCGCTCAGGAGGCAGGATCTGCACCGGATCCCCCACCGCGACCCAGCCGATCGGCACCGTCGTCTCTGGGGCGAGCGTCGTGCGCAGGTGGACGACGCCATTGATGCGCACTTCGCTGCGTCTGCCGATCCTGGCGCCGTTGAAGACGCGCGTGCCGGTCGCGAGGAACACCTCGTCCTCGATGACGGCGCCCGAAACGCTCGCCATCGGGCCGATCAGCACGTGGTCGCCGACATGCACGGGGTTGGTCGCCGTCGCACGGACGAGCGCGTTCTCCATCACGATCACGTTCGCGCCCAGAGTGATCGGGCCACCCTCCGCGGTGATCACGGCGCCGTGCAGGATCTGGCAGTCGGCGCCGATCTCGACGTCGCCGCTGATGACCGCCGTCGCCGCGACGACGGCATCGGGATGGATGCGGGGCTGGGCCCCGAGGTGCTCGAATCGCATCGGTCCTCCTGATCGGCGCCAGCGTAGCGCGGCCCGGCGCCCTCGCGTCACACACCCGAGCGGGCGGGTTAGGCTGGAGTCTCCCCTCCGAGCTGCTGCGCGTTCTGCGCATGCCACCGGCCCCCACGCAGATCCGCGTCCGGCCGGATGCCCCGCGAACCCGCGGGTGCGGGCCGCCGGCCGGGGAATCCCCTGGCTCCGGCAAGAAAGCTCCACCCGTGACCGAAACACTCGTCGCTCTGCCCCCCGTCGTCCGCGACGTCTACGCCACCGTCCTGGCCCGCAACCCTCACGAGCCCGAGTTCCAGCAGGCCGTGCACGAAGTGCTCGAATCGATCGCCCCCGTGCTGGACGCGCACCCGCAGTTCGTCGACGGGGGCATCGTGGAGCGACTCGTCGAGCCCGAGCGGCAGATCCTCTTCCGGGTGCCGTGGGTCGACGACCGCGGCCGGCTGCAGGTCAACCGCGGCTTCCGCGTGCAGTTCTCGTCGGTGCTCGGCCCGTACAAGGGCGGGCTGCGTTTCCACCCGAGCGTCAACCTGTCGATCGTCAAGTTCCTCGGCTTCGAGCAGATCTTCAAGAACGCCCTGACCGGTCAGGGAATCGGCGGCGCCAAGGGCGGTAGCGACTTCGATCCGCACGGCAAGTCCGATGCCGAGGTCATGCGCTTCTGCCAGTCGTTCATGAACGAGCTCTACCGCCACCTCGGCGAGCACACCGACGTGCCCGCCGGCGACATCGGCGTAGGCGCACGCGAGATCGGATACCTCTTCGGGCAGTACCGCAAGATCACCAACCGCCATGAGTCGGGCATGTTCACCGGCAAGGGCGTGCAGTGGGGCGGCGCCGAAGTCCGCACCGAGGCCACCGGCTACGGCGCGGTGTTCTTCGTCCAGGAGATGCTCGCGATGCGCGGCTCCTCGCTCGAGGGCACGCGGGTCGGTGTCTCCGGCTCGGGCAATGTCGCCATCTACGCGATCAAGAAGGCGTGGCAACTGGGCGGCACGCCGGTGACGGCGTCCGACTCGTCCGGATACGTCGTGGACGACGCGGGCATCGATGTCGACCTGCTGCGCGAGATCAAAGAGGTCGAGCGCGCCCGCATCGCGGAGTACGCGGCGCGCCGCCCGGGTGCGCGCTTCGTCGAGGGCGGGCGCCCGTGGGAGGTCCCGGTCGACATCGCGATCCCATCGGCCACGCAGAACGAACTCGACGAGGACGACGCCCGCACTCTCATCGGCAACGGCGTGCGTGCCGTCGCCGAGGGCGCGAACATGCCGTCGACCCCCGGCGCGGTGGCCGCGTTCCAGGAAGCGGACGTGCTGTTCGGGCCGGGCAAGGCGGCCAACGCGGGCGGCGTCGCGACGTCGGCGCTCGAGATGAGCCAGAACGCCGCGCGCCAGCGCTGGAGCTTCGACGACAGCGAGGCCAAACTGCGGTCGATCATGAAGGACGTCCACGACGCGGCGTTCGACGCCGCCGCGCGCTACGGGCGCCCCGGAGACTACGTCGTGGGGGCGAACTCGGCCGGGTTCGAGCGGGTGGCGCACGCGATGCTCGCGCAGGGCGTCATCTGACCGACCCTCCGCGACAGTGGTGCGGGTGCGCCGTCAGGCCGGGTCCGACACCGCCACGTCGGTCGTGACGGGCCACAGCTGGTCGAGCAGCTGCCCGACCCACGCGATGAGGTCGGCATCCGACACGCGCTCGCCCGCGGCCGTCGGCAGCGGCACCACGACGGCTTCGCCCCCCGACAGCAGCTTGGCCTTGGGGTAGAGGCGCTGCAGTCGCACCCGCATCGAGTCGGGCAGATTCGCGGGCGCGATGCGCAGGTTCGGGCCCATCGCCACGACATCGGCGAGCCCGGCCTGCCCGGCGCGACGACGCAGGCGGGCGACCGCGAGCAGCCCCTCGACGTCGGCCGGAGGCTCGCCGTACCGGTCGGTGAGCTCGTCCACGACGAGGTCGAGAGCGTCGTCCTTGGCCGACGCGGATGCCGCGGCCGAGAGCTTCTGGTACGCCTCGAGGCGGAGCCGCTCGCTGTCGATGTACGACTCGGGGATCCGCGCCTGGACCGGCAGCTCCAGCCGCAGCTCGGTCGGGCCCTCGGCCTCTTCGCCGCGGAACGTCGCGACCGCCTCGCCGATCATGCGCAGATAGAGGTCGAAGCCGACCCCGGCGATATGCCCGGCCTGCTCGGCGCCCAGCAGATTGCCCGCACCGCGCAGCTCGAGGTCCTTCAGGGCGACCTGCATGCCGGAGCCGAGATCGTTGTTCACAGCGATGGTCTCGAGTCGATCGGCCGCGGTCTCGCTGAGCGGCTTCTGCTCGTCGTAGAGGAAGTACGCGTATGCGCGCTCGCGCGCGCGGCCCACGCGGCCGCGCAGCTGATGCAGCTGCGAGAGCCCGTACTTGTCGGCCCGGTCGATGATGATCGTGTTCGCGTTGGAGATGTCCAGGCCCGTCTCGACGATCGTGGTGCACACGAGGACGTCGAAGCGACGCTCCCAGAACGCATCGACGACCTCCTCGAGCGCGTGCTCCCCCATCTGCCCGTGGGCGACGGCGATGCGCGCCTCGGGGATCAGCTCCGCCAGCTGCGCCGCGACCCGCTGGATCGACGACACGCGGTTGTGAACGAAGAACACCTGGCCCTCGCGCAGCAGCTCGCGGCGGATCGCCGCGGCGATCTGCTTGTCGTTGCGCGGGCCGACATACGACAGGATCGGATGCCGGTCCTCCGGTGGCGTCTGCAGCGTCGACATCTCGCGGATGCCGGTGACGGCCATCTCGAGCGTGCGCGGAATCGGCGTCGCGCTCATGGCGAGGATGTCGACGTTGGTCTTGAGCTTCTTCAGCTGGTCCTTGTGCTCGACGCCGAACCGCTGCTCCTCGTCGATGATCATGAGGCCGAGGTCCTTGAAGAGCACCTTCTCGGTGAGGATCCGGTGCGTGCCGATCACCATGTCGATGGTCCCGTCGGCCAGCCCGGCGACCACCTCGCGGGCCTGCTTGTCGGTCTGGAACCGCGAGAGCGCCTTCACCTTGACCGGGAAGCCGGCGAAGCGCTCGGTGAAGGTCTCGAGGTGCTGCTTGACGAGCAGCGTCGTGGGGACGAGCATGGCGACCTGCTTGCCGTCCTGGATCGCCTTGAACGCGGCGCGGACGGCGACCTCGGTCTTGCCGAATCCGACGTCGCCCGACAGCAGCCGGTCCATCGGGATCGGCTTCTCCATGTCGGCCTTGATCTCGTCGATCGTCTGCAGCTGGTCGGGCGTCTCGGCGAACGGGAACGCCTCCTCGAGCTCGCGCTGCCACGGTGTATCGGGGCCGAACGCATAGCCCTTGGCCGCCATGCGGGCGGAATAGAGCTTCACGAGCTCGACGGCGATGTCGCGCACCGCGCGGCGCGCCTTGCTCTTGGCCTGCGCCCAGTCGCTGCCGCCCATCTTCGACAGCGTGGGCGCCTCGCCGCCGACGTAGCGCGAGAGCAGGTCGAGCTGGTCGGTGGGCACGAAGAGCTTGTCGCCCGGATAGCCGCGCTTGGACGGCGCGTATTCGAGCACCAGATATTCGCGCACGCTCTTGACCGGGTTGCGCCCGCCACTGGACACCTCGCGCTGCGTCAGCTCGACGAACTTGCCGATGCCGTGCGTCGCGTGCACGACGTAGTCGCCGTTCTTCAGCTGCAGCGGGTCGACGACCGCCTTGCGACGCGACGCGAGCTTCTTCACCACGCGCTGGTCGCCGCCGATGGTGCGGCCGTAGAACTCCGACTCGGTGAGCACGGCGAGCTTGGCATCCGGCACTTCGAAGCCACGCTCGAGCACCGAGACGACGAGGTGGGCGACACCCGGCTCGGGCGCTCCGAGCACGTCGTCGACGCGACGCGCCGCGATCCCCCGCTCGGCGAGGACGTCGCGCGCGCGCTCGACGAGACCGGTTCCGGATGCCGCGACCACGACGCGCCATCCGTCGGCCAGCAGCGCGCCGACGTGCTCCGTCGCGCCCTCGACGTTCCCGTGGAACGACGGCACGGCGGTTCCCGGCACGCGGATCGTCGTCGCCGCCTGAAGGGCGACGTCGATGTCGTCATCGACCGCGGACTCCAGCAGGCCCTCGGCCGCGGCATCCGCCTCTCCGGAATCGAAGGCGCTCAGCGTCCACCAGACTCCGCCACGATCGCGCGTCGCCTCGCGCAGACGCGGAAGCGTGAGGAAGTCTCCGGCGCCCAGGTCGACGGGCGTCGACACGCCGGCCGTCGCGGCGCTCCACGCCGCGTCGAGGAACTCGCGATTCGTGTCGCCGAGGGTGATCGCACGGGTCACGGCGCGCTCTGGGTCAGCCAGAGCGACCGCAGCCGACTCGGGCAGATAGTCGACGAGGGTCACGAGCCGGTCGACGACTGCCGGAAGCAGGGACTCCATGCCCTCGACCGGGATGCCCTCGCCCATCTTCTCGAGCATCCCCGCCAGGCCTGGAAACTCGTCCCGGAGCTCGCGAGCGCGTGACCGGACGGCATCCGTCAGCAGCAGCTCACGACTGGCGAGCAGGGTGACCTCGGCGACATCGCCGGGCAGCGAACGCTGATCGGCGACCGAGAACGCGCGGATCTGGTCCACCTCGTCGCCGAAGAACTCGACGCGGTACGGGTGCGCGGCCGTCGGGGGGAAGACGTCGAGGATGCCGCCGCGCAGGGCGAACTCGCCGCGTCGCGAGACCATGTCGACGCGGTGATACGCGAGCTCGACCAGACGTGCCGCGACCTCGCCGAGGTCGTGCCCCCGGCCCCCCGCCACCAGCTCGACCGGCGCGACATCGGTCAGCCCCGCGGCAAGCGGCTGGATCGCACCGCGTACGGAGGCCGTGACCACGAGAGGAGTCGACGCATCCCATCGCGCGATCCGCGTGAGGACCTCGAGCCGCGTGCCGACGGTCTCGGCGCTCGGACTCAGGCGCTCGTGGGGAAGGGTCTCCCACGCCGGAAAGTGCAGCACCTCGGCACCGGGGAGCAGTGCACCCAGGGCGGGGCCCAGCGATTCGGCACGGCGCCCCGTGGGGGCCACCAGCAGCACCACCGGCGGCTTGCCGGCCGCGCGCCGCCGTTCGACCAGTGCGGCGAGCAGCGGTGCGCTCAGACCCTCGACGAGCGAGAAATCCGCGTCGACCGATGCCGCGGCGACCGCGTCCCGGAATGGTTCAGCCTGCTCGAGGGCGCGCACGATCCCGGGAACTGTCACCGCACGAGTCTACGTCGCACCACCGACACCGGGCTCCGCCGCCCCTCGTCGCGTCGGGCTCGCCTCCTAGGATGAGACGCGTGAGCGACCCCACCGAGCCTGCGCCCGCCGCCCCGAATCAGGGCGCCTCTGCGAATGAGGGCGCCTCCGCGACGCACGAGCAGGGCGATGAGCGGAACGTCGCCCCGCACGCGGCGCCTGATTCCGCGTCGCACGGCGGCTGGGCAGCTCCTTCCGCCCCACCCTTCGGCGTGCCGGCGGCACCGAACCAGCCCGGCGGCGCCACCGCCACGGCCCGATTCGCACCCCCGGCGGGCTACGCGGCGCCTGCCGGATACCCGGCGGCGGCCGGCTACCCCGGCGCGGGCGCGCAGTACGCCACGGGCGCACCGGCCACCCGCGGCCGCGCGCTCGGCACCGTCGCACTCGTGCTCGCGCTCCTGGCCACGGTCGGGGCGAGCCTGCTCGCGGCAATCGCCTCATTCAATATCGGGCTCGGCACGGGGCGTCAGATCGCGATGGGCGCTCTCGGCACCGATTTCGACTGGTCGATCCTGACCCCGGTGCGCGACTGGGTCCTCATGGGAGAGATCGCGTTCTGGGCCGGCACGGTGATCGGCATCTGGGCCCTCGTCCAGGGGATCGTCGCCATCGCCACACGCCGCGGCCGGGGTGCCGGCATCGCGGCCGTCGTGATCGCAGCTGTCGGACCCGTGATCTTCGGCGCCGTCGTGCAGGGATTCCTCACCACCGGTTTCGCCGCCGGAAGCGGCATCGGCGGCTGATCCGGGCGAGCAACCCGCCCGCTGACTCGTCACACCCGCGGAGCGTGGTGCTTCTGCTGCGCGGCCAGCAGCCCTTCGTCGACGAGCTGTTCGACGGCATCGGCGGCGTCCCCGACGAGGATCGGCAGGTTCTTGCGCTCGGCCGCACCGAACGGGTCGAGCACCCAGTCGGCCGGATCCTGCCGGCCGGTGGGCCGCCCGATGCCCACGCGTACGCGTGCGAACTCGCCCGAGTCGAGCGCCTTCGCCACGTCGCGCACGCCGTTGTGACCGCCGTGCCCACCGCCGGTCTTGAGCTTGATCGTGTCGAACGGGATGTCGAGCTCGTCGTGCACGATCACCACGTGGGCAGGCTCGACACCGTAGAACTTCGCCAGGCCGGCGACCGGCCCGCCCGAGACGTTCATGAACGTGTTGGGCTTGGCGAGGATGAGCTTCGCCCCTCCGGGACGCAGCCAGGTCTCCACGACGCGGGCGTTCGCCTTGTGCGCACGGAAGGTCTCGCCGCGCCGCGCGGCGAGTTCGTCCACGACGAGCTGCCCCACGTTGTGGCGAGTCAGTTCGTAGCGGGGGCCGGGATTGCCCAGTCCCACGATCAGCCAGACCTGTGCCATGTCTCCATCCTGCCCGACCGGGGCGATCGCGACCGCCCCGGCGAGACGAACGAGGGGGCGCGGTGTCCCGCGCCCCCTCGTCACATGCTCTGCGCCGTTTACTCGGCCGCTTCGCCACCCTCTTCGGCCTGCTCGGCCTGCTCCGACTGCTCGGCGGCGACCTCGGCATCGGCCTCGGCGATCTCGTCCTCGGCGGCCAGCGTGGAGGCCGGAACCGAGATCGCGACGACCAGGACCTCGGGGTCGGCGGCGAGCGTCGCACCCTTGGGCAGCTTCAGGTCGGCCGCGGTGATGTGCGTGCCGTCCTCGAGGCCCTCGACGTCGACCTCGATGTTCTGCGGGATGTGGGTCGCCTCGACCTCGAGCGCGATGGTCTGCGCGTCGAGGTTCGCGATGGTGCCGGCGAACGGCTCGCCCACGACGAGGATCGGAACCTCGACCTGGACCTTCTCGCCCTTCTTGACGACGAGGAGGTCGATGTGCTCGATGACCTGGTGCACCGGGTCCTTCTGGACGTCCTTGACGAGCGTCAGCTGGTGGGTGCCGTTCACGTCGAGCTCGAGCACCGCGTTCGCGCGGCGGATGAGCAGCGCGGTCTGGTGACCGGGCAGCGCGACGTGCACGGGCTCGGTGCCGTGGCCGTAGATGACGGCGGGGATCTTGCCGGCCGCGCGAAGACGGCGGGCGAAGCCCTTGCCGAAGTTCTCGCGGAGCTCGGCGTGGACCTTGGTGTCGGGTTCGGTCGACATGGTTCTCCTTGGGGGCGCGTGGCCCGTTTCTGTGCGGCTCGAAGCCGGATGAATCGGTCTGCGCGGTGGCAGGCCCGGGATTATGGGATCTGTTCTCGACTCGAACGCACACGCGTGAGGAAAGCCAGTTGGGCCTGCATCACCGCGTCGATCACGGATGCCGCAACCCGCCGCTGCCGCCGGGCGCGAGGCATCCCTCGCCGAAGTTCGAGTCGAGTCTACCAGCGCCCCCGCTACGATGAGGAACGCCCCCGCTTCACGACCCTGCGGGCGACGGAGGATCCCATGGAATACGGCTTCTGGTCCCACGCACTGCTGTGGCTGATCGGCGCGATGGCGGCCATCGGCGGCCTCGGCGTCGTCCTGTCCTTCTGGGGTCTCGGGCGTCAGGCCTACCGCAAGGACTGAACGGTCACTGCGACGTCCCCCACCGCGCGTCGAGCGCGCGGGTGATCTCGGTCACGACATCGTGGGGAGCGCGGTCGTTGTCCACCACGACACCCGGCTCGTCATCGTCGAGGTTCTCCAGCGCCTGCAGCTGCGACGCCAGCAGGGCCGGAGGCATGAAGTGCTGGCGCGTGCTCATGCGTCGCTCGAGTTCGCCGGGCGAGACGCGCAGCTCCACGAACACGGCGTTGGCCGCCCCCTCGAGGATTCGTTCCCGATAGCGGCGTGCCAGCGCCGAGCAGGCGACGACGGCACCCTCGGTCGCCGAGGCGAGCGCGTCCGCCACGATGTCGAGCCATGGCATCCGGTCGGTGTCGTCCAACGGCGTGCCGGCCGCCATCTTGGCCACGTTCCCGGCCGGATGCAGGTCGTCCGCATCGATGAACGCGACGCCCAGACGCTCGGCGAGCACCGCGCCCACGACAGACTTGCCCGACCCGCTCGGGCCCATCACGACGATGCGCCGTCGTCCGGTCTCCGTCTGTTCTCCCTGGGCCACGCGGCCACGTTAGCGGACCGGGCTCACATCCCCGCCGCGCGCGGCGTGAGCACCCCGCCACGCGGTGTAACACGGATGGACCAGACTCTAGGCTGGATGTGACCCCGACCCCAGGAGCATGTGTGTCTTCGAACGATCCTTCGCGCACCGGCGAGCAGGCCCAGACCAGCATCTCGACCGATCAGGACCAGGCTCCTGACCAGGCCACGACGGCGCACGAGGCCGCCCCCGCCGCCGAGGACGTCCCTCGCCCGACTCCGGAGCCGGAGGGTCCGGATGCTGTCGCCGCAGCGACCGCGAACATCGGCGTCGTGGGACTCGCGGTGATGGGCTCGAACCTGGCTCGCAATCTCGCCAGTCGTGAGGGCAACACCGTCGCTGTGTTCAATCGCAGCCGCTCCAAGACCGACGAGCTGCTCGCGACCCACCCCGAGGCGAACTTCGTCTCGGCGTTCTCGTACGAGGAGTTCGCCGCGTCGCTGACCACGCCGCGAACCGCGGTGATCATGGTCAAGGCCGGCAAGGCGACGGATGCGGTCATCGACGCGCTCGTGAACGTCTTCGAGCCTGGCGACATCATCGTCGACGGCGGCAACGCCCTCTTCACCGACACCATCCGCCGCGAGAAGGCCGTGCGCGAGACCGGTATCAACTTCGTCGGCATGGGCGTCTCGGGCGGCGAGGAGGGCGCGCTGCTCGGCCCGTCGCTCATGCCCGGCGGCTCGGACGAGTCATGGATCACGCTCGGACCGATCCTGCGCTCCATCGCCGCCGTCGCCGAGGGCGAGCCCTGCGTCACCCACGTCGGCCACGACGGCGCCGGGCACTTCGTGAAGATGGTGCACAACGGCATCGAGTACGCCGACATGCAGCTGATCGCCGAAGCGTACGACCTGATCCGCCGAGGCACCGGCAAGTCCCCCGCCGAGATCGCCGACGTGTTCGCCGAATGGAACCGCGGCGAACTCGAGTCGTACCTGATCGAGATCACCGCCGAAGTGCTGCGGCAGGTTGACGCGGCCACCGGCAAGCCCCTCGTGGACGTCATCGTCGACCAGGCCGGCGCGAAGGGCACCGGCGCGTGGACGGTGCAGACCGCGCTGTCGCTGGGGGTGCCGGTCTCGGGCATCGCCGAAGCCACGTTCGCGCGCTCGCTGTCCTCGCACCCCGAGCAGCGCGCCATCTCGCGCTCGCTGCCGGGCGCGGAGGAGGACCTCGAGGTCGAGGACGTCGACGCCTTCATCGAGGACGTGCGCCTCGCGCTGTACGCGTCCAAGATCGTCGCCTACAGCCAGGGCTTCGACGAGATCCGCGCCGGCGCCGCCGAGTACGGCTGGAACATCGATCTCGGCGCCATCGCCAAGATCTGGCGCGGCGGCTGCATCATCCGTGCGCAGTTCCTCAACCGCATCACCGAGGCGTACGCCGAAGCCCCCGACCTGGCGGTGCTGCTGACCGCGCCGTACTTCGTCGACGCACTCGGCCGGGCCCAGGGCGCGTGGCGCCGCATCGTATCGACCTCGGCGAACGCCGGCATCCCCGCCCCCGCGTTCTCGTCGTCGCTGGCGTACTACGACGGCCTGCGCGCCGAGCGCCTGCCCGCCGCCCTCATCCAGGGCCAGCGCGACTTCTTCGGCGCCCACACCTACAAGCGCATCGACAAGGACGGCACCTTCCACACGCTGTGGTCCGGCGACCGCACCGAGATCGAGGCCGAAGACACCCACTGAGCGATGGACCCGCGAGAGTCGCGCATCGCGCGTCCCTCGTGGTAGCACGCAGAAGGCCGGGCACCCGCGGGTGCCCGGCCTTCGTGCGTCGCGGGGTTCAGGCCGGCGCGATGTTGTGGTTGCGCCGGAACACGTTCTGCGGATCCCATTCGCGCTTGACGGCGGCCAGGCGCGCCATCGTGTCGGCCGGGTACATCCGCTGGGCCCACGAAGGGTCGGTCGATGTCGTGAAGTTGCCGTACACGCCCGCGCCGAGCGCCTCGATCGCGTCCCATGCCGCCAGCGCGCCGGCGCGGCCGGCGTCGTCGAGCATGCCGGGTACGTCGAACGCCCCCGCCATCGCGAACCACGTCGCATCTCGCGCGGGGAAGGGCGTGTCGGCCTGCGGGACGTCGGCGTAGGCGCCGCCGAGCGATCGCAGGAACGCCACCGACGCCGGATTCTGCTGGCGGAAGGCGACGATCCGCTCGATCGCGTCGTCACTCAATTCGCGCAGCAGCGTATTGCCGCCGACGAACCCGGGCATGGGGTGCTCGGGATCGAACTCGGGCGTCTCGAGGAGGATGTCGGGGTACGACTGCACCCCGAACTCGCGTTCGGCCAGGCCGGGCGTCTCGGAGAGAGGGGCGAGGGCACGTCGTGCCGCGTCCTCGTCATCGCCGATCCACACCGCGGTGATGGTCGCGCCAGCGGGAGCGCTGGGATCCATCGCCGGAACATCCATGTACGTCACGGTGAGGTCGCGGGGCGCGTCGGTCATGACGTCGCGCAGGGCACGCAGCACCGGGCGCGCATCGCCCTCGACGCCGAGCACGGCCACGACGACACGGTCGAGCGGGTGCGCCTCGAAGTCGAACCGCGTGACGACGCCGAAGTTGCCGCCCCCGCCCCGCAGCGCCCACATCAGCTCGGGGTGCGAGGCATCCGTCACCTCGACGACATCCCCTCCGGCTGTCACGAGTTGGGCGCCGACCAGCTGATCGGCGGCAAGTCCCCATGCGCGGACCATCCAGCCGATGCCGCCGCCGAGCGTGAGCCCGCCGACGCCGACCGAGGCTGTGTCGCCCGAGCTGATGCCGAGCCCATGCTCGGAGAGCGTGTGCGCCACGGCGCCCCACTGCGCGCCGCCGCCGACGCGGACGCGGGTGCCCTCGACCGAGATGTCGTCGAGGGCGGAGATGTCGATCGTGACGCCGCCGGCCACGGTGCCCCACGCGCTGTGCCCGCCACTGCGGACCAGGACGTCGAGCCGCTCGGCGGCGGCGTATCGGACGGCGCCGCGCACGTCGTCGACGGTGCCGGCGCGGATGATGAGGGCGGGTTCTCCGATGCCGGAGTGGAAACGGCGGGCGGACTCCCAGTCGGAGTCGCCCGGACGGATGACGGTACCGCCGATGGCGGTGGTGAGCTCGTCGATGGTCATGACGGCAAACATAGAGCGCACCGCCGACATCCGGCACCGTTGTTCGCCGTCAGCGAGTGAGACACGCCGGGACTCCCGCCGACACCCGGCCGTGCACGAGGTCGGCCGTGCCGCGTAGGCTCGGCGCTGTGACGAGCATCCTGTACATCGGCGGAACCGGGACCATCAGCGCGGCTTGCGTGCGACGGTCGGTGGCACGAGGCGACGAGGTCACCGTGCTCAATCGCGGGACCGCTCGACGCCCGTTGCCGGACGAGGTCGAGGTCGTCCACGCCGATGTGCGCGACAGCGATGCCGTGCGCAGTGCGCTCCAGGGCCGGCAGTTCGATGTCGTCGCCGAATTCCTGGCATTCACCCCGGATCACGTGGCCGCCGACCTCGAGCTGTTCGAGGGCCGCACCGGCCAGTACGTCTTCATCAGCTCGGCATCGGCGTACGAGAAGCCGCCCCGTCGCGTGCCGGTGACCGAGTCGACGCCGCTGCGCAACCCGTTCTGGGGATATTCGCGCGACAAGATCGCGTGCGAGGACGTCCTGGTCGCCGCGCACCGCGAGCGGGGACTGCCGGTCACGATCGTCCGTCCGTCGCACACCTACGACGAGCGGCTGCTGCCGACGCTCGGCGGCTGGACCGACATCGCGCGGATGCGCGCGGGCCGCCCGGTGATCGTGCACGGCGACGGCACCACCCAGTGGACGATCACGCACAGCGACGACTTCGCCGTCGCCTTCACGGCGCTCCTCGGAAACCCGGCGGCGATCGGCGACTCGTTCACGATCACGGGCACCCACGCGCCGACGTGGAACCAGATCTACGGCTGGCTCGCCGACGCCGCGGGCGTCGCCGAGCCCGACCTCGTGCATGTCGCCTCGGAGACGATCGCCGCGTTCGCGCCCGACCTCGGTCCGACCCTGATCGGCGACAAGGCCCATTCGATGGTGTTCGACAACTCGAAGATCTCGGCGCTCGCCCCCGAGTTCCGCACCACGATCACCTTCGACGAGGGCGCTCGACGCATCCTCGCCCACTACGACGCCCACCCGCAGGACCAGAGGGTGGACGCGGACCGCGACGCGGTGTTCGATCGCATCGCGGCCCACGCCCGCACCGCGGGCTGACGCTCAGCGCGTGATGTCGCGCACCAGACCGCTCGCCAGCCCCAGCCGTCGACGCGCGCGTCGCGCGACCGCCGAGTCGTGCGTCACCACGATGAGGGTCAGGCCGGTGTCGTTCGGTCCGCCGTCGTTCAGCGCCTGCAGCACCGTCAGGATCTCGTCGCGCATGCTCTCGTCGAGGTTTCCCGTCGGCTCGTCTGCCAGCAGCACGCGCGGGCGTTTGACGATCGCACGTGCGATCGCGACGCGCTGCTGCTGACCGCCCGAGAGCTCGCCGGGGCGATGGTCGGCGCGCTCAGCCAGCCCCACACGGGCGAGCGCCTCGGCGACCCGGTCAGCCCGCTCCCGCTTCGTCAGACGCAGCGGCTCGAGCGCCATGTCGACGTTCTCGCCCGCCGTCAGCGTCGGGATGAGGTTGAAGCTCTGGAACACGAAGCCGATGTCGTGCGCGCGGATGCGGCTCAGCTCGCCTCCGCTCGCGGCCGAGAGGTCGGTGTCGCCCAGCGTCACCGATCCGCTCGTCGGCCGGTCCAAGGCGCCGAGGAGCTGCAGCAGAGTGGACTTGCCGCCGCCCGTGGGCCCCTGGATCGTGACGAAGTCCCCCGCCGCGATCTCGAGGTCGACGCCGGCGAGCGCCGACACGACGCGCCCCTTCTGCCGGTAGGTGCGGGTCGCGCCGGTGAGCCGGTAGAGCGCCGGGGGCGCGGCATCCGGTGTCGCCGGGGACGGGGTGTCGATCATGGTCATGGCGCTGCTCCTGTCGTCGGGTGTGGTCTTCTCACGGGATGTGGCTCGGGTCTCGGGCATCGCGTGCCCTCACCCGACCGCGCGCAGGGCTTCGGCCGGACTGAGCCGCGCTGCCCGCCATCCGCCGAATGCACCGGCGATCAGGCCCCCGATCACGGCGATGCCGACGGCTGCCGCGACCACCCACACCGTGACCGGCGCCTGCAGCACGATGTCCGCTCCCTGCGCCGTCCCTCCGAGCTCGGAGGCGGGGCCGACCAGGCCGCCGGCCGGTCCCGCGCGCGTCGGTCCGTCGGCCGCGGGCGCCGTCGAGACCGTGGGTGAGATCAGGTTGATCGCCCAGATGCCCGCGAATCCGATCGCGAGTCCGGCGGCGCCGCCGATCAGCCCCTGCACGACGGACTCCCCCGCCACCTGGCTCACGACACGGCCGTTGGACCATCCGATCGCCTTGAGCGTGCCGAACTCGCGGGTGCGACGGGACACCCCGGAGAGAGTGAACAGCACCGCGAGCGCGAGCGCCACCGCCAGCACGATGAGCGACAGCCACGTGCCGAGGTTCGTGATCAGCGCCGACGCGCTCGAGAGGGACCCCGAGACCGAGGCGGCAAGATCCGACTGCGAGCTGACGACTGCATCGGGAAGCTCCTCTTCGAGCGCGGCCTGCACCTGAGCGATCGCATCGGCCGATTCCGCGTGGACGTACACCGTCGAGATCACATCCCCGGCCCCCGAGAGCTCCTGCGCGACGTCGAGGGGGATGTAGACGTTCGCCGCCGTGTCGGCCTCGTCGGTGGTGGAGGTCACGAGGCCGACGATCTGGAACTCGGCTCCTCCGATCTCGAGAGCGTCGCCGACGGCGAGCTCTGCGGATGCCGCATATGCGGCATCCAGCACGGCGGCGTACTCGCCCTCGTCCGAGACCGCGAGTCCGCGGCCGTCGCTCACCTCGACGGACGACAACGGCCCGGCTTCCGCGCCTGACGCGTCGATGCCGAGCACGGTGAACGAGTCCACATCGAACGCGCCGCCGCCGAATCGCGTGACCTCGCCGCCCTGCGCCTCGCCCTCGGGCGCGGCTCCCTGCGTGCCGTCGCCGGGTGGCTGGGGAAGCTCGCCCGAGAACGTCATGTTGGTGAGGCTGAGCGCACCGGATGCCTCGGCCACGCCGTCGACTCCGGTCACGGCTCCCAGCGTCGACGCGTCGAGCGTCGACCGCATGGGCTCGGTCATGAGGCGGGACTGGCTGAGCTCGGTCGTGCCGTCCTCTCCCGTCTGGCCACCGTCCGCGCCGAACTCGAACGTCTGCGCGCGCATCTCGCCGGGGTCGGCCTGCGCGCCGGTCACGGTCAGGTCCGTGCCCACGCCGTACACCGATTCGAGAGCGTGTGCCTGCGCCTCGCGCACCCCGGCCGCGAGGGAGTTCACGATCATCACGAGGGCGATCGCGACCGCGAGGCCGGCGGCGACGATGATCGTCTGCTTCTTGCGGCCGGAGAGCTCCCGCCGCAGATAGGTCGTATACATGGGTCTCCTCCTGGCGGGCGCGTTGCCTGCCGTCGGCCAGGAAGCTACGGAACCCGCTCAAGGGCGGCATCAGCGCGGGCTATGCGGAGGGTATGAACCGTCATTCACAGGTCGCGCATAGCGCGCTCCATAGGAACCGCATAGGTTGACGGCCACAATGGACGCATGACCTCCCCCTCCCCTGCGCTCCTCCGCCCCGACGGCTCGGCTCTTCGCGTGCTCGTGGTCGACGACGAGCAGATGCTCACCGACCTGATGTCGATGGCGCTGCGCATGGAGGGCTGGGAGGTCCGCACCGCTGCCTCGGGCTTCGAGGCGCTGCAGGCGGCGCGGGAGTTCGGACCCGACGCCATGGTGCTCGACATCATGATGCCCGACCTCGACGGCATGGCCGTCCTGCAGCGGCTGCGCCAATCAGGCGATGACGTGCCGGTGCTCTTCCTCACGGCGAAGGACGCCGTGAGCGACCGCGTGGCGGGCCTCACGGCGGGCGGCGACGACTACGTCACGAAGCCGTTCAGCCTCGAGGAGGTCGTCGCACGCCTGCGCGGGCTGATGCGTCGCGCGGGCACGGCGCACACGGCGGGCGCCGAGCCGATCCTGCGCGTCGGCGACCTCTCGCTCAACGAGGACAGCCACGAGGTCGAGCGGTCCGGCGACGAGATCGAGCTCACCGCGACCGAGTTCGAGCTGCTGCGCTACCTGATGCGCAATCAGCGCCGCGTCGTGTCGAAGGCGCAGATCCTCGATCGCGTCTGGAACTACGACTTCGGCGGACGCTCCAGTGTCGTCGAGCTGTACATCTCGTACCTGCGGAAGAAGATCGACGCCGGACGCGAGCCTCTCATCCACACCGTGCGCGGCGTCGGGTACATGATCAAGGCCCCGCAGTGACGGATGCCCCGGCCCCGCGCCCCGCGGAGGCGGCAGCCTCGTCCGCGCAGGAGGAGCGCCCGCCGCGACACGCCCCCTGGACCCTGCAGCGCAAGCTGATCGTCACCGTGGTGTCGATCACGTCGTTCATCCTGGTCCTGGTCGGCGTCGCCACGAGCGCGATCCTGGGCGCAGTGGTCGAGGAGGGGCTCACGAGCGAACTGCGCGAGCAGACCCAGCGCACGGCGAGCTTCGCGCGACCGTACCTGGTCGGCGGCACGTCGGCCGCAGACATCCTCGCTCAACAGCCCATGCCGGCCGGCACGCTCCTGGTCGTGCAGACGCTGCCCGCCGCCGCGACCGCCGCCTACGTGGACGAGGACGGCGGGATCGTCGCACTCACCGACGAGCAGCTCGAGCAGCTCGTCGCGACCGTCCCGAGCGAAGGACCGCTCGTCGTCACCGTCGACGACGTGGGCACGTTCCGGGTGGAGGGCGAGCGGATCGGCCAGTCGTCGTTCGTGGTCGTCGGCCTCTCCCGCGACAAGGTCGCCCACACGATCGGGCAGATGCTCACAACGATCGGGCTGCTGACGGCAGGCGGCCTGATCCTGCTCGCGACGGCGACCGCATGGACGATCCGTGCGGGCCTGGCGCCACTGCGCGCCGTGGCCGACACCGCGGCGCGGGTGTCGACGCAGCGACTGGACCAGGGCGAGGTCTCCATCGCCGAGCGCGTGCCCGACGCCCAGGCCGATCCACGCACCGAGGTCGGGCGCGTGGGCGAGGCGCTGAACTCGCTGCTGGATCACGTCGACGAATCTCTGACGATCCGCCAGCGCAACGAGGAGCGGATGCGGGCCTTCGTCGCCGATGCGAGCCACGAGCTGCGCACGCCGCTGGCCTCCATCCGCGGCTACTCGGAGCTGTCGCTGCGTGCGCTCGGCCGCGACCACAGCGCCGGCACGATCGAGAACACCGAGACGTCGCTCGAGCGCATCCAGGCGCAGTCCCTGCGCATGACCTCGCTCGTCGAGGATCTGCTGCTGCTGGCGCGCCTGGACGAAGGACAGGAGCTCGTGTTCGGCACGGTCGATCTCACGCGACTCGTGATCGACGCCGTCGGAGATGCGCGGCCGACCGGACCCGGCCATACGTGGGTGCTGGACGTGGGCGATGAGCCGGTGCTGATCGCAGGCGACGCCGGACGGCTGCATCAGGTCGCGGCCAATCTGCTGGCCAACGCGCGCACGCACACCCCCGACGGGACCACCGTCACCGTGAGCGTCGCCCGCGAGGGCGCGAGTGCAGTGCTGCGCGTGCATGACGACGGCCCCGGTGTCGACCCGGCGATCGCGGACGAGCTGTTCGAGCGGTTCTCGCGCGCTGACCGCTCGCGGGCTCGTCAGACCGGTGGCACCGGCCTGGGCCTGTCGATCGCGCGTGCGATCGTCGACGCGCACCGCGGCACCCTCACGGTCTCGAGCTCGCCCGGCGACACGACCTTCGAGGTGCGCCTGCCGGCGCGCCCCACCGACCCCGCGCGGCCCGATCTGGGCACCGGGGCTGATCAGTAGCCGCTGAAGGCGTCCGTCGTGATCGACCGCGCCCGCTCGAGTGCAGGCGCGAGATCTGCGATGAGCGCCGCCGGTCCCGAGATGTAGGCGTGTCGCGCGGCGATGTCGGGCACGACCCGCAGCAGGCCGTCGGCGTCCAGGCGCACGCCACGCGCCCATTGCCAGTGCGGCGGGAGGTCGGCGGGCCGATCGCGACAGAACACCACCACGTGGACGCCGGATGCCTCGATCTCTTCGCGGTACGCCAGTTCCGCGGCATCCGACACCACATAGACCAGCACGATGTCGCGCTCTTGGCCCGCCAGCCGCGCGTGGCGCAGCTGCGAGACGAACGGCGTGACCCCGATCCCGGCCGCGACCATGAGGATCGGCGCGGCGTCGCGCTTGGGCAGCAGGAAGTCGCCCCACACGCCGGTGATCGCGAGCCGGTCGCCTTCGCCCACCACTGCCAGGGCCTTCTTGTACGAGCTCAGCGGCTTCGTGCTGGAGCCGTCCTTGAACGCGACCTTCAGCTGCGGCAGGTCCTCGGGGGCGGAGGCGATGCTGAACTCGCGCCGCGTGCCACGTGCGTCGGTATGCCGGTGCGGGACCTCGAGCTCGAGGTACTGCCCGGGTACGAAGGACAGCCGGTCGTGCACGCGGAAGGTGAGCTCGCGCACGGTCGGGGTCGGCGCGGCACGCGAGACCAGCGTCAGGCGCACGGCCGTGCGCACCGCGAAGGCGAAGGCGACGAGGTTGCCGATGAGCAGCGCCCGCTCCTGCCCGAGCGTGATGTCGCCGACGGGGATCGGCCAGCCGGCCAGGACGCCGACCACCGCGGCGACGGTGAACTGCTGCCACCGGCGCGGCGGGAGCGTGAGCGGCTCCGAGAGCATGAACGCGCCGAGGAAGAGGAACGGCGAAGACCACAGAAGCGGCCACAGCAGCTCGAGCACCTCGACCTCGACCCCGGCGGACTGGTACTGGGCGGCCGTGCGCACCACCGCGACGGCCACAGCGATCACGACGAATCCGGTGATCACGCGCAGCTTCTCGGTGCGCACCAGCAGCAGGATCCCCAGCACGATCACGGGCGCGGCCATCGCCGGCGTGCCGACCCACCACGACGACGACCCGAGCGCCGGCCACGCGACGCTGAGCAGCGTGAGGACGGTCGCACCGACGGCGGCGGGGTTGAAGATGTGACGCCCGCGCCACGCCAGGACGTATTTCGACAGCGACGCCGCGAGGGCGGCGATGGCGATGCCCGCGACGCCCGTGAGCTCGAGCGTGGGCCGCAGCACGAACAGCAGGATGTGGGCGGTGATCAGCGAGGACTCGATGCGCCACGGCAGGCCGAGCACACGCTGCATCGCCGCATCCACGCCGACGCACACGGCTGCCAGTACGACCAGGGTCACCACGAGCTCGAGCGGGCCGGGGCCGACCAGCCCGAAGAACGACAGCAGCAGCGCGATCACGGCGAGCGCGGCGAGCGCGACGTAGGCCAGGCGATACATCGAGACGCGACCGAGCACCGCGAACACGCGGTTCCAGACGGCCGTCAGCGTGCCGAGCATGTCAGGCCACCCGCAGCGGCTCGAGAGCGAGGGAGTCCGTCACCCTTAAACGCTATCCCGTTGGACGAACAGGTCGGCACGGCAACCGGGAGACCACTCGACGCGGCCGTCGGTCGTCATGCGCACCCAGTCCACGCCCCAGTCATGGGCGAGACGCGGGCCGCCCTCGAAGAACAGCGCCGTCGCGATCGCGTCGGCGGTCATCGCGTCCGTGGCCACGGCCCACGTGGCGGCGATCGTGCGCACCGGCTCCCCCGTGCGCGCATCGAGCACGTGATGCAGCCCCGCACCGGTCGCTCCGGGCCACGCGCGCCGATTGGTCGCGGAGGCACAGAGAGCGGCATCCGTCACCTCCCACACCCCGATGGCGCGACGGGGGGCGAACGGATGCTCCAGCCCGATGCGCTGCGGCGCGCCGCGCACCGCGAGATCGCCGCCCGCGTCGACGACGACGTCGCCGCCGGCGGCGGCGGCACCGACCACCCCGAGCACGAGGTCGACGAGCCTGCCCTTGCCGAGCGCGCCGACATCGATCGTCGCCCGCTGCCGCAGCTCGAGGACCCCGTCCCGCCACGTGAGCAGGTCTTGCCACGCCGACGGCGCCGGCACCGCGCCGGAGTCGCGGAACGAGTACGTCGCGTCGTACCCGCGATGCTCGAGCGCGTCGCCGATCAGCGGGTTCACGGCGCCGGCCGTCGCCTCGGACAACGCGGCGAACGCGTCGAGCATGGCCTCGGCATCGCTCGGCGCCGGGACCTGCCGCGGCCGCCGGGCGAGATCGCTCACGATGGAGTCCTCACGGAATCGCGACCAGGCGCAATCGAATCCCTCGACGACCAGCATCGTCGCGTCGCGGACCGCGCCGGGAAGCTCGTGCGCGGTCACGACCTCCCACTGCGTGCCGATCGCGTCGAACCGCCAGACCGCCGTCGCATCGGCGACTGTCATCGCGTCATCGGGATCCGTCACTCCGCGGCGTCGGCCTTGATCGCCTCGATCGCCTGGTTGAACCCGCCGCTGGTGAGCGAGGATCCCGCCACACGGCTGACCTGGATCTCGTCGATGTCCTGCCCGACGACCACGTCCGCGATCCCGCCGATGAACTGGCCCTGGTACTGCTCCGACTCGGCGCGCTGCGGGTCGCCGGTCACCTCGACCTCCGTGACCGCGCCATCCTCGAGAGTCACAGTCACCGAGATCGTCTCGACCGTCTCGGGCGTCGCGTACGTGCCCTCCGCGGTGTAGGTGCCATCGGCGTACGAGCCCGATCCGGCTGAACCGGATCCGGTCGAGCCTGCGTCATCGGACGGCTGGTCCGTGGCCCCGTCGGCCGCCGGCGAGCAGCCGGCGAGGAGGGCGATCCCCGCGACGGCCGCCAGAGTGGCACCGGCGCGAGCGGGACGGGGGGCGAGTGCGGTGCGGATCATGACGGTCCTCCTGGCTCGTGTCGTCGAGGCCCTGATGTCGCGGCCCCGCAGGCATCTTCGCAACGGGTCCTATGAAGCGCCTTTGAAGGATGCCGCCGCCACGCGGGACGATGGCTGCCGGACGCGCAGCACCGCCTTGAGGCCCTCGACCGCGAGGAAGATCGCGACCGACAGCACGACCGGCAGCACCCAGTCCCCGAGCGCGAGCGGACGGGCATCGAACAGCACGTGCATGAACGGGACGTACGTGTAGATCGCCTGCAGCACGAGGAGCGCCAGTGCCGACCACCACACGGCGCGGTTGCCGCGGAGCACGTCGGTCGTCAGGCTCGACCGCGACAGGAAGCGGCAGTTGAACAGGTAGGCGAGCTGTCCGAGCGCGAGCATGAGGACCGCCTCGGTGCGGGCGACCTCGACATCCACACCGGCGGCCACCACGCCGTAGAACACTCCCATCGCCGCCCCGCCGATCAGGAGCGAGACTGCGAGCACGAAGCCGAGCTCGCGCCCGTCGATGATCGGGCCGCCGCTCGGGCGCGGAGGGCGGCGCATGATGCCGCGCTCGGCAGGTTCGTAGGCGAGCGCGAGCGACAGCGTGACCGCCGTGACCATGTTCACCCACAGCACCTGCACCGACGTCAACGGCAGGGTGAGGCCGAACAGCACTGCGACCAGGATCACGAGCGACTGCGCGCCGTTGGTCGGCAACAGGAAGACGATCGACTTCCGCAGATTGTCGTAGATGCGCCGGCCCTCGGCGATCGCGCTGCGGATGGTGGCGAAGTTGTCGTCGGCGAGCACGAACTCCGCCGCCTCCTTGGTCGCCTCGGTGCCTTTGATGCCCATCGCGATCCCGACGTCGGCGCGGGTCAGCGCGGGCGCGTCGTTCACGCCGTCGCCCGTCATGGCCACGACCTCGCCGTGCGACTGCAGCGCCCGCACGATGCGGATCTTGTGCTCGGGGCTCGTGCGGGCGTACACGTCGACGTCGCGCACGACCTCTTTGAGCTGCTCTTGGCTGAGCGCCTCGAGCTCGGCACCTGTCAGCACGTCGGCATCCGCCCCCGCCAGGCCCATCTCGGTCGCGATGGCGACGGCGGTCCCCGCGTGGTCGCCGGTGATCATCTTGACCCGGATGCCGGCGGCATGACAGTCCGCGATCGCGGCGATCGCCTCGGGGCGAGGTGGGTCGACGATGCCCCACAGCCCCAGGAACTCCAGGTCGATGAGGTCGTCCAGCCCCACGGCGTCGGTTGCGGCGCGGACCGGCTTGCGCGCAGCGGCCAGGACTCGCAGCCCTTGCGAGCTCAGCTCGGCGACCGCCCCTTCCCACCGGACGAGGTCGAGCGGTTCCGAGCCGTCGGCCCCGCGCTGGGTCAGCGAGCGCTCGAGCAGCCGGTCGGGCGCGCCCTTGACCAGGATCGCGCGCGACGCACCGGCCGCACCTGAGCTGTGCGCCGACTCGTTCACGGTCGCCATGAGCTTGTTCGCCGAGTCGAACGGCAGGACCGCGACCCGCCGGCTGGTTCCGCTCGACACGCCGCCCTTCATCGCCACGACCTTGAGTGCGCCCTCGGTGGGCTCGCCGACCAGGCTCCACGAGCCGCCGTCTGCGCGCACGATGTGGGCGTCGTTGCAGAGGGTCCCCACCGAGAGCACCGCGGCCAGATCCGCTCCGGCCGCGCCGCCCGTCGTCGGAACGATCGCCCCCTCCGGCGTGTAGCCGATGCCGCTGACGTCGTAGTCGGCGAGCGGCGTCACCACCCGTCGCACGGTCATCTCGTTGCGGGTGAGTGTGCCGGTCTTGTCGGAGCAGACGGTCGTCACCGAGCCCAGCGCCTCGACGGCGGGGAGCTTGCGTGTGATCGCGTTGTGCCGCGCCATCTGCTGCACGCCGATCGCGAGAGTGATCGTGACGAGCGCCGGCAGGCCCTCAGGGATCGCCGCGACGGCGAAGCCGATGGCGGCCGAGACGAGTTCGGCGAAGGGCATCCCGTGCAGGAAGCGCCCGATCATCAGCATGACCGCCGCCATCGCCAGGATGACCAGCGTGAGCACGCGGCCGAAGCCGTCGAGCTGACGCGTGAGCGGGGTGGCCAGTGCCCCTGCCTCGTCCGCGAGGCTCTGGATCCGCCCGATCTCGGTGTCGGAACCCGTCGCGGTGACCACGCCCCTGCCCTGTCCCGCGCTCACGATCGTGCCCGAGAACGCCATCGACGCGCGGTCGCCGACCCCGGCATCGGGGGCGACCGCATCGAGGCGCTTGGACGAGGGCACCGACTCGCCGGTCAGCGCCGACTCGTCCACCCGCAGCTGGAACGCCTGCAGCAGCCGCAGATCGGCCGGCACCTTGTCGCCGGGCATCAGCCGCACGACGTCGCCCGGCACGAGGTCGGCCGACGGCACCGTGACCCAGCCGCCGTCGCGGCGTGCACTGGCGTCGGCCGACAGCATCCCCCGGATCCCCGCGAGTGCCTTCTCGGCTCGGCCCTCCTGGATGAAGCCGATCACCGCGTTGATGATCGCGACGGCCATGATCACCGAGAAGTCCACCCAGTCGCCCATGAGCGCCTTGATGACCGCCGCGCCGAGCAGGATGTAGATCAGCGTGTCGTTGAAGTGCGACAGGAACCGCACGACGGCCGGTCGGCGAACCGGCTCGGGCAGCCGGTTCGGTCCGGCCAGCGCGAGACGCTCGCGGGCCGCCGCGGTGCTCAGACCTGCGGCATCCGCTCCCAACTGGGCCAGCACGTCGTCGGCGGGCTGCGCCCACGGACGATCCACGGTGAGACGGGCCTCTGTCAGCTGCTGTGTCATCGCGCCCCTGGTCCCTCCGTCGTGATGCGGTCTGCGCTCAGGCCGCCCCGTCGAACATGCTGGTGACCGATCCGTCCTCGAAGACCTCGTGGATCGCACGGGCCAGCAGGGGCGCGATCGGCAGGATCGTCAGCGTCGGGAAGCGCTTCTCTTCGGGGATCGGGATGGTGTCGGTGACCACGACCTCGTCGATCGCCTCGCTCTGCAGGCGCTCGGACGCCGGATCGCTGAAGATCGGGTGCGTCGCGGCCACGATGACGCGCACGGCGCCGTTGGCCTTGAGCGCTTCGGCGGCCTTCACGATGGTGCCGCCGGTGTCGATCATGTCGTCGACGAGGAGGCATACGCGACCGCTCACGTCACCGACGATCTCGTTCACCGTCACCTGGTTCGCCACGTTCGGATCGCGCCGCTTGTGGATGATCGCGAGGGGCGCCCCCAGGCTGTCCGACCATGTGTCGGCCACGCGCACACGCCCGGTGTCGGGCGAGACCACCGTGAGCAGCTCGCGGTCCGCGGCGGTGAGCGTCCTCTGGAAGTACTCCAGCAGCACGGGCTTGGCGAAGAGATGATCGACAGGGCCGTCGAAGAATCCCTGGATCTGCGCAGCGTGCAGGTCGACGCTCATCACGCGGTCGGCGCCGGCCGTCTTCAGCAGGTCGGCGACCAGGCGCGCGCTGATGGGCTCGCGCCCGCGTCCCTTCTTGTCCTGCCGGGAGTACGGGTAGTACGGCGCGACGACGGTGATGCGCTTGGCCGACGCGCGCTTGGCGGCATCGAGCATGATGAGCGTCTCCATGAGCCACTCGTTGACCGGCGGGCCGAAGCTCTGGATCAGGAAGAAGTCGCAGCCGCGGATCGACACCTCGAACCGCGTGAGGATCTCACCCGACGCGAAGGTGCGGTACTCGGTGGGCACGAGCTCAGTGCCGAGATGCTCGGTGACCTCGGCGGCCAGCGCCGGGTGCGAACTGCCGCGCGCGACGACGAGGCGCTTCTTGGTCTTCGCGACGAGGCCGGGGGCGATGTCGTTCGCCCGGTCGAGCTCAACGGTCTTCTTCTTGCGCCCCATCGTCCGCCTTCTGTGCGGACCGAGCCTTGGCTGCGGCATCCGCCGCACCGGTTCCCGGTCTGTTCTTCTCGACCCACCCCTCGACGTTGCGCTGAGGGGCGACACTGAGCGCCAGGGCACCGGCAGGAACATCCTTGCGGACGACCGCCCCGGCCCCGGTCTTCGCGCCGTCCCCCAGCCTAATGGGCGCCACGAGCACGGTGTGCGAACCGGTGTGCACCTCGTCGCCGATCACCGTCCGGTGCTTGGCGACATCGTCGTAGTTCGCCGTGATCGTGCCGGCACCGAGGTTGGTGTGGCTGCCGACCTCGGCGTCGCCCAGGTAGATGAAGTGGGGCACCTTCGTGCCCGCGCCGACCTTGGCGTTCTTCGTCTCGACGAACGACCCCATCTTGACGCCGTCGGCCAGGATCGTCCCGGGCCGCAGGTGGGTGTACGGCCCGACCGTGACTCCGGCGCCGATGACGGCGAGGTTCGCCTCGATGCGGCGCAGCACCGCACCCTCGCCGACCTCGCAGTCCACGAGGCTGGTGTCGGGTCCGACCACGGCCCCGGTCGCGATCGTGGTCGCCCCGAGGATCTGCGTGTTGGGCAGCACCGTGACATCGGGCGCGAGGGTGGCGTCCACATCGATCCACGTCGTGGCGGGATCGACGACCGTCACGCCCTCGAGCTGCCACCGCCGCACCGTGCGCGCATTGAGT
Organism: Microbacterium salsuginis; assembly: GCF_012524205.1. Taxonomy (GTDB): domain Bacteria; phylum Actinomycetota; class Actinomycetes; order Actinomycetales; family Microbacteriaceae; genus Microbacterium; species Microbacterium salsuginis. The sequence continues at coordinate 127,455 of NZ_JABACI010000001.1, forward strand.
ACGCGCCCCGCCTCGGCCAGCTGCACCCGGTCGTTCACGCCCAGCGCGGCCGCGGCATCCGGAGCCGGCGAAGCCGCCACCGACAGGTGTGCGGCACGCAGCAGCGCCACGACATCGGTGAGGTATTTCTCGCCCTGCGCGTTCGCCGTGCCCACGAGCGACAGCTGCGCCCGCAGTTCGGTGGCGCGGAAGACGTAGACGCCCGCGTTGATCTCGGTGACGGATGCCTCGTCGGGCGTGGCATCCTTCTGCTCCACGATGCGCGAGACGGTGCCGTCGGCGTCGCGGATGACTCGGCCGTAGCCCGACGCGTCGTCGACGACGGCGCTCAGCACCGTGGCCGCGGCCGCGGTGTCGCGGTGCGTGCGGATGAGGGCGGACAGCGAGTCGGGCTCCAGGAGCGGAACGTCGGCGCTCAGCACCAGGACGTCGCCGGCGAAATCCGCCAGGGCGTCGAGGGCCACCTCGACGGCGCGCCCGGTGCCGGGGACCTCGTCCTGGTCGACCACGACCGCGGCCGGCGCGACCTTGGCGACCGCTTCGGCGACGCGATCGCGCTCGTGCCGCACCACGACCACGACGCGCTCGGGGCCGAGCGCGGATGCCGTGTCGAGCACATGGCCCACGAGCGGGCGTCCGCCGATGCGATGCAGCACCTTGGGCAGCGAGGACTTCATTCGGGTGCCCTGGCCGGCGGCCAGGACGACGACGGCCAGACGGCTCTCGGGAGTGGTGTCGGTCATGCTCCGCCGCCAGGACTCGAACCTGGACCTCACAGCTCCAAAGGCTGTCGTGCTGCCATTACACTACGGCGGACCGCGGCAGCCCGAGTGCCGAATGCCGCCCGACAAGTCTGCCAGACCGTGCGACGATGCCCCTCCGCGGGAACCGTCCGCCCCGGCCCCGATAATGGGGGGATGACGGCGCAGAGCGACGAGGTCGACCGCATCGTCGAGGCGTGGACCGCGCAGCGGCCCGACCTCGACTTCTCACCGCTCGGCGTGCTCTCCCGCGTCGACAGGCTCTCGCGGCATCTGGATCGCGCCCGGCGCGACGCGTTCCGCCGCAGCGACCTCGAGCCGTGGGAATGGGACGTGCTCTCGGCGCTCCGGCGCGCGGGCGAACCGTTCCAGCTCAGTCCCAAGCAGCTGCTGCAGCAGACGCTGGTCTCGAGCGGCACCATGACGAACCGCATCGACCGGCTCGTCGGTCGCCGCCTGGTGCGCCGCGAGGCCGATCCCGACGACGGTCGCAGCGTCCTGGTGACGCTCACCGACGAGGGCAGGATCCGGGTGGATGCCGCGATCACGCGTCTGGTGGATGCCGAGGCCGTGCTGCTGGGCGCCTTGTCGCGCAGCGACCGCGAGCGGCTGGCTGCGCTGCTGCGCAAGCTCAGCCTCGGCTTCGACACCGCCGGCTGACGGCCGGCGCGGGCGGATCGCCCGCGCCGGCGTCGTCTACCCCGCGACTCGCCGCCGTCGGACGACCAGCACGACGCCGACGCCGAGGACGAGCAGGATCAGCGCGACGGAGAGCGTCGGAACCACATCCACTCCGGTCAGGGGCAGCGAGCTCGCCCCCGCTCCCGTCAAGGCCGAGATCGTGAACCGATCCGACATGACCGACAGGCCGGATGCCCCGATCGCCTCGAGCCGGTGCGTGCCCGGCTTCGCCTTGACCGGGACCCCGAGGATCCCGGTCACGGTGCCGTCCGCGCCTGCCGTGAGCACCTCCGGCAGTGCGAGCGGTGCCGAGTGGAGCACGAAGCGCACCTCCTCGCCGGGCTGGAACCCACGGAACGCGACCTGCATGCGGCCTCCCGGAGCGAGCGCGTGACCGGGCGCCGGTCCCACGCTGCCCGAGGGCTCGACGGTTCCGCCGTCGCCCGGCTCCCCTTCGCCGGGGTCACCGCCACCCGGCTCCCCCTCACCGGGGTCGCCACCGCCCGGCTCCCCGTCGCCGGGGTCGCCACCGCCCGGTTCCCCGCCCGGGTCGGTCTCACCCGGGATCGTCGTGAAGGTGCGCACCGGCGAGTACTCGATGCCGCCGTGCGGCCCCTCTGCGATCACGTACCAGCCGTGCTCGCCGTCGGCGAGGTCCTCCCACGACACGGTCGCGCGCTCCCCCGACGGCGCCCCCTCGACGGCGCCGATCTCGTTCGCCGTCAGGATCTCCACCCGGAACGAGTCCGTTGCGAGCGTCTTCGCCTGTGGAACGATTCCCGCCGCCGCGTAGGGGATCTCGAACTCCTGCATGCCCGGCGGATCGTTGAGCGAGGCGTCGTCCGAGTCGAAGTCGTCGAGCGACGGCGAGTACGTGCGGAAGACGATCCGCCCGCCGTCGTTGTCGAAGTGGGCGAGCCGGAGATACCCCTGCCCGCCCTCGGGCAGGCCCTGGTAGTCGAACAGCATCGAGTACACGGTGCGATCCGCGACCCCGTCGCCGTCGTCGTCGATCTCGTCCGTGCGCGTGTAGGCGTCGTGGTAGTGACCCGAGCTCACCGCGAACACGTTCGGATTCGGCGTGACGACTTCTTCGAACACACGCTGCGGGAAGGGTCCCAGACCGCCTGTCGTCAGCATGTACTCGTGCAGGTTGATCCAGACCTTGCGCTCGGGGAACTGGCGGATCACCTCGTTCATCCAGGCGATGTCCTCGGTGTTGGACGCCTCGTCGTTCGGCGTCGGCCACCCCATGTACAGGAACAGGAAGTCCACCCCGCCCACCGACACGAGGTCGTAGTGACCGCGGTTGTCCTTGTACGAACCGCCGTACCAGGGGTTGCCGGCGAAACGCGCCTCCCCGAAGAACTGCGAGTACTGCGTGTAGTCCGCCGCGAAGCCGCCGACGTCGTGGTTGCCTGCGAGCACCCCGTACGGCAGCGCCGCGTCGTCGAGCATCCGGTATGCCGCATCCGCGTTCGCCCACTGGTGGGGCTGGGTGTGGACATTGACGATGTCGCCGTTGTGGATCAGGTACTGAAGGTTGAGATTCGCCCGCTGCTCGAGCAGGAACTCGTGGATCGCGAGCTGGTGCGGGTAGTACCCGTCGGTCTCGTTGTAGTACTGCGTGTCGGACTCGATGCCCACCGTGAAGTCGAACTCGCCGCGCGCGGTGGCTTCGGCGTGGTACGGCTCCACGGGGCTTTCACGGGTCGACAGATCCGTCGCGGCGAAGCCCTCGGAGTGCTGCACCAGGAAGGTCAGCGTGCCGTCGGACGCGTGAGCGTCGACCGGCACGAGCGCCTCGAGTGTGAACTCGGTGGCCGCGCCGTCGGTCGTCAGCACCTGGTCGGCCTGTGCCCACGCGCCGTCCACGGTGCGCGCGTAGAGCGTCACCTTGGCGTCGGCGTTCGCGCTCCCCCGCCAGTCGGCGCGCACCAGCGATCCGGCGCCGGCGCCCTCCGGCACGGCGACCGTGAAGAGCTGATACGGAAGAGCGGTCGTGCTCGTGGTCTCGACGTTCACGCCGTCGGTGCCCAGCAGCTTGGCGAGGTCGTCCGCGCCCAGCGCGACGCCCGTGGTGCGATCCGCAGAGCCCGAGTCGGTCACCGTGCCCGTGGACACCGTCATGCCCGCGTCTCCGGGTGCGAAGCCGTACCCCTCGCGGAAGCTCAGGTCGAGGGCGTCCTGCTCAGGTGAGCTGGGGGTCGCTGTGAGATCGGCACGGTCTCCCTCGACGATCTCGCCATCCCCCGGCCCGTCCAGCACGACGCCGGGCTGCTCGTCCGCGGTCTGGAACGCGATGCTGCGCGTCACCGCGTTGCCGACCTCGTCGGTCGCGGTGAACTCCGCGACGTGCGCGCCGGGCTGCAGCGCCAGCGAGGTGGTCGCCAGCGGAAGCGAGATCGGGGCGCCGTCCAGGGTCGCCGTGATCGTCTTGACACCCGCTCCCGCGTCGGTGGCGGTCGCATCCACCGCGAAGTGACCGCGGTAGCGCTCTCCGTCGACGAGCGGGCTCTCGATGACCGGCGCCGTGTTGTCGACGTGCACGGTGCGCTCCGCCGCGGACTCGCCGGCGGTCGCCGCGACGATGTGGGCGCCGTCGGCGACCTCGGTCGTCTTCCACACCGCCGACACCGAGGTGAACGCGTCCTCCGGGATCGTGAACGTGGCCAGGAACGAGACGAGGTTGGCGTCGGAGTACGCGATCCGCGAATCGGGCGCAGGGCACTCGACGAATGCGGGGGCGGTGACACTCCCCTCGTGCTCCTTCGTGGTGGCGCAGTGATCGGGTCGCAGGACGCGACCGTCCGGCAGCGCGAGACGCAGGTTCATCGTCGTGAAGTCGTCGTTGTTCTCGTTGACGTTCGCCTCGGGCCACGCCTTGGTCCCGGCCGCGATGGTGAGCGTGAGCTGCTGCCCTGGCACGACCCGCTCCACCGGCACCGTCGCGTCGACCGTGACGATGCGCGAGTAGTAGCCCTCGTCGAAGATCCGCAGCACCTCGTCGCCGAGCTTCACGCCGTTGCGGAAGAAGGCGTCGGTGTTGGTGGCCTCGAAGGCGAAGACGGGACCGGTCTCGAGCGAGGGGACGGCATCCTCGACCGGCTCGCCGTCGATCGTCAGCTCCAGTTCGGACCCGCCGCTGTCGGCCGTGGCCGAGATGCGGGCGTCGCCGCCGACGAACTGGCCCTCGGCGAGGTTGATCCGCACGGGGTCCGGCTCGCCGTCGACGAGGTCCACCCGCACCGGGCCGAGCTCGGCATCCTGAGATCCGTCGCCCGCGATCAGGGTGTACTCGATCCACCGCTTGCCGAACAGGTCGGCCGCCGGCACGGAGTAGTAGTACCGGTTCGCGGCCTCGAAGGCGAGATTGCGGGTCTCGGTCGCGCCGAGGTTGTCCTCCATGCGAAGCGTGACCGTGCGCACGAGGACGTCGTCGGTCACATCGAAGCCGAGGTCGAGATCCGCGGTGTCGGGAACGTCCGAGCTGCCGGTCAGGTCGGTGATGACCGGCGCGCTGCCCGCCGCCGGAGCGGCCACGAAGCCCGCAGGCACCTGATCCGCGCTCACCGATCCGGGCGTGGGGGCGTCGAGTCGCATCATCGTCTGGACGGTGCCGTCCGCCGGCGCCGGCGCCCACAGCGGAGCCGACGTCAGGGGGTTCCATCCGTACTGGATCGCTGTGCTCGCGGTGGTCTGATCGTCGGCGAAGTAGTACGCGCGGCTGATGTCGTGCCCGGTGTTCGTGCGCACCTGAAGGCCCCGCGACCCGGCATTGGCCATGCCGCCGTTGAACAGCTCCACGATGTCTTCCCCGAGCACGAGGCTCGTGCCGAATGCCTCGTTGAAATCTGCGACCGTCAGCCCGGCCGTCACGCCCGCGGGGTTCTTCACCCACAGCACGAGCGTGGCGCCGGCGGCGATCGTGACGTCTCCCGGCTCGGCGGGCCACAGGGTGGAGCTCGTCGTGACGGGCCCGGCGAGCGCGTTGTCGGTGTACAGATACGACAGCGCGTAATCGCCGAAGTCGATCGGGGCGTCCGAGGCGTTGTAGACCTCGATGAACTCGTAGGCGTCGCCGCCGCCCACGTTCGCGGTGTCGGGTGCGACCTCGGTGATCTGCAGCAGGGGCGCGTGCAGCTCCGGGTCGGTGGGACGGGTGAGCGCGCTCGTCACCTGCTCGAGCGTGACCGTGCCCGGCGTGACCGCGACAGCGGGGCCGGCTTCCTGCAGGATCGCGTCGACGCCGCCGATGGTGCTCGGCACGGCGAACTGCGCGTTCCAGTTGCCGGCGGGGTCGGTGTCGGCGGGCGCCCACGCGCGGCTGATCGTGCCGTTCGCGCCGACGAGGCTGAAGCCGCGATCACCGCCGTTGGCGATGCCCGCCTGCGGCCCGAAGCGGTAGACCAGAACGCCGGGATCGGCGCCGACGGCGGTGCGGAACTGCTCCTTCGTCAGGGTCGCCTGGGCGGAGTCGGCGCCGTAGTTCAGCCAGAACAGCGCCGAAACGCCGGCGGGGATCACGACGGGCGCATCGTCCTCCCCATCGAGGTGGAGGAACGGCTGAGGTGTTCCGGCGTTCCACTGGCTGGTGTGGTAGCGAAGGCCGATGCCGGCCGCTGTCAGGTCGATCGGCTCGGTCGTGGTGTTCGTGACCTCGACGAACTCCGAGACGTCGGCCCCCGGATTGTCCCCGTGGATCTCGGTGATCGCGAGGGGGAAGTACTCTCCGGCGTTGCCGTCTGCGCCGGGACCGGGCTCGGCCGGCTCGCCCGGCTCACCCGGCTCGGTGGGCTCCGGCTCGGGCGCGGGGCGCACGAGCTGATCGGGAACGATGACGCCGGGGGTGGGTGGGCCCGCGGTGGGGTTCGCGAGGAGGACTCCGGTCACCGGTACGCGGAAGTGATCGGATCGGCCCTTGGCCGCCGCGGCGCGGTTGTAGTCCGAACCGGAGACCACGTCGGCGCCCTCGCCTTCGTAGAGACGCAGCGAACGCGCGCCCGAGTTGGCGAAGCCGCCCTGACCGGCCGCGTGGAAGAGCGGATAGCTCGAGCCGGCGTCGCCGTAGTGCGCGCGGAAGTCCGCCTCCGCGAGCTCCCACTGCTCGACGGCGGCGTCGCCCGTCCCGACGGCGTAGCGCAGCCAGAACACGGCGCTGGCGCCTGCCGGGATCACCGCGTCGGCGAGTGCCGCGCCCGTGCCAGGCTCGACGGCGCGGATGAACGCGGCGTCGTTGTACTGGACCCGGTAGTCGGCGAAGTCGACGGGCCCAGCAGTGGTGTTGGTGACCTCGAAGAATTCGAAGTAGTCCTGGTCGCTCGGCGTGCCGGCGTTGTCCTGCATCACCTCGGTGATGATCAGGGGCGGCAGGGCGTCCTCGGCGGCCGCCGCCGGTGTGGTGACACCCACTCCGGTCAGGGCGACGGCGACGGCGGCGAACGAGGCGAGGGCAGCGCGCGGGCGCGCCAGGACACGGGAGATCACGATGTCCGAGCACACTCACGACATCTGTCACGAAGGGGTACGCAGGGTGAACGGCAGCGGAATCGCGCCCGACCGTTCCACCGCCCGAGCGATCCGGTCCGTCAGCCGATGTGCTCGGTGAGCTCGAACCAGCGCTCTTCGACGCCGTCGCGCTCCTTCTCGAGATCCGAGATGCGTGCCATCTCGGACCCGAGGCCCACGTAGTCGGACTGGTCATGATCGGCCAGGGCGGTCCGCGCGGCGGCGATCTGCGCCTCGAGCTTCTCGAGCCGCCGCTCCAGGGCCGTGACCTCCTTCTGCGCGGCGCGCAGCTCGGCGCCGGAGAGCGCGGGAGAAGCGGATGCCGCGGCCGAGGCATCCGGAACCTTCGTACTGGCCGCGCCGGCCGAGCGCTCCCGTTCCCGCAGGCGCAGATACTCGTCGACGCCGCCCGGCAGGTGGCGCAGGTGGCCTCCGAGGATCGCGTACTGCTGATCGGTGACGCGCTCGATGAAGTACCGGTCGTGCGAGACGACCAGCAGTGTCCCCGGCCAGGAGTCCAGCAGGTCCTCGATCGCTGCCAGCATGTCGGTGTCGAGGTCGTTCGTCGGCTCGTCGAGGATCAGCACGTTCGGCTGCTCGAGGAGGATCAGCAGCAGCTGCAGACGGCGCTTCTGGCCGCCGGAGAGGTCTTTCACGGGCGTGGAGAGCTGGGCGCTCTGGAACCCCATGCGCTCGAGAAGCTGACCCGGCGTGAGATCCTGCGCCTTCGAGCCCGTGCCGAAGGTGTAGGTGGTGCGCAACCCCGAGATCACGACGCGGACCGGATCGCCGAGGTGCTCATCCAGCTCGTCCATGCGCTGCGAGAGGGTCGCGACCTTGACCGTCTTGCCGCGCTTGACGCGCCCCGACGTGGGCGTGACCTCGCCCGAGACGAGCCCCAGCAGGGTCGACTTGCCCGCGCCGTTGACGCCGAGGATGCCGGTGCGCTCACCGGGCGCGATGCGCCACTCCACCGGGTGCAGCACCTCCCGCCCGTCAAACGCGACCGACGCGTCCAGCAGGTCGACGACGTCCTTGCCCAGACGCGACACGGCGAGCGACTGCAGCTCGGTCTTGTCACGGATCTCGGGGACGTCCGAGATCAGCTCGTTCGCCGCGTCGATGCGGAACTTCGGCTTGGACGTGCGGGCCGGCGCCCCGCGCCGCAGCCAGGCCAGCTCTTTGCGGGCGAGGTTCTTGCGGCGGGCCTCGATGGCCGCGGATTGACGGTCACGCTCGACGCGCTGCAGGATGTAGGCCGCGTAGCCGCCCTCGAACGGCTCGACGATGCGGTCGTGCACCTCCCACGTGCGGGTGCAGACCTCGTCGAGGAACCAGCGATCGTGCGTCACGACCAGCATCGCGCCCTGGTTGGCCGGCCAGCGGCGCTTGATGTGATCGGCGAGCCACGCGATCGCCTCGACGTCGAGGTGGTTGGTCGGCTCGTCGAGGAACAGCACGTCGTGGTCGGCGGTGAGGAGGGCCGCCAGCGCGACGCGTCGGCGCTGCCCGCCCGAGAGCCCGGTGACGGGACCGTCCCACTCGATCTCGCCCAAGAGACCCGAGATCACTTCGCGCACGCGTGCGTCGCCGGCCCAGTCGTGCTCCGGGCGATCTCCGACGACCGATTCGCGAACCGTCAGAGCGTCATCGAGCGTGTCGGCCTGATCGAGCACGCCGACGCGCACGCCGCTGCGCACCGTGACGCGACCCGAATCCGGTTCGAGCCGGCCCGCCAGCATCGCCAGCAGGCTCGACTTGCCGTCGCCGTTGCGCCCGACGACGCCGATGCGGTCGCCCTCGTCGATACCCAGGGAGACGCCGTCGAAGACGACCTTGGTGGGGAACTCCAGGTGCAGGGCCTCGGCCCCGAGAAGATGTGCCATGTCTCCCCAAGGCTAGGCGAGCGAGAGGTCAGTCGACGATCTGCACCTTGGGGTCGAACGCGACGTACCCCGAGAAGTCCCGCCCGACGCGCTCGATCGCGGTCGGGTAGGGCGTCGGATACGACCACGCGCCGTCGGTCAGCGCGGCACCGTCTTTGCTGACCGAGAAGTACTGGGCTTCGCCCTTCCACGGGCAGGTGTAGGGCGTCGGGCTCTCCGCGAGCGCATTCTCGGTGACGGCGACCGGTGGCCAGTACCAGTTCCCCTCGATGCGCACCAGATCGTCCTTGTCGGCCTCGGCGATCGTCACGCCGTCGAGCACTGCCTTCATGATTCCTCTCTTGGGGATGGTTGCATCCGTCAAGCCGAACGCCGTCCGCAAGCGGGGTGTTCCCACCGTATGCAGGCGATCCGTTCAGTACCAGATGCTCAGCCGGGGCGCCGTGTGCCAGCCGAAGACGCGGGCAGCGGTCTCGATGTCTCCGGACTGCACGCGACGGGCCGCCGCCAGCGTCGCCAGCGACACGCCGCCGAGATAGACCGCTGAGAGCTCCTGGATGCCGAGGGTCACGGTGATCGCACCCTCTCGCGTCTCGCCCTCCGGCAGGGTCGTCACACGAGCGGCACCTTCCGCGCCCACCTCCAGCAGGAAGCGGCCGCCGGCCAGGCCGAGCGGATCGGACACGTCGAGCAGCACTGTTGCGGCTACCGGGTACCGGCGCGTCTCGAGCGCGCGCGGGACGTCGAGGATCCGCACGTACTGGTGGTCGGTCAGCGTGACGGTCGCCGCGCGCTGATCCGCGATCATCCACAGCAGCGGCTCGTCGGCCGCAAGCTCGGACGCCTGCACCTCGGCGACCAGATCGAGCTCGAGGAGGAAGCGCCACAGCGCGGCGTACGCGTCATCGGTCTCGGCGAGGAGGTAACCGACGTTCACGGTGGCCTTGGTGAAGTCGTCGTGGTTCTCGCGCACCGTGTACACGGCGAGGCCGCGCACCTCTCCCGACGCGTCGGTGTAGTGCACGGCGCGCTTGTCGCCCGCCTTCTCGGCGTCCGGACGGGTGCCGGCGAAGTTGTCCCAGTGGCCGCCGGGCACATCGATCTCGCCGGGCACGCGACGGCGCGAGCGGTCGTGCAGGACGGGGAGCAGTTCGCGCAGCCGCTCTCGCGAGATGAAGTCGACCCGGCCCTCGGGCCGCGGCCCGATCCACGTGGCGCGCCGCGTCTCGATGCGCCACGCCGCCGCGGCAGCCGCCGGGGCGAACCCGTAGCGGCCGTAGAGCGTGGACTCGCTCACCGTGAGCATCGCCATCGGGATGCCGGCGGCATGCGCCGTGCGCAGCTCGCCCTCCAGCATCGCGCGGGCGATGCCGCGGCGACGGTGGGTCGGCGACACGGTGACGGCCGAGATCGCCGCCGAGGGGATCGCACGCCCGCCCGGCACACTCAGCTCGCCGAGCCATGAGGCGATCGTCGCCGCCGGCGCATCCGCCATGGGAGCGGCGGGATCGAACACGCCGGTGACGCGCCGATAGCCGCTGCGCTCCCGCGCGGCCGCGATCTGCTCGTCGCTGCGCTCGCCGTCCTGGAATCCACGGGCAGTGACCTGCAGCCACGATGAGAAGCCGTCGTCGCCGACCTCGACGCGCCGGTACTCCAGGCCGTTCTCGGCGAGACGGGTGCGCGACTGCTCGTCAAGGGGCGCAGCGCGGAAGGCGTCCCGATCCGACGCCGGGGCGACGGCGGCGTCAGGCTGAGGGGTCGTGGTCATCGTGTGTCCTCCTCGGATCTCACGGGTCGGTGGCGTCTCCCGGGTCGCACCCGGGTCTCGGCGGTCTCAGGCGGCGACGCGGGCGCCGGCGACGGGCCCGTGCACGTGCAGTGCCTCGAACCCCGCAGCCGACAGCGTCACCTGCAGCTCGAGCGCCGACTCCGGGTCGGCGGTCAGGAATGCCAGCGTAGGGCCTGAGCCCGACACCAGCCCCGCGAGCGCGCCCGTCTGCTCGCCTAGCTCGAGGGCGCGCCGCAGTTCGGGACGCAGCGACAGCGCGGCGACCTGCAGGTCGTTTCGGATGTGCGCCGCCAGCGCGACCGGATCGCCGGCGCGCAGCGCGTGCAGCACGGCGGGGTCGACCTCGGGCACGCTCGGCGCGGCGACGATGTCGGGCCCGGTGCGCAGCTCGTCCAGGTGCGCGTACACCTCGGGCGTCGACAACCCCGAGTCCGAGGGCAGCACCACCCAGTCGAAGCGTCCCTTCGCCAGCGCCGGACTCAACTGGTCCCCGCGGCCGGTCCCGACCGCGGTCCCTCCCATGAGGGCGAAGGGCACGTCGGCGCCCAGCCGTGCCGCGAGCTTGTGCAGCTCGGCACCGCCGAGCTCGGCCCCCCACAGCGCGTCGCACGCGACGAGGGCGGCCGCGGCATCCGCTGATCCTCCGCCCATGCCGCCTGCCACCGGGACGTGCTTGACGATGTCGAGGTGCACCCCGCGGTCGTAGCCGATCCGCTGCGCGAGGAGCCGGGCCGCTCGCACGGCGAGGTTGCGGTCGTCCGCCGGGACGCCCGACACATCGACGGTGCCCGAGACCGCCACGGTGAACTCGTCGGAGGGCGTGGCCCACACGTCCTCGAACAGCGATACCGCCTGGTACGCCGAAGCGACGTCGTGGTAGCCGTCCTGCTGCACGCCGCCGACCTCGAAGAAGAGATTGAGCTTTCCCGGTGCCCGCACGTGGACGCCGGCGGCGGCGAGGGCCTCGCTCACCGTCGCGCCGATTCCGCCCAGAGGTCGACGTCGATGCCGTCCGACAGCGCGTCGATGCGCTCGATCTCCTCGGTGCTGAAGGCCGGGCCGTCCAGCGCGCGCAGGTTCTCGTCGAGCTGCTCCGGACGCGAGGCGCCGATGAGCGCCGAGGTGACCACCGGGTCGCGCAGCACCCACTGGAGCGCCAGCTGGGCGAGCGACTGCCCGCGCTCCTTCGCGATCACGTCGAGCCCGCGCAGGACCGCGAGCCCCTTCTCCGAGAGCTGCTGGTGCGGGAGGGACGCCCGCTGCTGCGCGCGCTCGGCAGGGCCTCCGCCGAGGTATTTGTCGGTGAGCAGCCCCTGCGCGAGCGGGGTGAACGCGATCGCGCCCATGCCCTCCTGCTTCAGCACGCCGGTCAGCCCGTCCTCGATCCAGCGGTTGAGGATCGAGTAGGCCGGCTGGTGGATGACCAACGGGGTCCCGAGCGAGCGGGCGACGGATGCCGCGACCGCGGTGCGCTCCGCGCTGTAGGACGAGATACCCACGTAGAGCGCCTTGCCCTGCCGTACCAGCGTGTCCAGGGCCCCCACGGTCTCTTCGATGGGCACGTCGGGGTCGACGCGGTGCGAGTAGAAGATGTCGACGTAGTCCACGCTCATGCGCTTCAGGGACTGCTCGGCGCTGGCGAGCAGGTACTTGCGAGAGCCGCCGTTGCCGTACGGACCGTGCCACATGTCGTAGCCGGCCTTGGACGAGATGATGAGCTCGTCACGGTACGGGGCGAAGTCCTCGCGCATCATCCGGCCGAAGTTCGTCTCGGCCGAGCCGTAGGGCGGGCCGTAGTTGTTGGCGAGGTCGAAATGCGTGATGCCGCTGCCGAACGCGTGACGCAGCAGCGCCCGCTGGTTGTCGAACGGGATGTTGTCGCCGAAGTTCCACCACAGCCCGAGCGAGATGGGCGGAAGCGTCAGGCCGGAGGTCCCGACCTTTCGGTACTGCGCACCGGCGTACCGATCGTCGGCGGCGGAGTAAGGGCGGTGGAGGTCGCCTCCACGGGAACGGTAGCGCGGCTCGTCGGTCACCGGTCCAGGCTATCGACGTCTCGCCCCGCCCGCAGGAACGCGGCGACACGCGCCCGCAGCAGGGAAGTCGCTGCGAGGAAACACGAATGACACATGGAGCGCCTACTGTAGGAGCAGCGCAGTCCCCTGCGCCGCCGCGGCTTTCCGTGAGTTCCCACCGGTCAGCCGCATCCCTCGCCAGACGCCTGGACGTCACCGGCGTTTCCCCTCGCCGTGAAGGAGGTTTCGATGCCCGCTCTGTCGGTAGTCCCCCCGCAGCCGGACCCATGGTCCGAACTGCTCGATCGTCGTGATGTCGTGCTCGACCGCGGCATCCTGCATCTCGTGCATGACACGGTGACGCCGGAGCAGGCGCGCATCGAAGACCTGCTGCTGGTCGCCTCGGCCCTCGAGGACGCCGGCATCGAGGTGACGCTGATCCGGCAGGATCGCGCCGTCCCGGCACTCGTCGTCGACGTCGCCGCGCGTGACGCCGCCTTCGCGGCGCTGGGAGCCCTGTGCGACCGCGAGCCGCTCTACATCAAGGCCAAGCGGCGGCCGTCCGTGCTGGCGAATGCGGCGCTGATCCCCGGCGCGGAGCCGTCGGTGGTGCGGGCCTACCGCCCGCGCGTGAGCGTGAACGGCTCGCTGCGGTACGGCGCCGCGCTGGGTGCCCGCATCGAGTTCTGGCGACAGCACGGCGACGTCCTCGAGGCACCGAACGACAACGCCCTCACCCGCCGGCTCGTACCCCGCGCCGACCTGACGTTCACCACCGTCGAGCGATACGGGCGCACGTGGCGCACCGTCTCAGGCATGTTCGACCCGCAGCCGCACGAGTTCACCGAAGACGTCGACATGGTGTTCTCGTGGGTCGACGGGTCCTCGACGGAGTTCCAGCGTCAGCGCGCCGCGCGCATGGCCGAGTACGTCGTCGGCGAAGGAGACGACAGCCCCGCGCGCTACCGGCATGTCGACGAGCTCAGGTACGCCCTGCGCAGCGTCCACATGTACGCCCCGTGGGTGCGGCGCATCTTCATCGCGACCGACTCGCCGGCGCCCGCATGGCTCGCCGACCACCCGAAGGTCACGATCGTGCGCAGCGAGGAGTTCTTCGGGGACCCGTCCGTGCTGCCCACGCACAACTCGCACGCGGTCGAGGCTCAGCTGCACCGCATCCCGGGCCTGGCCGAGCACTTCCTGTACTCCAACGACGACATGTTCTTCGGGCGCCTGATCGAGCCCGAGCTGTTCTTCACCCCGGGCGGGGTGACGAAGTTCGTCGAGTGCGAGGTGCGGATCGGCGCCGGAGAGCCCGCCCTGCATCGCAGCGGGCACGACAACGGGCTGCGGGTCAACCGTGCGCTGCTGCGCGAGCGCTTCGGCCGCACCATCGTGCGCGACCTCGAGCACTGCGCGGCACCGCTGCGCAAGAGCGTGATGGCCGAGCTCGAAGAGGCATTCCCCGAGGACTTCGCCCGGACCGCGGCATCCCGCTTCCGCTCCGCGAGCGATATCTCCGTCACCAACAGCCTCTACCACTACTACGCCCTCATGACCGGCCGCGCCGTGGCCACGCACCGGCCCCGTGTCCGGTATGTGCAGACGACCTTGTCGGCGTCGCTGCGGCGTCTGGAGCGGCTCGCGGAGCGCACCGACATCGACATGTTCTGCCTCAACGACGGCGGCGAGGTCGAGGTTCCCGAGGCGATCCGCGTCGAGGCCATGCGCACCGCACTGGAGCGGATGTTCCCGGTGCGGGCTCCGTGGGAGCGGGCCGATCCTGCCGAGACCGGCTCGGCGGCGCAGGTCAGCGGATCAGAGCGATCGGCTCGGTCGGCGCATCCCTCGGCGCGCGGGCGGCGTCCGCGGGCGCGTCGCTGAGCGGGCGCACACCCGCCGCACGCAGACGGTCGCGCGCTTCTTGCGCATCGATGTGCTCCAGCGTGCGCGGAACGTCGACCGGCACGACCGAGTGGACGATCGTGTCGTCGTACACGTGCACGAGATTGAAGGCCTGAGCCCCGTCCTGGGGCCGAGTGCCCCCCGTGGGCACGGTGAGGTCCTGCGCGTAGCAGGTGGACGAGGCGACCGAGACGGGGATGCCGGCGAAGGTCGCGAAGGTCGAATAGTGCAGGTGGCCGGCGATGATCGCGCGCACGTCGGTGCCGCGCACCACGTCGGCCAAGCGTGACTGATCGAGCAGCTCGACGCTGGCAGCCAGCGGCAGCACGCTCGGCACGGGCGGGTGGTGCATCGCGAGGATCGTGCCCAGCGGTGCCGGGGTCGCGAGTGCGTCGGCGAGCCATTCCAGCTGGCCGTCCGTCAGCTCGCCGTGATGGTGCCCCGGCACGGTGGAGTCGAGTGTGATCACGCGCAGTCCGTCGAGCTCGTCGACCCGGTCGATCGTGTCGGCACCGGGGAGCTCTCCGAGGAGCCCGCTGCGGAACGCCGCGCGATCGTCGTGGTTGCCCATGACCCACAGCACCTGAGCGCCCAGCCGCTCCGCGAGCGGTTCGACGATGTCGCGCAGGTCTCGGTACGCGCCGGGCTCGCCGAGATCGGCGAGGTCGCCTGTGAAGATGAGCGCGTCCGGCTGCACGCCGCTGGCCTCGACGGCGTCCAGGGCTCGCGCGAGCCGCTGAGCTCCGTCCACGACATCGAACAGGCGCGACCCGCCCGCACGCAGGTGCGTGTCGCTCACGTGCAGCAGGATCCGCTCGGGTGCGGGGTACTCTGCGGTGCGCATCGTCTCGTCATCCTCGCCTCGACCACCGGGACCTGTCCGCAGGCTACCCCCGCGACACGAGGGGGCCCTGGCAACACGGTGAACGTTGCGTGAATGGCCGAGATCAGACCGCGAGCGCGATGCGCACGAAGTCGTCGATCGAGAGCTCCTCGCCCCGCGCCGTCGGGGCGACTCCGGCCCGTTCCAGGACGGCCGTCGCCTCGGCGGCCGTGCCGCCGAGCACAGCGGCCAATGCCTGCCGGAGCATCTTGCGGCGCTGCTGGAACGCGGCATCCACGATCCGGAATGTGCGCCGGCGCAGTTCGACATCGCCGCGCGGCTCCCGGCCACTCGACTCCACGCTGTCGCGATGGAAGGCGACCAGCACGCTGTCGACGTTGGGGACCGGCCAGAACACCTGGCGCGACACGGTGCCGGCCAGTCGCCACGGTCCGTACCAGGCGGCCTTGACACTCGGCGCCCCATAGACCTTCGAGCCGGGCGGGGCCGCGAGGCGCTCCCCCACTTCCGCCTGCACCATCACGACCCCGCGCTGGAGCCCGGGGAACGTCTCGAGCAGATGCAGCAGGACGGGCACCGACACGTTGTAGGGCAGGTTCGCGACGAGCACCGTGGGGTCGCCCGGGAGCTCGGTCACCCGCAGCGCGTCGGCGTCGACCACGGTCAGCGCACCGTCGGCCACGCCGTGCGCGGCCGCGGTCACGGGGAGGCGCTCGGCGAGCCGGTGGTCGATCTCGACGGCGGTGACGGACGCCCCGGCCTCGAGGATCGCCAGCGTCAAGGACCCCAGCCCCGGGCCCACCTCGACAACGCGCTCGCCCGGCGAGACCTGCGCGACCTGCACGATCTTGCGCACCGTGTTGGCGTCGACGACGAAGTTCTGGCCCAGCTTCTTGGTCGGGGTGACATCGAGTTCGGCGGCCAGCGCGCGGATCTCCGCCGCGCCGAGGAGAGTCACGGGCATGCGACCACAGTACGGCGTGCCGGTGCGCAACCTCGGATCCGCACCTGCGGAGCCAAGGCGCGACATGCCGTCGCCGGACGCCGGGGCGCGGCGGGTCACGTCCGTCGTCCGCACGCGCGGATCCGATTCCGTGCGCCGCGCGTCCCTCTCGCCGCGGCGCGGTCCGACCGATAGCGTGACGGCATGAACACGACCGCATCCATCCCCGCCGACGCGTTCTCGCTCCGCAGCTCCTACGGACGCCGGGCGATCGGCCTGTCGGTGGCGGCGGCCGTCGGCGGCTTCCTGTTCGGGTTCGACTCGTCGGTGATCAACGGCGCCGTCGACTCCATCTCGGCGGATTTCGGCATCAACGAGATCCTCACCGGGTTCGTGGTCGCCATCGCCCTGCTGGGGTGCGCAGTGGGCGCGATCCTCGCGGGCAACCTGTCGGACCGCTGGGGGCGCCTGCGCGTCATGTTCCTCGGCGCGATCATGTTCTTCGTGAGCTCGCTCGGCGCCGGCCTCGCGTTCGCGGTGTGGGATCTCGCGCTGTGGCGCGTCATCGGCGGCCTGGGCATCGGCATCGCGTCGGTGGTCGCGCCGGCCTACATCGCCGAGGTCGCGCCGCGTCAGATCCGCGGCGGCCTGGCCTCGCTGCAGCAGCTGGCGATCACCCTCGGCATCTTCGCGGCGCTCCTCTCGGACGCTCTGCTGGCCAACACCGCGGGAGGCGCCGACAGCCCACTGTGGTTCGGGCTCGAAGCATGGCGCTGGATGTTCATCGTGGGCGTCGTGCCGTCGGCCGTGTACGGCATCCTGTCGTTCACCCTTCCCGAGTCCCCGCGGTACCTGCTCGCGAAGGGCCGCACCGACGAGGCACGGGCGATCTTCGCCCGTCTGGTGCCTCCCGCCGACCTCGACCACACCATCCGCGACCTGCAGACCGCGATCGAGACCGATCGCAAGAACGCCGGCGTCTCGCTCCGCGGCCCCGTGCTGGGGCTGCAGCGCATCGTGTGGGTCGGCATCATCCTGTCGGTGTTCCAGCAGTTCGTTGGGATCAACGTGATCTTCTACTACTCGACGAGCCTGTGGCAGTCGGTGGGCTTCGACGAGACCGACTCGTTCACGATCAGCGTCGCGACCTCGATCACGAACGTGCTGGTGACCCTGATCGCGATCTTCCTGGTCGACCGGGTCGGCCGGAAGCCCATCCTGCTCACCGGCTCGGTGTTGATGACGCTGTCGCTCGCGCTCATGGCGGTGTCGTTCCTGTTCTCCGAGACCGACGCCGAGGGTGCGGTCACGCTCCCCGCCCCCTGGGGGCCGATCGCGCTCGTGGCCGCCAACGTGTTCGTCGTCGGATTCGGAGCGTCGTGGGGCCCGCTGGTGTGGGTGCTGCTCGGCGAGATCTTCCCCAGCCGCATCCGCGGCAAGGCACTCGGTGTGGCCGCCGGAGCGCAGTGGGTGGCGAACTTCCTCATCACCATCTCGTTCCCCGCGATGTCGGCGCTGTCGCTGCCGCTCACCTACGGCATGTACGCCGTCTTCGCGGCTCTGTCGTTCGTGTACGTCGCCTGGAGGGTCCCCGAGACCAAGGGCATGGACATCGAGCAGACCGAGACGCTCTTCATCCGCAAGAGCGCCGCGCCGACGACCTGAGACGGATGCCGCGGCCCGCGGCATCCGTCATCGTCCGTCTCTCGTAGGATCGAGGGATGCCCTCGCTCGGCGAACTCATCGCACCCCGCCGCCTGGGCATCGACTTCCGGTGGCTGCTCGCCTCGTCGTGGACCAGCAACATCGGCGACGGAATCGCGTTGTCGGCGGCGCCCCTGCTGATCGCCTCGATGACGTCGTCGCCGATCCTCGTCGCGGCCGGCGCGATGATGCAGTTCCTGCCGTGGCTGCTGTTCGGCCTGCTCGCGGGTGCGGTCGCGGACCGTCATGACCGTCGCCGGCTGGTGATGCTGGCCAACGGCCTGCGAGCCGTCATCGTCGGGGCGCTGGTCGTGTTCCTGGTCAGCGGCCACGCCAACGTGTGGATCGTGCTGGCGACGGCGTTCCTGTACGGCACCGCCGAGGTCTTCGCGGATTCGGCCGGCAGCACGCTGCTGCCGATGCTGGTGCGGCCCGCCGATCTCGGCATCGGCAACGCCCGCCTGCAAGCCGGCTACCTCGTGGGCAATCAGCTGGCCGGTCCCCCACTGGGCGCCTTCCTCTTCGCGATCGGCTCGTTCTGGCCCTTCCTGGTGCAGATCCTGTGCGTGTCGCTGGCCGTCGTGCTGATCTCCCGCATCGCCCGCACGCCGCTTCCCGAACGCGACGCGCCCGTGGGCACATCCCACGCGATCCGCGAGGGGCTCCGCTGGCTGCGCGGCAATCCGCCGGTGCGCACGCTCGTGCTCATCATCCTGGTGTTCAACGTGACGTGGGCGGCGCCGTGGGGCGTGCTCGTGCTGTACGCCACGGAGCACCTGAACATGGGAGCCGTCGGCTACGGCGCGCTCACGACGGCCTCCGCGCTCGGCGGGCTCATCGCGATCGGCAGCTTCGGCTGGCTCGAACGCCACGTGTCGTTCGCGACCCTGATGCGCGTGTGCCTGTCGCTCGAGGTGCTCATGCACCTCGGATTCGCGCTCACGAGCACGCCGTGGGTCGCCTTCGTGATCATGTTCGGCTTCGGCGCGTACGCGTTCGTGTGGGGCACGATCTCGACGACCGTGCGCCAGCGCCTCGTGCCCATGGAGCTGCAGGGCCGCATCGCCTCGGTCAACATGGTCGGCGTCTTCGGCGGCCTCGTGATCGGCCAGTTCCTCGGCGGCCTCATCGCCCAGACGTGGGGGCTCACGGCGCCGTGGTGGTTCGCGTTCGGCGGCTCGGCCATCACGCTGCTGCTGGTGTGGCGCTCGATCTCGCACATCGCTGCGGCCAAGCCGGTTCTCGATGCCGAAGAAGCGGACAGAGCGAGCCGCGACGAGGAGCCGGGCGCCGGTGGTCTGCCGCTGATCGACTGACCGCCGCCGTCAGTCCTCGAACGAGCCGTACACCTCGAGGGTGTTCGCGGCGAGCTGGGCGCACAGCTCGTCGAGGTCCACCTCGAGCTCGACGGCCAGGAACCGCACCGTCACCGGGATCAGGTACGGCGCATTCGGACGACCCCGATGAGGCGTCGGCGTCAGGAACGGGGCATCCGTCTCGACCAGGATCCGCTCGCGCGGCGTGACCTTCAGCGCATCGCGCAGGTTCTGCGCGTTCTTGAACGTGACGTTGCCCGCGAACGACAGGTAGTAGCCGCGTTCGGCGGCGACCTCGGCCATCTCGACGTCGCCCGAGAAGCAGTGGAACACCGTCCGCTCGGGCGCACCCTCGCGCTGCAGCGTCTCGAGGACGGCGTCATGCGCGTCACGATCGTGGATCTGCATCGCGATGCCGTGCTTCTTCGCCAGTGCGATGTGCGCTTCGAAGCTCTCGTACTGGGCCGCCAGCCCGTCCTCGGCCGTGCGGAAGAAGTCGAGTCCCGTCTCGCCGATCGCGCGCACCCGCGGCTGCGCGGCGAGCTCGTCGATCACGGCGATCGCGTCGCCGAGGCGGCCGGCCGCCGCATAGGCCGGAGCCTCGTTGGGGTGGATCGCCACCGCCGCGAGAACACGGGGGTGGGATGCCGCGGCCCACGCCGACCAGCGGCTCGAGTCGATGTCGCCACCGGCCTGCACGACCCCGGCGACACCCACCGCGGCGGCGCGGTCGAGCTGCTCGTCCAGCGACAGGGGTTCCTCGCCGTCCTCGATCTCGAGATGCGCGTGGTTGTCGTACACCGGCACCGTGAGGGGAACCGGAGCGTCGGGGTAGGTCACATCGCGCGAGCCCTTCTCCCGCGTGCGCACGTACTGCGACGGATCAGCCGACTGGCTCATGCGTGTCTCACTTCCTGCGGCTCGCGGGCTCCCCGCCCGCATCTTCTCAGACAGCGTTCCGGATGCTGTCACAGAAGTCGCCGCCGGCGCCGGCCGGACGCACAACTTCTGTGACACGACCGGGTCGTCAGACCGACTGCTCGACGCGGGGGAAGAGCGGGGCCAGTCCGTTCACCGACGTGCCCGGTGTGAGTACTCCCCACGCGCCGGCGTCGCGGATCGGCTGATCCTGCAGGCGCCCGAGCGTCTCGGCCGCGCCCAGCGCGATCCACAGCTTCTCGGTCGAGACCGGCATCACTGGCGAGAGCAGCACGGCCAGGGCGCGCAGCCCCTCGGCGGCCGTGTACAGCACGGTGCCCAGGCGCTCACGCTGGGCATCGTCCTTGGCGAGAGCCCACGGCTCGTTCTCGGTGATGTACAGGTTCAGCGCGTCGACGATCTTCCAGATCGATGTGATCGCCTCGTCGATGCGGAACCGCTGCATCGCAGCGTCGGCCGCGGCCGCGGCATCCGCCACCGTCTTCTGGATCTGCTCGTCGGCCTCGGTATACGCGGCCGGCGGGGGCACGACGCCCTCGAAGTAGCGCTCGACCATCGCGGTCGTGCGCGAGGCCAGGTTGCCGAAGCCGTTCGCGAGCTCGGCCTGGTAGCGGGCCGACAGGTCCTCCCACGAGAACGAGCCGTCCTGCCCGAACGCGATCGCCGACAGGAAGTAGAAGCGGTACGCGTCGGAGCCGAACACGTCGGTGATCTCGGTCGGCGCGATGCCGGTGAGCTTCGACTTCGACATCTTCTCGCCGCCGACCAGCAGCCAGCCGTGCGCGAAGACACCCTTGGGAACCTCGACGCCGGCAGCCATCAGCATCGCGGGCCAGATCACCGCGTGGAAGCGCAGGATGTCTTTGCCGACCACGTGGTATGCCGGCCAGCGGCGAGCGAACTCCTCCGGGTCGGAGCCGTAGCCGACCGCCGTGGCGTAGTTGAGCAGCGCGTCGACCCACACGTAGATGACGTGGCTCTCGTCCCACGGCAGCGGGATGCCCCAGTCGAACGCCGACCGCGAGATCGACAGGTCCTTGAGCCCGTTCTTGACGAACGAGACGACCTCGTTGCGCGCCGAGTCCGGACGCACGAAGTCGGGCACGCTCGAGTACAGCTCGAGGAGCTTGTCCTGGAACTCGCTGAGCTTGAAGAAGTAGTTCTTCTCCTGCAGCAGCTCCAGCGGCTTCGAGTGGATCGCGCAGACCTTGAGCCCCTCGAACGCGCCGGTGCCGTCGACGATCTCGGACTCGGGCTTGAACTCCTCGCAGCCCACGCAGTACAGGGCCTCGTACTCGCCCGCGTAGATGTAGCCGCGGTCGTAGATGGCCTGCACGAACTGCTGCACGCGCTCCTCGTGGCGAGCCTGCGTGGTGCGGATGAAGTCGTCGTTCGCGACATCCAGCGTCTCGAGCAGCGGGAACCAGGATTCGGTGACGAGCTTGTCGACCCACTCCTGCGGCGTCACGCCGTTGGCCGACGCGGCGCGCATCATCTTCTGGCCGTGCTCGTCGGTGCCGGTCAGCATCCAGGTGTCGTCGCCGGCCTGGCGGTGCCAGCGGGCGAGCGCGTCGACGGCCACGGTCGTGTAGCCGTGGCCGATGTGGGGCACGTCGCTCGGATAGTAGATCGGCGTCGTGATGTAGAAGGACTGGCGGCCGGAAGTCACCCGACGAGTCTAGTTCGAGCGGATGCCCCGGCCGGCGGTGTGACAGCGGGCTCCGGCCCGCCCCCACGCGGTTCGTTCGTCACATATGCACGCTGTGAGTCTCGAGGTGGCTGGTCTGGGACTGGCTGGCAGGGTTGGTGTTGGTCGTCTTCGTCCGGTCGTGGCTCGATATGCCGCTGGCCCCTTGTGGGCCTTTCTTTCGATCTGTCCGTCTCGGGCGAGGGCGGCCGACGCCACCTGGCCCACCTCGATGGCCTGATTAGAAGCCTGCCCGACCCTCTGGGGTCGTGGCCCGTCACAGTGATGCCGCGAAGTGACTTCCTCCCGGATCGGCGCCGGCCGCCGCGCGGCCGTGCCGTGTTCCATCGAAAGGAAGGACCGATCCGCAATGACGATCGTCGCGCACTCCCATCCGTTCGTCGTGGGCGTGGATACCCACGCGAAGACACACACCTATGCCGTCGTCGAGACGGGGAGTGGACAGCTGTTGGCCTGCCAGCAGTTCCCGACCACACCACCGGGCATCGCCCGCGCGATCGGCTGGGCTGGCCGCTTGACCGGGGGCCAGGCCGATACCTTGTGGTCGATCGAGGGTGTCGCCACCTACGGGGCGCGACTGGCCCGCGCCGCCGCCGACAGCGGATACGAGGTGGTCGAAGCACCTCGCATCAGCGCGAGGACCCGCCGCGGCGTCGGTAAGTCCGACCCGTTGGACGCCCGTGCGATTGCAGCAGCAGTGCTGCCTCTGGAAGACACGCAGCTGCGTCGTCCCCGCGCCGACGACGGGACCCGCCAAGCGCTGCGCGTGCTGGTGGCCGCGCGCGACCAGATGGCCACGGAGAAGACGGTGAACGTGAACGCGCTCACCGCGCTTCTGCGCACCAATGATCTGGGAATCGACGCCCGCAGACCCCTGACCGCGGCGCAGATCGGGCAGGCATCACGCTGGCAGAAGCGCATCGAGCCTCTCGCCATCGCCACCGCGCGAGGCGAGGCCGTCCGGCTGGCCCGCCGCATCGTGGACCTGCAGCGTGCGCTGACCGAGAACCACGCCCGTCTGACCGAACTGATCATCGCGAGTCCCGCCGCGCCGCTGCTGCAGGAGACCGGCGTCGGCGCTTACACCGCCGCGGTCGTCATCACGGCGTGGTCCCACCCCGGCCGGGTCCGAAGCGACGGCGCGTTCGCGTCGCTCGCCGGCGTGAGCCCGCTCCCCGCGTCCAGCGGCAACACGACCCGTCACCGTCTGAACCGGGGTGGGGATCGGCGTCTGAACAAGGCGCTTCACTTCATCGCGATCACACGAATGAGTCGCGATCCCGGCACGAAGGCCTACCTCGACAAGCGCCTCGCCGAAGGGCGCACCCGACGCGAGATCAGACGGTGCATCAAGCGCTACCTCGCCCGACACCTCTACCGAACCCTCAACGCGCTTTACGAACACCCCGCCGAGGAACGGCCCACCTCAGCCTCCACCCTCGCTCCGACAATCGGCTGATCACGCGGGGAGGGGACGACGAAGTGCCCGAGTGAGCGGTTGATAAGCGGAGCTCGCAGCGCAGCGGAGAGCGGAGTCTGCAAATAGCGAACGACAGGAACGGAGTCGTCAGCGCCCCGCTACCCTCTCGCCGTCGGAGAGGGGCATCGCTCTCGTGCGCGATGTCGCAGGGCTGATGCTCGATCACGTTTGCGAAACGGACCAGCCAGAAGGTGCGTCGGGTCGATACCGTAACGCCATGCGCCGCCGCCTCGCTTCCATCGCGGTGATAATTGGGCTCGCGGTCGTCCTCACCGCCTGCAGCCCACCATTCATCGGCACGATCGGCGTAGAGCGAAACGACGATGGGACCCTCACGGTGCTCATTCGAGTCTGCCGGGACTACGTCGAAACGCTCATCGTCGACCCGATCAACTCGTTTCCCAACGCTAAGAACGGGGCCCCGTTGAGCGATAGATGGGAGTCAGTACCGAACATAGAGTTCCCCCTGAGCCCGGCGGTGGAAAGCGCCGCCGACGTTCCCTTCCCGGTCGACGAGGCGGATCTCGAAACATACGTTCTCTATCGACTCTGGGCGGGGAGCCGAGAAGGCAACGCGTTCTCGGGCCAGTTCGGCGCTTCGGAACTCGCAGCACTCAAACCAGGCGAAGTGTTGGCCGGGCCGACGCGCGACGACGAGGAATCCGAGTACGTGAGAGATGACGGGCGAGGTGGGACCTTCATGATCGTCAGCCGCGACGCATTCGAGGAACGCGCCGAGGAGTTCTGCACTTAGCCTCGTGGGACCAGCTGCCTCGGGCTCAGCAAGCCCCACACACCCGACGCTACCCCAGCGGCCGACGCAACTTGACAAACATAGAAGCGTCGAAAGCGGCCGTATCGCGTACACAGGTGACGAACGAACGTCGTGGCGAGGGGCGGTCAGGCGCTCGCGCGGCGAACGAGGGTCGTGGGGAGCGTGATCGGCTCGGGCTCGGCCCCGTCGATGACGCGCAGCAGCAGCGAGACCATCTCTTCGCTGAGGCGATCCCACGGCTGGCGCATGGTCGTGAGCGGCGGCTGGTGGGTCGCGGCCAGCCCGGAGTCGTCGAACCCGGCCACGGCGATGTCGTCGGGCACCCTCAGTCCGGCCTCGCGCAGCGTCGCGATCGCGCCCGCCGCCATGAGGTCGCTGGCCGCGAAGACCGCGTCGATGTCGCGCGTGCGCTCGAGCAGTCGCGACATCGCGGCAGCGCCGGAGTCTTGACTGTAGTCGCCGGCTTCCACCAGGTCGGGGTCGAAATCCTCACCCATCTCGTCTCGGAAGCCGACCAGGCGGAAGCGTCCACCGGGGGTGTCGTGCGGCCCCGCGATCATGGCGATGCGGCGGTGACCGCGCTCCCGCAGATAGCGCGTCATCTCGCGGGCCGAACCGATCTCGTCGACCGAGACGGTGGGCACGGAGGCATCATGGCCGAGCGGGATGCCACAGCACACCGTGGGCACGCCTGCTTCGAGCAGCTGCTCGACCAGCGGGTCGGCTTCGTGCGACGAGATGAGCAGCACCCCGTCGACGTGCCCGGCTCCGACGAAGTGGGCGACGTTGGCCCGCTCGGCCGGCGTCCCGGCCACGAGCAGGACGAGCGTCATGGACCGCTGGGCCAGTGCCTCGGCCGCGCCGCGCAGCAGCAGGGCGAAGGTCGGGTCGTCGAACAGCAGATGCTGGGGCTCGGTCAGGAGGAACGCGAGCGAGCCGGCACGGCCGGTCGCGAGGCTGCGGGCGGCGTGATTGGCGGTGTACCCGGTGCGGCGGATCGCCTCTTCCACCGCGACTCGGGCGTCGGGCGAGACCCAGTGGCCGCCGTTGATGACGCGCGAGACGGTGCCGCGCGAGACGCCCGCGGCCGCAGCCACGTCGCGAATCGTCGGCTTGCGCCGTACAGACGTCGTCTCCTCCACGACGAGTGACTCTACCCCGCCCGCGGTCCTCGTCTGCGTGCCGACACGACACCGACTGTGACCGGTCACAGTTGAGTAACGGTTGCCGTGCCCACCGTGCGGGGCGGCATCCGTCTCAGGTAGAACTGTGACCGGTCACAGTCCGCGACTCCCCGTCGCTCGGATCCGACCGAGCCTCACCCTTTCGACCCGATGGAGCGTCCATGACCTCGCCCGACCGCTGGCCCGAGATCCGGGGTATCGCCTATGGCGGCGACTACACCCCCGAGCAGTGGCCCCGGGAGGTGTGGCGCGAGGATGTCGCGCTCATGCGCGAGGCCGGAGTGAACCTCGTCAGCGTCGGCATCTTCTCGTGGGCTCTGCTGGAGACCAGCGAGGGCGTGTTCGACTTCGCCTGGCTCGACGAGCTGCTCGACCTGCTGCACGAGAACGGCATCGCGGTCGACCTGGGCACGCCGACCGCCTCTCCCCCGGCCTGGTTCTTCGCGAACCACCCCGACGCTCGCGTCGTGACCCGCGACGGCACCGTCATGGGCTTCGGTGCGCGGGGCATGGCCTCCCACTCGTCGGCGGCGTACCGCGAGGCGATCGTCCGGATCGCCTCCGCGCTTGCAGAGCGCTACGGCTCGCACCCGGCCGTCGTGCTGTGGCACGTGCACAACGAGTACGGCGTGCCCGTCGGCGAGGACTACTCCGCGCAGTCGGTCCAGGCGTTCCGCGGCTGGCTGCGCAGCAAGTACGGCTCACTCGACGCGCTCAACGCCGCGTGGGGCACCGCCTTCTGGGGCCAGCGCTACGGCGAGTGGGATCACGTCGGTGCCCCGGCGGTCGCCCCCTCGGTCGTGAACCCGGCGCAGCGCCTCGACTTCGCGCGCTTCACCGACCACCAGCTGCGCGAGTGCTTCATCGCCGAGCGCGACGCGATCCGCGCCCACGCGTCGCAGCCGATCACCACGAACTTCATGGCGAACCAGAGCTGGACCACCGACATGTGGGCCTGGGCACGCGAGGTCGACATCGTCTCGGACGACCACTACCTGTGGGCCGCCGACCCCGAGGGTGAGATCGGGCTGGCCATCGCGGCCGACCTGTCCCGGTCGGTCGGCGGCGGCAAGCCGTGGATCCTCATGGAGCACTCGACCTCCGCGGTCAACTGGCAGCCGCGGAACGTCGCCAAGCGCCCCGGCGAGATGGCACGCAACTCGCTCACCCATCTCGCCCGCGGGGCCGACGCGATCCTGTTCTTCCAATGGCGCGCCTCACGCTCGGGCGCCGAGAAGTTCCACTCCGCGATGATCCCCCACGCCGGCACATCGTCCCGCGTGTGGCGTGAGGTCGTCGAGCTCGGAGCCGCCTTGGACCGGCTGGACGAGCTGCGGGGATCGCGCGTGCAGGCGGATGTCGCGATCCTGTGGGACTTCGAGTCCTTCTGGGCGCAGGACCTCGAGTGGCGCCCGTCCGTCGACGTCTCACACGCCGAGCGCATCCGCGCGTTCTACGAGGCGCTGTGGCGCGACGGCATCACCGCCGACTTCGCCCTCCCCGGCCATGACCTCTCGCGGTACAAGCTGGTGATCGCCCCCGCGCAGTATCTGCTGAGCGCCGCCGACGCGGCGAACCTCACCGACTACGTGTCTCGCGGCGGCACGCTGGTGGTCTCGTTCTTCTCGGCGATCGTCGACGAGAACGACGCCGTGCACGCCGGCGGCGGCTTCGTGGCTCCGCTGCGCGAGGCGCTGGGCCTCGTCGTGGAGGAGTTCCTCCCGCTGCGCGAAGGTGCACGTCACGAGGTGCGCTGGTCCGGCTCATCCCCGGCCACCCTGATCGCCGACGCCTGGCAGGAGGACCTCGTCCTGGAGGGCGCGGAGCCGCTGGGCACCTACGTCGACGGTCCCGGTGCCGAGGGCGCCGCGATCACGCGTCACCGCCACGGTGCAGGCAGCGGCTGGTACATCAGCACGCGACTGGATGCCGCGGGCCTTCGCACCGTCATGGCCGAGGTCTACGCCGATGCCGGAGTGACGGCATCCACTCGCCCCGAAGGCCTCGAGGTCGTGGTGCGCCGCAGCGCGGACGCGGCGTTCATGGTCGCGATCAACCATCGCGACGAGCCTCTCACCCTCACCGCGAGCGGCGTCGAGCTGCTCACCGGTGACGCCGTCGACGGTGAGCTGACCGTGCCCGGCGGCGGCGTCGCCGTGGTGCGCACGACCGACGACACCTGAATACCCACCACCACCGAAAGGGAACATCATGCGTAAGCAGATCGCATTCGGAGCGCTGGCGCTCACGACCGCGGTCGTGCTGGCCGGCTGCGCCGGCGGCTCGACCGACGACGGCGAGGGCGAGAACAGCGACGGCAGCGGCGTCGAGCTCGTCATCTGGACCGATGAGGAGCGCGAGCAGGCCATCTCGGATGCCGCCGCGGCGTTCGAGGAGGAGACCGGCGCCACCGTGACCCTCGTGCAGAAGAACTTCGAAGACCTGCGCAACGACTTCATCGCCCAGGTGCCGACCGGCGAGGGTCCCGACATCACCGTCGGCGCGCACGACTGGCTCGGCGCGCTCGTGGCTGCGGGCGTCGTCGACACCATCGACCTCGGTGACAAGGCCTCGGAATTCGAGGAGGTCGCACTGCAGGCCATGACATACGACGGCCAGCTGTACGCCCTGCCGTACTCGCTCGAGACGATCGCGCTCGTGCAGAACGTCGACCTCGTCGGCGAAGAGGCGCCGGCGTCGTGGGACGACATGATCGCGCGCGGCCTCGCGTCGGGCGCCGAGCGCCCGTTCGTCATCAACACGAACGGCGAGACCGGCGACGGCTACACGATGTACGGCTTCCAGACGTCGTTCGGCGCACCCGTCTTCGTGCAGGACGAGTCGGGGTCGTACACGTCGGAGGTCGCGATGGGCGGTGCTCCGGGCGAGGCGTTCGCGTCGTGGCTCGGCGCGAACGGCTCGGCCGGCACCGGCTACATCTCGACGACGGTCGACTACGACATCAACAACGAGCTGTTCAACTCGGGGCAGGCTCCGTACACGATCCAGGGACCGTGGGCCATCAGTGCCTACCCCGACGTGAACGTCGCGGTCAACCCGATCCCGTCGGCGGGCGGCCAGCCGGCGGCGCCGTTCGTGGGCGTGCAGGGCTTCTACCTCAGCTCGCAGTCGAAGAACGCCCTGCTCGCGCAGGAGTTCCTCGTGAACTACATGGGCACCGAGGACGCGCAGCGCGCGCTGTACGAGGCCGACCCGCGCATCCCCGCATGGTCGACACTCGCCGAGGAGGTCGCCTCCGACCCGATCATCGCGGGCTTCCTCGCGTCGGCGCAGGCCGGCGTGCCGATGCCGAGCATCCCCGAGATGGGATCGGTGTGGGACCTGTGGAACGCCGCGCAGTCGCAGATCATCAACGGCGCCGACCCGGTGACGACGTGGAACACCATGGTCGCCGACCTCGAAGAGACGGTCGCCGGCTGACAAGCCGCCGGAGGGCGGGTGAGTGCCTCTCCCCGCCCTCCGGCCCCCACCGACCCGCGCACAGCGACAGGAGCACAGCATGACGGTGGATGCCCCTACCACGCCGGCCTCGCCGCCCGACACGGCCCACCCGCCGCGCCGCGAATCGCACGCGCGCCGGTGGCGCGGTCCCGGCTGGGGCTTCCTCGCCAAGGTCGCCCTCATGGCGCTGGTCAACGCTTTCGGCGTGATGGCGCTGATCAGCGCATTCCGGGCGGAGTCGTGGGTCGTCTTCGGCGCGACGCTCGTGCTGCTCCTGGCGGCCGACGTGGTCTACTTCACCAAGCGCGCACTGCCGCTGAAGTATCTGCTGCCGGGCCTGGTGTTCCTGCTGGTCTTCCAGGTCTTCATCTTCGCGTACACGGCGTACATCGCCTTCACCAACTACGGCACGGGTCACGCCGGCACCCAGGAGCAGGCCGTCGAGGCGGCGCTCATCCAGGGCGAGCGGCGCATCGAGGACTCCGCCACCTACCCGCTCTCGGTGGTCGAGCGACTCGGCGGCGAACTGGGCTTCGCGATCGTCGATGAGGACGGCGACGTACAGGTCGGCTCGGCGACCGAGCCGCTGAGCGCCGCCCGCGACGCCGAGGTGGGAGCGGGGGGCGTCCCGACCGATGTCCCCGGCTGGACCGTGGTGCCGCGCACCGCGGTCATCACCGACCCCGCGCTGCAGGAGCAGATCGCCTCGCTGCGGGTGCCGGTCTCAGATGACCCGAACGACGGCTCGATCCGCACGCGCGACGGCTCGTCCGGCGCGGTCTACGAGTCGACGCTGGTGTGGGATGCCTCGGCGCAGACCATCACCGACACCACGACCGGCACCGTGTACACCGCGAACGACCGCGGCTCGTTCGTGTCGGCCGAGGGCGACGCGCTGCCCACCGGGTGGTACGTCAATGTCGGCTTCGACAACTTCCTGCGGCTGTTCACCGATCCGGTCCTCGCGCAGACGCTCCTGGCGGTGACCGCGTGGACCTTCGTCTTCGCGATCCTGTCGGTGGTGCTGCCGTTCGCGCTCGGGCTGCTCCTGGCGCTCATCTACAACGACGCGCGGCTCAGGGGCAGACGCTTCCTGCGGACGCTGTACATCCTCCCGTACGCGTTCCCGGCGTTCATGTCGGCGCTTCTGTTCCGCGGCATGTTCAACGCGGAGTTCGGCGTGATCAACGACCTGTTCTTCTTCGGCGCCGACATCAACTGGCTCGGGGACCCGTGGCTCGCACGCGGCGCGGTGATCTGGGTGAACCTGTGGCTCACCTACCCGTACTACTTCCTGGTGTGCACCGGTGCGCTGCAGGCTCTCCCGCCGGACACGCTCGAGGCGGCGCAGCTGGACGGCGCGGGCCGCTCGCGGCAGTTGCGCTCGATCATCCTGCCGCTGGTGCTCGTGGCGACCGCGCCGCTGCTCATCTCGTCGTTCGCCTTCAGCTTCAACAACTTCACCGTCATCTACATGTTCAACAACGGCGGCCCGGCGATCCCGGGGGCGCCGTACGCGCTCGGGGCGACCGACATCCTGATCTCCGCCATCTACGACATCTCGGGGGTCTCGGGCGGCGCCGCCGACTACGGCCTCGCCAGCGCCCTGTCGATCCTGGTGTTCGCCGTCGTGGGGGCCATCTCGGCCGTCGCGTTCCGCCAGACCCGCAAGCTCGAGGAGTTCCAGTGATGTCCACCGCCACTGCCGTGACCGCCTCGACCACTCGTTCGGATCCGGGTGATCGCCGCACCGCACGCCGCCGCCGCTGGCTCCTCGACGTCGGCTGGAAATACCTCCTGGCCGTCGTCGTGGTCTTCTACTCGATCTTCCCGCTGGTGTACGTGCTGTCTGCCTCGCTCAACCCGCGCGGCACCCTGGCCGCCAGCAATGCGCTGTTCAGCGTGCTCGACCTGTCCAACTACGCAGCGCTCGGCGAGACGCGTTTCTGGACCTGGGCGGGCAACACGCTGCTCATCGGCGGGATCGCCGCGATCGGTGCGGTGCTGATGGGCGCCGCCGCGGCGTACGCGTTCTCGCGGTTCCGCTTCTCGGGCCGCCGGGCGAGCCTCACGGGGCTGCTCATCATCCAGATGTTCCCGCAGGCGCTCGCCTTCGTCGCGATCTTCCTGATGCTGCTCGCGCTGGGCGAGGTGGTGCCCGCGCTCGGACTCAACTCCAAGATCGCGCTCATCTGCGTCTACCTCGGCGGCGCGCTCGGCGTGAACACGTTCCTCATGTACGGGTTCTTCAACACCGTGCCGATCGAGATCGACGAGTCCGCCAAGATCGACGGCGCCACCCACGCGCAGATCTTCTGGCGGCTCATCATGCCGCTGGTCACCCCGATCCTCGCGGTGGTCGCGCTGCTGGCGTTCATCGCCGCCTTCGGCGACTACATCATCGCCAAGATCGTGCTGGTCTCGGAGGAGAACTGGACCCTCGCGGTCGGCATGTACCAGTGGGTGTCCAACCAGCTGGCCTCCAATTGGGGGCTCTTCGCCGCGGGCGCCGTGATCGCCGCGATCCCCGTCCTCGTCCTGTTCCTGTCGCTGCAGCGCTACATCGTCGGCGGCCTCACCGCGGGGTCCGTCAAGGGCTGAACCGCCCGGAGGACCCCTGATCAACGTCGATCGGAGAATCATGACCACTCGCATCCGCCCTCGCACCATGGCCTCCGCGCTCGCCGCGGGCGCAGCATCCGTCGCCCTCGTCATCAGCGGCGCGCTGACCGCATCCGCGGCCGGCGAGACCGCCGATGATGGACCGGTGGACGCCGGCATCTTCGTCGACAAGATCGAGGGCCTCGCCGAGGACTTCGCGATGGGCGTCGACGTGTCGACCGTGCTGTCGCTCGAATCCAGCGGTGTGGTCTTCCGGGATGCCGCGGGCCAGCCGGCCGACCTGTTCGACGTGCTCGCCGACAACGGCGTGAACTCGGTGCGCGTCCGTGTCTGGAACGACCCGTACGACGCGTCGGGCCGGGGCTATGGCGGAGGCACGGTCGATGTCGACCGCGCCGTCCAGATCGGGCAGCGAGCGACCGCCGCCGGAATCGACACGCTGGTCGACTTCCACTACTCCGACTTCTGGGCCGACCCGGCGCGCCAGCTCGTGCCCAAGGCGTGGGCGGGGCTGAGCGACGCCGACACCGTCACGGCTCTGCACGAGTTCACCGCCGATGCCCTGCAGCGCTTCGAAGATGCCGGCGTCGACGTGCGCATGGTGCAGATCGGCAATGAGACCAACAACGCCATCGCGGGCCACACGCGCCCCGGCCGCGAGATCGACGCGCAGTTCGCCGCACTCGTCTCGGCCGGAAGCGCCGCCGTGCGCGAGGTGCTGCCGGACGCACTCGTCGCGGTGCACTTCACCAACCCCGAGACCTCCGGCCGGTACGCGACCTACGCAGCGGGACTGGATGCTTTCGGCGTCGACTACGACGTGTTCGCGAGCTCGTACTACCCGTACTGGCACGGCACGATCGGCAACCTCACCGCCGTCCTGTCGGACGTCGCCACCACCTACGGCAAGCAGGTGATGGTCGCCGAGACCAGCTGGGCGCACACGCTCGAGGACGGCGACGGCTACCCGAACGTCATCGGGGCGAGCGGCATCACCGGCCAGTACCCGGTGAGCGTGCAAGGCCAGGCCTGGGAGCTGCGCGATGTCATCGCCGCGGTCGCCGCGGTCGGAGACGCCGGGATCGGCGTGTACTACTGGGAGCCGGCGTGGCTGCCCGTCGGGCCGGCGTCCGAGGTCGAGGGGAACCGCGCGCTGTGGGAGCAGTTCGGCTCGGGCTGGGCGACGAGCGCGGCCGGCGACTACGACCCGCTCCACGTGGGCGACTCGTACGGTGGGTCGGCGTGGGACAACCAGGCCCTGTTCGCGTGGGACGGCACACCGCTGGAATCGCTGCGGACGTTCTCGTACGTCCGCACCGGTGCGGTCGCGCCGCGCCAGATCGTCTCGATCGAGGACGTCGCGCTCACCGTAGTGGACGGCACGCCGATCGCGCTTCCGCCGACCCTCGCGATCGACTTCAACGACGGCACGACCGAGCACCACGCGGTGCGGTGGAGCGACGCCGTGAGCTGGATCCGCGGGCCGGGGCAGTACGTCATCCCGGGGACGACGGACTCGGGCCACGCGGTGACCGCGAGCGTGACCGTCACCGCCCCCAACCACGTCGTGAACCCCGGGTTCGAGAGCGATGACCTGAGCGCGTGGACCCTCACCGGGCCTGCCGCGCGCCAGGAGACCGCAGACGCCTTCGCCGGCGACTTCGCGGTGACCTTCTGGAACGGGTGGGCGTACGAGACGTCGGCGTCGCAGACCGTGACGGGAGTCCCCGCCGGGACGTACGTGCTGCAGGCGACGACGCAGGGCACGAACAGCCCGGCCACCGACACGCGCACCCTCGCGGCGACCACCGCGGAAGGCACGTGGAGCGCGCCGATGGAGTTCACGGTGTGGAACGACTTCCACACCGCCGAGGTGCCCGGGATCATCGTCGGGGCCGACGGCGTGGTCGAGATCTCAGCCGAGTTCTCACTCTCGGCGGGCGCGTGGGGTGTGCTCGACGAGGTGCGCCTGATCGACACGGCATCGGTCGGCGGGGGCGAGCAGGCCGACACGTCCTCACTGGAGAGTGCACTCTCCGACGCGGCATCCGTTGATCGCGAGCGGTATACGCACGCCTCGCTCGCGCGCCTCGACGACGCGATCGCGGTGGGCGAGGTGGTGCTGGCCGGCTCGAAGGCGACGGCGGCGGACGTTAAGGCAGCCACGAAGGTCGTCGAGAAGGCGATCCGTCAGCTCAAGAAGGCGAAGGAGCCGAAGGAGCGCTAGGCCGGACCCGTCAGGGTCGCCTGGTACAGCTCGCGGCTGGAGTGGCCGGTCAGTCCGGCCACTTCGGCCGCGGCATCCTTTCGCCGTACGCCCTCGCCGACGAGTGCCCGCACCTGCGCGACCGCATCGGCGAACGGCACCTCCCGCGCAGCGCCACCCTCCACGACGAGCACGACCTCGCCCCGCACGCCGCCTTCGGCCCACGTCGCAAGCTCGGCCAGAGTGCCCCGCACGACCTGCTCGTGCAGCTTGGTGAGCTCACGGCAGACGGCACCGCGCCGGTCGGCGCCGAATGCGGCCGCCATGTCGGTGAGCGTCGCCGCCAGACGTGAGGGTGCCTCGAAGAACACCATGGTGCGCGGCTCGGCGGCGAGCAGGCGCAGCGCCCCCATGCGCTCGCCGTGCTTGCGCGCCACGAAGCCCTCGAACGTGAAGCGATCGGTCGGAAGGCCCGAGACGGCCAGCGCGGTCACCACCGCGCTGGGTCCGGGGATGACGGTGACCTCGACACCGGCGGCGGCGGCCGCGGCCACGACTCCGTAGCCGGGGTCACTGACCGTCGGCATCCCGGCGTCGCTCAGCACGAGCACGTCCTGGGTCCGCGCGAGCTCGACGAGCTCGGGTGCGCGGTCCTTCTCGTTGTGGTCGTGCAGCGCGATGAGGCGCGGGCGGTTGGACACCCCGAGCGCCGCGAGCAGACGCTGCGTGGTTCGTGTGTCCTCGGCGGCGATGATCGTCGCCTGCTCGAGCGCTTCGACGAGGCGACGGGAGGCATCCCCCAGGTTTCCGATCGGCGTCGCCGCGAGGATGATCACGCCCTCAGCCTAGACTTGGCCGGGTGACGGACGCCCTTCGGCCAGCTGCCGACCCGCCTGCCGCACCGCTCCTCCCCCCGCCTTCCCGCCGGCCCGCACGCCCGAGTCTGTACGACCGGTTCGCACGGCGCGTGAACGGCGACGAGCGGGCGCGGCGGCTGTACCGGTGGCTCGGGCCCGCGATCGTCCTCGTGCTCGCCGCGGTCGCGCGTCTGTGGAACCTCGGCGCCGCGCACGACCTGATGAACCAGTTCGACGAGACGTACTACGTCAAGGACGCCTGGACGCTGCTGCAGCTGGGCTACGAGGGGTCGTGGCCCGAGGACGGCAACGCGAGCTTCCTGTCGGGCGACGTCGGCGTCTTCTCGACCGACCCGGCGTTCGTGATCCATCCGCCGCTGGGCAAGTGGATCATCGCCCTCGGCATGCTCGCGTTCGGCCCGGGATCGGGGTGGACGTGGCGCCTCACGACCGCGCTTCTCGGCATCGCGGCGGTGCTGCTCCTGATGCTCATCGCCCGGCGCCTCACACGGTCCACGACGTTCGCCGTCGTCGCGGGACTGCTGATGGCCGTGGACGGGCTCGCGATCTCGATGAGCCGCGTGGCGCTCCTGGACACCGCGCTCACGTTCTTCGTGCTGCTCGCGTTCCTCTTCGTCCTGGTCGACCGGGAGCGCACGATGACGCGCATCGCCGAGACGGTCGCGGCGCGCGTCGACGGCGACGCGCTCCCGCTCTCCTCAACGGTCAGGTGGGGCCCGCTGCTGTGGAACCGGCCCTGGATCCTGGCCGCCGGAGCAGCGCTCGGCGCGGCGTGCGCGGTCAAATGGTCGGGGGTCTGGGTGCTCGCCGGGCTCGGCATCTATCTCGTCGTGACCGACGCGCTCGCCCGCCGCCGCGCGGGCGTGCTGTTCTGGCCCTCCGACGCGCTGCGCCAAGGCGGCGTCACCTTCCTGCTCCTCGTCCCGATCGCCGCTGTGGTCTACCTCGCCTCGTGGACCGGCTGGCTCGTCACCGACGGCGGCTACGACCGTCATGTCGCGGACGCGAACCCCGCGACCGGGCTGTTCTCATGGGTGCCGCTGCCGTTGCAGAGCTTGTGGCAGTTCCACGTGACCATGTACAACTCCGCGGCCGGCATCACATCGGGTCACACGTACGCGAGCCCCGCGTGGCAGTGGCCGCTGCTGCTGCGCCCGACCGGCATGTACTACCACCACGATGCGCTGGGGGTGGACGGCTGCGCCGCGGCCAACGGGTGCTCGCAGGTCGTGTCGAGCATCCCGAACCCGCTGGTCTGGTACGCCGGGGTGGCCGCGGTGCTGTATCTGGCGTACCGGTTCATCGTGTCGCGCGATTGGCGGCACGCCTTCGTGCTCACCGGAATCGCCGTGACCTACGTGCCGTGGCTGTTCTTCCCCGAGCGGACGGTGTTCCAGTTCTACACGGTGCTGATGCTGCCGTTCATGCTGCTGGCGCTCACCTTCGCCCTGCAGCGCATCGCGGCATCGGGTGCTGACGACGATCGCCGCCACACCGGCCAGCGGCTCGTGCTGGTGTTCCTGGGAGTGGCGCTGCTCCTGGCGGCGTTCTGGTACCCGGTGATCTCGGCCATGGCGGTGCCCTACGACTTCTGGCGGCTGCACAACTGGCTGCCCAGCTGGATCTGAATCAGTCCCCCAGTTCAGTGGGATCGGTCACCGGAAGCCGGCACGCGAAATCGCGGCAGTCGTAGGCCGTTGGCAGGCCATCGCGCGTCGTCTTCTCGGCGAACAGCTCGAAACCCGCCTGGTTCCACGCGCCTGCGGCGCTCTGCGCGAGCACCGTGAAGAGATCGGAACGGATGCCACGCCCCGCCGCCGCGAGGCCGGCACCGGCCGCGGCACCTGGGGCCGTAGCCGATATCGCTTCGGTTCCGCCCGCACCCGTTGGTGCCGCATCCGGCAGCACGATCACGAGCTGTCGCGGCGCTGCCGCGAGGGTGGCGGCCACTCGCAGCAGCGCCCCGTAGGCGAGCGGCTGCCCGACGGCGGCCCGCACGTGCGGCGCGACGATGTGCTCGGCCACCGCCCGATAGCGGTCCCCGGCGCCGACGAGCCACAACGCCACGGCAGCCTCGGCGAGCGCCGCGCGCCCGGAGGGCTCGTCGGCGTCGGAGGCGGCATCCGGGGCACCGATCCCCTGCGCCGCCAGCACCGGGTCGCCGCCGCCCGGCACCGCGACCTCGCCGTCATCGGTCAGGCACGCGTCGACCAGCTCCCGCGCGCGCACCGCATAAGCGACCTCTCCGGTGGCGAGGGCCAGGGCTGTCAGCCCAGCGGCGAGCTGCCCGTAGTCGGCCGGGGTCGCGGCGGCCGACGAGGGGATCTCGTCGAGGGAGGCGCGCAGCAGGCGTCCGTCGGGCCTCACGTTGCTCTCGAGCACCGCATCGGCCGCCCAGCGGGCGGACTCGAGCCAGCGCTCCTCGCCGTAGCGAGCCCCGGCGCGAGCGAGGGCGCCGATCGCGAGCCCGTTCCAGCCCGTCACGACCTTGCCGTCGACGGCGGGTGGCTGCAGGTCCGCGCGAGCGGCGGCATCCCGTGCGTAGTACCCGCCTTCGCTGCGCCGGCCGTCGATCCATGACTCCGAGTCCTGCGCGGCCCCGAACCCGCCGGTCGGCTGCTGGAGCACGTCGACGAGGAAGCCTGCGACCCCCCGTGCGACGTCGTGCGAACCCGCATCCGTGGCGACGTCGAGCAGCTGCGCGTTGTCGGTGAGCATGCGCTCGTAGTGCGGCACCGTCCAATCCGGGCGCGTCGCATAGCGGAAGAACCCGCCCTCGACCGGGTCGCGCAGGGGCGACGCGGCCATCGCGGCGAGCGCGCGGTCGGCGACGACGGATGCCTCGGCCGCCGTCTCGCGCACGAGGCGGGCCTGCAGGAACTTCAGGGCCGTGGCGACGGGGAACTTCGGCGCCGCCGACGCAGGATCGCCGAAGCCGCCGTGGCGCGGATCCTCGCGTCCTGCGAGTGTGCGCGCGGCTTGGGCGATCTCGGGCGCCGTCAGCGCATCGAGGGTCGCCTCACCGGAAGGCCCGGAGCCGACCGAGGCGCGGACGTCGGCGAGCGCGCTCGCGACAGCATCCGCCGTCCCGTCGATCTGATCGCGGCGCTCGGTCCACGCCTCGCGCACCGCCGCCAGCACCTGACGGAACGACGGCAGGCCGCCACGAGGCTCCGGCGGATAGTACGTGCCCGCGTAGAACGGGCGCCCCTGCGGGGTCACGAAGACGGTGAGCGGCCAGCCGAGGTTCGGCGCGAAGGCCGAAGCGGCGGCCATGTAGGCGGCGTCGACCTCGGGATGCTCCTCGCGGTCCACTTTGATCGCGACGAAGCCGGCGTCGAGGTCGGCCGCGGTGTCGGCATCCTCGAACGACTCGCGCGCCATCACGTGGCACCAGTGGCACGTCGAATATCCGATCGAGACCATGACAGGCACATCTCGTGCCCGAGCCTGGGCGAAGGCCTCCTCGCCCCACGGGAACCACGCGACCGGATTGCCCGCATGGGCTCTCAGGTACGGGCTCGTCGCTTCCGCGAGGCGAGGATTCATGGCATCCGGTCCCTCCGTCAGTTCACCTCGTCGGGGTGCGAGCTGACGCGTCCCGAACCGTCGCCCGGGTCCATCGCGTCGATCGCGGCCACCTCGTCAGGGGTGAGTTCGAAGTCGAAGACGTCGAGGTTCTCTTCCAGCCTCTCGCGCCGAACCGACTTGGGGAAGACGATGAATCCTTTCTGGAGGTGCCAGCGCAGCACCGCCTGCGCCGGCGTCTTACCGTGCGCCTGCGCGGCGGCAGCGACCGGCTCGGCGGCGAACAGGTCGTACTTGCCCTGGCCGAGCGGACCCCACGACTCGATCCGGACGTCGTTGGCGGCGGCCCAGTCCGTGATGTCCCGCTGTTGGTAGGCGGGGTGCAGCTCGATCTGGTTCACGGCCGGCACGACGCCGGTCGCCGCGATGATGCGCTCCAGGTGCGGCACCAGGTGGTTCGAGACGCCGATGCTGCGTGTGAGACCGGCGTCGCGCAGCTCGACCATCTTCTCCCACGCGTGGACGTACTCGTCCTTTGCGGGCGCCGGCCAGTGCACGAGGTACAGGTCGACGTGGTCCATGCCCAGCCGCTCGAGGCTCTCCCCGATCGCGGCGCGCGGCTGCTCGTCGTGGTGACGGTCGTTCCACAGCTTGGTCGTGACGAACAGCTCGTCACGGGCGATGCCGCTCGAGGCGATCGCGGCGCCCACGCCCTCCTCATTGCCGTAGATCGCGGCGGTGTCGATGTGCCGGTAGCCGACCTCCAGCGCCTCGGCCACGGCTCGCTCGGTGTCGGCGGCGGGCACGCGGAAGACGCCGTAGCCGAGCTGCGGGATGGTGTGGCCGTCGTTGAGGGTCAGGGTGGGAATCGTCATGACTCCCAGCCTACGAGCGCCGCGCGCTCACGTCGCCGCCGTCGTCAGCGGAAGCGGCGTCCCTGATCCCGCCGGAAGAGCGTCACCGCGAGCGCGAAGGACGTGATGGTCCACACGACGATGCCGACCCACACCCACCACTCCAGCGGCCCGCCCTGGACCGCCCAGATGACGAACTCGCGCGCCTCGCGCGACGGCGTGAAGCGCGAGACGGTGTCGAGCCACGGCGCGAACATCTCCGGTGGCAGGAACAGCCCGCCGATGAAGGCGAGCGAGAACATCACGATCTGCACCACG
Source organism: Microbacterium salsuginis (assembly GCF_012524205.1). Lineage (GTDB taxonomy): Bacteria > Actinomycetota > Actinomycetes > Actinomycetales > Microbacteriaceae > Microbacterium > Microbacterium salsuginis. The sequence goes on from NZ_JABACI010000001.1 coordinate 166,764, forward strand.
GCGATCGCGGCCTTGAACGGCAGCGCATAGCCGATCGCGCTGCCGATGAGCATGAACGGGAGCGACGCGACCGCGAGGGCGACGAGGCCGGCCAGGAGACGGGCGGGAGGAGCCTCGGCCGCAGTGAACAGGCCGCCCACCACGATGACCGGCACGATCGCGATGAGACCGAGCACGCCGGTGGAGAGGATCTGTGCGAGCACGCGTGCGGTGCCGGGGGCCGGGAGCGTCCGCAGATACGGATCCCACGGCTTCTCGCGGCTCTCCGAGATGTTCAGGCCGAACGAGAAGAGCGCGTTCGACATCACGGCGAACACCGAGAGGGAGATCACCGCCTGCGTCGCGTATTCGGGGTTGTCGGCGACGACTCGCTGCGGGACGACGAAGAACAGGAGCGCGAGCGCCGGGAAGACGAGCGTGCCGATCACCGCGATGGGCACCCGGAGCGTCTCGATGAGCACGTACTTGGCGTGGAGGAAGGTGAGCCGGGCCGTCGAGACGGGCCGTGCCGTGATGGTGGTCATGCTGCCTGTCCGGCCTTTCGAGGGGACGCGTCTGCGACGCGGGATTCGGTCAGTGCGAGGAAGGCCTCTTCGAGCGTCGCTCCGCGCACGGTCAGGTCTTGGAACGCCAGCCCGGAGCCGACCAGCTCCCGCACGAACTCGTCGGCATCGGTGACCGTGAAGATCTCACGATCGTCGGACCGTTCGTGGCGCACGACGCTCGCGAGCTGCTCGATGCGCTTGGGCTCGTGGCTCGAGAGCTGCACGCGTCCGACTCCGACGCGCGCGACCACGCGGGCGACCGTGTCGTCGGCGAGCATCCTCCCCTCGCCGACCACGATCACGCGCTGCGCGAGCGCCTCGATCTCTTCGAGGTAGTGACTGGTGATGACGACGGTGGCCCCGGCCTCGTGCTGACGCCGGATGGCCGCCCACAGCGTTCGTCGTGCGTCGACGTCGAGGCCCGTGGTGGGCTCGTCCAGGAGCACGAGGCGCGGGCGGCCGACGAAGGCCAGCGCGACCGCCAGGCGCCGCTTCTGCCCGCCCGAGAGCGCGCCGCACTGACGACGGAGCATGTCGGCGAGGCCGAACTCGTCCGCAAGCTCGCCTGACGGGACGCGATCGGCGAAGTGACCGCCGACATAGTCGATCACCTCGCCCACCCGCAGCGTCTCGGGCAGCGCCGTCTCCTGCGGCGTGGTCCCGAGCGCCGTGCGGCGGCGGGCATCCTGCGGACTCCCGCCGAAGAGGGTCACCGTCCCGGCGGTCGGCCGTCGCAGCCCCTGCAGCAGCGAGAGCAGCGTCGTCTTGCCGGCGCCGTTGGGGCCCAGAAGGCCCACGAGGGTGCCGGCGTCGATCGTGAGCGAGATGTCGTCGACCGCCACGACGTCGCCGTAACGGCGCGTGACGTGATCGAACTCGGCAAGAGTCATGGTTGTTCTCCCAGAACGGAACGGAGGGTCTCGACGTAGTCCTCGAAGGCACGTCGCCCCTGCTTGGTGAGGGACAGGTAGGTGGTCGGGGTGCGACCCCGGTGCGTCTTCTCGACGGTGACGTACCCCGCCTCCTCGAGCTTGCGCACGTGAGTCGAGAGGTTCCCCGCGGTCATCTCCAGCAGTTCCTGAAGACGCGGGAAGGTGATGCTCTCGTTCCTGTGGAGCGTCGCCAGCGCCGCGGTGATGCGCAGCCGCGCCGCGGCGTGGATGACCGGGTCCAGCTCACTCATCGACGTCCTCGGCGTCGTCCGGCCGGCGACGGCTCCCGCGCAGCCACAGCCACGCGACGAGGGCGCCCAGGAGGAAGACCCCGCCGGCGGCGAGCGCGAACACCAGGTAGTGGGTGGGGTACCCGAAGAACGGCGCGACCGCGGCGACCCCGATGAACCAGCCGCCCATCGCGATGGTCGGCCAATTGCGCCAGATCCCGCCCGCGAGCACGTACATGATCCCGACGAAGATCGTCGAAGCCGTCGGGTAATAGATGCTCGCGAGCTCCGGCGGCATGCCGTTCACGATGAGCGCCTGCCCGAGCGCGGTGAGCGACAGGAACCCCAGCGGCCATGTGAGCCCGTACACCGTCCCCGTCCACGCCGCACCCGGTGCGGGGCGGATGCCGCGGCTCATGCGGGCGCCCATGACCGCGCTGACCACGAGGGCGCCCGCCATGAGCAGGGCGAAGGCGACGGCGGCCACGGCCACGGGAACCGCGATCGCGGGCCGCGCACCGTCGATGAGCCACAGCAGCATGAACCCGACGAACCACGCGATGCCCCACGCGAGCAGGATGGCGGGCACCCCGGCCGCGAGCCGGCGGCTCATCCGCTCCTGTTCGGAGCGGATGAGGTCGAGCATCGCCGCGACATCGGCCGGCTGCTCTCCGTCTTCGTCGGGGGCTTCGGGGGATCGCATCATGCTCCGTTCGCGAGGAGGAAGGGGACGGCCAGCGAAGGCAGCGAGGTCAAGAGGTTCACGAGCCCGTGCGCGACGATGAGCGGCAGCAGCCGGCGCTGCCGCCACGCGATGATTCCCGAGCCGACGCCCCACACGAAGAACGCGCACGCGTAGACCAGCACCGCGTCGGGTGTCGGCGCGTACCAGATGTGCTGCAGCCCGAAGAAGACCGACGCCACGACGATGGCGAGCGCCACCGGCATCCGTCTCGAAAGATCCTGCTGCGCCGTCCCGCGGTAGACGAACTCCTCGACCGGCGCGTTCAGCGGCGCGAAGGTCACGACGGCCACGATGGCCAGGACGGATGCCGCGACCGGAGACAGCGGCGGCAGCGCCTCCGGGTCGAAGAACACGGTCTCGAACGCGACGAACATCGCATCGCCGTGGAGCACGCGCATCACCAGCATGATCGTGAGGACGAACGGCACGTACAGCATCACCAGCCACAGCAGCCCCCACAGCACGTCACGACCGACGCGGCCCCGGCGGTAGCCCACAAGGTCGCCCAGCCCGCGACCCTCTGCGCGCAGCCGGCGCAGGACCAGTCCGAGGCACACGAGATTCACCGGCAGCATGGCCACCGCCGCGATCAGGGGCGGCACCGGGAAGGCGGTCGCGGTACCCGAGGCCCAGCCCACCACGAGCCACGCGAGCGTGCACGCCGCCGCGACCATCGCGACGCGCGCTGCCGGCAGCCCGAGCCCCCACGCGAGCGCACGGGCTCGCGATCGTGCGCCGGCGCCGCTGCCGGTGGGCGTCCGTGTCGTCGCGACCATGACAACTTTGTATCGCAAAGTACTCTGCGACACAACCCACCCCTGGTTCGTTCGCCACCTGTGTACGCCAACGGCGGCGTTTCGCGTGCACAGGTGACGAACGAACCAAGGGGCTTCGAGGCGGACCGCCCGCCGGGCGGGATACGATCGAAGGCTATGTCCGCGCCCGAACCCGTCATCTCCTACCCGCCCGAGCTGCCCGTCAGCGCGGCGCGGGACGAGATCGCGGCCGCCATCCGCGACCACCAGGTCGTGATCGTCGCCGGAGCGACCGGATCGGGCAAGACGACGCAGCTGCCCAAGATCGCCCTCGAGCTCGGACGCACGCGCATCGCCCACACTCAGCCGCGGCGCATCGCCGCCCGCACGATCGCGGAGCGCGTCGCCGAGGAGCTGCAGGTGCCGCTGGGCACCACGGTGGGCTACAAGGTGCGCTTCACCGACAAGGTGTCGCCCGACACCCGCGTCGCGCTCATGACCGACGGCATCCTGCTCAATGAGATCCATCGCGACCGTCTGCTGCGCCGCTACGACACGATCATCGTGGACGAGGCCCACGAGCGATCCCTCAACGTGGACTTCCTCATCGGCTATCTCACTCGGATCCTGCCGAAGCGCCCCGATCTCAAGGTGATCGTCACGAGCGCGACGATCGACCCCGAGAGCTTCGCGAAGCACTTCGCGGAGCCGGACGGCACGCCCGCGCCGATCATCGAAGTGTCCGGCCGCACGTACCCCGTCGAGATCCGGTACCGGCCACCCGCCGCCGCGAGCGCGTCGGCCGAGAACGCCGGCGGCGATGACGTCGACGGCATCACGGCGGCGCTGCGCGAGCTCGACCGCGAGTCCGCCGGCGACGTCCTGGTATTCCTGCCGGGCGAGGCCGAGATCCGCGACGCGACCGATGCCGTCCGCGGCATGTACGCGAAGGATGCCGCTCCCACCGAGGTGCTGCCGCTGTACGGCCGGCTGAGCTCGGCCGAGCAGCACCGCGTGTTCGAATCGTCGAAGGTGCCGGGCGTTCGGCGCCGGGTCATCCTCGCCACCAACGTCGCCGAGACGAGCCTGACAGTCCCCGGCATCCGGTACGTGGTCGACACCGGCACGGCGCGCATCTCGCGATACAGCAACCGCAGCAAGATCCAGCGGCTGCCCATCGAGCCGGTGTCGCAGGCTTCGGCACAGCAGCGTTCGGGACGCGCGGGGCGCACCAGCCCGGGCGTGGCGATCCGGCTCTACTCGGAAGAGGACTTCGCGTCTCGGGACGAGTTCACCGAGCCCGAGATCCTGCGGACGAGCCTCGCCTCGGTCATCCTGCAGATGCTCTCGCTGGGGTTCGGCGACATCTCGTCGTTCCCCTTCCTCACTCCGCCCGACTCGCGCGGCGTGCGGGCGGCGCTCGAACTCCTGGTCGAGCTCGGCGCGGTGCGCTCCTCGAGCGGCTCGAGTGCGGGATCCGGCGAGCACCGGCTGACCGATCTCGGCCGCGAGATCGCGCGTCTGCCGATCGATCCCCGGTTCGCCCGCATGATCCTCGAGGCGCAGCGCACCGGGATCCTCCGCGACGTACTCGTGATCGTCGCGGGGCTGTCGATCCAGGATGTGCGCGAGCGACCGGAGGAGCGTCGCGAGGAGGCGGACCGGTTGCACGCGCGCTTCACGGACCCGACGAGCGACTTCCTCACGCTGCTGAACCTGTGGAACCATCTGCAGGAGAAGCAGTCCGAGCTGGGGTCGAGCGCGTTCCGGCGGATGTGCCGCAGCGAGCATCTCAACTACGTGCGCGTGCGGGAATGGGTGGACGTCCACCGGCAGCTGAGCGCGCTGGCCGGTGCACGGAAGTCCACGCGCGGATCCGCCGGCGGCGCCGACGAGATCCACAAGGCGATCCTGTCGGGGCTGCTCTCGCACCTCGGCATGCTGGACGAGCGGGCGACGTCGAAGGAGCCGGCCCGGGGCCGCGGCGGTGCCGGTGAGCGGGAACAGCGCCGCTCGGCCGAGTACCTCGGCTCCCGCGGAACCCGGTTCGCGATCTTCCCCGGCTCGGGCCTGAAGAAGAAGCGCCCACAGGCGGTGATGGCCGCCGAGATCGTCGAGACCAGCCGCCTGTTCGCCCGCACCGTCGCCGCGATCGACCCCGCCTGGGCCGAACCGCTGGCCGGCGACCTCGCCAAGCGCCGGCTGAGCGAGCCGCACTGGTCCAAGGCGGCGGGTGCGGCATCCGCGTACGAGAAGGTCACGCTGTTCGGCCTCGAGATCGTGCCGCGGCGCCGAGTGCAGCTGGCGCGCTTCGACCGCCCGCTCGCGCGCGAGCTGTTCGTGCGCCACGCGCTGGTCGAAGGCGACTGGGACTCATCGCACCTCGACAAGCGGCTCACCGCATTCGAGCGCCGCAATCTCGAGCTGCGTCGCCGGCTCGAGAAGATCGAGGAGCGCGAGCGCCGCCGCGACATCCTCGTCGGCGACGAGGCCGTCTTCCGGTTCTACGATGCTCGGCTGCCGCGCGACGTGTTCGATGTGCGCTCGTTCGAGGCATGGTGGCAGGATGCCGCGGGCCGCACGCCGCGCCTGCTCGACATGAGCGAGGCCGACCTGCTCGATGAGGCCTCGCGGGGAGACGAGCGCGACTTTCCGGCGCGGTGGCAGCAGGGCGACCAGGTGCTCTCGCTCGCCTATCGCTTCGAGCCGGGGGCGCCGGACGACGGCGTGACCATCGTCGTGCCCCTCGCCCTCCTGGCGCAGCTGCGGCCGGACGGCTTCGACTGGCAGGTGCCGGGCATGCGCGACGAGCTGGTGACGGCACTGCTGCGGTCGCTGCCGAAGGCCATCCGGCGCCACGTGGTGCCGGCGGCGGACTGGGCCGCGACGCTGTCGGCCGAACTGGACGGGCAGGGCCCGGAAGCCACGCAGGGGCTGCCGTCCACGCCGCTGCGCGACGCGCTGGCAGCGCGCATCCAGCGCGTCGCGAACCAGCCCGTGTCGGCCGGCGACTTCGAGCTGGAGCGGGTGCCCTCGCATCTGCTGATGTCGTTCCGCGCCGTCGACGAGCGCGGCCGCACCGTGGGCTCGGATCGCGACCTCGCGGCATTGCAGGACCGGCTCGCCGGACGCGCGCGCGACTCGGTGGCGCGCTCCGTGGCACGTGCGCAGAGCGGAACGGGGCGCGATCTCCCGCCCACGCGCGTGGGCGCGTCCGCTGTTGCGCAAGGAGCTGCGGACGCTGCGACCGGTTTCGCCGAGCGCACCGGGCTCACCGAGTGGTCGTTCGGCGACGTGCCGGCGGTCGTCGACACCAAGGTCGCAGGCGGCGTCGTCCGCGGCTATCCCGCGATCGTGGACGAGGGCGCGTCGGTCGCGCTGCGGATCGAGGCGACGCCCGAGGCCGCCGAGCGCGCGACCCGAGACGGCGTGCGCAGACTGCTGCTCCTGGCGGTGCCCTCGCCGGTGGCTTACGTGCTGGAGCATCTGACCTCCGCCGAGAAGCTCGCGCTGGCCGCATCGCCGTACCCGTCCGCCAAGGCGCTCGTGGAGGACTGCCGCGTGGCCGTGGCGGATGCCGTCATCCAGCGCACGGCGGCGAGACCGGTGCGCACACGCGCCGGGTTCGAGGCGGTGCGCGACACGCTGTCGGCGGTCGTCGTCGACGAGCTGTTCCAGACGGTGTCGCTGACCGCGCGGATCCTCACCGCCGCGCGCGACGTCGAGAGGGCGCTGCGCGAGCAGAATTCGCTGACGCTCCTCGGAGCGCTGAACGATGTCAAAGGTCAGGTGGCCGGACTCGTCTTCCCCTCTTTCGCCTCGCGCACCGGCACCGCCCGCCTGACGCACCTGCCCCGCTACCTGCGTGCTGCGCTCGACCGCGTCCGCGCGCTTTCCGACAACGCCGGCCGTGACCGGCAGCGCATGACCGAGTTCGAGCGGGCCGCGGCGCTCTACTCCGACGCGGGCGGGACGATCCCGCCCGCCCCGGATGCCCCGCCGCACCTGGTCCACGCACGGTGGCTCCTCGAGGAGTACCGTGTGAGCCTGTTCGCCCAGGCGCTGGGCACCGCCGAGCCGGTGTCGCTGCCACGGATCCAGAAGGCCCTGAGCTCGGGCTGAGCAATGATGATCTCCCCCGTCGTCGCATGACGCACCTGGAATACCCGATACGCAGAGGAGGGTTGCGCCCGACATGAGCGTTGCCATCGCATACACGGAGTTCGGCGGCCCCGAGGTGCTCCGTCGGATCGACATCCCGACGCCTGATCCCGGACCCGGTGAGATCGTCGTCCGGGTGGAGGCCGCCGGAGTGAACCCGATCGACGCCAAGCTCCGATCGGGCCGGCGCCCCTCGGGAGAGATCACCGAGCCCCGCCGCGTCGGCAACGACGGCGCGGGAGTCGTCGCAGCCGTCGGCGCCGACGTGGACGGGCTCCGCGTCGGCGACCCCGTGGTGTTCTCCGGCGCCGTCGGGGCGTACGCCACGGAGGTGCTGCTTCCGGCAGGCCGCGTGCATCCTCGCCCACCGGGCGTGACCGCGGCCGGCGGCGCTGCCCTGGGCATCCCCGTCGGCACCGCGTATCAGACGCTGCGCTCTCTGTCGGTCGGCGCCGGCGACACCCTCCTCGTGCACGCCGGCTCGGGCTCGGTGGGGCAGGCCCTGATCCAGTACGCCGTGCTGTGGGGTGCGACCGTCGTCGCCACCTCGTCGGAGCGCCGTTCGGGCCGCGTGCGCGCACTGGGCGCCACGCCGATCGCATACGGCGACGGCCTGCTCGATCGCGTCCGCGCCGCCGCGCCGCACGGCGTGACCGTCGCGATCGATGCGGCCGGCACCGACGAGGCGCTGCAGACTTCCGTCGACGTGGTGGCGGACCGCGCGCGCGTCGCGACACTCGTGCGGGGGAAGGATGCCGCGGGCTGGGGCATCCGCGCGTTCTCCGGGGGCGCTCCCGTCCCGCTGACCGCGCAGCAGCTGGCGTGGCGCGACGAGGCGGTGCCCGTCACGCTCGCCCTCATGGCGGCGGGACGCTTCTCGCTCGAGCTCGGCCCGACCTTCCCGCTGGCGGACGCGGCGGAGGCCCATCGGGCGGTGGAGGCCGGCGTCGACGGCAAGGTGACCCTCGTCCCGTAGCGGCGAGGGGGCGCGCGATCACGGGCGGCGCAACAGTTCGACACACGACGGGGGCGCGAATGCCCGTGGCCCGACAATGGTTCGCATGCCTCACGACCCCCGACCCGCCGTGTCGCCGCGCCCGGCTGCCGCCTCGCGCTCCTTCGCGACGGCGCAGGTGCAGGCCGGGTTCGACCCGGGCATCGCCGAGAACACCGCCGTGCCCTCGATCCACCAGTCCAACGGCTTCGAGTTCCGCTCCCTGAGCGAGGCGCGCGACCTGTTCGCGCTCCGCCGCGAGGGCAACATCTACAGCCGCGCGGCCAACCCCACGGTGCTCGTGTTCGAGAAGCGCGTGGCCGAACTCGAAGGCGGCATCGGCGCCGCCGGCGTCGCGTCCGGGCAGGCTGCCGTCGCGGTCGCGCTGCTGGCACTGGCCCGTCAGGGCGAGCACATCGTCGCCGCGCGCCAGCTGTACGGCGGCACGGTCGACCTGCTGCAGGACACCTTCGCCGACTGGGGCATCGACGTGACCTTCGTCGATCAGGACGACACGGATGCCTGGGCGGCGGCGGTGCGCCCCACCACGCGCGCGCTGTTCGCCGAGTCGATCTCCAACCCCATCGCGCAGGTGCTCGATCTCGGTGCCGTGGCGGCTGTGGCGCGGGCGGCGGGGGTTCCGCTCGTGATCGACAACACCGTCGCCACGCCGTACCTGCAGCGCGCGAAGGACTTCGGCGCCGACATCGTCGTGCATTCGGCCACGAAGTTCCTGGGCGGTCACGGCACGTCGCTGGGCGGCGTCGTGGTGGATCTCGGCACGTTCGACTTCACGGCCGATCCCGGGCGCTGGCCGCAGCTGACCGAGACGTACCGCCGCGTGCCCGACGGAAGCCTCGTCGAGAGGTTCGGCGTCAGCGGATCGCCTTACATCGCGCTCGTGAAGACCAAGTACGTGCACGACCTCGGGCCGTCGCTGTCGGCGTTCAACGCGTTCCAGCTGCTGCAGGGCCTCGAGACCCTCGATCTGCGCGTCGAGCGGCACACGGCGAGCGCGCTCGAGGTGGCGCGATTCCTCGACGCGCACCCCGCCGTCGCGCGCGTGCACCACCCGGGTCTGGAATCCAGCCCCTGGCACGCCAACGCGCAGACCTATCTGCCGCGGGGCGTGAGCGCGGTGTTCGCGTTCGATCTGCCCGGCACCGGCGACCCGGACGCGGATTTCGAGCTGGTCGAGTCGTTCATCTCGCGCCTTCAAGTGATCAGGCTGGTCGCGAACATCGGCGATGCGCGCAGTCTCGTGGCGCATCCGGCATCCATGACGCACAGTCACATGTCCCCCCTCCAGCTCGCCGAAGCGCACATCGGATCCACGACGGTGCGGCTGTCGGTCGGTCTGGAGGACCCGCGAGACCTCGTGGCCGACCTGGAGCGGGCTCTCGAGCCGATCACGATCCCGCTGCCGCAACTCGCCGACAGCGCGGCACGCTAGCCCCGGGTGCAGCGTCGCGGCGGCGGGCAGTAGCCTCGAAGTCATGACTTCCCCTGCTTCGCCGTCCGCCGCCGGTCTTCGCTGGGGCATCCTCGGTCCCGGTGGCATCGCACGTGCCTTCGCCGGCGATCTGCGGACCGCGGGACTCGACCTCGCCGCCGTCGGCTCCCGGAGGCTGGAGTCGGCCGCCGACTTCGCCGGACGGTTCGACATCGCGCGCGCCCACGGTTCGTACGAGGACCTCGTCGCCGACCCGGACGTCGACATCGTGTACATCGCGACGCCGCATCCGATGCACGCCGCCAACGCGCTGCTCGCGCTGGAGGCCGGCAAGCACGTCCTGATCGAGAAGCCGTTCACCATCAACGCCGCCGAGGCGGCTGCGGTGCGCGACGCCGCGGCCGAACGAGGGCTCCTCGCGATGGAGGCGATGTGGACGCGCTATCTGCCGCACATGGTCCGCATCCGCGAGATCGTGGCCTCGGGCGTGCTCGGCGAGCTGCGCGCGCTCACCGCCGATCACACGCAGCGGATCACGAGCGATCCGCTGCACCGCATCAACGCCCTCGAGCTGGGCGGCGGGGCGCTGCTGGACCTCGGGATCTACCCGATCTCGTTCGCGTGGGACATCCTGGGTGCGCCGCTGTCGGTCGCCGCGTCCGCGCGATTGGGAGAGACCGGAGCAGACACCGAGGTGGCCACGATCATGGCGCACGAGTCGGGCGCGCTGTCGACGACGATCTCGGCATCCCGTGCCGCTGGCCCCAACACCGCCGCGATCATCGGCACCGACGCCCGCCTCGAGATCGCCCGCGTGTGGTACACCGCCACATCGTTCCGGGTGGTGTCGCACGACGGCACGATCCTCGAGGACTACGTGTCAGAGATCGAGGGACGCGGCATGCAGTTCCAGGCGCTGGCCGCCGAACGCTATATCGCCGACGGCAGCAACGACTCCGACATCCTGCCCATCGACGAGACGGTGGCGATCATGTCGACGCTCGACGAAATCCGCGAACTGGTCGGGGTCCGCTACCCCGGGGAGGAATGACATGCCCGACATGCAGAACGCCCGGGTCGCGGTGTATCTCGACTTCGACAACATCGTGATGTCCTGGTACGACCGGGTGCACGGCAAGAACTCGTACGCGCGGGATCGCCAGAGGATCGCGACGGATGCCTCCGACCCCGAGATCGCCGAACGGCTGGCCGCCGCGACGATCGATGTCGGCGCGATCATCGACTACGCCACGTCGTTCGGCACGCTCGTGCTGACGCGGGCCTACGCGGACTGGTCGGCCCCTGTCAACGCCATCTATCGCTCGCAGCTCGTGGCCCGCGCCGTCGACCTGGTGCAGCTGTTCCCGGCCGCGGCGTACGCGAAGAACGGCGCCGACATCCGGCTGGCCGTCGACGCCGTGGAGGACATGTTCCGGCTGCCCGACCTCACGCACGTCGTGATCGTCGCGGGCGACTCGGACTACGTCCCGCTGGCACAGCGGTGCAAGCGCCTGGGGCGCTATGTCGTGGGAGTCGGGGTGGCGGGCTCGACCGCGAAGTCCCTGGCCGCTGCGTGCGACCAGTTCGACTCGTACGATGCGCTCCCGGGGGTCGCCGCACCACCGGTCACCGGCAAGAAGGATGCTGCGCCGACGCGCCGTCGCGCCAAGAAGGCCGCGGCCGACCCGGCGGGCGCCCTTCTCGAGCGCGCGCTGCGCCTGGAGAGCGACAAGGAGGACGTCGAGTGGCAGCACGCGTCGGCGGTGAAGAGCCTCATCCGTCGGCTCGACCCGTCGTTCAGCGAGAAGGCGCTCGGACACAAGAGCTTCTCGGAGTTCGTCAAGGCCCACCCGACGGTGGCCGAAGTCGACGAGTCCGGCAACATCGTCCTGATCCGCCTCGCCGCCGGCCAGACCTGACCCTCGGCCTGTGAGGTGAGTGCATTCTCATGGACTTCGCCTTGAAACCTGAATCCCCCGTCAGGTAGTGTCGCCGGACGGCCGCTCACCGGCCGTTTCCGCGCTCTACAAGGAGGTTCAGCGCATGGCGTCAGCCACAGCATCCGATCCCGCACAGCAGGTTCCGCCGTCGAGTCTGCGACGCGTCGTCACGGCCTCGATGGCCGGCACGGTCGTCGAATGGTACGAGTTCTTCCTCTACGCCACGGCCGCGAGCCTGGTCTTCAACAAGATCATGTTCCCGCCCTCCGACGACCCGTACACCCCGATCATCCAGGCGTTCCTCACCTACGCGGTCGGCTTCATCGCGCGTCCGCTCGGCGGCATCGTGTTCGGCCACTTCGGCGACAAGTACGGGCGCAAGAAGCTCCTGCAGCTCGCGATCATCCTCGTCGGCGTCGCGACGTTCCTGATGGGATGCCTGCCGACCTTCGACCAGATCGGCTATTGGGCCGTCGGCCTGCTCATCTTCCTGCGGTTCGCTCAGGGGTTCGCCGTCGGCGGCGAATGGGGCGGCGGCGTGCTGCTGGTCGCCGAGCACTCGCCCAACAAGTCGCGGGGATTCTGGGCGTCGTGGCCGCAGGCCGCGGTTCCGGTCGGCAACCTGCTCGCCACCATCGTGCTCCTCGTTCTCAGCGGCCTGCTTCCCGAGGAGGCCTTCCTCGCGTGGGGCTGGCGCGTCGGGTTCTGGCTCTCGGTGGTCATCGTGGCGGTCGGGTACTACATCCGCACCAAGATCACGGACGCCCCGATCTTCCTCGAGGTGCAGAAGCAGGTCGAGACGGAGGAGCACGTCCGCTACGGCGTCCTCGAGGTCATCCGGCGCTACCCCCGCGGCGTCCTCACCGCGATGGGCCTGCGCTTCGCCGAGAACATCATGTACTACCTCGTGGTGACCTTCTCGATCACCTACCTCGCGGTGGCGCTGGAGATGAACACGGCGCAGATCCTGAGCTGGCTCGTGATCGCGCACATCGTCCACATGGTCGTGATCCCGCCGATCGGGGCTCTCACCGATCGCATCGGACGCAAACCGGTGTACCTCATCGGCACCGTCCTGGCGGCGGCGTGGGGCTTCATCGCCTTCCCGATGTTCGACACGCGCTCCCCCGTCGTGATCGTCCTCGCGATCTGCCTCGGCCTGGTCATCCACGCGTTCATGTACGCGCCGCAGCCGGCCATCATGTCCGAGATGTTCCCCACCCGCATGCGCTACTCGGGGGTCTCGCTCGGCTACCAGGTCACATCGATCGTGGCCGGCTCGCTCGCGCCCATCATCGCGACATCGCTGCTGTCGAACTTCGGCTCGTGGATTCCCGTGGCCATCTACCTCGCCGTCGCGGCCGCGATCACGCTCGTCGCGGTGATCTCGCTGCGCGAGACGAAGGGCTCGTCGCTGCACGATCTGGACCGGGTCGATCAGGAGCGACTGATCGCCGAATCGGCGTCCAGCGCTCGCACCGCCGGGTGACCGGCAGCGCGCACACGTGATGCCACAGGGCGGGTCCTCGCGAGGCGAGGGCCCGCCCTGCCTGTCGACGCCGCACGAATGCGCGGGAGACCAGGGAAAACGCTCGTCCGGTACAGTGTGCTCTGTGGCACGCCGAAACCCGCCGCCGGGCTCGCAGACCTCGCTGCGCGAGGCGAATCGCGCGCGCGTGGTCGAATCCCTCAAGCGCCACGGTCGTCTGACGCAGATCGAGCTCGCCGGCAGCACCGGTCTGTCGCCGGCCACGGTCTCGAACATCGTCAAGGAGCTGACGGCCTCCGGCCTGCTCCACACGTCCTTCACGTCGCGCAGCGGCCGTCGCGCGACGCTGGTGTCCCTCGCGCGCAGACTGGGCCTGGTCGCCGGCGTGCACTACAGCTCGCGTCATCTGCGGATCGCGATCGCCGACACCGCCCGCACGATCGTGACGCAGTCGTCCCTGCCGCTGCCGCTGGACCACCGCCACGACGCGGAGCTCGACCGGCTGGCGCTGCTGCTCGGCGACATGATGGAGACCATCGGCGGCTCACTGTCGGATCTGCTGTCGGTCGGGCTGGCCCTGCCCGCCCCCGTCGACCCCCGGACGGGCATGATCTCGACGCCGGGCCTGCTTCGCGGCTGGGAGGGTGTCGACGTGGCCGAGAGCCTGTCGGCCCGCATCGGCCGCCAGGTGCACGTCGACAGCGAGGCCAACCTGGGCGGGCTGGCCGAAGCCCGCGAGGGCAACGGCCGCACCGCCGCCTCCTCCGTCTTCATCCGCGTCGGCCACACGATCAGCGCCGGGCTCATCGTCGGCGGCGACCTCTTCCGCGGCTTCAACGGCAAGGCCGGCCAGATCGGCCACGTGACTCTGGACGAGAACGGTCCGATCTGCCGCTGCAGCAATCGCGGATGCCTCGAGACGTACGCCGGCGGTCCGGCCCTGCTGTCGCTGTTCCCGCCGAGCGTCGGGATGCACCGCCTGGGCGACCTCCTGCACGCGGCCGAGGCCGGCGACGGCAGCGCCCGGCGCGTGATCGCGGATGCCGGGCGCCACATCGGCATCGCCGCGGCGAGCCTGTGCAACCTCTTCGACCCCGAGCTGATCGTCGTCGGCGGCGAACTGGGTCAGGCGGGCGAGATCCTGATGGCCCCGATGCGGCACTCCCTCGAGCGCACGGCACTGCCGGCAGCGGGCGGGCTGCCAGAGATCGTGGGCGCCTCTTTCGGGGAGTGGGCCGAGGCTCGCGGGGCGATCGCGATCGCCGTCGATCACGTCACGGTCGACGCCCAGAACGTGCCCGCTCCACCGGATCTTCCCGCCGCGTCCTCGCTGCCGTTCTCGGCGTAAGCTCAACCGATGCAGGGATCGGGAGCAGCCCTCACGAGGGCACGTCGAGTGGTGGCCGCAGCATCCATCACCGCCGTCTTCGCCGCGGTGCTCGCCGCATGCGCGGGATCGGCAGACCCTGGTGCGAGCGGGGCGGGCGACGACACCATCGCGCTGCTGCTGCCCGACGCCAAGACCGCGCGCTACGAGACCTTCGACCGGCCGCTGTTCGAGGCGCGGGTGGCCGAGCTCGGCGACTACGACGTGCTGTACTCCAACGCCGACCAGGACGCCGCGAAGCAGCAGCAGCAGGCCGAGTCGGCACTGGCCGCGGGCACCGGGGTGCTCGTCCTCGATCCGGTCGACGCCAATGCCGCGGTGAGCATCGTGAACTCCGCGAACGCGAAGGGCGTGCCGGTGGTGTCGTACGACCGGCTCGTCGCGGGCGGTGACCTGGCCTACTACATCTCGTTCGACAACGAGAAGGTGGGTCTGCTGCAGGCGGCGGCGTTCGTCGAGGGCGTCGGCGATGCGGCCGCGGGCGAGGGCATCCTGATGGTCAACGGCTCCCCCACCGACAGCAACGCGGCGCTGTTCAAGCGCGGCGCGCACAGCGTCATCGACGACAGCGGCCTGCGGGTGCTGGCCGAGTACGACACACCGGGGTGGAACCCCGAGAAGGCGCAGGAATGGGTCGCCGGTCAGATCGCGCAGCACGGCGATGCGATCACCGGCGTCTACGCGGCCAACGATGCCACCGCCGGCGGGGCGATCGCGGCGCTGCGCGTGGCGAACGTCGATCCGCTCCCGGTCGTGACGGGTCAGGATGCCGAGCTCTCGGCGATTCAGCGGATCCTGACGGGCGACCAGTACATGACGGTGTACAAGGCGATCAAGCCGCAGGCGGAGCTTGCCGCCGAGGTCGCGGTGGCGCTGCTGCGCGGCGAGGAGGTGACCGCACCGATGGAGATCGACGGCACGCCCACGACGCTCCTGGAGCCGGTCGCGGTGACGGTCGACAACATCATGGAGACCGTGGTGGCGGACGGCTTCTGGAGCGTCGACGACATCTGCACGCCCGCGTACGCCGATGCGTGCGAAGCTGCGGGCATCGGGTAGGGTCCTGTCCCTGGTCGGGGAATCGAAAGACGGCGGAGAGGTCGGGGCGATGATGTCGATGACGCACCCGCGGGCAGGACGTCCACGGGAGCGTGTGCTGACGATGCGCGGAATCGGAAAGCGATTCGGCGCGGTCAGGGCGCTCACCGACGTCGACTTCTGGGTCGACGAGGGCGAAGTGGTCGCCCTCGTGGGTGACAACGGCGCCGGCAAGTCGACGCTGGTCAAGGTGCTCGCCGGCGTCCACCCGCCCGACGCCGGCACCATCGAGTTCGACGGCGATCTGGTGCAGATCGGCTCACCGGCCGACGCGCAGGAGCTGGGGATCGAGACGATCTTCCAGGACCTCGCGCTGTGCGACAACCTCGACGTCGTGGCCAACCTGTGGCTCGGTCGTGAGCTCATCGACGGGGCCACGCTCGACGAGGTCGACATGGAGCAGCGAACCTGGACCCTGCTGCGCGAGCTGTCGGCCAAGATCCCCTCGGTGCGCGTTCCGGTGGCTTCCCTGTCGGGGGGCCAGCGGCAGACGGTGGCGATCGCCCGTTCGCTCATCGGAGACCCGCGCGTGGTGATCCTCGACGAGCCCACTGCCGCCCTCGGCGTCGCTCAGACTGCCGAGGTGCTGAACCTGATCGAGCGGCTGCGCGAGCGCGGTCACGGCGTGATCCTGATCAGCCACAACATGGCGGACGTGATGGCCGTCGCCGACCGCGTCGTGGTGCTGCGGCTCGGACGGAACAACGGCGTCTACAACGTCGCGGACGTCACGAGCGAGACCCTGATCGCAGCGATCACGGGCGCCGCCGACAACGCCGCTTCGCGCCGCGCGGCCGAACGGCCCGGCCTGGTCGCAACTCCGTCCGACGCGGACGTTCCTGCCGGCGTCGACGATGACGCCGACGGCGACCACGAAGCGCCTCCGACGGGAGGCGGAACGGTGATCCGGATGCCGCAGACCGGCGCGCGGCGCAAGCCCGGCGATCGTACGGACGGGCGTCGATGAGCCTCGCGGGCGACGAGGTCGCCGGAGGCGACGACGGCGGCCGGGGGCTGTTCGGATCCGGCGGCGTGCGCGCCGGACTCGCGATGTTCGCCGCTCGATTGCGCGGCGGAGACCTCGGCGCCGTGCCGGCGGTCCTGGGCATCGCGGTGATCTGGCTGGTGTTCCAGCTCATCAATCCGGTGTTCCTCTCGAGCGAGAACCTCGGCAACCTCGCCATGCAGTGCGCGGCGATCGGCACGATCGCGCTGGGCGTGGTGCTCGTGCTGCTGCTGGGCGAGATCGATCTCTCGGTCGGCTCGGTCTCGGGTCTTGCCGCGGCGGTGCTGGCCGTCACATTCGTCCAGCTGCAATGGCCGCTCGTCTTCGCGCTGCTGGCCGCCCTCGCGATCGGATGCCTGGTCGGCCTGCTCTACGGGTATCTGTTCACGCGTTTCGGCCTGCCGAGCTTCGTCATCACGCTCGCGGGTCTCCTCGGCTTCCTCGGGCTGCAGCTGTGGGTGCTGGGCGAGACGGGTTCCATCGGGATCCCCTTCGACTCGTGGATCGTCCAGTTCGCGCAGCAGATGTACCTGCCCGCGTGGGCGTCGTACGTGGTCGCTGTGCTGGCGGTCGCCGCCTTCGCCTGGTCGCTCATCCGGCGCGCCCAGCGCCGTGCGTCCGCGTACCTGGTGAGCCAGAGTTACTCCCAGATCGCGCTGCGCAGTGCCGCCCTGCTGGTGTTCCTCGTCGTCGCGGCGTGGTATCTGAACCTCTATCGCGGCGTCGGGGTCATGTTCGTGTTCTTCCTGGTCCTCGTCGTGGTCGCGAACTTCGCGCTCACGCGCACGCGCTGGGGCCGCTCGGTGTACGCCGTCGGCGGGTCGGTCGAGGCGGCACGACGCGCCGGCATCCGCGTCGAGCGGATCTATCTGTCGGTGTTCGCGCTGTGCTCCACGCTCGCCGCGGCGGGCGGCATCCTCGCCGCCGCGCGGCTGGCATCGGCCAACCAGAGCTCCGGCACCGGAGACGTCAACCTCAACGCGATCGCCGCCGCGGTCATCGGCGGCACAAGCCTGTTCGGCGGCCGCGGCTCGGCGTACTCGGCATTGATCGGGATCGTCGTCATCCAGTCGATCTCATCGGGGCTGACGCTCATGAACCTCGACTCGTACGTGCAGTTCATGGTCACCGGCGTGGTGCTGGTGCTGGCGGTGATCGTGGACTCGATCTCGCGGCGCACCCGCGCGGCAAGCGGCCGCGCCTGACGCGCGGCGACCCGCTCTGCCTTCATTTCACGAACGCAATTCCCGCGGCGTGCCCTCGAGACGTCCGGCGTTGCCAAAGCGTTACGTTCAAGACTTGACGCCAAGAATCGATCAGGAAATGATCGCTCCAAGCGCGATGTGCGCCAGGGCGACCTGGGAATCGCACCCTTCAAAGACGAAAGGCAAGAGATGAAGAAGTCTTCACTGCTCGCCGTGGCCGCCCTCACGGGCTCCGCCGCGGTGATGCTCGCCGGCTGTGCCGGCGGCGGCACGCCGACCGACGGCGGCGACGGCGGCGACGGTGGCGGCGACGCCGCCGGCCGTGCGTGCGTGATCCTGCCCGACGCGGCCTCGTCGCCCCGCTGGGAGAACTTCGACCGCGTCTACCTGCAGGAGGGCCTGGAGGCCGCGGGCTTCGAGGTCGACATCCAGAACGCCCAGGGCAACGTCAACACGTACTCGACGATCGCCGACCAGCAGCTCACGCAGGGCTGTGGCGTCATGCTGCTCGTGGACTACCAGGGCGCCGCTGAGGCCGTGGCAGCCGACGCCAAGGCCGAGGGCATCCCCGTGATCGCCTACGACCGCCCGTTCGCCGGTGCGGACTACTACGTCTCGTTCGACAACGTCGAGGTCGGTCGCCTGCAGGGTCAGACCGTCCTCAACGGGCTCGAGGCCAAGGGCGTCGCCCCGGCCGACGCCACCGTCGTCTACATGGGCGGCGACCCGACCGACGGCAACGCCAAGATGTTCCACGACGGCGCCGTCGAGGTCATGGAAGAGGCCGGCATCACCGCGGCCGCCGAGCCCCCCGGGGTGTGGGACCAGGCCGAGTCGCAGACCAACTTCGAGCAGGCCCTCACGAGCCTGAACGGACAGGTCGACGGCGTGTGGGCTGCCAACGACACCAACGCGGCCGGCGTCATCAAGGTGCTGCAGGACAACAACCTGCAGGGCGTGGCCGTGTCGGGTCAGGACGCGAACGTGGCCGGTCTGCAGAACATCCTGCTCGGCTGGCAGACCGCGACCGTCTACAAGCCCGTCGCCGACGAGGCCGCCGCCGCGGTCGAGGTCGCGATCGCTCTGCTCAACGGCGAAGAGGTCGAGACGGATGCCGAGCTCGAGGACGGCACGCCCTACATCCAGGTGACGCCGGTCCTGGTCGGCCCCGAAGAGGTCAAGGACGTCATCGCGGCCGGAGACGCGTCGTTCGACGACGTCTGCACGCCCGAGGTCGCCGCGGCCTGTGAACAGTACGGAGTGACCGAGTAACGTTCGGACCACAGCCGCGAGGGCGTCGCGTCATCGAAGGCGCGGCGCCCTCTGCGCGCTCGGCACCCGACAGCGCAAGGAAGCGAGCATGTCAGACACCAACGTCCTCCCCGCCACCGGCCTCGGCACAGAGCCGATCATCCGGCTCGTCGGGGTCAAGAAGTCATTCGGTCCGGTCAGCGTCCTCAAGGGCGTCGACCTCGAAGTCCACCCGGGAAAGGTCACCGCACTGGTCGGCGACAACGGCGCGGGCAAGTCCACACTCATCAAGGGTCTCGCGGGCGTCCAGCCCTACGACGAGGGCGAAGTCCTCATCGATGGCCAGCACCGCGACCTGCACACGCCGCGAGACGCGGCGCATCTCGGCATCGAGGTCGTGTACCAGGACCTCGCCCTGTGCGACAACCTCGACATCGTGCAGAACATGTTCCTCGGACGCGAGGAGGTCTCGCTCGGCACGTTCGATGAGGGACGCATGGAGAAGGACGCCTCCGACACGCTGCGCTCCCTGTCGGTGCGCACCGTGAAGTCGGTGCGGCAGAAGGTCTCGAGCCTGTCCGGCGGGCAGCGGCAGACGGTCGCCATCGCCCGCGCGGTGCTGAAGAAGGCGCGTGTGGTCATCCTCGACGAGCCGACCGCCGCACTCGGCGTCGCGCAGACCGAGCAGGTCCTGAACCTGGTCAAGCGTCTCTCCGAGCAGGGCGTCGCCGTGGTCCTCATCAGCCACAATCTCGCCGACGTGTTCGAGGTCGCCGACGACATCGCCGTGCTCTACCTCGGCCAGATGGTCGCCCAGATCCCCACGAGCCAGACGACCCGCGACGACGTCGTGGGCTACATCACCGGCACCAAGACCCTCGGCGTGCAGATCGTCGGCACCGAGACCATCCGCACCGAAGGAGGCGTGGAATGAGCAGCAACGCGACCCGGACCGAGGCGGCACCCGACCCGGTCGCGAGCGACCTGATCGGCAGCGGCGTCGAGGGCGGGCTGATGGATCAGGTGCAGGCCTGGTGGCAGCGCGTGCGCGGCGGCGATATGGGGGCACTCCCCGCCGTCGGCGGACTCGTGGTGCTCGGCATCCTGTTCTCGATCCTCAGCCCGTTCTTCCTCACCGAGCGCAACTTCGCCAACCTGCTGAACCAGGCGGCCACCCTCGTCGTGCTCGGCATGGCGCTGGTGTTCGTGCTGCTGCTGGGCGAGATCGACCTGTCAGCAGGCGTCACCGGCGGCGTGGGCATGGCGCTGTTCGTGGTGCTCAACGCCCAGTTCGGCATCCCCTGGCCGCTCGCACTGCTCATCGGCTTCGGCTTCGGCTTCCTGACCGGCGCGTTGATAGGCTTCTTCGTCGCCCGGATCGGGATCCCATCGTTCGTCGTGACGTTGGGACTGTTCCTGGGATTCCAGGGTCTGGCGCTGGTCATCATCGGGCCCGGCGGGCTGTACCGTCTCGAGGTGCCCGAGCTCGTCGCGATCCAGAACGGCAACCTGCCGGTCTGGGCCGGCTGGCTGATGCTCGTCATCATGCTCGCGATCTCGGCGGCGACGTCGTTCTGGGATCGCGCCCGGCGCACCCGTGCCGGAGTGCCCAACCGAGCGGTGTCGCTGGTGTGGATCAAGCTGGCGGCGATCGCGGTCATCGGCGGCACCGTCGTCTACATCCTCAACCAGAACCGCGGACAGTCCGTGGTCGAGGTCGCCGGTGTGCCGATCGTCGTGCCCGTCGTGCTCACGATCCTGTGGATCGGGTCGTTCGTGCTCGACCGCACGAAGTTCGGGCGCTACGTCTACGCGATCGGCGGCAACGCCGAGGCGGCACGTCGTTCGGGTATCAAGGTGCGCTGGATCAAGTGGTGGGCGTTCGTCATCTGCTCGAGCCTCGCGGTGTTCTCGGCTCTGCTCAGCGTCGCCCGCGTGGGATCGGTCGACGCCACCGTCGGCCGCGACATCGTGCTCTCGGGTGTCGCCGCGGCCGTCGTCGGCGGTGTGAGCCTGTTCGGTGGACGAGGACGCCTCATCCACGCCGCGATCGGCGCGCTCGTGATCGCCGTCATCACCAACGGCCTGGCCCTGCTGAACCTGCCGGCGGGCATCAACCTGCTCGTGACGGGTGGCGTGCTGATCCTCGCTGCGACCGTCGACGCACTGTCGCGGCTGCGCTCCGGCGGCGCCAGAACCTAGTCGATCGGACTGCGTCGCGGGCGCCGGGCGGGTCATCCGTCCGGCGCTCGCGCGTGTCACGGTCCGTGGATGGCGAGACGCTCGTCCACCCAGCCCGGCACGACGCGGCTCGCCGGTCCGGCGCGCACCTCGTCGAAGGGCACGAGGGCTTCGCTGGGGTCGAGGCTCAGCTCGACCGTACGCGCGCCGCAGGCCGCCGCCAGCGCGGCGTACCCGGCCGCGGGATACACCGCGCCCGACGTGCCGATCGAGACGAAGATGTCGCACACGAGGATCGCCTGCTCGATGCGCTCGAGGTCATACGGCATCTCGCCGAACCAGACCACGTCGGGGCGCAGCATCCGCTCTCCGCAGGCAGGGCAGGGTGGACGCCCGCTCAGGTCCGACTGCCACACCGGGCGTGCACCGCAGGCGGCACAGAGCGCGCGGAGCAGTTCGCCGTGCATGTGCACCAGGTTGCGTGAGCCTGCGCGCTCGTGCAGGTCGTCGACGTTCTGGGTCACCACGAGCAGATCATCGCCGATCGCCCCCTCGAGCCGGGCGAGCGCGCGATGAGCCGGGTTGGGCTGCACGCCTGCCAGAGCCCGGCGCCGAGCGTCGTAGAAGGCGAGCACGGTCTCGGGGTCGATCTCGAACGCCTCCGGCGTGGCGACGTCCTCGACGCGGTGCCCCTCCCACAGCCCATCGGGTCCGCGGAAGGTGGGCACGCCGCTCTCGGCCGAGATGCCGGCGCCGGTGAGCACGACGATCCGTGTCATCGAGTCGGGCCCTACGCGTCGCCGGCTGTGGACGTGGGCGTGGACGGCGACCGGTCCAGCAACGCGCGCAGCGACTGGATCGTGTCGGCCTCGTCCGGGCGCTTGTCGGGCCGGTAGCCCTTCACACGCGCGAAGCGCAGTGCGACGCCGCCCGGGTAGCGCGTCGAGCGCTGCACGCCGTCGATCGCGATCTCGACCACCGTCTCAGGTCGAACGTGCACCGCGTGCGCCGAGCGATGCGTCTCGATCGTCGGAAAGTGGGCGGTCTGCCAGCGCAGGGTCTCGTCCGTCAGCCCTTTGAACGTCTTGCCCACCATGACGAAGCCCCCGGGCTCACCGAACGACCCGTCGGGATCGCGTGCACCCAGGTGCAGGTTGGACAGCTGCCCGGTACGTCGTCCCGAGCCCCACTCCACGGCCAGCACCACGAGGTCGAATGTGAGCACCGGCTTGACCTTGATCCAGCTCTTGCCCCGCCGCCCCGCCGCGTAGGCGGAGTCGATGCCCTTGACCATGACGCCCTCGTGGCCGGCGGCGAGCGCCTCACGCGAGAACTGCTCGGCGCGCTCGGGGTCGTCAGTCACGATGCCCGGCATGCGGGAGGGCCCCGCGATCCGCTCGAGCACCTCGAGGCGGGTCGCGAGCGGTTCGTCGATCAGGTCCCGGCCGTCCAGGTGCAGGATGTCGAAGAACCACGGCCGCAGGACGGCCGCCGCGCCGTCGTTGCGTCCGTCGACGATCAGCGAGCCGAACCGGGCCATGGTGTCCTGGAACGGCCTCGGTCCGCCGTCCTCGTCGAGCGACAGCGTCTCGCCGTCGAGGATCACGCGCTGTGCAGGCAGAGCCCGGGCGGCATCGACGATCTCGGGCACCCGATGCGTGATGTCGGCGAGGCTGCGAGTGAAGACCCGCACGGTGTCGCCGTCGCGATGCACCTGGATGCGCGCGCCGTCGAGCTTGTATTCGACGGATGCTGCGCCCCCGAGGGTCGCCAGCGCCTCCGCCGTCGAAGCCGCCGTCGAGGCGAGCATCGGCAGGACGCCGCGACCGACCTCGAGGCCGACGGCGCTGAGGTCGTCGGGTGTGCCGGTCAGCGCGATGCGCGCGGTCTCGCCCAGATCTCCCGACAGCATCGCGGCCCGGCGGACCGTCGCGGCATCCCGCTCGGACGCCTTCGCGATCGCATCCAGCAGGACGCCCTCGAGCGCGCCGGTGCGCAGCTCGCCGAGGATCACGCGCGCGAGGAAGTCCCACTCCCCCGGCGTGGACCGGCCGGCGAGCTCGTCGAGCGTGGCGCGGCGGACAGCGACGGATCCCGGACCATCAGCGACGGCGAGCCGCGTGAGGGCCGCGTCGACGTCGAGCACGGACAGCGACGGTTCCGCGGCATGCTCGATGTCGAGGTTGCTCAGGCTCCGCCAGCCGACGCCGATCCGGCCCTGCCGGGGACGAGCCGTGAGCAGGCCGATCGCGGGCGGGATCTCGTCAGGGTCGAGATCGCGCAGCGCCGCCGCGAGCGCGGCGACCTTGGCCAGCCTCGACGACGTCGCGGTCACGGCATCCGTGGCCGTCACGAGCTCATGCAGCAGCATTCCGGCATTCTCGCACCCGGCGCGGACACGTGTCCGGGCCCGACCGGCCGTTCGGGTGGCGCAACACGCCGAATCGCCCGGACGGATGCCGCGTGTCGTGCCACCCGAAGCGCTGATGTCGAGGGAGGACACGGACGGGCGCGGGCTGGCTGTGCGAGAAGCGTCACCCGCGCGGTCGCGCGACCACGTCGCGCACCGCATCCTCGAGCTCGGGGAAGGCGAAGGTGTAGCCCGCGCCGGTGAGCACGCCCGGCGCGGCCCACCGGCTCTTGAGCACCAGCTCCGGCTCGGTGCGCAGCGCCCACATCGCCGGCTCCAGCATGAACCGCCATGCCGGAAGCCCGATCGGCGCGCGGACCGCCTGCCGCAGCGTCGCCATGAGGGTGCGGTTGTCGCTCGCCGCCGGGGCGGCGAGGTTGACCGGACCCGAGATGCCGGGGCGATCGCGCACGAACCGCACGGCCCCGACGACATCGTCGATATGGATCCAGCTGAAGCGCTGCCGCCCGCGCGACCGATGCGAAGGCGCACGCCCGTCGCCCGTCGGGTGCGGTCCGATGCCGCGGTAGCGGCGATGCGGGAACCACCAGCCGTCGTGCTGCGGCCCGCCCAGTCCGAGGCGTGCGAGTCTCACCAGTGCTGCGGTCGCGGGGCCGTCGCCGAGCACGATCGCCATGCGGAGGAGGGCGACTCTACGGGTTGCGGGAAGATCGCCTGCGAAGAACTCGTCCTCCCACGTGCGGGCGACGTCGACAGAGAACCCGCTGCCCAGCTCGCCGTCGGCCTCGGTCTGAGGGCGATCCATCGCGTACCGGTAGATCGTGGCGGTGCTCGCGTTGAACCACAGCGGCGGCGGGGCTGCGGCATCCGTCACCGCCCTCCTCAGGAGGCGTGTCGTCTCGACGCGCGAGCGCAGGATCTCGTCGCGATTCGCGTCGGTGTAGCGGCAGTTCACGGACTTGCCGGCGAGGTTCACCAGGATCTCCGCACCGTCGACGAGGGAACGGATGCCGCGGCGGTCGTCCCACGTGGCATCGGCGCCGGAGCGACCGATCGTGCGGACGTCATAGCCGTCATCGGCGAGCGCACGGACGAGCGCCGAGCCGACGAACCCCGACGCTCCCGCCATGACGGCACGGCCTCGCGCCGCGGGCGCTTCGAAACGGGGATCCATCGGGTTCAGTCTGGCACCAACCCGAGAGCGGCCGCGGACGCACGGAGGATGATGGAGTCATGCCAGCTCCCCACCGCCCCGGTCTCCGGGTCAGCTCGGGGCTCACGATCCCGGAGTCCGAGCTGTCCTGGCGGTTCTCGCGATCGTCCGGCCCGGGCGGCCAGGGCGTGAACACCGCCGACTCCCGAGCGGAGCTCGTGTGGGATGCCGCGCGCTCGAGCGTGCTCTCACCGGTGCAGCGCGAGAGGCTCCTCGAGCGGCTTGCCGGTCGCCTCGTCGACGGAGTGCTCACGATCGCGGCATCCGAGCACCGCGCACAGCTGCGGAACCGGGATGCCGCCCGCGCTCGCCTGGCGGCCGTCGTGGCCGAGGCGATCCGCCCACCCTCGCCCTCGCGGCGACCCACGACCCCGAGCCGGGGCGCGAAGGAGCGACGCCTGACGGCGAAGAAGCACCGCACCGACGTCAAGCAGCTCCGCCGCCGCCCCGCCGACTGACCCGTTCCCCCACACGCACGCCGCCGATGCTGGCTCGCCACAATGTTCAGTGAGTAGTGTGACCACCATGACCGCGCCCTCTTCCGTGGACCAGGCGTCGACTGCCAGACGGCGGCGGATCAGCCGCGGGACGGTTCTGATCGTCGGCGTGCTCGTGATCCCCTTCGCCCTGAGCGCCGCCTTGAACAGCTACGGCGCTCTCACCGTGGAGAGCGCCCTCCGGATGGCCTTCGCGACCGTGGCGGGGCAGACCATCGCGATCGTCAGCGCCGTCGTCGCGGTCGTGCTCACTGTTCGGCGCCGATACGCGCTGCCCGCGATCCTGGCCTTCGCGCTCATCGCGGCACTCATCACGACCTGGGCCATCGGCACCATGGGCACCGCCGGCGACCTCCTGCTCGAGCGCTTGAACACCATTGCCGAAGTCGACGTGTTGAATCGCTGACCGTACCGGCGACTCCGACCCGCGGCATCCGGTCGGACGGTGTTCTTCCGCCCGTCACCTGGCAGGCCTAGCGTGGACCCACCCGTTGTACGACGCCGTCCCCGAAGGAGACCCGATGTCCCCCCGCTTCCGCTGCACGCTCGCCGTGGCCGGCGCCCTCGCGCTGGCCGCCACCGGCGCCGCGACGCCGGCTCTGGCCGCTCAGCCGCACGCCGAGTCCCCCGGCGCGACCCAGGCCGATCCCCTGCGTGTCGCGACGTTCAACCTGTCGCTCAACCGCAACGCGCCGGGACAGCTCGTCACCGACCTCTCGACCGGCACCAACGCGCAGGCTCGCACGGTGGCCGAGATCATCCAGCGCGCCGACCCGGACGTGGTGCTGCTCAACGAGTTCGACTACGTCGAGGGCGGACTCGCGGCCGATCTCTTCCGCGACAACTACCTCGAGGTCGGCCAGAACGGCGCACCGGCAGTCGACTACCCGTATGTGTTCGTCGCTCCCTCGAACACCGGCATCCCCAGCGGATTCGACCTGAACAACGACGGCACCGTGGGCGGCGGCGACGACGCCTTCGGCTTCGGCGTGTTCGAGGGTCAGTACGGCATGCTCGTGCTGTCGAAGCATCCGATCGTCACTGATGACGTGCGCACCTTCCAGCACTTCCTGTGGAAGGACATGCCCGGCGCACTGCTGCCCGACGACCCGGCGACGGCAGCGCCGGCCGATTGGTACTCGCCCGACGAGCTCGCCGTGATGCGCCTCTCGAGCAAGTCCCACTGGGACATCCCGGTGCAGGTCGGTCGCCAGACCGTGCACCTGCTGGCCTCGCACCCGACTCCGCCGACGTTCGACGGCGCCGAGGACCGGAACGGCCGTCGCAATCACGACGAGATCCGTTTCTGGGCCGACTACGTCACTCCGGGCCAGGGCCGCTATATCTACGACGACGCCGGGGTGCGCGGCGGACTCAACCCGTCGCAGGCCTTCGTGATCGCGGGCGACCAGAACGCCGACCCGCTCGACGGCGACTCGGTGGATGCCGCGATCGATCAGCTGCTCGGCAACAAGCGCATCGTCGACCCGCGGCCGACCTCGGACGGCGCCGTCGAAGCCGCCGCCCTTCAGGGCGGCGCGAACGCCACCCACCGCGGCGACCCCGCCTTCGACACCGCCGACTTCGCCGACACCGCGCCGGGCAACCTGCGCGCGGACTACGTGCTGCCCTCGCGCAAGCTGCAGGTCGTCGATGCCGGCGTGTTCTGGCCCGTCTCGTCCGACCCGCTCTCAGCCCTCACCGGGACGTTCCCGTTCCCCAGCAGCGACCACCGCCTGGTGTGGGTCGACGTGGAGCTTCCCCGCGCCGGTCGCTGAGCACCGTCAGCCCGTGGTGGCGGACGACTCCGCCACCACGGCCTCGACGAACCGCTCGTAGTCCTCGGGCGTCTCGTCCGCGACGATCGCGCGCAGCACGACCTCGTCGGCAGAGTCACGATAGTGACGGATGCCGTCGCCGACGCGATCCGGACCGATCACGGTGTCGCGCGCCGCGATGCCCAGTCGCGTGAAGTTGGCGGCGTACGACGGGTAGCCCGCATAGCGCTCCGCTTCGGCCGCCAGTCGCGCCCGAGCGGCAGGATCGCTCGCGGCCCGCACGTACAGCGCCACGTGTGCGGCGGGCTCCAGTCGGTGCGCGTCGTCGGTCTGCGCGCGTGCCCGGTCGGGCGTCAGCCAGCTCAGCAGAAGCCCGTCGGATGCCTCGGCCCCGAGTCGTCGCATGCGCGGGCCGAGCGCACCCACCACGACTCCGGGTCGTTCGGACCGCACCGTCGCGCGCATCGTCGTCAGAGCCGCGGAGACGCGAGCGAGAGAGCCGGCTGCGCCGGCGCCGGAGCCGATGCCGAGCACGAGCCGGTCGACGGGCAGCCCGAGCTCATCCACACGGGCGAGCACCTCGGCGGGCGGACGCCGATCGACGGGGATCACGCCCGTCGCCAGCACCAGCCGCTCGGTGACCCGTGCGGCGGCGGCGAGCACCGCGAGCGAGTCGTGGCCGGGCGTGTCGTTGACCCACAGGGCGTGGAGTTCTGCGCGTTCCAGCAACGGCGCGATCCGAGCCGCCAGCTCGGGTCCTGCCGCCGCCGCGATGCCGATCGACAGGAGGCCGGTCACCGGGCGGCCGTCGCGTCGACCAGACGACCGACCTCACCAGCGGCCGCGTAGAACTCCGCCAGGTCGACGCGTGACGACGGCAGCAGGATGACCTCGTCGACCCCCGCCTCGAAGAACGCGCGTGTGCCCTCGGCGACCTGCGCCGGATCACCCCACACCGCGCGTTCGAGCGGGTCCGGCTTGTCGCCGACGTCCGCGCGGGCACGAGCTTCGGCATCCGGTCCGAACGCGGCCACCACATAGGCGACGATATCCGCGGCGCCCTCCTGGCCCACCGCTGCCCGCGCCTCGCGGATCGCCGCGACCGCGGCCGCGACCTCACCCGGTGTGTGACCGCTGTCGAGTACGGTGCCGTCGGCGACCTCTCCGCTCAACTGCAGGGTCTTGGGACCTTCGGCGGCGGCGTACACGCGCGGGGCCGCCTGAGGCGGGTAGTCCAGCCGGACGGCGTCGAGCGTCACGTAGCGCCCGGCGACATCGACCTGTTCGCCGGCCAGCAGCGCACGCAGTGCGGGCACGTACTCACGCATCAGCGTCAGCGGCGAGGCGACGCGAGCACCGACCTGGCCCATCCACGGCAGCACGCCGTGCCCCACGCCGGGGAGCAGTCGCCCCGGGAAGAGCCGTTCGATCGTCGCGATCTCCATGGCGGTCGCCGCCACATTGCGCAGCGGCATCGGCGCGATGCCGATGCCGATCTTGAGTCGCTCGGTCCATGCGAGCGCCGCGCCGACGGTCGCGAAGGCCGACTGCCGGAAGCAGTCCTCCCAGATCCACAGCTCCGGCACGCCGGCTTCCTCTGCGGCCAGGACGGCATCGCGGAACTCGTCGGGTGAATGCGTGTACGGGTTGAAGATCGCGCCGATGCGGGTCATGCGACCACTCTGTCAGCGGGGGACGACACACGCGAGCCCGCGGTTCAGGCGACCGGCAGCCTCGGCACCGCCTTCAGAAGCTGTGCCGTATACGGATGCCGCGGCTGAGAGAGCACGCGACGGGTAGGACCCTCTTCGACCACGCGCCCGCTCTGCAGTACGGCTACCCGCGCGCACAGCGCCGAGACGATGGTGAGGTCGTGCGACACGAGCACCATCGCGATGCCGCGTTCCCGCGCAAGGCGCTGGAAGAGCTCGATCACCGTCATCCGCACCGAGGTGTCCAACGCGCTGACCGGTTCGTCGGCCAGCAGCAGCCGCGGGCCGGGTGCGAGAGCGCGCGCGATCGCGACGCGCTGGCGCTGGCCGCCTGAGAATGCGTCGGGATAGCGGGATGCCGCGTCCGCGGGCAGATCGACCGCGCGCAGCAGCTCGCCGACACGGTCCGCGCGGGCGGCGCGGTCCAGCCTCAGTCCCAGAGAGCGAATGGGCTCGGCGATCGAGTCCCCCACCCGCACGCGGGGATCGAGTGACGAGAACGGATCCTGGTACACCGGCTGCACCGCGCGGCGGAAGAGCCGCATCGCGGCCCGGTCGCGGCGATCCAGGGGCGCGCCGTCGAACAGCACACGCCCGCCGGTGGGCGTCGCCAGTCCGAGGAGGACGCGCAGGAGCGTCGTCTTGCCGGCACCCGATTCGCCGACGAGCCCCACGCTCTCACCCGCCGTCACGGCCAGGTCGATCTCATGCAGGACGGGGGCGTCGTGGTGATAGCGGAAGCTCACCCGGTCGGCGGCCAGCAGCGGCGCCGACTCTCGCGACGTGGTCGTGCCCTCGGCATCCGTCATCGTCGCGCCCCCTCTCCCCTGTCGGGCAGGAACGCCTCGAGTTCGCGCGAAGCCGACACCAGCGTGCGCGTGTAGTCCGCGGCCGGTGCGGTCAGCAGCGTCGTGGTGCCGGCGAGCTCGACCTGTCGACCGTCGCGCATCACGAGCACGCGGTCGGTGATGCCGGCCACCACCGGCAGGTCGTGACTGATGAAGATGAGCGACATCCCCCGCTCTTCGACCTCCCGCTGCAGCAGTGCGAGCACTCCGGCTTGGACCGTCACATCCAGTGCCGTGGTCGGCTCGTCGGCGATGAGCAGTCGCGGACCCGCCGCGAGCGCGAGGGCGATCGCCACGCGCTGGCGCTGACCACCCGAGATCTCGTGGATGTACGCACGCGCGATGCGCTCCGGATGCGGAAGCTGCACGTCGGCGAGCGCGTCGAGCACCGCGCGTCGCAAGGCGTCGCCGCGCAGTCCCCGATGGTGGGCGAAGGGCCAGGCCAGCTGCTTGCCGATGCGCATCAGCGGATCGAGCGAGGCCAGCGGCTCCTGGAACACGGCGCCGACGGCGGAACCGCGCACGCGATCCAGCCTGCGCTGCGAAGCCGTCACCACGTCGACATCGCCCCCGGATGCCGACAGCACGGCGCGACCGCGGGCGCGCAAGGGGTGCGCGAGCAGGCCCAGGATCGCCAGCGCCGTCAGGGACTTGCCCGACCCCGACTCGCCGATGATGCCCAGGCGCTCCCCCTCGCCGAGGTCGAACGAGACGTCGTGCACGAGCGTGCGGGGCTCGGCTCCCTCGAACCGCACGCCCAGGCCGTCGAGGGTCAGCAGCGCGCTCATCGGATGCTCCTCGAAGCCGGATCGGCGACGTCGCGAAGTCCGTCGGCGAGCAGGTTCATGCCGATGATCGTGGCCACCAGCAGGATCCCGGGAAGGATGGCCGCGGTCGGCGAGACGAGCACCGTGCTCTGGGCCTCCTGCAGCATCCGTCCCCACGACGCATTGGGGGGCGGCGACCCGAGACCCAGATACGACAGGGATGCTTCGGCCACCACGGCGCCGCCGAATTGCAGCGCGAACGGCACGATGAGGGTCGGCCACACATTGGGCAGCACGTGGATCCCGATCAGCCGCATCATCCCCGTCCCGGAGGTGCGCGAGGCCGTGATGAAGTCCTGCGCGAGGACGCGCGTCGTGGTGATGCGGGTGAGCCGGGCGATCACGGCCGCACCGGCGAGCCCGATGGCCAGGATCGCCGACTCCATCGACGCGCCGCGCCACGCGACGATGAGCATCGCCAGCAGCAGCGTCGGGAACGCGATCGCGATGTCGAGCAGGCTCGAGATCGCGTCGTCGAGCCACCTGCTGGCGACGGCGGCGATCAGTCCGAGCGTCACGCCCAGGATCGCCGCGATCAGCACGGAGCCGAACCCGACGATCAGCGCGAGCCTCGCGCCGACCATGAGCTGTGAGAAGAGGTCGCGGCCCAGGCGGTCGGTGCCCGCCCAATGCTCCGCGGACGGAGGCATGAGGCGCTCACCCGTGGTGTCCTCCAAGCCGAACGGCGTCCACACCAGCGACACCAGCGCGACGATCGCGATGACGCCGAAGAGCACGCCGCCCACGGCGAGGTTGATCGAGCGCCGCGCGCGAGGACGCCGGACGGATGCTGCCGGCGCGGTCGCGTCGGCGGGGATGGTGGGGATCGTCACGGTCATGCGGCCGCCTCCGCCGTGACCACGTCGGTCTGCGCCGGTGCCGTGCGCCGGTTGCCCGAGAGCGAGCCGCGCAGGCGCGGGTCGATGAGTCGCTGGATCACATCGGCGGCGAAGCCCAGCAGCAATACGAGAGCGGTCGAGAAGAGCAGCACGCCCTGCACGCTCGGGAAGTCCTGCTCCTTGATGCCGACCAGCAGCATGTCGCCCAGGCCCGGCAGCGCGAAGACGCGCTCGATCACCACCGCGCCGACGAACGTCGTCGAGAGCATGATCGCAAGGATCGAGATGACCGGCACGACGGCGTTGCGCACGCCGTGCCGCCACAGCGCCGTACCGAAGCTCTGCCCCGTCGCGCGAGCGGCTCGCATGTACTGCTGACCGAGGATGTCGAGAGTGGCGCTGCGGACATAGCGGGCCAGGTCGCTTCCGGCCACGAGCGCGATGGTCGTGACCGGCAGGACGAGGGCGTAGAGCGCGGCGCCCGGGTCCTCCCAGTCGGTGCGTGGGAATCCACCGGCGGGGAACACGCGCCAGCCGAGCGAGAGCACCGCGACGAGCAGGATGCCCACCCAGAACACCGGCACCGCTCCCCCGAGCTGCGACAGCGCCGAGAACGTCGCGCCGTACCAGGTGCGCGACTTCCAGGCGGCGAAGAAGCCGACGGGCACCGCGATGAGCACGGCGAGCAGGAACGACAGCAGCGTCAGCGGCAGCGTGACGTTCAGGCGCCGGACGATCTCGTCGCCCACCGAGAGGCGGTTCGTGAACGATTGGCCCAGGTCGAGCGTGACCAGCTGGCGCAGATAGTCGACGTACTGCGCCCAGATCGGGCGGTCCACACCCAGGCGAGCCGCGGCGGCTGCGATGTCAGCATCCGTCGCCCCCACCGAGATCAGCGCGAAGACCGGGTTCCCGAGCACGCGCAGCACGACGAACAGGATTGTCGCCGCCAGCACGAAGGCCAGCAGCAGCAATCCTGTCCGTCGGAGGAGGTAGCGGCCTATGATGCCGCCTTCTCGATGCCGTACACGTAGAACAGCGAGTTGAGCCCGTTCTGCGGGACACCGCTGATGCCTTCGGCGGCGATCCGCAGCTGCGGGTTGAGGTACAGCCACACGCTCGCCGCGTCGTCCGAGATCTGCTGGTTGGCCTTCTTCACCAGCTCGGTCTGCTCGTCGGTGGACGCCGCCTTCTCGGAGTCGGCGAGCCACGTCTGCACGTCGGCGTTGTCGTAGCCCCAGTAGAAGTCGGGGTTGCCGTAGAAGTTGATGTCGCGGTCGTTCACGTGGCCCTGCAGCGTGGCCTGGAAGTCCTTGTCGGTGTAGACCTTCTGGTACCACTCGTCATCGGTGATCACGTTGATCTCGACGGTGATGCCGACCTTCGCCAGCTCGGACTTGACGAACTCGGCGACGGTCGAGTGCACGCCCGAGTCGGGCGTGTCCAGCGAGAAGGTGAAGCCGTCGGCATAGCCGGCCTCGGCCAGCAGGTCCTCGGCGAGTTCGACGTCGTACGGGTTGTTGTCGGCGAGGTCGATGAACCACGGCTCCGACGGCGGCACCATCGAGCCGATGAGCTGGCCGCGGCCGTCCCAGATCGCGTCGAGCAGCTTCTCGCGGTCGATCGCCGAGTAGACCGCCTTTCGAACCTCGACGCTGTCGAACGGCGCCACGCGGTCATTGAACGCGAGGAGCTCCTTCGTGGTCGACGTGCCCTCGATGATCTCGAAGCCGGCGGCCTCGAACTCGGCGAGGCTGTCGGGGTTGGACTGGCTCGTCACCAGGTCGACGGCGCCCGTCAGCAGCGCGTTGTTCAGCGCGGTCGGGTCTGCGTAGTACTGGTAGACCACGCCGCCGTTCGCGGGCGCGTCACCCCAGTAGCCATCGCTCAGCTCGAGGGTGATCGAGTCGCCCTTGCGGTAGTCGGCCAGCTGATACGGGCCGCTGCCGTCCTCGGCCGCGGTCAGGTCGCCCGCTGCCGGATTCACGATCCACACGTAGCCGAGGTTGTACGTGAAGCTGATCGACGGCTGCGTCAGCGTGACGGCGACGGTCTTGTCGTCCACGACGTCGACGTGGTCGATCACACTCAGCTGCCGCTTGCGTGCCGCGATCGACTCCTCGCTCACGAAGCGCTCGAGGCTGTACTTGACCGCTTCGGCATCGACCGGGTCGCCGGAGTGGAAGGTCGCGTCCTCCTGAAGGGTGAACGTGTAGACCAGGCCGTCCTCCGACACCTCGGTCTCGGCCGCCAGGAGCGGCTCGACCGTGGCGTCGTCGGTGATCCGGAACAGACCCTCGTAGACGTTCCCGGTGAAGACCTCGGTCACGCCCGAGCTGCCGCCGAAGATCTGGTCGAGGTTCGTGGGCTCGTTCTGCGAGCCGACGACGATCTCGGCGTTCGGGTCGGGCTCGCCGGCGGCGCCGCTCGAGGACGGCGCGCCGGAGGCGCAGCCCGCCAGGACGAGAGCGGCGGCGGTGAGAGCCGCGGCCGCGGCTCCCAGGCGTCGGATACGTGAGGACACGTCGGTTCCTTTGCTGTTCGGGTGAGGCAGGTGCTGGTCGGGTGTTCGCGCCCGCGGCGCGGCGGGCTAGAGGGTGAAGCCGTCGGCGAAGCGCACGCGCTTCTCGCCGGCCCGGATGGGGAACGGCAGCCGGTTCTGCAGCGGCGGAAGCGGGCAGTTCATCTGGTTCGAGAACCCGCAGGGCGGAACGGTGGCGCGATTGAAGTCGATGGTGATCGGGATGCTGTCGCCCGGGGTGAGCGCGCGGTCCGAGGTCGGGTGGTCCAGGAAGAGGAACCTCCCCGCCCCGTAGCTCTCGGCTCCGTTCGTGCGGTCGCCGAACACGAGCTGCAGCTTGGCGTGGCCGCCGTAGACCGTGTCGAACGCGTTCAGGCGGTACTCGGTGCCGTCGACCTCGAACACCAGGTCACCCGAGACCGGCAGCGCGCGGGTGGCGCCGGCATCCTTGATGTGCTCGAACGGCACGACGCGCTCTTCGTCGACCAGCTCGAAGCGGCCGGGAAGGATCCACGCCGGGTCGTAGTCGTAGTACTCGATCTCCTCGAACGCCTGCTGCGCGGGCGAGTCCTGCCGCCAGATGCGGTAGCCCTCCTGCGTCAGGCCCGTGCTGTCGAGATCGGCCCGCTGCAGGCGGGTGAAGAGCGCGTCGTCGGGATGCCCCGCGCGCGCTTCACTCTCATCGACCGGCGGCTGGCCGGCCGGCGACCAGTGCGTCAGCACCAGCGAGAGCGCGCCGTCGGGCGCCGTCACCTTGCGGCGCCGGGCCGCGATCCAGTCTTCGTGCTCGAGCAGAGCTGTAGAACTCACCATCACAGGAGATCAAATCGCGAGCGCCATCCGGAAATTCCGTTTCACAGTGTTTCACTATGAACGAAGGTGTCAGGCAAAGTGCGAATCGCGAGGATCAGCCGCATAGCGGCCGCGCACCGAGGCGGCAACCCCGTTTCGCCGGCGACCCTGCCCGTTGCACGCTGGGGCCATGGCACGGGTCGGAACGTCGGGATGGGTCTACCCGCATTGGCGCGGCAGGGTCTACCACGGACCGCAGAGCGGCTGGCTCGCGCAGTACGTGGCCGAATTCGACACCGTCGAACTGAACGGCAGCTTCTACCGCTGGCCCGGCGAGGCGCGCTTCGCCGCGTGGCGGGACCGGCTTCCCGAGGGGTTCGAGATGACGGTGAAGGCGCCGCGGGGACTGACCCATGCCCGGCGCCTTCGTGAGCCGGAGGTGTGGATCGATCGCGTGACCTCGGGGCTGCATGCCCTGCGAGGGCGCCGCGGGCCGCTCATCGTGCAGCTGCCGCCCACGATGGAGCGCGACGACGCGAGGCTGGATCACTTCCTGACGTCGCTGCCGGACTGGACTCGGCCGGTCGTGGAGTTCCGGCATCCGTCCTGGAACGAGGAGGAGGTGTTCCAGCTGCTGGAGCGCCACGGCGCCGCGTACTGCGTGATGAGCGGGGCCAAGCTCCCCTGCATCCTCCGCGCGACGAGCCGCCTGGTCTACGTGCGTCTGCACGGCCCCGACAGTGAGCGGCTGTACGGCGGCTCGTACTCCGACGACGACATGGCATGGTGGGCCGAGCGCATCCGGGAGTGGGAGCGCTCCGGCCATGACGTGTACGCCTACTTCAACAACGACGGCGAGGCTCACGCGGTCTTCAACGCGCGGACGCTGAAGCGGATGCTGGCGGCGTGAGCCGCGTGCACGCAGACGCCCGAACGCCGAGAGGCGCCGCACCCGAAGGCACGGCGCCTCTCGGCATCGGCGCTGTTACGCCGCCGCAGCGTAGGCCGCGGCGCGCACCACGAGCTCGTCGCCCGCGGCATCCACGCTCACGGATCCACCGTCGGCCAGCTCGCCCGACACGAACAGCTCGGCGATGCGATCGTCGACCTCACGCTGGATCAGCCGGCGCAGCGGACGCGCTCCATACTCGGGCTCGTAGCCGTGCTCGGCCAGCCAGTCCACGGCGGCGTCGGTCACCTCGAGCGAGACCTCGCGGCGGGCGAGACGCCCCTCGCTCGCGCCCAGCAGCAGTCGCACGATGTCGCGCAGCTGCGCCTTCTCGAGCTTGCGGAACAGCACGATCTCGTCGATGCGGTTGAGGAATTCGGGCCGCATCGCCTCGCGGAGCTTGCCGAACACGCGGTCGCGCAGGTCCTTCTCCGAGCCGAAGCCGGTCGAGCCGCCGCCATCTGCGATGAAGCCGATGGCCCCGCCGCGCGAGGCGAGGAACTCCGAACCGAGGTTCGAGGTCATCACGACCACGGTGTTGCGGAAGTCCACAGTGCGTCCCTGCCCGTCGGTGAGGCGGCCGTCGTCGAGCACCTGCAGCAGCAGGTTGAACACGTCGGGGTGCGCCTTCTCGATCTCATCGAACAGCACGATGGAGTACGGGTTGCGCCGCACGCGCTCGGTCAGCTGTCCCGCCTCGTCGTAGCCGACATATCCGGGAGGGGCACCGACCAGACGCGACACGGTGTGCCGCTCGCCGAACTCGCTCATGTCGAAGCGGATCACCGCGCCCTCGTCGTCGAACAGCGACGCCGCGAGGGCCTTCGCCAGCTCGGTCTTGCCGACACCGGTCGGACCGAGGAAGAGGAACGAACCGACCGGACGATGTGCGTCGCCCATGCCGGTGCGATTGCGGCGGACCGCCTTGGCCACCGCCGCCACCGCGTCCTCCTGGCCGATGACGCGGGCGTGCAGCTCTTCCTCCAGCTGCGCGAGCCGCTCGCGCTCGGTCTCGGTGAGGCGATTGACGGGGATGCCGGTGGCCCGGCTGATCACCGCGGCGATCTCGGGCTCGTCGACGATCGCGTCAGGGCGCACGGCGGCGCCGGCGCTCGTCGCCTCGTCCAGGCGATCCTGCACGTCGGCGATCTCGTCGCGGATGCGGGAGGCCTCCTCATAGTGCTCGGCCGACACGGCGGCGTTCTTGTCCGCCTCCAGCGTCGCCAGTCGCTCCACGAGCGCCGTCACGTCGACCTGGGCGCCGAGCCGCAGGCGCAGCCGCGCACCCGCCTGGTCGATGAGATCGATCGCCTTGTCGGGCAGGACGCGCTCAGTGAGGTACCGGTCGCTCAGCTCGACCGCAGCGCGCAGCGCCTCGTCGGTGTAGACGATGCCGTGGTGCTCCTCGTAGGCGGGCTTCAGTCCGTGCAGGATGCGGACGGCATCCTCGACGGACGGCTCGCTGACCTTGACCGGCTGGAAGCGGCGCTCGAGCGCCGGATCCTTCTCGACGGTGCGGTACTCCTTGAGCGTCGTCGCACCGACCAGGTGCAGGTCGCCGCGCGCGAGGCGGGGCTTGAGGATGTTGCCCGCGTCCATGCCGCCGTCGCCCGCGCCGCCGGCGCCGACGACGGTGTGCACCTCGTCGATGAAGACAATGAGCTCGCCCTTGTGCTCCGAGATCTCGTCCATCGTCTTGGTCAGGCGCTCCTCGAAGTCACCGCGGTAGCGGGTGCCCGCGAGCATCGCGGCCAGATCCAGCGCGACGACGCGCTTCCCGAGCAGCTGCTCGGGAACGATGCCGTCGACGATCGCCTGTGCCAGGCCCTCCACGATGGCGGTCTTGCCGACGCCGGCCTCTCCGACCAGCACCGGGTTGTTCTTGGTGCGACGGCTGAGGATCTCGATCGTCTGCTCGATCTCGTCGGCGCGGCCGATGACCGGGTCGAGGTCGCCCGCGGCCGCCCGTGCGGTCAGGTCGGTGCCGTACGTGTCGAGCATGGGCGTTCCCGATGCCGCAGCATCCGGTCCCGCATCCGTCGACGCGTCCCCGCTCGGGGCCACCGTCTCGCGCACGCTCTGGGTGAGCGCCTCGGCCGTCACGCCGGCGCGTGCCAGCACCTGACCGGCGGGGGTGTCCTGGGCGAGCACGAGGGCGAAGAACAGGTGCTCCGGGTCGACGTAGGTCGATCCCGACGAGCGGGCGACCTGGAAGGCGTGGAACAGCGCGCGCTGCACGGAGGGGGTGACGACCGCACCATCGACGTCCGCCGCAGCGGAGGCGGACGGCAGCCGCTCCTCCGCCGCACGGACGATGGCGCGCGCGTCGGCCCCGATGCGCTCGATCGCGTCGGAGGCGGGCGGTTCGGATGCCAGCACGCGCAGCACGTGCAGAGCGTCGAGCTCACGCTGACCGCGCTCGAGCGCGAAGCGACCCGCGCGCTGAAGCAGGTCCTGCGTGCGCGCACCGAGGAACCGACTCAGATCGATCGACCGCTCGGCGCGGGCCTGTTCGCCCGCGAGGTAGCGCGCGAGGAACTCGTCGAAGGCGCGCGAGCTGTCGTCGGCACCGTTCGAAGGGGTGAAGTCTTCGGGCATTCGATTCTCCTGAACTTGAGTGGAGGAGTGTCAAGTTTATGAACTTGAGCACAGCCGTATCAAGTTCAACGGCGAGAGGTCCCCGCTATTCCCTCGCTCGTTCGCGGACAGCGGACGTCCGGGGTGCGGCGTAGCGTGAGCCGCGAGGGTCGCCGAGACCCCGCGAACAGGAGGCAGTGCCATGGATTGGAAGATCGAGCTCATCTTCGTGCCGGTGAGCGACGTCGATCGTTCGAAGGAGTTCTACGAGCGCATCGGATTCCACGCCGATCACGATCAGACGCCGTACGAGGGCCTGCGCTTCGTGCAGATGACTCCGCCCGGTTCGGCCTGCTCCATCGCGTTCGGCACCAACCTCGGCAGCACCCTCGCTCCGGGACAGCAGAACACGATCCAGGTCGTCGTACCCGACGCCGATGAGGCGCTCGCGCACCTGCGCGGACTCGGCGTGGAGGCTCAGGGGGTGGACGAGCAGGCATGGGGCCGCTTCGTCACGTTCGACGACCCCGACGGCAACACCTGGACGCTGCAGCAGCTGCCGCCGCGCGACTGAGCTATCGCCTCAGTCCCGGGCGGTCGCCTCAGTCCCGGCCGCCCGCAGGGCCCACGATCAGGAGGATCACGAACACCGCGATGACGGCGGCCGCGAGCAGGATCGCGAGCGTCCACGGGCGGCGCAGGAACCACCGCACGAGCCGGTCGTGCCACGCGGCGTCGCGGGGATCGCCGGTGGGCTCGAGGCGCCACGGGCCCTCGAGCCTGCCGGTGCGGTGCAGCCACAGCTCGGTCGGGATCGTGGCGTAGGGCACCACCGCGCTGGCGATGGCGATCACGGCCGGACCGGCGCCCCAGCGCTGATTCTTCGCGACCAGCACCGCGGTCGCACCGTACGCGAGGAAGACGAAACCGTGGATGCCGCCACCGATCGTGACCGCGATCGAAAGGTCCGCACTCGCACGGAGGATGAGCCCGAGGATCAGCAGCGTCCATGAGATCGCCTCCGCGATCGCGAGTGTGCGGAACAGGTTCAGGGGCGCGCGGAACACAGGTCTCCTCGGGTCGGGTCCCCCCAGCCTACGTTCGTCCCGCGGTCCGCCACGGCCGACGGTTACCGTTGAGCGGTGACCTTCTCGCTCGACGCGCTGCGGCGCTGGCCCGACATCGAGGCCCCTGATCTGGTGGCCGCCGATGCCGCCGATCGCCTGCTCCTGGACGAGTCGGCGTCCGCCCGGGCAGCGGTGGACGACGGTTGCCTCGTCGTGATCGGCGACGGCTACGGCGCGCTCACCCTCGGCGCGGCGGAGTCCGGTGCCCACGGCATCCGCACCCATCAGGATCCGCTGACGGGCGAGCGCGCCCTCAGCGCCAACGCCGAGCGCTTCGGCCTCAGCCGAGAGTTCACGTCCCTGCCGCTGGATGCCGCACTCGTGCAGGGCGCGCAGGTCGTGCTGCTGCGGCTGCCCCGGTCGCTCGACGCGCTTCGCGACATCGCCGGCCTCGTCGCTGCGCATGCCGCGCCGGAGGTCGTGCTCTACGCCGGCGGCCGCGTGAAGCACATGTCGCTCGCGATGAACGACGTGCTGCGCGAGCGCTTCGGCCGTCTCGACGTCACGCACGCGCGGCAGAAGTCGCGGGTGCTGGTGGCGCGGGAACCCCACGACGGTCGCGATCCCGAGCCTCGGCGCGAGACCCACGGCGACCTCGTCGTCTGCGCCTTCGGCGGGGCGTTCGCGGGCACGTCGATCGACATCGGCACCCGCTTCCTTCTCGAGCACCTCCCTTCGGATCTGTCGGCGGTCGACGAGGCGATCGACTTCGCCTGCGGCACCGGCGTCGTCGCCGCGAGCCTCGCCCGACAGCATCCGGGAATGCGCGTCTACGCGTGCGATGAGTCGGCGGCCGCCGTCGCCTCGGCCCGCGCCACGGCTTCGGCCAACGGCGTGGGCGACCGCGTCACCGTCGCTCGCGACGACATGCTCTCGGATCGCCCGGGATCCAGCGCCTCGTTCATCGCGCTCAATCCGCCGTTCCACTCGGGCTCCGCCGTGCACGAGGGCATCGCACCGCGCATGTTCGCCGATGCCGCGCGCGTGCTGCGGTCGGGTGGCGAGCTGTGGACCGTCTGGAACTCAGGACTGCGGTACCGTCCCGCCCTGGAACGGCTGGTGGGGCCGACGCGTCAGGTCGCGCGCAACGCGAAGTTCACGGTGACTGTCTCGACCAAGCGGTGACGCCCGGCTTCACACGTCCGCCCAGCCGGCGCCGCCCTCGCCATCCAGGAACGGCACGACGACGTCCAGGACGAGGTCGGTGCGAGCGAGCCCGAAGAAGTGGCTCGTCCCGGGGAACACCGCGAGCTGCGACGCCGGCACGCCCTCGAAGTCGCCGTTGACGTCGCCGCCCCGCAGTCGCAGGAACTCCACCGCGTGATCGAGGCTGACCATGTCGGCATCGCCCACGGTGATCAGCGTCGGAGCGGCGATGCCACGGATGTCGTCATCCGGCCAGTCCGGGAAGCCGCCGTCGTAGGAGGCGCCGAGCTTGTCGAGCAGCCCCTGCAGATGCTCATGATCCGGATGCGGCGACTTCGCCAGGTACGCCTGCTCCATCGGGGTGCCGGCGATCATGTCCACGGTCATCGCGCCGACGGCTTCGGCGTTCTCGCTCCCCCGCATCCCGTCCGCGCGGAACGACACGGACGACGCGATCAGCTTGCGGACGCGTTCGGGCTGCCGTACGGCGAGCTCGATCCCGACGGCGCCGCCCACGCTGAACCCGAACACGTCCGCGCGGTCGATGCCGACATGATCCAGGACACCGATCACATCTGCGGCGAATGCCGTCGAGCCGAAGGGCCGGTCGATGTCGTTCGTGCGTCCGTGGCCCTGGAAGTCGAGGGCGAGCACGAGGCGGCCCTGCGCCAGTCGCGGCAGGAGCGGACCGAACTGCTGGTCGATGTCGAACAATCCCCCGTGCAGCAGCGCGAGGGGCGTCGAGCCCGCGGTCCGTTCACCGTGGAGCTCGTAGTAGACGCGCAGATCGCCGAGCGCGACGTAGCCGGATTCGATGGTCGGATCGGTCATCTTCCCTCACTGGAGTCGTGGTCGTCGTTCCACGGTGCCAGACGTGCCGGCGAAAGGGTAGGTGCCGAATCCATGCGAGGAGGATGACCGGGGGGCCGGCGCGAGACGGCCGGCGCCCCCGATGGCCGCGAACTCGGGACTCGCGGCCGGGGACGCCGGACCGGGGCTCCGGCATACACCCCTCCGATAGAGACGGATGCGCCGCGGTTCTATTACGCGACTCGGCGGAACGCACGCGGAGTGCGAACGCTGGGCCCCGGCAGGGGATGCCGGGACCCAGCCGCCACGGCTATCGAACTCCCCCAAGGCGAACGAGCTCCGTGGCATGGAGGGGTGCTGGGGACACCGTCTCCGAGGGCGCTGGGGACGCCCTGGCTTTGACATTAGTGCCACCGGGGTCTCGTCGGGGGGCTCGACACTTCGGAGGTCTCGCGCGGTTTCCCCATTGCGGGGCGGCCCAATGACGAGCGCCCTGCCCGACAGCAGTCGGGCAGGGCGCTCGTCACTGGTGCGGACCTAGAAGTCCCAGTCCTCGTCCTCGGTGGCCTCGGCCTTGCCGATCACGTACGACGAACCCGACCCGCTGAAGAAGTCGTGGTTCTCGTCGGCGTTGGGCGACAGCGCCGACAGGATCGCCGGGTTCACGTCGGTGACGGTCGCGGGGAACATCGCCTCGTAGCCCAGGTTCATGAGGGCCTTGTTGGCGTTGTAGTGCAGGAACTTCTTGACGTCCTCGGTGAGGCCGACTCCGTCGTAGAGGTCCTGCGTGTACTGGATCTCGTTGTCGTAGAGCTCGTACAGCAGCGAGAACGTGTAGTCCTTGATGTCGGCTCGCGTCGCCTCGTCGACCTTCTCGAGACCCTTCTGGAACTTGTAGCCGATGTAATACCCGTGCACGGCCTCGTCACGGATGATGAGGCGGATGAGGTCGGCCGTGTTGGTCAGCTTCGCCCGCGACGACCAGTGCATCGGCAGGTAGAAGCCGGAGTAGAACAGGAACGACTCCAGCAGGGTGGATGCCACCTTGCGCTTGAGCGGCTCGTCACCTCGGTAGTACTCCATCACGATGCGAGCCTTCTTCTGAAGGTTCTCGTTCTCGACCGACCACCGGAAGGCCTCGTCGATCTCCTTCGTCGAGCACAGCGTCGAGAAGATCGATGAATAGGACTTCGCGTGCACCGACTCCATGAACGCGATGTTGGTGTACACCGCCTCCTCGTGCGGAGTGATCGCGTCGGGGATGAGCGACACGGCGCCCACGGTGCCCTGGATCGTGTCGAGCAGCGTCAGGCCCGTGAACACCCGCATCGTCAGGGTCCGCTCCTCGGGGGTGAGCGTGTTCCACGACTGGATGTCGTTGGACAGCGGCACCTTCTCGGGCAGCCAGAAATTGTTCACGAGGCGGTTCCACACCTCGAGGTCCTTGTCGTCCTGGATCCGGTTCCAGTTGATGGCCTGGACGTGATCCAGGAGCTGGAGCTTCTCGCTCATATTCTCTCTTCCTAAAAATCCCAGATCAGACCATCAAAGTGTGCACGAGACGCATTCCGTCATGTCCGTGCCCTCCAGCGCCATCTGGCGGAGGCGGATGTAGTAGATCGTCTTGATGCCCTTGCGCCACGCGTAGATCTGCGCCTTGTTGATGTCGCGCGTGGTGGCGGTGTCCTTGAAGAACAGCGTCAGCGACAGACCCTGGTCGACGTGCTGCGTGGCGGCGGCGTACGTGTCGATGACCTTCTCGTAGCCGATCTCGTATGCGTCCTGGTAGTACTCCAGGTTGTCGTTGGTCATGAACGCGGCCGGGTAGTAGACGCGACCGAGCTTGCCTTCCTTGCGGATCTCGATCTTCGCGGCGATCGGGTGGATCGAGCTCGTCGAGTTGTTGATGTACGAGATCGAGCCGGTCGGGGGCACCGCCTGCAGGTTCTGGTTGTAGATGCCGTACTGCTGGATCGAGGCCTTGAGCTGGCGCCAGTCGTCCTGCGTCGGGATGTGGTGTCCGGCGAACATGTCCTTGACCTTGTCGGTCGCCGGCGTCCACTCCTGCTCGATGTACTTGTCGAAGAACTCGCCCGTGGCGTACTTCGAGTCCCAGAAGCCGTCGAACACCTGGCCGCGCTCGATCGCGATCTTGTTCGAGGCGGTCAGGGCGTGGAACAGCACCGAATAGAAGTAGATGTTGGTGAAGTCGACGCCCTCTTCCGAGCCGTAGTACACATGCTCGCGAGCGAGGTAGCCGTGCAGGTTCATCTGGCCCAGGCCGATGGCGTGCGAGCGGTCGTTGCCGTCCTCGATCGAGCGCACGGAGCGGATGTGGCTCTGGTCGCTGACCGCGGTGAGAGCGCGGATGCTGGTCTCCACCGTCTTGGCCAGGTCGCCGCCGTCCATCGCCAGCGCGATGTTGAGCGAGCCCAGGTTGCACGAGATGTCCTTGCCGATCTGGCCGTAGGACAGGTCCTCGTTGAAGGTCGTCGGCGTGTTCACCTGCAGGATCTCGCTGCAGAGGTTCGACATGTTGATGCGGCCCTTGATCGGGTTGGCCTTGTTCACCGTGTCTTCGAACATGATGTACGGGTAGCCCGACTCGAACTGGATCTCGGCGAGGGTCTGGAAGAACTCGCGCGCGTTGATCTTCGTCTTCTTGATCCGCGGGTCGTCGACCATCTCGCGGTACTTCTCGGTGACCGAGATGTCGCCGAAGGGCACGCCGTAGACGCGCTCGACGTCGTACGGCGAGAAGAGGTACATGTCCTCGCCGTTCTTGGCGAGCTCGAACGTGATGTCGGGAACGACGACGCCGAGCGAGAGCGTCTTGATGCGGATCTTCTCGTCCGCGTTCTCGCGCTTGGTGTCGAGGAACCGCATGATGTCGGGGTGGTGGGCGCTGAGGTAGACCGCGCCGGCGCCCTGGCGTGCTCCGAGCTGGTTGGCGTAGCTGAAGCTGTCTTCGAGCAGCTTCATCACGGGGATGATGCCGGAGGACTGGTTCTCGATCTGCTTGATCGGCGCGCCGGACTCGCGGATGTTCGACAGCAGCAGCGCGACGCCGCCGCCGCGCTTGGACAGCTGCAGCGACGAGTTGATGCCGCGCGAGATCGACTCCATGTTGTCTTCGATGCGCAGCAGGAAGCACGACACGAGCTCGCCGCGCTGAGCCTTGCCGGCGTTGAGGAACGTCGGAGTCGCCGGCTGGAACCGGCCCGAGATGATCTCGTCGACGAGGCTGGTCGCGAGCTGCTCGTCGCCGTCGGCGAGGGCGAGGGCCGTCATGACGACGCGGTCTTCGAAGCGCTCGAGGTAGCGCTTGCCGTCGAAGGTCTTGAGCGTGTAGCTGGTGTAGTACTTGAACGCTCCGAGGAACGTCTCGAAACGGAACTTCTTGCCGTAGGCGAAGTCGTTGAGCTTCTGGATGAACTCGAACGAGTAC
Organism: Microbacterium salsuginis; assembly: GCF_012524205.1. Classification (GTDB taxonomy): domain Bacteria; phylum Actinomycetota; class Actinomycetes; order Actinomycetales; family Microbacteriaceae; genus Microbacterium; species Microbacterium salsuginis. Next base: position 211,591 of record NZ_JABACI010000001.1, read on the forward strand.
TTCTCGAGCACGGCCGGCTCGTAGTACTCCTTCTCGACCAGGTAGTCCAGGCGCTCCTTGAGCGAATGGAAGAACACCGTGTTCTGGTTCACGTGCTGCAGGAAGTACTCCCGCGCGGCGCGCTTGTCGGCGTCGAACTGGATCTTGCCGTTGGCGTCGTACAGGTTGAGCATCGCGTTGAGGGCGTGGTAGTCCATGCCCTCGAAGCGCGCCTCCGTCTTGAATGTCATCTCGGTCAGTGCAGTGTCTGCCATCTTTCCAATCCCTCGCTCACGCGTTCCACGTCTTCAGGCGTGCCGAATACCTCGAGCCGGTACAAGTGCGGCACATGACACTTGCGGCTGATGATGTCGCCGGCGAGACAGAAGTGCTCGCCGAAGTTGGTGTTTCCCGCGGAGATGACTCCGCGGATGTGGCGCCGGTTGCGCTCGTCGTTGAGGAACCGGATCACCTGCTTGGGAACGGCGCCCTTCTCCTCGCCCCGGCCCTGGCCTCCGCCATAGGTCGGTGTGACGAGGATGAAGGGCTCGTCGACCACGAGCGGCGGATCGGTCCCGTGGAGGGGGATCCGCACCGCCCGTGCGCCCAGCTTGTCGATGAAGCGCGCGGTGTTCCCCGAGATGCTCGAGAAGTAGACCAGCAGCGGCGCGTCCGTCACGACGCGCCGCGTCGTGAGCGCCGACATGTCAGGCCAGACGCGAGGCGAGTTCGTCGATCTTGTCGGGGCGGAAGCCCGACCAGTGGTCTTCGTCGGTGATGACGACGGGCGCCTGGAGGTAGCCGAGCGCCTTGACCTGCTCGAGGGCCGCGGGGTCCTGCGAGAGGTCGTGGATTTCGTATTCGATACCCTTCGAGTCCAGCGCTCGGTAGGTCGCCGTGCACTGTACGCACGCGGGCTTCGTGTAGACCGTGATCGCCATGTCGATTCTGCTCTCCTCAGTACTCTTCCGGAAGAATCCGGGTGATTCTCCGGCAGGCCCCCCACCGGGAGTCCAATACTACATATGGGTGCCGACATTCGATAGCACCACAAGGGCTAGTAGTTACATCCGTGTGATTTTCCACCGTTGTCCCCATGTACAACACAGGTTCTCCACCGATTCATCCACAGCCGGCGACGTGATCACGAGTCTGGAAAATCCCTGAATCACGCGCGTTTCGGATGCCGCGGCCGCATCCATCCACAGAGGGGACGCTACGCGCGGCCCCCGACATCGGATGTGCCTGTGGATGGCGTCCCCGGCGTGTCGCGGCGTGTCGCGCAGCGGGCATGCACGCACGTCCGGTGCACACCGGAACGGCACCCGCAGTAGCGTTGTGTGGTGGCTGGCTACGGTGATCTCCTTCGCACTCCGGGAGTCGGTCGCATCATCGCCGCGCAGCTGACCGCGCGCTTCCCGAACGGCATGACGAGCCTGGCGATCCTGCTGCACATCGAGCACGTGACGGGGTCTTACGGCGCCGCCGGCTTGGTGCTGGCGGCCACGTCGGTCGGCCAGGCGGTCGCCGGCCCGGTGACCAGCCGATGGATGGGACGCTGGGGCATGCGCCGGGTGCTCACGGCGACGCTCGCCGTCTGCGCCGCGTCGCTGGCGGCGATCGCACTCCTTCTCCTCCCGCTGCCGGCGTACATGGCGCTTGGCCTGATCTGCGGCCTGGCCACGCCGCCCGTCCAGTCGGCCGTGCGCACGATCTACCCCAAGATGGTCACGTCCAGGCAGCTCACTCCGCTGTTCTCGCTCGATGCGTCGCTGCAGGAGATCATCTGGATCTTCGCGCCGGTGCTCATCACCTTCGTCGCGACGCAGGCGGGCACCGTCCCGGCGCTTCTGCTCATCGTGGCGACGCTCATCGGCGGTGGCGCGTGGTTCATCCTCTCCCCGGAGGTCGGTCGCGTGCGCATCCCGCGCAGCCGGCGGCGCCTTGGCCGCGTCCTCGCCCGGCCGCCAGTGCTCCTTGCGACGATCGTCGGATTCCTCCTCATCGGCGCGTGTGCGGCGGTGGAGGCCGGCGTCGTCGCCACGTTCGACCACGGCGGCCTCGAAGCCGGTCTCGTCCTCGGCGTGTTCGCCGTGGGCAGTCTGGCGGGTGGCCTGTCGTTCGGTCACCTGCCGATCGGGCGCTGGGCGATGGCGCGACGCCTCGGGATCTTCACGGTGGGCATCGCCCTGACCGTCGTGTCGCTCAACGTGTGGTGGCTCGGAGGCACCCTTCTGCTCGCGGGGGCGGGCATCGCTCCCGCGCTGGCGGTGATCTACGCCATGACGTCGGCGAGCGTGAAGTTCAGCGACACCGCCGAGGCCTTCGGGTGGATCGGCACCGGCCAGCTCATCGGCGCGGCCGCGGGATCGGCGATCGCGGGGTTCCTCATCGACGACATCGGTCCCACCGGCGCCTACGTGGCCGCCGGCGGGTTCGCCATCGCGGGTCTGGCGGTCGCCATCATCTTCGTTCGCGGCTTCCCCGATCTGCGGCATCGGGATGCGAGCCCGATCCCCGACACCGAACCCGTCCAGACGATCGGCTGAGCTGGTCCGGCCGCACCAGATCGCTAGGCGATCCGGCGCAGCAGCTCCAGAACTGCGAGCGCGTATGCATCGGCGGGTTCGGGATGCTGGAACGCGCGGTGCTCGTCACCGATCACGATCTCGACCTCATGAGTGTCAGGCAGCCGCCGCAGTGCCCGGAACGCGCCGCGCAGCAGCTCGCGCAGCTGGTGCTCGTGCGGCAGCCACAGGGCGTCCTCCAGCGCCACGGAGTCCAGCGCCCACTCCGTCGTGCCGTTGAAGGCGAGGATGCGTCCGGTCGGATACTCGCGCGGCTCGATCGTCATCTCACTGACGGTGAACACATCGGCCTCGAACTCCGGCTCGTCGAGCTGGAACCGGTCACCCGAGCTCGGGTGCCACACCAGCCCGGCATCGCGCAGCGCGACAGCCATTTCGGTCGAGATCATCCCTCCATTGTGGGACCATCACGCCGCGACGAGCTCTCCCGCCTCGCGGCGTGCAACCTCCGCGGCCGGCGCCGGGGCGAACGCCGGCTCGGCGAGCAGAGCTGCCTCGTCCGCCCACTCGAGCACGATGCCGCCGCTCGAGTTGGCCTGGTTCGCGAGGTCCCGCAGGTACTCTCCGTCCAGGGGCTCGGGGTCGGGGTTCGCGAAGACGAACCGCAACGGGATCGACGGCTGCATCCAGATCGAGGTGCGACCCGGTGCATCCGGATCGCAGTGCCGCCAAGTGAGAAGGAAGCTCTCGCCTCGCCGGAGCTTGGTGGTCGCGACGACTTTCACGTGCGCCAAGATCCGGTCGGGGATCTCAGCGGGACCCGTCTCGGACCCGTAGTAGAGGTGCGCCATGTCTCTTCCCCTTCTCCCAAGTTCTGCTGCATCTTGTACAGCAAGTTTCTAGTTCAGTTTATATGTATCTCACTAACTAAGAAATCATCAATCTGTCCTATGCGGTGGTGTACTATGCTGGGGCTCTCGAAGCTTCGCGGAGGTTTGCCATGCCACTCACCGTCGTGCGTCACGAAAGCGAGCACCTGTACTCACAACAGCCCAAGACCGACGCCGGTCGCAGGCTGAGTGAGGCGATCCTTCACTTGTGGCGGGCCGAGCGCAATCAGATGGAGCAGGCGCAGCAGTCGTCAGAGCTCTCGACGATGGATCTCACCGCACTGCGCTACCTCGTGCAGGGTCGCCGTGACGGCCGTGACCTCGGTCCGAAAGACCTGATGGTGATGCTCAACACCTCGAGTGCGACCGTCACGAACGTCGTGGACCGGCTCGTCGCCCGCGAGTACGTCCAGCGCGTCGACCACCCGACCGACCGGCGCGCGCACTACCTCGTTGCGACGGATGCCGCGGTCCAGCGCGTGGACGACTCCTTCGCGCCGCATCATTCCGCGATCGTCGCCGTCATCGACGGGCTGCCCGAGCACGAAGCCGAGTGCGCGGCCGACGTCGTGCGGCGCATCGCGGAGGAGCTCGACAAGTTCGTGTGACGGGCATGAGGCGACCCTAGGCTGGAGGTCATGACTGCCCCCGTCCTCCTCCCTCGCCTGACCTGGGGGTCGGCCACCGCTTCCCGCCACGCTCTGCTGGTCCACGGACTGGGATCGAACGGCGCACTCATGTGGCGGTACGGGGTCGCCCTCGCCGAAGCCGGATGGCGAGCGGATGCTGTCGACCTTCGCGGTCATGGAACGGCTCCGCGCGCGTTGGACTACCGCATCGCCGCGTACGCCGCCGACCTGGCCCCGACCCGCCCGCCCGGCACGAGCGCGTGGGACCTCGTCGTCGCGCATTCGCTCGGTGCCGCGGCATCCGTCATCGCCGCCGCGGAGGATCCGCAGTGGACTCGCCACCTCGTCCTCGTCGACCCCGCGATCGCGCTCACCGGACGCGACCGCGAGATCGTGCGCGACAGCCAGACGCGCTCGTTCGATGACCCGAGCCGAGCCGCCGTGCGGGCCGAGCACCCCGATTGGCACGAGCACGACGTCGAGCTCAAGGCACTGTCGGCGCAGCAGGCGAGCCGCTGGGCGGTCGAGCAGACCAGCTCGCAGAATGAGACGTGGGACGTGACGGATGCCGCGATCCGCGTCGACGTGCCCACCCACGTGATCGCGTCGGACCCCGCCGTCTACTCGATCTTCCGCGGCAAGCCGGCCGAGTCGGTCGTGGCGCGGAATCCGCGGTTCGGGATGTCGGTGGTGCCGGGCGCGGGTCACTCGCCTCATCGCGACCGACCCGAGGCGACCCTCTCCGCACTCCGCGATGTCCTCGAGGGCTGGGGCCTCAGCCGCTGAGGCGCCCGCGTGGTGCAGCGCCCGCATCCGCCCACCCGGCCCACGACGCGCCACCCGCGGCCACAATGGGATCGTGACCGCTGAATTCGACCCGACCGCGATCCTGTCCGACGAGCTGCTCGAGCGTCTGCGCGAGCGCGCAGCGCGGCACGACCGCGAGAACACGTTCCCCGACGACGACCTCGCCGACCTGAAGCAGGCCGGTTATCTGGGCATCCTGGTGCCCCGCGAGCTGGGCGGTCTGGGCCTCGGGCTGGCCGAGGCATCCGTTCTGCAGCAGCGGCTGGCGGGAGCGGCACCGGCCACCGCCCTCGCGATCAACATGCATCTGGTGTGGACGGGCGTCGCGAAGGTGATGGCGGACCGCGGCATCGACGCCCTGCGATTCGTGCAGGAGGGAGCAGCGGCAGGCGAGGTGTTCGCGTTCGGGATCAGCGAGGCGGGGAACGATCTGGTGCTGTTCGGGAGCGGGACGGATGCCGCGCCGCTCCCTGACGGCGGCTATGCGTTCACCGGCACCAAGATCTTCACTTCGCTCGCCCCGGTGTGGACCCAGCTCGGCCTGCACGGCCTGGACACGTCCTCCCCGGACGCCCCGCAGATGGTCTACGCGTTCGTGCCGCGGTCCGAGGTGCAGGCGGACCGCGTCGTGGTGCGCGACGACTGGGACACCCTCGGTATGCGGGCGACGCAGTCCCGCACGACCGAGCTGCACGGCGCACTCGCTCCCGCTGACCGAGTGGTGCGTCGGCTCGCGCCCGGGCCGAACCCCGATCCCCTCGTGTTCGGCATCTTCAGCGTCTTCGAGCTGCTCCTGGCGTCGGTGTACACCGGAATCGCGCGTCGGGCGCTGGACCTCGCGGTCACGGCCGCCGGCGGGCGCACGTCCAAGCGCACCGGCAAGGCGTACAGCCAGGATCCCGACATCCGCTGGCGCATCGCCGGCATGGCTCTCGCGTACGATGCGCTGCCGCCGCAGATCGAGTCTCTCAGCCGAGACGTCGACGTGCTCGCGGACCACGGCCCACGGTGGTTCTCGCTGCTGGCGGGCGTCAAGCACCGTGCCGTCACGGCGGCGAAGGCGATCGTGGACGACGCCGTGCTGGTCGCGGGCGGCTCGTCGTACTTCTCGCGCAACGAGCTCGGCCGCCTCTACCGCGATGTGCTGGCAGGGCTGTTCCATCCTTCCGACCCCGAGTCGGCGCACTCGACCGTCGCGACCGCGTGGCTCGGGCCGTTGCAGGAGTAGCGGACTCAGGCGTCCTGGATGTAGTGGCGCACGGTCTCGTCGCGCTGCACCAGGAAGTCGTCGTCCTCGGGGTAGTACACCGCGGCGTCGACGTCGGCCCCGGCGAAGCTGCGGACGGCGTTCATCGACTCCCATCGCGACACCGTGAGGATCTCGGTCGTGCCGTCGCCGAGGTCGCGCGTGAGGATCCAGGCGTCGAGGTTGCCCGGCGTCGCCCGGTACTCCCCCATCCCGGTGCGTTCGACGTACTCGACGTACTCGTCGCGTTCCTGAGTGCGGATCACGCCGCGCCACACGCGGACGACGGGCTGGTGCGAGGTCATGAGCCCATCCTGCGATGATCCTGGGCGCGACGGAAGGGCTCGCGGCGCATACGGGGGCCCGTGCGAGGATGACCGCATGGCGCGAACTCCGACCCACCTGCTGAGCGCCGCCGACCAGGAGCGCCGGCGCGGACTGCGATTCATGAAAGGCGTCGCGCTGGGCGCGCTGCTGTTCATGGCCGTGCTGTTCGCCGTCGCGTTCGCCTTCCAGCAGCAGGTTCCCGCGCTCGCCTACGTCCGTGCCGCGGCCGAGGGCGGCATGGTCGGCGCGCTGGCCGACTGGTTCGCCGTGACGGCCCTGTTCCGGCATCCGCTCGGAATCCCGATCCCGCACACGGCGATCATCCCCAGCCGCAAGAACGAGATCGGGCGGACTCTGGGCGAGTTCGTCGAGACCGAGTTCCTCCGCGGCGACGTCGTGCGCACCAAGCTCGAGGCGACGGCGATCGCGTCCAGGCTCGGCGACTGGCTGCGGCATCCCGCGCACGCCGAGCGCGTGGCGGCCGAGGCATCCGTCATGGCCGCCGGCGTGCTGCAGGCGCTCAGCGACGACGACGTGCAGGACGTCATCGAAGACCTCGCGCGCGAGCACCTCATCTCCCCGGAGTGGGGTCCGCCGCTGGGCGAGTGGCTCGGGCGGATCGTCGATTCCGGGGCGCACCACGGCGCCGTCGACATGGCGCTGGAGAACATCGCGACGTGGCTGGCCGCCAACCAGGCCGCGTTCACCGGCCTCGTCTCGCGGCGGCTGCCGTCGTGGGTGCCCTCGGTCGCCCACCGGCTCGTCGACGACACCGTGTACAACGAGGCGGTCAAGTTCGTGGCGGCGGTCCGTGCCGACGCCGATCATCCTGCCCGCCGCGCGGTGGACGGGTACCTCGAACGCCTCGCCGACAACCTGCAGCACGACCCCGCCACGATCGGCCGGCTCGAAGACGCCAAGCACGCGGTCTTCGACAGCCCGCGCATGCGGGCACTGGCCGCCGAGGCGTGGAACACCGCGAAAGCGGGACTGCTGCGTTCGCTGGCCGACCCCGACAGCGGCCTGCGTCGCCGCGCGACTCAGGCGCTGGCCGAGATCGGCGAGCGGCTGACGACGGATGCCGCGCTGCAGCGCCGTGTCGACTCCTGGGCGACGGACGCCGCCGTCTTCCTCGTCGAGCGCTACCGCCACGACATCGCGTCGATCATCACCGACACCGTGGAGCGCTGGGACCCCGCCGAGACGACGGAGAAGATCGAGCTCATGGTGGGACGCGACCTGCAGTACATCCGACTGAACGGCACGATCGTCGGGGCGCTCGCGGGGCTCGCCATCTTCTCCGTCGCCCACGCATTTCTGGGGTGAGGCGGGCTAGCCTGAAGCCGTGTCGCGCGACGAGCCCATCGACCAGCCCACGGACGAACCCACGCAGCTCCTCTTCAGCTACGGCACCCTCCAGCACGCGGAGGTGCAGCTCGACACGTTCGGGCGCCTGATCAACGGTGACGACGACGCACTACCGGGGTACACCGTCGACTACGCCGAGATCGCGGATCCGCGCGTCGTGGACCTGTCCGGGCTGGCGGTGCATCCGATCGTGCGCGCGACCGGCAACCCACTCGACAAGGTGCTGGGCAGGGCACTGTGGGTCACCGACGACGAACTCGACGCGTCGGACGAGTACGAGGTCGCGCTCTACCGGCGGGCCTCGGTCGTGCTGGCCAGCGGACGTGCGGCCTGGGTCTACGTCTCGGCATGACGCGGGGGTAGCGTCGTGGAGTGACTCCTTCCGCTGACCCGCCGCGTTCCGTCGATCCTCCCCGGGCCGATCAGCTCGGGGTCGATCCGCTGTGGCCCCGAGCGGGCGGCTGGCCCCGCCTCGACGATGAGGGCAGATGGGATGCCGCGGTGCTGGGTCTTCCCGCCTTCCGCACGTCGCTCTCGCCGACGGGAGCCCACGCCACACCGGCCGCCGTCCGGGCGGCGCTGCGCCGCTTCAGTCCCACGCTGCTCGGACCGCCGCCGATCGACCTCCACGAGGTGCTGCGCATCGCGGACGCCGGCGACGTCGACGAACCGGACGGGCCGGCAGGAGAGGCGTCCGCCCGCACCGCTGTCGCCGCCCTCAGAGAGCGCGCCGACCTCGTGGTGGCGCTCGGCGGAGACAACTCGATCACGTACGCGGTCGCACAGGGCGCGGCAGCATCCGGGCTGATCACCCTCGACGCGCACTTCGACCTGCGCGACGGCGTGTCGAACGGATCGCCGGTGCGTCGGCTCGTCGAGGCCGGCATGGACCCGCACCGCATCGTGCAGGTGGGGATCGCCGACTTCGCCAACTCCGCCGCGTACGCGCGCCGCGCCGTCGACCTCGGCATCACCGTCATCACCCTCGACGAGGTGCGGCGTCGTGGCATCCCGGACGTGGTCGCCGAGGCGCTCGCGATCGCGGGCTCCGGCGGGGGCCCGATCCATCTCGACATCGACGTGGACGTGTGCGACCGCGCGGTCGCCCCGGGCTGCCCGGCCTCGGTCCCCGGTGGCCTGCAGGCGTGGGAGCTGCGTGCGCTCGTGCGGGCCGCGGCATCCGACTCCCGCGTGCACAGCGCCGATATCGTCGAGGTCGACGCGACGGCGGATGCCCCCGACGGGCGCACCGTGCGGCTCGCGGCGCTGTGCGTCCTGGAACTTCTCGCGGCAAAGGCGATCGCGCGATGACCGGCGCAGGGATCACGCTCGTGCTGGTGCGGCACGCGAAATCCGACTGGGGTGACCCTCATCTGGACGACCACGACCGTCCGCTGAACGATCGTGGCCGGCGCGACGCGCCGCGCATGGCGCGGCGGCTCGCCGAGACGGGATTCCGGCCCGACGCGATTCTCTCGAGCACTGCGGTGCGGGCCCGCTCGACGGCCGAGGCGTTCGCCGAAGAGCTCGGCGCCGCCGTGACGCTCGCCCCCGAGCTCTATGGGGCGCCGGCGCGCGCCCTGCTCGCCGCCGCCGCGGCGACCGGACTCCGATCCGTGCTCGTCGTGGCGCACGACCCCGGGATGAGCGTGCTCGCGGCTCAGCTGTCGGGTGACGGCATCGCCCACATGCCCACGTGCGCCGTCGCGAGATTCCGCTGGGACGACGAGGACTGGGAGGTGGCCACCGCCGTCGATCCGGCCGAGTGGACCATCGACACACCCCGCTGAGGGCGCCGAGGTCTCGCCGCTCTCAGAGCCGCTCGCCGCCTACCCACACGCTCCGCACCAGCGGCACGCCGGGCCGGTAGGCCAGGTGCACACGCGTGGGGGCGTCGAGCAGTACGAGGTCGGCTCGCATGCCCGAGGCGATTCCGCCGACGTCCTCGCGGCGCAGAGCCTGCGCACCGCCGGCGGTCGCCGCCCACACGGCTTCGGCCGGGGTCATGCCCATCTCGCGGACGGCGAGCGCGACCATGAGCGGCATCGAACTCGTGAAGCTCGATCCCGGGTTGCAGTCGCTGGCGAGCGCGACGGTCACTCCCGCATCGATCAGTCGGCGAGCGTCGGGGTAGGGCTGGCGCGTCGAGAACTCGACGCCGGGCAGCAAGGTGGCCACGGTCCGCGAGCCCGCCAGGGCCGCGACGTCGGCGTCGCTCAGGTATGTGCAGTGGTCGACGGATGCCGCCTCCAGCGCCACTGCGAGGCGCACGCCCTCGCCCGGCCCGAGCTGGTTGCCGTGCACACGGGGCGCGAGTCCGTGGGCGATGCCCGCCACGAGGATGCGCTCGCTCTCGGCCGGGCTGAACGCGCCCCGCTCGCAGAACACGTCGATCCAGCGGCTGTGCGCCGTGCACGCTCGGAGCATCTCGCCGCACACGAGCTCGACGTACTCCTCACGGCGATCGGCGTACTCGGCCGGCACGACGTGCGCGCCGAGGAACGTGACCTCGGTGGTGACCTCGGCCGCGAGCCGGGCGAGGCGTGCTTCGTCGGCCACGGTGAGCCCGTAACCGGTCTTGATCTCGAACGTCGTCGTCCCCTGCGCGTGCAGCTCGGCGACGAATCCGGCGAGCCTCCCGCGCAATTCCTCGTCGCTCGCCGCGCGGGTCGCCGCCACCGTCCGCCGTATGCCACCGGCGGCATACGGCGTGCCGGTCATGCGCGCCTCGAACTCGTCGGCACGATCGCCGCCGAAGACGAGATGCGTGTGGCTGTCGACGAACCCCGGGATCACCGCCCGGCCGCCCGCGTCGACGATCTCGACCCCGCCTCCTCCAACGCCGCGGTGGCGTGTGATGTCGTTCGGACGCTGAGACCGCAGCTGCTCTCCCACACCCGGGCGGGTCGATGCGATGTCGCGGTCGGAGATGCGCGCAGCGGCGTCCGACGCAGCCCCCACCCACGCGATGCGCGTGCCCTCGATCAGCACGGCGGCGTCGTGGAGCGTGCCGCAGAGGTCACCGTCGCGGCCGACGTTGGTCGTCAGCTCGCCGATGTTCGTGATCAAGGTCGCGCCCACGGCATCCCTCTTCCCTCGCCAGACTTCACGGCGGTCGCGAATCCTCGCAGACGTGGATTCTGGACGAGAGCGCCGTCGCTACGCACCGAGCATCGGCACGTTCAGGCCGCGCTCACGGGCGACCTCCTTCGCGCGATCGTAGCCCGCGTCGACGTGACGCATGACCCCGGTGCCCGGATCGTTGGTGAGCACGCGCTCGAGCTTCTGCGCCGCCAGGGCCGTGCCGTCGGCCACCGTGACCTGTCCGGCATGGATGCTGCGTCCGATGCCGACGCCGCCCCCGTGGTGGATCGAGACCCACGCCGCGCCCGACGCCGTGTTCAGCAGCGCGTTCAGCAGCGGCCAGTCGGCGATCGCGTCCGACCCATCGGCCATGGCCTCGGTCTCGCGATAGGGCGAGGCGACGGAACCGGCGTCGAGGTGGTCGCGCCCGATCACGATGGGACCGGCGAGCTCACCTGCGGCCACCATCTCGTTGAACTTCAGGCCGGCGAGGTGACGCTCCTGGTAGCCGAGCCAGCAGATGCGCGCGGGCAGCCCCTCGAAGTGCACCGCGTCGCCGGCCTTCTCGAGCCAGCGCACCAGCCCGGCGTTGTCGGGGAACAGCTCCCTCATCGCGCGGTCCGTCTTGCGGATGTCTTCGGGGTCCCCCGACAGCGCCACCCAGCGGAAGGGTCCGCGGCCTTCCGCGAACTGCGGGCGGATGTATGCCGGCACGAAACCCGGAAAGGCGAAGGCCCGCTCGAACCCGCCGAGCTGCGCCTCGGCCCGCAGCGAGTTGCCGTAGTCGAAGACCTCGGCTCCGGCATCCATGAAACCCACCATCGCCGCCACGTGCTTGGCCATGCTCCCGCGCGCGCGAGCCGTGAAGGCCTCGGGGTCGCGGGATGCCTCGGCCCTCCAGTCCTCGAACGCGATGCCCGCGGGCAGATAGGCCAGCGGGTCGTGCGCGCTCGTCTGGTCGGTGACGACGTCGACCGCGACCTCGCCCGCGCGGTGGCGGAGCAGGACGTCGCCGAAGACCTCGGCCGCGTTGCCCACGACGCCGACCGACAGTGCTCGGCCCGCATTCTTGGCCGCCACGACACGGGCGACCGCGTCGTCGAGGTCGGTGGTGTACTCGTCGAGGTAGCCGTGCTCGACTCGGCGCTGGAGCCGGGATTCGTCGACGTCGACGATCAGCACCGCTCCGCCGTTGAGGGTCACCGCGAGCGGCTGCGCGCCGCCCATGCCGCCGCAGCCGGCGGTGAGCGTCAGGGTGCCGGCCAGGTCGTCGCGGCCGAGGGACCGGGCGACGGCGGCGAAGGTCTCGTACGTGCCCTGCAGGATGCCCTGCGTGCCGATGTAGATCCATGAGCCCGCGGTCATCTGCCCGTACATCGTGAGGCCCAGGTGCTCGAGCCGGCGGAACTCGGGCCACGTCGCCCAGTCCCCCACGAGATTGGAGTTGGCGATGAGCACGCGCGGCGCCCACTCGTGCGTACGGAAGACGCCGACCGGCTTGCCCGACTGCACCAGGAGCGTCTCGTCGGGCTCGAGCTCGTCGAGGGTGCGGACGATCGCGTCGTACGCCTCCCAGCTGCGGGCGGCCTTGCCGGTGCCGCCGTACACGACGAGGTCCTCCGGGTGCTCCGCGACCTCCGGGTCGAGGTTGTTCATGAGCATGCGCTTGGCGGCTTCGGCGCCCCAGCTCTTCGCCGTGCGCTCGCCGCCGCGCGGCGCACGGACGGTTCGCGCAGCGCGCGAGGTGCTCCCGGCCTGGATCGTGTCGGTCATGAGGTCGATTCCACACGCCGGACCGCGCTGCGGCAACGGCATTCGCCGGCCCGGCGTCTGAGATACCAGACTCGCCACCCCCGGGCATTGCCCGGGGGTGGCAGGGACTGATCCAATGGCAGGCATGACCGCCGCAACGGCTCCTGCCGACCGCGCACGCGGAGATCAGCTCCGAGCGATCCTCCGCGGGCCGGGCGTGCCGTCGAAGCAGTTGCGCGACGGAGGCCTCATCGACGGGATCCCCGAGCTCGCCGCTCTCGGCCGCACGCCGCAGGACCCGACATGGCATCCCGAGGGCGACGTGCTCGTGCACTCCCTGTGGGCAGCCGACCTTGCCGCGCAGCATGCCGATGAGACCGCGGCGCCCACACCAGCCGACTCGCGGGAGCTGCTCGTACTCGCGGCGCTGTGGCACGACATCGGCAAGCCCGAGACGACCCAGCGACGCAACGGCCGCATCACGTCTTACGGCCACGCCGAGCGAGGCGCCGAGATCGCCGCCTCTCTGGGGCGCAGGCTCGGGCTGCCTGACCCGCTCGTGCGTGCGGCATCCGCCATCATCGCGACCCACATGGCGCACGTGTCGGTGGCCGGCCGGCCGAGTCCGAAGGCGGTGAAGCGGCTGCGCGATCGTCTGCGTGCCGCCGGAGCGTCGCTCGAGGAGTGGGCTGTCGTGGTGCGCTGCGACGGCGACGCGCGCGGCGCCGCTGCCCGACCGGATGCGTCGATCCCGTGGCTGCGGGTCGCAGCGACGCTGCCGCCACTGCGCGAATCTTGAACATATGTGTTCGGTTTGCTAGCGTGACGCCCGCGTCCTAACTCGTACACTGCTGTTCACCAACCGTGCGGGACGCGGAAGGAGCGGGATTCATGAGCGACACCTCTGCCCCCTCGGGGACGGGACTCCCCCACACTCTGCCGACCGGCATCCGGATCCGGCGGGCGACCCCGGTGGATGCCGTGCTCGTCGACACACTCGTCCGCGAGATCGCCGCGCACCAGGGGGATCACGTGCAGGCGACCGCCGCCGACTGGGAGTCGATGCTGGCGCGCGACGACGTCCGCGTGCTGCTCGCCCTCGACGGTGAGCGGCCTGTCGGCTACGTCTCGACGCTCCGACGGTTCCATCTCTGGTCGGCGTCGGACCTCATCGCCCTGGACGACCTCTGGGTCCGGCCCGAGGCGCGCGACCGGGGCGTGGGCCGTGAGCTGATGGAGGCGGTCGCGGAGCTCGCCAGGCCCGAGCGACTCGCCATCGTGTGGGGTGCGCGGGCCGACAACGAGGCGGCACACCGGTTCTACCTGCGCCTCGGCGCCGCCATGACGACGAAGGCGATGTTCAGCTGGCGCCCGACGTCCTGACGCGTCTCGCGTTCTCTTGTTGAACACTCGTGTTCATGTTATCTTCATCCCGTACATAGTTGTTCGACTTCTTCGAAGGGTGAAACGATGTCGACCTCTCCTCGTGAAACGCCCGTGGCGACCGAGCAGTACCGTCGTCGCTGGCAGATGCTGGCCTTCCTCGGGATCGCCCAGCTCATGCTGATCATCGACGTCACCGTCGTCGCGCTGGCGCTCCCGCAGATCGGCGCGGAGCTCGAGCTCTCGCGCAGCGCACTGACGTGGGTCGTCAGCATCTACGCCCTCGTCTTCGGCGGCCTGATGCTGCTCGGCGGCAAGGCGGCCGACGTGTTCGGCAGCCGCAGGGTGGTCCTCACCGGACTCGCGGTGTTCACGATCGCGTCGCTGCTGACGGGATTCGCTTCGGATCCGGTCACGCTGCTCGTCGGTCGCGGCGTGCAGGGCCTGGGGGCGGCGGCGATGTCGCCCGCGGCCCTATCAGTCATCGCGCGCACCTTCTCAGGCGCCGAGCTGGCCAAAGCGCTCGGCGTGTGGTCCGCGCTGGGAGGCGCCGGCGCAGCGCTCGGCGTCCTGCTCGGCGGACTGCTGACATCCGGCCCCGGCTGGTCCTGGGTGTTCTGGGTCAACGTCCCGATCGGAGTCCTCCTCTTCGTCGCGCTCCAGCGCACCGTGCCGAAGCTGTCCGGAGCCGGCGGCGCACTCGATTGGCTCGGCGCCGGGCTCGTGACGCTCTCGACCGCGGCCGTGATCTACGGACTCGTGGCAGCCGGCGAGGCCGGCTGGCTGAGCCCTGTCGTGCTGCTGCCGATCCTCGCCGGCGCGATCGGATACGCGCTCTTCGCATGGCGACAGCGCGTGGCTCGCGCCCCGCTGATCGACCTCGGCATGCTCGCACGTCGCCCGGTCATCGCCGGGCTCGGCCTCATCTTCGTCGCGACAGCGCTGATGATCGCCGTCTTCTTCCTGGGCTCGTTCATCTTCCAGCGCGTGCACGGATTCTCCGCCCTCGACACCGGCCTGGTGTTCCTCCCCGTCGCCATCGGCACGATCGCCGGCGCGCAGGTCGGCGGCCGGACGCTTCCCCGGTTCGGTCTGCGCACGATCGCCGTCACCGGCCTCGTCATCACCGCGATCGGGCTGACCGCCGCCGCGGCGATCGCCAGCATGACGGTGCTCGTCATCGCGATGAGCGTCGCGGCATTCGGGATCGGCATGGTGTTCGTCGCCGCCTCGACCAGCATGTTCACCGCTGTCGCACCGCATGAGGCAGGTGTCGGGTCGGGCGCGCTCAGCACCATGCACGAGTTCGGCGCGGCGACCGGCGTCTCGGCGGTGTCGAGCGTGGCCGCGGCCGCGCTCGTCGGCAGTTCGCTCACCGCGTACAACCTCGCACTGTGGTTCGGCGTGGTCGTGGCCGCGGTCGCTGCCGCGGTCGCGGTGCTGGTGGTGCCGGGGCGCGCGCCGGCTGCGCAGTGAGTCGGAGGGCAGGGCTATCCTCCCCAGATGGCGAACAGCACGAGCAAGCCCGAACTGCACGTCGACACGGTCGCGGAGTGGGAAGCCTGGTTGGACGCGGACCCGGACCCGAACGGTGTGCGACTGCGACTGCGGAAGAAGGCGACGAACAAGCCCGGCATCACGTACGCCGAAGCGCTCGATGTCGCACTGTGCTTCGGGTGGATCGACGGCCAGTCCCAATCGCTCGATGCCGACTACTACCTGCACACCTTCACGCCACGGCGGACCCGAAGCATGTGGTCGAAGGTCAACATCGGTCACGTGACCCGGCTGATCGAAGAAGGTCGCATGCGGCCTCAGGGACAGCGCGAGATCGACCGCGCAAAGGCGGACGGGCGATGGGACAACGCGTATCGGCAACGCGACGCCGAGCTACCGGCGGAGCTCCAGGAAGCCCTCGACGCGGACCCCTCGATCGCCCAGGCGTTCGCGTCCCAGTCGGCGCAGAATCGGTTCGCGATGGCCTTCCGCGTGGCCAATCTGAAGCGGCCGGCGTCGCGTGCAGCCCGCGTCGCCGACTATGTCGAGATGCTCAGACGGGGCGAGACCATTCACTGACCGTCACGAGCCCGCGGGCGCCGCGAGCGCCCCGAGCACCGTCCCGGTGACGAGTCGAGGGGCGTCCGCGGCCGCGATCTCGCCGCGGTGAACCGCACCGGAAGCGGCGTGCAGCACGGCCTGGATCGTGGTGATCTGCCACTCGACCGGCATGTCCGCCCGGAACTTCTGCTCCTGCCGGCCGCGCCGCAGGAGCGCGCGCACGCGCTTCGCAGGACCCTCGTGCGCACGCCGCAGTTCGTCGGGCGGCAGCGCCTGCCCGGCGGCGACGACGATGGCTCCGAAGCGATGCGTGAGCTGCCAGGTCGCGTCGAGCAGCTGCGCCATCGCCTCGCGCGGATCGCCGCTGAGGTCGAGATCGCGCAAGGACTCCTCGGTCTGCGCGATGGCCCGAGTGGCGACTTCCGTGATCAGGGCCGTGCGCGAGTCGAAGTGCCCGTAGAGGGTGACCCTTCCCACGCCCGCGGCCTTCGCGATGTCCTGCACGCTCGCATCGGGATTCACTGCCAGCAGCGCGGTGGCCGCGTCGACGATGGCCTCGATGTTGCGCCGCGCATCGGCGCGCTTCGCCTGTGTGGTCACCGCAGCCATCGTCGCTCCTTCCCGTACAACTCTGTTCAGCTTATCGGGACCGGCGACGACGAACGGGGATTTGCTCAGGTGCGAGCGTGCCCGAGGCCGGCATCCGCCACCGCGCCGCTCTTCACGAGCGCCGCCACGTCCTCCATCTCCGGTGAGAGGAACCGGTCGGTCCCCGGACCATCGACCCCGGCGCCACGCACCAGATCGCGCACAGCGCCGGTCGCGGGACCGGGCTGCAGCGGCGCTCGCAGATCGAGGGCGCGGGCGGCCGTCAGCACCTCGATCGCGAGCACGCGCGAGAGTCCGTCGATGGCGCGGCGAAGCTTGCGCGCCGCCGCCCAGCCCATCGACACATGATCCTCCTGCATCGCCGAGGAGGGGATGGAGTCGACGGATGCCGGCACCGCGAGCCGCTTGAGCTCCGAGACGATCCCGGCCGCGGCGTACTGCGCGATCATCAGGCCGGAGTCCACGCCCACTTCGTGCGCGAGGAACGGCGGCAATCCGTTGCTGCGCGCGGGATCCAGCGCGCGATCGGTGCGGCGCTCCGAGATCGAGGCCACATCGGCCACCGCGATCGCGAGGAAGTCCAGCACGTAGGCGACAGGTGCGCCGTGGAAGTTGCCGTTGGACTGCACCCGACCGTCGTCGGTGATCACGGGATTGTCGACGGCGGCGGCGAGCTCGCGCGACGCGATCAGACGCGCGTGGTCCACGGTGTCGCGGGCGGCGCCGTGAACCTGCGGCGAGCAGCGCAGCGAGTACGCGTCCTGCACCCGCGTGCAGACAGAGGGGTCGCGGTGGGAGGCGACGATGGGCGAATCGGCGAGCACAGCGCGCAGGTTCGCCGCCGACGCCGCCTGACCGAGCTGGGGACGCAGCGCCTGCAGATCGGCGGCGAACACCGCGTCGGTGCCGAGCTGCGCCTCGACCGACATCCCGGCCGCGACATCGGCCGTATCGAGCAGCATCGACAGGTCGTGGATCGCGAGCAGCAGCATCCCGAGCATGCCGTCGGTGCCGTTGATGAGCGCGAGCCCCTCCTTCTCCCGCAGCACGAGAGGGTGAAGGGATGCCGCGGCGAGAGCGTCGGCGGCCGGCACGAGGGCGCCCTCCGCCGTGCGGACCTCGCCCTCTCCCATCGCGGCGAGCGCGACGTGCGACAGCGGGGCGAGGTCGCCCGAGCATCCCAGGGAGCCGTATTCGCGCACGATCGGGGTGATCCCCGCGTTGAGCATCGCCGCGTAGGTCTCGACCACGACCGGCCGCACACCGGTGTGGCCGGTCGCGAGTGTCTGCAGCCGCAGCAGGATCAGCGCCCGTACGACCTCACGCTCCACCTCTGGCCCGGTGCCCGCGGCGTGGGAGCGGATGAGGCTGGCCTGCAGCTGCACGCGGCGGTCGGGCGCGATGAAGGTCGTGGCCAGCGCACCGAATCCCGTCGAGATGCCGTAGTGCGGTTCAGGGTCGTCGGCGAGCCCCTCGACAAGCGCGCGTGTCGTGGCGACGCGCTCGAGCGACTCCGGAGCGACCTCGACGCGGGCGCCGTGCCGCGCGACGGCGACGACGTCCTCGGGGCGCAGCGGAGCGGCGCCGATCACGACGACGGTGTTCTCGCGAGTCTCGTGCACTGTGCTCATGCGTCGATTCCACACCGCCGGGCTGCCGTGCGACACCGGGCCGTGGCATCCTGTGTCTGTCATGCCAGACGAATTCGCGACCGACGGTCGCCCCCAGGTGCCCGCGGCGGATCAGACGCTGCGCATCCTGTCGTTCCTCGCACGCCAGCGTGGACCGGTGCCGGCGCGGACCATGGCGACGGCTCTCGGCATTCCGCGCTCGACCGTGTATCACCTGCTCGCGGCGCTGCAGGAGCACCAGTTCGTCGTCCATCTGCCGGAGGACCGCCGGTGGGGTCTCGGCATCGCCGCCTTCGAGCTCGCCGGGGGCTACGCGCGCCAGGAGCCCCTCGCACGGCTCGGCCGTCCGGTCCTGGCCGACCTCGTCGACCGCACGCACGAGAGCGCGCACCTCGCCGTGATGCACGGCCGCGACGTCCTGTACATCGTCGAAGAGCGGGCGCCGCGGCGACCGGCCCTCGTCACCGACGTGGGAGTGCGCCTGCCGGCGCATCTCACCGCCACGGGGCGGGCGATGCTGGCGGCGCTTCCGCGCGAGCAGGTGCGGGCGCTGTTCCCGGATGCCACGGCCTTCTCCGATCGCACAGGGCGCGGTCCTGGCCGGCCCGGCGAACTCCAGGCGTTGCTGCGCGAGGTGCGCGCACGAGGCCACGCGTCGGAGGACGGCGAGATCACGCTCGGGATGCGCTCGATCGGCGTCGTCGTGCGCGACCACACCGGGTGGCCCGCGGCGGCGATCGCGGTCACCTGGCCGGTCGCCGAGGACGGGACCGGGCAGGTCGGCGCAGACGCCGAGCACGACCCTGACGCGCTGACCACGCTCGCGGCGACGGCGGCGGCAGAGCTCGAGCGCCGGATCGGCCGCGGCCGTTCGCGCTGACGCGTCCCGATCGCCTTGTCGACCTGGCCCGTTCAGCGCGGGGGCCGGACGATAGCCACGGCTAGTCCGATCGTGGCCGGTCCGCAACCCCCTGTGGCGTCCCGTGCGCGCGTGCTTGAGTCGCCACATGTTGCCCGCAGACATTCCCGACGACGCGCACCTCATCGAACTCATCGACCACCGTGACATCCCGTCGGTCACGATCGCGCTCGGATCCTCTCCGCTGCCGCAGGATCATGAGCGGGTCAGGATCGCCCTGCGCGACGCGATCGATGAGGCGGAACGGCGGCTGGAGCGGCAGGATCTCCCGCACGGCGCCGGCCGCGCGGTCATCGATGCGCTCGGGTCGCTCCTCACCGACGACGAGTTCTGGTCGCGCCAGTCGCGATCGATCGTCGCGTTCGCCTCGCCCGGCCGGCTGGAGGCCTTCCGCCTTCCCCACCACCTGCGCGATGTGATCACCGTGGGCGACCGTTTCGATGTCGCCCCGCTGCTTCGCGCCACCACGTATCCCGAACGTGCCTTCGTGCTGCAGCTCGCGGAAGGACTGGTCCGGCTGACCGAGATCGGTCCCGATCACGGACCGGTCGAGCACCCGCTGGACCTGCCCGACGACCACGAGCTGATGCTCGTCCACGCCGTGAACGACGGCCAGCTCGACCGGCGACGAGCCCAGGGCGCGAACGGCGACCGCGTCGAGCAGGAGCGGTACTGCCGTGTCGTCAACGACGAGGTCGTCCGGATCGCTCCGGATCACGTCCCGCTCGTGCTGTCGGCCTCGGCGGCGCTGGAGCCCGCCTATCGCGCGGTGAACACCCATGCCGCGCTCCAGCCCGAGGGGATCACGGCGCACCCGGAGTCGCTCGACGACGCCGAGATCGATCGCCTCGCACGGGAGATGCTCGATGGCCTGCGTGCGGCCGAGACCGCGGAGTGGAAGGAGCGCTTCGGCACGCTTCGCTCGCAGGGCCTGGCCACGAGCAGCCTCTCCGAGGTCGCGGCCGCCTCCGCTCAGGCCGCGATCGACGAGCTGCGCTTCGACCTGGACGCCGACGACACCGGCACCGTCGACGAGTTCGGGCAGGTGCGCCGGGCCGACGCCGATTCGGGCGATGCGGCCGACGCGCCGCGCCTCGTCGACGAGATCGTCTCGCGCGTGCTCCACAGCGGAGGCCGCGTGCGCGCCGTTCGCAACCGCGACCTCGTCGACGGCTCGCCTGTCGCGGCGACGCTGCGCATCCCGGTCGCGTCGCCTCGCTGACGTTCTGCCGGCCTCGGCGTGGGCGCTACCGCAGGACCAGCCGCGGTTCGACGAGCACGTGGGCCTCACCGGATGCCGTGACCCGGGGAGCGACGACGCTTCCGGTCGGCCCCATCAGCAGCTCGAGCACACCCGACGCCACGCGCTCGGGGAGCTGTTCGACGCTCGAGAGGCCGATCGCCTCGATCGCCGGCGTGTTGTCGAAGCCGATCACCGGAAGGTCAGGCCTGTCGGCGGATGCGGCCGCGAGATGCGCACCGATCGCGAGCGAGTCGCTCACGCACACGATCCCGTCGATGGCGGCTCGGTCCTCGCGATCCTCTGCGAGGGCCGCGGCGACGACGGCCCGGGCGCGACCGACATTCTCCTCGGATGTCAGCCGCGTCGCACTCCGACCCGCCGCAGCCATCGCCTCTCGCCAGCCGCGTTCCCGATCATCGCCGGTACCCGATCCGGCGGGCCAGCCGAGAAAGGCGATGCGCTCCCCCGCATGGGCCAGCAGATGCTCGGTGGCGGCGCGCGTACCCGCGGCGCCGTCGACGTCCACCCAGAGGTGCGCGGGCGAGGCGACGTCGTCCTCTCCCCACGGCCGGCCGAAGGAGACGAAGGGAACGGCGTTCTCGGCAAGCCAGCGCGTGCGCGGATCCCCGTGAAAGGTGCCGGTGATGATGACGGCGTCGACCTCGCCGCTCTCGGTGAGCTCCCGCATCCGGTCGATCTCGTCGATGGGCGTGCGCGCCGCATAGAGCTGGATGCGCATCCCGCGGTCGCCGGCGCGTTCGGTGAGGGCGTGCACGAAGCGGTCGAGGACCACGCCCGAGATCCCGCCGGCGTAGGGATCGAGATGGATGCCGATCGTCGAGCTGCGCCGGGTGCGCAGCCTTCGCGCCGCCGCGTGAGGGCGATAGCCGAGTTCGGCGATCGCGCCGTGCACCCGCTCCCGGGTCGCTTCGCGCACGATCTCGGGCGTGTTGAGCACATTCGACACCGTCTGGCGAGACACGCCAGCTGCGCGCGCGACGTCTTCGACGGTGGGCGTCTTCGCCATACTCGACCTTTCGCGCCGGATGAGATCGTTCAAATCGTTATCCTATGACCCGCCCGCGGGCATTGACAGCGCGCCGACCGCCTTCCTAACGTGAGGGTGGCAACAGATTTTGATCGTTCCAATTCCGCATTGATCGATCCGTCACGACTCATCGAAGGAGAGAGACTCATGACACGGCACACCACGCGCGCCCTCCTCGGCACGGGCGCCCTCCTGCTCACCGGAGCACTTGCGCTGACCGCCTGCGGCTCCGGATTCACCGACGACACCGCCGGCGGCGGCGATGGCGAGCTGACCTCCAGCGACGACGCGCTGTCGGTCCTCATCGGCTCCTCCGGCGAGGCCGAGACGGCGGCCGTCGAAGAAGCGGTGGCCGCTTGGTCCGAAGAATCCGGCATCGACGCCGAGGTGCAGGTGGCCAATGACCTGCCTCAGCAGCTGTCGCAGGGATTCGCTGCCGGATCCCCGCCCGACGTGTTCTATCTCGCCACCGAGGCCCTTGCGGGCTATGCCGGCAACGGCTCGATCCTCCCCTACGGCGACCTGCTCGAGAACAAGGACGACTTCTATCCGTCGCTCGTCGAGAACTTCACCTTCGAGGACGAGTTCTACTGCGCCCCGAAGGACTTCTCGACACTGCAGCTCATCATCAACAAGGGACTGTGGGATGCCGCAGGCCTGACCGATGCCGACATCCCGACGACGTGGGACCAGCTGGCCGAGGTCGCGGCGACGCTCACCACCGGAGGCGTCACCGGGCTCGCATTCGGACCGGAGTATCAGCGCATCGGCGCGTTCATGGCGCAGGCGGGTGGGCAGCTCGTCAGCGACGACGGCACGCAGGCTGTCGCGAACAGCTCCGAGAACGTCGAGGCGCTCACGTACGTGCAGGAGCAGATGAACGCCGGAAGCTTCGCGTACTCCTCCGACCTCGGCGCCGGCTGGGGTGGCGAGGCGTTCGGCAAGCAGCTGTCCGCGATGACCATCGAGGGCAACTGGATCACCGGCGCCATGACGAACGACTTCCCGGATGTGGAGTACGTCGTCGCCGAGCTGCCCGAGGGTCCGGCCGGTCAAGGCACGATGCAGTTCACGAACTGCTGGGGCATGGCGGCCGACAGCCCGAATCAGCAGGGTGCGCTCGAGCTCATCGAGTACCTGACGAGTGCCGAGCAGCAGCTCGCGTTCTCGGAGGCGTTCGGCCCCATGCCGTCCGTCGAGTCGGCCGCCGAGCAGTGGACGAGCGACAATCCCGAGCTCGCGCCGTTCCTCGCCGGCGCGGATTACGCGCAGGGCGTTCCGACCAACGACGGCATCGCGGCGGTGATCACGGACTTCAACGCCCAGCTCGAGGGTCTGAAGACGGGCGATCCGCAGCAGATCCTCGACACCGTTCAGAGCAACGTCGAATCGGTCGTGGGCTGATCGCATGGCCTCGGCCGTTTCGGCGCCTCCCCGCAGCCGGGCGCCCCGCTCGGGGATCCGGGGCGGGGAGGCGCTCGCCGGATGGCTGTTCACCGCCCCGGTGATCGTCATCCTGGGAGTGTTCCTTCTCGTCCCGGTCCTGATGGCGCTGTGGGTGAGCTTCTCGGACTGGTCCGGCCGCGGCAGCCCACTGTCGGGGAATGTCGGCTTCGTCGGTCTCGAGAACTACGCGGCGATCACCGTCGACGGCGGGCTGCCCACGCGCGACTTCGGCACCGCGCTGCGCAACAACGCGTGGTACGTGCTGCTGGTCGTCCCCCTCCAGACCGCGCTGTCGCTCTTTCTCGCTGTTCTCGTGAACCGGGCGATCCTGCGGGGGCGAGGGGTTTTCCGCACCGCGTTCTACTTCCCCTCGGTGACGGCGTCCGTCGCGATCACGGTGCTGTGGCTGTTCCTCTTCTCGGCGTCCGGCGTCGTGAACGAGATCCTGTCGTGGGTCGGCATCAACGGGCCCAACTGGTTCCAGGATCCCAGCGGCATCCTTCACAATGCCCTCGGTGCGGTCGGCGTCACGTCCGGCCCCGCATTCCTGACCGAGAACGACTTCCTGGGGCTGTCGTGGTGGAACTGGCTCGCGGGGCCGTCGGTCGCCATGACGGCGTTCATCTTCATGGCGGTGTTCACCACGAGCGGGACGTTCATGCTGCTCTTCATCGCCGCGCTGCAGAACATCGGCGGCGACATCCAGGAGGCCGCCATGATGGACGGTGCGAACGCGTGGCAGCGATTCTGGCGCGTGACGCTGCCCCAGCTGCGGCCGACCCTGTTCACCGTGCTCACGCTCGGCCTCATCGGCTGCTGGCAGGTGTTCGACCAGATCTACACCGGCACGCAGGGCGGGCCGGGCAAGACGACGCTCACGCCCGCCTACCTCTCTTACTCGTCGGCCTTCCTCGATCAGGACTGGGGACAGGGGGCAGCGATCGCGTTCATCCTCTTCGGCATCATCGTGCTGTTCACGATCCTTCAGCGCTGGGTGCTGCGCGAGCGACCGGTGTCCAAGCGGCGAGCACGCCAGTATCAGCCCAGGCGCCCGGCACCCACCGGAGGAGGTGACGCGCAGTGACCGGCACGACCGTGACCGAGACCGACGTGCTCGTCCGCCAGCGTCAGCCGGCGCCTGCGAAGCGGTCACCGCGCCGATTCCGCGCGAGCATGGGGTGGCAGATCGCTCTCTATGCGCTGCTGATCGCGCTGGCCATCGTCTACATCTATCCGTTCCTGGTCCAGGTCTCGACCTCGTTCAAGACGGATGCCGAGGCGGCGGTCAACCCCGTCTCGCTGATTCCGCAGACCTGGTCGACCGCGGCGTACGAGCAGCTCTTCCTGCGCAGCGACTTTCCGGTGTGGTTCGCCAACTCCGCGATCGTCACCGTCTTCGTGACGCTCGGCCGAGTGTTCTTCTGCTCGCTCGCCGGCTACGCGCTCGCTCGCCTGCACTTCCGGGGCCGCGGTGTCGTCTTCGCCGCCGTGGTCGCGGTCATGGCGGTGCCGACGGTCGTGCTGCTCATCCCGAAGTTCCTCGTGATCAACCAGCTGGGCATCTACGACTCGTACGCCGGCATGATCCTTCCGCTGCTCGTCGATGCGGCGGGGGTGTTCATCATGAAGAACTTCTTCGAATCGATCCCGGTCTCGGTCGAGGAGCAGGCGCGCATCGACGGCGCGGGCACCTTCCGCCTGTTCTGGTCGGTGGTGCTGCCCATGGCGCGGCCGGCGCTGATCACGATCGTGATCCTGTCCTTCCAGGGATCGTGGAACGAGCTGTCGCACTTCATCGTGTCGACGCAGTCCCCGGAGCTGACGACCCTGACCAAGGGCGTGGCGTCGCTCGCCTCGGGCCAGCTGAGTCAGGGCACGCAGTACCCCCTCAAACTCGCCGCCGCGCTCATCATGACGGTCCCGGTCGCCGTGATGTTCTTCATCTTCCAGCGGCGCATCCTGAACGCCAGCGAAGGAGCCGTCAAGGAATGAACTCCCCCACCTCGAGCACACCGCCACTGCAGCCGCTGCTGAGCGACGCGGTGATCGCCTTCCGCGCGCCGACGCAGGTGTGGTCGGGCCGCGATGGAGAGATCGGCGCCGCGCCGATCGACGGCATCTACCACGGCGATGTGCGGCACGTCCGGGCGCAGCGGCTGACGTGCGACGGGTCTGCGATCGAGTGGATCTCGACGGCCGCTCACGGCGCCGACCGCGTGGTCTTCGAGGGGCTGCTCCGCGGTCTGGACGACGCGTGGCCCGATCCCAAGGTGCGTCTGACCCGCGATCGGCGCGTGACCCCGGGAAGCGTCGTCGAAACGGTCACCGTCAGCTCGCATCTCAGTGCGCCCCTCCGGACCGCGCTGTCGCTGCGTCTGGAACCCGATTTCGCGTGGCTGCACGAAGTGAAGTCCGGCGACGCCCGGCCCCGCACGGCCCTGCTGCAGGTGACAGTCCCGACGGCCCCTCCACTCGCCGTCCCCACGGCCCCTCCACTCGCCGTCCCCACGGCCCCTCCACTCGACGTCCCCACGGCCCCTCCACTCGCCGCTGGCGCGTCGAGCGGAGCCTCCGGCCGCGTGGGCCCAGACGCGTCGAGCGGAGCCTCCGGCGGCGTGGGCGCAGCCACCGCGATCGCCGCTGCCGGAGACCAGCGGTTCGCGCTCCAGGCTCCCGGCGCGACGGTTCGCGACGAGTCGGGCGCCCTCATCGCGGAGTGGGACCTCACGGTGCCCGCCCGGGGGTCCGCGACGGTGAGCTGGCAGCTCGACTTTCACGACGACGCCCTGGTCGTGCGCGCTCCCGGGTCGCCGGCTCCGTGGAAGGCCACCGCGGCGAGCGCGACCGCGCGGGCGCACGACCCCCGGCTCGGCCGCTGGCTCGAGGTCGCGCTCGACGACCTGGACGCCCTGCGGCTCGCGTTGCCCGACGAGCCTGACGACGAGTTCTTCGCCGCCGGCGCCCCGTGGTTCTTCACCCTGTTCGGCCGGGATTCGCTGTGGGCCGCCCGGCTCGCGCTGCCGCTCGATACGCGGATGGCGGCATCCACGCTCCGCGTCCTCGCGCGACTGCAGGGCACCGCTGACGACGTCGACACCGCGCAGGAGCCCGGCAAGATCCTGCACGAGCTCCGGGCGACGAGCCTCGAGCTGCCGGGTGAGGGCATCTCGTTGCCGCCTCGGTATTACGGCAGCGTGGACGCGACCCCGCTCTGGGTGTGTCTGCTCGCAGACGCCTGGCGAGCCGGTATGCCCGAGGCCGAGGTGCGTGAGCTGCTGCCGGCGCTGGCCGGGGCGCTGACCTGGATCCTCGAGCATGGCGACAGCGACGGCGACGGATTCCTCGACTACGTGGACCGCACGGGCCGCGGTCTGGCCAATCAGGGCTGGAAGGACTCGGGCGACTCGATCCAGTGGCGCGACGGGTCCCTCGCCGAGGGTCCGATCGCGCTGTGCGAGGTGCAGGCCTACGCGTATGAGGCGATGCGTGCGGGTGCCGACCTCCTCGAGGCGTTCGCGGCCGATGCCCGGGCGATCGCCGCTCCCGATCCCGGCGCGCTGCGCGCCTGGGCGGCGGACCTCCGAGCCCGGTTCGCGGAGTCGTTCTGGGTCGAGACGTCCGAAGGGCGCTACCCCGCGATAGCGCTCGATCGGCACAAGCGCCCGGTCGACACGCTGACCAGCAACATCGGTCACCTGCTCGGAACGGGGCTGCTCGACCCGGACGAAGAGGCGCACGTGGCTGCTCTCCTTGCCGGTCCCGCGATGTCGAGCGGGTTCGGTATCCGCACCATGTCGACGCAGGCGGACGGATACTGGCCGCTGTCGTACCACGGTGGCAGTGTCTGGACTCACGACACCGCGATCTGCGCACACGGCATGGCGCGCGCCGGTCTGCTCACGCCTGCTCGCGCGGTCGTCGATGAACTGCTCGCCGCCGCCGAAGGCTTCGGCTATCGCGTCCCTGAGCTGCATGCCGGCGATTCCGCCTCGGCGACCTCGACGCCGGTCCCCTACCCGGCGGCGTGCCGGCCACAGGCCTGGTCGGCTGCGGCCGCCATCACGTGCCGCGAGATCCTGGACCGGAGCGTCTCATAGACCGCTGCGCCGGACTGCGCGTCAGTCGACTTTGGCGACTGTCCCGCCGGTGAGTCGCACGAGCTCGTGGTAGGTCAGCGGGAAAACGGTATGCGGCGTGCCGCCGGCCGCCCAGATCTCGGGGTAGCGCGCGAGGTCCTCGTCCACGATGGTCGTGAGGGGAGCCGGATGCCCCGTCGGGGCGACGCCGCCGATCGCCTGGCCGGTGGCATCCCGAACCTGTTCGGGGGTGGCCCGCGTGATCCGGGTGCGGCCCAGGCGCTCCGCCAGCGCTGCCGTGTCGACGCGGTGCGCGCCGCTGGTCATCACCAGCAGCGGCTCACCGGCGCTCCAGAAGACGAGGCTGTTCGCGATGGCGCCGACCTCGACCCCGAGCGCCGCTGCGGCGAGCGCAGCGGTGGCCGCGGCATCCGGAAGCACCACGATGTCGCCGGCGATGCCGGAGGCGCGGAGGGCGTCATGGACGAGCCGGCTGCGCGTGGGAAGGTCGACGGGGGCGGGTGTCTCTGTCACGGCTCCACCCTACGAGGGAGCGGTCAGACCGCGCGCGAGGATCTCGCCGTGCGGCATCAGCAGCCAGCCGTCCTCGGATGCCGCCCATTCGCGCCAGCCGTCCGAGATGCGCTGCAGCAGCGCGTCGTCGGCGCCCGTCTCGCGCGCCGCATCCGCGAACGCCGACTGCCGCACGCGGTCGGCCCACATGCCGCCCCACCACGCACGGTCGGCCCCGTCCTCGAAGAGCCACGTCGAGGCCGTCGCGCGGACGTCGGTGAAGCCGGCCTCGCGCGCCCAGGCCTTCAGCCGGCGCCCGGCAGCGGGTTCGCCGGCGACGCTGCGGTGCGTCGCGATGTACAGAGCGAGCCACTCGTCGAGGGCGGGGATGAGCGGGTACCAGATCACGCCCAGGTAGTCCACGTCGCGCGCCGCGACCAGACCGCCGGAGCCGGCCACGCGACCAAGCTCTCGCAGCATGTCGACGGGCCGCTCCACGTGCTGCAGCACCTGGTGCGCGTGCACGACATCGAACTCGCCTGCGGCGTACGGCAGGGCATAGGCGTCGCCCACCTCGAACGAGAGGCCCGGAGCCTGGTGATCGGCCGCGGCCTGTGCGACGACATCGGCCGAGGCATCCGTTCCCACCACCCGGCCGGGCGCGACCCGCGCCGCGAGATCCGCGGTGATCGTGCCGGGACCGCTGCCCACGTCGAGGATGGACATGCCGGGCTTCAGGTGCGGAAGCAGGTACGCGGCGGAGTTCTCGGCGGTGCGCCACCGGTGCGAGCGCAGCACGCTCTCGTGGTGACCGTGCGTGTACGCGTCGGGCATTCGTCGATGCTACCGAGGATTCACACTCTGACGATTCCGCGCGGTCATTGTCGCCGGGCGCGACGCAATGTGCGCAATCGCCGCGGGGACGGTTGAACAATTCGTCGCGACGGTGTGCAATGGAGACGGATGCCGCAAAGCCGCGGCGTCTGCAGCGCACTGCCCACGAGGCCCGCCGAAGGAAGACCCGCGATGATGCACACTCTGCCCCTGCCCGACTTCACCCACGAACGCGTGGAGGTGATCACCGGACGACGCAGCGGCCTGTTCATCGCCGTCGCGCTGCATTCGTCCGTGCTCGGCTCCGCACTCGGCGGCGCGCGCCTGTGGACCTACCCGCACTGGAGCGACGCGCTCGGCGACGCGCTGCGCCTCTCGGCCGCGATGACGCTCAAGAACGCGGCGGCGGGACTCGATGCGGGCGGCGGCAAGTCCGTGATCGCCCTGCCCGAGGGGACGGTGCTCGACGCCGAGCGCCGCCGCGCCGCGTTCCTCGACCTGGGCGACGCGGTCGAATCCCTCCACGGCCTGTATCGCACCGCCGAGGACGTCGGCTCGACCACGGACGACATGCTCGTCGTCAGCGAGCGCACCGAGCACGTCGTCGGCCTGCCCGACACGGTCGGCGGCTCGGGCGAGCCGGCGGGACCCACCAGCCTCGGCGTCTACGAGTCGCTGCGTGCGACCCTCGAGCGCGTCACCGGCTCGCCGGACGTGGCCGGGCGTCGCGTCACGATCTCGGGACTCGGCCAGGTCGGCAGCCGGCTGGCCGTCCGTCTGTCCGCCGAAGGCGCGACGCTCACCGTGACCGACGTCAACCCCGCCAAACGGGACCTGGCGCGCGAGCTCGGCGCCGAATGGGCGACGCCCGGCGAAGAGCATCTCGTGCCGGCGGACGTGTTCGTTCCCGCGGGGATCGGCGGCCTCCTGACCGACGACGTCATCGACGCACTCGACGCGAAGGCCGTGTGCGGCCCTGCGAACAACCCGCTCGCCGAGCGTGCCGGTGCCGAGCGGCTGGCCCGGCGCGGCATCCTGTACGCACCCGATTTCGTCGTCAACGCCGGGGGCGTGATCTACCTCGACCTCGAGGCGAAGAAGCTCGGCACGCGCAGCGAGATCATGGAGCGGGTCGCGCGAATCGGCGACACCGTGCGCCGCGTCTTCGACGAGGCGGCTTCGCGCGGCGTGACCCCGCTCGAAGCCGCCGAGGGCCTGGCCGCCGAGCGTCTGGCGGCCGGCAACCGCCGGCCGGCGCTGGTGCACGGCGCCGCCTGACCCGACCTCACGCGGACTGCGGTCCAGGTTCGGCAGGATACGGATGCCGCAAACCGGCCGAACCTGGACCGCACGATCCGGGCCGACCGCTAGGTTGGCGCCATGGACGGCATCTGGCTCGCGGCGCTGAGCGGGCTGATCGGCGGCGGCACGCTGCTGGTCGGGGCTGCCGTCGCATGGTTCGTCGACATCCCGCAGCGCCTGGTGGCGGGCATCATGGCGCTGGGCGCCGGGGTGCTCATCTCGACCCTGGCGTTCGAGCTCGTCGAGGAGGCCGCCGCGGACGGCGGCCTGGTGCCGACGACGGTCGGGTTCCTCGCGGGCGCCGTGCTCTACATCGTCGCGGACTGGCTCGTATCGCGTCCGAAGCAGAGACCCGCCGATCCGCCGGCGAACATCGTGGCGCGCCGCGCCGGCGCCAAGCTCGCGGGCGGCACCGGCGTGGCGATCGCGATCGGCGCCCTCATCGACGGCATCCCGGAGTCGATCGTGATGGGACTCTCGGTGCTCCAAGGCGGCATCAGCATCCCGATCGTGGCGGCCATCGCGATCAGCAACTTTCCCGAGGGACTCGGCTCGACGGCCGCACTCAAGCGCAGCGGCTCGGGCGGGCGGTCGGTCGCGCTGCTGTGGACGGGGATCGCGCTCGTCACGGTGGTCGCCGCAGTGCTGGGATTCGTGGCGTTGCAGGCGGCGCCGGCGAACCTCATCGCGCTCATCACCACGATCGCGGCCGGCGGTCTGCTCGCGATGGTGTGCAACACGATGATCCCCGAGGCGTTCGACGAGCAGCACGCGCTCACCGGCCTGTGGGCGACATTCGGCTTCCTCGGCGCGTTCCTCCTGCACGAGCTCGCCGGCTGACGGAGCCGCTAGCGCGGGCCGTCCGGCCCGTATGAGCGGCTGACGGTCGCGACGCGGACCTGATAGTCCTCGTACCAGACCGCACGCCCGCGTTCCTGGGCGATGACGTGCTCGGTCACCCGCTTCCACGCCGCGGCGGAAGTGTCATCCGCCCAGTAGGAGACGGTGATCCCCAGTCCTTCGCGCGCGGACTCGACACCGAGGAACCCCGGCTGCTGCGAGGCGAGGTCGACCATCCGCTGCGACATCACGCCGTAGCCGTTGTCGCCGCCGGTGCGGAGGGACGTGAAGATGACAGCGGTGTACGGCGGTTCTGGAGTCAGCGCGATCGACATGCTCACATCCTGGCAGTCCCGGTTCCCGAGAGCCGGCCGCGTGGCAAAAGGTGGTGGAGGCTCGCGCGCTGACCTCAGTCCCGCGCGACAGGAGCGATGAGCTCCGTGACCCACTGGTCCTGCGACAGCTCGGGACCCGCCTCGAGGTACACCTCGCGGGTGGGCCCGGTGATCCGGTAGCCGTCGGCGACGACCTGATCCATCAGGGCCATCCACGATCGCCCGATGCTCGGCATGTCGCCGCGGTGCGTGAGCACGGCGGCCGTCGCGATCGGCGGCAGATCGACGACGTCGTATCCCTCACCGGGGACCGGCTCGGGGTCGGCGGTGAAGCTCACGTGCACGGCGAGCTCCTCCGAGTCGGGCACGGCTTCGTACCAGAAGACCCCCGGCTCTCGAGGCTCGCGACCTGCTGCTCCGATTGCGCCGGTGAGTCGTTCAATCAGCGGATCGATCGCCGGTGACACGTTCTCCGGGCCCATCCCGGGCGCGCGTCCCTCGACGGCATAGACGGTGACGGCCCCGATCGGGCGGTATTCGACGGTGGACATGGGTGTGGCCCCTTCGAGGATGTGGAGGCGTTCGTCGATGCGGGCGAGCCGATCGCGGTCGTCGGCGATCGATGTCTCGATCTGCGCGCGGCGCCGCACGAGCACCTCACGCATCGCTGAGGACCGATCCGCCGCCGACAGCACGGCGCCGATCTCATCGAGCCCGCAACCGAGGTCGCGAAGCTCGACCAGCCGCAGCAGATCCGCGAGCTGGGCATCGGCGTAGTACCGATACCCGGTGCGCTCGTCGACATCCGCAGGCGGCAGGATGCCGATCGCGTCGTAGTGACGCAGCATCCTCACGCTGACGCGTCCGATCGCAGCGAACTCTCCGATGGTGTACATGGTGAAGACCACGTTCGACCCTGACACAGTGCGAGAGTCAACCGGAAGGGTCGGATCCTTCTACGGCGGCCTTCGCCGGCTACGCCGTCGCCGACCAGGGGTCGTCGTCGACCGCGGCAGCGCCACTGGCTGGATCGACGTCGACGGTCAGCCCGTGCAGCAGCTCGAGCGCTGCGCGGGCCTCATCGATCCGCCCCTCGACCGCGAGCTCGCGGATCCGCACGGACGGGCGGTGCAGCAGCACGCCGGCGAGGTGCCGCAGCGCAGCCTCGGTCTCATCGCCGGCGCCGCGGGCGCGGGCCCGCGCGATCTCGTCCTCGACGAGCGCGAGCACGTCGCTCCGCAGCGCCGTGATGGCGGGCCCGGCGAGGCGGTCCGCGTGGAACTCGGTCGCGGCATCCCCCACGATCGCCCGTGCGTCGGCGTGCGCGCTGAACTCGGCGAGCGGCGCGTGCAGCCGGATGGTCTCGAGGTCCAGCAGCTCGACCCCGGCCACACCGCCCACGTCGGGGTCGACATTGCGCGGCAGGCCCAGGTCGATGACCAGTACGCGGTGTCCGGGCGTGAACGCCTCGGCGTGCACGACGGCGTCGGCGGTGCAGGTGATCACGACGTCGGCCTCAGCCGCCGCCGCGCGGAAGTCCGTGATCGGGACGAGCGAATGCTTGACGGCGAACGCCTCGGCGCGACCCGACGGCGAGAAGACGTGGATGTCGCCGGCACCACGAGCGCGCAGGGCGTCGACGGTGCGCGCGGCGTACCGCCCCGTGCCCACGACGACGACCCGGGCGGCGGCCCAGTCGGCGACGCGACTGGATGCCAGCTCCAGAGCGAGGCGAACCAGAGAGCGGTGTGCACCTCGCAGCTGCGTGCGATTGCGCACGCCACGGCTGGTGTGGGTCGCCCGCTGGAAGAGGCGCTCGAGCTCGCCGCTGGTCAGGCCGTCGGCCCGCGCGGCGTCGAGTGCGCGGCGCACCTGGCCCGAGATCTCGTCCTCGCCGACGACCATCGACTCGAGACCACTCGTCACCGCGAAGAGGTGGGCAGCCGCATCCGCCCCCTGATGCACGGCGACGGACGACCGCAGGTGGTCGACGGGAATTCCGGATGCCCCGGCCAGCGCGTCCACGACGGATTCGACTGCGACGGCCTCGCCGCCGGTGAGCGGCTCATCGATGTCGAGGTAGGCCTCGAACCGGTTGCACGTGGCGAGGACGACGGCGCCCGAGACGAAGATCTCGTCGTGGACGAGGGCGCGCGTGGCGGACGGTGCGCCCACGGAGAGACGCTCCAGGATGTCGAGGCTCGCGTTCCGGTGGTTCGCGGTCAGACAGAGGAGCACACCCCCATCTTAAGGCACCGCTCCGGACACCGGCTGCGAGAGGGGTCCCACAGAGCGGGAGCCTAAGGTGGAAGGCGTGCCGCTCGACTCCTCCCACCCGATGCTCGCAGAGGGCTACACGCCTCCCCCGCTCGTTCGCGCGTACCGCGGCGAGCGCCTTGAGACGCCCCCGGTGTGGTTCATGCGCCAGGCCGGACGCTCACTGCCCGAGTACCGCGAGCTGCGGGTCGGCACCGACATGCTCGACGCCTGCCTGAACCCCGAGCTCGCCAGCGAGATCACCCTCCAGCCGGTCCGCCGGCACGGAGTGGACGCGGGCATCTTCTTCAGTGACATCGTCATTCCCGTCAAGCTCGCGGGCGTCGACGTGCGCATCGTCGCCGGTCGCGGACCGGTCCTCGAGCATCCGGTGCGGACGGCGGCGGATGTCGCGGCGCTGCCGGTTCTCGATCCCGCAGCGCTCGCCCCCATCCGCGAGGCCGTCGCGCTCACCGTCGCCCAGCTCGGCCCGGCACCGCTCATCGGCTTCGCGGGGGCGCCGTACACGCTCGCGTCGTATCTGGTCGAGGGTGGCCCGTCGAAGGAGCAGCTCAAGACCCGCGCGCTCATGCACTCCGACCCCGCGACGTGGACCGCGCTGCTGTCGTGGTGCGCCGGGATCACCGGTGCCTTCCTCGCGGCCCAGATCGAGTCGGGGGCATCGGCCGGTCAGCTGTTCGACTCGTGGGCCGGCTCGCTCAGCCTCGCGGACTACACCGCGCAGGTCGCACCGTTCTCGGTCCGCGCGCTCGAGCCGGTGCGCGAACTGGGCGTGCCGCTGATCCACTTCGGCGTCGGAACCGGCGAGCTCCTCGCCGCGATGCGCGACATCGGAGTGGATGCCGTCGGCGTCGATTGGCGTCTTCCCCTCGATGAGGCGGCACGACGCCTCGGCGGCGACGTGACCCTGCAGGGCAACATCGACCCTGCGCTGCTGCACGCGCCGTGGCCCGTGCTCGAGGCGCATGTGCGCGACGTCATCGAGCGCGGCCGGGCTGCCCGCGCGCACGTCCTCAACCTCGGCCACGGCGTCCCGCCCGACACCGACCCGACCGTGCTGACGCGCATCGTGGAGTTCGTCCACCGAGATGCCTGAGTTCTCCGTGGTCGGCGGCGGCGTCGCCGGCCTGGTCGCCGCCCGGCGGCTCGCCGCCTCGGGCGCCGCGGTCACGCTCTTCGAGGCATCCGATCGCCTGGGCGGCACGGTCGCGCGGCACGAGGTCGCGGGAATCACGCTGGATGCGGGAGCCGAGAGCTTCGCCGTCCGCGGCGGCGCGGTCGAGGCGCTGCTGACCGAGCTGGGCATGGCGGGCGACATCGTCGCTCCGGCGCCGGGCCCGGCGTGGCTGCAGCCGGCCGACGGCGATGCGGTGCCGCTGCCGGCCACCGCGCTCCTCGGCATCCCCTCCGATCCGCTCGCCGACGACGTGGTGCGGGTGATCGGGCGCGAAGCCGCCGAGCGCGCGGTCGCGCTCGACGCGGCGCCGGTCGCCGCCGTACCTCCGACGCTGGGTGCGCTCGTGCGCGAACGGCTCGGAAGTGACGTGCTCGATCGGCTCGTCGCGCCCGTGGTGCACGGCGTGCACTCGCAGCATCCGGACGATGTTCCTGTCGCCCGCGCACACCCGGGACTGACGGATGCCGTCACCGCGGCGGGTTCGCTCAGCGGTGCCGTCTCGCGGCTGCGCGCCGCCGCTCCCCCCGGCTCGGCGGTGGCCGGCATCCGCCGCGGCATCCATCGGCTGGTTCCCGCGCTCGCTGAGGATCTCGGGAACCTCGGCGGGGACATCCGCCTCGGCACGCGGGTCGGCGACCTCGATGCACTCGGCGGCACGGTGGTCGTCGCGGGCCCCGGCATCGCAGCCCCGGCGGGGCCTGGCCGCCGTATCGACCTCGTCACGCTGGTCGTGGAGCAGGACGAACTGGATGTCGCGCCACGCGGCAGCGGGATGCTCGTGGCCCGGGGCGCACCCGTGGGCGCACGTGCACTCACGCACGCGACCGCGAAGTGGGCGTGGCTGCGCGAAGCCGCCGCCGGACGCCATGTGCTGCGGCTGTCGTATGACGCGACGCCCGCCGATCCGGTCGCATCGGCGCGCGCCGACGCCGAGACGATGCTGGGCGTGCGACTGCCGGTCGTGGCCGGCGCGGCGGTGGTGTCGTGGACGCGACCCGCTCCCGCTGCGCCGCCCACGGGCACCACGGTCGTCGGCGAGACCGTCGCCGGCTCGGGTCTGGCCGGCATCGTCGCCCACGCCGAGCGCACCGCGGCCCAGCTGCTCGGCCGCTGACGCCCCCGCTCCTGTGCGCAGCAACGGGGACACGGGTCGGCAGCGCCGCCCCTCTTAGCCGCGCTCGAGGACCGAACCCCACCTCGCCCACGCGGGCACCGTGAAAGGATGGAACCCATGACTGACGTCTCGGCGAAGCCTGCCTCCGAAGCCCTCGGCTACACGCTGTGGGCCGTGTTCCGCCGCGATCCCGCCATGTCGGCCGGCGGACCCGCGCCGTCGGCGACCGGCGGCGACATGGTCTCTGCGGTCGAGTGGGTCGAAGCATCCGGTGTCGCCGTCCGCGGCTTCTACGACGTGTCGGGCATGCGCGCCGACGCCGACATCATGGTGTGGCTGCACGGCACGACCGACGAGAACGGTGCCGGAACCGCCCCCGAGGTGCTGCAGGCGGGTCTGCGCAAGCTGCGTCGCACCGAGCCGCTGGCGTCGCTGCTGCCGGTCTGGAACGCGATGGGCGTGCACCGCGACGCGGAGTTCAGCTCGAGCCACCTGCCGGCGTTCATGCGCGGCAAGGAGCCGGAGACCTGGCTCACGGTGTACCCGTTCGTGCGCTCGTACGACTGGTACATCCTGCCCGACGACGAGCGGCGGCAGATGCTCGCCGACCACGGCCGCAAGGGCGCGGGCCACCGCAGTGTGCTGAGCAACACGGTGGCCTCGTTCGCCCTCGGCGACTACGAGTGGATCCTCGCTCTCGAAGCGCCCGAGCTGGTGGACCTGGTGGATCTCATGCGCGATCTGCGCCAGACCGAGGCGCGCCGCCATGTGCGCGAAGAGGTCCCCTTCTTCACCGGCCGCCGGATCGAGCTCGACCAGATCCCCGAGGTGCTGGCATGAGTGTGCTCAGGATCGGCACGCGGGGCAGCGTGCTGGCGCTCACGCAGACCGGCATGGTGGCCGACGACCTGACCGATGCGACCGGGGCTGCGACCGAGCTCGTCACGATCACGACCGACGGCGACCGCTCGAACGAGCCGCTCTCGCGCGCAGGGGGCACCGGCCTGTTCACCGGCGCGTTGCGTGACGCCCTCGTCGACGGACGCTGCGACGTGGTGGTGCACTCGCTCAAGGACCTGCCGACCGCCCCTCACGAGCAGCTGGTCGTCGCCGCGATCCCGGCACGCGAGGATCCCCGCGACGCCCTCTGCGCACGCGACGGGCTCACCCTCGATGCCCTGCCTGCGGGCGCTCGCGTCGGCACCGGGTCGCCGCGCCGTATGGCGCAGCTGCGCCGGCGACGCCCCGACCTCGAGGTCGTCGACATCCGCGGCAACGTCGACACGCGCCTCGGCAAGGTCACCAGCGGCGAGCTGGATGCCGTCATCCTCGCCGCCGCCGGGCTCAACCGGATCGGGCGCACCGAGGTCATCACCGAGCTCCTCGACCCCGACGTGTGGCCGACGGCCCCTGGCCAGGGCGCACTGGCCGTCGAGGTCCGTCGTGGCGAGGAAGACCTCGTCCGCGCCCTCGATCATCCCGAGACGCGCGCCGCCGTCGAGGCGGAGCGTGAGGTCCTCGCGCTCCTCGAGGCGGGATGCTCCGCCCCCGTGGGCGCCCGTGCCGTCGTGGACGCCGGTCTGCTGCTGCTCTCGGCCAGCGTCTACAGCCTCGACGGCGCGACCGCGCTGACCTCGTCGCACGCCACGTCCTGGCCCGACGACCAGGGCGATCCGTCGCGCGAGGTCGCGGCATCCGTCGCCCGTGAACTGCTTGACGCCGGCGCCGCCGACCTGACCGGAGCCCGCCCATGAGCAGCCCTTACTCCGAGGAGGCTCGCCCCCTCGACCCCCGGAGAGGACCCGCGAACCGCCCCCGCCGCCTGCGCGCGACGCCCGCGATGAGGCGCCTGGTCGCCGAGACCCGCCTGCACCCCGCCGACCTGATCCTACCGATGTTCGTACGCGAGGGCACGACCGCGCCGATTCCGATCTCGTCCATGCCGGGCGTCGTGCAGCACTCGACCGAATCCCTCAAGAAGGCAGTGACGGATGCCGCGGCCGCCGGCATCGGCGGAATCATGCTGTTCGGCGTGCCCGAGCACAAGGACGCGACCGGCTCGGGGGCGACCGATCCCGAGGGCATCCTGAACGTGGCGACCCGCATCGCGGTCGCCGAAGCCGGTGACGCGCTCGTCGTGCAGACCGATCTGTGCCTGGACGAGTTCACCGATCACGGCCACTGCGGTGTGCTCGACGAGAACGGCTACGTCGACAACGACGCGTCGCTCGAGCGATACCGCGACATGGGCGTCGCCCAGGCCGAGGCCGGCTCGCAGCTGCTGGGGCTCAGCGGCATGATGGACGGCCAGGTGGCCGCGGTGCGCGACGCGCTCGACGGCGCCGGCTTCGGCAACACCCCGATCCTCGCCTACGCGGCCAAGTACGCCTCGGCGTTCTACGGGCCGTTCCGTGAGGCGGTGCAGTCCTCGCTCGAGGGCGACCGGCGCACGTACCAGCAGGACCCGGCCAACCGCCGCGAGGGCATGCGCGAGCTCGACCTCGACCTCGCCGAGGGCGCCGACATCGTCATGGTCAAGCCCGCCATGAGCTACCTCGATGTGCTGGCAGACGCGGCGGCGACGAGCCCCGTCCCGGTGTGGGCGTACCAGGTGTCGGGCGAGTACGCGATGATCGAGGCGGCCGCGGCCCACGGCTGGATCGATCGGCGTCGCGCGATCGAGGAGTCGGTGCTCGGCATCCGCCGCGCCGGCGCCGACGCCGTGCTGACCTATTGGGCGACCGAGCTCGCGGGATGGATCCGATGACGACGAATGCACAGGAATTCGCCCGCGCCCGGGGCGCGATGCCGGGCGGAGTGAACTCGCCGGTGCGCGCGTTCGGCTCGGTCCATGAGACCCCGCGCTTCTTCGTCTCGGCGTCGGGCGCGTACGTCACCGATGTCGAGGATCGCGAGTACGTCGACCTCGTCGGGTCGTGGGGTCCCGCGATCCTCGGGCACGCGCATCCCGCCGTCGTGAAGGCGGTGCAGGATGCTGCGGCCCACGGCCTCGGCTTCGGCGCGAGCACCCCGGGCGAGACCGAGCTGGCCGAGCTCATCGCCGCACGGGTCGTCCGACCCCCGGTCGTCGAGCGAGCGAGGAACGAGCGAGACGAAACGCCTTGGACTGGCGACGACTCGCAGGCTCGGGACGTTTCGTCTCGCTTCGCTCGCTCAACGACCGAGGCGCCCGTCGGGCGCGTGCGCCTGGTCTCCACCGGCACCGAGGCGACGATGACCGCGATCCGCCTCGCCCGCGGCGCGACCGGGCGCGACCTCGTCGTGAAGTTCGCCGGCCACTACCACGGGCACTCCGACGGTCTGCTCGCGGAGGCGGGCTCCGGGGTCGCGACGCTCGCGCTCCCGGGCTCTGCCGGCGTCCCCGCGCCGATCGCCGCGCAGACCCTCGTCATCCCGTACAACGACCTGGACGCCGTCCGCGAGGTGTTCGCCGCGCGAGGCGCCGAGATCGCCGCGGTGATCGTCGAGGCCGCGCCCGCCAACATGGGCATCGTGCCACCGGCGCACGGCTTCAACGCCGCGCTCGCCGACATCGCGCACGCGAATGGCGCTCTGCTCATCCTCGACGAGGTGCTGACCGGCTTCCGCGTCGGCCCCGCCGGCTGGTACGGCATCGACCCGGTCCCGTTCGCGCCCGATCTGATCACGTTCGGCAAGGTCGTCGGCGGCGGGCTCCCGCTCGCCGCGCTCGGCGGGTCCGCGGCGCTCATGGAGCTGCTCGCGCCGCTGGGCCCGGTCTACCAGGCCGGCACGCTGAGCGGCAATCCGCTCGCGGTCGCGGCCGGCCGGGCGACGCTCGACCACCTCGATGCGGCGGCCTATGCCCGCATCGACGCCGCGTCGACGACGATCGCGGATGCCGCGGCATCCGCCCTCTCGGAAGCCGGCGTGACGCACGTCGTGCAGCGCAGCGGAAACCTGTTCTCGATCCAGTTCGCCGAGACGGCGCCGCACGACTACGACACGGTCAAGGCGCAGGAGGCGTTCCGCTATCCGCCGTTCTTCCGGTCGATGCTCGAGCAGGGCGTCTCGCTCCCGCCGTCGGTCTTCGAGGCGTGGTTCGTCTCTGCCGCGCACGACGACGCGGCGGTGGCCCGGATCGTGGATGCGCTGCCCGCCGCCGCTCGCGCCGCCGCGGCCGCGACCCCGGGCTGACCGCAGCGGTTCAGGAGCGATCGAGTCGAGCCTGGAGGGCGCGCGCGATCTCTCCGACGGCGACGAGCTGGTCGGGGGTCAGGGCGTCGACGAAGAGTTCCCTGATCGCGTGGAAGTGCGGCGTGATCGAGCCGCGGAACGCCGCCGCTCCGGCATCCGTGAGCACGATCTCTGCGCCGCGGTTGTCGGTGGCGCAGTCCTCTCGCGAGATCAGGCCGCGTCGTTCCATGCGCGCCAGGTGATGCGAG
Source organism: Microbacterium salsuginis (assembly GCF_012524205.1). Lineage (GTDB taxonomy): Bacteria > Actinomycetota > Actinomycetes > Actinomycetales > Microbacteriaceae > Microbacterium > Microbacterium salsuginis. Next base: position 251,430 of record NZ_JABACI010000001.1, read on the forward strand.
AGCCGGCTGCGCTCCCACCCGATCTCGGATGCCAGATCCGACGAGCGCAGCCGATGCCCTGGCGCCTCACTGAGACCGAGCAGCACGACGTAGTCCCCCGGTGACAGCCCGGTGTCGTTCTGCAGCCGCCGCCCCAGCTCGGTGCGGACGGCCTCGGTCGTCTCAACGAAGGCGCGCCAGATGTCCAGTTCTTGCCGGTTCGGGGTTCGACGGCCTGTTCGACTCGTGCTCACGGCGCCTCCTTGATTGACACGTCAACTATATCGGGTCCATACTGGATCGCAAAGAGATTGACACGTCAATCTTGTGGACGGCTCGCGAACCGAGCCTGGACGTGAGGAACACACGATGAACGACATCGAGTTCGGACTGAACACCTTCGGAGACGTGCCGGAAGGCGATGACGGCGCGCTCGTGAGCTACGCCGCTGCGATCCGTCAGACGGTGGACGAGGCGGTGCTTGCCGACCAGCTCGGCATCGACGTGTTCCTCGTCGGAGAGCACCACCGCCCCGAGTACGCCATCTCGAGCCCCGAGACGGTGCTCGCCGGCATCGCCACGCGCACCTCCCGCATGCGTCTCGGCTCCGGGGTGACGGTGCTCTCGTCCGATGACCCGGTGCGGGTGTTCCAGCGCTTCGCAACCCTCGACGCGCTCTCGAACGGACGCGCCGAAGTCATCCTCGGCCGCGGTTCGTTCACCGAGTCCTTCCCGCTGTTCGGCTACGACCTGGCCGACTACGACGTGCTGTTCGAGGAGAAGATCGAGCTCTTCGCCGAGCTCGTCAAGGAGCGGCCGGTGACCTGGTCGGGCACGAAGCGCGCGCCGCTGGTCGACGCCGACGTCTTTCCGAAGACCGAGTCCGGACGGCTGAACACGTGGGTGGGTGTCGGCGGCTCCCCGCAGTCCGTCGTGCGCACGGCGCGCTACGGATTCCCGCTCATGCTCGCCATCATCGGCGGCGCTCCGGAGCGCTTCGCACCATACGTCGACCTGTACCGGCGCGCGTCGGAGCAGTTCGGCACGATCGCCCATCCGGTGGGCATGCACTCCCCCGGGTTCATCGCCGAGACCGACGAAGAGGCGCGCGAGCTCGTGTGGCCGCGGTATCGGGTCATCCGCGACCGGATCGGGGCGCTGCGCGGCTGGCCGCCGATCCGTCGCGAGGACTACGACGCCGATATCGCCCACGGGTCGATGTACATCGGCTCGCCCGAGACCGTCGCGCGCAAGATGGCGCACGCCATCCGTGCGCTCGACGTCGGACGATTCGACCTGATCTACACGACCGGCACCATCCCGGCGAGCGCTCGTCTGCGGGCTGTGGAGCTCTACGGAACACGCGTGATCCCGATGGTGCGCGAGCTGCTCGCCGACGCTTCAGTCGGCGCGTCGGTCGACGTCCGGTCATGAGCAACCAGGCAGCGCCCCGCGCCATGACGCTCGGCATCCTCGGCGCCGGCAAGGTGGGCACGGTGCTCGCCCGCCTTGCCGTCGCCGCCGGCTACCGCGTGCTGATCGCGGGCTCCGGCGAGGTCGAGCGCATCGCGCTCACCGTCGACGTCCTCGCTCCCGGCGCGGTCGCCGCGACGGCGCGCGAGACCGCCGCGGGCGCCGACATCGTGATCCTCGCTCTGCCTCTCGGAAAGCACCGTGCCCTGCCGGTGGAGGAGCTGCGCGACAAACTCGTGATCGACGCGATGAACTACTGGTGGGAGGTCGACGGCGTGAGAGCCGACTTCAGCGACCCAGCCACGTCGACGAGCCGGATCGTGCAGCAGTTCCTGCCGCAGTCGCACGTCGTGAAGGCCTTCAACCACATGGGCTACCACGATCTCGAAGCCGAAGCGCGTCCGGGCGGCGAGCCCGGCCGCAAGGCGATCGCCTTGGCCGGCGACGACCCCGACCACCTCGCGGCGGTCGCGCGGCTCGTCGACGACGTGGGCTTCGACCCGGTGCCTGCGGGCACCCTGGCCGACGGCATCCGTCTCCAGCCCGGCGCAGAGGCGTTCGGCGCCAACGTGACGGCCGGCGAACTGCGCGCCATGCTGGATCGCTTCCCAGAGTCGGCGGGCGGGCTCGAGGCGCTGTTCGCGCGCTCCTGAGGGGGACGGATGCCTCGGCTATCGCTCGCCGCGCCCGCGGCGTAGCCTTCTCAGCCATGAGCCGCCGTGCGCTGGTCATCGTCGTCACGCTGCTCGCCGGCATCCTGGTCGGCTGCGCCGGCCCTGCCGGCACCGCCGGTCCTGCGGTGAACGCGACGGCGCCGTCCACCCCGGCACCCACCATCACCGAGATCCGCCACGAGACCGCCGACGCGATCGATACGGCACTGCGCGACGAGCTGCTCGCGATGCTCGCACAGGACCAGGCCGATCGCCTCTCCGGCGACGGTGGTGCCGGTGGGAGCGGCGGCACCGACCAGGAGCGCACCGAACGGCTCGCCGAGATCCTCGCCGAGCACGGCTGGCCGTCGTACTCCCTGGTCGGCGAGGAGGCCGAGGACGCCGCGTGGGCGATCGCGCAGCACTCCGACCACGACCCCGAGTTCCAGCGACTCGCGCTGCGCCACCTTCGCGCAGCCGTGGAGGCCGGCGACGCATCCCCGGGCAACCTCGCCTACCTCACCGACCGGATCGCCGTCGGTGCCGGCCGGCCCCAGGAGTACGGCACGCAGATCGGCTGCGGCGAGGACGGTCCGGCGCCCGCCACCCCCATTCGTGATGAGGCGGGCGTCGATGCCCGCCGCGCCGAGGTCGGACTGGCACCCCTCGCCGACTACTACGCCGAGCTCGAGGCGATCTGCTCCGAGGAGGAGCAGTAGCGCCGGCACCCCAAACATCCGCCATCCCCCTCGTTGAACAGGTCAACCAGCCCTCTACAGGACGTTCGCCGCGCGATTTCTCCTGTGGAACCCCGGTTGACCTGTTGGCAGGCGCCGACCGACTGGCACGCCGACGCATCCGGGAGCGGCTGCGACGACCCGCGACAAACCGCCCCGCTCGCACTAGTGTCGGCTGCACATGGCTCGACTCGACGACGTCCGCCCCCTGGGCACCGAGCTGGAGCGCTCGTACGAGGTGTACGTGCGCGGCCGGCTGAAATTCCGTGTGGGGCAGATGGTCTACGTCGCGTTCTCGCTCGACGAGACGGTCATGGGCTTCGCCTTCCCCAAGGAGGAGCGGGCAGCACTCGTGGGGGGTTCGCCGCGCAAGTTCCAGCTGCCCTCCGAGACCGACATGCGCTTCCACTGGGTCCACGCCGACCTCGCCGCGCTCGACCCCGCCGAGGCGCGCGAACTGGTCGTCGACGCGTGGCGCATGGTGGTGCCGCAGAAGGTCGCGCGTGCCTACGACCTCGCGAATCCAGGCGGCCCGGGCCGGCCGCATCCGCCGACGAAAATGTCCTGAGCCGCGACTCGTGACAGTGCCGCGGCTCAGGACAGGTGGTGGACCTGAGGGGAATCGAACCCCTGACCTCCTCGATGCGAACGAGGCGCGCTACCAACTGCGCTACAGGCCCGTGAACCTCCGCAACATTATCACGGCTCCCCCGCCCCTCCCGAATCGAGCTGGGCCTTCGCCGAGGGGTTACTGACCCGAGGCGCGACGCTCGAGAAGCTGCCGCACGTGCGCCTCGATCTCGGCGTCGTCGACGTAGCCCATGCGCGAGAAGTCGGTGTCATTGGAGGCCACCCGCGCCGTGCGCGCGGTGTCGATCGACGGCGGCCGCTCGGCCTCCGCGCGCGCCCGCATCGCCTCTTCGAGGGCCGCCTGTCGCAGCGCCGCGCGTGCCGCCGCGGCGTCGAGCACGGCAGCCGCACGCGACCCCGCCGAAGCTGTGAGCGGACGCGGCAGCTCGCGCGGCGCCCACTCGCGCTGCTCGCGCTCCAGTTCGACGTCCTGCAGCGGCGTGGCACGCCGCGGTGCGGCATCTGCCATCCGGACGGTCGCACGGGCGGTCACACGCGACATGCGGTGAAGGACGAGAACGGATGCTGCGGCCACCGCGACGCCGCCCCACATCAGCAGCTGCGCGCCACCCGCGAGAACCTCGAAAACGCCCCATCCGGTGAGCGCCAGCCCGGCGATGCCGGCGAGTGTGGCGACCAGGCGCAGTCGTCGTCGGGCCCGCGCACGGCGGGATTCCGGAAGCGCCCGCGCCTGAGCGAGCTCGGCCTGGGCGGCGGCCTCGGCCGCCGCGCGCTCCGCACGCGCGCGCTCGAGGTCGACCCGGGCCGCAGCTTCCGCCGCGATGCGCTCGGCACGGGCTCGTTCCACATCGACCCTGGCCTGCTCGAGTGCGGCCTGCTCGCGCTCGGCGAGCGCTCGCTTGGCGAGACGCTGCTGCGCAGCGGCGGTACGGGCATTGAGCTCGAGGCGCACCTCTTCGGGCGTCTCACTCGTCTCGGCCAGCACACGCAGGGCCTGGTTCAGACGGACGGCGTTGCGTTCGGCGGCGTCGTACTGGCGCCGGCTGTGCCACGAGGGCAGAAGATAGACGAGCCACAAGAGCACGGCGACGAGCACGATGACGCCCCCGCCCAGCACCTGCCCGTCCATGCTGACCACGGTAAGCGACCGGATGCCCGCGCCCCCGCATCCGCTCGCGTGTCGGCGCGCCCCGCTCGCTGTGGATTACGCGTGAAGCCGGTCGGACGGCGGCACCGTAGCCGCGTCCTGAGGCGCCCGGCCCGAGATCCAGCGCTGCAGCACGCCCTCCGGCACGTCCTCGCGCACCAGCGCGAAGGCGTAGTGATCGCGCCAGTCGCCGTCGATGTGGATGAAGCGGCGCCGCAGCCCTTCGTAGCGGAAGCCGAGCTTCTCGACGACGCGCAGGCTTGCGCGGTTCTCCGGCCGGATGCAGATCTCCATGCGATGAAGCCGCAGTTCCGAGAAGCACACGTCGGTCGCGAGAGCGACCGACGTGGGGGTGATGCCGCGACCGGCGAACCGGCGGCTCACCCAGTAGCCGATGGTCGCCGAGGCCAGCGAGCCGCGCGCGATGCCCCACACGTTCAGCTGTCCGGCCACCTCACCGTCGTACTCCATGACGAACGGCACGCCGCCGCCGTCGCGGTACTGCTGCAGCAGCCGGCGCACGCCGACGCGCATGTCGAACGACACCGGCCCGTCAGGGCTGGTGGCCTCCCACGGCCGCAGCCAGTCGCGGTTGCTGAGCAGCTCGTTCTGCAGCACGCGCGCGTCGCGCTGGCGGATCAGCCGGATCGACACCGGGCCATGCCTGCGGGGAGCCGTCAGATCCATGTGACCCCCTCGAACGGGCGGCGTCAGAGCTTCGCCGCGAACTCCTTGAACCAGGGACGCAGATCCGGACCGAGGTCTTCGCGATCGGCCGCGAGCTGCACGATGGCCTTGATGTAGTCCACCCTATCGCCGGTGTCGTACCGACGGCCACGGAACACCACGCCGTACACGCCGGGACCGTCCGGGTCGGCTGCGAGCTCCTGCAGCGCGTCGGTGAGCTGGATCTCGCCGCCCTTGCCGGGCTCGGTGCGCTCGAGGACGTCGAAGACGTCGGGTGCGAGGACGTAGCGGCCGATGATCGCGAGATTTGAGGGCGCCTCTTCCTTCTTCGGCTTCTCGACGAGCCCCGTGACCTTGACCAGGCCGTCGTCGCCCGTCTCTTCGACGGAAGCCACACCGTAGAGGTGGATGTGGTCGGGATCGACCTCCATCAGCGCCACGACCGCGGCGCCGGTGCGCTCGTGCGCGGCGATCATCGTCGTCAGCAGCTCGTCGCGCTCGTCGATGAGGTCGTCACCCAGCATGACCGCGAAGGACGCGTCGCCGACGTGGGCGCGCGCACGCAGCACGGCGTGTCCGAGGCCCTTGGGCTCGCCCTGCCGCACGAAGTGGATGTCGGCGAGGTCGCTGGATTCGAGCACGCGACGCAGCCGGTCGTCGTCGCCCTTGTCCTTCAGCTTCTCCTCGAGCTCGGGCACCGAGTCGAAGTGGTTCGAGATGGCGTTCTTGTTGCGCCCGATGATCACGAGGATGTCGTCGATGCCCGCCTGGGCCGCCTCTTCGACCACGTACTGGATCGCGGGTTTGTCGACGACGGGGAGCATCTCCTTCGGCATCGCCTTCGTCGCCGGAAGGAAGCGGGTGCCGAGGCCTGCGGCCGGGATGACGGCCTTGATCGAGGTGTGGGGCATGGACCGATTCTAGGCTCAGCCGAGGTTCCGCCCGCGCTCGCCTGCCGTCGCCCGGCGGCCGCCACGTAGAATCGGGGCATGCCCGATGCCATCGCCGATGCCAAGCGGGCGCTGCGCGCTGAGATCCGCGAGCGGCGCCAGCTGCTCTCCGAGCAGGCGCGCGAGACGGCCGCGGACGGCATCCACGCACAGCTCGACGCGCTCGTCGACGAGCTCGGCGTCCGATCGATGTCGTGTTTCCTCTCGACGACGGCGGAGCCGGGCACCCGGGCTTTCGTGACGGATGCCGTGGCCCGCGGCATCCGGATCCTCCTTCCTGTGACGCGCACCGACGGTCTGCTCGACTGGGCGGTCGCCACCGCCGACGGCGACATCGCGGAGGGCATGTACGGCCTGCCCGAGCCGGTCGGCGAACTGCTCGGGCCGATCGCGGTCAACGACGTGGACCTGCTCGTGATCCCGGCCGCCGCCGTCGACGACACCGGCATGCGCCTGGGCTGGGGGCGAGGGTTCTTCGACAAGACCCTCGGCTCGATGCAGCGCTGCCCTCCGGTCTACGCGGTCGTCTACGACTCCGAGGTGATCGACGAGGTCCCCAGCGACGTCCACGACCAGCGCGTGACCGGAATCGTCACACCGACTCGCACCATCACCCTCGCGCCGACCCGGCGCTGAACGCACCCGAACCCTCCGAGAGAGCCATGCCCACCTACGCCTACGCCTGCAAGCAGTGCGGTCACCGCTTCGACGCGGTGCAGTCCTTCGCCGACCCCACCCTCACCGAATGCCCCGAATGCGGCGGGCCGCTGCGCAAGGAGTACGGCTCGATCGGCGTGACCTTCAACGGCTCCGGCTTCTACCGCACGGATTCCCGCGCCGGCGCGAAGACCGCCGGCGGCGGGTCGGATGCCTCGGGTAGCGCCCCCGCGCCCGCTCCGACATCATCGAAGTCGGAGGCGAAGGCCTCCCCCGCATCCACGGGTTCATGACCGGCAGCCGCCGGGGCAAGTGAGGGGGATTCACGTGATCAAGGGCTTCAAGGAGTTCATTCTCCGCGGCAACGTCATCGATCTGGCGGTCGCAGTCGTCATCGGCGCGGCTTTCACGGCCATCGTCAACGCGCTCGTCGAGGGCTTCATCAATCCGCTCATCGGCGTCATCTTCCAGCTCGGCGATTTGAGCAGCTGGGTCTGGGAGGTCCCGACGCTGTCGGGCGGTGTCTCCAGCTTCGCGATCGGCGCCATCGTCGGCGCGCTCATCAATTTCCTCGCTGTCGCGGTCATCGTCTACTTCGTCTTCGTCATGCCGATGAACCACTGGAAGGAGCGCCAGGCTGCGAAGGCCGGCACCGGCGCACCTGAGGAGGAGCCGCTGCCCACCGAGCAGGAGCTCCTGGTGCAGATCCGCGACCTGCTCGAGAAGACCACGCCCGCTCGTTGAGCGAGCGGCAAGAATCCCGGTCGTTGAGCGAGCGAGCGCCAGCGAGCGAGACGAAACGCCCCGGAACATCCGCGAAGCCTCGACGCGTTTCGTCTCGCTCCGCTCGCTCAGCGACCGGGGTCAGGGGCTCGTCTCGCTCCGCTCGCTCAACGACCGGAACGCCGCTCAGTAGTGCGGCGGGACGTCTCGCTTGAGGCGCTCGTCGTTCGGACCCTTTGAGATCCCGGATGCCTCGGCCGAGGTGTCCGGGATCTCTTCTTCGTCTGCGGGTACCGGTTCGGGCGTGGTCCCGGGTGCAGGCGTGAGCTTGGCCCGACGGGACCCGGGCACCCGCTCGATCCGCTGACGCCTAGTCGACGACATCGATGGGCTGCGTCTCGCTGTCGACGCGCGGGGCGTCGGGCGGTACGCCGAGCATCGCGGCGATGCGCTTGGCGACATCCGCGGGATCGCGATAGAGGTCGAACGAGTGCACGCGCACGTAGTGCCAGCCGAGGCGCCGCAGCACCTGCGGGCGCAGACGGAGCGATTCGCGCAGCGACTCGCCGATCGTCTCGGGGTCGCTCTCGACCACCACCGCCTTGCCGTCGTACTGGGCGACGAGCGGCAGCCGGCCACGGTAGTGGACGTCGACAGACAGTCCTGCGCGGCGCAGCTCGCGTGCGAGGGCCAGCGTGAGCGGGTCGGCGAGGTCTTCGAGCCGCGCCTCGCGCGCACGCGCGGCGATGCCGCCGAGGATCGTCATGAGCGTCGCGGCACCGTATTCGAGGCGGCCGTCGTCGAAGGCGGATGGGCGGATCGACGACACGATCACCATCGAGCGCCGGGCCCGTGTCATGCCGACGGTCAGCAGCCGCTCGCCGTCCGGCGTCGAGAGGTCGCCGAAGTCGCTCAGCACGCGACCGTGCTTGGTGAGGCCGAAGCCGAGCGAGAAGATGACCCGGTCGCGGCTCTCGGCGACCGACTCCTCGAGCGTCAGCACGGCGAACGGCTCGGCGGTATCGCGCGAGACGAAGTCGGCGACGTCGGAGCGTCCCGCAAAGGCCGCCTCGACAGCGGCGCGGATGCGCTCGGCGTGCCGGGTGCTCGCCGTGACGACCATGAGCGACTCGCTGCCACGATTGACGGCATGCTCGACGACGAGCGTCACGACGCGGGCCACTTCGGCGTCGGGACTCTCGACGGCGCCGGTGATCGGGTCGGGCGTGCCGTTCCCGCCCTCGACGTAGTCCACCGCGAGGCTGCCGCGACCGAGGTACGAGCCGGCCCACGGCAGCGACACCAGCTCGCCGCCGTAGAACGCGTCGTTGACGAGCTCGGCCAGGTCTTCGCCGCCCGCGCGGTAGCTGCGGGTGAGCGTCTCGACAGGCAGCAGCTCGGCGAGGCGTTCGAACACGCTCGTCGTGTCGAAGGGCACCTCGGACTCGTCCTCCTGAGGCGCCGCGGTCGTCGATCCCGGACCCGGAGCACTCGAGAAGCTCGCGGCGACGCGGAACGGCGTCGGCTTCTGGGTGACCGGGTCTCCGAAGGCGACCACCTGCACAGCGCGGCGCAGCGCGGGCGCGGCCTCGGCCAGGCACAGGGCCGCTGCATCCGCCACCACGACGACGTCGAATCCGATCGACGCGGGGATGCGAGGAACGTCGTAGGGCGAGGCCAGCCACACCGGCGCGAGCGTGCGAGAGAGCGTCGGCGCAACCGCGGCGAGTTCGCCCGCCGAGATCGTGCCGCGCTTCAACGCCTTCTTGAGCGCATCGGCCTCATCGGCGTGGTCGACGATGCCGATGCGCCACTGCGTCGCCAGCTGCGCCGCGAGAAGGGGGCCGGATGCCGCAGCATGGGCTTCGTCGACGAGCCGGAAGTCGCGCTCGAGCCGGTCGACGACGGCGGTGTTCGCGCCGAGGACCGCCCGATCGGTGCGCAGCAGCAGCTCGAGGGCCGACTGCCACCAGGCGAACTCGAGCTCGGCGGCGACGCGGTCTTCGGGCACGTGCCGCACCGACAGCTCGGTGAGCAGCGGCTCGAGGCCGAGTGCGGCCAGCTCGGTGCGCAGCGTCGCGCGCTCCTTGAGGTTGTCGAAGACGTCGGAGTCGGCGGCGAGTCCCGCGAGTGTGCGCACGAGCTGCTTCACGGGCATGCTCGCCAGCTGCTCCGGCGCCTCGCGGCCGAGGACCGCGTCGAGCTCGGCGAGGTCGGCGTCCACGCGCTGCCACGCGACGTGCACGTCGCTGAGTCCCAGGGGCAGCTCCGGGCTGACACCGGCATCGACATAGCGCTGCCACTCGGTCCGCTGCTGCTGGATGCGCACCAGCGCCTCGTGCATGTCGGGCACGTGCACGCCCGGCCGCACGTACTCCCGCGACAGCCGGCGCAGGCGACGGCGGTTCGCATTCGTCATGTTCGGCGAATCGCGCCGCGACCCGTGCGCCTGGATCAGCTCGCCCAGCGGGCGCTCGTAGACGGTCAGGCTGAATCGGTCGAGCGAGTCGCGGATGCCCTGCAGCAGCCGCAGGTAGGTGCCGAGTTCCGCGATCGTGCGGAACGGCCGCATGCGCGTCTGCCCGATCAGCTCGTAGCCACGCTCCAGCAGGCTCGGCACATCGCTGCGATGCAGTTTGCCCGCCAGCGCGTGCGCCGCACGGGCCTGGTCGACGGTCGCGAAGGTGACGCCGTACCAGGGCGAGTCGTCCGGACCGAAGCGGAACTCACCCAGTCGTGCGGCGGCGGCGAGCTTGCTCGCGGCCTCGCGGCGCGTGGTGGCCAGACGCTCGAGCGCGTCGACGTCGAACCGCGCCGCGGTCTGCGGCGGCGCATCCCCCTCGGCGAGTGACGCGAGCGCGCGCAGGATCTCGAGCACCGAGACGCCGAGTGACGGATGCCGCGCCGTCACAGCGGCGCGGTAGTCGCGGAGCACTCCCCGCAGGCGCACGAGCGCGTCGTCGATGTCGGCGACCTTGGGCGGCTGCGACTTCTCATTGCGCCCGATGGCGCGGATGAGGTCGCGCTGCAACCGGTCGGGCGAGACCGCCAGTCCGGCGAGCCCGACGCCGGCGAGGCGGTGCCGCACGCCGTCGAGGGTCGACCGGCGGGCGCTCACGACGAGCACCCGCTTGCCGTCGCGCACGAGGGCGCCGACGGCGTTGATGACGGTCTGGGTGCCGCCGGTGCCCGGAAGCGTGTGGACGACGAGCGACTGGCCGGCGGCGATCCGTGCGAGCACCTGCTCCTGCTCGGAGTCGGCGTCGAGCAGGAGCATGTCCGCCGCAGGCGGCCGGTCGTCGGGGCTCGTCAACGCCGGCGCTTCGCGCCGCGCCGTGAGGGCTTCGCGATCGGCGGGGTGCCCCGCCAGCGCGTTGAGAACGGGGTGATTCAGATCGGCGGCGTCGGCGGCCATCGGCCCGCCGACGTCGGCGAAGCTCGACACCAGCAGACGAGGGCTGACGGCATACGACTCGATCGAGGATGTCAGCGCCCGTAGGTGGTCGATGACCGGCTGCGGCTTGAACACGCCCCCGTCGTACGCGAGCGCCGACAGGCCGCCGGCGTCGATCGAGATGCCGAAGTGGGTGCGCAGCGCACGGACCAGTTCGGGGTTGACCGAGAACGTGCCGTGCAGCTTCAGCTCGAAGTCGCCATGGTGGCGGCGGATCGCGAGAGGCCGCAGCAGCACGGGTGCCGTGCAGGCCATCCCACCGATGCGCCACGAGGCGAGGCCGACAGCGAGCCGCACCGAGTCGAGACCGCGCGTGGTGCGCAGTTCGAGGTTCTTCGCGGTGATGCGCTCGGCGGCGAGCCGGGCACCGCGCAGCGCGACCTCGTCGCGGAACAGGTTCGACAGCAGCGTCGATCGTCCGGTGATGAACTGGGGAAGGCTGCCCGGGTGTGCCTTCGTGATCTCGATCGCGGCGTCGGCGTCCGCGAAGTGCAGCAGCGTCGAGCGGCCGCCGAGAGCCGCGGACTGCTGACGCAGCCGATCCCGCTCCGGCTCGGCGACATGGACGACGGTGACGTCCGGTTCGGCGAGGCCGAGGTCGCCGGGGGTCACGTCGTACCCGGGCACGGCGTCCTCTGCGCCGACCACGGCGCTCCGTTCTCCTCGCCACACACGAGCCACCCTAAGCGCGACACGCTCAGGGCACTTGCAATGGACCTGAGTTTCGCGGTATTGGCGCGCCGGGCGATGGCGGCTCCTCCCCAGGCGCTCCCACACGCGGGTTGCCCACAGTCCGGTCGTGCACCGAGCGCCGCGTCGGATCGAGCGGCCAGGATGGGCACATGACCACGCCGGAACCGCCCCGCTATCGCGTCAATCCGTCGCCGATCGGCGACATCCTGATCGTCACCACCGGCGAGGGCATCGTCACCCTCCATCCGTTCGACGGCACGCTGCATTCCGAACTGGAGCGCATCGCTCTGCGACTGCGAGCCCTCCCCGTGCCCGAGGACGAGCCCGGCCAGGACGACGGGCCCGACCCGGTGGCCGCGGCGGCCGCCGTGCAACTGGACGAGTACTTCGACGGGACGCGCCGCGAGTTCGACGTGCCCCTGGATTGGCGGCTGGTGCGCGGCTTCACGCGGGCAGCGCTGCAGGCCGTGCGCGAGATCCCGTACGGCGAGACGGCCGGCTACGGCGAGGTGGCGATCGCCGCCGGCTCTCCGCGCGCGGCACGAGCGGTGGGCACCGCGTGCGCGACCACACCGTTCTCGATCGTGGTGCCGGTGCATCGGGTCGTGCGCGCAGACGGCTCGCTCGGCGAGTACGGCGGCCGCCCCGAGATGAAGCAGTACCTCATCGACCTCGAACGGGCGTCGGACGTGTAGGCCGTCCGTCACGCCGGGCGGCCCGGGTGGAGCTGTCCACCCGGGCCGCATTCCTCCGATCGATCGGGATCAGTGGTGCGTGGCCTTCTCGGCGCCGAAGCCGGTCAGCGAGCGCACCTCCATCTCGGCGGCCTTCACCGGGTCCTCGGGTTTACGCGAGGTGACGGTGCCCAGCCAGCCCAGGAAGAACCCGAGCGGGATCGAGACGATGCCGGGGTTGTTCAGCGGCCAGATGGCCGTGCCGACCTTGAAGACACTCGTCTCTGCCCCCCAGAACACCGGCGACAGCACGATGAGGATGATGGCCGCGGCCAGTCCCCCGTACATGCTCCACACCGCGCCGCGGGTGTTGAACCGGCGCCAGAAGAGCGAGTACAGGATCGTGGGCAGGTTCGCCGATGCCGCGACCGCGAAGGCCAGCGCGACGAGGAACGCCACGTTCTGCCCCTGCACGGCGATGCCTCCGAGGATCGCGAGCACGCCGATCACGACCACCGTGCGCCGAGCGACCTTGACCTCGCCGTCGGGCGGCACGTTGCCCTTCTTCACCACGTTGGCGTAGATGTCGTGAGCGAACGACGCCGCAGCGGTGATCGTGAGACCCGCGACCACCGCGAGGATCGTAGCGAACGCCACGGCCGAGATGAAGCCGAGCAACAGCGGACCGCCCAGCGCGAGGGCGAGCAGCGGTGCCGCCGAGTTGACCCCGCCCGGTGCCGCCTTGATGGTCTCGGGGCCGACAAGGGCGCCCGCGCCGTAGCCGAGCACGAGGGTCAGCAGGTAGAAGAGGCCGATCAGCCAGATGGCCCAGACCACCGACCGGCGGGCCTCCTTCGCCGTCGGCACCGTGTAGAAGCGCATCAGCACGTGCGGCAGACCCGCCGTACCCAGTACCAGGGCGATCGCGAGCGAGATGAAGTCCCACGGGTTCGCGCCGTACTGCAGCCCCGGCCCGAGGATGGCATCCTGCGGATCGGAGGTGGACTGGGCGACGGCGCTCTCGAGCAGCGTGTTGAGGTTGAACCCGTTGATGGCGAGCACCCAGATCGTCATGACCAGCGCGCCGCCGATGAGCAGGAACGCCTTCACGATCTGCACCCAGGTCGTGCCCTTCATGCCGCCCACCAGCACGTACACGATCATGAGCACGCCGACGACCGCGACGACCAGCGAGATGCCGATGGCGTCGTCGATGCCCAGCAGCAGCGCGACCAGTCCCCCCGCGCCGGCCATCTGAGCGAGCAGGTAGAAGAAGCACACGGCGAGCGTCGTGATCGCCGCAGCCATCCGCACCGGCCCCTGCTTGAGACGGAACGACAGGACGTCGGCCATCGTGAACTTGCCGGTGTTCCGCATGAGCTCGGCGACCAGCAGCAGTGCCACCAGCCATGCCACGAGGAACCCGATCGAATACAGGAATCCGTCGTACCCGTTGATAGCGATCGCGCCGCAGATACCCAGGAACGACGCCGCCGAGAGGTAATCGCCGGAGATGGCGAAGCCGTTCTGAGGACCGGTGAAGGATCGCCCCGCCGCGTAGTAGTCGGCCGCGGTCTTGTTGTTGCGACTGGCGCGGATGACGATGAACAGCGTGATGGCGACGAAGGCGCCGAAGATCGACATGTTCAGCAGCGGGTTGTTCTCCACCGTGCTCACGCTGCTCTCGATGGCGGTGTGGATGGCTCCGAGAACGTCGTTCATGACAAGCCCTCCTGCTTCTCGAGGTCGGCGCGGATCTCTTCGGCGATCGGGTCGAGCTTGCGGTTCGCGTACCAGACGTAGGCCATCGTGATGGCGAAGGTCGTGACGAACTGGCCGAGCCCGAACAGCAGCCCGACGGTGATGTCGCCCCACACGCGCTGCGACATGAACTCACGCGCGAACGACGAGAGCAGGACGTACGCGAAGTACCAGACGAGGAATGCGATCGCGAGCGGGAACACGAACCCGCGCTGCCGCTTCTTCAGTTCGACGAACCGCGGGGACTCCTCCACCGCGACGTAGTCGATGCCGCCCGGCGGGGCGATATCGGTTCTCGGATCGGACATGTGGCCTCCTTGCCTCATGGTCGGACGCACCTGTGCGCCCTTGGGGGGGAAACGCCCGGGCACCGGCACATGACTGCCCGAACGGCCGATATCCCGAGTGGTATGGTCGACGCTACGAAAACCGGCGAGGATGCCGTCACCCCCGGAAGTAGGTAGTCGTGGGAGCGCCAGATCCCGAAGCGGCGGACGATGCGCTGGCACTTCACCGCGCAGTCACCGACCTGGTGCGGCGCACGCGGTTCCCTGTCGCCTTCGGCGGCCTCGCCCGCGACGGCGCCATTCACGTCACCTCGATCGTGGGTGCCCGCACCCACAGCCTGGAGGGGCTCGTGGTGCAGGAGTCCCGCGGGCTCGGCGGCCGTGCGCTCGTCGAGAAGCGGCCCCGCCTGGCTCTGGACTACCGGTCATCGCGCAGCATCACGCACGACTACGACCGCGCCGTGCTCGGCGAGGGCATCGCGACGCTGTTCGCCGTGCCCGTGCTGGTCGGCGGGCGCGCACGAGGCGTCATCTACTGCGGATCGTGGGCCGAGGCGCCGGTAGGCGACGTCGTCGCACGGCCAGCGTTCGCCGTGGCCGACGCCCTGTCGAGCGAGCTGCGCATCCGCGAAGAGGTCCAGCGGCGCCTGGCCCTCGCACCGAAGTCGCCCGAGGGCGCGACGATCGCGCCCGCCGCCCGGGAGGAGCTGCGTCGCACGTACGCCGAGCTGCGCAGCATCGCCGCCGTCGTCGACGACCCGGCCGTGCGAGAGCGACTCGCTCGGGTCGAACAGCGGCTCGCCGCGCTGTCACAGGACGGTCAGCGCCCCGCCGACCACGTGGACGTCCGGCTGTCGCCGCGCGAGGTCGATGTGCTCTCGTGCGCGGCCCTCGGCGCGACCAACGCCGAGATCGCCGCGACCTTGGAGCTGAAGGAGGGGACGGTCAAGTCCTATCTCCAGTCGGCGATGTCGAAACTGGATGCCTCGACCCGCCACGCGGCGGTGGCCACGGCGCGGCGAGCCGGCCTGCTGCCCTGACGCGGCATTTCGACGAAGACCGATATCGGCGCGGAATTCGCCCTGCCGCTTTTCGCATTTCCACATTCGACACCACCGCGCGACAATTGCACGCTATTGTGCCTTTCATGGCTCGCAGAATCGTGCATCAACTCGTCGACGATATCGACGGAACTCTCCTGGACGCCGGCGAAGGCGAGACCGTCCTGTTCTCCCTGGACGGCGTCGCCTATGAGATCGACCTCACCGACGAGAATGCCGCGGCGTTGCGCAGTGCTCTCGAGCGCTACACCAAGGCCGCGCGCACGGTATCCGGTTCACGCGGCTCGTCGGCGGGATCGGCCGCCGGACGCCGCCGGCGCCGCTCCGGCCAGCAGGATTACGGCGAGATCCGCGACTGGGCGAAGAAGAACGGCTATCAGGTCTCGGACCGTGGCCGGGTTCCGGCATCCGTTCTGGACGCCTACGAAGCCGCGCACTGACGAAAGCCGTCCCGAGCGAATTCACGAGCGATTCGTCGCCGCTTTCACATCGGTGGCGAGGTGCATGAGAATCTCGTCGACTTTCTCTTTCGCGTCTCCGAACAGCATCTGGGCGTTCTCGCGATAGAAGAGCGGATTCTGCACGCCGGCATATCCGGATGCCATCGAGCGCTTGAAGACGATGACATTCCGGGCTTCCCAAACCCGCAGCACCGGCATTCCCGCGATGGGACTGGTCGGATCCTCCGCGGCGGCGGGATTCACGGTGTCGTTCGCGCCGATGACGAGCACGACATCGGCCTGTGACAGGTCGTCGTTGATCTCGTCCATCTCGAGAACGATGTCGTAAGGCAGCTTCGCCTCGGCCAGCAGCACGTTCATATGGCCGGGCAGTCGCCCCGCGACCGGATGGATGCCGAACCGCACGTCGACGCCGCGTTCGCGCAGCTTCTGCACGAGGTCGGCGACGCCGTGCTGGGCCTGCGCGACGGCCATGCCGTACCCGGGGGTGATGACGACGCTCGTCGCGCCCGCGAGCATGTCGGCCGCTGCTTCGGCGTCGATCTCCCTGTGCTCGCCCAGCAGGTCGTCCCCGGACTTGGGGGCCTCGATGCCGAACCCGCCCGCGATGACCGACAGGAACGACCGGTTCATGGCCTTGCACATGATGTAGCTGAGGTAGGCACCTGAGGAGCCGACCAGCGCGCCCGTGACGATGAGCAGGTCGTTGTTGAGCAGGAAGCCCGCCGCCGCGGCAGCCCAGCCGGAGTAGCTGTTGAGCATCGACACCACGACGGGCATGTCGCCGCCCCCGATCGAGGCGACGAGGTGCCACCCGAGCGCGAGCGCCAGCGCCGTCACCAGCACGAGCAGCCACAGCTCCGGGGTGATGACGTACCAGACCGTGAGGGCGAGGAAGGCGACGAGCGCGCCGACGTTGAGGATGTTCTTGCCGGGCAGCATGAGCGGCTTGGACGAGACGCGCGCCGAGAGCTTGAGGAACGCGACGATCGAGCCGGTGAAGGTGACACCGCCGATGAAGACGCCGATGAACACCTCGGCGTGGTGGATGTCGGCAAGCGCCCCCTCGAGCCCTGTCTCGTACAGCGCGCCGTTCCAGCCGACCAGCACCGCGGCCAGACCGACGAAGGAGTGCAGCAGGGCGATGAGCTCGGGCATCCCCGTCATCTCCACGCGCCGTGCACGCCACAGTCCGATCGCGCCGCCGATCAGCACGGCGGCGACGAGCAGCACGAGACCCGTGACCGCCGACGGCTCGCCCCACGCGGAGGCCGCCGTCAGCCAGACGGTGGCGACCAGCGCGATCGTCATGCCGAGGATGCCGTACGTGACGCCGCGACGACTGGTCTCGTGCTTGCTGAGCCCCGCGAGGCTCAGGATGAACAGCAGCGCCGCGACGATGTAGGCAGCGCCCGCGACGGCACCGGCGACGGCGATCATCGGGTCTCCCCCTTCTGGAACATCGCGAGCATGCGGCGGGTGACGGCGAACCCGCCGAAGATGTTGATGCTCGCCACGAGCACCGCGATCGCCGCCAGGATCTGCACCGTGAGATCGGGTGCGGTGATCTGGACCATCGCTCCGACGACGATGATGCCCGAGATCGCGTTCGTGACGCTCATAAGCGGCGTGTGCAGTGCGTGGGCGACCTTGCCGATCACGTAGAAGCCCACGACGATGGCCAGCGTCAGCACGAGGAAGTGCTGTGGCAGCGGTGGCGGCGCGAAGGCGCAGATGAGGAAGAGCGCCGCGATGCCCGTCGCGATGAGCGCCGTCCGCTTCGCCGACGACATCGACTTCTTCACCGGCGTCGGCGCGACGGCCTTGATAGCGGCCGCCGGGGCGGCCGAGACCTGCACCGGTGGCGGGGGCCACGTGACGGCACCGTCACGAACGACCGTGACCGTGCGCTGCACGACGTCGTCGAAGTCGAGGGCGAGCACGCCGTCCTTCGCGGGGGTCAGCAGCTTGAGCAGGTTCACGAGATTGGTCGCGAACAGCTGCGACGCCTGCTGCGGGAGCCGCCCCGGAAGGTCCGTGTAGCCGAGGATCACGACGCCGTTCTCGGTTACCACCCTCTCCCCCGCGACCGATCCCTCGACGTTGCCGCCCTGCCCCGCCGCCATGTCGACGATGACGCTGCCCGGCTTCATGCTGGCGACGTCGGCCGCCGTGATGAGACGAGGTGCCGGCCGCCCTGGGATGAGCGCGGTGGTGATGATGATGTCGACGTCAGCGGCCTGCTCGGAGTAGATCTCGGCTGCGCGCTGGTCGTAAGCCGCGCTCGTGGCCTTGGCGTACCCGTCCGCCGAGACCTCATTCGCCTCGTCTGGCACGACGACCTCGAGATACTCGCCGCCGATCGACGCGACCTGATCGGCCACCTCCGGCCGCGGGTCCGTCGCGCGGACGATCGCGCCAAGGCTCGACGCCGCGCCGATCGCCGCGAGTCCCGCGACTCCGGCGCCCGCGACGAGCACCTTCGCGGGCGGCACCTTGCCCGCCGCCGTCACCTGCCCGGTGAAGAAGCGTCCGAACTCGTGGGCCGCCTCGACCACCGCACGGTAGCCCGCGATGTTCGCCATCGAGCTCAGCACGTCCATCGACTGCGCCCGCGAGATCCTCGGCACCGCATCCAGCGCGATCGCCGTGATCCCGCGCGTGGCGAGCGACTCGACGAGGTCGGGGCGCAGCGCCGGGCTCAGCGTCGCGACGAGGATCGCGCCGTCCGCGAGCCGCTCGATCTCGGCTGGCGTGGGCGCATTCACCTTGAGCACCACCGGCGATGCCCACGCGGTGGCTGCGTCGACCACGGTCGCTCCAGACGCCGCGTAGGCGGCATCCGGAAATGAGGACTCGGCACCCGCACCCGCTTGGACGACGACGTCATAGCCGAGCGCGATGAGCTTCGGGACGGTGGTGGGCGTTGCGGCCACCCGGGTCTCTCCGGGCGCTTCGGCGACGATGCCAATGCGGGTCATGCGTTCCTCGTGATCTGGTGCGGCAGTGTGCGGTGCGGGATCCGACAGGGAAGACGCCTCCACCCTGTCAGACCGGCGCGACATCAGCCGACTGGAACATGGGAATCGTCTCCGAATGGGCGCGCAGCCTTGCGTCCCCGCGCGAATCTCGGAAACGTGGCCGGTCCGGAACCGCAAACGGAAGGAACCAGCATGACTCTCACGCTGACCCAGACCGCCGCCGAGGCCGTCAAGCAGATCGTCGCCCGCGTCCCGCAGGCCGAGGACGGAGGTGTGCGGATCCGCGACACGGGAGCACCTAGCGGCTTCGAGCTGAGCGTCGCACCCGATCCCGAACCGCAGGACACCATCGTCGTCACGGACGGCGCCCGCGTCTTCCTCGACGAGGTCGCGGCCGCTTCGCTCGAGGATCGCATCCTCGATGCCGAGCTCGCCCAGGACGGCTCCGTGCGCTTCGCCCTCGGCAGCCAGGTCTGACCGGGGCCGCATCAGTCAGGGTGGTCTGCACCCTCACCGGAACCCCGGCGCCGCCACGGCGCCGGGGTTTCCGTGTGTGCACCCGTAGAATGGCGGGGCCAGCCTCTGTAGCTCAATGGAAGAGCAGTTCCGTCCTAAGGAAACGGTTGGGGGTTCGAGTCCCTCCAGGGGCACAGTCACTTTTTGCCTCTGACCAGGATTTTCTTCTGTGGTCAGACCACTCAGATTGCGTTTTTGGCCGCTTTTTGGCCGCATTTGAGAAAGCTGTGAGCCGAAACCGACGCAGATTTGATGCCCTTCACGGGGCGTCGTTCGACGTCTCAGAACGACGAAATCGAGCATTTCTGGCGTCCTGTGCCTCGTCGAAAATTGAGCAGTCTGCTCTTCGGCGTTACGTCGGTCGCGCGTAGCGGGTCTGCGGACCTGACGGCAGTGCTACCAGCGGCATCGCATCGTTGAGACGCGTCGCGACGGCATCCAGGTCGTCGTCGAAGAGGTCGGCGTAGGTGTCGAGGGTCATGGCCGCCGACGCGTGCCCCAGCATCCGCTGCACGGCCTTCACGTTGGCGCCGGAGCTGATCGCGAGCGACGCGGCGGTGTGGCGGAGGTCGTGAGGCGTCAGCCGCGGGATCGATGGGTCCACAGCCTGCGCGCGGCGGACCGCGTTCGCGAACCATCCCTGCGCACCTGAGTTGCGCATGTGGTTGACGCCGTCGCCGAAGAGCAGTCCTTCCGGGCCCTTGCCGGCGCAAGCCTGTTCAATCATCGGAGCGAGCCGCTCCGGGTACGGGACAGAGCGCTTCTCGTGCGTCTTGGGCGTGCCGACATGGATCTCGTAGGCGATCATCACCGCGTTCTCCTCGATGACGAAGCGCCGACGCAGTCGATTCACACTCCGCACGCGCAGCGCGGTCGCCTCGCCCCAGCGCAGGCCGGTGTAGGCCAAAGTCAGGACCATTGTCGGATGCGCCGAGCATGCCGCCAACGTCGCCACCTGGTCGTGCGAGAGATAGACGCGGCGCTTGCCGGGTCCGCTCCGAGGGAGATTGCGGATGTGTCGCGCCGGATTGTTCGCAAGGCGACGATCATCGATGGCGACATCGAGGATGCCTGCGAGGACCCCCAGCGCGCGAAGAACAACGGTGCGCGACTTCTGCGTCGCGAGCTCTGACACCCAGTCCTGAACTTCAGACCGCCGGATCGACCAGATCTCCCTGTCAGCCCAGACGGGAGCGACGTGGTTCTTCCACGCCCGCTCGAGCGTCATGTAGTACGAAGGCTTTGACATCGGCGGCTGCTTCGACCGCAGCCAGCTGTCGGCGAACATCCGGACCGGCACCCGCGACGCCACGGGATCGATGTAGTCGCCCTTCGACTTGGACACGGTGACCATGGACAGATAGAGCTTCGCCTCGCGCATCGTCGTGAAGCCGCGCTTCTGCGCCTCGGTGCGATCAGGCTTGCGGTAGCGCACGCGGTAGCGGCGGCCGTTCGCCGTTTCGTACGGGCTGATGGTGCCCATCTCGACCTCCGCTCGTGCCGGCTCGACGGCCAGTATCGGCCAAGTGTCAGACACTCGGGCGGCTTCGTCAATCGTTCTAAGACCGGGTGCAGGGCGATGGTGGCTACTGTCGCAAAATGTTGATGCGGGGGCGAGTCGGTCCTCCGACGCTGAGGGTGTAGCGGCCGGACACGGCTCCGTTCAGAGCTTTCGACGCTTCTTTGCAGCTCCTATATCTCGTAGACCCCGAGTTTTGTGGCGATGGCCGCGTTGAGGTGTCGGTAGATGCTTCGGGCGAGGTAGTGCTCCAGGATGCGTCGGATCTCG
Organism: Microbacterium salsuginis; assembly: GCF_012524205.1. GTDB lineage: Bacteria > Actinomycetota > Actinomycetes > Actinomycetales > Microbacteriaceae > Microbacterium > Microbacterium salsuginis. The sequence goes on from NZ_JABACI010000001.1 coordinate 272,704, forward strand.
CGGTCGGTCTTGCCTTCAGCGAGCCGCCGGTGCCGGGCTCGTGGACCACGCGGACATCGCGATGACGTTCAGCGCTCGGTTGAGCTGCCTGTCTCCGCCGCGGTTCAGTCGGTGCCGCGTGGTGTTGCCGGAGGATGCGGGATGGGACTCACCCCTGCGATTGCAGCGAATGCGGCCTCCTTGGCGACTCGGCCAGGGTGAGACCACGAGACGAGGGTTTCGCTGCCGCGACAGGCCCGATGCCCGTCTTGCTGAGCAGTTCGGCGGCCGCGCTGGCTTCGACGAGCTCGCTGAACGCGTGCCATGTTCTGATCGAGCTCGGCCTCGAGTTCGAGGATCCGTTTTGGCGATGCAAGTCGTCTCGGTCCGAGCGGTCGCGCTCCCTCGCCGCGCTCGAACCGCCATTCCACGACCCGGGCACTGCGCAGCACCCGATCGCTGAGCCAGCGGATTGTCCGAGAGGCTGCGTTGTGAGGGTTCTCCGGACGGCTAGCCGAGACGCGAGAAACCCAGGATGCGCAAACTCAAGAGTGCCACCGACGCGCGAGGCCGTTACTCGGTGATTGCGGCTGCGGGTGCGTGTCGCCTCTAGAGTTTGGATGGTGTGATCCCCGCTTGTCACACACCCAACACGATGGAGTAGCACCCAGTGAACAGCACCACGCACCAGCGCCTCGCCCAGCTCATCTGGAACATCGCGGACGAAGTGCTTCGTGATCTTTACGTACGGGGCAAGTATCGCGACGTGATCCTGCCGATGACGGTGCTCCGCCGGCTCGATAGCGTACTCGCCGAAACCAAACAGAACGTGCTCAGCACAAAGAAGACGCTGGATGCCGCACAGATCGTGAATCAGGATGCGGCGCTGCGCCAGGCCGCCGGACAGGATTTCTATAACACCAGCGCTTTCCTGCTGAAGGATCTCCGCGCGGCGAGCACGCAGACGCAGCTGCGCCAGAACTTCGAGGCATACCTTGATGGCTTCTCGCCGAATGTGCAGGACATCCTCGAGAACTTCGAGTTCCGCAATCAGCTCCCGCGTCTCACCAAAGCTGATGCCCTCGGCACCCTGATCGAGAAGTTCCTCGACCCAACCCTCGACCTGTCGCCTGCGAGCCTCGATAACCACGGCATGGGCACGGTGTTCGAGGAACTCGTGCGCCGCTTCAACGAGGAGAACAACGAGGAGGCGGGCGAACACTGGACGCCGCGGGACGTCGTCAAGCTCATGACCCGCCTCATGTTCGAGCCGATCGCCGACACTATTCCCGACGGCACCTATCTGCTCTACGACGGTGCGATGGGAACGGGCGGAATGCTCACCGTGGCCGAGGACACCCTCGGCGAGCTCACCGAGGGCAAGCAAATCGCCACGCACTTGTACGGGCAGGAGATCAACGCCGAGACGTTCGCGATCGCCAAGGCCGACCTCATTTTGAAGGGGGACGGCCGTGCCGCGGACAACATCAAAGGCGGTCCGGAGTTTTCTACGCTGTCAAACGACGCATTCGCGGACAGGCAGTTCGACTTCATGCTCTCCAACCCGCCGTACGGCAAGTCCTGGAAGACCGACCAAGAACGCATGGGCGGCGCCAACAAGATAACCGATCCGCGTTTCATCGTCGAGCACGATGGCGACCCTGAGTTCAGCCTCGTGACGCGCTCAAGCGACGGGCAGATGCTGTTCCTCGCCAACCTAATCGCGAAAATGAAGAGCGACACGGTCATCGGCAGCCGCATTGCAGAGATCCACAACGGCTCGTCGCTGTTCACTGGCGACGCTGGTCAGGGCGAGTCGAATATCCGCCGCTACGTCTTCGAAAACGACCTCGTGGAAGCGATCGTCGCGCTGCCCCTCAATCTCTTCTACAACACTGGCATAGCGACATACATCTGGGTGCTGAGTAACCGCAAACAAGATCGGCGCAAGGGCAAAGTGCAGCTCATCAATGCGACAAACTGGTTCACGCCGCTGCGCAAGAACCTCGGCAGCAAGAACTGTGAACTTTCCTCAACGAACATCTCGAAGATCATGGATACGTTCCACGCATTCGATGACGCTGATCCCGAGGTCTCGAAGATCTTCGACAACGCCGAGTTCGGTTACTACAAAGTCGCGGTTGATAGGCCGCTTCGGTTGATCGGTGCCGAGCCCGACCGCGTCTATAAGCCCGCCGAGATCAGGGCCATGCGTCAAGTAAGCGAACGCGCGGACGATGCGCCGCCCGTAATCAAGAGATTGCACAAGGTCGGGACTGTCGCGGACCCGCTGCGAGGGCTTTTCGAGGCGGAGGTCGGGGGCAAGGCGAGGGTCGTCGAGTACGAGCGGGATGCAGAGCGGAGTGATTTCGAGCAGGTTTCCCTCACCGAGCCCGCGGGAGAGGGGGAGAATGGCGTCGAGGCATTCCTTCGTCGGGAGGTACTTCCCTACACTCCGGATGCGTGGATGGACGAATCCAAGACAAAGATCGGTTACGAGGTGAGCTTCACTCGCTACTTCTACAAGCCAGCACCCATGCGCCCCCTCGACGAGATTCGCGCCGACATCCGTGCGCTCGAGGCGGAAACGGACGACCTCCTGAGCGAGATCATCGGCTGATGTTTGCAGATCTCAAAGCGCACGCTCTCGCGGAGCATCGGTCTATCGCGTGGATGGGTCCGTTGCCGGTGCATTGGGAGACAGCACGAGGGAGAGTGCTATTCCAGCGTGAAAAACGTGAGCCTCTTCCCGGTGATGGCGTGGTCACATGCTTTCGAGATGGCGTTGTTACATTGCGATCCAAGCGTCGAACTACGGGTTTCACGGAAGCTATCCAAGAGCACGGTTACCAGCGAATTCTGAAGGGCGATCTCGTCATCCATGCGATGGATGCCTTCGCTGGCGCTGTGGGGGTCGCCGATAGTGACGGGAAATCCTCTCCGGTCTACGCCGCATGCACCCCGCGAGGTCCAGCTAATCCGCATTACTACGCGTACGTGGTCCGTGAGATGGCTCGAACGGGCTGGATCGCGGCACTGTCTCGTGGGATCCGTGAACGGTCAACTGACTTTAGATACGAGTCATTCGCCGTACAGGATCTGCCGGTGCCATCCGCGGCCGAGCAGTCCGCCATTGTGAAGTACCTCGGGCACGCCCACACGCGAATCGACCGCGCAATCGCTGCTAAACGCAGACTCATCGTGCTGCTCGAGGAGCAGAAGCAGGCGATCATCCACAGCGCCGTCACCCGTGGCCTCGAGTTGTCAGTGCCGCTCACGGACTCCGGCGTCCCATGGCTCGGCGACATTCCCTCGCATTGGACTGTTCGTAGGGCGGGCGCGCTATTCCGTGAGGTCGTGGAAAAGTCCGTCGCAGGCGACGAGCTCTCGCTCTCGATGAGTCAGAAGCTCGGTCTCGTTCCGTCGGACCAGGTCGAACGCACTCTAAGTTCAGAGTCGATGATCGGAGGAAAGCTCTGCGAACCGAATGATGTCGTGTTGAACCGCCTCAAAGCTCACCTGGGAGTGTTTGCGTTGGCACGGCATTCGGGTGTGGTTAGCCCTGACTACACTGTGCTGCGCCCCACATCGCTTGCTGATCCGCAGTACTTCGAGTACGTCCTGAGGTCCCAGGCTGTGAGAAGGGAGCTTCGGATCCGCGCCAAGGGGATTGTGGAGGGATTCTGGCGTTTGTACACGAACGACTTCTACACGGTCGCACTGCCTGTCCCGCCTATCGCGGAGCAGAGAGCGATTGTCGAGTTTCTATCGGCGAACGAACGAGAAGTGGGCACCTTCGTGCGCCGGATTACGCAGGAGATCGACCTGCTCCGTGAGTTCCGTGCCCGCCTCACGTCCGACGTGGTGACCGGGCAGATTGACGTGCGCATGATCGCGGCATCGCTTCCCGATCTGCCTGGCGACGCGGTCGCCAGTATTGATGATGAGGTTGATGACGAGGAACTGATGGCTCCCGAACCCGAGCTGGCTGGTGCCCGTGATTGACGTCCATAGGAGTAGGGGCAAGACGGGGATGGGCGAATGACTCCGACGAACCTAGATGAAGCCAGTCTCGAAGAGATCATCATCGCGCAGATGGTGGCCGACGGCGGCGCGCCTGGCTGGGTACAGGGCAACCCGAAGAGCTTCAATGCCGCATACTGCCTCGACCTCGCCGTCTTTCGCGGGTTCATCCGCGAGACCCAGCCCGCGCTCATCGACGTGCTCGACCTCGATGGCGACTCGCCGACGACGCACAAGTTCCTCGCGAGACTCCAAGGCGAGATCACCAAGAACGGCATCGTCGCCTGCCTGCGGGGCGGCATCGACCACGGGCAGCACCACATAGATCTCTACTACCCGACTCCGACGGTGCAGAACGCCAAAGCCGCGGTCCAGTTCGCTCAGAATCGGCTGACTGTTACGCGACAGGTGCACTACAGCTCGAAGGAGACGGGCAAATCGCTCGATCTCGTCGCGTTCATCAACGGGCTGCCGATCGTGACGTTCGAGCTCAAGAACCAGATCACCAACCAAACGGTCGAAGACGCAATCAAGCAGTACAAGACCGATCGCGACCCGCGGGAGCCGATCTTCGCCTTCGGGCGCTGCATGGCGCACTTTGCCGTCGACGACCAGCACGTGCGCTTCAGCCCCAAACTCTCCGGCACGTCGTCGTGGTTTCTTCCGTTCGACCTGGGCAATAACGGCGGCGCAGGCAACCCGCCGAACCCGGACGGCATAATGACCGACTACCTCTGGAAGCAGGTGCTCGAGCCACGTAGCCTCGCCGGCATCATCGAGAACTTCGCGGCGATCGTCACGACGAAGGACCCCAAGACCGGCAAGAAGACTTCGTCCGCGATCTTCCCCCGGTTCCACCAGCTCGACGCGGTACGGAAGCTACTGGCCGACGTTGAAGCCCGAGGCTCCGGCATCCGCTATCTGATTCAGCACTCGGCAGGCTCTGGCAAGTCCAACTCGATCGCTTGGCTCGCCCATCAACTCACAGGCGTCGAGCACGAGGGCGTGCGTGCATTCGACTCCGTCATCGTGGTGACCGACCGGGTAATCCTCGACAGTCAGATCCGCGACACCATCAAGGGCTTCACGCAGGTCAAGTCCACCGTGCAACACGCAGACAGCTCGAAAGACTTGCGCAACGCGATCGAGGCGGGCAAGAAGATCATCATCACAACCGTGCAGAAATTCCCATACATCGTCGAGGGTCTGCAGGGTGCGCAGCGCGAGAAGCGCTTCGCGATCATCATCGACGAAGCACACTCCAGCCAGGGTGGCAAGGTGTCGGCGGCGCTCGCACAGGCCCTATCGAAGGATGGGTTGGATGCAGGAGTGGAAGACACCGAAGATGCGCTCAATCGGCTCATGGAGTCGAAAAAGATGCTGCCGAACGCGTCCTACTTCGCCTTCACCGCGACGCCAAAGAACAAAACGCTCGAGACCTTCGGGCACCCGTTCACCGTCGACGGTGTTGTGAAGCATCGCCCATTCCACAGCTACACCATGCGGCAGGCAATCGAAGAGAAATTCATCCTCGACGTGCTCGCCAACTACATCCCAGTAGACACCTACTACAAGCTCGTAAAGACTGTAGAGGACGACCCAGAGTTCGACGCGAAGCGCGCCTCAAAGAAGCTGCGAACCTACGTGGAGGGCCAGAAGCACGCGATCAGGCAGAAGGCCGAGATCATGGTGGACCACTTCGACGCGCAGGTGGTGAAGCCCCGCAAGATCGGCGGGCAGGCGCGCGCGATGGTAGTTGCCGGTTCGATCGCGCGGGCCATCGACTACTTCGAGGCGGTAAGTGCATACCTCGTCGAGACGAACCGGCCGTACAAGGCGATCGTCGCGTTCTCGGACTTTACCAACGCCGAAGGTGCCAAGATTACCGAGGCCAATTACAACGGTTTCCCGAGCTCAGAGATCGCTACGCGCATCCAGGAGGATCCGTACCGGGTCCTGATCTGCGCGGACAAGTTCCAGACCGGCTATGACGAGCCACTACTGCACACGATGTACGTCGACAAGACACTGTCCGGGGTGAAGGCCGTGCAGACATTGTCAAGACTCAATCGCGCGCACCCGCAGAAGCATGACTGCGCCGTGCTCGACTTCGCAAACGATGTCGACACCATCCAGTTTGCGTTCCAGGACTACTACCAGACCACAGTGCTCGCCGACGAGACCGATCCTGACAAGCTCAACGACCTCGCCGCAGATCTCGTCAAGGCTGCGGTATTCACGCAAGAGCGCGTCGACTACTTCGTCGAGCGCTACCTGGCCGACGCCCCGATCAACGAGCTGCACGCACTACTCGACGCTTCGGTGGCCGAGTACGTCGAGACCATGGACGAAGACGAACAGATCGAGTTCAAGGGCGCTGCGAAATCCTTCGTGCGCACGTATGGGTTTCTGTCGGCAATCCTCCCTTACTCGAACGTCTGGTGGGAGAAGCTCTCGATCTACCTAGGCTTTCTCGTGCCGAAACTGCCTTCGCCCGAAGGCGAAGATCTCTCGGCGGGCGTGCTGGAGACCATCGATCTCGACTCGTTCCGGGTGGAGAAGCGCACCGCGATGGCGATCGCGCTCGCGGATGGTGAAGCCGAGATCGACCCTGTTCCGGGCTCCGGCGGCGCGGGCCGTCCCGAGCCCGAAATGGAGCGCCTGACCGAGATCCTGGCCTCGTTCAATGCGCTCTTCGGCAACATCTCCTGGCAGGACGAGGAGCGCATTCGGCAGAGGGTGACGGAGGAGGTCCCAGCCAAGGTCGCCGAAGACCCGGTCTACCAGACCGCGATGGCCAACAACGACGAAGCGAATGCCAAGGTGGCGATGGTCGATGCACTCGGCAAAGTAATGTTGAGCCTTGTCCAGGACGAGACGCAACTCTTCAAGGAGTACTCGGACAACGAGGACTTCAAGAAGTGGTTCGAGAACGCGGTCTTCCGCGCGACGTACCGAAAGAGTGCCTGACCCAGGACCCCGGCATATACTTGCGCCCCACGGCGCAGCGTCACCCCCAGTGATCTGCCTGGTAGCCGATCATGTCGTCTCCGTGGAGCTGCTTGGTGGCATTGCCTATGCGGACCCAGAAGTCCGTCGCACCTGCGCCTCCTTCCAACGGCTTGGCGAACACGGGCTTGCCGGAGGCGGCCACCGAAACGACGCATACGTCGTCATCACCTGCTCGCTCATACCGGATCCGGACAATCCCTGCGGTCTGGATCGAGAGGCCGTTGTCAAGTTGCTGTCGCAGGAAGAGTTCGTAGCCATCCCGATTGGCCTTGCTCCCAAGAGTCTGCAGGTCCGCACTAAGTCCCAGGACGTTCGCGTCGTCATCGACTCCGATCAAAAGCGATCCGCCTTCTGCATTGAGAAATCCGCAGACGGTCTTTGTAATCACGTGCTCCATCTTCTTGTCGGGCTGGCCCGAGTGAAGATTCCACCGCGCCGTGGACTTGTATTCCACAGTTTGAGATTCACCGACAGCTAGGAGATCCGCGAGAGCGGCCGACCTGCCGTGCGGAGTCCCCTTTTCCTCCAGTCGAGCGAAGCCATCCCGCACTACTTTCGCGATTAGGTCGCGACGCCGCTCAAGGAAGGTCGGATAGTCCAGTTGTTCCCAGCCGATCGGGAGGGCGTGCCAATGAGCTTGCCTCTTCAGTCTTTCAGGGTCGGTGGTCGCAGTCATCGCATGCCAATAGTCCCTTGGATCGTCGGCGCTGATGGTGGCGTTCTCGGGCCAGTCCAGGAAGGCCATGTTCGCGATCGCGTTCACTTGACGCGTGTTTGTCACGCCTGTGGCCGAAAGGAAGGCCTTTGGGAAGAGGTGGTGACGTTCGATCGAACGTGGCGCCGCAACTGTGGGATCGAGCAACTCCCTGATCCGCAGATCGCTAAACAGCAACTCGGCATCCAACAAGTTCAGCGCTGCCCAGTACGCAAACAGGACCGGGGACCGCGCTGACGAAGTGTCGAGGCGGTTCGGCAGGGAGATCTCCCAGTAGTCGCCAGTGAAGTTCGAGCGCACGATCCGGTCGAGCTCCTCGCAGAACGCATGACCATCCCCGGGTGCCAAGTCGGCGATACGGCCCAGGTCAGCCTCGATGGCGCTCTCCGGCGATGACGTGTAGCGACCAGTCGTGTGGGCCATGAAGAACCACCGAGCGATTACTGATCGGAGCGTCTTGAGGTCGAGGCCAAAGTCTCGCTTTCCGATAAGCCACAGAACGTACGTGTAGATCAGAGCGTTCTCCGATGTCACCATGCGGCGGCTACGGAAACCTGCGTGGGTCAGGCACTTGAGAAACTCATGCCAGTTGGTGAGGTCTATCACCTCGTCCTGCGCCCGTCGTAGTGCCTCGAATTGGGCGGTACGACGCTCGGGCGAGACGTCGCCTGTCTCCAGGTCCTTTCCACGCAGGATGTTGTAAACGTGCTGCAACCGTCCTCGGCGGAACGCCAAGCCAACACTCGCTCGGAGTAGTTGGTCAGGGCTCGGGTCGATGAAGGCGTTCTTGGGCGAGGCACCACTCACCTTGGCGTCGACCACATTGCGGCAGAACCTTTCGAGCTCTCTCCGCCCCGCCTCCCAATGCACTGACATCAGTGTGAGGATGAAGTCGGCTTGTTTGAGCTGTACGCCCTCGGAGTTGATGCGGACGAAGATGTCGGCAACCTGTTCTTCGTCGGCGCCAGAGTTCAGCTCGACGACCTGAAATCGGAAGTTCTGCAGGTCGTAGACGCGGTCGATCCTGTCCTCGAGCGCGTCCTCTTCTTCTTGCGTAAGCTCAACGCGCCTACTCTCCGCGAGTCGTGAAAGAAAGCTCCGAACGGTCGGCCGATAGCCGCCATGCCATAGCGCCGTGATGTCGGGGAGGAACTCAGGGTCTTTCTCGATCGCAGCGTCGGTCACCTCGAACGTCTCGTCGGCGGGACGGAACGCAACGCGGATGCGCTTCTCTTCGAACGACTTGGTCAGGACAGGTTTGCCGGTGAGAACTGCATAGAGCGACGTCAGGCGCTGCTGGCCATCCACGATAAGGAGCTTCGCCACTCTTGCATTGTCTCCGCCCCCAACCTGTCGCGTTCCGACCTCAGCTCCGGTCTCCCAGAACATGAGTGTCCCGACGGGATAGCCCCGGTAAAGCGAGTCGAACAGATCGCGCGTCTTCGCCGATGACCAGACGAACGGCCGCTGGATATCAGGCAGTGCGATGTTGCCGTGCTTGATGTCCTCCACGAGGTGAGTCAGCGAGTAACCGGTGTCGCGGTAGAGAGTCGGGGCCACAGAAGATCCAATCCTTGGTTGTGACGCTTGATGTTCAGCCGTCTTACGCCCACTAGCCAGGGCACCAATTGCGGACCATCGTTCGTCCACCGATCGTTGCCACTTTACGATGCCATGTGTGATGTGACGGCTGGAGACAACGAACGGGCGGGTGTTGGCGGTGTTCTCACGGACTGCGTTGTGGCGCCTCGACAGGAACCCGGTTATCTTGAGCCGAACCCGCTTGCGCGAGCGCGGCTGTCCGGATGCGTAGCTCGGTGATCTGCGCTTGCGTTGCTCCTGAGTGAATAAGGCTTTCGAGTTCGTCGAGCGATCTCCGAGCTAGCTGGACTGCGAGCTCGCCTAGAGTCACCGTGTCGTCGACATCCGCAATCGCAGATTCGTAGTTCGCCACAAGCTCCGCCGGATCAGGTATGGATGCAGTCGCCTTGGCGAGCGCATCGTTCCATGCACTGAGTAGTGCGGGATCCTCTGAGATGGCAGCAGGCGTCGCACGAGAAATGACGGCTCGCGCTTGCGAGCGCATGAGCCACGCATCGGCGAGCCCGGTCTTGAGTTGGAGACGCTGGCTACGAGATCCGCGAACCTGCGTCTCGAGTCGATCGAGTATCACGCGGAGCTCTCGCCGAGTCCTCTTCAAGTAACCCCAGGGCAGCCGGGCTCGCAGAATCCATGCAATGTCCGTAAGCAAGCTGTTGGCGATCCCCGCGAGCGGAATAGCGAACACCGTGGATAGGGCGGCCACGACAACCACGATGGAGAACCAATAATCGAACGCATTGACAGTGCCGAGCGGGATTGCGCTGAGCGCCAGTATCTCAAGTCCGAGCATCGAGATACCGAGCACAGTGAACACTAGGCCCCACCCCGCTCGGCGCGCGCGCCGGTTGAAGCTCTCTTCCGATTCCGAAAGACGATGTGCTACCAGACGAGCTTCGATCACAAGCGGTATGGCCAATACAGGAACGATCTGCGCGATGGCGGCCCAGTAGGCAGACCCAAGCGATTGGACGAGCTCCGTAGCCACTCCCGAAGACTAGCGAGTTCAACGCGAATCATCGCTGAGCGCTCGACGGAGAGATACTCCGACCCAGCGCACGACCCGCGAGACTAACTGCAATGCACGCAGGCACCCTGGGTGGGCGACACCATTTGATACCAGCCACCTGCAGTTACCTGCATCCCAGAAAAATACCTGGATAAGTGGCAAAACACACTCTACTCTGGCGCCATGCGAGGAGGCCTCGAGCGCTGGAAGCGAGGTGTCGACTCCAGAGGGGTTCGACAGGCGATCGGCTACGCGCTCATCGGCACCTGCGACGCCCACCTGCACCACTCCCCCGGCGTTGACGCGCTCGAAGCGTACAGTGCGGCATCCGATTCGACCGTCTCGCGATTCATCGTCGCGAGCGGCAGGATCGGCAAAGACGAGCTCACCGCCGGCGGCCTTCGCGTCTGGCTCACCGGACACGACCCGGTCACCGGCGAAGAGCGCGGCCTTCAGCGGCTGAGCCCCGACGCCGACCTTCTCCTCGACGGAACGATCAACCACCCGAAGTCGTACAGCATCGCCGCGCTGCTACATCCCGAACTCGCCGCCGAGTTCGAAGCGCTCCAGGACCGGCTGCGTGACCGCATCCTGCTCACGTGGCAGACGGAGCTCAACGCGCGGCGCGGGCATGGCGGGCTTATCCGCGAAGACGTCACCCGCATCGAGGTCGTCGAGCTGCAGCATCGGCGCTCGCGCGCGCTCGACCCGCACATCCACCGTCACCTCTGGCTGAACATCAAGGTGCTCGGTGTGGACGGCAAGTGGTCGAACCTCGACTCGCGCGTCGCCATGAAGATGCACACCGTGGTGAACGCCGAGGGCGAGCTCGCCGCCCGCACCGATCCTGCCTGGATCGCCGCGCTCGCCCAGCACGGATACACGCTCGACGACACGGGCGAGATCGCCGAACTCGCCGGCGCCGTCCGCCCCGTCTCACGTCGGTCGGCACAGATCGAAGCCAACCGTGCGCGCCTGATCGCGGAGTGGTCGGCAGCGCACGGAGGATCGGCGCCGAGCGTGGAGGTGCTGCATCAGATCGATCGGCGCGCGTGGGCGGTGTCACGTCCGAACAATCCTGCCGAGCTCGATGAGGCCTCGTGGGAGGCGCGCGTCCGCGACGAGATCGCAGCGATCGATCCGAGTCTCGCCACCCCTCGCGCACCCATTCCGGTTGCTCCAGTAGATCCGCATGCCGTCGACCTAGATCTGCTTGCGGCACAGGCGGTCGTCGACGCGGATGAACGGTCCACCTCATGTGGCGGGCGATTCAGCATCTTCGACCTCCGCGCGGGCGCAATTCGCGCGCTCTCGCGCACGGGCGTCGTTGCGGAGCGCGACCGGCTCGACGGCGTGATCGCCGAGATCACGGAGCGCGCCACGCGTTCCGTCTATCGGCTCGTTGCGGATGATCCGCCCGCGCACGTCAAGGCGTTCATGGCGACCGATACCGTGCGTGCCAAGGTGCGTCTCGCCGGCCTCTTGGACGTGCTCGCCCGGCCGGGGCGCTCGCTGCTCCCCCGCGAGTTGCACCGGCTCACGCCGAACCAAGATCTGTCGATGTTGGATGCCTCGCAAGGCGTTGCGGCGTGCGCCATCGCCGGCACGGACGGGCTCGTGACTGTGACCGGCCCCGCCGGCGCGGGCAAGACGACGATGCTGCGCGCTGCGTTCGCGGCGCTCACGTCGCAGCGGCGACGGATGCTCGTTGTTGCCCCCACGCGGAAGGCGGCATCGGTGGCCTCTCGCGAGGTCGGGGCCGCGGCATCCAGTACTCATGCGCTGCTTTCGGATCATGGCTACCGATGGGGCACCGACGAGGCCGGTGCGAAGGTGTGGACCAGGCTGCGAGTGGGAGAGGTCGATCCCAGCACGGGCGCCGTGTACGGCGGACCAACGGAGTACGTGCTGCGCTCTCGCGATCGGATCGTCGTCGACGAAGCCGGCATGGTCGACGTGCAGACGGCGAACGTCCTCGTCGAGCTCGCGATCGAGCAGGGTGTCGGGCTGGCGTTCGTGGGCGACACGCATCAGGCGTTGCCAGTTGGACATGCTGGCGCGATGGGTTCTGCGATCCGGCACGCGAACGCTGCGGTCGAGCTCGACACGGTGCACCGGTTCCGTGATCCCGACTACGCGGCGCTCACGTTGCGGCTGCGGGATGCGGGCCATCGCGAGCGTGCGCTGGTGGTTGCGGGCGAGCTTGCCGAGCACGGTCACGTCGATCGGGTTGATCATCACGACGCGGCGCGTGAGCGGATGATCGGCGCGTACTTCCAGTGGCACGCGCGCGGCAAGCGGGCGGTGTTGGTTTCCGGTACCAATGCTGAGGCGGATGCGATCAACGACGCCATCCAGCAGCGGCGGGTCGATCGGGGCGAGCTGGATCTTTGCGCGGTCGCGTTGGGGATGGGAGAGCAGCGGATCCTCGTCGGGGACACCGTCCAAACTCGTCGCAACGACCGGCTCACGGGCGTCGAGAATCGCGCGCAGTGGATCGTGCGCGGCATCCGTGAATCGTTCGTCGATCTTGTGTCGGTGGGTGACAGCGGCGAGGTGGCGCGTGTGACGCCCGAGTACGCGCGCGAGCACCTGCAGCTCGCCTACGCCTCCACGGTGCACGGTGTGCAGGGCGACACCGCCGACGCGTCGGTGGTCGGGCCGGATGTGGATGCCGCGGGACTTTACGTGGGCCTCACCCGCGGGCGCGTGCACAACGTCGCGATCGTCGTCGCGCGGACGGATGCCGCGGCCCGCGAGTGCCTCGCCGAGTCGATGCAGCGCGGCGCTTCGGAGTTGACGATGCAGGACGCCGTGCGCGCGGCCCAGGCGGAGATGCGTCGCGCGGCGAGGAACCGGCAGGCGGCGATGGCTACGGGGCCGGTGGTCGGGGCTCCGGGTGCGGGGCGCGGGATCGGGATGTAGAGGCGCTCGGTGGCAGAGCGCTCAACGACGAAAGACTCGGGCGGGCTCTTCGGTCACAATCAGCGCGCGTTCGCCCTCGCCTACAAACTCTCTCGCTCGTTGGCCCGAGGGACCGTCTCACGGGCGGAGCCTCCGGCATTGGTGCGGTCGCGCGGCGTATGGCGGGATGCGGCCGTCCAACAGTCGCCTGTATCGACCAAAGGTCCAACGCCGCGACACCGCGTTCAGCCGGCAATCGTGCCCAATCTGGGTGGTTAAGGGTCTCGTCTCCTCGACACACTCGGCTATTGAGCAGCTGCCGAGAGGGCGTCGTGATACCGATGTTCATGCGGGCTCCGCTCGCAGGGTCATAGAAATCGCACGTCATACGCGCACAAGAGCGCCGACGTCGCCCAAGCACCGCTGGAGTCAGGTTGCGTATCACCAAGGTTGAATTTCAGCGGTTCAAGCAATTCCGTGAGGCGAGCATTGCGTTTCGGGAGGGATTGACGATCGTGGCCGGGGGGAACAACTCTGGCAAGTCTTCGTTGCTACAGGGACTCGCAGTATGGGAGTTCTGCAAAGTAGCCACAGTTGCGCAACGCGGCTCGTCTCGGTTGCGCGAGGATCGCGAGAGCTCTCAGGGGTTTGGGCTGGGCGACGACGAGTTCTCGCCGATCAACATCCCCTCGCTCAAACATCTCTGGAGCGACCTACGCTCTCAGAAGGGTGAGGACGATCCCGATGGGTACACGCTTCAGATCACTCTCCACTGGCAGGATGACGCAGACGCCGACTGGCATCTGGGGTTTGGACTCGCGCTCGCTAACGATCGCCTTTTCATCAAGGTCGCCAAGTCGAATCTGACGGCGACTGCCGATATCCCCGTTCTCGCCTACCTGCCTCCGTTCGCGGGCATCAGCGCGCGGGAGGAGCGTGTACGAGGGGCAGTCCGGCGTCGACGCATCGGCGAAGGACTTGCGGGCGCTGTACTGCGGAATCTCCTCCTCGACATGCGCGATTCCAACCTCGCGACGCGCGAGCGACTGCGGGGAATCAAGACGAAGATCTCCGATGCCGACCTGCGGTCGCTCAGGGCTACCGATACTTGGGAGCTCCTCCAACAGACGATGCGAGACGTGTTCGGCGCTGAGATCGCCCTCCGCGACTTCGATGAGGAGTATCACACCTATATCCAGGCTTCCGTCGATCGAGGAACAGTGAGCGGATACAAGCTCACCCGGTTCCCCAAGTACACCCCTCGAGATCTCATGGTCGAGGGGAGCGGGTTTCTGCAGTGGCTCAGCGTCTACACGCTCGCGACCTCACCCGAGGTCGACGTACTCCTGTTCGATGAGCCGGACGCTCACCTCCATGCCACACTCCAGGCTCAGCTCGTGGATCGACTAGGGGGCCTGGCCAAGCACACAGGCAAGCAGGTCCTGCTCGCGACGCACTCACCAGAAATCATCCGCGAAACGGCTCGAACGAAGATCCTGGAGGTACAAGGCGGTGGGAAGCACCGTTACCTCAAGACCGAAGACCAGAAGGTCGGGATGATGCTCGGGATCGGCTCGCTATACGCCCCCCGGCTCGACGGGATTCGGAGCACCAAGCGCGTTTTCTTCTTTGAGGGCAGCTCGGATATTGCGGTACTTCGCGAAGTAGCGCGGGTGCTTACGCTTGAGTGGCCAAACCATCTGCCTGAGTGGCAGACGACGCAGAGTCACAAGGAGAGGCGGATGATCTGGCGTGCGCTCCGCGCCGAGTTCGGCGAGGTGCGTGCGCTTAGCCTCAGGGACCGCGACGACGAACCACCTAACACCGTCGGAATCTCGCTCGAGGATAAAGCTGATTCACATGGAGAAGCCGACTTCCTCTCGAGGAAGTGGCGCCGGCGCTACTTGGAGTCTTATCTGATCGTGCCTGCGGCGATCGCACGCGCGACTGGTCGCGCGGAGGTCGACGTGAAGTCAGTGCTGAAGGATGACTTCTCGCTGGTGATCAAGCGAGGGACATACGTCAAGACCTCCGTGGCTGCCCCTCTCGTTGATCTAAGAGGAAAGGAAGTGCTCCAGCAGTTCGGACTATCGGCTGTTGCCGTCGCCAAGCGAATCGAGCCAGATGAGGTTTGCGCCGACCTCGAGCTCATGACCCGAGAGGTGTGTGGGTTCGGCTGACCGCACGCTGACGCCCGCTTCCGGCCGCGAGTACACCCGAAGGCTGACAGCCCAACCGTGCGCTCTCGACGAGTGCCTTCAAGGTTCAAGCCTCAGAGTGTGCACAGCCAACGAGAGTCCGGGATGTCGCCGCAATGACGCCGTATCCCGTTGCTCGAGAGAACTTCGAATGTCACTTCAGGCGCCGTTGAGGGGAAGAAACACGGCCGCCTTGCTTTCACGCGAACCCGCGTGTGGGAGCGTAAAGAGGTGGACTCCGGTCGCCGGGGACAAGAGTTGGGCGCCGAGCAAGGAGACCATCACTCCGGCCGCGGCGGCGACGTCCGAGGCTGACCCATGGAACGTTGGGATGGAGCAACCGCGGGTGGGTATAAGGAAGCCGTGCGTGCCCGCGGACCACATGGAGTGATAGTCCTCGAGAGTCGGATCATCCAAGACGATGCGTCCCGCCATCACATCGAGTTCGGACATGGAACTAGTGGATCTCGCAGGCTTCATGAGCACCATTCCCATGGATGCGGTGCGCGGGTCGACTGCTACCTGCGCTACCAGCGTGCTCTTAGAAACAGCGGCGAGAGCTTGGCTGTTCGCGAGATTGACGGTCGCATCGATAATGAGATCAATGTCCTTGAGCTCGAGCGACTCGCTGTCCGCGAGCATCTCGACGTCGAGATCGTCGCGGATGGCGCGGAGACGGGAAACCAGCGCAGATTGCTTGGTCGCGCCGACGTCTCCTTCGGCGTAGTTCTGCCGGACAAGGAGCCCGCCGGAGATCACGGCTGGGTCTGACAGCACAATCCTCTTCACGCCTGCTCGCGCGATGAACTCGGCGATCCACGAGCCCAGGCCTCCGCAGCCGAGGAGGAGCACGGTGCGTCCGGCGAATGCGGCGGTAGGTCGGGCTGAGTCGCGACGCGTCGTCACGGAGGGCCGTTCGTCGGATACGCGCCACCATTCGATCTCCGGATCCCTTGGATCAGCTCCCGAGCGAAGTGCGTCTGCAGCTGCCACGGGAAGCGCGCCGACGAGGATATGAGGGGCGCCTCCTGCAGGATGCGGTACTCGGAGGATGAAGGGCTGCGGCGAGTTTTCCGGGTTCCTCTTCGCGGCGGCGATGAACATGTCCCACAGTGAGTCTCGCTTCGCAGGCATGCCGGGCTGTGGCTGCCCAGCGCGACTTAGAGTGGGGTCGTCTAGAACGGTGGAGAGCCCGAGAACGGTGGTGCCGGTTCCCAGGGGTAGCGGCGCGGGGGCGGTGACTACCGGCGCGCGGAGGCTGTCGGTGGAGTCGATGAGCTTGAGGTCGAATCGGTGGCTATTTCTGGGCGCGAGCGAAACCCGAGCGATTCCGTCGGCGAGTTCGTCGCGGATGACGACTGTCGGGGCGGATTCCGTGGCGTGACTTGTTCCGCCGACGGCGTGGAACAGTGATGAGTGCGGGTCGAACTTTCCGGCCGCGGCCGATTCGAACCAACCCCAGAGGCGGTTGAGGAACCCCGTGGCACTGTCGTCCGGGTTCCACTCTCGATCCGGGTCGAGGTAGATGCATAGAACACAGCCGTTGAGCACGTGCGGGTATCCGACGAACCTCGGGTGGGTGACTTGGGCCGACGGGGGCTGCGCTCGCTCCCTCGGGATCGTGATCTCGACGACCTCGGTGTTGTCGAGCTCGAGCCCGCCTTCGCCGTGAACCAGGCCCGCGGTGTGGATCGCGAGTTGGATCGGCAGCTCGCCGGCATCGGAGAGCTTGCGCCGCTCACGGATGACGACAAGATCCGGATGTGCACGCGCGGCCGAGTCGAGGTCGGCGAGGAACTGGTCCTGCCACGGTGAACGGCGGGCGGGGGGACTCAACCGGCGCGTCCCGAGAGGCTCGTCGACGCGGGAGCGGACTTTGGTTCGCCGAACGGCGTGCTCGACTCGGATGTCGTCGGCGCCTTGAATCCATTCCCGAACAGCGCCTGCCACTTCGAGACGCTGTCGTCCTTATCGGTCGAGCGGTACGAGGCGTCCATGTCTGCGGCGTAGGTGTGGATCCGGTCGCGGAAGTTCGCGTAGGTCTCCTGCGTCCACCGGTGGTCGAAGCTGGCACCCGAGCCCGACGGGTCCATGATGACGGGCTTGGTGGGGTTCGCTTGAAGGTATCCGTCGAGATCGCTGACGATGTGCAGCAGCGCGGTCGGAACGTTCTTGTAGTAGCCCGAGTCGCCAAAAGTGCGGAACGCACTGACCTGCTCACCGAGCAGCGTGGTGAGGATGACTGATCGGGTGCCCTTGAAGGATCCCCGGTGGTCGCGCAGGAACTTCATGAGGCGGATGACCCGTCGGAGGTTGCCGCCTGCAATGGTGTCCTTCTCCTTCATCCACGCGGTGAACCCCTCAGGGTCTGTCAGTTCCCAGTTGTTATCCTCGTAGTTCGCGACGTATTCGATGCCACCCCGCGTGATGGCGGGAACGATGTCGATGTGGCACGAGTTCGCGTAGACGACGCGCACGCACCGGTTCTTCCGGTTCACGGTCATCTTCCCGTAGACGGGGCTCCGCATCAGAGCCGACTTGACGTTGGTGAGGAAGTCCTGCGCAGACCATTCCGTGTCGTCTTCGAGGTAGAGCATGAAGTCGGCGTCGAACTCGTTGTCCCCGACCGGGTTGATGATGGTCCGGTGTGCCCACGATCCCTGCTTGCTCATGCCGAGGACGCGCGGGCCGAGCTCGGTGTCGCCCTCAAGTGCGGAATAGATTTTGGCAACACGGTCGTCGAGCGTGTCGAGCCGGAACTGACTCAGGTTGACCGTGTCTCGGAGCAATACTCCGAAATGATCCTCGAGCTGCATGACGGGACCCCTTCGATTCGAACTTTCATCCCCAGCACCGCCGATGAATCACAACGGTGTAGTTCCTATGATATAGAGGGCCTCAGACATTGAGATGGGGAACGCATGACGCGTAGGAACACACTGGTCGCGAGGTCACGCATCGGTGAGCCGGTGATCCGAGAGATCTGGGTTCGCGCGGCTGGCCGGTGTGTGCTGTGCTCCGCCTACCTTGTCGGAGGGGGCCGCACGTTCTTCCACCACATCCCCCACGGACAGGTAGCTCACAACGTGGGCGCGACTCAAGGAAGGAAGTCGCCGCGCGGAAAGTCGACACTCACCCTCGACGAACGTGCCCTGCCGGAGAACTTGCTGCTCCTTTGCCACCAGTGCCATCGCATGGTCGACGACGTCGGGGCAGAAAAGATCTATACCGAGGAGTACCTCGCTCGACACAAGCGCGATCACGAGGATCGCGTTCGCAAGGTCACCAACTTCGCCACGGTCACTCAAACCGCAGTCGTTCGCGTCACAGGCAGAATCCGCGGCACACTCTCACCGGCAACCGACCGACAGGTCGGCGCAGCACTCCACTACGAGGATCTACGGCCCGCGGGCGAGCACCCCCGCGACGCCGAGTACATCGTGTCCATCGACTCCGACGACACCGACCCCTGGGTGTGGGAAGAGGGCATGAAGAAGATCGCGGCCAAGCTCGCCGGGCTTCGCGACTCCCCCTACCCCACCGTCGCCGTCTTCGCGATGGCACCGATCCCGCTCCTGGTGTTCCTAGGGTCGCAGCTCGATGACAAGGCCGACATCCGAGTGTTCCCCCGATTCCGTGACGCGGAAGACCTCGCGTGGTGCTGGCGGAACGAACCGCTCACCCCGGCCACCTTCGAGGTCTCACCGGGCAGCAACGCCGATGCCCAGGCCCAGGACGTGATCGTGACGGTGAGCGTGTCGGCACCGGTCGATGTGAGCCGAGCACCGGCGGATCTACTGGACCTTCCCCGCGTCACGCTCACTGTCGAGAACATCGGTCCAGACTCCATCCAGACGAAAGCGGACCTCGCCGCGTTCGCCTCAGCGTGGCGCCGCGCCCTGGCCACTGTCGAATCCGACTATCCGAATTGCGAGCGTATTCACCTCCTCGCAGCGGTCCCCGTGGTCGCTGCCGTCGCCAGCGGCCAACACCACATGCGTGACGCCCAGCCACAGCTCGTCGTATATCAGCGGACCGCTGAACAGTACATGGAAGCGCTCAGAGTCGGCTGACCGCAAGCCGAACGCACAGCGCCGCCGCTTTCCGGCAATTTCTGGGATCGTCCTACCCGTTCTACAGCTCCAGGGGGCGCTTCACGTGCAAGCGGCGCTCAGAGCTCGCGTGGAACCACTGCACCCTCATCGACCAGCAACAAGAGAACGAAGAGGGGTCCCGAATCGGCGTTGCTCGCAGGCGGATCGGGTCGCGACGCGGTGACGAGATCAGGCAGGATGTCTCCAGGCCGCAACGGAAGGACGCTCGTGGAGAGCCTTAGCGTGTTCGTGGGGCGGCGGCGGTGCTCCTGGGCGCACTCATCGCCGGCGGATTCAGTCTCCTCATCCCACACCTTCAAACCAGGAGAGACCACCAGCGATGGCTTCGCGAATCACGTCTCGACGCGTACGGGGAATACCTTGCCTCGATCGACCTCTGGATGCAGGCGTCGACCACTAGATGGCTGGAACACCAGCATGGCGAACCGGTGATGGATAGGGGCGCCTATGCGCTTCGGCTCAGCGAACTAGAAGACGCAGTCGCGCGTTCGCAATCGCGGGTGTACCTCGTCGGTCCCGATCCGGTGAGAATCGTGGCATCGGAGTACCACCACGTTGTATTGGATCGCATCGAGGCGACAGAGGCAGCTGCGTCGCTCGACGCGGCTGCCCAAGTCGATCTCGGGCCGTTACGCGAGGCCCGAGGACTACTCCTCGGGGTAATGAATCGCGTGCTCGGAATCTCTCCAGTCTGACGCGAATGTCGAAGGGGATTTGCGCCGCACGCCCACGCCCATCCCACGTTCAATGTCTGGATAGGGATCCCCTGACCGCGATTAGCCCCCGTGCGGGCATCCAGATCACTACGCTTTGGCCCATGCCCGAATACAGAAACGCGGACGGCCAGCAGATCACCGAAGACGAAGCACTCGCTCTACCTCAGTTTCAGACCTTCTCGATCACCTGGGAGGACGGCCGCTCCGTCGAATGCATCGCAAATAGCGACGGTTCGTGGACGGTCGGTCACCGTTCGAGCGGCGAGTTCAAGTACTACGGCGCAGTGCGTCGCGAGGACGGTCTGTACCGCCCCGCTGACATCGTCTACATGAAGCCGCAGGAGACATTCTCAGCGGCGGCGCGCAAGTACCTCTAGAGACCGGCTGGGGGCGGCCCGCCATCTGACGCGGATGCCAGTGCGTCAACGACGCAGATATGCGGATGGGGCATCCCTCGTGCCACGCACATGCGCGTGCGGCGATTGACTGAGCGCGCCGCCTGACTCGCCAGCGGCGCGTCCGGCAGTGGGTGGTACGACCCGGCTACGGTTCACATGTGACTCACAAACCCGCAACCAAGAGCGTGATGTTCAAGGTTGTGTCGCTGGAGGACTCAATCCTGCCGGTCCCGCTTCGCTTCCCGCCGCCGTACGCAGACCTGTCAACAAATCCCCAGGCGTTCGCCTACAACTGGCAGTTGTTGGAGCACGCGTTTCGCCTGCCGAAGCCGTCAAGCTTCCCGCCTTACGAGCGAACGTTCGAGCCGTCCGACCTGGCCGCAGTTCGCCGCTACATCGCTGCGTGCCGCCGTCTCGCGGGCTATTCGTTCGTCAGTTTTGCCGAGGGGATGACGGTCGACACTAAGAACGGCACGACGAAGCTTGAGACGAACTTCGCCTCGTTCGAGTCTCTCAGCGCGTACGCGGTCTTGTTCCGTCAGATTCACGAGCAGCGAGAGGGTGCCTCGTTTCGCGTCGTCCACTCCATCTTGAATCGATACGCAAGGATGACTCCCGAGGACGCGCATGACGACTTGCGTAAGGATCACCTGCGGGATTGGGGTCGGGCGGTCGGCAAGATAATGGCGACAATGCTCAAGCCCTACGTGGCACGACTGGTCGCAGATTCCTCCCACGTGATCGGCACCATCCCCACACCGGTTCCCCATGAGGATGTAAAGCCGCTTGAAGTCATGTCTCGGTGGAACTACGGCGAACTCATCCATTGGGGCGACAAGCGCTCGGACCTTGAATCGGCGCTCGGTCGCGACGAAGTGTGGACAGCATTGGAGCGGATGCACGTTGGCGAGTCGATGATTGGGCTCTCGCACCTCTACTTCGGGTTCTCGCAACTTGCGGCACGCGCTATCGAACGACAGGCCAACTAGCCAGCGGTCGCGGCTACGCCTGTCGGAACGCGGCAGAAGTCGATTCGGCAACTGTTACGCCGAAACTAGCTCACGCTTAATCTGCGAGAGTCGCAGGTCGATGCCATCGCGCTCCGCGTTGAGCTTCGCGACCTCGGCTTCAATAGCATCGGCGCGTAGGTGGTCGACGCCAAGGCACACCTGACGCAGGGTTCTTGGGAGCATGGGGAACGCACCGTAAGATCGCGCGCATTTGCCCGATTAGGGATCCTGAGCCGGCGTCTGATTAGCCCTCGTCTCGCGCAGTCCCCCGTCGACGGCCGCCGCCCGCTGTGTGAACGGTCCGCCGGACTTAGTCGGAATCGATCGGCCCGGGTGCTGTTGCTCAGTAGATCCGTCGAGGACGATGTGGAAGTTGTCGGTGAAGCGTCCGCGGAGCCTTGATGCCGATCTGGTTGACGCAGTCTGTGGCGATGTCGATTGCTGCCTGGATGAAATCCTTCTCACTGGCCGAAGGATCGACCGTATGCACCACCCTCCGGAATCGATTACCGGTTAGCGTCTTCGGACTCGTCTCGACGTCGTCCTTCTCGACGAATCGGAGCGGGATGCGCTTCCCCTCGGGCGGGTTCCATTCGACGCCGACCATCACTTCGACCTCGCCGGCTGGTCTTTGCTCAGCCGCAGCGTGCACCAGCGCGAGCAGTGCCCCCACGAACCCTTCGATCGCAGGTACCCGGACGGTCCATCCAGACAATCTGTCCCCCTTGGCGCCATGTCGGTGTCCACCCGCACGCCAGGCGAGACCGAGAGAACCGTCGTCGAAGATGGCGGCGTGAGCCTCTCGCCATTCCTCCGAGTCACTGTTCGCTGGCATCAGCCAGCTGCGCAGGCCCGGACGGTCGGAGTAGATCGCGACATCCTCCAGCGGGTGATACTTTTCGTTGCCGGCCAGCCACCATCGGGCCAGCAGGGTGGCCGAGAGCGCGATGGATGTCGCTTCATCGGAGTCTCGTCTTCCGGAGACCACTGACGGGGTGCGTGGGCGGGCGACGCCGACCAGCACTGCGCCTCGTTCTGGATTCAGTGTCTCAGCCATCTGCTCGTACAGGTCCTCGAGCTCGCGCTGCGCACGGCTCGCCGACTCGAAGCGCGCGCGGTACGCGGTCGCGATCTGACTCTCGCGCAGCCAGATCGTGTCGGCGTTGACTCGGAGCGGCACAGCAAACTTCTCGTTGTTGAAGAACATATGAGGGCTGTCTACGGTGGGAGGAACAACGATCACAACGGCCCGCGTCGGCTCCGCGCCCACCGCATAGGCTTTCACTCCCAGCACGGGAGGGGTGATGGCGTTCGTGCACAGTTGCTGAAGCGAGCGGTCGTAGTTCTCACTCAGCTCGCCCGCATCGGTACGCCCGATGGCCACCTTCTCTTGGTCTTCCACTCCGTAGACGAGCACACCCCCGCCAGCGTTGGCGAAGGCGGTGATGTCTTTCACAATGTCGTCCGAGCGCATCGCCTTCTGTTCAGGAAGTCGCGTCTTGAAGTCCAGCTCCTGACCCTCTTCGAGCTTCTGCGCGATGGTGGCGGCGATCATCGCGTCGGTAATCGGGCCGGGAGCTTCGCCAAGGAGGCGATGCAGCGGGGTGTAGAGCATGTGCTCATCGTATTGGTGGGGTTTCGCGACGGAGCGGATGACTTCAGTCGACGCAATCGATGCAATCAACCTCATCTGCGAGTCTCAGCAACAGCGGTCCGCGGCCAACGATGAGGTGGCGGATCCAGTGGGGAAAGGAGCGAGCGGACCGCGCCGCGCGAAACGCGCTGCGGACAGTCAGAGTCTCCTTGTCGGGCTCGGGTTCGGCGGGCTCCTGCTTGCGCTGATGGGCGTCGTCCTTGGAGGGTTCGGCGGGGCATTCCGCATCTGCGACTGGTGGAGTGGGCAGGATGTGGCGCGCTCGGCGGCTGCGTCAACCGACCCAGATTCCGAGTCCGCCTGACGCGGCTAACCCGCGGCGCGAGCGCGAGGGCCCCACTCGCCTCGTTCGTCGTGCGCTAGTCCGCAGCCGCCCGCCGCGCATTGCCCGCATCGGGATCCGCGACCAATGCGCGATCTAAGGCAAGTAGGGAATGCCGGCTGAAGTCACTGTGAAGGAGTGACCGGTCGCCTCTCGTAGCGAGATCACTGAGGCTGTCCGACGCTTTTCGGAGGCGAGGGGTGGGCCCACTGTGACACTGACTACCGGGAGCGGCGCGCCGAGGTATGCCGTCCCATCGTCCATCTTGGTTCCCACAAGTCGAAGAAACGGAACGATGCCCCGCGCCGTCGCTCGGAAGTCAGGAGCCATACCTTCCGCGAGTTGAAGAGTGTATCTGACCTCCTGCTCGGCGCTGAAGGCCGGGTCTTTGAGCGTTGTCGCGAGTAGCGCAAGGTTAGTCATCGTGATGACGCTAGACAGCGACGTTCCCGCCTCGACTGTGCGCGCGACGACGCCATCTGGGCTGACCATCGCATCAAGGACTGCGCGAATGTGGGATGCCTGATCTGTCGGGTCGTACACGACCTCACGCCACCCGTGCACGAAAGGACGCCAATCTCCGGGACCCTCCGTCGGCATATTGAGTTCGGCCTGCTTCGGCACTAATGGCACGGCAACGTCAAAACCGATGGCGAATCCGCTCGTCACCCCGTAGTTCGCCCACTGGTTGAGCAGGCGATTCGACTTCGACGCACTCACGATGAACGGAGGATTTGCATGAAGGTCCTCCTCGAGCGAGCTCATCGCACTCGCGAGCGCCATGTGGGCTCCTACGTGCCCTTGCCCCATCCACTCGGCGAAGACAGATCTGATGCGGTCA
Organism: Microbacterium salsuginis; assembly: GCF_012524205.1. Classification (GTDB taxonomy): domain Bacteria; phylum Actinomycetota; class Actinomycetes; order Actinomycetales; family Microbacteriaceae; genus Microbacterium; species Microbacterium salsuginis. Next base: position 297,199 of record NZ_JABACI010000001.1, read on the forward strand.
ATCGAGTAGTCGAGCTCACCCGCGTCGTTCATCATGAGCGAGGAGGAAGCCCAGACTTCCCCATCGCGCACGATACTGAGAGCCGCGGCGGCGTCCGTGTAGTGCCAGGCAGTTCCGCTGTAGACCCTGTGATCGGGAAACGGCGCCCATTCGCCGTTGACCTTGAGGTGGACGATCGTTCGCGCCGGTGCGGTTCGGATCGATTCATCTGTCACGCGCAAGATCTTACGGTCACAGACACTCGACGCTTCCTCGTCGAACTATCGAGCTAGGCCGCTGGTAGCGGTGCGGTCTGCGTGCAACCCCCGTAGAGGGATCGGAAGCGAACGCTCGCCGCCCCGCGCGACCTGCCGCTGGGGCCGTTGCGCGATACGGATCCGATCTACTCAGTCAGCGCTGATCAAGCGATGAAGTCCGCGAGCCAGCCGCGGAGAGGGTTCGGCAGGACATCAAGTCGTGCATCGAGAAGCACCCACTGCGCGGCATCTTTCCCGGCCTCGCGGAAGCCACTCAGGGTGGCCTGCATGCGGTGGGCGGGCGTGCGATCGATGAGCAGTTCGACGAGGCGACGGCGATACGACCATTGGTCGTTCGAACTCCCCACGTGGGCGAGTGTCGCCACGACGCGGTGGCGCACCTGTGGGGTGTCGATCGCTCGATCAGCGTTGAGCATGCCCTGCAGCAGCCCATCCAGCTTCCTAAACTCGGCCTCGTCGTATATCGCCTCGGCCGCGGTGTCGATCGCGAGCAGCGCCTGGTCCGGGTTGGTGTCAAACGCGAACTTCCAGGCGGTCTGAGACGCGGCCCGGAGCAGTTCTTGGATGTGTTTCCGGTCGTACTCGTCGTGCGGGTCGAGGTTGTTGATTAGCCCCGCGATTTCTACGCCCTTGGCGGCTAAGCGATGCCTGGGGGTCTTGAGAATGTCCTCGACGCGGTCGGCAACGGTGCCCGTCACCGGCGGCGCAGTGGCGACCACCCGGACCGCGTCGACGAGATCCCTGACTGTCGCGTACCTGTGTTGGGGGTGAGTCCGCGTCGCCTGGCCGATCACCGCGGCGAACGGCCCGGCTGAGTTCGGCAGGTGCTCCGGCCACACGCCCTCGCTCAAGAACTGAACCAGCTTCCCGAGCGAGTAGATGTCCGACCGAGTGATCGCGTTCTTCAGTGCGGCGCGCTGCTCCGGCGCTACGTAACCTACGTGGCCAAGCCCGGCGACGTCGGTCGAAGTGAGATAGCTAGTGGGGATGAGCGACGAAACCGATAACCCGAGATCGGACAGCATCCACTCGGAGCCCGACCGCAAGATGTTGTTCGACGAGATGTCTCGGTGAAGCGCGCCATTCGCATGAAGGAACTCGACTGCGGAGGCAACTGGCACCAGAACTGAGAGCACCCCCGCGGGATCGAATCCGCCCTTCGGCACCGCGCTCGTCAAAGTGCCGCCATCCGCGAAGGGCATCACAAACCACAGCGTTCCCCCATCGTCACCGTGATCCAGCAGCGGCATCAGGTTCGGATGCGGCAGTTTGACTCCGAACTTGATCTCGCGCTTGAAGCGGGAAACGGCGCCTGGGTCCGAGAGACGCTCCAGGCGCAAGATCTTGAGCGCGAGTGTCGTCGCGCCCGCGCCAGCCGCGGTGTCACGTGCCTTGTAGACCTCCCCGAATCCGCCGGAATCAATCTCATCAAGAACTTCGTAGCGGCCGCCGATCAACAAAGGCACATGGCAGAGCGTAGTCGATCGCTCGGGCGATTCGTCGGGATGATCGCTCTAGAGCGACCGGGGGCGCGCGAAGCGTGATCAATAGTGATTCGCAGGCCACTCGTAGTCGCGATCCCATCCCTTGCACGAGATGATGCAGCTTTCGTGCGGCGCACGGATATGGATCGCGCCGTGCCTGAAGGCTGCTTGGACGGGAGGCAGCACCGCCCGTCGCGCCGCCATCAGGCGTCGACGCCGAAGGCGCGTAACAGGCCGGCGCGCGGAATCATGCGGCGTGGGCCGAGCTGGACCGTGGGGATGGTCCCGCTCTCGATGCCGAGCTTGATCGTGCGGTAGTCGACGCCGACGAGCTTGGCGGCATCCTTCATCGTCAGTGCGAGTGAGTTCGCGGACTTGTTCATTGCCTTCTCCTTCCCGTGAGCAATGCGTGACATCGCTTGCGCACACCGTACTCCCTCTGTGAGCAAAGCGCGACATCAATTGCTCATCACGCCCGCATCGTGGGACACTCGCCGTTGTGAGCGAGCTCTTCCTCGAAGCGATCGACCCCGAACGGATCCATGTCGGAGACGGCGTCCACATGCCGTCAAGATGGGACGCCGTCGCGACCGGCGAGCCCGACAACCTGGGTGCGATCCGTGTGGGCGTGGTCTACGACCAGCAGTTGCGACGGTCGGTCGCCGCATCCGTCCGTGTGGATCGACTGGGCGAGGGCGAGGAAGTCACCGCCGCCTTGCTGCGTGACGTGAGTGTGCTGCAGATCGTCCAGCGCTCTGCGCTCCGCGTGGTCACGGTACAGCGGGACGAGGGAGAGCCAGCGTTCCTCACCAAGTACCTCGCCGACGTGCAAGCTCAAGCATCCGATCGCGAGTACGGCGAGACCGTCCTCGAGGCGGTGAGGCTGTACCGGATCGCGACCACGGTGAACATCGCGCCCCTCAAGCTCGTTGCGGACCAGCTCGGCGTGAGCGTCAGCACGGCCACGCGGATGATGGCGCGGGCTCGCGAAGCCGGTCTCGCGGAGGATCTCATCACCCGCGAGACGTACAACCGGATGCGCGCCGACGAAGAGCAGCACACGCGCCCGCACCAGCTCCCGGGCTCTCCGTCCGGCCCCTCGCTAGGGCGCTGACGTCAACGAACCGCATCTACCTGCATCTGTGCACATTGCCAAACAAGGCGTGCTCATGCGTGCAAATCGCGCAAAATCGCCTCCTTTGCGGCATGGTCAGTACGATCTTGCCCGCATTCGTTTCTGGCATGGGTCGGAAAGCCGCTCCAGGACTGGTAACTCTTGCCCGCATTTTGGCCGCATTCCATTCGCTGCTGGCTGTTTTCGGACGCCGCTGGATGTCGCCGCGACCTCAAAAACTCGCGTAATTCCGCGGAAGTTGTCGGTCGACGTCGTTATGCAAAATGCTCAAAACGTGTTCGAGTCCCCCCAGGGGCATCTTCCGTCTACTCAACCTTTGCCGGTCACATCGCCACCGACTACTGCGTCGCGAACATGCCCGGAACTGTCCCCGCCATCCGGTTGGCGTGGGAGCACGCCTAGCCGGTCGCCGGATCAAGGGTGAGGTAGTCAAGCATCAGTTTGTAGCCTGAAGCGCTGGCGTTTTTGCCCGTGGTCGTCAACCGGAACAGGTAGCTCCCTGGTGCGGTGAACGTATAGGAGCCCAGATTGAAGTCCTTCTGGTTGCCAGTGGTGTTCCAGTACAGATCCTGAGGGGCTCCCGCGATCGTTCCATCGATGGAGAGCTGATAGATCCCGCTGTTGCTGCCCTTGAGCACTCGGGCGTTCACGTCGTACGTGCCTGGTTGCGTCACGTCGAGGCTGAACTCGACGTAGTCTCCGACAGCGTTGTGGTTCAGGCCCAGCTTCTGACCTCCACTGGCTGTGGCGTCATTGTAGGTCGTGACCGAATCCGTCCGGAAGTGAATGGGCAGCGTCTCGGCCTCATACGGATTCGCAATCGCTATCGGAGCGGGGTTCGGTTCCGGCGCACCACTCAGGTCGAACTTCACCTTGATCGCCTTGCCCCGTGCGTCTTTCACGTCCACCTTGAAGACGACGTTCGGATGGTATTGGATGACGGTGACTTCAGGATCCTTGGAGATGAGCCCGGTCGCACTCTTGTCGATCGTCAGATACATTGTGCCGACGTTCTTCTGGGTCGGGTCGGATACCGAAATCTCCAGGTCGTCGGCGGTCTCCTTCGTCATGACCGACGCCTTGCTGTCGGATGTGACCAGACCGGCTGTGGTCGGTCCGTCGGTCCAGAAGTTGATCCCGGTGATGTTCAGATTGTTCTCCTTCACCGCCTGCACCGATTCGGAGTTCTCCAGAATGGTGATGCCTGGCGTCGCGGCGTAGGCGCCCACCTGTGAGCTCGTCTTGTTGGGAAGCAGGACATAGGCATAGGACAGATCCGTCGGGTTCGTCCCGTGGTCGACCAGCATGGTCATGAAGTTCCGCGTGTGTGGGGTCGAATCACCCCAGGACGAGGACGAGTTCAGCTGCTTCCAGTTCCCCGTCCGCGACTCACGCAGACCCTTGACGGTGGCTCCTCCGGGAAAGTAGTAGCCGATATCCGAACCCGGCACGCTGCCTGCGAGGTGCACGTGGTCGGTGCCTGTCAGTGTTTCCGACCAGCCGAGAGCGGTCGGTTGGGCGACGCCGTTCACTGTGAGTGCGTTGTCGCCCGTGCCGTTGAGCTTCCTGTTCTCCACGATCGTCTCCGTGACGATGCCATCCGTGCTGCTGATTCCGGCGCCGAGAGCGACGACTTCGTCATCGAACATGAACCAGGACTTCTTGGCTTCCAGGCTCCTTCCGACCGGGTGCAGTTCCATGCCGGTGACGCCGTATTGCCCCAGGATCTCCGCGCCGCCGACCCACGTCTTGTCGTTGCGGCTGTTCGCGGTCTGGGTCGTGTTCTGTAGCACGGTGGTGCCCGGCAGCCGGTAGCTGTCCACTGTGGGCCAGAAATTGTCGTTGAACTGGCTTAGATCGTTGTTGTAGAGGTACGTCATGCCGTCGCCGGTGTGCCAGCCCTTGTTGTTCTCCGCGTTGATCGCCTCGTAGTTGGCGATACGGCTGGAGAACATGCTGATCCCGAACCCGAACCCGGGCCGGAGATGAACGGCACGATCCATGCCGGGGAACTGCCGATGAGTGGTGAGCTCGTTCCGCGCCGTGATGGATGCATCGGTCAGGATCTCGTTCGCCGCGATGATCATGTCGACCGGGACGTCTTTCATGAAGGTCTTGTCCGTATCGATTTGCAGCCAGTATTTGATCATGCTCCTGAACGCGTGGGCGTCTGCGGACGGAGCGACCTCGGACAACCTGATGATGGAGACCATCACATCGACGGCCACGGAGAGGTCCTGTGCGCCGTGGCGGCTCGTCTCCCTCCCCCGGACCATATCCATCAGGTTTCCCTTATAGATGAAGGGTTCGAAGGAGTCGTATACCCACTGGATCACGTGGGCTTCGGCGGGGTCGGTCACTTCCCACGTAGAGCCGTGGAGGAAGTACAGGAGACTCGAGATCCCTTCCATCAGCGCGACGCCGTAGCCTCCGTTGTACGCGTAGTAGTTGTGCTGCACGAAGGACCCGTCGGCGTAGAAACCGTCGCCTGCGATGACGTAGGGGAACAACGCGCTCAGTCCGTCCCGTCCCGCGGCGACTCGGGCAGAGTCGTTGTTGTTGATCCCCGAGATCGCGATGACCTGGCTCTCCCACAATCTGTTGGCCCCACTCATCGTCACGCTCGGCTGGACGTACGCGATGGCGGCCATGTAGTGGGAGATCTGGGTCGGCGTCAACTCCTCGTACATCAATGCGACGATGTCGTTCAAGGCGAGCGGGGCGCCGATCTGCCAATGCCACCAGTTCTGGTACATGGTGACGCCATCGAAGAACCGATTGGTGTCCATCCAGTCGAGAGCGCTGACGATGTCCGCCTTGAGCTGGATGTCACCTTGCAAGTCGGAGCCATGCGTGACATAGGCGAGCGCCATGTCCCTGAGGTGGTCGTATGTTCGCGTCATGCTGGCAGAGTCGTTGCCGAAGGGAGAATCATCCCAGAGGCGTGTTCTTCCTGGGTCCTTGTGCATGGTCTCCCAGCGGCCTTGTGCGATGTCGGTGATCTCTGCGATCCGCCCGGCGATGTCGGGGTCGGCCAGGCTGTACGCCGTTCCCCCGGTCAGCATGACCTTGTACTTCTCCCTCAGCTCGTCGAACTCATCGGCTACGGTGACTACTCCCCGCACGTTGCTGTCCTTGGGATCAGAAGACACGCTGGCCCCTGCTTCGAACGGCGTGAAAATCAGCGCGGTCGCGGTCATCACAAGAGCGACCGCTGAGCTCGTCGATCTCTTCATCGAGCTTCTGAACATCATTGTCCTTACCTTGCTGGTGGGTGGGGTTCATGGCGAAGAGGTGAGCCGATACCGCAGAGTGACGATCTGGAACGGCCGAGTGTCGAGGCGCACCCGACCCGGTACCCCGTCGAGCGGTGGGGCGTCCGGGAGGGGGCGCTCAAGGAGATCGACGAGCTGCACCTGATCAACTGCGGCATCGGTGCCGACCACCGTCGAGCGTCGTCCCCCGCTTGATTCATACAGGCGCACGATCAGGTCGCCGGTGCGGTCTTCGGCCAGCTTGACGGTCTCGATCCGCACGGCCGCGTCGCTGGACCACACCAATGGCGCGACCTCTCGGCCGCCGACGACCTCGCGGAGGGCGCGGTCCAAACGGTGACCTTCCGCGGCTGCGTCAGCGATGGAGGCACCGGGTCGAAGCGCGAATCGAAGTGTATGCCGACCCTGATCCGACTCCGGGTCGGGGAACGTGGGAGCTCGCAGCACCGACAGTCCCACGATTGTCGTGGTTCCCCCGTCGGAACGGGTGTCGCGGGTGACGGAGTGCCCGAAGGTCGAATCGTTCGCGATCGCCACTCCATAGCCTTCTTCGGCGACGCGTATCCAGCGATGAGCGACGAACTCGAACCGCGCCTCATCCCAGGACGTGTTGGCGTGGGTCGGGCGGTCAAGGTGTCCGAATTGGATCTCGGAGGTGGAACGGTCCGCGTGCACGTCAAGGGGGAAGACGAGCTTGAGCAGCTTGTGCCGTTCCCGCCACTCCACGTCGAGCGTGATGTCGACGGCATCGCGCCCCGGCCCGAGCGCGATCATCTGCACGATGACGGAGGCGCCGATGCGACGCGTCGCCTCCACGACCGCGACGCCGTCGCGGACGGAAGCCGAGATCTCCTCAGCCGAGGTGAGGTCGACCGCCGTGTTGCGATAGTGCCGATCGATGTCCCAGGCATCCCACTTGTCCGGCACATCGCGGTGGAGTCGCAGCAGAGCGCCGCGTTCGCCCTGTGCGATGGCGTCGCGACCGGACGTGTCGCGTACCGACCGCAGAAGCCCGTCGGCGTCGACCACCACGCGAACCCGCCCGTTGTCCAGCACCCATCCCTCGGTGCCGTCGTCGCCGAGATCCGCGGATCGAACCGTCGCCGGCGCTACCGGAGACGACGCTGCCGCCGCGATTGCTCCCGCTTCGACTCCTTCCATCGCGAGAGGCGCCGAGTTCGCGAGGAAGCGTCGGTCCCCCGTGCCCGAAACCACGAGGATTGCGTCCCCCACCATGTTCTCCAGCTCGGCGGCCAGCCGTTCGTGATCGGCCTCCGCCTCGCGATGCACCCACGCGATGGAGCTCCCGGGAAGGATGTCGTGGAATTGCAGCAGCAGCGTACGCTGCCAGATCCGCTGCAGTGCGTCGTAGGGGTACGGGTGGCCGGCCATGACCGCCGCGGTCGCCGACCAGAGTTCGGCCTCGCGCAGGAGCCGCTCCACCCGGCGATTCCCTTGTTTCGTGCGCAGCTGGCTCGTCAGCGTTCCACGATGCAGTTCGAGATACATCTCGCCGGACCAGACGGGCAGCTCGTCGCGCTCGGAACGCGCACGCTCGTAGAACTCGCGCGGCGTCCCGAGCCGTACCCGCGGCGATCCTTCGAGATCGGCCTGGCGCTGCGCGGCTGCCACCATCTCCCGCGTCGGCCCTCCGCCACCGTCGCCCCAGCCGAACGGAGCGAGAGAGACGGTACCGGCTCCGTGATCGCGGTAGGTGCGCTGCGCGTGCGCCAGCTCCGCCGGCGAGAGTTCGGCGTTGTAGGTCTCGATCGGCGGGAAATGGGTGAACACCCGTGTGCCGTCGATGCCCTCCCACCAGAAGGTGTGGTGAGGCATCGCGTTCGTCTGGTTCCACGAGATCTTCTGCGTCATGAACCAGTCCGAGCCGGAGAGACGGATGATCTGCGGGAGCGATGCGGTGTAGCCGAACGTGTCCGGGAGCCACACCTCGGTCGTCTCGACCCCGAACTCGTCCAGGAAGAACCGCTTTCCGTAGACCAGCTGGCGCACGGTCGATTCGCCGCCGGGCATGTTCGTGTCCGGCTCGACCCATTGACCGCCGACAAGCACGAACTGACCACTCGCAACCTTTTCGCGAATGCGGCCGAAGAGTTCGGGGTAACTCTCTTTGACCCAGGCGAGCTGCTGCGCAGAGGAGCAGGCGAAGCGAAACTCGGGATACTCGTCCATCAGGGCGATCACGTTCGAGAACGTGCGGGCGCACTTGCGCACCGTCTCTCGCACCGGCCAGAGCCACGCGGAGTCGATGTGCGCGTGGCCGGTTGCGATCAGCGTGTGCGCGCTCGCCGTCGATCTGACCGCGAGTGCCGGGGCGAGGGCAGCCCGGGCTGCGGAGACCGTCGCGCCGACCGCGTCCGGATCGGCGACGTCGAGCATCCGATCCAGAGCTGCCCACAGCTGTGCCGTTCGCGGATGATCGGCGGGCAGTTCCTCGGCGAGGCCGCGACCGATGCCGATGTCCTGCAGCAACTCCCATGCCTCCCGGTCGGTGAGCGCGAGTTCCAGGCGGCGGAGGCGATAGAGGGGTTCGTGGCCGGCCGTCGCTTTGTCGCCGAGTTCGGTTGTGCGCCAGTGGGACTCCGGCGGGATGCCGGGGTTGGCTGCGAGTTCGAGGTAGACATCCACGTCTCCCCCGGCGGCGACGGGAAGGTGGGCGTTGCGCGGCGAGATCGCTTTGATGACCGTGCCGTCCGGTCGGAACGCCAGAGCCTCGGCCTGGAAGCCAGGTGCGAGCCCGTCGAAGCCGAGATCGACTGAGATCTCGGCGCGGTAGCGGGAGTCGAGCGTCCAGTCGCGGGGCACGGAGCCTCGCGCGCGCAGCCAGTGCGTGCTCCACGGGACTCCCCACCGCGTGCCGACGGCGAACGGCTCGAACGACTGCCGCTGGGCTTCGCCGAACGGAACGGGTTCCCCCGGCACCGCCCAAGCGGATATCTCGAGTGGTGCGGTGCGCATGTGCACCGCGGGACGAAGACTCTCGTCGATGAAGCGGGTGAGTCTGTCGCGAACCCGCTGGAAGTCGGAATGCAAGGCGTCTCCTGGTCAGTGCGCGATCGCGGCCGCAGCTCGGGTCGCTGACGTCGCGGGAACCGGGAAGGGGACCGAGAATCCGACGGGGAACAGCGGGTGGGCTGTGTCGTTCGGGACGTCCTCTCGCGAGTCGCGCACCGCATCCATCGACCGAGGGATCTCGAACGGCAGTATGCCCCTGGGGACGACGTCTCCCGTGAGGGCGGCGGCCAGTGCCGCGTCGCTCGTTCCGAACGTCGCGAGCAGTACCGAGCACAAGGGCACGAGCGGAGTGAGAATCGCCGGGCGATCCAGGGTCACATCGAGCACGACGGGAACGCTCGCCGCGATCCGTGAGAGGCGGGCAATCAATCCGGGCCGGAATTCAAGAGATCCTTGGCGGAAGCGCGACTCGAACAGCAGATCGTCCCGCGGATCGAACGGCGCCGCGATGCGCAGCACGGCCAGATCCGCTTCCTCCGGAGTGTCGACGACGACACCCAGCGCGCTGGCTTCGCCCCGGCGCATGCCTTCGACGTACACACGGCGATCCGCGGAGGGCGCGAGCGGGAGGAGCGGGCTGCCGCCCCGTCCGGCGTTGCGTAGCACCACGACGGCGTCCGCCTGGGCGCGGAATCCGGCCGATCGGAACTCGTCGCAACCGACCACGTCCTCGGCAGCATCCTCGTCGACGAATGGGTCGTCGAACAGGCCGAGCCGGAACTTCAGCTCGAGCAGCCGCCGGGCAGACTCGTCGATGCGAGACTCGCTCACGCGACCAGAACGCACCAGCTCGACGAGCAGGTCGACGCACTCCTCGCCTCCGAACTGATCGCAGCCCGCGTCGAGCACGGTGAGGATGCGCTCCGCCGGCGTCAAATGCTCGACGCCCCATGCCTTGGCCGGAAGCACCTGCCCCTGCGCGACGTTGTCGTTCACGAGCTCCCAGTCGGTGACGACGATTCCGTCGAATCCGAGTTCATCGCGGAGGAGCCCGTTGACGATCTGCCGGTTGTATCCGAATCCGACCGCCTCGATCGGCTCGCCGTTGCGCTCCAGCCCGACCGGCATGCCGTAATACGGCATCATCCCCGCCGTGCCCGCCTCGATCGCCGTGCGGAACGGGCCGAGATGCACATCGAATGCCCCGCCGGGGTACACCTGCTCACGCCCGTAGGGGAAGTGCGCGTCCTCGCCGTCCTGCTGGGGCCCTCCGCCGGGAAAGTGCTTCGTGACGCAGGCTACCGATCCAGCGCCGATGGCGGCGCCCTGGAAGCCCTCGATATAGGCGGCGACAGCGCGCGCTGTGCGTTCGGGGTCGGAACCGAACGTGTGCAGTTGACGTCCCCAGCGCGGCTCAGACGCCAGGTCGACCTGCGGGTGCAGCGCCATCCGGATGCCGACCGCGAGGTACTCGCGACGTGCGATGTCTGCGAACGCGCGGATGTCGTCCTCCCCGAGCGTCGCCAACCCGATCGGCTCGGGCCATTGCGAGAACGAGCCGGCAGCGAACGACATCCCTTCGTTCTCGAAGAATCCGTGTCGAGGGTCGGTGCTGATGGTGACCGGAATGCCGTGCGGTGTCTCGGCCGCGAGTCGCTGAAGGGCGTTCGCCCATCGTGCAGCGTCACGAGCACGTCCGAGGGCATGCACGTTGAAGTGGTTCATCCGTTTGCCCAGCACGACGGTGCTCGTGGGCGATTTGCTCAATGCGCCCGGAGTCTCGAGCAGCGTGCCGTCCGGTCCGGCCTCGATCACCGTGTGGAACATCAGGCCGGCCTTCTCTTCGAGACTCAATCGCGGGAGCAGGTCAGCGGTGCGCTCGGCAGGCGTCAGGCGCGGATCTTCATACGGGTCGAGTCGGCCATTGCCGTTCAGGTCGCGCCAGGCGAAGTCTGCTGCGGGTTGTGCGGGCACGCGGGAGTCCTTGTCGTGTGGGGTGATACGAGCCGGCACCGGCTCAGCCTTTGAGGCCGGTGAAGCCGATGCCACTGACGATGGAGCGCTGGAAGATGAGGAAGATCAGGATCGGCGGGATGCTCGCGATGAGCATGCCGGCAATGAGATAGGCGGGATCCGTCGCCTGCGCGAGGCGCGGCAGCGCGACGGAGAGCGGCTGCGTCGTCGGGTCGGTGAGCACGATGAGCGGCCATAGGAACTCCTTCCACGCGGCCATGATCGACAGCAGGGAGACGACCGCGAGTATGGGCTTCGACATCGGAAGCACGATGCGCCAGAAGATCGAGAACCAGCCGGCGCCGTCGAGTTGCGCCGCTTCGAAGAGGTCGCGCGGAATCTCTTCGAAGAACTGCTTGACCAGCAGGATCGTGAAGGCACTGGCGCCGGCAGGGAGCCACACCGCCCACGGCGTGTCGACCAGCCGGATGCCGAGGAGCGGAAGATCGAGGACCGTCAGGTAGAGGGCGATCAGGGTGACGGTGCCGGGCACGAAGAGAGTCACCAGGAAGGCGCCGTAGACGAACCGGCCGTACCAGGGCCGGATCACCGCAAGGGCGAACCCGGCGGTCACCGATACGAGGAGCTGCACGACCCACGATCCGCCCACCAGCACGACGGTGTTCATCAGATAGTGACCGATGTCGAGAAGATCCCATGCCGTCGGGATGTTCTCCCAGCGGGCCGGCTCCGGGATGAGGCTGAGCGGGCGCTGAACGAGATCGGTCGTGCTCGAGATCGCCGCACGCACCATCCAGACGATGGGGATCGCACCGAAGCCGATGAGACCGACGAAGAGGACGATGTGCATCGCGCGCCAGCCGACGAAGATGCGCGGCCTCCGCCAGTCGAACGGCGAGAGGATGGTGCGCTCGCGGGGCGCGGACGAGTTGCGGACGGCGGTCGGGCGCAGGGCGGGGCCGGTCATCGGGTGCTCCAGGATCGAGTGAGCCGCAAGTACACCGCCGAGACCACGACGAGAACGACGGCGAGCAAGAGGCTCAGCGCCGTGGCGACGCCATAGTTTCCGAAGAGGAAGGCATAGCGGTAGATCATGAGGAGGATCGTGACGGTGGCATTGGCCGGCCCGCCATCGGTCATGACGTACGGCTCGGTGAAGACCTGGATGGCTCCGATGATCTGCAACAGAAGGAGCACCAGGATGACGCCGCGCATCTGCGGGAGTGTGATGTGGCGCACCCGCTGCCAGACGGAGGCGCCGTCGAGCTCAGCCGCTTCGTAGAGTTCGGTGCTGACCCCGATCAATGCGGCGAGGTAGATGAGGATGGCGGTGCCGGCACCCGACCACGTCGCGACGATCACGAGACTCGGCATCGCGAGGTCGGCCGACTGCAGCCAGGGGAACGGGCCCAGACCGACGAGACCGAGGAGCGCGTTCACCACGCCGGACTCCCCCGGGTTGAAGAACACCTTCCACAGGAGGACCGCGACGACGGGGGGCACGACGACCGGCAGGTACGCCAAGATCCGGGCGAGAGTTCCGCCGCGGCGCAGTTCCGACATGAGCACAGCGCACAGCAGCGGGATCGGGAGTCCGATCGCGAGTGACAGGAGCGTGAACCACAGGGTGTTGAGCGCCGCTCGTCCGAGCAGGGGGTCGGCGAAGAGGATCTCGAAATTACGGAGACCGACCCACTCGGCCGGTTCGACGAGGTTGGTCTGCTGGAATGCGAGCATGAAGCTCTGAGCGACCGGCCACCAAGCGAAGTAGCCGAAGATCAGCAGCGATGGCAGCAGGAACAGCAGGCCGGCGAGTGCCGTGCTGCGTCCTCTCCGGGTGCGCCGAGGCGGCGACGCCGCCTGCGCGGCCCGGCCTTGTGAGGCCGAACCGCGCAGGCGTTCTGGTGCGATCGTCATGAGGCGTGCTGGGCGAGGATCGTGTTGACCCGGCTCTCGGCATCGGCGAGAAGAGCGTCGATGTCGGCGTTCGGATCCGTGAGGATCGCCTGCACGAGCGGATCCAGTGCCGCGTAGATCTCCTGCGAGGCGACCTCCGGCTCCGGCACGTACTCGAAGGCGCCGAGCGACTCGACATAGGGCGCGAAGTTCTCGACCGGCACGTTGACGTACTCCGCGATCGCGTCGCGATAGGCCTCGTACGCTTCATCGCTGAAGATCGGGGCGACGGGAACCCCGACCGGCAGTCCGTCTGCGGCGGATGCCTTCGCGGTCTCGGCCGCGACCTCCACGTCGTAATTCGGACGAAGCGCCCGCCAATCGATCCACTTCACGGCCGCGGCCTTTTCGGCTTCGGTCGCCTGAGCGTTCACCATGAGCACGGTGGCGCCGGCGAGAGTTGCGTCTGCGCCGCCCTGAGGCATCGGACCAGCACCGAAGGCATCGGGGTCGCCGCCGGCCGCGATGTAGTTCGGGTAGACGTCCGGCGGAGCCGAGACCCACATACCGACGTTGCCCGCAGTGAACTCGGCGACGAGGTCCTCCTGCTTGCCGAGCACGTTGTCGCCGAGCGAATCGTCCTCCCAGCGCATGTCCTTCCACAGCTCGAGCACCTCGCGCGCGGAGTCGTCGTTGAAAGCGGCCACCCAGGTCCCGTCGGCTTCCTGCTCGATGATGCGCCCGCCGTAGGTGTAGTCGTACCCGGTGAGGTGCCAGCCGCCGCTGTTGTTGGTCGTGATCTCGCCGAAACCGGTCTTACCGGTCGCATCGCTGATCTGCTTGGCGTACTCACGCACCTCTTCCCAGGTCTGCGGCGGAGCATCGGGGTCGAGCCCAGCCTGCTCGAAGAGGTCGCGGTTGTAGACGAGTCCGAACGCGTAACTCTTCTCGGGAATGCCGTACACAGCACCATCGCGCTCAAGGAACTGCATGACGCGTTCGTTCAGGTCGTCGAAGCTGTCGAGCTGGCTCGCGACATCCGAGATATCGGCGACCTGCCCGCGCTCGATCAGCGCCGGCGGCTCGGTGAGCGGGACGCGCAGGAGCGTCGGCGCGCTGCCTCCCGCAAGACGGGTCGCGAAGGTCTTCGCGTCCCATGGCACGTCCGTGGCCTCGATCGTGATGTTGGGGTTGGCTTCTTCGAACGCCTCGACCTGGCGCTCGAAGAGCTCGACGGCGGCAGTATTCGTCGCTGCGGGCTTGCCCATGATCGTGATGGTGACTTCCTCGGCCTCATCGGACCCCTCGACATCGCCGCCCGGCGTGCTGCAGGCGGCTGTGCCCGCGATCAGGGTGCCCATGACGAGTCCCGCAAGGGCGCGTCGGGTGCGCTGGTGCATGAATTCCTCCGTTCGGACGCGCCGCGGTGTGCGGTCGCGATATCCGCCCGACGAGGGCGGAGACCGGAGTCCGGCCACACCGCGTCGTGCGTCTTGCCCAGTATGCAGATCTTTCAAACAAGAAACAAGATTTAGAATCAAATTCTTACACGGGAGTTTCCAACTTGTGAACTTTGGCGATTCTATGCTCTGATTGGTCCATGTCACACAACCCGGAGGAGACCGCCAGGCAGGGACTGCCCGCAGCCCTTCTCCTGATGAACGCTCGCGCGTTCGACGACCTCTTCGATTCCGCCCGCCTGGAACGGTTACGTCGGCTCGTGCGCCTCGGGGAGCCGATGCGTCTCGACGACCTGAGCGGGCCGGATGCCACTGCCCGCCTCCTGCACACCGAGATCCTGATCACGGGATGGGGTTCTCCGCTGCTCGGGCCGGATGTCCTTGACGCCGCTCCCGCATTGCGAGCCGTCATTCACACCGGTGGCTCGGTGAAGCAACACGTCTCGAGAGCATTCTGGGATCGCGGTGTGCTCGTCACGAGCGCAGCGGATGCCAATGCCGTCCCCGTCGCCGAGTTCACGCTCGCGACGATCCTGCTCGAAGGCAAGCGAGCGACGCGCTATGTGGAGGGGTACCGCCGGCACCGTGAGGTCGACGGCCCATGGCGCGACGTGATCCCTCCCGCCGTGAACTTCGGCGGCACAGTGGGAATCGTCGGTTTGTCGAGAGTCGGCAGGCGCGTCGCCCAACTCCTGCGTCCCTTCGACCTGGAGGTGCTGGTCGCCGATCCGCACGTCGACCCCGCCGACGCAGCCGCGGTCGGCGCACGCCTGGTCGACTTGGACGTGATGCTCTCCGTGAGCGACATCGTCACCGTGCACGCTCCCGCGCTGCCGGATACGCACCATCTGCTTGATGCGCGGCGGATCGCTCTGCTGCGCCGGGATGCGGTCGTCATCAACACGGCGCGAGGATCACTCATCGACACCGACGCCCTCATTCAGCGGTGCCGAGATGGCAGCCTCCGCGCGATCCTCGACGTCACGGACCCCGAGCCGCTGCCGGCCGACTCTGAACTCTTCGACACGCCGGGCATCGTGCTGAGCCCTCACATCGCTGGCGCGATGCATGCTGAGACCAGACGCCTTGCCGACTCGGCGCTGGATGAGATCGACCGGCTGCGCCAGCGACTCCCCCCGGTGCACCGCGTCGAGAGCGCCTCGCTGGGCATCATCGCCTGACCTACAAGCTGTCCGCGAGATGGGCGCCGTTCCCGCATGCCTGGCGTGCGGCGGCGCCGAGAACGCGCACGCCTCGCACGCGAACTCGCCGCGACAGAAGCGGTGGGGAGCGGCCGAATGCCGCTCCCCACCGTTCGCGTGATCGCGCTCAGCCCACCGCCAGGCCGGTCACCACCGGCGTCTCGACCACCGACGACGTGGTGTCGGTCGTTCGCACGTAGTAGCTGTGCACCCCCCTTACCAGGGGAACCGTGATCGCATACCTCGCGCCATCCGTCACATCGGTGTCCCCAGGCTCGACCGGTGACATCGGGTGGATCACGCCGTCCATGACCAGTTCGACGGCATGAGGCGCTGCACCGTCGGCATCTGTGTAGGTGGTCTCGACGGTCACGGGCGTCGACGGCGTCAGTGCTCCTGGCGTGTGGCTCACCGCCGAGAGCACGGGGGCCGTGCCTCCGACGTCGTTCGTGAACTCCACCGCGTCGATGAACAATTCACCATCGGTGTCAGCGGTCTGCTGGAGCCAGAACGTGAGTTTGGCCTGCGAGCGATCGAGCCCGGGGAAGGCCGCGAGGTCGAAGTCGTACGTCGCCCAGCCGTTGGAGACGGCGATCGGGGTCGGCCCGGTGACGCGGTGCCCCGAGTCGGCGTCCGATACCTCGATGCGCAGACGCAAGTTCGGTGAAGGACTCCGCATGGTCACGGACAGGTATCGATAGCCGTCGGCATCGACCGAGTGATGCCACGGCTGGAACTTGGCCTGCGACATCGAGGTGGCGGGGTTCTGGAAGAACCGGCCGACAGTGCGGCCGTCCACGGTGGTATTGGTCACCTGGCCGACACCCGCGTGGTTGTTGTACCAGTTGACCCACGTGTAGCCCTGCACGCCGAAGAGGCCGTCGCGGCCGAATCCGTCGTAGAGCAGCGGGGTGTCCGGCGTCGGCAGGGGTGGAGCGACGGTGTAGTGCGTCGAGGTGTAGCTGTGGGCGCCGCTCGGCTGGGTTCCGCGCACGTCGATGCGCGCGTTCGTGTACGGGGCCAGCCCGCTCACATCGACCACCCCGGTGGACGCACCGCCCGAGGGCGTCATCGGCGTCCAGTCGGGGCCGAGTGCATGAGCGGTGAGCGACGCGCCGCTTTGGGCGAAGACGGTGACTTCGTCGGTGACGTACTGACCGATCTTCGGCGATCCAATGGTCAGAGCGGTCGGTGGCGTCCCCGTCGCCCAAGGCGCATCCCCTGCGGCCGTGAGTCCGAACAGTGCCGAGAAGAGGCCGGCCTGGATGCTGACGCTGTACTCGTTGTATCGCCACTGCTGCCCGACGTCGACCCACCCCGGCCTGTCCTCGTACCACGGGCTCGCGCTCGTCATGTCGAGCGGGTCCTTCGCGTTCGGTCCTGACACCAGCGCGCCCGGGAGCACGACGCCCGTGCTGCCTTGAGTCTGAGCCTGTTCGTCGAGCCGTGTGTGCAAGAACATCGTGTGCTTCTCGCCGACGCCGGAGACCCAGCTCGTGCCCCACGGGTTGTTGCCGAGCACCCAGTACAGCCCCTTCTGCACGGCACGAAGGGCCCTCTCGTCGCCGAACAGCTCCCAGTAGCGCAGGATGTCGGCCATGTACGAGACATGCGGCTCGTTCACTCCGAAGTTCTTGAACTGGTTGATCACGCCGTAGGGGGTGTCATCGGTAGATGACAGAACGTAGTCGAGCTGGCGCTTGAGATAGCGCTGGATGTCGGTCTTGCCGGTCGATGTCGCCACCGGGTACAGCTCGGCCATCGAGAGAGGCCCCATGTCCCAGTAGTTCGTATTGGACAGAATCGTGAAAGGCGTCGCGGCGATCGTCGCCTCCGCTGACGTCCGATAGCCCGCATCCCCGGTCAGCAGGTGCAGTTGCACCTGCGCGAACAGGAGCGAGTTCGCAATTCCGCCCCGTGTGGTCGAGTACCCGCCGAGCGGGTCGCTGCGGTGGGTGTCCGCGTGCTGGTAGAAGGCCACCGCGCCGTCCTCGGCTTCCGTCGCCCGCGCCTCCCACTCCGTCGCATCCGCCGAGGCGATGTCGCCGCCGGCTATCGCCGCGCGGATGGCGCGGGCCGTCGCCGCGAGCGATCCCGAGGCCTTGGCTGAGCCGCCGACGCCCATTCCAGAGATGCGTCGATCATCGGCCGTGCCGACCACGCCATCTGTGTGATCATCGGGATGCTGGAATCCGCCGCTGCCCTTGACGTCCCAGAACGGCCCGCCGAAGGCGTCCAGCATCCGCAGCAGATACTCGCTGCCGAACCAGGCCTCGTCGACGAGGTCGGGAGTGCCGTTCGCGTCGCCGTCGAAGGCAACTTCCGGAGTGTCGCCGTAGCGCAGATACGTGATCGCGATGTTGCCGGCGACCCACTGGTTGCCGCCGTAGATGCCGTAGTCCCCGGCGTCGTACCAGCCGCCCGTCAGGTCGTAGTGCTGCGTACCGTCTTCGGAGGCGGCGTCGTCGAGGTGCCCGGCGGCGTGGAAGATCTTCTCGGAGGGTGGGATGCTGCTGTAGCCGTCGGGGTAGGCGTCTTCGGTCGCGACGCCGGAGCGCTGCAACCGGTAGAAGGCCGTCATCTCGTCGAGGTAGCTCGACCACACATTCCCCTCGATCGCGAAGCGTGGAGAACGGATTCCGCCGATCTCGAGCGCGAAATCGGTTCCCACATCGTCGAAGGCGCTGAAGTCGGCTTCGTATACGCGGTCACCCCACGTCGTGCCACGATCGCCAAGGGTGCACGACGACAGCACCACGGTCTCGCCCTGGAGAAGTCGGCAGCTGGTCGCGCCAGCCAAGGCACCGTCGGCCACCGCGAATCCGACCTTGTAGCCGCTCGCGCTGTAGCCGCCCTGACTCACAGCAACCTGGTCGATGGTGGCCGCTGCGGCGGGCGGTGCGGCGATCATGACTCCGCCCACCGCCACGGCCGCGACCGCCGCCACCCCTCTCCACAACGCATTCGCTCGTCGTCGGGACATGCCTTCTCCTTCGAAGCTCGCGCCGGCACCGTCGCCGACCATCCAGTATCGACACATATTTAAAGCATCCGCAAGCTTTGTAAACTCATAGAAGATCTAACAACAATGAGGGCGCCGGATGATCGAAACCGTTCACACCGTTATGATGGGTCCACATTCACCCTTCGGAAGGGGGGAAGGCATGCTCGCAGCCGAGCGCCGTGCATTGATCCTCGACCGCGCGCAGCAGGACGGCGCCGTGCGGATCGCCTCACTCGTCGATGACATCGGCGTCTCGCACGTCACTATCCGTCGGGACCTGGACGCCCTCGTCGCCGAGCGGATGCTCGACAAGGTGCGTGGAGGCGCGGTGCTTCGCGGAGATCATCCTTCTCACGCGACGCGCGCGACGTTCAGCGGCACTATCGGGGTGGTCGTTCCGACCTCCTACTACTACCGCTACGTGGTCGAAGGAATCGATGAGACGCTGGCACCGGGCGGCGAGATGAAGCTTGTGATCTCGGAGTACGACCTCGACGAGGAGTACCGGCTGATCGCGGATCTCGTGCGCGAAGGCATCGATGGCCTCCTCTGGGTTCCGACCGTCTCGGAGCGCGAGGCGACGGCCGAATTCCGCGAAACCGTGGAGCGCCTGCAGGTCCCCGTGGTGTTCGTCGAGCGCGAGATGCCCGGCGGCGGCCTCGGCACGGTCTCCTCGGTGCGCTCCGCCCATGAACGCGGTGCCCTCAGCGCGCTCAGCCATCTGCACGGATTGGGCCATCGACGTGTGGTCATGGTTAGCCGTGGCAGGTCCCAGAGCGCAGAGTTCGTGCGCCGTGGGTGGCGCGACGCCGTGGACCGGCTCGGCCTCGACGCGGCGAGCACCATTCTCGGACCGGCGGAACTCGGTGCAGGGCCGCGGTGGGAGCGCGGCAGCGCCGACGTCGTGCTCGACGCCGTCGAGAGCATCGGCGCGACCGCCCTGTTCTGCCATGGCGACGAGAACTCGCTCTTCGGTCTCCTTCAGAGCGCTCGTGCGCGCGGGATCCCGGTTCCGGATCGGCTGTCCATTGTGGCGTACGACGACGACGTATCGGCCCACGCCGATCCCCCGATCTCGGCGGTCGCGCCCGATAGACGGCGTGTGGGAGCCCTGGCCACTCGTCTGCTCATCGACCTCATCCGCGATCCAAGCGCTGAGCCGCCGTTGCAGATCCAGGTCGAACCCCGCCTCATCCTCCGCGCTTCGACGGCGCCTGCTGCGTGAGCGACGTGCCCTTCATCATGACGACCAACAGGGTCGAGGTCCTCGAGCGCGCCCCCACCGAGCTTCCGGGTCGGGTCGATCTCGCCGTCGAGGTCCCGCTTCCGGCACCGAAGGAACGGCGTCGCTTGTCCCGTCGCTACGCGCATGGCCTTCCAGGCTGCAGCAGAACGTGCTGAGGGAACGACAGGGTCGTTCGCGAAGGAGCTGAGACGCGCACGCCGCTGGCGGTCCGCACTGATCCCGCGCACGGTGCGGTTCCCGCGCCGAGGAGTACCGTGAAGCCCGCGGAGATCCTCGCCCACGAGTGGACGGGGACCCGCCCCCGCAGGAGGGAGTTCGCGATGGGCACATCAGCCAACGGGTCGGACTGGATCTCGCCGGCCGAGTTCCACCGGGCCGCCGGTGTCGCCGACTGGCGCGTCACCGCAACAGGTCCGCAAGCCGTCTTCAGCGCGACATCCATCGCCCAGGCTGCCGACCTCGTCCCGCCGATCGTCGCGGCGGCGGAGCGATTCGGCATACTGCCGGACGTGGATCTGCGCTCCGAGGGCGTCGTCGTGCGCATCCCCTATCGCGGCCCAGAGGGCATCCCTGCCGCGGCGGTGGAGTTCGCAGCGACAGTATCCCGGGTCGCCGCCGAGCGACTGCTGACCGCTGATCCCTCACGCGCACAGTCGGTCGGCATCTACGTTGCCCAGCACTCTCGAGCCGACGTGCGACCGTTCTTCATGGCTGCTCTCGGCTACGACGCGTTCGGCGAGACGGATGCCGTCGATCCCCTGCGCTGCGGACCACAGCTCGCCTTCAACCCGATCACGGGAGACGCGCCGTCGAGAGGGCGCACCCACCTCGACGTCTTCGTGCCGGCCGACCAGGCTGAGGCGCGAGTGGGGGCAGCCCTCGCCGCAGGCGGCAGACTCGTCGACGATTCCCACGCGCCCGCGTGGTGGTCGCTCGCATCTCCGGACAATCACGGCGTGGACATCGCGTCCTGGACCGATACCTTCGACTGACAGAGTCCTCCGCTCGAGCATTGCTGCCCGAGCGCCTTCCCGAGAAACTCCGCTTGCGTAGGAGTGTCGCCGTCGGCGGCCGATGCTCCACCTTGGTCATCGCTGGGAACTTCCGGCCAAAGTCCTGCATCGATCCGGCGTCGCTCCGGGCAAGGCGCACACTGAGCGCATGTGGTGGAGATTCCTCAAGGCCGTCAGAACGCGGCAGCACCGCGTCGCAGCGACGACGTGGGTCGCTGCCATCGCCGCTGTCGTCTACACCTTCGCGCCTATCGATCTGATTCCCGAACTGGTGCTCGGCCCGCTTGGACTCGTCGACGACCTCGGCCTCTGGGGCATCTTCGCCGTGCTCTTCGCCCGCGAGCAGCGCCGCTGGCTGACGGGCCTCGAGTCGAAAGCACGCACGGCGAGCGCTCTCTGAGAGCAGCTCAAAGTTCTAGGAGCCATCGACGGCGTGAGGAGCGATGGCCGGCGATGATGCGGCGGTCATCGCCGGCAGCGCGGGATTCCCATCGGCGGGCCGCTTCACAGGAGAGCCGCATCGTGGCTGTCAGCCCACAACGGCGTGATCCCAGTGATCGAGGATCCAGTCGACAGTCTGCTCGGCCGACTGCCCGGTCGAGTCCACCCACAGCCCGATGGGCGGAGTCTCAGCGAGCCAATCATCGAACCGGCGCACGGCATCGACGATCGTCCCCTCTCCGCGCCACGCGTCGTAGGCGCCGGTGCCGCGTCGGGCCTCACGCCCCGCCACCGCTTCGACACTCGGCCGCAGCACCACCAGCGCGCGCCGGCATGACAGGCGATCGAGCTGGTCCGTGACCCCGGTGCCGTAGATGTTGTCGACGTGCACGGCGTGGATGCCCTCGCCGACGAACGACTGGCTCAGCATCGCGCCGTGCCGGTACCGCAGCTGAAGTCGCGCGAGGGCGGCATCGCTCGGCGTCTCGCTCATGTCGGAACGACCGCTGACGACCATGCGCCACAGGTCGTCACCCTCGATGAACGCGGCCGGCGACAGCCGTTCCGCCAGCAGCCGCCCAACGGTCGTCTTGCCCGGAGCCTGCACACCGGTGATGAGTGTCGCGGTCGGCTCCCGTACCGATCCAGTCCCGATCGAAGTGCTCATCCGAGAAAGCGTAGGCGACGACATCGGAGCGATCGCGAACCGGCGTCCTCACCGGTCGTCCCGAGGCGACGTCACTGAACGCCTCGGAAGCGCCGCCGGCGGTACCAGAACACCGACCCGCCGAGAACAAGCGCGATCGTCGATCCTGACACGATCGCCACGAGCACGACGGGGAGCGGTTCGTCTGCCGCCCCCTGAGCATCCGAGTCGCCGCCGCTCTCGTCATGCTCCTCCCCCACCGACGAACCCGGCGCCGCAGCATCCTCCCCGCTCCCGACGGCGAAGCTGAACGTCCCTGAAACGGGGTGCCCGTCCGACGACACCACCCGCCACAGCACGACGTACCCGCCATCCGGCAGGACGTCGGGGATCCCCACGGTCACGAGGTTCTCGACCACCTGGGGTTCACCGATCGTCCAGCTCTCGTCCCGGACATCCGTGACGGCGACGACGGCGCCGGCATCCATGATCTCCGCCGAGAACGTCAGCCTCACCTCCGCCGGCGCCGATGCCAGCACCGCGCCGGCGCTGGGGCTCGACTCGACGAGCTCGTCGTGCGCCCCCGCCGGCGCCACTGAGACGATGACCAGAGCGATCGCGAGCAGAACACCGACGTTGGTCCTCAGCCGCATCACAACCGCCTCCCTTCCGGTCCCCGCTCGACCAGGTCAGTGCCGAGCGGGCTCCAGCATGGCTGCGCGTCTCACGCGCATATGCCGTCCAGAGGCGGCATCCGATGTCGCTTGCTGACGTACCGCGGCGCGACCGATCCATCGCAGAATGACCGAAGCCCCCATCGGCTGTCCCGCACTGACGCCGACCGGCGGCGCAAGGCTGAAAGGGCAGAAGTGACCGAACTCACGATCCGACCGGCGCTCGCGAGCGAATCCGAGACCATCTCGGCCCTCGCGCTGCGGTCCAAGGCGCACTGGGGTTACTCGCCGGACTTCCTCGAGCAGTGCCGAGCTGAACTCACCTACACGCCCGACCGGTGCGCATCGGGCCGGGTCTTCGTCGCGGCCCGAGACGGTAGCATCCTGGGCTTCTACGCCACCGAAGGCGACGCACCCGGCGGTGAGCTGGACGCGCTGTTCGTCGATCCCGACCACATCGGCACCGGCCTCGGCGGACTGCTGCTTCAGCACGCGCTCACCCAGGCGGCGAGCGCCGGATTCACCGAGCTGTACCTGGATGCCGACCCGTACGCCTCCGATTTCTACCGCCGCCACGGCGCGGTCGTCATCGGTGAGACGCCGAGCGGCTCGATCCCGGGTCGATCACTTCCCCGCATGCGATTCGAGCTCGGCGAGGGCCGCGACGCCGCGCCGCCGAGCCGGCGCATGACCCCCGCTGATCAGCGCGACGCGCTCAACGGCATCGCGGCGCTCATCGAGCGCCACTACGTCTTCGCCGACGTCGCCGCCGAGTGCGCGCGAGAACTGCGTGAGCGACCGGTCGCCGACGAGGGGCCGACGACCGTCGAGTTCAGCCGTCAGCTGACGCAGCAGCTTCGGAAGCACGATCGCCACTTCTCCGTGACGTGGGGGGCTCCTACCGACCTGCCACTCCGAAATGCTTCGCAGCGGGACGACACGACCGTGAGCTTCCATCGCGACGGCCGGATCGGCATCCTCACCATCCGGCTGTTCGACGATGCTGACGACGAGCGTGCCGCAGACCAGGCCAGGGAGGCGCTCGACCAGCTGTCCCACTGCGACGCTGCCGTGGTCGACCTGCGCTGCAACCCTGGCGGATGGCCCTCGATGGTGGAGTACGTGCTCGGACCGTTCGTCGGACCCGATCCGGTCGCCATCGTCACATTCCAAAGCGCCGAGCACCCCGAGGTGATCTCGTGGTCGCGACCCGAACCTGCCCTCGCGGGTCTGGAACGGATGCCGCTGTTCGCGGTCATCGGGCCGGGCACAGCCTCGGCGGCGGAGAGCTTCGCCTACGCCCTGCAGACGACGAAGCGGGCCACGCTCATCGGCGAGCACACCGCCGGGGCAGCAAACCCCGTCGAATCGTTCATCGACAGCATCGGGTTCGCCGTCTACATCTCGACCGGTGCACCGATCGATCCGCGCACGCAGACGAACTGGGATCACACCGGAGTCGCACCGGACGTCGAGGTCGAGGTGGAGCGTGCGCTCGACGTCGCCATCGGGTTGGCCCGCACCGCCACCGCTGAGCGGTCGGGCCTCTAGCCCTCGCGAACGACCTGCAGGACGCCCTCGCTGAACGCGCGCAGCCCGAAGCCGCTGCCGGACGGAGGCTTTTCACCCAGCCGCACCGCCACGGCGTCCAGCGAGGGGACGACCATCAGGATCTGATCGTGGAACCCGAGGGCCCAGAACGTGTCTTCGGGCGCAGCGGGAACGAGAGGTCCTTCGATGGCTCCGCCGCGCGCACTCGTGGCCACCTCGGGCGCGACGGCGGGTCCGGGGCGATTGAGCCACCACAACAATCCGTACGCCGCATTGAGGTCGGTGCTGGGCCCGCCCACGGCCTCATCGAGGAACTCCTCCGAGATCACTCGGCGACCGTCGACCATTCCGTCGTCCAGAAGCAGGCGACCGAGACTACTCAGATCGGCGCAGGTCGTCCACAGCCCGGCGAAGACGTTCGCGTTGCCGGTCCCGTCGTGCTCCAGCCTTGTACCCGTCAGTCCCAGCGGTTCGAACAGCCTCGTCTGTGCGAACTCGTCGACGGCCATCCCGGTCGCCGCTTCGAGGACCGCTTCGAGAACCTGCACAGCGGAGTTGTTGTAGATCCACTCTTCGCCGGGGTCGGCATCCTGCCCCAGCCCCAGGGCGAAAGCCGTCTTATCGTCGGCTTGCAGGGCCATCTCGCGATAGTCGGTCCGGCTGTCCCACTCGCGACCCGATGTGTTCGTCAACAGATCTCGGATCGTCACCGCCGCGGACGAGGTGTTCTGCCAGTCCGAAACGAAGTCGGCGACCGGATCGGAGATTTCGAGGTGTCCCTCGTCCTGCGCGATGCCGATGAGGAGCGAGGTGACGGACTTCGTGATCGAGAACGCACGAACCGGGTCGCCATCCGGATCGCCGTCGCTGACGATGGTCGTGTCGCCCTCGGCGACCGAGACGCAGGTCGAATCCGCCGCTGCCGCGCTTTCGACGAGCTGCTCGTGCGCCGAGTCCCGGGCGGATGGTCCGGCGTCGGCGACGGTATGGCACCCCGTCAGCAAGCCGGGTGCAGCCGTCAGGATCAGCATCAGCACCGTCCTCCGCCGGCCTGCTCGCGCGGCGGGGCGAGCGGATGCCGCAGCAGCGGGGAGGCACTCTCGGTCGATCATGCGTGATCGCGGAAGGTGTGATCGAAGGTCCAGAGGCAGTTCGCGAGATAGGCGGCCCGCGTCTCGGGCTCGTCGACGGCGTACC
The DNA here is from genome assembly GCF_012524205.1 of Microbacterium salsuginis. Lineage (GTDB taxonomy): Bacteria > Actinomycetota > Actinomycetes > Actinomycetales > Microbacteriaceae > Microbacterium > Microbacterium salsuginis. Next base: position 322,627 of record NZ_JABACI010000001.1, read on the forward strand.
GGAAGTCTTCCAGCCATTTGCACCGGGCATGGAAGCGGATGCGCGCACGCTCATCATCGGTGAGAGGACCGCCCAGCCCGGCGGCGATGGCGAACGCGACGTCGCTCCCGAGATCGCGATAGAGCAGCCCGAGGTCGCGAGCGGGGTCGGCACAGGCGGCATCCGTCCAATCGATGATCCCCGTCAGTGCACCCTCCGGGTCGGCGAGGAGGTGCTCGGCGCCGAGGTCGTTGTGCTGCGGCACCACGAGACCTCGGTCGGACGGTGGCGGATCACTCAGAAACGACGCGACCGCGGCTGCCTGTCGAGGCTCGAACCGCGACTGTGCAGCGCGGAAGTTCTCGACGGCGTCGGCGTGCCAGGCGTCGTTCGGATTGTCGTCGCGGGGCAGCTGCTGGGCCACGGGCAGCTCGCGCAGCGCGGCAAGCACCTGGGTCAGTGCCTCCACGAGACCGGTCGAGCGCCGCTGGGGTCGGCGCAGCAGGGGCTCGCCCGGCAGCGTGCGATAGGCGATGAGGCCGAGCGCGGCATCGTGCACCAGCGGCACCGGCGTCGCGAGGGTTGTCGCCTCGGCGAGCGCGCGGAGCAGTGCGACCTCACGGTCGACAGCGTCACGGTCTTCGTTGATGCGCACGACGCAGTCGGCGACGGCGAAGGTGGTGTTCTCGCCGCCTCTGGCCAGAGTGACGACTGCTGCGTCCTCCGGCCACAGGGCGTGGCGCGCGCCGAGCTCGGCGAGAGTCGCCTGCTCGGCCGGCGTGACGGATCGCGGCTCAGACGAGGGTGTCACCAAGGTAGCCGTCCTTTCCAAAACCAGGCAGGATCGCGAAGATGGCGCTCCCAGTGTGCTGGATGAAGGCATTCAGCCGATCCTGCTCGGCCATGCGCTGCTGGGCGGCGATGAACTGACTGTCGGGGTCGTTGCCGTACGCGCAGAACAGCAGCCCGACGTCGAGCTTGCCGTGTCCGCCGTGATGGTGGTCCGCGGTCCCGGGAGCATGCGGATGGTTCTCGGGGTGCTCCAGCGGATCGGGGCTGCCGCCGGCCATCGCGGTCAGAAAGCCGTAGTCGTAGTTGTAGCTGCGGCGCAGCATCGAAAAGCCATGCACCCTGCGGACATGGGCATCCGAGGCGATCACGGTCGTGCCGTCTGCACCCGTGGCCTCGAGGTCGGGCTCGTCGAACTCCTCGTTTCCCGTGAGCGGCGCCCCGTCCGAGCGGCGCCGGCCGATCACCGCATCCTGCTCGTCTCGGGCTGTGAGATCCCAATTCGCCGTCTTCATCCGGATCTTGCGGAAGACCAGGTACGAGCCTCCAGCGAACCATTCCGGCTCGTCGGGAAGCGTCCACACTGTGTCTGCGAACTCGACCGAGCCGGTGGGCGGGTTGGAGGTACCGTCCTTCTGCCCGAACATGTTACGCGGCGTCCCGCCGCCCTCGGGGACGCTGATGAACCCGGACTGGGTCCAGCGGATGACCGCGTAGCCGGGCAATCGTGCGCGCAATGCCCGCATCGCGGCGCTGACCACCTGGGCATCGTCCGCGCAGATCTGGAAGATCATGTCTCCCCCGCCCCACCGCGGGTCGAGGTGATCGCCGGCGAATGCGGGGAGGGGTCGAAGGCGCCGAGGTGCTTCACGCGTCATGCCGGGCAGCTCGAACACCCCAGCGCCCACCCCCACAGTCACCGTCAGCCGTGAGGGCGAGAGCCCGGTCGCGAAGTCTGTCGGAGTGGTCGCACCCTCGGGGAACATCCGTGACGGCGGCGGTTCCTCGCCGCGCGTGATCAGCGCCACCGTGGCGGAGACGTCGACCATCAGGCGACGAAACGATGCGGCGTCCGAGACGGTCAGATCAGCGACGACGAGAGTGGCGTAGCGCTGCTGGGCTGTGGCTATGCCGGCCTGGTGCGCTCCGAACGCCGAGACGATGTCGGAGTGCTCGGAGGGAGCCGGCTGGGCTGCTGTCTCATCTGCGCTCGCGAGCAGACGCCCTCCTGTGAATCCGACCACGGCGGCGCCACCCACGGTCGCGAGTGCGGATCCCAGTAGCGCCCGCCGCGACACGGCGATCTTGCGGCGGCTCGCCGGTGACTCGGCGTCATCGTCATCGGGGCGAACGGAGAGGTCGGTGTGATGCTGTCCGACGGGGCCGGTGGTGTTCACGAAGATCCTTCGGGTCGGTGGTCAGGGTGGGACGGGGGTCAGTGCGTGCCGTGACCACCCCCGCCGTCGGAAGGCTCGGTGTTGCGGCTGGGCTCGCTCTTGCTGACGACGAACTGCGACATCAGACCTTCGTCTTCGTGCAGCAGCAGGTGGCAGTGGATCATGTACGGCTTGTCGTCGTCGACGTAGTCCTCGAAGCGCATCATGATGCGGTACTGGCGGCGCGGCTCGAGGTAGATGGTGTCTTTCCAGCCCAGCAGCTCCGCGGGCGGCGGTGTGCCGTCGATGTCGAGCACCTGGAACTGGACGTCGTGGACGTGCCAGTTGTGCGGGAACAGGTCGCGGTTCGTGACGGTCCACAGCTCGGTCGAGTCGATCTGCATGACCTCGTCGATGCGGTTCATGTCCATCCGCAGTCCGTTGATCTCGCGGTTCTGTACCTCGAACGTCCGCTCGTAGTCGGCGTCGCGCTCGGCGAAACGCTCGACCGGAGCGAACCGGTCGGCGAGGGATGCCGACGGCTGCAGCGCATCGGCGGCCCTCAGCAGCAGCACGTCAAACTCGTCGGTGCCGCCATACGCCGACGGCAGGGCGACATTCCCGAGATCCGGCGGGAGCGAGCGGAGCATCGTCTCGGAGCCGGGCTCGAGCCCTACCACGATCTCGGCGCGCTCCCCCGGCGAGAGACGCACGTGATCGGTGGAGTGCGGCGCCTCGAGCAGGCCTCCGTCGGTGCCGACGAGGGAGAACTCGCGGCCGTCGTCGAACGCGAAGTCGTAGGTGCGAGCGCTCGATCCGTTGAGGATCCTGAGCCGCACCAGCTCAGTGGTCACATCGAGGACGGAACCCCACGCGCCGTTGGTGAGGATGACGTTGCCGAGCAGACCCACTTCGTTTCCCTGCGCGTCGAGCTGGAACTCGCCTCCCGCCGTGAACTTCTTGTCCTGGACCACGAGCGGGATGTCGTCGACCCCGTATTGCGCCGGCAGGCCGTAGGTGCCGGTGTTCTCGTCGTCGACGATGAACATCCCCGAGAGGCCACGCAGCACGTGCTCTTCGGTGTCGCCGTGCGGATGCGGGTGGTACCACAGCGTCGCGGCCGGCTGGTCGACGCGCCACGAGGCACGCCATTGTGCGTCTGGTTCGATGGGCTGGTGCGGTCCACCGTCCATCGCGACCGGAAGGTGCATGCCGTGCCAGTGCACCGTCGTCGTCTCGGGCAGCTTGTTGGTCACCTCGACGGCGACCTTCTCGCCTCGCCTCGCACGGAGCGTCGGGCCGAGGTAGTCGCCGTTGAAGCCCCACGTGGGGGTGGTCATGCCCGGGGTGAACTCCATCTGCCCTTCATCGGCCGTCAGTGAGAACACCCGCGTGCCGCCGTCGACCCGCGAGTCCGCCAATGGCGGGATGGGCAGGGGCGTATCGAAGGCCGGCGGCGCCTTGGGCTGGAAGACCGACGAATCCGAAAAGCCGGGCCCGATCGTGCAGGCCGTGAAGACAGCTGCCGCCGTCAGCAGGGTCGCGCCGAGCAGGACGACGGGCCCGACGGCGTTGCGGCGCCGGCGCGGCGTCGGGAGCGGGATTGAGGGCGGCGCTGTGGTCATGGCAGGGACGATACGAGCCGCGACGAGGGCGCCGCGTCCGCACGAGGGCAACATGTCGAGTCGACTCGAAGCGACATGGGGCATGTCGCCTGTGCGCGACATCAACACGCGCCCCCCGTCGATATCGCCGGCGCGCCGCGGCCCGATACCGTCGTGCAGGACGAGAAGGGGTGATGCGGCGTGGTCAAGCGAGCAGTCGTCGTCGGAGCAGGAATCGGCGGTCTCGCCACGGCGGGGGCACTGCTCAACCGCGGGTGGTCGGTGACGGTGCTCGAACGCGCCGACGGCATCGCCGGGGGCGGCACCGCGCTGGGCATGTGGCCGGAGGCGATGTCGACGCTCGACGAGCTGAACGTCGGCGCACACGTAAGAGCCCACGCGGTGCTCAGCTACGGCGGCACGATCCTCGATCCCCATGGCGATGTGCTCGCGCGCATCCCCGCGAGCCGCCGCGCACACCTCGTCTCGCGCGTGCGACTACTGCACGCGCTCCATGAGGCGCTTCCCCACGGCACCGTGCAATGGGCCAGTCCGGTGCGTTCGATCGACGATCTGCCCGAGAGCGACCTCGTCGTCGGTGCGGACGGGATCCACAGCGCCGTGCGATCGGCCCTGTGGGATCGCAGGGCTCAGCGCCCGCTCGGCACCGTCGCGTTCCGCGGAGTCGTGGACGGCGACGTCGGCTCAGTGACCGAGACGTGGGGCGAGGGTGCCCTCTTCGGCATCACCCCGTCGAGCGACGGCCTGGCCAACTGGTTCGCGTGCCTACGCGCCGACATGAGCCCGCCACCGGGATCGGATGCCGCCGCCGAGCTCGCCCGCCACTTCTCGACGTGGCATCCCGCCGTCGCTGCCATCGTGTCGCGGCTGAGCAACGACGGCATCGATCGACGCGAGCTGTTCGATGTCGCACTCCCCCACCCCTACGTCCTGGCCACGGTGGCGCTGGTCGGCGATGCCGCCCATGCGATGGCGCCGAACCTCGGCCGCGGGGCCTGCGAGTCCTTGATCGACGCGGTCGTGCTCGCGAGCGCGGTGAGCGCAGCCCCGGATGTGCCGACGGGCCTGCAGCGGTACGACCGCGCGCGGCGCCGCCGCACGCAGCGCATCGTGCGCGCTGCGCGCACGCTCAACAGCATCGCGACGGCGCGCCGAGGTCTCGGGCTCCGTAACGGCGCGATGCGGCTGCTGCTCGGCGGCCGAAGTAGTCGCGGCGCGGGCGATCACGGCACGGCGCATGCCGCCGGGTCGCGACCTACCATGTCAGCATGATCGACGACGATCGCGGCCTCCGCCGGTCCGAAACGGGACCCGCGCCCTGGGTGCTCGACGTCCTCCTCGGCATCGGCGTCGCCCTGACCGTCTCGCTGGTGATCGCCGCAGACATCAGCCGAGACCAGCCCGACGGGTGGGCGTACCTCTGGGCGGTCGGCCTCGGCGCCCTCATGCTGGTGCGCCGCCGGTACCCGGTCGTCGTCGTCGTGCTGTCGGTCGTGGCCCTCATCGCCTACTACGCGGCCGGAAACCCGCCGATCGGCGTCGCGGTGCCGTTGGCCGCGGCGGTGTTCTCCGCCGCCGAGTACGGGCGGATCGGTGCCGCGATCATCGCATCGGCGACAGTCATGACGATCTCTGTCGTCTATCGGCTGGTGAACGATCAAGACCCGGCATTCGTCGTGGGGTACGACCTTCCCGGCCACGCGCTGCTTCTCGCGGGCGCCGTCGCGCTCGGCGACAGCGTGCGGTCACGCCGTGTACTCCGGCGGCAGGCGGCCAAGATCGCCGAGCTGACGGCGGAGCGCTACGCGCGCGAGGCCGAGCAGCGGGTGCTGGCCGAGCGCCTGGCGATCGCCCGCGAGCTGCACGACTCGGTCGGGCATGCCCTGACGGTCATCACACTGCACACGCAGGTGGTCGAGGACGCACTCGGGTTGGACGACGCCGAGGTCCGGCGCTCCCTCAAGGCCATCGCCGACACCACCGACGCGACCTTCACCGACCTGCGTCGCACGGTCGCCAGCCTGCGCAGAGACGGCGTCGCCTCGCGCGCCCTCCTGCGCATCGCCGACCTGGAGGCGGCGGCGAACCCTGCCCGGCAGGCGGGCCTCGACGTGCAGCTCCGAGTAGACCTACGCTCCACGCCATCGCCGACGGTGGAGGCCGCCGTGTTCCGGATCGTGCAGGAGTCGATCACCAATGTCGTCCGCCACGCCGACGCCACTCGCGTCGACGTCGACGTTCACGAGAGCGAGGACGGAATGATCATTGTGAATATCGTCGATGACGGTCGGCGTGCGCCCCAGGCCCCATCGGTCGCGGCGGCCGACGCGGCGTCGAGGCGGCGCGGAAGCACAATCCCGACGTCGTGCTCATGGACCTCCGCATGCCGGTCATGGACGGCATCGAGGCGACCCGCATGATCCGCGCCGATGAGCAGCTCACCGGCACGCACGTCGTGGTGCTGACCACCTTCGACGACGATGCCGACGTCGTCGAGGCGATCCGCGCGGGCGCGATCGGATACCTGCTCAAGAACACCCCGCGCGACGAGCTCCGCGACGCCGTCAGGCGTGCCGGTCAGGGCGAGCGTCTGCTCTCGCCTGCGATCACGCAGCGTCTGATGGACATGGTCGCAGCCGGGCACGCCGCCCCGGTCCCCGATCCCCGGCTGACCTATCTGAGTGCGCGCGAGCTCGAAGTGCTGACGCGGATCGGGCACGGCGACACCAACGACGAGATCGCCGCGGTTCTGCACCTGAGCCCGGCGACGGCTCGGACGTACGTGAGTCGGATCCTCGCCAAGCTCGGGGCACGCGACCGGCCCGAGCTGGTCGTCATCGCCCACAAGTCCGGCTTGGTCGTCTCGTAGCGCCTACGCAGCGGGGCGGCGCATGAACCAGCAGGGAACGCCGATGACCTCCGCCGCTTCGACCACGACATATCCGAACCGCTCATAGAACTCGATCGCTTGCGGGCGGTCGGTCTCGAGGTAGCCCGTCGCACCCGTGGCATCGAGCCTCGCCACGTGACGGAGCAACAGCAGGCCCCCGATGCCGTGGCCGCGCAGATGCCGGTCTACCGAGACCGGCCCCAGGTGGACATGCGGCGCGTCGGGGTCGTGCCGGGACCATGCGTTCTGCCACGACACCAGCCGTGAGGCAGCAACCGGTCCGAACGTGGAGGCTCGTCCGAGCAGACGCAGCCGTGCCGAAACGGTCGGTTGGCAGCGGCCAGGCGGTGCGGATGCCGCGACCCCGGCGAGCACGTCGCCCCGGTCGACGCCCTCGATCTGCCACGAGGGCGAGTGGCGAAGGAGGGTGCGCACGAGCAACTCGTGACGGCGTGCCCTCGAGGCGTCGTCGCCCCGGTACGCGGCGACGTGCACCGGGTTGTCGGCCATTCCCCGTCCGAGCAGCCTGGCCGCGGCATCCAGATCGGAGCCGCCGAGAGAGCGAACGGACAGATAGGGCGATGAGGTTGCCATCTCGGGCCTTCCTAAGCGTCGAATGGGATCCCATCGTGCGATCCGGGGCGCTTCGAAGGATGCCCCCGCCGGACGACTTTCCGACTGAGACCCGACGCTCCGCTCGTCGACGCGAGGCGACCCCGGTTGTCGTCCGGCGTTGGTGCCAGCCGCGGCCGCGCTCTGCGCGCGCACGCGCCCAGTCGTCTCGAGGACGAAGGGTGTCGCTCCGGGGCGACAGCATGACCGATCCTCGGCTGACGCGAATCCGCCGGCATCGCCGTTAGCTGACGGCATGAGCCACCTCGACCCGCCGCCGCACCCGGCGTCACCTCCTATGCCCGCCCGTGGCCGGATCAGCTGGGCGTCCGTGATCGGCTTCGGCACCCTCGGCCTCCTCTGGCCGGTTCTGCGCCTGGTGAGGCTCGATGCGGTGATCGGGGACACCGGCACGGCGTTGGTCGCGCTCGTCGCGACGCTGCTGGTCTGGATACTGGGCGCCGGGTTCGGCGACGTACCGCGGCCTGTGCTCACCCTCACTCTCTCGGGGGTCCTCTCCGGCGCGTTAGTCATCGCCACAACGGTGCTCGTCGGCGAATGGCCCGATTACGGGGTGGGCCTGAACGTCACGGCGGGTGGGATCGAGGTCGCCCGCGCAGCGGGACTCGGAGCCCTGGCGGGGGCCATCGCAACTCCCATCCAGCGGACGCGGCGTCGACGAGCGTGACGCGTCGAGCGACCGAGGTGTCGTCGCCGCACGACTCAGGTGTCGCTCCCGAGAGGACGACGGCGGCCGGGCGCCAGACCTAGCGTGAGCGCCATGACCTCCCACACACCTCCCAACCCCACTCCCCCCGTCCGTCGACGCCCGCTCGGACTGTCCGTTCTCGCCCTCATCGGCCTCGCGACCCTCGGTCTGCCGCGCGTGATCCTGCACGATCTCCACATCATCGAGGAGATGCAGCCGGCGTCATGGTTCCTTGCGCTCGTACCCGTCGCGGTCTGGATCGCCGTCGCGGTGGCGAAGAAGGTGCCCAATCCGTTCCTGACGGTCTTCGTCATCGGCCTGATCTTCGCGGTCATGCTCGCGATCACACATCAGCTGCTGTGGTCCTCGCTGTACGCCGGCAATCCCGCCTTCCTCGACAACAGCGGCATCGCGGGGGTGATCCCACGACTCGCCGTGCTTCCCGGGAGTCTCTTCGCCGGCGCGCTTACGGGTGCCGTCGGCGGACTCATCGCGTGGGGCATCCAGGCCGCGACCAGGTCCCGGCCACCCCGGCCGTGAGCGCGCGGATGCATCCCATCATGTGATGCATCCACTGTGCTCGTCCTAGCTCGCTCGCGCCGCGGCGATCGCCGGCATATGGTCCTCGCCCCAGTCTCCGAGCGGTCGAAGCGCGAGCTCCAGGGATGTCCCCGCCGGGGTCAGGCTGTAGACCACCTTCGGGGGCACCTCATGATGCACCTCGCGGTGGACGACGCCGTCGCGCTCGAGCTCTCGCAGGTGCTGCGTCAGCATCTTCTCCGAGACACCCGGAAGCTCCCGCCGCAGCTCTCCCGTGCGACGAGGCCCCGTCGACAGCGCCCAGAGGATCAGCGGCTTCCACTTTCCGCCGACGACGGCCACCGCGGCATCCAGTCCACAGAAGAATTCAGGCATCGCGCACGTCTCCTTACCGATTGGTGGGTAGAGAACAAAATAGTGGGTACTTGCGTGATCCGCGGTACTCCGAAGACTGAGAATGTGACGAACGATCCGCATCCCCTTACCACGAACACCGCCTCCGTTCTCGGTCTCGGCCCGATGGGCACCGCGCTCGCGAATGCCCTGCTGAACTCCCGGACCACCACCACGGTCTGGAATCGCACCGCTTCGAAGGCACAGCCGCTGGAGCGCTCTGGGGCAGTGATCGCTCCGGATGCCGCCGCTGCGGTTGCGGCATCCGACCTGGTGATCACGTGCCTACGCGACCACGCCTCCACACGGCAGCTGCTCGACGAGATTCCGACCGCCGACCTGGCTGATCGCACCGTCGTGGTGTTCGCCTCGTCCACGCCGGCTGAGGCCAGAAAGACACAGGCCTGGGCCGAGGCCAAGGGGATCGATCTGCTGATCGGGGCCATCATGGTGCCGACACCCGTGATCGGCGCGCCGGATGCGCTCATCCTCTACAGCGGGCGAGAAGAGCTGCTGGCGGCGCATCGACCCACGCTCGAGAAGCTCGCGCCGCGTTCGCCGTTCGTCGGCGCCGACCCCGGGATGGCGTCGGTGCTCGACACCGCCATGCTGGAGGTCTTCTTCACCGGGATGACCGCGTTCCTCCATGCAGCCGCGCTCGTGACGGCCAACGGACTATCGGCGTCCGACTTCGTGCCCTGGGCGAATTCGATGCTCGACATCCTGCCCGCCACGTTCACCGGACTCGCGTCGGACACCGACCGGGGCGAGCATCCCGGCGACGAAGACAATCTCGGTATGGAGCTCTCTGCGCTCAACCACATGGTCGAGACCAACCGCGATGCGGGCGTCGACCCGGCTCTGCCAGTCCTCATGCGCGACCTCGCACGGGAGGCCGTCGAGCGGGGACACGCCGGCGACGGATGGTCACGGATCGTGGATGTGCTGCGCCGCTCGCCCGTCTAGCGCTGCGGGCGCGCCCTCCGGCCCAGGGGTGGATCGGCGGAGCCTGGCTCGCGTCACCGGCGGACGGTAGGAAGGATCCAGGCGAACGGGCGGACGAGAGGGCGTCGATGATCGATCGCGATGGTCTGGCCGAGTTCCTTCGACGCCGCAGGGAGTCGCTGCAGCCCGAGGATGTCGGGCTCTCGCGCGGCCCGCGCCGGCGGACGGGTGGGCTGCGCCGCGAGGAGGTCGCCGCACTGTGCCACATGTCGACCGACTACTACGCGCGCCTCGAGCGCGGCACCGGCCCGCAGCCGTCGGAGCAGATGGTCGCCTCGATCGCACAGGGACTGCACCTCTCACTGGACGAGCGCGATCATGTGTTCCGGCTCGCCGGCCACAACCCGCCTGCCCGCGGAGCATCGAGCGAGCACATCGGCCCCGGCCTGCTGCGCATCCTCGACCGGCTGTCCGACACTCCGGCCGAGATCGTCACCGAGCTCGGCGAAACCTTGCGCCAGTCCCCGATGGGAGTCTCGCTGCTCGGCGACGCGCGCCTGCGCGAGGGGCCTGCACGCAGTCTCGGCTACCGCTGGTTCACCGACCCGCAGGCGCGCACGCCCTACCCGCCGGACGAGCAGCGGATGCTGTCGCGCGTGTACGCGTCGGGTCTGCGTGAGCTCATCACCGTACGTGGCCCGGAATCGCGGCCTGCGCACCTCGCGGACCTCCTCCTCGCTCTGAGCCCGGAGTTCCGTGAACTGTGGGACTCGCATGAAGTCGGCGTGCGACCGCCTGATATCAAGCGATTCCACCATCCTGAGGTCGGCGCGCTCGAGCTGCACTGCCAGACCCTGCTCGACCCGGAGCAGTCGCATCGCCTGCTCGTGTACACCGCCGTGCCCGGCAGCGAGAGCTACGACAAACTCCAGCTGCTCAGCGTGATCGGCTCGCAGACCATCCGCTGACCGCGCGGCGCACGCGAGTGCCGACGGCGCCCCCGCGAAGGGGTGGATCGGCGATCAGTGGATCAACGGGCACTGAACGCCGATGCGGCGCGGCCCGAGCATGGTCATGAGCACCCCGCTCCCTGATCTGAAGGGCCCATCGCCATGACTCGTACCCCCGGCATCCGGATTCCCGACCTGAACGGAAAGCTCGCCGTCGTGACCGGCGCCAGCGACGGCATCGGCTCTGTCATCGCGTCACGCCTCGCTGAGGCGGGAGCCGAGGTGGTCATGCCGGTGCGCTCGTCCGCGAAGGGTGATGCCGCGGCGGACCGCATCCGTCGAGAGATTCCGGATGCCGCGGTCTCGACCCGCGCACTCGACCTGTCGTCGCTGGACTCGGTGACGGCGCTGACCGGCAGTCTCGTGAGTGAGGGCCGCCCCATCCACATCCTCATCAACAACGCCGGCGTCATGACCCCGCCGAACCGTCAGCTCACGAAGGACGGCTTCGAACTGCAGTTCGGCACGAACCATCTGGGCCACTTCGCGCTCACGCTGGGCTTGCTCCCACTGCTGCGGCAGGGCCGCGCACGGGTCACGCATCAGACGAGCATCGCGGCACGCAGCGGCGGCATCAACTGGAGCGACCTGAACTGGGAGAACGACTACGACGGCATGAAGGCATATGTGCAGTCGAAGATCGCGGTGGGCTTGTTCGCCCGTGAGCTCGACGCGCGCAGCCGTCGGGAGGGCTGGGGCATCAGCAGCAACCTGTCGCACCCCGGCGTCTCGCCCACGAACCTGCTGGCCGCGCAGCCGGCGCTGGGCCGAGCCCGCGAGGTCGGCGGACGCCGCGTGATCCGGATGCTGTCACGCATCGGCATCGCCGGCACCCCGGCGAGCGCCGCCCTGCCGGCGCTCATGGCGGCGACGGATCCGGATGCGCGCGGCGACGAGTTCTACGGTCCGAAGCGCGTCATGAGCGGACCGCCCGCCCGACGGAACCTGTGGGCGCCGCTGACCGCCATGGACGCCGCGCGGCGGGTGTGGGACGAGTCCGAACGCCTCATCGGCGCGCAGATCGCGGGTTCACTCCCGCTCTGAGCCCGGGCGCTCGGCAAGGATCGCCTGGCGCACGCGCCAGGCAGGGAAGCCGCTGGCCTGCGAGATCAGATCGATGTCGAAGCCGTGCTGATAGTAGGCCGTCCGCACAGCGCGAACCCTCGTCGGCGTATCGCCGAACCCGAGCGCGAGTTCGGTCGCATAGCCTTCCCACACCGAGAGGTCGTACTCCAGACCCAATGGTCGGCCCCCTTCGTCTCAGCGCCGCACGGGTGCGCGGCGCGACTCGCAGATCGCAACGTCGACTCAGGCCGCATTACGGCGCCCGATGACGATGCTCTTCTACAACGCTCGACTGACGGCCGTGTATGCCTCACGCAGCGATTCGAAGGTGGACATGGGACGGAAGGGACGAACCCAGGTCACCTCGACGCAGTCGGCCCGGCACTCCACGTAGGCGATCAGACAGGTGGCGTCATCCGGAGGCACGGTCACATCGCACGCGCGCCACGCACCGTCGCCGATCCACTCCAGCTCAACCCGGTGCTCGTCTCGCGGCCGCGTGGACTCCGTCGGCGGCGGGGCGGTGAGCCTGCCCGAGGGAGAAGGTCCGATCGTGGTGGTCATGCTGCTGCCTTGGTTCCGGGACGGTTTCGAGCGGCGAAGTCCGCTCAGCGTGCGTCATCGGCGCCCCTTTCACTGAGGGGCTTGACGCCACCCGCGAGCACCGGTTAGGGCAGCGCACCGGTGCCCTGCAAGCTCACACGAAGCGCACCCAGTTCGCCCCGCGACCGGTCTCGGCCCGCTGCAGCAGCTCCAGGCCGTCGCCGTCCACGGCATACAGCGAGACGGTGGTCGACCGCTCTCCCGCCGCAACCAGGTATGCGCCGTCCGGGCTCACCGCGAAACCGCGCGGCTGCGGCTCGGTCGTGATGAAGCGCGCCGGCGCCGACACCGACCCATCGGCCGCGACGGCCACGGCGCCGAGCGTGCTCTCCGTCCGCTCGGTGCACCACAGGCGCCGGCCGCCGTCCGCGAAGTGGATGTCTGCGCCCCAGACGAAGTGCTCCTTCATGGGGTCCGCCCCGAAGCGGCTGTGCCCCAGGCCTTTCGAGAGGTCGAACGCTGTGGCGGCATTGCGGAGTTCGAGGGTTCCGGCCTCGGTGTCGCGCGAGAAGTGCAGCACCTCCCCCGAGAACTCGGTGAGGACATAGAGCGCGTCCTGCGCGTCATTGAGCACCAGGTGTCGTGGACCGCTTCCCTCGGGCGCGGCCACCGTCTCGGGCGTGAGCGGCACCAGACGCAGATCATCGGCAAGTGAGTATTGCGCGACGAGGTCGGCCCCGAGCGAGACGAAGTACGCGAAGCGGCCGTCGGCACTGGGCAGTACGGCGTGCAGGTTGGGGAATTCGATGCGCGACACGGGCTCACCCACGACGCCATCCGCCACGGCACAGCTGATCCCGTACCCGCCGCCGTACGACGCCCCGAGCAGGCCCGTGCCGTCCCGCGTGAGCGCGAGATAGTTCATGCCGCCGCCAGTGAGATCGTGGCGCGACAGCGGCTCGAGTTCTCCCGTGTCGCGATGCAGCCGCAGGGTCAGGATGCCGGCGCCCTCGTCGTCGGTGCGGCCCTTGACGCCCGCATATACGAGGTCACGGTCCGAATCGACCGCGAACGTCGAGCAGCCCGGCAGCCCGTCAGTGACGGCGATGCGTTCGAGCGCACCTCCGGCGAGCCGGAAGGTGCTGATGCTGCCGTCGCCGGCGTTGGCCACGAGTACGAGAGAGGCATCCGTCATGCCTCGATCGTACGCAGACCGCGTCGGCGGCGCCCGTGTTCAGGGCCCGTCGTTGCCTCATATCCAGAGGTCGGTCTCGTCATCGTGCCCCGACTCGGACCGCAAAGTCTCGAGCTCCCGCAGCTCGTAGTGACCGTTGTCGGCGACGTCGATGTGCTCGATGAAGACGGCCGTCGCCGGCGTCACGAGCACCTCGGCGGTGGTGATCGCACCGGCGGGCACTTCGACGAACGCGCCGCCGTCGTGGACCGCTGTCAGGATCGCATGTTTCACGTCGACGACGCGATCATCGTCGGCGAGTGGATACGTGTGGCCATTGATGACCAACTGGTGGCGCGTTGTCACGTCGACCTTCCTGCCGCTCTCCCGGGAGCGGCATGAAGCGTCAACCCGTCATCGTCGAAAGGCGGGTGTTCAGCTCCTGGCTTGTACGAACTTCCTGGTCGAGGTTCTGCTGCAGCATCGCGACGGCATCGGCTGCTCCGATCGAGCGCGTCGCGAGGATGAGCGACTCGTACGCCGAGATCTCGTAATGCTCGTTCCCCAGCGCCGCAGACAGGGTGACCTGGTCGCGCAGCGCGGGTGCCGATCGATCGATCAGCGACTTGGCCTGCTTCGAAATGCCCTTCGTGCTCGGCGACGCGGCCGTCGAGACCGGAAAGTCGAGAACGCCGAACACGCGACGCAGGATCTCGATCTGCTCCTTGGTCTCGTCCGCGTGGTGGCGGAAGAGCTTCTTGACGTCGGCCGACTTCGCGGCCTGGGCAAGCTCTCCGAGGGCAGCGAGCGAGTCCTCCTCCATCGTGAAGGCGGTCCGCAGCTGGAAGCGGAGCAGGTCGGTGGGGGTTTCGAGCATCGTCTGTGACATCGATGATCTCCTTTCGATGCTGCGACGTTACGTGCGCAACCTTCGATGCCGTAGGGGGTTGCGACGATGCCCGGGCACCGCTACGACCTGACGTTCACCGGAAGTCCCGGGCCCGGTGCTGCACACCCACCCGCAGGTCTTCGAATCGGTCGGCGACGAGGTTCGTCACGCCTTCGGCGGAGCGCTCGAGGATGCCGCGCGCGACCAGCGCCGGGGAGTCCCGCACGATACGGCGGTAGCGGTTCCACACCCCCACCGAGCACACGATGTTCACGAGCCCGTGCTCGTCCTCGAGATTGAGGAAGGTGACCCCGGATGCCGTGGCCGGCCGTTGCCGGTGCGTCACGAGTCCCGCGACCTCCACACGACGCCCGGTCTCGTGACTGCGCAGCTCACGCGAGGTCAGGACACCGCGGGCAACCAGTCCGGACCGGTAGTGCGTCATCGGATGATCGTCGGTCGAGATGCCGGTGGCCCACAGGTCGGCGGCGAGGATCTCGTAGCTGGTGGGATCGGTGAACAGCGGCGGCTGCACCGAGACGAGAGAGTCGGGCAGGAACTCCGGGCGATCCTGGGCGGCCGAGCCGGCGAGCCAGATCGCCTCTCGGCGAGCGAGCCCCAGGCTCTCGAAGGCTCCCGCCGTCGCCAGCGCTTCGACCTGCGCGGCGGTGATGCCGGTGCGGCGCACCAGATCGCGCAGATCCCGGAACGGCCCCTGCGCCTCACGCTCGGCGACGACGCGCTGCGCGACCGTCTTGCCGATGCCCTTCACCCCGGCAAGACCCAGCCGCACCGCGAACCCCCCGTCGCGGCGGTGCGCCGCCGATTCGTCGGGCGCGTGGAGATCGAACTCCCCCACCGGCGGCTGGTGCCGGTCCAGGCACGAGTCCAGCCCGGTGCGTTTCGTCTCGTCGCTGCGCTCCTCGCTCAACGACCGGGGGGAGGCCGACTCGAGCACCGCCTCGACGCCGGACAGATGCAGATCGGGGCGACGCACCTCCACACCGTGGCGGCGTGCGTCCGACACGAGCGTGCCGGGCGAGTAGAAGCCCATCGGCTGCGCGCGCAGCAGCCCCGCGAGGAACGCCGCCGGATAGTGCAGCTTGATCCACGAGCTGGCGTACACGAGCAGCCCGAACGACAGCGAGTGCGACTCGGCGAAGCCGAAGTTCGCGAACGCCTGGATCTTCGCGTAGATCGCGTCGGCGTCCTCCCCCACGAGATTGTTCTTCGCCATGCCGGCGTAGAGCTTCTCCTTCAGCGAGTCGATGCGCTCGATCCCGCGCTTGGAGCCCATCGCCCGGCGCAGCAGGTCGGCATCCTCACCGCTGACCTCGCCGACGGCGACCGCCATCTGCATGAGCTGCTCCTGGAACACCGGGATGCCGAGGGTGCGCGCCAGCACCGGCTCGAGCTTCTCGTGGGCATAGGTCACCTCCTCGAGCCCCATCTTGCGCCGCACGTACGGGTGCACCGCGCCGCCCTGGATGGGCCCGGGACGGATCAGAGCGATCTCGATCACGAGGTCGTAGAAGCGTCGCGGCTGCAACCTGGGCAACAGCCCCATCTGCGCGCGCGACTCGACCTGGAACACCCCGATGGAATCGGCGCGGCACAGCATGTCGTACACCGCCTTCTCCTCCTTGGGGATGGTCGACAGCTCCCAGTCCTCCCCTGTCGAGGCGCGGATCATGTCGAAGCAGTACTGCAGGGCTGCCAGCATCCCGAGCCCCAGAAGGTCGAACTTCACCAGGCCCATCCATGCGGCGTCGTCCTTGTCCCACTGGATCACCGTGCGGTTCTCCATGCGCGCGTGCTCGATCGGCACGACCTCGCCTACCGGCCGGTCGGTGAGCACCATGCCGCCGGAATGGATGCCGAGATGCCGCGGTGCCTTCAGCAGCTCCGAGGCGAACTCGATGACCTGGTCGGGGATGTCGTGGTCGTCGCCGGTGTCGAGCATCGCGCCCCAGCGCTCCACCTGCTTCGACCACGCATCCTGCTGACCCGGCGAATGCCCGAGCGCCTTCGCCATGTCGCGGACGGCGTTCTTCGGCCGGTACTGGATCACGTTCGCGACCTGCGCCGCGCGCTCGCGCCCGTAGGTGGCGTAGACCCACTGGATGATCTCTTCGCGGCGGTCCGAGTCGAAGTCGACGTCGATGTCGGGCTCTTCGTCACGCAGGCTCGACAGGAACCGCTCGAACGGCAGGTCGTACGCGATCGCGTCGACCGCCGTGATGTCGAGCAGGTAGCAGATGGCGCTGTTGGCGGCCGAGCCGCGGCCTTGACACAGGATGCCGCGGCGCCGGGCCTCTTGCACGATGCCGTAGACGATCAGGAAGTAACCCGGGAAGTCCTTCATCTCGATGACCCCGAGCTCGCGCTCGATGCGGTCGCGGTCCTTCCTCGCGAGATCGGGGTACTTGCGGGGCACCGCCTCCCACACCAGGTGCCGCAGCCACGACATCGGCGTATGCCCCTCGGGCACTTCCTGCTTCGGCAGCGCCGGCTTCGCACGCCGCAGTGGGAAGGCGAGCTCGTCGGCCAGCGTGACGGTGCGGGCCACGGCATCCGGATATCGCACGAACCGCTCCGCCATCTCGGCCCCCGAGCGCAGATGGGCGCCCGCGTGCGACGGCAGCCAGCCGTCCAGCTCGTCGAGGCCGCGGTTCGCACGAACCGCCGCGACCGCCGCCGCCAGCAGCTGCCGCCGGGGCACCGCGTAGTGCACGTTGTTCGTCGCGAGGAGCGGCAGTCCCCGCTCGCGCGCGAGCCCTGCCAGCACGTCGTTGTCGCGCGTGTCGAGCGGATTGCCGTGATCCATCAGTTCGACGTGCACGGCCTCGCGCCCGAACAGCGAGACCAGCCGATCGAGCTCGCGGGCCGCGGCATCCGGTCCCTCCCCTCCCGGCGCCAGCGCGCGACGCACCGCGCCCTTGCGGCATCCGGTGAGGACCGCCCATTCCCCGCCGGCCTGGGCGGCGAGCTCCTCGAGGTCGTATCGCGGCCGCCCCTTCTCCGCGCCCGCCAGCTGCGCGTGGGTGAGCGCGCCCGCGAGCCGGTGGTACCCCTCTTCGCCGCGGGCCAGCACGAGCAGATGCGACCCCACCGGGTCGGGCTCGCCGTTCTGCGGCTGGGGAAGCTCGAGCGACAGTTCGGCACCGAACACCGTCTTCAGCTCGAGCGACTCGGCCGCTTCGGCGAAGCGCACGATCCCGTAGAAGCCGTCGTGATCGGTGATCGCGAGCGCGTGCAGCCCAAGCCGTTCGGCCTCTTCGGCGAGCTCTTCGGGAGAGGACGCCCCATCGAGGAACGAGAACGACGAATGCGCGTGCAGCTCCGCGTACGGGATCACCTCGGGCGGGCGATCGATCTTCGGCGGCACATATGGACCGCGCTTGTGCGACCAGGCCGGGCTGTCGCCGCCGTCCGCATCCGCGGGGCGCGCGTCGGGGCGGCGGCGCCCGCTCAGCACGCGCTCCATCTCGGACCACGGCACACCGGGGTTGTGGAAGCCCATCAGCGATCACCGCCGTCGTTCGTCGGCTCGGGACGTTTCGTCTCGCTCGTTCCTCGTTCGCTCAACGACCGGAAGATGCCTTCGGTCGTCGGCTCGGGGCGGATCACGTCAGTCATACGCCGCCTCCGCCGTCCACGTGTCGCCCTCGCAGACGAGCAGCCACGCCCCGCCCTCGGCGTCGACCACCTGGAACCGGTGCGCACGACGCGCGCGCGCGGCATCCCATCCCCTCTCGACCACCGGCCACGGTCCTGCCCACGCCTCGATCTCGCGCCGTCGCCCGCTCTCCACGAGGAAGGCCGGGACCGCCGAGACATTGCCCCGCTCGTCGACATCGATGATCTCGCCGCCCAGGGCGCGCACGTCGACCGGCACCGGATCGGCGAACACCGTCGCCGGCAGCGGGTCGGGCAGGCTCCCCGGCCACGGCCGGCTGCGCTGCACGGCGAGTCCGTCGGGGCCCTTCACGTGCCGGTCCCCCCACGGCACGAGCACCTGCCGTTCGGCCAGCCACCGGCCGCCACCGATCGCGGGGGTCAGCACACCGCGATGGCCGAGCATCGCCTGCACGCGCGACAGCGCATGGTGCACGCGCTCCTCCGGTCCGCCGCCGAAGAGCGCGGGGGCGTGATGGGATGCCTCGTCCACCGCCTCGGGCGAGATCCGCACGAGTGCGACCCCACTATGCAGACCCCCGTTGCGCAGGCCTCCCCCGTCCGTGCCGCCGCCGACGTCCTCGGCGAGCTGCCAGCGCACCCGGTCGACCACCGCGGCGGCGTCGAACGAGCCGGGATGCAGCCACACCCGCTCGCTGCGCTCGCCCCGGTCGCCGACGAGCTCGACGCGCAGCTCGGTGCACACGAGGTCGACCGCTCCGAGCCCCGCGATGAAGTCGTCGGCGGTCAGACGCATCGCGAACGCCACCTGGTCGGCGATCTCGAGCGGCGGCTCGAACGCGACCTCTCGCTGCAGCTCGGGCGGGGGCGTACGAGGCTCGACGGGGCGCGAGTCGCGGCCGGCGGCGAGGGCGTGCACGCGGATGCCACGCTCGCCGAACCGCTCGCGCACCCGATCGGGCTCCATCGCCGCGAACGCGCCGAGCGTCTGCACGCCGAGTCTCGCGAGCAGCCCCACCAGATCGGCCGTCTCGCCCGCGGAGAACGACGAGGAATCGAGCACCGCCACCGACAGCGGCGCGAGGAAGCCGGCGGCGCCGCCCGCGGGCACGACGAACACCGGGTCCCGCGCGCTCGCACCGGCCTTCGCCGCCTGCTCGGCCGTGAACGGTCCGTCGGCGATCCCTGCCCGCACCTCATCGAGACCGAAGCCGTGCAGAGCCTCGATCAGCACGCGCGCCGCCTCGGCCTCACCGCCGTAGTACCGGGCGGGGCCTCGCACCCGCAGTGCGCAGAGCCCGGCACGCACCAGCTGCACGCCCGGCGCCTTCTCTTCGATCAGCGACACGATCGGAGCGAACGCGCGGTGCTCGCGCGCGGCATCCCCCGCAACCACCGTCAGTCCTGGGCAGCGTGCCTGCGCATCGCGGCGACGCTGACCGCGCCGCACCCCCTCGGCGCGCGCCGCTGCCGAGCACGCGACGACGAGGTTGCGTTCGACGACGGCCACCGGACGCGCCGGATCCATCGACATCGCCGCGTCGCGGACCAATGCCGTGACCGGCCAGTCCGGAAACCACAGCACCAGGCTGCGCACCGGAGAGCGCAGCGCCATGTCAACCCACCGCCCTGGCCTCGAGGGGGTAGACCGACCGCGTCTCGACATCGACGGGACGCACCGGCTGCACCGGGCGCGCCTGCTCCGGCGTCGCGGAGACATGCCCCGCGGCATCCGGCAGCATCACCCGCGCGCGACGCGGCCGCGGCCAGCGCCTGCTGGAGGCGGTGAGGGTCACCTCGCGCCCCGCGAGATACCCATGGCCGCGTCCCACGCCCTCCCACACCGGTTCGCCGACCTCGAGCGCCGCCTCGGCCTGCGGCCACGGACCCTGCACCAGCAGCACAGCGCCACGGTCGCGCAACCGCGCCGCCAGCCGTGCCACCTCGCCGTCGGGCGCCCGCCCGGACGGGCGGACAGCCACCACCGGCAGCACCTCGGCGACGGTCGCGGTCACCGCGAGCCAGCGGGCCCCCGGATCAGGGACGAGCACGAGTCGCGACAGATCGACCCCCAGCGCCTCGGCCGCTTCGGCGCCGAGCCGAGGCATCCCCACCACCCCGCACCATGACCCGGACTGCGTCGGCAGCGCCAGCAGCGCCAGCAGCAGCGAGGTCGAGCGAGGGAGCGAGTATGCCGCGCCCGGCTGCAGGCCCCCGCCGGGAAGCAGCGCCGCGAGTGCGGGATGCACCGGCAGCACCGGCGCGTCGAGCCGGCGACCCTGCACGCGTTCGACCTGGGCCCGCAGCCGTGCGACGGTGCTTGTCAGACCAGTGCTTGTCAGACCCGTGCTTGTCAGACCCGTACCGGTCAGCTCAGCACCGCTCGACTCTGCGCCCGCCGGCTCCTGGCCGACGGGCTCGAGCACATGCTGTGCTGTGAGCTGCACGATCGCCCCCATCCCCTCAGGCTAGAACACATGTTCTATGCGTTCAACCCGCAGGGAACGAGGATACCTCGCACTTCCGACAGTTATGTTCGAGGAAAGTGAGGGCGCAGGGTTCCCACTCGATCCGTGCCACACTCGTTCTGGAACACTGCGCGTCGACGACGATGCCCCCACCCGTCACCCAAGGGGTCGTCTTGATCACACTCGCCGCCGCCACCGGTATCGCGCTCGTCGAACTGGGAATGGCGCTCACACCCGGCCCGAACATGGTCTACCTCGTCTCCCGCAGCATCGGCCAGGGCTGGCGCGCAGGCATGATGTCGTTGGCCGGCACCACGGTGGGATTCGTGGTCTACATGACCATGGCGAATCTCGGCCTCGCGGCCGTGTTCCTCGTGGTCCCGTGGCTCTACACCGCGCTGAAGGTGGCCGGTGCGCTCTACCTGCTCTGGCTGGCGTACAAGACCCTCCGCCCTGGCGGCACGTCCCTGTTCGAACCCCGGGACCTCCCCCGCGACTCCGCCGGCAAGCTCTTCCGGATGGGGCTCGTGACCAACCTGCTCAACCCCAAGACCGCGATCGTCTACCTCGCGCTGATCCCTCAGTTCATCGACGCGAGCGCCGGCGATGTCATCGCCCAGGGCTTCCAGCTCGGCGCCGTTCAGATCGCCGTCGCCGTCATCGTGAACGGTGCGATCATCCTCGCGGCCGGGTCCGTCGCGGTGTTCCTGCGCCGCCGGCCGATGTGGGTGCGCTGGCAGCGGAAGATCACCGGCGTTCTGCTCGGCATCGTCGGCGTGAAGCTCGCGATCGACGCGCCCGCCCCGGCGGTCCCGGCATAGCGGTCGGTTTCGGCCCAGGGCACGGCGTCAGCGGAGCAGCACGAACGACCTGAGCTGATTCGGAGCGAAGTCGTGCGCCTCGACGAGCCCGCGCGACTCGTAGAACGCCCGCTGAGCCTCTTCGGCGTCGGTCAGCAGGACCAGCTGGCGGATGCCACGCGTGCGCACCAGGATCTCGTCCAGCAACGCTCCGCCGACGCCGCGCCGCTGGTACTCGGGTGCGACGAGGATGTCTTGCAGATAGGCGACCGTCAGCCCATCCGAGACGGTCCTGGCCAGACCGACGAGCGCGCCCGACTCGCTCCGTGCCACGAGCACGCAGTGCGATGCGTTCACCGCGTCGACGAGCCGCTCCGCATCATCGGTGTAGGCGGTCCAGCCCACCGATCGGTACAGGTCGACCAACTCGGTCGCCGCAGGCAGCTCTGCCGTGATCGTGAACGTCATCCACCGATCCTGA
Source organism: Microbacterium salsuginis (assembly GCF_012524205.1). Taxonomy (GTDB): domain Bacteria; phylum Actinomycetota; class Actinomycetes; order Actinomycetales; family Microbacteriaceae; genus Microbacterium; species Microbacterium salsuginis. The sequence continues at coordinate 344,554 of NZ_JABACI010000001.1, forward strand.
CAGTCCCGATCGGGCGCAGCGAATCACGCGGCGAGCGCGAGATACGGCTCCCACCGCGGGTCGGTGCGCTCCGTGCCGCGAACGGTCCACTGCGCACCGCGCGGCGGGTGCGGCGTGAAGCGCAGCTCCCAGTTCATCTCCTGCGGCGTGCGATCGCCCTTGGTGTTGTTGCAGCGCAGGCAGCACGCGACGAGGTTCTCCCACGAGTCCGCACCCCCGCGCGAACGCGGCAGCACGTGATCGATCGTCGACGCGGCCTTGCCGCAGTACCCGCAGCGATGGTTGTCGCGCCGGAGCACCCCGCGCCGGGTCACCGGAACACGGCGACCACCGGGAACGCGCACGTAGCGCGTCAGGATGATCACCGCCGGGCGCTCGTACGAACGTCTCGTCCCCCACACCGGTTCGGTCTCGGTGTGCTCGATGACGGTCGCCTTCTCGTTCATCACGAGCACGAGAGCGCGTTTGAACGACACGACCGCGAGCGGCTCATAGCCCGCATTCAGCACCAGAGTGCGCATTGATCATCCTCTCGAATGGCCGGGACGGCTTCTCGGTTATTCGAATTCGTGACGATCGAGTGCGCAGGGGCACGAAAAAAGGCGCTGTCTACAGACAGCGCCTTGGCGCCACGGCGAGACCGTGGCATCCGCTCGTGCAATGCCGAAGGACGAGGCGTCCGAGCGCATCCGTGGTTCGGATGCGTGGTATGCGGCCCATCGGCTCCCTCCGCTCTCTCAGCGTCGGATCTCAGGCTAACGCACGCTGGAGACATGGGGGCGGCAGCGCCCGTGAACGGCGCGTTGCGCAACGACGAACGGATGCCGCGACCCGGTGCGGGTCACGGCATCCGTTCTCGTCTGAAATCAGTGTCAGCCGGCGTTGGACTGCAGCCAGGCGTACGGGTCGACGTTCGAGCCGTTGATGTAGGTCTCGAAGTGCAGGTGGTTCGCGGTCGAGCGGCCGGTGCTGCCGACCAGCCCGATGAGCTGGCCCGCCTCGACCGTCTGACCGGGAACGACCGTGCGGCTGCCGTACGTCATGTGGCCGTACAGGGTTCCGACACGCTGGCCACCGATGACGTGGTCGATCGTGACCGCGACGCCGTAGCCGCCGTAGCTCTCCTGCGACACTTTCACCACGCCCGCGGCGGCGGCGAAGATCGGGGTGCCGGCGGGCGCGAGCATGTCGACGCCCATGTGGGCGCCGCCGCGCGTGCCGAAGCCCTCGCCGAGGGTGTAGTTGGCCAGCGGCCACCGCACCTCGCCGGAACCGGGCGCGACCATGTTGAGGTCGACGCTGAAGCGGGTCTGAGTCTGTGACGACGCCACCTGCGCGGCGAGTCGCGCTCGCTCGGCGGCGGCCTCGGCGGCCTTCTTCTTCTCGATCTCTTCGGACGTCGTCGCCGAATAGCTCTCGCGCGAGAGCTCGGTGGCGTTCGCGTCCGACGCGGCGACGAACGTCTGCGCGTCGTCGACCGCCATCTGCTGCAGGGTGACGGCCTCGTCGCTCGGGCGCGCGGCGGCGAACGCGGGGATCGCGACGGTGGCCACCATGCCCCCGACCATGCTGAGGATCACCAGGCTGCGCAGCGGCTTCATCACCCGGTTCGGCTTCTTGGGCGCCGTCACGGCGGGGCGTACCGACGACGGTGCGGGGGTGGTCTTGACGGGCGCGACGGGTCGGGTGGGTCGCGCGGGGGTCTTCCGGTGTCGCACGCGACGAGTCACACTCGTCGCGTCACGGTCGGGCTCGTTCGCGGGCGACTCGATCTCTTCAGCCAAACTTGTCCTCCGGCGCCTCTGCGCCGAGGGCGCCTGGCTCGTCAGCACTCGATGTCGGGGCACGATGTGCGGGCTTCACCACGTGAACGACGAGCCGGAGAGGCAATCCACGCGGGGTCCGGTCGGCGGGCTTCTCGCCTGGTGGACTGTTCGAGGCTACCTGAAGGTAACGAATCTGTCACGCTCCGCGCCTGGCAGGTTGCTGGACCGGTGCGGACAGACCTCTGTTCAGCGGGCCTCGTCGACCAGGAAGATGTGCGACGCGACCTCGACCGGAAGCTCCAGGCCCTCGTCGTTCCCGTGCATCTGCACGAGCACGTATCCCTCGCTGTAGCGGTAGTCGCCGCTGGCTCCCGGGATGACGCCGGCGCCCTTCAGCTGCTGCAGCAGTTCGGGGTCGACCTGTGCCGGCTCGGCCAGGCGCCGCACCGTGCCGGTGATCGGCTCGCCGGCGTCGTTGAGGCGGCGCACGAGTCCCACGACCCCCTGCTCGAACTCGTTGGCCGGAACGTCGCCGAGCTGGTCGAGTCCCGGGATCGGGTTGCCGTACGGCGACTCGGTCGGATGCCCCAGCAGCTCGACGAGGCGGCGCTCGACCTGCTCGCTCATGACGTGCTCCCAGCGGCAGGCCTCGTCGTGCACGTATGCCCAGTCGAGGCCGATCACGTCGGACAGCAGGCGCTCGGCGAGCCGGTGCTTGCGCATGACGTCGACGGCCTTCTGCCGGCCCGCGGCGGTCAGCTCGAGCGTGCGGTCCTCCGACACCACGACCAGCCCATCGCGCTCCATGCGTCCGATCGTCTGCGAGACGGTCGGACCCGAGTGGCCCAGGCGCTCCGAGATGCGGGCGCGCAGCGGCACGATGTTCTCCTCTTCGAGTTCGAGGATCGTGCGCAGGTACATCTCGGTGGTGTCGATCAGGTCGGTCATGTCGCGATTCCTCGATGCTCGAAGTGGGTAAGGACAGCCTATCTTCCGCCGCGACACGCGGGCCTCGAGGCGTGGGCCGCAGTCGGCCTGCCCGAGCCATCCCCCGCACGTACGCCCCGATGCCGCTCCACAGGTCAACCAGGCCTGTACAGGACGTTCGACCGCAGATTCCTCCTGTGGAAGCCCGGTTGACCTGTTGTAGGTGGACGAGGCAGCGGACCGCGCCGCAGCTGCTGCAGGCTCCGTCCGCTCGGCCGGGCAGTCCGAGTGCCCCGAGACGACCCTGCCCGCAGCACGCCCCGATGCCGCTCCACAGGTCAACCAGGCCTCCACAGGACGTTCGACCGCAGATTCCTCCTGTGGAAGCCCGGTTGACCTGTTGTAGGTCGGCTACGGGGTGGGATACCGGACAGACCAGCGGGTTGCCTAGCGGCCGCTCGTGTGCAGACCCTGGGCGACCGCGCGCTGAACGAGGTCCTGGACTTCGTGCCAGCGCTCGACCACCTGCACATAGGTCACACGGATCACGTGGTACCCCAGCAAGGTCAGCGCGGCGTCGTGCGCCACATCCTCCGCGCGCTGCAGGCCCACGTGGTGCCCTCCGTCGACCTGCAGCACGAGACGGTCTCCGATCAGAAAGTCCACCCGGTGGCCGGCGATCCAGATCTGCACCCGGATCGGAAGCCGCAGCCACTTCAACCGCACCACGACGAGCGTCTCCAGGCCCGAATCCGAGAACGGCATCGCATCCGCAAGCACCCGACGAGCGCGCGGCCGGAGGGGCAGCCGCCCCAGCTCCTCCTTGGTCACGAGTCCGCCGTTCAGACCAGACTCCCATGTCGCGAGCGCAGCTTCGTACGGCTGGCACGCGGCAACCGTGACCAGCGTGTTCAGGATGCCGTCCTCGAGCTGTCCCGATGCCCGCGGCACGACGGGAGCGTTCCAGTGAACCTTGACGCTCGGCAGTGCGAGGCGAGAGGCCGTGGAAGGAACGCCGACGTGCGGACGATCCTCCTCCCACACCCAGAGGCCCAGCCGCTTGGCCTGGGTGACACACGTCAGTACGACTCCCGCCCTGGCAGCGGCGACGAGATACGGGTCGGCATCCGTTGTCGCGATCCATCCGCGTCTCGGCACGGTGAGTTGGCCGCTCTCGACAGCCGCGGCGATGCTGAGCCGACTGAACCCGGCGTCGATGAGCACCGTGGCACGGAGAACCCCGCCCCTCTTCCTGGCGGCGTCCAAGAGCTGTCGCATGCCGCAACTGTGCGCCCGCGCCGCAGCGAGCTGCTGCAGCATCCGTTCATCCGTGGACAGATTCACCTGCGGCTTTCCTGTGGAGGAGGCTGCTCGACAGGTCGACCGGACCTCTGCAGGACGTTCGCAGGCAGATTCGTCCTGTAGAAGCCTGGTTGACCTGTTGAGCGGCGAGGGACGAGGTGATGGACTGGCCCGGGAGGGCGGGCACCGGCGAGGGCGGGCACCGGATGCTGGGTGTGCGGGCGGCGGATGCTGTCAGTCATGCCGCGTCACGCGGAAGGGGCGGGTTCGGCGCGCTCTCTAGAATCGACGCATGCCCCACATCGAGCTTCCGCGAGAGATCCTGCCCGCCGACGGACGATTCGGCTGCGGCCCGTCGAAGGTCATCCCCGCCCACCTCGAGGCGCTCGCCGGGCGCGGGGCAGCGCTCATGGGCACCTCGCACCGGCAGGCTCCGGTGAAGAACCTGGTGGGCGAAGTGCGTGCCGGTCTGCAGGAGCTCTTCCGCATCCCGGACGGGTACGAGGTGATCCTCGGCAACGGCGGCTCGACGGCGTTCTGGGATGCCGCGGCGTTCGGACTGATCCAGTCGCGCAGTCAGCACCTGGTGTTCGGTGAGTTCGGCGGCAAGTTCGCCAAGGCCGCGAAGACTCCCTGGCTCGAAGCGCCGGACGTGCGCGAAGTCACTGCCGGCACCCGCACAGCCCCCGAGGCGGTGGAGGGCATCGACGTGTACGCGTGGCCGCACAACGAGACCTCCACGGGCGTCGCGGCTCCGGTCGCGCGCGTGCACGGCGATGAGGGCGCGCTGACCGTGGTCGACGCGACCAGCGCCGCCGGCGGCATCGACTTCGCCGCGGCCGACGCCGACGTGTACTACTTCGCACCGCAGAAGAACCTTGGCTCGGACGGCGGACTGTGGTTCGCCCTCGTGTCGCCTGCTGCGATCGAGCGGATCGAGCGCATCGCCGCGTCGGGTCGCTACATCCCGGAGTTCCTGAACCTCAAGCAGGCACTCGACAACTCCCGCCTGAACCAGACCCTCAACACCCCCGCCCTGGCCACGCTGTTCCTGCTCAACGAGCAGCTGACGTGGATCAACGGCAACGGAGGTCTCGCCTGGGCCGATGCCCGCACCCGCGAGTCGTCGCAGGCGCTGTACGACTGGGCCGAGGCATCCGCGTTCGCGACGCCCTTCGTGGCCGACCCTGCGGACCGCTCCCCCGTGGTCGTAACGGTCGACTTCGACGAGAAGGTGGATGCCGCGGCCGTGGCCAAGAGCCTCCGCGCCAACGGCATCGTCGACACCGAGCCGTACCGCAAGCTGGGGCGCAACCAGCTGCGCGTCGCGACGTTCGTGTCCATCGAGCCCGACGACGTGCGTCAGCTCATTCGCTGCATCGACTACACGGTCGAGCGCCTGGGCTGACGGCCGGCGTCAGGACAGCGGTGAGGGCGCGGGCGAGAGCACCGCGCCGACGATCGCCTCGATGGCGAACTCCGATGCGGCCGCGAGGTCGACCGCGTCGGGGTCGAGCAGCCATTGCACCTGCAGCCCGTCCATGACGGCCAGGATGCTGGCGGATGCCGCGGCCACGGTCTCGGGTGCGGTGACGCCGCGCTCGGCGCACACGACGGCGAAGGCGTGGGCGACCTCGGCGCGCAGCGTCTCGTAGCGCTTCTGGAAGAAGTCCCGGCCCGGGTGGTCGTCGGTCACCGACTCCGCCGAGAGCACGACGTACGCCTGCACGATGCCCGCGCGGTGCGCGTTGACGAACGCGGTGCGCACGAGGTGACGGAACAGCGGCATGCCGTCGGGGATGTGCTGCTCTTCGAGATCGGCCACGTCCGTCTCGTCGCGGTGACGCAGCACCTCGAGCAGCAGCTGATCCTTGGATCCGAAGTGATGCAGGATCCCGGCGTGGGTCATGCCGACCTGATCGGCGATCTCCTGCAGGGTGCCGCCGGTGAAGCCCTTGCTCCCGAAGATCTCGACCGCGGCGTCGAGGATGTCTCGGCGCCGCGCGAGTGTCTCGGGTCTCGAGCGCGGTTGCCGCCGCTGAGTCGCCACGGTCGGCACCCCCTTCTTCGCTGCGTTTCCAGAGTCTACGCACGCCGGCGGAACTGGCTCGCCGACACGCACTTGCAATAGTTACTTACTTGATTGTAAGTTGATGCCGCAATCACTCGCGACGCCGTGGTCACACCTGGATACACGGCGCCGTGCACCCATCACGAAGGAGTAGCAATGAGGCTCAGAACCTCCCTCGTCGCCGTGGGCCTCGCCGCGGCGATCACGCTGACCGGCTGCGCCGGCGGCGGCAACGACCCCGCCGAGCCCGAGGCCGGCGCAGCACTCACGATCGCCAAGCCCGACGGACCGATCACGACCGAAGGCAACAACCCCTGGGTCGGCGACTCGTCGGCCCTGCGTCTGGGCTACGCCAACGCGATCTTCGAACCGCTGGGCATCGTCAACCTCGTCGACCCCAGCGCCGAGGTCGTGCCGTGGCTCGCGTCCGAGATCACGTGGGCCGAGGACTACCGCTCGGTGCAGCTGACCGCTCGTGACGGCGTCACCTGGAACGACGGCGAGGACTTCACCGCTGAAGACATCGCGTTCACGTTCGAGCTCATCAAGGACAACCCGGCGCTGGACACCACCGCGCTGGGCATCACGGATGTCGCGGTCGACGGCGCGACCGTGACGGTGTCGTTCGAGAACCCGATGTACATCAAGCAGGACAAGGTCCTGCACAAGCTCATCGTGCCCGAGCACGTCTGGGCGGAGGTCGACGACCCCACGACCTTCACCAACGAGGAGCCCGTCGGCACCGGCCCGTACACGCTCGAGAGCTTCAGCACGCAGTCCGTCGAGCTGACCGCGCGCGACGACTACTGGGGCGGCGAGCTCGCTGTGCCGACGCTGTACTACGTCTCCTACGCCGACAACACCGCACTGACCACGGCGTTGGCGAACGGCGACGCCGACTGGGCGCAGTCGTTCATCCCCAACGTGCAGTCGGCGTACCTCGACAAGGGCGAGGACAACGTGTACTGGGCACCGGCGGGCTTCGGCATCGACACGATGTTCGTGAACACCCTGGAGAAGCCGTTCGACGACGTCGCGTTCCGCCAGGCCGTGAACATGGTCATCGATCGCGCCAAGCACGCCGAGATCGCACGCGAAGGCGGGGTGCCCGAGCTCACGTCGGTGACCGGACTGCCGACGCCGGCCGGTGACGACTACATCTCGGCGGAGTTCGCCGGGCAGGACTTCGCCGTCGACGTCGAGGGCGCCAAGGCCGTGCTCGAGGGCGCGGGGTACACGTGGGACGGCGACACCCTCGTCGACCCCGACGGCGAGCCGGTCACCTTCACGCTGACGGTGCCGCAGGGCTGGAACGACTACGTCACGGGCATCAGCCTGATCTCGGACGCGGTGAAGGAGCTCGGCGTGGACGCCGCGGTCGACACCCCGGACTCCGACAGCTGGTGGGAGGCCAAGGGCGCCGGCGACTTCCAGGCGATCCTGCACTGGACCGACTCCGGTGCCACGCCGTACGACCTGTACAGCGACATGATGGACGGCCGGTTCCTCAAGCCTCTGGGCGAGGCGGCGGACTTCAACTTCGGGCGTTACGACAGCCCGGAGGCGACGGCCGCGCTCAACGAGTACGCCACCACGACGGACGAGGCCGCCCGCGCGACCGCGCTCGAGACGATCCAGCGGATCTTCGTCGAGGACGTGCCGACCATGCCGATCGGCACGCGCCCGTTCATCAGCCAGTACAACACCCGCAACTACGTGGGCTGGCCGAGCGACGAGGACCCGTACGTCAACGCCGACCCCACGCAGCCGACCGCGGTCTACATCCTCACGAAGCTGCAGCCGTCCGGCTGAGCGGGATCCGGTGCGGGGGCCGGGCCCACGGCCCGGCCCCCGTTCCGTGACACCGCGTCCGCGAGACGACGACCCTTCCCACACGAAATCGAGACATGACCGAAGACGTTCTGCTGACGATCTCCGACTTCAGCGTCACCTACGACGTCGATCCGCCGGTCGAGGCGGTCCGCGACGTGAGCCTGCAGCTGCGGCGCGGCGAGATCCTCGGCCTGGCCGGAGAATCCGGCTGCGGCAAGACCACGCTGGCCTACGGCATCCAGCGCCTGCTCAAGCCCCCGGCCGTCATCACCGGCGGCGACGTGCTCTTCCATGACGCGAGCGGTGAGCGAGTCGACATCGGCGCGCTGTCGGACGACGACATGCGGCAGTTCCGCTGGGACAAGGCGTCGATCGTCTTCCAGGGCGCGATGAACGCGCTCAATCCCGTCATCACGATCGGCCGGCAGCTCGCCGACGTCTTCACGACCCACCGCCCCGAGCTGTCCCGCCGCGAGCGCACCCGTGCATGCGGCGACCTGCTCGACCTCGTCGGCGTCGGCCGCGAGCGGCTGAAGTCCTACGCCCACGAACTCTCGGGCGGGATGCGACAGCGCGTCATGATCGCCATGGCGCTCGCGCTGCATCCGCAGCTGATGATCATGGACGAGCCCACGACGGCCCTCGACGTGCTGGTGCAGCGCGAGATCCTGCGCCAGATCTCGGATCTGCGTCGCGAGTTCGGCTTCTCGGTCATCTTCATCACCCACGACCTGCCGCTGCTCCTGGAGATCTCGGACCGCATCGCGATCATGCGGGAGGGGCGCATCGTCGAGCTCGACACCGCCGAGAACATCTATCGCGACGCGCAGCACGAATACACCCGCACGCTGCTGTCGTCGTTCCCGAGCCTCACCGGCGAGCGGGGCGACTTCGTCCGCACCGGCGCCGCCGCGACGGAGGTGCCGGCATGACGACCCTCGAGTTCCGCAGCGTCTCCAAGCGCTACCGCGTGCGCGGCGCCGGACACATGCTCGCGCTCGACGACGTGAGCTTCACGCTGACCAGCGGCCAGATCATCGCCCTGGTGGGTCAGAGCGGCAGCGGCAAGTCCACGATCGCCAAGATCATCACGCAGCTCGAGAGGCAGAGCGCAGGACAGGTCCTGCTCGACGACGCCCCGATCCCCCGGCGCGGCCGCGGACTGCGGCGTTACCGGCAGCAGGTGCGGATGGTGTTCCAGGACCCCTTCGCCTCGCTGAATCCGTACCACACCATCCGCCACCACATCGAGCGGCCGCTCCGTCTGGACCGTGTCGTGCCGGGCGACGACGTCGAGGCCGAGGTCCGGCGTCTGCTGGAGCGAGTGCGATTGAACCCCGGCAGCACCATCGACCGCCGCCCGCACGAGCTCTCGGGCGGGCAGCGCCAGCGCGTCGCGATCGCCCGGGCTCTGGCATCCCGCCCGCGCCTGCTGATCGCCGACGAGCCGGTGTCGATGCTCGACGTGTCCATCCGGCTCGGCGTGCTCAATCTGCTCGCCGATCTGCAGCGCGAGTCCGACCTCGGCGTGCTCTACATCACGCACGACCTCGCGACGGCCCGCCACTTCAGCGACGAGATCATGGTGCTCAACCGCGGTCGCGTGGTCGAGCGGGGCCGCGCCGACGACGTCATCCTGCACCCCCAGGACGAGTACACGCGCCGGCTGCGGGACGCCTCCCCCGACCCCGACCGCCACTTCGCCCGTCCGGATTCGACCGCGCTCGACCAGCAAGGAGCGTTCGCATGAGATTCGCGCTGCGACGCGCCGCCTTCTACCTGTTCACGGCCTGGGCGGCCATCACGATCAACTTCCTCCTGCCCCGCATGATGAAGGGCGACCCGATCTCTGCGTACCTGCAGAAGAACCAGGGCAAGATCAGCCCCGAGGCGGTCGCCGCGCTGCGGACCCTCTTCGGGCTCGACACCGAGCGCACGCTGTGGGAGCAGTACATCGACTACTGGAAGCTGCTGTTCAGCGGCGACCTGGGCCGCTCGTTCTCGCACGGCTTCTCACCGGTGACCGACATCATCGGCACCGCGCTGCCCTGGACGGTCGGGCTCGTCGGGCTCGCGACCGTCGTCTCGTTCATCCTGGGCACCGTCGTCGGCGCCGTCATCGGCTGGCGCCGCGGACGGGGATCGGATGCTGTCATCCCGGTCGCCACGTTCTTCTCGACTGTTCCCTACTTCTGGATGGGCCTCATCGCGATCGCTGTCTTCTCGTCGGCACTCGGCTGGTTCCCGGCATCCCACGCCTATGGCAAGGGGACGCAGCCCGGACTGACGCCCGAGTTCATCGGCGAGGTCGTCTACCACGGCGCCCTGCCCGCCATCACGATCGTCATCGCGTCGCTCGGCGGCTGGATCCTCGGCATGCGCAACATGATGATCACCGTCCTCGACGAGGACTACATCACCGTCGCGCAGGCCAAAGGTCTGCCCGATCGCGTCGTGGTGCGCACGTACGCGGCACGCAACGCGATGCTGCCGCAGCTGTCGAGCTTCGCCCTCGCACTGGGATTCATCGTCGGCGGCACGCTCGTGATGGAGCTCGTCTTCTCGTATCCCGGCATCGGCAAGCTGCTGCTGGACGCGACCAACGCCAAGGACTACCCGCTCATGCAGGGCATCTTCCTGGTGATCACGCTCGCGGTGCTGGCAGCGAACATCCTCGCCGACATCGCGTACGTCATCCTCGATCCGCGCGCCCGTCAGATGGAGGCCTGACATGACCGTCCCGACCACGACCGCGCTCGAGGCGGAGTCCGCCGCCCCCGCTGCGGGACCGGTGCCGGCGCCGCCGGCATCGCCCGCGCCCGCCGGGCGCTCGACCCTCGCCCGCCTCGGCTCGTCGTTCGCGATGTTCCGCAACCGCAAGTCGATCACCGGACTCGCGATCCTTGGCTTCTTCGTGCTGATCGCGGTGTTCGGCGACCTGATCGCGCCCTACGGACCGCTCGAGAAGGACTACACCGCCCTCAAGCAGCCGCCCTCGTGGCAGCACATCCTGGGCACGAGTCACATGGGCGAGGACATCCTGAGCCAGCTCATCTACGGCACGCGGGGCGTGCTGATCGTGGGCCTGCTCGCCGGCGTCCTCGCAACGGCGCTGGCCGTGGCCATCGGCGTGACGGCCGGCGTCGTCACGGGGTGGAAGAGCGAATCGCTGTCGGCACTGACCAACGTCTTCCTGGTGCTTCCGGGCCTGCCGCTCATGATCATCATCGCGTCGCAGTTCGACGACCCCAGCCTGCTACTGATCGCCGCTGTGCTCGCGCTCACCGGGTGGGCGTGGGGTGCCCGGGTGCTCCGAGCTCAGACGATGTCGCTGCGCAACCGCGACTTCGTGCAGGCCGCGCGCGCCAATGGCGAGCCGCTCGGGCGCATCATCACGGTCGAGATGCTGCCGAACCTGATGGCGATCATCGCGTCCAGCTTCGTCGGCACCGTGACCGCCGCCGTGCTGGGTCTGACGACCCTCGCCTTCATCGGGGTCATCCCGATCAACAACCTCAACTGGGGCACGATCCTCTTCTGGGCGCAGCAGAACGGCGCCTTCCCCGACTACTGGTGGTGGTACATCCCGGCGGGACTGTGCATCGCCGTGCTCGGCATGGCGCTGTCGCTGATCAACTTCGGCATCGACGAGTACGTCAACCCCCGTCTCCGCTCCGCCGGCGAGCGGGCGCGCGCCCTGCGCAAGAAGGACATCAAGCCGGCAGGCGGCGTCACCGCCGTCCGCAACGACACGACCGCGCCCGCCGCGCCCCGACAGGAGAACCCGTGACCGACGCCGCCTCGACCGCCGAGCGCTCGCGAACGCCGTACCTGGATCCCTCACTCCCGGTCGCCGACCGGATCGCGGACCTGCTCGCGCGCATGACCGTCGAGGAGAAGGTCGGGCAGATGCTGCAGCTCGACGCGCGCGACGACCTCGACGAGCAGGTGCTGGGCATGCACGCCGGCTCGATCCTGCACGGCTCCCCCGAGAAGGTGCTGCGCGCGCGCGCGCTCACGCTGCAGACCCGTCTGCGGATTCCGCTGCTCGTGGCGGAGGACTGCATCCACGGCCACTCGTTCTGGGAGGGCGCCACCGTCTTCCCCACGCAGCTCGGCATGGCGGCGACGTGGGACCCGCAGCTGCTCGAGCAGGTCGCCCGCGCGACCGCCGTCGAGGTGTCGGCCACCGGCATCCACTGGACCTTCTCGCCCGTGCTGTGCATCACGCGCGACCTGCGCTGGGGCCGGGTCGACGAGACCTTCGGTGAAGACCCGTTCCTGATCGGCGAGCTGGCCTCGGCGATGGTGCGCGGGTACCAGGGCGGCGGGCTGGGCGACCCGACAGCCATCCTCGCCACCGCGAAGCACTTCGCCGGCTACTCCGAGACGCAGGGCGGGCGCGACGCGAGCGAGGCCGACATCTCGCAGCGCAAGCTCCGATCGTGGTTCCTGCCGCCCTTCGAGCGCGTGGCGAGGGAGGGGTGCCGCACCTTCATGCTGGGCTACCAGTCCATCGACGGCGTGCCCATCACCGTGAACGACTGGCTGCTGAACGATGTGCTGCGCGGCGAGTGGGGATACACGGGCACGCTCATCACGGACTGGGACAACGTGGGCCGCATGGTCTGGGAGCAGCGCGTGCAGCCCGACTACGCCCACGCCGCGGCCGCGGCCGTGCGCGCCGGGAACGACATGATCATGACGACGCCCGGCTTCTTCCGCGGCGCGCTGGACGCGATCGACCGGGGCCTGCTCACCGAGGACGCGCTCGACCGTGCCGTGGCTCGCGTGCTGCTGCTGAAGTTCGAGTTCGGGCTGTTCGAGGACCCCCGGCTGCCCGATGCCGGGCGCATCCGCGAGCAGATCGCCTCCGGCGCACACACCCGCCTCAACCTCGAGGTCGCACGCCGTTCGCTCGTGCTGCTGCGCAACGACGGCGTCCTCCCGTTCGCGGGCGGTCTCACCGCCGACGCGTCCGGGCGCGCTGCGCCCTCGCCTGCCGGTGCGCGACGCGTCGCGGTCATCGGCACCCTCGCCGACGACGCGCAGACGCAGCTCGGCGACTGGGCCGGGTCATCCGGACAGGTCGACTGGCTGCCCGACGGCCACCCGCGCGCGACGATCACCACCGTGCTCGACGGGCTGCGCACGCACGCCCCCGACGACTGGAGCATCGAGTACGCGCCGGGCTACGGCATCCTGACCCTCGAGGACGACCCCGCGGGATCGTTCTTCCCTGACGGCCAGCCTCGCCCCCGGATCGTGGTGCCCACCGAACCCGACGAGACGTTGATCGCCGAGGCGGTCGCGACGGCGAAGGACGCCGACTATGCGGTCGTCGTGGTGGGCGACCGCATCGAGCTCGTCGGCGAGGGCCGATCGACGGCCACGCTCGAGCTGATCGGCGGGCAGCGGGCCCTGCTCGAGGCGGTCGCCGCGACAGGCACGCCGCTGGTCGTGGTGCTGCAGGCGTCCAAGCCGCACGTGCTGCCTGCGGCCGTGGCGGATGCGGCGCTCGTATGGACCGCCAACCCGGGCATGCAGGGCGGACGCGCGGTCGCCGAACTGCTGCTCGGACTGATCGAGCCACAGGGCAGGCTGCCGGTGTCGTTCGCACGCCACGTCGGGCAGCTGCCGATCTATTACAACCAGATCCGCGGGCAGCACGGCGACCGCTACGCCGATCTCACCCAGAGCCCGGCCTTCGCCTTCGGCGAGGGTCTGAGCTACACCTCGGTCGAGTACACCGACCTGCGCCTGGTCGATGACGAGCTCGGATCGGACGATGTCGTGACCGCGCGCGTCACGGTGCGCAACACCGGCGACCGGCCCGCTCACGAGATCGTCCAGGTCTACGTGCGCGACAGCGTGACCTCCGTCAGCTGGGCCGACAAGGAGCTCAAGGCGTACCGTCACGTCGACGTCGCGCCGGGTACATCCGAGACGGTCGAGATCACGCTGCCGGTGGCCGAGTGCACGATCGTGGACGCCGCCGGCCGGCGCATCGTCGAACCGGGCGAGTTCGAGCTGCTCGTGGGGCCGTCCTCACGCGACGACGTGCTGCAGAGCGCGGTCTTCCGCGTCGCGGAGGCCTCTGCCGGCCGGACGCCGGCCGAGGCGGAGGCCGCCGGACGAGCGTGACACCGCGCGCCGCGAGGCGCGTCGGTGGTCAGTCGTCGGAGTCGTCCTCGTCCTCGTCCTCGTCCTCGTCGGATTCGTCCTCGTCGTCCGAGTCCTCGTCGTCCGAGTCCTCGGAGTCGTCCGAGTCCTCGGAGTCGTCCGAGTCATCGTCATCCGAGTACTCGTCGTCGTCGTCGTCCGAGTCGTCGTCGTCCGAGTTATCGTCGTCGTCCGAGTCGTCGTCGTCCGAGTTATCGTCGTCGTCCGAGTCATCCTCGTCGTCCGAATCGTCGTCGTCCGAGTCCTCGTCGTCCGCGAGCTCGTCGATGTCGACCCCGTCGACGTCGCCGGCGTGGAGGATCGACGAGCCGTCGTGGTCGAAGTCGACCGCGTCGAGATCGTCGACGTCTTCGAGTTCGTCGTCGTCGAGATCGTCGTCGTCGAGGTCCTCATCGGACTCGACCTCCTCGCCCGCGGCGTGCGCGGCCTCGGCGAGCGCCGCCTGCGTGGCGTGGTAATCGGCCAGGCGGACGGCCCACGGCACCCAGTCCGGCGCGAGGAGGGCGCCGTCGCCGGGGAGCAGTTCGACCTCGAGCACGGTGGGCTCCGCACCTTCGACGCGAGCCAGGCTCACGGTCCAGAACCAGCCGGGGTAGCCGGGCAGTCGGTTGCCGAAGCGCAGCGACACGACGCCGCCGGCCTCGAGCCGGTAGTCGGCCGGCTCGCCGATGGTCCACTCCGGCGTGATCTCACGCAGCGCCGCGAGCGCGAGGTCACGGGAGTCCAGCAGCGCGGCATCGGGCTCGACAGGCTCCGCCTCGTCAGCGGAGTCCGCCACAGGCTCAGGCTCCCCGGTGGACTCTTCGGCAACCGTCTCGACGGACGTCTGAGTCTCGTCGCCCGCCTCGACGTCTGCGTCGGGGCCGGACTCCGGGGTGTGCTCGGCCTGCTCAGGCATCAAGCTCCTCGGCCACCTTGCGGAGTACCGCGGCGACCTTCTTGGCGTGGGCGCCGCTCGGGTAGCGGCCACGGCGAAGGTCTCCGCCGATGCCGTCGAGCAGCTTCACGAGATCTTCGACGATGATCGCCATGTCGTCCGCCGGCTTGCGCGAGCGCTTGGCCAGGCTGACCGGCGCCTCGAGGACGCGCACCGAAAGGGCCTGCGGTCCACGCTTGCCCTCGGCAACGCCGAACTCGAGCCGCGTCCCCGCCTTCGGCGCGGGCGCGCCGGCGGGCAGGGCGGTGGCGTGCAGGAAGACGTCCTGGCCGTCATCGGATGCGATGAAGCCGAACCCCTTCTCCTCGTCGTAGAACCTGACCTTGCCGGTGGGCATTCAAGACCTCGCTGGGTGACGGCGCCTCGCGATCGGGGCGCGGGCGGAACAGAGCATGACGAATGCGGGAACCCTGCGATCCCCACTCCTTCAGCCTACCCGCATGCCCCTTCCCCGGGAGCCGGGGCATCCAGTGGCGGGGCCGAACGGTTAGGCTGGAGCGGATGAGCACGAAGTCTCCGGGCGAGGACGTTCCGATCCGCCGCATCGACCGCATTCTTGCGTTCATGTCGCTCGGACTGCTCGTGCTGTCGATCATCAGTTTCTTCGCGATCATGATCGGCTCGTCCGCCGGCGCGGACTTCGCCTCGGGGATCTGGCCGCTGGTCGGCGTCCTGGTGTACATCGCGCCGATCGTGGCGTTCGCGCTGCTGCTGGCCGTGCTCATCATGAGCTTCGTGCGGAGGGCTCGGGCCAACCGAGGCAGCTGACGACGTGGCCTCCGATGCGCGCGCTCTCGCGACCTGGCTCGCGGCTCGCGACGACGGCGTGCTCGCTGACGCGCTGGCCGCACGCGCCGTCTCGCCGTCGATCGGGTGGCACGACTTCTTCGATGCGGCCGAAGGGCTGCTCGAGCCCGCCTCCGTCGACCGGGCGCTGACGCGCCTGGACCGCGGCGAACTGATCGCCCTGGCATCCCGTGGATCCGTCGCCGGCGGGCACGCGGCCCGCCTGGCTCTCGTCGACGACGCCGGACGGGCGTTCTCTCCGGTGACGACGCGGGTCGAAGCAGCCGCGGCCGCGCATCCCGAGGCGTTCGCACCCGTCCGACACGAGGACGTGCCGGCTGTCGCGGACGCCCGCGCGGTCGCCGCCGCGGCGGAACGCGCGTTCACGACGGCGGGAGCACTCGCCGATGTGCTGCTGGCCTGTCTGCACGCACCGCTCGGACGCACCGGCGCCGGCGCGGTCAGTGCGGCGGACCGCCGGCGGCTCGCGGATGCCGGAGCGATCGCCGCACCCGAAGACCTCGACGATCTGCTCGCGTCCGCTGCCGCCGCCGGCCTCGCCGTGGCGCGCGAGCGGGACTGGGCCGTGACCGCGGCCGGGGAACGATGGCTGGAGACACCCACCCCGGAACGGTGGGCGCAGATCGCCGAGGGGTTCCGGGCGAGCCTGCCGCAGGGCCTGCGCACCCCCGACGGCGGCTTCGTCGCCTCCGGTTCGTGGTCGTCGGCGTACCCCCTCGACCCCGCGTGGCCGGCCGAGTCCGAGCGTCTGCACCGGATCGGCGCCCGCTGGGGCCTGCTGGGTGCGGACGGCGAGGAGTTCCCGTGGACGCGGGCACTGCGCGAAGGCGCGCCGACGGATGCCGCAGCCCTGGCGTCGCATCTGCCCTCCGAGATCGATCGGGTCTATCTGCAGGCCGACCTGACCGCGATCGCCCCGGGCCCGCTCGCCCCCGCGCTGGATCTGCGCCTGCGCTCGCTGGCCCTGCGCGAATCCCGCGCGCAGGCCTCGACCTACCGCTTCACGGCCGAGTCGCTCGGGGCGGGCATGACCGACGGCGAGACCGCCGAGTCGATCCGGCAGTTCCTGGCGGCACTGTCGCTGACGGGCATCCCCCAGCCCCTCGACTACCTCATCGAGAGCACAGCCGCCCGTCACGGCCTGGTGCGGGTGCGCGGCGACGAGGAGCGGGGGCGCACGCGAGTCGAGAGTCCCGACCACGCGCTGCTGGCCGCGATCGCCGTCGACCAGTCGCTGCGTCCGCTCGGGCTCATCGAGACGGGCGACGCCCTGACTTCGAGGGTTGCGCGTGACGCCGTGTACTGGACGCTCGCGGACGCCCGGTACCCCGTCGTCGCGCTCGACGCATCGGGCGCGCCCGAGTCCGTGCATCGACGAGCCACGGTCGCACCGGTCGAGCCGCGCGCCACTCCCCTGCAGACCTACGCGCGGCTCATCGCGACCCTGCGCGGCGGGCACGGCACCGAGGGAGAGACAGGCTGGCTCGAGCGCGAGCTGGAGCAGGCCGTCCGAGGCCGCGCCGAGATCGTCGTGGTCGTGCGCATGCCCGACGGGTCGGAGCGATCGCTGACGCTCGAGGCATCCGGGCTCGGCGGAGGCAGACTGCGCGGCCGCGATCGGGCCGCCGACATCGAGCGCACGCTCCCGGTCTCGAGCATCGTGAGCGTGAGGGCTCCCTGATCGGGACCCCGCAGACGCCCGTCGCCCGGCGCCCGGGTAGACTGGCACGTTATGGCTGACGGCCCCCTCATCGTCCAGAGCGATCGCACCGTGCTGCTCGAAGTCGCACACCCCGACGCTGAGAGCGCCCGGCACGAACTGGCGATCTTCGCCGAGCTCGAGCGCGCGCCCGAGCACATCCACACCTACCGCATCACTCGGCTGGGCCTGTGGAACGCCCGCGCCGCCGGACACGACGCCGAGGACATGCTCGCCACCCTCGAGCGGTGGTCCCGCTTCCCCGTTCCGCCGTCGGTGTCGATCGACATCGCCGAGACCGTCGGCCGTTACGGCCGCCTCGTCATCGACCGCAACCGCGTCGAGGACGGCGGCGAGGGCGAGCTGATCCTGAAATCGACGGATGCCGCGGTGCTGGCCGAGGTCTCGAAGAACAAGCGCATCCAGCCCCTGCTGATCGGCCACCCGTCGCCCGACACCTTCGTGGTCGACGCGTGGGCGCGCGGCCACATCAAGCAGGAGCTGCTCAAGATCGGCTGGCCGGCCGAAGACCTCGCGGGCTACACACCCGGCACGCCGCACCCGATCGATCTCGCCGACGAGGGCGAGGGTGCCGAATGGACCCTGCGCCCCTATCAGCGACAGGCCGTCGACATCTTCACCGAGGGCGGCTCGGGTGTCGTCGTGCTGCCGTGCGGCGCCGGCAAGACGCTCGTGGGAGCGGCGGCAATGGCCGAGACCAAGACGACCACCCTCATCCTCGTGACCAACACGGTGAGCGCGCGGCAGTGGCGCGACGAGCTGCTGCGGCGCACTTCGCTGACGCCCGAGGAGATCGGCGAGTACTCCGGGCAGGCGAAGGAGATCAAGCCGGTCACCATCGCGACGTACCAGATCCTCACCGCCAAGCGGAAGGGCGAGTACGCGCATCTCGCGCTGCTCGACGCCCTCGACTGGGGCCTCATCGTCTACGACGAGGTGCATCTGCTCCCCGCGCCCGTGTTCAAGCTGACCGCCGACCTGCAGGCGCGTCGCCGGCTGGGCCTGACCGCGACTCTCGTGCGCGAGGACGGCCGGGAGGGGGACGTGTTCAGCCTCATCGGCCCCAAGCGCTTCGACGCACCCTGGAAGGAGATCGAGGCGCAGGGCTTCATCTCGCCCGCCGTCTGCTACGAGGTGCGCGTGGATCTGCCCACCGGCGACCGGCTCGAGTACGCCGCGGCGGCCGACGACGAGCGCTACCGGCTCGCCGCGACCGCGCAGGCCAAGATCGGGGTCGTCCGTCAGCTCGTGGAGCGCCACGAGGGTGAGCGCATCCTCATCATCGGGCAGTACCTCGACCAGATCGACGTCCTGGCCGAGGCGCTGAACGCTCCCAAGATCACGGGCCAGACGCCGGTGGACGAACGGGAGGAGCTGTACCAGGCGTTCCGCGTGGGCGAGATCTCGGTGCTCGTGGTGTCGAAGGTCGCGAACTTCTCGATCGATCTGCCCGAGGCATCCGTCGCCATCCAGGTCTCGGGTTCGTTCGGCTCGCGGCAGGAAGAGGCGCAGCGGCTGGGACGCCTGCTGCGCCCGAAGAAGTCCGGCAACACCGCCAGCTTCTACACGCTCATCGCCCGCGACACGGTGGATCAGGACTTCGCACAGAACCGCCAGCGGTTCCTCGCCGAGCAGGGCTACGCGTACACCATCCTGGACGCCCACTCGCTCGCCGCCTGAGCACTGGTGGATGTCGCAGGCGGCGAGTAGACCGGTGGCATGCCGGAGAACAATCGCATCGACCTCGTCGAGCTGCCTGCCGCCGACCCCGCCGCGCTGAGTGCTGCGCGCACCTTCTACGAATCCGCGTTCGGCTGGAGCTTCGTCTCCTACGGCGACGCCTACGTCGACACCCCCGACAGCGGTGTCACGCTCGGCGTCAACGGCTCTGCCGACGCAACCCAGCAGCGGGCACCGCTGACGGTGCTGTACGTCGCCGACCTCGAAGCAGCGAGGGCGGCGGTGACGGATGCCGGTGGCGTGATCCATCACGACATCTATTCGTTCCCCGGCGGACGGCGCTTCCACTTCGTGGATCCCGCCGGCAACGAGCTCGCGGCGTGGTCGGACGGTCCGGCGGCTTCGCACGCCGAATCCGCCTGAACGGGCGAGCTCAGTCCCGGGCGGCTCCGCGTCACCCTGCCCGGCGGAACCAGTCGAGCGCAAGCTCGGCGACAGCCGTGGGGGCGTCCTCCGGGATGAAGTGCGAGGCCTTCTCGACGAACGCGAACTCGGCGCGCGCCGCACGACGCTCGTGGTTGCGGCTGATCGTGCGCACGACATCCTCCGAGAACGTCGAATCCTCCCGCCCGAAGACGAAGAGGGTCGGCGGCTGGAGCCGCACCCGCTTGAAGTCGCCGCGCATCAGCTGCATGGAGACCGGAACGACCATGCCGCGGTACATCCTGTGCACGGACGCGAGCACCTCGGGACGCTGCTCAGGAGCGAGGTACGCGGCCGTCTCGTCTTCCGTGAAGGGCCGATACTGGTAGGCCGGGTTGAACAGATAGCCGACAGATGCCGGCGGCCGGTGCAGGAGCAGCTTCGGCAGATGGCGGAAAGCCGGGATCAGCCTCGGGCTGAACTCCATGAACCCTGGTGGGACGGCGAGCTGCACCACGGCACGAACCCGGTGGGGCCGGCCATACGACAGCTGCATCGCCGAGATCGCACCCATGTCGTGCGCGATCACGTGTGCGCGCTCGATGCCCATCCCGTCGAGGACGGCGAGCACGTCGCTCAGCTGCGTCTCGCGGTGGAAGGCGGGATCGTCGGACTCGGTCCAGCCGGACCCTCTCAGATCGGGGCAGATCGCGCGGTAGCCGTGCTCGGCCAGCAACGGGGCGATCGCATGCCATTGCCACCAGTGACCGGGAAAGCCGTGCAGCAGAAGGACCGGCTCGCCCGCGCCCATGGTGGCGACGTGACGGCGGACTCCGGGAGTCTCGACCACGAGATGCTCGAAGCCGGGGGCTTCCGGAAGAGGCGGCGACCAGGCCTTCGCGGTCGGGTCCAAACGGGGTGTCGACGCGTCCATGTTCGCGATGCTACTACGATCATAGTGCTCTGTCACTACGACCATAGTCTGACTGTTAGGCTCGCCCCGTGACGCCGATCCGCGAACGTGCCCTCGAAGCCGCGACCGAGCTCGTCGGGACGCAGGGCATCCGGGCCCTCACCCACTCCCGCGTCGACGCCCATGCTGGGCTCCCTCGCGGCTCCACGTCGAACCACTTCCGCACGCGTGCCGCCCTGCTCTCGGGCGTCACGCAGTGGATCGCCGAACAGGAGACGCGCGACCTCGGCGCGGTGCTCACGCGGCAGTTCGACGACCTCGAGGGCTTCATCGACGTCTTCAGCGCGGCGATCGAGCTGCTGACCGGGCCCTTCGCCGTGCGCACCCGCGCGCGCTACGCGCTCTTCCTCGAAGCGGCATCCGACCCCGAGCTGTTCGCGCCGCTGCATGCCCAGCGCGAAGGCATGGCCGCGTGGTCGCGGAGCCTGCTCGTCAGCCTCGGGGCGAAGCATCCCGATACCGCCCTTCGCGCCTTCATGGCGTTCGGCGACGGCATCGTCCTGCACCGGCTGAGCGTCGACCCCGATGCGCCGGTGCGCGAGAGTGTCGCCGTCGCCGTGCGCGGCTGCCTCGCGGCCTGACAGGGGCCTCCCCCTCCACCCGACCCCCTCTGCGAAAACACCAGCCGGTAACGCGACACGCCGACTCTGGCCGGACTCGGCCGGCGTGTCGCCGTCACCGACTGGTGTTTCGGCAGGCGGATCAGTCCACGACGTAGCGAAGGAGCGCGAAGCCCTCGTCGTCGGTGACCACGCCGGCGAGGGCGAACCGGCGGTCCGACTCGCGCGCGCCCTGCACGATCCGGCCGGCGGCTCCACCGACGAATCGGGGCGCCAGTGTGACGCACACCTCGTCGACGAGACCGGCGTCCAGCAGCGAGCCGAACAGGTGCGGTCCGCCCTCGCACAGCACCTGCGTCCACCCCCGCGCGGCGAAGGCCTCCAGCATCGCCGCGAGGTCGACGGGCCCGTCCGCGCCCGCGGTCACGACATCGGCGACGGCGGCGAAGGACTGGCCGCGCGCGCGGGCCGAGGCATCCGTCGTCACCACCACCGGCCGGGCCACCGCGTCGGCGAAGACGGAGTCGCCGGGCTCGAGCCGCAGCCCGCCGCTCACGATGGCGAGAGCGGGCTGATCGCGGAGCCCGTACTCGCGGCGCCACGCGACGTCCTCGTCGCCCACGCGGATGTCGCCGTAGCCTTCGGCGCGGACGGTGCCGGCGCCCACCAGCACGACGTCGGCCATCGTGCGCAGCACCTGCATCGCGGAGCGGTCGGTGTCGCCCCCGAGCCCACCGCTGCGCCCCCGGATCGTCACCGCCCCGTCGGCGCTCTCGACGAAGTTCATCCGCACGCGAGTGCGTTCGCGGTCAGGCAGCGCATAGGCGGCGAACAGCTCGTCGCGACTGGGCATCAGGCGTTCCCCTCGGGGAGGGCGTTGTGCCGTTCGTAGGCCGGCTCGCGCCAGCCGAGGATCGCCTCGACCATGCGCATGGCGTCGACGGTCTCGCGCACGTTATGGGCGCGCACGATGCGGGCACCCTGAAGCACGCAGAAGACGGCGGCGGCGAGCGATCCGGCCACGCGGTCGTCCCGTTCGCGGTCCAGGCTCTCGCCGACGAAGTCCTTGTTCGACAGCGCCACCAGCAGCGGCGAGCCCAGCCCGTTCAGCTCCCCCAGCCGACGCGTGAGCTCCAGCGTCTGCCGGGTGCTCTTGTTGAGGTCATGCCCGGGATCGAGGACGATGCGCGAATCGGGCACGCCGTGCTCCCGCGCCACATCGCGGCGATGCTCGAGGAAGGCAGCGACGTCCTCCACCACATCGTCGTATTGCGGGAGCGGATGCTGGGTGCGCGGCTCGGCGAGACTGTGGGCGATCACCACCCCCGCGCCGCCGCCAGCGACGACCTCCGCCATGCGAGGATCGCGCAGCCCCGTGGTGTCGTTCACCATCGCGGCGCCGGCCTCGATCGCGGCGCGCGCCACTTCGGGCTGGAACGTGTCGACGCTCACGCGCACGAACGGGGCCAGCTCACGCACCACCGGAACGACACGGGCGATCTCGTCGTGGACGGGCACCGGCGGTCCGGGGGCGAACTTCACACCGCCGACGTCGACGATCTCGGCGCCCGCCTCGGCGGCGGCCAGTCCGGCGGCGACCGCCGCATCGAGCGCGAAGGTGGCGCCACGGTCGTAGAACGAGTCCGGGGTGCGGTTCACGATCGCCATCACCGCGAGATGACGAGTGAGGTCCAGGGCGCCACCCGGCAGATCCAGCAGCAGCGGCGTCTCATCCGGCGCCGATCCTCTCGACGTCTGCGACCTCGCGGATGTCGCGACCAGCCCTCCCGCCGTCACGGGAGCAGACTCTCCAACGGCACGTCAGCATCGGCGAGCCGGTCGGCCCCCACCCGCGCGCCGGAG
The DNA here is from genome assembly GCF_012524205.1 of Microbacterium salsuginis. GTDB lineage: Bacteria > Actinomycetota > Actinomycetes > Actinomycetales > Microbacteriaceae > Microbacterium > Microbacterium salsuginis. Next base: position 367,599 of record NZ_JABACI010000001.1, read on the forward strand.
CGGATGAGCTCCTGCACCGTCTCGTTGACGTCCCACACGTTGACGTTCATACCTGCCACGACGCGATCATGGTCGACCCAGAACGCGATGAACTCGCGAGCATCGAGGTCACCGCGCACGACGACGTCGGCGTCCGCCATCAGCGGGGCGTAGCCCGACAGCTCCATGCCCAGATCGTACTGATCGGTATAGAAATAGGGGATGTCGTCGAACGAGGCGGGCATGCCCAGCATCGACCTCGCGGCGACCTTGCCGGCACCGAGCGCGTTCGCCCAGTGCTCGCTGCGCAGGTGACGCTGCAGCACCGGGTGGAAGGCGTTCGCCACGTCACCGGCGGCGAAGACATCGGGCGCGCTCGTGCGCAGCCCGGAGTCGGTCAGCACGCCGTTGAGGATCCGCAGGCCCGCCTGCTCGGCGAGCGCGGTATCGGGGGCCGCGCCCACGCCGATCAGCACGAGGTCGGCGGGGAATGTCTCGCCACCGGCGACCACACCATCCGCCTGCTGCGTCCCAGTGATCCGCTCGATGCCGATCGACGTGCGCAGATCCACCCCGTGGTCGCGGTGCAGCGAGGCGAACACCGCGCCCATATCCGGTCCGAGCGCCGCGGCGAGCGGGACCGGATCGCGCTCGAGCACCGTCACCTCGTTGCCGAACTCCCGCGCAGTCGCGGCGACCTCCATGCCGATCCACCCCGCCCCGATGACGACCAGACGGCGGCCGCCCTCGCTGAGTGCGGCACGAAGCGCCTCGGACTGATCCAGTCGTCTCAGCATGACGACGCCGTCCAGGCCGGCGCCAGGCAGCGGCAGCGACCGTGGCTGCGCGCCGGTCGCGAGCAGCACGGCATCGTAGGTCACGTCGCTTCCGTCCGAGAGCGTCGCGCGCCGCGCCGACGCGTCGAGCGCGGTCACCGACGTCGACGTGCGCAACGCGATGCCGTGCTCGTCGTACCAGTGCGGCTCGTGCAGGATCGCGGCATCCGTCCCTTCCTTGCCTGCGAGGAATCCCTTCGACAGCGGCGGGCGCTGGTAGGGCGGGTAGGGCTCGGCGGCGACGACGGTGATATCGCCGTCGTGCCCGTTCTCTCGCAGCGCCTCGGCTGCGGTGCCGCCGGCGAGACCGCCCCCGATGATCAGCATGTGCGTCATGACGACTCCTCTCGAGTGGAACGTGGCTCAGGTCGAAGACGCCGCGGGCGCGAAGCGCGCCTGCGCCGCGGGATCGCCCGCGAACTCGCCGCGGAACGCCGTCGTGACGGTGGTGGCGCCTTCGGAGCGGATGCCACGCACCGACATGCACAGATGCTCGGCCTCGATCACGACGCCGACCGCGCGTGGCGCGAGCGTCGACTCGAGCGTGCGGGCGATCTGTGCCGTGAGCGACTCCTGCACCTGCAGGCCGCGCGCGTGGTAGTCGACGACACGCGCGAGCTTGGACAGCCCGACCAGCCGGGCACCGGGAAGATACCCGACCGTCGCCGTGCCCCGGAACGGCAGCAGGTGGTGCCGGCAGAGCGAAGCGAACGAGATGCCGCGGACCAGCACGGGTTCGTCGTAGCCGTCGTCGTTCGGAAAGGTCGTCATCTCGAACGGCACCGGGGTGAGCATCTCGATGAAGCCGTCGGCCACGCGGCGCGGCGTGTCGGCGAGGTCTTCATCGTCGAGGTCTCGGCCCAGGGCGATCAGCAGATCGGCCACAGCGTTCATCGCGCGCTCGCGGTCGAACGGTGCGTCGTCGGGCACCGCATGAAGCGGTGCTGCCCCGGCAGTGATCGTCATCGCATCCCCCTTCGTCCTGGCCCTGACGCTAGATCTGATCCACTCTTTTGTCAACATGTTTGTTTTTAGAGTTAGACTCGCCTCGTGAGCGCATTGGTTCCCCAAGGCGCCGGCGCGATGGCCGCGCTGGCAGACCCGGTCCGTCGTGAGCTGTACCGCCTCGCCGCCGACCACGCCATCGGCCGGGACGAGGCCGCCGAGGCTCTCGGCATCCCCCGCACCACCGCGGCCTTCCACCTGGATCGGCTGGCGGATGCCGGACTGCTCGCCGTCTCGTACGAACGCCGCAGCGGGCGCACCGGACCAGGCGCCGGCCGGCCCGCCAAGCTCTATCTCGCGACTCAGACCGAGCTCGCGCTCACCGTTCCGGAACGTCACTACGAACTCGTCGGCGACGTCCTCGCCGCCGCCGCAGACCGCGCCGATGCCCACGGTGTGCCCATCCGCGACGCGTTGGCCGCCGAGGCCTTCGCGGCGGGCTCGGCGATCGGCGCCACCCGGCCCGACCTCGAGTCGGCGCTCACCGCGTGCGGCTACGAGCCCAGAGACGTGGGGACCGGCGACCTCGTGCTGGAGAACTGCCCGTTCCACGCCCTGGCCAGCCGCCACACGTCTCTCATCTGCGGTGCCAACGTCGAACTCGTGGGAGGCCTTGCGGCCGCGACGGGCGATGAGCGCACCGCCGTTCTCGCCCCTGCGGCGGGCCGCTGCTGCGTCGAAGTGCGCTCCGCGTCCTCCTGACGATTTGCCTCCCGTGTCGCCGATATCCAGCGAGCCCGGCGGTTACGCCGACATAATGGGCCCATGACCGCACCGCGCATCCTCGTCGTGGACGACGAACCGAACATCCGCGATCTGCTGATCACCAGCCTGCGATTCGCCGGGTTCCAGGTCCGGGCCGTCTCCAACGGAGCCCAGACGATCTCGGCCGTGCTGGAGGAGGAGCCGGATCTCATCATCCTCGACGTCATGCTCCCCGACATGAACGGGTTCAGCGTCACCAAGCGCCTGCGGGGGGCCGGCTACACCGCCCCCATCCTCTTCCTCACCGCCAAGGATGAGACAGAGGACAAGATCGCCGGGCTCAACGCAGGCGGCGACGACTACGTCACCAAGCCGTTCAGCCTCGACGAGATCGTCGCGCGCATCCAGGCGATCCTGCGGCGCACCATGCAGGCCGACGAGGAGTCGGTGATCCGCGCCGGCGAACTGACGATGGACCAGGACACCCACGACGTCCAGGTGGGCGAGGTCTCGATCGACCTCAGCCCCACCGAGTTCAAGCTGCTGCGCTACCTGATGCTCAACCCGAACCGCGTGCTGTCGAAGGCGCAGATCCTCGACCATGTGTGGGAGTACGACTTCAACGGCGACGCCGGCATCGTCGAGAGCTACATCTCATACCTGCGTCGCAAGATCGACCCGCACTCGACCGAGCCGCTCATCCAGACCAAGCGCGGCTTCGGCTACATGCTGAAGGCCGGCAAGACCGCCTGACCCGGCGGCGTTCGAAGGGGGCGACCTGGCGCACAAGCCCGACGTGGTCACCCGGTGGTGGCGCGGCACGAGCCTGCGCGCGAAGGTCACCGGGGTCACTGTCGTGCTCCTGGCCGTCGGGCTGTTCGCGGCAGGGATCGGGACGCTGGCGTTTCTCCGCAACACGCTCATCACGAATCTCGATGCTCAGCTGGTCGCCTACGCGCGCACAGACGTGACCAGTCCGCTGTTCGAGATCGAGGTCAAGGACGGCGTGGCCGACATCGACCGCAACCGCACTGCCGCCCCCACACAGTACTTCGTGGCGGTGTACGGCCCTGACGGTACCCTGCTCGGGACGGCGGGGGGCGGAGGGCAGGATCCTCCAGCTTTCCCCGAGACGTTCACCGTCGAACAGACGGTGACGAAGGGTCTCGAGCCGTTCCCGTTGGAGAGCAGCGAAGGCGGAGCACCGTTCCACGCCAGCGTGAATCTGCTCGAGCTCGAGGACGCCCGCGACAACTACACGCAGATGGTCGCCCTTCCGGTGGCGCCGATCAATCAGGTGGTGGCCTCCTACATCGGCATCTACAGCATCCTTGCGATTCTCATCCTGCTGGTCGGTGCCTTCGCGACCAGGTTCCTGGTCACACTGACCTTCCGCAGTCTCGGCCAGGTGGAATCCACTGCGGACGCGATCGCCGCCGGTGACTTCAGCCAGCGCATGACCGACATCGAGCCGACCACCACCGAGGTGGGCCGCCTCAAGACCGCGATCAACGCGATGCTCAACCACGTGGACGCCGCGATCTCGCAGCGCGACGCGACCGTGCGACAGATGCGCCGTTTCATCGGCGACGCCAGCCACGAACTGCGCACTCCCCTCGTGACAGTTCGCGGGTACGCCGAGCTGTACCGGATGGGCGCCGTGCGCGGCGACGAGGACGTCGCACAGTCGATGGATCGCATCGAGAAGGAAGCCATCCGCATGGGTCTCCTCGTCGAGGACCTGCTCGCGCTGGCCCGCCTGGACGAGAAGCGCGACGTCGTCATCGCCCCCGTCGACCTTCGCCCGATCGCCCGGGACGCCGCGCTCGACGTGCGCGCCGCCTCGCCGATGCGCCCCGTCGCGGTCATCGACACGACCGACGGCGAGGCTCTGCCCGCGGCACCGATCGGCGTCGACGAGCCCGAAGTGAAGCGCCGCACCGGATCCACCTCGGCCATCGCCCGTGCCGGGGCGACCCTGTCGCTGCTTCGCCGCCGACCCAAGCCCCTTCCGGCTGCGGAGGCCAACGGAGTGAGCGCAGACACCCTGCCCACCGTGCTGCCGACGCTGCACGGCGGACCGGCTGCGGCACCGCTGCAGCCCATCGTGCTGGGCGACGAGAACCGCATCCGTCAGATCGTCACGAATCTGCTCGGCAACGCCCGCCGGTTCACGGCGGACGACTCGCCGATCGAGCTGCGGGTCGGCGTCGATCACACCTCCCGCATGGGATGGGTCGAAGTCGTCGACCACGGCGAGGGCGTGCCCGATCAGATCAAGGAGAAGATCTTCCAGCGCTTCTGGCGGGCCGACACATCACGCACGCGAGAGACCGGCGGATCCGGGCTCGGCCTGTCGATCGTCGCGTCCATCGTGGAAGCGCTGCACGGCTCGGTCGACGTCGTCGACACGCCGGGGGGCGGCGCGACCTTCCGCGTGTCGTTCCCCCTGGCCGACCCTCGGGACGCTGCGGAGCACCTCGACATCCAGACGCAGCCACTCGCCCGTCCCCGGCCCGCAGATCCCGGCATCCCGGACTGAGACCGGCTCCTCCCCAAGCACCCGCTCCGCGGGCCTCTCCACAGCTTCGCCGCACCGGCGACGATGCGCCGCTCGCGGCTCCTAGCGTGGCAGGCGAAGGAGGCGCGGCATCCGTCCCGCCCTTCGAAGGGAGCATCATGGCCGTCTTCTCCGTCGACAGCGACGCCGTCCTCGCCGGCACCGCGACCGTGCGCGGCACGATCGAGCGGCTGCAGGCCGAGTCCAACGCGATGATGGCGCAACTCACCCAGCTGCAGTCGTCGTGGACGGGCTCGGCGTCGATCGCCTTCCACGGCGTCGTCGACCAGTGGCGCGCCACGCAGCGCCAGGTCGAGGAGTCGCTCACCGGCATCAGCGCCGCACTGGCGGCAGCAGGCCGTCAGTACGCCGACACCGAGCTGTCGACGACGAGCCTCTTCCGCTGACATCGCGCAACGACGATGGGCCCCTCCCGAAGGAGGGGCCCATCGTTATGACGCTAGACGCGAGGCGGCTTCTGGATCAGAAGTCCATGCCACCGGTCGGGTCGCCACCGGCCGGAGCCGCAGCCTTCTCGGGCTTGTCGGCGACGACGGCCTCGGTCGTGAGGAACAGCGCGGCGATCGACGCGGCGTTCTGCAGGGCCGAGCGGGTCACCTTGGCCGGGTCGATGATGCCCTGTGCGAACAGGTCACCGTACTCGCCGGTCGCGGCGTTGAGACCGAAGCCCGGCTCGAGCTCGGCGACCTTGTTCGCGACGACACCCGGCTCGAGACCGGCGTTCAGCGCGATCTGCTTGAGCGGCGCCTCGATCGCGACGCGAACGATGTTCGCACCGGTCGCCTCGTCGCCCGTGAGCTCGAGGCCCTCGAACGCGACCTTGCCGGCCTGGATGAGCGCGACGCCGCCACCGGGGACGATGCCCTCCTCGACGGCCGCCTTCGCGTTGCGAACGGCGTCCTCGATGCGGTGCTTGCGCTCCTTGAGCTCGACCTCGGTCGCCGCACCCGCCTTGATGACGGCCACGCCGCCGGCGAGCTTGGCGAGGCGCTCCTGGAGCTTCTCGCGGTCGTAGTCGCTGTCGGTGTTGTCGATCTCGCGACGGATCTGGGTCACGCGACCCTCGATGGCAGCGGCGTCGCCGGCACCCTCGACGATCGTGGTCTCGTCCTTGGTGACGATGACCTTGCGCGCACGGCCGAGCAGGTCGAGGGTGGCGTTCTCGAGCTTGAGACCGACCTCCTCGGTGATGACCTGGCCACCCGTGAGGATCGCGATGTCCTGCAGCTGCGCCTTGCGGCGGTCACCGAAGCCGGGAGCCTTGACGGCGACCGACTTGAAGATGCCGCGGATCTTGTTCAGCACCAGGGTCGCGAGCGCTTCGCCCTCGACGTCCTCGGCGATGATGACGAGCTCCTTGCCGTCCTGGATCACCTTGTCGACGATGGGCAGAAGGTCCTTGATGTTCGAGATCTTCTGGTTCGCGATGAGGATGTAGGCGTCCTCGAAGACCGCCTCCTGGCGCTCCGGGTCGGTGACGAAGTAAGGGTTGATGTAGCCCTTGTCGAAGCGCATGCCCTCGGTGAGCTCGAGCTCGGTGCCGAAGGTCTGCGACTCCTCGACGGTGACGACGCCCTCCTTGCCCACCTTGTCGATGGCCTCGGCGATGAGCGCGCCGATCTCGGGGTCAGCGGCCGAGATCGAGGCGGTCGCAGCGATCTGCTCCTTGGACTCGACCTCCTTGGCGCTGGACAGAAGCTCGGCGGTGATGGCCGCGACGGCCTTCTCGATGCCCTTCTTGAGCGAGATGGGGTCGGCGCCGGCCGCGACGTTGCGCAGGCCCTCGCGCACGAGCGCCTGGGCGAGCACGGTCGCGGTGGTGGTGCCGTCACCGGCGACGTCGTCGGTCTTCTTGGCGACCTCCTTGACGAGCTCCGCGCCGATCTTCTCGTACGGGTCGTCGAGCTCGATCTCCTTGGCGATCGAGACGCCGTCGTTCGTGATCGTGGGGGCGCCCCACTTCTTCTCAAGCACGACGTTGCGACCGCGCGGGCCGAGCGTCACCTTGACGGCGTCGGCCAGGATGTTGAGGCCGCGCTCGAGGCCACGGCGGGCCTCCTCGTCGAAAGCGATGATCTTTGCCATGTGTGTGTCGTCCCTCCGGAACGTAGGCTTTGGGTATTAGCACTCCACAATCACGAGTGCTAAATCATTCTGGCACTCGCACCTATCGAGTGCAAGCTGCCGGACCGGTTCCGAAACGCGAAGAAACGGGATGCCTCGCGGCATCCCGTTTCGTGTGATCGAGGCTGGGCGGGGTCAGGCGACGACGCGGACCGCCTCGGCCTGGGGGCCCTTCTGACCGCTGCCGACGGTGAACTCGACCGTCTGACCCTCTTCGAGGACGCGGAATCCGGTCATGTCGATGTTCGAGTAGTGGACGAAGACGTCCTGGCCGTCGGCGACGGTGATGAAGCCGAATCCCTTCTCGGCGTTGAACCATTTGACGGTGCCCTGGGTCATGCGAAATCTCCTGTTGCCGGCGGTACTGGGCTTCATCGTATGCATCCACGACAGCGCCGCCGCCCCGGATCGTCACTTGTTGACATGAGCGAACGCAACTGTTTACCGGCTCGAAACACACTCCGCCATGAGTGGCGCAGGCGAGGGGCTCAGGGGGTAGGCGTGGGCGCGCCGGCCGCGGTGCGGTCCAGGCCGATGACCACCGTGAGCTGCTTCATCGCGGGGTCGGCCGGCGGGTAGGCATCGCTCTGCTCGATGTTGGCCCCGCCGATGACATCGGCCAGTCCCGCGGCCGCGGCCTCGTCCTCGGGGTTGACGTAGAAGACGGTGGTCTCGGGGAAGTCCTCCGATCCCGCGCCGCCTGCCAGGACGTCGCCATCGGCCCATCCGGCGGTGACGATCACGTCCTTCATCTGCGTCGCGAGGCCCTGCTCGGGCGTCGCGTTGAGGATCTGCACCTTGTAGCTGACGTCGACGACCGGCGTGACCTCGGGCTCGGGCTGGACCGTCGGCGTCGGCTCGGGGAAGAGCTCGATGCGACCCGAGGCCAGCAGCGTGCCGAAGATCCCGACCGCGATGAGCACGACGGTCGCCAGTGCGGCCCAGAGCAGCACGACCCATCCGCGCATGCGAGGATTCTCGGCTCGATGGGCGCCGACCCGGTCCGTCTCGGGAAGATCGTCGAAGCGATCCCGGGGGAAGGTCGATCTCGGCACCCGTCGATGCTACCCGCCGAACCGGTGAGGACCGTGCGCGACGGTCCGTTCAGCGCATGTCGGCTGCGCGCCCGATGTGCGCGGCCGTGCGCGCGTCGCGCAGTCTGCGCAGCCGCTTGACGAGCATCGGGTCATGCTCCTGCGCCTCGGCCGTGTCGATCAGGCGGCCCAGGAGCTGGTAATAGCGTGCCGGTGAGAGACCGAGCTCCGCCCGGATCGCCTCTTCCTTCGCACCCGCATGACGGCGCCATTCGGCCTCGAAGTCGAGGATGGCGCGATCGCGATCGGTCAGGGGCACGCTGCCACGCTAGCCCGCGGCATCCGTTCCTCCTGCGCGCCACTCCACGAAAGCGCCGAGAGGGTCCACCGCCGCGAGCGGCGCGCCGTCGCGACCGAGCACGAACCCGCCCCATGTCGCAGAATCCACCGGCGGTCGCCACGCGTCGTGCAGTCCCGGCGGGTCGATCGAGATCCAGACGGCGCCCATCGCCCGTACCGCCGCGATCAGCCGGTCGCGACCTGCCCGCGGGATGTGCGGCAGCACGCCGGGTGTCGTGACGACCAGTGTGGCGTCGCCGGGCGCATCGGCCGCGAGCGCGGCGAGCGCAGCGGGTTCGGTCGCATCGGCGGCGACGAGCCGTGGCGGATCCGCGGCGGCGATGTCGAGCGCGGCGCGGATCCGATCGACGCGACCCTGCTCCCCCGGCCAGACGAGACTCGTGAGGAATCGCCGATCGTCGACCGCGGCGGCGTCGAGAGGAGCCACGTCGATCCCGGCGCGCCAGACCACGTGCGGCATGTGCAACGGGGGTGTGCCGGCGAAGTCGCATTCGAGCACGACCGGTGCCGGCCCGTCATGCGGGTCGAGACTGACGACGCGCCCCGATCCGCGGTCACGGTAGCGGTACGAGTAGCGGTCGGGATACAGGCAGAGCCCCGCACTCGCACCGATCTCGAGCAGCGCGACCGGTCCCTCGACGCCGGCGAGAACCGGCAGCAGGGCGGCGCAGCGCTGCGGCTCGTTCGTCTGAAGTCGGCGGCGGGATGCCTCGGCCACCAGCTCGTCGGCATGCGCGGCGACCCACTGCGCCCACGCCGGGTAGCTCCGTTCGGGCGCACCCAGCATGCGGCTCACCGCGAAGACGAGCGGAGGCTGGCGACTCGTGGCCGGGACCCTTGCCAGGATGGCGGCAGCGTCGGAGTCGGCGGCGACGCCGGCCGCCCACTCGGCGTACAGCTCCGAGCGCCCGGGAGCCTCATCCCGGGCGAACCGGGCGTACCGCTCCATGACCGCAGCCGTGACCGCAGCGGACTCGGCTGCGGCGGCGGCTGCGGCATCCGTTCCCACGCAGTCATCCTCTCTCACGGCCGGCTTCGCGGCGAACGCCCAGTCGCGACGGAGCGAGCCCGTCGCGGCTGAGGTTGAATGGAAGCATCCGGATGCACCGAGGAGGGCCCATGACGTACGCCGTCGACAAGAGCGATGAGCAGTGGCGCAGCGAACTGACGCCCGAGCAGTACGCGGTGCTGCGAGAGGCGGGCACCGAGCGCCCATGGACGGGCGAGCTGCTCGATGAGGAACGCGCCGGCCTGTACACCTGCGCGGCGTGCGGCGCCGAACTGTTCCGCAGCGGCACGAAGTTCGACTCGCACTGCGGGTGGCCGAGCTTCTACGAGTCGATCCGGCCCGAGGCGGTAGAGCTCATCGAAGACAACAGCCACGGCATGGTGCGCACCGAGGTGCGGTGCGCGAACTGCGGCTCGCATCTGGGCCACGTGTTCCCGGACGGGTTCGGCACGCCGACCGGCGACCGGTACTGCATGAACTCGATCTCGCTCAACTTCTCCCCCGGCGCCGCGGAGTGACCGCCCCGTCGCCCCATCCGGGCTCCTCGGAGCCGTCGAACGGAGTCTCCGTGCGGGTTGCCCCCGCGCTCGAGGCGATGAGAGCGCGGCGCTCGTGGTCGAAGGTCACCGACGACGCACCCACCCACGCGGAGCTGCTGCGGCTCGTCTCGGTGGCCGGACGCGTCGCCGATCACTCGTCGCTGCAGCCCTGGCGCCTGATCGAGCTGCGCGGCACCGACCGCGAGCGGCTCGGCCGAGCGATCAGCAAGGCTGAGGGCGACAAGGGATCCTCGACCAAGCCGTTGCGCGCCCCTCTCCTGATCGCCATCGTCGCGAGCTACCGCAAGAGCGACAAGGTGCCGCGCTGGGAGCAGGAGGCCGTGGCCTCAGGCGTCGCACACGCACTGAGCCTGCTGCTGGACGAAGCCGGATGGGGCGTCATCTGGCGCACCGGCCACTACACCCGGTCCAAGGCCGTCGCGAAGGCGCACGGCCTGAAGAAGGACGAGGAGCTGCTGGGGTGGCTGTACGTGGGCGGCAAGCCCCCACGCAGCGGGGCGGGGCGACGCAAAGCCGTCGACGCCCGCAAACTGCTGACGCGGATGCCGAAACCCGCGAAGGACTGAGGCTCAGGGCCTGCGCCACCGCCGCCACGGAACGGCGGCGACCACGACCGAAACGAGAGCCACGACGACCATCGCGAGCGCCTGCATGAGACCGGGACCCGCCGGAGCGGGCCAGACGACGTCGAGGACCAGCGAGGTCACGAGCTGCCCGACGACGGTGCCGAGTCCCAGCAGCAGCACGCCGGTGTGCTGCACCACGACCGCGCCCACCGCGATGTAGACCACGCCGATGACGCCGCCGGCGTACAGCCACGGGTCGGCCGGGAACGGGGCCGGTGGCCCGGTCACTGCGACGTGCACGACTGTCCCCAGTGCCAGCAGCAACGTGCCGCCGGTGAAGTTCACGAGCGTCGCGATGAGCGGCGTGCCGACGCGCTGCCGCAGGCGCCCGTTCGTCGCCTGCTGCCACGCGATGCCGGCGCCGGCGAGCACGGGCAGCAGTGCCATCCAGATCGGGATGCCGGCCAGTCCGTCGCCGGCCAGCGCGATGCTGACCGCGATCAGCGCCAGCGCACCGCCGACGAGCCGCGGCACCGTCACCGCCACCACGCCGGCCGGGCCGAATCCGGCGCGGTCCAGCAGCAGCCCGCTGACGGTCTGCCCCGCCACCACTCCGACGGTGAACAGCGAGACGCCGATGATGCCCACCGCGAGACCCTGTGTCGCGACCGTGAGGGCCCCGGCCGCGCCGCCTGCCAGCATCCACCAGGGAATGCCGCGGGTGCGCACGCCTGCGATCAGTCTGCCGAATCCGGCCCTGCCCGACGGCAGCAGGCCCGACAGCGCGATCAGCACCACCAACCCGGACCCGAACGACACCAGCGCCGCCACGAAGCCGTCTTCGAGCCGCACCCCGAGCTGACCGTTGATGCGCGCCTGGACCGCCGTCATGACGCCGATGCCCGCGGCTGCGGCCAGCGCCAGCCAGGCGGGCATTCGGCGAGCGGTCACTCGTCCCATCTTGCCCGCCTCCCTCGGCTCGGGCGAACCCGTGTGCCCCGGTTACGCTGGAGCGTGGCCCTCTCCGCTCGCACACGCACGCTGCTCACCTGGCTGCCGGCCGCGGTGCTGGTGCTGATCATCGGCGGCGTGGTCCTGGCATCCCTCGCCATCCAGGGCTCGTGGTGGACCGAGGAGCATCCCGCGGCGTCCGAGGACCAGAAGGCGTCGGACGGATCGAGCATGCTCACCGACGCGGGCTTCGACTACGTCAACGTCGAGGGGGTCGTGCGCGTGCGGGTCGGTGACGGCGGCCTGTCGGCGACCGAGCTGGGGCTTGCCGCCGACGGCGAGAAGTCGGCGGAGTTCCGTCGTCCGGTACGGGCGATCGTGGCGGCGGGCGAAGAGGTGCACATCCTGGACGACATCGCGGCGCTCAGCGCGAGCTCGCAGGGCGATCGCCTGGTCGCGGTGACGCTGACTCCCGATGTGGTGCGCGGCTGGGCCGGAGCAGTCGGCTACCTGCGGGCGCTCGGTGCCGAGTTCGGGTGGGATGCCGCCCAGCTGGACTCGCTCGAGGAGGACCTCGCCGAGTTCAACCGGTCCGGCGAGGGCGAGACCTTCACGGCGACGATCGGTCCGTCCTCGGGCGGCGCGGCCATCGCCTCTGCAACCCTCGAATTCGATCGGGCGACGGGCGCGACGCCCCTCACGATCACGTTCGAGCCCGCGCCGGAGTGAACTGGCCGGCCGGCGCCTGGCTGGAGCTGATCCTGCGTTGTGCCGGCTACAGGACTTGAACCTGCCAACCCCCGTGTGACAAGTTCGGGTCGACGCCCTGCGTTGTGCCGGCTACAGGACTTGAACCTGCCAACCCCCGTGTGACAAGTTCGGGTCGACGCCGTGCGTTGTGCCGGCTACAGGACTTGAACCTGCAACCCCCGTTTTCGGGATGCCGCTGCCCATCACTTCCCTATCGTGCCCGTGATCAGGCCTTATCGACTCGTCGAGGCGCTATCGAGTGCCCACCAGTTCCCGGCGTGTCCCGCCAAAAACAGCGAGTAAACCGCGGATACCTACCGGGTTCCTCGGCGCGCTTGAGCGCCGGCCACCACAGCTGCGACGTCGAGTCCCAGCGCATCGCAGAGCGCGTCGAGCTTGTCGATGTCGGGGACCCGAGTGCCGCGTAGATACTTCGACACCTGCGACTGTGAGATGCCGGCCGCTGCGCCGAGTTGGCCTTGGGTGAGACCTGACTCAAGCCAGGCGTCGTCGAGGATCTTGGCGACGAGCTGAGAGAGCTCGGCCGTCTGGCTACCCCCGGCTGGCACGGTGCCGAAGGTATCGTTCCCGTCTCGGTTCGATCCCTCGACGCTCGGCCTAGTTCATTTGAACTAGCATCCTCCAAGGAAAGCGCGATCCGACACGCGGAGCTGGGGGCGCTCAAGCAAATGAGTCGGGGGACTCGATCACAGTGCGCATCATCATCAACCAGGCCGTGCTCGACAAGCACCACGAGCAGCACGGCATTCTCCGGCTTACGGCACCGGCGGTCGACCGTGCCCATCCGACGATCGCGCACCTCGCCGCGCTCGCCGTGCGGCTCGGCCTTCCGCTCTCCCAGATCGCGACCGTCGAGCCGCTGCCGGCGTCACGCGGCGATACGGCGGATGATCCGGTGAGCGGTGAACGGGTCGTGGGCCTGGCCCTCGTGTGACGCTGCAGCGCGCGCGAGCAGCTGGTAGTACCTCGCAGGCTTCAGGCCGAGATCGCGGATGATCGCCACTTCCTTGGCGCCGGTGTGGCGTGGGTGGGCGCGTTCAAAGTCGAGCAGTGCGTCGGGTCGCATCGAGAGACGATCCTGCTGGACGCCTCCGACATCGGCGCAGAAGGTTTACTCCCACGCCGAGGCGTTCGGCGGCGCCGTCTCGGAGTCCCAGAGGATGACGCTGTAATCGCGGGTGCGGATGCTGTCGGCCGTCTCGACCGAACCCGCACCGTCCGGCACCCATGACGTGACGACGAGGACGCTGAGCGACTCGTGTGAAGGATCGCTGTAGATCGTCTTCGCAATGATGTTGCCGACCACGACGAGCTGCTCGCGGTCGATCGGCTCGGAGCAGATACGGACGACGGCTTCGTAGGTTCCCGGCTCATCTACGGACGCGATGATCTGTGGGGGCCCGAGCTGCACGACACCGGGTGGAAGGGGGGCGCCGTTGGCGGCCGCCTGGATCTGCGCCCCAGTCTCGTCCGGCGCCGGCGAGCTCACATCTGTAGTGCATTCGTCGGGCGCGTGGCCCGCCTCTTCAGCCGGCTCCGTGGTCGGGCTCGCCGTCGGAGATTGGCTCGGGGTGGCGTCCGCGCTCTCTGAGGCTTCAGGCTCTGCCTGCGGCGCCGCGCAGCTTGTGATCCCGAATGTCACCGCGAGGGCCAGAACCGTGAACAGGCTACGACGCATGGACCTGATCCTATGACGAGCCCCTTCCGCGCTCCTCCGCTCCGCGTAGCCTGGCTGGCATGGAACGAGCAGACTTGTTCACCGCTCAGTTTGATGAGGTGAGCGACAACGGCCGGCGCCGCTTCATGGTGGCCACGGAACTCCGCGAGCGGGAGGCGGACGGCTCGATCCCTGCACGCGCGTGGTTCAACGGCGAGGAGTTCGAACTCGACGCCGAGGATGACGATGGGATCACGATCTACGTGAGGCAGTTGTGAGCGACGCGATCGACGACGGCGCGCAGCTGCGGTGCGCACGCTGCAGTGTCCTCATGCGTGACATCCCGGGCGGGTGGGAATGCCCCGCCTGCGGTCATACAGTGCTTCCCGCGATGCCCGTCGACGTGCCGCCACGGTTCCGGGGTCCGTCGATCCACGGCGGATGACCCAGGCCTAGGCGAGCGGCCTGATCAGGTCGGGGTCGGTGGGGTTTACGGTGCGTGAGTTGTTCACGCGGCGGTCCACCTCGTAGGTGCGGATGGTCCTGGCGATCGATTCGGAGCTCGCGGTGAGTGCGTCGAGCATCTCGAGTCGGTTGTGCTTCGAGGCGGCCGTGTCGCCTGCGACGGTGAGGGACTCGATGTTCAGCCAGTCCTGCCAGAGATCCTCGGTCAGGAACGCTGGCATCCGGTCGTGGACCTCCCCGGACGCGTCGCGCGCCTCACGGGTGACGACCACGAACACCCGCTGCGGTTCCCCGTCGACCTCGGCGGTCCAGGTGAGGCCGGCGGCGGCCAGGACGCCGTCGCCGTGGATGAAGTGTGGCTGCTTGTCACCCTTCGGACCGGTCCATTCGTAGTAGCCGATCATCGGGACGATGCAGCGGGCGTTGGAGAACGCGCCGGTCCAGAAACCGGTGGCGAGCTTCTCGATCCGCGCGTTGATGATCGGTGCGCCCTTCGGCCGGTTCGGGGGCTTGGGCCAATCCCACCGTGCCAACGTGATCGACCGTTCGATGGTGCCCGCGTCGTCTGCGCGTTCCCGAACGATAGGTGCGTTCTGTGTCGGTGCGATCGAGTAGGAACCGGTCCAGTCCTCAGCGCGCCCGCCCTGGGCCACGAACTCGGTGATGAGGTCGTTGGTCTCCTTGTTCATCGCGAAACGTCCGCACATGCTCGCAGGCTACGTGTACGCGTGGTGGACATGCCAGTCCTCGCCGGTGCGGAACACGTCGAAGACGAGCGACTCACCGTCAGTGTTGGTGGCTTGGAAGCGCCACCCGTAGAGGCCGTGATGGTTCTCAAGGGGCGCGGTTCAGATGGACTGGCGGAGGCGTGTGGGGGTGTCGGTGATGCGCCATCGGCGGCCGGCGTAGACCATCCGGGTGGGGACGTCGTTGACCATCCATAAGGTTGCTTTGTGTTCGAGATGTGTCACCGTCATGGGTTAAGACAATAGAACACACATTCGATGATTGGTACCCTGTACCCTCTCGGCCGGAGGAAGGATTCCGGCTACCCGTGACCAAGAACCGCCGCTACGAAGCGCACTACGACGCGCTTAATGACCAGCGCATCGCCGAGGCTGCCACCTCCGTGACGCTGCCCAATCTCGCCTACGGCCCCGAACCCATCCACTGGGCAACGCCGCGCGATCGGCCCGCGGTGTGGGCCTGGATCCAGTGGGAAGGGAAACCCGCTGAGCGTCTCGCCGCGGTCGCCACAGGCTGGAACGACCGCGTCGTCATCGTGGAGTGGTACAGCGCGGCCGGCGCGCGCAACACCGTCGTCTGGCGGAACGCAGTCACAAGGCGTGAGCAGCATGGCGAACCCCGGACATGAGCTCGCCTGCTACATCGGAAGTCACCGGTATCGTGCGTGGCATGACCGAACCTCCACGCCGTCCCCCAGCAGCGGTACTCACGGAACTGCGCAGGGAGGTCCGCTTTCACTGTCCCGCCGCGACCGCATCAGGCTCGTGTGGTAGCCCGTACCTCACCTGGCATCACTTCGATCCGCCGTGGCGAGTTGAGAAACATCATCGGCCAGAGGGAATGATCGCGCTTTGCCGGGAGCACGCCGACAAAGCGGACAACGGCTCGTACACGGACGACCAACTCCGCCGATTCAAGCGTTCGGGCGCATTGAACGAGACAGAGGTCAGAGGCCGATTCGAGTGGATGCGGCGAGATCTCGTAGCAATCCTCGGATCCAACGTCTTCGTTGACACGCCTGTGCTCCTTTCCTTCGACGGCATCCCAGTGATCTGGTTTCGTCGAAACGAGAACGGCGAGGTGATGGTCAACTACCGGATGCCCTCTGTGTCGCCGCGGACGACGATTATCAACAACGTTTGGGATGTTGATCAGGGCGATATTGACGAAGTCATCTGTCCACCAGGCGCCCGAACGCTCGAGGTCCGCTACACCAACGGGGACATCTTCAAGGTGGAGTTCTACGCAGCCGAGACTGCCGAAGATGCCATTCGGCGTTTCCCGCGCGTGGGTCCTCGGCACAAGCTGCGAGGCCTCTCCTACCCGTCAACCTTCGTCACGATCACCGACGTAGCTCAAGAAGGAAGGATCCGCTTCCACGAAGATCGTGTCTTCAAGCCGATCCAGGGCCACCAAATCGCGTCGTCATGGTTCGAGTCCTGCGTCGTCGGGATAGCCGTCTCGGGTGAATCGCCGGAGGCGCTGGCGCGCGACGAGCGGCAGCATCGGGTGTGGAAAGAGGGCAGAACCCCTGCAGTACGTCAACGATTGATCGAGGAATGGCTCGACGAGTTCGACGCGGAGCGCGCGGCAGCCGAGATCCAGCAGGCCGTCGCGGTGCGCAGGTCACGCTCGCGTCCGTGAGAGAGGTCGAGGGCGCCCCAGACAGCGTCCGCGAACGAAAAGACGCCCCTCGATCAACGTCCGTGGACGTTGATCGAGGGGCGTCTACGGCTACGCGCCATAGTTGTTCGGTGTCGAGCTGAGCCCGATGGGAAGGCCGTCGGCCAAACCCATCGCGCGGCGGATGGGGTTGATGAGTTCGCAGAGAAGCTCGTTTCCGACGAGCGTCGACCCGACTAGGGGATGCGACTCCAGCAAGGGGTCCGCGGGGGAACCGGGCTTCGGCAGCCCCTCGATCCCCGAGTCCATCCAGTCCTGGAATGCTGAGGCCGCCTCGCCGAGCTCGAGAGAGGACACGATATAGAGCTTGTTGGTCAGGCTCTGTACCGTTTCCTGTCTCGCTCGAAGCTCGGAGAGATGCTGCTGCGTAAGCTCGCCTTTGCCGACCGCGCGGAAGATCTCGTTGCCGAGAAACCGCATGAACTCGTTGGCGGCATCGAAGTACTCAGCAGCTCGAACGGTTCTCTGCTCTCGCAACCACGAGGCTGACTCGTGATCGTGGGCAAGGTTCGCCAGCTGCTCCTGGTGCTCGCGGTTGCCGCGATCCAGCTCCACCTGGTGTCGTCGGTTCTTCGCGTCGAGCTCCCGCTGCAGCTTCCGCCCCTGCGCAGAAACCACAAAGGTGACCACGATTGAGGCTCCGGCTGCTACAGCCGCAAGGCTCGCAGCCAGTGCCGACAGATGATCCGCTTCCATCGCCGGAGGATACCGCGCCGGCGATCGCTACGCCCAAGAGGGTGAGGACCATGCCGAGAATCATGCCCAGCCCGAAGATCCAGACGTAGGCGATCTCGGCGCTCACGGGAGCACCGTCGCCGGGTTGCTCCAACTGTCGCCGTAGTAGACGCCACCGGGTGTGAGGATCTCGGCCACGTACTCGTCGTGATCCTCGGCGGCGACATCCGCGAATGACCTGCCCGACGCAGTCAGATCCTCGAGGTAGAGCCGGTAGACGACGATCGACGAGAGACCGTTGACTTGCCCGATCGATGCGGCCCCGAGACGCACGAGCCTGTTGAGGGCGACGAACGATGCCGGCGCATCGGTGGTGCCGATGCCGGCGAAGAACGTGTACGCGCCGCCACTTCCGTCGCGTCGTTCGACCGGGCCCAGCCGAAGGCCTGACGCCGAGGTCGGCGCGTACGCCTGGCTGCTCGTCGACGTGGGCCCAACTGTCAGCCAGCGGTCGCCGGCGGTGCCGACCGGGTTGCCCTTTTGCAGCCCCGCGAAGTGGTGTGGGTTCGACGCGTACGGGCCGATCCGGGTAACGCGATACCAGGCGCCGAGGTAGTAGTCGTGCGTCGGGTTCGCGTTGATGAAGGCCAGCAGCTCCGCGCTGCCGAGACTGATGTCGACGGGCTCGTACGGCGACGCCTGCGCAGAGAGGGAGTTCATCACATGGATGCCACCCTTGGCCGTCAGCTCGGCCTTCATCTTGACCGATCCCGGCGCGATGGCGTTCGTGATTGTCGGCGACCCCGGGTCGCCCCCGATGGTTGCCGCCGCGAGCTCTGCGGCAAGGTTCGCCACCGGGCCGCTGACGGCAGGGAGCGACTCGAGCGGCGCGAACGGACTGCCGGGGTAGATGAGCACCAGCGGACCGGCGCTCACGTCCTGAAGCAGCGTCGACGCCTTCGGGGTCGGCACGCCCTGGATCAGGGTGCCGGGGATCCTCAGAACGGATGGCATGGTTCCTCCTACTTCGTCTCGGCGATCAGTGCCACAAGCAGGCGCGGATCTGTGCCGCCCTCGAATGTGGGCTTGAGGACGATCCGCATCCACTTGCCGTAGCCGACGAGGGAACGGGACTGCGCGGACGGTGCGGCCGACATCATGGCGAAGTCGGCACCCTCCCGTGTCAGCGCTTCGACCTGATCGAGCGGCACGTCGTACCACCGCGGCTTCGTGAGCCGCTGACCAGTGGTGTGCATGACGGCGAACTGCAGAACGGGCTTGAGCTGCCACGACGTTGGGGCGCCGAGGACCTGCTCCACACCGACGGTCCACCTGCACTCGTCGGAGAATCCCCAGTCGAACTGTGAGACCGGGAACTCGTTCGCGACAACCGCCGACGTCGACGCGTCCGCGCGCAGTGCCATCGTCGAGTCGGCTGCGAGGAATACTTGCGTGCGACCAGCCATGCTCACGCCGCCTTTCGGATCGAGACGACCACGTCATCGAGGATCGCCCACACGTCGCCGGCCTCATACCCGGTGACCGTGGGGTCACCCGCGGTGATGTTGAAGCCGGGGTTCAGCCCGCCCCCGAACGACCGCTGCGGGTCGGTTGCGCTGTACTGCGGCGGCTCCGCCCACGGGCGATACCCGAACGGGACGAGGTCGATGAGCTGGTCCGCGACCTGCAGCGAGTCGTACCTGCCCCATCCGTCGTTCGCCCACAGATCAAGCGTGAGACGGCAGTATGTCGCGTTGCGCTTGTCCTCGTTGAACCCGGGAGCAGCCGCCCCACCGACGGTGCTGTCGAGCCACTGATGAACCGAGAGAGACTGATTCCCGATCCCCCACCGCTGGAACCCCGTCGCCGGGTCGATCCCGACACGGGCATTGAAGTACGAGCGGCCTTTGTAGTTCGGGTTCGTCTCCCAATCGCTCGGGAGTACCCACTCCTGCGTGTCGAGGTAGACGTTGAAGCTGCCGAACGCCCGCGCCGACGTACCACCGAGCGCCATGTGCCACGAGATATCGAGGTAGCGGAAGCCATCCTCGGTGATCGGAAAGTCACGGGAGAGCCGGTTGTACGACCCTGTGCCGCCGTGCCGCCAGTTCGACCGGACACCCGGGTCGGTGATGTGAGCGGGTACCGTCCTCGCCGACATGAGCAGCGACCGTGCGCCCGACAGCGCACGCTCCGACGTCAGCGACATCGGGTTCCGCACGGTCGAGGTGGTGTCGTTACCGGCGATGTGGTCGGCCCACCGGCCGAAGCCCTCCTCGAAGTTGTCGAACGCGAGGATCTTCCCGTCGAGCACCTGCTGGTCACGCTCGAGCGAGCGGGCGGTGCCGATGTCCAGCAGTGAGCCGGCGTTCTCCCTGACACGAGTCCATGTCGTCATCAGTTCTCTCCCATCAGGGTCTCGATGTGACCGCTCGCCAGGTCGACGCGCTGCCAGAGGATGAAGTTGCCCGGCCAGACGAACGGCTGGTCGGGGCCGGTGTAGGAGTGCAGGAGATTCGCGAGCGCCCACTTCGTGGTGGTGTCGAACTGGCCGGTGCTGTCGAAGCCGAGCGCGTAGCGGTTGCCTTCCGCGTCGGCGAGGTAGAACCCGCCATCGCCGTCATCGATCACCGTCAGCCGCGGCATGCCCTTACCGTGCGCCGATCGCATAGTTGCTTCGGCGATCTCGCCGTCGACGTCGAACCCGACCTTCGACGGGCGACCGTCGGCGTCCCCGAGGAACCCTTCGTCGTCGGGAAACTCCGGCGCGACAGGCAGCGAGGTCGACACGTCGCGCGTCGCCAACATCTCGTCGACCGCGGCTGCAGCTGCAGCGGGAGCAGTCTGCTCCACGACGGTCTGTGCTTGGGACGCCGATGCCTGTGCGGCGGCGGCCGCGGCGATCGCGGCGGCGACCGTGTCGGGGTCAAGGCCCGCCGCGAGGACCGCGCCGAACTTCGACGTCAGGAGTGTGACGAACGCGCCGGACTTGAGGATGACCTGGGGCGGGTCGCCTGGGACACGGAAGTCGGGCAGCACGCCGATGCTGCTCGAGCGCAGGGTCGGGATGCCGGCGCCCGACGCCGGATCCGTGATCGGAAGGGGTGTCGCGAACGCTGAATCGTCGCTCGCGAACACCTGGAACGTCGCACCGGTCACGAGTTCGTCGGCGTCCGGGTTGTATGCGATCTGCGAGTCGAACTGATCCTGGATGGGCATCTCAGCGGCTCCTCTCGGAAGGGGCGAACGTGATCGTGAGGGCCGCGGCCAGCACGGCGGCGGCCGCGGCCCAGCTGGGCATCAGGCGGCCAGGGCGTACTTCTGCTGCTGACCGTTCGCGAAGATCGCGATCGCGCTCGACAACGCAGTGAGCCCGATCGAGAGGCCCGTGACGATCTGCGTGTTCACGTCCTCGCTGTAGAACCCGAGGATCACGAGCGCCGGCGAGACCACGGTGCCGAGCGAGTAGACCGCACCCCGCACGATCGCCCAGCCTTGTGTTGCCCAGTCCGCGATGCGGACGTTGACGAGGTTCAGCAGCGACGCGACTGCTCCGAGGATCGCGCCAGAGATAATGAGCACCTGCTCCCACGTGCCTTCGGTGCCGTAGCCGAACATGATGGCTAGCGGCGCGATCGTGACCAGGAACGCCTGGATCAACTGGCGACGCTCAGGGGTGAACCAAGTGGCGATGTTCTTCATGATGACCTCCTCAGGTCAGAGGGTTTTCGGTGTCTTCGATGGACGGGTGGCGGCCAGGCTCGACGCCCAGCGAGCGCAGCTGATACCGCAGGTGCGCGGCGTGCTCCTGCCACGCGATGCGGCGGTCTCGTTCTCGGTCGGCGCGGGCATCCGCTGCCCGCTCCCCCGCCTCGGCTTCGGCCTGCAGGGCGAGGGCGTGGTCGCGCTGCGCGATGATGTCTTCGCGCCGCTTGTCTTCCTTGCCGGAGACGCCCTTGCGGGCGAGGGACACGACGGATGCGATCTCTCGGATCGCGGCTCCGATGCCGCCAGCGCCGAGCACAGCGACGAGTACAGCGATCCAGTTGAGTTCCACTGTGTTGCTCCCCGGGTCACTCGTGACGTTGGACGAAGTTCGGCGTCTTCCTCCGTAGTGCTTCGGCCATGCGTGACCGGAAGTCGTTGTGGTCGGGGTCGGTGGCGAAGATCTGCAATTCAGCCCATCGGCGGATCATCAGGCCCATCGCGACAAGGACGAGGGCGACTGCGACAGATGAAGTGATGCTGGCGAAAGCGAACCGGCCGAGGACGACGAAGTAGATCAGGATCCCGAACGCGGCGAGCACGGTGGCGGGGACCTCGACCATCCATCGGCGGAGTAACCGACCTGTGAAGCCGACACCGCCCCCGGCGAGGAGCAGGAAGGCCCACACGCCGACGAGCCACGGTGCGGAATCGAGTTCGTCAACGACGGTCGCTGGTGTGGCGGTGAGGGCGTACACGCCGCCCGCGAAGACCGCGGCGTACACAACGAGGTCGATGATTCGGATGATGGCCTCAAAACGCCGGCGGCGCGTCGTCGGCACGGGGTACTTGTCCACGATCACTCTCCTGTCAGCAGCGGCCAGGCCCACGTCAGCTCCCAGATCACGAGCGGCACGAGCAGGGCGAGCAGGATGGACGGCGGCCACGGTCCGCGCCACCACGACGTGCGGCGGCGCGGACCGGTGTGCTGGTAGTTCGGTCGCATCAGAGCGCTCGGTAGTTCTCGGCGTTCGCTCGCTGCAGCGCGGCCGTCATCACGGGCCCCTGCTGGTCGTTGCCGACGTAGCCCCAGCGCTTGCGCAGCCAGTTCCCGATCGACCCGTAGCCGGAGTTCGCGATCCACCGGGCGAAGCCGGCCTTGGAGCCGGGACCCCAGTCGTTGTCGATGCGGCCCTTGTATCCGCCGAGGCGTGCGATCTTCTGGAGCCCTCGGACGTCGCCGATCATGGCGATGGTGTCGACGGACACGCTCGGGTAGACGGACTGCGCAGCGGGCCGGTGGAGCTCGGCGTAGTACTTCTCGTGCCCTGCCTGCGTGCCGCCGCCCCAGATGCCGTCGATCTTCCCGGAGTACCAGCCACGCGACTGCAGGAATGCCTGGTAGCGCTTGTACGCCGCGATGGTGGCGGGGCCGCGGCGACCGTCGACGAGGAGGTGCTCGCCGCGGGTCGCGTTGAGGAACGCCTGTTCCTGCTCGACCGTCTTCGAGTAGGGCGGGAGGCCTGCCACGTTGCCGGGCTTGCCGATCCAGTTGCCTGGATCCATCCACTTCCACTCGTCTTGCGCGACGCCGTTGAGCCAGAATTCGGTATGCAGGTGCGGCCCCGTCGACCGGCCGGTGCTGCCAACCGGGCCGATGTGTTGGCCGAGCGAGACGTGCGCACCCAGCCCAACGCCCGCGAGGCTGTCGAGGTGGCAGTTCATCACCTTCAATCCGTCGGCGCGGGTGATGGTCTTGGTGAGACCGCCGTTGCCCCAGGTGCCGACGAAGGTGATGACGCCTGGCGTGATCGCGGGCACCTGGACGCCGCGGGCTTTGCCGAAGTCGATGCCGGTGTGACCCGGGTACGTCGACGGGTTCGAGAACGGCATGGGCATGCGTGTCATGGCTCAGCCCTCCCTCTCGAAGTCCGCCGCGGT
The DNA here is from genome assembly GCF_012524205.1 of Microbacterium salsuginis. Lineage (GTDB taxonomy): Bacteria > Actinomycetota > Actinomycetes > Actinomycetales > Microbacteriaceae > Microbacterium > Microbacterium salsuginis. The sequence continues at coordinate 390,953 of NZ_JABACI010000001.1, forward strand.
GGGCGTGTATTGGTCGGGTGTTTCGCCGTAGCCGGTCTCGCCGGCTTCGTCCATCGCGCCGAGGTCCGGCTGCGGGGTGCTGCTTTCGGCCATGGCCGTGTCCTTTCATGACGAAGCCCCCGGCGGATGCCGAGGGCGGGGAGGTTGCGAGGGTGAGGGTCAGCTGCCGGGGGTGACGAAGGATCCGCCGCGCCCGACCCTCAGCTCGGCGATGGCGGGGAACGCCCCGGCCTTGCCGACGTTCACGGCTGCGGCCGCGGGGAAGGCACCACCCTTGCCGACGTACAGGCTCGCGAGCGTGCGCGCGCTTAGGCGGGCGGAGAGCGGGCCCCAGCCGTAGTCGTTGCGGCCCTGCGACCAGAAGAACCACTCGGTCGCGGGAGTCAGTCCGCCGACGACGCTCGTGCCGCTTGAGCCGACGTAGAACTGCGGGCCGGCCGGGCTCGTGCCGTACCCGATCCGCCATTCACGGATCGGAGAGCCACCGTCGGTTGTTCCGGAGAACATGTACCGCATCGAAGTCGGGCCGATCTGGTCTAGGCCGATCGGGACGGGCGCACCTGGAGGCTTCGGGATCCGGCCCGGCGCGCCGATGGAGCCACCGTGCCACTCGTCGATGGTCCCGTATGCAAGATGCATCGAGAGGCCTACGGACGGCCCGAAGCCGTTCGCGTCGTGGCCGTACCAGCGGTCCGCGACGTGGTCGTGCCACCGCTGCGCGTTCTGCCCATAGCCGCCCGGAAGGAACGGGTTGCCCTCGTGCCAGCCGACACGGCCGTGCCCGTCGGCGTACGCCTCCTGGATGCCATAGCCGCCGAAGCTCGACCCGGTCGACCCCGCCGGACCGTTCGCCGCGCGGAGCCAGACGCGCATGAGAGAGCGATTGTTCCCGACCTCTTGCGCGACCCAGTCCGCCTCGAGCCAGAACTGCGTCGACGGAGAGGACTTCACAATGCCACCGATGCGTACGGTGCCCATGCTCGCCTCCGTCCTACGGCTTCGCCCAGAGCAGGTTCTCGGAGTACGGAGGAGCGGTCGCCCCGACGTACACCGAGTCCGGAACCCATGTCGGCAGCCCCAGGGCGTTGAAGCCGAGTACCCAGGTAATGCCTTGCACCCACACCCGGGTGCCGATGCGTGTCAGGTAGTCGCGAACGAGCAGGCTCTTCGCCGCCATCCCGCCGTCGCCGTGCCAACAGCGGAGGTCGATGACCTCCTGCGGCGCGGTCTGTCCAGCCGCGAACCTGACGAGCGCGAGAGGCTGGTCGTCCTGCGACCCTGGCGAGTCCTCACGACCGGCAGGGATGGCAGCCGTCGACGCGCCCTGGACGAGGACGGGGATCGTCTCCGAGGTCGTCCAGTCGCGGCGCAGTGCGATTAAGTCCCAGCGGGAGCCAGACCCGACCGTCGCGCCGACGAGCGACACCGGAGCGTCGGAGTCGTCGAGGATGCCCTGGCCGGCTGCGCGCCCGGGTGCGACGAGGACCTCGCGATCGCCGGAGCCGAACGACACGGCGTAGGCATCCGGTCCGAACACCGAGTACTGCGCGCCGAGGTGCGACGTCAGCACCGCCCAGTCGGCGTAGTTGACGGTCCCCTCGTACCCCTTCGAGATGATGGCCACAGTTACCTCTTCTCCAGACCGCGCACGGCGGTCGCAACGTGCCTGACGAATCCGACGAGACGCTCCGTCGGGTCCTCGATCGCGAGGCCCACTTTCGGGACGGTGTCGAACCCGCCGTTGGTGTCGTGAGTGATGTCGACCTGGCTGATGACGTCCTCGACGTCGAGCGCGCCGACCTGCACGCGCACCTTGTCGCCGAGCTCGTAGCCGTCCGCGAACCGGAACCATGACGTCTCCCGCAGCGTCGCCGTGAGGCCGGCCTTGCCGCGGTGCTTCGCGAGCTCCGCCCACCCGTACGGGGCGAGGTCGGCGCCGGCCTCCGCGTTGCGGGCGTCGACGTAGATCTCGAGCGCGACGCCGAGCTCCGCTTCGAGAGCCGTGTCGATGACGAGCGCGAACTCGCGTGCGGTGCCGTCGCCGCGGCCGCCGACGATGGCACGGGTTGCGGTCGGTGGCTGATGCACCCACGACCACCGTCCCAGCACCCCGGACTGAGGGGTGATCGGGCGCGGGAAGACCTCACCCTCGCGGACGTCGACGAGCCAGCGGCCCGTCGTGTCGTCGTACTCGTGGGTGAGCTGCAGTCGGTCGTTGATCAGCGGAGGCATGATCTTGTCGCCGAGCTCGTGCATGCGCAGCTCGAGCGGAGCCGTCGCCGGGTCGCCGCGGCCGAGCGACGGGGCGACGTCCCAGGGACGTCCGAGCCGGGTTGCGTTGGCGGCGATCGCGGCCTTCGCGTTGTCCTCCGATGTGCCCGTGTACCGGGCGTACTCGGAGGCGTTCTGCCCGGTGATCGGCGCGCCCGGCACCTGCCAGCCGAGCATGTTCGCGAGGTCCTGCCAGTCGTCCTGCACCGGCACGGTCACCGTCCCGAACGGGGCATCGTCCCCCGTAACCGACCCGACGCGACCGAGCACCAGTCGACGCCGGCTGAGCACGAGGTTGTCGATGGTGACCATCCACACCGCGCACCGGATGCCGTCCTCGCCGACCAGCGTCGGCACGATGGCGTGATTGTCAGGCAACGTCAGATACGCCGACGATGCCGCGTTCCACCGCAGCGTCGCCCTCGTCTTGGCGGGTGCGACCTGGCGGACGAACGCGTTCGATGAGTCGAGGAACTGCGCGACGATGAACCGGCGGCGTGCCATCAGAACGCCCTCCAGTACAGCGGCACGAGCTCCGCCCGCACCCTGCCCGCGCCGGCCGCGGCAATCACCAGCGGTGACGTGCCACGAGCGGGGACCGGGGCGAACATCTGGAACCCGAGATCTCGGGTGACGTCGATCCCGTTGAGGGTCGCGTACTGCCCGGCCGGATCGGTGTCGATGATGAGCGTCGACCCGTCCGGGATCGGGAACGGTACCTCGATGATTGCCCCGCCGACACCGAGCTGCACCTCGGATGCTGGGCCCTGCACCGTCCACACCAGGTACGCTGGCTCGTTGCCGGGGTTCTGGATCGTCGCCTGCTGGAAGGTCGCCGACGGCGAGACGTAGAAGCTCGGTGCGCCCGCGGGCGGGATGAAGTCCTGTCCTTCGTCTGCACCGAACTCCTGCGCGACTGGCCGTCCCCGCCACAGCGGCCGCGGTGCCTCGAGCTGGATCCCGATGACCGCGAACCCGGTGACGAACGGGTCTCGGTGGAACGAATACGACCCGTCGAACACACCCGTCAGCGGGAGCGTGCGCGTGTCCTTCCCTTCCCCGACCGTCCACGTGCCGGTCTCAACCGGGTGGAACGAGTCGAAGAACGCACCGTGCGCGGACTGCCAGTCGTCGATGCTCGACGCGCGGAACAGCAGTGGCCAGTACACCTCCCGTTCCGGCAGCGCGTAGCCGAGCAGCTCCACGCCGGCGACGAGCGGCGACGATGATTTCTGCACGTCCATGCGGGGCATGTGGAGGCCTTGCACACCCGGCGCCAGCCGAGGATTCTCGGCCAGCGGCCGGGTGAGCGGCCACACCGATCCGTCGAACCCCGTCCACGTCATGCGGCGAGGCCGGAAGTCCCCGAGGCTCTCGCCCGGCGACGCGGCCGGAGCTGCGAACACGATCGGCATACGAACCCCCTATGTTGGCGGCAGCACGTCCAGCGCGCGGGTGAACTGGAGCTTCTGCTCGCGCGCCTGCTCCCGCGGGTCGAACGCGTAGTTGTTGCCGTTGTGGATGATCTGGACCGGCGGTGGACCTGGTCGCCGCCCTGTCGGCGGTGCCCCGCCTGTCCCTCCCGGGCCGTCGCTGACCGACAGCATCCGCTGCATGGTCTCCATGAGGATCGCCCAGGAGCGCGCGGATCCGTCGACGGGGATGAACGACTCATCGACATCCCCGCGATCGCCAGTGACCCGCCAGGTGTTCGGCGGGACCATCTGCGCGATCGACTGCATCGGCGTCAGACCAGAGCGCAGCCCACCGCCCGCCATGAACTCGACGAGGTTGCCTCGAGCGTTGGAGAGCGCACCGCGCCCACCCCCGCCACCCGCGTTGATCGCGTCGATGTACATGTTGAAGCGGCGACCCGCGTTCTTGCGGATGAACGCCTCAACGGAGTTCTGCGCCGGCGACGTGTCCGCCGTCATCACGGTCGACACCATGCCCGGCACCGCACCGTACGTCGCAATCAGGTCACGCGCCTGCTGCTCGGTGAGCCCCATCTGAGTGAGCTGCCCGACAAGCGCGCCCGTCGCCGCGTCGTACCGACCCTTCAGCGCGTCCTGCCCCTCACCGGCAGCCGCGGCCGCAGCGAGCTCCGCCTCCAACGCCGCCACCGAGTTCCGGATCTGGCCCTCGAGGATCGCGCCGGAGGACGACGCCGCGAGGTTGGCGAGGTCGACGCCCTCGAGGGAGAGCCTCGACCCGTCAGCCGCGTAGCCCACGGCCGAGAGGTTCTCGGCCAGGACGAGGGATGCGTCGTTCAGGTAGCCCATCGCGACGGCACCCTCGCCGAACTCGTTGAGTCGGTCGCGGGCGTCCTCGATGGTGCCGATCCAGTTCTCTCGCATGATGTCGGCGGCGGCCGTGGTCGCGTCCTCGAAGCCGCGCATCTCCTCGACAGCGGCCTTCAGCTCGCTCGTGTCCTGGTTGAACGGCCACGGCAGCTTGCCGAGCACGTCCGCGATCGAGTAGACGAAGTCCGCGAGCGGGCCCGACACGAAACCGCCGAGCGCTTCCGTGCCGGTGGCGACACCCTCGACGACGCCCACCCCGAAGTCGAGGCCGGCGTTCGCGAGGTCGAGGATGAACTGCATGACCGGGCCACGGTTCTGCGACACGAAGTTCGCGAGATCCCCGAGCGGCTCGGAGAACGCGGCCGCGAGCGCACCCTGGATGCCCTGCGCGGCGACCTCGATGTTCCGCTGCGCCTGCTGGATGCGGGTCGCGTCGTTCGCGGCGAGGGTGTCGAACATGCGCTGCGCGGCGCCGTCGACGCCGTTGAGCTGGTCGACGGCGGTGGACAGGTCGAGGGCGAGGATGGAGTCGCCGAGGTCCTCCCACTGGGCGCCGATCAGCGCGACGCCGGCAGCGTTCCGAGCGACCGGGTCCTCGATGCCGCGGAGGCCGTCGAGGATCTGGTCCAGTCCCTCACGGGCGGATGATCCGCCGGCGGCCATCTTGGCTGTCATCTCTTCGGCGTTCAGACCGATGAGGCGGTAGCCCTCGGCGCTGCTCTCCGACGCGTCGGTCGCGCGAATCTGCAGCTCCTTGAGCGCGTCGGCGACCTTGTCGCTGTTGAACGCGCCGGCGTCGAGGCCCTGGTTGATGAGACCGAGAGCTTCGTCGCCAGTGAGACCGAGCCGGGCGAACAGCGCCGGGTACTCGGTGAAGGTGTCGAGGAGGTCCTCGCTGCGGTTGACGCCTTCACGTGCGCCGGTGGCGAGGATGTCGAACGCGTGGTCTGCCGAGCGGGCGACGCCAGACGACAGCATGACGGTGACGGCCTGAGCGATCGGTCGGATGTCTTCGCCGAGAACGTCGGCGATCCCCGAGAGTCCCTGCACGACGCGCTGTGCGTCGCGGGTGCTGGCGTCGGCGTCGATGATGTTGAATTGCAGCGCGAGCCGCGCAGTGTCCATGTTCGCTTCGATCGACTCACCGAAGACGTTCGCGTAGGCCTCGCCGGCAGCGCGGCCCAGGCGCAGCGCGTCGGCTTCCTGCAGGCCGGTGAGCGCGGCGAGACGGTCGAAGCGCGCCTCGATCGCGAGGCCTTCCTCGAACCCCGAGCGCACGGCACTGCCGACGCCCTCAGCGAGCGGTGCGAGTGCACCGGCGATCGGGATGCTGGCGAGCGCGCCGAGGATGCCGCCGACGATCGCGGACCCGGCGTCGAGCCCACCCTTCTCGCCAGCCTGGCCGGCCTTGTCGGCGACGGCGTCGAGCGCTTCCTCGGCCGGGACCGTGTTGGCGTCGACCTCCATGACGGCCTTCGCGGCGCGCAGACCGTCGAGGCTGCGCTGCACCCTCGACAGGTTCGCCTCGGCACGGCTGATCTCGGCGGTGACCTCGACGTTCGGCGACACCGACTTGAGGTAGTCGAGCCGCTCGTAGACGCGCATGAACGACTTCTCGGCGCGCTCGATGTTCGCGTCGACGGTCGCCATGGTCTTGGCTGTGACGATCCGCTTCGCGGCGGTCTCGACCCGGTCCATGCCGGCGAGGGCATCCTTCTCGTCAGCGTTGACCTTCGCGACGATCGGCTTCTTCTCGATGCGTTCGCCGGAGGCCTTGACGTTCTTCTCGGCCCGGGCCACGTCCTTGTCGTCGGCGGTGATCAGCACCTCGACCTCTGCGGCACGGAGCGCAGCCATGGATCACCTCCTGGTGAGCGCGGCTCGGAGCCGAGAGTTGGAGTCGATGAGCGAGAAGATCGCGGCGCGGATGCTGAGCCACGGCCCGGCGAGAACGACCGGGTCGTACAGGTCGATGCCGCGGTCCTTCAGGTCAGCGACGACGAGCCGCCAGTTCGACAGCAGCGCGTACCAGGACCCGTCGACCTCCACCGCCGGCTTGTCGCTCGACCCCGGGCGCACGGGCGCTGCGGGTGGCGACGGGCGCAGGTGTGGCGGCAGCGGCCGGTAGTCGGTGTACCAGCCCTCGGCGTCCGGCGCACCGATCCCGTACGGTGCGAGATCTTCCGGTGTGACGTCTTCCGGGGCCTTCACGCTTTTGGGTCGGCATCACCGGCATCCGCGGGCTCGTCGACGTCGCGCTTGGCCCACAGGATCTTCGCCAGCGAGTCGGCGTAATCCTTGCCGCGCGCCCAGTAGAACACCGCGTAGTACGCCGCCCGGTCGATCGTGACGCGGTCGAGGCCAGCCTCGTGCATCTGCGCCCACGTCTCGCCGAGCGCCGGATGCTCGTCGGCGCCGATGGTGTCCAGCACTCGCTGGATTTCCTCCGGCACCTCGGTGACGCCCTTGATCATGCCGAGTCGGATCTCGCCGCGGACCGCGGCCGCGGCGATCTTCTTTCCCGCCTCCACGCTGGGCGGGCGCACCACGTAGGTGCACCCGCGCAGCGTGAGTTCGAGGCTCGGCGTGACCCATTCCTCGAAGTCGGTGAAGGACATCCGAGGATCAGGCTCCGCGCACGAAGGTGTACGGCGCCGCCGAGCCACCCGGCGTGGTCACGACGACGGGCACCGCGCCGGCGTCACCGACGGGCAGCACCGCCACGAGCGAGCTCGCGTTGATGATGATGAACTCCGACACGGGAGCCCCGTCGACGGTCACCGCGGTGGCGTCGAGGAAGCCGCTGCCGCTGATCGTGATCAGCTCGCCGTCGAGCGCACCCTCCGGCGACACGAACGACACGGTCGGCGCGGTCGAGCCCCAGCCGGTGAACGGGTTCGCGATCTTCTCGTACGCGCCCTTGCCGGTCAGGGTGACTGCCCACCGCTCGGCGCCGGTGTTGCCGGTGTTCTCACGGTTCGCGTCGACGCGGGCGAGGAACCGGCCGGCGTCGTTCGGGTTCGCGACACCGACGTCGGGCTTGTGGTAGAACCGGCCGTCGATGACTGCGCCGTCGCGGGAGTCGCGGCTGGCGGCAACTATCCGCTCGAGCTCGGGCAGGTACAGCCCGGTTGCGAGAGAACGGTTGCCGAGCACGGTGAAGCTCGTTGCGAAGCCGCGGGAGTCGACGTCCTCGTTCGTTCCGCCGCGGTCGTCGTAGGTGCCGACGTCCGAGGTGATGGCGGGGAACGTGGGATTGAACCCGCTCATGCGGCGGACCGGCTGCCAGACGGGGTCGCCGTAGCTGCCGAGGTTCAGGTCGAGTCCGTACTCGAAGCTCTTGCCGAGCGTGGTGCCGGCGGGGAGCGGGACGTGGGTGCTCATGATGAGGCCTCCGGGTTGTCGAGGATGATTTCGTAGTTCTCGGTGCGCTCTTCGCGACCGTTGTTGTCGGCCCCAAGCGGGGTCATGGAGATACGACGGATGTCGTTGATCCCTCCCACCCGGGAGAGTCCGTGGAGCACCGTCTTCGCAAGATCCGCGAGGCGGTCTGCGCTGACGCGCTGGTACTTGGCGCCGCGGATGCGCAGCTGCGCGCGGCGGGTCGAGATGTCTTCGTCGGTGGTCCCGTAGACCCGGACGCCGATCGCACGGTCCGGGTCGGCGCCGATCGCGCCGTAGAAGATCCCGACCTCGTTGGCGGTGTAGTCGGTGCCGTCTTCGCGGAACGCCCAGCCGGGCAGCCGGGCGAGGAGGCGGCACAGGCGGAGAGTCAGGGTGGCGTCATCCACGGCTCACCCGCCGAACGCTTTCCGGATCCGCGCCGCGATGAACGGTTCGGGGTCGGTCTCGTCGACGGCGGTCTCGAGAAACTTCGCCTGCCCGCCGCCGGCGTGCACGTAGTCGAGGTTCTCGTGCTGCAGCTTCGACACGAGCGACGTGAACCCGACCTGGCCAGTGAGGTCGTCGACGACGGAGAAGCCCGACTTGTCGGAGTCGCCGGTGTCGGTCGGGCTGAGCTCGCGGGCCCGCTTGAGGGTCGCCTTGTTCCAGTCCCGGATGCCCTCCTGCGTGGCCTTCTCGGTCGTCGTCAGGATCGGGAGGTGCATGCGCATCGGATCGCTCCTCTCGGCTCGGGCGCTACTCGAGGGAGAGCACCAGGTGGGACGGCAGCGGCGGGTCGTTCTCGTCACGTCCGACGGCGAGCACCCTCGCGGTGCGCTCAGCGGTGGTGCCAAGCCACACGGTGACGAGCTCGCCCTCTCGGACGTTCGCGGCAAGCGGGACGGTGACGGTCGAGGACGAGACGACCTGGTCGCCATCCGTCGTGCGGACGAGGCGACGCTCGTCCTTTACCTCGGCGACGGAGCTGCGCGTTGCGCCGGGCGCCGGGCCGAGGCCGCCGCCACCGATCGACTGGATACGGACCGTGTGCGGCCACCAGAACGAGCTGTCCCAACTCATGAGTACTCGCCCTCCGGCCAGACCTTCGCGAGCGGCCGGTCCTTCGGGAACGACCCGCGCGGGAGCCCCGGTGCCGCGGCCTCGTCGACGCCGCACAGCGAGCGGAGGCCAGTGAGGTCCTCCTGAGCGAATGAGGATCGGATGTCGCGGAACGAGATCGTGGTGCCGTTGCGACCCTGCGATGCGACCGCGCCTGTGCCGACGATCGTGGCGCGCGCGACGACGCCCTTGAGGATTGCGAGCGCATCCTTGCCCTCGTCGGAGTCGAGCTCGAACGTGGTGATGCACGGGGCGACTGCTCGAGCGCGGACGAGGATGCGCCGCGCGAGGTCCTCGTCGCCACCGAGGTCGGCAGGAGTGATCGCCATGAAAGTTCCCTTCGACGGCCTGCGCTCCGTAGAGCGGTCGAGAAACCCGAGATCGAGTGCTCGGGCGAGTTCGCGCTTCTACGCCGCGATTCGGGCGCACAGCACCAGCGCGAGGTGCAAGAGAGGACCGGCCCCCGGCGAGAAGCACCGGGGACCGGTCAAGCACACCGACCCGTAGCGGTCAGGGCTGCTTCGCGGCGGGAGCCTTCGCTGCCGGCGCGTTCTTCTTCTCGATCTCCGCCTTCGCGGCGTCGAGGTCTGCCTGAGCCTGCTTCAGCTCGGCCGCCTGCGCGTCGGTCGCGGCCTTCACCGCTGCGTCGACATCGGCCTGAGAGAAGACGGTCGGCTCCGGCTCCGGGTCGGGCTCCTCGAGCACGGCGATGAAGCCCTGCTTGGTGAGCCGCTTGATCTGCTCCTTGTCGACGCCCTCGGGGAGGATGTCGCCGCGGCGCACGAACTGGGCAACGCTGTTGCCCGACGGCGAGCCGATCGACACCTTCACGACGGCGGCGGTTGCGACGTGACGGTTGCTCATCACGGGGCCTCCGTTCCGGTGAGGTAGAACGCGGCGAGCGGATCGGTGACGATCGGCACGTGCACGTTGCGGGCCTGCAGCCGCGTCTTGTCGGCCTTCGGCTCGCGGATGGGGGCGATCTCGACGCCGGTGTCGCCGCCGATGTGGCGGTATTCGGGCGACGGGATCTGTTCCCGGGCGATGCCGCCGAGGCGGCGACGGTCCAGGAACAGCGGGTCGGGCAGGTCGTCGCCGTCGTCCGAGATCCAGGTGATGCCGGCCACGGTCGGGAATCCGTCCGTGAGCGCCTGGCCGCTGTCCTTCGGCAGGATGTCGAGCAGCTCGGGGATGACTTCGGCGTACTGCTCGCCGGGCAGCACGACGGTGTCGATGTTGTACCCGAGCTTCTGCTTGCGGACCGCGGCCTTGATGCGGAGCGCGTCCTTGTACACCTGCTTGCCGGTGGTCCAGGTCGCGCCGGCTGCCATCGTGTTCGTGACGGACGACATCACGGCGCCGAGCGCTGCGTCGTTTGCCGAGAACACGAGTTCCGTCTGCAGGAAGGTGAAGGCGTCGTCGACGATCGCGCCGAGGAGTCGGCCGATCTGCTCGTCGGTGACCTCGGTGCCGAGGCCCTCCTTCATCGCCTGATAGAACTCGTACTCCTCGGCCGACATGGGCGTGAGCTTGTACTCGGCGCCGGGCGCGACGATCTCGGCACCGCGCACGGCACGAATGACCTCGTTCTTCGGGACGCCGATCGCGCCGCCCGTGATCGTGAAGCGCTTCTGCAGCAGGAACAGTCCGAGGAACTGCTGTGCTGAGAGGATCTCCGCGAGTCGACGAGCGACGAGCGTGGGCGACTTGAGGAACGCGACGAGGTCAGCGGCCGAGACGTTGGCGAACTGGCTCGGAGTGAGCGGGTAGGTCTGCATGTTCGTCTCCTTTCTCAGAGCTGGATGGCGCGGACGGTGGCGCCGTCGACGGCCGACGTGAGCGCGACGTAGACCGCGGTACCTGCCGCGAGCGTGCGCACGGCACCCGCAGCAGCGGTCTCGAGCCGCTGGCCGCGGGTGATGGCACCCGACGCCTTGAGCTCGTGGATGGGCTTGCCGACCTCGACGGTGGCCTTGTCACCGACGGCAGCGTCGTGCCCGGCGACGCCGACGACCTTGGCGGACGCGGCGGCGGCCGGCGCGACCGTCATGTCAGCGGTGCCGACCTCGACGACCTGGCCAGCCGTGACGGCGGTCGTGACGCCGAAGGTGACGGTGTCACCCGGGCGGAACAGCGGGAGGTAGGAGTTGGCCATGATCAGGCACCTTCCTTCGCGGCGCCGCCGTAGACGCGGGCGTAGAGCGCGGACTCCGAGTCGGTGACCTCATCGGAGTGCCCCAGCTCGGCCACCGGCAGCGCGGTGTTCTTGGGGAACTTCTCGAGCAGGGCGGTGATGCCCTCCTCGTCCTTGTCGAGCTGCTCGCGCCACGAGTCCTTCGACTCGGCCGTGATGCGGCCCTCCTTGAGGGCGCTCGCCACGATCGCATCGCGGCGAGCGCTGATCTGCTCCTCGCGTGCCTGAGCACCGAGGGCGGCCTGCGCCTTCAGATCCTCGAGCGCGGCGCCGTCCATGACGACCGCACCCTTCGGCAGCGGCGGGGTTGCGGCGTTCGCCGCGGGGTTGTCGGCCTTGCCCGCGAGCGCCTCGTCGAGAGCCGCGAACACGCTCTCGTCCGAAGCTTCGGCGTCGGTCACACCGAGCCGCTTCACGATGCCAGCCTTGAAGTCGTCGTGTGCCACGACGCTCTCCTTTCGGTTGGGGTCACCCGACTCGGTCGAGACCGGGAGTTTGGGGGCCGAGGCTCGGACCTCGGACGCGAAGACGACGAGGCGGGCGGCGGAGTCTTCCGGCTCGTCCTCGTCAGGAATCAGGAGCGCCTCGTCGTCGGCGCCAACCGTCTCGGCCTCGCCGGCATCCGGCACGACGGCCACCCGATCGGCGAGCCCTTCCTCGACCGCTTCGCTCGCGGTCATCCAGGTCTCGTCAGCGAGCAGCGTCGCCCAGTCCTTCTCGCCGGCCTTCGCCGTGTAGATCTCGACGATGGACTTCTCGATCCCGTCGAGGATCTCTGCCTGCTTGCGCAGCACGGTCGCGTTGCCCCACGCGATGACCGACGGTGAGTGGATCATCATCTGCGTCCCGGGCGACATCACGCACTCGTTGCAGCCAGCGGCGACGACCGAAGCGGCGGATGCCGCGCGACCGTCGACGACTGCGGTCACGGTCGCCTTGTGGGCGCGCAGCATGTTGAGGATCGACACGCCCTCGAACACCTCGCCACCGGGCGAGTTGATGCGCAGCACGATCTGGTCGACGGACTTCGGAAGCGCATCGAGCACGGCGCTGACGTCCTTGGCCGAGACACCCCAGAACCCGCCCCACGAGTCGATCGGACCGTAGAGCCGGATCGTCGCGACGGTGCCATCCCCCGAGGGGGCCGGCGTGGTGACGGCGTTGAAGAACTCGGCCTTCGACTGCGGGAGCGGCTCCTTGCCCCAGTAGCGGTTGTCGCGGCGGGTCATGCTGCCTCCTCAGGCTGCTCGGGTTCGTTGTCCGGGCCGAGATCGGCGCCGGCCTGGCGCACGATGTCGCGCGCTTCCTTCTTCGTCAGGACCGGGCCCACTCCGAGGTAGACCTTCTGCACGGTCTCGGCCACGTCCCGCGCCTTGTCAGCGTCGGTCTGCTCAGGGTCGGCCGCCGAGTCGTCGACCGCGTCCATGACCGGCAGCCCGTAGAGGGCGCGGAGGTGTGCCTCGAGCGCGGGGTTCCAGCGGATCGCGCCCGAGTCCAGGAGGGCTCGGATTGCTTCGGCGGTGGCCGGGTGCTCGGCGCCGATCTTCGGCGGTACGAGTCGCGGCGCCGGCTCGTTCGGTCCCCAGTTCGCGTCGACGAGATCCTCGATCACGTGCTGCTGCACGGTCGTGGCGATGTGTCGGGCCAGCGAGTTGAGCGACTTCGTGAAGAAGTTCTCGAAGGTGTCGCCGAGCGCGTAGGAACCGGTCGAGTTGTCGCCGCCGAGGTTGAGGAAGTTCGCGAGCACGGCGCGCGCGATCTGCTCGTCGTAGTACCGGATCTGCTTGTCGAGATCGGGCACCTTGCCGGTGACGCCCTTGAAGTCGAACGACGCACCGTGCGGCATCGACACGCCTGCAGCGTCTCCGGCCCGGGCGTTCTTCGCGATGTCGAGGCCACGTGCGATCTCGGCGTCGAGCCATTCCTTCACGAGCACGTCGTCGTCGAAGTCCGGCGGCGGTGCGCTCGTGTAGCTCGGCAGCCCGAGCCCGTTGCGCTCGGCGGCGAGCGCCTGCACCCGCAGCGTGCGGTCCTTCAGGAGCCACATCTTGTACGCCGCGCGGAGCAGCGAGACACCGATCCAGTTCGCGCCCTCGCGTTCGTTCACGAACACCACGAGACGGTCGATCGGGATCGTCACGCCACCGGCGACGCCGGGCTGGATTCGCACGCCCACGTTGGACGGGGCCATGGTTCCGACGCCGTGCTGCACGATCGCGGTGAGCCCGCCGTCGCGTTCGGTCTTGAATTCAGCGATCGTGCGCGGCGGCCGCCATGCCAGCTTCTGCAGGTGCGCGAGGCCGAACGCGTCGACCGAATACACCTGCTCGAACACCGAGTGACCGAACACCAGCTCGAGTAGCGCGAGCCGCAGGAACTCGTCCCACGAGAACCGGCCCTTCGTGCGCAGCGGCGCCTTCCGCTCTACCCCGACGATCCCGAGGTCGAGGTCGTTCGCGATGTGCTCGGCAACCTCGTCGCGGACGCCGACCGAATCGAGCCGCCACTCCGACTCGAGGAGCGGGAGGATCACGGCGCGCAGCACCGACATGACCTGCGGGTCCTCGCGGCGCATCCGATCGAACACGTCGAGCGAGAGCGGCCAGACGAGCTCCGGGTTCGTCTCGTTGACCTCGGCGAGCATCCCCGCCCAGCCCGCGAGAGCTCCCGTCTGGTATCCGATCTCGGTCAAGGCGGGCCTCCTGTCAGAACGCGGCGACAGCGAGGCTCGCTTCCGCGGTGCTCTCGACGTCGTCACGGGTGAGAATCTGTGCCGCGGGCGGCGGCGGTGGGGGCGGCTTCTTCGGCGGCGGCACGAATGCCTCGAGCGCGACGAGCGCGTTCGTGGCTGCCACGGCCGGCGACGTGTCGACCGGTGATCCGTAGCGGTCCCACACCGGCATCCCGGAGAGGTCCTTCGTGGTGCCGTTCGCGATCGCCAGATCCAGCGGGCCCTGCGACCGGTGCCGGACCTTGTCGGCCTGGATGCGCTTGTTCAGCCGGTCCGCCGACGTCAGCAGTGTCGAACCCGAGATCGACACGACGTCGAAGCCGGCCTCCTTGAGGTCCTCGACAAGATCGGCCGCCGGGCATCCCCGCGTCTGCAGCGCCACCTGGTTGATACCGGTCTTGGCGCGGACCGCCTTCGCGTGCTTCACAACCCACGACATACCGGTCCGCTGCGCGATCAGCTCGAGGTGAACCCGACCGTCAGTCCGGTAGCCGGCTACGCAGATCACGCTCGACGTGCTGCGCGCCGACGACATCACGTCGATGCCCATCGTCATCCGAGAGCCGTCGGCGATCTGCGAGCCGAGCTCGATCACGTTGTCGTCGTCGTCGAGCACCGGGCCATCGGCGGATGACGACCACCCGTCGCCCTTGATGAACGGTTCGACGCGAGACGTCACCCAGTCGCACAGGATCTCGGTGCGCTTCGTTGCCTCGGGCTCGTCGCCGAGAAGGTCCGACCAGATCGACTCGAAGAACATCGGCTTGTAGCCAACGGACGGGTTCGCCTGCAGGATGCCGGGAATGTCGAGCAGCGGCTTCCCCGGCTCCGCCGACCACTCGAACAGAGCGGTCGCGACGTCGTGGGTATTCGCGAACTCCTCGAGCGTCTGGATGCCGGACTCGACGTACTGCTCGTACTCGCGGATGGTCTTGATCGCACCGTCGCGGAGCGTCCGCAACACCACCGACTTGATGTCGCCGGCCGAGGAGATGCCCCACAGCTGCGAGTTGAAGATCGCGTTCTTCGTCTTCGACACCGAGCCCCAGACGTCCCACGTCTGCTGCTCCCGCATCTCGTCCATGATCACGCGCGCCGCGGACTTGCCGCGGCCGCCCATGCGCGACGCCGCGCGCGGCTCATACTTCGCGTTGTTCCGCAGCCGCAGCGACTTCTTGCCGTTCGTCTTGACCGGCTTCCGGGTCTCCGTCGCCAGCCACTCGACGACGTACTCCTCATCGTCCTCATCGGGCGTCGGGTCGCACCGCTTCAGCGCGGCATCCCACGCCTCTTCGGCGATGTCGAGGTTCTGCGCCGTGCCGAGGATCAGGAAGTCACGCGCCGGCAGATGCTCCGGGAAGCTGTCCGCGTCGACGAACAACCACCACAGCGCGAGCACCGTCAGCAGCGTCGTCTTCCCGTTCTGCCGGCCGACGAGAACGAACACCTTCCGGAACCGGTAGGTCCCGTCCTCGTTCAGCTCGAGCGCCCGGATCAGCAGCGCCTTCTGCCACGGGTACAGCGTCACACCGAGCACGTCGCGGGCGAAGTCGATGACCGAGAACCCGTGGGACGTCTCCGGCGTCAGGTCCCGTAGCGGCTTCGTGCACAGCCGCGGCTCCGTTGCCCCGACGTGCTGCCCGTACTGCTTCGCGTCGGCGTACACCGCACGCTCGTACGCGTCAGCCTGCGGCGCGAGCCTTGTCCCTCCGGATGCGATCAAGGGGCGACTCCTCCACGATCTCGAGCTTCGGCGGCGACGTCGGTCCGACGGGATCCGTCGCCTCCGTCTCGCCTGCAGCTCGCACCGGTTTCGGTGCCGGCCTCGGCGCGGCCGCGCGCTCGAGCTTCGTCACCGCCGAGTCGTATAGCCGCAGCAGATTCAGCGGCGCCTCTTCGGGGCCGGCCTTGTCCATGCGCCGCGCAAGATTCCGCGCCATGTCGATAAGCGCGGCGTGCACACCGTCCTCCGCCAGCCCGCCCGCCCGAATGGTCCGATTCACCGCCACCAGGCACGCACGAGACGCCATCAGACCTCCTCGGAGGGGGTGGAATCCGCCGATCAGACGCGGGGGGAGAGGATCACTCCCCCGGTGAGTGGTCCGCCCCCAGGGTCGATGTCTGAATTTTCTGCGGGCTACGCGAATGGGTTCGTGAGGGCGAGGCGGAGGCGCCGCACGCGGTGCCTCTGGGGTGGCTGCTGCCACGTGATGAGGGCATCGGCGTGAGCCGGCCAGGTGACGCTTCGAGTGTCGTTGTAATGACCGGTTAGAGGATTGGACTCAAGCTCGCCGTGTCCGGGGACCGTGATGGAGCTCCTGAGGGACTCGCCCGGCTCGAGCTTCGCAGTCACGATCTCGCGTGAGGCGTTCGGGGCTCCTGTAATGGTGAGACGTACGTTGTACGCAGGGCCATCTCCGATGTTCCAGAGCTCGACGGGCAGCCCAACCTCACCATCGCGGTTCGTCCACCAGTTGCCGCTGGGCTGTGACGCCTCCACCCTGAAGAACGGCTGCGGACGTTCTGCCCGGGCGACGGCGAGCCCGATCAGAGACGCGACGAGCGCGCCGATGATCGTTGCAATGAGGGTTGCCCAGAACGCGTTCCAGTCGAACCCTGACATGGCGTCGGCAATGCGGTCGAGCTGGCAGGCGATCGTACAATCCACAGCGGCACTCTATGACCTCCCCCGGTCATGCCCACTGGCGGGACGGGATGCCGAGGTCGACGACGGGTGATCCGTTGCCGCGTTCGCGGTTGCATCCGGCGTGCGATGGTCGCTTGTTCTCCGGGTCTTCCTGCAGGTGGGGGTGTGTGGAGACGGGCCAGAAGTGGTCTTCCTGGAAGCGGTCGTCGTTGCCGTAGTCGTCCCATGCGGCCGCGTAGTCGATCGGGAGGTCGCAGATCCAGCAGGGCTCGTCGTTCGCCTCGCACTGGGCGCGGAAGTCGACACGCTGCTTGTGCTGCCGGCGGGTGTTGGTTCTGGCTCCCATGGGGTCTCCGTCGGGGCTGGCAGGGCGCAGTTTGCGGCGATTTCAGGTTGTGCGTGCCCTGCGCGCGTATAACTCGGTCCCTTAGTAACTAATCAAAGAGCTGTGACGATTGAGAAAACTGCGCCCTACGGCGCCCTGTAGGGGTGAAACCCGCGGAATTACGCGGGAATCAGAGGGTCAGGTTGCTGTTTTGAACTGCGCCCTAACTGCGCCCTGTCGTTGAAACTGCGCCCTGGCTGATCGGGGGCAGGGCGCAGTTTCAGGGCGCAGTTTGCGGACGGCTCGTGCGAGCGGTTCCGGTGGCTATACCTGGCTGCTCTGTTCTGCTGTGCGTAGGGCGTCGATGCCTTCGGTGAGCTGCGCGATCTTGGCCTGAAGGAAGGCGCGGCGCTCCTGCAGGAGTTGTCGTTGGGCGTCGGCGGTGGCGATGTCGGTGTCGAGCTGGGTGACGTCGGCGATGGCTTTCTTGCGTTCGCTTTCCAGCGACATGCGGGATGCGCTCAGTCCGTCGCTCATTCGTCTCCTCGGTCGCGGTGGGCTGTGTGCGGGGCGCCGGCGGTGTTGGCCGGTCGGCGCCCCGCGGGGCGGTGCAGGTGCTCCTCGCCCGAGGAATCGGCGGGCGTCGTGGGAGTCCTTCGCGGCGTGCATCGTGCCCGCGTTGACACCGGCTGGCGTCCCGGCCGGGAGGAGCCTGCGGGGTGCTGCTCGTACTCCCGGCCGGGGTTGCTGTGGGGAATGACGAGAGCCCCGGGAGCGGTGGTCGCTCGGTCAGGGCTCTCGTGCTTGGTGTTGTTGCCGACACCTGTACAACCATGACGTTAGGGGCGGCAAGTACTCCTGCGTCAACTGCGACGCGCTGATTCGTTTCGGCGTGTCTTAACTGAGGAGCTTCGCGAGTACTGGGCCGGCTGCGGGGCCACGGTGCACTTCGTCGGCGTAGTGCGCCTTGGTGGTCTTCTCGTCTTCGTGTCCGAGTTGGTCTTTGGCTGCTGCGATGCCGAGCTCGTTGCGGATGACGGTGGCGACGGTCTTGCGGAAGCTCTTCGGCGTCACGCCCGCGAATGGGGTGTCTCGGAGGGCGGCGCGCCAGACGGTGCGGTAGTTGTTCGGGTGGCGGAAGGTGCCGACGGCGGAGGGGAACACGAATTCGGAGAAGGATGCGACGCGGCGACGGAGGAGCATCTCGACGATGGGGTCTGGGAGCTCGAGCTCGCGGTAGCCGGCGTCTGACTTGGTGAACTCCTGGACGAAGAACTTCTCGTCGCGGTCTTGTGCGATGGTGCGGCGGATGGTGACGACCTGGGCGGTGAGGTCGAGGACGTCCCACTGCAGTGCGAGGAGCTCGCCGGTACGGACGCCGGATCCGATGATCATGTCGGTGCTGTCGAGGAGGTCGCTGGCGCGCGGTTGTCGGCGGCGGCGGTCGCCTTCCTCGCGCGGTTCGGTGCCGGCGTCCCACATCTCGAAGCGGGTACGGATGCCGCGGATCACGTCGGCGTCGGGGGCTGCTGCGCGGCCGCGTCGCTTCGGCTTCTCCGGCGCGGGCACGTCGACCATGGGGTTCGGTTTGACGGCGCCGTGTCGTGAGGCGAGGGCGAACATGCCGCGCAGGACGACGTGAGCGGTGGTGGCGGTGCCTGGCCCGGATGCCTTGGTGACGGCGGTGATGAACCGGTCGAGGCGTGGGACGGTGACTTCCTTGAGTCGCACGGAGCCGAGGCCGGGTTTGATGTGGTTCTGGATCGCCTTGCCGTAGATGCGCAGGGACCCCTCGGCGAGCTTGCCCTTCGAGTCGATCCACTTCTCTGCGAGCTGCTCGACGGTGGAGTCGGGTGAGAGGTCGTCGCTGGCTGGCGCGAGCTGCTGCTTCAGCGCCTTGATGAGGTTGCGTTCGGCTTCGGCGGGCGTCTTGCCTTGCCGCTGCATCGGACGGGTGCGGCCGTCGGAGCCGCGGTAGTTGGCGATCGCGGTGGGCTTCCCGTCGACGGTGGTGCGGCGGATCTTGCCCCACGTCTCGAGCTCGAGTGGCGGCCTAGGCATAGGAGCTCCTGTAGTGCCATTGGTTGATGCCCATGCGGGGGCGGACGTAAGTGACGCCGCGGAGCCGGGTGAGGCAGTGCTCCTGGTAGACGACGACCAGGTCGGGGGTGACGCGCAGCTCCTCGGCGATCGACGCGACGTCGTGCGTGATTCGCTCGAGCTCGGCGTACCGGGCGGGGTCGATCAGGAGGCGGGCTGCGAAGGCGTCGGCTGCGCGCTCGCTGCGCGGGTCTTCCTCGCAGTTGTGGCCGTGGTGGTCGTGGCCGAGCTCGTGGGCGAGGACGACGCGACGCTCGATCGGGGTGAGGTTGAAGTCATAGACCACCTGGCGGCGTTCGGCGTCGTAGTAGCCGCGGTACGGAGCCGGCAGATGTGCGACGTGCACGGTCACCCCCTGCCGCGCGGCGTACGCAATCAGCTCACGCAATCGATCCCCCTCGAATGTGCAACGCGCACCAGCCTCCGCGAGACCGCCGACATTCAGTCGGCAGGGTCCCCGCCGACGCGCGGCTTCTTGTCTGCGGCACGCTTCTCCGGCAGGTCTTTCTTGGCGATGCGACCGATGTAGGGGATCTCGTCCTCGGGCTTCGGGGCGGCCTTCTCGTCGAGCACCTCCTGGATCAGCTCGGAACTGATCGGCTCGGTGAGCGCCTCGGTGGCGCTGCCTGCTTCGATACGCCGGACGATCTCCTTGGAGAGCTCGAGGTCGGTGTACTCATCCAACCCGTACGCCTTGGGCACGCTCGTGCTGGCGAGGTCGTCGGTGGTGAGGTAGCCCGTCGCGATGAGAGCGAATACCGGGCTCTGCCCCAGCTTCCGAGCGACGGCCACGATCGTGTCCGCGTCGGGGCGCTGAGTTTTCCCGCTGAGCCACCTGCTCACAGTGGCATCGTTCTGGCCGAGTGCGACGGCGAGGTCTGCCTGTGAGAGGTCCGGCGCTGCGCGCTTCAGGTACTCACTCCATGGTGTCGGTGATGTAGCCACACCCCCGAGTATTGCATGTCTGCAATGACTTTGCATCCGCGTTGCCGCAAGATTCCGCGGATTCCCGGTTAGACACGATTGCAGGAGAGTTGCAATGCCGCAGGTTCTGCGTATGGTTACTCGCATGCAGGAACTTGACACCAATGCAGGAGAGCCCAAGACCTGGCTGCGCCGCGACAAGCTGAACGACCTCCGGAAGGCCAATGGCATCCAGACCGAGGCCGAGCTTGCGCGGATTATCGGCGTCTCTCCTGAGACGCTCTGGCGCGTCTCGACGCGTAAGCAGCCGGCCTCGGGCGACTTCATCGCTCGTGCCCTGATCGCGTTTCCTCACGCGTCGTTCGAGGTGCTGTTCGAGGTCACCGCCAACAAGCCGGTCGCGGCGGTGGCGTGATGTCCGGTCGGTGGCTGACGCCTGTTCAGGTGTCGGAGCGGACCGGGTTCTCGGTCAAGACGCTCGCGAACTGGCGGTCGAAGACTCGGGCGGGTGAGCCGACCGGTCCCGCGTTCGTGAAGGCCGGTGCACTCATCCGCTACGACTCGGACGCCGTCGCCGAGTGGCAGCAGACGTTCGAGGCGGTGGCCTGATGCGCGCGCTGCTCGCCTGGATCGCGTTCGTCGCCGGCGTCCTGTTCATCGTCGTCGACGTCGTCCGCCTCAGCATCACGGGCCTGTTCCTGCTCGGCGTCGTGCTGCTAGTCGTCTGGGCCTGGGGCATCGACGCCTTCCGGGCCAGCTTCTGGATCGCCCCGATCGACGGATCGCACCCCGACGCGCTCGGGTCCCTCGACTTACTCGAGCGTCACGGCGTCCGCCGTCCCGACGTATCCGCTCCCGCCGGGGACGCCAACTCCCCCGACACCGCGACGTAATCCCGACCGTCGCCGCGTCTCCGGCGGGCCTCACCCAGACCCCATCCCCCACCACCTCACCGAATCACCGATCTAACAGGAGTCAGCATGTCCACCACCGCCATCGTGCGCGTCGATCCGAAGACACTGCTCATCGGTCCCAACGTTCGCAAGGAGGTCACGCTCCGCAAGGAGTTCGTGGCATCCGTCCAGCAGCACGGCATCCTCGTGCCGATCATCGCCCAGCAGACCGCTGACGGTCTTGAGGTTGTCGACGGGCAGATGCGCACTCTCGCTGCCGTCGACGCTGACCTCACCGAAGTCCCGGTGTTCGTGCAGCCGGCGATCGTCGACGAGGCGTCCCGCATTGTCGAGCAGATCGTCGTCAACGAGGACCGGGCGGGCCTGACCACGACCGATCACGTTGCGGCGATCGCGCAGCTCGCTCTCGACTTCAAGCTGCCTGCTGCCGAGATCGCGAAGCGCACGGGTGCGACGAAGACTCAGGTGGCCGCGGTCGTCACGGCCTCGAAGTCCCCGCACGCTACCGCCGCGATCGGCCAGGAAGGCGTGACGCTTGAGCTCGCCGCCAAGATCGCCGAGGCGGGGCTCAGCAAAGCCGACACGAAGCGGGTCATCGAGGCGCGGTGGAACAAGGACCACGCGTTGCAGCAGATCCTGGACGAGCGCGCGGCCGCGGCACGTACGAAGGAGCTCGAGAAGGAGACGAAGGCCGCCGGTGTCGCAATCGCGGCAAAGCCGTCGACGGGCGACTACTACGCCAAGGAGAAGAACAAGCACCTGTTCCTCGACCAGCTCGTTGACAGGGCCACCGACAAACCGATCGCCCTCGCGGAGCACGCCGACTGCCCTGGCCACGCTGCCTACGTCGGCGTGCGCGGCTACAACGGAAAGGTCGAGGTCCACTACCTCTGCACCGACCCTGCCAAGAACGGCCACCGCGATAAGAACCGCGCCGCCCCGACGAAGCTCACTCCGGCCGAGCGTGAGCAGAAGCAGCTCGAGAAGGCCCGTGCCGAGCAGTGGCTCTCAGTCACGACGGTGCGCACGACGTGGGTCCGCGAGCAGCTCCTCACCCGCCGCACGATGCCGACCGGGTGGGACCTGTTCCTGCTACACGACCTCACCGAGACGCACGCACGAGCCTGGGGGCAGTGGCAGAAGCTGGCGCTCGAGCTGTTGCAGCGCCCCGCAGCCGAGGACGACTGGTATCCCGCGCGCACCCTCGCGGCGTGGGCGGCCGAGAAGCCAATCAACGCGGCCCGCGCCGCTCTGGCTTCGGTAATCGCTCGTCACGAGGCGGAGCTCGGTGTGAAGGGCGGCTGGTCGAAGGTCTCGCCCGTCTATCTGCGGCTGCTCGCCGAGTGGGGCTACGGCCTTAGCGAGATCGAGCAGGCGATCGTCGACGCCGCGGGAGCGGACGCGTGAGCCGGCTGCAGCTGCGCACACCGGCGGTGCTCCGCCGCCGCCCGTTCCACGCACGGCGCGCCGTCGCTCACGACGCACCCATGGAGTACTCGACGAAGCCGGTCGCGCCCCGCTGGCTCGTGATCGGTACCGGCATCCTCGGCGCCGGCGTCCTCGTCGAGATCCTCATCGGTCTGGCGGTGCTCGCATGATCGCGGTGGGCCTGGACCCGTCGCTGACCTGCACCGGCGTCGCGGTGATCGACACCGAGGGCGGCGCTCTCACTCGGCGCATCGTGTCGCCAAACCTCGGGACCACGCTGCTCGCTCGCCGTGAGCGTCTCCGCCGCGCGATCGCCGGCGTCCTCAACTCGGTGCCCGCTCGCGTCGACGTGACGCTCATCGAGGTCCCGAACTCGACAAAGCAGCACGGCGCGCACGGCGAGCGGATGGCCCTCTACTGGTGGCTCGTCGACCAGATGTTCGCCCGCGGCCCCGTCGTCGAGGTTGCCCCTCCGAGCCGCGCGAAGCTCTCGACCGGCAACGGCCGCGCGAAGAAGGGCGACGTCGTCGCGTCCCTCCGCGCCGCATTCCCGAATGCCCACATCCCCGACGACAACGTCGCGGACGCTCTCGGCCTCGCGTGGGCCGGCGCCCGCTGGGCCGGCATCCCCACACCCGCCTATCTCCCCGGCCAAGAGGAGGCGCACGCGCGCCTCGCCTGGCCCGCCGGAACCACCCACTGAGAGGAATCACCCACATGGTCAAGCTCGCCCCGTCGCTCCCGAAGGAGTACGACGACAACGGCCTCGAGTCCAACACTCGTCACCTGCTCAACATCTATCCGAAGCAGGAGTACGTGCCCGTCGTCGCGCTCGTGCGCACGAAGGAAATCACGCAGACCGAGAACTTCGAGCGCGTCCCGAAGGTGGAGATCGTCCACATCGAGATCGCGGTCGACGCCGACGACCAAGAGGACGTGCGCGACCTCATCCAGCGACTCCACGACGGTCGTGTGCAGCACATCAAGCAACCCCTGGATCTGCCCGACACCGACCCGGAGCCCGCGACACCGCTCGAACTGGAGGCGAGCGTCGGCGAGTACTCGATCGAGATCTCCGACGAAGCGCCCGGGGTGTTCGGCCTCTCGCTCGTTGCGGCGTCAGGCGCCCACGTGCTCGACCGTCACGCCCTACCTCGTGCCGAGTACGGGGAGATCCTGCCCGGTGCGCACACCCTGCATCTGCTCGAGCCTGCGCTCGGGGAGCTAGTGCGGCAGCTGATTGGCGAGTACGAGCAGGGCTTCGCCGTCAGCGAGGACGACGTCGTTGTGGACGCCGAGCTCGTCGACGAGACCACCACCACTGAGGAGGACTGACCCATGAGCACGCCCGCACCCATCACGCCCATTCGCCCCGACCAGCCCGCGCGTCAGTCCGACGCGATCATGCAGCGTCTGATCGAACGGCGCGCGACGATCAAGGCCGATCAGGAGATCCTCGCCGGCGAGCTCGAGGCGATCGACGGGCAGCTGATCGAGCTGCTCGGCGGCGAAGTCGGCACCCATGAGATCGCCGGCACGAAGGTCGAGATCCGCGAGTACTCGCGCACCGACTACGCCGCGCTCGAGAAGAAGTACCCCGCCGCTGAGTACCCGCAGCTGTACACCACCAAGGCGTCGCTCAACCAGGACGTCGTGAAGAGGCAGTTCGCACCGGCCGCGCTCGACGCGTTCAAGGTGCGCGGCAAGAAGTCGGTGGTGGTGAAGTGAGCAGCGGCCAGGACACGGTCCGCGCGACCGTCTACCTGCAAGTGCAGCCCGAGTACTCGTGGCAGGCCAAGCAGTACCGACAGTTCGATACGCCGAGCGCCATCCAGGGCGCGAAGGTAGTCGGCTCGACGCAGGGCAAGTCGCAGAAGCCGAAGCCGGGAACGGTTGAGGTGAAGATCATGGTCGAGCTGCCCAAGGGCGCGTTCCTGCCGCTGCGCCCGGAGGCGATCGTCGTGATCCCCGAGTCGCTCACCCAGCCCCACCCGGTCACCGTGGAGGCCGAAGACGCGAACGAGTCGCAGGCATGAGCTCGGTGGAGGACCTCTACCTCGGGGTCATCAAGGACGGCATCGCACGGCATCCGCGGTCGCTGCAGAAGCGCATCGGTCCCAGCGAGATCGGCCGACCCTGCGACAGGTGGATCCTCCACAAGCTCAACGGCGACGGCGAGCCCGACCGCGGTCCCGCCTGGAAGCCGGCGGTCGGCACCGCGGTCCACGACCAGCTCGAGCAGTGGTTCGACGCCGCGAACCGTGGCGGCGGCGAGGTCGACCGCACCGAGTGGGTGACCGAGTGGCAGGTGACAGTCGGGCAGATCGGCGGCCAGGACATCGACGGCCACTCTGACCTGTTCCACGTTCCGACCGGGACCGTCATCGACCACAAGATCGTCGGCCCGAAGCAGCTCTCCAAGTACCGGCTCCACGGACCCAGCCAGCAGTACCGGGTACAGGCACACCTCTACGGCAAGGGGTTCACCGCCGACGGCGGATGGGGCCCGTGCCGCAACGTGGCGATCGCGTTCCTCCCCCGCGACGGCGAGCTCCACAACACCTACTTCTGGTCGGAGCCGTACGACGCGCACCTCGCGGCCGAGGCGATGCTCCGCGCGAACCGACTGTGGACGATGCTCACCGTTGTCGGCATCGAGGCGGCGCTCGCCGCGTCGCCGCTGTGCGATGACGAGTGGTGCACCTGGTGCAAGACGGAGAAACGCGCCCAGCAGCGGGCGGCCGGCGGGTCGCTGTTCGACATCGGCGAGCTCCGCGTCGTGCCCGAGCCCGAGGTTGCGCCGCGGCCGCTCGCCGCGCTCCCCACGGCCCCTGCGCGGTGCACCGCCTGCGGTGAGCCGCTCTCCCCGATCGCCGCGATGGGCGGCTTCACCACCCACCCGACGTGCGACCCCGAGACCCCGGCCCCGACGCCGGTTCCCGCGACACCGCAGCCAGCGGTGCTCGCACCCGTCACCAACCTGTTCGACCGCTGACAAGACCAACCAAGGAGAAGACATGTCCCTTTTCGATTCCAGCAACAAGGGCCTCAAGTTCGACCAGATCGGGGTGTCGCATAGCGGCACCGTGAAGTCGGCGCCGCGCGAGCGGCAGCAGACGAAGTTCGGTAGCCAGGAGCCGGACTTCTGGCCCAACGGTGACCCGAAGATGCAGATCCTCGTCGACCTGCAGACGAACGAGCGCGAGGACCCGAACGACGACGGCACCCGCACCCTCTACGTCGCCTCGAAGAACATGAAGCGCGCGATCAGCGACGCGATCCGCGCTGCGGGCGCGTCCGACATCCTGCCTGGCGGGGTGCTGACCGTGCAGTACGTGGGCAACGACCCGGCGTCGGCGAACCCGGCGAACCCGGCGAAGCTGTACGCCGTCCAGTACACGGCTCCAACGTCGGCGTTCGTGCAGCCTGCGGCCGCGGCACCCGCGGCTCAGCCGGTGCAGCAGTCGCCGACGTTCGTGCCCACGACGGCGAATGTCGCGCCGCAGCAGGCCGTGCAGCAGCCGGTCCCCCAACAGCAGGCGCCGTTCGCGGCTCCGGCTCAGCAGCCGCCCCACCCGAGCGGGCTCACTCAGGACCAGATCGCGCAACTGCAGCAGCTGCGTGCCGCACAGATCCCGGAGGCGACGATCGCCACCGCAATCGGTGCGACCGCGCAACAGATCGCGGTCCTCGACGCCACCCCGTTCTGACCCGACCAGCCGCGCCGCCACCGCCGCGCGGCCTGCAGGGGCCTCCCGAGCCCCACCAGCCCTGCCACGCGGTGTGCAGCCTGTTCGAGCCAGGCCAGGGCACATGACACAACACACCTTCGAACCGAGCATCGCCACACACCCTGCCCGCTGCCCAGACTGCTTCAGCTTCATCCAGCCGGGCGACCAGATCACCCGCGGCAACGCCTTCAGCGAATGGCGGCATCTCCGATGCCCTCTCACGAAGTTCGACTTCGACGCCGCGGCTGTGTGCCCCTCGTGCTTCACGGTCCGCGCCAGCAGCGGAGCGTGCGCGTGCGCAGAGTGATGGGATCAGTCAGGCAGTTCCACCCAGCTGACTGTCGAGGCGTGAGTGATCAGGAAGGTCACGGTGCCCCCGGTGCCAGCGCGCTCGAGCCGCAGCGGAGCGGGCAGCTTGCCCGTCGCGATGTTCTCCAGCTGACTCCTCACGGCCTCCCACTTGTGCGGATCCGAGAAGTCGAACCGGGACTGCGATTCGCCCTCGCCGATGTAGAGGTGCGCCACGTTCTTCGCCATGCCTCGAAGTGTAAGCGGCGCGATCGAGCGCGGACCATCCATCACCAGAAAGTCTCAGCATGACTGCCCTCCTCGCTACGGCACACGAGCTCCACGCCGCAGGGCTGTCTGTTGTTCCCGTCGCTGCCGACGGGACGAAGCGGCCGCGTGTCTCGTGGAAGAACTACACCTCGAAGCCGGCCGACACAGACCAGCTGCAGTCCTGGTTCGGCGACGTCGTCGAGCAGGGCATCGGCCTCGTCACCGGGTACGGCGACGTCGAGATGCTCGAGGTCGAAGGCAAGGCGATGGGGTCGATGGGCGACGTCGTCGAGCTGCTCGACGGGACAGGCCTCCGCCCCGTCTATGACCGGCTCGTCTCCGGCTGGTCCGAGCAGTCACCGTCCGGCGGGCTGCACCTGTTCTACCGGCTCGACGGCGGCGAGGTCCCCGGGAACACGAAGGTCGCGCAGCAGCCGAAAGACGAACCGCCCTACCGTGACACGCTCGCCGAGACGCGCGGCACAGGCGGGTTCGTCGTGCTCGCCCCGTCGGCCGGGAAGGTGCACCCGACTGGCCGCGCCTGGATCCGCCTCGCAGGTGGCCCAGCGTCGCTGCCGACGATCACCCGCGAGGAACGGGACCAGCTGCACGCCGTCGTGCACGCCGCGCTCGACACCATGCCGCCCGAGGAAGCCGCGGCCGGCCCGGTCGACGCGAAGTGGTCGACGACGTACCACGCGGCCGCTGGCGACATCACACCCGGTGATGACTTCGAGGCGAAGACGGACTGGTCGGAGATCCTCGTCGGCTGGACCCTCGTCATGACCCGCGGCACGACGAAGTACTGGCGGCGCCCGGGCAAGAACGACGGGTTCAGCGCGACCACCGGGCACGCTTCGGACCGCGATCGCCTGTACGTGTTCACGTCGTCGACGGCGTTCGAGCCGGAGATCCCGTACACGAAGTTCGGGGCGTACGCGCTGCTCAACCACCGTGGCGATCACGCGGCCGCGGCCAAGGCCCTCGTCGACGCCGGCCACGGGTACCGGGCGCCGCGGGAACTGGCGCCCGGGTCTCGGACGACGTCCACGGGCACGCAGATCTCCGCGCTCGGCAACCCGGTGGCCGCGACAGCACCGGCCGTGTCGATCGGCTCCGACAGTGCAGACCTCACCGACGACGGGAACGCACGCCTCCTGGTCGCCGAGTACTCCGGCGAGCTCCGCTACGTCCCGGATGCCGGGAAGTGGGTCACGTGGGACGGCACCCGCTGGGCGTGGCATCCGGACGACGGACCCGCGATCGAGGCGGCGCGTGACGTGATCCGCCGCATCCCGACCGACAACGTCCAGTTGAAGGCGTGGCGGCTGAAGTCGATGCGGGCACGGGCGATCGCCGATGCCGTGCGCCTGGCGCGTGCGACGCCGGCGATGCGGGTCCCGGCCTCGCAGTTCGACCGGCACCCGTGGCAGCTGAACACCCCTGGTGGGGTGGTCGACCTCCGCACGGGGGCGATCGCCGCGGCGACGCCGGCACTGTTCCACTCGAAGCAGACATCCGTCGCCCCGGATGCGTCGATGCCGACGCCGCTGTGGAACAAGTTCCTGCAGACCACGTTCCAGTCGAACGCGCCGCTCGAGCGGTACATGCAGCGCCTCGCCGGGCTGATGTTCATCGGCGAAGTGATCGAGCATGTTCTCCCGTTCGCGCATGGCGCCGGGGGCAACGGCAAGGGCGTGTTCGCCGAGGTGATGCTCGGTGTCGCGGGCGACTACGGCACGTCGGCACCGCAGGGGTTTCTCGTCGTGGGCCCCACCAAGCACCCAACCGAGCTCGCGATGTTGCAGGGTCGACGTCTCGTCGTCACGTCCGAGATCAACGAGGACACGAAGTTCGACGAGGCGAAGATGAAGGCCCTCACCGGTGGTGACACGATCACTGCCCGCTTCATGGGGAAGGACTTCTTCGACTTCAACCCGTCGCACACGTTCCTCCTCCTCGGCAACAGCCAGCCGAAGGTCGAGACGGGCGGCGACTCGGTGTGGCGCCGCCTCCGTCTGATCCCTTTCACGCACTCGGTGCCCGAGGCCGACAAGATCGAGAACCTGCAGCAGCGGCTCGTCGACGAGGAAGGGCCGGGGATCCTCGCGTGGATCATCCAGGGCGCCGTCGACTACGCCACAGACGGCCTCCGCACGCCTGACGTGGTCCTCGCCGCGACCGACACGTACCGGGCCGAAGAGGACCACCTCGGCCGGTTCGTGGAGGACCGGTGCCGCGTCGGCGGCGGCGACATGGTGCGGGTGGAGATGAGCGAGCTGCGCCGCGCGTACGACGCGTGGTGCAAGGAGCAGCACGAGGACGCCGTGACGACCACCGCATTCGGCCGGCAGCTGAAGCAGCGGTTCGACATCGGCACAGCGAAGTCCAACGGTCGCCGGTTCTACACGAACGTCAGCCTCTACGCGCCCGAGACAGTCGACGACGGCGACGCCGAGCTCCGGTGGGATCAGCGATGACCGCCACCACGCCTCTCTACGCCGCCTGCACGCGCTGCGGCGGCCGCGTCCTCGAGGTGCGCTGGGACTGGCACCAGGACGTGCTGATCGGCGACCCGCAGCTCGAGCCGGTGTCGCTCGACTACCAGCAGATCACCGCTTGCGTGATCGCCGGCATCCCGCTGTGGCAGGTCCACGAGCACGCCGGCCGCACCGTCACGAGCCACCGAACCGCCTACTGGCCCAAGCGCAAGGTCCCCGGCCACGTCGCCCCTGAGCACGGGTGCGGCCGCGTGTGGGATGCGTTCCCGCTCGAGCTCGCACCTGACCCCGCATCCATCCCCGACACCTGCCCCTTCTGAAGGAGATCACAATGAGCACCAGCATCACGCGCGTCACCGAGCGCACGATCGTCGCCGTCGACCTCGAGGACGACGGGTCGATCGAGATCCGCACCGGCGGCAGCTCGGGCTACCGCGAGACGCTCACCGCCGAGCAGGCGCGTCAGCTCGCGGCCGGGCTGCTCGAGCTCGCCGACGAGTCCGAGAAGTACTTCGCCGAGACCGCGGCCGCGGCGATCGCCGTCACGGTGCACGCGGCGCCCATCGGCACCGCAGACGTCACCGCCTGCTGTGGCGTCCTCCCGTGGCACCTTCCCTCGATCGACCGCATCACCAGCACGGATTCCGAGGTCACGTGCACATGGGCCGCGACCGCGCGAGCAGAATGCGCATGAGCACGACACCCGGCATCAAGCTCGTCTGCACGCACGACGGCTGCGAGAAGCGGTCCGTCGCACGGCGCCTCTGCCACGCGCACTACCAGGCCGCGTGGAAGGCCGGCGAGCTCGGGCAGCACGTGAAGCTCCCGCCTCGCGAGAAGAAGAACGACCACGTGTGCCCCGACGACCACAAGCACGCGGCCGCGTCAACCTGCTTCATCCAGCACCAGTGCCGGTGCACGCCATGCGTCGAGGCGCACAACGCGCGTGAGCGGAACCGGAGCAAGCAGAAGGCGTATGGCCGGTTCGACACCGGTCTCGTCGACGCCGGCCCGGTCCGAGAGCACATCCTGAAGCTCGGTGAGTTCGGCATCGGGTACAAGCGGGTCGCCGAGCTCGCTGGCGTCGGCACTACCGGTGTGCGCACGCTGATCTGGGGTCGCCAGGACCCCGGCGATCGGTACGGCGAGATCCCGAAGCGGGTTGCCCGCGAGAAGGCGGAGAAGATCCTCGCCGTGCAGGCGACCATCGAGAACCTCGGCGCCCGCCAGTCCGTCCCTGCACGTGCCACGCACCGGCGCGTGCAGGCGCTCGTCGCCCGCGGTTGGTCGCTCTCCAAGGTCGCGCGTCTCCTCGGGTGGACGGTCGAGAACTTCCACACGATGATGCGCCGCGACATGGTCGGCGCCGCCACCCACCGCGAGGTCGCTGCGCTCTACGAGGAGCTCTGGGACGTCGCCCCTCCGCGCGAGACGCACCGCGACAAGATCGCCTACACCCGGTCGCTGAACTTCGCGAAGCAGCGTCGCTGGCTGCCCCCGCTCGCCTGGGACGACATCGACACCGACGAGGAACCACCTGTCCCCGACGAGGAAGGTGCCGTCGACGAGGTCGCGATCGAGCTGGCGATCGCCGGCGAAGGCGTCCGACTCCGGCCCGCAGAGCGCCGCGAGTGCGTGCGCCGCCTCCACGCCGAGCGATGGAGCGACGGCCGGATCGCCGAGGCAATCCGCTGCACCTCCAAGACGGTGATGCGCATCCGCGAGGAGCTCGGCCTTGGGGCGTTCGACCAGACCGAGCTGCGCGCGAGAGGGGCAGCATGAGCCCGAAGCCGTTCCGGCCCGCCTTCTCCCCTGAACCGCGGCCCCGCCCAGCGCCCACCACCCGGTGCAAGCGGTCGTGCTGCTGGTCTCCCTACGGCCACATCCCCCGGCCGGAGTGCACCTGTCACCCGCGAGGCGGCGTGTCGTGAACGTCGAACTCGCTCCGGTCGACGCGATCGACCCGGATGCCGCGTACCGGGAGTGGGTCGACCAGTACCTGTGGCACGTCGACCAGCTGCCGAACGTGGTCCAGGCGACCGGGACCGTCGCTATGGCCCCGCGCCGCCTCCGCGCCGCGCAGCTCCGCGAGCGGGTCTCGGGCGGCGGGTACATCGACAACATGCCCGTCGTCGACGGACCCGAGTCCCGCAACGCGGCCGCCGTCTGGCAGGTTCTCCGCTCCTACCTCACGGTCGCGTCCTCCCGGGTCGGCGTGGAGGCACCTATCCTCCCGCCCGGGCTGCCCGACGACATCGAGCTCGCACGCCTGTGGGCCTACTCGGCGAACGAGTGGCTCGCCGCGGCCGTGTACGACATTCGGGACTGGCCGGACCTCACCGCGCTCGAGGCGGAGCTGTTCCGCCTCATCCGCAGAGCACGTACCCGCCTCGACACCGGCACCGTGCGCCGCGCCCGCCCCGAGTGGTGCACCACCTGTGGCGAGGAAGGCGTGCTCGTCGACTGGATCGACGGCCCCGACGGCGAACCGATCCTCACGAAGGGCTGCAAAGTCTGCGGCCAGACCTACACCGAAGGAGCCTTGCCATGAACGAGCCGCTGATCTGTCCGGCGTGCGAGAAGCCGATCGGACCGGGCGAGCGCCGAGTGTCCTGGTTCACCCGCAACGCCGACTTGAAGACGACAGAGCGGGGCGCGGTGCACCTGGCCTGCATCCTGCCCAGCCACACGGATCGGAGCACGCCGCGCGACCTCTGCGGGCGGCGGCATCCAGGACCTGGCACGCCGGGCGTGTGCGACCGATGAGCATCCTCTACGTCACCCACCGCGACGAAGAGACAGGCATCGTCGCCGCGATCACCGACGACCCCTGCCCCTGCGGCTGGCCGGAGACCGTGCTGCACATCGTGCCTGACGGCACGATGAAGCGCGGGTGCCCGTCCTGCGAGACCGAGACCGAGGTGGCGACGTGAGCGCGTCAGAGCGGGCGGCCCGTCAGCGGGCGGCGGATGCCGCGAGCAAGCAGGCGCGGCTCATCGACCTGCAGGCGCTGCTCGCGATCCCACCGGTGCGAAACGACGGCCGCGGGATCGACACCCTCATCCCGACACAGCGGGCCGCTGCCCGCCGCGACGACGCATGAGCGACCTTCTCACCTATCGGCAGGCCGCGGCCCTCGTGAAGCGGTCTCCGCGCACGATCCGGCATTGGCGGCAGCAGGGCATGCCGATGGGCTGGGAAGAGCGCGACGGGCAGCGTGTGCGCGTCGTCGAGCAGGAGGTGCTGCAGGCCTGGTTCCGAGCCCGCCTCCTCGCCTGGCCCACCCATCGATGGCGGATGCGGAAGAAGCTCACCCAGCTTGATTCCACAGCGGCAACGGACTGATGCCCTCGCCCCGGTCTGCTCTGAGCTACTGATGTCGGGCGCGGGCGATAACCTCGCAGGGACCGTCTCGAGAGGAACCGCCCTTGCTCTATTTCGTCAAGCCGTTCGGCCAGCTCAGCTGGACTGAAAACGTCGATCAGACGCTAATCGACCTCGCCCGCGCCCACAACAAGGACCTCGCGCAGGTAAGCGAGTGGTGGAAGCCATCCGAACGAGCGGCCAATGACGACGACGTCCGTGTCGCGCTTCGCTATGGCATCGCCGCGACGGGCGGCATCGTGGTCGACGCCGGTCACGTCGTCACCGTCCAGCGCCCGGGCTCGCTACGGGTGCTTGCCGCCGAGAACTCGGTACGCACCGCTGCCTACAACGCCAGCCCGCAGGTCAAGATGGTGGACGAGTACCTCGAGCAGATGATGCCCGGATGGAAGGCGCAGGGCCGAACCACCGATGCGGGAGTCGAGGCATCACTGCGGGACTCGATCCGCGAGGCCGAGCGGGACGCCGCCCAAGAGCTCGCCGGTGAGGTCAAGCCCGAGCTCACCAGCCACTGGCAGCTGCTCGGCGGCAGCCTTCCCGTACCCCTCTAGTGCTTAGGCGGATACGAAAACCCCGAGTAAACAGCGAAAGGCCCCGGTCCTCACGTGGAGCGCCGGGGCCTTTTCTGCTGCTGACCTGGTATTGCTGGTGCCGGCTACAGGACTTGAACCTGCAACCCCCGTATTACAAGTACGGTGCGCTACCAATTGCGCCAAGCCGGCAGAGCGCCCAGTCTACCGACGTGAGGCGCGGCTCCCGATCAGGGGGTGGGCGTCACCGTCGGGGTCGGGGTGGGCGTCTCTTCGTAATAGGTGTCGCTCGCGACCGTCAGCACGAACTGCGCGAACTCCTTGGGGTCGTCGAGGGCGCCCACGTACTGGGTGCCGTTGACGAGCACCATCGGAGTGCCGGTCAGCGCGACGCCGTCCGTGCCGGGAAGCTCCTTGAGCGCCCGCTCGGTCGCCGTCTTGGCCCACGACGCGTAGGACTGCTTCTCGATGCAGGAGCGCACCACCTTGGGTCCGTCCAGGCCGGTCGCGATCGCGAGGTCGGCGAGCTCGGTGTCGGTGAAGCCGTCGGAGTCGACGTCCGGCTGCTCCTTGAGCAGTGCGTTGTTGAACGCGAAGAAGTAATCCGGGGAGTGCTGGGCGACGCATGCCGCGGCAGCCGCCGCGCGCAGGGAGTACTTGGTGCCGTTGGACTTCGCGGTCAGCATCGCGACCGGGTAGTAGGTCAGCGTCGCGGCACCCTCGTCGACCCAGTCCGACAGCTGCTGCACGTTGGACACCTGGAAGTCGCGCGAGCCCGTCGACAGGTAGTCGACGTACACACGGATGTCGACCGAAGCGGTCTCGGCGGGAGTCGCGGTCGGTGTCGGCTCGGTCTCGGCCGGCGGCTCAGGGGTGGGGGTGGGCGTCTGCGCGTCCTGCACGGCGCCGTTCGCGCCGGGGTCATCCGTGGTGAGGCCGACACCGGTGACACCGGTGACCATGAAGCCGTCGTCGACCACGTTGGCCGGGCTCATGGTGGGCCGCGACGCGCTCGACGAGACCGTCCAGGTCACGACGAGCGCGGTGACGGCGACGACCGCGAGGATGCCTGCAGCCAGCGACGTGCGGCGGAGCACACGCAGACGGGACTGACGCGCCTGCACCTGCTGCGCCTTTTCGCGCACTGCGTCGCGGCGCTCGCTGGTCGCGGCGTTCGATGACTCGTCGCTCGACATGGAACCTCTCGGAACGGACGGGGCCGTGAATTCGGCCAGGGTCGCAGGGGAAGGCGACCGAGATCGATGGTAGTCAGCCACCCTGGGAAATGCCCAGACGCAACCTCCGCGGAGCCCATGTCATACTGTTCCATGCGCCCGATGGCGGGCGCGCGGGATAGCTCCCGCTCATCCATCACAACGGATCGTCCGGCACGTACCTGCCGGTGAAGGAGAAGAAAGCATGGCGTCCGTCACGTTCGACAACGCAACCCGCCTGTACCCCGGGGGCACCCGTCCCGCCGTGGACAAGCTCAACCTCGAAGTCGCAGATGGCGAGTTCCTGGTTCTCGTCGGCCCCTCGGGCTGCGGTAAGTCCACCTCGCTGCGAATGCTGGCCGGCCTCGAAGAGGTCAACTCGGGCCGCATCCTCATCGGCGACCGCGACGTCACCGACGTCCCGCCGAAGGACCGCGACATCGCGATGGTGTTCCAGAACTACGCGCTGTACCCCCACATGACGGTCGCCGAGAACATGGGCTTCGCGCTCAAGATCGCCGGCGTCGGCAAGGAGGAGCGCGCCGCTCGCGTGCTCGAGGCCGCGAAGCTGCTCGACCTCGAGGAGTACCTGACGCGCAAGCCGAAGGCGCTCTCGGGTGGTCAGCGTCAGCGCGTCGCGATGGGCCGCGCGATCGTCCGCCAGCCGCAGGTGTTCCTCATGGACGAGCCGCTGTCGAACCTCGACGCCAAGCTCCGCGTCCAGACCCGCACCCAGATCGCGTCGCTGCAGCGCCGCCTGGGCGTCACCACCGTCTACGTCACGCACGACCAGACCGAGGCCCTCACCATGGGTGACCGCATCGCGGTGCTCAAGGACGGTCTGCTCCAGCAGGTCGGCACGCCGCGCGACCTGTACGAGAAGCCGAACAACGTCTTCGTCGCCGGCTTCATCGGCTCGCCGGCGATGAACCTGTTCCCGGCGGACCTCGCCGAGGGCGGCGTCCGCTTCGGTTCCGAGGTCGTCCCGCTCGAGCGCGACACCGTCGGCCGTGCACACGGCAGCCAGGTCACCGTCGGCGTGCGTCCCGAGGACATCGTGGTCGGCCCCGCCGACGGCAAGGGCCTCTCGGTGGTCGTCGACCTCGTCGAGGAGCTCGGCGCGGACGGCTACCTCTACGGGCACACCGACATCGCGGGCAAGCGCACCGACATCGTCGCGCGCGTCGACGGCCGCAGCCACCCGATCGCCGGTGACACCGTCACGCTGGCGGCGTCGGCCGGTCACGTGCACGCCTTCGACATCGAGTCGGGCGAGCGCCTCAGCGACAAGCCGGTCGTCTCGGCCTGACAGCAACGTCGCAACGGCGCGGGTGGATTCACTCCCCCGCGCCGTTGCGCATTCTCCAGGGGGTGACGTGCCCGACGCATTGAGCATCACGGCCAGCAGCGTCGATCCCGGGCTGCTGACGCTGCCGTGGTCGACCCCGCTCGCCGACTGGCCATCGAGCAACATCGTCTACCTGCCCAAGGGCATCTCGCGGCACCTGGTGCGCTTCGCCAATCTCTCCGGCCGTGTGGTGGCCGTCAAAGAGACGACCGAGGCGATGGCGCGCCGCGAGTACGACATGCTCGGGAACCTCACGCGCCTCGATGTCCCGTGCGTTGACCGCGTCGCCGTGATCGCGGGACGGACGGATGCCTCGGGCGATCCGCTCCCGGCGGTGCTGGTGACGGCGCATCTGAAGTTCTCGCTCCCCTACCGTGCGCTGTTCACGCAGGTCCTGCGACCCGACACCGCGAACCGCCTGGTCGACGCGCTCGCCGTGCTCCTGGTGCGCCTGCACAACGTGGGGTTCTTCTGGGGCGACGTCTCGCTGTCGAACACACTCTTCCGACGGGACGCGGGCGCGTTCGCGGCCTACCTCGTCGACGCCGAGACCGGTGAGCTGCATGAGAGCGGACTGACGCCTGGCCAGCGAGCGCACGACCTCGACGTGGCGCGCACCAACATCGCCGGCGAGATCATGGACCTCGAGGCCGGCGGCAGGCTCGAGGGCGGCGTCGATGCCGTCGCGATCGCCGACGGCATCGTCTCGTCGTACCACTCGCTGTGGGCCGCGCTCACCGACACCGAGACCTTCCGCGCCGACGAGGCGTGGCGGCTGACCGAGCGCGTGCAGCGACTGAACGACCTCGGCTTCGATATCGGTGAGATGTCGATTCAGACCACCACCGACGGCGCGAAGGTGTCGATCCAGCCCAAGGTCGTCGACGCCGGGCATCATCAGCGCCGTCTGCTGCGCCTGACCGGCCTGGACGTCGAAGAGAACCAGGCTCGTCGGCTGCTCAATGACCTGGATGAGTTCCGTGCGCGGATCTCGCGGCTCGGCGACGACGAGGAGATGGTCGCGCACGAGTGGCTGACGCGCGTGTTCGAGCCGGTCGTGAAGGCCATCCCGTGGGATCTGCGCGCCAAGCTCGAGCCCGCCGAGGTGTTCCATCAGCTGCTCGAGCACCGCTGGTACCTGTCACAGGCGAAGGGCAAGTCCGTGCCTCTCGCAGAAGCGCTGTCGAGCTACATCGACGACGTGCTTCGGCATCGCCGGGACGAAGCCACGCTCATGGGTCCGCCGACCGAGACGATGTCTCTCTCGGTCATCACGTCCGCCAATCCCGTCGTCGACGACGACGAGGTCGACTGGCGCGACCTGGTCTAGCAGCCGCCCGCCCCGAGGAGACCGATGATCCTGCACCTGGCCGTGTTCACCTGGAACGACTCCGTCACCGACGCCGACGTCGAGCAGCTCACCGACGCGCTCACCACGATGGCCCGCGGCATCCCGGAGCTGCACTCCTACACCGCGGGGCCGAACCTGCAGTTGCGTCCTGGAGGCGATTACGCCGTGGCGGCGATCGTCGAGGACGAGGAGGGGCTGGCCGCGTATCTCGACTCACCCGGCCACCAATCCGTCTACGAGCGCTACCTGGGCCGCATGATCGCCCAGCGCAGCGCCGCCCAGCTGCCGCTCGACGCCGGGTCGTTCCGGGCGCCGCAGGGGTAGAGCCGGCCGGCGCTTCGAGCGGACCCGCCCCCTCCCGCGGGCGTCAGTATCCGACGGTGAAGCGCGCGCGCGAGTGCTTCGGCGTCTCGATCTCGTCGATGACGGCGACACCGAGGTCCGGGCCTGAGATGTACGAGTCGCCCTTCTCGTCGGTGACCAGCACCTCGCCGCCGTCGCGGTACCGACCCGTCCGCTCGCCGGGAGCCCATACCCCGAAGCCGCCGGCCGGGTGGATGTAGAACCAGTCGTGACCCTTGTCGTCCGCCTGCAGGTCCTCGAGGATTCCGATGGCCTCGAGCGCCTCCGGCTTGTACTCCTCCGTGAACGACGGCTGGTCGATGAGACGCCCGCCGCCGGGTGCGACGAGGCTCCCGCCCGCGCCGCCGATGATGCCGATCCGGACGGTCGCCGGCAGCTCCGATACGAGCTCGGCGACGTTGTTGCGCACGTTGCCGAGCATGTCGCCACGAGCCGGTACCGTGCACACGACGACGTCGACGCCCTCGAGCTCGGTGACGAGGCTCGGGACGTCGAGGAGGCTCCCCTCGATGTACGTGGCACCCTCGACGCGCTCGTCCGCGACCTTGCGCGCGACGGACACGACGGTGTGACCGCGACGCACCGCCTCGGCGACGATGTTGCTGCCGGCGTAGCCGGTTCCTCCGATGACGGCGATACGGGCCATGACGTTCCTTCCGGTGGGGTACGGGTTCCTGTGGTGCAAGGCCGGGCCGGTACAGCGCATTCCCGGCGTGCGGCACTTCGCCAGACGGCGTTCATGCACGCACCGAGCCTGCCAGCCGCCGGCGTCAGCCGGACGGAGGCAGCACGAGTGTCTTGATGGCCGGTGGACGGCCCTCCGCCATCGGACGCAGCGCGTCATCGACGATCCGCTCGGCCGCGATGGGCGCCGGTGCCACCAGCCCCCACCTTCCGGCCCGGGCGGCCACCAGGCGCGCGGCGTCGGACAGATCGGTCTCTCGCACCATGGCGTTCGTGCCGATGAGCGACAGCTCGCGCACGGTCACGCGTGCGAGGTCGAGGGGGAACGGGGCCTTCGCGATGCCGACCTGCACGATCGTCGTGCCCATCGGCACGACGTCGAGCGCGAGCGCGACACCGCGCGGGGTGCCCGTGACCTCGAAGAAGACCGGGATCCGGTCCGCCCACGTCGCCGCCAGGACCGCGGCGGTGTCGTCCGTCCCCCCGACGACGGTGGTCGCGGCGCCGAGTTCGCGGGCGACCCGCAGCCGATCGGCGGCGAGATCCACGGCCACGACGCGCACGCCCTGTGACGCGAGCACATGGATCAGGAAGGCGCCGACGCCTCCCACGCCCTGCACGATCGCGATGTCGCCCGCGGCGACGCCGGATCGGCGGGCGGCGTGGACGGCGATCGACATCGGCTGCACGAGTGCGGCGTCGACGTCGTCGATGCCGAGGGCGCCGACATCCACGCAGCTCGCGGCGGGCACCGTCACGTAGCGTGCGAGCGCACCGTCGCGGTGCAGGCCCACGGCGGCATAGCGGCGGCAGACGTTGGATCTTCCGCCCGCGCATTCGGCGCAGTCCCCGCACGGCGCTGCGCCGCATGATGCCACAAGCGTGCCGAGGATGGTCTCGTCGACGCCTTCGCCGACCGCGACCACGCGCCCGGCGAACTCGTGCCCCATCACGAGCGGGCCGAGGTGACCCGTGACGGGATGCCGCGACTCGAGCGGCATGAGCTTCGGACCGTGCTCCCACTCGGCGGCATCCGTCCCGCATACGCCGACGGTCGTCACCTCGACCAGCAGCTCGCCGCGCGACGCGCGGGGCACCGGCACGCGCTCGAAGCGGAGGTCATGCCGCCCGTGGAGCACCGCCGCGGCCATCGTGGCCGCGTCCGCCTCGGGCGACGGCATCCCGTTCAGGCTCATGCCTCGGCGTAGCGGTGGCCGGTTCCCGGCGCGGGAGCGCCCGCGACGTCCCCTGTGGTGTGGACCACGTCGCCGCCGACCATCGTCAGGACGGACCGGGTGGCGGCGATCTGCTCCTCGGGCACCGAGAAGAAGTCGCGGTCGAGCACCACCAGATCGGCGTGGTTGCCCGGCTGGATGCCCCCGAGGTCGTCCTCGCGGATGAACCACCTGTTGTCCTTGGTCGCGAGCCGGATGGCCTCTTCACGCGTCACCTGCTGGCCGGGCTCCCATACGAAGTTCCCGCGCAGGTTCTTGCCCGTGATCATCGTGTAGAAGTTCAGCCAGGGATTGATCGCGGTGATGTCACCCCCGTCCGAGTGATAGCCGACCGGTATGCCGCTGTCGATGATCATGCGGTGCCGGGGTCCGAGGTTCGTCCCGTTGCGGGTGGGGCCCCAGCCGACCTTCAGACCGACGCCCATCGCCTTGAGGCGGCCGACCTGGTCGGCGGTGATATTCGGTACGTGCGACACGACCCAGCGCAGGTCGCTGATCGGCACCTCGGCGTGCACCGCCTCCCAGCCGGCGACGATCTGCGCGATGTCCCCAGCGGAGAGCGAATGGTTCTCGTTGCGCCATCCGGCGCGGGCGACCGCCTTCGCGCCGGCGATCCAGATCTCTCCGCCGATCGCGACGGCACCGCCGCCGAACCCGTTGACGGTGAACTCGCCGATGCCGCCCGAACGCATCATGTCGCTGCCGTAGAAAGGGAAGGAGTTCTTCAGGCGCGCCGTCAGTCGCGGCAGCTCCGCCGTCGAGTCCTCTTCGAGATAGTCGAACCGGATGCGGGCGGGCAGCCTCTCCGCACGGTTCAGTGCGAGAAAGCCGTTGTGAAGCGTGTAGGCGTTCTCGTTCCAGATCGCCGTTCCAGGGGTGTCGACGTGGAACGCGCCCTCATCCAGGTGCGTCGTGATTCCGAGGCCGGCGTAGTACTCGAGCGCGGCGAGCGCGTTGCGCTCGCGTTCCTCGGGTGTCATCTCCTGACGAAGTCGCTGCAGCGCCAGTCCGACGCCCGCTCCTGTCGGGTAGCCGGCGGCATTGATCGTGATCGTGATGCCCTTCGCGGCGAAGTAGTCCACGGCGGCCTGGTTCACCGCGTTCCCACCCTGCTCGGCCATGATCATGACCGGCCGCGGCACCGCGTTCAGCATCGTCAGATTCGGCAGCGTGTTGCTCGGGAACTGCATCGCCACGATGGGGCCGAGCGATGTCACGAGCTCGCCTGCCGGCACCGCGACCGCCTTCGCCGTGAGTCGCGCGACGGCGTCCTCGTGCGTGAAGACGTCCTCCAGCCCCACCCAGTGGCCGGGGCGGTTGGCGACGAGGGCGATGTGGTTGTGCGAGTCGATGATGCCCGGGATCACGGTGCGACCGCCCAGGTCGATCCGGTTCCGCGCGTTGCCCTCACGGATCGCGTCCTGGCCGACGGCGACGAAGCGTCCACCACGGACGCGCACGGCTTCGGCCACCGAGTCGTTGTCGTCGAAGGTGTGGATCCTGCCGTTGACGAAGAGGATGTCCTCGCCGGCGCCTCCGGGCTGCGCGGATCGTGCGGCCGTGTGGCCGCGGCCGGCGGCGGCGCGCGGCGTGGCCGCGGACGCGGCTCCTCCACCGCTCAGGACGGCGGCGACGGCCGCGGTCCCGCTCCCGACGATGAGGCCGCGGCGCGAGATCCCGCTCTTCTCGCCCGGGTCGGGGACGTGCTCTGACTTCTTTCCCATGAGTGCTCCTGCTGATGGTCGACGTTGACGATCTCGGCCCCCGGGCGGCAGTGTCCAGCCAGACTGCACACCTGTTCAGCCGGACGATAGCAGGTTCGCGCCGCGAGCGACAGGGAAACTCGGAAAGCCTTCGGATTCGCGCCAGAAGTCACTCTTCCGCACGCGACTGCATACTGCTACTGTCCGAGCCTGAACACTCTGTCCAGCAGCACTGGACGCAAATCCGTCACCCGTGGTCAGAGTATCCGTCTCACCTGCCAGGGCGAGGCGTCGCGCGCATGCACCGATGCTTGCGCGCTGTCACCGTCGACACCGAGTGGGAGCACTCCATGGGCAAGAAGTCGTCGCAGGATCCACAGAACGAAGATCGGGGCGGGATATCCCGGCGGGGCCTTCTCATCGGCAGCGGTACCGCCGCTGCTGCCGCCGTCCTCAGCGGCGGACAGGCTGCCGCCGCTCCCGGAGCGGGTGCCGTCGTCGCGGGGGCGGGACCGGCGTACACGAACGCTCGCGCCGCCCGGGCGGG
Organism: Microbacterium salsuginis; assembly: GCF_012524205.1. Classification (GTDB taxonomy): domain Bacteria; phylum Actinomycetota; class Actinomycetes; order Actinomycetales; family Microbacteriaceae; genus Microbacterium; species Microbacterium salsuginis. The sequence goes on from NZ_JABACI010000001.1 coordinate 432,442, forward strand.
TGGCGATCAAGACATCCTGCTCGTGAACGGTCGGATTCACACGATGGACGACGCGGGCACCGTCGTCGACGCCGTGCGCATCGCGGGCGGACGCATCACGGCGGTCGGCAAGGAGGCGCAGCGTGCCGGGAACTCCTCGAACCGCGTCGACCTGGGAGGGCGCACCGTCATCCCGGGCCTCATCGAGAGCCATACCCACTTCGTGAGTCTTGCCAACCGCCCCGGCTACCATGTCGCCGAGTGGGAGCTCGCCAAAGACATCGCCGGGGTGCTCGCGGCACTCGTCGCGCGACGGCCCGAAGTGCCCGAGGGCGAGTTCCTCACCGCGATGGGAGCCGGGACGCCGCGCATGTTCGCGGAGGGCCGGCTGCCCACGCTGGCAGAGATCGACGCGGCGGTCCCGGACCGACCGGTGTTCCTGTACCAGAACTTCAACGGTCCGGCACGGGTGAACACCCTCGGCAGGCAGTTCTTCCAGTCGGTCGCGGATCCCTCCGTCGCGGTCGCCGATGACGGCTCGATCACCGGAGACGCCGCGAACTTCGCCCTCTACCACCTGCGCATCCGACAGACCGAGCAGGACAAGCGCCGCAGCGCGCTGGACGCCATGGCGTTCTCGGCGAAGATCGGGATCACCCTCAACTACGACCAGGTCCTCTTCGCGACGCCGAACGGCACGCTGGACCCCTCCGCGTACGAGACGCAGCCGAACGACGGCCTGCGCAAGCTGAACCATTACCGCATGTACGACCCGTACCTGTCGCTCAACCGCGACGGTGCGGCCTACGTGCGACTGTGGATCAACTATCTGCACCAGCAGGGCCATATCGCGGCGCTGGGCCCGCTCGACAAGCAGCTGCCCGAACTGCGGGAACGTCTGAAGAACGCCTTCCCGGAGTTCGGCGACGACATGGTGCACGTCCGCGGTATCGGGGAGTGGGCCGCGCCGTTCGCCGCCCCGTCCAACCCCAACGGCTACGCCGTGTGGCTCGAGGCGCAGCGCCTGGTCGCGGAGGCGGGCTGGCACAACGAGAACGCCATCCCCGGCACGGCGACCGACCAGAGCCAGATCGAGCAGGTCGTCTCCACGTGGGAGTCGCTCGACGCCCAGTACGGCATCCAGCATCTTCGATGGGGACTCCAGCACGCCGACCACGCCACCGCCGACCAGCTCGCACGACTCAAGGCGCTCGGCTCGGGAGTCTCGCTGTCGGGTTTCCGCTGGCTCAGCGGCACACCGCGCGCCGACGGCCTGCCGTTCGGCCCTGCGTTCAAGCGGACGCAGGACAGCGGCATCCCGTTCGCCATCCACGAAGACGGGGTCCATATCGCGCCGCACAACCCGTGGTTCGCGTTGCACTATGCGACCACCGGCCTGAACGTGCTCGGGCAGCAGATCAACCCGGGCCAGCAGATCACCCGCCACGAGGCGCTGCGGGCGTACACCCGTGGTGCCGCGTGGTTCACCGGCGTCGACGATCGGCTTGGCTCGATCGAGGCCGGCAAGCACGCGGACCTCGTGGTGCTCGACAAGGACTACTTCACGGTGAGCGATGCCGAGATGCGGGACATCCGTCCGGTGATGACCCTCATCGACGGCTCGATCGTGCACGACACCGGAGTCGTCCGCGGCCGGCGCGACTGGCAGCACGACAGCGACCATGTGTTCGATGAGAGCTGGTGGCAGTAGCCGGACGCCGCCGGACGCGAACGAGGGCCGGGGACCCGAAGGGAACCCCCGGCCCGTGGTGCGTGGTCAGACGAGCAGGCTCAGCGGATTCTCGATACGGCGCACGAATGCGGCGAGCCACTGCGCGGCGAGTGCGCCGTCGAGCACCCGATGGTCGGCCGAGAGCGTGACCGTCATGACGTTCGCCACCGTCAGCTCGCCGTCCGCACCGACCACGGGGCGAGGGGAAGCGGCGCCGACGGCCAGGATTCCGGAGTGCGGCGGGTTGATGATGGCCGAGAACTCCTTCGTGCCGTACATGCCGAGGTTCGACACCGAGAAGGAGCCGCCTTCGAGTTCGTGCTGCTTGATGCGGCCCTCCCTCGCCCTCTGGGCCAGTTCGCGCGAGGCGCCGCTCAGCTCGCCGAGCGTCATGCGCTCGACTCCCCGCAGGACGGGCGTCACGAGTCCGGCGGGGACGGCCACGGCGATCGCGATGTCGACGCCCGTGAAGCGCCGGGTGGCCGCGTCGGTCCAGATCGCGTTGGCCTCGGGCACGTCGCGCATCGCCCACGCGACCGCCTTCAGCACGAAATCGTTGACCGACACCTTGAGCTCGAGCTGCTCGTTGATCCGCGCCCGCAGCGAGAGCAACTCGTCGACCCGGCAATCGGCCACGACGAAGAAGTGGGGCACGGTCGTCACGCTCTCGGTGAGCCGCCGGGCGATGGCTCGCCGCATGCCGGTATGCGGGACGTCTTCGTGGGCGGGGGGTTCCGGGGCCGGCGACGACGGAACGGATGCCGGAGCCCCCTCCGCTGCGACCGGCACGCCGCCGCTGATCGGAGCCGCAACGTGTTCGGCCGAGGGCCGCGCGAGGTCGTCGAGGTCCCGCCGGACGATGCGTCCCTGCGGACCTGAGCCTCGAATCGTGTCCAGGTCGATCCCGCGCTCGCGCGCGAGGCGCCGGACGAGCGGACTCGCGAACAGCCGTCGCGCCGAGGGAGCACGCGCCGTGTCACCGGCCGACGGCTCGCCGGCATCGACCGGGGCGGGTGCAGGAAGCAGGCCGTCTTCGGACGACTCGGTCGGCGACGCCGGCGCGGGCGTCGCGGGCACTGGGCTCGCGAGCTCTGGGCTCGCGAGCTCCGGGCTCGCGGGCGCTGGGGTCGTGGGCTCTGTGCTCGTGGGCTCGACGGCTCCCGGCGCGGCCGCCGTCACCGCGGCCGGTCGTGCTCCTTCCGCGGCAGCCGCGGCGAGCGCCTGCTCCGACGACTCTCCCGCCTCGGCCAGAACGGCGATCGGCGATCCGACGGCAGCCGAGTCGCCGTCGGGGACGAGGATTCCCGCGAGCACGCCGTCCTGCTCGGCCTCGTACTCGACCACCGCCTTCTCGGTCTCGATCTCGACGATCGCCTGACCCTGCGCGACAGGCTCGCCGACACCGACGAGCCAGGACTGGATGGCAGCCTCCGCGGCGCCGGCGGCGAGCGCGGGCATCCGGACGACGGCGGCCATCAGCGTCCTCCCCACGCGGCGCGCACCCGTTCGAGGCCTGCGACGACCTCCTCGGTGCGGGCGATGGCGGCGCGCTCGAGCACCTTCGAGATGCTGGGGCTGGCCTCGCCGCCCGTCACGCGCTCGATCGGCTGGTCGAGCCAGTCGAAGTACCGGCGTTGGATCTCGTCGGACAGCCACGCTCCATAGGACGTCCCGCGCGCGCCCTGCTCGACGATCAGCACGTTGTTCGTCTTCTTGATGCTCTCGCCGATCGTCTCCCAGTCGATCGAGGCGCGATCGAGCCAGCGCAGATCGATGACCTCGGCGTCGACGTCCGTCTGCTCGACGGCCTCGAGCGCGTGACCGACCATGGACAGATAGGCGAGCACGGTGACCCCCGCCCCCTCTCGGCGGATCGCCGCGGAGCCCGGTGGGATCACGTAGTCGAGGTCGCCGTCGGGCACACGGTCGGGCAGGCCGTAGAGGTCGACGTGCTCGATGACGAGCACGGGATCCTCGAGGGCAAGCGCGGCGTTCATCAGTCCGACATAGTCGGCGGCATTCGACGGGGCCACAATCCGCCAGCCCGCCGATGTCGCGAAGATGCCGGCGGGGTCCATGAGGTGCTGCGACCCGTAACCCGACCCCATCGCCACCTTGGTCCGCAGCACGAGAGGCACGGTGTTGTTGTCTCCGAACATGTGCCGCGCCTTCCCGATCTGGTTGAAGACCTGATCGGCGGCGACCCACATGAAGTCGGGGTACATGAACTCGACGATCGGACGGAAGCGGCCGTCCAGCGCCATGCCGCCCGCGAGCCCGAAGAAACCGTTCTCGCTGATCGGCGTGCCGACGACGCGCTCGGGACCGTACTTCTTCGCAAGTCCCTTGGTGGCGCCGTTCGTCCCGCCGTTGAGCCGGTGCACGTCCTCGCCCAGCACCACGATGCGGGAATCGGTCTCCATGCGCCTGTCCATGGTCGCGGCCACGGCGTCGACGAACTTCGTCTCGCGCCACGCGCCGCCGTGCTCGGCCGGGTCCCGCGTGTCGGACCCTGCCAGCTCCGACGCATCCCCGCGGATCCCGGTGTCGACGACGCTCGGATCCGGCCACAGCTCGGGGCGGATGCGGCGGCGCCCGGGATTGTCGGGATCGTCCTCGGTCAGCGCGCCGACAGCATCCGCCATCGCCGCCTGCGCCTGCTCACGCACCGCCGCTGTCTCGGTCTCCGACAGCAACGACAGCTTCTTCATCTCCGTCGCGACGCGCTCCAGCGGATCGCGCGCGCGCCAGGACGCTTCCTCGTCCTTCGTGCGGTACCCGAATGCGGAACCGGGGTACGGGCCGTTCTGATGGAAGAAGCGATACACCTGCGCTTCGATGATCGCCGCGCCCTCGCCCGCGCGCATGCGCTCGAGCGCCTCCTGTGTCGCGAGGTGCACCGCGAGCGGGTCCATGCCGTCGACCCGCCACGACGGGATGCCGAAGCCCTGCCCGCGCACCGAGAACCTCGGATCGGCGGTGACCTCGTCGGCGTGGGTCGAGACGGCGTAGAGGTTGTTCTCGATGAAGTACATGACGGGCAGCTTCCATGCCGCCGCGAGATTCATCGACTCGAGCACCGACCCGATCTGGCTGGCGCCGTCGCCGAAGTAGTTGATCGACACGTCGGTGGTGCCCGAGTGCTTCTGCGCCCACGCCGTGCCGGTGGCGATGGGGGCTCCCCCGCCGACGATGGCATTGGTGCCGAGAGCGCCTGCCTCGAGCCACTGCAGGTGCATCGATCCTCCGCGGCCGCCCGAGAACCCCTGCGCCAGCCCGAGGATCTCGGCGAGCGTCCTCTGCAGCAGGGTCTGCATGTCGGCCGTCACGAGCGCGTCCAGTGCGAGCGATCCGCCGCTGACATGCGTGATCGCCTTCGCGAGGAACTGGTGATGCCCCCGATGCGAGCCGTTGACGGCGTCCTGCGAGCGCAGCGACACGATCGATCCGACGGCGCCGCCCTCCTGCCCGATGCTCGAGTGAGCCGGGCCGTGCACGAGGTTGGCTCCCGCGAGATCGAGGACGCTCTCTTCGAAGGCGCGGATCAGATGCATCTCGCCGAGCATCGTCGCCAGCAGCGCCGGGTCAGCCCGCTTCCAATCGGATGCCGTCGTCGTGAGCTCGATCCACGGCACCTCCGTCTCCAGCACGCGTCGTCGCGCCATTTCGTCTCCGTCGATGTCCTGGACCGATATCCGGTCATGAGCATGGTAGGCCGCGATTGCATCCAATCACAAGAGCCGCCGCAGCAAAGTCGGCGAAATGCTTGCCGAATCGTCGCTCGTGGATACAATCGAGATCATCCGCGAGGACGCGACGAAGGGAACAGGAATGCCGCTGCCAGGCATGCAGGGTGCCGACCACATCGGATTCACCGTGCCCGACCTCGACGAAGCGGAACGCTGGCTCGTCGACATCCTCGGGGCAGTGCCGGTGTACACCCTGGGCGCCAAGCGCGCGGACGACGACTGGATGACCGTGCACCTCGGAGTGCACCCGAGGACCGTCATCGACGAGATCCGGTTCTATCGCCTGGGCAACGGGACGAACCTCGAGGTCTTCGCCTACGACAGCGCCGATGGACAGGCACCGCAGCCGCGCAACAGCGACATCGGCGGGCACCATATCGCGATCTACGTGGACGATATGGACGAGGCGGCGCGGTTCCTCCGCGACAAGGGCGTGGACGTGATGGGTGAGCCCGTGACGAGCGCCGGAGCCTCCGCGGGCCAGCGATGGCTCTACTTCCGGAGCCCTTGGGGCATGCAGTTCGAGCTCGTCAGCTTTCCGGCCGGGAAGGCCTACGAGGCGGAAGCGACGACGCTTCTGTGGCATCCCGCGAATCCCGCCGCATGAGCGGCCACAGCGAATCGACCGCGATCGACGCGGCACGCAGCCGCGACGGGGACGCCGGCGCTCGCATCGCCGACGGCATCCGGGCAGCGATCATCGCCGGCGCCTACCCGCCCGGCACACGGATCCGGCAGGAGGACGTCGCCGCCGAGTTCGGGGCCAGCCGGGTTCCGGTGCGCGAAGCCATCCGCCAGCTCGAATACGAGGGCCTCGTCACGGTCGTCCCGAATGCCGGGGCCTGGGTGTCGCGACTCACCCTCGCGGAGTGCGAGGAGGTCTACCAGATGAGGGAGCGCCTCGAGCCCCTCCTTCTGCGCTACAGCGCTCCCGGACTCGACGACGATCGACTCGGGCACCTCGGCGAGCTCGCGCAGCGCATCAGCGACGCCGGCGACGACACCGAGGCCTTCCTGACCCTCGACCGCGAGTTCCACCTCGCGAGCTACGCCGCCGCGCAGACGGCGCAGCTGGACGACCTCGTCCTCAAGCTCTGGAACACGACAGCACCGTACCGCCGGGCCTACGTCGCGAGCTGGAGCGCAGAGGCGCGACGCATCGCCCACGAGGAGCACCACCTGATGGTCGCGGCTCTCCGCGACGGCGATGTCGAGGAGGCAGAACGTGTGCTCGCCGCTCACATCCGCCGCACTCGACGTCAGCTCGCGAAGCATCCGCACGTCTTCGACGCCGCCGCCGCCGGCAGCGTGTGACCCCGACGAAAGGCAGCCCTATGGCGATCGCATCGATCAACCCGGCGACGGGCGAGATCATCCGTGAATTCCCTGCCCACACCGCCGACGAGGTGGAAGAGCGCATCGCCTCCGCGCACGCGGCATTCGGCCGGCTGCAGGAGACCGACTTCGCGACGCGCGCTCGCTGGATGCGCGCCGCCGCCGACCTCCTCGAGGAGGAGGTCGAGCAGGTGGCGTCCATGATCACCGAGGAGATGGGCAAGCCGCTCGTCCAGGCGCGCGCCGAGGCCCGGAAGTCGGCCACCGCCATGCACTTCTACGCCGATCGTGCCGAGGAGTTCCTGTCGGGACGATCCCTGGAGGACCCCTCAGCGGTCAATGCCTCCGCGGCCACCACGCGATACCAGCCGCTCGGCGTCGTGCTCGCCGTGATGCCGTGGAACTACCCGATCTGGCAGGTCGTCCGTTTCGCGGCGCCCGCTCTGATGGCGGGGAACACCGGGCTGCTCAAGCACGCGTCGAACGTGCCGCAGGCAGCCCTCTACCTCGACTCGCTGTTCGAGCGCGGCGGCTTCCCGCCCGGGTCGTTCCGCTCACTGCTCATCCCCGCTTCCGCCGTCGAAGGGGTGCTGCGTGATCGGCGGGTCGCGGCGGCTACGCTCACCGGCTCGGAGCCCGCGGGGCGTTCGGTCGCCGCCATCGCCGGCTCCGAAGTCAAGCACGTGGTCCTCGAACTCGGCGGCTCGGACCCTTTCGTGGTGATGCCCAGCGCCGATCTCGACAGCGCGGTCGCCACCGCGGTCACCTCGCGCACGACCAACAACGGCCAGGCGTGCATCAACGCCAAGCGCTTCATCGTGCACGACGAGGTCTACGACGCCTTCGTCGAGCGCTTCTCCGCGGCGATGGAGGCTCTGACCGTGGGAGACCCGCTGGACGCGGCGACCGACATCGGGCCCCTCGCGACCGCATCCGGACGCGACGAGCTGGCCGCGCTGGTCGACGACGCGCTCGCCAAGGGCGCGACGGCGCGGGTCGGAGGCAGCACCGCACCGGGGAGCGGCTGGTTCTATCGACCGACCGTGCTGACCGACGTCGACGCCGGGATGCGGCTGTACGCCGAAGAGGCCTTCGGCCCCGTCGCGACCGTGTTCCGCGTCGCCGACGCCGAAGAGGCACTCCGCATCGCGAACGACACGACCTTCGGACTGAGTTCGGCGGTGTGGACGCAGGATCCCGCCGAGGAGGAGTTGCTCGTCAACGGGCTGCAGGCGGGCGCGGTGTTCGTCAACGGGATGTCGATCTCGTACCCCGAACTGCCTTTCGGGGGCATCAAGGACTCCGGTGTCGGCCGCGAGCTCTCAGCCGAGGGCATTCGCGAGTTCTGCAACCTGAAGTCGGTGTGGAAGGCCTGAGCGCCCGTCGGCCGATCCGCGGCCGCTGAGGTCGAGCCGCGTCCGCTCAGCTCATCCGTGAGGCAACGGGTCGTGCGCGTCGCGGTCCCGCACGAACCAGACCGCGCGCACCTCGACATCGCCCTCGTTCCAGAAGCGGTGCGGGAGCTGCGAGTCGAAGACGATCGAGTCCCCCACCTCGAGGACGGCCGAGGCGCCGTCGACCTCGACATTGAGCGCGCCCGCGATGACGACGCCGTACTCCCTGCCCAGGTGGTGGATGTGCTCCACCGGGGAGCGCGTGTGCGGGGCGTACACGACCTCGAGGAACTCCGCATCCGACTCCCCCACGGCCGTGAGCCGACTCCACTGCGGACCCGAGCTGAGCTTGATGGTCGGATGATCCGCCACGCGCTGCACGATGCCGGCCGCCACGAGATCGGTGACGCCCTCCGCGCGGGGGGCGACCGCCGCTTCCGCCTCGACGGCCGGCGCCAGCAGGTCGTTCATCGAGACGCCGAGCTCGCTCGCGACCGAGTACAGCGCAGGCACGCTGAACGCGCCCAAACCGCGCTCGACCTGCGACACGTGACTCGCCGAGACGCCGATCCGTCGTGCGAGCTCACGCACGGTGAGGCCCGCCGCCGTCCGCGCGGCGCGCACGCGGTGTCCGACGAGGTCCCACGGGGTGTCGAGATCGGGCATGGCGGCTCCTGTGCGCTCAGTCTTCCGAGCGTCCGGGGATGCGGCTCATCGCGTCCAGAACGTCGACCGCGCTGCGCATGACATCGGGCCTCTCGTCGGGTACGGCGTCACGGCGCCCCTGCCCGGTCACGAACCAGACACCCTCGGCGACGGCATCCGTGTGATTGAAGAAGAAATGCGGGCGCATGGAGTCGAAGCAGAACGAATCGCCCGCACGGAGCACGTAGCTGTCGAAGTCGATCTTCAACGTGATCTCGCCCCGGATGATGTAGCCGTACTCGACGCCGTCGTGCCGCATGTGCGTGCCGTCCAGCGAGCTGGCGGCGCCGGGGTCGTACGTCACATGGAGCGCATCGACGTCCCCTCCGCCCGAGACCGCCAGGCCGCGCCACGAGACGCCGTTCTCCATCAGGATCTCGGGCGCTGCTTCCCAGCGCTGGACCGGATCGGCCCGCAGACGCCGTCGCGGGCTTCCCTGTGCCGACGGGGTGCCGAGAACCTCATCGACCGACAGGCCGAGGCAGTTGACGATGGCGTAGAGCGTGCTCACCGAGGGCTGGACCTTGCCGGTCTCGACCTGCGACAGGAGACTCGGTGAGATCGCCGCTTCAGCGGCCGTCGCGCGCAGGCTCAGGCCGCGAGCCATGCGGGCCTGCCTGATCCTCGCACCGAGGTCCTCGGTCATGCCGCTCCCTTCCGATGATCGACACTATCGCCCTGTACCGTCACACTGAACGCGACGCTCCGCACGTCAATCCCGGTACGGGCTCGCGACGAAGAGATCCTGCGCGGGGAACCTCGTGAGCACCTCGATGCCGTAGTCGGTCACCACCACCTCCTCCTCGATGCGCGCGGCCGAGAACCCGTCCGATGCGGGGCAGTACGTCTCCATCGCGAACACCATGCCGGTCTTCAGCTCGACGGGGTCCTTCATCGAGTTCAGGCGCGAGATGATCGGCCGCTCGTGCAGTCCGAGCCCGAGTCCGTGTGCGAACTGCAGTCCGAAGGCCGCCAGCTCGTTCTCGAAGCCGAAGTCCTCCGCGCGTGGAAGCACGGCCGCGACGACATCGCTGCCCACGCCTGGCCGGATCGCGTCCAGTGCGGCATCCATCCACTCCCTCGCCTGTTTGTACGCATCGCGCTGGCTCTCCGTCGCCCATCCCACACCGAACGTGCGGTAGTAGCACGTGCGATAGCCGTTGAACGAGTGGATGATGTCGAAGAACGCCTGATCACCCGGGCGCACGATGCGGTCGGTGAAGTTGTGCGGATGCGGGTTGCACCGTTCACCCGAGATCGCGTTGACGGCCTCGACCTGATCACTGCCGTACTCGTAGAGCCGCTTGTTGGCCAGTGCGACGATCTCGTTCTCGCGCACGCCCGGCTTCAGCGCCTCGGCGATGTCCTGATAGACGCCGTCGACCATCGCCGCGGCCTGGTTGAGCAGCATGATCTCATCGGTGTTCTTGATCACGCGGGCGTCGAGCATCGCCTGCTGTGCATCCGCGACGCGAAGTCCCTGCCGCTGCATCTCGAACAGGAACGGCGGCTCGATGATGTCGACCCCGACAGGTGCGTCCGCGAGTCCTTCGGCGCGAAGCAGCGAGACGATCTCGGCCACCGCGTCGCGCATCAGCCCGGCGCCGTCGGGATCGACTGCCCCTCGGAAGCCGAGGAAGCCGGCGCGGTAGTTCTCGTCGGGCACCCAGTCGGAGTAGAGCTTGTGGTGACGCACCGCCGACCCGAAGTCCCACAGGATCGGATCCCGCCCGCGCATCAGCAGGGCGTACCGGATCATCTTGTCGCCGAGGGCGCCGCCGATCCAGGTCTGGGTCGTGTAACGGATGTTGTAGAAGTCGAACAGCAGGAAGGCGCCGCACTCGGATGCCTCGAGGGCAGCCTTCGCGCGGTCGAGCCGGTACGCGCGCAGTCGTTCGAAGTCCACGCGGTGCTCGTAGTCCACCGCGTTCTGCCCCGGCGCTCCGAGCGGTCGCACACCGGGCGGGCGGGAGACGGGACGCTCGAAGCGTCCGCTCCTCGGGTGCCCATGACCTGCCCCCATCAGGAGTCCCCGAGACCGTCGGTGACCTCGGCGTTCTCCGATGCGATGTCCAGCCCGGAACCGTGCGCGATCGTGAGGATCAGCGACGCGAAGTCCTGGTCGACGTTGCCGTTGCCGACCTCCTGAGCGACGAGATTTCGCGTCACGCTCGCGAGCGGCATGACGACGCCCAGCTCCTTGGCCGCGGCGAGACCGAGGTCGAAGTCCTTCTGCAGCAGCACGTTCGTGAACGTCGGCGTGAAGTCGAGGTTCACCAGCGCCGGCGTCTTGTACTGCGTGAAGACCGACCCCATGACCGAGTCGTTCAGGAACGCCAGGAAGGCCTCGCGCGTGACGCCGGCCTTCTCGGCGAGCACCGTGATCTCTGCGAGCGACTGGATGACGACACCGAGGAAGACGTTGTGCGCGATCTTGACGACACGCGCGAGCTCCGCATCGCCCACATACGTCACCCCGCGTCCCCATGTGCGCAGCAGAGGTTCGACCTCGTCGTAGGCCTGCCGGGGGCCGGATGCGGCGACGGTGAGCTTTCCCGCGGCGATCACCTTCGGGTTGCCCGAGACCGGTGTGGCGAGAAACCCGACACCGCGCCCCTCCGCCACCGAACGCACCGTCTCGGAGGCTTCGACCGACACGGTCGACGCGTCCCCGATGATCCGCGGTGCGCGCGACGGGTCGCTCAAGAGCCCGTCCGCACCGAGCATCACGGTCTCGAGGTCCTTCGACGCGGACACCATGCTGAACACGATGTCCCGGTCGGCGAGGTCGACGGGACGGTCGACGATGGTGGCGCCGTACTCCGTGAGCGGCTCCGCCTTGGCTCGTGTGCGGTTGTACACAGCGACCGGGTATCCGGCGTCGAGCAGGCGCTTGGCGAGCTGGAAGCCCATCCGTCCCGCGCCGATCCATCCCACCGTGGGCTTGGCATCCGTCATGAGCGTCTCCTTGTTGTGTCAGTGGTGAAAGCGAGGACTGCCGTCTACGCCGGCGCGGCCGCGACGACGTGGAATTCGAACCGCAGGCGGCGATCCGTCGCCAGGCGGGTGACCTGAACAGTCGTGCTGGTGGGGATGTGGCCTCCGAACCACTCCGCCTGGTGCGCGTTCACGACGTCCTGGTCGGCCTCGACATCGGTGAAGAAGCGGATCATGTTCACCACGTCGTGTCGCCGGCAGCCGGCCGCGATCAACGCCTGGTCCAGATGCTCGAAGGCGTTGCGCACCTGCCCAGCGGCATCCGTCGGCATCGAATCGAACACCTCGGGCACGTGGGGGTGGTCGTGATAGACGGGCGCCCCGGTCACGCCGCTGATGAAGACCAGGCGGGCGTTCGACACCGTGCGGATGGCGGGCACGAACGGACTCACGATGGAATCGTCGAAGCCCTCGTGGTGGATGATGTCGGCGTTTCCGACGCGGCGGGGTTCGGGGATCTGGCTCATGCTCGTCGTTCCTCTCGTCGGGCGGCTCAGCCGCCGAGCCCTCCCGCGTCGTGGGTGACGCGGCCGTTCATGATGGTCAGTTCGCTGAGGATGTCGCGGAGGTCGTCGTCCGCGCACGCGAACGGGTCGCGGTCGGGCACGCAGAGGTCGGCGTCATAACCGGGCAGGATCCGCCCACGGTGCCCCTGCTCGCCGGTGAACCACGCGGCGTCCCGCGTGTAGGTCGCGATCGCGGCCGAGCGCGACAGCCGGTGCGCGGCCGCGCGCTCACCCCGGCCGTTCAGCGTGCCGCCGGTCACCAGCCACCAGATCGACGCCCACGGCGAGAACCAGTTCGCACGCGTCGCGTCGGTGCCGCCGCCGATCGGGATCCCGAGCTCGCGCATGTCGCCGATGGGGGGCGCTGAGGCCGTCGCCGCTGCTCCCCACGCCGAGACGTAGTCGCCGCCCTTGAGCAGCAGGCGGTTCTGCACGAGGATGCCGGCGCCGAGACGCGCGACGCGTTCCAGGCTCCCACGCGAGGCCTCGTCGGCGTGCACGATCGACCAGCCACGGCCGGCGACGAGGCCGGTCTCATGCTCGACGCGCTCCCAGGCATCCAGGATCCGCCGGAGAGTGGTCTCGAGCACCGCGTGGATGCTCATCCGCCATCCCCTCGTCGCGCACAGCCGAACCACCTCGACCAGTTCGGCGAAGGCCCCGTCCTCGATGGCGAACGGTTCGAACCCCTCCATGTCATGGCAGCCCAGGTGAGGGATCTCGCCGATGCCCGCCACTCGCAGCATGCTGTCACCCATGTCGGGCTGCAGGAGCGTGGTCAGAGACTCGACATCGGCCACCTCGCCGCCGCGCGTCCACGCCGAGTGGAAGAGGCGTGCGCGAACGTCGAGTCCGCCGTTGCGCCACACCGCGTACAGGGGATCGTAGTCGCGCGGCGTGACGAGGAGCCCTCCCCCGTCGACGAAGCCGGTGAGGCCGTGCCGCGCGAAGACGGAGCACATCGCTCGCACACCCGCCTCGGACTCCGGTGCGTCCACGCGCAGCGCGAGCGCGAGCGGCACCGCGAACGCACCGACTCCGCGAAGCTCACCGGTGAGCGAACCGGATGCGTCTCGCACGAGCGTTCCGCGATCGGGGTCGGTCGAATCGTCGTCGAGGCCACAGGCCCGCAGGCCCGCCGAGTTCAGGACGCCGCGGTCGTACAGCTCCTGGACGTAGACGGGATTGTCCGGGGCCGCCGCGTCGAGCTCGGCGCGGGTGGGCGCCCGGCCCTCGGCGAGCTGAGACGAATGCCATCCGCCGACCACCGACACCCATGCGCCGGGTCCGCGGTCCCTGGCGTCGTCGCGAACCCGGGCGAGCGCCTCGGCGATGGAGCGGACATCTTCCCAGTGCATCGTGCGCGTCCACGAGACCCCGCCACGCACGGCGTGGATATGGGAGTCGTTCAGCCCGGGCAGCAGCCGGCGTCCGCCCAGGTCGATCGTGCGCGCGCTGAGAGGGCGCAACGGCGCCAGGTCGTCGTCGGATCCCACGGCGATGATGCGCCCGCCTGCGACGGCGACGGACTGCGCCTCAGCGGCGGACTCATCCGTGCCGGCGAACGTCGTCACGCGTCCGTGATGCAGCAGCAGATCCACCACGGGAAGAGACCGCGGCGCGGCGTCGGTGTGCACGTCGTCCTCCGCCTCAGATGCTCAGGTGCTTCTCGAGCACCCGGCCGTCGGCGCGCAGCTCTGCGGGAGAACCCGACCACGCGATGGTGCCCGAGTCGTCGATCACGATGACATGCTCCGCGATGTCGAGCGCGAGGTCGACGTTCTGCTCGGCGATCAGGATCGAGAGGCCAGAGGTGCGCAGGCCCGCGAGCCGGTCCTGGATGACGTCGAGCACGCTGGGGGCGAGCCCCTCGCTCGGTTCATCCATGATGAGAAGCGTCGGATTCGTCATGAGGGCTCGGCCGATCGCGAGCATCTGCTGCTCGCCTCCCGACAGCGACCGCGCCATCGAGCCGGAGCGCTCGGCGAGGCGCGGAAAGAACTCGAACACGCGCTCGACGGTCCACGTCTCGCCCCGCGACGGCTTCGACCGCCGGACCACGGTGAGATTCTCCAGCGTCGTGAGGGAGCCGAACACGCGACGCCCCTGAGGGACGATGGCGATTCCGGCCCTCGAGATCAGATGACTCGGCTTGCGCGTGATGTCGACGCCGTCGTACTCGATCGTGCCGTGCTGCACGGTCGGTGGCCGAAGTCCGCAGATCGTGCGCACCAGTGTCGTCTTGCCCATCCCGTTGCGCCCCAGCAATGCCACGGACTGACCGTCGGCGACCGCGAAGTCCACGCCGTGCAGCACGCCCGCGGTCGCGTACCCCGCGTGCAGTCCCTTGACCTGAAGAGTCACTTCTTGTCGCGCCTTCCCAGATAGATCTCCTTCACCGTCGGGTGGTCGCGGACCTCGTCCGGGGTGCCGGTGACGACGTGCTTGCCGTTCTCCATGCACATGACGCGATCGGTGAGGCCGAGGGCGAGGGTCATGTCGTGCTCGATGAGGAGGATGGGGAGCGTGCGAGGGAGCTCCTCGATGAGGCGGCGGAGGGTGGTCCGCTCCACGGCGCTCAAACCGGCGGCGGGCTCGTCGAGCAGCAGGATCGTCGGGCGACTCACCAGCGCCATCGCGATCTCGAGCTGGCGCTGCTCGCCGTGGGACAGATCCGCGACCGTGTCGTCGCGGCGTGCGTGAAGCCCCACCGACTCCAGCATCATGGTCGACTCCTGGGTCACCTCGTCGCGCCGGCCCTGCACGCGCCAGAACACCCGCGCCTTCGGGGATCCGCCCCGCGCCGCGACGCGGACGTTGTCGAGAACGGTCATCTCGCGGAACAGGTTGGAGACCTGGAAGGTGCGGCCGACACCCAGGCGGGCTCGGCGCGCCGTCGACAGCTTGGTGACGTCGCGGCCGAACAGCTCGATGGTGCCCGTCGTGGGACCGACGTCGCCCGCGATCATCTTGAACAGCGTGGTCTTGCCGGCACCGTTCGGCCCGATGACCCCCATCCGCTCACCGGGGGCCAGGTCGAGCGAGATGTCGTCGACCGCCTGCACGCCGCCGTACCGCTTGCCGAGGCCCGCGACGACGAGCGCGGGGGCTGGGGCCCCGGACCCTGCCGGATCCGGGGCCTTCGCCGTCGTCGCTTCTGTCACTCGAGCCCCTGGAAGGTCTGCGAGTACGTCGGCTGCGCGAGCGCCTCTTCGGGCGTGCGCCCGAGCCACTGGTCGACGTCCTCGAAGGTGGCGATCGGGACGTTGTACAGGTTCCCGTCGTCGAGCTTCTCCACCTCGCGGATGTAGACCGGACCGACCGTGTTGTTGTACTCGTCCCACTGGACGCGGCCGAAGATGCTGTCCTCGAAGGTGTACTCGGTGATGGCCGACACCAGCTCCTCGCCCGTCACCAGACCGTTCTCCTCCAGCACCGATGCCACGAGCGACGCCGTGATGTAGCCGCCGGCCACATAGGCGCCAGGAACCTTGCCATCCGAGAACTCCTTGTAGGCCTCGATGAACTCGGTGACGACCTCGCTGTCACGTCCCTCCGCCCAGTAGCTGATGGACTTCAGGCCGATGATCGAGTCGCCCATCGTGCGCAGCGTCCCCTGGTCGGCGGCGCAGCAGTTCACCAGGAGCTTGTCCATGTCGAGACCGAGGCCGAGGTACGCGTTGAGGAAGTTCGGACCGGGTGCGCCACCGGCGGTCGCGACATACACGACATCGGCATCCGCCGCCTGGATCTGCGACGCATAGGTCGAGAAGTCCGTCGTCGAGTTCGGGAACCAGATCTGCTCGACGACCTCTCCGCCATTCTCGACGAAGCCCTGCACGAATCCTGCGCACGACTCCCAGCCGAATGCGTAGTCGGCGCAGAGCGTGACCGCCGTGTCGAATCCGCCCTCGGTGGCCGCCCACTCGCCGCCGGGGTAGTTCGCCTGCGATCCACCCATCGAGCCGGTGCGAACGGTGAGGTCGTTGGCGTTGCGCTGCGTGAGGTCGTCGGATGCCGCCACCGGATGGAGGTTCGGCACCCCGACACTTGCCGTGTACTCGGCGACGGCGAGCGCGGTGTTGGCGATCAGGGGGCCGACGATCACGTCGACCTCGTCCTGCTCGACCAGCTTGCGCGCCTTCGTGAGGGAGGTCTCCGGGTTGCCCGCATCATCCTCGACGATGGTCTCGATCGTGACGCCGTTCACCTCGTTGCCCTGGGTCTCCCAGTACAGGTTCCAGCCGTCCACCATCTCCTGGCCGGCGACGGCGAAGTTGCCGGTCGTCGGCGAGATGTAGCCCACCTTGAGGGCTCCGGTCTCACCGGCGGGCGCGGACGCGTCCCCCGACGGCTCGGCGGCTCCGGGCGGTGCGCAGGCCGTCAGGGCGAGCGCAGCGGCGGCGGCGATTCCCGCGGCGGCCACGGCTCGGCGGCGCAGGAAGGTCGACGTTGACTTCATGACAGATCCTCTCGACGTGCTTGCTGTGTGTGTGATGCATCGGACCCGGGTGGTTCCGGTGGTGGTCCTCCGTCACCCGGTGGTGCGGAGGTGGGACGCCTGCGAAGGCGATTGACGAGCTTGCGCGTGCTCCCGGCGATGCCGGCGCGCGCGAAGAGGATGACGAGGATGAAGATGAGCCCCAGGACCGTCGGCCAGCGGTCGACGTAACTCGACAGCACGGTCTCGACCAGGACGACGACGGCGGCGCCGATGAGCGGGCCGAGGAGCGTGCCGATGCCGCCCAGGATCACCATGACGATGAGGTGGACGGAGCGGTCGACGCCTGCCGACGACGGGCTCACGAAATGCGTGTGCCACACCGACAGGAGTCCGGCCAGGCCCGCTACCGTGCCCGAGATCATGAAAGCGCTCAGCTTGTAGGAGGCGACGCTGTAGCCGAGGCTCCGCATGCGGCTCTCGCTGTCGCGGACGCCGCGCAGACTCGCGCCGAACGGCGAGTTGCCGACCACCCAGAGCGCCGCGGTCAGCACGACGAAGGCACCCAGCACCACGTAATAGAACATCCAGTACGACGCCATCCACTCAGGGCGCTGGATGCCCGAGATCCCGTTCTCTCCGCCGGTCACCGACGACAGCCGGAAGGCCAGGCCGTAGATGAGCATCCCGACGGCCAGCGTCACCATGAGGAAGTAGATGCCGTTGGTCCGCATCGACAGCAGTCCGTAGACGAGCGAGACGAAGAGGGTCAGACCGAGTGCGAAGACGACCTGCATCCCCGGATCGAACCCCTGCCGGGAGGCCCAGCCCGCGCCGTAGGCGGCTGCCGCGGCGATTCCGGCGTGACCGAGCGACACCATCCCGCCCTGACCGGCCAGGAAGTTGACGCTGGAGGCCAGCGTCGCCGCGATGAGGATCGTCGAGGTCAGCGAGACCGCGAATCCCGAGACGCCCAGGTAGGGCAAGGCGATCGCGAGGACCAGCAGTGCGCCCAGCAGCACGAGGTTGATCGTCATGGCCCGGGAGTTGCGCGGGATGCCGAAGGTCCGGACCGTCTTGGTCTCGACGATGCGGTTGCTCATCAAGCTGCCTTTCCGAACAGGCCGGTCGGGCGCAGCACCAGCACGAGCGCCATCGGCAGGAAGATCGTGAAGTACGCCAGCTCGGGTATCCACGCCTTCGCGAAGGCGTCGATGAGCCCGATGAGGATGCTTCCGATGGCGGCGCCGGGGATGCTGCCGAGGCCGCCGATGATGATGACGACAAGCGCGTACAGCAGGACTTCGTTCTGAACACCCGGGAGGATGCTCTGCACTCCCGCTCCGATCGTGCCGCCGATGGCGGCGAGAGCTGCCCCGACGACGAACATGCCGGTGAACACCCACTTGATGTTGATGCCCATCGCGGTGATGATCTCGCGGTCGTCCACGCCGGCCCGCACGATCGCACCGACACGCGTCTTGTACTGCACCAGCGCGAGCGCCAGCCCGATGACCACCGCGACGGCGATCACGAAGATGCGGTACCAGGGGTAGATGAACTCGCCGATCATCAGGGCGCCGGGGATCTTCACCGAAGCCGGCAGATTCTGCGGGTCACCGCCGAAGACGGCGAGACAGAGATCGGCGATCACGAACGAGACGCCGATGGTCAGCAGGACTTCGGGCATCTCCTGGCCACGCACGAACCGGAGCAGCACGACCTCCACGATGAAGGCCGTCCCCGCGACCACGATGATCGCGACGATCACGGCGAGCAGCAGGTTTCCGGTCAGCGTCGCGATGACGACGCCGATGTACCCGCCCAGCATGTAGAACGCGCCGTGCGCCATGTTGACGATCCGCATGAGACCGAACACGAGCGTCAGACCGCTCGCGAGCAGAAAGAGGAGAGCGCCGAAGCTCAATCCGTTGAGCACCTGTTGTGCCAGGAAGACGGGTTCGAACACCGATGTATCGGACCTTCCACGTCGTCGGGGAGTGCCTGCGGGACCGCTGGTGCCCCCCAGTGAACCAATGCTTCTCACCTCTGTCAAGTGTCACTGCACAATTGATCAATTGTGAGTGCACAGTACCGGTGGCAAACGATCAGTCTGTGGGCACACCGCTGGAAAGAGGCGGGGCCGTGACGACAGGCCCCGCCTCTGTCAGGCCTGGGACTCGCCCCGGCCCTCGGGAGTGTTGAGGTGGGACTGCGAATCACGGATGCCGGGAAGCGCGCCGCTCACGGTGAAGTACCGTCCGCCGCCGGCGACGAGCAGGGTCTCGGCGGGGAACTTCGTGATGACCTCGCAGCCGTCGGCGGTGACGACGACCTCCTCCTCGATGCGAGCGGCGCCCCACCCGTCGGCGGCCGGCCAGTACGTCTCGAGGGCGAAGACCATCCCCTCCTCGAGCACCTCGGGGTGGTCGAGCGAGGTGAGCCGGGAGAAGATCGGCTTCTCCCAGATGGAGAGACCTACCCCGTGCCCGTACTGCAGAGCGAAGGCGGCCTCCTCGTCCGGGAATCCGAACTCTTCGGCCTTGGGCCACAGCTTCACGATGTCAGCGGTCGTCGCGCCGGGCCGCACGGCGGCGATCGCGACATCCATGTACTCCCTCGCCCGCCTGTACGCGTCGACCTGCGCCGGGCTGGCCGACCCGACGGCGAACGTGCGGTAGTAGCACGTGCGATACCCGTTGAACGAGTGGAGGATGTCGAAGAACGCCGGGTCGCCCGGCCGCACGGCGCGATCGGAGTACACGTGCGGGTGCGGCGCGCAGCGCTCCCCCGAGATGGCGTTGACGCCTTCGACGTACTCCGAGCCCTGGTCGTACAGCGACTTCGCGACGAGTCCCACAGCCTGGTTCTCACGCACACCCGGACGCAGGAACTCGTAGAGCTGGTCGTATGCCGCGTCGACCATCGATGCGGCAGTCGTGAGGAGCGTGATCTCGTCGGGCGTCTTGATCCGGCGTGCCTCCATGAAGACCTGCTGGCCGTCGACGACGTCGATCCCCTCCTTCTGCAGTGCGAACAGGATCGGCAGCTCGACCACGTCCACACCGAGCGGCTCGCCGAGCAGCCCGAATCGCTCGAGCTCACGCCGGATCTTGCGCGCAACTTCCTCCGCGATGCCGGCTCCCGGCGGGAAGGCACCGCGAAGAGTGGAGATCCCCGCTCGCGCGCCCGACTCCAGGCGCGGTCGCTTCGCACCATGATGCGGTGCGTGCGGATCGGCATCCGCCTCCATGTGGGTCTCGTGCAGCCACGGATTGAGCAGATCATGGTGCTTGGCGGCAGAGCCGAAGTCCCAGACGATCGGGTCGGTCTTGCGCGTGACGAGGCAGAAGCGGATGAGCTTGTCCATCGCCCACGTGCCGATGTGCGTCGCCGACGCGTACCGGATGTTGCTGAAGTCGAACGCGAGCACGGCGCCCAGCGACGAACGCTCCAGCTCGGCGTGCAGGCGCGCCAGGCGCTCGTCGCGCAGCCGCTCGAAATCGACGCGGGCCTCCCAGTCGACGCCCATCGTGCCGCGTGTGGCGATGCTCATGATCCGCTCCTTCTCGTGTGGGGTCCCGTCGTGGTCCGGCCGATCACGTGATCCGCCAGCCGCGGTCCACATTCAGGCTGTGAGCCGAGACGCCCCTGTTGAACAGCAGGAACCGCACGGCGTCGACGACGTCGGCCATGGTCGCCAGGCTGCCGCCCGGCGTACGGCTCTCGTACCCCGCGAGCACCCCGTCGGGCTTGCCCGCCCAGAATGGGCTGTCGCCGATGATTCCGGGATGGAGCGAGTTCACGCGGATCGGTGCGAGCTCGTGGGCGAGGGTGTTCATGAGCCCGTCCACGCCGCCGTTGATGGTCGACACCGTGGTCGACCCGGGGTATGGAGCATCCTTCGCGCGACCGCCGAACAGCACGATCCCCGTCTCGACGCTCGACGTCAGCCGATCCAGCAGCGTGTGGACCGTCTCGGTGTAGCCGATGAGCTTGAGGGTGATGAGCCGCCGGGCGCGGGCGATGTCGTAGTCGCGGATGGTGTTGGCGTCTCGCTCGATCGCCGCCATCACGACGCCGTCGAGGGCAGGGACGTCCCGCAGCTGATCCGCGATGCCTTCCGGTTCTGAGACGTCCAGCGCCACGCCCGTCGCGTTCGCGCCCAGCCCCGCGGCGACCTCGTCGGCCGTTTCGCGGCTCCGGCTGGTCACGATCACGCGATCGCCTCCGGCCACCAGGTCCTTGGCCAGCTCGAGCCCGATGCCCGACGACCCGCCGGCGACGAGTATCGTCCGTCCGCTCACAGTTCCTCCTCCAGTCGTTCTTCCAGGTACTGCCAATCCCGTGCGAAGCGGTAAGCGTGGCGCGGCGGCATCTGGGGGGCCTGCGTCTCGAGCCAGCGCACCGGCGCACCGGTGGCGGCGAACGAGTGCTCGCAGCCCACACCCGCCCACGCGATGTCGCCCGTCTCGAGGAGGAACTCCTCACCGTCGAACGTCGCCGCCACCTGGCCTTCGGTGATCAGGTACGCCTCTTCGAGGGGGTGGTCGTGCGTGCCGGCCTTGCCGTCGGGCTCGTACTGCACCATGAACATCGTTCCGAGCGTCGCGCCGAGGTCGGAGTCGACCATCATCTTGAGCGTGATCCCGCTGTAGACGAGCAGAGCGGTGCGCATACTCGCCGACACCGCCAGCAGCTCCTGCGACTGCCGCCCGGGATTCATGTGATCGGCCGTGATGTTGCCGAACGAACGCGTGCGCGGATCGCGCGGATCGACGGCGACGGGCGTGACGTCGGCGAGGTCGGCCACGCGGTAGGTGTCAGAGCCATGCCGTGCGCGAGCGGGAGGCGTGAACAGGTCCGACCACTCCGCCCGATGCTCACCCACCGCCCGCCAGGCGTGGGGCACGCCGATGGGTATCACGCCGTAGTCGCCGGCGACCAGGTGGACCGTGGCTTCCGGGGTGGCGAGGATCACCTCGCCGTCGAGGACGTGGAAGCTCTCCTCGAACGAATGCACGTGCGTCGGGATGCGACCGCCGACGTCCAATCGCGTGATGCCGAAGTCCGTGTGCGCGGCACCGTCGGCTTCGCCGACGGCCCGCCAACGGGTCACGCCCTCGGCGCCCGGGGCGAGCGCCCCCGGATCGGTGTACTCGGCCTCTCGTGCCCGTCGGACGACGAACCGCGCCATGCGCTGCCTCCTTGCATCGGCCCTTCACGGCGCGCCATCGCACCGCGGTGTGACACCGGGATGACGGGAGAATCCCGCTTCATCCACTGTTCAGTCACACTGAACCCATGTAAACGCCCACGGGCGGCGGTTGTCAAGCAGGGAAGACCCTTCTCGCTCGCGAAACGAGTGACATCTGCCCCTACCCATATGCGCATGAATGCGTCATGCTGGTCCCGTTGCGACGTTCGTCGTCACTGCACAGCCGCTTAACGCCACAGTGACTGAACGACCCCGGCCCGCAACGCACCTCATCTGGCTCAGCCCGCTGATCGAAGGAGATCACCGATGACAGATTCACCGTCCCCGCGCGACGGCCAGCCGATCGTGTTCCGCAATGGGATCGTCCTCACGATGGATGATTCCCGCACTGTGCTGCCTCGCGGCGACGTGCTGGTCAAAGACGGCAGGATCGCCGAGGTCGGCGTCGAGGTGGCGGCGCCGGACGACGCCTTCGAGATCGATGCCGGCGGCGGCATCGTGATGCCCGGCATGGTCGACACGCACCGGCACATGTGGCAGACGGCGATGCGCGCGTACGGCGCCGACTGGACGTTGACGCAGTACTTCGTCTGGTACTACCTGCAGCACGGGGCGAAGTTCCGCCCTCAGGACTACGCCGCGGGCAATCTGATCTCGGCGCTGGACGCCGTCGAGTCGGGAGTGACGACGAGCGTCGACTGGTCGCACGGGCTGCGCACCGTCGAGCACGGCGAAGCCGCATTCGACGCGCTCGTGTCCTCACCGGGGCGCTTCGTCTTCGCCTACGGCAACATCCACCAGTCGCCGTGGGAATGGACGGCTGACCCCGCCGTGCGGGCGCTCCTGGAGAAGTCGCGAGACGACTCGCGGATGTTCGGCACCCAGATCGCGTTCGACGTCCCGAATCAGAACGAGGAGTTCCCCGAGCTCGCGGCCTACCGTGTCGCCAAGGATCTGGGGCTGCGCGTGACCACCCACGCCGGAGTGTGGGGCGCGACCAATGACTGGGGCATCCGCAACGCCTACGACGCCGGCGTCATGGAGGAGGGCTTCACCTACGTCCATGCCGCCTCGCTCTCTGCCGAGAGCTACCAGAAGATCGCCGCGACGGGAGGCAACGTGTCGCTGGCCACCGAGTCGGAGGACACCTGCGGACAGGGATACCCGCCCCTTCACCACCTTCGGCGCTACGGCATCCCGGCCTCGCTCTCGGTGGACACGAGCGTGTGGTTCAGCGCCGATCTCTTCTCCGCCATGCGGGCCACCGTCAACGCGGACCGTGCTCTCGAGCACTTCCTGGCGCATCAGCTGGAGCCCGCCGAGACGGTCACCCACGTCAAGCTGCGCGCACAGGAGGTCGTCGAGATGGCGACGAGGGGCGGTGCCAAGGCGATCGGCAAGGACGACCTCATCGGCTCGCTCGAGGTCGGCAAGCTCGCGGACGTCGTGCTGCTCAAGAACGAGCACTCCCCCACGTGGGCCCCGCTGATCAATCCCTGGGGGCAGATCGTCTATCAGGCGCAGCGCGGCGACGTGCACACCGTGCTGGTCGGCGGCAAGGTCGTCAAGCGCGAGGGCCGTGTGGTCGCCGGAGACCTGGCGGGAGTCCGCGCGAAGCTCGATGAGACCGTGGCATACCTCGAACGCGAGGTGGGCGACGACTGGAAGGCGGGACAGTTCCCCGACATCCCCGAGCCGGAGGTGCTGTACAACCCCTACCAGTACAAGGACTGACATGGCCCCCGACAGACTCGTCCGCAACCCGGCACCGGTCTTCCCGGGAATCTCCGACAGCGTCCGCGTCTCATCCGGTGACCTGCTGTTCGTCTCCGGAGCCGTCGGCTACGAGGACGACGGATCCGCACCTGCGGATTTCGAGCGCGCGGTCCAGCTGACCTACGCACAGCTGCGCCGGGCGCTCGAGGCCGGTGGCGCGTCATTCGCGGACCTCGTGCGTGTGAACGTCTACATCGTCGGGCTCGACGAGCGGCGCCTCGCGGTCTGGCGGTCGGCTCGAGACCGCATCGTGGGCACGCACGAGCTGCCGGCGAGCACGCTCATCGGCGTTCAGTCACTGGTCGGCGGCGCCCAGATCGAGGTGGACGCGATCGCTGCCGTCTGATTCCGCGACCGCCGCCGACGGCGTCCGCTCAGTTCCCGCCCTGTGCCCGCGTGGTGGCGACCTGATACAGGGCGACGGATGCTGCGATCCCGGCGTTGAGCGACTCGGTGGAGGCCGAGATCGGGATCGACACGATCTGGTCGCACGTCTCGGTCACCAGCCGCGACAGGCCCTTGCCCTCCGAGCCGACCACGATCACGACGGGACGGTCGGCGAGCTCGAGCGCGGGGAGCGACACGTCTCCGCCGCCGTCGAGGCCGAGGACGAACACCCCTTGCTTCTTGAACTCCTTGAGCATCGAGGTCAGATTCGCGGCGATCGCGACGGGGATGCGCGCGGCTGCGCCGGCGCTGGTCTTCCAGGCTGCCGAGTTGACGCTGGCCGACCGGCGCTGCGGCAGGATCACGCCCTGCCCGCCGAAGGCTGCCGTGGACCGGATGATGGCCCCGAGGTTGCGCGGATCGGTCACGCCGTCTAGCGCGACCAGCAGCGGCGTCTGGCCGCGATCGATGATCTGCTCCAGCAGGTCCTGCGGGTGCGCGTACTCGTACGGCGGCACCTTGAGCGCGACGCCCTGGTGCACGCCGTCGAAGCCCGCCATGCGATCGAGTTCGGGGCGCGTGACCTCGAGCACCGGGATCTCGCGGTGGGTCGCGATCGACAGCATCTCTTTGACGCGGTCGTCCATCTCGACGCGCTGCGCGATGTAGAAAGCCGTCGCCGGGATCTTGGCGCGCAGCGCCTCGAGCACCGAGTTGCGTCCGGTGACGGTCTCGGTGTCGTCGTCCTTCTTCGCCGGACGCGACGAGCGCGCCGACGACGTGCCCGGCGCGCCCTTGCCACCGGCTGCGGCGTAGCGCTCAGCAGCGGCCTTGCGCTTGCCCGCCGGGTGCCACGCGCGATCCTCGGCCTTCGGGGTCGGGCCACGACCCTCGAGCGAGCGCTTGTTCTTGCCGCCGGTGCCCTTCGTGGGCCCCTTCTTCTTGCCCCTGCTCGCGCCGGGGCGTCCTGCCTTGTTCATGAGTTCTCCTTCGTGGGCGGACGCTCACCGGACAGCGTCCAGTGAGTACCCTCCGCCGTGTCTTCGAGGGCGATGCCGGCCGCCGCGATCGCGTCGCGGATGCGGTCGGCCGTCGCCCAGTCCTTTGCTGCGCGCGCGTCGGCGCGCTGCGTGATCATGGTCTGCACGAGGGTGTCCAGAGCGGATGCCTCGGCCGAGGCATCCGTCGACGCCCACTGGGGGTCGAGCGGGTCGATGCCGAGGATGCCCGTCATCACCGCGACCTCCGAGAAGGCGCGCAGCGCCGCCTCGCGGTCGCCGGCGTCCAGGGCGGTGTTGCCGTCGCGCACCGTCTCATGCAGTACGGCGAGCGCCTGCGGCACGCCGAGGTCGTCGTCGAGCGCAGCGGCGAACCGGGGCGGGACCTCGGCGTCCACGCGGACGTCGGCCTCTTCCTCGCGCAGCGTGCGGAGCGCACGCTCGAGGAAGCCCCGGATCCGGTCGACGGCCGCCTCCGCCTCGTCGAACGACGAGTCGGTCACGTCCAGGCTCGACCGGTAGTGGGCGGCCGCGAGTGCGTAACGCACGACCAGCGGATCGCGCTCGCGCAGCACGTCCTCGGCCAGCACGAAGTTGAACAGCGACTTCGACATCTTCTGCGACCCGACCGTGACCAGGCCGTTGTGCACCCAGTAACGCGCGAAGCGGTCGCCCGCGGCCGCCGACTGGGCCAGCTCGTTCTCGTGATGCGGGAAGCGCAGGTCGAGGCCGCCGCCGTGGATGTCGAACTCCGGGCCGAGGTAGCGCCGCGACATCGCCGAGCACTCGATGTGCCAGCCGGGCCGCCCGGCACCCCACGGCGACTCCCACGTCGCCGACGCGGGCTCCTCGGACTTGGCACCCTTCCACAGGGCGAAGTCCCGCGGGTCGCGTTTGCCACGCGGATCGGCGTCGGCGGCCGGCTCCATCGCGTCCAGACTCTGCCGGGTCAGCTCCCCGTAGTCGCGCCAGGACTTCACGTCGAAGTACACGTCGCCCGCGGCATCCGAATCCGCCGGCGCGGCATAGGCGTGGCCGGCCGCGATGAGCCGATCGATGAGCTCCTGCATCTGCGGGATCGATGCCGTGGCGCGAGGTTCGTAGGTCGGGGGAAGGATGCCGATCGCCGTGTAGGCGCGCGTGAAGGCGAGTTCCATGCGATAGGCCAGGGCCCACCACGGCTCGCCGTCGGTGGCGTTGGCGAGCACCTTGTCGTCGATGTCTGTCACGTTGCGCACGAAGGTGACGCGGCCGAAGCGGTGCGTCAGCCAACGACGAAGGATGTCGAAGCTCAGCGCGCCCCGCAGGTGGCCGATGTGCGGTGCGGACTGCACCGTCGGCCCGCACACGTAGATCGTGACGTTTCCGGGGTCGAGTGGCACGAAGTCGCGCAGGACCTGCGCCTTGGTGTCATACAGCTGAACCGTCACCGCACCAGCCTACCGGCCGCGTATCCGCTAGAAATGGGAGCGTGCACGTGCTCGCCGTCCTCGCCGCCGCCGTGCTGTTCGGCACCACCGGCACGTCCCAGGCGCTGGGTCCCGAGGGCACGACGCCGCTGTCCATCGGCGTCATGAGGATGGTCATCGGCGGAACCGGCCTCGCCGTGTTCGCCTTCGCGCTCGCCGCCCGCCACGCCCGCAGGCGCCCCGCCGAAGCGAGCCGTCCGGCTCCGGGCCTGCGCCCGATCGCGCTCATGGTGCTCACCGGTGTCTGCCTGGCGGTGTACCAGCCGCTGTTCTTCCTCGGCACGGCCCGTAACGGCGTCGCGGTCGGCACCGTCGTCGCACTGGGCTCCGCTCCGATCCTCGCCGGTCTGCTGGAATGGGCGCTCACGCGACGGATGCCGTCGCCTACGTGGATGGGCGCCACCGCCCTCGCCACGATCGGCGTCGTGCTCCTCGGCTTCGGGGGCGATGCCGGAGGCGCCGGAGGCACCGACGCGGTCGGCCTGCTCGGCTCGGTCGGCGCCGGCGCGTCGTTCGCCGTCATCGCCAACGCGCAGCGACGCCTGCTCGACGAAGGCTGGGATCCGTTCACCGTCGTGGGCGGCATGGGTGCGAGCTCCGCGGCGCTGAGCGCGCTGGCGCTGCCGTTCGTCGACCTCGCATGGCTGGGCACGACCCGCGGCCTCGTCATGGCAATGTGGCTGGGCCTTGCCACCATCGCCATCGCGTACGTGATGTTCACGTGGGGGCTCAGCGGCCTCACCGCGGCGACCGCCGCAACCCTCACGCTCGGCGAGCCGCTCACCGCCAGCGTGCTCGGGATCGCCGTGCTCGGCGAACGGCTCTCGACGCTCGCGATCGTGGGGCTCGTCGTCCTCGCCGCAGGCCTCGCCCTGCTCGCGTGGGGCTCGCGCAGTCCACGCGATCCCGCTCCCTACGCCGTCGAGGCGTGAGGGGCGCGAAACATCGCGGCAACGCGGCCGTGGCACACTGGGCGCGACATGCAGCGCACCATCGAGATCCGCACCGACGACCTCTCCGGCGACGAGACGAGGCGCCTGGTCGCCTTCCACCTCTCCGGCATGCACGACACCTCGCCGGCGGAGAGCGTGCACGCTCTCGACATCGACGCTCTGCAGCATCCGTCCGTCTCCATCTGGTCGGCGTGGATCGAGGGCGAGATCGCCGGCATCGGCGCACTGAAGACGCTCGACGAGGCACGCGGCGAAGTGAAGTCCATGCGGGTGAGCGACCGGTTCCGGGGCGCCGGGGTCGGGCGAGCGCTGCTGCGGCACATCATGGCCACCGCCCGCGAGCGGGGCATGACCAGTCTCTGGCTCGAGACGGGCGCGACGGCGGAATTCCTCGCCGCCCAGCGACTGTACGAGAGCGAGGGGTTCGCGACCTGCGGTCCGTTCGCGGACTACGCGCTCGACCCGTTCTCGGTGTTCATGACGCGCGAGCTCTGACCACAGCGCGTGTCACGCCGGGACGACGACGGCGACCGCGAACGCCGCGACGCCCTCGCCACGGCCGGTGAAGCCGAGGCCGTCGGTCGTCGTCGCCGAGATCGACACCGCCGCACCCCCGAGCGCCGCTGACAGCGTGCGCTCGGCCTCGTCACGGCGAGCGGCGAACCGCGGACGGTTCGCCTGCACCTGCACCGAGACGTTCCCGACGCTCCAGCCGGCTTCGCGCAGGAGAGTCAGCGTCCTGCCCAGGAAGACGTCGGCATGGGCCCCCGCATACTCCGGGTGATCGGTGCCGAAATGCGTTCCGATGTCGCCGAGGCCGGCAGCGGCCAGCAGTGCATCGACGATCGCATGCGCGAGGGCATCCCCGTCCGAATGACCCGACAGAGCAGGCTCGCCGGGCCAGTGCAGGCCCGCGAGCCACAGGTCACCGTCGCCCCCGAATGCATGCACATCCGTTCCCATGCCCACGCGAGGCACAGCCGCGACGGTGGGACCCGCCGCAGGAAGTGGCGCGACGAGGTGGCGTGCACGATCGAGGTCGGCGGCGGTCGTGATCTTGAAGGCGAGCGGATGCCCCGGCACGGCCATGACGGCATGCCCGGCCGCCGCGACCAGCGCCGCGTCGTCCGTGAAGTCCTCGGTGGCTGCGGCATATGCCCCGTCGAGAACGTCTCGACGGAATCCCTGCGGCGTCTGTGCGGCCGACAGCTCGGAGCGGTCCACGGCGGCGACGATCTCGTCGCCGGCCACCCGCTTGAGGGTGTCGATCACCGGGAGCACGGGGATCGCGCCCACCGCCCCGCTCCGGAGCGCCGCGACGACCCGATCGAAGACCTCGGGCGGCGTGAGTGCGCGCGCCGCATCGTGCACGAGCACGATCTCGACCTCGGGCGACAGCGCTGCCAGCCCCGCCGCGACGGACTGCTGACGAGTCGCGCCACCGGCGACGACCGCGACCGTTCCGGCCCGATCACCCGCCGCGGCACGCACGTCGGCGAGCGCGTCGTCCTCACGACCGGGGGGCGCGACGACGACCACATCCGCGCGGGGCGCGGCGAGAACACCGCTCAGCGCGTGGCGCAGGATGCTGCGGTCGTCGATCGCGACGAATGCCTTGGGTCCACCCGCACCGAGGCGGGTGCCCGATCCGGCCGCGACGACGACGACACCCACGCGCGGGACGGAAGGCAGGCTCACACGTCCACGCTACCGGCGTGGTGTGCGTGCGGGCGACAGCCGCGTCAGGAAGCGAGCACCTCGTCGAGGATCACGCTGGCCTGCTCCTCGTCGGTCTTCTCGGCGAGCGCGAGCTCGGAGATCAGGATCTGCTTCGCCTTGGCGAGCATGCGCTTCTCACCCGCCGACAGGCCGCGATCCTGGTCGCGACGCCACAGGTCGCGCACGACCTCGCTGACCTTGATGACGTCACCGGAGGCGAGCTTCTCGAGGTTGGCCTTGTAGCGGCGCGACCAGTTGGTCGGCTCCTCCGTGAAGGGAGCGCGCAGCACCTCGAAGACCTTGTCGAGGCCCTCCTTGCCGATGACATCGCGGACGCCGACGAGGTCGACGTTCTCAGCGGGGACCTCGATGATCAGGTCGCCCTGCGTGACGTTGAGCTTCAGGTACTTCTTCGTCTCGCCCTTGATGATTCGGTCTTTGACCTCGATGATCGTTGCCGCGCCGTGGTGGGGGTAAACGACCGTCTCGCCAACCTCAAAAAGCATGGAGTTATGTCCTTTCGGCAACCTCCAGGATACCACAGGAGAAATACGCTAAGGTTCTCCGCCCCCGGGGTGGGGACCGCCCGCGGAGCCGTTCACCACGCCGCCGACGGCGTGCCCATAGAATGCATGGGAAGCCGTCATCCGTCCCGGGAGGATCTGTGTACTCGCGCCCCATCGCGTCGCTCGCCATCGGAGCCGCGCTCGTCCTCACCGCCACCGGATGCAGCATGATCTCGCCGCAGGCGACCACGATCGAATACTCCGGCGCCGAGGGCACGAACGTCTACGGCGCCGGCCCGGTCGAGGTCCGGAACGCGCAGATCGTCGCCACCGAGGACGGCTCCGAGGGCAACTTCGTCGCCGCGCTGGTCAATGACACCGAGGAATCCCAGACGCTGAACATCGAGTTCCGCGGCGCGGAGTCCGAGATCACCCTGTCGGTGCGCGTGCCCGCGAACACGACGGTGAGCCTCGGCACCGAGGACGAGGATCCGATCCTGCTGGAAGACCTCGACACCCTGCCCGGTCAGGACATCGACGGATACTTCCAGTCCGGCGACGCCGAGGGCGTCCTGGTCTCAGTGCCCGTGCTCGACGGCAGCCTGGACTACCTGGCGCCGCTGGCCCCCTGAACCGCCCCGCCCGACACGGGGCGGAGCTCGGTCCGTCAGCCTTCGAAGCGGTAGCCCAGCCCGCGAACGGTGACCAGCATCTCCGGCGAGCTGGGGTTCTGCTCGATGCGGGAGCGGATGCGCTTGATGTGCACGTCGAGCGTCTTGGTGTCGCCGAAGTAGTCGCTCCCCCACACACGGTCGATCAGCTGCCCGCGCGTGAGCACTCGGCCGGCATTGCGCATGAGCACCTCGAGCAGCTCGAATTCCTTGAGGGGCATGTTGATCTCGGCGCCCTCGACGGCCACCGTGTGGCGGTCGATGTCGAGTACGACGCGGCCGCCCTCCAGCACGCGGTCCTCGAGATCGGTCTCGAGCTGCGAGAACCGCCGCAGAACGGCCCGCATGCGTGCCAGCAGTTCCCGCGCCGAGTACGGCTTGGTGACGTAGTCGTCGGCACCGAGCTCGAGCCCCACCACGATGTCGACCTCGGAGTCCTTGGCCGTCAGCATGATGATGGGAACGGCCGAGGTCGTGCGGATCTGCCGGCACACTTCGGTTCCCGGCATCCCGGGCAGCATGAGGTCGAGGAGCACGATGTCGGCACCGCGCTCGCGGAACGCCGTGAGCGCGGCGGGGCCGTCTTCGGCGATCTCGACGTCGTACCCTTCGCGCCGCAGCAGGTAGGCGAGCGGGTCCGAGAGGTCGGGCTCGTCCTCGACGATCAGAACGCGGGTCATGCAGGGTCTCCGTTCGTGGAAAGCGGGCGTGAGGTCGCACCGGCGGTCGGCCGCTTCTTCTTGCGGCCCCGCTTGGGCGAGGAATCGGCGGCGGGCGCCTCGATCTGGGGAAGGCGGATGGTGAAGGTCGAGCCGCGGCCCGGGCGGGACCACAGCCGCACCTCACCGCCGTGGCGCTGCACCGCGTGCTTGACGATCGACAGGCCCAGACCGCTTCCGCCGGTGCGACGGGCGCGTGCCGGGTCGGCACGGTAGAAGCGCTCGAACACGCGGTCCTGGTCACCTTCGGCGATGCCGATGCCTCGGTCGGTCACGGCGATCTCGACGATGCCTTCTGCGGCCTTCACGCCGATCCCGACGCTCGAGCCGCGCGGCGAGTAGGCGATGGCGTTCGCGATCAGATTGCCGACCGCCTCGCTGAGCACCTGCGCATCCCCGCGCACGTACACGCCGCGGGATCCGCCGCGCACCACCTCCACCCCGGCCGAGTCCGCCTGGATGGCGTGGGCGTCCAGCGCGGAGGCGACGACCTCGTCGACCGACACGTCCTGCTGGGTCAGCTCGTCCGAGGCCTGCAGTCGCGAGAGGTTCATGATGCGCGACGTGAGCAGCGCGAGACGGGATGCCTCGGCCGACAGCCGTGCGGCGAAGATGCGCACCTGCGGCGGATCGTCGGCGGCCGACTCGATCGCCTCGGCGAGCAGGCTGACCGCGCCGACCGGGGTCTTGAGCTCGTGGCTGGTGTTGGCGACGAAGTCGCGTCGCATCTCTTCGACCCGCTCACGCTCGGTGATGTCGCGCAGCACGAGGAGGGTGAGTCGAGGCGAGATGCGGCTCGCGCGCACCACCACCAGGCGCGGCTCTGCCGGGGGCGCGCCGCGGCGCAGCCGCAGGGTCTCGGTCGCCGTCGAGTCGCTGTTGCGCACGCCCCGTGCGACGGCACGCAACTCGTCCGAGGGCAGCGCTCTGCCCTCGATCAGCTCGAACGGCACAGCAGCGGCCGACGCCGCGAGCACTGTCGACGAGGCGTCCACCACGACGGCCGCGTCGTCCATGCCGTGCAGCACTTCACGGACGCCGTCGGGGATGTCCAGCGAGGTCTCGGCGCGCGCGCGATCGCGTGCACGCAGCGAGACGACGATGACCGCCGAGATCGAAGCCCCGATGACGATGCCCGCCAGGAGGGCCAGCAGCGCGAGCTGCGTGGTGTGCATGCAAACAGCGTAGGGGCATGCCGGACGGGCTTCCGTCCGGGCGCCGGGGAGCACCGAGGGGCGCCGACTACTATTCACCACGGCGGCACCATCCGTTAACCTTCGCTGACGAGAATCGCCGAGGCGCGGGGCAGGTGCGTGCCCGGAATCAGAAAGGTGCTCGCATGCGCGAAGTGTTCCACCAGTCGCTCGAAGACGTCCAGGGACGTCTCGTCGAGATCGCCGAACTCGTGACGGTGGCGATCGACAAGGCGACACGGGCCTTCGGCACGAGCGATGTCGCGCTCGCCGAGGAGGTCATCGAGGCCGACGCCGTCATCGACGAGAAGGCGATCGCGCTGGACGAGCTCGCGATCGAGATCCTCGCCCGCCAGCAGCCGGTCGCGCGCGACCTGCGCATCGTCGTGAGCGCGCTGCGCATGAGCGCCTCGCTCGAGCGCATGGGCGACATCGCCGAGCACATCGCGCAGCTGACGCGCATGCGGTTCCCCGAGCGCGCGATCCCCAAGGGCCTGAAGTCCACGTTCCTCAAGATGGGCGAGCTCGATGTCGAGGTGGCCCGCCAGCTGGCGGAGCTGCTGCGCACGCAGGATCTCGCGATGACCGAGGCGATCCGCAACGCCGACGACAAGCTCGACGAGCTGCACCTGTCGGTCTTCGAGAAGGTCCTCAGCGACAGCTGGCAGGGCGAGGCGTCGGCGACCGTCGACGCGACGCTGGCCAGCCGCTACCACGAGCGATTCGCCGATCACGCCGTGTCGGTCGCGAAGAAGGTCGCCTACCTCTCGACAGGCGACTGGACCACGTCGACCGACGCGATCGACATCGTCGCGCCGCAGGAGTAGGCCGGTAGGTCTCTACGCCGTTCGTTGAGCGAGCGGAGCGAGACGAAACGCCCTGGATGCGTCCGGGGCGTTTCGTCTCGCTCGCTCAACGGGCGACGGGTCAGGCCTTGCCCTGGTTGGCGACCGCGGCAGCACCGGCGGCCGCGGCCTCGGGGTCGAGGTACTCCCCGGCGCCGATCGGCGTGAGGTCCTCGTCGAGGCGGTACACCAGCGGGATGCCGGTAGGGATGTTCAGCTCCGCGATGTCGGCGTCGCTGATGCCGTCGAGGTGCTTCACGAGGCCGCGCAGCGAGTTGCCGTGCGCGGTCACGAGCACCGTCTTGCCCGCCCGCAGGTCGGGGACGATGTCGCTGTGCCAGTACGGCAGCATGCGGTCGATCACGAGCTTGAGCGACTCGGTGTCGGGCACCTCGCCGTCGATGCCGATGTAGCGCGGGTCACCCGCCTGGCTGTACTGGTCGTCGGCGGGCAGCGGCGGCGGCGGAACGTCGAACGAGCGCCGCCACAGCATGAACTGCTCCTGACCGAACTCCTCGAGCGTCTGCGCCTTGTCTTTGCCCTGCAGGGCACCGTAGTGGCGCTCGTTCAGACGCCACGTGCGCTTGACCGGGATCCAGAGCCGATCCGCGGTGTCTAGCGCGATGTCGGCGGTCTGGATCGCACGGCTGAGCAGCGATGTGTGGAGGACGTCCGGCAGGATGCCCGACTCGGCGAGCAGCTGACCGCCGCGCGCGGCCTCGGCCTTGCCCTGCTCGGTGAGGCGGACATCGACCCAGCCCGTGAACTGGTTGGTCTTGTTCCACTCGCTCTGGCCGTGTCGGAGGAGGATCAGCGTGTAGGGCGCGGTCATGGCCCCCATGATATCCGCGCCGGGCACACTCCCCCGGCCGGTGACGGTCGGGCGACAGCTCGCGGTGGGACGATGGGATCATGCCTTCCGCCCGCTCGTCACCGGCCGTGATCGGACAGATCACGCGCGGGACGACGGGCACCAACCGGCTGCGCCGCGTGGACCGCTGGATCGCCCGGCATCCGGCGCTGCGGCGTGCGCCGGACCCGCTCGTGATCGACCTCGGCTACGGCGCGAGCGGAGTCACCGCGCTCGAGCTGCACGCGCGCCTGGCCCGTGCGCGGCCCGAGGTCGAGGTGCTCGGGCTCGAGATCGACCCGGCGCGAGTGGCGCGCGCCCGCGAGCAGCTCGCCGAGGTGCGTGCAGGGCGCACGTCGTTCGCACCGGATGCGCGCGTGTCGTTCGCGCGCGGCGGCTTCGAGATCCCGCTGCCGGGCGACCGGCGGCCATCGGTCATCCGCGCCTTCAATGTCCTGCGCCAGTACGACGAGCACGAGGTCGGCCCGGCATGGGCGTCGATGGCCGTGCGCCTCGCCGCGGACGGGCTGCTCGTCGAGGGCACGTGCGACGAGCTCGGCCGCATCGTCACGTGGGTCGCTGTCGGCCCGGACGCCGTGCCGCTGACACTCACGATCTCGCTCCGGCTCGCCGGACTGGAGCATCCCTCGATCGCCGCAGAGCGCCTGCCCAAGGCTCTCATCCATCGCAATGTGCCCGGCGAGCGCGTGCATGCTCTGCTGACCGCGCTGGACGCAGAGTGGGAGCGCGCCGCGTCGGTGTCCCCGTTCGGAGCCGAGCACCGGTGGCGGACGAGCCTGGCCGCGATGGAGGCATCCGGATGGCCGCTGCAGGAACGTTCGCGCTGGCGGCTCGGCGAGCTGACGGTGCCGTGGGATGCCGTCGCCCCGCGTGCGGCGGACTAGAGGCGCGGCAGCACGGCGCGCGCGTCGACCGAGGTCATCCCCGTCGCGGTGAGCAGGTCGACCGCCAGTGGGCGCAGCGCGGTGATGAGATTCTGCTCGCTCATCGATCCGTCCGGCAGGATCGCGCGCGGGTCGAGCCGGGCTGCCACGACGCGGACGGCCTCGCGCGCGACGGGCTGCAGCGAGATGTCGTCGAGGCTCTCCTCCACCAGCGTCGCTGCGCGCATGAGGTCGGCCAGCACCTCGGCCAGAACGGGCCGTCGCTGCCCGTCGTCGCACAGGTAGACCGCGCGACGGGCGACGACCCGGAGATTGCGCGTGGCCAGATCCATCGCGTCCAGCACGGCGCGATGGCGCCTCAGCTCGGCGCGCTGCGGACGCAGCCACGGCGAGAAGGACGAGACGGCGATGCTCGACTCCAATGATGCCCGCCAGTTGTCGACGTGCGGTGCGATCGCGCGCGCCTTCTCCAGGCCCCGCGCCGCCCGCAGACCGTCGCCGCGACGAAGGGCCTGGACGATCGTGCGCGCGGCGTCGGCGGCCGCGGCGAAGACGGTGCGCCCGTCGCGCACCTCTTCGCGACGCGGGTTTCGCGGGATGAGCGCGGTCGCCGCGAGCGCCGCGACCCCGCCGACCGCGCCGTCGATCAGGCGATCGAAGGGCTGGGCGGCCGGCAGCGACATGACGATGACCGCCTGCACGGCGGCCATGATGGCGAACGGCGGGTAGGGCGAGAGGAATCGGGCGACGAACAAGGTCGCACCCAGCGCGAGGGCGAGCTGCCACCAGCCGGGGCCGACGACGAGCACGAACGCGTCCGCGACCACGATGCCCACCAGCATCCCGATCACCGTCTCGAGCACGCGCCGCGGTCGCGCGTCGCGCACCAGCCCCAGGCTCGAGATCGTCACCGTCGCCGCCAGCAGCGGCGCTGGATGCCCGAGCACGTACAGCGAGAACGCCCACGCGGCGGTGGCGGCGACGGTGATCTGAACGATCGCGATCGCCGAGTCCCGCACACGCCCGATGTTCGGTCGCAGGTCCAGGCGTGCCCGCCACCCCGTCGGCACCGCCCGGGTGACCGGAGCCGAGTCGGCGTCGCCGCTCACGGCGCCTACTGGGCCGCCGGCCGGCGCGAGAGCCTGGTCAGACGCGGCACGTTGGCCGTCGCTCCCGCGTCCGGTGGCACCACGACCTCCTGCGCCGCCGCGATCACGCCGTCCTCGGTGTCGACCGTGAGCTCGGCGTCGACGGCGACCGAGCGCCGCACCACGGCGAGGGCGATGGGGCCTTCCTCGTGGTGGAACGCGGCGGAGGTCACCGCTCCCACCTCGTCGCCGTTCACCCGCACCGCGGCGCCGCGGACGGGAAGAACGCTGTTGCTGCCGTCCAGCTGCAGCGCCACGAGGCGCCGAGGCGGGTGTCCGAGGTTGTGCACCTTCGCGACGGTCTCCTGGCCGCGGTAGCAGCCCTTCTCGAGGTGCACGGCGGTGCGCAGCCAGTCCACCTCGTGCGGCAGTGCGCGCTCGTCGACCTCGCTCGCCCAGCGCGGGCGCCAAGCCGCCACGCGCAGCGCGTCGGCGGCCACGAGCCCCGCCAGCGCGAGGTCACCGGCGACGGCGGCCTGCAGCATCCGGGTCTCTTCCTCGTGCGTGACGATCGCCTCGGCCCACGCACGGTCGGCGCCGGGGTGCGGCTCGACCGCCGCGTACGCGTGCCCGCCGACCGCGACGGCCGGCCACGGGTCGGTCCACACCAGCGGCAGCCCGGCCGGCGCTGCCGGGCTGATGTTCGCGAGCGCCGCAGGAGTCCCGCCGACGACAGCGTGGTCATCGGCTTCGCGAGGATCCACGCGCAGCCGGAAGCGCATCTTGCGGAGCCAGCCGAGCAGCCCCTCGGCGTCGCCCCGGTCGACGATGAGCCAGGTCGTCTCGCCGTCGTCGAGGACGGATGCCGCGTGCTCCACGCGTCCCTGCGGGTCGAGCACGAGCATCTCGGTGCTGACACCGGGCGCCAGATGCGCGAGGGACTGCGACGACAGCGAATCCAGCCACGAGAGCCGGTCCTCACCCGACACCGCGAGCACGGCTCGGTCGCCGAGGGGGGCCAGCGCCTCGCCGGAGGCCAGGCGACGCTGCTCCACGACCGGGTTGCCGAGGTGCTGCAGGCCGGCCTCGTCGATGACGGCGCCGGGCAGCTCCGAGTACGCGGCGCCCATCACTCGGCCCGCGCGAGACGCGCCGACGCGTGGGCGCCCAGTTCGTGGCCGAGGGCGGCGATGTCCCACGCCCACAGCAGGTGGCCGTCGACGAGGCCGTACATCCGAGTGGCCGCCGCGTACGCCTTCGCGCCGGCAGGACGCACGACCGCGTCGGTCGCGATATCGATGCGGGGTCCGCGGATCTGGCCGAGATACAGCTCGCTCACCCCGTCGGCGTGGACGATGACGGCCTCGATGTCGAACCCGCCCTCCGGGTTGCGCAGCAGCTCCACGTCGTCGGCGGTGCGAGACACCGAGGGCGCTGCCGGCGGCAGCAGGCCCGGACCGGCATCCGAGTCCCCCGCAGGGCGCGAGAGTCGCCAGTAGCCCATCTCTGCGACGAGGCGGGTGCGCGAGCCGTCAGGGGTGCCGTCGTCGTGCAGCCAGGCCTCGGCCGAGTAGTTCAGATAGTCGCCGCCGTCATGGCTGAAGCTCACGCGGTGCGTGAACTCGCCGGTGAACTCGTGATCGCCGTAGTCGATCACGCCGGTGCCGTCCCACACTCCCACGAGCCACGACAGGGGCACGAGGTCGGCGGGAAGGTCGGTCGGCAGCTCGATCACGACGCGACCCGTCAGCGCTGGCCGCGGTACAGGTTCTTCACGACCACCGCGGACACGAAGACGATCGCGAGCGACGCGAGGCCGAGCAGGCCCACGAAGAACAGTTCGAGCGCGACGAGATCCATGCGAACGAGTCTAGCCGGGAACGATCGATGCGAGACCGAATCCCAGGCTGATGACGCCCATCACCAGGGCGGCCCCGAGGACGCTGGCTGCGACCCGCTCGGTGAAGCCCTGCGAACGGCCGGACCACAGCTGGATCGCGAACGCCGCGACGAGGCATCCGCCGAGCCCGACCGCGAGCCATGCGCCGCGCCATTGCGCCGCCGCGAACACACCGACCACCACGCCGATGAGAGCCGCGAGGACCCACACGGCGATGACGCCGCCGAGCGTTCGACGGGGAGCGAGTTCCGGCACAGCCACACGCCTATCTTCGCGCACGAGGGACCCGCGCGCACCAGACCGGATGTCGCGGCGCGTCTCCACGGCGGATTGGCCGCGCCGCGCACGCCCTACACTGGGGGCACGGCGCTCGCCCACGCGCCGGGAAGGCGACGCATTGGCACAGCTCCTGGTCCTCAGTTCCGCACAGGGAGGCGGCCCCGTCCTGCCGTCTCTCGAGTTGCTGAGCCACCGTGTGCGCCAGATCCCGGCCGAACCCGCGCAGCTGGTCAACGCCCCGAGCGCCGACATCATCTTCGTGGATGCCCGCGTCGACCTCGTCGGCGCGAAGTCTCTCTGCAAGATCCTCAACACGACGGGCCTGGACGCCCCGCTGCTGCTGGTGGTCACCGAGGGCGGGCTCACCGCCGTCTCGACGGACTGGGGCGTCGACGACGTCATCCTCGTCACCGCCGGACCGGCCGAGGTGGACGCCCGGATCCGGCTCGCAGTCGGACGCCAGTCGGCAGAACAGGTGTCGACCCGCATCCAGACCTCCGGCATCACGATCGACGAGTCGTCGTACTCGGCCAAGGTGCACGGCAAACCGCTGGACCTGACGTACAAGGAGTTCCAGCTCCTCCACTTCTTCGCGACGCACCCCTCCCGCGTGTTCACGCGCGAGCAGCTGCTCAGCGAAGTGTGGGGCTACGACTACTTCGGCGGCACGCGCACCGTCGACGTGCACGTGCGGCGCCTGCGCGCCAAGCTGGGCGATCTCGAGCAGCTCATCGGCACGGTGCGCAATGTCGGCTACCGGTTCAACGTGTACGAGGACGACCAGATCCCCGCACCCCGCGAGCGCAGCCAGACCTGACCGCGGCGTCTTGTTCACACTCTCGTCACGCGACCCTGCAATGATGAGGGAATGATCGAACCCGAGGTGCTCGACGCGGGTCTGGGCGACGCGGACGACGACGACTTCGACATGACGGAGGCGTTCGACTCGCAGCTGCCCGACCACCGCTATCTCGACCGGGAAGTGAGCTGGCTCGCCTTCAACCAGCGCGTGCTCGAGCTCGCGGAGGACCCCAACCTGCCGGTGCTCGAGCGGGCGAACTTCCTTGCGATCTTCGCCAGCAACCTCGACGAGTTCTTCATGGTGAGGGTGGCCGGTCTCAAGCGCCGCATCGTCACCGGGCTCGCCGTCCCGACGAACGTCGGCCGTGTGCCCGTCGACGTCCTCGCCGACATCTCGGCCGAAGCCCACCGGCTCCAGCTGCGGCACGCGGACGCGTGGATGAAGGGCGTCAGGCCGGCGATGGCGGATGCCGGCATCGAGGTCGTGTCGTACGACGCCCTCGATGGCGATGAGCGGCAGCGCCTGTACGACTACTTCCAGTCGCAGGTCTTCCCGGTGCTGATGCCGCTTGCCGTGGACCCCGCCCACCCCTTCCCCTACATCTCCGGGCTCTCGCTCAACCTCGCGATCCGCATCCGCAACGCCCGGACCGGGCGGCAGGAGTTCGCCCGCCTCAAGGTGCCGCCGATGCTGCCCCGGTTCGTCGAGCTGCCTCCGGCTGACGGGGTCGCGCGCTACCTGCCGCTCGAAGACCTCATCTCCAGTCACCTCGACGACCTCTTCCCCGGGATGGAGGTGCTCGACCACCACGCGTTCCGCCTCACCCGCAACGAAGACGTCGTGATCGAGGAGGACGAGACCGAGAACCTCATCCAGGCGCTCGAGGCCGAGCTGCTGCGCCGCCGCTTCGGGCCGCCGATCCGGCTCGAGATCACCGACGACATGGACGAGGTCACCCTCGACCTGCTGCTCAAGGAACTCGACATCACGCAGCAGGAGGTCTACCGCCTCCCCGGCCCGCTCGACCTGCGGGGTCTCTTCGATCTCTCGCGCATCGATCGGCCGGATCTGCGCTACAAGCCGCACGTGCCGACGACGGCACTGGCCTTCCAGCCCGGTGACAACAACGAGCGCCCCGACGTCTTCGCCGCCATCCGCAAGGGCGACGTCATGGTGCACCACCCGTACGAGTCGTTCGCGACGAGCGTGCAGGCCTTCCTCGAGCAGGCCGCGAAGGACCCGCACGTGCTGGCCATCAAGCAGACGCTGTACCGCACGTCGGGTGACAGCCCGATCGTCGAAGCGCTCATCGATGCCGCCGAGGCCGGCAAGCAGGTGCTGGCGCTCGTCGAGATCAAAGCCCGCTTCGACGAGGCGAACAACATCGTGTGGGCCCGCAAGCTCGAGAAGGCCGGCGTCCACGTCGTCTACGGCCTGGTCGGTCTGAAGACCCACTGCAAGCTCGCGCTGGTCATCCGCCAGGAGGGCGGCGTGCTGCGCAGCTACAGCCACATCGGCACCGGCAACTACAACCCCAAGACGAGTCGCATCTACGAGGACTTCGGGCTGTTCACCGCCGACGACCAGGTGGGCCGCGACCTCACCCGCCTCTTCAACGAGCTGAGCGGGTACGCGATCGAGAAGAAGTTCAAGCGCCTGCTCGTGGCACCGCTGCACCTGCGCAAGGGACTGCTGCGGCTCATCGAGAAGGAGCGGCGCAACGCCCTCGCCGGCAAGCCCGCGAGCGTGCGCATCAAGGTCAACTCGATGGTCGACGAGCTCATCATCGACGCGCTCTACCGTGCGAGCCAGGACGGCGTGAAGATCGAGGTGTGGGTGCGCGGCATCTGCTCGCTCAAGCCCGGCGTGCCGGGGCTGAGCGAGAACATCACGGTCCGCAGCATCCTGGGCCGCTATCTCGAGCATTCGCGCATCTTCGCGTTCCACAACGACGGCGACCCGCAGATCTACATCGGCAGCGCCGACATGATGCACCGCAATCTCGACCGGCGGGTGGAGGCCCTCGTGCGCGTGAACGCGCCGGCGCACCTGCGAGAGCTCGACGAGCTGTTCACGCTCGCAATGAGCGACACCACCAGTTCGTGGCATCTCGGACCGGACGGCGAGTGGGTGCGTCACAACATCGGCGAGGACGGCAAGCCCCTGACCGACCTGCAGGATCGCACCAT
The DNA here is from genome assembly GCF_012524205.1 of Microbacterium salsuginis. Classification (GTDB taxonomy): domain Bacteria; phylum Actinomycetota; class Actinomycetes; order Actinomycetales; family Microbacteriaceae; genus Microbacterium; species Microbacterium salsuginis. Next base: position 473,747 of record NZ_JABACI010000001.1, read on the forward strand.
GGCCAATGTGCAGCGGCGGCGCCGTGCACGGGCGGTGCGATGACCGAGACCGCGGTGTACGCGGCCGGTGGAGTTGTCTGGCGCATCGTCGACGGCAAGCTCCGCGTGCTCCTGATCCACCGCACGAAGTACCGCGACGTCACGCTGCCCAAGGGCAAGGTCGATCCCGGCGAGATGCTCGCCGAGACGGCGGCCCGCGAGATCCACGAAGAGACCGGCATCCGGGTCTCGCTCGGCGTGCCCGTGGGAGTCTCGCGCTATCACCTGCCGAGCAAGCGCACCAAGATCGTGCACTACTGGTCGGCACACGCGACGGATGACGCGATCCGCGCCTCCACATTCGTGCCCAACAAAGAGATCGCCGCGCTGGAATGGATGTCGCCCAAGAAGGCGCTCTCGCGGCTGAGCTACCCCGTCGACATCGAGATCCTCGAATACTTCGTGCGGCTCGTCGAAGAGGGTGTGCTCGGCACCTTCCCCATCATCGTCCTCCGGCATGCCAAGGCGGTCGGCCGCGACGAATGGCAGGGGAAGGATGCCGCCCGCCCGCTGTCGCCCCGCGGAGTGAGGCAGGCCGGCTCGATCGTCGGCCCGCTGCAGGCCTTCGGCGCCCGCAAGCTGATCTCGAGCCCGGCAGAGCGCTGTGTGGCGACGCTGACGCCGCTCGCGGCGGTGCTCGGACGCAAGATCGAGACGTCCAAGCTCATCGGCCAGGCTGCGTGGGAGAAGGGCGCTTCGGATGCGCGTGCCGTCGTCGGCGATCGCGTCCGCGCCCGCAAGCCGGTGGTGCTCTGCAGCCACGGGCCCGTCCTGCCCGACATCCTCAGTGAGATCGCCCTCGCGACCGGCACGCTGCGCGGGTCGTACCTGGGCAGCGCCTCCGCACTGGAGCCCGCAGCGTTCTCGGTCGTGCATCTGTCGACCGACAACCCCGGCTCCGGCATCGTGGCGATCGAGACGCACGAGCCGAAGGTGTGACCGAGCCCGCGGACGGCGCGAATCCGCCCCCGCCGATTCGCACCGCGTGGGCCCTCGTTCCCGCCGGAGAGCCGCGGCGCGACATCGCGCGGCGGCTGCTGAGAGACCTGACCGGGCCCGACGTCCGGATCTGGCAGGTGTGCCCGGAGTGCGGCGGTCCGCACGGCCCGGTACGACTGTCGACAGCCGGTCTGCGCGGTGCCGTCGCGTACGCCGGCACGATCGCCGTCGCCGCGGTGACCGACCTCCCCGGGTCGGGATTCGGAATCGACGCGGAGGCCGCGGTCGACTCGCGGCGCGATGCCGCAGGACTGCGGGGTGTGCTGGGACCCGGATCCGAGCCGTCGGTCCGGGATTGGGTTCGCGTCGAGGCAGCGCTGAAGGCGACGGGACGCGGTCTTCGGATCGACCCGTCCACCGTCGTCGTGTCGCCGGATCAGGACGGCTCGTGGACCGCGACGGTGCCCGGCCTGCCGCATCCCCTGCTCGGCTGGGACCTGGCTGGTCCGCCGGCCGTCCTGCTGAGCGCGGCGATCCTCCCCGGCGGGCGTTCGATCGGCGCCCTCACCGGCCGTGCGGGAAGGGCGGCAGAGCCGCGACATCGATCCAGCGGGTGAGCAATGCCTCAGCCGCGCCTCCCAGCTCCGCGGCAACGAAGGACCGAAACTCCTCGGTGGTCACGGTGTGGTGGACACGCGAGGCGATCCAGCTGCGCAGCATCGCGAAGAACGCGGTGTCCCCGGCCACCGCGCGCAGCGCATGCAGCGCGAGAGCGCCCCGCTTGTACAGGCGGTCGTCGAACATAAGCTCCGGGCCGGGATCGGACACCACGAGGTCGTGCGCGAGGACCGCGAGTCCCTCGTAGTGGCGCCGCGCGCACTCGTCGGCGCTCGCGCCGCCCGATGCCTCGGCCCACAGCCACTCGGCGTAGCACGCGAACCCCTCGTTGAGCCAGATGTCGCGCCAGCGCGCCACGCCGATGCTGTTGCCGAACCACTGATGCGCGAGCTCGTGGGCCACGAGCCGCTCGGAGTCGGCGTCGAGGTGGTTGGCCCCGAACACCGCCATCCCCTGAGCCTCGAGCGGGATCTCCAGCTCGTCGGGGGTCACCACGAGCGTGCAGGACTCCAGCGGATAGGGGCCGAACGTGGACTCGAACAACCGGAGCATGCGCGGCACGGGCTCGAACGCCGCATCGACGTCCGCGCGGAGCGCCGGCGGGTGCACAGTCGACACCGGCACCCCCGCTCGGCCGACAGTGGAGGGGAGCAGGCGCGTCTCGTACCGGCCCACATGGACGGCGGTCAGATAGGTCGCGGTCGGATCATCCGATCGGAAGGTCCTCGCCTCGAACTGCCCCCGGCGCGCCGAGCCGATCAGAGCGCCGGTCGCCACCGCGCTGTAGCCGGCATCCGTGGCGATCGTGATCGTGTAGCGTGCCCGATCGTCGGGACGATCGTTGCACGGGAACCACGTGGGTGCACCGGTCGGCTGCGACGCCACCAGCGCGCCGTCCTCGAGTTCTTCGAAACCGATGGTGCCCCATCGCGTCCGGCGCGGAGCCGGCGTCCCGGCATACGTGATCTCGACCGAGAACCGCTCCCCCGCTTCCATGCGCCGAGGGAGCGTCACCCGGAGCTTGCGAGGGCCTTGCGTGAACCGCGTGCGCCGGTCTCCGTCCACCCGGACGCGCGAGGCCCGCAGGCCGATGAGGTCCAACCCCACCGAGGACGTCGCGACGGCGGCGACGGCGTTGACCACCGCCCTGCCCTCGAGGCGATTCGTCCTCACCCGGTACGACACGTCGAGTTCGTACGACTCGACGTCGAATGCGGGGTCTCCGCTCTGCGGAGCGTAGCTGTCGTGATCGATCACGATGTCGATTGGTACGCGCGGGCCTTGACCGCCCGCCACGGCCCGATCGGGTTGCCGCTCCACCGGGAGCCGACCGGCACCAGTTCGCCGCGCATGACGAGGGATGCCGGACCCACCGTCGCGTGCGCGCCGAGGGTCGCCCCGGGCAGCACGACGCTGTGCGGGCCCAGCGTCGCGCCGGCCTCCAAGACGACTGCATCCATGCTCATGATTCGATCATGGAAGAGGTGGGTCTGTACGACGCACCCGCGATTCACCGTCGATCCGTCGCCCAGGGTCACGAGGTCGGGTTCGGGAAGCCAATAGCTCTCGCACCAGACGCCGCGCCCGATCTGCGAGCCGAGCGATCGCAACCACACGGCCAGCGCCGGGGTGCCGGCTGCGGCACGGGCGAACCACGGTGCGGCCACCATCTCGGTGAAGGTGTCCGACACCTCGGTCCGCCACACGAAGCTCGACCACAGCGGCTGCTCGCCGGGCCGGATCGCGCCGACGATCAGCCACTTGGCCGCGCTCGAGACGCCGGCGGCGACAGCGCCCGCCGTCAGCAGCACGATCCCCGAGGCGAGCAGGGTCCATACCGGCCCGACAGCCTGCCAGAGCGCCGCAAGAGTGAAGAGCACCCCGAGCCCGATCGCGCAGGTGACGACGACCGGCACGAAGCGGCACACCTCCCACAGGGTCCGAGCGATCCGCATGCCCGGGGTCGGACGGTACGTCCGGCTCTCGTCCCCTTCGGCCGACAGGCGCCGCAGGCGCACCGCGGGAGAGCCGAGCCACGAAGAGCCGGGCTTCGCCTTCAAGGGTGCCGAAGAGAGCACGGCGACGAGTCCGTCACGCGGCACGCGATGCCCGGGGGCGGCCATGCCCGAGTTGCCCAGGAAAGCGCGCTTGCCGATCCGGACCGGGCCGAGGCGCATCCACCCGCCCCGCAGTTCGTACGAGCCGACCATGGTGTCATCGGCCAGGAATGCCCCGTCGTCGATGCGTGTCATCGAGGGGATGAGCAGGACGGTGGATGCCTCGACCTCACGACCGACGCGTGCTCCGAGCAGGCGGAGCCAGACCGGCGTGAACAGGCTCGAGTACAGCGGGAACAGGACGGTTCGCGCGGAGTCGAGCAGTCGTTCGATGCACCACGCCTGCCACCCGATCCGGCTCCGCACCGGGTGAGTCCCCTCACGCAGGCCGATCGACAGCAGACGCACCAGGACGACGACCGCTCCGGCGAAGACGATGCCGACCGCGATCACGGCCGGCACCAGCCACGCCAGCGCGCCGAGGAACGCGGCGCCCAGGTCGGCGGCATCCCGCATCCCCTGCGCGAGCACGAGACCGCCGACGGCGAACGCCGCGATCGGGAGCACACCCAGGGCCACCGACGAGGCGGCATACGCCCACAGCCATTGCGGGGACGGTGTGGGCGCATGGTCTGGCCAGTCGGTCTCGATGCCGCCGACGCGTTCAGCCGGTGAGCCCGCCCACGACTGGTCGGCGCGCACCCGTCCGAACACCGCGGAACCGGGCGCGATATCGGCGCGCTGCCCGACGCGCGTGCCGGGGGCGAGGGTGCTGCGCGCGCCGATGGTGGCATCGGCGCCGATGCGGACTTCGCCCACGCGGACCACGTCGCCGTCGATCCAGGTGCCGGTCAGATCGACTTCGGGTTCGATGGCCGCCCCGTCGCCGACATCGAGCATTCCTGTGATCGGCGGCAGCGTGTGCATGTCGACGCCGCGACCGATCTTCGCACCGAGTGCGCGGGCGTAGTACGTCACCCACGGCGCACCGGCGAGGCCGACGGCATCGATCTGGTCGGCGATCTGCTCCGCCAGCCACAGACGCAGATGAACTCCGCCGCCGCGCGGATAGTCGCCCGGTCGCAGCCCGGCCAGCAGCACTCGTGCGGCCACGACGGCGATCGACATGCGCCCGAAGGGGGTCGCGAAGATCACGAGGCCGAGCACGAGCACCCACCACGGCACTGTGGGAAGCGCCTCGAAACCCGGGACGATCTGAAGGAATGCGCCCGCGGTCAGCAGGTAGAGCAGCCAGCGGATGCCGCTCAGGATGAACAGCGGCACTCCGAGCAGAGTCTGAACCCATTGGGTCGTGCGCGGTGTGGGCACCGGCTTGTGGAAGTCCGCCGGGGACTCCTCTTCGAGCGGGCCGAGTGCTTTGGCCATCGCGCTCAGCCGAGGCACATCGTAGATGTCGGCGACCGAGAACTCCGGCACCCGTGCGCGAATCCTCGAGACGAGCTGTGCCGCGGCGAGCGAACCGCCGCCAAGATCGAAGAAGTCCGCGGAGCGGCCAGGCACCGGCATCCCGAGCACGTCATGCCACTGCTCGGCCAGCCAGGCCTCGGCCGGCGACAGCCCCTCGAGCGGCGTATGCACCCCCGGCAGCGGCCAGGGCAGCGCGGCGCGATCGACCTTGCCCGAGGTCCGCACGGGCAGCTCTTCCACCAGCGCCAGGAGCGGGACGAGTGCCGTGGGCAATCGCTCGGCCAGGAGTGCGCGTGCGTGCGCCCGGTCGAAGTTCTCGCCGGCGCCGCTGACCAGATATCCCACGAGCACGGGCACGCCGGCATCAGTCGAACGTACGGCGGCGGCCGCGGCGGTGACCCCCGGAAGATCCTGCAGCGTCGACTCCACCTCGCCCAGCTCGATGCGGCGACCGCCGACCTTGACCTGGTCATCGGCGCGTCCCATGAAGACGAGGCCCTCGGCTTCGTAGCGGACCAGATCCCCCGAGCGGTACGCACGATCCCAGCCGAGCGTGGGCATCGGGCCATACTTCTCGACGTCCTTCACGGGGTCGAGGTAGCGGGCCAGTCCCACGCCTCCGATGATGAGCTCGCCGACCTCGCCCTCGGCCACGCGCTCTCCCGCGCCGTCCACGACGGCGAGCTCCCATCCGTCCAGCGGCAGGCCGATGCGTACGGGTCCGGCGCCGAGCGGCGCGGCGCACGCCACCACTGTCGCCTCGGTCGGGCCGTAGGTGTTCCACACTTCACGGCCTTCGGCGGCGAGTCTCGCAGCGAGCTCCGGAGGACACGCCTCGCCGCCGAAGATGAGCAGCCGCACGTTCTCGATCGCGTCCTCCGGCCACATCGCGGCGAGGGTCGGCACCGTCGAGACGATGGTGATCCCTTGACGGATGAGCCACGGCGCGAGATCTTCGCCGGAGCGCACCAGGGCGCGGGGCGCCGGAACAAGGCAAGCGCCGTGCCGCCATGCCAGCCACATCTCCTCGCACGAAGCATCGAATGCGACGGAGAGCCCGGCGAGCACCCGGTCGTGCGGGCCCAGCGGAGCGGACTGCAAGAAGAGATTCGCCTCCGCGTCGACGAAGGCCGCGGCCGACCGGTGCGAGACGGCCACGCCCTTCGGCACGCCCGTCGAGCCGGAGGTGAAGATGATCCACGCATCATCCGTCGGGTCCGGCGGCGGCACCGCGACGGTCGCGTGCGTGCTCGGGTGGGGCGCTCCCCCGGAGAAGAGAGCGGCGGATGTCTCGGGTCCTCGATCAGGACCGCCCGGCGCGAACTCGCTCGGTGTATACACGCCTCCCGCGCCGATCTCGCCGACGACGCGCGCTTCGCCGAAGACCAGTCTCGCGCGCTCGTCGGGATCGTCGGCATCCACGGGGACGTAGGCCGCCCCCGCCGCCAGGACGCCGAGGATCGCGACGTAGAGGTCCTTCGAGCCCGAGGGCACCCGCACGCCGACCCGGTCTCCGCGGCGCACACCGGCCTCGTGCAGGCGAGCTGCCGTGCGGCCTACGCGGGCCATCAGGTCGCGGTAGCTCAGCGCGCCGGAGCCGTCGTCCAACGCCGAGGCCTCGGGGTGACGGGCGGTCGTGTCGCGCAGGATGTCGATCAGCGTGCGCGCGGCGGTGACGGAGCCGGATCGATCGAGCTCCGCCTGCCGCTCGTCCACGGTGCGCACGTCAGGACAGCAGGGCGATCAGCTGCACCTTGGTCAGTCGCGAGTACCCGGTCTTGCCGGCTGCGCGGGCGCGGTCACGCAAGGCCGAGACTGTCAGGCTCGACAGATCGGACGGCGCAGCGGCCGTCGACCGTGTGCGAGTCGTCGCGGCAGGGCGCTTCGGTGCCGAACGAGGCTTCGCGACGGCAGGCCGAGACGTCGGCTTCCGAACCGCGACGGGGGTCTCTGCAGCCTCCGACGTCGACGCCGCCCCGGACACCGCACCGGTCTCGGGCTCGCCGTCAGGCGCCGCGATCTGCTCTTCCAGGGCCGTCCGCGCCTGCGCGGCCTCGCGGTCGGCGCGTTCGGCTGCCTTCGCCGCCTTTGCGGCGGCCTTCTTGAGCGCCTTGGCCTCAGCGGCCTGGCGAGCGGCCTCGGCCGCCACACGCTCCGCCTCGGCGGCGGCACGGTCGGCCTCGGCGCGCAGGCGCGCCTTCTGCTCCGCCTTCGCGACCGCCTTGGTCGTCGCCGCGATGAGCCTGTCGGCCGCGCGCACGGCCCGCTTGGCGATCTTGGCCGGATCCTTCCGAAGCGACCGCTTCGAGGCATCCGCCGCCTCACGGGCATCGTCGGCGAGATCCCGGATCTTGCGGGCGGTCTTGTCGGGAAGAGCCTTCGCCGCCTTCCGCGCCTGCTTCGCCGCGTCGGCGGCTGTCTCCATCGCGTCGAGCGCCTTGCGCTCCGCCTTCGTCGTCTTGGCCATGGCCAGGAACCCTAGCGGGTCGGGGTTAACAGCACGCGTCGCGATGTCCCGAAAAGTCGCAGGATGTCGCTCAGGAAGCGTCCATCCGGGTGCATGGATGGCGACATTCCGTTCACCTTCCGTTCACCCGCGCAGCGCACTCTCTTAAGAGTCCGAGCCTACGTTTCAGAGCGAGCCCCGCACCGGGCTCCCACCCGAAGGCCTTACCCGGGCCTCATTCCCTGACACGTGAAGGATTCACACAGTGAAGATCTCCCGCATCGCCCAGGTGGGCGCTGTCGCCGCAGTCGCGGCCCTCGCCCTCGCCGGCTGCGCTTCCAACGAGCCTACGGGCAACTCCTCGGACGGCCCCGCCGCGGGCGGGCTGTCCGGCGAGATCGCCGGTGGCGGCGCCTCGTCGCAGGAGGTCGCGGTCCAGGCGTGGACCGCCGGCTTCCAGACCGCGAACCCCGAAGCGACCATCTCGTACGACGCCGCGGGCTCGGGCGCCGGTCGCGAGTCGTTCCAGGCGGGCGCGTTCCCGTTCGCCGGCTCGGACCGCGCATTCACGGTCGAAGAGATCGAGGCGGGTCCGTTCGACGCCTGCGTCGACGGCTCGGGCATCATCGAGCTGCCCACCTACATCTCGCCGATCGCCGTCATCTTCAACATCGAGGGCGTCGACTCGCTGAACCTCGATGCCGCCACGATCGCAGGCCTGTTCGCCGGCACGATCACCAACTGGAACGACCCGGCGATCGCCGCGCTCAACCCCGACGCGACGCTCCCCGACCTCGCCGTCACGCCGGTTCACCGCGCAGACGACTCGGGCACCACCGAGAACTTCACCGACTACCTCTTCCAGGCCGCGCCTGACGTGTGGACCTCGGAGCCCGACGGCGTGTGGCCGCTGTCGACCGGCGAGGCCGCCCAGGGCACCTCGGGCGTCGTCTCGGCCGTCGCCGGTGGCGAGGGCACGGTCGGCTACGCCGACGCGTCGCGCGCCGCCGAAGAGGGACTGTCGACCGTCGCCGTCCAGGTCGGCGAGGAGTTCGTGGAGTACTCGCCGGAGGCTGCAGCCGCCATCGTCGACGCGTCGCCGTTCGAAGAGGGCCGCGGCGAGGGCGACCTCGCCATCCAGCTCGACCGCACCTCGGGCGAGGCCGGCGTGTACCCGATCGTCCTGATCAGCTACATGATCGCGTGCCAGGAGTACGCCGACGCCTCGGTCGCCCCGCTGGTCAAGGGCTACCTGGAGTACATCGCCAGCCCCGAGGGCCAGGACGCCGCGGCCGAGGCCGCCGGCAGCGCGCCGATCTCGGACACCCTGCGCGAGCAGGTCGACGCGGCGATCGCCTCGATCGTCACGGAGTAAGACCCCAGATACCCGGTCCGGCCTTCAGCGCCGGGCCGGGTATCGCCCTGAAAACCCAGACCCGAAGGACACCATGACGACGACGACCGCACCGGCCGTCAAGGCCCAGCCCAAGCAGCGGCCGGGAGACCGCTGGTTCTCGGGCACCGCGCTGTTCGCCGGGTCGATGATCCTCGTGACGCTCGCCGCCGTCGCGATCTTCCTCATCGTCCAGTCGATCCCCGGGATGACGGCGAACAGCGAGACGGCGTCGCTGCTCAGCGGCAACTTCTGGGGATACGTCTGGCCGCTCGCCTTCGGCACGGTGTGGGCGTCCTTCCTCGCTCTCCTCATGGCGGTGCCCCTCTCGGTGGCGGTCGCCCTGTTCATCTCCCACTACGCGCCGCGTCGGCTCGCGCAGGGGCTCGGCTACATCGTCGACCTGCTCGCCGCCGTCCCGTCCGTCGTCTTCGGCCTGTGGGGCATCCTGGTCCTCGCTCCTGCCGTGCAGCCCGTCTACTCGTGGCTGAACGCCAACGCCGGGTGGTTCCCGCTCTTCGGCGGCACCGCCTCCGCCACCGGACGCACGATCTTCACCGCCGCCATCGTGCTCGCCGTCATGGTGGTGCCGATCATCACCGCCATCTGCCGCGAGATCTTCCTCCAGACCCCGGTGCTGCACGAAGAGGCGGCTCTCGCCCTCGGCGCGACGCGCTGGGAGATGATCCGCATGGCTGTCTTCCCGTTCGGCCGCAGCGGCATCGTCTCGGCCTCGATGCTGGGACTCGGCCGCGCCCTCGGCGAGACGATGGCGGTGGCCATGGTGCTCTCGGCCACCGGCGTCGTGACCTTCCAGCTGTTCACGTCGGAGAACCCCAGCACCATCCCGGCCAACATCGCGCTGACCTTCCCCGAGGCGTACGGCACGAACATCAACGTGCTCATCGCGACGGGCCTCATCCTCTTCATCGTCACCTTCGCCGTCAACGCTCTCGCTCGCTGGATCGTGAGCCGGCGCAAGGAATTCTCGGGAGCGAACTGACATGACCGTGACGACCGCTCCACCCCAGTCCCCGACCGACGTGTCACTGCACGAGTCGCCGCGCCTGACCAGCGGGCACCTGTCGCCGTGGGTACCGTGGGCGCTGCTCGCCGCGAGCGCCGCGATCGGCGCACTGCTGTTCGCGATCGTCTCGATCGCCGAGGCCACCACGTTCAACATCGCCGGCTGGGCCGTCGTCAGCGCGATCCTCTACCTCGTGCTGATCACCGTCATCTCGAGCCTCGTCGAGGGGCGTCGCAAGGGCGTCGACCGCCTGGTGACCGGCGTCGTCACGGCGGCCTTCGCGATCGCCATGGTGCCCCTCGTCTCCGTCGCGGTGACCGTCGTCGTCAACGGAGTGGCCGGCATCTCGGCCGACTTCTTCACGATGTCGATGCGCAACGTCGTCGGCGAGGGCGGCGGCGCGCTCCATGCGATCGTCGGCACGCTGCTGATCACCCTCGCCGCCGCGATCATCTCGATCCCGATCGGGCTGTTCACCGCCATCTATCTCGTCGAGTACGGCGCCGGCAAGCGACTCGCACGGGGCATCACGTTCCTCGTGGACGTCATGACCGGCATCCCCTCGATCGTCGCCGGCCTGTTCGCGTACGCGCTGTTCGCGCTGTTCTTCGGTCCCGGCATCCGGATGGGCTTCATGGGTGCCGTCGCGCTGTCGGTGCTCATGATCCCTGTCGTGGTCCGCTCCAGCGAAGAGATGCTGCGGCTCGTGCCCAACGAGCTGCGCGAGGCGGCGTACGCGCTCGGCGTGCCGAAGTGGCTCACGATCTCGAAGGTCGTGCTGCCCACCTCGATCGCGGGCATCACCACGGGTGTCATGCTCTCGATCTCCCGTGTCATCGGCGAGACCGCGCCCCTTCTGCTCACGGCAGGTGTCGCGACGTCCATGAACTACAACCTGTTCGAGGGTCGCATGATGACCCTCCCCGTGATGTCCTACTCCCAGTACATGAACCAGGGCATTCCGGCGCAGGCCTTCATCGACCGCGCGTGGGCCTGTGCGCTCGTGCTCATCGTCATCGTGATGCTCCTGAACCTCGTCGCGCGCCTGGTCGCGAAGCTGTTCTCGCCCAAGCTGGGCCGCTGAGGCATCCCCAACTACCCGAAAAGAACCTGAGGAATCGTGTCCAAGAGCATCGAAGTCAACGATCTCAACGTCTACTACGGCGACTTCCGCGCCGTCGAGGGCGTCTCGCTCGACATCGAACCGCGCAGCGTGACGGCGTTCATCGGCCCGTCCGGTTGCGGCAAGTCCACCTTCCTGCGCACGCTGAACCGCATGCATGAGGTGATCCCCGGCGCCCGCGTCGAGGGAAGCGTGCTGCTGGACGGCGACGATCTGTACGCCCCGAACGTCGACCCGGTGCTGGTGCGCCGTCAGGTCGGCATGGTGTTCCAGCGCCCCAACCCCTTCCCGACGATGTCGATCAGGGAGAACGTGCTGGCGGGGGTCAAGCTCAACAACAAGCGCATCTCGAAGTCGGACGCCGACGCGCTCGTCGAGAAGTCGCTCAAGGGCGCGAACCTCTGGAACGAGGTCAAGGACCGGCTCGACAAGCCGGGCTCGGGGCTGTCCGGTGGGCAGCAGCAGCGCCTCTGCATCGCGCGCGCCATCGCGGTCTCGCCCGAGGTCATCCTGATGGACGAGCCATGCTCGGCCCTGGACCCGATCTCGACGTACGCGATCGAAGAGCTGATCGGCGAGCTGAAGAACGACTACACGGTCGTCATCGTCACGCACAACATGCAGCAGGCATCGCGTGTGAGCGACAAGACGGCGTTCTTCAACATCGCCGGCACCGGCAAGCCGGGCAAGCTCATCGAGTACGACGACACCCGCACGATCTTCACGACCCCGTCCGTGCAGGCGACCGAGGACTACGTCTCCGGTCGCTTCGGATGACCGCCGCAGGCGGACGACCGAAGGCCGTTGTCGAGTAGCGAGCGCCAGCGCGTATCGAGCCACGGCTGATGCTCCGCGACGGCATCAGTCGCGTGGACTCAGCAGGTAGCGGTTGAAGGATGCCGTGAGCTCTTCGTCGACCGCCACGTCGACGCCGTCGATCGCCCGGATCGGCGCGGCCAGCCGCACGCTCGACACCAGCCACGCAGCATCCGCTCGCGCCAGCGACGCGACCGGGATCACCTCGTACCCGGTCTGCAGCCCCTGAGCAGCGAGGTGCTCGAACAGGCTCAGCTGGGTGGTGCCGTGCAGGATCCCGCCGTTCGGGGCGGGAGTGACGTACCGGTCGCCGAGGCGCAGGATCAACGACGCGGTCGGCGCCTCGAGGACGAACCCGTCGGACGAGACGAAGATCGCGTCGTCTGCGTCTCGCCGCTTGGCCTCACGGATCGCCGCCATGTTGACGGCGTACGACAGGGTCTTCGCGCCCAGGAGCAGCCACGGCGCCCGCGCGGGCGTGTCGATCCCGTAGCCGCGGTCGAGCGTCACCACGCGGACGCCCCGCTTGCGCACCGCCGTGTTGTCGGCGGCCTGAGCAGCCGTGACCCAGGCCGTCGGCGTGGGCCCGTGCTCCACCCCGCGGCTGAGGATGAGCTTGATGACGCCCTCCCCCTCGGGCGGGCAGTGCGCGGCGGCCACATCGACCGCCTGGCGCCACTGCTCGAGGTGCGGGGACGGCAGATCGCACAGTCCGGCCGAGTGCACCAGGCGGTCCAGATGCGCCTGCGTCTCCTGCGGGTGACGGTCGACGACGCCGATCGACTCGAAGATCCCGTCGCCGCGCTGCGTGCTCAGCTCGCCGACGCTGAGCGCCGGCGCAGACGGGTCGATCTCGCGGAATGTCGCCGAAAAGTCGGTGCGGGAGTCATCGGATGCCACGGGCTCGATCACGAGCGCGAAACGCCAGGTCATACCTCGAGCCTAGGACGTCGGGAATGCCCTGCCCCTCGCCTCGGTTACACTAGATCGGCCGGGCCGCAGTAACCCCGGGCTCCATCTTCTGCCGCTGCGAGCGGCCTTGCGCCGAGAGGCGTTCTGCGGCCCGGCACTTACTTTTCCCGCAGCGTCGTCGCCCGCTCGTGCAGCACGTGCGTCTTCTGCCGGCTGTTGCGGGAGGTACTTTCAGCTCAGGGCGTCGCGACGCCACAGGCCGGCGCACGCCGTGAGATCGGCGGCATAGTCCGACAGGCGCAGCGCGCGCGTCGTGAAGGCCGAGGCGCGCTCAGGCTCCGTGGCCTCGTAGTCGTCGGCGACGTGGGTGGCGCCGGATGCCTGCACTCGCGCGAATGCGGCGGCCCGGTCGAGCGCGACCGCGAAGTCCCCTTCGAAGAGACCGCGCATGATCGTGTCGATCAGGGCGACGAGCTCATCGGGACCGGCCGGCGACGGCGCACCCGCCACGAGCTCGTCGACCGAGCCGAGTTCGGCCCGGCCGCGTTCGTAGAGCAGGGCCGCGGTGTGCGGATCGTCGTGGATCATGAGCTGCAGCAGGTAGAGCCGCCACAGCGTGCCGGGAAGGGTCCTGGCCGGCGAGCGCGACCACAGCTCGGCGAGATCGTCCAGCCCGTGCTCGTCGGTGAACGCCACGAGCCGGTCGACGATCGCGCTCTCGGGGTCTGCGCGCACGCGCGCGAGCAGCGCGTGGGCGGTGGAGTGGGCGATTCGCGACACCTCCGCCGGATCCTCGGCTGAGAAGAGCCGGTCGAACAGTTCGGCCGGCCGCCGGACGGGCTTGTGGAACTCCCGGGACTCGTCACTCACCTGGTCCAGGCTACCCGCCGCGACGAGCGCGGGGGCGCGCTGCGGCAGGTGCTGCATCCACGGCAGGCACATGTCGAAGCTTCCCGTCCGGCGTACCAGGTCAGGCCTGGTTGATGCGGATGTGGTTGCCGGCCGGGTCGCGGAACGCGCAGTCCCGTGCTCCCCAGTCCTGCGAGATCGGCTCCTGCAGCACTTCGGCGCCCGAGGCCCGCAGCCGCTCGAACGTGGCGTCGAGGTCGTCCGTCGAGAACACGTACGGCCCGGGCCCGATCCCCTTCACGATGAGCCGCTCGAGCGCCTCGCCGTCCTCGGGCGAGCGGCCCGCGGTGGGGTCCGACACCACGAGGGCGAGACCCGGCTGACCGGCGAATCCGAAGCTCGCCCAGCGGTGGCCGTCATACGACACATCGTTGACGATCTCGAGGCCGAGTCCATCGCGATAGAACTCGACGGCGGCGTCGACATCGTCGACGGTGATGGGGCTGTATGCAAGGGAGATGGTGGTCATGGATGCCACGCTAGCGGCGGCATCCAGCGCTCCGCTTCTCCGATCCTGCTCGGTCGGCCGGCGTCGGTTCACACGTACCGGGCGGGCCTCGTCAGGATCTTCGCGATGCACAGCGGCATGGCCTCAGCCGCGTCGTGCGAGCGCGAGCGGTACGAGCTGGGCGTCTCGCCGACGATGGAGGTGAACGTCGAGCTGAACGAGCCGAGAGAGGTCGCACCCACCGCGATGCAGGCATCCGTCACCGACATGCCGCCGCGCAGCAGCGCCATCGCGCGTTCGATGCGCCGGGTCATCAGGTACGAGTAGGGCGTCTCGCCGTACGCGGTCTTGAACTCGCGCGAGAAGTGCGCGGGTGACATGAGCGCCTTCGCCGCCATCGTGGGCACGTCGAGCGGCTGCGCGTAATCGCGGTCCATCAGGTCGCGCGCGCGTCGCAGGTGGACGAGCGTCTGCGGGGACTGGAGGGCGGATGCCACGGCCTCAGGATACCGGGATGCCCCGCTGGTCTCACGCGGTGGGGATGGCCACGATGGGGTCGGTGGTCGGCACGCCGTCAGGCGCGCCGCCCTCGGGTTCGACCGTGACCGCGACGGTGTCCTCCTCCGACCATGCGCCGTCGAGCAGCACCGTCGTGTCACCGTCGGCGCCCGCTTCGAACGTTCCCGCCGAGATCGGGTCGCCGTCGCGGACCCACCACAGCTCGAACGTCTCGTCTTCCGGGATCTCGGGCATCCCGTTGGTCACGAGCACGACCTTGCCCACCGACGGCGCCCAGTGCGCCGTCGCGGTGCCGCCGCCGGTCACTTCGACGGTGGCCGACGCGGCGTCGGGCGCCGACTCGATCTCGTCGAGCGCGACAACGGCGGGTGGCCGGTTGACCAGTTCGTTGATCGACGCCGCGCCGAAGCCGAGCACGGTGAGCACCACAAGGCACGCGGCCAGGGCGAGCAGCCCGCGGCTCCAGTTGCGCCGGCTCACGGCCTGGATGGTCGACGTGTTGGGCGGCGGCTCGGCGCTCAAGCGCTCGTCCGCGGGCTCCGGAGTCAGCGGCTCGCCCGCCTCGATCGCGGCGGCAGCCTCGGCCGCACCGATCGCCGGGACCTGCGGCGTCGTCGCGATTCGCGAGAGCAGGCTGGAACGCATCGTCAGGGGCGGCGCGGCCTCGGCGACGCCGTCGGCGAGAGCGGCCGCGGTGGCGGCATCCATCCTCACCCAGTGCTCCCATTCCGGATGCTTCACCCGCTCCGCTTCGAAGACCGAGCGGTCATGCGGCGAGAGGGAGTTCAGCGCGTACCCCGCCGCCAGTTCGGCGAACTCGTGCTCGTTCACGCCGTCACCCCCATCGCGTTTCTCAGGCGAGACAATCCGTCTCGCATCCTCGTCTTGATCGTCCCCAGCGGCGCTCCCACCAGCGCCGCGATCTCGCTCTGACTGTAACCGCCGTAATAGGCGAGGGTCAGGGCTTCCTGCTGTACTTCGGGAAGCGTCGACAGCGCCGCGGTGAGTTCTTGGCTCGCGAGGCGCAACTCGACCTGTTCGGCGACGCCGTCGTGCGCGACGTCCAGGTCGCGCAGCCCCGCCCGCACGTCGCGATCACTGCTCGCCTGCGACGCCCGCACGCGGTCGACGGCCCGGCGATGAGCGATCGTGAGGACCCACGATCTTCCCTGACCTCTGTTCGGAGTGAACCGCGCGGCGGATTGCCAGACCTCGAGGAACACCTCCTGCAGGACCTCCTCGCTCTGGGCTCGGTCGACGAGAACTCGCAGGATGAGGCCGAATACGCGCGGTGACAGCAGGTCGTAGAGCCGGGCGAAGGCATCCTGATCTCCCGCCGCCACGCGCTGCAGCAGCACCGCGATGCGGTCGATGCGCGTCGTGCCGTCCTCGGGCACGTCCACACCGTCGATGACCATGTCCACCAGCATGCCTCATCCCCCTCCCGCTCGACATTCGGGCATGACGTGCCGCCCGTTCGCGACCAGCCCCGGCGGGTCGTTCGCGTCGCCCGTTGGCTCCCGAAGCATCGCCGGTCGTTCGCGCTGGAGGCGGAATCGGATTGCGTCGCCGGCCCGAGTGAACAGACCAGCGGATGCCGGTCCTCGGGGAGCGGCATCCGGTTCCCATCCGATTCCCGCGCGCCTCCGAACACCCCAGTACAGCCGCTCCTGCGGCCGGCTCCCGCGATGCGGGACCTGCACATCACGGTCCGCACGGACCTCACAGAGGAGGAAGTCATGTCACTCACTCGCACGTTCGCTTCACGCCGCACGCGTGTCTCGGCCGGTCTCGCCCTCGCCGTCGCAGCCACCTTCGCGCTGTCCGCCTGTTCCATGGGGGGCTCGACCGCCGAGCCGTCGGACGAGCCCTCGGCCGCACCTATGGAAACGGAAGAAGCCGAGGAGCCCACGGCCATGGATCCTGCCGCCAACCTCGTCGGCCCCGGCTGCGCGGGCTACGCGGAGGCCGTCCCGGACGGCGCGGGATCGATCGAAGGCATGTCGACCGAGCCGGTCGCGGTCGCAGCATCCAACAACCCGATCCTCACGACACTGGTCGCCGCTGTCAGCGGACAGCTGAACCCCGAGGTCGACCTCGTCGACACGCTCAACGGTGACGAGTTCACCGTCTTCGCGCCCGTCGACGACGCGTTCGCGAAGATCGATCCCGCCACGATCGAGGCGCTGAAGACCGACTCGGCCACGCTCACGACGATCCTGACGTACCACGTCGTTCCGGGGCAGGTCGCGCCCGACGACATCGCCGGCACCCACACGACGGTACAGGGCGCCGACGTCGAGGTCACCGGAAGCGGCGACGCGCTGATGGTCAACGACGCCAACGTCATCTGCGGCGGCGTGCAGACCGCCAACGCCACGGTGTACCTGATCGACTCGGTCCTGATGCCTCCGGCTCAGTGACCACCTGCCGGCGCTGCCGGCGATGGGAGCGGCGCAGCCGCCGGCACCTGCGAGTTGGTGCCGGCGGCTTCGTCGTGCCTCCCTTTGCACTGATCGTGCGCGGCGTCAAGGGCGTGTCAGCCTCGCGGACCGCCACCTAGGTTCAAAGAAGCTCGGAGCGCCCCGCCCCCCTTTAACGGCGCTCCGACGGGGAGGACCATGACAGACCTGCGCGAGGCGGGAGACATCTCGACGGGCGAGCTGCTCGACGGCCGGTATCGGCTCGAGCATCGCATCGGCGAGGGCGGGATGGCGCGCGTGTACCGTGCCCTCGACACGCACCTGAATCGCACGGTGGCGATCAAGGTGCTGCGTGGCGCGATCGATGCACCGGAGGTCCTCGAGCGCGCACAAGCCGAGACCCGTCTCCTCGCCTCACTCAACCACCACTCGATCGTGACCGTGTTCGACGCCCGCATCTCGGAGTCGGCCGGCAGCTACATCGTGATGGAATGCGTCCAGGGCGATACCCTGCGCGACCGCATCCGCCAAGGACCCATCGACGAATGTGACGTGGCCACCATCGCGGTCGACATCGCAGAGGCTCTGCACGTCGCCCACTCGGCGGGGATCGTCCATCGGGACATCAAGCCGTCCAACGTGCTGCTCGGTCCGTCCCCGCTACCAGGACCGACATGGCGGGCCAAGCTCGCCGACTTCGGCATCGCATTCCTCCTCGACACGACCCGCGTGACGACGCCGGGCATGGTCGTGGGCACGCCGGCGTACATCGCCCCCGAGCAGGCGCAGGGTGCTGCGCCGGCTCCCCCGTCGGACGTCTACGCCTTCGGTCTCATGCTCATCGAGGCTTTGACGGGAACGCGTCCATATGAGGGCGCCGAGGGCATCGGCGCGCTGGTGGCGCGACTGATCACGTCCCCCGAGATCCCCGACTCGCTGAGCCCGGAGTGGCAAGGTCTTCTTCGGGGAATGACGGCCACCCGCCCCGACGACCGCCCCACTGCCTTGGAGGTCGCCACGTCGGCGGCACGTCTCGCCGCCGCGTCCGCCGTCGCGTCGGTCGAC
The DNA here is from genome assembly GCF_012524205.1 of Microbacterium salsuginis. Lineage (GTDB taxonomy): Bacteria > Actinomycetota > Actinomycetes > Actinomycetales > Microbacteriaceae > Microbacterium > Microbacterium salsuginis. The sequence continues at coordinate 491,909 of NZ_JABACI010000001.1, forward strand.
CTGCCGACGCAGGCCGCTCCCCTCCCGACGTCGGCCCTCCCGCCCGTCGCAGCGGCTGGCGCGGCCGGGGGCGCCATGGAGGGCGCAGTCGTGGGGCAGGAGGATGATGCACCGAGCCCGTCGACCAAACCGACCGCGATCGTCCCCGTCGTGGAGGAGCCGCCACCCCCGCTGGAGACATCCGCTCCGCCCTCGGTAGGAACCGGAACCGGGGCGCCGCCCGAGCCGCGGGAGCGTGACACCGCGCGCGGCCGGCGAAGACTCATCGCCGGTCTCGTCGCCGCAGCGGTGATGATCGTCGCGATCGCGGGGTTGGTGTGGGCCATGAACCTGTCGGCCGGCACTCCCGACCCGGGGCCGTCTGCACCCGTCGTCGAGCCCACGCAGCAGCAGCCGAGCCAGACGCCCACCCAGCAGGCTCCGCCGCCCCCGGTGGAGCAAGAGGACAGCGGCGGCGATGACGGGAACAGCGGAAACGGCGACCAGGGGAACGGCGACACCGGGAACGGCAACCAGGGGAACGGCAACGGAACGGGCAACCAGGGGAACGGCAACGGAACCGGCAACCAGGGCAACGGCACCCAGGGCAACGGCACCCAGACCGAGACCGATGGGTCTGAGACGGAGACGGACACCGAGACCGAGCCCGGCAACGGAAACGGCCCCGGTGAATCCCCAGCCCCCAGTACGGCTCCGAACCCGACCGAGACGTCGCCCGCGGGGTGAGTCACCGCGGGGGCGGCGGCAACCAGGGAAATGGCGGCGAGGACAACCGCGGAGATCGCGGCCACCGCGGGAAGCCAGCGTAGAACCGCGACTCACCGCGCCCGGTAGGCTAGACCATGAGGGCCTCTAGCTCAGTCGGTAGAGCATCGGACTTTTAATCCGCGGGTCGTGGGTTCGAGCCCCACGGGGCCCACCCAAGTGCGTCGTCGGGGCCGCCGCCTCGTCAATTCGCCCGCACGCTCGACATCCTCCTCCCCGCACTCTTCGCGGCGGGCCGTCGGTCTGGCTGAGACTCCGTGACGACGACGACGTGGCGCAGCGAGCACCCACCGCGCGAGTCAGGACGCTTCGAGCCCGATCTCGTAGTGGACGAATCCGGTGTTCTTCGCCACGCGGTCGTAGAGCGCACGCGCAGTGGTGTTCGTCTCGTGCGTCAGCCAGTACACCTTCGCGCCGCCGTTCTCGCGGGCCCAGTCGGTCACGTGGGCGATGAGCGCCCGCCCGGCGCCGGAACCGCGCGTGTCCGGGGCCACGAAAAGATCCTCGAGGTAGCAGTAGGGGCCATGCGACCATGTCGCCGGGTGCGTGAGCCAGTGGACGAGTCCGGCACCGCGGGCAGCCCCATCCGCACGGGCGTCATTCGTCGCGATCGCACCCCACATCGGGAAGTCGGGGTCGACGAGCCTGCTCCACGTGAGCGCCGTCTGCTCAGCAGAGAGGTCTGCCTCGTAGAACTCGAGGTAGCCGCGCCACAGCGGAAGCCAGGCGTCGTGGTCGGCAGCTGTCAGCGGGCGGATCTGCGTCATGCCTCCCGAGGCTAGCGCGTCACCTCAGCGCGCTGCGGGCAGTACGCCGCGCGTGCGCGCCGAGGTCCGCGCCCCGTCTCGCCAGGAACTGCTCGAGCCTGTGCTGGTCGACCCGGCCGATCTCGCGCAAGGCCACGCCAACGTTCGTCTGCACCAGGTGCTCGGGGTCGTCGGCGAGGATTTCGCACAACGCAAGTGCATCGTCCAGATCGCCCGAGCGGATGATCCAGAAGGCGGCGGTGACGGCGAGGCGCCGATGCCAGCGGTCAGGCGAACGCGCGAGGTCGAAAAGCACGTCCCGCGGCTTGTCGAGCAGGTACCAGCCGACGACCCGAGGCGCCGCCCGATCGATGTAGTCCCACGTGTCGAGGCGGTCGAGCCGGCGCATCCAGAGCTCATAGAGCGCTTTGCGGTCGGCGTCCTTGGCTCTGGCCTTGAAGTCCAGGATCGAAACGGCGGCCATTCGCATCTCGTACGCGTCAGAGTCGAGCAGCCGGTCGACCTCGGCCAGCGGCATCCGCAAGTTCGTTCTCGCGATATCGAAGACCGTTCCCATGCGTACGCCGATGACCTCGGTGCGTGTGTCGGTCATGCGCCGCTGGATCTTGACGCGTTCGTCGGCGGATGCCTCTGCCTCGAGCGCCGCGCGGATGCTCTCGGCCGTCGCGTCGCTCACTCGCCGTGCCGCTGGGATGCGTCGCCCGATTCGACGAGTACCGCGCCGGCATGTGCGATCTCGGCGAGCGCCTTCTCGCTGGAGTCCGCATGTACTCCGGCGACGAGGTCGGTGAGAACCCGGACGTGGCGGCCCGCGCCGATCGCGTCCAGCGCGGAGGCGCGGACGCAGTAGTCGGTGGCGAGGCCGACGATGTCGATGTCGAGGATGCCGTGCTGTTCGAGGAGCTGCAGCGCGGTCGTGCCGTCGTCGGCGGTGCCCTCGAACAGCGAGTATGCGGGCTTGCCCTGGCCCTTCTTGAGGTGATGCGTGACGGCGGAAGTGTCGAACACGTCGTCGTACTCGGCGCCGTAGCTGCCGCCGACGCAGTGCGGCGGCCAGGTGTCGACGAAGTCGGGCTCGCCGGTGGCGAAGTGACCGCCGTTGTCGTTATCGCCGTCATGCCAGTCCCGCGAGGCGACGATGATCTCGTATTCGTCAGCGTGTGCCTGGAGGTACGCGGTGATGCGCTCGGCGACCGCATCACCGCCCTCGACGCCCAGCGCGCCGCGCTCGGTGAAATCGTTCTGCACGTCGACGATGAACAGTGCCTTGCTCATGATTCGAGCGTACGCCGGTACTCCTCGCGTGTGAGGGGGTGACCGTCATCGGCGACGAGTTCGGAGGAGGTTGCGCCTGCCGCTGCGATGCGTTCGGGAACCGGGGAGCCGGGGGCGCTCGCCGGGCCGTCCCGACGCCACAGCTTCGACGGCCACCAGATCGCCCGTCCGATGTCGTACGAAAGCGCCGGGACGAGAAGGGAGCGCACGACGAACGTGTCGAGCAGCACCCCGAACGCCACGATGAACGCGATCTGCGCGAGGAACAGGATCGGGATGACGCCGAGAGCCGCGAACGTGGCCGCGAGCACCAGTCCCGCGGAGGTGATGACGCCGCCGGTCGCGACGAGACCCCGCAGAATGCCGCGCCGCGTCCCGTGGACGAGCGACTCCTCCCGCACACGCGACATGAGGAAGATGTTGTAATCCACACCCAGTGCGACGAGGAAGACGAAGCCGTACAGCGGAACGGCGGGATCGGCACCGGGAAAGCCGAACACCTCGTTGAAGACGATCGCGCTCACACCCAGCGCGGTGCCGAACGACAGGATGACCGTCGCGATGAGGAGCACCGGCGCGACGATCGACCGCAGCAGCACCATCAGGATCAGCAGGATGACGACGAGGATCACGGGGATGATCACGGTGCGATCGCGCGTCGAGGTGTCGTTCGTGTCGATGTCGGTCGCCGTCTCGCCCCCGACGATCGCAGCACCGGCGCCCAGTGTCTCGTCGAGTTCGGCCCGCAGTGCCCGAACCGTGTCTTCGGCGGCGACGGAGTCGGCGGCATCCGTCAGCGTCCCGATCACGAGCACGTCGCCGTCCGCGACGGTGGGCTCCGGTGCCGGGGTTCCCGGCGGACCGAGGGCCGTGAGCACGGGCTCGCCGCCGTCGAGTTCGACCGTCGCCTGGCCGGTCGGCGAGTCCGCCGACGCGACGGCCACCGACTCGACGCCGTCTGCCTCGATCAGCACTTCGGCCGCCGCCGCCAGATCGTCCTCGGGCACGATGACGTAGACGGGAGACCCCGAGCCGGCGGGGAAGTGCTCCGCGAGCACCTCCTGGCCCTCACGGGCCTCGGATGCTCCGAGCACGAGCTCGCTCGTGGGCACGCCGTCGGCGTTGAGCTGCGTGACGCCGACCGCGCCGGCGAGCAGCACCACGGTGCAGACGATCCACACGGTGCGCGCACGACGGGCGACCAGCCGGGCCACTCGCGGCCAGACGCCGGTGACCGGCTGCGTCAGATCATCGGGGATCGTCGCCATCGGCGCCTTGGGGATGAACGGCCAGAAGGCGGCGCGCCCGCACAGCGCCAGCAGAGCGGGCAGGAACGTCAACGCCGACAGCACCGAGAACGCGATGCCGATGGACGCGATGGGTCCGAGGGCGCGATTGGTCGCGAGATCGGACAGCAGCAGGCACAGCAGGCCGGCGATCACGGTGCCGCCGGATGCGAGGATCGGCTCGAAGGCGCCGCGCCACGCCTGGGTGACGGCATCCCACCGCTGCGCACCCGCCGCGATCGCCTCGCGGAACCGCGCCACGTACAGCAGGGCGTAGTCGGTCGCGGCGCCGATCACCAGGATGAAGAGGATGCCCTGCACCTGCCCGTTGAGCACGACGATGCCGGCCTTCGCGAGCCACCACACCGTGAGCAGGGCGACGCACAGCGCGAAGACCGATGTCGTGAGCACCAGCACCGGCAGCAGCGGCGACCGGTAGACGATCACGAGGATCACGAACACCGCGATGAGCGCGACGGCCAGCAGAAGCCCGTCGATGCCGAGGAACCCCTCGACGAGGTCGGCGGTGAAACCTGCCGGGCCGGTCACCCACCCCTCGAGCCCCTGCTCCAGGTCTTCGGCGACGAGGGCTCGCATCGCAGCGATCACCTCGCCGACGTCCGCCGACGAGTCGATCGGGACGAACAGCTGCAGCCCCTCGCCGTCCTCCGACGGGACCGGGGGCGACACGTCGTCTTGAACCCCGTCGAGCTCGGCGATGTCGTCGGCGAGCGCCTGCACCTCGGCAACGTCGGACTCCGACAGTTCGCCGTCGCCGGTCACGACGATGACGGCGGGAATGCTCTCTTCGCCCTGGAAATCGGCGAGCCGCTCGCCCGCGCGCGTCGCGTCGGCATTCTCGGGAAGGAACGATGAGCGGTCGTTCGTCGAGACCTCGTCGACCTTGCCGAAGTACGGCCCACCGATCGAACCCACCGTCAGCCAGACCAGAACCAGGAGCACGGGGATGCCGATCCGGAGCCATCGGGAGGGCCCACGGCGGGCATGGTGAGGCGATGTCATATTGCTAGCTTATCTAGCGATAGCCTGTCGCGACGACACCCTAGGCTGACGCACGATGATCTCCGCGGCTCTCGCGCTCCTCGGCGCCCTCGTCTACGGCTCTGCCGACTTCTTCGGCGGGCGTGCCGCCACGCGCCTGCGCTCGATCGTCGTGACCGCGGTGTCCGCCCTGTCGGGCCTCGTCGCGCTCGCGGTGACGCAGCCGCTCCTCGGCGGCGTCTGGACCGCGCAGGACGTGGCATGGGGCGCGCTGGCGGGCGTGATCGGCGTGGTGGCCGTGGCGCTGCTCTACGCGTGCCTCGCGATCGGGCCGATGAGCATCCTCTCGCCGTTGACGGCCGTCGTCTCGGCGATCGCCCCGATGCTGTGGGGGCTTCTGGTCAACGGGGACACCCTCGCGCCGATCGGCTACGCCGGCCTCGGCGTGGCGCTGGTGGCGGTCGTGCTCGTCGGCTTCCTGCCGGGCGAAGCCGTCGTCCGGCCGCGGCTCAGGGGTGTCGTGATGGCGGTCGGCGCCGGCGTCGCGATCGGCGCCTTCCTCATCGTGATCGACCAGACGAGCGAGGGCAGCGGCCTCATTCCGCTCGTGACGAGCCGAGCGACGAGCAGTCTCGTCACCGCGATCGTGGTCGGGATTCTGATCCTCGCCGCCCTGCGACGCGGCACTCCCGCCCGGTCGGTGTTCGACGTCGCCGGGCCCCGCCTCGGTGCGACGCCGAGCGGCCACGCGGATCTCGACCACGTCGAAGATCTGGCGGGAGCCGGGAGCGCGGCATCCGCCCCCCGCGTCAGCACGCGGCAGGCGTGGTGGCTCGCGATCGTATGCGGAGTGACGGATGCCGCGGCGAACGCCCTCATGCTGGTCGCGCTGCGGGCGGGCGACCTGTCGATCGTGTCGGCGCTGACAGCCCTGTACCCGGCAGGGACGATCATCCTGGCGGCCATCGTTCTGCGCGAGCGCGTCGCGCGCGTGCAGTGGGCGGGCCTGGGGCTCGCTCTCGTGGCAGGCGGGATGCTCGCGCTCGCGTGATCCAGGGAGCCAGGGAGCCCCGGCTCAGCCGCGCAGGAAGAGCAGGACGAGAGACACGGCGAGCGAGAGTGCGCCGACAGCGATGAGCCCACCGGCGAGCAGCGCCACCGCCCGGACTGCAGGCGAGCCCTGGGTCAGACGCATGCGGTTGCGGGCTCCGCGCCGGTAGAAGACATCTGCCATGTCCTTCTCGCCGATCGCAAGCTCCTGCTCGTGTGTGAGGGCCGACTCGTTGACTCCGCCGTCCTCATCGAACCAGCGCACGATGTGGCCATGCTCGGCGTCCTCCACCACGGCGCGCGTGGGAACCCACGTGCCGTCGAGCAGGTACATGACCAGGGCGATGCCGGCGACGAGAGCGCCCACGCCGAAGCCGACCCACGAGAAGATCTCGGCGATGGCGTCGATCGCGTGCTCCGGCACTGGTCACCACCGTCCTTGCGATACGGAAAACGGCCACGCTGCCGTCCCTGAGAACTGCGCGGCCGCTTCCGGTTCAGAGCCACCTAAGGGAATCGAACCCTTGACCTATTCATTACGAGTGAATCGCTCTGCCGACTGAGCTAAGGTGGCGCGCTTCGCTTGCGCGATGCACGATCAACGATCTTACAGGCTCGGGAAGGCGCTCGCGAACCGCAACAGACCAGCGCACGACGGCGGACGCCGTCTCTGCGGCGACGGCACTCGGTGTCGACGTGTTACGTGCGAATTCGGAGCCGCTCGCCGGCGGTCATAGGTTCGTATCCGGTCCGCGATGCAGCGAGCGCGGTCCGAGGATCGCGCCGGCGGTCGACCGCCCATCGTCGCCGGGCCATCGATCCACAGGAGCAGACATGTCCAAGAAGTTCGTATCCGCCGCAGCACTCGCCCTCCCCCTCGCCCTCCTGCTCGCCGGGTGCGCCGGCGGCAGCGCAGAAGCGGGTTCGGAACCCGGCGAGGTCGTGCGCATCGGCGTCGTCAACTCGGGCGACGCGTACTGGGAGACCTTCACCGAGACGGCCGCCGACGAAGGCATCGAGGTCGAGATCGTGAACTTCACCGAGTACACGCAGCCGAACCCCGCCCTCGCGGCCGGCGAGCTCGACCTCAACCAGTTCCAGCACGTCATCTACCTGGCGACGTACAACGTCCAGAGCGACGACGACCTGCAGCCCATCGGCTCCACGGCCATCTATCCGCTCGGCCTCTACTCGACGCAGTACGAGTCGGTCGACGACATCCCCGAGGGCTCGACCGTCGCCGTGCCCAACGACGAGTCCAACCAGGCGCGCGGGCTCCTCGTGCTGCAGTCGGCGGGTCTCATCGAACTGGCGGACGGCGGCTCGATCTTCTCCACGGTGGCCGACGTGCTGCCGGAGTCGAAGGTGAAGGTCGAGGCTCTCGAGGCCTCGTTCACCGCGACGTCGCTGCCCGATGTCGCGGCCGCGATCGTCAACAACGACTTCCTCGCGGACGCCGGGCTGACCGCCGACGACGCGATCGCGCAGGACGACCCCGCCGACCCGGCGGCGATCCCGTACATCAACATCTTCGCCGCGAAGGCCGAGGACGCCGACAACCCCACCTACCTCAAGCTCGTCGAGATCTACCAGGAGACCCAGGAGATCCTCGATGGCGTGGTCGAGGCATCCGGGGGGACCGCCGTTCTCGTCCAGACTCCGGTCGAAGATCTCGTCACTTCGCTCGCCGAGGTCGAGGAAGCCACGCGCGACCACCAGTGATCCCATCCGTGTGCGGCCCGATCGGCGATTCTCGCGAGCGGGCCGCACACGCGCGTCCTGCCGAGGAGCAGCAGCATGAGCCTCATCCGCCTCACCGGCGTCAGCAAGGCCTATCCCCCGCCCGCGAAGGGCGCCGACCCCGTGATCGCCGTCGACGACGTGTCGCTGTCGGTCGAGGCCGGCGAGGTCTGCGGCGTCGTCGGCTACTCCGGCGCGGGCAAGAGCACCGTCCTGCGCCTGGTCAACGCCCTCGAGTCGCCGACGGCGGGCACCGTCGAGATCGACGGCGTCGACATCACCCGGCTGCGCGAGCGGGAGCTGAGGACGCTGCGCAGCGACATCGGCATGATCTTCCAGCAGTTCAACCTGTTCGACTCACGCACGGTCGCCGGGAACGTCGCCTACCCGCTCGAGGTCGCCGGGCACCCTCGAGCCGAGATCGCGGCGCGCGTCGACGAACTGCTGCGCTTCGTCGGTCTCGCCGACAAGGCGCGCAGCTACCCCGAACAGCTGTCCGGCGGCCAGAAGCAGCGCGTCGGCATCGCGCGAGCACTCGCGACGAGCCCTCGCATCCTGCTGGCGGACGAGGCCACGAGCGCACTGGATCCCGATACGACGCAGGAGGTGCTGACCCTCCTGAAGCGCGTCAACCAGGAGCTGGGCATCACGATCCTCGTCATCACGCACGAGATGGACGTCATCCGCACCCTCGCCGACCGGGTCGTCGTGATGGAGAACGGCCGCATCATCGAGAGCGGCGAGGTGTTCGACGTGCTGTCGACCCCGCAGCACGCCGCCACCCGCCGTTTCGTCGCGAGCATCATCGAGGACGTGCCGGCCGGCGAACAGCTGCGCACGCTGCATGACCGGCACCCGGGCCGGATCGTCACCTTCACCGTCAGGGACGGCGACGTCACGCAGAGCGACATCTTCGCCGCCCTCTCGTCGCACGGCGCGCGGTTCGAGCTGATCCACGGCGGGATCAACGACATCCGCGGGAGGGTCTTCGGGCATCTGACGCTGGCCCTGACCGGAGACGCGGATGCCGTCCAGCGGGCGATCGAGGCGGCCTCGGCGTTCGCGCCCCTGAGCGAGGAGGACATCCGTGGATAGGCTCGTCGACCTGCTGCCGGAGCTGTGGGCGGCCACGGCCGAGACGTTGTACGTCGTGTCGTTCAGCCTTCTCCTCGGCGGTCTCGCAGGCCTCCTGGTCGGGCTCGCGCTCTACGCCACGCGCGCCGGCAGTCTCTTCCCGAACCGGGTGCTGTTCGCCGCGCTGAACGTGGTCGTCAACTTCTTCCGCCCGATCCCTTTCGTGATCCTGCTCGCAGCGGTCCAGCCGCTCGCGCGTGCTCTCGGCATCCCCGGAATCGGCCCGGAGTTCGGAATCTTCGCCATCACCATCGCCTCGCTGTTCGCCATCAGCCGCATCGTCGAGCAGAATCTGCTGACCGTGCGACCGGGCGTCATCGAGGCCGCACGCGCGACCGGCGCGAGCCGCAGCCGCATCCTCTTCCGGCTGCTCCCCCGCGAGGCCCTCGGCCCGCTGATCCTCGGCTACACGTTCATCGTGGTCGCGCTGGTCGACATGACCGCGATCGCCGGTGCCGTCGCGGCCGGCGGCCTCGGCGAGTTCGCGATCGTCTACGGGTTCAAACAGTTCAACCCGTGGGTCACGTGGGCCGCGGTGCTCGTCATCATCGTGCTCGTGCAGGCCGTGCAGTTCCTGGGCAACGCCCTCGCGCGTCGCGTGCTGCGCCGCTGATCATGTGACGGAGGCGAGGGCGGATGCCGCGGCATCCGCCCTCGCCTCCGTCATGCCTACTCGCAGCGCAGGCCGTCCTCGGGCACGGTGCCGTCGATGAGGTAGGACTCGACGGCACCGTCGACGCACGCGTTGCCCTTGTTGTAACCGGTGTGTCCCTCGCCGACGCGCGTCACGAGGACGCCCGACGCGAGCTGCTCCGCGAGCGACACCGACCACTCGTACGGCGTGGCGGGATCGTTGGTGGTGCCGACCACGACGATCGGCGCCGCACCCTCGGCCGCGATGGGCTCGCGCACGCCGGTCGCCGGGTACGGCCATACCTCGCACGGATCGGGCCCGATCCAGTACGGCGCGACCGTCGGCGCCTCGGCGGCCAGCAGCGCCTCGGCCGCGGCCTCCTCCTCGGGTGTCGAATCCAGCGGGTAGTCCATGCAGTTGTACGCGCGGAACGCCTCGGTGGAGTTGTCGAGGTAGACGCCGTCCTGACGGTTGTAGTAGAAGTCGGCGAGCTGGAACGCCACGGCCGGGTCGCCGGCGAGCACATCGGTGAGCGCGGCGGTCAAGTAGCTCCAGCTGTCCTGCGAGTACAGGGCCGAGATGATCGCGGTCATGAGCGAATCAGCGCCGAGCATGCGACCGTCGGCGTTCTCGATGGGATCACGGTCCACCGCAGCAAGCAGCGTGCCGAGGTCGGCCATCGCGTCGTCGACCGATCCGCGGAACGGACATTCGTCGTCCTCCAGGCAGGACGCCATGTAGGCGCGCAGCGCAGATTCGAAGCCGATGCCCTGCGTGATGCCGACGTCGAGTCCGGGCACCGAAGGGTCGATCGCGCCGTCGAGCACGAGGCGGCCGACCCGCTCCGGGTACAGCTTCGCGTACGTCGCCCCGAGGAAAGTGCCATACGAATAGCCGAGGTAGTTCAGCTGCGAGTCGCCCAGGACGGCCCGCAGCAGGTCCATGTCGCGCGCCGCGTTCTCCGTCGTGATGTACGGCAGGATCCCGTCGCTTCCCGCGTCACAGGTCTCGGCGAAGTCGGCGTGACGGTCGAGCAGCTCATCCGTCCAGGCATCCGACCCCCGCTCGCCTTCGGGAATGTCGAACAGATACGCATCCATGTCGGGCGCTTCGTAGCAGTGCACGGCCGAGGACTCGCCGACACCGCGGGGGTCGAACCCGATGACGTCGAAGCGCTCGCGCACGGCATCGCCGACGGCGAACGACAGCGAGTCGCGGATCAACCCGACGCCGCTCGCGCCGGGTCCGCCCGGGTTGGTGAGGAGCGAGCCGATCGGCTCACCCGTCCCCTCGGCGCGGCTGCGGATGACAGAGAGCTCGATCTCGCCGGCCCCGGGGTCGGCCCAGTCGAGGGGTGCCGCCACCGTCGTGCATTCGAAGCCGCCGCACTCGGTCCAGTCCAGGCGCTGCTCGTAGAAGGGCAGCAGCTCGGCGGCCACGCCGTCGGTCTGCGGGGATTTGCTGCTCGTCGGCCGCGGCGATGACTCGGGAATCAACGTGTACAGGCACCCGCTGAGGACGAGGGATGCCGCGGCGAGGCCCGCGATGAGGGCGCCGAGCCGCCCGAATCGGCGGGCACGGGTGTTTCGGCGAGGACGGGTCGGGTTCACGGGGTCCTTCCGCTGGCGACGGTGATGAGCATGCTCTCGAGCGCGAGGATGGGCGCGGCATTGAGTTCGACGTTCTCGCGCGTCTCGCCGATGCGGTCCACGACGGTGAGCGTGCGCTCGGGGCTCCACGCGGACGCGAGTGCGCGCAGGTCGGCCTCGAGCTCTCGGTTGATGATCGTGTCGTCGCGACCGAACTGCAGCATGAGGACGTCGCGGAACATCGATTCGAGATCCGTGAGCACGCGGTCGATGCCGTCGCGCAGGCTCCGTGTGGCGCGGCGCTTCTGCTCGTCCTCGAGCGCCGAGAGCTGCGAGCGCACCGCAGGCGGCACGGCGGCCCCCTCGGCGATCCCGAGCGTGTGGAGCAGGCTCGATCGCTCGGCCTCGTCGCGTTCGGCGGTCAGGGCCTTGGCGTCTTCGGTCGCCGCCGCCACGATCGCGCCCGCGACTTCGACAGCGTCGCCGACGCCGCGCACCCCGAGCACAGCACGCAGCGTCGCGTCGCGGCGGGCGCGGGCCGCGGCATCCGTCGCGAGTCTCTGCGCCATGCCGATGTGACGCTGCGCGTGGCGGGCGGACTGCTCGGCGACCGCGGGGTCGGCCCCGGTGCGCTGCACGATCAGGCTCGCGACGTCGTCGACGTCGGGCTCGCGCAGGCGCAGCGTGCGCACCCGCGAGCGGATCGTGGGCAGCAGGTCGGCGTCACTCGGGGCGCACAGCACCCATACGGTGCGCTCCGGCGGCTCTTCGAGCGCCTTGAGCAGAACGTTCGACGTGCGCTCGGCCATGCGGTCGGCGTCTTCCATGACGATCACGCGGTACCGGCCCAGCGAGGGCGAGAAATACGACCGCTCGACGAGGGCGCGGGCGTCCTTGATCGAGATGATCACGCCCTCCGTGCGCAGCGCCGTCAGGTCGGGGTGCGTGCCGGCGAGCACTTGACGCATGGTCTGCGTCGCGCCGGCGCCGTCGGCCGGGTCGGCGATGAGCGCTGCAGCGAAGGCGTAAGCGAGCGTGGAGCGACCAGAGCCGGGCGGGCCGGTGATGAGCCACGCGTGAGTGAGCGATGCCGGGTCGGATGCCGCATCCCGCAGCGTCGCGACCGCCTCGTCCTGCCCCCACACGGCACCCCACGGCAGGGCGCCGGCGTCGATCGCCGCGCCCGAGGCCTGAGCGACAGCCGCGACCGGATCCATGCCGCCCAGCCTAACCGCGGCCCCAGACGCCTGCGTCACGCCGGCGTCCCCCATCCGCGCCCTCCCGCTCCCCCAGGACCGGGCACGCCGAGGATTCGGCGCGTGCGTGACGCGGGAGCTCAGGCGAGCAGCGCCGCGACGCGATCCCGCACGGCGGCGGCGAGCTCGGTGGGAGGCTGCGCCGCGTCGAGGACGAGGAACCGCGCCGGCTCGGCCGCGGCGAGGGCCAGGAACTCCTCACGCACGCGCGCGTGGAACGACTCCTTCTCGGCCTCGAGCCGGTCGAACGGCTTGTCGTCGGCGTCGAGGCGCGCGCGGGCGGTCACCGGGTCGAGGTCGAGCAGCACCGTCAGATCGGGAAGCAGCCCCTCAGTCGCCCACAGCGACAGCTGGCGGACCTCGTCCCGGCCCAGCACGCGCCCCGCACCCTGATACGCCACCGACGAGTCGAGGTAACGGTCCTGGATCACGACGTCGCCGCGCGCGAGCGCGGGACGCACGACCGTCTCGATGTGGTGCGCGCGGTCGGCCGCGTACAAGAGGGCCTCGGCGCGCGGCGACACCTCGCCGCGGTGGTGCAGCACGATGTCGCGGATGAGCACGCCCACTTCGGTGCCGCCCGGTTCGCGCGTGCGCACGACCGTGCGTCCGGCATCCGTCAGCCACGCCTCGAGCAGGCTCGCCTGTGTCGTCTTGCCGACGCCGTCACCGCCCTCGAACGTGACGAAGATGCCCCGACCGGGTCGATCGGATGGTGGGGCGGTCCCGGTCACTTCTTCGCCGCGGGCTTGCGGGTCGCGGTCTTGCGCGCGGGACGCTTGGCCGGTCCCTTCGCACGCTTGTCGGCCAGCAGCTGCACGGCCCGTTCGAAGGTGATCTCGGTCGCCTCTTCGCCGCGCGGGATCGTGGCGTTGGTCTCGCCGTCGGTCACGTACGGGCCGAAGCGGCCGTCCTTCAGCTTGATCGGCTTGCCGCTGGTCGGGTCGTTCTCGAACTCCTTCAGCGCCGAGCTCGCGCCGCGCGCCCCGTACTTGGGCTGCGCGTAGATGGCGAGCGCCTCCTCGAGCGTGATGTCGAAGATCTGCTGCTCGCTCTGCAGCGTGCGCGAGTCCGTGCCCTTCTTGAGGTAGGGACCGTAGCGGCCGTTCTGCGCCGTGATCTCGGCGCCGGTCTCGGGGTCAGTGCCCACGACTCGCGGAAGGTCGAGCAGGCGCAGCGCCGTCTCGAGGTCGAGGGTGTCGACCGACATCGACTTGAACAGCGACGCGGTGCGGGGCTTCGGCGCGGCGGGGGCCTTCTTCGCGGCGCGCTTCTTCGGCGCGGCGGCCTCGGGCTCGGGCTCCACAGGCACGACCTCGCCGGTGGCCTCGTCGACCGCTTCTTCCGCGGGCGGATCGGTCTCCTGCACGTACGGTCCAAAGCGGCCGTCCTTGACGACCACGAGCTTGCCGTTGGCCGGGTTCTCGCCCAGCACCCGGTCGCCCGCGACGGGCGCGTCGATGAGCTCCTGCGCGCGCTCGGGGGTCAGCTCATCGGGAGCGAGGTCCTCGGGGATGTTGACGCGCCGGGGCTCGGCATCCGGATTCTCCTTGTCGGCCACCTCGAGGTAGGGCCCGTACTTGCCGAAGCGCAGCGTCGCGACGTCGCCGATCGGGGTGGAGTTCAGCGCCCGCGCGTCGATCTCGCCGAGGTTGTCGACGATGTTGCGCAGGCCCACCTGCTGGTCGGAGCCGAAGTAGAACTCCTTGAGCCAGTCCTCGCGCTTCTGCTCGCCGCGGGCGATCGCGTCGAGGTCGTCCTCGAGAGCGGCGGTGAAGTCGTAGTCGACGAGGTCGGCGAAGTGCTGCTCGAGCAGTCGCACGACGCTGAACGCCAGCCAGCTCGGGATGAGCGCCTGGCCTCGCTTCGTGACGTACCCGCGGTTGAGGATCACGTCGATGATGCTCGCGAACGTCGACGGACGGCCGATGCCCTTCTCCTCGAGCGCCTTGACCAGGCTCGCCTCGGTGTAACGCGGCTTGGGGCTCGTCGAGTGGCCCTTCGGCTCGATGTCCTTCAGGCGCAGCACGTCGCCGACCGCCATCGTCGGCAGCGACTGGTCGTCCGCCTTGTCGGAGTCGCCGCGCTTCTCGTCCCGGCCCTCTTCGTACGCCTCGAGGAAGCCCTTGAACGTGTAGACGGTTCCGGATGCCGTGAACTCGACGCGGCGGCCGCCCGCGTTCACCGCGAGGGTCACGGTGGTCGTCTCGTACTTGGCGTCCGACATCTGGCTGGCCATCGTGCGCTTCCAGATGAGGTCGTACAGGCGCAGCTCGTCGCGGTCGAGTTCGTTCGACACGTCGGCCGGAGTGCGGAAGGTCTCGCCCGACGGCCGGATCGCCTCGTGCGCCTCCTGCGCGTTCTTGCTGTTGTTGCGGTACGTGCGGGGGTTCGGCGGCACCGCCTTGTCGCCGTACATCGCCACGGCCTGCTCGCGCGCCGCGTGCACGGCCTGCGTGCTCAGCGCCGTCGAGTCGGTGCGCATATACGTGATGAAGCCCTTCTCGTAGAGCCGCTGGGCGACGCTCATGGCGTGCTTCGCGCTCATCGAGAGCTTGCGTCCGGCCTCCTGCTGGAGCGTGGACGTCGTGAACGGGGGCTTGGGGCTGCGCGTGCCCGGCTTGGATTCGAGAGCCGAGACGGATGCCTCGCCCGCAGCCTCGATGGCGGTCGCGAGTTCGCGCACCTGGGCCTCGTCGAGAACGAGCACGGCCTTCTTCAGCTCACCGCGGTCGTCGAAGTCCGTGCCCCTGGCCAGCGCTGCACCGTCGACTCTGGCGAGGCGCGTGGCAAAGGCCTCGTCGATGCCCTGCGGCCGGTTCGGGGCGGCGAGCGCCTCGATGTCCCAGTACGACGCCGAGACGAAAGCCATGCGCTCGCGCTCACGATCGACCACGAGCCGGGTGGCCGCGGACTGCACGCGACCGGCCGACGTGCCCTGCTGCACCTTGAACCACAGCACGGGGCTCACATCCCAGCCGTAGAGCCGGTCGAGGATGCGGCGGGTCTCCTGCGCGTCGACGAGAGCGAGGTCGAGCTCGCGCGTGTTGTCGACGGCGGCGCGGATGGCGTCCTTGGTGATCTCGTGGAACACCATGCGCTTGACGGGGACCTTGGGCTTCAACGTCTGGAGAAGGTGCCACGCGATGGCCTCGCCCTCGCGGTCCTCATCCGTCGCGAGCAGGAGTTCGTCCGCGCCCTTGAGGGCGCGCTTGAGTTCGGCGACGGTCTTCTTGCCGCGCTCGCTCTCGACGTAGTAGGGGTCGAAGCCGTTCTCGATGTCGATCGAGTACTTCCCGTAGGCCTGCTTCTTGTCGGCCGGGATATCGCGCTTGTCCGCGAGGTCGCGGATGTGGCCGACCGAGCTGAGCACCTCGTAGCCATCGCCGAGATAGCCCTGGATCGACCTCATCTTGGTCGGGGACTCGACGATGACGAGCTTCTTGCCTTGTGACGCTGCCTTTGACACGTGGGGGCGTCCTTTCTTCGACGCAAACCATACACGTCGGTCGTCGGTGTGGTCGCTGTGAGGCTCCGTTCACGACGGCGGTCCGGCCCGCGCCGACGCCGTCGCCTCGATCGGGCCGAGTCGGGTGACGACCGTGATCGTGGCGATGAGCCCCTCCACCTCGCACAACGCGATGCGGGCGCCGAACGTTCCCGCCAGCTCCCCCGCACGCTCGCAGGGCGACCCCGTCGAGGCTCCCGATGCCGCGTCAGCGGCGGCGAGCGCCGCGGCGTCGGCGGCCGAGGCCAGGCGCTGGCCGACCACGGCGGCCGAGCCGGCCGCGGAGAGTCCCACGGTCAGCACGGCGACGCCGGCGACGAGCCCGACCGCGGCGAGGACGCCTGCCATCACAGGCCTCCGGCGAGCGCGCACCCGTCAGCCGTGATGCGCATTCCCAGCAGCGAGGGAGTGGATGCTGTCACGCAGACGAGATCGCCGCGCTCGGCGATCTCGACCGTGGCTCCGGGGACGGCTGCCGACACAGCTGCGTGCACCCGCCCGGCCGGTTCGCCGCGCGCACTCAGGCGCGCGGCATCCGCCACCGCGTCCTGCAGGCGCACGTGCCGCGATCCGGCCGCAAGGGCACCGATGCCCACCACGAGCACGAGCACGACCGCGGGCAGGGCGACCGCGAACTCGGCGACGACCGACCCGCGGTCGCCGCCCAGCCGCGGCCGAGTCATGCCACCGTGAGCGCGCGACGCACCAGATCGGTGAGGATGCCACGAACCTCATCGGACCGCATGATGACGACCAGCAAGCCTGCAAAGGCCACCGCGGCCATCGTCGCGATCGCGTACTCGGCGGTGGCCGCGCCGGTGTCGTCGGGCCCGCCGGTGCGGGGCGCGGCGAACAGCCTGGCCGCGCGACGACGCGTGAGGCGCGGGAGGGAGGGAGTGCGGACAGGGTGTGACATGGGATCTCCATTCGGATCAGGGGCACGTGCGGCGCGGCGGAGGCGTGTCCGCCGTGGATTCGGGCGCCGGCTGTGGACCCGGCGGAGCCTGGTGCGTGGCCGCCTCATATAGAGAGAGGTACGGCCGACATCACGCTGAGGAGCATCGGTGCGACGCCCAGCAGCAGGAACGCGGGCAGGGTGCACACGCCGAGCGGCAGCAGCAGCCGTGTCGACAGCCGCGCGGCGCGAAGCCTGCCGTCGACCCGTGCGCGATGCCGGGCGTGCGCGGCTGACGCTCGCAGCAGTTCGACAGCGGGAATGCCGGCGGAGCGCGACAGGGCGAGCACATCCGCGCCGCCGTCTCCGACGACGCCCGCCTGCCGCACGATGCTCGTCGCGCGGTCGATCGAGACGCCGCCGCTCAGGGCGATCGCAAGCAGCTCGGCCTCCAATCCGGGTACCGCCCCGTCGGCGCGAGCGCGGCGGACCAGGCTCGAGCTCCAGCGCTGCGCGGCGACGATCAGGACCGCCCCGGTGAGCAGGCAGGCGATCCCGAGCGGCTGGCCGAGCAGTACGCCGAATGTGTCGAAGCCCAGGACGGCACCGAGGCCGACCGCCACGAGTGGCAGCCAACCCATCAGGCGGGCGGTCGCAGCGGGCTCGGCAAGCGCCACCCGGACGTCGTCCGCGGCCTCCCGAGCGTCGCGCAGCGCCGACGCGAGCCCGCGCAGGCTCTCGGCGAGCGGGGCACCGACTGTCGTCGCCACGCGCCATGCCGCTGCGATGTCACGCCACGCCTCGGCGTCGTCCCGTGCCTCTGGACGCCGCCGACGCGAGAGCAGGCGTCGGAGCGGGAACGAGTGCTTCCCCGGCACGGTCCGGCTCGGCACCGCACCGCCGGGCACCGCCGGTGCACGAGCGGCCACAACTCCAGGGTCCGCGGCGGCGGCGATCGCCGCCGCCAGCGGCATCCCATTCGCCATCGCCTGGCCGACGCGCTTCGCGCTCGCATCGCCGGCGTCCGCGAGATGAGCCCACGCCCGCGCCGGTGCGACACCCGCCTGCAGCAGCACCGCGAGCCGCAGCACGGTCTCGGCCGGGGAACTCTCCGCCGCGGAGTTCCCCGCTGCCGTCGGGCTCCCCGGCGCCCTGCCCGTCACGGCCCGTCGCATGGCCGCTCCTCGATGGCAAGCCGGCCGCGCTCGTCGACGACCGGCGTTCCGATGCCGGCGATCCGGCGCGAGCCGTCGGGCCGCCGCTCGACATGCAGGACGAGATCGATCGCGCTGGCGACCTGTCGTGCGAGCGCGAAGTCGTCGAGTCCCGCGAGCGAACCCAGTGCCTCCAGACGAGCCGGCACGTCGCCGAGCCCGTTGGCGTGGACCGTGCCGGCTCCGCCGTCGTGCCCGGTGTTCAGGGCCGAGAGCAGCTCGCGCACCTCCTCGCCACGGCACTCCCCGACCACGAGCCGATCCGGACGCATTCGCAGGGCTTCCCGCACGAGCCGCGCGAGACCGACGCCGCCGGCCCCCTCGAGGTTCGGCTGACGCGCCTCCAGCCGCACGTGGTGCGGGTGATCGATCCGCAGCTCCGCGACGTCCTCGATCGTCACGATGCGCTCATGCCGGGGCGCCTCGCCCAGCATCGCGGCCAGCAGCGTCGTCTTGCCCGCCCCGGCGGCGCCGGATACGAGCAGATTGGAACGGCGCGCGATCGCGTCGTCGAGGACCTCGCGAACGGCATCGTCGAACATGCCGTTCGTCTGCAGGTCACCGAGCCCCGCGTCGCTCAGCCGCGGAACGCGTATCGAGATGGCCGTGCCGCCCGCCGCGATCGGCGGGAGCACGGCGTGCACCCTGATCCCGCCCTCCAGCCGGACGTCGACGCACGGCGACGCGTCGTCGATGTGGCGTCCGCCCGCCCCGATGAGCGCCACTGCGAGGTCACGCACGTCGTCCTCCGTCGCACGCCACTCCGGAGCCGCCTTCGCTCCTGAGCCGCGATCGACGAAGAGTCCGGCCGATCCGTTGATGAACAGGTCCGTGACCCCGCCGTCTTCCAGGTATGGCGCGAGCGGAACGAGCACCGGATGCCGGGGCGCCGGCGCGTCGGCAGCCGGTACCGCCGTCCGGCTCGGGCGAGCATCGGGCTCCCGCTGCTCCGGGAGCCACGCCGTCGGCAGGCGCGCCGGAAGCGGGATGTCGGGCGGCGGCGCGGTGGCTCGGCGGACCCCGGGCGGAACCGGATGCCGGGCATCTGTCCGCGCGACCGCATCCGGACGGGGCTGGACGACGAATGGTGCGGACATGCTCCGACGCTAAGAGCGCGGCGCGAGGCGCGACGTGCTGCCGGCGCGATCCGTGGATGAACGCCTCGCAGGTGCCCCTGTGGAGGAGCCTCTGAGTAACTCGGGACCGCTCCCACAAAAGGAAGGCGGCATCCCATGGGGGGAATGGGATGCCGCCGTGCGCGGAACCCGATGTCGGGGGGTGATGTCGGGTGCCGCAATGCCAGAATCGAATGTTCGGCCGGGGGACAGCATATGCGAGGAAGGATCCCTCCCAAAACAAAAATGAGCGAAAAGGAGAGGATTCTCACTGATATATCGCTCGAGTCGAACAACACGGCGCCACCTACTATCGGGGGTAGTGAGCCTTCGGCGCCGTAGGTACATTTCGTGACAGACTCGCCGGCCACCCTCCGGCCCTCCGCCAGCCCGCAAAGGAGCGCGCTCAGATGAGCGACCAGACCCCCACCAGCAATCAGACACCGCGCAGCCAGATCGACCACCTCCTGAACGAGGACCGTCGTTTCGCACCGCCGCCCGAGTTCGCCGCGAACGCCATCGCCACGGAGGAGCTCTATGCCGAGGCATCCGCTGATCGCGAAGCCTTCTGGGCCGAGCAGGCTCGCGCGCTGCACTGGCACAAGCCGTTCACCGAGGTGCTGGACTGGTCGAACCCGCCGTTCGCGCAGTGGTTTGCCGACGGCGAGCTGAACGTCGCGTACAACTGCCTGGACCGGCATGTCGAGGCCGGCAACGGCGACCGCGTCGCGTTGCTGTGGGAGGGTGAACCCGGCGACGAGCGCCGCGTGACGTATGCCGAGCTGACCGACGAGGTCAAGCGGCTCGCGAACGTCCTGCAGGGGCTGGGTATCGGCGAGGGCGACCGCGTCGCGATCTACATGCCGATGATCCCCGAGGCCGTCGCCGCCATGCTCGCGGTCGTGCGGATCGGCGCGATCCACTCCGTCGTCTTCGGCGGGTTCTCGGCCGACAGCCTGCGCGCGCGCATCGACGACGCCGGGGCGAAGCTCGTCATCACGGCCGACGGCGGCTACCGCAAGGGCAAGGTGTCGCCGCTCAAGCCCGCCGTCGACATGGCCCTGAGCGACCGCAACGGCTCCGGAGTGCAGGAGACCGTCGAGCACGTGCTCGTCGTCAAGCGCGGCGAGAACGAGGTCGAGTGGACCGACGGCCGCGACATCTGGTGGCACGACGTGGTGCCGCAGGCGTCCGCGGATCACGCGGCGAAGGCCTTCCCCGCCGAGAACCCGCTGTTCATCCTCTACACGTCCGGCACGACCGGAAAACCCAAGGGCATCCTGCACACCTCCGGCGGCTATCTGACCCAGTCGGCGTTCACGAACAAGATCGTGCACGACATCCACCCCGAGACCGACGTGTACTGGTGCACCGCCGACATCGGCTGGATCACCGGCCACACCTACGTCACGTACGGCCCTCTCGCCAACGGCGCCACGCAGGTGCTCTACGAGGGCACGCCCGACACGCCGCACCCGGGACGCTGGTGGGAGATCGTGCAGAAGTACGGCGTCACCATCCTCTACACCGCGCCCACGGCCATCCGATCCTTCATGAAGATCGGCCGCTCGGTGCCGAAGCAGTTCGATCTGTCGTCGCTGCGGCTGCTCGGGTCGGTGGGCGAGCCCATCAACCCCGAGGCGTGGATGTGGTACCGCAAGGTGATCGGCGGCAAGACGGCTCCGATCGTCGACACGTGGTGGCAGACCGAGACGGGCGCGATCATGGTGTCGGCGCTGCCGGGAGTCACCGAGACCAAGCCGGGCTCGGCGCAGGTGCCGCTTCCGGGTATCTCGATCGACGTCGTCGACGAGGACGGCACGCACGTCGGCAGCGGCAACGGCGGTCTTCTGGTCGTCACCGAGCCGTGGCCGTCGATGCTGCGCGGCATCTGGGGCGACCCCGACCGTTTCGTCGAGACCTACTGGGACAAGTTCCGCGCGCAGGGCTACTACTTCGCCGGTGACGGTGCCCGCCTCGACGACGACGGCGATGTGTGGTTCCTCGGCCGGGTCGACGACGTGATGAACGTGTCGGGGCACCGGCTGTCGACGACCGAGATCGAGTCGGCGCTCGTCGCTCACGAAGCCACCGCTGAGGCCGCCGTGGTCGGCGCATCCGATGAGACGACCGGTCAGGCCGTCGTCGCCTTCGTCATCATCAAGCAGTCGTATCTGAACGAGAACTCCGCGGAAGGTCTCTCCAACACGCTGCGACTGTGGGTCGGCGAGCAGATCGGCCCGATCGCCCGCCCCCGCGACGTCTACATCGTCGGCGAGCTGCCCAAGACGCGCTCCGGCAAGATCATGCGCCGTCTGCTGCGGGATGTCGCCGAGGGCCGCGAGGTCGGCGATACGACGACGCTCGCCGACACGGCCGTCATGAGCGTCATCTCGGCACAGGTCAAGTAGGCCGATCGCTCGTTGAGCGAGCGACGCGAGACGAAACGCCCCGAACCTCACCCGCAGGTCCAGGGCGTTTCGTCGCGTCGCTGCGCTCGCCGCTCAACGACCGGTGGTGTCAGGAGGTGGTGAAGACGACCTCGACCTCGACCGGGGCGTCCAGCGGCAGCACCGGCACGCCGACAGCGGACCGGGCGTGCCGGCCCACGTCGCCGAAGATCTCGCCGAGCACGTCGCTCGCGCCGTTGATCACGCCGGGCTGCCCGGTGAATTCGGGTACGGATGCCACGAACCCGGTCACCTTCAGCACACCGGTGAGCCGGTCCACCCCGCCGGCTGCGGCTGCGGCCGCGGCGATCGCGTTGAGCGCGCACTGGCGCGCGTAGTCCTTGGCGTCGCTTGCGGGCACCAGTCCCTCGCCGTCGCCCACCTTGCCGGTCGCCGGCAGCGCGCCGGAGACCATCGGCAGCTGTCCGGCGGTGTAGACGAGGTCGCCGTGCGCCTTCGCCGGCACGTAGGCGGCGACGGGCGGCACGACTTCGGGAAGACGGATGCCGAGTTCGGCCAGTCGCTCAGTCACAGTCATGGGGGTCAGCCCTCGCCGAACTGCTGAGCGGCCTGGGCCGCGGCATCCAGTCCCGCGTTCGCCTGCCCGCCACCGGACGGCCGCTTGAAGTACGCGACCAGCCCGCCTTCGGGACCGGGAACCACCTGAACGAGCTCCCACCCCTGCTTGCCCCAGTTGTTGAGGATCGCGGCGGTGTTGTGGATCAGCAGGGGCGTGGTGAGGTACTCCCACGTCGTCATCGAGACTCCTCGAAATGGGCTCGGATCGGCGTGGATCCGCGCGTGGATTAGGGCAGGTGGATGCTGGGAAACACCTTGGTGGGCGCACGTCCGTCAGGGAATCGCCCAGGTATCTCCCCTACGATCAAGCCTATGCCTGATAAGAATCGGACGGCTAGCGGTGTGCTCGGCGGTCTCGCCGGCCTCGTCGGCCTCAGCGCAGTCGCGGGAGTCCTCATCGCCGCGACGGTGACCCCCGCTGTCGCCATCACCGGCACCGCAGCCGAGCGGGCGATCACGATGTTCGACAATCTGCCCAGCGTGCTCGAGATCGAGAAGCTCATGCTGCCGAGCAACTTCTACGCTACCGATCCGGCCACCGGCCAACCTGTTCTGCTGACGCAGTTCCTCGAGCAGGACCGTACGCCGGTCGAATTCGAGCAGATCTCCCCCGTCATGTACGACGCTCTCCTGTCGAGCGAGGACCCGCGCTACTTCCAGCACGGCGGCGTCGACCTCATCGGGACGACTCGTGCGCTTCTCTCGAATGCCCAGAGCAACGCGAACACGCAGGGCGGATCGACCATCAGCCAGCAGTACGTCAAGAACGTTCTCATCCAGAAATGCGAGCAGAACGCCGAAGACACGATCGCCACCGACGAAAACGGCGAGCCGATCAAGAACGAGGATGGCAGCGACAAGGTCATCCCGCGTAACGAGGTTCTGCGCAACTGCTGGGAGGACGCCACCACGGCGGAGGGCCCCGACGGTTACATGCGCAAGCTCCAGGAGATGCGCTACGCCATTTCGCTCGAGCAGAAGTACTCCAAGAACGACATCCTGCTCGGCTACCTGAACATCGGCAACTTCGGCGGCATCACCTACGGCGTCGAAGCAGCAGCTCGTCGGTATTTCAGCACGACCGCCGCGAACCTCACCGTCGCGCAGGCCGCAACCCTGGCCGGAATGGTGCAGAACCCCAACAGGTACCGCATCGACAAGTTCGAGGGCTCGATCGTGAACGCGGACGGGACCACGTTCAACAAGCTTCCGGACGGCGTCATCGACGAGGGCGCGAACATCTCGGTGCTCGACGACCTGCTGGCGTCGGGCGAGATCACCCCTGAGCAGCACTTAGCCGCCGCAGATGGCTTCACCTCCACCAAGGTGCGGCAGCTGTACGTGATCAGCCGCATGCTGGAGGACGGCAAGATCACCCGCGAGCAGTTCGTCGAGGCCGCGGTCTGGCCGATCACACCAGTCCTCACCGAACCGAAGACCGGCTGCATCAACGCCGGCGGTGCCGCGTACTTCTGCCAGTACGTGAAGGATGTCATCCTCAACGACCCGGCCTTCGGCGAGACTCCGGACGAGCGCGCCGATACCCTGCGCCGTGGCGGGCTCAACGTCTACACGACTCTCGATCCTCGGGTACAAGGCGAGGCGCAGGCCGCCATGGCCGACAATGTGCCCACGGCCATCGATGGCATGGATCTGGGTTCGACGGTGGTGAGCGTCGAAGCCACCAGCGGGCGAATCCTGGCCATCGCGCAGAACACTACGTTCAGCGAAGACGCGGCCGTGTCTGGTGTGCCGGGCTACTCGTCGCTCGTCTTCGCCGGCGACCGCAAGTTCGGCCGCTCCGACGGATTCAATGCCGGTTCGACGTTCAAGCTGTTCACCCTGATCGATTGGCTTGAGAAGGGCAAGTCGGTCAACCAGGTGCTGAACGGACGGGACCGTGTCATCAAGCGCTTCACTGACAGCTGCTTCAACGGCGGCACCTATGTCAACGTCGATAACTGGAAGCCTGGGAACTTCGGACGTGTCGCCGGTGGCAACGGCACTCCCGCTACGTTTACCGCTTCGTCATTGAACTCTGGCTTCATCGCCATGGCGGCCGAGCTCGACCTCTGCGATATCGGCAAGGTGGCCACGCGTATGGGCGTTACGTACGGTAACGGTGGAGAGATCGTCATGAAGGGTCCCAACGAGGTCATCGGCTCATCGGAAGTTTCGCCCCTCGCGATGGCCAGCGCATACGCGACCGTCGCGAACAAGGGCGTGTACTGTCAGCCGCAGGCAATCGATCGCGTCACCGACTCGGAAGGCGTCGAACTTCCGCGTCCCGAGCGCACCTGCTCCCAGGTGATCTCTCCCGAAGTCGCGGCGACGGCCGCATTCGCTCTACAGGGCGTCATGACGGGTGGCGGCACAGGACGCGCTGGCAATCCCTTCGACGGAACGCCCCTCCTCGGAAAGACCGGCACCCACCAGGAATTGCAGACGTGGATGATTGAGTCGAGCACCAAGGTGGCGACTGCCGCGTGGGTGGGAAATTACGACGGGCAGCAAAGCGTCTTCGACTTCGGTCAGAGCAACAAGCGCTACGAACTCGCCAAGCGCGTGCAGCGCGCAGCTAACGAGTTCTACCCCGGTGAGCGGTTCCCAGATCGCGACCCCAATCTGTCGCGCCAGGTCCTGACAGATCTTCCCAACGTCGTTGGGATGCCGGTCGATCAAGCTAGCCAGACCCTCACGGACGCTGGCTTCGAGGTTTCCGTCGGCGAGCCGGTCGATTCCGATCAGGCCGAGGGTCTCGTCGCCGCGCAAAACCCGGGCGCCGGGAAGGTCGCAGGCGGCACCAACGTGACCATCAACCCGAGCAACGGACAAGGCCTGGCCGTTCCCAACGTCGGCGGCCAGTCGCTCGACGACGCCAAGAACTCCCTGCGCAGCGCCGGCTTCGGAAACGTCACCGACGGCACCTGCACGCAGAGCGCCGACGCACCTCAACCGCGAGCGACAGGCACGAGTCCCGCAGCCGGTACCGTCGTGAACCGCAACTCCCCGATCACGGTGGACTATGCCGCGGCGAACTGCGGTGGCGGCGGCGGCCGCGGCAACAACGGCGACGACGACTAGTGCCGCCACGCACACCCGGAAGTTCCCGCACCGCCCTCACCGCGCTCGGCGCGGTGGGGGCGGTCGGCGCCGCCGCGGCCATCTGGGGCATCGGCATCGAGCGGTACCTCTTCACCGTGCGCTTCCACGAGGTGCCGGTGCTTCCGGCCGGCTCCGCGCCCATCCGCGTGCTGCACCTGTCTGATGCTCACATGGCGCCGTGGCAGCGCCGCAAGCAGCAGTGGATCGCCGCTCTCGCTGAACTCCAGGCCGATCTCGTGGTGAACACGGGCGACAACCTCGGCCACGCCGAGGGTTTGCGCGGCCTTCGCGCGGCTTTCGACCCGCTGCGAGGCATCCCCGGAGTCTTCGTGCACGGATCGAACGACCACACCGCCCCGTCGCCGCGCAATCCGCTGAAGTACTTCATGGGCCCTTCGAACGTGAAGCACACCGCGGAACCGCTCGACACGGACGCGCTAGACGGCTACCTCCGCGACGAGCTCGGCTGGATCGACCTCAACAACGCGGTCGGAACGCTGGATGCCGGTGGCCTGCACATCGACGCATTCGGCGTCAGCGACGCGCACCGCGACTGGGATCGGCTCGAGGTCCTTCCAGATCTCGTCGAAGCCATGCGCCGGGACCGCACGGCGGACCTCACGATCGGCGTCACGCATGCGCCGTATCGGCGCGTACTCGACGAGTTCACGGACCTCGGAGCGGACGCCATCTTCGGCGGGCACACGCACGGCGGCCAGGTGCGCGTACCGGGTTTCGGCGCGCTGGTGGCCAACTGCGACATCCCGCTCCGGCAGGCACGCGGCCTCAGCACCTGGACTCACGCCGCTCGGACGGTGCCGCTGAACGTCAGCGCGGGGCTCGGGCACTCGATCTACGCCCCCGTTCGCTTCGCGTGCCGGCCGGAGGCATCCCTCCTCACCCTCACCGCCCGGGCGTAGGCGGCCATCCCGGCTCCTCCACAGGAGCCGTTCTGCGCATCTCCGTCCACAGATCGCCGGCATCGCCCGGGGTGGGACGTCGGGGGCGGTCAGGATCGAGCCGTGCCGATCCGACAAGCCACTCCCCCGCATCCCTTCCGCCGCCGCATTCTCGCGCTGGTGACGACGCTCGCCATCTTTCTCGCCGCACTCATCGGCGGAGTCGCGGTGGCAGCGCCGGCGCACGCCGCGGCCCAGGGAGCCGGCTTCGGCACGTGGGCGCCGATCTCGAGATACGGCTGGCACGGCTCGATGCTCATCGACGGCGTGCATACCTACTGCATCACGCCGGGCGCACCTGCGCCCACCGGCGCGAGCACAGACCACGGCTTCAGCGGTTCTGCTGCGGGCCTGAGTCCCGAACAGCTCACACGCATCAATCTTCTCGTCACGAAGTACGGTCAGACCTCCGACCCCGTCCAAGCCGCAGCCGTCGGGTGGGCGGTGAAGGCCATCGCGAACTGGGATGAGACCCTCCACGCCTTCGGCTATCCCGGCGATTCGCTGGCGGGTGCGATCCACTGGACCTTCTCGGCCCTCGCACCCGAACACAGTCGTGCCGTACAGGATCGCGCCGTCGCGTACTACGACGAGGCGATCCACACCGCAGCCGGCGTCGCCTCCGCGAGCGGATCCGTCGTGTTCACGACGGATCCGGCCGATCACCGCTCGGGCACGGTCAGGGTCGACGCCACCACGGCGGCCACCGGCTCGCTGACCCTCACCGGCGCGGTCTTCGCCGACACGGGCGCGGCGACCCGCGCGGGGGTGACGGCGGGCACGGCCTACGCGATCGCGACACGCCCGCCTGCCGAGGGTCGCTCCTACACCGTGAGTGCGACCGGCCGGTTCTCGGCGGGCCATGCCGCCGCCGTCCGCCACTACACGACAGCGGGTGGACAAGACACCGCCGGTCCGGCGGGACCACTCGAGTTCGACGTCGCCGGTGCGGATGCTGCGCCCCGCGTCCCCCCGTTCGCTCCCACCATCTCGACTCGCGTCGCCAGCCGCTACGTGTCGGGCGGTCCCTACATCGACGAGGTCACGTTCGGGCTCGCCGCAGGAGAATGGCCGCGCGGCGACGATGGTGCGTTCCTGCCCGTCACGGCGAGCGCGACGGTGTATCGCACGGATGCCGAGCCACAGCCGAACCAGGCGATCCCGCCGGACGCGGAGCGGATCGGCGAGCTCTCTCTCGTGACGGACGCGGCCACCGGTCCGGACGCGCCGTACACGGCGACCTCCACGTGGGAGATGGCACGTCCCGGCTTCTACACGGCGGTGTGGACCGTCCGCGGTGCGAACCAATCGCGCGAGGTGGCGGCGCACACCGGGGACGAGTACGTCTGGACGGAGGCGTTCGGCGAGCACGGTCAGGTCGCGGTCGTGCCGGCTATCGCCACGACGGCGCAGCCCACCGCGGCCGCCGGCGGCAGCCTCTCCGACACGATCGACGTCGCAGGAGGCATCCCCGCCGACGGACTCCTGGTCAGCTCGTCGCTCTATCGCGCGGTCGAGGGCATCCCTGCCGCCGACACGTGCGTGCCCGAGAACCTGGTGTGGCAGAGCGAGCCGATCGCGGTGACGGCAGTGGGGCGCTACACGGTGACATCGCCCCCGATCGAAGTCCCGGGCACCTACTACTGGCAGGAGCATGCCGTCGACGCGGCCGGCGTCCCCGTCCACACCGGCATCTGCGGGATCGCGAACGAGACGTCGCGGGTCACCGCGCCCACGCCGCTGCCGACCGAGCCGGCGCCGGCACTCGCGGCCACCGGAACGAGCATCGGTGCGCTCCGCGGGCCCGCGGGCATCGCGATCGGACTCCTCACGGCCGGGGCATCGCTCCTCGCGACGAGGCGATCCCGGTTCGGAGTACGCCCCAGCATCAGGTAGACTCGTGGGGTTGTCATCGGGGTGTGGCGCAGCTTGGTAGCGCGCTTCGTTCGGGACGAAGAGGCCGCAGGTTCAAATCCTGTCACCCCGACCACAGAGAGGCTCCGCCACATCGGCGGAGCCTTTCGCATCGAATGACCGAAGGATTCCAGACGATGACAGGCAGCATCCCGCCCCGCCTCGTGGCGTTCGATCTCGACGACACCCTCGCTCCCTCGAAGAGCCCGATCGATCCGCGTATCGGCGAGCTGCTGATCGCGCTGGCGGAGCGGGTCGAGGTCGCGATCATCTCGGGCGGGCAGCTGGCCCAGTTCACCGCGCAGGTCGTCGACCGGCTTCCGGATGCCTCGGCCGCGGTTCTCGAACGCATGCACCTGCTGCCCACCTGCGGCACCCAGTACTACCGACTGTCAGAAGACGGCGTCGTCACGGTCTACAAGCGCTCGCTGACCGACGACCAGAAGTCCCGCGCACTGGCCGCCGTCGAGGGCGAAGCGCGGCGCCTGGGCCTGTGGGAGTCCGAGACCTGGGGCGACATCCTCGAGGACCGTGGCTCGCAGATCACCTTCTCCGCCCTCGGTCAGAAGGCCCCCGTCTCAGCCAAGAGCGCGTGGGACCCGACGGGCGAGAAGAAGAACACGCTCCGAGCCGCCGTCGCCGCGCTCCTCCCCGACCTCGAGGTGCGCTCCGGCGGCTCCACGTCCGTCGACATCACTGAGCAGGGCATCGACAAGGCCTACGGCATGCGCCGGCTGTCGGAGCAGACCGGCATCGCTCTCGATGACATGCTGTTCGTCGGCGACCGTCTCGACCCCGACGGCAACGATTACCCCGTGCTCGCCATGGGTGTGGCCTGCCACGCCGTCGAGGGCTGGGAAGACACCGCCGCGTACCTCGAGCAGCTCATCCCCACCCTCCCCGTCCGCGTCTGACGCGAGGCGCTCGTCGAGCGAGCGAAGCGAGACGAAACGCACTGAGACCACGCGTCGACCGCGGCCATGGCGTTTCGTCTCGCCGCTGCGCTCCTCGCTCAACGACCGGAGGCGGCCCCGCGGATCAGCCCTTCGCGGGTGCCTTGGCGCGCGAGGCCGCGGGCTTGGTCGAGCGGGGTGCCGCATCCGTCTTGGCGGATGCCGTGGCCGAGGCCTTCGGAGCCCGCGCCGACGAACCCGACATGGCTCGCACGCGCGGCGCTCCCCCGCCCGCAGCCTCCGCCGGCGCGCCGGCAAGGGGCATGAGCCGCGTGAGCTGCGTCACGTGCTTCGGCTCGAGCTCGGCAAGCGAGGCCACCCCGAGCAGCTGCATGGTGCGCTCGATCTCGCTGCGGAGGATCGCGATCGTGCGATCGACACCTTCCCGGCCGCCGGCCATGAGGCCGTAGAGGTACGCACGACCGATGAGCGTGAACTTCGCGCCCAGCGCGATCGAGGCGACGATGTCGGCGCCGTTCATGATGCCGGTGTCGACCATGACAGTCGCGTCCTTGCCGACCTCGCGCACCACTTCGGGCAGCAGCCGGAACGGGATCGGGGCGCGGTCGAGCTGACGTCCGCCGTGGTTCGACAGGATGATCCCGTCGACACCGGCGTCGATCAGCCGCTTCGAGTCCTCGATGTTCTGCACGCCCTTGACGACGATCTTGCCCGGCCAGATGTCGCGGATGATCGCGAGATCGTCGTAGCTGATCGTCGGATCCATCGCCGCATTGAGCAGCTCGCCGACGGTGCCGCCGGTGGTGGACAGCGATGCGAACTCGAGCTTGGGCGTCGTGAGGAAGTCGTACCACCACCACGGCCGCGGGATCGCGTTGATGATCGTGCCGAGCGTCAGCTGCGGCGGGATCGAGAACCCGTTGCGCTTGTCGCGCAGCCGCGCGCCCGCGACCGGTGTGTCGACGGTGAACTGCAGCGTGTCGAAGCCGGCCTCAGCCGCGCGGCGCGCGAGGCCGTACGAGATCTCGCGATCGCGCATGACGTACAGCTGGAACCAGTTGCGCCCGTTCGGGTTGGCCTTCTTGACGTCCTCGATCGAGGTCGTGCCGAGCGTCGAGAGCGTGAACGGGATGCCGGCGGCACCGGCCGCGGCTGCCCCCGCGCTCTCACCCTCGGTCTGCATCAGCCGCGTGAAGCCTGTCGGCGCGATGCCGAACGGCAGCGCCGAGGGACCCCCGAGGATCTCGGTCGACATGTCGACGCGCTCGGCCGGACGCAGGATGCTGGGGTGGAACTCGACGTCCTCGAACGCCTGGCGGGCACGCGCGAGCGACAACTCGCCCTCGGCGGCACCGTCGGTGTAGTCGAACGCGGCCTTGGGCGTGCGGCGCTTGGCGATCGCGCGCAGGTCGTAGATCGTGAGTGCCGACTCGAGGCGCCGCTTCTTGGCGTTCAGCTCTGGCTTCTTGAACTGCATGAGCTCCAGAAGCTCTGCGGGCTTGGGCAGCTGACGCGTGACCATGGGTGGTGCCTTTCGGTTTCAGATCTGGGTGCGGGCGAGGCCCGCGTGTGCGTAGTAGCCGGTGATATGGGCGCGCACGAGGGTGCGGGCGCGGTCGACCTCACCGGCATCGACGGCGTCGAGGATCGCGCGGTGCTCCTGGCGCAGTCGGAGAGCGGTGGCGTCCCAATCGGCGATGCGCTCCGCGCCCGCCTGCACGTACGACTCGATCGCGGTCCGAAGCCCCGCCATCGTCGACGCGATCACGACGTTGCCGGATGCCTCGGCCAGCGCGAGGTGCAGCTGTGCGTCGAGCGACAGGAACTCGGCCGGCGTGAGGTCGGACAATTCCATCGCCTCGAGCACGGCACGGGCATCAGCCGTGGCGCGATCGGGGTCGGCGGCGAGCGCCTCGACCACCGCCGACTCGAGCACGAGACGGGTCGCCACGACGTCGTCGAGCGGGAAACCCTGCGCGGCCACCTGCAGGCGCAGCAGCGCCGACATTCCGCCTCGCGGAGTCGCGATGATGATCGCCCCGGAGGTCGGCCCCGAGCCTGTGCCGGTGCGGATGAGGCCCATCACCTCGAGCACGCGCAGCGCCTCACGCACGCTCGATCGTCCGACGCCGAGAGTCGCGGCCAGTTCCCGTTCGGGCGGCAGCCGGTCGCCAGGCTGCAAGGCGCCGTCGAGCAGATCGGTCTCGATCTTCTCCAGAACGACGCGCCACGCGCGCGCGGACGACGCGGCTACTGCGGGCGCCGGCGTGTTCTCGGCCACTGTTCTCCTCATCGATGTGTGGTCAGACCACGATACTCTGTGGTCTGACCACAATCAAACGCTACTCTGGCGACATGGATCCACTCGTCCTCGTCCTCATCGTCGCGGGCGCCGCGAGCGCCTTCTGCTGGATCACATCGCTGATCACGAACGAGACGTCCTGGGTCGACCGGCTGTGGTCGATCGTGCCCGTCGTCTACGTGTGGATCTTCGCGATCGCGGCACTCATCGCGCGTGAGGACGCGACGCGCCTGGTCGTGATGGCAGTGCTGGTGACTGCGTGGGGCGCGCGGCTCACGTACAACTTCGCCCGCAAGGGCGGCTACACCGGCATGGAGGACTACCGCTGGGCGATTCTGCGCGGCCGCATGACCCGGTGGCAGTTCCAGATCTTCAATCTGCTGTTCATCGTGCTGTACCAGAACGCCTTGCTCCTCCTCATCAGCCTGCCCGCGTACATCGCGTGGCAGCATCCCACCGCCTTCAACGGCTGGGATGCCGCGTTCGCCGTCCTGTTCGCCGCATTCCTGGTGGGCGAGACCGTCGCCGATCAGCAGCAGTGGTGGTTCCACCAGGCCAAGAAGGCCGCGGGCGGGACGCTCGAACCCGGCTTCCTCACGTCGGGGCTGTTCGCGTACAGCCGGCACCCCAACTTCTTCTTCGAGCAGGCTCAGTGGTGGGCCTTCTACGCGATCGGGGCGGTCGCTCTGGTCGCCGACGGAGGCAGCTGGCTCAATTGGACGATCGTCGGGGCCGCGCTGCTGACGCTTCTCTTCATCGGGTCCACGATCTTCACCGAATCGATCACGGCGTCCAAGTACCCCGCCTACGCCGAGTATCAGCGCACCACCTCGATGCTCGTGCCGCTGCCCCACCGGCGCCGCACGAAGGCTCCCGAGACGGCCTGAACCGACGTGTGTCAAACGGTGGCGTAGCCGTTCGGGTTCTTGGACTGCCAGTCCCACGAGTCACGGCACGCGTCGTCGATCGTGCGGGTCGCGGTCCAGCCGAGGTCGCGCTCGGCCTTGCCCGGGTCGCAGTACGACGCCGCGACGTCTCCCGCTCGCCGCGGCAGGATCTCGCGAGGGATCTGCTTGCCCGAGGCACGCTCGAATGCGGCGATCAGTTCGAGCACGCTGACCGGAGTGCCGGTTCCGAGGTTGTACACCTCGTAGCCCTCGCGGGCGCGCTCGAGCGCGGCGACGTGCCCGGCGGCGAGATCGACGACGTGGATGTAGTCGCGCTGACCGGTGCCGTCGGGGGTGTCGTAATCGTCGCCGAACACGCCTACCCGATCGAGCGTCCCGACCGCGACGCGTGCGACATAGGGCATGAGATTGTTCGGGATGCCGGTGGGGTCCTCGCCGATGAGGCCACTGGAGTGCGCCCCCACGGGGTTGAAGTAGCGCAGGCTCACCGCGCGCAGACGCGGATCGGCGGCCGCGGCATCCTTCAGGATCTCTTCGATGATGCGCTTGGTCTTGCCGTAGGGATTCGCCAGGTCGATGCCGGTCGGCGACTCCTCCGAGAGCGGCAGCGACTCGGGCTCGCCGTACACCGTGGCCGAGCTCGAGAAGACGATCGTCGGAATTCCCTCGGCCGCCATCAACTTGAGAATCGCCAACGACGAGCCGAGGTTGACGTCGTAGTAGCGCACCGGCTCCGCCACCGATTCGCCGACGGCCTTCAGCCCGGCGAGGTGGATCACCGCGTCGACGGGGGCGTGCTCGCGGACGAACGCGGTCAGCGCCTCAACATCTCGTGCGTCGGCACTCAGCAGGGGGACGGCAGCGCCGGTGATCTGCTCGACGCGGGCAACGGCCTCGGCCGATGAGTTCGACAGATCGTCGACGACGAGCACGTCATGCCCGGCTTCGACGAGGGCGACAGCAGTGTGGGCACCGATGTATCCGGCACCGCCGGCGAGGAGAACACGCATGCCTCCAGCCTAGAGCGCGCGCCTGGATCGCCCCGACGGAAGTCAGTGTCCGAGCGCCGTCGTCACCGCAGCCGGCCGCCCGATTCTCGCAGGTAATCCTCCGCGCACAGCGCCTCGTAGGTGACCCGCTCGGTGCTCAGCTCGTCGATCGCGACCTGGTCGCCCTCGAAGACGAATCGCCCGCCGACCAGCCGGGCGTTGAAGATCGCCTTGCGCCCGCATCGGCAGATCGTCTTGAGCTCCTCGAGGCTGTGCGCGAGTTCCATGAGACGCGCAGATCCGGGGAACGCCTGGGTCTGGAAGTCGGTGCGGATCCCGTATGCGAGGACGGGCACGCCGTCGAGCACGACGATCCGCAGCAGGTCGTCCACCTGCTCGGGCGTGAGGAACTGCGCCTCGTCGATGAGGAGGCAGGCGACATCGACCTCGTGCTCGTCCGACTCGGGCACGAGCGCGGTCGCGGCATCCCTCTTCACCCGTGCTCGATGCTCGGCGAACAGCGCACGAAGGTCGTCGTCTGGCCCGATCAGGAAGTCGACGGAGCGCTTCATTCCCAGCCGGCTGTCGATCTGCTCGGCACCCTTGGTGTCGATCTCGGGCTTGGCCAGCAGCACGTGCTGGCCACGCTCCTCGTAGTTGTAGGCGGCCTGCAGGAGCGACGTCGACTTGCCGGAATTCATCGCTCCGTAGCGGAAGTAGAGCTTGGCCACCCCGCGAGTCTACGGCGCAGCGCGCTCCCACGACTCGACGCCGCCGGGCACCTCGATCAGGCTCGGCGACGCGTGCGCGATCTCCGGGAGCCGCGGCAGCCACAGCGGATCGCGTACGACGACCTTGCGCCGCAGGTGCTCCAGCTCGAGCGCGAGCTGGCCGGTGGTGACGGGGATGCCAGCGGCCGGGGCATCCGTTCTCAAGACGCGGGAGGCGTCGAACCGGTAGCCACGCGCCGTCGCCTCGGCGCGCACGCTCATGAGGTAGTGACCGATCGCGTCGAGCGGTTCATCGACCGCCCGGAATCGCTCCAGCTGCGGATGTCGCGTGTAGCCGCGCGTGGTGCCGGTGAGCACGCGCTGGGCGAGCAGGCCCTCGCGCCAGCAGGCGACGAGCGCGACGCGGTCCAGGACCGACGGATGCAGCGACCACAGCCTCATCGGAGGTTCCGACTCATCGACCGCGGATCTGAACGGGGTCTACGCCGTCAGCGCGAGCGCGTCGGCGGTCTCGGAGAGCACGTCCAGTGCGGCATCCGGACGCGCGTTGAGGGTCTCGCCGTAGCTGGGAATCAGCTCGCGCAGCCGCGGCTCCCACGCTCCGATGCGGTCGGGGAAGCAGGTCTTCAACAGGCCGAGCATGATCGACGCCGCCGTCGAGGCGCCGGGCGATGCACCCAGCAGACCCGCGATGGTGCCGTCTGCACCCGTCACGACCTCGGTCCCGAACTGGAGAATGCCGCCCTTCTCCGGGTCCTTCTTCATCACCTGTGCGCGCTGGCCGGCCTGGATGAGCTCCCAGTCCCCGTCCTTCGCGGTGGGCACGAAGGTGCGCAGGCTGTCGACCTTCCTCTTGTGGTTCTTCAGGAGCTCGCCCACGAGGTACGTGATGAGGCTCGGGTTGTCGATCGCGACCTTCAGCATCGGGCCGAGATTGTGCGCGCGGACCTGCGTCACGATGTCGAGCATCGAGCCGTTCTTCAGGAACTTGGGGCTGAACGTCGCGAAGGGACCGAACAGCAGGGATGCCTCGCCGTCGACGACGCGGGTGTCGAGGTGCGGCACCGACATCGGCGGCGCGCCGACAGAGGCCTGCGAGTACACCTTGGCCTTGTGCTGCGCGACGATCGCCGGGTTGGTGGTCTTGAGGAACTGACCGCCGATGGGGAAGACACCGTAACCCGAGATCTCGGGGATGCCGGAACGCTGCAGCAGCTTGAGGGCCCAGCCGCCCGCACCGACGAACACGAACTTCGCACGGATCTCTCCGGGAGTGCGGCCGACGGTGCGGCGATACTTCACGCGCCATGTGCCGTCGGGAAGGCGCTTGAGCTTGCGCACCTCCGTGTTGGTGCGCACGTCGGCGCCGTTCTCAGCGAGATGGGCGAACAGCTGACGGGTCAGGGCGCCGAAATCGACGTCGGTGCCGGCCGGCACGCGAGTGGCGGCGAACGGCTCGCCCTTGCGGCGCTTCTGCATCAGCAGCGGTGCCCACTGGTTGATGACGCGGGAGTCCTCGCTGTACTCGATGCCGGCGAACAGCGGCTGGTCCTTCAGCGCTTCGTAGCGCTTCTTGAGGAATGCGACATCTTTCTCGCCGCGCACGAAGGTCATGTGCGGCGTGGAGTTGATGAACGTCGACGGAGCGTCGAGGACGCCCGCCTCGACGAGCGACGACCACAGCTGGCGGCTCTGCTGGAACTGCTCATTGATCGAGATCGCCTTCGACGGGTCGACGGTGCCGTCTTTACCTTCGGGCGTGTAATTCAGCTCGCAGAGCGCGGCGTGGCCGGTGCCGGCGTTGTTCCACGCGTTCGAGCTCTCCAGGGCGACGTCGCTCAGCCGCTCGAACACCGCGATCTTGAGGTCGGGCTGCAGCTCGTGCAGCAGGGTTCCGAGGGTCGCGCTCATGATGCCGCCGCCGATCAGCAGCACGTCGACCGTGCCGGTGGGAAGGTCGCTGTCGTCGGGGTGGGGCAGGGCGTCGGAGAGCGTGTCGGTCACGTATCGATTCTATTCGCGCCCGAAACCACCCCTGACCGGGAGCGAGGCACCCGGCGGAAAGTCCCAGGGTTCTTAAGCCGTGCGCAAGCGCGGCGACCCCGACTGGGCGGTGCGGCGCAGCGGCAGCCGGGTCGGGCGTCGGTCGGAGTCGTATCGGGCGCCGGCCAGATCCGGCAGGTAACCGGCCGACGAGATGGCCTCGAGAACCGCGTTCGCGAGGGCCTCTGCCAGCCGCTCCCCCGGGCAGCGGTGCGGGCCCGCTCCGAAGGGCAGCCCGGCAGCCCCGATCTCGAGGATGACCTCCTCTCCCACCGCCGCACCGTGGGGTAGCGCCGCGAGCCGCTTGGTGCGGGGAACAGCGGATGCCGGAGTCCGGCCGCTCGCCTGAGCCATCAGCCGCGTCGTGATGAGCGCACCGGTGGCGTCGTGATTCTGGTAGAGCGCAGACGCGCCTTCCACGCCGTGTCGCGCGACGAGGTTCGACACGGCGTCGTCAGCCTCGGGCGTGACCGGTCCGCCGTGACCGATGACCCCGACCATCGCGGCGACGGCCGCCACGACATCGAAATCACCCAGCAGCCGGCCGTCCGCGACGGGGAGGCACGACGCCAGAGCCCTCGTCGGCACGATCGCGGCGATGTCTGCGACGGCGTCGACCTCTTCGCCGTCCAGCAGCATGCAAGTGAGCGTCGTCGCTGCGCGGGCGACGGCATCCGGATCGATCCGCTCGATCGCGTCCACGACCGCAGCCCGGCGCACGGGGTGATCCGCCGGAGAGCTGAATCGCGCCATCGCCGCCCGCAGCTGCAGCGTGGATCCGGCACCCGGCCGCGGCGGGGGGACGAGTGCGGGATCTTCGAGCGCGGCGATGATGGCCGCGGCATCCCGGATCACGACGCTCATCGCGCCATCGCCGCGTTGATCTCGGCGTAGGGTGCCGCGTCGGCCTCGAAGCCGAAGGTGCCCCGGGTCTGCACCTCGTCGAGAGCGCGCTGCACCGCACCGAACGCGGCGCGAGCGAGGGCGCTGCCGAGCGAGATGCGCCGAACGCCCAGGCGGTCCAGCTCGGCGACCGACGGTGTCGCGCCGCCGAGGCCGGCGACCACGTTGACAGGGCGCTCGACCGCATCGACCACGCTTCGGATCTGATCCCGTGTGGCCAGCCCGGGCGCGTAGACCACGTCGGCTCCGGCCGACTCGTACGCCCGCAGCCGTCGGATCGTCTCGTCGAGATCGGGATGCCCGGCGAGGAAACACTCGCACCGTGCGGTCACGGTGAACGGGAACGGGAGTGCCCGCGCCGCGGCGACGAAGACCTCCACCCGCTCGACCGCCTCGCCGATCGGGTACAACTCACCGGATCGCTTCCGGTCCTCGATCGATGCCCCGACGGCTCCCGCAGCCGCCACCGCCTCCACCACCTGGCCGAGCGTGTCGACGGTCGCGGCGAACCCGTCCTCGAGATCGACGCTGAGCGGCAGCGCGGTGGCCGTCGCCAGCTCTGAGACGTGCAGGAGCAGGGCATCGAGCGACGCGTGACCGTCGGGCATCCCGCTCGAGAACGCGTGCCCGGCGGATGTCGTCGCGATCGCGGCGAAGCCGGCGCGCTCCACGAGCCGGGCCGTGCCCGCATCCCACGGGTTGGGCATGACGAACGCGCGCGGGCCGTCGTGCAGCCGGCGGAAGGTCCGGGCGCGATCGTCGATGTCAGAAGGAGTCATGCCCTCCAGCCAACGCGAACCGCGGGCATAATGAAAGCGCAACTCCCTGACCCCACCCATGCATGAAACGCATACACATGATCAGTGACGCATACTCGACGTTCCTGGCTGTTCACGAGGCGGGGACCATCGGCGGTGCCGCGCACGCACTTCACCTGTCGCAGCCCGCCGTCTCGCGGCGGCTGCAGACCCTCGAGGCAGAGGTCGGCGCCCCGCTGTTCGAACGCACCCGGCGCGGCTTGCGCCTCACGTCGGCGGGAGAGGTGCTCCTGCCGCACGCCGAGCGCGTGCGGGCCGCTCACCGCGACGCGACGCAGGCGCTCGCCGATCACCTCGGCGAACCGGGAGGCGCAGTGCGGCTCAGCATCGTGGGTTCACTGGCCGGACGATGGTTCAGCACAGTCCTCGCCAACGTACGGGCGGCGCACCCGGCAGTCGAGCTCATCGTGTCGACGGGGACCTCTCGCCAGGTGATCGCCCAGGTCGCCCGCGGGGATGCCGTCGCCGGCATCTCGTACGTGCGTCCGGTCGACGACGACCTTCGCAGCTGCTCCCTCTTCGACGAACGCCTGGTCCTGGTGTGTCACCCCTCGCATCCGCTGGCGGGTGAGCGCCTCACCGATCTCGAGCAGGTGAAACACGAGCAGTGGCTGCTGTTCCCCGAGCGTGCCGACCAGTCCGAGAGTTCGGACGCGGCCGCCCGCCGGCTGCTGCGCGCGCATGCGGTACCCGAGCACCGGATCCGGCCGATCGACAGCCTCAGCGCGCAGCGGGCGCTGGCCGCGGCGGGGTACGGGCTCGCGTTCCTCCCGCCCGAGGCCGCGGCGGACGCTGTGGAGGCGGGGCAGCTGCGCACCATCGCGTGGGCCGGCGAACCGGTCGGCGCAGCGGTGCATCTCGTGACCCGTCGTTCCGGCTACCTCGGGCCGGCCGCCCAGGCCGCTATCGAGAGCCTGACCGGGACTCCCCCGGCGGAATGAATCGAGCGGATGCCCCGGGCCGGGGCATCCGCTCGATTCTGCGCTCTGCGGTCTGCGTCAGGCACTCTTCTGAACAGCACCTGCGCCGAGGCTGGCCGCGACGACCTCCGCGATCTGCACGGCATTGAGGGCCGCGCCCTTGCGGAGGTTGTCGTTCGAGATGAACAGGACGAGACCCTTGCCCTCGGGTGCGGACTGGTCGGCGCGGATGCGGCCGACATAGCTCGGGTCGTTGCCGGCAGCCTGCAGAGGCGTCGGAACCTCTTCGAGCGACACACCCGGAGCCGACGCCAGGAGGTCACGTGCGCGCTCGGGAGTGATGTCGCGCGAGAACTCCACGTTGATCGACAGGGAATGACCGGTGAAGACCGGCACGCGCACGCAGGTGCCCGCGACGCGGAGGTCGGGCAGCTCGAGGATCTTGCGGCTCTCGTTGCGAAGCTTCTTCTCTTCGTCGGTCTCGTTCCAGCCGTCGTCGACGAGGTTGCCCGCGAACGGGATCACGTCGAACGCGATCGGGGCGACGTACTTCTCGGGCTGCGGGAAGTCGACGGCGGCGCCGTCGTGGACGAGATCGAGCGTGTGGCCCTGTGCGATCACGCCCTCGACCTGGCCGAGGAGCTCCTGGGCGCCCGCCAGACCCGAGCCCGACACGGCCTGGTAGGTCGAGACGATCAGACGCTCCAGGCCGGCTTCGGCATCGAGCACCTTCAGCACCGGCATCGCGGCCATCGTGGTGCAGTTGGGGTTGGCGATGATGCCCTTCTTCGCCTCGGCGATGGCGTGCGGGTTGACCTCACTCACGACGAGCGGAACGTCGGGGTCCATGCGCCACGCGCTCGAGTTGTCGATGACGATCGCGCCGGCCTCGGCGAATCGCGGCGCGTGCGCGCGGCTGCCGGTCGCCCCGGCGGAGAACAGCGCAATGTCGATCCCGGACGGATCGGCGGTGGCGACATCCTCGATGATCACCGTCTGGCCGGCGAACTCGACAGCCGTGCCCGCCGAGCGAGCGGTCGCGAAGAGGCGCAGCTCGCCGATCGGGAAGTTGCGCTCCGCGAGAATCTCGCGCATCACCGTGCCGACCTGGCCGGTGGCGCCGACGACGGCGACGGAGATTCCTGAATCGGAGATGCGGGTCATGGGTGAGTCCTCAGCGTGGGCACATGCGTGGAACGGACGCGCGGGCACCGTCGGACGCGCGGGATCTGCCCGATTCTACCGCCGCGGTATGGCGGTCCGGCCCGCGTTACAGCGGCAGTGATGCGGCATTCTCTGCCAAAACGCCTTCTGGCGCCGCGGTTCAGGACGATGACGGATTGCCGGAGCCGGCAGCATCCGTCCGCTCCAGTTGTGCGGGTCAGCGGCCGGTGCCGGCGTACACGGTGGCTTCCGCATCGCCGTCGAGGCCGTAGGCGCGGTGGACGACCCGCGCGGCGTCGGCGAGGTCGTCGCCGCGCACGACCACCGAGATGCGGATCTCAGACGTCGAGATCATCTCGATGTTGATGCCGGCGATGCTGAGCGCCTCGAACAGGGTCGCCGAGACCCCCGAGTGCGTGCGCATGCCCGCGCCCACGACCGACAGCTTGCCGATCTGGTCGTCGTGGACCAGGTTCTCGAACCCGATCTCGGGCTGGTCGCCGGCGAGGGCTTTGAGTGCGATCGCAGCATCGGTCTTCGGCAGCGTGAAGGAGATGTCGGTGCGCCCGGTGGTCGCGGCCGACACGTTCTGCACGATCATGTCGACGTTCGCGCCCGACTTGGCGACGACCTTGAAGATCTCGGCCGCCTTGCCGGGAACGTCGGGGACGCCCGTGACGGTGATCTTGGCCTGGCCGAGGTCGGTGGCGACTCCGGCGACGATCGGCTCTTCCATCTGTTCTCCCTCTTGGCCGTCGGGAACGCTCATGCCGGGGCCGAGCACGTAGGTACCCACTCCCGAGCTGAACGTGGAACGGGCGTGGATCAGCACACCGTGGCGGCGCGCGTACTCGACCGCACGGATGTACAGCACCTTCGCACCGTTCGCAGCGAGTTCGAGCATCTCCTCGGCCGATACGACACTCAGCTTGCGGGCCTTCGGCACGACGCGCGGGTCGGCGGTGAAGATGCCGTCGACGTCGCTGTAGATCTCGCACACGTCGGCGTCGAGCGCGGCGGCCAGCGCGACCGCGGTCGTGTCGGAGCCACCGCGGCCGAGTGTGGTGATGTCTCGGGTATCGCGGTTGAAGCCCTGGAAACCGGCGACGATCACGATCGCACCCTCGTCGAGCGCCTCACGAAGACGCACCGGCGTCACGTCCACGATGCGCGCGGAGCCGTGGTCGGCGGTGGTGATCATGCCGGCCTGACTGCCGGTGAACGACCGAGCCTCGAAGCCCATCGAGTGGATCGCCATCGCGAGGAGCGCCATCGAGATGCGCTCGCCGCTCGAGAGCAGCATGTCGAGTTCGCGCGGGGCGGGGATCGGCGCGACCTGCGCGGCGAGATCGAGCAGCTCATCGGTGGTGTCGCCCATCGCGCTCACGGCGACGACGACGTCGTGGCCGGCACGGCGCGTGTCGACGATGCGCTTCGCGACCCGCTTGATGCTCTCGGCGTCCGCGACCGACGACCCACCGTATTTCTGGACGATCAGCGCCACGATCAAACTCCCGGAGGTGCCGCGCGTGCGGCACGCGTGTCTGTGAGGGCGGGCGAGAACGGATGCCGCACCCGACGCTCCATCTTACGGATGCGCTCATGCGCGCCCGGCCATGTGACGTGTGCCGCGGGGCGGGGCACCGCTAGCATCCGAGCGTGGAGCAGATCGAAGCGTGGTCGGAGTTCAACGTCGCGATGGTCGGCGCGACGGCGGCGCTCGCGGGACTCGTGATCGTCGCGGCGAGTGTGAACATCGGCGACATCATCAAATCCGCATCCCTCACGGCCCGCCTGGCCGCCGGTATCGCGAGCCTCGTGCTCGCTCTCGCCGGCTCAGCGCTCGGCCTCGTCCCCGGCATCGGCGCACTGCCCTACGGCGTCACGCTGATCGCGCTCGCGCTGTGCGCGGCGGCGTTCCAGGTGCAGGCGACGCGCCGGATCTACCAGCACCGCCACCCTCCGGACCGCCTCAGGTTCGGTAAGTCCGCGGTAGGGTTCGTCGCACCTCTGGCCTACGTCGCGGGAGGCGCGCTCCTCGCGGCGGGAAGCCCGGACGGGTTGATGTGGGTCGCGGCGGGCTGTGTCATCGCGATCATCACTGCGCTGGTGATGTCGTGGATCGTCCTCGTCGAGGTGCTCCGCTGACCCCTGGCCTGCCAGCCGGGCGGGCGGGCGGGCGGGCGGGCGGGCGGACACAACCTCGGATCCGCAGGTGCGGACGCGAACTGCGACACGCCGGCGGGAGGCGACTGACAACGGCGTGTCGCCCGGAAACGCCGCACGTGCGGATCCGATTCTGTGTCCAGGGCACGGCGGGCGCGGGCCGGCAGCCGCGGGTGGCGGGGGTCAGCCCGGGGCGACGGGAGGCAGCTCGGACTCGGCCGGCTTGCGCTCACGGAGAGTGCCACCTGTCGCGGCTAGCCAGCAGCCCGCGATCACGAGAGGGAAGCCCACCAGCAGGCCCGGCGTGAGCGGCTCACCGAGCACGATCAGGCCGAGCACGATCGCGACCACGGGATTGACGTACGTGAACAACGGTGCGCGAACCGGCCCGACGCGGGCGATGAGCGCGAAGAACACGATGAACGCGAGGGCGGTGCACAGCACGGCCAGCGCCACCAAGGCGACCGTGCTCGACACCGTCGGCACCTCGTGCTGCGTCAGGAAGGCGATCGGGGTGTAGAAGATCCCGACCGCGAACAGCGCCAGCGTGATCGAGCCGAGGGCGGGCACATCGCGCAGTTTGGTCGCGATCACGAACGGCGCGATCGCATAGAGCAGAGCGACGAGAAGCACCTCGGCGGCCGCGATGATCCCGCCGCCGCCTTCAATGGCGAGGCCCGGACCCGCGACGATGATGGCGACGCCGGCAAAACCGACGAAGAGCCCGATCGCCCTGGAGGGCTTGAGCACCGAACGATCGCCGCCGCCGAACGCGATGAGAGCCGCGAACAGCGGCACGGTCGCCACCAGCAGACCCGTCAGCCCCGACGGCAGCGTCTGCTCAGCGTGGCTGAGCAGCAGGAACGGCCCCGCCATCTCGATCGCACCGAACGCGAGCACCCAGCCGATCTTCGCGAACGCCGGTCGGAGCGCCTTGCTGCGCAGCGCGAACGGCAGCAGGATCACAGCACCCAGCAGCGTGCGTCCTGCCACCACGGCCGCCGGCGAGTACGAGTCGACCGCCTGCTTGATGAACAGATACGGGATGCCCCACAACAGCGCCATCGCCGCGAAGAGCAGCCACGCGCGGGCGTCGAAACGCTGCAAGGGGTTCATGCCCGGGCCCTCATACCGACCGTCGGCCTTCGAAGGCGCGGCCGAGCGTGACCTCGTCGGCATACTCGAGGTCACCGCCCACCGGGAGACCGGACGCGAGGCGGGTGACCGAGATCTCGAGCGAGTGCAGGAGCCTGCTCAGGTAGGTCGCGGTGGCCTCGCCCTCCAGATTGGGGTTCGTCGCGAGGATCACCTCCTGCACGGTGCCGTCGGCGAGGCGCTGCATGAGCTGCGTGATGCGCAGATCGTCGGGGCCGACGCCCGCGATCGGGCTGATGGCGCCGCCGAGGACATGGTAGAGCCCCCGGAACTCCCGCGTCCGCTCAATGGCGGCAACGTCCTTGGCGTCCTCCACGACGCAGATGACGGTCTGATTGCGCCGGGGATCGCGGCAGATGGAGCACCGGTCCTGCTCGGTGACGTTGCCGCACACCTCGCAGAAGCGCACCTTCTCGCGCACGACGCTGAGCAGCTCGGCGAGATGGGACACGTCGAAATTCGGGGTCTGCAGGATGTGGAACGCGATGCGCTGCGCCGACTTCGGGCCGATGCCCGGAAGGCGGCCGAACTCGTCGATGAGGTCCTGAACGATGCCGTCGTACATGCTCAGTTGAACCTCGTCGGCGGCTCGTACGGCTCTTCACGCACGAAGGTCGCGTGGAGCATCTGGCGCACCACCGCCTCGCCGTACCGCTGCACGCCGTTGGTCCGTGCAGCCGGCCCCGGGCGAGACGCCGGATCCGCGGCGGTCGCGGTGATCGGGTTCAGCGGCGGAGCGACGGTCGGGGGCACCGGCGCATCGCGCGCGATATCCGCGGGCACATCGA
Organism: Microbacterium salsuginis; assembly: GCF_012524205.1. Lineage (GTDB taxonomy): Bacteria > Actinomycetota > Actinomycetes > Actinomycetales > Microbacteriaceae > Microbacterium > Microbacterium salsuginis. The sequence continues at coordinate 535,947 of NZ_JABACI010000001.1, forward strand.
GGTCATCCTCTTCATCGCTGTCCGGCGTGAGCGACGGTGCGATGTCGGCCTCGCTCAGCACCTCGCCTTCGCGGACGGGCGCGAGAGTGGCCACGCGGACGGAAGCCGACGAAGCGGCATCCTCCGGTTCGTCGTCCACGGCGAACTGGCTGGGCGCGGGCGGTGTCGCAGGCCCGCTCGGATCGTCGGGCACCGCCGCGGGGCCAGGGTCGGGAGGCGGAGCATCGGCATCCGACGGGATGCGTGCGACTGCCCACTCCGTCACGGGCGCGGCCGAGGCGGCTGACGTCGGCGCCGGCGGCCGCGAGGCCGAGGTGGTTGCCCGCGGTGCCGCGGATGCGGGAGCCGCTGAGGTGCCTCCGGCACGCGTCGACGACCCCGCAGTCGAGGCAGCGGGCGACGCGCCGGGGGCGGATGCGGCCCCCGCCGCGTCCGCCATGGTCTTCGCCGGTGCCGGTCGCGCGCCCGCACCGCTGTTGCCGGGGCCGGGTCCTCCGTCGACGCCGGGGGCGCCTCCGCTCGGCCCGCCGCCGGCGTCGTGGCGCGCGATGTACTTCACGCGGATGCCGAGCACGGCCAGGATCGCCTGGCGCAGGTCTTCGCTCGGGCCCTTTCCGGCGGCCAGCTGCTTGAACTTGGCGACATCGCCCTGGCTTGCGAACGCGAGTGTGAGCACGTCGCCCTCGAGCGACACGATGCGCGCGCCCGACGCGAGCATCCACGACGACCGACTGATGTCCTCGAGCCTTCCGAGGATCTGCTGCCACGCCTCGTGCATGCGCTCGAGCGTGATCGGACCCGACGGCACGGGTACCGATGGGGATGCCGGTTCCTCGGCCGCGGGCGACTCGTCACGGCGTGGCACGCCTGTGTCGGGGGCGGTCGCGCGTTCGGTGACCGGGCTCGGGGCCTCGGACGGAGTCGACGCAGCGGCTGCGGCCGGGGCCGGGACCGGGGCGGGCTGGGCAGGAGCGGACGCGGGCCGGGTCGCCGCGGGCGCGTCTTGCGAAGGCGCCGCACCGTGCGAGGACGGGACCGTCCCTCGCGCCAGCACGCGAGCGACCATGAGCTCGAGCTGCAGCCGCGGCGACGTCGCGCCGGTCATATCGTCGAGCGTCGCGATCACGAGGTCCGCGATGCGCGAGAGCCGTGCGGTGCCGAACAGGTCTGCCTGACCCTGCATGCGCGCGAGGTCTTCGGCCGAGATGCCGCGCAGCACCGCTGCCGCACCCTGACCCGTGGCCGACACGACGATGAGGTCGCGCAGCCGCTCGAGCAGGTCGTCGACGAAGCGGCGCGGATCCTGGCCGGTCTGCACCACGCGGTCGACGGCCGCGAAAGCCGCTGCCGCGTCGGTCGCGGCGAAGGCGTCGATCACCTCGTCGAGCAGCTCGGCGTGCGTGTACCCCAGAAGCGCGACGGCGCGCGCGTATCGAACGATGACGGTGCCCGTCGTCCCGTCGTCGGGCACGGCGGCCGAGTCGGAGCCGGCGATCAGCTGGTCGAGGAGCGACAGCGTGTCTCGGGGCGAGCCCCCACCCGCGCGCACCACGAGCGGAAGCACGCCGGGCTCGACCTCGACGCGCTCCTGCTCACACAGCTGCTCGACGTACTCGAGCATCGCCGCGGGAGGTACCAGCCGGAACGGATAGTGGTGGGTGCGCGAGCGGATCGTGCCGATGACCTTCTCGGGCTCGGTCGTGGCGAAGATGAACTTGACGTGCTCGGGCGGCTCTTCGACCAGCTTGAGCAGGGCGTTGAACCCCTGGGGCGTCACCATGTGCGCCTCGTCGAGGATGAAGATCTTGAAGCGGTCGCGTGCGGGGGCGAACACGGCTCGCTCGCGCAGGTCGCGGGCGTCGTCGACGCCGTTGTGGCTCGCCGCGTCGATCTCGACGACGTCGAGCGATCCGCCGCCGCCGCGCCCGAGCTCGATGCAGCTGTCGCATTTTCCGCACGGGGTGTCGGTCGGTCCTTCGGCGCAGTTGAGGCAACGGGCGAGAATCCGCGCTGACGTGGTCTTTCCGCATCCACGCGGACCTGAGAACAGGTACGCGTGGCCGACGCGATCGCTCCGCAATGCGGTCATGAGCGGCTCGGTGACCTGCGACTGGCCGATCATCTCGCCGAACGACTCGGGCCGGTAGCGGCGATAGAGGGCGGTGGTCACCCCCACAGCCTACGGCGTGGCTGTGACATCAGACTCGGGCATCCGGCCGGCCGCCGGAGTCGTCCGCGATGACCACCGGCATGGCACTCGCTACGCATCGGCGCCGTGCTCAGTATCCGCCACGCCCGCGATGATCGGGATCGACGAAGTGACCGTCGGCACCGAAGCGGACAGCAGCGATCCGTCCTCGCGGCGGGCCTCGCCCAGCTCCTGCAGGCTGGGTCTCCCTGCGATGACGGGACCCTGCCCGTCGAGGGCGACCACGACCTCCTCGCCCGGGCCGACGATGTACCCGGTGCCGCGCACGCTGAAGCCCACGGGGTCGCCGTCGGCATCGGCCCTCAGCCGCAACTGGTCGCGCGTGATCGTGATCTCGAGCCTGGTCCCGTGCCAGTGCAGCACGTACTCGAGTGACGGCCACGAGACCGGCAGACGCGGGTCGAAGGACAGCTCGCCGAAGTGATCCCGCATACCGCCGAAGCCCGAGACCAGCGCCGTCCACACCCCACCGGCCGATGCGACGTGGACGCCGTCGGCGGCATTGTGGTGCAGGTCGGCGAGGTCCACGAAGATCGACTGACGGAAGTACTCCAGCGCGAGGTCCTGGTATCCCACCTCCGCGGCGAGGATCGCCTGGACCACGGCCGAGAGCGTCGAGTCGCCCGTCGTCAGCGCGTCGTAGTACTCGAAGTCGGCGAGCTTGTCCTCGTCCGAGAAGTGGTTGCCCTGCAGGAACAGGGCCAGCACGACGTCGGCCTGCTTGAGCACCTGATAGCGGTAGATGACCAGCGGGTGGAAATGCAGCAGCAGCGGGCGCTTGTCGGGCGGGGTGTTCTCCAGATCCCAGATCTCGCGCTCGAGGAACACGTGATCCTGCGGATGGATGCCGAGGGCCGGACTGAAGGGGATGTGCATCGCCTCCGCGGCGCGCTCCCACCCCTCTTCCTCACCCGGCTCGAGGCCCAGCCGGTCCACCATCTCGCGGTAGGCCTCGCCGTCGGCCTCCGCCATGTCCCGGACGGTCCGCGCCGCGAAGCGCAGGTTGAACCGGGCCATCACGTTGGTGAACAGGTTGTCGTTGACGACGGTGGTGTACTCGTCGGGGCCGGTGACGCCATGGATGTGGAACGACTCGCCTTCGCCGTCGACCACGCCGTCGCTGGAGCGCCAGAATCCCAGCGTCGCCCACAGCCGGGCCGTCTCGACGGCGATGTCGACCCCCTCCCGGAAGAGGAACTCGTCATCGCCGGTGGCGCGCACGTACTTCGCGAGCGCATAGCTGACGTCGGCGTTGATGTGGTACTGCGCCGTGCCGGCGGCGTAGTAGGCGGATGCTTCCTCGCCGTTGATCGTGCGCCACGGGAACAGCGCGCCGGCCTCGTTCAGCTGGAACGCGCGACGCCGGGCGGCGGGCAGCATGAGGTACCGCATCCGCAGCGCGTTCCGCGCCCACAGCGGCGTCGTGTACGCGAGGAACGGGAGCACGTAGATCTCGGTGTCCCAGAAGTAGTGGCCCGAGTATCCCGACCCCGTCATGCCCTTCGCCGGGACGCCCAGGCCGTCGGCGCGGGCAGTCGCCTGCGCGAGCTGGAAGAGGCACCAGCGCGTCGCCTGCTGGAGGTCGTCGTGGCCGCCGATGCGCACGTCGGAGCGGTTCCAGAAGCCGTCCAGCCACACCCGCTGCCGCTCGTAGAGACGTGCCACGCCCTCGCTCATCGCGCGATCGAGGGTGCGACGACCCCGATCGACGAGCTCGCGAGCGGGCACGCCGCGCGAGGTGTGGTAGCTCACCAGCTTCGTGACGCGGACGGGCACCCCGGACTTCGCCTGCACGCGGAACACGTTCTTGGCGATGTCGGGCTCGACGAGGGTGCGCGCGGTGTACTCGTTCTCGGTCTCGACGATGTGATCGGCGACCACCGCGAGCGTCATCCCCGATTCGGTCACCCGGTACGACAACGCCGAACGCAGCTTGTCCTGCCAGTACTCCTGAGCCTGCAGGACCCGCTCTTCCAGCTTCTCCCTCTTGCGCGGATCGAAGCCGGCCTTGCGCGGCACGGTCGGCGTGCCGCCGTAGACGTCCTCGCCGTCCTGCCGGTTGATGATCTGACAGTTGATGGTGACCGGGGCGTCGGCATTGAGCACCGTCACCTCCACCGACATCAGCGCGAGGTGCTTCTCCTCGAACGACACCAGCCGCTCGAAATCGATGCGCACGTGCTTGCCCGACGGAGTGACCCACACGATGCGGCGGCGCAGCACGCCCTCACGCATGTCGAGGACGCGCTCGTACTCGCGCACGTCCGCGACGTCCAGCGACAGCGGCTCGTCGTCGACGTACACGCGCATGACCTTCGCGTCGGGCGCGTTGATGATCGTCTGCCCGACCTCGGCGAATCCGTACGCCTGTTCGGCGTGACGGATCGGGAAGGTCTCATGGAACCCGTTGATGAACGTGCCGTGCTCGTGCGCGAACCGCCCTTCCGGGTGATTGCCGCGCAGCCCGAGATAGCCGTTGCCGACGGCGAACAGCGTCTCAGTGACGCCGGCGTCGTCCAGACCGAACGACGTCTCGACGAGGCGCCACGGGTCGACGGGGAATCGGTCGCGATCGATCATCGTACGAAGTCCTCCAGGTCCTGCACCACCACATGGGCTCCCGCGTCCACGAGATCCTGTTCGCCGACTCCGCGGTCGACGCCCACGACGAGCCCGAAACCACCGGCGGCCGCGGAGCGCACGCCGCTGATGGCATCCTCCACCGCCGCGCTGGCCGCCGGATCCACCTGCAGCATGCGCGCCGCCTCGACGAACACGTCGGGCGCCGGTTTGGACGCCAGATGGTCGCGCTCGGCGATCACTCCGTCCATCACGACCGTGAAGCGGTCCCGGATGCCGGCCGCCGCGAGCACCTCCTCGGCGTTCTTCGAACTCGACACGACCGCGACGGGGGTCCCTGCCGCGGCGAGCGCGTCGAGCAGACGGAGCGATCCGGGATACGGCGCGATCCCCTCGGCCCGCAGCACGCGCTCGAACACCGCGTTCTTGCGATTGCCGATGCCGCAGACCGTGTCTGCGGTGACGGGGTCGGACGGGTTACCCCAGGGCACCTCGACATCGCGTGAGCGCAGCAGGCTCGCGACACCGTCGTAGCGCTTCTTGCCGTCGAGATAGTCGAAGTAGTCGCGCTCGGTGTAGGGCGGCGTGATGTCCCACGCCGCGAAGAGCTCTTCGAACATCGACTGCCACGCGTGCATGTGCACTTCGGCGGTCGGGGTCAGGACGCCGTCGAGGTCGAACAGCACAGCGTCGTATGAGCTGAGATCGGGCAGGGCGTCGGGTGCCACAGAACCTCCGGGGAACGAGTACGGGTCGTGGGTCGGCTCGCCTTCGTGCCGCCAGGCAAGCGTAATGTCATGGGGCGCCGGGCCGACACCCCGCAGCCGGTTACGGGCGTGCGACGCTCAGCGTCTGACGCGCGATCTCGAGCTCCTCATCGGTCGGGACCACGAGCACCGTCACGGTCGAGGCATCCGTCGAAATGATCCGGATGCCGCGTGCGCGCGCCTCGTTGCGCTCGGGGTCGATCTGCACGCCGGCGAAGCCGAGCGTCTCGAGCGCGGCGGCACGCACCAGCGGTGCATTCTCGCCGACGCCGGCGGTGAACGAGATGACGTCGGCACCGCCGAGCTGCGCGAGATAGGCGCCCGCATAGGCGCGCAGCCGGTGGACGTACACGTCGAACGCGAGCCGCGCGTCCTCGTCGCCTCGTTCGATGCCGGCCTGGATGTCGCGCAGATCGTTGGAGCCGGCGAGCCCGAGCAGTCCGCTGCGCTTGTTGAGCAGATCGTCGAGTTCGTCGATCGACATGCCGGCCCGCCGCGCGAGGTGGAAGAGCGCTGCCGGATCGATGTCGCCCGATCGCGTGCCCATCACGAGGCCTTCGAGCGGGGTGAAACCCATCGAGGTGTCCACCGATCGGCCACCGTCGACGGCGGTCACCGACGCCCCGTTGCCGAGGTGGAAGACGATCTGCTTCAGCTCGTCGAGCGGGCGACCGAGGAACGCCGCCGCCTCTTCTGCGACGAACTTGTGCGACGTGCCGTGGAAGCCGTAGCGGCGGATGCGGTGGGCTGCCGCCACCTCGCGATCGATCGCATACGTGTACGCCGCCGGAGGCAGGGTCTGGTGGTAGGCCGTGTCGAACACCGCGACGTGGGGAACGTCGGGGAACGCCTTCTTCGCGGCAACGATGCCGGCGAGGTTCGCCGGATTATGCAGCGGCGCCAGCACCGACAGCTCGTCGATGTTGATCTCGACGAGCGGGGTGATGAGCGTCGGCTCGAAGAACCGCGCGCCGCCGTGCACCACGCGGTGGCCCACGGCGATGGGAGCGTGCTCGGTGAGGGACGGACCGTCGGAGGCGAAGGCGTCGAGCATCACCTGAAAGCCGGCAGTGTGGTCGGGGATCGGCAGCTCGCGCGAGCGCGTCGCGTCGAGGAAGGTCGGCGCCGGACCGTCGGTGGGCTGCGCGTACACGGTGTGGCTGGCGACGCCGTCCGGGGCGCCGATGCGCTCGACGAGTCCCGACGCGAGGGTGGACGCGGTGTCCATGTCGAGCAGCTGATACTTGAACGACGACGACCCGCTGTTGATCACCAGGACCGGTGTCATGCGACGGTCACTCCCCCTGCGCCTGGATCGCCGTGATGGCGATCGTGTTGACGATGTCGTCGACGAGAGCGCCGCGCGACAGGTCGTTGATGGGCTTGTTGAGGCCCTGCAGGACGGGACCGATCGCCACGGCTCCCGCCGAACGCTGCACCGCCTTGTACGTGTTGTTGCCGGTGTTGAGGTCGGGGAACACGAACACCGTCGCGCGTCCGGCGACCTCCGACCCCGGCATCTTCGCCGCGGCCACCGCGGCGTCCGCGGCCGCGTCGTACTGGATCGGCCCCTCGACGAGCAGCTCTGGTGCGCGCGAGCGGACGAGAGCCGTGGCATCCCGCACCTTCTCGACATCGGCGCCGGATCCGGACTCGCCGGTCGAATACGACAGCATCGCGATGCGCGGTTCGATGCCGAACTGCGCCGCCGTCGCCGCCGACGAGACGGCGATGTCGGCGAGCTGGTCGCTCGTCGGGTCGGGGATCACGGCGCAGTCGCCGTAGACCAGCACGCGGTCGGCGAGCGCCATGAGGAACACGCTCGAGACGACCGAGACGCCGGGCTTGGTCTTGATGATCTCGAAGGCCGGCCGGATCGTGTGAGCGGTCGTGTGCGCCGCTCCCGACACCATGCCGTCCGCCAGCCCGAGGTGCACCATGAGCGTGCCGAAGTACGAGACGTCGGTGACGGTGTCGGCTGCCTGAGCGAGGGTCACACCCTTGTGCACCCGCAGGCGCGCGTACTCCTCGGCGAACTTGGCGACGTGGACGGCATCCAGCGGCGAGAGCACCTCGGCGGCCTGGATGTCGATGCCGAGCTCGATCGCGCGGGCACGCACCTCGAACGGCTCGCCCAGGATCACCAGGTCGGCGATTCCACGCTTGAGCACGGTGGCGGCGGCACGCAGCACCCGGTCGTCGTCCCCTTCGGGCAGGACGATCTTCTTGCGCTCGGCACGCGCCCGTTCGATGAGCTGGAACTCGAACATGAGCGGTGTCACCACCGTCGCCCGCGCGACTCCGAACGCCTGGAGCAGCTCGTCGGTGTCGACGCTCTGCTCGAAGAGGGCGAGCGCGGTGTCATAGCGGCGCTGCGAGTCGGCGGCGAGGCGCCCGCGTGTGCCCATGACACGCACGGCCGTCTCGAAGGTGCCCAGATCGGTCGTGATGATGGGAACATTCGAGCCGAGACCGTCTAGGAGCCGCGTGACGGGCTCGGGAAGCTCGAACCCGCCGTTGAGCACGATGCCCGAGATCGACGGGAACGTCCCCGAGGCGTTGGCCATGAGCGTCGCGAGCAGCACTTCGGACCGGTCGGCCGGGATCACCACGACGGCACCCTCGAGCAGGCGCGGCAGCACGTTGACCATCGACATTCCTGCGACGACGATCGCCAGGGCCTCGCGCGTGAGCCGGTCGGGGTCGCCTGCGAGGAGCCTGCCGCCGACCGAGCGCATGATGCCGCGGATGGACGGCGCGACGAGGTAACGGTCCTCGGGGATCGCCCAGACCGGGACCGTGGTCTGCGGGCCGGCGGCGGCCACGACGGCGGCGCGGGCGAGCGCCGACTGCACCGAGGCGCGGACCGCCGCGATCGTCTCGTCGGCGCGATCGGGGTCGGCACGGTTGGCGACCACCGCGAACAGCTGCGCGCGGCCGTGCTCCAGCTCGGTCAGAGCGAGATCTGCGATCTGTCCCATCTCGGCCGGCGTACGGGCCAGCGACGATCCGAGCTGCTCCGGCTGCGTCTGACCCTGGGCGGAGCGACCGCCGAGCACGAGCAGCACGGGCGCCCCGAGGTTGGCCGCGATGCGGGCGTTGTACGCCAGCTCCGCCGGGCTGCCGACATCCGTGTAGTCGCTCCCGACGATGACGACCGCGTCGCACTGGGCTTCGACGGCCTTGTACCGTTCGACGATCGTCGCGAGCGCGGCATCCGGATCGCGCCGCACGTCGTCGTAGGTGACGCCGATGCATTCGTCGTAGGGCAGGTCGACGCCGTCATGATCCAGCAGCATCTCGAGGACGTAGTCGGGCTCGACCGTCGAGCGGGCGATCGCGCGGAACACTCCGACACGCGCTGCCGCATGGCTCAGCGCGTCGAGCACGCCCAGCGCGACCGTGGACTTGCCCGAGTGGCCTTCTGCCGACGTGATGTAGATGCTCCGAGCCACGCACCCAGCCTATGGGCGCGCCCGACACCGTCACCAGGCCGCCGATGCTGCACAGCAGATCCATGGGAACCGCGTCGGTACACTCCGGTCCATGACAGCCCCTCGCCCCGGCATCGACGTTCCCGACCACCGCGGCCGTACCGGCCTCGATCGCGCAGGGCGCGATCTCGACCGCAATCCCGATGTGCGGGTCGCCGACGTCGAACTGCTCGCGGCCGGCTGGCACGTGCTGCGCCGCACGACGCTGCAGGTCCGGGGGCCGTCCGGCGAGTGGGAGACGCAGCAGCGCGAGACCTACGATCGCGGCAACGGCGCGACCGTCCTCCTCTACGACCCGCGACGCCGGACGGTGCTGCTCACGCGCCAGTTCCGCTACCCGGTCTACGTCAACGACCACCCCGACGGCATGCTGATCGAGACCGCCGCCGGCCTGCTGGACGACGACGACCCCGCCACGGCGATCCGGCGCGAAGCGGCCGAAGAGACCGGCGTCGACATCGGCGAGCTCGAGCACGTGTGGGACGTCTACATGAGTCCGGGCTCGGTGACCGAGCGGATCCACTTCTTCGCGGCGCCGTTCGACGGCTCCACGCTGCGCGCCGACCGTGGCGGCCTGGCAGAAGAGGGCGAGCACATCGAGTTGCTCGAACTCGGGATAGAAGAGGCCCTCGCGATGGTGCGGGACGGCCGCATCCAGGATGCCAAGACGATCATGCTGCTGCAGTGGGCGGTGCTGGACGGCCCCTTCGCCGATTCCGCACAGAGAAATTAAGACTCTCCGCGAACCCGGCAGAGCCCGGTTACCCTTGCTACGTTTCCGTCCTGGGGGATTTGGCCTGGATGCCGCCTCGCGGAGAGCTGCGTCCATTCTAACCCGCTCGCGCAGGCGCGTCGTCCCCAGGGTTCTCCCAGTGCCGCCCTCGCACCGCCGCGGTTAGGATCGAGCCGTGGGGCGAGGATGCCCCCGCCACCCGCCACCCATCCGCGCGAGCGGGCGGAACAGGAGGCCTCGATGGTCGATACAGCGATGACGGATGCCGAGCCCGGCGTTCCCGAGACGTCCAGGGCGCTCACAGCCGAGAGCTTCGCCCGCGTCACCGATGCGATCCTCGACTCGGTCGGCAAGGTCATCGACGGCAAGCCCGAAGCAGTACGCAGCGCCCTGGTGTGCCTGCTGGCAGAGGGGCATCTGCTGATCGAGGACGTTCCGGGCGTGGGCAAGACGATGCTCGCGCGGGCGCTGGCCACCTCCGTCGACGCGACGGTGCGTCGCATCCAGTTCACCCCCGACCTGCTGCCGGGCGATGTCACCGGCGTGAGTGTGTTCAACCCTGTCGAGCGGGAATTCGAGTTCAAGCCGGGCGCGATCTTCGCGAACATCGTCATCGCCGACGAGATCAACCGGTCCTCCCCCAAGACGCAGTCGGCGCTGCTGGAGGCCATGGAGGAGCGCCAGGTCACCGTCGACGGGCGCACCCACTTCGTGCCGGAGCCGTTCCTCGTGGTCGCGACGCAGAACCCGCTCGAGATGGAGGGCACGTACGCGCTGCCCGAGGCCCAGCGCGACCGGTTCATGATGCGCATCTCGATGGGCTATCCGGATGCCCGTTCCGAAGCGCTCATGCTGCGCCAGCGCGACACGGTGAACCCGCTCGATCAGCTCGCTGCCGTGGTCTCGGCCGAACAGGTCTCCGGACTCATCGCGTGGGCACGTGCCGTGCACGTCGCCCCGGCCATCGAGGACTACGCCGTGGCACTGTCACAGGCCACCCGCGTGCACACCGACCTGCGGCTCGGGGCGAGCCCCCGGGCGACGCTCCAGCTGGTGCGGGCAGCCAAAGTCTGGGCCGCGCTCGACGGCCGCGCGTTCGTCATCCCCGACGACGTGACCGCGTTGCTCGTGCCGGTCTTCGCCCATCGGCTCATCCCGACACGATCAGCAGGAGGCGCCAGGGCCCGCACCGCGGCCGACGCCATCACGACGATCCTTGAACGCATCGCGGCGAGCGTCCGCGTGCCCATCGCCGCCCGTCAGTGAGACTGCGATGAGACGACTGTGGCCGCTGACCGTCCGGGGAACGGGCGCGGTCGTGCTCGCGGTGCTCTGCTTCATCGTGGCGAACGAGGTGGGAATCGGCGAGCTGATGTACTTCGGCATCCTGCTGCTCGCCGTCGTGGCCGCGAGTGTCTGCTCACTGTATGTCGGACGCCGCTCCGACGTGGTGACCCGCTCGCTTGTGCCCGACGTCGTGGCCGTGGGTCGCGAGACGACCGTGTCGGTGCGCGTCGGCGTGCGCACGGCGGTTCCCACCCCGCCCGGCCTGTGGCAGGACACGCTTCCGGCGGGCCTCCGAGGAAAGGCCGAGGGCGCGTTCCCGGCGCTGGGCTCGGGGCTTCGTGGCGGGGAACGCGTGGTCGATCTCACGTACTCGGTCACGGGAGCACGACGCGGGGTGCACCCGCTCGGCCCGTTGACGGTGCGCTCCACCGACCCGTTCGGCCTCGCACGGCGCACGATGGTGTTCGGGCGGCGGACTCCGGTGACGGTGGCGCCGGCCGTCGCCGAGCTGTCGCCGCTGATCGACTACGCCGGCGCGACGGGCGGCACGCTGCACGCCACCACGAATCATCTCGGACAGGGCGCCGACAATCTCGTGGCCCGGCCCTACGCCCCGGGCGACTCGATGCGACGCATCCATTGGCGGGCGACGGCGCACCGCGACGCGCTCATGGTGCGTCAGGAGGAGCAGGAGTCCACACCTGAGGCGACGGTGATCCTCGACCGGGCGGCGCTGCGGTGGTCGATCGACGCTCTGCAGACCCCCGGGGCCGACCCTGGGTTCGAGGCGGGTGTCTCGGCGTGCGTGTCGGCCGTCTCGCGGCTGGTGCGGGACGGGTACGCCGTCGAGGTGATCGACAGTGACGGAACCCACCTGTACGGCGCGCCCGGGATCGCCGAGCGCATCGACGGCGGCGACATGACCGAGGTCGAGGCGATGCTGGTGCAGTTCGCGACCGTGACGGCGCGGCGCGACGACAGCCTGCCGCGCCTGTCACGCCTGTTCGCGGGGGTGTCCACGGGCCCGGTCGTGCTCGTGGTCGGGCGACTCGACCCGGCCGACGCCGACGCCATCGGCCCCGTCGCCCACCACAGCACGCTCCCGCTGGTGCTCGCCGCGGCGCCGGTCGGCGACGCGCTGGATCGAGCGGCGGACCACGGCTGGAACATCGCTGCGATCGACGCGGACGCCGACCTCGGCGTCGCGTGGGCGAACGCCGTCGGACGAGGAACGCGTCATGTCCTCGCCTAGCGCCGCAGCCGTCCGCGCCGACCGTTTCGGTCGACGTGGACCTGCCGCGCCGCGACGCGGCGGCGAGCGCCTGCTCGCGTCGGCGGTGCTCGCGGCGCTCCTGGCCGCACTGCTCCCGGTCGCTCGCGTCGTGGAGTCCGGCGCGTGGCTCGTCGGTGCCCTCATCCTCTCGGTGCTCGTGCTCGTGGCCGGGTACAACGCACGCCGGTTCCGTCTGCCCGCGGTCGCCGTCACCCTCATCGAGGCGGCCATCTGGGTCGTGTTCATGACGGTGGTGTTCCTGCGTGACACCGCGCTGCTGTGGATCATCCCGAGCCTTGACACCTTCCGCACCGTCCCGCTGCTGGTCGAAGGCGCGATGCAGGAGATCACACTCGGAGCCGCCCCGCTCGAGCCGTCGACGTCTCTCGCGTTCGTCGTGGTGGGGGCGATGGGCCTCCTCACGATCGTCATCGACCACGTGGTCGTGACCGCGCGGATGCCGTTGCTCGCGTCGGTCGGCATCGTCGCCGTGTCACTCATCCCGGCGATCGCGGTGCCCAGCGAAGTGGACCTCATGGGATTCGTGTTCCTGGCCATCACGATCCTCTTCCTCATCCGCGCCGAGACCCGCTCGCGCGAGAAGCCCATCGAACAGGAGGCGGAGCGCAGTGCCGGCGTGCCGGCGACCGCTCTCGGCATCGCCGCGATCGCGATCGTCGTGGCCGTCGTGGCGACTCCCCTGCTGCCGCAGCCCGTCGCCCGGGCGGGCTCGGGTGTGGGCCCGGGCCCGGGCATCGATGCGACGCTCCAGCTCGGCGACGACCTGCGCCGCCCGCAAGAGGTCGAGGTGCTGAGGCTGCGCACCGACTCGCCCACGGTGCCCTACCTGCGGGCGACGACCCTGTCGCGGTTCGACGGCGGCACGTGGGAGCCCGACGGCGGTCAGACCGTCGCCCTCGACAGCGACCGTGCTCTGGGCGATGTCGCCGCCGACCCCGACATCCGCATCGCGGAGTACACCACCTCGGTCGACGTCGTGAACCTCGAGTCGCCGTGGGCGCCGGTTCCGTTCCCCGCGGTGACCATCTCGGGCCTCGACGGCGCGTGGAGCGCTGTGCCCTACAACCGCACCGTCGTCGCACGGGCGAGCTCGACGCAAGGCCAGTCGTACGACGTGGTCTCGACCCTTCCGCGACCCACGCTCGAGCAGATCCGGTCGCGCTCCGCCGGCGGCGGCGACCAGGTGCGGGACGAGACCACCGAGCTGCCCCCCGACACACCCCCGATCATCGCCGAGCTCGCCGCACAGGTGACCGCAGGGGCGACGAACGACTACGACCGTCTCACCGCGCTGCAGCGGTGGTTCCGTGGCAGCGACTTCGCGTACTCGCTCGAGGCGCCGGTCGAGGACGGGTTCGACGGCAGCGGCGCCGAGGCGGTCGCCCGGTTCCTCGAGCAGCGGGAGGGATACTGCGTCCACTTCGCCTCCGCGTTCGCCCTCATGGCGCGGACGCTGAACATGCCGTCGCGGATCGTCGTCGGCTATCTCCCGGGCGAGCCGACGACCGACGCGGTCGACTCGCAGCCGGTCTACTCGGTCGGCAGTTCGCAGCTGCACGCGTGGCCGGAGGTGCACTTCAACGGCATCGGGTGGGTCGCGTTCGAGCCGACGTCGGGGCTCGGCGTTCCGACATCCTTCTCCCCCGCCGCCTCGGTTCCCGGTCAGGCCGACAACCCGGGTGCCACGTCGCCGCAGTCCACGCCCACGCCGTCGACGCCCGCCGGACTCGAGGAAGAGAGCCCCGAGGCACAGCGCGGCGGCACGGCGAGCGGGCAGAACGGCTCCCCGGCCGACGCCCTGCCGCTGGCCGGCGTGGCCCTGCTGGTCCTCCTCGTGCTGTCGCTCCCGCTGCTGTTCCGCGAGTTGCGCCGCCGCCAGCTCGACACGGCCGCGCGGCGCGGCGATGCCGCAGCGGCTTGGCAGTCGGTTCAGGATGCCGCGATCGACGTGGGCATCCCGGTCCCGTCGAGCGAGTCGCCGCGCGCGTTCGCCCAGCGTTTGATCACCGAGCACGGCGTGCCCGCGTCCGACATGAACGTGGTGCTCATCGCCATCGAGCGCGTCAGCTATTCGCGTGCGGGCACTCGGTCGTATTGGATCGGGGATACCGCGGCCGAGGCCGCGGCATCCGTCCGGGTCGCCCTGCTCGCGTCGGTCCCGCCCGCACGCCGGGTGCTCGCGCTGCTCGCGCCGCGCTCGCTCGTGATCCGGCCGGGCAGCGTGTACGCGGGCAATGCGCCCGTGAAGGCGCAGTAGTCGCGTCGGGTAGGATGGTCGCTGGCCCTCCGGGGCTGCTGGAGGATTCGCCTAGTGGCCTATGGCGCACGCTTGGAAAGCGTGTTGGGTGCAAGCCCTCAGGGGTTCGAATCCCCTATCCTCCGCCGCCGTCCTGAGTCGCGACATCGCTTACGAGCGTGTCGCGGCTCAGGACTTTTTTGTGGGTTCGGTGGGTTGACGGTGACGCCGTGGCGGTGAGTCGCGTCATCGTTGACACCCGGATCATCGCTTCTGGGGTTGGTAGTTCCGGGTGGGGTCGATGGTGTGCTCGCGGCGATGATCTCGCCGGTGTTCGCGTTGCTGGTGGACGACGTGGCGGTCGTGGATGAGTAGGAGCACGGGGGGTGCCGGCGTGGGCTTTGCCGATGCCGAGGTGGCGGAGTTGTCCGGCGTAGCGGAGGGTGACTTTCCCGTGCTTGTCGACTCTGTCGGTGCGGGAGCGCCACTCTGAGCGGTGCGCGCCGGTCGGGGTCGCTTTCGGGAGCGCGGTGTAGGCCTGGAGTGGTGTTCTGCGGCCGGTGGAACGGTGCGGGCGTTGGGTGTTGTACCAGGTCTGGAACTGGGTCAGCAGGGCCTGGAGGTCGTCGATGGTGTCCGGGTGGGGGCGGGCGGCGAGGAAGCGTTTCAGGGTCATCAGCGGGATCAACTGTCAACGATGTCCTGAAACCAGACACCCTACCCTCCGCCAGTCAGATCCCAGTGTTTTCAAGGGATTTTCCTACGTCGACGTCTTCGCCGGGAGAGGACCGGCGTCGCTCTTGAACACATCACTGAGGTCGCGGGCATCGGCGTCGACACGATCTATCGGCGCTTCTCGTCCGTCGAAAGTCGCGTGGAAGAAGCTGGGCGATACATGCTGCAATCGTTCCGGGCTGCCGCGGGGACGCCTCTGACTCCCCCATAGGAAGCCTGGACAGGCACTCCGGCAGTCCAGACGGACTAATCGCTCGGCGCCCGGTTGGGCGCCTACTCGCACTCGGTGCCTGTAGAGGTGCTGGACCCTCTGATGGTCATTGGGGTCTTCTGGTCGCGGCTAGTGTGGCGCGTCCTCCCACGACCTCGTTCGGGATCCCTCGCGAGAAGAAGAGGGAGAACAGCGCGATGACGACGAGCGCGAAGAACGCAACGCGCAGCGATGACAGTTGCGACTCGACATAGAGCCTTGCCAACGTCTCGGCCTCGGCGGCTTCGAGTCCGGCGTCGATCCCGATCTGCTCGACCGTCGAAGCCGGGACCGTTTCGACGCCGCCCGCTGTACGCTCGGCGATGATCTGCTGCACTTCGGCGGGCAACGTACTGCTCGAGACACCGGCAGAGAAGGATGTTGCGAGGGCCCCGATCATGATCGAGCCGATCAGCGCCGTGCCCAACGATGACCCCAGGTTCTGGAACACTCCCTGCAGTCCGCCCACCTCGCTGGTGTCCTTCTCGGTCACCGCCGACATGTTGACGTTCCCCAATTGCGAAGCGAGCAGTCCCAGAGCAGCGCCGGCGCAGAACATCCCGATCCCGAAGACCCAGCCAGAGAGTTCGGGGTCGATCGCCGAGAGGAGCACCACCGCACTGACCACGAGGATCCACTGGCCGACGCGCACGATACGTCGCGGCGACCACACCCTCGTCAGCCGGGTGCCCGCGATGGAGAAGACGATGAGCGAGACGGAAAGCGGAAAGATCCGGATGCCGGTCTCGAGGGCGTCGAGCCCGAGCGTCATCTGCAGGTAGACCGGCACCATGAAGAAGAGGCCGGCGGTCATCGCGTACTGCGCGCCCAGCACGGTGAGACCGCTCCGCAGTTGCCGGATCGCGAGCATAGACACGTGCACCAGGGGCTCCTTGCCCTGCCCGAGCAGGCGGCGCTGCCGGGAGAAGAACAGGGCCAGCAAGGCGATGCCGATGACCATGAACCACGCCGTCAAGGAGATGCCCAACGGCGCAATAGGTACCCCGTTGATCTCAGGAAAGTTGAGCGGCCGGATCCAACCCCAGACCTTACTCTGCAGCATCCCATAGACGACGAGAAGCAGCCCAGCAGCCGACAACAGGACGCTCAGCACATCGATGCGGATGGGCCGGCGATCTGCGCGGTCAGCGATTCCCCGGGCGAAGAGGACAACGCCGGCCATGATGACGACTTCGGCGACGAAGACGTAACGCCAACTGAAGTAGGTCGTCACGAATCCACCGATGAGCGGGCCGGCGGCGACCGCCGCGCCCGAAAGAGCCCCGATCATCGCGAAGGCCGTGATGCGGTCCTTGCCTTGGTAGTTGTCGGCGATGAGCGCCGCGATGGCCGGGATCACAAGAACCGCGCCAAGGCCCTCGATGACGGACCAGCCGAGGAAGAGCACCGGCATGTTCGGGGCTATCGCCGTCAGTAGCGACCCGAGGGCGTAGACGATCGATCCGATGACCAGCGCCCGGCGGCGGCCCCACACGTCGCCCAGTTTGGCGCCCAGCAGCATGAGCGAGGCCATTGTGAGGGTGTAGAACGTTATGGCGGTCTGCATCGCAGCAACCGTGCTGTCAAGATCTTCGACCACGGCAGAGATGGAGACGTTCATCACCGTGCCATCGAGCACCATGACGAACTGCGCGCATCCCAGGATTACGAGGACGGACCACTTCTTCATTGAACCGGCTCTCGATGAGGGAGGCGTGGACCTGACTGCTCACATTCAATACCTCGGATGCTCCACGAGCAATCGCGCACGGTCGCGGCGTCGATGCCGAGTGCGCCGGATGCCGGCCCGGCGGTCCCGATCTCTTGTCGGATGAGTCTGCACCGGCGTACCGTTCGTGATTACTCGCCCGCGTACTCGGCTCGAGACAGTCGATCCCGATTCGTGACGCTCGCCTCGATGATCGTCGAGCAGTGGCGACCGTTGAGGACGTGTCATGACCAAACAGATGAGCGCCACCGTAGACGATGCCAGCCTTTCATCGACGCCTGGGGCCGGCGCCTTCGAGGAGCGGCGCAGAGCCGGCCGGGCGGCTAGAAGCCGAAGCCCCCGATCTGGCCACGGCGCCGGGGCAGTCATGGCAGACCGCTTCGATCCGGTTTCGTTGCTCGAACAGCAATCCGCGTCGCGGGTGCGTGAGCTCGTCCCCCTCCGCTACGACCGAATGACGGCATCGCCCTTCGCGTTCTTCCGCGGCGCAGCGTTGCTGATGGCGGCGGACCTGGCCACGGCGCCGAGCAGCGGGTTGAACGCCCAGCTGTGCGGCGACGCGCACCTGTCGAATTTCGGGCTGTTCGCCTCACCTGAGCGGCAACTCGTCTTCGATATCAACGACTTCGACGAGACTCTCCCCGGGCCGTTCGAATGGGACCTCAAACGCCTTGTCACCAGCTTCGAGATCGCCGGGCGCCACCGCGGATTCTCCGAGAACGAGAGGAGGCCGATCCTCCGTGCGGCGGCTCTCGCGTACCGCGAGCGGATGATCGATCTGGCGAAATCATCGGTACTGGATGCCTGGTACGACCGGCTTGATGCCGGCAAGATCGCCTCCTGGTTGCGAGATGAACGCAAGGCCGAGCGCGCCGGAAAGAGCCAGATCAAGGGTTGGGACTCGATCGTTGCCAAGGCGCAGACGAAGGACCGGAATCGGGCCTTCTCGAGGCTTGTCGTGACGGAGGGCGGGCGGCTGCGGATTATGTCCGACCCTCCCCTGGTCGTGCCGGTCGAAGAACTCTTCCCTGATGACGAGCGAATTCACGCCACGGAGGTATGGATGCGTGACTTCCTTGAGGGTTACAGGCAGACGCTTCCCGCCGAGCGCCACCCGCTCGCGGAGTACCGATACGTACACATGGCGCGCAGCGTCGGTGGGATCGGGAGTGTCGGAACCCGCTGCTGGATACTCCTCCTCACAGGTAAGGACGACACCGACCCGCTGATCCTGCAGGCGAAGGAAGCGCAGGCATCCGTGCTTGAGAGGTTTCTGCCCCCGAGCAAGCACTCCCATCATGGTGAACGGGTAGTGCGCGGGCAGCGTCTCCTCCAGGCCGCCAGCGACATCTTTCTCGGATGGCATCGAACAACTGAGGTAGGCGGCGGTGAGCGCGACTTCTATCTGCGCCAACTGCACGATTGGAAGGGTTCCGTCGACCCAGAGGTCATGGTCCCGCGAGGTGCCATGCTCTACGCCCGGCTCTGCGGCGAGACGTTGGCGCGTGGTCACGCACGCACCGGAGACAGAGTACAGATCGCGGCCTATCTCGGTCGTTCTCAGGCATTCGACAACGCGATCGTTGCCTTCGCCGAGGCATACGCCGATCAGAACGAGAAGGACCACGCAGCTTTCGTCGCGGCCATCGCCTCCGGCCGCCTCACCGCTCGGTCTATCTGACGCGCACTCAGCCTCGTGCCGTCGTCCGGCGGTCTACCGGCGCAATGAGATAGCTCACAGTGTGGTTAATAGTGATATCGAGCTTGCACGATCGTCACGTGTTGAACGTCAGCGACATAGACGAGGCGGTTGCTCTCATCGATTCGTCGCGACCACGCTCCGGCCAGGGCGTGCTTGAGGGGTTCAGGCTTGCCGATCCCCTCGAAAGGATCGCCTCGGAGAATGTCTTCGATGAGTGCGTTGATGCGCTTGAGCGTCTTGCGATCCTGCGTCTGCCAGTAGACGTAGTCCTCCCAGGCTTCAGCGGTCCACGCAAGCTTTCGGTCCGTCACGGCTCCAGCAGTTCGCGCTCCGTGACCGCACCCGCTCGCGCGCTCTCCATCGCGCTCAGCAACCGGCGGGCGTTCTCGGGCGAGCGCAGCAGGTAGCTGGTCTCCACCAGGGAGTCGTACTCGTCCTTCGACATGAGTACAGCCGAGCCCCGTCTCGACGTGATCTCCACCTCGGTGTGATCAAGGTTGACGCGCTCAATGAGACCGAACAGGTCGCGACGGGCCTCGCTCGTGGTGATTGCCATCATGCCTCCAGAGTTGTACAAGATATGGTACCACTCGACCGAGACAAAGCACCTCGAGCGCCAAGCGAGACGCACTCGCATCCGAGTACGATTCGAAACCCCCTTATCCTCCGCCACTGTCCTCAGTCGCGACATCATCCGCGACCGTGTCGCGGCCCAGGACCTTCGTGTGCCGGCGTCGGTCCGCCGATGCCGCGAAGAGCGACATCCTGCCGCTCAGGCAAGGTCATCGCGTCGCCGGAGTTACGGCCGGTGAATGCCTGATCGTTCGTTGCCGCGCCTGTAGTTGCCGGTGACTCGCGCCATCAACTGCTGAGGATCGCCGCGGTCCACATCGGCGAGGAACTTGACCGCCGCTGACTTGCGAAGCGTCGCCGCCAGGCGACCGTGGTGGCGTATCTCGATACGGTCGCCCATCACCGTGAACTCGAATCCACTCGGAGCACCCGCCATAGCTTTGAGCATGCCCCACTGGCGCGTGCTGTGCGCGAGCCGCGCTCGTCGACTGAGCGAAACCGAGGCCGAGCCGCCGCTGGCACGCCCACCCCTCGGAGTGAGCCGTCTCAGCGTGGGCGCAGTTCGCGTACCGCTCGAGGGTGATCCCGCGGACCTCTTTGGCATGTCCGCACGCTCGCGATGGCGGCTGGATGTCGGGGGGTCTGGTTACCGTCCCCTCTGTGGCAACTTCTGATGCGCTCGCCGGGCTGGATCCGGCGCAGCTCAAGGCCGTCGAGCATGGCGACGGGCCGCTGGTTGTCGCGGCGGGGGCCGGCACAGGGAAGACGCGTGTACTCACGGCACGTGTTGCGCGGCTGCTGGAGGCGGGGGTCGCACCGGAACGGATCCTGTTGCTGACGTTCACGCGGCGCGCGGCATCCGCGATGCTCTCCCGCGCTGCGGTGATGTGCGGCGACGCGCAGGCTGCGCAGCGCATCGCCGGGGGCACGTTCCATGCCGTCGCGCACCGCATCGTCGCCGAGTACGCACAGCACCTGGGATTGCAGGACGTGACTGTCATCGATCCCGACGACGTCATCGACCTGATCGACCTGCTGCGCGCCGAGCACGGCCTGGACGGCACGGAGGTGCGGCTGCCCACGACACGCACCATCGCGGACATCGCCTCCCGCGCGATGAACACCGCGACCCCGGCCCGCATCGTCATCGAAGAGCAGTTTCCGTGGGCGCTTGAGCACGCCGACCAGGTCGCCGGTCTCTTGCGTCACTACCGCGACCGCAAGCGCGAGCGCGGCCTGCTCGACCTGGATGATCTGCTCATCGCCTGGCGGGCGCTGGTCACCGATCCCGATGTCGGCGCACGGTTGCGGGCGCGCTGGGACTGGGTGCTGGTGGATGAGTATCAAGACGTCAACCAGCTCCAGGTCGACATCGTGCGCGGGCTCAGTCCCGACGGCCGCGGGCTGACCGTCGTCGGCGATGACGCACAGGCGATCTACGCGTTCCGGGGGGCGAGCGCCGGGCACCTGCTCGAGCTCGTCGAGGCGTACCCCGACGCGACGCTGGTGCGCCTGGAACGCAACTTCCGATCGACGCAGCAGATTCTGGATGTTGCGAACCAGGTGCGCCCCGGCGAACTGAGGCTACGGCTCGTCGCCGACCGCTCGCAGCCGGGCGCCCGGCCGACCCTGGTCAGCTGCCGCAACGCCGACGACGAGGCCCGCACGATCGCGGACCGCATCCTCGCCGCGCACATCGATGGCACGCCATTGCGTTCGCAGGCGGTGCTGATGCGCACCGGATCCCACAGCGCGCAGCTGGAGGTGGAGCTCAAGGTGCGGGCGATCCCGTTCCACAAGTTCGGCGGGATCGGCTACCTGGAGACGTCGCATGTGCGCGACCTGCTGGCAGGCTTCCGAGTGGTGCTCAACCCGACAGACGAGGTGTCCTGGTACCGCCTGCTCACCCGGCATCGCGCGATCGGCAAAGCGAGCGCGCGCGTACTGGCCAGGATCCTCGCGGGCGGAGGCGTCGATCGCGCGGCCGACGCGGTGGCGGCGGCACCGGCAAAGGCGCGCACCGGGCTTGCCAACACCCTGTCGCTGCTCGGCGCCGTGGACTCCACGACCGCGGTACCGGAGCTGGTCGAGGCATGCCGAGGCGCGGTGGATCCGCTGCTGCGCGCGCACTACCCGGATTGGCAGCGGCGGGTGACGGACGTGGACTCCATCGCGCAGGCCGCCGCTGGGCACAGCGACCTCCGCACGTTCGTGAGCGAGCAGGCCATCGACCCGGTGAACGTCACCAGCGACTGGGCCAAGCAACCACATCTGGACGAGGACTGGCTCACCCTGTCCACGATCCATTCCGCGAAGGGCCTGGAATGGGACATCGTGCACCTCCTGCGCGTGAACGACGGCGCAATGCCCTCAGACATGGCACTCGCTTCTCGCGCCGGGCTGGCTGAGGAGGAGCGCCTCTTCTACGTTGCGCTCACCCGCGCACGCGACACCCTCGACGTATACGTGCCCTCGCAACTGCCCACGCACCCCACCGCGTTCCTGGCAAGGCACGTCGCCGCCAAGCCCAGCAGGTTCCTGACCGAGCCGGCCCGCGCTCTCATGGAGCCGGTCCACACCGCCGCCGTCAACCCCGAGCCCGCGATCAAACGTGCCGCCACGGCGCCGCGGGTGCGCACGGACGCGTTCGACGAGCTCTTCGCCTGATCTGCATCAGACGGCCCCGACGAAGGTGTGCGAACTAGCACGAGGCGACGACGATCCGCAGACTCTCAGCGCGTCCGGCAATACCTCGCGATTCGCTCGGTCGTCTCCGAGCGGAATGCGGCGGGGCGCCGGCCACGACGCATCGATGAACGCAACCGCCCGCCAGGATGACTAAGCGGGCTCGACAGGGAGCCATAGATCGTGCATCGCGGGACCGCGGCCTTCGGCGCGGCTTGCCACGATGGAGGGGCCCGGTCGCAGCCGCCAGGGATGTGAGGGGAACCACACCGCGGCCATCCACTCAGGGATGGCGCCGACGGGGTGAGGCGGCGTCTCACGGACGATCACCCAGTCGCCCCTGGGAACATCCAGCAGTCCGAGGCCGTCGGGAGCCCGTGTCCGAGCGCTTGCCGCGACACCGCACATGAACTCGAATTCGGTGCCCACGGCATAGTCGGCGTCGACGCCGGAGCTCACATTGAGCACGCCCGCCGGCTCGCTTCCACCCAGCCTGAGCAACTCCATGTACTTGGTCCGAGGCACCGACTCGATATGCGCCTGCACGCCCGGATTGAGGAGTCCAGAGACCACAGTCACGCGGGTCGAGTAGCCGATCAATCGAAAAGCCGGGCGGTCTGCGATGCGGATGTCCATTGCGTCGTCCTTCCGGTCAGGATGCGAAGTCGGAGCGCCCACTGTCGCGGATCGATCCTCACGCTCACCCGACAATTTCCGTCCGATCTGATCGGGAAGGCCTGCGCCGCACAGTGAGAGCCTGAACCCGCTTGCTTCGGAAGAGAGGAGGCTGCGATTGAGTACTGACACGCGCATCTCACGCCGTAACGCGCGATTCCAGCAGTGGGAGGCGCTGCTACGCAATCGGAACAAGCGCCAGAGAGCGGGAGAGTTTCTGGTTCAGGGCGTCCGCCCCATCAGCCTCGCGATCGAGCATGGCTGGCGGATAAACGCCCTGATCTTCGACGCCGAGCGATCACTCTCACCTTGGGCCGCGCGGATGCTGAGCCACGCCGGGGGCGAGCGCGTCGCGATGGCAACGGATCTGGTCCGCGAGCTGGGCGAGAAAGAAGATGACGCGCCAGAGCTCGTTGCAGTCGTCGCCCTTCCGGCAGACGACCTGTCGCGCATAGCGGTCGCGCCGGGATTCCTGGGGGTGGTTTTCGACCGCCCCGCTGTGCCTGGGAACATCGGCTCGATCGTGCGGTCGGTGGATGCGTTCGGCGGCGCGGGGCTGATCATCACCGGACATGCCGCAGACCCGTACGATCCCAAGGCCGTGCGCGCATCCACTGGGTCGCTGTTCGCCGTGCCGACGGTCCGAGTGCGCTCACATCAGGATGTCTTGGCATGGGTGCAATCGAATCGATCGGCGGGGCTTGACCTCACCATCATCGGTACCGACGAAAACGGCGCCGTCGATCTTTCGGATCTCGATCTGACCGGCCCGACGCTCCTCGTCGTCGGCAATGAGACGTCCGGCTTGAGTTCGGGGTGGAGAGCGGGATGCGACCTGATCGCGCGCATCCCGATGGGCGGTGCGGCCAGTTCGCTGAACGCTGCCAGTGCGGCGACTGTCACTCTCTATGAGGCCGCACGCCAGCGCGGCGGCGCCCGGTGAGCTTCCGTGGGCTACCGCTTCGCGCTCAGCCGTGAAAATCACGAGGACCTGTCAGCCGGCCGGGTGCTGTTCTCCGCACCGGGATTCCCTGCATTTCCCGTGCGATTGGCCAGCGAGACTTTTCGCCGTGCGATGACCGCGGTATCGGATGGCCCCCTGATCGTGTGGGATCCCTGTTGCGGCAGCGGCTACCTGTTGACTGTCCTCTCGCTCTTGCACCGAGACGAGATCGCCGGGATCATCGGCTCGGACGTGGACGATGCAGCATTGGACCTGGCAAAGCAGAATCTGGATCTTCTGAGCGAAAGCGGATTGATGCAGAGGTCAGCAGAGCTTCGCGAACGGGCGGCGGAGTTCGACAAACCCTCCTATACCCGGGCTGCCGAGGCGGCTCAACGACTCGCCCACCAGCTGACCGCACGAGGTGGACCATTGCCCTATTCGTTCGCCAGAGCAGACGCGTTCGACCCTCAGCAGCTCAGAAGGGCACTCGACGGCCAGCGACCCAAGATGGTGATCACCGACGTTCCCTACGGCGAACAGACGACGTGGGCAGGCCCAAGGGCAGATCAGGGGCTGACCGGCATGCTTCGTTCCATCTCATCGGTGCTGGACGACGACGTGGTGATCGCAATCGCGACCCGCGGCCGCAAGGTGCTGCTGGATGAACGGATACCACGACTCGCGAGCTTCAAAGTCGGCACTCGAGCTGTCACGCTGTTGCGCCCCGTCCGATGACCTGAGGCCATGACCGCGCCGAAGCACCATCCGGCCGGCGAGCCTGTTCGCGTGGACCAATAGTCGATCCGCTTCCGTCTATATCGTGGTGTCATGCGTCCGAAGCCGGTCGGCCTTGTCATCGCCTCGATCGTTTCGGGCTTGCTCGTTCTCGGCGGTGTCGCCTTGTTCATCGCAAACAGTCCAACGAGCACGGCGTCCTTCGGCTGGTTCGCATATCAGCCACTCTCAGGCGCTGCCTTCTTCCCAGGCTCGCTCATCGTGTTGACACAACCGTCCGCGGTCGGGATCGCAATCGGTGTCGCCGGTCTTGTCGGGCTGGGCGTGATCGCGGGATTCCTCCTCGGCCGACGTCACCCCATCGGGCGGTAAGTCACAAGGTCCACCGTGACGGCGAACCTCACTCCACGAGTGTTCGGCGCGATTGTAGATCGGCGGCTCACCAGCCGTCGACGTGCAGGACCTCATCGAGGGGCGCGCGATGCGCGGGGCGGAAGTCCGTCCCGACCGTGTACGCGACGGGCAGCAGCACGCCCTGGCGCACGGTGGGAGGGATGCCGAGGAGCTCGGCGATCTCACGCTCGTACGCGAGATGCGGGGTCGTCCACGCGCTGCCGAGGCCGCGTGCCCGCAGTGCGAGCTGCAGGCTCCATGCGGCTGGCAGAAGTGACCCCCACAGACCGGCCTGACTTCCTGTCTCGAACTCCTCGGCACCCGTGAAGATCGCGCCGATCACGAGGACCGGAACCTCTCCCATGTGCTCGGCCAGGTAGTCGGCGCTAGACGACACCCGCTGCTGGACCGCCTGGCGCGTCGGGTCGGCGTAGGTCCGGCGCCCCGAGGCGCGATACCGGGCGAACGATCGCGCATACAGCCCGGCGATCGCCGCACGCTTCTCCGAATCGGTGACGACGATCCAGTGCCACGTCTGAGCATTGCTCCCCGTCGGCGCCTGGAGCGCGACCTCGAGCGCCTCGCGGACGACGTCGACCGGGACCGGCCGTTCGAGGTCGAGCCGACGCCGCACGGAGCGGGTTGTCGTCAGCAACTCGTCGGGGGTCAAAGGCAGCACGTCGCTCATAGCTCGACGCTATCGGCCCTTCAAGATCCTCCGGCGATCGCTAGCGCACCGCAGATCGCTCGTCGTAGCATCCGGTGTGCCCGTTCGCGATGCAGGAGGCCCTCAGTGACTCAACACACCCTCGATCTGCCGGACGTCGACCTGGTCTACGACGTCCACGGGCCGCTTCCGACCGCGGACGGCCGACCGCCCCTGGTCATGATCGGGCAGCCGATGGACGCGAGCGGGTTTCAGGCACAGGTCAAGCTGTTCCAGGACCGTACCGTCGTGACCTATGACCCTCGCGGTTTAGGCAGGAGCAAGCGCAAGGACGGCGGCGTCACGAACGAGCCGGAGACTCAGGCCGAGGATGTCCACGCCATCATCCAGGCGCTCGGCAGCGGACCAGTCGAGATGTTCGCCAGCAGCGGCGGCGCGGTGACCGCGCTCGCGTTGGTCACGTCCCATCCGGAAGACGTGTCGACCCTGGTCGCACACGAGCCGCCGATCGACTGTGTGCTGCCGGATGCGGAGGCCGTCCAGCGCGCCCGGGTTGCGTACACCCAGATGTACGAGGAGAAGGGCTGGGGCGCGGGAATGGCCGCGTTCATCGCGATGACCTCGTGGGAGGGTGAGATCACGGATGAATACCTCGCCCGGCCGGCTCCCGACCCCGCCGCATTCGGGATGCCGACCCACGACGACGGTACTCGCGGCGACCCGTTGCTGTCGGACCGTTCTTGGGCGGTGCCCCACTACGAGCCCGATCTCGAGGCTCTGAAGTCGGCGCCTACTCGGATCGTGATCGCCGTCGGCGAGGAGTCGGTGCGCGTGTACACCGGTCGAACCGCGATCGCTCTGGCCGAACGCCTCGGCCAGCAGGCGACCGTGTTCCCCAGCCACCACGGCGGCTTCATGGGTGGCGAATTCGGCTACGCCGGCCAGCCCGAGGCTTTCGCCGCCAAACTCCGCGAGGTGCTGAACCAGCGTTGAACGCTGTCGCTCGGCAGGTCGATCCGCCCTGAGTCGTCCCGCTCAGCTGCCGGCGAGTACGCAGGAGCGGACGACGTGATCGGGGCGGAATCCGACCCGAGCGTAGCGCTGTGCGGGGGTGTCTCCGATCTCGGCCGCGATCACGATGCGGCCGGCACCGGCAGTCCGCAGCGCGGTGACTGCGGCGTGCAGGAGCGCGGTCGCGATCCCGGCGCCGCGGCTGCTCGGCCGCACGTAGACGTCTTCGATCACACCCACGCCGGTGGGTGATGTCCAGGTGCACAGGAACCCGGCGATTTCGTCATCCTCCATCGCGCACAGGTACGGTGCAAATCCCTCGAGGGCGCGCCGGTGCTCCACGATCGCGGCGGTCTGCGCCGGAGCACGCGCCGGGACCCCGTGCCGTGTGTCTTCTTCGATATGGTCCGCGCGCAGCAACTCGCCGCGGGCGCGCCAGTCGGGGTCTACCTGGCTTCCCGCGCGAACGTCGACCTGCGGCGGCGAACCTGCGAGCTGTGCGTCGCCGGCAAGCTCCAGGCGCAGTTCGTCCTCGACCGTCCATCCCCGCAGCCGTAGCTCGGCCTCCACCCACTTCGGAGTGTCTCGCTCCAACACGACTCTCCGGATGCCACGCGCCCTGGCGATACCCAGGTCGGAGTCGAACGTGGCCAGATCTGCAGGTCTCACGGCGCAGAGGTACGACGCCAGCAGGAGGTCCGGGGCTGCAGCCCGCGTAACCAGTATCGAAGCGGCAAGAGTTTCGCGTTCGCTCGCGAGACCCCACAAGTGCGTCGCAGCGTCCTCCGGATCACGCATCGAACTCATCGTTCCATCATCCACAGGACACGGCGACGGGCACTAGGCGCTAGGCGCACGAAATCTGAACTGCGTCCGAAATCTTCGCTTACTGTTTCACGGCCGATTTCCAGCCGCCGGGCGTTCGCATCTCGTGACGATCGGGCGTAAATTTCCAGAATCGGTTTGCTCTGGGGGCACACCCGGGTGGACTCGAGCATCCAGGGTGGAGAACGCATGCGACAAGACATTGTCAGGATCGGCAACGAAAGATTCGTGCTCGCACAGGGCCATAGCATCGACGACGTGAAGGCCGCCACCGTCGCCGCGATGCGCGCGAACGGGGACCTGGTGAACCTGGTGGTTTTCGGGAACAAGGAAGTCTCGGTGCTCGTCTCACCGGGCGTGCCGGTGATCTTCACCTCCGAGCTTCTCGACGCAGACGAAGAGGATCACCGCGACACCGGAGACGTCGAGAACCCCTTCGACACCATCGCCGACCTCGAGTACATCTAGCGCCGCCACCGCCACTGCAGGGCCACGTCTGTTGCGCACTGACGCGGCGCGATACCGTCGCCCCATGCCGGACATCGATGCAGAGTCTGCGGTCCGGCGCGCCGGAACACCCGATGCTCCCCGGGGCGAGGCCGAGGTGCGCGCGACCGCGGTCGCCCTGAGCGACGCGATCGTCTCCAACGATCCGGCACGGATCGGCGCGTACCTCGCCGAGAAATGGCGCCTCGTCGACGCCGACGGAATAACGACGCGGCAGGACTTCCTCGAGGTAGTGGCCAGCGGGCGGCTCACCCATTCAGAAATGCGTGCCTCGGGTGAGATCGACGTCCAGGTCTACGGATCGACCGCCGTGGTCCTCGCGCGCGTCGTCAACACCGCACGCTTCGACGGCGAAGTGTTCGAAGCGGACGAATGGACGACTGACGTCTTCGTCCGCGACGATGCGGGGTGGCGATGCGTCCACAGCCATGTGACTGCGGCTGACGATGCACGGCGCGGCTGACTCCGCAGACCGTGGGTGACGACCCGACCGTCTTGTTGTCGGCGATACTCCGCGGCGACTCAGCCGGCGTCGTGCCGGTGCTCGTCATGGTCGCCCTCGTCGTCGAGAAGCATCCCGACGGACGTGGCGCAGGCGTCGCCTCGCCAGGCTTCGATTCCTTCACGGATCGCGAATGCTGCGATCACCTGGCCGGCGACCGCATCGGCCCACCACCAGCCGAACCACGTGTTGAGGAGCAGTCCGATCAGGACGGCCGCGGACAGGTACGTGCAGATCAGTGTCTGCTTGGAATCGGCGACAGCCGTGGCCGAGCCGAGTTCTCGCCCGGCGCGGCGCTCGGCGAGCGAAAGGAACGGCATCACGATCACGCTGAGCGCCGTGATGACGATGCCCAGGGGACTGTGCTCAGCCTCCACGCGTCCAGCGAGGGTCAGCAACGAGGTGGCGACGACGTAGACAGCAAGGGCGAAGAACGCGACCGCGATGACCCGCAGCGTCCCCTTCTCCCAGCGCTCTGGGTCGCGGCGCGTGAACTGCCAGGCGACCGCGGCCGCGGACAGGACTTCGATCGTGGAGTCCAATCCGAAGGCGACCAGCGCACCCGAGGAAGCGATGGTGCCGGCGGTGATGGCGACGATAGCTTCGACGAGGTTGTAGCCGATGGTGGCGGCCACTATCCAGCGAACCCGACGCTGCAATATCTCCCGGCGTTGCGGAGCGAGTGTCGTGGTCATGTGCAACGGCAGCTCTCGCCCGTGCAGCATTCGGGATCGACCGACAGAACGACCTGAAGGAGCTCGTTCAGGGCTGGCGCCAGGTGCTCGTCGGCGAGGCGGTAGGAGGACCGGCGGCCTTCCCGGACGGCCTCGACAAGCCCGCAGCCACGCAGACAGGCCAGCTGGTTCGACATCACCTGGCGGGACACACCGAGCGCTTCGGCAAGGTCAGAGGGGTACGCGGGCCCGTTGCGCAGTTCGAGCAGCACGCCGGTGCGCGTGGCGTCCGACAGTGCGTAGCCGAGCCGCGCGAGTGCACCAGTGTGGGTTGCGGTCGCCGACGTCATGACTGCGACAATACATGCCATGCTGAATTAAGCGAACCCTGAACAGCCGGACTCGCGCTTGCAACCGATACCCAGGTACAGGCTTGCCGTGGAGTCCGTGTCAGCCGCGTACGGTCAGGCGGAGGTCAATTCACCGAGGAGCTGCTCGACGCGGTCGCGGATATCGTCGCGCACGCGCCGCACTCCGTCGAGGTCGAGATCGGCCGGATCGTCCAGCTGCCAGTCCACGTAGCGCTTGCCCGGATAGAGAGGGCAGGCGTCACCGCAGCCCATCGTGACGACGGCATCCGCGGCACGCACCACGTCATCGGTGAGCGGCTTCGGGAACTCGTCGGTGACGTCCAGACCGATCTCGGCGAGCACGAGGGCGACCTCCGGGAGGATCCATTCACCCGGCTGCGACCCGGCCGACCTCACGTGCACCTGGTCGCCGGCGATCTGGCGTGTGAGTGCGGCCGCCATCTGAGACCTGCCCGAGTTCTGCACGCACACGAAGAGGACCTCGGGCACCTGCTTCACGATCAGGCCCCTCGACTGAGCGAGGGCCGTCAGCCGATCTCGTGCGAATTTCTCGGCCAGGCTGGCGACATGGGTCTGCACCGCCGCCGTGCGCGCAAGGGCCGTATAGGACTCGAACACAACCCGCTCCACCGTCTCTTCGTTGACCATGCCGGCGAACTGATGCGCCAGTCGCTCGGCGGCGCGATGCAGGACGGAGTCCGGCGAGAGCAGCGCACCCTGCCCGGTGTAGCTGGTCACGCTGCACCGCGTGCGGGCAGCAGCTCGGCGACGAGCGCCTCGATGCGCGTGCGGATCTCGTCGCGGATCGGGCGGACGGCTTCGATGCCCAGACCGGCGGGGTCGTCCAGCTCCCAGTCCTCGTAGCGCTTGCCCGGAAAGATCGGGCACGCGTCACCGCAGCCCATCGTGATGACGACATCCGACTCGCGGACCGCGTCGACGGTCAGCACCTTGGGGGTGTTGTCGCTGATGTCGATCCCCTCTTCAGCCATCGCCTCGACCGCGACCGGATTGATCGTGTCTCTCGGTGCCGACCCGGCGGAGAGAACCTCGACGGAGTCACCGCCGAGGGCGCGGAGATACCCGGCGGCCATCTGCGAACGGCCCGCGTTGTGCACGCAGACGAACAGGACGGTGGGCTTCACCGCAGTCGGGTTGTCAGCCATGATGGCCTCGCTTTCTCTCTGAGAGAAAGCATAGACCATGATCTATCAATTGGAGGGAACGGCGGCTGAACCCTCGGTGACGAGTTCGCTCAGCAGACGACGGACGCGCGCTTCGATGTCGTCCCGAATGGCGCGCACCTGCTCGATCGGCTTGCCGACGGGATCTTCGAGATCCCAGTCGAGGTACCGCCGCCCTGCATAGATGGGGCACGCGTCGCCGCAGCCCATTGTGACGACGACATCCGCCGCCCGTACTGCTTCGTCCGTGAGCGGCTTCGGGAACTCACCACCCAACGGCACCCCGATCTCATCCAGCGCTGAGGTGACCGTGTGGCGCACATCGCTCGCCGGCTGCGAGCCGGCGGTCAGCACTCTGACGCGCTCGCCGGCGAGCTGGCGCAGGATCCCCGCGGCGAGTTGTGATCGCCCGGCATTCTGCACGCATACGAACAGCACTGTCGGGATGCCGTCGGGCAGTGCCGCGGCGCGGCTCATGGCGGCGAGCCGCGTGGCCACGAACGCCGCGGTCCGGCTCGCGAGCATGGGCGACTGCGAGCCTCCCGCGAGGAGTTCGTAGCTCTCGACCACCTTGGCGCGAATCGACTCCGGACTGAACGTCCCTCGAAAGCGGACGACGAGATCCTTGGTGATCCGATCCAGGTCGGGCTTCGCGGCCGAGGTCGGCGCTCCCCCCAAGAGCGCATCGATCCGCTCGAAGTGGTCCGGCGCTATCGAATACCAGACCTTCCGGCCATCCGGCTCACGCACTACGAGTCCCTCGTCGTGCAGCGCCTTCATGTGATGGCTGACGGTCGGCTGCCGCAGCTCGAGGGTCTCCGCAAGTCGGCCGACAAGCATCCGCCCACTGTCTGACTCGCGGATCAGGCGCAGGATGCGGGCGCGCGTCGGATCTGCGAGCGTCGTGAGATCCCGCGCACGAGCCGTCCGATCCATAGACGAAAGTCTATGCCTCCCCTGACGGCGTGCGGCGCTCGATCAGAATCGTGTCCCGCCACTGGCCCGCGTGAGGACCGATCTGAGCCTGAGCAATGCGCTCGCGCCGACCGACGACGCGGAAGCCGGCCGCTTCATGCAGCCGCAGGCTGGCGGCGTTCTCGGGGAAGATGCTGGACTGGATGGTCCAGATGCCCTCCGAGTCGGCCGCGGCGAGGAACGCGTCCAGGAGGAGCCTGCCGACGCCTCGGCCCCGCACTTCTCTGTCGATGTACACCGAATGCTCGACGACGCCCCGGTAGGCAGGGCGGGACGACACCGGGGATGCCGCGACCCAGCCCCGCACGGCATCCGATTCATCCACGGCGACGATTCGGCCCACCGACAGCCTCCCCGCGTCGAACGCCTCCCACGACGGCGTCGCCACCTCGAAAGTCGCCTCACCGTCCTCGATGCCCTGCGCGTAGATTCGCTCGACGGAGGGCCAGTCTTCCGAGGCCATGGCGCGGAGACGGATCATGAGCAACAGCCGCCGCCCTGGCCGATGTTCGTCGAGCACACTCCCGTCGCCGGGAGGACGAGCTCGACGTTCGACGCCGACGCCGCGTCGCCCGCAAGCCAGGCCGTGACCGACCGGACCTGCTCGTAGCCGGTCGCGAGGAGGAACGTCGGCGCGCGTCCGTACGATTTCATGCCGACGATGAAGAACCCCTGTTCAGGATGCTGCAGCTCACGGAACCCATGAGGCTCGACGGTGCCGCACGAGTGCACGTTCGGGTCGATGAGCGGGGCCAGCCTCTTGGGCGCTTCGACGATCTCGTCGAGTTCGAGGCGGATCTCTCGCAGCATGTCGAGGTCAGGACGGAAGCCCGTCGCATTGACGACGATGTCGGTGCGGTGCATGACGACGTCGCCATCGCGGTGACCGATCAGTTCGACGCCTTCCGCGGCGCGGCGGCCGCGAATGATCTCGAATCCGTCGAGGACCGTGATCCGACCATCGGCCACGGCGTTGTCCACGCGGCTGCCCAGACGGGCGCGATCGGCCAGCTCGTCGTCGGCGGAGGACGAGACGCGCACCGCCTGGGCGTTGCGGATCAGCCACGTGACCGTGGTGCCGGGCTCCTGACGGGCCAGCTCGACGAGTCCCAGCAGGGTGTTCGCCGCCGAGTGACCGGCACCGACGACGGTCGTGTGGCGCCCGGCGAACCGGGCACGGTCGCGGCCGAGTACATCCGGAAGGGCGGGCGCGACGGCATCCGCGACCTCACTCATTCCCAAGAGCTCCAGCCCGCTCGAAGAGAGCGAGTTGGGTGAGGTGTACGTTCCCGAGGCGTCGATCACGGCGCGCGCGGCGATCTCTTCGACCTCGCCCGCGGCGGTGCGGATCCTCACGGCGAACGGCGTCGTGGCGCGAGCCCGGGTGCGCGTGCGATCCATCCCCTCGCGCGTCACGCCGATGACCTGGACTCCGAGCCGGACCCGCGTAGCGATCTCCTCCACGTCAGCGAGAGGCGCGACGTACTGCTCGACGAGCTCGGCCCCCGTCGGTGCACGCTCGGGTTCGGGCAGCGTCCAGCCATGCTGTTCCAGAAGCCGACGGGATGCCGGGTCGACGAGGTGCTTCCACGGCGAGAACAGCCGCGTGTGACCCCACGCCCGGACACTCGCCGCCACCTCGCCTCCCGCCTCGAAGACGACGAAGTCGATGCCGCGCTCAGTCAGGTGCGCGGCGGCGGCCAGCCCGATCGGACCGGCGCCGATGATCGCGACGGGAAGCGTCGACAGACGGTCGGTGGTCACGCCGCGGGGCGTCAGGTCGAGCAGGGTCACAGCATCCTCCGAAAGATATCGATGAACTTCGATGCCCGATTCTGCAACGGTCTATTGATGCCTGTCAATATCTATTAGCATCGATATATGACCACGATGCTCGACGTGACCGACATCTCTGCCGGCACCTGCTGCGCACCGCTCGTTCGCGAGCCGCTGAGCGCTGCCGAGGCGGACCAGCTCGCAACGACCATGAAAGCACTCGCGGACCCGGCGCGCTTGCGGCTGCTGTCGATCGTGGCGGCGTCGGAGGGCGCGGAGGCCTGCGTGTGCGATCTGATCGAGCCCGTCGGATTGAGCCAGCCGACCGTGTCGCATCACCTGAAGATCCTGATGAACGCCGGCTTCCTCACGCGCAGCAAGCGCGGGACGTGGGCATACTTCAAGCTCGTGCCCGGTGCGCTGGACCGGGTCTCGCAGCTCTTCGTCGGCTCGTGAACCGCCCCGCGCGGGCTGCGGCGGGGGAATTCGTCGGCAGCGCGGGCCTTGCTGCGGTCGTCATCGGCTCCGGGATCGCCGCACAGCGCCTCTCCCCTGCCGACACCGGACTTCAGTTGTTCGAGAACGCCTTCGCCACGGCGCTCGGTCTGGCCGTCCTGATCCTGGTCTTCGCCACCGTCTCGGGCGCGCATTTCAATCCCGTAGTGACCCTCGCAGACATCGCGCTGCATCGCCGCCGGTGGTCGACGGCGGCGATCTACCTGCCCGTCCAGGTGGTCGGGTGCATCGCGGGCGCGATGCTGGCGAACGCCATGTTCGCCGAGCCCGCCGTGGCGTGGAGCACGACGGATCGCTTGTCGTGGCCGCTGCTGCTGTCGGAGGTGGTCGCGACCGCGGGTCTCGTCCTGGTCATCTTCGCCCTGGTCCGCACCGGCCGCTCACACCTCGCCGCGCCGGCCGTCGGGGCCTATATCGGCGCCGCGTACTTCTTCACGTCGTCGACGAGCTTCGCCAACCCGGCGATCACGATCGGGCGCATGTTCAGCGACACGTTCGCCGGCATCGCCCCGGCATCCGTCCTGCCGTTCATCGCCGCCCAGCTGGTGGGCGCGGCACTGGGCTGGGCCGCGGTCCGCTTCTTGTTCCCGGTCGCGGCGCCCGAGCCCGTCGTCGCCGGAGGGTGAGGGCCCGGGCGCGTGTGCGCCCGGGCCCCCTGTGGGTCAGCGTCGCGCCGCGACTGCTCGACGACGACCGATCAGCACCGCTGCGGCACCGGCGGCGACGAACAGCATTCCACCGCCGATCCAGAGCGGACTCAGCGAGCCGCCGGTCGCAGGAAGCGCCCCGACCGGAGTCTCGCCCGTTGCCGCGACGATGGTGACCGGCGTCCATCCGATCACGGTGCCGTCTGCGGCGAACACCGCGAGACGGTGCTCTCCGGGGGCGGCGTCAAGCGGCACCCGCACGGCCACGGCGCCGGCGGCGTTCACCTGCGTCCAATCGCCCCCGAGCAGCGTCGGCGTTGAGAACAGCCACGCAGCCGTCCACTGACCCGCGTAGTCCCCACCCAACTGCAGTGTGACGACCTGCCCCTGGGTGAGGGTGGTGTTGCTTAGCCCGAAGCCCGTCTCGGCCGCACCGTCGAGCTCGTCTCCCGTGCGCGGCTGAGGCGCCTCGCCCGGCTTCTGGGGGTCCTGCGGCCCACCGGTTCCCGGTTGATCGCCATCTTCGACGACCTTCAGCAGCACCGGCGGCGCCTCGATATACGAACGCCCATCCTCGAACGTGAGACGCGCGAAGATCGCCGCCCCGTCGTATTCGGTCGTCGCAGCGAACGACAGCTCCGCGTCGTGCTGACCCTCGACCAGCATCGCCACGTCGTCGCCCGGCTTCTGGACGTACCATTCCCATCGACTGAGCACGGAGTCGGGCGAAGCGGATGCCGTCAACGTGACCTCGTCGCCCTCCTGGTACTGCTCGGCCAGACCACTGATCGTCGCCTTCTCCTGCGGCGCCGCTCCGTGGTCGTCGACGTGGATGGTGGCCGTCCCACTGGTCGCGAGCAGTTCGCCCGCGGCCGATCGCAGCTCGGCCTTGACGAGAGTGCCGTCGAGCGCCTGCTGGGCTCGCACCTCATGGCTCGAGCCGGTGGCACCTTCGATCGGGACGAACTCGGCCTGATCGGGTCGCTGCCAGAGCCAACGCCACGTGTCGGTGTCGCTGGCGACCGGATCGGCCGTCGCGTTGAGGCGAATCGTGCCGCCCTGGTGATAGTGCCCGGAGAGGGAGTCCATGAGCACGAGCTGCTCGCCCGGGGCGGCATCCGTCACCCGCAGTGTCTGCGTGGACGAGGCGACCGCGTATCCGGTCGACGCATCGGCCACCTCGAGGATCAGGTAGGAGTTGTCCATTCCCTCGGTGATGGGCACTGAGACCGCCGGCGACGTGGCGCCCTCGATCGCCTCCCATCCGCCACCGAGCTGGAGGTACCACTGGTACGCCAGCCCGTCGCGGGCGGGATGCAGATCGGAACTCGCCTCTACCGTGTCGCCGACGCGGTAGACCGACTGGATGCCCGAGACCTGCAGCTCGCGGTCCTGGATGGTCGTCGACATCGCCGCCGAGCGCCCGACGAGTGCGCCGTCGGCGTCGATGATCTCGTACGCGAACTCGCTGTAGCCGAAGACCGCGGGGTCGATGAGATACGGGTTCCCCCCGAGCGGGGTGTTCCACTCGGACGTCGCACTCCAGGTCATGACGTACGGTGTCGGACGTGCGACCCAGCGGCCGATCTCGCCGTCCGCGAGCGGACGATGGTCGACGGTCACCTCGATGTCGTCGCCGCGGTAGTACGACTCCGCGAGAGGGGTCACGGCGATGGCTTCTCCCTCACCGACGTTCGGACCCTCCACATTCACCGTGTACCAGCCCGTCTGCTGGACCGTCTTGCGGTCGGCATCGACGATCCTCACCGAGACCTGTGTCCCGTCGAAGGCCACCGTGGCGTCTCTGGTGATGCGCTCGGTGCCGGTGAGGGCGGCGCTGGTGTACTCCGTCAGACCCTCGCCCGAACGAACCAACCATCGCCACTGCTGACCCTCGGCGAGGGTCGCGCCACCGACGCGGAGGTCGATGATCTCGCCGGCGCGGTAGCTATCGGCCAGGCCGTAGACACCGAACTCCTCTTCGGCTCCCTCCTCCGTCACGGTGACGGTCACCGCCGCCGACGTCGACACCGACGCGAGGTTCGCAACCTCGGGAACGAAGCGCGCCGTCAGCGCGCGCGTTCCGAGACCGAGCGAACTCGTGACGAAGGATGCCGTGCCGTCCACGACAGGCTCGTGTCCGAGGACGGTCTCACCGTCGAGGAACTCGACGTATCCGACCGCACCGGCCGGCGACACGGTGGCGTCGAGCGCGACTGCTTCACCGAGCACCGCCGTCGCTGTGCTCGCGCTCAGGGACGTCGCGGTGGCCACCGCCTCGGGAGCATCCCCGACGACGAACGTGTACGTCGCCCGGTCGGTCTGGGACTGACCGCCGACCGTGACCGCACCCTCGACCGTAATCTCGTACGTGCCGGCAGCGGTGAAAGCCCAGTTGGCGTGCATGTGGGTGCGACCGACATCGAACGTCTTGAACTCTTCGTCCGACGACCAGAGCCGGTTCGGAGTGCCGAATCCGCCGATTGTGAACAGCTCGAGATCGCCCGGTCCCTGCACATCCACGAGCGTGAACGACGTCTTGTCGCCGTCCACCCCGCTCGGGGCGATCGACTCGGTGGAGAATCCGGGCCAGAGTCGTCCCGTTGCGTTTGGGTTCGATTCCGGTGCGATCCAGACCGTCGAGCCGCCCGGCGCGATGAACTCGAAGCCACCGGCCGGCAGTTCCATCTGTGCCGCGTTCTCGAGATGGAACCAGATGTCGTCAGGCTCGAAGCGCGTGCCGTTGCCCTCGGGAACGTCGGCCTTGCTGCCCAGCGTGAGCCGGCCGTCGTCGAGGAACGTCGAGACGGCGTCGGTGTGGATGCCGGCGATGACTCGGTTGTCGTCTGGTGCCGGTGCTGGGCCTTCCGCGGCGACGGCCGCGCCGGTCGGCAGCACGACGGCGGCGGCGGCGACGGCCAGTGCCGTCAGCACTGCCGCCGATCTGCGTCGGGGTGGGGAATCGGTGATCACGGGGATCGTCCTTTCTTCTGGTGTCATGTCCGGGTTTCTCGGCTCACGGGATCGCGGCGTACTGTTCCGCGGCTGCAGCGACGCGGTTGTTGTACTCGACGCTGGGGTTGTACGCCGAGATGGCGGCGATCCAGCGGTCGGGAGCGGTCAGATCGCCCCCGACGTCGCACAGGTAGACAGCCGCAGCGAGCGCGGCGTCGTCGATCTGGTGGATGTCGGTCTCACCGTCGCGATCGCCGTCCTGGGCATACGCCGCCCACGTCTCGGGGATGAATTGCATCGGCCCGACCGCGCGATCCCACGTGACGTCACCGTCGAGGCGCCCGTCGTCGGTATCGCTGATCGCCTCCGTGCCGTTGCCGTCGAGCGGGATGCCGATGATCGAGGGCCGCGCCACACCGTCCGTGCCGATCGCCGAGCCGTCGATGGTGCCGTGCTCAGATTCGACGAGCCCGATGCCCGCGAGGGTGTTCCAACCGAGACCGCATCCCGGGTGCGTGTCGGCCACCGACAAGGCCGCGCCGGCATACGCGAGCAGAGCGCGCTCGGGAATCCCGGCGTCGCGTGAGATCCGCTCCACCCAGCGCTCGTCGGGGCGTGCGGTGGCGGCATCCGTCTGCCGTCGTTGGGTCGGGTGCGCCTCTGTCGCACGCGCGGTCGACGAGGGGGCGGTCGACGGCGTCGGCGCGGCCGCACTCGAGTTCGCGTCGGCCGGCCCGGTCGGCCAGACCGCGGCGGTCAGCGCACCCATTCCCAGCACCGCGAGGACGATCGTCGTCGTCGCCCACATCCACGGGAAACGACGCGGCGGCGGAGGCTCGACGGATGCCTGAGCCGGCCCGGCGTCGACGAGATCGTCGAAGCTCTCATTCGTATCGGTCATCGCGCGACTCCCGTCAGCGCCTGATCGACCGGCTCTTCGTCGGCGAGTGCCTCGTCCCGTCTCGCAGCCGTGGTGACGCGGAGTCTGGCCGGACGCACACGCGCCTTGAACACCAGCCCCTGTCGCGGCGCGAAGAACCACGCGAGGAGGAACGCCGCGGTCAGCACCAGCACGATCGTGCCGCCGGTGGGAAGATCCCAAGACCACGACAGATACAGACCGACGAGGGCCGAGAGTCCGCCGACGAGCGGCGAGAGGAACATCATCATGCCGAGGCGATCCGTCAGCAGCCTCGCCGTGGCTGCCGGGGTGATGAGCAGCGCGAGCACGAGGATGTTGCCGATCGTCTGCACGCTGATCACGACCGCGAGCGTCACCAGCACGTACAGCACGAGATCCAGCCAGAACACCCGTACTCCCATCGCGAGCGCCGACTCGCGGTCGAGACTGATGGTCACGAGCTCCTTGTGGAGCGCGAAGACCACACCGAGGACGAGGACGCCGGTCGCGGCGACGACATACAGGTCGGAGTCGGGGATGCCGGTGATCGCCCCGAACAGGAACTGCTGCAGCGACCCGGCGTAACCGGGCGCTTGCGAGATGATGACGATGCCGAGGGCGAAGGCGGCGACGAAGAACACGCCGATGACGGAGTCCTCCTTCAGGCGCCTGTTCTGCGAGAACACCGCGATGAGTACCGCCGTGAGAATGCCCGCGAGCGTGCCGCCCAGGATGAGGTTGCCCGAGACGACGAAGGCCACCGCCAGACCCGGGAACACCGCGTGGGCCACGGCATCGCCGATGAAGGCCATGCCGCGCAGGACGACGTAAGTGCCGACGACGCCGCACACGATCGCCGACATGACGGCGACGGCGAGCGCCTTGGGGAGGAAGGCGAGGTCGGGATTGAAGAGGTCGGCGAGGAAGTCCAGCGGGTTCATCGTCACGCCGCCTTCAGCATGCGCAGCAGAGCCGAATCGGCGGCGACCCCGAACGCCGACATCCACAGGGCAGGATCGGCTGCGAGCTTCTGCGGGCTGTCCGTGGCGACAACGGTGCGGTTGAGCAGGGCGATCCGGTCGCACGTGTACAGCGCGGAGGGGATGTCGTGCGTGGTCATGAGCACGGCTCGGCCTTCGCGCGCGAGCTGGGCGAAGAGCTCCGACAGCAGATCCTGCGTCGGCATATCGAGGCCGGTGAACGGCTCGTCCAGCAGCAGCACCGCCGGCTGCAGCACGAGCGCGCGTGCCACGAGCACCCGCTGCCGCTGCCCGCCCGACAGCTGTCCGACCGGTCTCTCGGCGAGGTCCGTCATGCGCACGCGGTGCAGGGCGTCGGCGACCGCTTCCCATTCGGCGGCGCCGGTGCGCCGCAGTACCCCGAGACGCCCGGTCAGCCCGGTGGCGACGACCTCGGCGACGCTGATCGGAAAGTCCCACGCGAAGTCGTGGCGCTGCGGCACGTAGCCCAGCGAGGACCGCCCGGGTTTCGATGGGCGGCCTTCGACGAGAACCTGCCCGCTGGACGGGCGCACGAGCCCGAGGATCGTGCGCAGCAGGGTGGTCTTCCCGGCCCCGTTCGGACCGAGAAGTCCCACGAGTTCGCCTCGCTCGACCATGAGGCTCACGTCATGCAGGACGGGTCGTCCCGCGAGCTCGACGTCGACGTCGGTCACCTCGAGTGTCGCCGCGGTCATCGCGCCGTCTCCTCGTGCGTGCCGTCTGCTCCGGATGCCGGCGCCGAAGCGAGCGCGCGGCGGCGAGCGCCGCGACTCCGAAGCACGGCCACGGCGATCCCGACGATGAGGCCCGCTGCGACGACGCCGATGGCGCCGAGCAGGAGCGGCACGAGGGGATCTCTCGCAGTTTCGGAAGAGTCTGCAACGGCGGTGCCGGCGGCTTCCGCGGCAGGCGGGGTCGCGGTCGGTGACGGGTCCGCGCCGTCGCCCTGCCACGGGGCCGCGAGTGCCTCGGCCGGATCGGTGGCGGATCCGACGGCGAAACGAAGCACTCGACTGTCACTGACCGTCGTTCCGTCGATGAGGTCGGCGGAGGACTGGACCCGGACGAGGTAGACGCCCGGCTCGGTGAACACCCAGTTCGCGTGCGTGTGCGTGTTGACGTCGACCCAGGCTTCCTGGGAGTCCGTGACGCGGGAGTCGAAGAGCACCTGGGGCTCGCCGAACGAGCCGGACTGAAGGTACGTCGTCATGATCCCCGGTCCCTGCACGCCGGTGAGCGAGAGCGTCACTCCTCGGTCGATCGCCTGCATGACCTCCGGATCCTGCGTGTTCCACCCGAGCCAGACCACATCCGGGTGCTGCGTCTGCGGCACGACCCACACCGTCTCGCCGGGGCCGGCCCCGACGAATTCATAGGCGCTGTCATCGGGAACCGTGAGCTGCCCCGCGTCCAGCACATGAAGAACGGTCTGCTCGGGGTGCCGCCACACGCTGGCAGCGTTCGCATCCGCCCTCGCGGCGTCGTCGTGGATGAGGAACGACCATCGACCGTCGACGAATTTCGGGCCCATGTCGACATGGCCGGCGTCCAGGACGTGGGCACCCTCCACGACAGCCATATCGGCGTCGAGCGTTTGATCCAGCCCGTCGTCGTCGGTCGCGGCCCCTGAGACGGTCAGCACGGCGGTGAGGGCGAGGACGGCCGCGACGCGGACCGACGGGGACGACAGCCTGGGCAGCAATGATGCGTTCATGTCGGGTGGGTATCGATCTTTCGGTGAGAGGATGCTGCGGCCGACGTCATCCGGCGAGGCATCGGTGCAGGGAGTCGGCGTTGAAGCGCAGGAGCTGCGTGTAGCTGGTGACGGTGTCGTCGAAGGCGTCGCCGTAGATCAGACACACCTCCACGTCCTGCTCGGCGGCCAGTTCCGTCAGCGCGGACGCGCGCGCCGCGTGGTTGGGCTCGAGGAAGACGGCGGGAATGCGCAGCGTCTGGAGGGTCTCGGTGAGCTTCCTCCGGTCGGCGATCGACGGCTCGGTTGCCGGGTTCGGTGTGACGAACCCGGCGATCTCGACGTCGTAGGCCTCGGCGAGATAGCCGAATGCATCGTGAGAGGTGACGAGGTACCGGCGGGAGGACGGGATGTCGGCGATCGTGGCGCGCACATAGGCGTCGACCTCCTCCAGCTCCGAGAGGTACGCAGCAGCGTTGTCGCGGTAGGCCGCGGCATTCGGCGGATCGGCGTCGATAAGCGTGTCGCGGATGAGCTGCACGTACGCCATTCCGTTGCGAGCGTTCTGCCACAGGTGAGGATCGATCTCGCCGTGGACGTGCTTTCCGAGCACCGCCTGAGGGAGCTGATAGATCTGCGCGCCCGGTCGCCCGAGGAAGCCGAACGCCGCCCCGACGGGAACCTCGGCGAGCGCTCGCGGCGGCACGTCGATCACGACGTCGGCCGCGTCGAGCGTTCG
This sequence comes from Microbacterium salsuginis, assembly GCF_012524205.1. Lineage (GTDB taxonomy): Bacteria > Actinomycetota > Actinomycetes > Actinomycetales > Microbacteriaceae > Microbacterium > Microbacterium salsuginis. Next base: position 577,914 of record NZ_JABACI010000001.1, read on the forward strand.
CTGACTGTGATCGTCTCCCCCGGCGGGATCGTGGCGGACGACGAGAGCCTCACGATCGAGGTCGACCGTCATGTCGGCGTGCCCGTCGTCCAGCACGACCGCGTCGGGAACGCCCGCTTCCGCAGGATCGACGCCGACAGCGAAGGTGAACGTCGAGGTCGCGAGGTCGTGCGGGCGCGACAGATCGTCCACCTGGATCCGGGAGGAGAAGGTGAGACGGTAGATCCCCGGCGCGGAGAATGCCCACGACATGTGGGTGTGGGCGTCCGTCGGGAGGGTCATCGTGTCGTGGCGGTACCCGTCGGCGGCGTCGAAGCCGTCGCTCGAGTCGAAATACACGTCGGTGTCACCGAACGTGCCCGTCAGATACGCGAAGACATCGCCCGGGCCCTCGGCGTCCGTCATCGACACCATCACGCTCGACGACCGGGTCGCTCCGAAGCGCTCCCCGGTGCCGTCCGACCGCATGCCGAGCCAGAGCGTGTCGAGGTTCACGTTCTCGACGAGCGGGATGATCTCCGCTGCGTACTTCACCGCTTCCTCGGCCAGCGAAACGGATACAGCCTCGGGCCGGAGATTCGCGTCGAGCGTCTTTATGATGTTGTGCTCCTCCAGCAACGCGTAGTTGCTGAAAGCCACGTCGGCGTAGACCGCGTTTCGGGCGTCCCGCAGAGTCGGTTCATACGTGTGCGGGTCGGCGCCATCCGGAACCAGCGACGCGACGTCGACATGAGCGCCGCCGACCTGCTCGGCCATGTCGCGCAGCAACCCGGTCGTGGTGAGCACTTGGAGGTTTCGGCCGTCCGCAGCGAGCACGGGCTTCGCCCCGCAGCCGCTCAGGATCAGGGCCGCTGCCGCCGATACCGCGACGGCCGCGGACCGGTACCGTCTCACGAGGTCCTGCCCGACGGCTGGATCAGCGCACGCCGCCAGGCGAAGCCGCACGCCGCGGCGGCCAGCAGCAGCAGCGCTCCGAGGACGCCGAGCAGAGTCGGCGTCGCGGCGCCGCGCGAGGCGGCAATGACCGCCTCGGGGTCCGCGCCGTCGGCCTGCGGTCCGGATCCGGAATCCGAAGGGTCGACGGCCCACGCGGCGAGGCCGACCGGTGACTGCACCGCCGATTGCAGCTGCCCGCTGTCGTCGTCGGTGAGAGCCAGCACTGCCGGGGCTCCACAGACACCGCCGGTCGCCGAGCGGGGATCGACGTCGCCGACCACGATCGTCATGGTCTCGGTGTCGGAGCTGACGCTCCCGTCGGCGAGGGTCATCGTCTGGGTCGAGGTGATGCGGTACACGCCCTCGGCCGTGAAGGCCCAGTTGGCATGCGCATGGACCCCGAGGGGGATGCCGTAGGTCCCGCCCCCGTCGAACACCATCTGCTGCACGCCACCGAATGAGCCGGACAGGTACACCTTGACGGCGCCGGGGCCGTTGACAGCATCGATGGTCCAGCGCACCGGGCCGCGGGCGTTGCCGGCGTTGAGCGACTCGGTATTCCACCCCAGCCAGATCAGCTCGGCGTTCTGCGTCTGCGGAACCTGCCACACGGTCTGACCGGGCGCGCCGATCTGACCGAAGCCGGCGGGAAGCGCCACCCGTGCCGACGGCTTCAGCCACAGCACCGTGCCCGCGGGCTCGCGGTAGACCTTGCTCCCCGACGTGTCGTCACCGATCAGCGACTGCAGCCGTCCGTCGACGAGGCGGCTCGCGTAGTCGATGTGCCCCGCGGAGAGGATCGTCGCGGCAGCGGTGCACTGCGTCGCCGCCACCTCCTGCACGGGAGGGGCAACGGCGCCTGGGGTCCCATCGACGGGAGGAGGCGGCGATGGCACGGTACCGGGGTCCGGTTCGACCGAGTCCGCGCACGCCACAGGATCGAGATCCACCACGTCAACTGTTCCGACCGCGACGGTCAGGACGAACGACTCGGATGCCGCCCGTCCGTCGCTGAGCTGTGCGGCGCGCTGCATCGCGAGGCAGTAGACGCCTTCGGCCGAGAATGCCCATGAGCCATGGGCATGGGTGTTCTTCGGGATGGTGAACGCGTCCGCACTGGAGACCCCATCGCGAGAGTTCAGGAGCACACGCGGCTGACCGAACGAGTCGGACTCGTAGAGCGCGAACTCGCCTGGCCCTTCGATGTCGGCCAGCGACCAGGCGACACCGCCCGACGTCGCACCGCTGGGAATGGACTCCGTCGACCATCCCGGCCACAGCAGGCCCTCTTGCTGGGTCTGCGAGACCTGGAAGAAGGAGGAGCCCGCAGGTCCGAGGAAGTCCCACGCAGCACCGGTCGGAACCGTCGCCGTGGCGTGTGGAAGGATCTGCAGCACTGTGTCACCGGGATCGCGCCAGACCGGATCAGATGATTCGGTGGTGTCCTTGATCCGCGAGACGAGCCGGTCCGCCTCCAGCGTCGCCGCCACGTCGACGTGCCCGTCGTTGAGCACGACCGCCCCGTGATCGTTGATCGTCCCGTTTCGGACATCCCATTGACCGGGGGCCGGCGTGGGGCTCGGTGTCGGCGTCGCGGTGGGCTCGCGAGTCGGGGTCGCGGTGGGCTCGGGAGTCGGGGTCGGAGTATGGGTCGGAACCGGCGTGTGCGTCGACTCTGGCGTGAGGGTCGGCGTCGGCTCGGGGGTCAGAGGCACACCGAGCGCGGCGGCGCCGCACGTGAGCGCGCCGACGATGAGGGCGGAACTGACGGCGAACAAGCGCCGGCCGTGGCGAGACGGGAGGGGCATCACGGAATCTCAGATCAGGTGGATGAGAGTGAGAATCATTCTCATTAATCATCTTGTGGCGCATGTCCTCTGACTGTCAAATCCGCGCGGTGCATTGTGTCGCGGTGCCGGCGCGTCCGTGGCCTAGTGTCATGTCATGGCGACGACCGCGACGGCGTACCTCACCGGCTTCGGTCGATATCTCCCCGGCGATCCGGTCGACAACGACGGCATCGCGTCGCGGCTCGGCGGCGACGACCCTGTGACGGAACGGATCCGGCGCCGTGTGCTCGATGCCAACGGCATCCGGCAGCGGCACTATGCACTCGACGAGCACGGCGAGCCGACCGAGCTCAACGAGGAACTGGCGGTCAAGGCGCTGCGTGCGGCGCTGGCGGATCGAGGCATCGACGCGGCGGATCTGCGGATGCTGGCCTGCGCCACGACGATGGGCGATGTACTCGTGCCCGGTTTCGCTTCCATGGTGCATGGCCGTCTCGGCGGTGGGCCGATGCAGCTGCTGTCAGCGTCCGGAGTGTGCGCTTCAAGCCTTGCCGCACTGGACGCCGCGGTCAGCAAGATCCGCCTCGGCGACCACCCGCGGGCCGCCGTCGTCGGCTCGGAACTGGCCAGCCGCAGCCTGCGTCAGCGCCGGTATGACGGCATCCGGGCCGGCATGGACTCTCACTTCCTGCGTTGGATGCTCTCGGACGGCGCAGGCGCCGTCGTCGTGGAGTTCCAGCCGCACCCGACGAGACCATCGCTGCGCGTCGACTGGGTGCGGCAGGTCTCGCTCGCGCACGAATACGACGTCTGCATGCGGGCGGGGATGAGCGGCGTCGATCCCGTCGTGGGCCGCACGTGGCAGGACGTCGACATCGCCGAGGCGGACGCTGAGGGCATGTTCCTGCTGCGGCAGGACGTGAGCGTCCTGGACGATCTCGCGGATGCCGGCATCCGTCAGTTCGAGGAGCTCGTCGACATCGGACTCGTCGACGTCCGTCACCTCGACCACGTCATCTGTCACTACAGCACGAACGCGTTCCGCGACGTCGCGTTCGATGCACTGCGCCGTCGGGTGCCCACCCTCGACACCGACCGCTGGTTCTCCAACCTCGAGACGCGCGGAAACACCGGATCGGCGAGCATCTTCATCGCCCTCGAGGAGGCATGGAGCAGCGGCCGCTTCGCGCCCGGCGACACCGTCCTGCTGGCAGTTCCCGAGTCCGGCCGGTTCTCGTTCGCCTTCGCCCACCTGACGGTGGTCGCGCCACCCTCATCGCAAGGAGCCCCGACGTGACGATCAGCTCGACCACGAACACCCACACCACCACCACCGGCGACGCTTCGACCTCCGGTACCGACACGCTGTTCGAACGCCTCGCCGAGGTCTGGACCGAGCTCGAAGAGCACCTGGACCGCGTGCCCGTGCTGAGCCGGCTCGCCGAGGGCACCGTGACCCTCGACGACTACAAGCGCCTGCTGTTCAACCTGCGCCAGCAGGTGGTCGACGGCTCGCCCTGGATCTCGCGGGCCGCCTCCAACTTCGACATCGACCACTTCGAGCTGCGCGCGGCAGCGATCCGTCACGCCGAGGAGGAGCACCGCGACTATCTCATGATCGAGCGCGACTACGTCGCCGTGGGCGGCTCGCTCGACGAGCTGCGCTCCGGCCGCAAGAACGTCGGGTCCGAAGCGCTCTCGGGCTACATGTTCCATTACGCGGACCGGCCCAACCCGGTCGGGCTGCTCGGGGCGATGTTCATCATCGAGGGGCTGGGCGCTCAGCGTGCGGCCGGATGGGCCGCCCGGTTCCAGGAGGTGCTGGGACTCGCCGACAGCCAGGTCCACTTCATGACGTACCACCAGGAGGCCGACAGCGCGCACACCGGCGACCTCGAGGCCATCCTCACCTCGGGCCTGATCGACGATGGCGCAGCGGACGAGATCGTGCGCTGCGCGCAGGTGGTGGCGCGGCTGTATGCGCTGCAGCTGGAAGAACTGGATCGCTGACATGCCGTCGCCGCGACCGACGGTCCCGGAGTTCGTCCGCTCCGACCCGAGCATGTGGGAGGCGATCTACGCCGATCCGTCGGTGCCGCTGGACCGCGCACTCGTACGGCAGATCATCGACGACCAGCGACGGATGTCGCGGCGCTGGCTGTACCCCATCGCCCGCGTCCTCTCCCGCGTGCTCGTCGCGCTGATCTCGATCGTCAAGCGCGTGCTCCCGTTCCGCTGGATGCCGCTGCCGGTCATGGACCGGCTGTGCGTGTGGTTCCTGCGGCGATTCGTGTCTCCCGATGCCGTCGAGCTGCTGATCCGGCACTTCGTCGTCGAGACGAACCTCGTCAACTTCATCATCCGCAACACGCAGGTCGAGATGGACCCGGTGACGCTGCGGCCCGAGACGCTCGCGGGCCTCGGCGACCAAGCGGTCGTCGAGCACGACGTCAACGTGTACGACGTGCTCATCGCGCTGGACGGCGTGCCGTTGACTCCGCCCGAGACGCTCGACTTCGCGCAGCTCGACATCCCACGGCTGGACGCCGAACGCGGGCGGCGCAGGCTGCTGCGGCTCGACATCCAGACCGCGCTGTGCTTCATGAACATCCCGTTCTCGATGGCCCTCACCGTCGAGGAGTACCGGCGCGCGGTGCACTCGATCCGGTTCGACGACTCGTTCCTCGAGATCCTCGCCCTCGTGTGCGACGACGACACGTTCCGCCATTGGAAGCTCGCCGGCATGAGCCTGTGGATGGACTCGAACGTCGACGTGCCGCGCATGGTCTATCGCCACGCGCTGGTGTGCGAGTACGCCCACGCTCAGCTGGTCAAGCTCGCCGGCGGTGCGTACCCGCGGCACACCAGCGTCGAGTTCGACTGAGCGCTCGGCGCTCCGCCGTCAGGGCTCGAAATCCTCGGGCTCGACGTCGTCCAGGAAGCGCTTGAACTCGTCGAGCTTCTCGGCGGCATCGGTCTCGGTCAGCACGTCCGGCACGCCCGCCTCGGCCATGACGGCCTCAGCGACCCAGATGCTCGCGCCCACACGCGAAGCGAGGGCGACGGCATCCGATGGCCTCGCGTCGACCACGCGATCGCCGAGTGCGGTGGTGAGCGTGATCTCGGCGTAGAACGTGCCCTGGTCGATGCGGGTCACTTCCACCCGCGTCGCCTCGGCTCCGAGGGTCTCGAGGAGCGAGCGCATCAGGTCGTGCGCGAGCGGCCGCGGCACGGGCGCCTTCTCGACGGCGACCAGGATCGAGGTCGCCTCGAGCTGGCCGATCCAGATGGGCAGCACCATTCCGTCGCCGGGGATCTCGTCCACGGGCTTCAAGAGCAGCACGTGCTGCCCCGTGGCGTCGAGCGCGACACCGGCCACGCGAACCTGGACCATCGTGCTCCTCTCGACCGCAGTGCTGCGATTGCCTCTCCTGCCATCGTAAGCACGGCTCACGGGCACGGGACAGGGGTTGCGCCTACCGCGGGACGATGAGCTCGTAGCGATGGCACGATACGGTCACGACGCCGCCGTCGACCGGAGCGGCGTAGGCGATGTGCCCGGCATCACGCCAGCCCTCGCGCTCGTAGAAGTGCCGCGCCCGCGCATTGCCCGTCGCGACGGCGAGCCATGGATGCGCGTGTCCGTCCGCGAGAAGGCGCCGTGCTCCCTCGGCAAGGAGCTCGCGCGCGACCCCGGTCCCCCGTGCCGCCGCGTCGACGAAGAGCTGTTCGAGCTCGTCGCCTTTGAGCGTGACGAACCCGATGATCACACCGTCGATCTCGGCGACCACCGTCCGCTCGATCATGTCGGCCGCACGAGTGCGGAAGGAATCCGGGCCACGATGGCGGACCAGCTCGTCGGGGACGTGTCCGAGGTGCCCGTCGCGCCACGCGGCCTCCCACACCTCCGCGATGCGCGGCACGTCGGCGGGCACAGCGGGCCGCATCGTCGTCACCGCGTCAGACTAATGGCCGACGCCCGTCCGCACCGACGACTCATTCACCGGAATGGATGCTGGAGGCGTACGGTTGCACGCAGGTATGCAGCGCTTCGGAACACTCTCGTTCGGACACTACGGCCCCCTCGGCGGCGGCCGGCAGCTCACCGCTGCCGATTCGATGCTCCAGGCCATCGACCTGGCCCAGGGAATGGACGAGCTCGGGGTGAACGGCGCGTACTTCCGCGTGCACCACTTCGCGCGACAGCAGTCGTCGCCGATGCCGCTGCTCGCGGCGATCGCGGCCCGGACCAAGCGGATCGAGGTCGGCACCGGCGTCATCGACATGCGCTACGAGAACCCGCTGTATCTGGCGGAGGAGGCGGCATCCGTCGATCTCCTCTCGGGAGGACGGCTCGCGCTCGGCGTCAGCCGCGGCTCACCCGAGTCGGTCGTGCGCGGGTTCGAGGCATTCGGCTACACCGGTTCGCGCGACCCCCGCGGCGCCGACCTGGCCCGCGAGCACTTCGAGCTGTTTCTGCGCGCCGTCGAGGGCGAGGGCCTGGCCGAGCGCGACCCGGCTTCGCCGTTCGGCGGCGGCACCGGGCTGCAGCGCGTGGAGCCGCACTCCCCCGGTCTGCGCTCGCGCATCTGGTGGGGCGCCGGCAACCGCGACTCGGCCGAGTGGGCCGGTCGCCGCGGCGTGAACCTCATGTCGTCGACACTTCTCACCGAGGCCGACGGCACGCCGTTCGATCTGCTGCAGGCGCAGCAGATCGACTCGTTCCGCGCCGCCTGGCGCGAGGCCGGTCACGAGGGCGAGCCCCGCGTGTCGGTGAGCCGCTCGATCTTCCCGATCACGACCGCCGAGGACGCGATGTACTTCGGCGGCCGCCAGGACGGCGATCAGATCGGCGTGATCGACGGCATCCGCTCGACCTTCGGCAAGACGTACGCGGCAGAGCCCGACGTACTCGTGGAGCAGTTGAAGGAGGACGCCGCGATCGCCAGCGCCGACACGCTCATGCTCACGATCCCCAGCCAGCTGGGCGTCGACTTCAACCTGCGCGTCGTGGAGTCGTTCGCGAAGCTCGTGGCGCCCAGCCTGGGGTGGGAACCGACGGCCGGCTGAGCCCGGCGCGTCCCTCCTCGAGCCGGAAGAGCTCCACATAACTCTGCGCCTCGACGCCACGCGCGAAGACCGGGATGCGATCGATGGGCGTCGGCACGGTGATCGTCCGACCTCCCGCGACGCTCTCGCCGGTCCACACGTCGGTCCACTCGCCGTCCGGCAAGTACACCGAACGCTCCGCGGCGTCGGGCGCGAGCACCGGTGCGATCAGCAGGTCGTCGCCGAGCAGCCACTGCGTCTCACCGGTCCAGACGGCGGGATCGCCGGGCCAATCGAAGAACAGCGGGCGCATGAGCGGCGCATCCGTCGCAATCGCGCGGGCAGCGGAGTGCTCGAGGTACGGCACGAGGCGCTCGCGCAGCTTGGTGTACCGGCGGAACAGCGGGATCACCCGCTCGTCGCCGGTGCGCTCGGCGATGTTCCACGGCGTGCGGTCGCGAGACGGCGAACGGTGGTGGTTGAACTCGGAGTGGTACTGCATGATCGGCACGAACGCCGACGCCTGCGTCGCGCGGATGAACAGCTCGGCCGTCGGGATCTCGCCGGAGAACCCCGCGATGTCCCAGCCCCAGTAGACGATGCCCGAGGCCGCGGCGGTGAGGCCGGCGTTCATCGACCAGCGGAACGCCTCCCACGTCGAGTTCTCGTCACCCGCCCAGAACGCACCGTGCGCCTGCGAGCCGGTGAAGCCGGCACGGCTGAAGGTCACGGGCGCCTTGCCGGCGGACTCGAGCAGCCGGCCGTAGGCGTGAGCGTAGGCGACGGGGAAGGTGTTGTTCTTCTCGTCTCCCCGGCGCCCGTCGAGATAGACCAGCTCGGAGCCCCACGCGTGCTCTCCGCCATCGGTCTTGAAGCCGTCGATGCCGATCTCCTCGACGAGGTAGCGGCGTTTCTCGGTCCACCAGGCCGCCGCCCGCTCGTCGGTGAGGTCCGGCATGAGGCCCAGCGGGAACCACCAGCCACGATTGCGATACGGACGTGTGCCGCCCTTGGGATCGGGCTCGCGGATCAGCACGTCCTCCCGGATCGCCGCGCGGGCGTCGGCGGCGACCTGCCCCCGCGGGTGCGGACGCATCTTGAGGAGCGGGATCTGCCACAGATGCAGACGGATGCCGCGGGCATGCAGGTCGTCGGTCATGCCCTTGGGGTCGGGCCAGGCGCCGTCGGGCGGGAAAGTGAAGTCTGACAAGCGGTGCGGCGCGCCGTCCTCGTTCACGCCATACTCCGCGTCGCGGAACACGGTGAACGTCGACTCGTCGCTCCACGCCTCGATCACGATCGAGCCGACGGGGATGTCGTGGCGACGGTGCAGCTCGGCCTGTCGCAAGACCTCCTGCTGCGTGTTCCACTCGTTGCCGCTGGCCCAGAGCCGGAACACCCACGCCGGCAGCTCGGTCGCGCGACCGGCGCGGTCGAGGAACGCCCCGAGCACCTCGACCGGCGTGCCGTCGAACGTTCGAAGAGCCAGCGGCTCGCGCTCTCCGACCTCGGCCTCGACGGCGAGCCGGGAACGGTCGGACCGGCCGACATCGAACCAGACGCGACGGGACGTGTCGACGTGGAAGCCCCAGCCGTCGCCGCCGATCACGTGGGCGAACGGCATCGGCAGGTACGTCTTGCGCTCGGCGCCCTGACTCTTGTACTGCTCGAACACGACCGAGTCCAGCTCGGCGCCGGTCTGGTCGACGGCGTCGTAGCGCTCGCCGAACCCGGTCACATGCTCGTTCGCGCCCAGCGGCAGGGCGAACCGCACGCGCCACGCGCGCCGGCCGTCGTGCAGCTGCTCGACCGAGCCCGGGATGACGCGGCCCCGGCCGTGTTCGACGAGCGCCTCAGGAGCAGCGGCCCATCTGGCCGCGCGAAACTCGAACCACCGCGTGCGCTCGATCCTGCCGTCGCCGTGCGTGGCGGTGAAACGGGAGCGGTACGTGCCGCCGAACCGCAGCGACGGCGTGGTGGCCTGCCATCCGCCCACGGCACGCGCGAGTCTGCTCGCCGCCGACGCAAGGTGGCCGCCGTCGGACAGACGGCCGCGCGAGGTCGTCGCCACCCGGGCGAGAGGCAGCTCGACGGTCTCGGCGTCGGCGGGGGCGGCATCCGGTCTCCACTCGATGGTGCAGCTCGCCGCGACGACATCGGCGTCGGCACGCAGGCCGAGCGTCGCCGTCTCGCCCTCGAGCGGGACGACGGGCCATCGCTGCTCCGTGTCGACCGAGTACGGGTGGCCGGAGCCGGCGGGCCGGTGGCGGATCATCGACTGAGGCCTTCCTGCGGGCGGGCGGCGGGTGACGTGAGGTCTTCGGGACGGAGCCGTCCGAGCTGCAGCCCGAGCCGCAAGAACATGGCATGGCTCCACAACAGAGGTGTGGCCACCGTGCCCCAGCGGTCGATCCACGGCTGCTGCATGCGAGGAGCGATGAGGTGGTGCGTGACCTGCTCCGGCAGGTGCAGGTCGATCGTCGCGGTGCCGGCCACCCAGTCGAAGTACTCCTCCGCGCGCTCCCGATCACCGGCAGCGAGGTGCGCGAGTCCGAGGAAGCACGTGAGCAGGGGCCACTGGCCGCCGCCGAAGAACGTGTCGCCCAGATAGCGGTGCACGCCCCCGTCGACCGCGAGGTGCGATTCGAGCACATCGATCGTGGCCCTGCCGAGGTCTGTTGCGGCGCCCACGAACCCGAGCGGCGCGATCGCTGCGGCCAGGCTGCCGTCGACGGCCGTGCTGCCGAGCCACTTGATGAGGTGCCCGTCCGCCGTCCCCCGGGCGGCGACGAGATCGCGGATCTCATCGGTGGCTGCCGCGATGGCCGCCGATCGCGCGTCGTCGACCAGCCGCGCACGCGCGACCGCGTCGAGGCCCGCCGCGATGCAGGCGAGGGTCGAGACGTGCACGTGCTGGGCGTGCTCCTCCCACCAGTCGTAGCAGGGGCGCTGCCAGGAGGCGAGCAGGTAGTCGGCCGTCAGCGCCACCGCCTCGCGGTAGCGGTCGCCCTCCACACCGTGCCGCTCGAGATGCTCCACGAGCGCCCACAGCCATGTGCCGTAGCCGTCGAGCTGGAAGTCCCACCACTCGTCCGCACCATCCTCGCCCGCGAAGGTGAAGCGGGCCGGCAGCATCTGCTCGGCTCCGGGCGGCCGGCCTGCGCGCGTCTCAGCGACGATCCAGCGGATGTGATCTGCCCGGCGCACCAGCACCTCAGCGCACCAGTCGTAGAACCGGCTCGCCGAGTCGACCTCACCGGCAGCCGACGCGGCGTCCGCGATGAACGCGCCGTCACGCAGCCAGCTGTACCCGACGTACGCCGAGAACGTGGGGCTGGCGGGATAGGCGCCCTCGGGTGTCTGCAATTCGGTGATGAGGCGGATGCTGCGCACGGCGAGCTGCTCGACGGCAGCAGGCGCGGAGGGCACCGGAGAGGGCGCTGCGGGAAGTGTGTCAGTCACGGGGGTCCTTCGAAACGGGTCGCGTCCGCGGCGGAAGTGCCGCCGCGGACGCGACCGTGGGTGTTACGGGAGAAGTGCGCCGACCTCTTCGGCGAGTGCGGCGATGGCCTCGTCGGTGGTGGCGCGTCCCGCCGCGATCTCGCCGAGCGCGTTGGTGACGGCATCCTGGATCTGCTGCGCGTTCGCGCCCAGCTCAGGTGCCACGGCCACCGCGTCGAGCGAGTCGAAGACTGCCTGCCGGTTGGCCGGCGGCGTCTTCTCGAGGTACGGGGCGAGCAGCGCCTCGTCGCTGATCGCCGGAAGCTCCCAGCCCGCCTCGAGACGCACGTCGACCATCTCCTTGGAGCTGCTGAGGTACTCGGCCCACTTCTGCGCGGCCTCCTTGTGCTCGGAGTCACCCGAGACCACCACGGCGTTCGAGAAGGTGGCGCTGGCCTTCTGGGAGTCACCAGGCTCGACGGCGATGTCCCACTCGAACGGCAGGTCGCCGACGAGACCGATCATCCAGATGCCGGTGTGCCACATCGCCAGCTTCCCGTCCTTGAACAGGTTGAGGTCGAAGTCGGGCGTGCCGGCACCGTCGGCGGCGGTCGGCATGACCGTCCCCGACTTGCCCGCGAGCCAGTCAGCGGCCGCGATGCCCGCCTCGGAGTCGAAGGCCACGGCGCCGTCCTCGACGAACTGGCCGCCGGCCTGCTGCACCGTCTTGTAGTACTCGTGGTACGAGATCGGCTGGTAGTCGCCCCAGACGCCGGCTGCGGCATCCGTCAGCTGGTCGGCCGCGGCCTGCTCCTCGGCCCACGTCCAGTCGGCGGTCGGGTACTCGACGCCCGCAGCGTCGAAGAGCTCCTTGTTGTAGAACAGCACGACGTTCGAGAACGACGTCGGCAGGCCGTACTGCGCGCCGTCGACGTTGTACGCGTCGAGCACCGAGGTGCGGTAGGCCGCGGCATCCACTCCTTCCAGTTCGGCGAGAACGCCGCTGGCCTGGATGTTCGCGAAGCTCCCGGCGTCCACGTCGAAGACGTCGGCCGCCGTGCCCGCCGCGAGGTCGGTCTGCAGCTTCGTGAAGTAGTCGGCGTAGGCCGACGTCGTCACGTCGACGGTGATGTCGGGGTTCTCCTTCTCGAATGCGTCGACGATCGTCTGCAGGTTCTCTTCGTTCCCGCCGTTGGCGATGAAGTTCGAGTACGTGATGGTGACGCCGTCACCCTCGCCGGCGTCTCCTCCGGAGGTCGAGCAGCCGGTGAGGCCGATCGCCGCGAGGGTCGCGACGGTCGTCGTCGCGATGAGTGTCTTCTTCATGTGAGTGCAATCTCCTTCGATCTGTGTGGTGCGGGGTCGGGTGTGGAATGAGGGGCGGATGCCGGGCGTCCTACTTGAGTCCGGTGCCCGCGACGCCCTGCACGATGTACTTCTGTGCGAAGACGTAGAGGGCGAACATCGGGATGATGCTGATGACGGATCCCGCCATGAGCACGTCCCATTCGGTCGAGTACTGGCCCTGCAGGCTCGACAGGGCGACGGGCAGGGTCTGCATCAGCGGGTCGCGCAGGATGATGAGCGGCCACAGGAAGCTGTTCCATGTGTTGAGGAACGCGAAGACCGCGAGCGTGGCGAGCGCAGGGCGCACCAGCGGAAGCACGATCTGGAAGAAGACGCGGAAGTGTCCGGCGCCGTCCAGCGTCGCTGCCTGGTCGAGGTCACGCGGGACGGTGTTCATCGCCTGCCGCAGCAGGAAGACACCGAACGCCGAGGCGATCGTGGGCAGGATCGCGCCGAGGTAGGTGTTGATGAGCCCGAGCGCCTTCATCTCGGCGAACAGCGGCACGATGAGCACCTGGAACGGGATCATCATGGTCGCCAGGTAGAGGACGAAGATCGCACCGCGGCCGGGGAACGGCATCCGCGAGAAGACGTAGGCCGCCATCGCGCTCGTCACCAGCTGCAGGATCGTGCTCACGACCGCGATGAGCAGCGAGTTGACGATCACCTGGCCGAACGGCACGCGATCGAACAGTTCGAGGTAGGGGGCGAGCGACGGGTTGTCTGGGATGAGCTTGGGTGTCGTGGTGAGCGTCGCCCCAGGCGTGATCGACGTGACGATCGTCCATACGAACGGGAAGACCATGATGAGGGCGCCGACGATCAGCACCACATAGAGGACGCTGCGGCGGAGGGACGGCCTGCGCGAGACCGCGCCAGCCGTGGTGCGCGTGTCAGTCATAGTTCACCCACCTGCGCTGGCCGTAGAACTGGATGAGCGTGACGACGAGGATCACGAAGAAGAGCAGCCACGACAACGCAGACGCCATGCCCGCCTGCCCATAGCGGAAGGTGAGGTCGTACACCTGCTGCACGACGACCTGACTGGAGTTGTTGGGACCGCCGCCGGTCATCACGAACACCTGGTCGAACACCTGGAAGCCGTTGATGAGCGACAGCACGATGACGAAGAACGTCGACGGTGAGAGCATCGGCAGCGTGATGCCGAACAGGCGCCGCCACCATCCGGCACCGTCGATCTCGGCGGCCTCGTACAGGTCGGGATTGATCGCCTGCAGCCCGGCGAGCAGGATCACCATGACGAACCCGAGGTCTTTCCACGCCGACGCCAGGATGATCGAGGGCATCGCCCACGCGGGGTCCGCCCACCAGCCCGGCCCCTCGATCCCGAACCACGCGAGCACCGTATTGACCACGCCCGTGCTCGGGTTGAGCAGCCAGCGCCAGACCAGGGCGACCACGACCCAGCTCGTGATCACCGGAAGGAAGTACACGCCCCGCAGGAAGGCGCGCCCGCGCAGTCGCGTGTTCAGCGCCAGCGCGAGAGCGAGTCCGCCGATGTACACCAGCGGCAGATAGCCGACGATGTAGTACACGGTGTGCAGGAACGCCTGGTGCGTCGCGGGATCGGTCAGCAGGTGGACGTAGTTGTCGAGCCCGACCCACTGCATCGGACCGATCAGGTTCCACGAGTGCAGGCTCGTCCAGGCCGCCGAGATCATCGGGCCGATCACGAACGCCAGCAGTGGGATGAGGCTCGGAAGCAGGAAGACCGCGACCGTGAGCGCATAAGCGGTTCGGCGACGTCGCGAGCGAGGGCGAGGTGCGGCGGCGAGGTCGGTGGGCGGGGAGTCGGATGCCTCGGCCACGACGGCGAGGGTCGTCATGGCTTCGCCTCGATCGAGGCCACGAGCCGCTCGCGCACCAGGCGGCCCTGATCGCCCGCGACGCCCTGCGCGTCGAACGGGGTAGCGAGCACGAGCGCCGCGGCACCCTGGGCCCACCGGTCGTCCTGCCAGCGCTCGACGACGACGGGCGTCCCCCGCTTACCCGGGACCAGGGCGCTGCGCAGCGCGCGGTCGAACGACCCGGCCCAGTGGTTCCATGCTTCGACGCCTTCGCCGAGGAGGACGACGATCTCGGGATCGAGAAGGTTCACCGCTCCGGCGAGCGCTCGGCCGAGCTGGTGCCCGGCGTGCGCGAAGATCTCGCGCGCGTCGGCATTCCCGGCGTCCGCGAGGGCGCGCACCTCGTCGATGCCCTCATCGGCACCCACGAGACGGATCGACCGGGCGTCGTTGACCAGGGCGGCTTGGCCGATGATCGCTTCGAGGCATCCGCGATTGCCGCATTGGCACAGCGGGCCGTCCTCACGCACCGGGACATGGCCGAGATCCCCCGCGCCACCGGCTCGTCCGCGCACCATCGCCCCGTCCGACACCAGGCCGGCGCCGACGCCATTGCCGATCGTGACCACGAGAACGTTCCGGAACGAGCGGCCCTGGCCGAAGAGCTGCTCGGCCACGCTGAGCGCGTTGACGTTGTTCTCGACGACGACGGGCAGATCGAGAGCCCGGCGCAGCAGCTCACCGAGCGGCACCTGATTCCAGCTCAGCTGGGTCGAGTCGACGATGCCGATTCCACGCTCGGCGACCGTGCCGGGCAGCCCGACGCCCACGCCCAGGATGCTGCCTGCCCCCGGGGCATCGACGAAGGTCCGCACGAGGTCCACGAGGGCGGAGGTCGCCAGCGGAGAGACAGCGTCGAACGGGCTGGTCTCTGAGCGACGGACGGTGCCGTCGATGCCCACCTCGACCAGAGCGACATGATCGGGGGCGACTTTGACGCCGACCGCCGTGAGGTCCTGAGAGACGAGCCCGAGCATGCGGGCCGGACGTCCGCCGTTGCTGCTGGTCTGTTCGAGCTCTTCGAGCAGGCCGTCGGCGAGGAGGTCGCGCGTCAGTTGCGTGACCAGTGCGGGCGACACGTCGAGCGCTCGCGCCAGGTCTGCCCGCGACGCCGACCCGTGCGCCCCCAGGTGGGCGAGGATCGCCGTGCGATGCACGTCGGCCTGTCGCGCTGGCGTCATTACTTCACCCCTTTGTTAAGTCGTGAATAAAGGGTACGAAGGAGTGCGCCGATCTGTCAAGCCGCGATTCTGAGAAGCGCGCTCGGCTCTGCGACGGGGCCGCAGCGATAGACTCCGGCCACCGACCGACGGAGGACGGATGAACAGCACCGATCTGGCCGATCTCATGGAAGAGCTCATGGCGAAAGCGCTCGTGACGTCCAGCGGGCGCGCGGCGCGCACGATCCGCGGCGGACACGAGCACGCGCTCCGCGAGACGGTGATCGCTCTCCGCGCCGAGCACGAACTCGCCGAGCACGCGGCGCCGCACGAGGCGACGCTGCAGGTGCTGCGCGGTCGAGTGCGGCTGATCGCGGGCGCGGATGCATGGGAAGGAGCGTCCGGAGATCACCTCACCATCCCGCCCCAGCGACACAGCCTCTTGGCGATCGAGGACTCGGTCGTTCTCCTCACGGTCTCGAACGACGTGCCCTGAGTCAGCCGCCCTCGCTCAGGGCAGTCCGGTGACGGTGACGCCGAGCCACTCCGCCAGGTCGGAGATCTCGGCACGCACCATCTCGGATTCCTCTTCCTCGAACGGGAGGAACTCGTGGATCGCGTCGATCTGCAGCACGTCGCGCTTGCGATCGACCTGGGCGTCCAGCATCCCGACGAACCGATCCCCCATCAGGATCGGGTGCGCGAAGTATCCGTACTTGCGCTGCGGCTTCGGCTTGAACTGCTCGAGCACGTAGTCGAACTCGAAGATCTCCGACAGGCGGGGGCGATCGAAGAGGATGCCGTCGTACGGATTGAGGAGCGCCACACGCCCACCCTCTTCCTGGCCGAGGCTTGCCAGTGCGGCGGGGTCGACGCGGAACTTCCACTTGCTGCCCTCGACCGTCGCAGGCTCGCCGGCCTCGCCGACGGGCGTCCACGGGGACTTCTGCTTCACGATGCCGGCCGCCTGGAGTCGTCGCTCATCGAGGAGGCGTGCGGTCTCCACCTCGTCGTACTCGGGCAGGTTCTGCGGATAGACGCGCTCGGCGAGATCCCAGATGCGGTTGCGGCCCTCACGGCGCGCCACCGCGACCTCGCCTTGCCGCATGAGGAACTCGAGCATGTGCGGCACCTGGTTCGTGCCGTACCAGCCGTCGGGCGCGCGACTGACCTGTGCCGTGTCGGGGATCGCGCTCGTCAGCAGCGGACCTTCGGCGCGCAAGCGCGCGAGCACGTCGGCGCGGAATCGCGCGTTCGCGTCGAGCCATTGCCGGCTGCTCTCGCGCTGCGGCCACCGCCGCATGCCGGGGAGCATGAGCGGCAGCAGGCTCGCCGGGCGGAAGGCGCCCTCGAACTCGAACAGCAGACGATCGAATTCCACGGCCTTGGTGAGCTGACCCGGCTCGTACGACCAGCCGATCCGCGACCACAGCACGGTCTGCTCGCACGGCGCGATCGTGGCCGTCGGGTCGATCTTGATGTAGCCCAGCTGCTCGGCGACCTCGACCACGTCGCCGGGTCGGTCGGCGTCGAGCAGCTGTGCGCGCACGACGAGCCGTCGCGCGTCGTCGCGGGTGAGCCGGTGCGGGGTGCTCATCCCGACGAGGCTATGCCACGCGACGGACGAAGTCGCGGAGGAGGAGGTTCACCCGAACTGGATCACGCGCTTGCGGAAGGTGCCCGCCCCCGTCGATGATCACATGCTTCCCGCCGGTGAGCTGCGCCAGCCGACCGCCGCGCTCCGGATTCTGGCAGCGGTCGAGCGAACCGGTGATCACGAGCACCGGGCAGCGCACGGCCTCCGCGATCGCCACCGTCTGCGCCTCGTCGCCCGGATACGGCGGCGCGTAGCCGGCGAGGATCATGGCCTCGGGTGTGGTCTGCAGCGCCCACTCGACGCAGTCTTCGCGCTGCTTCGTCGAATGGGGCTCAGGGAACATCTCGGCGAAGAAGAACCGCGCGAAGTCCGGCCAGTCCGCCATCCAGTAATGGCGGTTCAGCTTCTGCCAGCCGGTGTAGCGCTCGCGTGGCTCGTCGAAGTCGAACTCCACCTTGTGGGGCAGCGGTGGACCGAGTTGCAGTCCGGGGTTGATCGCGCACACGCCGAGCACCCGTTCCGGCTTCTCTGCCGCCATGAGCACCGCGTACCCGGCCCCGGTGCAGAGCCCGACCAGCACCGCCTGCTCGACGCCGACCGCATCCATCACGGCCCACGCATCGTCGATCATGAGCCGGTCGGCGAATCCCTCGTGCACGGTAGGCGTGCCGCTCCCGCCGTTTCCGCGCGGATCGCTCACGATGACGCGGAATTGGCGAGCCAGGAAGGGGACCTGCGCCTTCCAGCCGCGGCTCTCCACGATCGTGTCGGGCATGAGGAGGTACACGGCCGGCGTACCGGCACCGTACACCTCGTAATGAATCGAGACATCGCCCCGATCGACGAAGCCGGTTTCGCGAGGCTCTGCGGCACGCATCAGATCAGCTCCCCCAGCAGTTCGGCGGCGCGAGCGGCCCCGTCGGTCTCGACGGGGCGATAGTGCACCTCACGCGAAACCTCGGTCACGAGTGCCGCGGCGAGTGCGTCGGGGTCGCACGCCTCCGCGTAGCGGATGCACGTGCCCGCGCCGTAACGCTCCAAGCGATGGCGCACGTGGAAGTTCTGCTCGAAGTGATTCTCGAGCGGCACGTAGAGGAACGGACGCCGCGCGGCCGCGAGTTCCATGCAGGTCGTCAATCCCCCCTGTACGACGGCGACGTCGCACGCGGCGAGTGTGCGGTACAGATCGGGAACGAAGCCGTGGACGGATGCCGCACGCCGGCGCGGCATCGAGGCCGGATCGATCCGCGGGCCGGTGACCACGAGAAACTGTAGGGCCGGAAGCATCCGTCGTGCGATGGGCACGGCATCCATCACACGCCGCAGGAGCGCGCCGCCGACGCCCGATCCGCCGACGGTCACAACGCACAGCAGCTCGCCTCGCTCGATTCCGAGGCGCGCGCGGACTGCTTCGCGCTCCTCCTCGGACGGCGGTATGAACCCGGTCACGTACCCTGCGAAGTCGTAGTTCGCCTCCGTCCACTCCCGAATCCGCGGCAGTCCGGGACCGAACGAGGCGCCGACGACGTCATCGGCGTTGCCGACGAAGATCGAACGATCGCGAAGACGCCGGTAGCGCGCTCGCTGCTCGATCATCTCGGCGTTGTAATCGGCAGTGAGTTCGGCTTCGGCATCCCCGCCTTCCGGCATCGGCAACCACCCCACGAAGTCGGTCATCCATGCGAACGCGAAGCGTTTCAGCTCGGGGTTCTCGTGCAGGAAGTAGTCGACGTCCCATGCCTCGTCTCCGATGACGAGGTCGTAATAGGTCTCGTCGACGACGTCGTTGAAGACCATGAAGTTGTTCACCAGGATCTCTTCCATCCGCCGGATCGCCTGGAACGCGTGCAGGTCGTGGTCGGCGGACTCGTCCTCGATGTGCGCGGACTCATTTGCGAGGAACGCTGATGCCGGGTGCACAGGTTCTCCGGCATCCGCCAGCACGCGCGTGACCGGGTGCTGCGCCAGCCAGTCGATATGCAGATCGGGGTGGATCCTACGCAGCTCGCGGGCGATCGCGATGTCACGCCGCGCGTGCCCGAGCCCGATCGGGGAGGAGAGGAACAGGGCCTTCTTCGGTCGGCGCTGCGCCCGCACCCAGGTATGGCTCGTCCCCATGGTCGCCATCCCTCACTCCTCCGACGCGTCCCAGTGTGCCCCCTCGGCCCCGTCGCGTCAGGGCCTTGCTTCGATCACCCGGTTGAACGGCGTCTCGGCGACACTGCGGAATCGCGTGAATCCTCCCGCGGCGGTCACATCGCGGATGCGCGCGGGCCCGGCTTGCGTCCCGAGCGCGAGGCCGACCTCCTGTGACAGCGACGAAGGCGTGCACAGCAGCGTCGAGAACCCGTAATAGGCGCGCCCGACCGGGTTGAGGTTGTCTTCGACGTGGTCGCCTGCCATCGGCTCGACGATCATCCACGTGCCGTCCTCGGCGATGACCTCTCGCACGCGGCGCGCAGCCCCCACGGGGTCGCCCATGTCGTGAAGGCAATCGAACATCGCGACCAAGTCGTACCGCCGTCCGCCCGGCGCCGCCCCGAACTCCTGAGCGGACGCGACCTCGAAGCGCACGTTGCCGACGCCGGCCTCGGTGGCGCGCGCCCGAGCAGTCTCGATCGACTCGGCGTGGTAGTCCGAGCCGACGAACGTCGAGTTCGGGAATGCCTTCGCGAGGAGGATCGTGGATGCCCCGTGCCCGCAGCCGACGTCTGCGACGAGCGCACCTGCCTCGAGCTTGTGCTGCACGCCCTCCAACGCGGGGATCCAGGCGTCGACGAGGTTCGCGTGGTAGCTGGGGCGGAAGAACCGCTCGCAGCCGACGTGTACGTCGGTGTCGTGCTGATGCCAGCCGTAGCCTGCGCCGCTGCGCGCGGCGTCGACGATGTGCTGCGTGCCGTGCACGGTGCCGAGCGCGATCTGGAAGAAGCCCGGCAGGAACGCCGGGCTGTCGGCATCCGTCATCGCGAGGGCGTGCTCGGGCGGCAGCGTGTACCGCTTCGTGGTGGGGTCGTACGCGACGTAGGAGCCCGCGGCCTGTGCGTTCAGCCACTCGCGGGCGTACGGTTCGGCAGTCTGCGTGCGCTCCGCGAGCTGGGCCGGCGTCGTCGGGCCATGCGCCGCGAGGTCGCGGTAGTAGCCCAGCTTGTCGCCCATGACGACGAGCGCCGCGTTGAGAGTGGCCCCTACTTCGTCGACGGCCCGGAATACGAAAGCCATGAGCTTGTCGGTGTCGATCGCGGGAGCGTCCGCCGATGTGCCGGCGGCGGTTTCGGTGGTGGACATCATCGTCTCCTTCGTGGAATGTCCGGATGACTCGACCGTAGGAAGTCCTCGCTGCACGCCGCATCCGGAGACCCCCCTGGTCGTTTCCGGCCACGTGCCTAGAATCAGGGCATGCTGGTGGGTCGGCGAGCCGAACAGCAGGCGATCGATCAGGTCTTGGCGGGCGCTCGTCTGGGCACCAGCGGGGTGCTCGCGGTCACCGGCGAGGCCGGTGTCGGCAAGACCGCCTTGCTGGATGCGGCCGTGGACCATGCCCCCGCGACGCGCGTGTTGCGGGCGACGGGAATCGAGTCCGAGCGCGAGATCCCGTTCGCGATGCTGTTGCAACTGCTCCGCCCCGCACTCGGTGTGCTCGATGCCATCCCGTCCGTTCAGGCCGATGCGCTGGCGGCCGCACTAGCGCTCCCGGGCCGCGCCGCCGGCGCCCTCCCGACAGGACGCGACCGGTTCACCATCGGAGCGGCGGTGCTGAGCCTGATCTGCCGCTACGCGGAGGACGGCCCAGTCGCGGTCGTCGTCGACGACCTGCATCTGGCCGACACGCCGTCCAGCGACGCGCTCTTGTTCGCCGCCCGCCGATTGGCCGCCGATCCGGTCGTGGTGCTCGTCGGCGTGCGCAGTCCCGACGGCGATGAGCTGGTTGCGGGTGTACGGACGTTGCGGGTCACCGGTCTCGACCTCGAAGCCGCCCGGGTGTTGATCGGGCGCGCAACCGGGCGTCAAGAGTCCGACGCACACGTCCGTCTTCTCCACCGCGCAACGGCGGGCAACCCGCTCGCCCTCCTCGAGCTGGGCAGCAGCGACCGTGACCTCGTCGAGAGCCTCGAGAGCGGACTTCCGCTGCGGGTTCCACCGGCACTCGTCACCGCGTTCGGCCGTCGGCTCGAGCGAGTGGGTACGCCGTGCCGCGCAGCGCTGCTGGTGGCGGCCGTGTGCGGCGGAGGCATCCGCCTCGTCACCGACGCGTGCCAGATCCTCGGAATCGATGTGAGCCATCTCGGCGAAGCGGAGGACGAGGGTTTGGTCACCTTGAGCCGGGAGCGGGTCGAGTTCCGGCATCCGCTCGTGCGATCCGCCGTGTATTCGAGCGCGTCCGCCCAGGAACGGCGGGCCGCGCATCGTGCGGCGGCCGACGCGACACCCGCAACGGATGTCGACCGACGTGCGTGGCATCTGTCGGAGGCCGTCTGGCATGCCGACGAAGGCGTCGCCGCCCTCCTCGCCCAGGCAGGCGATCACGCCGTCGCCCGTGCCGCGTACTCTGTCGCGGCAGGCGCGTTCGAGCGGTCGGCGAGTCTGACGTCAGACGCGCAGGTGCGACGCGTCCGCCTGCTGCGCGCCGCGGACGCAGCCTGGACCGCCGGAGACGGAGCGCGGGCGCTGGCCCTGCTCGACCAGCGAGGCGCCGTCGGATCGTCTCCGCTGAACGACGGCGACGTCCGCGAGATCGAGCTGCGGGCGTCGATCGCGGCACGCAGCGGCTCGCTGCGCGAGGCGCTCGAGCTGCTCGTCGCCGCTGCCGACCACGCACCGTCCACGGATGCCGAGGCACTCGCGCTCGCCGACGCTGTGCACGCGACCTACTACCTCGGGGACGCGGGGACCGCAGCGAGCCTCGCTGATCGGATCGATGCGCTTCAGCCGCGGATCGTCGGTTCCCGCGCCCAGGCTCTGGGGCTGATGGCGACCGGCATGGCCCGCACGCTCGCCGGCTTCGGTGGCGCAGCCGAGATCCGAGCCGCCGTTCCTCTTCTCGAAGCCGACCCCGGACTGCGACACGATCCGAGTCGCCTGTCCTGGCTGCTTCTGGCGCCGCTGTTCCTGCGCGACTCGACAGGGGGCGCGCACCTGCGCGGGCTCGTCGAGGAGGTGCGCGGCGCTGCCGGCGTCGGCGCATTGCCGGCCGTTCTCTTCCACGTGGCCCGCGACCAGTCGACGACCGGGGCGTCTTGGGCTCGCGCCGAGGCGAACTACGCCGAGGCGATCCGGCTGGCGATCGAAACGGGTCAGCAGACCGAACTCGCGATGTCGCTGGCTGGGGCCGCCTGGCTCGATTCGCGCGCCGGACGCGCCGCGGAGTGCCGCGCTCACGCAGCCGAGGCACGCGCGCTCTGCGTCGCGCGCGACATCCACGTCGGCGAGGTCTGGGTCGCTCACGCCGTGGGCGATCTCGAACTATCGCTCGGAAATACCCGGGCAGCGGTCGACCACCTGTCGGGCCTCGTGGCGCTTCTGGCTCGACTCGGCCTCGATGACGTCGACCTCTCGCCGGCCCCTGAACTGGTCGACGCGCTGCTTCGCATGAATCGAAGACCCGATGCCGCCGCCGCGGCCGCGGACTATCACGAGCGCGCCGCGCGCAAAGGACAGCCGTGGGCACTCGCCCGCGCAGACCGCGCGCGCGGGCTGGTCGCTGAGAGCGATTTCGACGCGGTCTTCCGTTCGGCGCTCGAATCGCACGAGGCGACGCTCGACAGGTTCGAAACGGCGCGCACGCACCTCGCCTTCGGGTCGCGGCTGCGTCGCGCCGGGCGGCGCGTTGACGCGCGCGCACAGTTGCGCGAGGCGCTCGACAGTTTCGACGAACTCGGCGCGGTCGTGTGGCGCGACGAAGCGGCGGCCGAGTTGCGGGCGACGGGTGAGCATGTCCGGGCGGCGGGCGCAAGCGTGCTCGACGCCCTCACCCCGCAAGAACTGCAGGTGAGCCTGCTGCTCGCCGAGGGCAGGACGACGCGCGAAGCCGCCGCGGCGCTGTTCCTGAGCCCCAAAACCGTCGAGTATCACCTGCGGAAGGTGTACACGAAGCTCGGGATCAGCTCGCGGTCCGAGCTCGCGGACGCGCTGGGACCCACGGATCGCGCGCAGCGAGGAGATCTGGGCCGCGCGTGATACGGATCAGCTCTCGGCTCGCGGTCTCGGCCCCGCAGACGTTTGCGATGTCGTCACGCCGCGGCGTCTCCATCATCGTGGCGGGCGTGCCGCAGCGGGGATGCCACGGCGACGACACCGGCGGCGATGAAGACGACCACCACTCCGACAAGGGCAGGTGCGATCCCGGTGGCCGCCACGACGACTCCGGCGACCAGCGCGCCGAGGGCGGCCATCGTGCGGTTCGCCGAGCGCATGGTCGCATTCGTCCGTCCGAGGAGCGCGTCGGGAGTCACCGCCTGGCGATACGCCATCTCGTTCGGATTCTCCAGGCCCGCGACGAAGCCCTGCAGGGCCAATGCGACGAAGAGCGCTACGAGGGCTCCAGCTCCCCCGACCCCCGCGAGAGCGGTCGCGGCGATCAGCAGCCAGGCCACCGGATACACCACGCGCGCGATCACGATCGAGCGACCGGCGCCGATCGAGCGGCCGGCCCAGGGCGCCACCGCTGCGCCGACGAGCGTCGTGATTCCGGCGACCGCGAACAGCAGTCCGTAGGCAGCGGGCGACAGTGCGAGGTCGCGCAGCGCGAAGAGCGCGAGGACGGTCAGCGCGCCCGCGTTGGCGAAGAACCACAAGTGAGTCGAGATCGCGAGCGGCGCGAGAGAGACGTGTCGGTAGGTCCAGCGCAGCCCCTGCCCGATCTCGCGCCGCACGCTGCGCGGCTGCGGCGGTCCGTCCGCCGCTGACGCACGCGCGGGCTCGGTCAGCCGCAGCCGCGCGATGAGGGCGGCCTCGACGAGATAGCTCACCGCGTCGATCGCGATCGTGACCGGAGCACCGAGCAGCCCGACGAGCCCACCACCGAGGGCAGGGCCGGCGGTCTGGGCCGCGGCATCCGTCTGATCCAGTCGCGAGTTCGCAGAGAGCAGGCGCGCCCGCGGCACGATCTGCGGAAGCAGCGATTGGGATGCCGCGAGCCCGAATACCGCGAGTGACCCGAAGATCAGCAGCAGCACCACGAGCGACCAGATCTCCAGGACGCCGGTGAGCCACAGCACCGGGATGAGCCCCAGAGCGAGGCCGCGGCCGACGCTCGCCCACACCAGTACGCGGCGGCGGCGCCACCGGTCGACATAGACGCCGGCGAGAAGGCCGAGCACCGCGTACGGAACGAACTGCGCCGCGTTCACGATCCCGACCTCGACCGGCGACGCACCCAGCACCTGGACCACGAGCACGGGCATCGCGACCGCCGTGACGGCGGTGCCGAACGAGCTGATGGTGGCTGCGACCCAGTAGCGGGTGAAGGACCCGTCGGACCCGGATTGTGCCGCTGCCATCGCTGGGTGCTCCTCCCGGGCGCTCACTCCACCCTAGGCAGTGCCCGCGCGCGCGAACGCCTCGCGCAGCACGCGGGCCCATTCCGAATGGAAGGCGCGAGTCACGCCCGCGTTGCGGAACACCGCGTCGAACCCGTGGAACGCGCCGGGCACGACCCGCAGCTCGCACGGCACGCCCGCCTCCTCCAGACGGCGTGCGTACTCGAGGTCTTCGTCGTGGAAGAGGTCGAGCGTGCCCACGCCGATCCACGCCGGCGGCAGGCCGCTGAGGTCTTCCCGACGTGCCGGAACAAGGGATGAGGGGATGCCGGGGGCTCCGGCATCCGTCCCCAGATATGCCGACCACCCGTAGCGGTTGCTCTCGGGAGACCACATGCGCAGGTGCCGACGGTCGATGTCGTCACGGAGGACGGTGCGGTCGTCGAGCATGGGGTAGACCAGCAGCTGGAACACCGGCTGGGTGCCGCCTTCGTCGTGGAGCCGCTGGGCGAGCGCGGCCGCCAGCCCGCCGCCCGCGCTCGCTCCCCCGATCGCGATGCGGGACG
The DNA here is from genome assembly GCF_012524205.1 of Microbacterium salsuginis. Classification (GTDB taxonomy): domain Bacteria; phylum Actinomycetota; class Actinomycetes; order Actinomycetales; family Microbacteriaceae; genus Microbacterium; species Microbacterium salsuginis. Next base: position 603,143 of record NZ_JABACI010000001.1, read on the forward strand.
GGTCGATGCCGAACTCATCGGCGCGCTCGACGAGCGCCCGGAACCCGGCGACGAGGTCGTCGAGCGCGGCCGGGGCAGGGTGGTCCGGGGCGAGCCGGTAGGCCGCCGAGAACACCGGGATGCCGAGCTCGCGCGAGAGGGCGAGATTCGAGGCGTCGTCCTGCTGCGGCGTGCCCAGGATCAGGCCGCCTCCGTGGATCCACAGCAGAGCGGGACGTGGGGTCGCGGCATCGAGGGGGCGGAATACGCGGTAGGGCATGTCGCCCGCGGGCCCGGCGAAGGGCACCGTGTCGACGTTCGTATCCGAGACGGGACGGATGCCGGGCGGCGACAGCCGGAACATCCACAGTGTGCGCGGCCCCGCGCTCACCAGCGGCAGCCAGCGCGCGAGGCGCAGGTCGGGGTGAAACGGCTCCGGTTTCTGCCTCGTCGACACCGGACGATGCTATCCGGAGCAGCGGCGCCCGTGTTCACGCCATCGCGTTCGGAGCCGGGATTAGCACGGCGCCCCGGGGCCCGCAATCCCCGGGTCGTCCCGGCGGCCCGCGCGTATCGTCGCGCCCATGACGCGATTCGGCTACACCCTGATGGGCGAGCAGAGCGGGCCTCGCGAACTCGTCCGTTACGCCCGGTCTGCAGAAGAGGCAGGCTTCGACTTCGAAGTGTCGAGCGACCATTACTCGCCGTGGCTCGTGAGCCAAGGGCACTCCCCCTACGCCTGGACGGTGCTCGGTGCGGTCGCACAAGCGACGTCCCGTGTCGAGCTCATGACCTACGTCACCTGCCCGACGATGCGATATCACCCCGCCGTCGTGGCTCAGAAGGCGGCGACACTCCAGCTGCTCAGCGAAGGTCGCTTCCTCCTCGGGCTGGGATCCGGCGAGAATCTCAATGAGCACGTCGTCGGCGAGGGCTGGCCGAGCGTCGACACTCGTCAGTCGATGCTCGTCGAGGCGATCGAGATCATCCGCGAACTTCACTCGGGCGACCTCGTCACCTACGACGGCCAGTACTTCCGCGTCGACTCTGCGCGCGTGTGGGACGCCCCTGACGCACCGGTCGAGATCGGCGTGGCGGTCTCGGGTGATGAATCGATCGAGTCTTTCGCGCCCCTGGGCGACCATCTGATCGCCGTCGAGCCCAAGCCCGACCTGGTGCAGAAATGGGACGAGGCGCGTGGGGCCGCCGCGGAGGGCGCTTCCTCGCGCAAGATCGGCCAGGTGCCGATCTCGTGGGATCCGGATCGGGATGCCGCGATCCAGCGCGCGCATGACCAGTTCCGCTGGTTCGGAGGCGGGTGGCCGGTGAACGCCGAGCTGCCGACGCCGGCAGGATTCGAAGCCGCGAGCCAGTTCGTACGGCCCGAAGACGTCGCAGGCTCGATCGTCTGCGGCCCCGACCTGGACGAACTCGCGGCGAGCGTGCAGCCGTACATCGACGCCGGATTCACCGACGTCGCGATCGTCCAGATCGGCGACGAGCAGCAGGACCGCTTCCTCGCCGAGGTCGCAGAGCCTCTGCTGCAGAAGATGCGGGCGCTCGGCTGAACGAGCTCGTCGCCAGAGGCTGCCCGACGGCCGGATACGATCGGGCACCATGACGACGCACCTCCCCGGTCTGCCCGCTCTCGAATGGACGAACGGAATCGGAGGGTTCACGGCAGTTGCGGACGGCGGCTTTCAGCTGACGGCCGCGGCCGGTGTGGACTGGACGAACGACGCGTCGGGCACCGAACCCCAGCACAGGGCCACGAGCCTGGCATTCACCGTGCACGACGACTTCCAGCTCTCGGCACGCGTCCGCGTCGGACACCCGCGCACGACATTCGATGCCGGAGTGCTCTCGCTCTGGGCGGACGAGGACCATTGGGCGAAACTGTGCTTCGAATGGTCACCGCATGGCGCCGCGATGGTGGTGAGCGTCGTCACCAACCAGTACTCCGACGATGCGAACGCCATCGACGTCGACACGGAGGAGGTCTGGCTGAGGGTGTCGAAGATCGGTCCGGCGTTCGCGTTCCATTCGTCACCGGATGGCCGCGTCTGGCGGTTCGTGCGGCTGTTCCGACTCCTCACCGACAAGCCGGTACAGGCCGGATTCCTGGCGCAGGCGCCGCTCGGCGATTCCGCGACCGCGACGTTCTCCGATATCCGGTACGTGCGCGAGACGCTCGCCGAACTGCGCTGACCTGTTCGGAGCGGATCGAACTACGCTCTGACCATGACCACGCACGCCGATCCTGGGTGGTACGACGACGGCACCGGCAAGCAGCGGTGGTGGGACGGCACGCGCTGGACCGAGGAGTACATCGACCTGCGCGAGCACGACATCGAGCTGCACCGTGATGCCGCTCCCGCCGCGGGCGCGGCCGCTGCCGGCTGGTACGACGACCAGCGCGGACGGCTCCGCTGGTGGGACGGCCGGCAATGGACGACCGCGGTGCGGTACAGCGGCGAAGAGCAGGAGTTCGCCGACGTGATCATCGACGGCCGCTGGATCCATTTCGGCGAGTCGAGCCAGCCCGTGGCCGGAGCGCAGGCATCCGTCGAGACGGGCGATGCGCTGCTGCGGCGGCCCGCGTTCACCCGCAGCGCCGTGGATCGTCGCCTGGTCGGCCGGGCCGGCGCGATCACTCCGCGAACCCTGAACCGCATCATCCAGCGGCCCCTGCTGTACCTCGTCATCACAGGCACGGAACAGGTGTGGGTGACGACCGTACCTCAGAGGCAGGATGCTCCGGCCCGACGCTTTGCAAGCTGGGTCAACACGAGCGCCGAGCACTACCGCTACCGCTGAATTTGACGACCGATCGGGCGGCCCTGAGCCGCTGATCGGCCCTTTTTCCGCGGCCGCGCTCTCACCGGACGTTCAGGAAACACACCGGAACCGTCCAGACAACCCCGGCAGACTCGCTGACTTGTGCCCGCCGGAGCGGTTGCACGGCGCCGTACCCGACGGCGTGGATCTATACGGAACTCAGGTTTTCATGCGCTCGATCACGTCCTCCGCCCCCATCCGCCGCCTGCGCCGACAGGCCGCCCGCCGCTCCCGCCGACGCCCCGCGATCCTCGCGACGGGTCTGGCTTTCGCCGTTCTCGTGACTGCCGGCGTGACCGCGACGGCACCGACCGCGCAGGCCGAGGCATCCGGATCCTTCGGCGACTTCGCACTCGCGTCATTCAGCACGCCCATCGCATCGGATGGAGCGGCCGCAGGCATCGGCGCCGACGACATCTCGACCGCCGCACGCGACGCGCTGGTCGCCGCAGACGCCTCGGTCACGGCCGCCGCCACCGTCGCCGCCGACATCGCCGCGTCGGGCCTCGACATCGGCCGGCCCGACACCTCGGTCGACACCGCGGCGCTCGAAGCAGCCGCCGAGCGCCTCGAAGCGGGCGATCTTCTGCCTGCACCCCTGGTGCCCGACCTGACCGAGGATGTGACGACGCTCATCGCGTCGGTCGACGAGCACGTCGCGGCTCTTCGCGGCAGCCTCGACGCCGCCATCGCGCTGAAGGCCGAGCAGGAGGCCGCCGAGAAGGCCCGTCTCGAGGCCGAAGCAGCTGCTGCGGCTGCCGCTGCCGCCGAGGCAGCCGCAGCGAAGCAGTCCACGTCGTCGGGTTCGTCGGGTTCGTCCGCACCTTCGCCCGTCTACGCCGCTGCCGGCACGAGCGCCGCCGACGCCCAGGCCATCGCACGCACGATGATCGCCGGCTACGGCTGGGGCGACGACCAGTTCGCGTGCCTCGTGTCGCTGTGGCAGAAGGAATCGGGCTGGAACACGCTCGCGCACAACCGCTCGAGCGGCGCGTACGGCATCCCGCAGGCGCTCCCCGGCAGCAAGATGGCCACGGCCGGTGCCGACTGGCAGACCAACGCCGCCACTCAGATCTCGTGGGGCCTGGGCTACATCTCGGGCCGCTACGGCACGCCGTGCGGTGCCTGGTCGCACTCCCAGTCCGTCGGCTGGTACTGACCCCAGACGCCCTGAATCGAGCGGATGCCGCGTTGCGGCATCCGCTCGTTCGTTCTCTGGACTTATTGCGTGGTCGCGCGCTCGATCGACATCACGAGGATGACGCGGTCGGCCTTGTCGCGCGGCGGCGTCGTGCTCGGATTGCCGTAGAGGTTCTGCAGCCGGACGTAGAAGGCGCCCTCGGGATCGGGGATCACCTCGACCAGGTTTCCAGCGACCTCGAGGTAGTGGAACGGGTTGTCGGGATCGAGGATCGACAGTGACATGGACGGGTTGTGCTGCAGGTTGCGGTACTTCTGGCGATAGTTCGTGTGCGTGAAGCGGACGTGCTCACCGTCGAACTCGAACCACATCGGGTTCACCTGGACGGTGTCGTTCGGGCGGACGGTGCCGAGGTGCCCGTACACAGCGAGGTCGAGCAGATGGCGGCGGTTGGCGGGGACGATCTCGTCGACAGAAGGCATGGACCCATCCTGCCGTGGCTCGCGGGTCAGTCGGGCAGCGCGAGGGGCAGCTCGCGGGTGTCGTCCCACGGCTCGGTCCAGCCGAGGCGGTCGAACAGGCCGTCGAGCACCATCCCGGTGAATCCCCACACCAGGTGCTCGCCCACCCTGTGGCCCTGCGCATCGAAGCGCGGCACGAGGAATCCCGGACCTCGCCATTCCTGTCCGTCCCTGCGGATCACGGTCGCACCGCGATTCGCAGGGTTCAGCAGGTCGGCGACAGGAGCGCGGAACACATCGGCGGACTCGGCCTCGTCGACGACGCGGACGGGGGACGGATGCCGCCACCAGGCCAGCACCGGAGTGACCAGGTGCAGCGAGTACTCGAGGGGGATGTTCTCGAGGGTGCCGAGCACATCCACGCCGGACGGGTCGAGCCCGGTCTCTTCCCACGCTTCGCGCAGCGCGGCCGCGACCGGCCCGTCATCACCGGGGTCGAGCCGCCCGCCCGGGAAGGCGACCTGACCGGCGTGGGACCGCAGGGTCGCCGCGCGAGCGAGCAGCAGCACATCGAGGTCACGTGAGACCGCGCGGGCCTGCGCGTCGTGGTCGCTCGGCAGCGAGTCGAGCACGCCGAAGAGGATGAGAACCGCCGCCGGCCTGGCGTCGGTGGGCGTGGGCAATCCAGCGAACGCCTCGAAGCCGTGGGTGCCGGGCGCCGACGCGGCCTCGACCACGGCCGCCAGCTGGTCCCGGGCACTCCGTTGATCCCGGGCGGTCTGCGAACGAGCATCGGCGGGCACCCGTTCAGGCTAGCCCCGGTCGCAGACACCCGGGCGGCGCGGCGACCAATGGCCGGGGCATCCGTCATCTCAGGAAGTCGGCGGGATCGAACTCGTCGATCGGGATGACACGCACGCGGGGCAGGGGCGCGTCGAACGCTTCGGCGTCGTACTCGATGTCGAAGAACTCGACACCCGGCAGTCCCGCGAACTCGCTGCTGCGGAACTCGTGGAACGCGATCAGTCCGACGCGCCGCTCGCCGTCGGCGAGGCGCGCGACGTCCTCGACGAAGTCGCGATCGTGGCTGACGAGAACGACATCGCCCTCACGTGCTGCCAGTTCGCGGAGGGTGCGCTGGATGGCGATGTCGACGATCTTCTCGTCGGCGGGGCCGGACAGCGGCACCGGCTGGTAGCCGAGCGCGAGCAGTGCCTGCACGAACGGCATCGGCAGGTGCGAGCTGGCATTGAGGAAGAACAGACCACGCGCCGGCTGGTTCCACCGGTCGATGACGAAGCTGAGCAGCCGGTCCCAGCGGGGCCGTTCCTCGGGCTGCGGTCGCCGGCCGAGGATCTGTCCGCCGAGGGTCGCGTCGATGTTCTCGCCGTCGACCAGCACCCAGCTGATGCGCTCCGCCATGTTCCGCCTCGCTCCGCGCCGGCTCTCTCTCGGGCGCGTTCACGACGGTATCAGCACGGGTTCAGGCGGCGCGCAGCACCTTCTCCATCGCCTTGCCCTTGGCGAGCTCGTCGACCAGCTTGTCGAGGTAGCGGATCTTCTGCATGAGCGGATCCTCGATCTCTTGTACGCGAACCCCGCACACCACGCCCGTGATGAGCGAGGCGTTCGGATTGAGGTGCGCGTCGGCGAAGAAGTCCTCGAACGTGGTCCGCTCGACGATATGGCGCTGCAGTTCGCCTTCGTCGAAGCCCGTCAGCCACTCGATCACCTGGTCGAGCTCTTCCTTCGAGCGTCCCTTCCGTTCCACCTTCTCGATGTAGAGCGGGTAGACCGAGGCGAAGCTGATGCCGAAGATGCGGTGCACGCGGCAAGCGTACTTCGCAGCGCAGACGATCTCACCTGCCCTTCCTCGTTCCCGCGCCCGCCCCGACCGTCGCCCACAGCGCGGCCCACTGCTCGGGCCGCAGATCACGGGACAACGCGTGGTTGGGGACTCCGATCTCACGCAGCGCCGCCCGCGCCCGTGCCCGGCTGATGCCGTTTCGCTGCTGCAGGATCGACGCGAGCCCGCTTCCCCGGCCGGTGAACATGTCGTGGACGAACCGGTCATAGGCTCGCCGCTGGTGCGGATCGACCAGGGGCGAGCCCCGCCGCGTGATGCTCAGGATGCCGCCGTCCACGCTCGGCATCGGGCTGAAGTGCCGCGCGGGCACGCGTCCGTGGAGGACGAACTCGAACCACGGCGCGGCCTGCGCGGTCATCATCGTGCCGCCGCCGACGCCGGCGCGCTTGCGCGCCACCTCCCACTGCGTCAGCAGGACGGCGTGACACCAGGCTCCGTGCGACAGCAGGCGCCGCATGATCGGCGTGGTGAGGTGGTAGGGCACGTTTCCGACGACAACAGGGCGGTCGAGCGGATGCCGCAGCGCATCGCCGTGCTGCACGCGAGCGTGCGGGAGCCGCTGCCGAAGCCGCTGTACGCGGCGCTCGTCGATGTCGATCGCCTCGAGCTCGCGCCCGAGGCGGGCCAGCGGAATCGTCAGCGCGCCGTCGCCCGCGCCGATCTCGAGGATCGGCCCACGGGTCGCGGCGACGAGGTCGACGATCCCGTGGATCGTCGGGCGGTGGGTGAGGAAGTTCTGGCCGAGTTCGTGTCGGCCGCCGTGAAGGGAACGGTGACGCATGAGGGCGCTCCAGAGAGGAAGGATGGAGCACCCCGACGCACGCTGCGTGCGGCTGTGGTTCGAGGAGGACGATCGTCAGAAGGACCGTGGATCCCGACCATGTCGGAGGGGCGCGCGACCGGGGTGCGAGGACTCCCGGGACGACGGCGCGCTACGCGGATGGCCGCGAGGTCGCCGTCAGGCGCGGCGGTCGCGGATGTACCAGTCGCACGCCACCGTCGGCGCGCTGCACAGAGTTCCCATGCCCACGATTCTAGAGGATGGTCTGGTGGGCGTCCGACCCCCGGAGTAGAACCGAGGAATGACCAAGGCAAGCGACTGGCTGAACGGCTACCTCACCGCCTGGACCTCGAAGGACGAGACCGATGTCCGTGCGATCTTCACCGACGACGCGGAGTGCTGGTTCCGGCCTGACGACGACTCCCCCGTGATCGGCATCGACGCGATCGTCGAGATGTGGCGCGACCCCGAGCCGACCGACCCGGTGCACGACCTCGATGTGCTCATCGAGAACGAAGAGCTCGCCGTCATCAAGGGCACCGTCGACTACCCAGGGCACGAGCACTACTCGAACATGTGGGAGGTGTGGTTCGCCCCGGACGGGCGCGCGAAGAAGTTCGTGGAGTGGTTCATGACTCCGCGCAAGACAGAGTGACCGCAGCCGTCACCCGTCATTCCGCCTCGGGCACGGGCGTCTGCTGGTACAGCGCGAGCCGCCACTGGTCGCCCCGGCGCACGTACACGCTCGTCATCGCGCCGACGAACGCGGGGCCGCCGGCCGCACGGAACGCGCGCCCCGTGTAGACGAGGGCTGCGGCATCCGGCGCCATCTCGACCAGGCGCTCGTCCGTCATCTCGAAGCTGTTCCACGTGGGAGCGTCGCGCAGCGAGGCCACGACGCCCTCGCGGTCGCGGACCGAGCCGTCGGCGAGCACCATCACGCCGTTCTCGGTCATGATCCTGCCGTAGAAGGCGTCGCCGGTGCCGTCGCACAACGACGTCCAGCCTGCCTGCTCGAGGCGCAGTAGTTCGGTGATGTCGATGGCCATAATCCAGGGTCGGCCGATTGAGCGCCGCCCCGCAAGGGGTTGACGGATGCCCGGCCGACCGGCTCAACGGCCGCGGCGATCGAGTTGATGGTCCCGGTGGGAAGCCCGCCCACCGGGACCATCGCGCGGTGACAGGAGGCTGCCAGCGACCCGAACGCCGATGCTCGACCGTCCCGCGTGTGTTGCTCTGCAAGCGTACGGAGGGGACGCAGGAACGGTCGGACCATTGACTCGCACCCGCGCGAACTGCTAGGGGCCCCACCGCTGTCAGGGTTTCAGCGCTCGCTTGCCGTGAACTGCTGCACGCCGAGCACGCTGAGGAGCCGGATCTTGTCCTCGTCTTCGCTGCGCGGCTCCGGCGTGAGGACGAGCAGCGCCTGTGCGCGGTCCTCGGTGAAGAGCACCTGACAGTCGACCTCGATCGCGCCTACCTCCGGGTGGATCAGGACCTTGTGGTCGGCGAAGCGCTGGGCGACCTCCTGCCGGTCCCACAGCTCGCGGAACTCGGCACTGCGTTGGATCAGTTCGGCGACGAGTTCGCCCGCGCGCGACTGCGACCCCATCGCTCCGATGGCGGCTCGCAGGCCGGCGACCTGCGCGCGGCTGTGGCGCGCGTGGTCCTGCTCGGGGTAGCGCCTGCGCTCGACGTCCGGCCGCACGAACCAGCGGTACGGCTCGTACCGGTCCCACCCGGACGCACCGGCGTTGTCGCCGAGCAGAGCCGCGGCGAGCGCGTTCTGCACGAGGGTCTCGCCGAGGTTCGAGATCACGAGCGCCGGAGTGTCCGAGAGCCGATCGAACACGCGCTGCAGAGCCGGTGCCACGTGGCCGGTCGAGCTCAGGCGGTCGGGCACCGCGTGGCCGGCCATGCGATAGAGGTAGTCACGCTCGTCGGCGGTGAGCCGCAGCGCACGGGCCAGTGACGCCAGCATTTGCGTGCTCGGCTGAGGACCGCGCTGCTGCTCGAGTCGCGTGTAGTAGTCGGTCGACATGAGCGCCAGTTGCGCCACCTCCTCGCGGCGCAGGCCGGGCGCGCGTCGTCGCGGCCCTGCGGCGAGTCCGACATCGGCGGGCTGCAGCTGTTCGCGGCGCGTGCGCAAGAACTCGGCGAGGGCTTCGCGATCCATGGGTCCATCATGACCGCGCCGGGCTGCGGCATCCAGGGACTCCCGCTCCCCCGATAAGCGCTCTCTGCCACGAGGCGCGCGGGCGTCGAACACTCGAAGCATGCGAATCAACGGAAACACCATCTTCATTCCGGGAGCCACCAGCGGCATCGGCCTTGCGCTGGCCGAGCGCCTGCACGATGCCGGCAACACCGTCATCGTCGGCGGCCGTCGCCGTGAACTGCTCGCCGAGATCGCGCAGCAGCATCCCGGCATCGACACGATCCAGATCGACACGACGGATGCCGCGTCCATGGCGGCGGCCTCTGCCGAGGTGATCGCCCGCCATCCCCAGCTCAACGTGCTCGTGACGATGGCGGGCATCATGCGCCTCGAGGACTGGACCACTCCCGCCGGCTTCGTCGAGACCGCCGAGGCGACGGTGACGACGAACCTGCTCGGTCCGATCCGGCTGATCGGCGCATTCATCGAGCACCTTCGTGCACAGCCGGATGCCACGATCATGACGGTCTCGTCGGGGCTCGCTTTCGCGCCGCTGCGTGTCACGCCGACGTATAACGCCACGAAGGCCGCCATCCACATGCTCAGCGAGTCGATGCGGCTGCAACTGGCCGGCACGTCGGTGCGAGTGGTCGAGCTCGAGCCGCCGTCGGTGGCCACCGATCTCATGGCCGGTCAGCGCGAGAGCGCGTTCGCGATGCCACTCGACGAGTTCGCCGACGAGGTCATGCAGATCCTGCGCGACGAGCCCGACGCGACCGAGGTGCAGGTGGAACGCGTCAAGTTCCTGCGCTACGGCGAGGCTCGCGGCGACTACGCGAACGTGGTCGCGACGCTCAATGCCCACGACCCTCACGCCGCGGCGTGAGGGCACAATGAGGCGCAGACGAAAGGAAAGACCATGACGACGCTCTCTCTTCCGGCTCCCGTCCAGCAGTTCGTGGATGCCATCAACTCCGCCGACACCGACGCCTTCGTCGCGGCGTTCACCGAGGACGGCTTCGTCGACGACTGGGGTCGCGTGCTGCGTGGCCACGACGGCGTACGGAGCTGGGCGGGTTCGGATGCGATCGGCGCAGGCGCGCGTATGACCGTACTCTCGGCATCCGTCGACGGCAGCACCGTGCGCATCCACTTCGACTGGCGCAGCGACGTGTTCAACGGCGAGTCCGACGGGATCTTCGAACTCGACGGCGACCGCATAGCCGGATTCACGATCCCGCCCGTGCACTGAGTCTGACGCGAGGGGGTGCCGCGATCGCGGCGGTCCTCTAGCGTCGAGGCATGCGCTGTGTCGCGTTTCTCCGGAACGTCAACCAGGGTCAGCGGGGTCACCCGTCGACCGCCGACATCCTGGCGGGGTTCGCGGACGCCGGATGCCCCGACGCGGTGCCGTTCCAGAGCAACGGCACCGTCGTGTTCGAGGCCGACGACCCCGACGACGTGATCGAGACCGTGGTGGCATCGATCGCCGCCCGGACGGGATTGGACCGTGACGGGTTCTGGCTGCCGCTCGAGGAGCTCGTGGGCGTCGTCGACGCTCACGGGGCGACCAGCGATCCGCGCCGGTTCGAGTTCACGGTCCACGGCGGCGGCACGATCGACATCGGGGATGCGGGCGTTGTCGAGGCCGCGGCGTACCGGCGCTGCGAGATCGTCGGCTCGGGCCCCGGATGGACCCTCACGCGCAATCAGCGGGAGGGCGAGGGCAATGCCACCCCGGTCATCGAACAGCTCACCGGCGGGCGGGCCTCTTCCCGCGGCCTTCCGACGCTCGTGCGACTCGTGGACCGCTTCGCACCGGAATCGTGAGACCGCCCGAAAAAGATTCTCGGAGCATGTCGATTTCGTTCTCGCTCGTTCGACGCGATAGTGAGAAGGAGCGAACGGTTCCTTCAGAGGGAACCGGAACAAGGAGCGAACAATGAAGCACATGCTGATCATGCGGGCGACGGAGCAGGCCGTTGAGGACTACGAGAACATGGATTTCGAGGCCATCATCAACGCGATGGGCGCCTACAACGAGTCGATGATCAAGGCCGGCGTGCTCGTCGCCGGCGAGGGACTCGCTCAGGAGGCCGGCTACGTCGTCGACTTCGCCGGTGAGACGCCGATCGTCAGCGACGGCCCCTACGGCGAGGTGCACGAGCTGTTCAACGGGTTCTGGATCATCCAGACCGCGACCCCCGAAGAGGCCCTCGAGTGGGCGAAGCGCGCGCCGCTCACCGCCGGCAGCAAGCTCGAGGTGCGCCGCGTGACCGACGAGACCGACTTCGCCGGCTTCGAAGACAACGAGTACGTCGAGAAGGAGAAGGGCTGGCGGGCCGAGCTCGGCACCGAGTGAGCTCCGACCGGAACGCGTAGCAATCATGAACGACACCCGGCGCACGGTCGAGGCCGTCTGGCGCATCGAAGGACTTCGGATCGTGGCATCCGTCGCCAAGATGACCGGCGACCTCGGCCTCGCCGAGGATGTCGCCCAAGAGGCGCTGCTCGAAGCCCTCGGCTCGTGGCCGAGGGACGGCATCCCCTCCAATCCGGGGGCGTGGCTGACCGCCGTCGCCAAGCGGCGGGTGATCGATGCGTGGCGGCGCCGCGAGAGGCTGGACGATCGCTACGCGGCGATCGCGCACACGCTCGACGAAGCCACCGACGACGAGTGGCAGCCGATCGACGACGATGTGATGCGCCTGATCTTCACTGCGTGTCACCCGGCGCTGTCGCGCGAATCTCAGGTGGCGCTGACGCTGCGGGTCGTCGCCGGTCTGTCGACGGAAGAGATCGCCCGGATGCTGCTGACCACTGTCCCCACCGTGCAGGCCCGCATCACCCGGGCCAAGAAGTCCCTCGCCGCAGCGCGCGTGCCGTTCGAGACGCCCGACCCTGCCGAGTGGAAGGCTCGCCTCTCGGCGGTGCTCGGCGTCGTGTACCTGGTGTTCACCGAGGGCTATGCCGCCACGGGTGGCGACCGCTGGGTCCGCCCCGACCTGGCCGACGAGGCTCTGCGCCTCGGCCGTATCGTCGCAGGCCTCCTCCCCCGCGAGCCAGAGCCACTCGCACTCGTGGCGCTCATGGAGTTCCAGCGTTCGCGTTTCGCCGCGCGCGAGACCCGGACGGGCGAACCCGTGCTGCTCGCCGACCAGGATCGCTCGCGCTGGGATCGCGGCCAGATCCTGCGGGGCGTCGACGTCCTGAAGAAGGCGGATGCCGCTGCCGCAGCGCGAGGCATCGGTCGTGGCTCCTACGCGCTGCAGGCCGCGATCGCGCAGTGCCACGCCGTGGCGCCGAGCGTCGAAGAGACCGATTGGCAGCGCATCGTGCTGCACTACGAGGTGCTCGGACGCCTGGCCCCGAGCCCCATCGTGGAGCTCAACCGCGCGGTGGCGGTGTCGATGGCGTACGGCGCGGCCGATGCCCTGCCGCTGGTCGATGCCCTCGAAGCATCCGGCGAACTACGGGGCTCGCATCTCGTGCCGAGCGTGCGCGGCGAGCTGCTCGCCCAGCTCGGGCGTGTGGACGAGGCTCGATCGGAGCTGCTGACCGCCGCGGGACTCACCGCGAACGCCGCGCAACGGAAGGTGCTGGAGGCGAAGGCCGACGCGCTGCGCTGATCCGGCTGGGTTCAGCCTGCGTCTGCCGTCAACGCTCAGTAGTGTCAGCCTGCCGCGAAGTCCTGACGCACGCCTGATCCTGGTCGGTCAAATCTTTGGATGAAACTTGGGGACGCGGCGCCGTCCCCTTGGGCTCGACCGTCGACGCCGCCGATAGCATCTCGGCGTGCGTGTCATCCGGGTACCCAACGTCGCGGCGGATTTCCGCGTTCCGCCGGGATGGCCGGCACCGACCAACGCCTGGATCCGCGCCAACGCGTTCTGGAATCCGCCCGAAGGATGGGTGCCTCTCGACCACCTGCGGCCCGCGCCTACCGGCTGGAAGTACTGGAGGCCGAATCCGACGTGGAACCGCATGAGCGCTCGGCTGTTCGGCCGCGTCAATGCGCTCCGCCGGGTTGGCGATTGGCTGGTGATCGTATGGATCGTCCTCCTGATCGTTCGGCTTTCACTGCCGCCACTCGCGGCCCTGAACGTTCTGAGCATCACGTGCGCGCTCGCGGCGCTCGCGTGCCTGATCATCGCTGAAGGGCTCCGTGCGCGGCAGACTCGTTCCGCGATGAAACGAATCGCGAGCGTCGCCCTGGAAGAGCGCGAGAAGCGTCTGGTGCGCAATTATCAGAAGTACCTTCTGGAGGCGCCGTGACCCTCGACGAAGCACGAGCGATCCTGCATGTCGAGCGCGGCACGACCCATGCGGCGATACGCGAAGCGTTCCGTCTGCGCGCTCGAGAGCTACACCCTGACCTGCACCCCGACGCCGACGAGGCGCAGAAGAGGCGACTCGCGCGCCAGTTCGACCAGACTCGCAAGGCACGAGACATCCTCCTTCTCCTCGATCCGATCACGACACCGCCACCAGGACCGGATGGGAGCGGATCGCCTCCGGCCGATACGACACACCGCCGCCCAGCGGCTGCTGCGCCCGGGCCCGGGCCCGCGCCCTTCTCGACAACACCTCCCACGACGCGACGCGAGGCACGACCTGCGGCAAGCGCGTCGACGCACCCGCAGCAATCGTCGACGGTCACGAAGCCACCCCCGCCGCGGCATACGCTTCGGTTCGAGGAATTCGTGCGTCAAGCCGACGCCGCCGGCTTCGGTCCGGGCATTCGGACCCGACGCTACGTCGATGTCCCCCGCATCGCCGCGTGGTCAGTGGTCGCGGTCGCCGTCTGCGCGGTGGGAACGGGAGCGCTGTTCGTCGTCAACGTCACCTGAGCGCATAGACGACCCGCTCGCGTGGAGCAAGAGGGCTTCCAGGGCGGCCCGTTCCCCGTACGCTCCCATGGCATGAGCACGAACGACCGCGACTACGACATCGTCCTCCTCGGCGCGTCAGGCTTCGTCGGCAGGTTCACCGCTCGGCACTTGGCGCACTCGGCACCAGACGGCGCGCGGATCGCGATCGCCGGCCGCTCCAACGCACGGCTGCAAGATGTGAAACGCGAACTCGGCGTCGACTGGCCGATCCTCGAGGTCGACACCGCTGCCGACGACGCCGTCGCGCGGCTCGCGGCCTCGACATCGGTGGTCGCGACGACCGTCGGGCCGTACCTGCGCTACGGCATGAGGGTCGCCTCCGCGTGTGCTCGCGCGGGCACCTCGTACGCCGACCTCTCGGGCGAGAGCATCTTCGTCGCGCGCAGCATCGAGCGAAATCACGACGCTGCCGAAAACAGCGGCGCCAGGATCGTCCACTCGTGTGGCTTCGACTCCATCCCCTCCGACCTCGGCCTCGGTCTCGCCCATGAGGCCGCCGGCAGCGTGCCGATCGTCGCCGCGACGCTGCGCGTGCGGTCGCTGCGCGGCGGCGTCAGCGGAGGAACCATCGACTCCCTGCGCCAGCAGATGAAAGAGGCGAAGACGGATGCCTCGACCCGCCGCTTCATCGGCAACCCCTACGCCTTCACACCGGGGCCGTCGGTCCGGCTGCCCCGCCGCGGCGGCAGCGGCTGGGGCAAAGTGCGGGGTGCGTGGCAGGCGCCATTCGTCATGGGCGCGTACAACCAGCAGATCGTGCAGCGCAGCAACTACCTGACCGGCTGGGGCTACGGCCAGCTGATGCAGTACCGCGAGGTCGTGGCGACCGGTCGCGGGTTCGCCGGATTCGCACGAGCGGGAGCGATCAACACCGGAGCTGCGGCCCTGGTCGCCGGGTTGGCGTTCCCACCGACTCGGGCGCTCCTTGACCGGGTTCTGCCCGCACCGGGCACCGGACCGAGCGCCGAGGCGATCGAGCGCGGCCGGTTCGTGATCGACGTGGACGTCTACCCTGTCGAGGGTCAGCCGGTTCGCACGCGGGTCGCGGCTCCGTACGACCCCGGCTACGGAGGCACGGGCATCATGCTCGCCGAGTCGGCCCTCAGCCTCGCGTTCGACGACCTCCCCGACCGCGCCGGCGTGCTGACGCCGATGGTCGCGATGGGTTCGTCGCTGGCCGAGCGTCTGCGCGCGCACCGGTTCACGCTGGACGTCGGCGCCCTGAGCTGATCTGCGCGAGTACGTCGTCGCGGGTCACGCGGGCAGAGACGAGAGCGTCGCTCAGGACGGCGCGTTCAACCCCACTCGGTTGCCCTCGCTGTCTTCGATGTATGCGAAGACGCCGCGCCCGCCGTTGATCTCAGTCTTACCGATGAGAATGCGGCCGCCCGCTGGCTCCACCCGCTCCAGCCATCCGTCGATCGAGGGTCCGGCATCGAAGTACACCCGCGATCCGAAGTGCGACGGCTCATCCTCCGGCGCCGCGAACAGGCAGCCCGCTGCTCCCCCGTCCTCGGCGGCGAAGATCGCGGTCTCCCTCCCCTCACCGACCGGAAGCCGGACGAGCTGATCGCCGGTGAGCGCCTCATAGAATGCGATCGCTCGAGTCATGTCGGCTACCGGGATGTCGAACCAGACGACCTTGGACATCGCTCGTCCTCCTTGTGATCAGATGCGGATACCCCGAGGCTTGCGCAGACCACCGACACGATCAAGGCATCGCGTCGCTCAAACTGCCCAGGCCGGGGTCGAAGTGCGCAACTCGACATCCCGCAGCTGCCCGGCATCCACCCCTGCGGTCATCCTTGTGCACGGGGCCGCCGTCGCAGATCGGTCCGCCCCGGCGCCAAGCAGCCCGCGCGCCCGCCGGCGTTACGGTATTCCACGGAATAGGTATGCGCGAACATCGCGAACCGCACGCCCTCGATCGTGCCCCGCGCGACCTCAGGCGGCCGCTCTCGCAGGCCCGCCCCGTCGTCGTTGCCCTCCCGCACGCTGCTGGGAGGGTCGGCCGTATAAGGCACCTAAGCGAACAACGGAGCCGAGGGGGGTATTCGTGCATCCGACGATCAAAAGCCAGCTGGGAGTTTGCCTCATCTAGCGAGATTGCACGAGTGATCGGTGAACGACCGTTGATCGAACGTGGTCAGTCGTGGGCAAGTCTTCGAAGTGTCTCGACGAACGGATTTGGTACGCACCAAGGATGGTCCGCCCAAACGTGCTGAGCAACATCGTCAAGAAGCCGATCCCGGTGAGCTCGAA
The DNA here is from genome assembly GCF_012524205.1 of Microbacterium salsuginis. GTDB lineage: Bacteria > Actinomycetota > Actinomycetes > Actinomycetales > Microbacteriaceae > Microbacterium > Microbacterium salsuginis. The sequence goes on from NZ_JABACI010000001.1 coordinate 619,522, forward strand.
GCGACGGGAACTTATTGAGCAAGCGAGCACTCAGGTCGTGGCCGCGTAACTCAGACCAGAATCTGCAGACGGTGGCCGAGCCGCCCGCGTACGCGACGGTGGCGGTGTCTGTGTCGTCGCCAGGCTCAACCACCTCGCCGGTTATCCAGTCGATGAGCAATTGCGCCGAGCCGAACTGCAGTCCCGTGTATCGCTGCTGTCCCGCCGCGATAGCTCGCGGATCGCCGTCTCGCACAAGAAGGATCGCGACCGCGAGAGGATCTAGAAAGAGGTTTTCGATGGAGTGGCGGCTCGGGTCGAAGGTCACCGCCGGATGCGGCGTCGATGTTCGATAGTCACGGTCGATTAGACCCCACACTTGATTGTTTCCATTGGTGCGCAGCCGTGTGACAAGGTCGACCACGGCAGCAGACCCGTTCGGAAGATTCGTGCTGCCGGCGGCCATGAACTGTAGAGATCGAGAAGGCGAGATATCTGTTCCGAGGACCGCGGCCGCCCGAGTATAGATTCGCTCGTCGTTGGGGCTCTCGACAATGACCACGCGCCGGTTCTCCGCAACCACGCTCACGGTGGGAACGCCGACCAGGAGCGACTTGAGGGAAGAGTCCTTGCTGGCCTTCGTCAGGCGCGGTTCCTCTGTCCTCCGCATCACGTACAGGGATTCCTCTGGCGCGAGCGCGACGGTCGCTGGGGAATGAGTTGTCATGATGACGGGGACTCCGAGGTCGCCAACCAATTGCGACTGCACGAGACGAAGCAAGCTCGCGACCATTCGCGGATGCAACGCAGCGTCAGGCTCGTCAAGCAGAATCACGCTTGGAAGCTGAACGCCGTCCCGCCGACTTGAGGCCGAGTACGCGGAGAGGGCGATCGTAAGCAGCGTCTTCTCTCCTGTGGAAAGGTTAGAAGGGGCAACTTCGAATCCGCTTCCGACGTCAACGAGGCGAGGCGGCGCGGTCACAAGCTCCGTCGTCGTAGGCTCCGGTGTCGCCTACCGGTAGTTCAGTTCAACGTCCTCAAGGACCGAGTTGAGGGTGTCCCAAGGAGGTGGACCGTACAGAGTCTGAAACTCATCGGGTGGCAGCCACGACGCGTCCTGACCTCGCGTCTCGCTCATCCACTGACGAAACGAGTTCATAGTCTCGAGGTACGAATAGTTGTGAAAGACGTCTGCAACTAACACCGCAAACAGGTCAAGGTGCCCGAGTTCGCGCGGCGTGTACCGACCGAAGTCCTGAGGTGTCCATTCGAACACCGCGCGCCCGGCCGCTGCTTCGGCTCGCTCGAGAGCGGCCGCTGTTAGAACCCCGTCGCTTACGAGACGTGCGCGTAACTCAACCTCGAACTGGGGTCGACCACGGAAGGCCTCGACTATGCCAGAGACCTGCTGCTGAAAGCGTGTGACTTTTTGCTCACGTGTCTCTGGACCGGACATCAGCGCGTCGATTTGCTGGAGGGACGCCGTCGTCAACAGCTTGGGGCGGCGACCTCGATCGTCAATACCCGGCCACTGCGTGTGAAAGATGTCAATGGACTCTAGAAGGTGAGACTTGCCCGATCCATTCAAGCCCGTGATCAGAGTGAATGAAGGAAGGTCGTCAGCGCTGGGCGTGGCAGTGATCGATTTATGCGGTTGAACGGTATTGAGCAGCAACCGGGACTCCATCGTGTTGGCGATCAAGGCCGCCGAGATTGATGTTCGCAGACTACCTGACCTGGATTGTGGTGATTCGCGACCGGGTCCTAGCTTCCAGCAGGACGACGCCCCTGCGCGCGGGGGTCCCGTTTCTCACGCCAGTGGCTCGGGGCAAGATGACTGCGGCGACATGGCAAATCAACGCGACTCGCGCTTCGAGCAAGCGCAACGCACGCTGGCAGGAGACGTCGCCGAGTGTCTCGACTCTCGTGCAGTTGTGCCAGGTGCTGTCGCTTCCGGTCGGCGCGTTGTTCACCGAGCCGGCCATCCAGCGCGTGTCGTATTCGGACGCGCCTCGGATCAATCTCGGCGGCATCCACGCCGAGGAGCGCCTCATGTCGCCTCGCAGCGAGCACCGCGTTCAGCTGCTGCGCTCCGAGCTCGAACCCGACGCCCACGGCGGTTCGGACCTTTACACGATCAACTGCGACGTCGAGGTGGTGCACGTGCTCGCCGGCGACCTCACCGTGCGCTTCGCGGACCGGTCCGTCGGGCTCAGCGCCGGGACGCGCTCACGTTTCCCGGCCGGGAGCCCCACACGTGGAACGTCGAGGGCGGCAAGCCGGCGACGGTGGTCTGGGTGATCGTGCCGGCGCCGTGGAGCGGGTCGGCTTGACCCGCCGGGGGGGCGATTACGTCGCCTCGACCGCTCGCTCCGGCGCCTTTCCCGCCGATCCGGGGCGCGTTCCCTTTCAGCCGGTCGCCCGCTCCGCGGCCCCGAAGGACATCGCCAGCGCCTCGAGCGTCGCGGTGCGTTCCTTCACCGCGATTCGTCGCAGCACAGGGGTCGCGAGCCGATACATGCCGTACGTGCGCACCTCGGCGTGATGATGCACGAGCGTCGACCCTTCGTCCGTGGCCTCGAGCCGGTATGCCGGCCAGCCCTCGAGCTGGAGCGTCCCCTTCTTGGTCTTGTCCCACCAGTGGTAGACGAGGGTGTGGGGTGGCTCGAACTCCGAGATCTCGCCAGGGGTAGGTCCGAACGACGTGTCGTCGAGGTAGGTCGTTCCGAGTCCGGGTGCGCCAGGGGATGTCTGCCGGGTGCGCCGAAGCATGCTCCCCTTCACGGGCATCCAATCGCTGTAGCGTTCGATGTCGGCGAGACGAGCGAAGACGTCGGCGATGCCCGCGGGAACGACGCGCGACAGCTCGAACTCGATGACACCCATGCCCTGAGGGTATGCCCGAGAGGTCGCCGGTGTCTCAGGTACCTTGTGCGCGGCGCTCTGCGGCGCCGCCGGTGCTCCCGCTCTCGTCGTCGGCTTCAGCCTGCCCGTCGGTCAGCTCATCGGTGAAGTCACCACCGGCGAGGGTGTCATTCTCGTCGTCGCCCTGGTGACGCGGATCGCGATCTGTGTCCATCCGCCCAGCCTGCACGTGCGCGCCTTCGTCGGGAGCGGGGTTGACAGGGGCCACGGGCGCCGCCGCGCCGCGTCTCAGCGAGATCTTGCGCTGTCCTTGCGCTTCGAATGGAACCGCTCCCACCCCGGGCCCGATCTTGCCGTGATCTTGCGTCGGCCCTGGCCGTGACTCAACGGAGCGTTGCGGTCGGAGTCCGAGACTGTGAACGTGCCCGGAGCCGCCCCAGCAGTCTCCTGGTCGGCACCTCATACTCCCCATCACGGCGGGCGGAGCCCGCAGAAGGACATCACCATGAAGAAGATCGTCAAGGCCTCGATCGCCACCACCGCCGGCGTCATTCTGCTCCTCGGTGGCGCAGGGACGTTCGCCACGTGGAACTCCTCCGCGACCGCAGAGGGCGCGTCCATCGTCGCGGGCAACCTCGTCGTCGAGAACTCGGCTACCCCGGCCACCTGGACGGCCAACGGCGCGCCGGTCTCGATCGCCTCCTACCGCGTCGCCCCCGGCGACGTCCTCACCTACACCAAGACCATGAAGGTCGGTGCGGAGGGTGACAGCCTGCAGGCGACGCTCGCACTGAGTGAGGCGTCGATCGCGCCGGCAGACGCGACCAAGCCTGCGGACGTCGCGCTGGCGGGCTACCTGACCGAGTCCGCCGTGCTCACCGCGTCGGGAACCGGCATCACCGGCACGGGCCCCACCTTCACGGTCGCCCCCGGCGCCGGTGCGGTGAGCCAGGACGTCACCGTGACCGTCACGATCACGTTCCCCTACGGCGACACCGTGGGCGGCAACAACAACGCGATGAACGGCGCCGTCACGCTCGACGCCCTCACCGTCAGCCTCACGCAGAACACCAAGTGACGACGAAGGGCTCGCCCCCACGGGGCGAGCCCTTCCTCCGCGCGACCACCGAAGAGGAGCCCGCATGAGCCGCCGCGCCCGCCGCCACGCTGCACAGCGCGAACCACGCCGCACATCGGCGCCGGTTCGGCTGCTGCTCGGCGCGCTCGCCACCGCCGGCGCGATCATCGTGGGCGTGCTTGCCGGCGGGGGAACCTTCGCTGCCTGGAGCGTGGCGGCACCGGCCGCGGCGGCGACCACCCTGCAGACCGGATCGGCGAGCCTCACCACGACCGGCCTGCAGTTGAACGCGACCGGGCTGTATCCGGGCCTCACCACGTACGGCGCGACGACGGTCCGCAACACCGGCACCACGCCCCTCGCCTTGGCACTCGAGCCGGCCAAGGGACCGGCGACTCCCACGCCGTTCACCACGTCGCTGGTCATCTCGGCGGCACAGATCGCCTCGGCCGGCGACTGCACCGCCGGACGCGTCCCCGTCGGCGCCACGACGCGCGTGGCCGCAAGTGCAGCCGCCGACCTTCGTGTGACTCTGAGCCCCGGAGCGTCCGCCCTCCTGTGCATCGGCGTCGGGATGCCGCACGACGCACCCGCCACGGCCGCCGGCGCCGCAGCATCCGGTCTCGCCCTCACGATCTCGGGAACGCAGGTCCGGCCGTGATCCGCCCCCGTATCCCCGCAGCGGTGGCCGCCCTCGTCACCCTTGCTGTGCTCGGCGGCTCGGGCGCCGCGGTCGCCGGATGGACGGCGAGCGCCTCGGTCTCGGCGTCGGCTTCGTCGACCACGATCGCCACCGCGATCGAGCAGACCGGTGCGCTCAGCACGAGCTACCGCTACGCCGGCACCACGTCCACCGCTGCCGCCGGCCAGTTGACGATCCGGAACAATGGCGGGGCCCCGCTGTCGTACAGCCTCACGAGCAGCGTCACCGGGCACGCGACACTCGCTCAGAAGACCATGCTCCGTCTGTGGACCGGCATGTGCGGCGCGACCGCACCACTCGGTGCGGTCATCACGACTCTGGCCGACGCGGCGCCGGCGCTGCCCGCAGCCGCCCGCACGCTCGCTCCCGGCGCTTCTGTCGTCGTGTGCGTGTCGACCCAGGTCGAAGGAGCCTCCAACGCCTCGCTGCAAGGCCAGAGCGTCACGGCGACGTTCGGTGTGAAGGGCGCCGTCGGCACCAGCTGGACGACGTCGGCGACCACCGCTGCCGTGACCCAATCCGTGTATCGCCTGGCCGCAGCCGGCACCCCGATGTGCGCGCCGGTGCCATTCACGAATGACGTCAGGCTGACATGGAGCGCTCCCCTCAACCGGGCGGATGCGGCATCCCTGTCTTACCGCGTGTACGACACCGCGTCGGGGGCGACCGTCGCCACCGTGAACAGCGCCGGCTCGACCGTGTCGACGGTGCTGAGCGGCCATGCGATCAGCTCGAACGGTCGCCACGCCCTCGCCGTCGAGGCGAGGGAGACGACCGGCTCCGGCACCACCGCGCCGGCCAGCGCCACGGTCAGTGTGACGCGCTCCACCGGTCTTCTCGATCCCCTCCAGTTCTTCCCCGGATACCACTGCTCATGACCGCCTCCACTCCTCTGACATCCACCGCCGGCGTTCGGATCCCCGCCGCGCCCCGTCTTCGTGCCGAGCTGCGCCGCAGGAACGAGGGCCAGAGCCTCCTGCACTACCTCGCTGTGTCGCTCAGCGCATCGGTGCTGGTGCTGCTCCTCGCGATCGCGGTGGCCGTCATCGGGCTCCCCACGCTCGTGGGTGGCAGCGCCATGACCGTGCTCACGCAATCGATGGAGCCGGGGCTTCCGCCGGGCACGCTCGTCGTCATCCGTCCGACCCCGGTCGAGGACATCCGCGTGGGCGACGTCGTCACGTACCAGATCCGCTCCGGTGAATCGGCTGTCGTCAGTCACCGCGTCACCGCCAAGACCTACACCGACGGCGAGCTGACGTTCGTGACGAAGGGCGACAACAACGACGCGGTCGATCCCGAGCCGGTACGCGAGGTGCAGATCCGCGGGACGCTCTGGTACAGCCTGCCGCTGCTCGGCTGGGTCAACAGCATCCTCAACGGCGCGAACCGCACCGTCGTCCTCGCGATCGTCGCGGGTGGACTCTTCCTGTACGCAGCCGTGTCGGTCGCCGGGGCGGTGCGCGATCGGCGCCGGGCTACTGCGTCTGCTTCAGCAGCGGACGCATAGCCTCGCCCAGCACGTCAGCGAGGTCGGCGCTGAACTCGGCCGTCATATGGTGCGAGTCGCGGTAGACCAGCGTGTTGCCGATGATCGGCGGGCACCAGTCGTCGTCGCACAGGTACTCGTTCAGGTCGATGAGCGGGATGCCTCTGCTCGCGGTCGCCGAGATCTGGGCCTCGCGCGACGCACCCTCGAGCGCCCGATCGCGCGGCTGACCGCACGCTTCGGCCGCCGACAGGTTGGCCGACAGGCAGGGCGCGGGATCTTCGAGCATGTCGGGCGTGTCGGCGAGCACGGCCACCGGCGCGTCGATCGCATCGATCGTGCGCCCCCACGCGGCATCCCACATCGCCGGCTCATCCTCCACGTCCGGCGCGAGCTCCGCGTCCGAGAACGTGGCGAGCAGCACCAGCGCCGGCTGAGAATCGTTGATGCGGTCGATCACCGCATCACGCCATTCCGGGCACTGCGGATACGGACTGCCCTGCCGGAGGGTCTCGATGTCGGCGGCCGGACACGAACTCTTCGTGTGCACCTCGACGGCAAACCCGGCGTCCGTCGCGAAGCCCTCGACCGCGGGGAACCAGTGCGCCGCGTGCGAATCGCCGAACAGCACGATGCGCGGAGCGTCGACATCGCCGTAGACGCAGCCTTCGGCATCCGTCACTCCCGTGCCTCGGTTGCACCCGTCGTCATAGATCTCGGGAAGGCTCTCGCGCGCCTCGCGCAGCTCGGGCGCGAGGTTCTCAGGCACATAGTCGGTGCCGCGCGGCGAGTCGACGATGACCGTCTCGGAGGCCGCCCGCTCGACGTTCAGCGGCCGGGTGTCGGCGAGCGCGTAGGCTCCGGTCGCGATGCCCAGGCACGCCACCGACCCGGCAGCGGCGCCGATGAGTGTCAGCCGCGCACGGGCTCGCGTGAGCACGGGCGCCTTGCGCACCGGATCTTCGACGTACCGATACAGCAGCCACGCCGCCGGCACGCACACAGCGGCGATGAGGAGCGTCGCCCACAGCGGCAGGCGGCCCGGCATCGCCGCCTCGGGCAGCACGAGTGCCGGCCAGTGCACGAGATACAGCGAGTACGAGATCGCGCCGACGAAGACCATCGAGCGGGTCGACAGCATGCGCGTGGGCCCGCCGGCCGTCTCTCCTGCGACGATGACGGCCGCCGTCCCGAGAACGGGCAGCGCCGCGGCGGCCCCGGGGAAGAGGGTCTCACCCGAGAAGAAGACGACGGATGCGGCGACCGCCGTGATCCCCGCCCACCCGAGCAGCGGCGCGAACCGCTCGGGCACCGCACGTGCCCGATGCTGCAGGAGGACGGCGACGATGCCTCCGACGCCGAGCTCCCACGCGCGGGTCGGCAGCGAGAAGAACGCCCATGGCTGCGACTGGAAGGTCAGCCCCACGCAGAGGGCGAACGAGGTCACCACAACGGCGACCAGCACGCCCGTGAGGGCGCGCCGGGTGCGGATCAGCGCCCACGTCAGCGCGAGCAGCGCCGGCCACAGCAGGTAGAACTGCTCCTCGACGCCGAGCGACCAGTAGTGCTGGAAGAGCGACGGCGTCGACACCTCGGCGAGATAGTCGGCGTCCGCCGCCGCGAAGAAGTAGTTCGGCACGTACAGCGCCGTCGCCACAGCCCCCGCCCACACGTCGCGCATGAGCAGCGGCGGGTACCAGATGAGGGCCGCGATGACCGACAGGATCAGCACCACGAACGACGCAGGAAGGATGCGGCGGGCCCGGCGAGCGTAGAACTCCCCGAACCGCAGCTTGCCGTGCCGTTGGAGCTGGTCGAGCAGGTGCGACGTGATCAGGAAGCCCGAGATGACGAAGAAGACGTCCACGCCCACGTAGCCGCCTGGCAGGAACGGGACTCCCGCGTGGTAGAGCAGCACCGCCCCGACCGCGACCGCGCGCAGCCCCTGGATGTCGGCCCGGAAGCCCGAGTGGTCGGGCTGGGCATCTACTCGCTCTCCCACGACAGCCAGGCTAGGCGGGCAAGGTTAATTCCGGGATCCCCTTGACGAGCGGGCGCGGAGACGCCATGGGCAGCAGGTCAGGCCGTGGCATCCGGCTTCATGTCCGGGCACACTCCCCCCGGCGGGGTGGCCAGTTCGAAGTGCCAGCGCTCGTTCGCGTAGGTCTGGCAGAGTCCGTACCGTGCACCGTGCTCGATGAGCCACAGCTGGGCGTCGAGCGGCACGATGTCGACGGCGTCGCCGGTGACGTGCTGCGACTTGTCGGGGGTGGCCACGTACTGGCTCGCGATGTCGTGGTCCCCGTAACGCTCGACGGCGTCCTCGAGCAGCCACTGCTGATAGCCCGGGCTGCGCCAGCCACTGGTCACGTGAAAGGACGGGATGCCGTCGGCCACGGCGTCCGCCTCCGCCTGGCGCAGTGCTGTCAGAAGCGCGGGATCCAGTCGTGCGATCGCCGGGACGTCGCTGTCGTGCAGTGTGACGATCGTCCCCTCGGGGATGTGCCCGGCATCGGCGGTGAGCGCCGACGTGGCTCCCGCCGACGCGGCATTGACGTGCACGAGCACGGTGACCAGGGCCGCGAGAAGCGCGGCGACGCACACGCCGAGAGCAGCAACGGTGAGGCGGCGAGCCCGCGGTGACGGCTGCCGGGCCGGCAGGACGGGTGCGGGCGAGTCGACGACGGGACGCGGCATGCTTCCCATCCCACGCGTGCGCGCGTTGCCGCACCGTACGCGAAAACTCATATCTCGGCGATATGCCGTGCCGCCTAGGCTGGGCGCATGCGCGTGCTGATCGTCGAGGACGAGCTCTACCTCGCCGAGGCGATCCGCGACGGGCTGCGCCTCGAGGCGATCGCAGCCGATATCGCGGGCGACGGCGATATGGCGCTGGAGCAGCTGTCGATCAACAGCTACGACGTCGTCGTGCTCGATCGCGACATCCCGGGTCCGAACGGGGATGCGATCGCCCGCCACCTCGCGGGCGAAGCGGAAAGCCCCCGGGTGCTCATGCTCACCGCGGCCGACCGACTCGACGACAAGGCCACCGGGTTCGAGAGCGGTGCCGACGACTATCTCACCAAGCCGTTTGCGCTGCGCGAGCTGGTGCTGCGACTGCGCGCGCTGGGCAGAAGGCCGGCGGCCGGTACGCCTCCGATCGTCGAGGTCGCCGGCGTGCGCCTGGACCGCTTTCGACGCGAGGTGTTCCGTGACGGTCGCTACGTCGCCCTCACCCGCAAGCAGTTCGCGGTGCTCGACGTGCTCATGACCGCCGGTGGCGGCGTCGTGAGCGCCGAGGACCTGCTGGAGCGCGCGTGGGACGAGAACGCCGATCCGTTCACCAACGCCGTCCGCATCACGATCTCGACGCTGCGCAAGCGCCTCGGCGAACCGTGGGTGATCGAGACCGTACCGGGCGTCGGATATCGGATGAGCACGTGACCTCGCCCGGGCAGGAGCGCCAGCCGGGTCTGTCGGTACGGATCAAGCTCACTCTGAGCTACGCCGGCTTTCTGGTGGTCGCCGGCTTCGCCCTCTTCGCCGTCGGGTTCCTGCTGCTGCGCTTCGTGCCCGAGGGCGCCGTCTACGTGGTCGGCGGCGGCGCGGCACCCAACCGCACGAACCTGCTCGAGGTGTTCATCCGCTACACCTGGTGGGCGATCGGCGGACTCCTCGTGTTCGGGCTCGTCGGCGGCTGGCTGCTCGCCGGCGTGATGCTGCGCCCGCTGGACCGCATCACGGATGTCGCCCGCCGCGCCCGCGACGGGCAGCTGGCGCAGCGGGTCGATCTTCCCGGACCGCGCAACGAGCTCACCGAACTCGCCGACACGTTCGACGCGATGCTCGAGCGCGTGCAGCACACCATCGACGAGGAGCGGCGCTTCGCTGCGAACGCCTCACACGAGCTGCGAACCCCTCACTCGATCATCCGCACGATGGTCGAGGTGGCTCAGGCCGACCCCGAGGGCCGTGACATCGATGTCGTGCTGCAGCGCATCGGCACCACCAAACGATCGCGCGATCGCGATGACCGAGGCCCTGCTCATGCTCGCCCGGGTGGGCCGCGGGTCGGCGCTGGAGACCGACTCGGTGGATCTCGCGACGGTCGTGGCCGAGTGCGTGGACGACGAGCGGGCGGATGCCGCGGCCCGCGACATCCGCATCGACACGGCGCTGGCGCCCGCTGTCGTGACCGGCAATCGCGCACTGCTGGGGCAGTTGGCGGCGAACCTCGTGCACAACGCGGTGGTGCACAACCTCGAGGGAGGGTGGGTGCGCGTCTCGGTCTCGGCCTCGCCCGCCGCACTCGTGGTCGCGAACAGCGGGGCACTGCTCGACCGGGGCGTGGTGGCGACGCTGACCGAGCCCTTCGTGCGCGCCGCCGGGCGTACCCGCAGCGGCGACGGCCGCGACGGCGCAGGCCTGGGCCTGGCCATCGTCGCCTCCATCACGCGCGCCCATGGCGGATCGCTCGACCTGACCCCTCTTCCCGAGGGCGGTCTTCAAGCGCGCGTCACACTCCCGCGCTGACGCGCGCATCGACGTGTGCGCTCGATCGACGGCGTGCGCGCTGCACGGCGGCGCCGATCAGACGCGGCACTGTGACCAGCAGGACACCGATGGCGCCGCCGACGGTGTTCCACAGCACGTCTGCGGGGTCTGGCACTCTCCCGGGGATGGAGGCCTGCGCGTACTCGACCGACGCCGACAGCGCGAACCCCGCGAGGATCGCGATCGGCCATAGCCGGCGGCTCAGCAGCAGTGCGATCGTGGCGCCGAGGGGTACGAACAGCAGCGTGTTGAGCACCTGCTCTGAGTCACCTGCCGGGATCCACCGCACGACGGGCTCGGCGACCGCCACCGCCACCTGCATGAATGCGCGGCGCGCGGGCGCGGCGATCGACGGCGGGGCGAGGGTGAGGATCGTGATGACGGCGGCGACCAGTCCGGCGACGAGCAACCGGATGCCGGGACGGCGAGTCGTGGTGATGTCGGTCATGAGAGGCCCTTCTGGCCGGCGTCGGGTACAGCCGGCCTGGGTCCAGTCCACGCGAGGCGATGTTGCGTCAGCGTATGCGGACCGGCTCCACCGCCCGTCCTGGTGAGGCGAAGCTCAGTGCGATCTCACCGCGACGACGACCTTGCCCAGCGCCCTGCCCTCGCCGTGCCAGGTGAGCGCGGCCGGCACCTCGTCCAGACCGAAGACACGGTCGATCCGCACGGTGATCTCACCGCTCGCGCACTTCTCCGCAATGGTCGCGAAGTGGGCCGGACCTTGGTGAACGAACAGCACCCCGAGATGCGTGCCCGTCACCGCTCCCAGCAGGGGACCGGCCGTGAGCATGCGCACGAGGGTCCGCGCCGTTCCGCCCACCATGACGCAGCGCCCGTGCTTCGCGAGCGCACGCCGGTACGCGAAGATCGAACGCCGCGCGACCAGGTCGACGATCACGTCGTAAGGGCCGGTGCGAGTGAAGTCCTCGCGCCGATAGTCGATGACCCTCCGCGCACCGAGTTCGCGCAGATAGTCGAGCTTGCCGGCGTTGTCGACCGCCGTGACCGCCACACCCTTCGCCACCGCCAGCTGGATCGCCAGTGAGCCCGAGCCTCCGCCCGCGCCGTTGAGCAGCATCCGCGATCCTGGCTCTGCGAGGGCGACTGCGCGCTCGGCGATGGCGCCCGCCTGCGGGATCGCGGATGCCTCGGCGAACGACAGCCGAGCGGGTTTGGCGGCGAGAGCGGTCTCGGGCACGACGACGAACTCCGCGAATCCGCCGCTGCCGGTCGAGAGCGTGTCGCCGAAAACCTCGTCACCGACCGTGAAGCGCCTCGTCCCTGGCCCGAGTGCGACGACGCGGCCGGCGATGTCGGAACCCAGCACCTGATGGCGCGGTCGCCGAAGCCCGCCGATGCGCGCGTACGCGGGCGAGCCGTGGAGGTTCTCCCAGTCCGAGAGATTGATCGACGTCGCGACGACCTCGACAAGCACCTCGCCGGGCCCCGCGACGGGTGTCGGCACGTTGCGCAGCTCGAGCATCTCGGTGCCGCCGTAGCGCTCATACACAACGGCTCGCACGCGTTCACCCTACGAACACGTCAGCCCGGGCGCCAGCTTTTCGGGCAGTCTCCTCGGGTCGGCGGAGGTTCCAGGCTACGGGAGGCGTACTCGCCGGGGCTCACAGCGGGAGCATGCGCACATCCCGGAGGGCACCATCGTCGGCGAGCGCGGTCATCATCGTGTGCACGGGCTGCCGGCGGCGGTCGGTGGGCGAGCCCGGGTTGAGCAGTCGCAGGCCCCGCGGCGTCGTGGTGTCCCACGGGATGTGGCTGTGGCCGAACACGAGCACGTCGATCCCGGGGAACGCCGCATCCATCCTCATCTCCCTGCGCTGGGAGGGACCGGTCTCGTGGATCACCGCGAGCCGCAGGCCGCCGATCGTGCGCTCAGCGATCTCGGGCAGCCGCGCGCGAAGATCGGCGCCGTCGTTGTTGCCGTACACGCCGAGGACCGGCGCGTGCTCCTCGAGTTCATCGAGTACGGATGCCACGACCCAGTCGCCGGCGTGGATGATGAGATCCGCGGCATCCGCCTGGCGGAGCAGCGCCTCCGGAAGGCGCCGCGCGCGCCCGGGGATGTGCGTATCGGAGATCATCAGCAGCTGCGTCGCCATGCCCCGATTCTCGTCGCTGACAGCGCCCGACCGACAGGAGTCCGTTCACGAGGACGCGTTGCTAGAGAACGGCGCTCAGAACGATCCGGCGGGCGTCGCTTCCGGCGTGGTCGTCTGCGACCCGGTGCATGCCGATCTTCTCGGCCACTCGTTCGGAGGCGCGATTGTCCGGGTGGATGATGGCGACCAGCTCCTGCACCTCGAGGTGTTCACGTACGAAGTCGCGACACGCTGCGGCAGCCTCGGTCGCGATGCCGCGACCTTGCCACGCCGGGACGACGTGGTACCCCACCTCGAGTTTTCTCGCTCCGTTGACCTGCTGCCATGTCAGGCCGCAGTCTCCTACGAACTCCCCGGCGTGCGTCTCGATGATCCAGAGTCCGTAGCCGTGCTCGGCATAGTTGCGTTGATTCCATGCGATCCACGCCGCCGCCTGCTCGCGGGTCTTCGGCGCGGGGTAGAACCGCATGACGTCGGGGTCGCCCAAGAGGGCCGCCATCGCATCGAGGTCCGCCGGCCTCATGTGACGAAAACGAAGCCTTGCCGTATCTCGGGGAAGCACCTCAGCACGATAGCGGACGCCCGTCGGCGGGACGGCGCGCGTCGCACCCGCACCACGCGCGGAGTGGCAGGACTCACCCTCGTGCGGACCGCGGCCGCACGATCGCGCGGCCGAGCTTGAACACGAGCACGGTCGCAAGCACCCAAGGTCCGATCACAAGGATCGGGTCGAGCCACGTGTGCTTGAGATCCACCCGCCCGCGCCCGAAGCGCGAGGCGAACGGACGGCGACCACGCTCACCGAGCATCCCGGACTGCGTGATCGGGTCGTCCGGATGCCTCGAGAAGAGCGATTTCGCGTGCGCGCTCACGGCATCGATCCGGTCACCCACCACGAGCAGCAGCCAATGAGCCATCTGGCCCTCGCTGTACCGGTCGTACGCGAATCGGCGCACCCTGCCGGCGACGCCATGAAGCGGCTGGGCTGTGCCGAACACGGGCGTCAGGCGCTCGTGCTCGACCGACTTCTCGCGCTCGCCACCCCGCGACGGCTGCTGCTCGGGCATGTGCCAGTGCGCACCGGTCACCAGACCGGGCTGCTCCCGGGGGAACGCGGGACGGTCGGCGGGATCGAGGTCGGCGCCCCAGCCCGGAATCCGGGAACGCAGCTGATCGACGGTCGGGGTTCGCTCGGGCTTGTCAGCGGTGTACGGCATGATGTTCTCCTTCGCGGAATCGTCAGGGGCGTTCGTCAGGCCGCCGGCGTGATGACCGGCTTGATGATGTCGTCGAGCTTCGACGAGAACACGTGGTAGCCCTCCGCGATCTCGTCGAGCGGGAAGCGGTGGGTGATCAGCTCGCTCGGCTTCACGTATCCGGCGCGGATGTGCTCGAGCAGGCGCGGCCACTGCCGCTTCACCGGTGCCTGATTCATACGCAACGTCAAGCCCTTGTTCATGGCATCCCCGAACTTGACGGCACTGAACAGCGGACCGTACGCGCCCATCACCGACACGGTCCCGCCCTTGCGCACCGAGTCGATCGCCCAGTTCAGCGCGACCGGCGAACCGCCCTGCATCTTGAGCTTCGCCGAAGTCACATGCTGGAGCACGTGCCCGTCAGCCTCCGCGCCGACCGCATCGATCGCGGCATCCGCACCCAGTCCGTCCGTCAGCTTCTTGAGCTCGCGCACGACGTCGTCGACCTGCCCGAATGCGACAGTCTCTGCGAAAGCGAACTGCTCGGCCTTGCGCAGGCGGTAGTCGAGGTGGTCGACGACGATCACGCGTCCGGCCCCCATCAGCCAGCACGACCGCGCCGCGGCAAGCCCGACGGGGCCCGCCCCGAAGACGACCACGGTGTCGCCCTCCGTGATGTCGGCCAGTTGCGCACCGAAGTATCCGGTCGAGAATGCATCGGTGAGAAGCAGCGCATCCTCGTCGGCGATGTCGTCGGGGATGACCGCGGGTCCGACATCCGCGAACGGCACACGCACCATCTCTGCCTGCCCGCCGTCGTAGCCGCCTGTCGAATGCGAATAGCCGTAGATGCCGCCGATCGCCGTCGCATTCGGGTTCACGTTGTGGCAGTTGGAGAACAGACCGCGCGCGCAGAAGAAGCACGAGCCGCAGTAGATGTTGAACGGCACCATCACGCGATCGCCGACCTTGAGGTTCTGCACCGAGCCGCCGACCTCCTGGACGGTCCCGATGAACTCGTGACCGAACGTGTGCCCGATCCGCGTGTCGGGCATCATGCCGTGGTACAGGTGCAGGTCAGACCCGCAGATCGCCGCGAGCTCGACTCGGACGACCGCGTCATTCGGGTGCTCGATCTTCGGCTCGGGCTTGCTCTCGACGCGGAGCTTGTAAGGTCCGCGGTACGTCATCGCTTTCATCCATGCCTCCAGAGGTGTCCCCGACACCTTCGCCGCCCGGCTCGAGATCGAGGAGGGGGTTGCGCACGGCGGCGAGACCTGTCACGGTCCGCCGTTCCTCCCCAGTCCCTGCCCGGGCCCCGCTATCCCCAGATCGCAGCGCACAGCGGAATCGCCCTGTCGATGGCGTCCGAGCCGCGCGCCCGGGTGGTCTCCGGCGATGGGCGATCCCCCTTCTTCTGCGCCCGAGGACCCTACGAACACGAAGTTCTGACGGCCATGCTGAATGATCCGGGCCATCCGCGGCACGACGCTGTGCGCACGCGCATCCAGCAGACCGTCGGACCGTGGGGCTCCTATGATCCCGACGTGTTCGACCTCGGAGCCGCCCAGCGCTCCCTCGAGCAGTCGTTCGTCACCGAGCGAGCATCAGCGCGCGAGACCGGGATCCTGGCCTCTGTCGTGAACGACCTCCCTCGCCTGGCACGAACCGGCCTGCGCGCACACCTCGAAGCCTGTGCGCTCGACCTGCCGGTCGTGGTGACCGCCGACGAAGCGGGCTGGCCGAATCATGTGCGTGTGGACGGACCGAGCGGGCTCGACAGGCCCTCCTGGGTGATGACGGAGCAGCCGCGCACGCTGGCTCGCGAGAGACTCACGCGCGTCTCCGGGCGCGTCGATGAGAGCTGTCTACGCGAAGTGCGCATGTGGCTCCGCGACTTTCTCGACATCTAGCGAACTGCCGATCGCCGAACTCAGAGCGCGCTCCCAGGTTCGCGGGACCAAATGGGAACCGGCATCCGTTCTCTCCTATGACGCCGCAGCCAGCGTCGTCACCCGAGGAGGAATCCGAAGTGAAGAGCACCGACTACCGCACCACCCCTGAGGCGCTGAGTCGCCTCACCGATCTGCAGTTCAGCGTCACGCAGGAGGACGGCACCGAGCCGCCCTTCCGCAACGCGTACTGGAACAACCACGAGCCCGGCATCTACGTCGACGTCGTCTCGGGGCAGCCCCTGTTCTCGTCGAACGACAAGTACGACAGCGGCACCGGATGGCCGAGCTTCACCAAGCCGATCGATGCCGACGCCGTGAAGACCAAGACCGACTGGAAGCTGTTGATGCCCCGCACCGAGGTGCGGTCGTCGGGCGCCGACAGCCATCTCGGTCACGTCTTCCGTGACGGACCGCGGGATGCCGGAGGAATGCGCTACTGCATGAACTCGGCCGCCCTGCGCTTCATCCCCGCCACCGACCTCGTCACCGAGGGATACGGTGAATACCGCGGACTCTTCGAGCCCACCACGAACGACCAGGAGCACGCATCATGACGAGTGGACCCACCGACACCGGAGCCATCACCCAGAACCCCGACACCGAGACCGCCGTCCTCGCCGGTGGCTGTTTCTGGGGCATGGAGGACCTGATCCGCCGCCAGCCCGGCGTGCTCGACACGCGCGTGGGCTACACCGGTGGCGAGAACGACCACGCGACCTACCGCAACCACCCCGGCCATGCCGAGGCCGTGGAGATCGTGTTCGACCCGACCGAGACGTCGTACCGCGACATCCTGGCGTTCTTCTTCCAGATCCACGACCCGTCGACCCTGAACCGTCAGGGCAACGACATCGGCACCAGCTACCGCTCGGCGATCTTCCCGCTCTCACCCGAGCAGGAGCGGGTCGCGCGCGACACCATCGCCGACGTCGACGCTTCGGGGCTGTGGCCGGGCAAGGCCGTCACCACGATCGAGCCCGCCGGCCCGTTCTGGGAGGCAGAGCCCGAGCACCAGGACTACCTGATCACCTACCCCAACGGGTACACCTGCCACTTCCCGCGCGCGGGATGGGTGCTGCCCAAGCGCGAGGACGCCGCCGCGACGGCATAACACCGCAAGAGAACGGATGCCGCGACCCCGCCGGGTCGCGGCATTCGTCGTATGTGCACTTCAATGCACAAAGTGCAATAATGCACTCCGTGACCGAAAGTGCAACACCGACGCGAGAACGTCGACGCGCCGAGACCACGCGCATCCTGGTGTCCCTCGCTCGGCAGGCGACGGCTGCCGCCGGCCTGAACGGCTTCACGATCGAGGAACTCTGCGAGCAGGCCGGCATCTCGCGTCGCACCTTCTTCAACTACTTCGCATCCAAGGAGGATGCGGTCCTTGGCATCCCGCTGCACACCGACGACGCAGAGGCGAACGCCTTGTTCGTCGGGATGCGTCCCCGCACGGCGCCCGGAACCCTCTCAGCATCGCTCCTGACCGACCTGGCCGCGCTCATCGAAGGCCGCTGGGCGGCGCTGGAGTTCGATCAGGCGTCCGCCCACGAGCTCATGGCCGCCGCGGAACGTGAGCCCCGGCTCGTGACCCACATGCTGGAGCGCCACCACGAGGACGAGAAGAAGGACGTCGCCCTCGTCGCCCGCCGCGAGGGCCTCTCCGAAGACGACCCGCGCGCCGCCGCCGCCGTGCAGATCGTCGGGCATCTCGCCCGCCTCGCCGTGCCCGCCTCACTCGACCCCGACGATCCCCGCACCTTCGCGGAGGTGCTCGAGGCGTCGCTGGACGCCGCTCGCGAGGTGTTCGCAACGCAGTCGCCTTCGTCCTGAATCCATTCCCCTCCCGAACGACCCCGGAAAGCACCCGATGACCGCCACCGCCCCCACGCCCGTCGCCGCGCCCGGCGACGCCCCGATGCTCCTCACGAAGCGGCGCATCTGGATCATCTTCTCCGCCCTCATCGCCGGCATGCTGCTGTCGAGTCTCGACCAGACGATCGTCTCGACGGCCATGCCGACGCTCGTCGGCGAGCTCGGCGGAGTCGAGCACCAGGTCTGGATCACGAGCGCCTACATCCTGGCGACCACGATCGTCATGCCGATCTACGGCAAGTTCGGCGACGTGCTGGGCCGGCGCAACCTGTTCCTCATCGCGATCGCCATCTTCACACTCGCCTCCATCGGCTGCGCCTTCGCGTCGGACTTCTGGATGTTCGTCGTCTTCCGCGCCATGCAGGGCCTCGGCGGCGGCGGACTCATGATTCTCTCGCAGGCGATCATCGCCGACATCGTCCCCGCCTCCGAACGCGGAAAGTATCTCGGCCCGCTCGGCGCGATCTTCGGCCTCTCGGCCGTGGCCGGCCCGCTGCTCGGCGGGTTCTTCGTCGACCACCTCACGTGGCAGTGGGCGTTCTACATCAACATCCCCGTCGGCATCGCGGCGTTCCTCGTCGCCGTGTTCGCGCTGAAGCTGCCGAGCAAGAAGGCGACGAAGCCCATCGACTGGCTGGGCGTCGTCTTCCTCTCCGCCGCCACGACCTGCCTCATCTTCTTCACCGACTTCGGCGGAGACCGCGAGCACGGCTGGGACGCCCCGGCGACCTGGATGTGGGGCGCGGGCCTCGTTGTGGCGGTGGGGCTGTTCATCCTCACCGAGTCGCGCGCGGCGGATCCGGTGATGCCGCTGTCGCTGTTCAAGAACCCGGTGTTCGTCAACACCACGCTCATCGGCTTCGTGATCGGCATCGGCATGTTCGCCGCGATCGGGTTCGTGCCGACGTTCCTTCAGATGTCGTCGGGCACCTCGGCCGCGGCATCCGGTCTGCTCATGATCCCGATGATGATCGGCGTGATGGGCACCTCGATCGTGTCCGGTCTGCTCATCACGAAGACGGGCCGATACCGGATCTTCCCGGTGCTCGGCACCCTCATCACGGGTCTGACGATGGTGCTGATGACCTCGCTCACCGCCGACACCCCGATCTGGCTGATCTGCGTCTACCTCTTCCTGTTCGGCGCCGGGCTGGGCCTGGTCATGCAGGTCGTCGTGCTCGTCGCCCAGAACTCGGTGCCCGCGACGCAGGTGGGTACCGCGACGAGCTCGAACAACTACTTCCGCGAGGCGGGTGCGGCGCTGGGCATCGCGGTGTTCGGCGCGATCTTCACCAGTCGCCTCACCGAGAACCTGCTCGCCGCCTTCACCGGCGGCGGTGTTCCGGCCGACCAGGCCTCGCAGGCGGCTGCCACGATCGACCCGGCGGCGCTCAACGAGCTTCCCGGCCCGATGCGCGACGCGATCGTCACGGCGTACGCCGACGCGCTCGCACCCGTCTTCTGGTACCTCGTGCCGTTCATGGCGGTCGCGTTCGTCCTCTCGCTGTTCCTCAAGGAGATCCCGCTGTCAGACGTCGCCGGCCTCGTGGCCCGAGGCGAGGCGATCGGCGGCGAAGAGGCGGAGCGTCTGGAGGCCGAACAGCGTTCAGCAGCCGCAGGCCGGGACCGGGACGCGGCACCCACCCCGTAGGCGAACGGATGCCGGCGATCGGTCGATCCCGACCGCCGCATCCGTCGCGGCCTCTCAGTGAGGCGGCCGCTACTCCCCCGCCGTCTCGGACTGTCCGCGCGAGGACGACTCGGCCTTCTCACCGCCGGCCTCGAGCACGTCGCCCGCCGGGAGCTCCTGGTGCCCGCCGAACTGCAAGCGCATCGCCGACAGGATCTGGTTCGCGAACTGGTCCTCGTCGCGCGAGGCGAACCGTTCGAAGAGTGATGCCGCGAGCACCGGCGCCGGCACGCCGGTGTCGACCGCTGCCTTGACCGTCCACCGGCCCTCGCCCGAGTCCGACACGCGACCGGCGAGGCCCTCGAGCGTCGGGTTCCCGTGAAGAGCGGCCGCGGTGAGGTCGAGCAGCCACGACGAGATGACGGACCCACGCCGCCAGAGCTCGGCGACCTTCGGCGTGTCGATCGTGAACTGGTAGAACTCGGGTTCCTCCAGCGGAGCGATCTCGGCGGAGTGCTCGGCCTGCGTGATGCCGGCGTCGGCATGCTCGAGGATGTTGAAACCCTCGGCGAGGGCAGCCATCACGCCGTACTCGATGCCGTTGTGCACCATCTTCACGAAGTGCCCAGCGCCCGAGGGGCCGCAGTGGAGGTAGCCGAGCTCTTCCGGCGCCGGATCGCCGGATCGACCCGGCGTGCGCGGCACATCGCCGCCACCCGGTGCGATCGTCTTGAGAATCGGCTCGATGCGCGCGAACGCCTCGTCCGGTCCGCCGACCATGAGGCAGTAACCGCGTTCGAGTCCGAAGACGCCGCCACTCGTGCCGATGTCGACGTAGTGGATGCCGGTGTCCTTGAGCTTCGCTGCGCGCCGCACGTCGTCGCGATAGTTGGAGTTGCCGCCGTCGATGAGGATGTCGCCGGGATCGAGGACGGCCGAGACCTCGTCGACCACCGTCCCGGTGAGTCCGGCCGGGATCATGAGCCAGATCGCCCGCGGCGCCTCGAGCTTCGCGACCATGTCGGCCAGGCTCGTCGCGCCCACCGCACCCTCGCCGGCGAGGGTGTCCACGGCATCCGGATTCACGTCGAAGACGACGCATTCGTGACCGTCTCGCATCAGGCGCCGCACGATGTTCGCGCCCATCCGGCCGAGTCCCACCATTCCCAGTTGCATCTGCCCCGCTCCTCGTCTCGCTCAGCTTCCGTTGCGCGTACGTCGTCGCGCAGGCTCACGGTCGCAGTCTAGAGAGCGGGAGCAACCCGGCGGCAGACTCCCGGCGACGGCCGCGAGACGTGTCAGACCGGGAGGCGCCCACCCGAGGCGCGCACAAGAGCCTGCAGGCCCCACGCGATCAAGCCGCACACGACGCCGGTGGCAAGGCCGGTCACGAGACTGCTGATCGTGCCCGCACCGCGCAGCACGGCCTCTTCGAGACCGGGAGCGAGCACCCCTTGCAGCGCGCCACCGAGACTCGGCGGGTCGTCGCCGAAGACGGCACCCCACGAGAGGTTGTGAATGAGGGCGAGGGCGACGCCCAGCAGGCCGCCCGCGACGAAGAGCGACAGCAGCGGGCGGCGAGACCAGAGCATCGCGACGACGACCCAGACGACGAGCGGCAGCACGGCGAGAGCCGTGTTCGCGAGCGACCCGGGGTCCACCAGGCCGAGGTCGTGGGCGATGATGCGGGGCACCGCGAGAGCCGCCAGACCCATGATCACGACCAGCGGCAGGCCCAGCCCGCGCGAGGAGCGACGCACGCCGATCGTCGGCGCAGGTCCCGTGGCGCGGACTGCGGGCGCGGACGCAGAGGGATGCTGCGGAGAAGACATGCCTCCGACGCTAGGAGTCCCGCCGGCCACGCCCCAGCCCGCTGACCCGAAAGGTCGACGGGGGATTTCCCCCGTGTCCGGTCCGGAATCGAGCTCAGCCGAGCGGACCGCGGCGTGCGGCCCACCCCGCGAACAGCGCGTGCAGCAGCGGAACCACCGATCCGACCATCAGCACGGTGCCCAGGACCTGCTCATCGGCACGCAGCACCGTCCCGCCGATCAGCAGTCCCGCGAAGAGGACGGCCGAGATCACGCGGCGCCCGATGCGCTCCAGGCCGCGGATGCGCTGATCCAGCCGGGGAGTGTCGACGGTGAGCCGGCCCTCTTCGATGCGCGTCACCACGTCGTCCAGACGACGCGGCAGCCGCACCATCACACCCGCGATCGAGAGCGCTTCGCGCGCGAACGCCTTGACCGTGTTGCCGCTCTCGTCGCGCAGCAGCTGATCGGCGTACGGCTCGACGGCATCCCACATGTTGAATGCCGGGTCGAGCGAACTGCACATGCCCGACGTCAACGACACCGTCCGCACGATGAGGAGGAAGTTGTCGGGCAACTGGAACGGCATCGCCCGCACCACATCGCCGAACTCGACGGCGAAGTCGCGGAACTCCCGAGGATCCACCTTCTGCAACTCGGCGAAGCCCATGCCTCCGAAACGGGCGAACAGGGCCGTCATCGCTCGCTCGAGCTCGACGGTGTCGGCAGAGGGCAGCAGCAGTCCCACCTCGCGGATGCTCTCGACGAGCTGGCGGCCGTTGCGCGCCGCGACCGCGATGATCAGCTGCCGCAGACCCTGCCGCAGCGAGTCGGGCACCTCGCCCATCATCCCGAAGTCGATGAACGTCAGGGTCCACGGCCGGGCCGCAGCATCCGTCCTCGCAGGCCGCGGCGTGACGAAGATGTTGCCGGGATGCGGATCGGCGTGGAAGAAGCCGTCGACGAAGAGCTGGTCGAACATGACCTTGGCGAACTCGGCGGCCACCTCGGACGGGTCGATGCCGGCGGCGCGCAGCCCGGCCTGGTCGTTGATCTTGATCGCGGTCACATCCGAGAGGGTCAGCACGCGCCGCGTGGTGCGCTCCCACGCGATCTCGGGAACAGTCACGCGTGCGTCGTCCGCGAAGTTCTCGGCGAACCGTTCCGCGTTGCGCGCCTCGTGGAGGTAGTCGATCTCGAGCATGCTCGTGTGCGCGAACTCCTCGATGAGCGCCGGCAGATCGACGTGCTCGCGCACCACCGCGACACGGCTGAGCCAGCGCGCCACTTTGCGCAACGCGGCGAGGTCGACGTCGACGATCTCGTCGATCCCCGGTCGCTGCACCTTCACGACGACATCCGCGAATCCGGCCTCCGCTGCGTCGGCGGCCGAAAGGCGGGCACGGTGGGCCTGACCGAGGGATGCCGCGGCGAGCGGCGTCGGGTCGACCCACTCGTAGGCGACGTCGAGCGGGACGCCGAGCTCGGACTCGGCGAGGGTACGGATCGCGCCGAACTCGACGGGGGGCACCTCGTCCTGCAGGCCCTCGAGCTCTTTCGTGATCTCGGGAGGCAGCACATCCAGTCGTGACGACATGTACTGGCCGACCTTGATCATGAGACCGCCGAGCGATACCGCGAGGGTATGGAAGCTGCGCGCGACGCCACGCAGCCGGCGGGCCCGGCCCCGCGCCGCGAGTCCCGAGAGTCCGATGCGCGGCAGGAAGAGCTCGAACCACCAGGCCTGCGCCATGTAGAGCGCCGCGAAGCGCAGGATGCGGCGATAGCGCGCGCGCGAACTGCCGACGTCGGGCATCGAATCTCCTAGATCCCCAGGGGACCGCGCCGACGAGTCAGGCGCATCCGGTCAGTCCTGAGCGAGGATCGAGTAGAGCTTACGACGGGCCTCGTCCAGCACGTCGACGGCCTGCTGCACCTGCTCGGGGCTGCCGCTGCTCGCCACCTGGGCGGTGGCCTGCGCCAGCTTGGCACCTGCCTTCGGCAGTGCCGTGGCGCGAGCCGAATCCCGCGCGCCGGCCGCCTCCCACGGAGCGGAGGTGCCCTCGGCCGCGGCGGCTTCCGCACGCCCGGCCTCGGTCAGCGAGTACGTCTTCTTGCCGGCGGACTCCTCGGCGACGATGAGTCCCTCGTCGGCGAGCATCTGAAGAGTCGGATACACCGAGCCGGGGCTCGGCTTCCATGCACCCGCGCTGCGCGTCTCGATCTCTTGGATGATCTGGTAGCCGTGCATGGGCTTCTCGGCGAGGATCGCCAGCACCGCCGCCCGGACATCGCCGCGGGCCATGCGGGGCGAGAACTTCTGCTCGAACGTCTCGCGCAGCTGATCCATCGCCTCCCACAGGCCACCGGGCAGACCGGATCCCTGTCCCCTGTGTCGCGGACCGAACTGATCTCCTGTGAAACCGCTCATGAGAACCTCCTCGAACGAGTGCCTGCCGATACCCCGACGATACATAGCGATATATCGTTCGGCAAGGATCTCGGCGAACTGTCAGGTCCCGGCACTCGCCACCGGCTGCCGCAGGATCGTCCGCAGCTTCGCGGGATCAGTGCGCCGGATGTCGCTGAGGTAGATCTCGTGGTGCTTGCCGGTCATGCGCAGCCCGCGCGACGGAATGAACTCATCGTGCATCTCGGCGAGCACGGGCCCCTCGTCGTCGAACGACCCGAGATGGAGGGTCTGCACGCAACGACCCTCATCGAGGGTGCCGAGCCGTATCCGCTCGATCGCCGGCGCCTCCGGGGCTGCGGCGACGGCGCGGTCGAAGAGCTCGTCGGTGACCCAGTCGGGCACCATGTTCAGCGCGGTCCAGTCCCACTGCGATTTGTCGCGATCAGTCGTGAACGACGACATGTCGGCGGACCACCAGAGCGCTTCCAGCGGCATCACCACGTAGTCGCGCTCGAGTTCCCGCTTGCTGAGGAACTTGAGCTTGTACGCCACCGGGAAGATGGTCGAGATGGCATCCCCGTAGGCCTTCGTGTTCGGGTCACCGTGACCGTCGATCATGAGATAACGCAGCGGCGGGACGTCGATGACGTCGAAGACGCCCCGACGAGCGGAGTAGGCGGCGAGTTCCTTCTTGAAGTCGATCTTCACGTGTGGTCCGCCCTGTCATTCCGCAGCGAGGTCGTCGTTGAGCTCCGCCTCGCTGAGGGCGTCGCCGGGCACCGGAGGACGGAAGACCCCGTTCGCGGGGAACTCGGGCGCTTCCATGTCGTCGGGCTCATGCCCGGTGGGCTCGAGGATGTCGACATCGTGATCGAGGTCGATCTCGGCGGCCTCGGTGTCGCGAGATGTGGGCAGATGAACAGGCATGAACGGCTCGGCAGTCGACATGCGCGCATTCTCCCATCCACGTCGAGCGCATGGGTGAACGCCACGGCCGCGGCGAGCGCGTCAACTGTGTCAAGCCCGTGTCGCGTCTCGCCATCACTGCGTAGCGTGCGGAGCATTCGCACACGGAAGGACTGCCATGCTCCGCGCACTCGCCCTCAACTGCACTTTGAAGCCGTCGCCCGACGCCTCCAGCTGCGAGCTGATGGCACAGCAGGTTCTCGATGAACTCGCCGGCCACGGCGCCACCGGCGAGCAGATGCGGGTCGTGGACTTCGACGTGAAACCGGGAGTGAGGGCCGACATGGGCGGCGGAGACCAGTGGCCGCAGCTCCGAGACAAGGTCATGGCAGCCGACATCCTGGTCTTCGCCACGCCGACCTGGATGGGTCACATGTCCAGCGTCGCTCAGCGAGTGCTCGAGCGCCTCGATGCCGAGCTTTCGGAGACGGATGCCGAGGGCCGTGCGATCCTCGCCGGCAAGGTCGCGGTCACCGTCGTGCTCGGCAACGAGGACGGCGCGCACGCCATCACAGCCGATCTGTACCAGGCGCTCGGCGATGTCGGCTTCAGCATCCCGTCCCAGGGCGGCGTGTATTGGAACGGCGAGGCGATGCAGACGACCGACTACAAAGACCTGCCAGGCACACCCGAGAAGGTCGCTTCGACCATCTCCACCCTCGCGCGCAACGCGGCGCACCTGGCCACCGTGCTGAAGGAGCGCCCGTATCCGGCGCCGCCGGCGTGACGGCAGGCGTGCTGTCGGCGATCACGCCATTCCGACCTGCGCCCGCCACCAAGGCGTTTCAACGAATCCGCGCTTGAGGAAGAGGAGCTCCATGTTGGCCGTCCACCCTTCCACGCCCTCCAGGTGCGCCAGCGAATCGGTCACGAAGCGGAAGAGATCGTCGACAGAGGTGGTGATCACCTCGCACAGGAGGGCGTTGTCATCCAGGAGTGCCGCCAAATACCTCACGAACGGATAGCGCGCCAGCTCCTGAGCGACCGCATCGATGCGGTCCGGACTCACCTTGACGGTGAGGAAGGTCTCAGCCCCCATTCCCAGCGCCGCCGATTGCACCAGCGTGACGATGTCGACGCACCGCGAGGCCCGTAACCGCTCGAAGCGGCGTCGCACGCTCGACTCGTTGAGACCCAGACGATCGGCGATCCGCTGGAAGGTTTCGCGACCGTCCTCTTTCAGCATCGCCAAGATGTCGCGATCGGCCTGGTCGAAGTGATCGGGCGAGCACGTCTCAGGCTCCCCGGCATGCGGCCTCCCGGCCTCCTCCGACGGCCCGACGAGCTCCTCGTACAGCTGGCGTCCCCAGTCGAAGCTCACTTTGTACACGTGCATGACGAGGTCACTGCGCCAGCGTTCCACGCCCGCGATCGGCTGGAGGGCGACGGCCAACTGCGGATAGTGCGTGGCTCCGCCGCGCACCACGAGTTCGGCCATGATGTCGTAGCTTCCCGTCACGACGGTGCAGAAGCGTACATCGGGATCGCGGATGAGCTGTTCTGCGACCGCCATCTGGGTGCCGGGCGCGCAGTTGATCCGTACGAAGAACTGCGCATGCGGGCCGTCAGCGTCCAGCGCCGGCACCGCGACGATCCGCGCGACGCCTTCGGCGATGAGCTGCTGACCGCGGCGCGACACCGTCGAAACGGGTGCCGAGACCGCCTCGGCGATCGCGCGCCAGCTCGCGCGGCCGTCGCGTTGTAGCGCGACGATGATGCGCTTGTCGAGGTCGGTGAGCCTGTCGAGAGCGCTGTCCGTCATACGCGCGCGTTCGGCGGATAGACCTCGTTCAGGAAGCCTCTCACCGTACTCGTCCATTCCTCCGCCTGCTCGATCTGGGGCGAGTGTCCCGACTCCTCGAAGATCGTGAGCCGTGCGCCGGGGATCAGTTCCACGATGGTCTCACTGCACGATACCGGCGTGATCCAGTCCGTGCGTCCTACCGTGACGAGTGTCGGCACGGCGATCGAGGGCAACTGGGGCTTCACGTCATAGGCGGGCAGGTTGACCGAGAAGGCGTAGTTGTGAGCCTCGTACCGGTAAGGCGTGGCCTGGACCTTTCTTTCCGTCGCCTCAGGGTCGTAGACGAAGTCGTAGAGGGGAAGGATCTCGCGCCAGCAGTCCTTGAGATCTTCATTGTCGCGAACGCGACCCTCGTCGATGCGGTCGAATTTGTCCATGTCGATCGTGACGCGATCGCTTGCGAGCGCATTCTCGCGCGCCAAGTGGGCGTTCGAGTTGTCCGGAGACGTGTCGCGAAGCACCAGTGCGCGCACGCGCTGGGGGTAGCGGATGGCATACTCCATCGCCATGAAGCCGCCATAGGACCCGCCCGCCATGGCGATCGAGTCGGCTCCGACCCACTCACGCAGCCCGTCAATGTCCGCTGCCCACTGCTCGTGGCTGAAAACGCCCGAGCCTTCGCTCTCGCCGCTCCCGCGCGCATCGAACACCACGACGCGATACTCGTCGGCGAGTCGCCCAAAGCTCGCACGTGGTTCCGCACGAGAGCCAAGCCCCGGTGCACCGTGATGCGTGATGATGACCGGCGCCCCCTCGGGCCCCAGCACCTCGACGGCGAGTTCGTTGTCGTTGATGCGCACGCGCTGCGCGGTACTGGTGGCGCGCGCGAACTCGGGCGAGACGGTGTCCTGGGCCATGATGGCTCCTCTCGATGAATGGGTCAGAAGGACACGACGCAGTCGTCGAGCGACCGCGGAAAACTGGTGAGCGGCTCGGACCCCGTCGGGGTCACGAGCATGCTGTCGCTGATGCGATAACCGGCGTGGCCGGGGATGTAGATGCCCGGCTCGTTGGAGACGATCATCCCTGTCTCCAGCGGAGTGGGATCTCCGTCTTCGAGCCACGGCGGCTCGTGCATCCCGAGGCCGATGCCGTGACCCTGACGATGACGCAGGTACTGACTGAAGCCGGCCTCTCGGATCACATCGAGGCAGCGCGCGTTGCTGTCGGCGCACCGCACACCCGGCGCGATCGCGTCGGAGCCGACGGCTTGAGCGAGTCGGATCGTGTCGTGATACCGGCGCTGCTCCGCGGTCGGCTCGCCGAGCACGAACGTCCGCTCCCCCTCCACGAAGCGGCCGCCGACGGCGGCACCGAGCGAAAGCATGAACGTGTCGCCGGGCCGCAGCCGGTACGACGACGGCAACCCGTGCGGGATCGCGGAGTTGGCGCCCGCGTATACCAACCCGCCCGCCATGAAGGAGATGACGACGACGTCGCGATGCTCGGCGTACATGCGGCCGACCCCCACCCCGCCGACGTGCGACGCGAGCTCAGCCTCGGAGGGCAGCTCTCCTCCGGCCGCGATCGCGTCGCTGATCAGTGCGAGGCCGGCCTCGAGCATGAGGTCGGTGATGCGGGCAGCCTCTCGGTGCAGCGCGACTTCTTCAGGCAGTTTCACGTATCGAGCGAGCGTGACAACCTCGGTCGGGACGAAAACCGCATCGGGCAATGCGCGCGACATCATCGCCAGACGATGCTGGGTCACCAGCGTCGTCACGCCCAGGCGGGCGGCGGCCGGTATGGCCCGCGCGAGCGCCATGAACGGATTCTCCACGCCGGGGTACTCGGCGTAGGTGACGATGTCGGCCCGCGCGTGCTGCTCCTCGGCGTGCTGGCGTTCCAGTACGGGCACCATCAGGAGGGCACGCTCGCCGTCCAGGTAGGCCGCCACCGGCCGCTCGCCCGGATGATGGAAGAAGCCGGTCAGGTACGACACGTCCTCAGGGTCATCGGTCAAGATCCCGTCGAAGCCGGCATCGTCGATCCGGCCGCGCACGCGGGCTTGGATGCGGTCGTACACGTCGGGACTCAAGCGCTGCGAGAACAGCGTCGGTGCAGTGTCAGCGTTCATGACTCCTCGGGTTACGTGCGTCGTTGTAGGCGATGGAGAGCAGTGTCGCGGACAGGACGAGGGCGAGGATCGCCAGCGATGGGAAGAGCGTGAGCCACCAGGCGCTCACCATCGCGCCTGATTGCTGCGCCTCGTAAAGGATGCGGCCCCACGACCATGTCGTCGGATCGCCGAGGCCGAGGAAGGCCAGTCCCGCTGCCGAGAGGACGGCACGCGAGGCAGTCACCACGACCGACACGACGATGACAGGTGTGACCGCTGGGATGACATGCCGCCCGAGTATCCAGGACGACCGGCGCGTCATGAGGCGCGCGGCGTCGATGTACGGGAGCTTCACCACCGCGAGCGCCTGCGAACGCACAAGGCGCGTGACCTCCGGCCATGAGAAGGCCGCGACCACCAGGATGATCGTCGTCGTGCTCGGCCCGACCAGCGCCGCCACCAGGATCATCAGGGGCAGCACGGGCAGCGAGAGCGTGAGATCGACCACGACGCTGACGACGGCATCCAGTTTCGGAACATAAGCGCCGATCACGGCGACGAGCGTTCCGAACACGATCGCGATCGCAGAGGCGGCCAGCGCGACGAGGACCGACTGCTGTGTTCCCCAGATCACCTCGGCGTACACGTCGCGGCCGAGCGAGTCCGTCCCGAACCAGTGAGCGGCGCTCGGCGGGCTCAGAACCTCGGTTCCGTAGCTGGCCGGATACGGCGCGAGCAGGGGCGCGATCACCGCAACCAGGATCAGTAGCGCAAGAATGGCCAGCGAGATCATGCCCAGCGGTTGTCGGCGGAACGCGAGCCAGGTCTGGCGGCTCGCGCGACGGCCGTCCTCGGCCGCAGGGTCGACCAGGACCGGCGCGAGCTCGCTCTCGGGAATGGGAGAGGTCATGAGGTCCGCACTCTCGGGTCGAGGAATCCATAGGCGATGTCGGTGAGCATGTTCGCGATCACGACCGTCACGGCCAGCAGCAGGAAGGCACCCTGCAGCACCGGGAAGTCCAGCTGTGTGACGGCTTCGTAGATGCCCCGGCCGATGCCGGGGTAGGCGAAGACCGTCTCGGTGAGCACCGCGCCACCGACGACGAACCCGAGCTGCAACCCGATCAACGTGATCGCCGGAAGCATCGCGTTGCGCACCGCGTGCTTCCACAGGATGGTCCGCGGTGGAACGCCCTTCGCCTTCGCCAGGGTGATGTAGTCCT
Source organism: Microbacterium salsuginis (assembly GCF_012524205.1). Taxonomy (GTDB): domain Bacteria; phylum Actinomycetota; class Actinomycetes; order Actinomycetales; family Microbacteriaceae; genus Microbacterium; species Microbacterium salsuginis. Next base: position 649,245 of record NZ_JABACI010000001.1, read on the forward strand.
CCCCCAACGCCTCGATCAGCGTCGCGCGCATGGTCAGCACGTACGAGCCGAGCTGGATGAGCGTCAGTGAGATGGCCGGAAGCACCAGGTGCGACAGCACCGAGCCGTACCACTGCATGCCGTACGCGCCCTCGTCGTAGGCGCCGCCGATCGGGAACCACCGAAGGTTCAGCCCGAAGACGAAGAGCAGCACGATGCCCACCGACGGCACGAACAGGGACTGTCCGGTGACCCCGAATACCTGTACGAGCCGGTCCAGGAACCGGTGCTTGTGGGAGGCCGCGAGAACGCCCAGCGGTATGCCGATCACGATCGTCAACACGAGCGAGGTGACGGTGAGCAGGAGGGTCCAGGGCAGGCGCTGCATGAGCACGTCGACCACGGGGATCGACTGGGTGAACGACGTGCCGAGATTGCCCTGAAGCAACTGGCCGAGGTACAGGAAGTACTGGATGAACAGCGGCCGATCCAGTCCGTACTGGGTAAGGAGGGCCTCGCGCGCCTGATCGGTCATGTTCGGACTCGCCACGGCGAGAGCGGGGTCACCCGGCAGCAGTCGAAGCAGCAGGAAGGTCACGGTCACGGCGAACAGGATCGTGAACACTCCCCGGGCAAGACGCCGCAGGATGAACAGAGCGATGGACACGCGCGAGGCCCTCCTTGGGCTTACTCGGAGACCTTGCGGGCGCTGGCGAGTGAGACCGGATTGACGATCGACAGCAACTCACTGGGCTTGGAGATGAATCCCTCCCAATCCGAGCTGTAAGCGACGTAGAGGTTCTGCGTGTACATCACGTTGTCGTAGACCTCGTCGTGGACGATCTTCGCCGCTTCCCGCATGAGCTCGATCTTCGCGTCCTCGTCGAACGTGGCCGAGGCCTCGGCGATGAGCGCATTCAGCTCAGGGTCGTCGACGAAGGTGTAGTTGATCGCTCCGTCGGGCAGGTACGACAGGGTGAAGTTCGTCACCGGGTCGTCCATGATCGCGAAGTTGCCGGCGTAGATGTCGTAGTCGCCCTCGTTCGTCCTGGCGAGATACGTGTTGCGCTCCATGCCCTGCAGTTCGATCGGGATGCCGGCCTCTGCCGCCCCATCCTTCACAAGCTGAGCCCACTGGCTGGTGACAGGGTCCTGGAGCGAGTAGATCAGGCGGAACGACACGGGGAACATGCCGTCGGCGCCCTCGGTGTAGCCGGCTTCCCGCATCAGTTCGCGTGAGAGCTCCGGGTCGTACTCGTACTCCGAAACGGATGCGTCGTAGTACTTCGAAAGCACTGGCATCAGCGGACTGGAACCGGTCGAGACCGCCTGCCCCTGCAGGACGACGTCGCGAATCGCCTCGTAATCCGCCGCGTGGGCGAGCGCCTGACGCACCTCCGTCTTGGCGAGATCGGGATTCTGCATGTTGTACGTCATGTGCGCATATCCCAGCCCGGTGACCTCCATGACCTCGATGCCCTCGGCGTTCTGCAGCTGCTGCACCTGTGACGGCGGGAGCGAGTTCGCGATCACGTCGACCTCGCCGCTCTGCAGCGCCAGGATCTCGGTGTTCACGTCGGGGAAGACGCGATAGACGATCTTCGCGGGAATCGGCGTGCCACCCTCGACGAGCGGATAGTCCTCGACGCGCTCCATCGTGTAGGACTGGCCCACCTGCACGTCCGTCAGCAGGAACGGACCCGCGCTGACCCATCCGCCGTCCGACCCGTCGTTGGCGAACTCGGCGACCGAACCGGCCGGCTCGAACACGTGCTGCGGCACCACGTTGCCCCAGAAGCCGATCTCCTCGACGATGGAGGAGTCCGGCTGCGTGAGTGTGATCTCTACGCGCGTGTCGGAGACGGCCTCGGCCGACTCGAAGTTGCCGAGCTGACCGTAGAAGGTTCCGGCAGGGGCATCCCGCTTGACGGCGTTCATCGTGAAGGCGACGTCCTCGGCGGTCAGCGGCTCACCGTCGCTCCAGGTCAGATCGTCGCGGATCTCGTAGAACCCTGTCGTGTCGTCGACATAGCCCCACTCGACGGCCAGCTGGGCCTCCTTCGAGCCGTCGTCGCCGATGCTCAGCAGATGCGGATACATCAGGTTGGTGATCCAGTAGTCGCTGCGACTGTTGCCGATCAGCGGGTTGTAGTTGACGACGTCCGTCGTCGTCGCGATCGTCAAGGTGTCCTGGCCCGCTTCGGGCGAACCGGTGCTCGCTGCCTCGGGCGCCTGCGGGGCGCAGGCACTCAAGGCGAGAGCGACCAGTGCGGCTGCGGCGCCGAGAACGGCGTATCTGCTGTGACGTTTCACACCCATACCTCCTCTAGGACCCGCATCGTGTTGCCCCCGACGACGGCGCGGATCTCGTCGTCGGAATAGTCGTGCTTGACCAGCCAGCCGATGATGTTGCCCATCGCTTCAGCGGGGTTCTCCACCCCGTCGACGTAAGGCACCTCGTCGAATTCGACCTGCCCGTGAGCCTGGCCCAGTGACAGCTGCGCTGCGAACGCATGGTGCAGGCCGACATGGTCGCCGAAGAGAGTGTCCGGGCCGAAGCTCACGTGCTCGATGCCCACGAGGTCGACGCAATAGACGAAGTGGTCCATGACCGACTCCAGCGAGTGGCGGGGATGCGCCGGTGACAGCGTCGTGTGAGGCGCAGCCTCGATGCCGATCACCCCGCCCCGATTCGCGCACTCGACGATCGTCTCGTCCGTCTTCATGCGGTTGGTCGGCCAGACCGTCCGCGCTCCGGCGTGCGTGATGAACACCGGCTTGGTCGAAGCTTTGATGACATCCACGCAGGTGCGGTCGCCGGAGTGCGATATGTCGATCGCGATGCCGAGCTTGTTCATGCGCGCGACCGCTCGCTCGCCGAAGTAAGTCAATCCCCCGTCTCCGCGCTCCTTGAGCCCGCTGCCCAGAGTGTTGGCCTCGGAGTACGCGATGCCCATCTGGCGCACGCCGAACCCATAGAGGACGTCGAGCCGGTCGACCTCGTTCTCGATCATGGTCGCCGCTTCGAGAGCGAAGATGTGGGCAATGCGACCGGTATCTTTCGCGTACTTGATGTCTTTCAAGGACTCACCCTTGATGACGAAGTCCTGGTGGGCGAGGTCGGCCATGCGCACGCCGAGGTCGAAGAGCACGTCCTGGTACTTCCAGCCGGCGTCGCTGGAGATGCAGCAGGTGCCGTCCATGCCGTTGTCGAAGACGGCGGTCAGACCCGAGCGTGCCAGCCCTGCGTAGCCCGTGGGTTCGCGGCCCTGGCGGATGTGGTCCCTGAGGTGATCCATGTTCTCGGGAAACACCTGGACGTGCTCGTGGAGCGAGATCACCGTCTCTTCGCGTAGCAGTCGCTCGGCGCGCTCGGCCTGAGAGGCAGTCAGCTCGAGACCCGCGTACGCGGGCACCCGGCCGATCTGCTTGGCGTATTCGAACGCGCGGTAGTCGACGCCAGCCTCGAGGTACTCGTAGGCGGTGTAACCGGTGTATCGCTCGGCAGATTCGAGCACGGGCTTCTCCCTTCGTGGAAACGGGCTCCCCCGACGCAACGAGACATTGGATACTCGCGTCGGGTTGGTGTAGACCTTCTCGCCGATCCGGCATGTATGTCAACTTCGGTGAGCAGATCCGGCGACTTTCTTTACATACATGTAACATTTCGGCGCTCGCGTGGGTGCACAATGGAGCAGTGGAGACAGACACCGCTCAACGCTCACCCATCCTGACCGTGCGCGGTCTCGAGGTCGGGTTCCAGTCGCAGGACGGCTATACACGCGCCGTGAGCGACATCGACATCGACGTGCGGCCGGGTGAGCTGGTGGCGCTTCTGGGCGAGTCCGGGTCAGGAAAGACCGTCACTGCGCGCGCCATCATGGGGGTGCAGGATCCCGCGGCTGTCATCGCCGCGGCCGAGATGCGCCTGGACGACATCGCACTGCTGGATCTCGACGAAGAGGGCAGACGACGCCTGCGTGGGGAGCGGATGAGCATGGTCATGCAGGACGCGCTGTCGGCCCTGAACCCCGTGCTGACGATCGGCGACCAGATCGGCGAGGTCTTCCGCGTGCACCGGAGAATGGGCCGCCGCCAGGCGAGGGCTCGCGCGATCGACCTGCTGGATCTCGTCGGCATCTCATCGCCGCTGACCCGCATCGACGACTACCCCCATCAGTTCTCCGGCGGAATGCGGCAGCGGATCCTCATCGCCATGGCCATCGCGCTGGAACCCGACCTGCTCATCGCGGACGAGCCGACGACGGCGCTCGACGTGACCGTGCAGGCGCAGATCCTGCGGCTCCTGCACGATCTGCGCGAGCGGCTCGACATGGCCGTTCTCCTCATCACACACGACATCGGCGTCGTGGCCGAGGTCGCGGACCGTGTCATCGTCATGCGCGATGGAAGCATCGTGGAGGCGGGCGACGCCGATCGCGTCTTCTCCAACCCCGAGAAGCCTTATACCCGCACTCTGCTGGCCTCGGCGCCGCATCCCGAGCCGGCACGCGTGCTCAGTGAACCCGAGCCCGCACTCGAACCCACCGACGACACGATCCTCCAGGTCACGGGGCTGCGACGGCGGTTCCGGACCGGGCACGCGCTCGCGCGACGCGCCGTCGTCGCGGTGGACGGCATCGACCTCGTGCTCCGACCCGGCGAGACGCTCGGGATAGTCGGAGAGTCCGGCAGCGGCAAGTCGACGCTCGCCCGGATGATCGTGGGCCTCGAGAGCGCTGACGAGGGTCAGGTCCTTTATCGCGGCCAGGACATCACACGTCGAGCGCGCGGTCCGCGTCCGCCGTCGCAGCCGGGCATCCAGATGATCTTCCAGGATCCGTACACGTCGCTCGACCCTCGCATGCGCGTGCGCGACGTCATCGCCGAGCCGCTCACGGTGACGAGGACCGGAACACCCTCCTCACGCCGGGATCGGGTGGCGGATCTCCTCGAGCTGGTCGGAATGAAGCCCGACATGATGCACCGATTCCCCCACCAGTTCTCCGGTGGGCAGCGGCAGCGCATCGGCATCGCGCGATCGCTCATGCGCGATCCCGACATCCTCGTCTGCGACGAGCCCGTCTCGGCCCTGGATGTGACCATCCAGGCGCAGGTCGTGGATCTGCTCACCGACATCCAGGACCGGCTGGGACTCGGCATCCTGTTCATCTCGCATGATCTCTCGGTGGTGCGAAATCTCGCGCACCGCGTGCTCGTGATGTACCAGGGCGAGCAGGTCGAGACCGGCGACGTCGCGGAGATCTTCGACGACCCTCAGCAGGACTACACCAAGCGCCTGCTCGCGTCGATCCCGCCGCTCACGCGGGCCGAGCGGGGCAAGCTCACCGGCCGATCCGCAGCGTGATGCCGTGGGTCGCCGGACCAGCCCGTGACGCAGATCAGCGACCCCAGGCTTCGAGCCAGCGCAGCCAGACCTCGCTGAGCGTCGGGTACGAGGGCACGGCGTGCCACAGCCGGTCGATCGGCACCTCGCCGACGATCGCGATGGTCGCGGCGTGCAGCAGCTCGGCGACGTCAGGTCCGACGAAAGTGGCACCGATCAGCACCCGGCGCTCCTCGTCGACGATCGCGCGCGCCTGGCCGCGGTAGTGATCGGCGTGCGTGCTCGCCCCGGCGACCCACGACAGGTCGTAGTCGAGGACGCGGATGCCGATACCGGCGGCGCGGGCGGACGCCTCGGTGTGGCCCACCGCCGCCACCTCGGGGTCGGTGAACACCACTTGCGGCACCGCGGAGTGATCCGCCGTGGCGACGTGGGCGCCCCACGGCGCTTCGTCGACCGCCCGGCCGAGCGCCCGTGCCGCGATGACATCCCCCGCGGCCCGCGCCTGGTATTTGCCTTGGTGGGTGAGCAGTACCCGATGGTTGACGTCACCGACGGCGTAGAGCCAGTCGAAGCCGCGTACACGCAGTGTGTCGTCGACATCGAGCCACGCACCAGGCTCGAGGCCGACCGCGTCGACGCCGAGGTCCTGGCTGCGCGGCACCCGTCCGGTCGCCACGAGCAACTCGGCCGCGCGCACTTCGGATCCGTCCGACAATGACAGCACCACATCGCCCGAGGCGATGCGCTCGACGCTTTCGACCTCGACGCCCGTACGGACGTCGGCTCCGGCATCCGTCAACGCCTGCTTGACGGCCTCACCCGCGAACGCCTCGACACCGCCCAGCAGTCCCGAACGGGCGATCACGGTCACAGCGGTGCCGAACGAGGCGAAGAGCGTCGCCATCTCGCTGCCCACGACGCCGCCGCCCAGGATGGCGAGGGATGCCGGCACGTCGCGCACGCCCGTCGCCTCGCGGCTCGTCCAGGGCCGGGCATCGCGAAGGCCCGGGATGTCCGGAAGAAGCGCGGCGGTGCCGGTGCTCACGGCGACCGCGTGCCGGGCGACCAGGACCGTCGCGCGTCCGTCGGCGTCGGTCACCGTGACCTGCCGCTCCCCCGAGAGCCGGCCGTGGCCGCGCACCAGATCGATCCCCGCGGACTGGAGCCACTCGACCTGCGATGCGTCATTCCACTCGTGCACGATCGCATCGCGCCGCTTCAGCGTGGCCGCGACATCGACCTGGCCGGTCACCGCTTGCGCCGCGCCGCCGACATCGCGCGCGGCGCGAAGCGCGGACCCGGCTCGCAGCAGGGCCTTGGACGGCATGCACGCCCAGTACGAGCATTCGCCCCCGACGAGCTCGCTCTCGACGATCGCGACCGACAGACCTCCCTGCACTGCTCTGTCGGCGACGTTCTCACCGACGGGGCCAGCTCCGATGACGACGAGGTCGTACTCGCGAGTGCTCATACGCCCACGGTAGCGGGACGGATGGATCCCGAGGGCGGCGCTCGCAGTCCGTCACGCGGACTGCCACGAACCATCTCAGGGGCGTCACGATGCGTCGATTCCGGCCCGATGTCGGCGACCTGTGGTTTTCTGGAATCCCGCCGAAAGGACAGCATGGCGATCGAATTCCGGGCGGTCTCGAAGCGATTCGGCGACGGAACGCTCGCTGTCGACGATTTCAGCCTCGTCATCCCCGCCCACAAGACGACAGTCTTCGTCGGCTCGTCCGGGTGCGGCAAGACGACGCTCCTGCGCATGATCAACCGGCTCGTCGAGCCCACGAGCGGCCAGATCACGATCGACGACGAGCCCATCGCCGATCGCGACCCGGTCAAGCTTCGACGGGGCATCGGCTACGTGCTGCAGAACGCCGGACTGCTGCCCCACTTCTCGGTGGTCGACAACATCGCCACCGTTCCGGTCCTCTCGGGCGTGCCGCGCGCCCGGGCTCGCCAGCGCGCTCTCGAGTTGATGGATGTCGTGGGCCTCGACCGCGGGCTCGCCCCGCGCTACCCGAGCCAGCTGTCGGGCGGGCAGCAGCAGCGCGTCGGCGTCGCCCGCGCACTCGCGGTCGATCCCAACATCCTCCTGATGGACGAGCCGTTCGGCGCCGTCGATCCGATCGTGCGCAAAGAGCTGCAGACCGAGACGCTGCGCCTTCAGGAGGAGCTCGACAAGACCGTGGTCTTCGTCACGCACGACATCGACGAGGCGTTCCTGCTGGGCGACCAGGTCGTGATCCTCGAGAAGGGCGCGCGCATCGCCCAGGTCGGCTCGCCGAGCGAGATCATCGAGAACCCGGCGAGCGCCTTCGTCGCGGAGTTCATCGGCGCTGAACGGGGCGCCCGGGCTCTGCACCGCAAGCAGACGGCCCACGGAATCGTGCTGGTCGACGGCGTCGGGCGTACGCAGGGCGTGCTCGTCGAGGACACCGCGTGAACTGGGTCCTCGACAACCTCGATCTGATCGGCGGGCTGACGGTGGACCACCTCCGTCAGAGCAGCATCGCGATCGTGCTGGGGTTCCTCGTCTCGCTGCCGATCGGCTGGGCAGCGTTCCGTTACACGAAGCTGCGGGGACCCGTGCTCGCGGTCGTGGGGCTCCTCTTCACGATCCCTTCCTTTGCACTGCTCCCCCTTGTCGCCACCGTCATCGGCATCCCGCTCCGGGCAGAGCTCACACTCATCATCGCGCTCGCGATCTACGCCGTCGCGATCATGACCCGGTCCGTCACGGAAGGCCTTGCGTCCGTCGAAGAGACAGCACGGGGCGCCGCGATCGCGGTCGGCTACGGACCGTGGCGACGGTTCTGGACCGTCGATTTTCCGCTCGCCGGACCCGTGATCCTTTCGGGGCTGCGTGTGACCGCAGTCTCCACGATCTCGCTCGCCACGGTGGGGGTTCTGGTTGGCGTCCAGAACTTGGGCTACCTGTTCACCAATGGATACCAGCGCCGCATCTTGGCCGAGGTGCTCGCCGGCGTCGTCGCCGTCGTGCTCATCGCCCTGGTCATCGACCTGCTCCTGATCCTGCTCGGGCGCGCACTCATGCCGTGGGTGCGGCAGACGCAAGTCCGGCCGGCGCGCCAGCCCAGGGCGGTGACCGCGTGAACATCTTCGCCGATGCTCTGGCGTGGATCTTCTCCCCCGAGCGGCTGACCGGATCGCTGCCTCTTCCCGAGGCGATCCTGCAGCATCTGGCCTTCACATTCTTTTCCGTCGTCATCGCCGCCGTGATCGCGGTTCCCGTCGGCTGGCTCATCGGGCACACCGGCCGCGGACGCGAGATCGCGGTGTTCTTGTCGGGCGCCGCTCGAGCGCTGCCCGCACTCGGTCTGGTCACTCTGCTCGTGATGCTCATCGGCGTGACGCTCAAAACGGAGGCGGCGATAGTCGCCTTCGTGCTGCTCGCAATCCCCTCGATCCTCGCCGGCGCGTACGCCGGCATCGAGGCCATCGATCGTTCCGTCATCGACGCGGGGCGTGCGATGGGAATGACCGAGTGGCAGATCCTCTTCAAGATAGAGGTGCCTCTTGGACTCTCTCTTCTCATCGGCGGATTCCGTTCGGCCACGCTGCAAGTGGTCGCGACGGTCACCATCGCGGCCTACGTCGGTCTCGGCGGACTCGGCTTTTTCATGATCCAGGGCATTAACACGAGAGACTTCCCCGAGGTCTTGGGCGCCTCGATCATCGTCGTAGCGCTGGCCCTCGTGCTCGATGGGATCTTCGCTCTCCTCGCTCGGTTCGCCGTCCCGCGCACCGACGGCCCACGCGTTCGCCTGACGGCCAGCACGCGCACTCCCGTCGTCGTCGCAGATTCGTTCACCTGACCCCCACCCCAACACCGGAGGATCCGAAATGCTCACCACACGCACACGACTGTCGCTCGCGCTGAGCGCGACCGCCGTCGCAGCGCTGGCACTCGCCGGCTGCGCCTCGAGCGACCCGCTCCAGGGCGGCGACCCCGGCGGCGAGACCGGCGATTCGTCGACCATCGTCATCGGCTCGCAGGCCTACTACTCGAACGAGATCATCGCCGAGATCTATGCACAGGCGCTCGAGGGGGCCGGCTTCGAGGTCGACCGCCAGTTCAACATCGGCCAGCGGGATGTCTACATGCCCGACATCGAAGACGGCTCGATCGACCTCTTCCCCGAGTACACCGGCAACCTGCTGCAGTACTTCGATGAGGACGCGACCGCCACCACCTCCGAAGACGTCTACGCCGCCCTTCAGGAGGCGCTCCCGGAGGGCCTCGCGGTGCTCGAGCAGTCGACGGCCACCGACCAGGACTCGTACAACGTCACGGCCGAGTTCGCCGAGCAGAACGGCCTCACCTCGATCGGCGACCTCGCCGGTATCGAAGGACTGGTGCTCGGCGGCGCCCCGGAGCTCGAGGAGCGCCCGTACGGTCCGACCGGCCTCGAGGAGGTCTACGGTGTCACCGTCGCATTCGAGGCGACTGCCGACACCACGGTCGACGAGCTCGTCGCCGGCAACATCCAGGTGGCGAACGTCTACAGCGCCGACCCGCGCATCGAGACCGAGGACCTCGTCACGCTGGAAGACCCGGAGGGGCTCTTCCTCGCCTCCAACGTGGTGCCGGTCGTGAACGCCGACATCGCCGACGAGATCGCCGATGTCATCAACGCCGTCAGTGCAGCCCTCACCCCCGAGGGTCTCGTCGCGCTGAACGTGCAGTCGACCGTCGACGAGCGCTCCGCCGAGGACATCGCGACCGACTGGCTGGCCGAGAACGGCCTGGACTGATCAGCAATCGCTCTCGCGAGGGTGCAGGGACGACCCGTCCCCGCACCCTCGCGGTGCAGAGGTCGACGTGCGCACAGCCCGGCATGCTACGCTGGCGATTGCCCAATCGGGTCACCGCGTCGAAAAGCCTCTGCCTCACTGTGGAGAAGCAGACCGCCTGACGCCCGACCGCCGCAGCAGAACCGGCTCCCATCCCCTCGACTTCCGCGCACGAGCATCTCGCAGCCGGCGCATCTCCCCGAAAGACTTCTTGACCTTCGTCACCAGACTCGCCGCGTCGCATCCTTCCGCACGCGTGCTCCCACTGTCCGTTCCGAACACGTTGGAACGGCACCCCTGGTCGCTCACGCGGCCCGAAAAGTAAAAGGAAAGACACGATGGCCACTGGCACCGTGAAATGGTTCAACTCCGAGAAGGGCTACGGCTTCATCGCTCCCGATGACGGCTCGGCCGATCTCTTCGCACACTTCAGCGCGATCACCGGCGAGGGCTTCAAGGAGCTCCGCGAAGACCAGAAGGTCGAATTCGACGCCGAGCGCGGTCCGAAGGGCATGCAGGCAGCCAACATCCGGCCGCTCTGATCCCCTGATCTCTCGTCAGCCCGGGATGGCATCCGCCATCCCGGGCTTTCGTGTGTCCGGACGATGTACGAGTCCTGACCAATGCCTGGGAGGTCACGACGTATTCCGATCGCCCCATGTGAGGGCGCGTAGCCTGGCATCAGCGATCGGCACCCGCCTTTGGCTTCCCGAGGCCAACGCGGTCCCCGATCGAAACCAGGTCCCCGTCATCTCCTCCACCACCCTCGAGCCCCGGCTCGGCCCCGTTCGTCAGACTTACGCGGGAACAGCGGAGTTCCCCCCCATCGCCCGGGCGTACACCGATGTCTCGCAGATCGTGCGCGAGACCGGCCTGCTGCGGCGCACCCCCTGGTTCTACGCCATGGTGGGCACCGTCCTGGCCCTCGGCTTCGCCGGGTGCATCGCCGGGTTCATCCTGCTGGGCGACAGCTGGTTCCAGCTGCTCATCGCCGCGGCCCTCGGCATCCTGTTCACCCAGGTCGCCTTCCTCTCGCACGAGGCCGCGCACCGGCAGATCCTGTCATCAGGACCGGCCAACGACCGTCTCGCCCGCATCCTCGGCAACGGCATCGTCGGCATGAGCTACTCGTGGTGGGCCACGAAGCACACGCGGCACCACGCCAACCCGAACCGGGTCGAGAAGGACCCCGACATCGAGATCGACACCATCTCATTCCTCGAGACGGATGCCGCGAGCGCCCGTGGACTGCGACGGTTCATCACGCAGCGCCAGGGGTGGTTGTTCTTCCCACTGCTGACGCTCGAGGGCCTGAACCTGCACGTCATCGCCTTCCGCCACCTGTTCAGCCGTGAGCCCGTCAAGGGCCGCTGGATCGAGCTGGCGATGCTGGCCGTGCGCTTCGGAGTGATCTGGACCCCCGTCTTCCTGTTCCTTCCGCTCGGCATGGCCTTCGCCTTCCTCGGCGTGCAGCTGGCGGTCTTCGGCGTCTACATGGGAGCCTCCTTCGCTCCCAACCACAAGGGCATGCCCATCATCGCCAAGGACGCCAAGCTCGACTTCTTCAGCAAGCAGGTGCGCACCTCACGCAACGTCTCGGGTGGCTGGTGGGCCACCTGGATGATGGGTGGGCTCAACTACCAGATCGAGCACCACCTGTTCCCGAACATGCCGCGCCCGCACCTGGCCCGCGCGCGTGAGATCGTGCGCGACCACTGCGAGACCCTCGAGGTGCCTTACGTCGAGACGACGATGTGGAAGTCCTACGGCATCGTGATCGACTACCTCAACCGTGTCGGCCTGGCCGCCCGCGATCCGTTCGACTGCCCCGTCGAGGCCACTTACCGCCGCGTCTGACCCCTGCCGGTCTTCCGGCCGGGCAGGAGCAGGCCGGCGATGACACGAAGGTCGTCCTCGTCCTCGTCATCCTCGCGCAAGTCGGTCAGCAACGATCGCACGAGTCCGGCGTAGTCGGGGAACCTGCTGCTCGGCCCGGCCTCCTCGGCCGACCACATCAGGAACGTGCCGTCCTCGTCGGCGAACGCACTGTCGATGCCGCATGACCACAGCGGCACGAGCCCCGGCGACCGCTCGACGAGCGACCATGCCGCCGGGTGCACCGATTGCGCTCGATACCGCAGGGCAGGGTGCACCGCCGTGCCTCCCTCGGTCGCGATCGTGGCGATCACGGGAGGCAGCTCCAGTTCGCGGATGGTCGCGGCGAGGGGCTCGTCGATGGCGGACATGCCGACACCCTATGTACCGCGCCGCGCCGAGCCGAGCGCAACGGGCGCAGCGACCTGAAACGTCATCGGATGTTCCGGGCCGCGACATCCGTTATCCCGAAGACCCCTCCGAGGTCAAGGGGGTGGGGTCTGCCGGCGCCGCCGGAGATGCTGGAGGCCAACGCACGAAGCCCATCCGACGCCCGGCGTCCGGGCGAGAGGAGAGAGCCATGACTCAGATCATCGAGAGCATCGACGTCGACGTTCCCGTCACGATGGCGTACAACCAGTGGACTCAGTTCGAGAGCTTCCCGAACTTCCTCGATGAGGTCGAGTCGATCACACAGATCGACGACACCCACCTGCGGTGGAAAGTGCGGGTCGGCATGTTCACGCGCGAGTTCGACGCCGAGATCACCGAGCAGCACCCCGACGAACGCGTCGCGTGGCGCAGCATCGGCGGCGACACCGCCCATGCCGGGGTCGTGACGTTCCACAAGCTCTCCGACACCAGTTCGCGCGTCACGGTCCAGATCGACTGGACCCCCTCGGATGCGCTCGAGCACCTCGGGTCTCTCGTCGGCGCCGGCACCCATGCCGTGAAGAAGGATCTGCGCAACTTCAAGGAGTTCATCGAGAACACCGATCGCGAGACCGGCGCCTGGCGCGGCGAGGTCGATCGCTGAGGTCGATCCACGCGACATGTGATGAGCGGATGCCCCGGGCCGGGGCATCCGCTCATCTCCATCACTGGTCGTCGGCGCGACCCTCCCGCGCCAGCTCTAGGAAGACATCGAACGACGCGTTGCGCACTCGATCGAGCGACTGATCGGCGCCCCGCACCAGGTCCACCAGACCGAACTCGCGGAACCACGCGTCCGGTGACTGACTGTCGAAGCGATACAGCCAGTCCACGAGCGTGAAGAAAGGGAACCATGTGAAGGCCACGATCTCGTGTCCTTCGGAACGCAGCGCCGCGAGTTCGGCAGCAGACTGTTGCAGCCACTCGATCTTCTCTTCCGGTGTGCCCACGAGCGAGGACTCGGTGATTGCCATCGGCCGCTGATACCGAGCCGAGTACGCCTCGACGAGCTCCCGTAAGCCCGCGGCATCCGCACGGACAGGGTCGACGACACCGTCACGGATCCTCGCCTTCGAGAACCTCGGGTAGTAGTTGACCCCGACGACATCGGGTGTCACGGCGTTGTCGCGGAACCACTGCAGCTCCGCGTCCGTCACGCCGTTCGCGGTGAGCCATCCCGTGATCGGCGAGTCCGCGTCCACGCGTCCCGTGATCAGATCGAGCGCGACGAACCGCCGCTCTTCGAGCAGTCCCCGGCTGAGCGGCGACGTCTCACCCTCGAAGAGGAAGCCGGCATCCACATGGACGAAGGTCGGGTCGGGATGGACCGCGGCGATCTCCTGCTGCGTGCGCACCATGCCCCGCCCAAGCTGCATGATGACCTTGACGAAGCCGTCCTGGCCCTCCAGGTACGGCGGCCACGCTGCGTTCTGGCCGCACCATTCGGCGTTGACGACTGGTTCGTTGAGCGGCGTGAAGTCGGACCAGACCGCCTGGTATCGCTCGGCGACGGCGCGTGCATACGACGCGACACGCTCCGGGTACTCGGCGTTCAGGAAGGAGTTCTCGAGCCATAGCGGCGTCCCGTAGTGCATGAGATCGACGATGCAGCGCAGCCCGAGCTCGTGCATGCGCTCAGCGACGCGATCGATCCACGACCAGTCGAACTGCCCGGGCGCGGGTTCTACGAGGTACCACGGGATGCCCCAGCGCAGGAACTCGGCGCCGCTCGCGGCGACGAGGTCGAGATCCTCCTCCCAGTGGGAGTAGTGCTGCGTCAGTTCGTACTCGTCGAGCTTGCGGTGGCCGACCCGCTCGTGCGGGATGAATGTGTCTTCGATGCCGACGCCGTAGTGCAATCGGTCGTCACCGTACCAGCGGCTGCTGCTCACGCGTTCTCGTCTCCGTTCTGTGTGGATACGCCTCGTTCCCGGGCGTGGGGAGTCATTTCAGCCCTGTGGTCGCGATACCGGCGACGAAGCTTCGCTGGATCAGCAGGAAGAACAGGATCACGGGCACCAACGCGAGGAGCGAACCGGCCATCAGCAGGCCGTACTCGACGACATGCTGCCCCATGAACAAGGCGAGTCCTGCCGGCAGCGTCGACGTCTCGACCTCCGACGACATCACGAGGGGCCACAGCAGATCGTTCCAGTTGTACTGGAAGTGGAAGAGCCCGAGCGTCAGCAGAGCGGGGCGCGCCAGGGGCATGATGATGCCCCAGTAGATCCGCCATTCGGAAGCCCCGTCGACGCGGGCCGCCTCTTCCAGATCCTTCGGCAGCGAGAGGAAGAACTGTGTCAGGAAGAAGATGCCGAAGGCGTTCGTCATTCTGGGGACGATGAGTCCCGGGAGCGTGTTCGTCAGCCCCATCCCGTTCAGCATGTCGTAGAGCGGGATCAGCGTGACCTGGAACGGCAGCATGAGCAGGAGCAGGATTCCGACGAAGACGATCCCGCGCCCCTTGAACGGGATGCGGGCCAGGGCGTAGGCCGCCATCGAGTCGAAGAGGAGCGAGATGACCGTCACGCCGCCCGCGAAGATGATGGTGTTCACGTAGAGACGCGCGAACGGGATGCGGTTCCACACGTCGATGAAGTGGTCGATGGTGAGCTCGCGCGGCCACAGCGTCGGCGGGTAGGTGACGATGTCGGCCTCGGGCTTGAACGCCGTGAACAGCATCCAGATGATCGGCAGAAGCATCATCAGGCCGACGAGGATCGCCGTCACGGCGAGGAGCCAGGACGCGGCGCGGTGGGCGGCGGCTCGCGGCGGCCGCCTCCCCGACCGGGCGCTGCCGGCCGACACCTCGACGTTGCTGGTTCCGGGAAGGGTCGTCACGGCCATCAGTAGGTCACCTGCTTCCGACGGAGGTAGCCGAATTGGATCATCGAGAGGATGAAGACGAAGACGAGCAGCACGAACGATATGGCCGAGGCGTAGCCGAAGCGCAACTCCTGGAAACCCTCCCGGTAGATGAGCATCACGAGCGTCTCCGTACGGAAGAACGGTCCGCCGTGCGTCATCACGTAGATCTGGTCGAACGCCTGCAGTGTCGCGATGAGCGCCAGCACGGTGACCAGGAGCGTCTGGTTCGACAGGAGCGGAAGCGTGATGCTGCGGAATCGCTGCCAGGCACCGGCGCCGTCGAGGCGCGCCGCTTCGTACATGTCGACGGGGATGGATTGCAGTCCCGCCAGGTAGATCACCATGTAGAAGCCGACGTTCTTCCACACGCCGACGACCATCACCGCTGCCATGGCGTAGCGGGGGTCGCTCAGCCAACCCTGCTCGGGAACGATCCCGACGAAGCTGAGCCAGTACGACAGCAAACCGATGTTCGGGTCGAGCAGGAATGCCCACGCGATCGCGATGATCCCGAGCGACACGATGAACGGCAGGAAGATCGCTGTCCGCGCAAACGCCCGACCGACGAAAGCCTGATTGAGCATCACGGCGAACAGCAGCGCCAGGATCACCGTCGCCGGGGTCACGACCGCGGCATACAGGACCGTGTTGCTGAACGCGTTCCAGAACGACGGGTCCTGGAACAGCTCGACGTAGTTCTCGAAGCCGATGAACTCGGCTGCCCGGATCAGGTTGTAGTCGGTGAGCGACAGGTACACCGCCTGGATCATCGGGTACAGCGTGAAAGCGGCGAGGATGATCAGCGCCGGCGTCAAGAAGAGCCACGCTGTCATCGCACGGCGCCCGTTCGCTCGCAGACCGCGCGATCGGCGTGGTTCGACCTCCGGCAGTGCGGCGGCCGCGACGGTATCGGTAGTCATCGGGACCCTTTCGCGGGCCGACGGGCGGGCGATAGGGTCACCCGCCCGTCGGCGGCGTCACTTGTCGAGCTCAGCCTGAACCTGTGCGGATGCCTCGGAGAAGATGTCCGCCACGGTGCCCTCTCCGTTCAGCGCCCGCTGCAGCGCGGGTGTGAACACCGTCTCAAGGATGGGTCCGCCGGCGGCGATCCCCGGCATCAGCACGCGGGCGCTGTCCGCCACCTCGGGAGCGCCGAAGATCGCGGGGTACGGGCTTTCGGTCACCTGGTCCGCGACGTCCGCGCGCGTGGGCGGGAATCCGGAGCCGTTCGCCCACGTGACCTGACCCTCGGGCGAATTCCAGAAGGCGAAGAACTCGTAGGCAGCGCTCTTGACATCTTCGCTCGCATTCGACGGCACTCCCATCGAGACCACGTCTGCCAGCACGGCATCGTCGCTGGGGCCGGCGAACGGCTTCGCGAGGCCGTAGTTGAGCCCCGCCTCGTCGAAGCCGGTTGTCATCCACGGGCCCACGATCTCGATCGCGGCCTTCCCGGTCTGGAAGAGCTTGTCCGCGTCCGCACCCGACAGCCCGATGGGGCTGGCCTGCTGCTCAGTGACGAGCGAAACCCAGAACTCCAGTGCCTCGATCGTCTCGGGGTCTCCGAGGGTGGATGTCGAGCCGTCCTCCGACACGATGCCGCCTCCAGTGCCCCACAGCAGCGACGGGAAGATCGGAACTGTCTCGTGATCGGCGAGCGCGATGGCGTACTGCTCAGGCTTGCCGTCGCCGTTCTCGTCCTTCGACAGTTGCGGCACCATCGCGGCGAACTCGTCCCAGGTGGCAGGCGGCGCCTCCGGATCCAGCCCGGCGGCCGTGAACAGATCCTTGTTGTAGTACATCATCATCGGGGCGTAGTTCACCGGGACGCCGTAGTTCTGCCCGTCATAGATCGATGCCTCGACAGCAGCCTCTGCGAGAGCGGCCGAATCGTTGTCGGCGTTCTCGTAGTAGTCGTCGACGGGCATGAACAGGCCCTCGTCCGCGAACTGCGGAATGCGCGATGCCGACATCGCGATGATGTCGGGCCCGCCGTCGCTGGCCACCGAGGTGAGCACCTTCTGGTACAGGGTGTCCCACGGCATGATGTTCGTCTTGACCTCGATCTCGTCCTGAGACGCGTTGAAGTCATCGACCACCTGCTGGAGCGCCGGTCCGTCAGGCCCGGTGAAGCCGTTCCAGAAGTCGAGCACGATCTTGCCGTCGGCGTTGGTGTCGTCACCGCCCCCGGCGCCCTGACCGGCGCAGCCGGCGATCGTCAATCCGACGAGCACAAGGCCCGCCGTCGTTTCCAAGAGAATGCGGGCGCGGCCGCGCCGTGCGACCCGGGGCCCATGCTGTGTCGTCATCGATCTTTCCCCTTCGAAGTACCGTTCAACGTTGAACGAACGGATCGATTACTGTTATACATGACCGGTAATCGTTGAACAAGGCACGAAGTCGTGACATTGTGAGCGACGCGATGACGCGGAGGGAAGGACGACGATGGCTCGCACCACGTTGAAGGATGTCGCGGCACGCGTCGGGGTCTCGGCCAAGACGGTGTCGAACGTGGTCAACGGCACCGGCTGGGTCACCGAAGAGCTTGCGGCTCGCGTACGGGAAGCCCTGGTCGAACTCGGATACCGGCCGAACGCCGCGGCACGGCAGCTGCGCAGCGGCCGAAGCGGGATGATCGCGCTCGCTCTCCCGGAGCTCAGCCAGCCCTACTTCGCCGAGCTCGCGTCGGAACTCGTGCGAGCGGCGCAGGAACGGTCGATCACCGTACTGATCAACCAGACGGACGGTCGTGCCGACGCCGAGCGTCGTATCAGCGACGGCATCGACGCTCCGGTGATGGACGGCCTCATCCTCAGCCCGTTGGCTTTGAGCGCACGGGATCTCGAGGGTCGACTCGACTCAACCCCGCTGGTTCTCCTCGGCGAGCACATCGGCGACGGAGTGTTCCCTCACGTCACCGTCGACAACACTGCCGCCGCCAAGAGCGCCGTCGAGCACCTGCTGTCGCTCGGCAGGACCCGGATCGCCGCGATCGGGGCGCAGCACTCCGGGCCCAATGAGACATCGCAGCTCCGGCTCGCCGGCTACCGCACCGCGCTCGAGGAAGCCGGGATCGAGGTGGACGAGCGCCTGATCTTCTCGGTGGACGAGTTCCATCGCGGTGACGGGGCACGGGCAGCGGAGATGATCCTCGAGTCCGGGATACGTCCCGACGCTGTCTTCGCCTTCAACGATCTGCTCGCGCTCGGGGCGATGCATGTGCTCGTGACGGCCGGGGTGCACGTGCCGGACGACATGGCCGTCATCGGCTTCGACGACATCGAGGAAGCGCGATACAGCACGCCGGCCCTGAGTTCTGTTTCGCCGGACACCGCAGCGCTGGCCCGCAAAGCGATCGACCTCGTATTCGAGCAACCGCCTGCCCCCGGCATCCACACCGTCGGCTTCACCATCGCGCATCGCGCGAGCACGAAAGGACCCGCTCAATGACCTCCCTCGAAGGAGCCGTCGACGCCACTCGCCAAGATGGTGGCTATCCGCGTCCGCAGTTGGTGCGTGCTGCGTGGCACGACATGTCGGGCGACTGGGACTTCGCCCGGGACGACGACATGACGGCGACCCTCGCGGACGTCCACTTCGACCGATCCATCGTGGTGCCCTTCCCGCCCGAGTCACCGGCATCCGGCATCAATGAGGCGGGCTTCCTTCCGTGTGTCTGGTACCGCCGGACCTTCGGCGTGGAGGAGCTCCGCGCCGCCGGGTTCGACTCGGAGCGCACACGCACGCTCCTGCACTTCGGGGCCGTCGACCACGCCGCGCAGGTCTGGGTCAACGGCGAGCTTGTCGCCACGCACGTGGGCGGCCAGTCGCCGTTCACCGCCGACGTGTCGAGCGCGCTACGTCCGGAATCTGACAACGTCGTCGTCGTCCGCGCGGTCGATCTGCCCGACGACGTGTCGGTACCGCGCGGCAAGCAAGACTGGCGCGAAGAGCCGCACTCGATCTGGTACCACCGCACGACGGGCATCTGGCAGCCGGTCTGGCTGGAGTGCGTGCCTCGCTGCTCGATCGAGTCCGTCACCTGGAGCAGCGACATCACGTCGGCGACAGTGAACCTCGCCGTGCGTCTACACGGCGACGTGCCCAGGAATTCGTGGGTACGCGTCGTCCTCGAGCACGAGGGCGGACTGCTCGTCGAGGGTCGTGTGCGCACGATGGGGGAACGGTCGTGTCTGATGCGCGTCGTGATCCCTCGTCAGCTCAACGGCCAGCAGTACGAGGAACTCTTGTGGTCGCCGTCGAATCCGACGCTGATCGCAGCGACGGTTGTCCTCGAGCAGACCGACGCAACCCCGATCGATGTCGTCGGAAGCTACCTCGGTCTGCGCACCGTCGCCGTTTCGACGGAGCATCTGCTGCTGAACGACCGTCCCATCGCGGTGCGCGCGATTCTTGCCCAGAACTATTGGCCAGAGACCCACCTCGCGGCCTCCGCCGAGATGCTCAGGCGTGAGGTCGAGCTGATCATCGACCTCGGATTCAACACGGCAAGGGTTCACCAGAAGGCTGAAGACCCTCGGTTCCTGTACTGGGCCGACCGGCTGGGCCTCATGGTGTGGGCCGAGACCGCCAACGCGTACGCCTTCGACGCGCGCGCGGTGAGCGCGCTCATGCAGGAGTGGACGACCATCGTGCAGCGGGACCTTTCGCATCCGTCCATCGTCGTGTGGGTGCCGCTCAACGAGAGCTGGGGTGTTCAGCACATCGCGCACGATGAGCGGCAGCAGGCATTCAGCCGTTCGATCGCCGATCTCACCAGGGCCCTGGACGGGTCACGTCCAGTCGTCTCGAACGATGGCTGGGAGCACACCGCCTCCGACATCTGGACGATCCACGATTACGAGTCCGACCCGCAGGTCCTGGCGGACCGCTATGGGGACGATCGCCGCCTTCGAACGATGCTCGAGGGATTCGGGCCCGCCGGCCGCCGCATGACAGCCGCCGGTCGGCCGGAAAGGCTGCCCGTCATGGTCACCGAGTTCGGCGGGGTGAGCCTGAGCACCGGGGGCGAGGGTGACTGGGGATACTCCACCGAAACCGACCCCGCGGCGTTCGAAGCCCGCGTAACCGCCATCATCCGAGCCGTCGGGTCCGCGAGTCCCCTCGCGGGATTCTGCTATACGCAGCTCACCGACACCGGCCAGGAGACGAACGGACTGCTCTACGCGGATCGCACGCCGAAGATCCCAATCGAACGGATCCGCGCAGCCGTGCGCGGTACGGCGTAATCCGGGGCGCGGGCGATCTCCGCCGTCAGGAGGATGTGGTCGTCACGATGGTCGACTTAGCATGGGCCCATGGAGATCGGCGAAGTCGTGATGTGGGGATTCCTCGCGATGCTCATCGTGCTCCCGGTCTCGATGTTGTGGATGGCCTTCGACACGCACCGCAGGCGGCGCCGTGGCGAGGAAGTGAGCCATTCGTCGGGCGGGCTGCTGGGGATGGATGAGATCTGGCATCCGAGCGCTGAGAACGCGCGTGCGGTATGGGACGCGGAGCAGATCGTCCCGGCGCCTGCGCCCGTTCCCGGAGACGGCCCCGGCGTCATCGACGGCAACCGGATCGTGATCGAGACCGGCCTGCGTCATACCGCTTAGCCCACCGACCGACTGGCCGGCTCGCTCATTTCATCCACGAGGCGCTCGGAGCATCGTCCTCCCGTGGGTGAGGACCGGCGCCGATCGCGATGTCGGCGAGAACCGGGTAATGGTCGGACGGCGGCATGCCGTTCGGCTCATCCCGCACGATCCACGCGCGAGTGGCTGCCGCTCCCTCCGACCCCGGCAAGTACAGGATGTGGTCGATGCGCCGGTCGTATTGGTCGCGGCACTCCGCGGGCGCGAAGCGGTTCGTCGCACTGAGGGTCCGGGGGTCCGCGCTGTCAGCCGCTGCGGTCCACGCGTCCTGCAGGTGCAGCCCGGCGAGCGGCGGCTGCGTCGGGTCGTAGTTCAGATCGGCGAGCAGGATGCTGGGCCCCGGACGCAGCGAGTGCCCATCCCTCGTGAGTCGCTGCAACTCCTGGACCTGGACTGCGGTCTCTTCGATCCGCTCCGGCTCCCAGCTCGTCGCACCGACCACCACACGCACGGCTCCGACCGGATGGGCGATGGTCGCCACAAGAGCGGCGTTCCGCCGGCCGTCGGACGGCAGCTCTACGCTCTCGGCGGACTCGATCGGCCAGCGGCTCACGAGCCCGAGACCCATGACCGCTCCACTCTGCGTCTCTTCCTCGACGGGGTCGGGTGCCGGCGGCAGTCCGACCTCGATGAAAGCGGCGTGAGCGTCGAGCGCTTCTGCGAACACGTCGGCCTGCGTGCGATCCGCCGTTCCCCAGCACTCCTGGATGCCGACAACGTCAGGCTCAGCGCGGTGCAAGACGTCGAGCAGTCCCGGCTCGCGCTCTCGCCAATTGCCCCCGAATCGCCACCACACGTTCCATGTCATCGCCCGGATGCTGTCCACATCGCGAAGCTAGACGTTCCCCTCGCGACCAGACAGGGCGTTGACAACGAGCGCTTGTACGGTCCACGCCCGACCGGGGTGCCGCGCACCCGATCGGAGCTGCCGCGTAGGACGCCGGTCGCCGCGTCCGTTCAGCCGCGTGTCGGGTCGGCGCTCCGATTCTCTGCTCGTGCCCCGCGTCCCATGCGCGCGAGCGCGGCGACGAGGCGCCAGCCCACGAGCGCCGCGAAGAGGGTCGCAGACGCCACGATGACGAACGGGATCGCGGTCCCTTGGCCGGACGCCACCCGCAGAAGCATCCCGACGAGCACGGTGGCCGCCCATACGCCCAGTCCGGTGCGCACCGGGGCCAGCGGAGTGCGCCACGCGACGGTCACCGCCCAGCCGACGGCCAGACCCGCGAGGAAAGGCCACGCCGTCTGCCAGAGTCCGGTCCAGATGTCGGTGGTGTGGCTGGCGCGGCCGATCGCAGCGAACCCGACCACCAGCGCGACGTCGAGGACGATGGCGACGACGATCGCGCCGGTCGACGTGCGCGGAAGAGGGGCGGGGGTCATGCCGCCTCGGACCGCGGCGACAGGTCGGGGGCGAGCGCCTCGCGCTCGTCGAACACGAAGCACTCGCCGTTCCAATGGGCGCCGCCCACCTGTTCGAAGTAGCCCAGGATCCCTCCGTCCAACTGGAACGCGTCGACGCCCTCCTCACGCAGGTAGAGAGCGGCCTTCTCGCACCGGATCCCGCCCGTGCAGTAGCTCACGACCGTCTTGCCTCGAAGATCGGCAGCAGCTGCGGCCGCGGCATCCGGAAACTGGGTGAATCGCTCGAGACGCCAGTCGAGGGCACCGGCGAACGCGCCGTAGTCGACTTCGAAGGCGTTGCGCGTGTCGAGCACCACGACCTCACGGCCGTCGTCGTCGCTTCCCTGATCGAGCCAGCGGCGCAGCGTCACCGGGTCCACGGCGGGAGCGCGTCCGGTCTCGGGGCGAATCATGGGGTGGTCCATGCGGATGATCTCGCGCTTGACCTTCACGAGCATGCGTCCGAACGGCTGACGCGGCGACCAGCTCTCTTTCGTGGCCAGCTGTGCGAATCGAGCGTCGTCACGGAGGTCGTCGATGAAGCCGCGCAGCGCAGCCGGATCACCGGCGAGAAAGAGGTTGATGCCCTCCTCTGCGAGGAGGATCGTCCCCTTCAGCCCCGCGGCGACGGCGCGATCCCGCAGAAGGGGGCGCAGACCGTGAGCGTCGTCGAGGCGGGTGAACAGATACGCCGAGACGTTGAGAACGGATGCCACGGCCTCCAGCCTAAGCGCACCAGGCTGCCGCCTCCCGCCCCGGCTACCGCACCGCGGACGGAGGGTCAAGGGCCTCCCGACCGCTCACCACCGAGCGCAAGCTGACGTGCATGACCGACCCCACCCTGCCCCAGCCCTCACCCGGCGAGATGCCTCCCGGACCCGCAACTCCTGGAGCGCCTGGCACGCCCGGCACGCCTGATGCCCCGACGCCGACCCCCGAGCGCCCTGCTGGCCCGGACGAGCCTTTCGCACCGTACCCCGACGAGCCCCTCGCACCCCACCCCGAGGAGCCCACCTTCCCGACCGCGCCGGAGACCCCGATCCCCTAGCCGTCGTGTTCAGCACGCCGCCGCGGGCAGAGGCATCCGTTCCACGCGCGACTCGACGTCGCGGGCCGCCGCGAAGACGATGTCCTCGCCGAACATCGGCCCGATCAGCTGCACTCCCGTGGGCATTCCGTCGGCAGCCAGGCCGGTGGGCAGGGCGAGGGCCGGCAGACCCAGGAAGTTCGCCACGACGGTCAGCCGCAGGTCGCGCCAGGCTCGGTCCGCGGCATCCGTCCCACCCAGGTCGTAGTCGGGCTCGCGCATACGCGACGTCGAGACAGGTCCGAGGATCAGCGGGACGTCGACCTGCAGCCGGCGCCACTCGGCCGCGATGACGGCATGCCGGGCCCAGGCCGTCGCGTAGTCGCTCGCCGACTCGTATGGTCTGGCGGCCGCCGTGCTGTCGCGCAGGAACCTCGTGGCCGATCGGCCGAGGGGCCGGCCCAGCGTTTTCGGGTCGAGCGAGACGAGCATGTCGGTGCATGACAGCCGCCGCCACAGCACGGCGGCCTCCTCGAGCAGGGGCGGGTCGAGGTCGACGACTTCCCAGCCGGCATCGACGAGGGATGCCTGGGCGCGAACGATCGCGGCCGCCACCTCTGGAGCGACGCCGCCGCCGAGTGGGTCGCGCACCACGCCGACGCGTCGCGGCACCTCCTCGAGCCGTACGCGCGGAGCATCGATCGACACCGGATCGTCGGCATCCCACCCCGCCATCACACGCAGCGCGAGAGCGAGGTCGTCGACGCTCCGCGCGAGAGGACCGTTGACCGAGAACTGCTGCAGCGTGAGGGCGACCGGATGCCGCTGCACGGCCGCCCGCGGAACCCTTCCCCGCGACGGCCGCAGGCCAAGGGCGCCGACCGCATAAGCGGGCAGCCGCAGTGACCCCCCGAAGTCGTTGCCGAGCCCGATCGCGCTCATGCCCGTCGCCACCGCGACGGCGTCACCCCCGCTGGACCCGCCCGCACTGCGAGCCGGATCCCACGGGTTGAGGGTGCGTCCGAACAGATCGTTGTCGGTGTCCCAGCGCATGCCGAAGTCGGGCATGTTGCCGCGGCCGATGGGCACGGCCCCGGCATCGCGCAGGCGCCGCACGATGGTCGCGTCACGGCCGGGGATCGCGCCGGACAGACCCTGCCAGCCGTTCGTCGTCGCCGACCAGGTCAGGTCGATATTCTCCTTGACCGAGATCGGCACACCCGCGAGAGGGCCGGGATCACAGCCGTCCGCGACCGTCGCGTCGATGCGCTCCGCCGCCTCGCGTGCACGATCGGCGAAGACCACGGTGAGTGCGTCGACCGTCGGATTGACGCTCGCGATCCGCGCGAGGTGGGTGTCGATCATCTCCGCGGCGGTGGTCTCACCGCGCCGCACCGCGGTGGCGATCTCGACGGCGGCGGGACGCCCGGCGGCTTCGTGGCGGGGTGTTCTGTCGGCAGACATGACCGTCCCATCCCACCACGTCCCGGCACAGCAGGTCGCGGCACCGGCATCCACCCACGACAGCACATCGGACTAGCACGTCGAAGACGGGAGGGCAATCCCCGGGCGCGAAAGGGCCGACGTCACTAGCCTCTGAAGCACCCCACGAAGGAGCGACAGTGGCCCCCACCACGGCGAAGAAGAGCACGGCCTCGAGCAGCAGCACCGCGACGAAGAAGACCAGCGCGCGTTCATCGGCGACGAGTTCCGGCACGCGCCGCGCCGCCCGCGGTGGCGCCGGAGCGGAGCTGACTCGCGAGCAGAACGCCGAGCGCGGCTTCACGGCGTCCGAGACGCTCGGCGAGAACCTTCAGAAGGTGCTGGTCGATCTGATCGAGCTGTCGCTGCAGGGCAAGCAGGCCCACTGGAACGTCGTGGGCCGCAATTTCCGCGACACCCACCTGCAGCTCGACGAGATCATCGAGGCCGCACGCGGGTTCGCAGACGATGTCGCCGAGCGGATGCGCGCGCTTCACGCCCTGCCGGACGGGCGCAGCGACCAGGTCGCGCAGACCACGACCCTCCCCGAATTCCCTCAGGGTGAGATCGCGACCACTGAGGTGATCGATCTCATGACCGAGAGGCTGGATGCCGTCGCCGGCACCTGCCGCGACGTGCATGACGCCGTCGACGAAGAAGACCCCACGAGTGCCGACATCCTCCACGCGATCCTCGAACGCGTCGAGCAGCTCTCGTGGATGGTGAGCGCGGAGAACCGTACCCCCAGACGGTGATCCCTGGCGCCCTGACGCTGCCCGCCCTCCCCCCGGACCGGCGGGCAGCGCCATGTCCGGCACCGGGCGTATTGCGCGCCCACTAGGCTCAGGCGCATGTCATCACGCTCGCAGCAGCAGAAGGACGAGCCGCAGCTCCACGGCGGCGTCCTCTCCGGTAACGGCAGCCCAGCCCTGTGGGGCTCCCTGGTCGGACTCATCGTGTTCGCGTTCGTCGCGGTGCCGATCTCGGCAGCGGTGCGCTATGCGACCCACCCGCTGTCGCAGCAGCTCTTCGGCGGACGCCTGTCCGAGGCGACGACCGCCGGCTACGTCACGTTCTGGTGGATCGTGGCGATCTTCCTCCTCGCACTCCCCTTCCTCGTCGGCTGGGCGGTGGCGAAGCTGTCGGGAAGGACTCTCGCGATCGTCGCGGCGATCGTCGGACTGTTCTTCATCGCGACGATGGTGCTCGGGCAGCTCTTCGTCTTCTGAGCCGGAGCCGGCTCGGGGAGAATGGCCGGTCTCGAGGTCTCAGACCTGGAGGCTGGGCTCTCGCACCCGGTCGGGACGTGAGTACAGGTTCATCGAGGGGCCTCGCACGAACCCGGCGAGGGTGAGTCCGGATGCCGTGGCGAGCTCGACCGCCAGCGATGACGGTGCAGACACCGCCGACAGGATCGGGATGCCGGCCATCACGGCTTTCTGCACGAGCTCGAAGCTTGCCCGACCCGATACCTGCAGCACCGTGCCGGTGAGGGGCAGCCGGTCCTCGAGCACGGCCCATCCGACCACCTTGTCGACGGCGTTGTGCCGGCCGACGTCTTCGCGCAGGACGAGCAGGTCCCCGCTGACGGCGTCGAACAGCGCCGCCGCATGCAGTCCGCCGGTCTTGTCGAAGACCGCCTGGCCCGCGCGCAGCGCGTCGGGAAGGCCGGCGACCAGCGCAGCGTCGACCACGACGTCGTCGGCGCCGACGTCGTACTGCGACTGCTTCTCGATCGCCTCGATCGACGCCGTGCCGCACACGCCGCACGAGCTCGTCGTGTAGAAGTTGCGCGCGATGTCGGTCGAGGGCGACTCGACGCCCGGCGCAAGCGTCACGTCGAGGACGTTGTACGTGTTCTCGGTCGACGTGATCCCGACCGCGCCGGTGCCCGGGCCGCCGCAGTGGATGGCGGAGCGGAAGTGCCCACCCGCCGAGATGACGCCCTCCGACACGAGGAAGCCGGCGGCCAGCTCGATGTCGTGACCGGGCGTGCGCATCGTGACCGTGAGCGGCTCCCCCGCGAGCCGGATCTCGAGAGGCTCCTCCACGGCGAGCGTGTCGGCGCGGCGCCGCACCGCGGCACCGCCGTCGCCCAGCGTGATGCGCGTGACGGGACTGCGCGAGGTGATGCGTCCCATGGTCAGCCTCCGATCGCGTTCATGCCGCGTGCCGGCTGCAGGAACGAAGGGTCGTTGATCGCGTGACCCGGGAGCTTGCCGCGCACGCAGGCGCGCAGCATCCCGTCGATGTCCTGTTCCCGCTCTCCCGCGGCGCCTCGCACGATCGGCAGCAGGTCGTACTCCGTGGTGGAGAACAGGCAGTTGCGCAGCTGGCCGTCGGCGGTGAGGCGCAGCCGGTCGCAGTCGCCGCAGAAGGGCGCCGTGACCGACGCGATCACGCCCACCGTGTAGGGGCCGCCGTCGAGCGTCCACCGCGCCGCCGGCGCACCCCCGCGACCGGGGACGGGCGTCAGCTCCCAGCGCCGGGCGAGGGCTTGCAGGATCTCGTCCTGGGTGACCATGCGCGAGCGATCCCATGTGTGTCCCGCGTCCAGCGGCATCTGCTCGATGAACCGCATCTGCGCGTCGTGCGCGATCGCGAACTCGACGAGGTCGACCAGCTCGTCGTCGTTGACGTCGCGCATCGCGACGGCATTGAGCTTGAGAGGGCGAAGACCGGATGCCGCGGCCGCCGCGATCCCCTCGAGCACATCGTCGAGCCGATCTCTGCGGGTCAGCTCATGGAACCGGTCGCGGCGCAGGGTGTCGATCGAGATGTTCAGGCGCCCGAGACCTGCCGCGGCGAGCCCCGGAAGGACCTCGGGCAGCCGGATCCCGTTCGTGGTCATGGCGATCTCGACCGGTCGGCCGTCCGGACCTTCGATCGCCGCCAGGCGCCGCACGATCTCCACGATGTCGGTGCGCAGCAGCGGCTCACCTCCGGTGAGGCGGAACGTGGTGATGCCGTCGGCGGCGGCGATCCGCGCGATGAGCTCGATCTCGTCGAGGGTGAGGATGCTCGTCTTCGCCAGCCACTCGTTGCCCTGCTCCGGCATGCAGTAGGTGCAGCGCAGCGAGCAGCGATCGGTCAGCGAGATGCGCAGGTCGCGGTGCACCCGCCCGTGGGTGTCGATGAGCGGTGACCCCGCGCGCGCGGGTGTCGAGTCAACGGACACCGCGGGGCGTCGCCCGATGGTCACCGGGATCGCGCTCATGCGCGCCGCCCCGCTGCCGCTGCCGCCGCGTTGCTCGCCATGCTCTCGAGGGTAGTCGTGCCACCGGGCACCGGGCTCTGCGGACGCCATGCTCGAGCCGGCTCGATAGCGCTCGCCTGTGGTCCGACCACATGTTAGTGTGGTCAGACCACAGGCATTCAGAAGCGATCGGAGAACGCATCGTGGATCTGCTGGACCCTCTGCTGCTCGCCCGCTGGCAGTTCGGCCTCACGACGCTGTACCACTTCCTGTTCGTCCCACTGACGCTCGGCATGGCGCTGACGGTCGCGATCTTCCAGACCGCGTGGTTCCGCACGGGCAGGGTGAAGTGGCTGCATCTCACGCGGTTCTTCGGCAAGATCTTCCTGATCAACTTCGCAATGGGCGTCGTGACGGGCATCGTGCAGGAGTTCCAGTTCGGCATGAACTGGTCGTCGTACTCGCGCTTCGTGGGCGACGTCTTCGGCGCCCCGCTCGCCTTCGAAGGACTCATGGCCTTCTTCTTCGAGGCAACCTTCATCGGGCTGTGGATCTTCGGGTGGGACAAGCTTCCGCGCGCTGTGCACCTCGCGAGCATCTGGATAGCGACGATCGGCGCGTGGTTCTCGGCGTACTTCATCCTCGCGGCCAATGCGTTCATGCAGAACCCGGTCGGCTTCCGCATGGCAGAAGACGGCTCGCGCGCCGAGATGACCGACTTCTTTGCCGTGCTGTCGAATCCGGTCGCCCTCGCCGCTCTCCCCCACACCCTCTTCGCGGCGTTCATGATGACGGCTGGCGTCATCATCTCGATCTCGGCCTGGCATCTGCTGCGCAAGCAGAACATCGAGATGATGCGCTCGTCGCTGAAGTACGGGCTGTGGGGCATGATCGTCGCCTTCGCCGGCGTCGCGCTCTCGGGCGACCAGCTGAGCCTCGTGATGGTCGCCACCCAGCCCATGAAGATGGCGGCGGCCGAGGCGATGTTCGACAGCGCCTGCGGGGCGGATGCGTCGTTCTCGATCTTCACGCTGGGCACGCCCGACGGCACGAGCGAGCTGTTCTCGATCCGCGTGCCGTACCTGCTGGCGTTCCTGTCGACCCACAGCATCGACGGTTGCGTCGAGGGCATCAACGACCTCAACATGCAATACACGACGGAGCTGTTCCCGCAGTTCGCCGACCAGGTCGACGGCAACTTCGCCCCGATCGTATGGGTCACCTACTGGGCGTTCCGCTGGATGATCGGCCTGGGCGGCGTCGCTGCCCTCACCGCCGTGGTCGGGCTCTGGCTCACACGCAAGCGCGCGAAGCGCGACGTGCCGGCCTGGGCCTGGAGGCTGGCGGTGTGGGCCTGGCCCGCGTCACTGTTCGCGATCCTGGTCGGCTGGGTCTTCACCGAGATGGGACGACAGCCCTGGATCGTGTTCAGCCTGATGCTCACCGAGGACGGCGTCTCGCCGAGCGTCCCCGGCTGGAGCGTGCTGGTCTCGCTGCTCGCCTTCACCGCGATCTACGCGGCGCTGGCCGTGGTCGAGTTCGGCCTGATCGTGAAGACCGCCAAGACGGGCCCCGACCCGCTGCCCGGTCCCGACGATCCCGATCCGCGAGACCTCGCGGTCGAGCACACCCCGACGACGGTCTACTAGGAGCTCGAGATGGACCTTGCCTACCTGTGGTTCTGGATCGTCGGATTCCTGTTCGTCGGGTACTTCGTGCTCGACGGATTCGACTTCGGCGTCGGCATGTCGCTGCCGTTCCTGGGCAAAGACGACGTCAGCCGCCGTCAGGTGGTCAACACCATCGGGCCCGTGTGGGATCTCAATGAGACGTGGATCATCGTCGCCGGCGCCTGCCTGTTCGCCGCCTTCCCGCACTGGTACGCGACGCTGTTCAGCGGCTTCTACCTCGCGCTGCTGATGATCCTGCTGGCTCTCATCCTGCGCGGCGTCTCGTTCGAGTACCGACACCAGCGCGACAGCCCGAAGTGGAAGCGCGGCTTCGACAGGATGATCGTGATCGGCTCGGCGCTGCCCGCGCTGCTGTGGGGCGTGGCCGTCGCGAACATCGTGCAGGGCGTGCCGATCGACGACGCCATGGAGTTCACGGGCTCGTTCCTCACGCTGCTCAACCCGTACGGCCTCCTCGGCGGCGTCACGATGCTGCTGCTCTTCTTCACGCACGGGGTGTACTTCGTCGCGCTCAAGACCGACGGCCAGGTCGCCGCCGACGCCCGCCGGCTCGCCGGTCGCGCAGGGCTCCTCACGATCATCGTGGGCGCCGCGTTCCTGGTATGGACGGTCGTGATGGCCTTCGCGCAGGGCAGGGAGCTGGCCATGATGACCGCGGTCCTCGCGGCCGTGGCCGCCGTGCTGCTCATCGCGTCGTGGATCTCGAACGCCCGCGGGCGCGAGGGCTGGGCATTCGGATTCGGCGCCTTCACGATCGTGTCCGCCGTGCTCGCGCTGTGGTTCGCGCTGTTCCCCTACGTCATGCCTTCCGCGACCGCCCCGGAGTTCTCTCTCACGATCGAGAACGCCTCGAGCACCGATTACACCCTCACGATCATGTCGTGGGCCGCCCTCATCTTCCTGCCCCTCGTGCTGGCCTACCAGGGCTGGACGTACTGGATCTTCCGTAAGCGGATCACCCGCGCTCGGATCGAGGCCGCGTCGGCTGCGGTGCATTGAGTGTGAGCGCACCGCCCGCCACCGGCATCCGTCCGGTCGACCCCCGGCTGCTGCGATACGCCCGCGCCTCCCGCGGCTTCTTCGTGACGATCGGCGCCATCGCCGTCGCGCAGACGGCGGTGGTCGTGGCGTTCGCGTGGCTGCTGACGCGCCCGATCACCGGAGCGATCGACGGGATGCCGGAACCCGAGCTCGCGAGCACGCTCGCAGCGCTGGCAGTGGTCGTCGCGCTGCGCGCCGGGCTGGTGTGGGCGCGCGAAGCGGTCGCGATCCGTGCCGCCGCCCGCGTGCAGTCGCAGTTGCGCGGGGCGCTCGTCGAAGCCGTCGGCATGCTCGGGCCGGAGTGGCTGAGCTCCCGCAATTCGGCGCAGCTCGCCGTCACAGCGGGACGCGGGCTCGACGCGCTCGAGGCGTACTTCGGCCGGTACCTCCCGCAGCTCGTGCAGACGGTCGTCGCGACCCCGCTGATCCTCGCCGTGATGTGGTGGCAGGACTGGATCTCAGGGCTGACGGTGCTGCTCACCCTCCCCCTCATCCCGGTCTTCATGGTGCTCATCGGGCTGGCGACCCGCGCGGTGCAGCAGCGGCAGTGGCAGACACTGCAACGGCTGGCCGCGCGCTTCGCCGACACCGTGCAGGGCCTGGCGACTCTCAAGGTCTTCGGACGCCAGCACCGGGCTGCCGCATCCATCGAACGCGTCACCGACGAGTACCGGCGCGAGACGATGCGCGTCCTGCGGGTCTCGTTCCTCTCGGGCTTCGCGCTGGAGTTCCTCGCGAGCATCTCGGTCGCGATCGTGGCCGTGTCGATCGGCTTCCGTCTGATCGACGGTGCACTCACGCTTGCGGTCGGTCTGTTCGTGCTTCTGCTCGCCCCCGAGGCGTATCTGCCGCTGCGTCAGGTGGGCGTGCAGTTCCACGCCGCCGCCGAGGGCGTCGCGGCGACCGAGGACATCTTCGCGGTGCTGGATGCCGCGCGGCCGACGACACCAGCAGCCGGCCGCACGCTCTCCGGACGATCCCGCTCCGCTGGTTCGGCGGAGGGCTCCGCACCCGCTCAGCGCGGGGATGGGGAGCTGGAGCTGCGAGACGTGCGGGTGCAGCGGGGAGACCGCCAGCTGCCTGCCGTGAGCTTCACGGCGCATCCCGGCACCGTGACCCTGCTCGAGGGGCCGAGCGGCGCCGGAAAGTCGAGTGTGTTCGCGGCGCTGCGCCGGGCGGCCGCGTTCGAGGGGACCGCGCTCGTCGGCGACACCGACGTGCGCGAGCTCGCACCGTCGGACTGGCTCGCGTGGGCGGGCCAGCAGCCGGGCCTGCTCACCGGCAGCATCGCCGGCAACGTCACGCTGGGAGACACGGCACCGGATGCCGCGCTCGTCCGCCGCGCGCTGGACCTGGCCTGCGGCGAAGGGCTGGACCCCGACTTCGAGCTCGGCGTGCAGGGCGCCGGTCTCTCGGGCGGGCAGGCGCAGCGGGTCGCCGTCGCCCGGGCTTTCTATCGGTACCTGCGCGGTCGCGCACGGGTGATCGCACTCGACGAGCCGAGCTCGGCGCTGGACCCAGACACCGAGGCACGCCTGTGGCGCGGCATCCGTCAGCTCGCCGACGCCGGCGCGACAGTGCTGCTCATCTCGCACCGCGCGTCGGCGCGCGTCATCGCGGACGCCGTCGTGCGCCTCGAACCGAACGAGGTCCTCGCGTGACCGCCCGGTGGACGGCCGATGCCGGGACTTCTGCGCCGAGCCCGGTGACAGCCCGGACGGTGCTGCGCGGGGCGATGCCGCCGGCGCGGCGGTTCTGGTGGGCGCTCGCTGCGGGCTTCGCCTCGGAGGCATCCGCGGTCGCCCTGCTCGCCGTGAGCGCGTGGCTCATCGTCCGCGCGAGCGAGCAGCCACCGGTGCTCTACCTGTCGGCCGCTGTCGTCGGGATGCGCTTCTTCGCGCTCTCGCGCGCCGTCTTCCGCTACCTCGAACGCCTCACCGGTCACGACGCCGCGCTGCGCCGTCTCGCTTCGACGCGGGCCGACCTCGTCCGTCGGCTCGTTCCTCTCGCACCCGACGGACTGGCACGCACGCGCCGGGGGTCGGTGCTCGGCGCGCTGGTCGACGACGTGGACGACCTGCAGAACCTCCCGCTGCGTGTCGTGCAGCCGCTCGTCTCGTCTGCGCTCGTGGCAGTCGCCGCCGTCGTGCTCGTCGCCGTCGTGTGGTGGCCCGCGGCGCTGACCCTGCTCGTCTGCCTGGTCGCCGCGGCCGGCACCGCCACACTGTGGGGCTGGCTCGCCGGTGCGCGTGCCGAGCGATCCATCGCGCCGCTGCGCGCGCGGCTCGCTGACGCGATCCTCGACCATCTGGGCAGCCTCGACGTGCTGGCCGCGTTCGGTGCGGAGGAGCAGAGCCGCACCCGCATCGCCGACGCCGACGCGCTGCTGCGCCGTGCTGTGGTCCGCCGCGCCGGCGCACAGGCGGGGACGACTGCTCTGGTCTCGCTGCTCGCGGGTGCCGCGTCGATCGGGGCCGTGCTGGCCGCGGCTCCGGGCATCACGACCGCGGGGCTCAGCGGACCGGCGTTCGCGGTCGTCGTGCTCGTGCCGATGGCTGTGTTCGAGGTGTTCGGCGCCGTGCCGCTGGCCGCAGCCGCATGGCGTCAGGTTCACGCCTCGGCCGAACGGATCGCGGCGGCGCTTCCCGCCAAGCTTCCTCGCGGACTCGTGCAAGGCGATGCCGCGGCGACGGGGGTCGCTCCCGCGCTCCGCGACGGCATCCGCCTGCGGGGCGCTTCCGTGCGGTGGCCGGCCGCGACGTCTGCGTCGCTGCGCGACATCGACCTCGACATCCGCCCTGGTGAGCGCCTCCTCGTGGCCGGCTCCAGCGGCGCGGGCAAGACCACCCTCGCCCACGCCCTCGTCCGCTTCCTCGAGACCGACGGAACGTATGAGATCGGCGGACGCCCGGTGCACGAGCTCGCCGGCGACGACGTGCGGCTCACGGTCGGTCTGTGCGAGCAGCATCCGATGCTCTTCGACGAGGCCATCCGTCAGAACCTGCTCTTCGCGCGCGAGACGGCGACGGATGCCGAACTCGAAGCCGTCCTCGATCGAGTCGGACTCGGCGGCTGGCTGCGCGAGCGCGGCGGACTCGACGCGCGCGTCGGTGAGCGCGGAGCTCTCGTCTCGGGTGGTCAGGCGCAGCGCATCGCGCTCGCGCGGGCGCTGCTGCGGGGCTTCCCGGTGCTCGTGCTCGACGAGCCGACGGCGGGGGTCGACCCCGAGGCATCCAACCTGCTCCTCGCCGATCTGCTCGACGCGGTGCGCCCCGATCAGTCCGTCGTCCTGATCTCGCATGTGGCCGCGCCGGTGGGCCGCATCGACCGCGTCGTGCGCATCGACGAGGGGCGCATCCGGACGTAGCCTGCGGCTCATCGTGGCTGGCAGGCTGAGTGCATGACGGGTGAGATCCGCGTGCGGACGGCGACGCGCGACGATGCCCGTGCGATCTCGCACATCCGCGTCGAGACGTGGCGTGCCGCGTACGCCGGGCTGATCGCCCAGGAGGTGCTCGATCAGCTCGATGCCGAGAGCGAGTCCGAGCGGCGGATCGTGAGCTGGACCCGGCGACATGCCGACTCGCGCATGCTCGACCTGATCGCAGAGCGCGACGGCACACCGGTCGGCTGGGCTGCCGCGGGCCCGTCCGACGATCGCGAGCGCCCGCACGACGGACAGCTCTACGCGCTCTACGCGGTCCCTTCAGAGTGGTCGCGAGGCGTCGGCCACGCCTTGCTGCTCGCGGCGGAGGAGATGCTGCGCGCAGCCGGATTCCGCCACGCGCACCTCTGGGTGCTCGAGGGCAACGAGCGTGCCGCCGGCTTCTACGAGCGCCATGCCTGGCGTGAGGACGGCGGCGTGATGGTGGACGAGCGCGTCATCGGAGGGCACACCGCGTTCACGCTGCACGAACGCCGCCGTGTGCGTGACCTCGCCGAAGCGCTCTCGGAGCGTCCGGAACGGCGGGCGTAGGCTCGCCCCATGGCCCCGTCGAACGCCAAGCCCGTTCTCGAGGGCCTCGACGCGC
Organism: Microbacterium salsuginis; assembly: GCF_012524205.1. Lineage (GTDB taxonomy): Bacteria > Actinomycetota > Actinomycetes > Actinomycetales > Microbacteriaceae > Microbacterium > Microbacterium salsuginis. The sequence continues at coordinate 684,099 of NZ_JABACI010000001.1, forward strand.
AGCTGCGGCGAGCCGACCGCTTCCGTGACAGCGTCGATCCCGTCGCCGCACTCGCCGCACGCCGCACACTGTCGGACTTCCTCGCTCCGCGGATCGGCGGCCTCCGCGCTGCCGCGGGCCTGCCGAAGCACGGCACGCGCGCCGGCGGACGCGACATCGCCGCGCGGGACGGCGCCCGCGTCGACCGCGAGGCCCTGCGGCTCTACACATTCTGGAACGCGCCGCTCGACCAGGCGCCGCCTCTGGTGCAGGCCTGCATCGCCGATCTGCGCCGGCATCATCCGGATCTGCGTGTGCTCGACGGCCGCACGGCACGCGAGCTGGTGGAGATTCCGGATGCCGTCGCCCAAGCGCTCGAGGAGGACCATCCCGCGCACTTCTCCGACTTCGTGCGGGTGAGCGTGCTCGATGAGCACGGCGGCATCTGGGTGGACGCCACCTGCTGGGCGCCCCGGCCGCTTCCGCCGGCGGTCGAGCCGCTGTTGTCGGCCGGCGCCCTCTATCCCCGCTGGACTCACCGCCAGATCGGCAACTGGTTCATCGCCGCCGTGGCGGGCACCCCGCTCATCAGGCTGCAGCGCTTGGCCCTGAGGGCGTGGTGGACCGAGCACGGGGGCATTCCGGACTACTTCCTCTACCACCGCGTCTTCGATGTGCTGCAGGACCTCGTACCCGAGTTCCGCGGGCAGTGGGACGCCGTGCCGACGCTCTCGAGCGCCGCCAGTCACCTGCTGCAGCTCGGCATGATGCAGCCCTGGAACCCCGAAGCGATGGCGTTCGTGGCGGACGCGTCGATCGTGCAGAAGCTCAGCTACAAGTACGACCCGGATGCCGTCCCGCAGGGTTCCGTGCTGGAGCGTCTGGTGTCGGACGAACCACTGATCGGGACGTGAGCGGTCAGAGCACCTTGCCGAACGCCTGAGTGCCTTCCGGTGACGCCAGCGGCTCGAAACCCACTCTCGGGTAGAACGCGATCGCTCCGGTGTTCTCGGCGGACGCGACCAGGTGCAGCCCCCTCACGCCGGCACTTCGCAGAGCCAGCTCGAGCCGCGCGATGAGCTGCCGGCCGAGCCCCATGCCCTGCGCCTCGGGGAGCAGATCGATGTGCAGATGAGCGGGGTAGGCCTCACCGAAGGGCTGCTCGCCCGCACCCCTCCGCGCATATGCGTAGCGGAGGATGCCGGCTTGCCGCGAGTCCTCCTCACCGGGCTGGGGCCACCGCACCGCGTGCCGAGGCCACCACTGCGTCTCGAACCACGCCTCGAACGCCGCGGTGTCGGGCGCCGACACGATGTAGCCGACGACCCGCCCGTCCTCGGCCTCGACCACGAATGCGAAGTCGGGATGACGTGCGACATAGGGCAGCACGAAGATCTCGGCCCAGAGATCGTCGTCGTCGAGGACTCCGGTCGCGTCGGCTCCGGCATCCGCCGTCTTCACGCAGATCTCAGCGAGCGCCGGCTCGTCGCCGGGATGGAACGGACGGATGCGGGTCACCGGGCGAGTCTATTGCGACGACCGCGTGGCGTCCCCGGCGACGTGGGGGCACGTCCGTCACACGAAGCGCACCGCTCCGGGTGCGACCGACAGCCGTACCGCAGTGCCCGGAGTCAGGTCGAGCGCTGCCGCGCGGTCCGCCGGGATGTCGGCGGCGACGTCGGGTTCGGCGGTGCGCACGCGCACGCCGGCGGGCGTCTGCTCGAGCCGTGTGACGCGCGCGATCCATTCGCCCTCGCGTCCCGGCCGCTCGTGCGGCCCGTCGGAGCCGAGTGGTGCCAGCGAGACCGCACCCGGAGCGAAGACCGCGGCCCGCGAGCCGGTCGGCGGCAGGGCGGATGGCGCGTCCCCGACCGCGCGCGCCAGCGTCAGCGCACCGCTGCGCCAGCCGTCGCCCTCCAGACGCACCTCGACACGGTTGAGTCCGGCGACGGCCGCCGCGAAGCGGGTCGCGGGGGCCGCGAGCACCTGGCGGACCGGACCTTCCTGCGTGACCCTCCCTGCCTCGAGCACGACCAGACGGGTGGCGAGCGAGACGGCGTCCACGGCGTCGTGGGTCGCGACGATCGCGGTCGTGCGCGTCGCGACGAGCTGCTCGTGCACGAGCGCGCGCACGTCGGCCGAGGTCTCGGCGTCCAGCGAGGTGAGGGGCTCGTCGAGGAGCAGCACGGCCGGCGTCGTGGCCAGCGCCCGGGCCAGCGCGACCCGCTGCTGCTGGCCGCCCGACAGCCGTGCGGGCCGGCGGTCGGCCATGTCGGCGAGGCCGACGCGCCGCAGCCACTCGCGCGCGGTCGTCGCCGCCTCGGCCTTGGTGGCGCCGTGCACGCGGAGGCCGAAGGCCACATTCGCGTGCGCCGTGAGGTGGGGGAACAGCCGAGGGTCCTGACCGAGCAGCACGATCCCCCGGCGCGAGGGAGCAATGTGCGTGCCGGCGGCATCCAGCGTCCGCCCGCTCAGCCGCACATGCCCGTCGTCGAGGGGCGTCAAGCCGGCGAGCACGCCGAGCAGCGTCGACTTGCCGGCCCCGCTCGGGCCCATCACGGCGATCACCTCTCCGCTCGTCGCCCGCACCCCGGCATCCAGCCGGAACCCGTGGCGCTGCACCACGATGCGGGCGTCGAGCCCCGCCGAGTCGGCCGCGCTCATCGGGGCGGCTCCGCGCGCCATGCGCGCACCAGGAGCAGCACGGCGACCGCGGTCACGAGCAGCAGCAGCGACAGCGCGACCGCGGTGCCCTGCGAGACGCCGGCACCGTTGAACGCGGTGTAGATCGCCAGCGGCATCGTCTGCGTCACCCCGGGAGCGTTGCCGGCGAACAGCGCAGTCGCCCCGAACTCGCCGATGGCCCGCGCGAAGCACAGCACGATGCCCGCGATGAGGCCGGGAGCCGCCAACGGCAGGGTGACACGGCGCAGGATGGTCCATCGCCCGGCGCCGAGACCGGCGGCGGTCTGCTCGTACCCGACGCCGGTCGTCCGCAGCGATCCCTCGAGCGCGAGCACGAGGAACGGCAGCGCGACGAACGTCTGCGCGAGCACCACTGCTCCTGTGGTGAACGGCACGCGGATGCCCCACTCGGCGAGCATGCCGCCCACGGGGCTCGTCCGGCCGAACAGGAACAGCATGGCCACTCCGCCGACCATCGGCGGCAGCACGAGGGGCACCGTCACCACGGCACGCAGCACGGCCGCCGTGCGGTCGGCGCTGCGGGCGATGAGGAGCGCGAGCGGCACCCCGAGCACGACACACACCGCCGTGGCGATCAGACCGGTCGTCAGGGACAGCCCGAGCGCCGACATCGCCTCGGGTGAGGTGACATCCGTCCACAGCGTCGCCCACTGCACGCGCAGCACGAGTGCCCCGAGGGGGAAGACCAGCAGCGCCAGTCCGAGCAGGGCGGGCAGCGCGAGCAGGCGCGGCACGAAGCCGGCGCGATCCTCACGGCGACCCCGCGCGGAGCGCCTCGCCGCGCCCTGCGGTGCTGTCGTCGCCGTCTGCGATGCGGTCACGGCGATGCGAACCCGAGGGATGCGAGCAGCGCCTGCGCCTCGTCGGAGCGTACGTAGGCGACGAACGCCTCGGCCGCCGCGGCGTTGGCGGCCTCGCGCATCGCCGCTATCGGATAGCGGTTGACGACACGCTCCGCCCCGGCGGCGGGCACCGCGCGGACCTCGTCGCTCGCCCGAGCGTCCGTCGCGTACACGAGACCGGCATCCGCCTCGCCCGCGGCGATCTTCGTCAGCACCGCGGTGACGTTCTGCTCCAGGCTCACGGGGGTCACCGAGACGCCGTTGTCGGCGAGAAGCGTCTCGGTCGCGGCACCGCACGGCACCTGGGGGGCGCAGAGCACCACGGTCGTGTCGGACCATCCGAGGTCCTCGATCGTCTTCACTCCGCCGGGGTTGTCTCTCGGGACGGCGATCACGAGGGTGTTGCCCGCGAACAGCACGGGCGCTGCGGCGAGTCCGGCATCGACCACCTGCTGCATGGTCCGCTCATCGGCCGCCGCGAAGACGTCGGCAGGCGCCCCCTCGATCAGCTGGGTCGCGAGCGTGGCCGAACCGTCGTACGCGATGGGCAGGACGTCGACAGCCGGATGCCGCTGCTCGAACCGCGCGGCGAGCTCGTCGAACGCCGCCGCGAGCGAGGCCGCGGCGAAGATCCTCAGGTCGCCGGCGAGCTCACCGCCGTCATCGGAAGCGGACTGGTCGGATGCGGACGTCCCCCCGGGGCGGCCGGCGGCCGCGCAGCCGCCCAGCGTCAGACCGACCGCTGCGGCGAGCGCGGCCGAGGTGAGGACGATGCGAGCGTGCGGCATCGGTCAGCCCTTCGGCGTCTCGACGATGACGTGGGTCGCCTTCACCACCGCCGCCGCGAGCGATCCCACCTGCAGCTCGAGGTCGTCGGCGGCCTCGGCCGACATGAGCGAGACGACGCGGTGCGGCCCGGACTGGATGTCGACCTGCGCCATGAGTCCGTCGCGCTGGATGCGGGTGACCAGCCCGACGAACCGGTTGCGGGCGCTCGAGAGCACATCGGCGGGATCGGCGGGCGCCGACGCGAGTTCGGCTGCGCGGGCTGCGAGCGCCTCGCCCGGGACCTCGGCCGGCGAAGCGCCCGTGGTGGGCAGCGCACCGGCCTCCACCCAGCGCCGGACGGTGTCATCGCTGACACCGAGCAGGCGGGCGGCCTCGGCGATCTTGTAGCTGGGCATGGCGGCAATCTATCATCCGCACCTGCGGTTGAATCTCGGCCATTTCTCCGCAAGCGCGGACGGGGTCGCTCGGCCACTGGAGGCAGCCCCGCCTGCAGCCGGGCACGGCTTCACCGCTCGGCCCGGCTCCCCCGCGCCCGGCGTAGCCTGTGGGCATGGCATTTCCCCCGCTTGTGGAGCCGGTCGCCGAGCTGGCGGACGCCGAGCGCACCCGCACCGCACGCCACCGTGCGCTGGCCGGCTTCGGCGAGTCCGCTCAGCGCCGGCTTGCCGCCTCCCACGTCGCGGTGGTCGGCGCCGGCGGCCTCGGATCGCCGGCGGTGCTGGCGCTCGCCGCCGCAGGGGTGGGCACCATCACGGTGATCGACGACGACGTGGTCGAGGCATCCAACCTCCAGCGCCAGGTCATGCATCGCGTGTCGGACGTCGGTGCTCCCAAGGTCGCCTCTGCGGTGCGCGTCGCGGGCGAGCTGTCGCCGACGACCGTCGTCCAGGCGGTGGCCTCGCGGATCACGCCGGAGTCGGCGTCGTCGCTGCTCGCCGGCGCGCACGTCGTGATCGACGGCACCGACACCTTCGAGACGCGCGCCGTCGTCGCTGCGGCGTGCGAGCGGCTCGGCGTGCCCCTCGTGTGGGGGGTCGTGCAGGAGTTCCACGCACAGGCGACCGTGTTCTGGTCCGCACCGCCGGCCGGTGTGGCGCCGATCGTCCTCGCCGACCTGTATCCCCCCGATGACGTCGGCGAGGTCCCGTCGTGTGCACAGGTCGGCGTGCTCGGCTCGCTGTGCCTGCAGGTCGGAGCGCTGCTCGCGACCGAGGCGATCAAGCTCCTCACCGGCGTGGGCGAGCCGCTGCTGGGGCGCGTGCTCGTGATCGACGCGCTGCGCGGTCGTACCGACGAGGTGCCGTTGCGGGCGGCGGGAGCGGCGTCCGGCGCACGCACACGCGACCACGCGGCGTCGGGACCGACGGATGCGGCGCCTGAGACGATCCTGCACGTCGACGTCGTCCAGGCGCGGGCCGCACAGGCCGCAGGCGCGATCTTCGTCGACGTGCGCGAACCGTTCGAGACCGGCCTCGGCGTGATCCCCGGGTCGGTGCTGGTGCCGCTGGGCGACCTGCTCGCCGATCCGTCGCGGGCGGGTGCCGGACCGGTGGTGGTCGTCTGTCAGGTCGGTGCGCGGGCCAAGCGCGCCGCGCGGGCTCTGCGCGCGGCCGGGGTCGAGGCATCCGTCCTCGCCGGCGGCATGGATGCCTGGAGCCGTGCGGGCGAAGCCGCAGTGGTGCCCGCGTGAGCGGCTTGCGCACCGTCGAGGAGCACCTCGACGGTGTTCTGGCCGCGACCCCGGCCCTCCCCTCAGAGACGGTGCCGCTCGACCGAGCCCATGGCCGCACGCTGCACCAGCCGGTGCGGGCAGCGGTCGACATCCCGGTGTTCGACAACTCGGCGATGGACGGCTTCGCGGTGCGGTTCGCGGATGTTGCGGATGCCTCGCCGTCGGCGCCCGTGTCGCTGAGGGTCGTCGCGGATCTGCCCGCCGGCACCGACGCCGATCCGGCCCTCGGCGCGACGGAGGCCGCACGCATCATGACGGGATCGCCGGTGCCGGCCGACGCCGACGCGATCGTGCCCTTCGAAGACACCGCAGGCGGGCTGGCCGATTCCCTCGGCACGATCCGCGTGCTGGCAGCACCCCGCCGGGCAGGCGCCCATATCCGGCGCGCAGGCGAGGACACCCGGCGCGGCGACGAGGTGCTGCCGGCGGGGATGCTGCTCGGGCCGCTCCAGATCGCCGCAGCGGCAGCGTGCGGAGTCGCGGACGTCGTCGTCGCGGCGCAGCCTCGCGTGGCCGTCATCTCGACCGGCAGCGAGCTCGTCGAGCCCGGCGCTCCGCTGCGCCGCGGGCAGATACCCGAATCGAACAGTCACCTGCTGGCGGGTCTCGTCGCCGAGGCGGGGGCCGTCGTGGTGCGGCGGGCGAGCGTGCGCGACGAGGGCGGCGGCCTCGAACAGGTGCTGGCGCAGGTGACGGATGCCGCCGGCCCGGATCGCGCCGACGTCGTGGTGTTCTCGGGCGGGGTCAGCGCCGGTGCGTACGAGGTGGTCAAGACGACCCTCGCCGAGTCGATGGCCTTCTCGAAGATCGCGATGCAGCCGGGCAAGCCTCAGGGGTTCGGCCGGCTGCCGGCCGGTGCCCTGCTCTTCGGTCTGCCCGGCAACCCGGTGAGCGCGGCCGTCTCGTTCGAGGCGTTCGTGCGGCCGGCTCTCTTGCGCATGCAGGGCCGGACTGTCCTGCACCGCCCGATCATCGCGATTCGGGCCGGTGCGGCCTGGCGCACGCCCCCGGCGCGTCGCCAGTACCTTCCCGTCACGATCGATCGAACCGATCCCCGTGGATGGCGGGCGCTTCCGGCGACCTCCGGAGGATCGCACCTCGCGGGCGGACTCGGCAGGGCGGAGGCGTACGCCGTCATCCCGGCCGACGTCGAAGCGGTGTCCGAGGGCGACGTCGTCGATGTCATGCTGATCTCATGAGCACGGCACCATCCCACGGATTCACGCATCTCGACGAGGCCGGGCACGCCCGCATGGTCGACGTGACGCACAAGCAGCCGACGGTCCGCTCGGCCACCGCGCGGGGCTTCGTCCGCTGCGCTCCGCACGTCGTGGCGGCCCTCCGCGACGGCTCGGTGCCGAAGGGCGATGTGCTGGCCGTCGCACGCATCTCGGGCATCCAGGCGGCCAAGCGCACGCCGGACCTGCTCCCCCTCGCCCACGTCATCGGCGTCCACGGCGCCGCGGTCGACCTCGCCATCGACGACGACGGCGTCGCGATCGAGGCCACCGTGCGCACGGCGGACCGCACCGGCGTCGAGATGGAGGCACTGACCGCTGTGACGGTCGCGGCCCTCGCGGTCATCGACATGGTGAAAGCCCTCGACAAGGGGACGTCGATCGAGAGCGTGCGGATCGTCGCGAAGACCGGCGGCAAGAGCGGCGACTGGGGCCCCGCGGCCGGAGGCTCGGCACGACGCGACAGCGGCGAGCCGAGCAGCCGTGGGGAGCTGCGTCCCGACGAGGCGTGATGGCAGGCCCGCGCGTGCCCGTGGTGCCCGGCGGCCTGGGCGCGATCCTGCTCGCCGGCGGTCGTGCCACGCGCGTCGACGGCGCGACCAAGCCGCTGTTCGAGATCGGCGGACGCACGCTGCTGCGCACCGCCGTGGAGGCGGCGACGGATGCAGGAGCCCGACCGATCACGGTGGCTGCGCCGGTGCTCGACGACAGCCTGGACGTCACATGGGTCCGCGAGGACCCGCCGTTCACCGGACCGGCCGCGGGGATCGTCGCAGCACTGGAGTCGTGGGCGGACGCCGATCCCGAGTGGACACTTGTGCTCGCATGCGACCTCCCCCGCGCCGACGCGGCGGTGCGGCGGCTGGTCGACGACATCGTGCTCCTCCCCGCCGACGCCGACGGGGTGTGCCTCGGCGACGTGTCGAGCACTCCACAGTGGCTGACCGGCGTCTATCGCACGCGCGCGCTGCGGGCGGCAGCATCCGCTCTCCCTGATCACGGACGAGATGCAGCGGTGCGTGCACTCGTCGACGACCTCGCGATCACGGTGGTCACCATGGCCGACGACCTGACCCGCGACGTCGACACGTGGGAGGATCTGGAACAGGCGCGATCCGCCGCGCCGCCGTACAGCGCAACACGCGATACCGGACAGACAGCCGACCGCAGAGCTGAGGAGCCGTCATGAGCGAGCAGTCCCGTACCCTTCCGCCCGAAGCCCTCGACGCGTGGGCCGCCGCGCTGCGCGAGCGCTTCGGCCTCGCCGACGACGACGTGCCGGTCGCCGCGGTGCTGGATCTCACGCGCGACGTCGCGAACGGCGTCGCCCGTCCCGCTGCGCCGCTGGGCGCCTTCGTCGCCGGTCTCGTCGCCGGACGTGCGGGCACCGATCCGGCCGAGATCCGCGCCGCCCTGGACGCCGTCGCCGAGGCGGCGGCCGGGTGGGAGCAGTAGTGGCCGTCGTCCGCTACTTCGCGGCCGCGCAGGACGCCACCGGCCGTGACACCGAACGGCGTGCCGAATCGACCCTGGGCGACCTGCGGCGCGCCGTGTCGGACGCGTATCCCGAGCTCGGCGGCATCCTGCCGCGTTGCGCGGTGCTCGTGGCCGGCGCGCGCGTCGACGACGCCACGCCCCTGGCCGACGACGATCTGGTTGACGTGCTTCCGCCGTTCGCCGGCGGCTGACCCGGGAACGCGGCGTCGGTCAGCGCCGAGGCGACCACAACATCGGATCCGCACCTGCGGACCACCACGGCGACACGCCGGTGACGGATGCCTCACGCCCGCGTGTCGCGACTCCCATCCGCACCTGCGGATCCGATTCTGTGCGCGCGGCGCCGCGCAGACAGGTGCCGAGCGGCCGGGCGCCGGGCGGACTCAGCCGCCGAGGCCGAGCCACGTGGCGGTGCCGTCGGCCTCGACCTGCCGCTTCCACACCGGCAGCTCGGTCTTGATCGTCTCGATGATCGCGCGGCACACGTCGAAGGCCTCGCCGCGGTGCGCGGCGGCCACCGCGATCACGACGGCGGCATCGCCGACATCGAGGCGCCCGATCCGGTGCGACACGGCGACCACTGCCCCCGAGGACCCCACGGCGCTCTCGGCGATGCGCTGCAGGGCGGCCTCGGCGTCGGGATGGGCGGAGTACTCGAGTGCGACCACGGCGGTGGCGGCATCCGGATCGTGATCGCGCACGCGGCCGACGAACGTGGTGACGGCGCCCGCTGTCGTGTCGTCGACGGCCCGCAGATGCGCGTCGAGGTCGAGCGGCTCGGCGCTGATCGCGGCGACGCGGACGGCCGCCATCAGTGATCGCCCCCGCCGAGCTGATCGAGCACGTGTCGGGCGACGGACAGGATCACCGGCATCCCGGATGCCACGGCGCCCGGCGAGCCAGGAAGATTCACCACGAGCACGCCGTGCGGGTCGACGACGCCGACACGTCCCCGGGTCAGCATGCCCGCGGGCTTCTCGGCGGCACCGCGACGACGCAGCTCCTCGGCGATGCCCGGGACCTCACGCGTGATGACACGGGCCGTGCCCTCTGGCGTCTGATCGCGGAGAGAGACGCCCGTGCCGCCGGTGGTGACGAGGAGCTTGACGCCCGCGACGATCTCGGCGGTCAGGGCACGTTCGACGTTGTCGGCGCCGTCCGGCACGACCACGGCATCCGCGCAGTCGAACCCTGCCTCGCGCAGCGCCGCGACGGCGATCGGGCCGCTCGCATCCTCGCGCTCGCCCGCGGCGGAGCGGTCCGAGACGGTCAGGACGGCGGCACGCATGGTCACCGCACCAGCCTAAGACCGACCGGTACGGGGTGGCACGCGGCAGTCAGCGCCGATGCTCGAGCCTCACCATGACCGACTTCGAGGTCGGCGTGCCCGAGACGTCGGCCACCGAGTCCAGCGGCACGAGCACGTTCGTCTCCGGGTAGTACGCCGCAGCGTTGCCCCGCGGCGTCCGGTAGGCGACGATGCGGAACTCCTCAGCCCGGCGGTACTCGATCGTGCCGTCGGCGCGCGTCCACTCCGAGATGAGGTCGACGATCTCGTCCTCGACGAATCCGAGGGCGGTGATGTCCTTGGCGTTCACCAGCACGACGCGACGCCCGTTGTGGATGCCGCGATAACGGTCGTCCTTGCCGTAGATGGTGGTGTTGTACTGGTCGTGCGAGCGCAGGGTCTGCAGCAGCAGGCGTCCCTTCGGGATCACCGGGTACTCCAGCGGGTTGACCGTGAACCGCGCCTTGCCGTCGGCGGTGGCGAAACGCCGGGCATCCCGCGGACCGTTCGGCAGGAAGAACGTGCGCCCCTTCTGGATGCGCTCGTCGTAGTCCTCGAATCCGGGGATCACCCGCGCGATGTGGCCGCGGATGAGCGCGTAGTCGGCTTCGAGCTCGGCCCAATCGGCGTGCGGGATGTTGGACGGATGCCGCGACCCGGCCGAGGCCAGCGCGTCCACGCTCTCGACGGCGCCGTGCTCGGGCAGACCGCGGTCGGCGCCTTCGGTCGTCGAGCGCCTCTCGTCGCGGTCGCTGGCGTCCCCTTGCTCAGCAACCGGTGCGCGAGACGCGACGCCCGGAGACTGGTCAGCGCGATTCGGCTCGCCCGTTCCTCGCTCGCTCAACGACCGGGAATCGAACACGAGCCCGCACAGCCGGGCGATGATCGCGACCTCGCTGAGCAGATCCTCCGCGGGAGGCGCCAGCCGGCCGCGCGAGGCGTGCACCGCGCCCATCGAGTCCTCGACGGTCACGCGCTGCTCGCGACCGCCACGGCGGTCGCGGTCGGTGCGGCCCAGCGTGGGGAGGATCAGGGCCCGTCGACCCGTCACCACGTGCGAGCGGTTGAGCTTGGTCGACACCTGCACGGTGAGTCCGACGCGGGCCATGCCGGCCTCGACGACGGCGGTGTCGGGCGTCGCCGAGACGAAGTTGCCGCCCATCCCCATGAAGAAGCGGACGCCGCCGTCGCGCATCGCGCGGATCGCCTGCACGGTGTCGAAGCCGTGCTCGCGCGGTGCGGCGAAAGCGAACTCGGCGTCGAGCGCGTCCAGGAATGCTGTCGACGGCTTCTCGTAGATGCCGACGGTGCGGTCGCCCTGGACGTTCGAGTGCCCGCGCACGGGGCAGACGCCGGCGCCCGACCGGCCGATGTTGCCCTGCAGCAGCAGCACGTTCACGACATCGCGCAGCGTCGCCACCGAGTGCTTGTGCTGCGTGAGTCCCATGGCCCAGCACACGATCGTCGCCTTCGAGGTGCGCACCGCCTCGCCGACCCGGCGCAGCGCCTTCTCGGGAAGGCCGGTGGCGACGACGAAGTCGCGCCACGGAGCATCCGTCATCGCCTTCCGATAGGCGTCGAAGCCGCTGGTGTGCTCGGCGATGAAGTCGTGATCGAGCACACCGCCGTCGGCGGCCTCGGCCTCGAGCAGGTGCTTGCCGATCGCCTGGAACAGCGCCTGGTCGCCGCCGAGACGGATCTGGACGAACCCGTCGGCCAGCTTGGTGCCGCCGAACGCGACACCGCGGATGGTCTGCGGGTTCTCGAACCGCATGAGCCCGGCCTCGGGCAGCGGGTTGACCGCGATGATCGTGGCGCCGCGCTGCTTGGCCTTCTCGAGCGCCGACAGCATGCGCGGATGGTTGGTCCCCGGGTTCTGGCCCGCCACGATCAGCAGGTCGGCCTCGTGGACGTCCTCGATCGAGACGGTGCCCTTGCCGATGCCGATCGTCTCGGTCAGGGCGGATCCGCTGGATTCATGGCACATGTTCGAGCAGTCGGGCAGGTTGTTGGTCCCGAGGCCGCGCACGAGCAGCTGGTACAGGAAGGCGGCCTCGTTCGAGGTGCGACCGGACGTGTAGAACACGGCCTCGTTCGGGTCGTCGAGCGTCTTCAGCTCGTCGGCGATCGTCCGCAGCGCGTCGTCCCACGAGATCGGGCGGTAGTGCGTCGCACCCTCCTCGAGGATCATCGGATGCGTCAGCCGGCCCTGCTGCCCCAGCCACCAGTCGTCGTGCCCGCGGAGCTCGTCGATCGAGTGCTCCGCGAAGAACTCCGGCCCGACGCGCCGCAGCGTCGCCTCCTCGGCGACCGCCTTCGCGCCGTTCTCGCAGAACTCCGCGATATGCCGCTTGTCCTCCTCCGGCCACGCGCAGCCGGGGCAGTCGAAGCCGTCCTTCTGGTTCACCCGCAGCAGCGTCTGAACCGAGCGCGCGATGCCCATCTGCTCCTGCGAGATCTGCAGGGCGTGGAGCACGGCGGGCACGCCGACCGCGACCTTCTTGGGTCGGGTGGAGCGCACTCGGCTCTCGTCGATATCGGCTTTCGGGGGCTTCGTCGCCATGGTCCCAGGCTAAGCCTCCGCCGCGAGGGGTGGCTCCGCGATTCTCAGTGGGTGGAAGTCAGGCTGTCGTGAACGGATGCCGGGGCACCGGCATCCGGCGCGTCAGCCGCCCCACCACGCGCGCACGGTGCCGCGCACGTCGGCGCGGGCTACGGCTCCGCGTCCGGGGTGCGAGACCGAGAGGCGCGAGTCCGCGGACTCGGCGCGATTGTCGCCCATGACCCAGACGGTCTCGTCCGGAACCTCGACGCGGAACGGGATGTCGCCGCCCGGACGCGTGCCACCGGCGTAGGCCTCGTCGACGGGATCGCCGTTGACGAGCAGACGTCCCGTGCCGGCTTCGCAGCAGACCACGACGTCTCCGGCCACGCCGACGACGCGCTTGACGAGCACCGCGTCTTCGTGACCCGACCAGCCCTCGCGGTCGGCGAACAGCACGATGTCGCCCCGCTGCGGCGTGCTCCACCGGTCGAAGACGACGACGTCGCCGCCGTGGAGCGTCGGGCTCATCGACTCGTTGCGGACGGTCGCGGTGCCCAGCGCCGCCACGGTCAGCGCCGCCGCCACGACGGGCGCGACGACGGCCAGAACCAGGCGCGCCGCCGACATGCGCCTCACGGCATGCCCTCGAGCAGACCGGTCATCGCCGCGATCTCTCGCGCCTGCTCGACGAGGACGTGCTTGCCCGACGTACGCACGAACGCGTTGGACGCCTCGGTCACGGCGCGGGTCGCCATGTCGAGGGCGCCCTCGTGGTGGACGATCATCAGCTCGAGGAAGAGGCGCTCGGCGCCGACGGACTCCGCCGCATCGAGCGCGGCGAGCTGCTCGGGCGTGGCCATGCCTCGCATGCCGGAGTGCGCGTGGTCGCCGCATCCGGACGGGACGGCACCGGATGCCGGTGCATGGTCGCCGTGCCCGCCCTCGCTGACGCCGCCCGCGGGGATCGCCTGCCGCCATGCGTCCTGCCAGGCCCGCATCGTCTGGATCTCGGCGGACTGGTCGGCGACGATGAACTCCGCCAGGGCCCGGGTGCGCTCGCTGACGTCATTCGCGTCCAGCACCAGGGCGCTCAGCTCGAGCGCCTGCTCGTGGTGCGGGATCATGCCCTCGATGTAGCAGTGGTCCTCGACAGTGGGATAGGCGGCGGTCGCGGCATCCGTCACCGCCGGATCGACATTCGCCGCCGCGACCGGGGCCGAGGCGGGCGGCGAGGTGAGCCCCAGCGTCACGACGCCGGCTCCCAGGAGTCCGATCGATGCGGCGAGCACCACCCCGATGCCGGCGACGCGACTGCGCATGCGGGTGTCCTTTCGATGGAACGGCGAAGGGATGCCGCGGGGCGGCGCGTCCTCGACGCACCGCCCCGCGGTCGGATCAGGCGAGCACCTTGACGTCCCGGCGCCGCAGCTTCCACGCCGTGGCGGCGAGTCCCGCGCCGGCGACCAGGAGCACGAGGCCCGACAGCGCCCAGCGGTTCGCGTCGGTGCCCGTGCTGGCGAGCGCCCCGAGGATCGCCGACGGCGAGGCCGACGCCACCGTGAAGGTGCCTTCGGCGACGAGCGACGACGTCTGCCCGGTCAGCACGAGCGTGTGCTCGCCGGCCGGGGTGCTCGAGGGCACGATGAACTGCGCGGTCACCGTCCCCTCGTCGTCGGCGACGAACGTGCCGACGTCGACCGGGTCGGAGTGCAGCACGGCGCTGACGGTCTCACCGGGTGTGAAGCCGCCCGCGGTCGCGGTCTGCGTCGCGCCCGGCGCGACCTCGGCGCTGCCGAACGTCACCGGCGCGGCCGTCGGCGTCTCTCCGCCGTTCCCGTTGCCGTTTCCGTTCCCGTTGCCGTTTCCGTTCCCGTTGCCGTTCCCGTTCCCGTTTCCGGGCGTCGTGGTCGGCGTCGGCGTGGGCTCGGCGGTCGGCTCCGTGGTCGGAGTCGGGGTCGCGGTCGGCGATGCCGTCGGGGTGGGCGTGATGTTCGGGTTGGGCACCCCGCGCATGTCGCCGTTGACCCATTTGCGGCCCTCGGGGATGTTCGGGGCCTGGGCGGCGAAGTCACGCGGGTACAGCGTGAATCCCTGCCAGTGGATCGGCATCGGGCTCTGGTCCTCATCGCGGTTGATGTGATGGAACCCGACGTTGACCCACGCCACCGGGTCTTCGAGCGTCTCGCCGTCGGCGATGTAGTCCGTCACCATCTGCCCCGCCTTGGACGGGATCAGGTTGTGGCTCGCGTGAACCTCATCCGACTTGGCCGACGTGAACGCGATGTCGTAGTCGGTCTCGGGGTTGAGGTTGTACGCCTGGTCACGCGGCACGATGATCTCGTACGAGCGGGCGTGCCCGTCCGCGTTGAGGCTCTCGGGGTTCACGACCCGGTACGCCTCGCGGTTCGCTCCGACGGTCTTGGTCTCGTTCGTGACCTGCGAGATCTGCGTCTCGAGGATCGCGGTGTGGCCGGTGTCACCCGTGGTGCCGTACTCCCCCGTCGGTGTCGTCGCGAACTTCTCGACCAGCTGGTTCTCACCCGCGTCGATGCCGAAGTCCACACGCCAGAACGCCGAGTGGTAGTGGTTGACCGCGAAGTCCTCCTGACCCGGCGCGAGCGGCCAGCCCTGGTTGACGACGTTGACGTAGTCGTTCGGCGACAGGTCGCCGGTCGCACCCAGGCGCACCGAGATCTCGCCGTCGTCGTGGAAGCGGTACTCGGTCTGGTACTCGTACCAGCCGATGCGCGACACGGTGTGCAGCACCAGGTCGGTGCCCTGCGCCGCGTACAGCGCATCGCGCGCGATGTTCGAGCGGTAGGCGAGACCGGAGTCCTCCTCGCCGATGCAGATCGCCGGGATCTCACCGCGCGTCGCGTCGACCCATGAGGTCCGCACCTCGCCGACGGGGCAGTCGACCGCTTCGATGGCCTGCAGGCGACGTCCACCGACCTGATACGTCGTGACGTCGTTGTACTCCGTGGCTCCGGTGTCGTACGGCACGTTCAGCTGCGCGAGCGCGATGGAGTCGAGCACGAGCATCGGCGCTTCATCGTCGCGCGGCTGATACGCGACCTTGTCGAGCACGAGGCCGCGATACGAGTCGATGCGCCAGCACATCTGCCAGCCCGAGCCGGATTCGAGCGTCTCGGACACGAGCGAGTCGCCCGAGCAGGATGCCTCGGTGATCGTCTGGGCGGATGCCGCGGTGGGAGCGGACAGGACCACCAGGCCCCCCGCGAGCAGGGCGACCGCGGTGGCCGCGCTGAGTGTTCGCTTCATTCGGTTTCTCTCTCTGGTCATGAGACGGTCAGGACGGTACGGGTGGACAGGTTGACGACGAACGTGCTGGTGGTGAGGAAAGCGCCGCCGTCGATCTGGGCCAGCAGCTGCACGCAGCGGTCGACGCCGCACGACTCTGCGCCGAAGGAGCCGGCATCGGTGATGAACGAGTGAGCGGTGAGGAGGACCTCGGCGGATGCCGGGGTCAGGGCGGAACCGCCGGTCAGGGCTGCGAACTCATCGACGATCGGCTGGGAGGACTCGGAATCCAGGAGCAGCTCCCACGCCCGCGCGGTCTCGGCGTCGGTCGGGGCGGGCTGGGTGCCCGACGCCCTGTCGACCGCTTCGACGGCACCCGTCGTGACGTTCACGATCATGCTGACGGTCTCGTTGGTGCCGTAGTCGTAGTAGAGCGACAGCAGCCGGCGCTGCCCGTCGGCGTAGGCCTGCGGGTCGGCGACGTCGGTCGAGAGGAACTGCAGCCCCGGCTCGCCGAAGAGGTCGACCCCGGCGGCGAATGCCGGGTCCTGAGCTCCGACGAAGCGGACGTACTCCACTTCGGCGCCCGACAGCTGGTCGTACGCGGCGGCGATCGCCGCCGGCTTCGCGACCTCTTCCGCCTTCTCGGGTGCGCCTTCGTCGGTGCTGTCGGCCGCGATCGGCGTGGACTCGGGCGCCTCGGGCGAGGAGGTCGCCTGCACCGCCGTCTGGGTGGCGAAGACGAGAGCGACCGCCGCTGCGCCGGCAGCGACGGCCGATCCGATGCCGAGCGTGCGCGGCGTGATGAGTCGCCGGAACTTCGAGGGGCGCCGGCCCGACGAGGGTGGCGAGTCCCCCTCGGGAGAGAGCTGTGTGTCAGTCACAGGATTCCTTTCGATGGCCAGGACGCGGCTCGCGCTCACGTCGGGGCCGATTCTTCGCGGTCGCCGTTTCGCCGCGGTGTGCGCACGCGAACGCGGAACGAAATCCCGGTGAGACAGTGCCGCCGCACCCCGCCGATCCGATCTCACGCCTCGTCACGCGCTCGAAACACGGGCGCCGGTCGCCCGCAACGCGCGGCGGATAGCCTCGCGGCAGCAAGGCCGACCGGCTCGAGGAGGACGCGTGAGCGCACTCGCGGATGCGATCAGGCAGGGACGGACGAGGACGGACCTCGGCCCGAGCTCGCCGTTCGCCGGCCTGCGACGCCGGCATGCCCGCACCGTCGATGTCGTGGCCCAGTCCGTCGCCGCGACCGCGCCGGCCGGAGTGCTGCTCATCCACCCGGCGGCCGCCTACGCGCGCAGCGGATCCTTCGCGTTCCTCGATATCGCGATCACGATCACGCTGGTCGTCGGGGTCGCGCTCGTGATCGGCATGTTCGCGCGCCGCGTGGCGAGCACCGGGTCGCTCTACACCTTCGCGGTGCGCGGCCTCGGCACGCACGTCGGCCTCCTGACCGGCACGGCGCTCGGGATCGGCTACCTCGCCGTCGCGATGAACACCCTCAGCTCGGGAGCGAGCCGCGTCGCACAGCTGATGACGGGCAGCGGCGAGCCGCCCGCGTCGCTCATGTGCGCGCTCATGGTGGGTTTCGGCGCGGTCATCGCGTTCGTCGTCGCGCGGGGTCTGCGCATGTCGACGCGCATCCTGCTCGTCCTGGAGTCCGTGGCCGTGGTCACCGTGCTCGGCCTGTCGATCGCGGCCCTGAGCCTGACCCGGTGGGACTTCGGCCTGCTCGTTCCGCATCCCTCCGATTTCTCGCTCGAAGCGATCCTCACCGGTGTCGCCTTCGCCCTCATCGGCTTCGTGGGCTTCGAGAGCGGTGCGGCGCTGGGACCGGAGACGCGACGACCCTTCGCTGCGGTACCGCGCGCGATCCTCGTGAGCGTCGGCGCGACGGGCGTGGTCATGCTCGTCGGCACGGCGGCACAGCTGTCGATCGTCGCCGACCGGCCGGGCGCCGCATCACTGTCGGCGGTGACGGGCCTGGCCTCTCTCATCGACGCGATCGTCGCTGTCTCGTTCCTCGCGTGCGCCCTCGCGATGACGAACGCCGCCGCCCGCCTCGCGTTCGCGATGAGCCGCGAGGGACTGCTGCCGCCGGTCTTCGGACGCGCCTCGGAGCGCGGCGTGCCGGCGCTCGGCGGCATCCTCCTCGCGGCGCTCGTGACCCTCGTGCCGGTGGCCGTCGTCGCGCTGAGCGGCAGCCGGCAGGGCCTGCGCCTGGTCACCTCGCCGGCCTCGATCATCGGCTTCGTCCTCGCCTACGCCCTGGTGTGCGCCGCGGCGCCGGTGTTCCTCGCCCGCATCGGTGAGCTGACGCTGCGGACGGCCCTGCTGTGCACGCTGCCGCTCACAGGGCTCGCGGGGGTGCTCGGCTTCTACCTCGCCGCGACGCTGCGTGACAATCCCGCCGGTCTGCTGTGGGCGACCGGCGTCCTCGCAGCCTTCGTCGTCGCCGGGGCGGTGCGGCTCGCACGCCATCCCGCCGTCGCCGCGCGGATCGGCGTGCACGACTGGCCCGTGGACTCCGATTGCATCGACGGCCAGGTCCGCGGATGAGCGGGCCGGCCATCGAGCGCGACACGCGGCTTCCCGAGCAGGGGCGGCTGCCGGAGAGGGGCCTGGGCCTCGCGCTCGAGATCCTCGAGCAGGTGGCGCGGCACGACCACGGCACGACGGCAGCCGACATCGCACGCGCCGTGGGCGCACCGCGCGCCACCGTGTACCGCGTCGTCAATTCGCTCGTCCGCGACGAGTATCTGGTGCGGCGGGCCGATTTCTCCGGCTTCATGCTGGGCGCGCGCGTGCTCGACCTCGCCGCCGTGGTGGGCGCCCACGCACGCCCCGACTACGCGCCGATCGTGGACAAGCTGCGTGCCGAGACGGGTGAGGCGGTGCATCTGTTCGGCTTCCACCGCACCGGGCTGACGATCCTCGACGAGGACCCCGCCCAGCCGTTGGCCGATCGCGATCTGCTCCTCGCCGACCCCGCCCGGTCGGCGAGCGGGCACCTCTGGCTCCTCGCGCATCCGGAGCGTGACCTCCCCGGCGCCCCGCACTGGCGGGTGCACCCCTCCGCAGACGAACTCCAAGGGATCGAGGACGCGTTCGCGGTGCGCGGCTATACCGAGCAGGTCGCGACGCTCGCGCCGGACCGGGGCTGCCTGGCGGTCCCCATCCGCGACGAGCGATCCCGTCCGCTCGGCGCCGTGACCCTCTCCATCGCCCTCGTCCGGCTCTCGGTCGCCGCCCGCCATATCGGTGCGCTGCGGGAGGCCGCGGCGGCGCTCGCGCAGTCGGCTCCCCTCAGCCGGTGGTGACAGATGCCGCGGCTCCGGGCATCCGTGCCACGACGCATCCGATCGTGCGGTGGAGCTGCCGAGCGCTGCGCTCAGGGCAGTCCCACGAGCAGTTCGTCCAGCATCTCGGCGTCCTCCGACGCGCGCGCGAGGACACCTTCCGCCGATTCCCGCACATCCGGATGCGGGTCGCCATCGAGGATGAGTGACACGAGCGCGACCATGCCGGTGGTCTGCGCCTGAAGGATGCCGATGAACTCGCGCTCGGCGACGGGCGGGACCGCCTCGGCGAGCGCGAGCTGCCGGCTCCACGACGGCATCCCGGGCATCTGGGCGTGATCGGCACCGTGCCCCGCGCACGGCCCGTCGGCTGGCGGCTCGAGCGGCCGGGCATCGGCCCACGACACGTACCATTCGCGCAGGTGCTCGAGCTCGGCGGCATCCCGCTCCGCCGTCTCTGCAGCGAACGCCCGCGCCTCCGGGGCGACGCCGTCCTTCGCGAGAAGCGACTGCGCGAGCTCCGTCTCCTCGACGCGGTAGTAGATCATCGCCTCGACGTAGCAGTAGTCGTCGGCGGTCACCCGTGCGGTCGCCGTCGCTCCGCCGAGCGACTCGGCGCCGCCCGGCGTGGTGGGCTCGGATGCGGCCCGACCCGCGGCATCCGTCCCCGCCGCGATCGCGATCGCGACGGCCGCGCCGGCCGTCACGAGGGCGAGCGACAGCGCCACGACGGCGACGGCTCGGCGCACGCGAAGACCTCCGGGAACGGCCCACGGGCGAGTGGGTTCAGCGCTTGCCGGTGCCGAACATCCCGCGGATCACTCCGCCCAGTATCGTCTGGGTCGTCTTGGAGTTCAGAATCTGCTCGATCGGCGACTTCTCCGCCGCCCGTGAGCGGCTCGACGTGCGGGTGGTGCCCGAGGTCTTCTTGAGCAGGCGTTCGTACTCCTGCTGCGCCTTCTTCTCCGCGGCGGCGTTCGCCTTGTCGATCGCAGCCTGCTGCTTGGCGAGTTCGGCGTCGATCCTGGCCTTCTCGAGCGCCGCCTCCTCGGCCGCGGCCGCCTCGTCGGCCGCCTTCATCTTGGCCGTCAGGATCTCACGAGCCGATTCGCGGTCGATCGCGGTGCCGTACTTTGCCAGCAGCGGGGACGCCTTCACGGCGGCCTCGATCACGGGGTCGGGGGTCGGTGACATCAGGCCGAGCGGCGCACGCAGGCGCGTCCACGCGACGGGGGTCGGCGCGCCCTTCTCGCTCATCACGGTGACGATCGCCTCGCCCGTGCCGAGTTCCTGCAGAACGCGCTCCAGGTCGTAGCCGGACTTCGGATACGTGCCCACCGTCGCCTTCAGCGCCTTCGCGTCGTCGGGGGTGAACGCCCGCAGCGCGTGCTGCACCCGCGAGCCGAGCTGTGCCAGCACATCCGATGGGACGTCCTTGGGAGTCTGCGTCACGAAGAACACACCGACCCCCTTCGAGCGGATGAGCCGCACCGTCTGCACGATCGCGGCGAGGAAGTCCTTCGACGCGTCCTTGAACAGCAGGTGCGCCTCGTCGAAGAAGAACACCAGCTTGGGCTTGTCGGGATCGCCCACCTCGGGCAGCAGCTCGAACAGCTCGGCGAGCAGGTACATCAGGAACGTCGAGAACAGCGCGGGCTTGTCGATCACACCCGGCACCTCGAGCAGACTGATGACTCCGCGGCCGTCCGGCGCCGTGCGCAGGAAGTCGGTCACCTCGAACTCGGGCTCGCCGAAGAACACGTCGGCGCCCTGGTCGGCGAAGGTGATGAGCTCGCGCAGGATGACGCCTGCCGTCGCCGCCGACAGGCCGCCGAGGTCCTTCAGCTCGGCTTTGCCCTCGTCGCTCGTGAGATGGGTCAGCACCGCGCGCAGGTCGGACAGATCGACGAGCGCGAGGCCGTTGGCGTCGGCGTAGTGGAAGACCAGGCCCAGACTCGACTCCTGCGTGTCGTTGAGTCCGAGCACCTTGCTCAGCAGCAGCGGTCCGAATCCCGAGACGGTGGCCCGCACCGGCACGCCCTTGCCGATGCCGCCGAGAGCGAAGTACTCGGTGACCGAGGCCTCGGGCTTCCAGTCCTGCCCGATGCCCTGCGTGCGCGACAGCAGCTTCTCACTGGGCTCACCAGGAGTCGCCACTCCGGACAGGTCGCCCTTGATGTCGGCGGCGAACACCGGCACGCCCTTCGCGGCCAGCTGCTCGGCGAGACCCTGCAATGTGCGTGTCTTGCCCGTGCCCGTCGCGCCCGCGACGAGGCCGTGCCGGTTCATCATGCCCAGCGGGATGCGGATCTGCGCGGACGGGACGGGGTCGCCGTTGACGAGGGCGCCGAGGTCGAGGGTGGCAGATTCTGAGTCGAACGTGTACCCGTTGGTGATCTTCTGGATCTGCTCCTGGTTCAGTGGGCCGGGTTCGGTTTGAGAAGTGGTTGGTTGGGGAGTTTGTTGCTGCTTTGATTCGGGAGCAGCTTCTTCAGTAGCCGGAATGGTTGGTTGGGGAGATTGTTCCTGCGTTGCTTCGGGACCGGCGGGCGCTCCCGCGGGCCCTGATGTCGTGGGGGCCGGGGTTGGACCCCCTGCTTGCGCTTCAGAGGCGTCTGCGGGGGTCGAAGTGGTGGCGGGCGAGGGGGGCTGGGTGGGCTGGGGGGTGGCGGCGCGGGACTTGGCGGCGGCGGCCTCGGCGGCGGCGAGGGCGGCCTTGGCCTGGGCGGCCTTCAGCTGGGCCTCGGCCGCCTCGGCCTCGGCGCGCAGGCGGGCCAGTTCAGCCTCGGCGGCGGCGACAGCGCTGTCGGCGGCGGGGGCGACGGGATCGGACGATGCGGGCGACTCGGGCGCTGGGCCCACGCGCCCGGAGGCTCCGGGCGACGCGCCAGCGGCGGCTGGTGGGGGCGTGGGGATCATGCGCTCAGCCTAGCCACGGGCTCTTAGCCGGGGCATCCGTTCTCTCCCGCGCCATCGGCACGGCGAATGCCGCAGCCACCAGCAGGGCCGCTCCCGCCCCGATGAGGGCCCCGCCGAGGGTGTCGCTCAGCCAGTGCGCGTGCAGATACGTGCGGCTGAACGCCATCAGCACCACCCAGGCGGCCCCGACCACGGCGACCCAGATCCGAGGGAAGATCACCACCGCGGCCACCGCGAGCGTCGCGGCGTTGGCGACGTGACCCGAGGGATACGACCCGTAGTCCGACACGACGAGGATCTCTTCGGGGCGCACCCGGCCGAACAGGTGCTTGAGCACCTGCACCCCGCCGGCCGAGACGGCCTCCGCGGCGAGGAAGTACGCCGCCGCCCAGGGCCTTCGCAGCAGGACGAGCCCGATCGCGCCGCCGATCGGCACCACGAGCACGCCGAACCAGCCGCCCCCGACCCAGTTCATGACGCGCGAGAAGCCCAGCAGCGCCGGGTGGAACCACGCCGTCACCTGCGCGTTCCACGACACGTCGATGCCGAACGGCTGATCACCGCGCGCGAGGATCCACCATCCGAGCAGGCAGGCGAGCGCGGTCAGCGCGCCGCCGACCACCAGGAGCGCCGTAACGGTCCCCCCGATCCGCCGCTGCCCTTCCGTCATCGCCCCATTCTGCCTGTCCAGGCCCACAATCCGCTCCCGCCACCTCGGCCATCCGGTCCCCTCGACCTCGCTTCCTTCCCGTCCCACGTGCGAAAACACCAGTCCGTCACGGCGACACGCCGCGCCAGGGCCGCGCCAGCGGCGCGTCGCGGTCACCGACCCGTGTTTTCGCAGCAGTGCGGCCGGTCGAGACCATCTGTGATGATGAGTGCCATGACCTCCGTCGTCGATGTCGTGCGCGCCGCCATCGCGCCTCTCACGCGCACCCGGCTGTTCCGCCGCGTGCTCGGACCCGCGCTGCTCCCGCCGCTCGAGCGATTCGTCACGTGGGTCTCGCGCGGACGCGTGCAGGTGAGCGCGCTGCTCGTGCCCTCGCTCGTGCTCCACACCGTCGGGGCGCGATCCGGCGAACCGCGCGACGCCCCGCTCATGTACACGCCCGACGGTCAGGGACGCGCCATCGTGGCCGGCACGAACTTCGCCGGCGCCCGGCATCCCGCGTGGACCTCGAATCTCATCGCGAATCCGGATGCCGCGATCACGGTGCGCGGACGCCGCATGCCGGTGCGGGCCAGCCTCGTGCCCGATGACGAGCGCGATGCGGTGTGGGCGCGAATCGAGACGCAGTGGCCGGGCTACCGCAACTACGAGCGGTCATCCGGGCGGCAGGTGCGCCTGTTCCGGCTGCAGCCTGTGCGGGAGTCGCAGGCCTGAGTCACGGCGTGAGCCGCGCGACGGAACGCGGCCGGACGATGAGCCACAGCGCCAGCACGCCGATCACTGCGCACCCCACCATCACCGTGGCCATCGTGGTCGCCGTGATGCCGGCATCCCTCGCGATCCAGCCGACGAGCGGCGAGATGAGTCCCGCGACGCCGAAGTTCGTCGCGCCCACGACCGACTGGGCCGTGCCGGCAGCCTTGCCGTGCCGGTCGAGGGCGAGCACCTGCACGCACGGGAACGAGAACCCGCACGCCGTCATGAAGACGAACAGCGGCACGACCGTGCCCCACAGACCGAGGCCGAGCTGGTCGGCGAGGATGATGACGGATGCCGCGACCAGCAGCACCGCGGTCGACCAGGCGAGAACCCACTGGGGCCCGAACCGCGCCGCGAGGCGGGCCGCCGCCTGGACGCCGAGCACGACGCCCAGCGAGTTGACGGCGAACAGCACGCCGTACTGCTGCGGGTCGAAGGCGTAGGTCACCTGGAACAGGAACGGCGAGGCCGACAGATACGAGAACAGTCCCGAGAAGGTCATTCCGCCGATGATGAGCACGCCGATGAACACGCGGTCACTGAAGACGCTGCGGTAGCGCTGCCAGATGGTGGTCGCGCCCCTCTCGTGCCGGCGAGCCTTGGGCAGGGTCTCGGGCAGGAAGACGATCGCCGAGACGAGCATCACCGCCCCGTAGATCGCGAGCACGACGAAGATTCCGCGCCATGACACCACGAGCAGCAGGGCCGAGCCGACGAGCGGCGCCAGGACGGGCGCGACGCCCGAGACCAGCGCGAGGCGCGAGAGCATCACGACGAGCCGGCGTCCGCCGAACAGATCGCGCACGATCGCCGCGGCGACGACCCCGCCGGCCGCAGCGCCGGCGCCCATGAAGACGCGCGCGACCGAGAGCAGTTCGAGCGACGGCGCGAGGGCCGCCGCGACGCTCGCCACCACGTGGAGCGCCGTCACCACGAGAAGCGGCAGCCGCCGGCCGACCTTGTCGCTGAGCGGACCCACGATGAGCTGGCCGAGCGCGAAGCCGATCATCGTCCCGGTGAGCGTCAGCTGGATCGCGGCGGCCGTCGTCTGGAAGTCCTCCTCCAGCGCGGGGAACGCCGGCAGGTAGAGGTCGATCGTGAAGGGACCGAGGGCCGTGAGCGCTCCGAGCAGGATGATGTAGAGCACGCGGCGACGCGTCGAGATGGAGTCGCCGGGGTGGAGCACGATCGGCGCGGTGGCCGGGTTGCTCCCCAGGGTGCGGATGGCGCCGGTCGAGGTGGGCTGGCGGTCGACGATGGGTGCGCGGTCGTCGGGGCGCTGAACGGGAACGGAGGCGGTATCGAGCAACGTGTGTCGTTTCGAGAGAGGCGGCGGGTTCGAATCGATTCGAAGTTCGATGCTATCGCACTGTCGGTCGCCTCCCAGTCGGCATCGCATGCGCTCGCATAGGATGAGGGCAGTCCGTCTCCTGCCCGCGGACTGCCATGCCGGGCGCCCGAGCCCTTCGCCGATAGTGGAGATCACGCACACATGACCCCCGCCGACAAGCGCAACAGCGGCAACCCCGCGACCCAGGCTCAGATCAACCTGACGGTCAAGCAGCAGCGCGAGCAGAAGCGCCAGGAGAAGCTGGCCGAGTACCAGAGGCAGCTCGCCAAGCGCCGCCGCAGCAAGCTGGTGTGGTGGATCGTCGGCTCGACGGCCGCCATCGTGATCATCGGCCTCATCGTGGCATCCATCGTCTTCGCACCGCCGCCGCCCAAGGAGTACGAGGCAGGCAGCGACGGCGTCGAGATCGAGGGTGTCGAGACGTTCGAGAACACGACCGAGCACGTGGACGGCGAGGTCGACTACGAGCAGTCGCCGCCCGCCGGCGGCCCGCACAACGCGATGTGGCTCAACTGCGGCATCTACGACCAGCCCGTTCCCAACGAGAACGCCGTGCACTCCATGGAGCATGGCGCGATCTGGGTCACGTACGACGCCGACGCCCTGTCGGACGACGAGCTCTCGACGCTCAGGGCGGAACTGCCCTCGAGCTATGTCGTCCTCTCACCGTACGAGGGGCTCGACTCGCCCATCGTGCTGTCCGCCTGGAACCATCAGCTGAAGCTCGACTCCGCGGACGACGAGCGTGTCGGCCAGTTCTTCGAGGAGTACTGGCGCAGCCAGAACGTGCCCGAGCCGAACGCGTCCTGCAGCGGCGCGCTCGACGCCCCCGGCAAGCAGTAGCGGCGTGAGCGACGACGCGACGCCGGCGCAGCGTCCGCTGCGCTGGTGGGCGATCGCGCTCGTGCTCCTCGCGATCGGCGCGATCGCGTTCGCCGTCGGCCGGTTCTCGACCTTCGGCGCGCAGGGGGCGGCCGCCCCCGGCACCAGTTCGCCCGAGGCGGGGTTCGCGCGCGACATGCAGGTGCACCACTCGCAGGCCATCGAGATGGCGATGGAGATCTACCGGAAGACCGACGACGAGGAAGTGCGCGTCCTGGCGTACGACATCGCCACCGGCCAGTCCGGCCAGCGCGGCGAGATGTACGACTGGCTCGTGCAGTGGGGGCTCTCGCAAGCGGGCTCCGAACCGATGATGGCCTGGATGTCGGACTCCGACGCGGGCCACGCACATGGCGTGCCCGCCGGCGAGCCGATGACCGACGAAGAGGCGCGCGAAGCCATGGGCATGGCGTCGGACGACGAGCTCGACGCGCTCGAGGACGCGACAGGTCAGGAGGCGGACTGCTTGTTCCTCTCGCTGATGATCCGGCATCACGAGGGAGCGATCCCGATGGCCGAGGCGCTCATCGAGCTGGGCACCGACGCCCGCGCGCTCACCGTCGCCGAGAGCATCGCCGCCGGTCAGACCGCCGAGATCGACGCGATGCAGTCGATCCAGGCGCGGCTGGGCTGCGCGGGCTGAACGTCACCCCTTCGTACTGCCGGCCAGCAGGCCCCGTACGAAGTAGCGCTGCAACGAGAAGAACACGATCAGCGGCACGACCAGCGAGACGAACGCACCCGCCGTCAGGCGCTGCCAATCCTGTCCTCGCGATCCGACCATCTCGGCCAGCCGCTGCGTGAGCGGCGCCACGTCCTGCGTGCCGCCGGAGAAGATCAGCGCGACCAGCAGGTCGTTCCACACCCACAGGAACTGGAAGATCGCCACCGACGCGATCGCCGGCGTCGCCAGCGGGAGGATGATGCGCAGGAAGATCTGGGTGTGGCTGGCCCCGTCCACGCGCGCGGCCTCGATGACCTCGCCGGGGATCTCGGAGATGAAGTTGTGCAGCAGGAAGATCGTCAGCGGCAGCGCGAAGATCGTGTGCGCGATCCACAGCGGAAGGTAGTTCTGCACCGGGATGATGGGAATGATGTCGTGCAACCACTCCTGGCCCGGCCGCAGCCAGGTCGAGAAGGTCTGCAGCAACGGCACCAGCGCCATCTGGATGGGCACGATCTGCAGCGCGAAGATGAAGACGAACAGCCACCCCGAACCGCGGAACCGGATCCAGGCGAACGCGTAAGCGGCCATCGATGCGAAGACCAGCGGGAAGATCGTCGCCGGGATCGCGATCGCGAGCGAGTTGACGAAGTAGGCGCCCAGCTGCGGCGACGACTGCGACGGCGAGAGCAGCACGTCGCGGTAGTTGTCGAGCGTGAAGCCGGGGTTCTGGAAGATCGTCCACCAGCCGGTCGTCTGGATGAGCTCGGCCGGCCGGAACGACGAGATGAGGAGCCCGAACGTCGGGATCGTCCACAGCACCGCGATGATGAGCGCGGCGACGGTGGCCGTGCGGGACGTCAGGCGCTTCTTGGCCCGCCCGCCCTTCGTTCCGGCGATGGCCTCCTGGTAGGCATCCTGATCCTTGTCGACGGGCAGGTCGACGGGGGCCACGCTGCTCATCGGATCTCCCTCTGCTTGCGGAGCACGTTGACGTTGTAGATGACGATCGGCAGCACGAGGATGAACAGGATCACCGCGAGCGCCGATCCTCGGCCGATCTCACTCGCGCGGAAGGCCTGCACGTACATCTCGTTGGCCACGACGCTGGTGTTGAAGTTTCCGCCGGTCATGGTGCGGACGATGTCGAAGACCTTCAGCGTCGCGATCGAGATGGTAGTCAGCACCACGACCAGCGATCCGCGGATGCCGGGGACCGTGACGTTTCGGAACCGCTGCCAGGGATTCGTGCCGTCGAGCATGGCCGCTTCGATCTGCTCGGTCGGGATGCCCTTGATGGCGGCGCTGAGCACCACCATCGCGAATCCGGTCTGGATCCAGATCATCACGACGATGAGCAGCACGGTGTTGATCGGGTCGGACTGCATCCACTGGACCGGGTCTCCGCCGAACGCCACCACGAGGGCGTTGAGAAGGCCGATCTGCTCGCGCTCGCCCGAGCGGTATTCGTACACGAAGCGCCAGATGATGCCGGCGCCCACGAACGAGATCGCCATCGGCATGAAGACGAGCGCCTTGTAATAGCGCTCACCGCGGGACTTGTCGATCCAGACCGCGTATGCGAGGCCGAGTGCGGTGGAGAACGTCGGGACCAGCAGCACCCACACCACCGTGTTGATCAGCGTGCGGATCGCGGCCGGCTGGGTGAACATCCACACGAAGTTCGTCCAGCTGAAATTGCCCGATGAGTCGAGGAACGCCAGCCCCGTCGTGCGGATCGCCGGCCACACCAGCCCGATCGCGAGCAGGACGAGAGCGGGGAGCAGGAACCACAGCAGCTGCCAGTAGTCCCGGCCCTTCTTGGGTGAGCGACCCATCAGCAGGATGAGCACCCCCACGATCGCGGCGAACACCGCGAGGCCCATCACCACCTGGAGGATCTTGCCCAGCAGATCGCCGGTAGTCATCGATCGCCTCTCTTGCTTCGTCTTCGAAGGGAGCACGCGACGGCCGCCGGCCGCGCGAGGGGTGGGAGATGTCCGAGGCGGGAGCGTCCCGCCTCGGACATCTCACCGGCGAGCTAGCTGGCGGGCCAGCTCGCCTCGATCTCGTTGACCACCGACTGGGTGTCTGCGCCACCCACCCATTCGACGATGCCCTGCCAGAACGACGCGGCGCCGACGGCACCGGGCATCAGGTCGGATCCGTCGAACCGGAACGTCGTCTCGGGATCCTGCAGGATCTCGATCGACTGCACGAGCAGTTCACTCGACGCGTTCTCGGGGTCGACGCCCGTGTTGGCGCTGATCACGCCGCCGAGGCTGACGCGGTTGTTCGCCCACGTGTCGCTCGACAGGTAGGCGCGCACCGCCTCCACCTCTTCGGCGTCGCGGAACGCGACCGGGAACTCGCCACCGCCGGTGACGGACAGCGGGTCCTCGGCGTTCGCCGGAGGCAGGAGGAAGCCGAAGATGTCGCCGTCCGACGCCACCTGGACCTCGTCGCCGCCCTCCGGGTTCCAGAACGTCTCGTAGAACGACGCCTGGTGGTGCAGCGAGCACTCGCCGTCGAGGATCGGCAAGCCAGCCGTCTGGAAGGCCTCGCTGATCTGCGTCGACACGTCGCCGATGCCGCCGTTCACCATGTCGTCGTTCTTGAGGTACTCCCCGACGGCGTCGAACGCCTCGACGACCTGCGGGTCGTTGAACGGGATCCCGTGGGTCACCCACTGGTCGTACACGTCGGCGCCGTGCAGGCGCAGCATGTAGTCCTCGATCCAGTCGGTGCCGGGCCAGCCGGTGGCCTCACCGGACTCCAGGCCCACGCACCACGGCTTGTGGTCGCCGGCGTCAGCGATCTCCTGCGACAGCGCCGACAGGTCGTCCAGCGTCGCGGGGATCTCCCAGCCGTTCTCCTCGAACTCCGTCGGCGAGTACCAGATGTACCCCTTGATGCTCGCCATCAGCGGCGCCGCGTAGAACGTGCCGTCGTACGTGCCGTAGGTCTTCCAGTCCTCGGACCAGAACTCGTCCACGTTGGCCTCGACCGCTTCGGACGCCGGGATCAGCCAGCCACCCTGGGCGAGACGCGCCAGCAGACCGGGCTGCGGCACGATGCCGATGTCGGGCGCGTTGCCGCCCTCGGCGAGCACCGCGATCTGAGCTTCGAACTCGCTCGAGCCCTGGTAGTCGATCTCGATGCCCGTGCACTCGGCGAAGTCGCTCCACGACTCCACCAGGCGGTCAGCCTCGAGGTCGAGGATCGTGCCGCCGATCGTGACCGCGGCATCCTCGAAGGTGCCGTACTCCTCGTAATCGGAGCAGTCGGCCTCGCCGCCGCCCTCTTCCATGTCGCCCGTGCAGCCGGCGAGTGCGAGCGTCGCGATGCCCACGCCCGCCACCGCCGCAAGCACGCGACCGCGTCTGTGAATCCTCATGCGTCCTCCTCGTCGAGATCGCGGAGCGTCCTTGCCGGCCTCCGCGCGTTCCTTCGGGAACCGATTCCATGCTCACGCTAGGGGATGTGCGGGAACGGCACAATCTCTCAGGATCACAACTCGGTAAACAGCGGGATCAGGGTGGCGCGCTACCAGGGCACGCGGCACAATGGTCGCTGGAACCGGTTCCATTCACCCGCGTGACGGCGGCGTCCGCGGGACCGCGAGGAGGACCCGATGGCGGGGATCGCCGACGTGGCGCGTCTGGCAGGCGTGTCGAAGTCGACGGCGTCCCGCGCACTGACCGGAGCGGGGTACGTCTCGCAGGCGACCCGGTCCCGGGTGCAGGATGCCGCGGCCGCCCTCGGCTACGTCCCCACCACCAGCGCGGTGAGCCTCGTGACCGGTCGTACCCAGACCGTCGGCGTCGTCATGCCTTCGCTCGACCGCTGGTTCTTCGCTCAGGTACTCGAGGGCATCCAGGATGCGCTGCTGGAGCGCCAGTACGACCTCGCCCTCTACGGCGCTCCGCCGGAATCGGTCGCGCGACGCCAGATGTTCGAGCACTTCCTCGCGCGCAAGAGGTTCGACGGCCTCATCGCGGTGGGCATCGAACCGAACGCCCGGGAGCTGGAACGACTGGTGGCCTTCGGCAAGCCCGTCGTGAGCGTCGGCGGCTACGACGCCGGCACCAATGCCATCTCGATCGACGACGAAGCGGCAGGACGTATCGCCACCGACCACCTGATCGGGCTCGGGCACCGGTCCATCACGTTCCTCGGCGGCGACCCGGAGGGGCGGCGGACGAGCTTCGGCGACGCACGCCGCCGCGAGGGGTACCTGGCGGCGATGCGGGATGCCGGGCTCGAGGCATCCGCCCGCCATGTGAGTTCCGAGGTCACCCTGCCCGGCGGGTACGGTGCGGCCGTCGAACTGCTCGGCGACCGCCGGACGCGTCCCACCGGCATCGTCGGCGTGTGCGACGAGGTCGCCGTCGGAGCGATCATCGCCGCGCGCCGGCTCGGAATCCGCGTGCCCGACCGGCTGAGCGTCGTGGGCATCGATGATCACGCCTACGCCGACATGTTCTCGCTGACGACGCTGCAGCAGCGACCGCACCAGCAAGGGCGCGCCGCCGTGCAGCTGCTCATGTGGCAGCTGGATGATCCCGCCGCGCCGACGCACCGCATCTACGAGGCATCGCCCCTGGTGGTGCGCAACTCCACCGCCTCGGTCGACGACGACGCCTCCGCGATCGTCGGCGTGGGCCCGCGCCGCTGACCGGCACGCTCAGAGAGCGCCGAGCTCACGGAACGTCTTGGCCTCCCAGGCCACGCGCTCCGCGGCATCCTCGATCCCGTCGACGATGCGGAAGGTCTCGTCGCCCGCGGTGGCGACCCGCACCAGTGCCGGATCGATGCGAGCCGGCGCCGGAGAGCCGACGATCTCCTCGAGAACGCGGGTGAACGCGCCGGTGCGATGCAGTGGTGCCAGGAGCGGCGCTCCCCCGCGAGCGTGCGCCACGAGATCGGCCAGAAGCCCGGTGCGCGTGAACTCGTACGTGCGGGGCAGCGGCGCACCGTCACGGAACACGTGCAGCGTGTCCGCTGTGTAGTGGTAGACGAGGTGCCCCCGCGTGCCCCGCACCAGCACGTACGGCTCGTGCCGCCGGGGTGCTGTCACTGCGAGCCCGGCGGCCATGCGGTACCCGGCCCGCAGCTCGACCACGAGCGAAGAGGTGTCGTCGGTCTCGATGTCGTTCGCGCGACGCAGATCGGTCTCGACGGTCACGACGTCGGCCGGCGCGTGCGCACCCGCGATCGCGAACGCCGTCGCCACGGCATGCGCCAGAGGATTCGTCACCACGCCGTCGGCGACCAGCCGGCCGTCCCGCACCCGGTGACCCGCCCACGCCGTGCGACGCCAATACTGCTCCGACCTCGACCACAGCCCGACCGCGCCGTAGTGCAGCACGTCGCCGATGGCTCCGGATGCCACGGCCGCCGCCGTCGCGGGCACCCCGGTGCTCCCCAGCGACTGGAAGCCGACCTGCACCGCGCGGGCTGCGGCATCCGCTGCGCTCGTCAGCCTCACATGATCGGCGACCGACGGCACCGGCGGCTTCTCGAGCAGCACGTGCGCACCGCCGGCGAGAGCCCGCAGCGCGAGTTCGGCATGCGTAGGGATCGGCGTGCTCAGGACGACGATGTCGAGACCGGCCTCGTCGATCATGTCCGCGGCGTCGCCGAAGACCCTCGTCGACGTGGGAACGTCGCCGCCGCCCCGGGGGTCGGCGACGGCGACGAGCTCCACATCCGCGGGCAGCGCGAGCGCGGCGTCCACGTGGCTCCGGCCGTGCCCGTGCACACCGGCGACGCCCACGCGCAGACGACCGGTCACAGTCCCGCCTCGGCACGCAGGCCGGGAAGCACCGCCTCGACGGCGGACGCGTCGGCGAGCTCCTCATCCAGGACGAACGCCGTCAGCTCGAGGGCGAGCTCCCCGCCCTCGGGGATCATGCGCGGCGCATCCCACGCCACGGCAGGGCCTGCCCCGAGGTACTCCGCGAAGCGCACGAACCACGGCAGCCGCTCCTCGCCCTGCAGCAGCACGGTCGTCGTGCCCCGGTCCGGGAAGGTGAAGGCCAGCCACGGGGTGGTCGCACCGTGAACGTCGCGTTCGGTGTCGCCCGCCGGGCTGAACACGCGCGCGATCTCCGGCGCGAATCGCCAGAAGATGCCGCCGTAGCCGGCGCCCTCGCGACCGTTCGTGGCCGGCGATCCGAACGTGATCGCGTCGAGCGTGGCCTTGAGCCGGCTGCGCCAGCGCAGCGCCCAGCCGTTCGCGAGCTCGGCCGAGCGCAGTTCGCGCACCTCGACGAGCTGCGTCGTGCCGTGCTCGTCGACCCAGCTCAGGCGCTCGTCGAGCGAATGCCCGTCGATGTGGAGCCTGTCGCGGCGCTGCCGGCCGTGGTTGGGCACCATGATCGACCCTTCGCCGCGCACGTATGTGCGCCCACCCCAGTACGAGGTGCCGTTGACATCGGGGATCGCCAGGCTCACGCCCAGGTGGTGCGGGTGGTCGGTGGGCTCGGTGACCGACAACGGCGTGCCGGCACGCGAGACGACGCGGTCGAGGAACGGGCGCGGCGACAGCACCGAGTCCACGCTGGTGCCCTCCTCGTACTGAGCCACCACAGTGGACCCCAGGCGCAGCACGGGACGGGCCGGGCCCACCCAGCCGCTGGCGTGGGAGGCGGGGCCGGAGCTGCGGCGCGGCACGAGGACGGGACGGTAGAAGAGGGGGTGGTCGGCGCTCTCGCCTTCCAGCGCTTGACGCATGCGATTCCAAGCCTGCCGCCCGATCTCGATCCGCGGGACCGACATGGTCGTCAGCGGTGGGGCGGCGAAACGGGACTGCGGGATGTCGTCGATCCCGACGATGGACAACTGCTCGGGGACTTCGACGCCGACCTCGCGCAATCGCGACAGCAGGCCGAGCGCGACGAGGTCGTTGAAGGCGATCGCCGCAGTGGCCCCCGTCTCGAGCACCGCGTCGGCGGCGTCGTAGCCGGCCTCCATGCTCGAGCCGGCCGAGATGGTGAGGAACTCGAGATCCGGATGCTCGCGGGCGAGCTCGCCGAGCCCTTGGGCACGCTGCTCGTTGGCGTAGCTGAGCGCGGGTCCCGCGACGTAGGCGATCCGGCGGTGGCCGAAGCCGCGCAGGTGGACGCCCAGCTCTTTGACGGCCGAGACGTAGTCGACCGAGAGCTGTGCGGCCGGGCTGTCGTCGACGCGCCTGTTGACCACCACGACGGGCGTGGTCCGCTGGATGAGGTCGCGAAGCTCGGCATCCGGCATCCGGGGCGACACCAGTACGAGCGCATCGCACTTGCTGCGCGCCTCGCTCGCGATCTCGGCTTCCACACCGACCGCCTCGGCGCTGTCGGCGACCAGGACGCGATAGCCGTCGCGTGCCGCGGCGACGGTCAGCCCTTTGAGGACCCCTTGGAAGAGCGGGTTCTCGAGATCGGGCACCAGCAGCGCGATCGTGTGACTGCTTCCGCGCACCAGGCTGCGGGCCGCCTCGCTCGGCGAGTAGTTCAACGCCGCGACCGCGCGATTGACCTTCGCCACGATCGCGGGGTCCACCGTCGCGACGCCGTTGAGGACGCGCGACACCGACGCCTGCGACACTCCGGCGTACTGCGCGACCTGCGCCATCGTGATCGGGCGCGAAGTGACCTCGCTCAACGCGACCTCCTCCTGGTCTCCATCATGGGCGTGCGGGGGCGGCATGCGGCGCATTCGCGTCGCACTGCGCGGGCCGCGCGGGGCCGGATCCCTCATCACTTCGATCCGGCCCCGTGCGGGGTATGAGGGTCGCGCCTCGGGCAGGCGCGACCCGGCCTTGTCAGATCGCGGCGTCGTCCAGCGCGCGCTGCAGCTCCTCGATGAAGCTCGCCGCCGCATCCTCCGGGGTCAGCTCGCCGAACAGCACGCGCTGGGTGTGCTGATCGATGATCGTCTCGATCGCGCCACCGCCCGGGGGCGTCGCCGGCGGCGCGTCGCCGACGCGCGGGGCGATCTTGTCGAGGAAGTCGACGACCTCCTGGTTCACCTCGTCGAGCTTGGGCGTGATGTACTCGCGGATCTTGTCGTTCGCGGGCACACCGCGCTCGGCCAGCAGCAGGTCAGCCGCCTCCTCGCTGTTCGCGAGGAAGTCGAGGAAGAGGGCGACCTCTCCCGGGTGCTCGGTCTTCGCCGAGGCCGACCAGAACATCGACGGCTTGTAGTAGGCCGCTGCGCTCTCGCCCTCGTCGGGGGTCGGGACCATGAGAGGCTCCAGATTCTGGCCGCTCGCGTCGCGCAGCGCCGCGACCTGGTTCGACCACCACGGGCCGAAGGCGGACTGGTTGGTCGCCGTGAACGACTCGGCGAGGCCCGCAGACTCGCGTTCGATGGTGGCCGACGGGTCGGGTGTCCCGCCCGCCTCTGTCACGTCGAGCAGGAGCTGCCACCACTCGGCCAGGGTCTCCTCGCTCGCGGTGACCTCGGGCGAGCCGTCCTCGGCGTACAGGGACTCCCCGTGCTGGCGCAGCCAGTTGTTCAGGCCGCCGTCCTCGAAGCCCCACGACTGCGAGCCGATCACCGCGCCGCCGCTGGCGGCGGTGATCTCCTCCGCCAGCGCGGCGAAGTCCTCCCACGACCAGGTCTCGTCGTCGGGCATCTCGATGCCCAGGCTCTCGAGCAGGTCGGCGTTCGCCATGTAGGTGTAGGTGTTGATGCCGACCGGGATCCCGTACTGCGTGCCGTCCAGCGCGCCGGTGCCCAGAACCGACTCGGGGAAGTCGTCGGTCGGCAGCGAATCGCCGAGCGTGCCGAGATCGAGCAGGACGCCGTTGGCCGCGTAGGTCGACAGCTGCTTCTCGTCCATCTGGATGATGTCGGGGGCGTCGCCGGCGGCCACCGTGGTGGCCAGCTTGTCCCAGTAGCCGGCCCAGTCGGTGTACTGCGGCTCGATGGTGATGTTCTCGTGCTCCGCCTCGAAGGCGGCGATGAGCTCCTCGGTGATCCCGTGGCGGACGTCGTTGCCCCACCATGTGAAGCTGAGCGTCACGGGCTCGTCGGACAGCGTCGGCCCGGTGGCAGGCGTCTCCGTCGCCCCCGCGCATGCCGTCAGCGTCAGCATCGTCGCTGCGCCGACGGAGGTCAGCAGCAACCAGCGCGGTGCGGTTGTGGTGCGTCGCATGTCTTGCATCCTTTCGACCGAAGTCGGTGAGTGGGTGTTGGTGCGTGTGATGAGGGTGGGCCGGGCGGCCCGCGAAGCAGTGCGTGACGCGTGCGTCACTTGATCCCGGTCGTCGCGATCCCCTTGATGAGGAACTTCTGGCCGAACAGGAAGATCAGGAAGATCGGAATGAGCGACACGACGCTCATCGCGAACATCTGGGCATAGTTGGTCGAGCTCTGGGCGTCTTCGAACGACCGCAGCGCCAGCGGGACGGTGTACAGCTCCGGCTTGGTCAGGAAGATCAGCTGCGAGAAGAAGTCGTTCCAGGTCCAGATGAAGGTGAAGATTGCGGTCGTCGCGAGCGCCGGCACCATCAGCGGCAGGATGATCTGCAGGAAGATGCGCGGGTGGCCGGCGCCGTCGATCCGGGCCGCCTCGTCGAGCTCTTTCGGGATGCCGCGGATGAACTGCACCATCAGGAAGATGAAGAACGCGTCCGTCGCCAGCAGCTTCGGCACGATGAGCGGCAGGAACGTGTTCACCCATTCCAGCTGAGAGAAGAGCACGTACTGCGGGACGATGATCACGTGGATGGGGAGCATGATGCTCAGCAGCATCACGGCGAACCAGAACCTCTTGGCGGTGAAGTGCAGCCGCGCGAACGCGTACGCGGCCATCGAGCAGGACACCAGGTTGCCGACGATGCATCCGATCACGATGATCGCCGAGTTCCACATGTAGACGTTGAAGGGATACGCCAGCGCGTTCCAGCCGTCGGTGTAGTTGGAGACCTCGAAGCTGTCGGGGAAGATCGTCGGGTCGCGGAAGATCTCGGCGTTCGGCCGCAGCGAGCTGACCACCATCCAGATCACCGGATAGAGCATCACCAGCGCCAGCGCGATGAGCAGCGTGTGGCGCACGACGCTCGTGACCGGCTTGCGGAACGGGCTGCGGCGGCGCGAGCGCGGCGGGCGGCCGGTCACGATCGCCTCGGTCGCGAGCGGGGCCGTCGTGGCGGTGTCGTCAATCTTGGTCATCGTAGAAAACCCAAAACCTCGAGGTCCAGAACATCAGGACGGTCAGAATGCCGATGATGATCAGCAGCAGCCACGCCATCGCCGAGGCGTAGCCCATGTTGTAGTTGGTGAAGCCCTGCTGGTACAGGTACAGCGTGTAGAAGAGCGTGGAGTCGACCGGGCCGCCGGTGCCGCCCGAGACGATGTAGGCCTGGGTGAACGACTGGAACGTGCCGATGAGCTGGAGCACCGCGTTGAAGAAGATGATCGGGGTGAGCAGCGGCACCGTGATCCGGAACAGCTGCTGCCGGCGGCTCGCCCCGTCGACGTCGGCTGCCTCGTAGTACATCGTCGGGATCTGACGGAGGCCCGCCAGGAAGATCACCATCGGCGAGCCGAATGTCCAGACGTTGAGGATCATGAGCGTGCCCAGCGCCGTGTCGGGACTCGAGATCCACCCCTGACCCTCGATGCCGAAGAACGCCAGCACCTGATTGACCAGTCCGTCGACCCCGAAGATCTGGCGCCACAGGATGGCGATGGCGACGCTCGCACCGAGGAGCGACGGCAGATAGAACGCCGATCGGTAGAAGGCCAGACCGCGCAGCCCGCGGTCCAGCACGATCGCGAGGAACAGCGCGACGGCGAGCTGGAGAGGAAGCGACACGAAGACATAGGTGAAGGTCACCTGCAGGGCGTTGTGGAGACGCTCGTCCTCCCACATCCGGGCGAAGTTGTCGAACCCGATCCACTTCGGCGGGCTCAGCAGGTTGTACCGCGTGAACGAGAGTCCGAACGAGGCGACCATCGGCCCGATCGTGATCAGGACCAGGCCGACGAACCACGGAGCCAGGAAGAGATAGGCCGCCTTGTTCTGCTTCTTGCCGTCGGACTTGGCCGACTTCAGCTTTCCGAGTTCGCTGATCGCGCTCATGCGGCGGCCCCGCGATCGCGGCGCGGCAGCCACGTTTTCGGGCGGTGCGACATCGTCACCGTGTCCTCCGGTCATCGTCGTCGATGGGTGAGAATGCGCATTCTGGAATGCGCTTTCTCAGTATGACCACACCGGATGCTGGAGCGCAAGCATGACCGGAAAATCAGGCCTATGCCGTGATCAAACCGTGAGAAAGGGATTTCGCAACATGTCCGATCTCATCTCTGGGATCGTACCCGGGCATGACGAAGGCCCCGGATGCGCAGCATCCGGGGCCTTCGTGGAAATGGGCGAGATTACTTGAGGGTAACCGTCGCGCCGGCCTCTTCGAGAGCGGCCTTCGCCTTGTCGGCGGTCTCCTTGTTGGCGCCCTCGAGGACGGCCTTGGGAGCACCGTCGACGACGGCCTTCGCCTCACCGAGGCCG
The DNA here is from genome assembly GCF_012524205.1 of Microbacterium salsuginis. Lineage (GTDB taxonomy): Bacteria > Actinomycetota > Actinomycetes > Actinomycetales > Microbacteriaceae > Microbacterium > Microbacterium salsuginis. Next base: position 722,032 of record NZ_JABACI010000001.1, read on the forward strand.
AGCGAGGTGAGCTCGCGGACGACCTTGATGACCTGGATCTTCTTGTCGCCGGCAGCCTCGAGGACGACGTCGAACGAGTCCTTCTCCTCGACCTCTTCGGCGGGCGCGCCACCGGCCGGTGCGCCGGCGGCGGCAACGGCGACGGGAGCGGCAGCGGTGACCTCGAAGGTCTCCTCGAACGCCTTGACGAACTCCGACAGCTCGATGAGCGTGAGCTCCTTGAACGCGTCGAGCAGCTCTGCGGTGCTGAGCTTAGCCATGATGTTTCTCCTTGATTTGGGGATTTGCTATGCCGTGGCCCGTTGTCAGGCCGCGGACTCCTGCTTCTCACGCAGCGCGTCGACCGTACGGACGGCCTTCGACAGCGGAGCGTTGAACAGATAGGCGGCGCCGAACAGCGAGGCCTTCATCGCGCCGGCGAGCTTCGCCAGCAGGACTTCACGGCTTTCGAGGTCGGCGAGCTTGGTGACCTCATCCGCGGTCAGGGGGTTACCGTCGAAGTAGCCGCCCTTGATCACGAGAAGAGGGTGTGCCTTGGCGAAGGCGCGCAGACCCTTCGCGACGGCGACAGGGTCGCCGTGCACGAACGCGATGGCCGACGGACCCTTGAGGTCGTCGTCCAGCGACGTGATCCCCGCGTTGTTCGCGGCGATCTTGGTCAGCGTGTTCTTCACCACGGCGTACTCCGCGTCCTGACGAATGCTGTTGCGCAGCTCCTTGAGCTGGGCAACCGTCAGACCGCGGTACTCGGTCAGCAGAACGGCGGTCGAGTCCTCGAAATTCTTCGTGAGCTCGGCGACCGATGCTTCCTTCTGCGCCATGGCCACTCCTTGTGTGTACGAGACGCTCCACGATGGCGGGGCGTCGGCCTCGGCATCCGGTCATCGATCGGTTCACGGCAAAGAAAAAGCTCCGGCGCAAGCGCACGGAGCAATGAAGTTCGTACACCTGCGCGGGCCCCTGCGATGCAGAGCTTCGATCTTCGTGCACTTGCGCGCACGTCGATGACCGGCGGTCTTCGGCTTCCACCAGGATACGTGATCCCGCGCCGACGGCCAAATCGCGGCATCCGCTGCTGCACCGCGCCCCGTTGCGCCGCGGCTGTTCTGGGTACAGGCTCGCATCGAGCCACAACCACGACAGAGTCGCACGATGATGTCCGTCGCGCGGCGGAAGGGGACGACGATGTCCGCCAACAGAGCGGTGGCCTACAAGGGCCCGGGCGAGGTCGAGGTCATCGACACGGAGTACCCGACCTTCGAGCTGAAAGACGGGCCCGGAGTGAATCCGGCCAACGTCGGCAGGAAGGTGCCGCATGGCGCGATCCTGCGCACCGTGTCGACGAACATCTGCGGCTCGGACCAGCACATGGTCCGCGGCCGCACGACGGCGCCCGCGGGGCTGGTGCTCGGTCACGAGATCACCGGCGAGGTCGTCGAGGTCGGTCCGGATGTGGAGTTCGTCAAGGTCGGCGACATCGTGTCGGTGCCGTTCAACATCGCGTGCGGACGGTGCCGCAACTGCAAGGAGGGCAAGACCGGGATCTGCCTCAACGTCAATCCCGACCGGCCCGGCAGCGCGTACGGGTACGTCGACATGGGCGGCTGGGTGGGCGGCCAGGCCGAATACGTGCTCGTGCCTTACGCCGACTGGAACCTGCTGGTGTTCCCCGACCGCGACCAGGCGCTGGAGAAGATCCTCGACCTGACGATGCTCTCCGACATCTTCCCCACCGGCTTCCACGGCGCCTACAGCGCAGGCGTGGGTCCCGGCTCGACGGTGTACATCGCCGGCGCCGGACCGGTGGGGCTGGCTGCGGCCGTCGGAGCGCAGCTCCTCGGTGCCGCCGTGGTGATCGTGGGCGACCTCAACGAGGACCGGCTCGCCCGGGCGCGGTCGTTCGGCTGCGAGACCGTGAACGTCTCGCAGGGCGACCCGAAGGACCAGATCGAGCAGATCCTCGGCGTTCCCGAGGTCGATGCCGGCGTGGACGCGGTCGGCTTCGAAGCCCGAGGCCACGGCGCCGACGCGAGCCACGAGGCCCCAGCGACCGTGCTGAACTCCCTCATGGACCTCACCGCGGCCGGCGGTGCGCTCGGCATCCCTGGTCTGTACGTCACCGGCGACCCCGGCGGCATCGATGAGGCCGCCAAGGTCGGATCGCTCTCGCTGCGCCTCGGACTCGGGTGGGCGAAGTCGCTCTCGTTCACCACCGGCCAATGCCCCGTCATGCGCTACAACCGGCAGCTGATGATGGCGATCCTGCACGACAAGGTCGCGATCGCCGACGCCGTCGGCGCCACCTCTCTCCCGCTCGAGGATGCCCCGCGGGGTTACGCCGACTTCGACCAGGGTGCGGCGAAGAAGTACGTGCTCAACCCCAACGGCTACATCCAGACCACCTGACAGGCACCGGATGCCTCGGCCCGAGGCATCCGTCCCACGAAAGGAACACCCACATGTCCGTCACCCTCGAAGACGCCCGCCGCGTCATCGCCGCCGCCGAGAAGCGCGCGGACGAGATCGGCCAGCCCATGAACATCGCCGTCGTGGACGCCGGCGGCAACCTCGTCGCACACGTCCGTCAGGACGGCGCCTGGATCGGGAGCGTCAACATCTCCATCAACAAGGCGTGGACATCGAAGGCCTTCGACATCCAGACCAAGGACCTCGGCGACAACGCCCAGCCGAACCAGCAGTTCTACGGCATCCACGCCACCAACGGCGGCAAGGTCGCGATCTTCGCCGGCGGCGTGCCACTCTCCCGCGACGGCGTCGTCATCGGCGCCGTCGGCGTCAGCGGCGGCTCCGGCGAACAGGACCAGACCGTCGCGGAGGCCGGCGCCGCCGCCTTCTGAGTCGGATCAGGTAGCCCGCTCGACGGGGATGTCGAGCTCCCGCGCGGCGTCCGAGATGCGCGCCGCGAGCTCGGCGTCCTTCGCGGTCAGTCCGCCGGCGGAGTGCGTCATGAGCGTCACACGCACCGATGCGTACCGGATGTCCACGTCGGGGTGGTGATCGGCCTCCTCGGCGAGTTCGGCGATGGCGGCGAACAGCTGCGCCCCGGTCGCGAAGTTCCCGGTACGGAAGTGGGCGACGGCACCGGCTGCGCCGGGAGTCCAGTCCTCGACACCCGGATGCGCACGGAACTCTTCGCTCGTGATGGTGTCCATGATTCGACGATGGCACGACACCGCGCGAAAACAAGGGGGTTACCGCGAGCGCAGGCATGTCGGGCATGCGACGTCGCGGGTCGGGCGTACGCTCGAATCCGTGACACCCGAACTCGCCGCCCGCATCGTCGCGGACTCCCGCGACCGTGTGGCCTGGGTCCGTGCGAGGTCACGGGGCATCACGGCGACGGATGTCGCAGCCCTCACGTCGGAGCGAGCGATCGCACGTGCCGCCGACGCCAAGCTGATGGGCTCGGGGTTCTCGGGCAATGCCTACACCGCCCACGGGCGCGCGCGTGAACCCGAGATCGCCGCATGGGTCGCGGCGACCCACGGCATCCAGCCCTCGTCTGCCCTCTTCCACGCCGTCATCGAGAAGCGGCATCTCGCGACGCCGGACGGCATCGCCGTCGATACGTCGGGGCGTGTGATCCTGGCCGAGATCAAGACGACCAACAAGTCGTGGCGCAGCATCCCCCGCTCCTACCTGCGCCAGGTGTGGTGGCAGCAGCACGTTCTCGGCGCTGAGCGGACGCTCGTCGCGTGGGAGCAGCACAACGGCTTCGTCCCCGTCGGCGACGAGCCGCGGTGCGCGTGGGTCGACCGCGACGAGGCCGAGATCGCCAAACTGGTACGGCTGGCCACGGCGCTGATCGACGAGCTCTACGTGAGAACGACCCGATCACGACGAGCTGAGGAGCGCGCGCCGCAGCCGCCATCGGCACCCCGGCAGCCGTTCCGCGCCCTCGCCCTGGCCGACTGAACCTCGCTGCCCCTCCCCCCTTCGCGGCCCGAGGTTACGGGCCTGCTTCAGCGGAGGGCCGTGACGCGCTTGGCCGCCGAGTCCCACACGCGAAGCCCGTCGAGCGCGCCCTGCAGCGCCGGCATCGCGAGCGCACGAAGGGCTGACGCGACCTGATCCGAGCGGAGCCGTCGGGCCAGAGTGAGGTGCGGCGACCAACGGTCGCGAGCGGTGTTCTCGTACCGCGCTTCGGGGGCGCCGACCGTATGGGCCACGGCTCGGTGGAACTCGAGGAGCTGCTCCGTGGCGACCACAGCGCGGGCCAGGACGAATCTCTCCGCTCGGCCGAACAGCACGACGCCTCCCAATTCCAGTGGGATCGGAAGCAGGGCCGCAAGGGGAACCAGTGATGCAGCGTCGACCACGTCGCGAACGGCCACCGTGACGTGGGGACGATTCGTCGGAGCGGCATGCATCCCGGCGCTCGGCAGACCGGCGTCCAGCAGGCGCCGCCATTCCTCGCGCACGGCAGCATCGATCTGGCCGTCCGGAAGCAGTTCCACACTGAACACGAGTCCATCTTGATGCAACAAATAGTTGACACACATCAACGACTTGTATATAGTTGACTTCTCACAACTGTTGACTCCAGTCAAAGACTTTCGTGCGTTCGTCGCACTCGTACCGCTGTTCGAAGGATTTCCATGGCAACCTCCGCCGCCGACAAGACGGTTCCCTCCTCCGAAGACCAGCGCCGGCACCGTCGTGTGCTGCAGGCGCTCACCGGCCTGCTCCTGGGCATGTTCGTCTCGATGCTCGCATCCACCGTCGTCTCGACCTCCCTGCCGGTCATCGTCCACGACCTCGGTGGCGACCAGGCGGCGTTCACATGGGTGGTCACGGCGACGCTGCTGACCACCGCGATCTCGACGCCGATCTGGGGCAAGCTCGCCGACCTGTTCAATCGCAAGCTGCTCATCCAGATCGCGATCGTGATCTTCGTGCTGGCGACGGCCGCGGCCGGATTCTCGCAGGATCCCGGCACGCTCATCGCCTTCCGTGCCGTGCAGGGCATCGGCGCCGGCGGACTGGCGGCGCTGAGCCAGGTCATCATGGCCGACATCATCAGCCCGCGCGAGCGCGGCCGCTACATGGGCCTGTTCGGCGCGGTGATGGCCGTGGCGACCGTCGGCGGCCCGCTGCTCGGCGGCTTCATCACGGACACCATCGACTGGCGCTGGAACTTCTTCATCGCCCTGCCGTTCGCCGTCGCCGCCCTCATCATGATGCAGCGCACGCTGCACCTGCCCGCCCGCCCCAAGCAGAAGGCGCGCATCGACTACTTCGGCATCGTGCTGCTGTCCACGGCGGTCTCGCTGCTGCTCATCTGGGTCACGAACGCGGGCACGGACTACGACTGGTGGAGCACGCAGACCATTCTCATGGTGGGTGGCGCCCTCCTGGCCGCGGTGGTGTTCGTGATCGTCGAGCTGCGCTCGAAGGAGCCGCTCGTCCCCCTCACGATGTTCCGCAACCGCACCTTCACGCTCGCCGTGATCGCGTCGATCTCGATCGGCATCGCGATGTTCGGCACGTCGGTGTTCCTCAGCCAGTACATGCAGATGGCACGCGGCGCGACCCCGACCGAGGCGGGACTCATGACCATCCCGATGATCGCCGGTCTGCTCATCGCGTCGATCGTGATCGGTGGGCTCGTCACCAAGCACGGGCACTGGAAGCCCTACCTCGTGGTCGGCGGCGTCCTGCTCATCGCCGGTTCGTACCTGCTGTCGACGATCCACTACGACACGAACTTCGTGCTCGTCTCGCTGTACATGTTCCTGCTCGGTGCCGGCGTCGGCATGACGATGCAGAACCTCGTGCTCATCGTGCAGAACACCGCGAAGCCGACCGAGATCGGCGTCGCCAGCTCGGGAGTGACGTTCTTCCGCAGCCTGGGCGGCACGATCGGCGTGTCGGTGATGGGCGCCGCCCTTGCCAGCTCGGCGACCAACCTGGTCGCCGCCCGTACGGACGACATCACCGCGGCCGTCTTGTCGCTGGGAGAGAAGGGCGCATCGGTCGCCGAGCAGCTGCAGTCCGGCGCCATCCCGAACGTCGCGCAACTGCCCGAGGCCGTCCGCGTCATCTTCGAGGACATCTACGCGCAGGCCATTGCGAACTCGTTCCTCATCGCGGTCCCGCTCGCGGTGATCAGCCTCATCGCGATCGTCTTCCTCCCCAACAACCCGCTCACCCGGATGACGACGAGCGAGCGCGTCTCAGCGAGCGAGGCGGACCTCGCGACGGTCTCGACCGCTGAGGGCATGGAGGCGCTGACGGCGACCGGTACCGCACCGGCCTCCCCCGCCGGCGCTGAGACTCCCGAGGTCACGAGGGCCACCGGGACGGGATCCGCCCGCTAATGTCGAGCACGATGACCGCCGAGACGACCCGAGAGGCGCGCACCGAGGCGGTGCGGGCCCTCGAGGCCGAGTTCGGCGAGCTGATCAACCGCTTCCGCCGCATCATCACCGAGAACGCCAACAGGGTCAGCCCGGGCATGCTGCCCGGCGCCTACAAGGTGTTCACGACGATCGTGCGGCGTGAGTCGATCACGCTCTCAGCGCTGGCGGAGAGCCTCATGGCCGACAAGGGGCAGATCAGCCGGACGGTCCGCGAGCTCGAGCAGCTCGGCCTGATCCAGCGCACGCCCGACCCCGACGACGGCCGTTCGAGCCTGCTCTCCCCCACGGCGGAAGGGCTGGAGCGCCTGACGGCCGCGCGCGCACCGCAGGAGAACGCGCTGGTGGATGCCCTCGAGGAGTGGCCGCTCGACGACATCCACAATCTGACGCGGCTGCTGCACGCTCTCACTGCGGGCGAAGCGCCCGCAGTCTGACCCGGGCCGCCGGGCGGACAGCAGAGGTGCCCGCGGCATGATCGCCGCGGGCACCTCTCGTGCTCTGGCCGCGTGCTACTTGTTCGAGAACGCGGCGTCGAACGCCGCGGCCGACGGCTCGTACGTCGACAGCCGGCGCACGAATTCGAGCGCCTCGGGCGCGCCGACGAGGCGATCCATGCCGGCATCCTCCCACTCGACCGACAGCGGACCGTCGTAGCCGATCGCGTTGAGCATGCGGAACGCGTCCTCCCACGGCACATCGCCGTGGCCGGTCGAGATGAAGTCCCAGCCGCGGCGGGGGTCGGCCCACGGCAAGTGCGACGACAGCCGCCCGTTGCGCCCGTTGCCCGTCCGCTTCTTCGTGTCCTTGCAGTGCACGTGGTAGATCCGGTCCTGGAAGTCCCACAGGAATCCGACCGGGTCGAGGTCCTGCCACACCATGTGCGACGGGTCCCAGTTGAGGCCGAACGCCTCGCGGTGGCCGATCGCCTCGAGGGTGCGCTTGGTCGTCCAGTAGTCGTAGGCGATCTCGGACGGGTGGACTTCGTGCGCGAAGCGCACACCCACCTCGTCGAACACATCCAGGATCGGGTGGAACCGGTCGGCGAAGTCCTGGTAGCCGGCCTCGATGAACTCGTCGGACGCGGGCGGGAACATCGCGACGGCCTTCCAGATCGACGACCCGGTGAAGCCGGTCACCGTCTTCACGCCGAGCGCCGCGGCCATCCTCGCGGTGAGCTTGAGCTCCTCGGCTGCACGCTGCCGCACGCCTTCCGGGTCACCGTCGCCCCACACCCGGTCATTCAGGATGTCGCGGTGCCGCTGATCGATCGGGTCGTCGCACACCCCCTGTCCGGCGAGGTGGTTCGAGATCGTGAAGACCTTCAGCCCGTTGCGCTCGAGGATGTCGAGCCGGGACTGCACGTACGCGTCGTCATCCCAGCGCGATACGTCGAGGTGGTCGCCCCACGAGGCGATCTCGAGTCCGTCGTAGCCCCACTCGCCGGCGAGGCGCGCCACCTCCTCGAACGGCAGGTCGGCCCATTGGCCCGTGAACAGAGTGACCGGTCGCGTCATCGCGTTGCACCTTTCATTGAGGGATGCCGGAGCTCAGCCGGCGATGGGGGTCCAGACGCTGCCCGCGGCCGAGCTGCGCTCCACGCTGTCGAGCACGCGCTGCACATGCAGCCCGTCGGCGAACGACGGACGGGGTGCCGAGCCCTCGTCGATGGCGGTGACGAAGTCGCGGACCTGGTGTGAGAACCCGTGCTCGTAGCCGAGCATATGCCCGGTCGGCCACCACGGGGCGAGGTAGGGGTGGTCGTGCTCGGTCACCAGGATGCGGCGGAATCCGAGCTCCAGTCCGGGCTGCGTCGCGTCGTAGAACTCGAGCTCGTTCATGCGCTCGAGGTCGAATGCGATCGCTCCGGTGGAACCGGCGATCTCGATGCGCAGGGCGTTCTTGCGGCCGGTGCGGAACCGCGTCGCCTCGAACGAGGCGAGGGCGCCGGAGTCGAGCCGGCCGGTGAACAGCGCGATGTCGTCGACGGTCACCTCGCCGCGCTCGGCCGACGCGGTGCCCGACAGCCCGACGCCTTCGCCGAGCAGCGGACGCTCCTTCACGAGTGTCTCGATGATGCCCGACACGGAGGTGAGGTGCTGGCCCGTGATGAACTCGGTGAGGTCCACGGCGTGGGCCCCGATGTCGCCGAGCGCGCCGGATCCGGCGTGCTCCTTCTTCAGGCGCCAGGTGAGCGGGGCCTCGGCATCCATCAGCCAGTCCTGCAGGTACTCGGCGCGCACCTGGCGGACCTCGCCGATGCGCCCTGCCGCGACGAGGTCGCGCGCGAAGGTGGCGGCGGGAACGCGCCGGTAGGTGAAGCCGACCATGGAGCGCACTCCGCGCTCGGCGGCAGAGGTCGCCGCCTGGTTCATCGCCTCGGCCTCTGCGACGGTGTTGGCGAGCGGCTTCTCGCACAGGACGTGCTTGCCGGCCTCGAGCGCGGCGATCGCGATCTCGGCGTGCGTGTCGCCGGGAGTGACGATATCGACGACGTCGATGTCGTCCCGGGCCACCACCTCGCGCCAGTCGGTGGCGCTCTCGGTCCAGCCCCACTTGCGGGCGGATGCCTCGACGCCGGCGGCGCTGCGGCCGACGACGACGGCCATCTCGGGCTCGAGCGGGAGGTCGAAGAATCGGGGGGCGACGCGCCACCCCTGGGAATGTGCGGCGCCCATGAAGCCGTGGCCGATCATGGCGACGCGAAGCGTGTCTGTCATCGCGTGTCCTCTCTCTCGGGAGTCAAGGAACGGGGCGCCCGCCGTGCGGCGGACGCCCCGCTCGTCTTCCAGGTTTACTCGAACGAGAGGTCGATGTACTGGTCGACGTTGTCTTTCGTCACGACCGGAGCGTCGAGGACGATCCGGTTCGGGATGCCGGGCGTGATCAGGTCGCCCATGGTCTTGCCCTGCGCGATCAGACGTGCCAGCGCGACGCCGTCAGCGGCCTGGGTCGACGGGTAGATGATCGTCGCCTTGAGCACCGAGTCGTCGGCCTCGATGGCCTCCATGGCGCTGCGGCTTCCGGCGCCGCCGACCATGAAGAACTCGTCGCGTCCGGCGGAGTCGATCGCCGCGAGGACGCCGATGCCCTGGTCGTCGTCGTGGTTCCAGATGGCGTCGATCTGCGGGTTGGCGGCCAGCAGCTGGGAGGCCGCGGACTCACCGCCGGCGACGGTGAAGTCGGCGGCGACGCGCGCCGAGACCTCCAGGCCGCAGTCCTCGAGCGCGTCGGCGAAGCCCTGCGAGCGGTCCTGCGTGAGGGGCAGCGAGTCGATGCCGGCGATCTCGGCGACGACGGCGTCGGAGTTGCCGTCGAGCTGTTCGCAGATGTACGTGCCGGCGCTGACGCCCATGCCGTAGTTGTCGCCGAGCACGGTGGCGCGGGCCGCGAACGGGCTCGAGAACTCACGGTCGACGTTGATGACCGGGATGCCGGCCTCCATGGCGGCGATGGCAGCCTCGGTCAGAGCGGCGCCGTCCGACGGCAGCAGCACGATCGCATCGACGCCTTCGTTCACGAACGTCTCGACGGCAGCGATCTGCGCGATCGGGTCGTTGGTGCCCTCGGCGACGCGCAGCTCGACATCGTCGAAGCTGTCAGCGGCGGCCTGTGCCCCCGAGTTGATCGCGCCGAGCCAGCCGTGGTCGGCCGCGGGGCCCGAGAAGCCGATGACGACCGTGTCGCCCGACTCCGCGTTCTCCTCGGTCGTGGTGCCCTGGTCGACGACGTCGCCTTCTTCGGCGCCTCCGCCCGTACATCCGGCGAGAAGTCCGATGGCGGCGACGACGGCGGTGCCGGTGAGCACCAGTCGCGTGCGCGCCTTCAGGTGTGAGCGCATTGTTTCCTCCTTGAAATGTGATGCAGCTGTGACAACGCGCCGTCCCGGGCAGGGATGCTGTATGCCGGCACTCGAGGTCCACGCTGACGGGACCACCGTAGCAGAAGTGTTGCAGCATCCGTCATCTTTTGTTTTTCCCTCGGCAGAAGTTCTTTTCGGCAATCCCTTCGGCCGGAAGAGCCGTCGGGCAGCTTCCGTTGGCGGTTAATCGCAGCCACGGCGGTCGTGATCGGATGCTCGGCACACGAGGCTCTGGCGTGTTATGTTCGTCGCGTGATCAAAGTTGACCATCCATCGGCATTACTCGACGTCCGAGGTGTGACGAAGTCCTTCGCGGGCGTCCATGCCTTGCGCGGCGTCGACCTGCAGGTGCTTCCCGGCGAGGTCCACTGCGTCCTGGGCCAGAACGGCGCCGGCAAGTCGACGTTGATCAAGACCCTCGCCGGAGTCCATCGCCCCGACAGCGGCGAGATCTCATGGCTCGGAGAGCCGGTCGAGATCCCGACGCCCGAAGCGGCGATCGAACTGGGCATCGCGACGATGTACCAGGAGCTCGACGTCGTAGACGGGCTCACGATCGCCGAGAACATCTTCCTCGGCCATGAGCTCGCACGCGGCGGATTCACCAAGCGATCCGAGGCGGCCAAGCAGACTCGCGAGCTGCTGCGCCGGCTGGGCCACGAAGGCCTGTCCCCGCACGCCGAGGTGGGGTCGCTCAGCGCGGCGAACAAGCAGATCGTGAGCATGGCACGCGCGCTCTCGCACGACATCAAGCTCATCATCATGGACGAGCCGTCGGCGGTGCTCGACGGTGAAGAGGTGAAGAACCTCTTCCATGTGGTCCGCGAGCTGACTTCGGCCGGCATCGCCGTGATCTACATCACCCACCGCCTCGAAGAGATCCGCCAGATCGGCGACCGGATCACGGTGCTCAAGGACGGGCGCTCGATGGCCAGCGGCCTGTCGGTCGCCGACACTCCCACTCCCGATCTGATCCGTCTCATGACCGGGCGGTCCGTCGAGAACGTGTTCCCTCCCGCCGTGCCGGTGCCCGACGACGCCCCCACTGTCCTCGAGGTCGAAGGCCTCTCTGTGGCGGGCGTGTTCGAGGACGTCTCGTTCTCGGTACGCGCGGGTGAGGTCATCGGCCTTGCGGGCCTCGTCGGTTCCGGCCGTTCCGAGATCCTCGAGACCGTGTACGGCGCACGGCGATCCACCAGCGGCTCAGTCAAGGTCGCCGGCAAGCAGCTGCGCCGCGGCTCCGTCGTCCACGCCGTCGCCGCCGGCATCGGGCTCTCCCCCGAGGAACGAAAGAGTCAGGGCCTCGTCCTGGACGAGCCCATCTACGTCAACGTCACGCTGTCGTCGATGTCCCGGTTCGCCAAAGCCGGCTTCCTCAACGAGCGCGCCGAGCGGAAAGTGACCAGCGAGCAGATCGATGCCCTCGAGCTGCGTCCGGCCGATCCGGACCGTCCCGCCATGACGCTCTCGGGCGGCAACCAGCAGAAGATCCTCCTGGCCCGGTGGCTCGTCCACGGCACGCGCGTACTCCTCCTCGATGAGCCCACCCGCGGCGTGGATGTCGGCGCCCGCGCCGAGATCTACGCCCTGATCCGCCGGCTGGCGGCCGCGGGCAACGCCGTGGTCATCGTCTCCAGTGAGATCGAAGAAGTGCTCGGCCTGGCAGACACCGTCCTCGTCGTCTCCGACGGCCGCGTGCTTCGCACCCTTCCCGCGTCCCAGATCGATGAGCACGGTGTGCTCGATCTCGTCATGAAAGGAAACGCCGCGTGAGCGAGCAGACCACCGGGACCGCAGGGGTCCCCACCGCCGGCGAGGCGCCGTCGCCCACCGGCCCGGCGCCCGCCAACGGCTCCGGCAAGTCCGGGTTCCAGCGCTTCATGTCCGGCTCCGTCGGTCGTAACCTCGGCCTCGTCCTCGCACTCCTCGTGCTCGTGGTCGTCGGCGCCGTCACCGCGCCCGACACGTTCACGAGCGTCAGCAACATCCTGACGATCCTCCGCCAGGCCTCGATCATCGGCGTCATCTCCATCGGCATGACCCTGGTCATCATCGCGGGCGGGATCGACCTCTCGGTCGGGTCCGTCATGGGGCTGGCCTCGGTCGTCGCGGCTCTCGCGGCCATCCAGGACCTCGCCGACCAGCTGCACTGGATCGTCATGGTCGTCATCGCGCTCGCGGTCGGCATCGGCGCAGGCCTCATCAACGGCATCGTCATCGCGTACGGCAAGGTGGTGGCGTTCATGGCGACGCTCGCGATGCTGGTGGCGGCGCGCGGCCTGGCCGAGATCCTCGCCAACCGGCGCACGCTGCAGGTCGGCGACCGGGACTTCATCACCTTCATGAATCTCGACATCATCGGCGTCGACATGCTCATCTGGATCTTCGCGATCGTCGCCGCACTCGGCTGGGTCATCCTGAACCGCACCACATTCGGGCGGCGCACGATCGCCATCGGCGGCAACCGCGAGGCCGCACGTCTCGCGGGCATCAACGTCAAGCGCCACACGATGTGGCTGTACGCGATCTCGGGCCTGTGCGCCGGTATCGCCGGCGTCATGATCCTCGGCCGCACCACGGCCGGCAGCTCGACGAACGGCACGCTCTATGAACTCGACGCGATCGCCGCGGTCGTCGTCGGCGGCACGCTGCTGATCGGTGGCCGAGGCACGATCACCGGCACGGTCTTCGGCGTGCTGATCTTCGCGACCCTCACGAACGTCTTCGTTCAGAACAACCTCAGCTCGTCGGTCCAGGCGGTCGTCAAGGGCGTCATCATCGTCGTCGCGGTGCTGTTGCAGCAGCGGTTCGCGAAGCCCACGGGTCGCGCGACATGATCGGATGCTGCGGCCCGGTCGAGCGCGCCTCTGCAAGGTTCGCTCGACCGGGCTGCGGCCCGTTGTCAGCCGTTCCCGCGAACGTCGGCGTCCTGCGCCGCGGCAATACTGAGATGTGACGAATATGGGCAGCGAAACGACGACGAACGCGACCGGCGTCAGCCAGTTGTTCCAGCTCCTGCGAGACGGCGTGCCACGCACTCGCGCGGAACTGGCGAAGTCCACCGGTCTCGCGCGATCGACGATCGCCGCGCGCGTCGACGAGCTCATGCGCATGGGTCTGATCACGCCGGTCGCCGAAGCGGTGTCGACGGGCGGACGCCCGCCTTCTCAGTTCGCGCTGAACCCGGCGGCGAAGGTCGTGATCGCGGCCGACATCGGCGCCTCGCATGCGACGGTCGCCGTCACCGATCTGACCGGCAGCGTGCTCGCGGAGCATTCCGAACCACTCGACGTCGCGCTCGGGCCCGTCCCCGTGCTCTCGTGGCTGGTCGAAGGGGCCACGAGGCTGCTCGAACAGGTCGGACGCGACCACACCCATGTCGCGGCGATCGGGATCGGGGTGCCCGGCCCGGTCGAGCACTCCACGGGACAGCCGGTGAATCCGCCGATCATGCCCGGATGGGACCGGTTCGACATCCCCGGCTGGCTCCACCAGCATCTCGAGGTGCCGGTGCTCGTCGACAACGACGTGAACATCATGGCGCTCGGCGAGCGCTCGGTCGCGTGGCCCGGGGTGGAGCACCTCATGTTCGTCAAGATCGCCACCGGCATCGGCGCCGGCCTCATCTCGGGTTCCGCGCTGCAGCGCGGAGCGCAGGGCGTCGCCGGCGACATCGGCCACGTGCAGGTCGCCCGTGGTGCAGGGGTGCCGTGCCGCTGCGGCAACCGAGGCTGCCTCGAGGCTCTCGCCTCCGGCCCGGCGATCGCCCGGAGCCTGCGCGAGCATGGCGTCGAGGCGCAGACCGGCTCGGACGTCATCGACCTCGTCAAGCGCGGCAACATCGAAGCGATCCAGGCGGTCCGGCAGGCGGGCCGCGACATCGGCGAGGTGCTCACGACATGCGTGAGCCTGGTCAACCCGTCCGTGATCACGATCGGCGGGTCCATGGCCCGCGTCGGCGAACACCTCATCGCCGGCGTGCGCGAGATCGTGTACACCCGATCGACGCCTCTGGCGACCGAGCATCTGGCCATCGTCCAGTCGGTCACGGCCGAGCGCGCCGCCATCCTCGGCGCCAGCATGCTGGCCGTCGAGCACGCCCTCTCGCCCGAGGCGCTGGCGGTCGGCTTCGCCTGACCGCCGCCACGCTTCGCCCAGTGGTAGCAGCGACGTAACACCGGCGAGACATTCGCGCGGTTGACTGGCCTGACCACGACCTGTGCTGTCGCCGACGACACGCACGCGGAAGGAGCACCCCATGAGATTCCGACCGCTGAGATCGGCCGCCGCTCCGGTGACCGATGACGGTGCCGTGCCAGAACCGCCCGACCAGATGCGTGCCATGGTCGTGGAGACGCCGGGTGACGCGGCGGCACTGCGCGCGGCATCCGTCCCCGTCCCGTCCCCCGTGATGAGCGAACTGCTCGTGCGCGTGATCGCCGCCGGCGTGAACCCGATCGATGCCAAGACCCGCGCCGGTCGCGGCGTGTGGAGCGGCGTCGATCACCGGCCGGCGGTGCTCGGCTACGACTTCAGCGGCGTGGTGGTCAGGAGTCCGTACGAGGCGCACCCGCTCGCGCCCGGCACGCCCGTCTTCGGCATGGCGCCGTTCCCGCGGTCGGGTGGAACGTACGCCGAGTACACCGTGGTGCCGTCGCTGTCGGTCGCCCGCAAACCGAACGCGCTGTCGCACGTCGAGGCCGCCGGCGTTCCCCTGGCCGCCCTGACCGCCTGGGGTCTGGTCGTCGAGACGGCGCACGCCCATGAAGGACAGCGCATCCTCATCCACGCCGGCAGTGGCGGCGTGGGGCACTTCGCCGTGCAGTTCGCCGCATACTTCGGTGCCCACGTGACGGCGACGGCATCGGGCCGCAACGCGTCGTGGCTGCGCGAGCTCGGCGCGGCCGTCGTGATCGACTACACCACCACGCGCTTCGACGAGGTCGTGGCGGACGTCGACGTCGTGATCGACCTGGTCGGCAACGTGAACGGCGATACCGGCACTCGGTCCTTGAAGGTGCTGCGGCCCGGCGGCCTTTACGTCGTCGTGCCCACCGGATCCTGGCCGGGTTACGCCGAGGCGGCAGCCGCGGTCGGCGCGCGTGCCACGTCGTTCAAGGTCGCCCCGGACGGCGGGTCACTGGCGACGATCGCGCGCCTGCTGGACTCGGGCTCCGTACAGGTCTACGTCGACGCCGTCTTCGACCTCTCCGACGTCGCCGCCGCGCATCGCCGCATCGAGGAGGGCCACACCCGCGGCAAGCTCGTGCTCCGGGTCAGCGACGACTGACCCCTACACGGGTGCGAGCACCCGGCGACCATGCGCGACGATCTCGTCCGCGATCGCGTCGAGCAGGGGCGAGCTCAGGTTCCACTGCTGCCAGTAGAGCGCGACGTCCACGGGTGCGCCGCCGAGCGGCACGAGCTCGCCGCGCTCGATCGCGTCCGCCGACTGGAGCAGGGGCAGCAAGGCCCAGCCCAGGCCGAGCCGGACCGCGGTGGCGAAATCGTTCGAGGCCGGCACGTAGTGCCGCGGCGGCCGCGCCGGATCCACGCCCTCCCCCGCCAGCCACGTCTTCTGCAGGTCGTCGCGCCGGTCGAAGTCGACCAGTGGCGCGTCCGCGAGCGCGGCGGCCCGGTCGCCGCGCAGCCAGCGCTCGACATAGGCGGGAGTCGCGACCGCCTCGTACCGCATCGCGCCCAGTGTGGCGACGCGGCATCCCGCCACCGGCGCAGAGCGCGACGTCACAGCGCCCATGACCGTGCCCGACTCGAGGAGCCCGGCGGTGAAATCCTGATCGTCGCGATGCAGGTCGAACACGACAGGATGCTGCTGCGACAGCCGTGAGAGAGGACCGAGGAACCACGTCGCGAGGGAATCGGCGTTCACCGCGAGTGGCACGCTCGTACGCGATCGGTCCTCGGGATCGGCGCCGAGCTCGGCGAGCGTGTCGTGTTCGAGGAGCGCGGCCTGCCGCGCGAGGCGGATGATCGCGCGGCCCGCGTCGGTCGCCCGCACGGGTTTGGAGCGCACCAGCACCAGCCGGCCGAGCTGCTCTTCGAGCGCCTTGATGCGCTGGCTGACCGCCGACGGCGTGACGTGCAGGCGCCGGGCCGCGGCATCCAGCGTGCCCTCGTCGACGACGGCCGCGACGGTCTCGGCGAGCTCGAACGAAATCTTCATCAGTTCGGCTAATGGTACTGAAGAATCATGAGCTGGACTACGGGAGCGATGGTCCGTAGCGTCGAACCGTGCTCACCTCCCTTCTCGCCGGCCTCGGCCTCGGCTTCTCGCTGATCATCGCGATCGGCGCTCAGAACCTCTTCGTCCTGCGACAGGGTCTGCGTCGTGAGCACGTGTTCGCCGTCGCAGCCATCTGCGCAGCATCCGATGCCGTCCTCATCCTGCTGGGCGTCTCGGGCATCGGACTGGTCCTGCAGGCGGTGCCGTGGCTCGTCGACGTGGTGCGCTGGGCGGGCGCGATCTTCCTCGTCGCCTACGGCGTGCTGGCGGCGCGCCGAGCCTGGCGGCCGACCGGCGAGGCTCTGACCGCGGAGAGCGTCCCGGAAGCCGCCGGCAGCGACGGTGCGGAGTCGCTCGATTCCGTGGGCCGTCAAGCCACTGGCATCCGCACCGCCGCACCTGCCGCTGCCCGGACCCGGCTGCTCCCCGTCGTACTCACGTGCCTCGCGTTGACGTGGCTCAACCCGCACGTCTACCTCGACACGGTGTTCCTGCTCGGCTCGATCGCCAACACGCACGGCGACATGCGCTGGCTGTTCGCCGTCGGGGCGATGCTCTCGAGCGTCCTCTGGTTCTTCGGTCTGGCCTACGGAGCCCGACTCCTGGGACGGTGGCTGTCCACGCCGCGGGCCTGGCGGATCCTCGACGCCGTGATCGCGGTCGTCATGGTCGGGCTCGGCATCTCGCTCGTGCTGCCGCACTGAGCGTTCGCCGCCGTGGCGCTCACCGCACGGCTGTGGCGCCTGTCAGCTCTTGCGCAGCGAGGGATCCTCGATCTCGGCGATGCGCGCCGACACGATCGCGCGGATCGTGTCGTCGGTCAACGGCCGATCGGACTGGAAGCGGATCGTCCCCTTGTCGTGCTCGAACGCCGCGCGCTCGTCCTCGGGCAGCGCGTCGGCGACGACGTCGGGCACGCGACCGCTGAACGGGTAGACACCGATGTGCTTCCTCGTCCGCATGACGGCGATCAGCGCCTTGCCTCGGTACATCAGGGCAGGCATCCCGTAGCTCGTTCCCTGCTCGAGGTCGGGCGCAGTCGCGCGCGCGATATCGAAGACGTGCGAGATCGCGTCGCGGTCCGAGGGTGCGAGGCTCTCGAGGTAGTCGTCGACGGTTCCCATCCCGGCATCCTGCCATCCCACCCTCGCGGGCGATACCCGTGCACGGCACGATGGAGGTATGCGGCGGGTCCACGTGGTGGTGCAGGGCGAGGTGCAGGGCGTCGGCTATCGCTACACGATGCGCCTGGTCGCTCGACGGGCCGGCGTCGTCGGCTGGGTGCGCAACCGTCGCGACGGAAGCGTCGAGGCCGAGATCGAGGGCGACTCCGACAGGGTCGACGAGGTGCTCGCGTGGATGGCCGAGGGACCGCCCGGGTCCCGCGTGGACACCGCGACGGTCGAGGATGCCACTCCGGCCGGTGGCAGCGGCTTCGAGGTGCTCCCGACGGCGTGACCCGGTGGCGCGGTGCACCGCGCCGGCCGTGTCAGCCCGGAAGGCCGGCGGCGAGCTCGGCGAACACGTCCGTGGCGTCGTCGTGCTTCGCGAGGCCTGCTGCCTGGCCCGCCCACAGCGAGACGAGGTCGCCGTCGCCGCGGCGTCCCGCCTCGGCGCGGAACTGGCCCGTGAGCCAATTCTGGGCGGGGAACGGTGCGATGACGCCGGCTGTCTCGATCGTGCGCATGGCGCGATTCGGGATGCCGCGCGCCAGTCGCCCGCTCATCGCCCGGGTGAGCACCGTGCCGGTGTCGGGCACCTCCGCGATCGCCCGACGGTGTGCCTCTGTCGCGGCCGACTGGCGGGTGCGCAGGAACGCGGTGCCCACCTGCACCCCGACGGCTCCGAGCGCGAAGGCGGCAGCGACGCCGCGCCGGTCGGCGATGCCGCCTGCCGCGATCACGGGCACGTCGACGGCGTCGACCACCTGCGGCACGAGAGCGAACGTGCCGACGAGCGAATCCTCGGCCAGGGCCAGGAACGACACCCGGTGACCCGCGGCCTCCGCGCCACTCGCCACGACGGCATCCGCTCCGCTCTCTGCCAGCGCGACCGCCTCGGCGACCGTCGTCGCGGTGCCGATGACACGGATGCCGCGGCTGTGCGCCGCCGCCACCACACGCTCGGACGGCACACCGTAGACGACGCTGAGCACCGCCGGCGCCGCGTCCAGGATGGCGGTCAGCTGCGCGTCGATGTCGGGGAGGAACTCGGTCGGCGGGGTCGGATGCGGCAGGCCCAGTTCGTCGTACAGCGGCGCGAGCGCCTCGATCACCGGGGCGAGGTCGACGTCCGCCGGGGCGACCTCGTCGCCCGTCGGCAGCCACACGTTCACCGCGAACGGGCGGTCGGTCGCCGAGCGCAGCGCCGCCACCGTGTCGCTGATGCGATCGGCGGAGTACCCGTACAGGCCGTATGACCCGAGGCCGCCGGCATCGCTCACCGCTGCCGTCAGCTCGACCGACGACAGCCCTCCGAAGGGGCCGAGCACGATCGGTGCGTCGATGCTGAACAGGTCCTGGAGTGTCGCCGCCATGCCTCGACGCTACTCCCGAAGCCGCTGAGGCCGCCGTCGTGTGAGCGTTCGAATCGCGCACTTTGCAGCCGGGCAGGCTTGAAAGCTGCAAAGTGCGTGATTCGAAACACCCGAGGGGCCGCCGGGGCAGGCTGCGGACCGGCGGGGCGGCGGGAACGACGAAGCCCCGCCGCTCCGGAGAGCGGCGGGGCTTCGTGCGTGAGCGAACTCAGGCGATCGCGTTGACGTCCAGCGGGATGCCGGGGCCGAACGTGGTCGACACGGCGCCCTTCTGGATGTAACGGCCCTTCGAGCTCGACGGCTTCAGCCGCACGATCTCTTCGAGGGCGGCCTTGATGTTCTCGTCGAGCTGCTCGGCCGAGAACGACGCCTTGCCGACGACGAAGTGCACGTTGGCGTGCTTGTCGACGCGGAACTCGATCTTTCCGCCCTTGATCTCCTCGACGGCCTTGGCCGGGTTGGGGGTCACGGTGCCGGTCTTGGGGTTGGGCATGAGGCCACGGGGACCCAGCACCTTACCCAGGCGACCGACCTGGCCCATGAGCTCGGGCGTCGAGACGGCCGCGTCGAAGGCGGTCCAGCCACCGGCCACGCGCTCGATGAGCTCGGCGCCGCCGACCTCGTCGGCACCCGCGGCGATCGCGGCCTCAGCGGCCGGACCCGTCGCGAACACGATGACGCGGGCGGTCTTGCCCGTGCCGTGCGGAAGGATGACGGTGCCGCGCACCATCTGGTCGGCCTTGCGGGGGTCGACGGCGAGCTTCAGCGCGACCTCGACGGTCGAGTCGAACTTCGCCGAACCGGTCTGCTTCGCCAGCGCGACGGCCTCGGTGGGGGTGTAGAACTTGTCCGCCTCGATCTTGGCGGCAGCGGCCTGGAAGGCCTTGGACTTGGTTGCCATGATTCCTATCCCCCTCAGTCCTCGACCGTGATGCCCATGGAACGGGCGGTGCCGGCGATGATCTTCGAGGCGGCCTCGATGTCGTTCGCGTTCAGGTCGGGCTGCTTCGTCTCGGCGATCTGGCGCACCTGCTCCTTGGTGAGCTTGCCCACCTTGGTCGTGTGCGGGGTCTGCGAGCCCTTCTGCACGCCGGCGGCCTTCTTGATGAGCTCGGCGGCGGGCGGGGTCTTCAGGATGAAGGTGAAGCTGCGGTCCTCGTAGACGGTGATCTCCACGGGGATGACGTTGCCGCGCTGCGACTCGGTCGCGGCGTTGTACGCCTTGCAGAACTCCATGATGTTGACGCCATGCTGACCGAGCGCGGGCCCGATCGGCGGCGCCGGGTTGGCGGCACCGGCATTGATCTGAAGCTTGATCAGGCCGGTCACCTTCTTCTTCGGTGCCATTCTTGTTTTCCTTTCGTGCGAACCGGATGCAGTGCCCTTTACAAGCGGTAAAGAGATCTGATCCGGTTCTCCCGCAGTTCCGGCCGTTCCGGACCGCGGTGGTCTTGGGGCGCTCTCGCGCTACAGCTTGGTGACCTGGTCGAACGACAGCTCGACCGGGGTCTCGCGCTCGAAGAGGGAGACGAGCACGGTGAGCTTGCCGCTCTCGGGCTTGATCTCGCTGATCGTGCCGGGAAGACCCGCGAACGAGCCCTCCTTGATCGTGATGGTCTCGCCGACCTCGAAGTCGACCTCGGCGGGGATGGCGCGCGCCGCAGCGGCCTGGCCCTTCTTGGCCGCACCGCCCTTCGCGGTGGCGACCTCCTTGACCTCGACGAGGCTCTTCAGCATGTTGAAGGCCTCTTCGAAGCGCAACGGGGTCGGGTTGTGCGCGTTGCCCACGAAGCCGGTGACACCCGGCGTGTGACGCACGACCGACCACGTGTCTTCGTTGAGCTCCATGCGCACGAGCACGTAGCCGGGGATCCGGACGCGCGTGACCATCTTGCGCTGCCCGTTCTTGATCTCGACGACGTCCTCCATCGGGACCTCGATCTGGTAGATCTCCTCCTCGACCTCGAGCGTCGACTTGCGCTGCTCGATGTTGGCCTTGACCTTGCGCTCGAAGCCCGCGTACGAGTGGATGACGTACCACTTGCCCGGGAGGCTGCGCAGCTCGGCGCGGAACGCCTCGTAGGGGTCCTCGTCCTCGTCGTCGGACTCGTCCGAGTCGGATGCCTCGTCCTCGTCGCCGTTCACGTCAGGACCGTCGTAGGGGGCGATCTCGTCGGCGGCCTCGGCCTCGCGGTCCGCGACCTCCTCCGCGATGGAGTCGTTGATCACTTCAGCAGCAGCCTCGGTCTCGGCCGCCTCGTCCAGGTTCAGTGCGTCGTTCACGATCGCGTCGGCCTCCGGGTCGTCGATGTCGATGTCGTCGGTGTCGGCGTCGCCTTCGTCGTTGTCGTCCACGATGTGGATCGCGACGTGCTCGGCCGCCTCGACCGACCGCTCTTCAGCGGCCAGCACGTTGCCCTCCTGGGCTTCGTCGTCCTCCGAGGACTGCTCGGCGGCGGTCGCCCAATCGGCGTCGTCGACATGTCTTTCAGTCACGTGAATTCTCTTCCGTTCCATCCGCGCTCGGACCCGCGGTCCGTCCGCGACGCGCTCCTCGATGCACTCAGGGAGCGCTCGGCGATCAGGCGCCCGGCACTCCGAAGACGTACGACGTGAGCCACACGAACAGCACGTCCAGGCCGTAGACGATGCCCATCATCACGACGACGAAGCCGAGCACCACCGCCGTGTACTTCAGCAGCTCCTGGCGCGTCGGTGTGACCACCTTGCGGAGCTCGGCGAAGACCTGGCGGATGAACAGGGCGATGCGAGCGAAGACGTTCGGCTTCTTCTCGCGGGGAGCGGTCGTTCCGTTTGCGGGGACGACCTCGCCCTTCGGCTCGTCCTGAACCATCGATGCCACCTGATTACCTTCCGTGAGTCGACGTGGGCCGACACACTGTGTTGTCAACCACCGGCATGTCACCGGCGTTGCGCTGACGCGCAGGGCGGACAGGAATCGAACCTGCAACCTGCGGTTTTGGAGACCGCTGCTCTGCCAATTGAGCTACCGCCCTAGAGACCCGGAGGTCTCGGGAAACCCGCACTCTTCCCCTTCACCTGAGCGAGAGGGGCCTACCCGAACGACGGGCACGGCGAAAGAATGCAGACTTCAACTGCACGATCCAGTGTACGGCATGCCCGCAGACCCCGCGAACTGGCCCAGCTGTCCCGCCCGGCCGTGCGGCGCCCGCCGAACCGTCGCGGAACGCCGGTTCTCGCGAGCGCGAACAGCCTCTCGCGACGGCTCGGGGAGGGGCAGGTCGATCACGGGGCGACGCGGATGAGCTTCTTGTTCACGAACTCGTCAGCCGCGAGCAGACCCATCTCGCGCGAGGTGCCGGAGCGCTTCACGCCGCCGAAGGGCAGCTCGGGCGAGTCGGCGAGCACGATGTTCACGTAGACCATGCCGGCGTCGATCTTGTCGGCGATGCGCTCGGCCTGCTCCGGGTCGGTCGTGTAGACGTAAGAGCCGAGGCCGAAGGTCGTGTCGTTCGCGATCTTCACCGCCTCGTCCTCGTCCGCCACCTTGTAGACGACGCCCGCGGGTCCGAACAGCTCCTCGCGGTAGACGTCCATGTCGGGCGTGACATCGGTCAGCACGGTGGGCTCGTAGAACGCGCCGTCGCGCGTCCCCCCGGCCACCAGGCGCGCACCCTGTGCCACGGCACGGTCGACCTGCTCCTGCAGGCGCTGTGCGGCGGCGACCGACGACAGCGGACCGAGGATCGTGTCCTCCGCGAACGGGTCTCCCATCTTGCTCTCGGTCATGGCGGCGGTGAACTTGTCGAGGAAGTCCTGGTACAGGTCCTCCTGCACGATGAAGCGCTTGGGCGCGTTGCAAGACTGGCCGTTGTTGTCCATGCGGGCTTCGACCGCAGCGGCCACGGTGGCGTCGAGGTCATCGGTGGACAGGACGATGAACGGATCGGAGCCGCCGAGCTCGAGCGCGACCTTCTTGAGGTGCTGACCGGCCAGCGATGCGACGGCCGATCCGGCACGCTCCGAACCGGTCACCGAGACGCCCTGCACGCGGCGGTCGGCGATGATCGTGGCCGCCTGCTCGTTGGTGGCGTACACGTTGGTGTACACGCCGTCGCCGAGGCCGGCATCCGCGTACATCTTCTCGATGGCTGCCGCCGACTCGGGGCACTGCGGGGCGTGCTTGAGCAGGATGGTGTTGCCCACCACGACGTTCGGGGCGGCGAAGCGCGCGACCTGGTAGTACGGGAAGTTCCACGGCATGATGCCCAGCAGCACGCCCAGCGGCGAGCGGCGGATCACCGCGGAGCCTTCGCCGAGGATGTCGATCGGCTGATCGGCCGTGATCCTGTCGGCGTTGTCGGCGTAGTACTCCGTGATGTCGGCGGCGAAGTCGACCTCGCCGAGGGCTGCCGACAGCGGCTTGCCCATCTCACGCACGATGATCGCGGCGAGCTCGTCGCGACGCTCCCGGTGCAGGTCGGCGACCTTGCGGATGCGTGCGGCCCGCTCGGCGACCGGCACATCGCGCCACGTGCGGAAGGCGGCATCCGCCCCCGCGATCACGCCCTCGAGCGCGTCGTCGGCGATGGTCGGGTACGTGGCCAGGGTCTCGCCCGTTGCGGGGTTGACGACGGCGTAGTCGCTCATGGTGTTGTCTCCGATCGGGGGTGGGTGTTCACAGTCTGCCGCTCAGCCAGTCTGCTCCTCAGGAGCGTCGGCGTCGAAGGCTTTCGGGGGCGTCCATACCGAGTGTCTCGCCCCGGAAGAACGCCGGACGCTTGATCGCCTGCCAGATCATGATGACCACGCCGACGAGGATGACAGTCACACCGAGTACGAACACGAGTCCGATGCCGCCGATGCTCGAACCGCTGCCGTACGCGGGGTCCATGGAGTCGATCAGAGTCGTCACGAACAGCACCGCGAGGATCGCGCCGCCGACCAGGGGGCTCAGGAAGGTGAGCAGGAACGAGCGCACCGAGTCGAACCACTGCTTGCGGAAGTACCAGACGCACGCGAACGCGGTGAGCCCGTAGTAGAAGCAGATCATCATGCCGAGCGAGATGATCGTGTCGGTGAGCACGTTCTCGCTGACCAGCCGCATCACCGCGTAGAAGACGGATGCCACGACGGCCGCCACGATCGTGGCGTATCCCGGCGTGAAGAACCGCGGACTCACCGTCGCGAACTTCGGCGGGAGCGCTCCGTAGTGCCCCATCGCGAGCAGGGTCCGCGCAGGGCCGACCGCCGTCGACTGCAGCGATGCGGCCGAGCTCGACAGCACCGCGAGCGAGACGAGGAACGCCAGGGGTCCGAGCACGGGGTCCGAGAGCGCGAAGAAGACGTTCGCCGAGATGTCCTCGTTGCCCAGGCCGTACTCGCCGGTGCCGACGCCGGCGAACATGATGAGCCCGATCGAGATCATGAGGTACAGGCACACGATCAGCGCGATCGTCACGGTGGCGGCACGGCCCGGGGTCTTCTCCGGGTTCTTGGTCTCCTCGTTCATCGTCAGGACGACGTCCCAGCCCCAGAAGATGAAGATCGACAGCGACAGTCCCGCTGCGAACGACGAGAACGAGTCCACCGCGAACGGGTTCAGCCACGACCAGTCGAACGCCGTCGGCTCGATCGCCTCGCCGTTCACGGCCTTGACGATCGCCGTCACCGAGAAGAGCACGAGCACGATCACCTGGAAGCCCACCAGCACGTACTGGAACTTCTGCGTGGTCTGCATGTCGCGGTACGAGACGAGCGTCGCGCCCAGCATGAACAGCAGGCACACCGCGACGTTGATGAAGGGGTTGAACGCCAGGTCTGCGATCTCGGGCCGGCCTGTCAGCTGTGCGATCAGCAGGAACAGGAACTCCACCGCGATCCCGGCGAGATTCGACAGCACGATGACTGTCGCGGCCACGAGGCCCCACCCGGTCATCCAGCCGATCCAGGGGCCGAAGGCGCGCACGCCCCACGTGAACGAGGTGCCGGAGTCGGGCATCGCGCGGTTGAGCTCGCGATAGCCGAGGGCGACGAGCAGCATCGGGATGAACCCGACGAGGATGATCGCGGGGACCTGCACGCCGACGGCCGAGACGGTCGGCCCGAGTGACGCCGTGAGCGTGTACGCGGGCGCGATGGTCGAGATGCCGATCACGACGGCGCCGACCATGCCGACCGTCCCTGCGCTCAGGCCCTTCTTCGACAGCTCGCCGGGGTGACTGCCGGCGGCGGGGGCGATCGGCGCCGCCGCACTCTGAGGAGCGCTCATGCGCGCTCTCCTTCCGTGTTCGTTCCGGCCGAGTGATCGCGCGTTCGGGGCACGACGACCATCGGGACCGGAAGCTCGTGCAGCATCTTCGCCGCCGTCGAGCCGAGAAAGAGCCGGCGGGGCTGAGCCAGGCGGCTGGAGCCCACGACCGCGAGCTCGCCGGGCTCCCAGCCGAGGTGCGCGACCGCGTCTTCGATGCTGTCGCCGCGCGCGACGACGACCTCGGCCTGAATGCCGTCCGGCAGGGCGTCGAGCGCCTTCGTCAGCACGTCATCGGCGTGCGCGGCGCCCGCGATGCGGATCACGCCGGTGTCGACGCTCGCGGGCAGGTCGACCGAGACGAGCGACAGCAGGCGGAGCTCGGCACCGGTGGCCCCCGCGAGCGCGATGCTCTCCTGCAGCAGCGCGTCGGCACCGGGACGCGTGCCGATGGCCGCGGTGATCCGTGTCACACCGGTGGCCGTCGTCCGGCGTGAGCCCTCCGGCGCAAGCACGACCGGCACATCGGAAGAATGCAGCAGCTCGTTCGCGACGGTGCCGAGGCGGTGCCGGCCGCGCAGTCCCCCGTTGGCCGCGCCGACGACGATGTGCGACGCGCCCAGCTCGTCGGCGAGCGCGATCAGGCCCTCGGCGAACGAATCGGCGAACCGCACGTGAAGAGCGCGGGCCGTGGCATCCGGAATCCCCTTGGCGGCCTCGGCGAGCCAGGACTGCGCCTGCTGCTGCAGGTAGCGGTCGTAGCTCGCATCTGGCGGCGTGATCACGCTGCGCTGGTCCGAGGGGAGCACGACGACGAGATCGAGGGCGGATCCGGATGCTGCGGCCAGGCGAGCGCCGACGGCCACGGCATCGGCCCCGGTGTCGGTGGCGGTGTAGCCGACGACGATACGGCCGGTCATCGGTGGGCCGCTTCCACGATGTTGGCGGCGACGAGGCGGCCCATCCGGATGGCGCCGTCGACGTGCTGGTAGCCGGCGCCAGCCATGTCGCTGCACGCGAAGTGGATCGGGCCGACCGGGGTGCGCAGGTCCGCACCGTAGCGGGCGAGGCCGCCGAGGTCGAAGCTCGCGGCGTACGCGCCGCGGGTCCACTCCTCGGCGCCCCAGTCGCTCTCGAAGTACACGAGCGGCTCGAGCGCTTCGGGGCCGTAGTAGTGCGACAGCGATTCGAGGATGCGCGCCTTGCGCTCCTCGGCCGATACGCGGAACAGGTCGTCGGCGTCGCGGTCCGAGACGAACCCGACGAGGGTTCCCCGCTCGTCGCCGTGGTTGGTGTTGTCGTAGGCCTCGTGCGAGATCTCGTACGGGCTGAAGGCGGTGCCCGACAGGCCCTGCTCGCGCCAGAACGGCCGGTCGTAGACGGCGTGCACCTTGATCACGAAGCCCATCGAGATGTGCTGGTGCATCTGCTGCTTCAGGCGCGGCAGCGCCGGTGTGAAGTCGATCCACGGGTACAGGATCGGTGCGTGCGCGAGGATCGCGAAGCGCGCCCGCACGGTCAGGCCGCCGTCGGTCAGCACCGTCACCCCGTCCTGATCCCACAGGATCGTGTGCACCGGCTGCTCGAGCATGACGTCGTCGCCCAGGCGCTCGGCCAGCAGGAGCGGCACCTGCTGCAGTCCACCCACCACGCGCTCGTCGAGGATGTAATCCGCGTCGACGAGGTGCGTGAAGCTGCCCGCGCTCGCGGCCATCAGCAGCGCCTGCAGCGCCGAGAAGGCGTACGCGGGCTTGGTGAGCATCGCGCCGGCGATGAAGAGCGCGATGTTGTCGCGCGCCTCCTGGTCGCCGGTCTGCTCCTCCAGCCACGCCTCGAACGAGACGCGGTCGAGCGCCTCGGCATCCGGGTGCTCCCACGGCCGGTCGGGGTCGACCTGGGCGACCATGTCGTCGAGCACGTCGATGAGGCGCACGATCTCCTTCTCGGTCTCGGGTGCGACCGGGAAGATCTCGCCGGTGAACCGCCGGCGCTCGCCGTCGCGCCCGATGTAGACGGAGTCGCCCTCGCGGTAGCGGCGGTAGGTCTCGAGCCCGAGCTCGGAGATCGTCTCTTTGAGCGCCTCCTGGTCGGGCGAGACCCACTGCCCGCCGATCTCGAGCATCGCGCCGTCGACGACGTCGGTCCACAGCCGGCCGCCGACGCGGTCGCGCGCCTCGAGGACGACGACCGAGAGTCCCGCCTTCTTCAGCTCGTTGGCCGCGGTCGTGCCGGCGGCGCCGGCACCGACGATGACGACGTCACGGGTGATCTCCACCAATTTCAGCTCCTTCGATGATGTGTGTGCGCCGCTGGGGGCGTTTCGTCTCGCTCGTTCCTCGCTCGCTCAACGACCGGTTGTGCTCCGGTCGTTGAACGAACGAAGCGAGACGAACCGCAATTCGGGGTCAGGCAGCGGCGAGCGCCGCGGCCACGACGTCCAGGCCCTCGTGGAGCAGGTCGTCGGGAATGCTCAGCGGCGGCAGGAAGCGGATCACGTTCCCGTAGGTGCCGCAGGTCAGGACGATGACGCCCTGTGCGATGCAGGCTTTGGCGACCGCGGCCGTGAGCGAGGCATCCGGCTCCCCCGTCGCGGGGTCGACGAACTCGGCCGCGATCATCGCGCCGTGGCCGCGCACGTCGCCGATGCGGGGGTCCGCCGCCTGCAGCGCACCGAGCCGCTCGGTGAGGATGACTCCGATCTCGCGGGCGCGTTCGATCATGCCGTCGTTCTCGAACACATCGATCGCCGCGAGCGCCGCCGCGCACGCGATGGGGTTGCCGCCGTAGGTGCCGCCGAGACCGCCCGCGTGCGCGGCATCCATGATCTCGGCACGTCCGGTGACCGCCGCCAGCGGCAGGCCGCCGGCGATGCCCTTGGCCGTCGTGATGAGGTCGGGCACGACGCCGAAGACCTCGCTCGCGAACATCTCGCCAGTACGCGCGAAGCCGGTCTGGATCTCGTCGGCGATGAAGACGACACCGTTGGCGCGGCACCACTCCGCGATCGCCGGAAGGAAGCCGTCGGCCGGGACGATGAAGCCGCCCTCGCCCTGGATCGGCTCGATGATGACGGCGGCGAGGTTGTCGGCGCCAACCTGCTTCTCGATGACCGAGATGGCCTTCTTGGCGGCCATGACGCCGTCGAGGCGGTCGCGGAACGGGTATGACAACGGCGCGCGGTAGATCTCCGAGGCGAACGGGCCGAACCCGCTCTTGTACGGCATCGACTTCGCGGTGAGCGCCATCGTGAGGTTGGTGCGGCCGTGGTAGCCGTGGTCGAACGCGACGACAGCCTGCTTGCCGGTGAACTTGCGGGCGATCTTGACGGCGTTCTCGACGGCTTCGGCGCCGGAGTTGAACAGCGCGCTCTTCTTGGCGTGGTCGCCCGGGGTGATGCGATTGAGCGCTTCGGCGACGGCGACGTAGGACTCGTACGGGGCGATCATGAAGCACGTGTGCGTGAACTGCGCCACCTGCTCCTGCACCGCCGCGACGACCTTCGGGTGCGCGTTGCCGATCGTCGTGACGGCGATGCCCGACCCGAGGTCGATGAGCGAGTTGCCGTCGGCGTCGACGATGACTCCGCCGCCGGCGGCGACGGCGTGCACGGGGGCGGTGTGGCCCACGCCGGCGGCCACGGCGGCGGCCTTGCGATCCACGAGCTCCTGCGAGCGGGGACCGGGGATGCTGGTGACCAGGCGCCGCTCCTGCGGCAGGGTCGGTCCGCCCAGTGTCGGTCCGGCCAGTGGCGTGTCGACCCGGTTCTCGGCGGGGACGGCGGTGTCGGTGGCGGTCATGACGGCGAGCGTATGTGGACCAGGCGGACGGTCGCACCTTCCTGCTTGTACATTCTCTATAGCCCGCTATACGAGACGTACACCGGAGGACCCGAGGGATCATGGACGCCGCCGACTCCCCCACGCTGCGGGCACTGCTCTCCCGACGCGACCTGGGATTGACCCTCGCCGACGAGCACGGCCTCGAGCCCGGTGCCCTGGACCGGCCCATCCGCTGGGTGCACAGCACGGATCTGGCCGACCCGACGCCGTTCCTGTCGGAGGGGCTCGTCCTGCTGACCACCGGCACGCAGTTCCCGCCCGGCATCGAGGGCGACGAGCCCGAGACCTACCGCGCGTACGTGCACCGGCTCGCCTCACGCGGCGTGCTCGGACTCGGCTTCGGCACCGAGGTCGCCCGCACGGGCATGCCGCCCGCCCTCGCGGCCGCGTGCCGCGAGGAGCGGATGCCGCTCTTCGAGGTGCCGTACCGCACACCCTTCATCGCCGTCGCCCGCGCCAACGCCGAGGCGATCGCGGCCGAGACGTACGCGCGGCGCAGCTGGGCACTCGCGGCCCAGCGCGCCATCGCCCTGGCGGCGCTGCGGCCGGACGGGCTGGGCGCGACCGTCGCCGAGCTTGCGCGGCAGCTCGACGCCTGGGTGGGCATGTTCGACGCGGCCGGCGAGCTCTCGCGAGAGCATCCCGTCGGCGCTCTCGAGCCCGACACCGCCGACGCGCTGCAGCGCGAGGTGACGGGAGTGCTGCACCGCGGGGCGCGCGCCGGCTCGTCGCTGCGCCTCGGAGGCACCCCCTTCACCCTGCAGACCCTGGGCCGGGGCGGACACCTCCGCGGCGTCATCGCGATCGCCGCGGGCGACCTCGACCAGGAGGGCCGCGGGGTCGTGACGGCCGTGATCGCGATGGCCGGCCTCGCGCTCGAGCAGCAGCAGGGCCTCAGCCGGGCTCGCGGCGCGCTGCGATCGGGACTGCTGCAGACGCTGCTGACGGGCGACCCGGGGCTGGCCCGCCGCATCTCGCGCGATCTGTGGGGACCGCTGCCGGCCGCGCCGGTGACCGTGGCGGTGACGGATGCCGCGGCCGCCCGCGCCGACGCGATCGCCGAGCTGCTCGAGCTGCGGGTGGAGGAGAACCGAGGCGGGCTGTTCTTCGGCCGCGGCGACGACGGGCTCGTGCTCGTCGTCCCGGCCGGGGAGATCGGCGTCGTGCGCGAGCTCGCCGAGCGCTTCGACGTGCACATCGGACTCTCGGATCCCGCCGGATACGACGACATCGCCGGCGCGCTGGGCCAGGCTCGCGTGGCGCGCGACCGCGGCAGCGAGCCGGTCTCGGCGTTCGCGGAGGTGTCGCGCATCGGCGTGCTCTCCGCGCTCGGCGCGGACGCCCGTACGCTGGCCCGCGCCGACCTCGCGCCGCTGCTCGATCACGACGGCGCCAACGGCACGCGCCTGCTCGAGACGCTGCGCGTGTGGCTCGACCAGGACTGCTCGCACGAGGCATCCGCTCAGTCCCTCGGCGTGCACCGGCACACCGTGCGCACGCGCCTCGCGCTCGTCGAGCGCGTGCTCGGGCGCGACCTGTCCTCGTTCGCGACGCGCGCCGAGCTGTGGGCCGCGCTGCGCGCCCTCGACGCCCCCGCCTGACCCCGCACCCCCGCCCGCCCGTCCGCCCGCCGCCCCGCGCACCCCGCCCTCGACGGTTCGTTCGTCACCTGTGTACGCGTTTCGGCCGTCTTGGCGTACACATGTGACGAACGAACCAGGGGAACGGGACGGATCGACGGATGCTGCGGGCACGCGCGCAGCGGGCGTGCGGGCAGGATGGGCGGCATGAAAGGGACACGCATCGACACCGGCTCCGTGCCGAACGGCGACGTGTCGTGGTGGTGGCGCGACCTCGGGGGCACGCCGGCGCCGCGGCCACCGCTCGCGGGCGATCTCGACGCGGACGTCGCGATCGTCGGCGCCGGCTACACCGGGCTGTGGACGGCGTACTACCTCAAGCGTGCGCAGCCCGACCTGCGCGTGGTCATGCTCGAGCAGCGATTCGCCGGCTTCGGCGCATCCGGCCGTAACGGCGGGTGGCTCACCAACACGGTGACCGGCGGACGCGAGCGATACGCCGAGAGCCACGGCCGAGACGCGGCGATCGCCCAGCAGCGCGCGCTCAACGACACCGTCGACGAGGTCGTCGCGGTGGCCTCCCGAGAGGGCATCGACGCCGACATCGTCAAAGGCGGCGAGTTCGGGGTCGCCCGCTCTCCCGCCCAGCTCGCACGGCTTCAGGCCGCCGTCACCGCCGAGCAGTCCTGGCCCCACACCGATGTGGAGCTGCTGGATGCCAGGGCCACGGCATCCCGCATCCGCATCGACGGCGCGCTCGGCGGCACATGGCATCCGCACTGCGCACGTGTGCATCCCGCGAAGCTCGTCCGGGGACTCACGGCGGCCGTCGAGCGGCTCGGCGTGCGGATCCTCGAGCAGACCAGGGTGCGCGAGATCGCGCCGGGACGAGCCGTCACCGACCGCGGGACGGTGCGGGCGACGCACGTGCTGCGGGCGACGGAGGGCTTCACCGCCGACCTCGCCGGCCAGCACCGCACGTGGCTGCCGATGAACTCGTCGATGATCGTCACCGAGCCGCTCCCCCGCGCCTTCTGGGACGGCGTCGGCTGGGACGGCGGCGAGACGCTCGGCGACTTCGCCCACGTCTACATGTACGCGCAGCGCACCGCCGACGATCGCATCGCGTTCGGCGGACGCGGCGTGCCCTACCGCTACGGCTCGCGCGTCGACACCGACGGCTCGACGCAGCAGCGCACCGTCGAGTCCCTCGCGGGGCTGCTGCGCGACTTCTTTCCGGATGCCGCAGGCGTGCCCGTCGCGCACGCCTGGGCCGGAGTGCTCGGCGTGCCGCGGGACTGGGCCGCGACGGTCGGCCATGACCGGGGCACCGGTCTCGGCTGGGCGGGCGGCTACGTGGGCACCGGCGTGACGGCGACGAACCTCGCCGGGCGCACGCTCGCCGATCTCGTGCTCGGACGCGACACCGAGCTCGTGCGACTCCCGTGGGTCGGGCACCGCGCGAGGCGCTGGGAGCCCGAGCCGCTGCGATGGATCGCCGTGAACGCGATCTACACCGCCTATCGGATGGCGGACCGCGCCGAGGCATCCGGTGCGTCCTCGCGCACGGCGTGGCCCGCGCACGTCGCCGACGTCGTCGCCGGCCGCCACTGACGCCGCCCCGCCCCTCCTTGCCCGCCGCGGCGTCCGCCGCGGGATCGGGTGATCTCGCCGTAGGAAGCTCCCGGTGCAGGTCGCGGCATGCCCTGCATGAGGCGTTTCTCATTCGCTAATACCTTTCGGGTGTTAGGTTTTTGGCCTACACTCGTGCACACGGCGCCCTCGTGCGCCGATCACAGCCGAGGCAAGGACGCCGCGCAGGCGCGGCGACGACCGATGGAGGCGTCAGACCGATGACACGAGCAATTGCACGTCAGACCTCACGCAGGGCATCGCGCTGGGTGGCCGCCGGAGCGGCCGCGCTCGCCGGCGCACTCGTCCTCGCCGGATGCGGGCGCACCGACGGGCCCACCGGCGGAGGCGACAACGGCGGGGGCGAGGCGATCGACGACTCCCCCGCGTCCGGCACCGTCCAGGTGTGGGCGATGGGGAACGAGGGCGAAGTGCTCGACGAGCTCGCCGCCCAGTTCGAGGAGGAGAACCCCGACGTCACGATCGAGGTCACAGCCGTTCCGTGGGAGAGCGCCCACGACCGCATCGCCACCGCCATCGCGGGCGGCGAGACCCCGGACGTCACGATGGTCGGCACGACGTGGGTGGGCGAGTTCGCCGCGACCGGCGCCTTCGAGCCGACGCCCGACGGGCTCGTCGACGAGTCCTCGTTCTTCGAGGGCTCGTGGGACACCACCGTCGTGGACGACGTCGCGTACGGCGTGCCGTGGTACGTCGACACGCGCGTGCTCTACTACCGCACGGACCTCGCCGAGCAGGCCGGCCTGGAGCCACCGACCACCTGGGACGAGTACAAGTCCTTCACGCAGGCGCTGCAGTCGGCCGGCGCGCAGTGGGGCGTCTCGCTGCCGCCCGGCGGCTTCGACTCGTGGCAGTACATCACTCCGCTCGCATGGCAGCAGGGCGGCGACATCCTGAACGAGGACGGCGCGGAGTTCACCTTCGACACCCCGGAGTGGGAGGAGGCCTTCTCGTTCTACACGAGCTTCTTCGAGGAGGGCATCGCCGAACCGCGGCGTCTCGAGGGCGGCGAGATCGAGCAGGCGTTCATCAACGGCGAGGTCGGCGCGTTCTACAGCGGGCCGTTCCACGTGAGCCTGCTGCTCGAACAGGGCGGCGAGGAGTTCGCCGACAAGTTCGGAGTGGCCATGGTGCCCGGTGCCGACAGTCGCACGAGCTTCACCGGCGGTGGCAACCTCGCGGTGTTCGAAGACACCGACAACCGGGATGCCTCGTGGAAGTTCGTCCGGTGGCTGAGCCAGCCTGAGACCCAGATCCAGTGGTACGACATCTCCACCGACCTGCCGAGCGTGCAGGCGGCGTGGGAGGACCCGACCTTCGCCGAGGACCCCTAC
Organism: Microbacterium salsuginis; assembly: GCF_012524205.1. Lineage (GTDB taxonomy): Bacteria > Actinomycetota > Actinomycetes > Actinomycetales > Microbacteriaceae > Microbacterium > Microbacterium salsuginis. Next base: position 755,692 of record NZ_JABACI010000001.1, read on the forward strand.
CTCAGCGTCTTCGGCGATCAGCTGCAGGACTCGAAGGCTCCGCCGGCCATCCCCACGTGGGCACAGGTCTCGGCCGTCATCGATCAGGAGCTCGAGAAGGCCACGCGGGGTGAGACGACGCCCGCCGACGCGGTCGCGACCATCCAGCAGCAGGCGACGTCGATCGGCACCGGGCAGTAGGACCGCGACCCATGTCCACGCTCTCGACACCGGCGGCGCCGGCATCGGCACCTCCTGCATCGGCACCGTCGCGCGGCCGCACCCCCCGGGTGCGCGCCTCGCGGCGGAGCCGGCGCATGACGCTCACCGCATGGTTGTTCTCACTGCCGTTCGTCGTGCTGTTCCTGGTGTTCATGGCGGGGCCGATCGTGGCCTCGCTGGGCATGAGCTTCACCGACATGACCACGCGCGACCTCGAGACGCCGTTCCAGGTGAACCTCGTCGGCTTCGACAACTACGTGCGCCTGTTCCAGGATCCGCGGTTCCTGCGGTCGCTCCTGAACACCTTCGTGTTCGTCATCGTCGCGGTGCCGCTCACGATGGCGCTCGCCCTGGCGGTCGCGCTGGCCCTCGACAAGGGCATCCGCCGGTTCCGCACGGTGTTCCGCGTCGGCTATTACGCCCCCGTCGTCACCAGCATCGTCGCGATCGCGATCGTGTGGCGGTTCATCCTGCAGCCGGACGGGCTCCTCAACGGCTTCCTGTCCCTTCTCGGCATCCAGGGTCCGGACTGGCTGCAGAGCACGACGTGGGCACTGCCGTCGCTCATCATGATGGCGGTCTGGCGCAACATCGGCACGCTCATGGTGATCTTCCTCGCGGCGCTCCAGGGCGTGCCTCGCGAGCACCATGAGGCCGCGATGGTCGACGGTGCGAACGTCTGGCAGCGATTCACGAACATCACGATCCCCGCGATGCGGCCGGCGCTGCTGTTCGCGGCGGTGATCACGGGCATCGGCTTCCTGCAGTTCTTCGAGGAGCCGTACGTCATGACCCAGGGCGGACCGCTCGACGCGACGCTCTCGACGGCGATGTACACGTACGACCAGTTCGGCTTCGGCAACTACGCCTACGCCTCGGCGGCCAGCTACGTCCTGTTCATCGCGATCGTGATCCTGTCGCTCATCCAGTTCCGCTTCCTCGGAAGGAAGGACTGACGTGGCAACCGTCGCCCCTACCGCCGTGTCCACGCCGCGCGAGACGGATTCGCGGCCCGCGGGCACGCGCCGCCGCGGCAACACCCGCTGGTGGCTCTACATCGTGCTGTTCCTCGGCCTCGTCGCGATGGTGATGCCCTTCATCTGGATGATCCTCGGGTCGTTCAAGACGGATGCCGAGATCCGGCAGTACCCGACGGAGTTCCTGCCGCGCGAGCCCACCGTCGAGAACTACGAGACCCTGTTCGGGCGCCTGGATTTCACGACGTTCTTCATCAACAGCATCGTGGTGGCGGTGTTCGTGACCCTCGGCAACATCGTGTTCTGCTCGATGATCGGGTACGCGCTGGCCAAACTCGAGTTCCGCGGCAAGAAGCTGCTGTTCGCGCTCGTGCTGGGCACGCTCATGGTCCCGGGAGTCGTGACGTTCGTTCCGCTGTTCGTCCTCACGGCGAACCTCGGGCTCGTCAACTCGTACCCGGGGCTGATCCTGCCGTTCCTCATCTCGCCGCTCGGGGTGTTCCTCATGCGGCAGTTCATGCTGAGCCTCCCCGACGAGCTCATCGAGGCGGCGCGCATCGACGGAGCGAGCGAATGGCGCATCTTCCTCCGGGTCATCATGCCCCTCTGCGGTCCGGCTGTCGCGACGCTCGCGATCCTGACCTTCCTCGCCAGCTGGAACAACTTCCTGTGGCCGCTGGTCGTCGCCACCACCGAGGACATGTACACGCTGCCCGTCGCGCTCGCCCTCTACTCGGTGGGTCAGAACGCCGCACGCTACGGCCTCATGATGGCCGGCGCCGTCGTCGTGGTCGTGCCCGTGCTCGCTGTCTTCGTGATCCTGCAGCGGTACTTCGTGCAGGGCATCGCACTCACCGGCATCAAATGAAGCGGAGACCGGATGCTGCGGCATCCGTCCCTCGAAACGAAAGGATCATCGCCACGATGAGCTTCCCCGAAGGGTTCCTGTGGGGCGCGTCGACCGCCGCCCACCAGATCGAAGGCGGCAACGTCAACTCCGACTGGTGGCAGCGAGAGTGGGGGCACCTGCCCGGCGCACCGGTGGAGGCGCCCTCGGGCGACGCGGCCGACAGCTACCACCGCTACCCCGAGGACATGGCGCTGCTGGCGGACGCCGGCCTCGCGGCCTACCGCTTCAGCATCGAGTGGGCGCGGATCGAGCCGGAGCGGGGCTGGTTCTCACGCGCGGCGATCGACCATTACCGGCGTATGGTGCACACCGCGCGCGACGCCGGACTGCAGCCGGTGGTGACCCTGCACCACTTCACGAATCCGATCTGGCTCGCCCGCGACGGCGGATGGCTGACGGATGCTGCGGTCGACGCGTTCCGCCGCTACGTCGAGGCGGCCCTGCCTGTCCTCGAGGACGTGTCGCTGGTGTGCACGATCAACGAGCCGAACATGGTGTCGGTGCTCGCCGACCCCGACGTGGGCTTCCCGTCGATCGGGCTGCCTCCGGGCGTGCCGGCGGTCACGGATCGGCTCATCGCCGCTCACCGCGGAGCCCTCGACCTGGTGCGCTCGGCGGGAGCGGCCGCCGGCTGGTCGGTGGCGACCCAGGCGTATCAGCCGGAGCCGGGCGCCGAAGCGGTCGCGGCCGAGTACGGGGCATCCCGCGAAGACGTCTTCCTCGATGCGGCCGAAGGCGACGACTGGATCGGCGTGCAGGCGTACACCCGCACGAAGATCGGCCCCGAGGGACCGCTGCCCATCCCGGAGGATGCCGAGCGAACCCTCACCGGATGGGAGTACTACCCGCCCGCGGTGGGCGAGGGCATCCGCCATGCGTGGCAGCGCGCGAAGGCGCCGGTCTACGTCACCGAGAACGGCATCGCCACCGCCGACGACCAGCGGCGCATCGATTACACGACCGGTGCCCTGGAGGCCGTGCTCTCGTGCATCGCCGACGGCGTCGACGTGCGCGGCTATCTGCACTGGAGTGCGCTCGACAACTACGAGTGGGGCAGCTTCCGGCCGACGTTCGGTCTCATCGGCTGGGATCCCGAGACGTTCGAACGGCACCCCAAGCCGAGCCTGGGCTGGCTGGGGCGCGTGGCGCGCGCGAACGCGCTCTCCCCCGGTCGTTGAGCGAGCAAAGCGAGACGAAACGCGCCAAGCGGTCCACGGCCTTCGTCTCCTCGCTCAACGACGAGGCGGCGGCAGCAGGTACCCGCGCACGAACTCCTCGAACAGCGGCACCATGTCGACCTGTTCGTCGAGCAGCCATTGCAGCTGGATGCCGTCCATGACGGCGCTGATCAGGCGAGCGGCCAGCGCCGGATCGATGTCGGCGCGCACCTCGCCGGCCTCCTGACCGGCGCGCAGCAGCTCTTCGGCGTTCCGCGCGCCCGACCGGTACCGCTCGGCGAAGTCGGCGTGGGATGGATGCTCCGAATCGGTCGCCTCCGCCGAGACGATCGCATACAGCGACGTCAGACCGCGCGTGGTCTGGTTGTACGCCACGACCTTCTCGGCCTGCTGCACGAGCGTGTGCTCGGCGGGATCCCCCGCGGCCTGCCGCACCTTCTCGTCGCGCTGGCGGAGGACCTCCACGAAGAGCTCCTCCTTGTCGGCGAAATGGTGCATGAGGCCCGCGGGAGTGAGCCCGACACGCTTCGCGATCTCGCGCAACGACCCGCTGTGGAAGCCGGTGCGCGAGAAGACCGCCAGCGCCTCGTCGACGATGGCCTGCCGGCGCGCCTGGCCCTTGGCATAGCTGCCGCGGGGTCCGCGCGGGGTCCCGGTCGACGGCGCAGGCGCCGCTGCCGCGCTCTCTTCCGCGCTCACCGCTTCCTCCCGTCCGCGCCGGGGCGCCGTCCACTCACTCGTCGCCGTGTGCCGGTCCGCGCCAGGACGATCCGAAGTCCTGCTGCCGCATCGCGGGGCGCAGCCGGTCCTCCATGTCGCGGTCGACGAAGTAGTCCTTCAGAGTATCCCCGGTCAGCGCGTTGCCGATCGCCGCCATGATCATCGACTGGTCGAGCGACAGGTACCGCTCGGCGATGGTCCCGCTGCGGACGGCGACCGAGTCATAGAATCCACCCGGCCCGTACGCACCGAGTTCGTCCTCGATGCGGCTCAGGTTGTCGAGCACGCCCTCCCGGTCGTACGGCAGCGCGAGGAACGCCGCATGCGGCGTCACCACGCCGTCGCCGAACTCCGGCTCGGCGTTCGCGCCCATGCTGCAGCCGGGGTGGTCGATGTCCACATCGGTGTGCTCGGCATCCGAGAAGTACCCGTCCGAGCGCATGCCCGCGAGATCGACGCCGTACTCGGAGTAGCCCCCGAACGGGTTGCTGGCGGGCGAGAAGCCCCAGTAGCCGTAGCCGGCGTCATCGAGGCCGTGGTGCTTGTGCACGGCGACGGTGATCGGGTGGTTGAGGCGCCACGACCGCGGCCCCCACTTCTCCTCCGGCACCAGCAGATCGGGCATGAGCGCCTCGAACATGCTGCCTCCCCATGCCGGCACGAACGACATGCCGGCGTAGGAATACACGCCTTCCCACACCTCGAATCCGTCGTACGTGCGGTACTCGCCGGTCGGCAGCTGCTCCTGCCAGTCCCAGTCGCAGCCCGGCGGCATGGTGCGGTGCGTTCCGTACAGCGCCGTCGCGGGGATCTGCCCGTTCGCGATGCCGAGATAGGTGGCGATGCGGCTCTCGCTGACCGTCGTGTCGTAGTGGTGGCACGTGTAGTAGACCGTCTCGCCCGACCCGTTGTACATCGGCGCTGCGGTGCTGCAGTCTGGCGGCGCTGCCTCCCAGAACCCTCCGCGGTTCGTGCCGGCGGGCAGTCCCGGTGCGCCTTCGGGGTTGAAGAACGCCGAGAAGTCCATCGAGTCGTAGAGCGCATCGGCCTGCCCCGCGAGCGATGGCTCCGCCTCGCGGACGATGCGGAGCGCCGCGGCGAGCCAGCCGTTGTCGACGGTGCTGAGGAACGGGTGCACCGCGTCGCCCGAGTCCGGCCACGTCGTCAGCTTGGCGCCGGTGGCCGGGTCGTACCAGTTGTAGAACATGCCGCTGGCGCCGTTGCGCTCGAGCGTCCCGAGTGTCGCGAGCGTCGTCGCCATTCGGTCTCGGGCCTCGTCGGCAGACAGGATGCCGAGGTCACGGGCGGTGACGGTCGACCACAGGTATCCGCCGATGTTGGTCGGCGACGTGTACGCGCCCACGGTCGCGAGATCACCGGTGATGTTGTCGGACGGAAGCCCGGTCTCCTCGTCGGTCATGGCGTCCAGAGAGGTCCAGGTGTCGATCGCCCACCGCTCGAGCAGATCGTTCCCCGGTCTGCCCTGGCCGTTCTCAGCTGCCGCAGGCACTGCGATCGTCAGTCCTGTGGCGATCATCCCGGCCACGGCCACCGCGCTCACCCATCGCTTCATCGCGCTCTCCTCGTCGAAAGCGGTTCCGCCCGGGCGGAACCGTCGGTGCGCAAAACCTAACACGCGGCAGGTATTGGCGAAAGGAGCCGCATCCGCTCTCTCACGCTGTTCTCACGGAGGCCGAGCCGGTAGCACCCGCCACCGGATCAGGCGAGCGATGAGGCTGCCCCGGACGGGCCGGGGACTCAGCGCGGGGCGTGAGCCTCGAGGAATTCGTACACGTCCGTCGTGTCGACGCCGGGGAAGGCGCCCGTCGGCAGCGTCGCGAGCAGCGTGCGCGGCGTGCGGACGTTGGGCCACGAGTTCTCACGCCACGCGGCCTCGAGCTCGGCGGGCGCACGGCGGCAGCACACCTCGACGGAGTGCTTCGACACCCCGCGGTTCGGGGTGTCGCGCCCGAGGAACCACTTCGTGTCGTCGAAGCGCACCCCCACCGACACCGAATGCGCCCCCTCGCTTGACAGCTCGACGCGGGCCGTGCACCAGTACGTGCCGTTCCCGGTGTCGGTGTACTGGTAGTACGGGTTGAAGTGGTCGTCGACGTCGAACACGACGCGCGAGGTCCAGCGACGGCAGCACATCTGCCCCTCGATCGAGCCGAGCCGGTCGGTCGGGAAGTTCACGTCGTCGTTCTCGTACGCCTTCGTGATCGTGCCGGATTCGTGCACCTTGAGGAAGTGCACCGGGATGCCGAGGTGCACGGTGGCGAGATTGGTGAAGCGGTGCGCGGCGGTCTCGTACGAGACCGAGTACGCGTCGCGCAGGTCTTCGATCGAGATGGCGCGATCCTTCTTCGCCTCCTGCAGGAACGGCACCGCGTGCGATTCGGGAATGAGCAGCGCACCCGTGAGGTAGTTCGTCTCCACGCGCTGGCGCAGGAACTCCGCATACGAGGTGGGCTCGCGATGCCCCAGGATCCGGCTCGACAGCGCCTGCAGTACCGCCGTGCGCGGGTCGCCCTTCGACGCGAGGCGGCTGGAGAGATAGAGCCTGCCGTTCTTGATGTCGGCGACTGACCGGGTGGTCTGCGGCAGATCGGGCACGTAGTGCAGTGTGAAGCCCAGGTGAGCAGCGATGTCGGATGCGGTGCGCTGGGTCAGTGGCCCACCGGGGTGGTCGACGGCTTCGAGCAGGGCGCGCGCCTGGTCCTCGAGTTCGGCGAAGTAGTTGTTCTGGGTCCGCATCAGCCTGCGAAGAGCGACGTTCGCGCGCCGGGCCTCCTCAGGCGTGGCGGCGCGCTCGTCGCGCAGCCGTTCGATCTCGCCCTGCAGCGCGAGCATCGCCTTCAGCGCCTCGGTCGGCACGGTCTTTCCGATGCGGAACGGGGGGATGCCGAGCGCCTGGAACGTCTGACCGCGCATGGCCCGCTCGAGCGAGATCTCGAGGGTCGCGCGCTCGTCGAGCGGCTCCGACTCCAGCAGCGCGTCGATCGACGCTCCGAGGGCGCGAGCGATCGCCTGCAGAAGGGTGAGCTTGGGCTCGCGCCGGCCGTTCTCGATCATGGACAGCTGGCTCGGAGCACGATCGACGGCCGCCGCCAGCTCTTCGAGCCGCATGCCGCGGTCGCTGCGCAGCTGCCGGATGCGCCGGCCGATCGTGAGTGCGTCCACACCCTCATCGTCGGGGAGTTCTGCCGCGGGCCGACCGGTGAACGTCGTCGTCATGGCGCGATTCTGTCATGAAAGCAGAACTTTCACGAAACTTCACAGCGGAATCTGTCGTGATCGACCGGAATCTTCACCGGATAGTGAGAACACGACGAACCGCCGATTGATCCAGAACGCGGATCACGGGACGCCTCCACCCAGCGCACACGCCGGGACGCGGCATCCCCCGACTCTCCAGCACTGGTCATAGGAAGACAGAGAAATGACACCTGCAACCGCCACCCCGATGCGCATCCGCACCGGTCCCATCCCGACGCAGACCCACGAGCCGTCGATCGAGGTCTCGGGGCGCCTCGGGCCCCGCTACGACGAGATCCTCACCCCCGAGGCCCTCGCTTTCCTCACGGCGCTGCACCACCGCTTCGGCGCCCGCCGCCACGACCGCCTCGCCGACCGCATGCGCCGCCGGTTCGAGATCGGCAACGGCCACGATCCGCAGTTCCGTGACGACACCCGCCACATCCGCGAGGACGCGGAGTGGAAGGTCGCCGGAGCCGGACCCGGCCTCGAGGATCGACGCGTCGAGATCACGGGGCCGACCGACCCCAAGATGACGATCAACGCACTGAACTCAGGTGCGAAGGTCTGGCTGGCCGACCAGGAGGACGCCACCAGCCCGACCTGGAAGAACGTCATCGAGGGCCAGCTGAGCCTGCGCGACGCGATCCGGGGCGAGCTGGAGTTCACGAGCCCGGAGGGGAAGCGCTACGAGGTCACCGCGACCGAGACCCCCACGATCGTGATGCGGCCGCGGGGGTGGCACCTCCCCGAGCAGCACATCGGCTTCACCGATCGAGCCGGCCGCACGATGGCCGCATCGGGCTCGCTCGTGGACTTCGGCCTGTACTTCTTCCACAATGCGCAGCAGCTGATCGCGAACGGGCGCGGACCGTACTTCTACATCGCCAAGCTCGAGTCCAGCGAAGAGGCGAAGCTGTGGGACGACGTGTTCACCTTCAGCGAGCGCTACATCGGGATCCCGCACGGGACGATCCGCGCCACGGTCCTCATCGAGACGCTGCCGGCGGCCTTCGAGATGGAAGAGATCCTGTTCGAGCTGCGGGACCACTGCGCCGGCCTGAACGCCGGACGCTGGGACTACATCTTCTCGATCATCAAGAACTACCGCGGCCGCGGTGCGCGCTTCGTGCTGCCCGACCGGAGCGAGGTGACGATGACAGTGCCGTTCATGCGCGCCTACACCGAGCTGCTCGTGAAGACGTGCCACAAGCGCGGGGCTTTCGCGATCGGCGGCATGAGTGCCTTCATCCCGAACCGCCGTGACCCCGAAGTGACGCAGCGGGCCTTCGAGAAGGTCGCCGCCGACAAGAAGCGGGAAGCCGGCGACGGGTTCGACGGCACGTGGGTCGCGCACCCCGACCTCATCCCCGTGGCTCGTGCCGAGTTCGACGCGGTGCTCGGCGAGCGCCCGAACCAGCTCGACCGCCAGCGCCCCGAGGTCGAGGTCGGGGCCGCCGACCTGATCGACGTGCACATCGGCCGCCCGATCACGGCAGCAGGCGTCCACGGCAACGTGTCGGTCGGCATCCGATACATCGAGGCGTGGTTGCGCGGTCTGGGCGCCGTCGCCATCGACAACCTCATGGAGGATGCCGCCACGGCCGAGATCTCTCGGTCGCAGGTGTGGCAGTGGATCCACCAGGACCGCACCACCGAGGACGGGACCCCGATCACACGTGAGTACGTCGAAGGACTGATCACGCAGGTGCTGACCGAGGTGGAGCGCAGGGATGACGACCGCTACGACGACGCCGCCGCCGTGTTCCGCGACGTGGCGCTGGGCAACGACTTCCCGGCGTTCCTGACGCTCTCGGCCTACTCGCGTCACCTGACCGAGACCCCGTGACCGCACCCGGCTCCAGAAGGAAGATTGACATGACTGCCTACCAAGACGACATCGAAGCCATCCGCGCCCTCCGAGAGCAGCACGGCTCCAGCTGGGCCGGCATCAACCCCGAGTCGGCCGCCCGCATGCGGGCGCAGAACCGGTTCCGCACGGGACTGGAGATCGCCCAGTACACGGCCGACATCATGCGCCGCGATATGGCCGAATACGACGCCGACGCGTCGGTGTACACCCAGTCGCTGGGTGTCTGGCACGGCTTCATCGGGCAGCAGAAGCTGATCTCGATCAAGAAGCACCTCAAGAGCACCGACAAGCGCTACCTGTACCTGTCGGGGTGGATGGTCGCCGCGCTCCGCTCCGAGTTCGGCCCGCTCCCCGATCAGTCGATGCATGAGAAGACGTCGGTGCCCGCTCTCATCGCAGAGCTGTACACGTTCCTCCGCCAGGCCGACGCCCGCGAGCTCGATCTGCTGTTCACGCAGCTCGATCAGGCACGCGCGGCGGGCGACGAGACCGCGGCCGAGTTCGTGCAGTCCCAGATCGACAACTACGAGACCCACGTGGTGCCGATCATCGCCGACATCGACGCGGGCTTCGGCAATCCCGAGGCCACGTATCTTCTCGCCAAGAAGATGATCGAGGCGGGGGCCTGCGCCATCCAGATCGAGAACCAGGTCTCGGATGAGAAGCAGTGCGGCCATCAGGACGGCAAGGTCACCGTCCCGCACGAGGACTTCCTCGCCAAGATCAACGCGGTGCGGTACGCGTTCCTCGAGCTCGGCATCGACAACGGCATCATCGTCGCCCGGACGGACTCGCTCGGTGCGGGACTCACGCAGAAGCTCGCCGTCTCGAACGAGCCCGGCGACCTCGGCGACCAGTACAACGCGTTCCTGGACGTCGAGCAGATCTCCGAGTCCGAGCTGAAGGACGGCGACGTGGTGATCCGCCGCGAGGGCAAGCTGCTGCGCCCCCGCCGCCTCGCCAGCAATCTGTACCAGTTCCGTCCGGGCACCGGCGAGGACCGGGTGGTGCTCGACTGCATCACGTCGCTGCAGAACGGCGCCGACCTGCTGTGGATCGAGACCGAGAAGCCGCACGTCGAGCAGATCGCGGGCATGGTCGACCGCATCCGCGAGGTCATCCCGAACGCGAAGCTCGTCTACAACAACAGCCCGTCGTTCAACTGGACCCTCAACTTCCGCCAGCAGGCCTACGACCTGCTCGTGGAGCAGGGCGAGGACGTCTCGACGTACGACCGCAGCGACCTGATGAGTGTCGAATACGACGACACCGAGCTGGCCCGGCTGGCCGACGAGAAGATCCGCACGTTCCAGCGTGACGGTTCGGCGCGGGCGGGCATCTTCCACCACCTCATCACGCTGCCGACGTACCACACGGCCGCCCTCTCGACCGATGACCTCGCGAAGGGCTACTTCGGCGACGACGGCATGCTGGCCTACGTCAAGGGCGTTCAGCGCCGCGAGATCCGCGGTGGCATCGCCACGGTCAAACACCAGAACATGGCAGGAAGCGACCTGGGCGACAACCACAAGGAGTACTTCGCCGGGGACGCGGCCCTCAAGGCCGGCGGCAAGCACAACACGATGAACCAGTTCGGCTGAGTCCCGAGAGAACGGATGCCTCGGGCCCGCGTTTCGACGCCGGCCCGAGGCATCCGTCGGTCACGGCAGCAGGCCGCGCTCCATCGCGAGGGTGACGGCGCGCGTGCGGTCGGCGACGCCGAGCTTCTCGAACACCTTCAGCAGGTGCGTCTTGACCGTGGACTCGCCGATCCCGAGCGCCGTGGCCACCTGCTTGTTCGAATGCCCCGCGGCGACGAGGCGCAGCACGTCGGTCTCACGGGCCGTGAGCACGGCGGATGCCTCCGGCCGCCGCATCCGCTCCACGAGACGCACCGCGACCTGCGGTGACAGGGCGGACTGCCCGGCAGCGACCGACCGGATGCCGGCGACGATCTCGGCCTGCGGTGCGGCCTTGAGAAGGTATCCGGATGCGCCGGCCTCGATGGCGGCGAGGATCTGGTCGTCGGTCTCGTAGGTGGTGAGGATCAGCACGCGCGGCGGCGGGTCACCGGCTTCGCCGCCGGTGATGCGGGCCGTCGCGGCGACCCCGTCGACGACGGGCATCCGCAGGTCCATCAGCACGACATCCGGGCGCGTCGCGGCCGCGAGCCGCACGGCTTCGCCGCCGTCGGATGCCTCGCCCACCACCTCGAATCCCGGTTCGTCTGAGAGCAGCCCGGCAAGACCGGCGCGCACGACGGGGTGATCGTCGGCGATGAGCAGCCGGATCATGCGGTACCTCCAGGGGTCAGCGGTTCGGCCCGATCGGTGATCGTCGCGGCGGGAAGACGCACCTCGAGCTTCGTCCCGGCCTCCGGCGCGGACGAGACGGCGAACTCGCCGCGGGCGAGCGTCACCCGCTCGCGCATCCCCTCGAGCCCGAATCCGCGATTCGGCTGCGCAGGGTCGAACCCGCGACCGTCGTCGGCCACCGAGAGCTCGGCGGATCCCTCGGCCGACACGGCCACGCGAACGTCGACGCGACCGGCAGCGGCGTGCTTCATCACGTTCGACAGCGCCTCCTGCAGGCACCGCAGCAGCACGACCTGCGCCTCGCGGTCGAGATCGCCGACGATGCCGGCCGCGTCGAGGTCGATGCGTGCTGCGCCGTGCGCCCGGAAGCGCTCGACGAGCCGCTCGATCGCCGCCTCGAACGCGGGTTCGCGCGGCACCGAAGCCGTGCGCGCCACGAGAGCACGCGCCTCGGCGAGCGCGTCGCGCGCGACCTGCTCGACCGTCGCGATCGTCGTGGCCGCGGCATCCGGCTGCCCTTCACGCGATTGCCGGCCGGCGCGCTCCGCGAAGATCACGAGGCCCGCGAGGGTCTGCGCCAGCGTGTCGTGGATGTCGCGGGCCAGACGCTCGCGCTCGGCCGCCGCGCCCCGCTCGCGACTGAGTGCCTCGACCTGGTTCTGCGCGGCGGTCAGCTCGGCGAGCAGCCGCTCCCTCTCCTCACCCCACTCGGCGATCGACGCGATCCACAGGCCGATCGCGATCGCGAAGACGAGCGAGAACACCCCCGTCGCCCCGCCCGCGAGCGCGGAGTCGGCGTTCGCACCGTGCCCGAGCCACGTGCCCGTGAACACGCTCGCCGCGATGACGGCAGAACCTCCGATCCCCCGCCGGCGGGTGTCGCCGACCACCCACACCAGCGGATAGGCCAGGGTCTGCAGCATCGCCATGAACGGCACCGCCGCGGCCCCGACGCCGACCGCGACGGCCGAGACCGCGAGGAAGACAGGAAAGCGCCACGCGGCGATGGGCCCGATGCCGACGCCGTCACCTCCGCCGAATCCGCTGCCGGCCGCGAGGTCGACCAGAGCCACGCGTCCGATCGCGGGCCGGCCGGCCACGGCGTAGCCGACCAGGAACAGGGCGACGGCTGCGACGGCGACCATCATGCGGACCGCGTCGTCGGTACGGAAGGGAAGGAGCAGTCCCGCCAGGATGACGAGCGAGCCGAGCGCGACGACCGTATCCCATCGGCGTCTGCTGAGCATGTGTCCTCCTCACCGTTCCCGCCAGGGTATGCGGCCCGGCGACGGCCGAGCTATGCCGAGCGCCGGATCCAGCGGAAGGTGAGGCGCGAGAGCACGAGTCCGACCACGAGCCAGGCTCCCAGCGCGACGGCGACGCCGGCGAGGTCCCACGCGCCGTTCTGCTCGAGCACCGCGAACTCGTCGGGCAGGAACACCGCCCGCATGCCCTGCGCCATCCACTTGAGAGGGAAGATCCCCGCGACGTCCTGCAGCCACTCCGGCAGCTGCGAGAACGTGAGATAGACGCCCGAGATGAACTGCAGGGCGAGGGCGATCGGCACGACCACCGCGGTCGCGCTCTTGGCCGAACGCGGGACCGACGACAAAGCGACCCCCAGCAGGGCCGACGTCGTGATGCCCAGCACGAACACCCACGCGAACGTCGTCCACGCGGCAGGATCGGTCGGCAACGGCACTCCCAGCGCCGTGGCGGCGAAGACCAGCAGGAGGGCGGCCTGCAAGGTGCCGGTGACAGCGACCTGGCCGATCTTGCCCAGGAAGTAGCTGACCGGAGACAGCGGCGTGCCGCCGAGCCGCTTGAGCACGCCCTCTGACCGGTCCACGGCGATGTCCATCGCCAGGTTCTGGAAGCCCGACAGCAGCATGCCGGCAGCGACCATCCCCGGCAGGAAGATCTGCGCCATCGGGACCGCGGGCACATCAGGGGCGATCTGCACGTCGCCGTCCGCGCCGAATGCGACGCTGAACAGGCCCAGCATGAAGATCGGGAAGAGGAATGTGAAGAACAGCGTGTCGCCCGATCGGAAGTACTGCAGCAGCTCGAAGCGGGCACGCCACACCCCGACGGCGACGACGTTGCGTCGCCGCGAGCGCGGTGCCGCGGGCCGGGTATCGCTTCGGCTCAGGACGCGCGGGTCGGTGACGCTCATCGTGCTGCTCCTTCGGTGACGGCATTGGCTTCGGGTCGGCTGACCAGATCGAGATAGACATCCTCGAGGCTCGGGCGCACGATCTCGAGATCGGCGGGGGCGCCGCCCAGGCGCGTCGCGAGCGCCGTGGCGAACGCGAACGGATCCGTCGCACGTTCGTGTCGCGGCATCCCTTCCTCGGTCCACCTCACGACCGGCACGCGCGCAGCCTCGCCTCCGAACCCCTCGATCGGGCCGATCGCACGCAGGCGCCCGCCCGCGATGACGGCGACGCGGTCGGCGAGCTGCGCGGCCTCGTCGAGGTAGTGCGTCGTCAGAAGAATGGTCGTGCCCTCGGCCTTGAGGCGCCGGATGAGGTCCCAGAACTCCCGTCGCGCCTGTGGATCGAACCCGGTGGTGGGCTCGTCGAGGAACAGCAGCTCGGGGCGCCCGATGATGCCCAATGCGACGTCGACCCTCCGCTGCTGCCCGCCCGAGAGCTTCGAGACTCGCGTCCTCGCCTGTGCCTCGAGTCCTACCGCGGCGATCACCTCGTCGACGTCGCGCGGATTCGGGTAGAACCCCGCGAACTGGCGCAGCTGCTCGCGCACGGTCACCGGTCCTGCCTCGCCCGTGGACTGCAGCACGATGCCGATCCGCGCCTTGTGATCAAGCCCCGCCGTCATGGGATCCACTCCCAGCACCTCGACGTCTCCGCCGGTGCGGCGGCGGTATCCCTCGAGGATCTCCACGGTGGTGGACTTGCCCGCGCCGTTGGGTCCGAGGAGCGCGAACGTCTCGCCGCGCTCGATGTCGAAGGTCACTCCGTCCACGACCGCCCGGTCGCCGTACGTCTTGCGCAGGTTCTGCACCCGCACCGCCTGTGTCTGCATGCCTCCAGCCTTGCCGTTGCGGGACGCCGCGCCCAGCCGTCGTCCGCAGGAGGCGGCATCCCCCATTCGGTGGATGCCGGAGTCGCCTGATCCGTCTCGCGTACCGGGACCACGTGCCCGGAATCGGCATGCTCGCGCTGCCGCGCGCCCGGACTACGCTCGAAGGCGTGACCGAACGCGCACCGCTCTCCCGCAAGTCCCCTCTCTCCCGAAAGCTCAGTGCCATCGCGGAGTCGGCGACCCTCAAGGTCGACGCCAAGGCCAAGGCGCTGCAGGCCGCCGGCCGCCCCGTCATCTCCTATGCGGCGGGCGAGCCCGACTTCGCCACGCCGTCGTTCATTGTGGACGCCGCCGCCGAGGCGCTGCGCGACCCCGCGAACTTCCGCTATACGCCGGCGGCCGGCCTCCCAGTGCTGCGCGAGGCGATCGCCGCCAAGACGCTCCGCGACTCCGGGCTCGAGATCGACCCGTCGCAGGTCATCGTCACCAACGGCGGCAAGCAGGCCGTCTACCAGGCGTTCCAGACCGTGCTGAACCCGGGCGACGAGGTGCTGCTGCCGGCGCCGTTCTGGACGACCTATCCCGAGGCGATCGCGCTGGCCGACGGCATCCCCGTCGAGGTCTTCGCCGGCGCCGATCAGGACTACAAGGTGACCGTCGAGCAGCTCGAGGCGGCACGCACCGACAAGACGACCGCCCTCGTGTTCGTGTCGCCCTCCAACCCGACCGGCTCGGTGTACACCGCGCAAGAGACGCGCGAGATCGGCGAGTGGGCCGTCGAGCACGGCATCTGGATCATCTCCGACGAGATCTACCAGAACCTCGTCTACCAAGGCACGCGCGCCGTCTCGATCGTGGAGGCGGTTCCGGATGCCGCGGCCCAGACGATCCTCGTCAACGGCGTCGCCAAGACCTACGCGATGACCGGGTGGCGGCTGGGCTGGATGGTGGGGCCGAAGGACGCGATCAAGATCGCCGGCAACCTGCAGTCGCACCTGTGCTCGAACGTCAACAACATCGCTCAGCGCGCGGCGCTGGCCGCACTCACGGGTCCGCAGGACGAGGCCGAGCAGATGCGCCTCGCCTTCGATCGGCGACGTCGGATCATCGTGGAGGAGCTGTCGAAGATCGACGGCGTCACGGTGCCGACCCCGCTGGGCGCGTTCTACGCGTACCCGGATGTGCGAGGCCTCCTCGGCCGCGAGTGGGCCGGGGTCACGCCGACGACGTCGCTCGAGCTCGCCGACCTGATCCTCGAGAAGGCCGAGGTCGCCGTCGTTCCCGGCGAGGCCTTCGGTCCGTCCGGCTATCTGCGCCTGTCGTACGCTCTCGGCGACGACGCGCTGCGAGAGGGCGTGCAGCGCCTGCAGCGCCTGTTCTCCTGACCGCGGTCAGCGGTAGACGGCCTTGATCTTCACGTAGTTGGCGAGGGCCTCCGGGCCGTGCTCCCTGCCGAGCCCGGACGCCCGGTATCCGCCGAACGGCGAGCCGATGTCGGGCCGGTACCCGTTGATGCCGATCGTGCCGGTCTCGATCCGCCGCGCGACGTCGAGTGCTCTCTCATCGTCACCGCTGAACACGGCACCGCCCAGGCCGTAGACCGTGTCGTTGGCGAGATCGACCGCCTCCTGGTCGGAGCCGTACCCCAAAATCGTCACGACGGGGCCGAACACCTCCTCCTGCGCCAGTGCGTCACGCGGCTCCACGCCCGTCACGACCGTGGGTTCGTAGAAGTAGCCGTCCAGATCGGGCGCGTCGCGTCCACCGGTCACGATCCGGGCGCCGGCGGCCGCTCCCGCGTCGACCAGGGAGCGCACGCGCGAGCGGATGCGCTCGGAGACCAGCGGCCCCTGCTGCGTGGCCTCGTCGAGCGGGTCGCCCAGCACGAGTCCGCGCGCGACGTCGCCGAGACCCTCGGTGAACTCGTCCAGTCGCGCGTGCGGCACAAGCACACGCGAGAGGAGGAAGCAGGTCTGCCCGCTGTTCATGAACGACAGGCTCTGCAGCTGCGCCAAGGTCTGCGCGGCGTCGGCGTCGTCCAGCACGATCGCGGCCGACTTGCCGCCGAGCTCGAGGGTGACGGGGATGAGCCGCTCACCGCAGCGCGCGGCGATCGCCCGGCCCGCCGCGGTCGAGCCCGTGAACGCGATCTTGTCGACGCCCGGGTGGTCCACGAGGGCACGGCCGGTGTCGCGGCCGCCGGTCACGATGTTGATCACGCCCGGGGGCATGCCGATCGCGTCCGCCGCGTCGGCGAAGGCCCGCGCATCGAGAGGCGTCTCGCCCGCGGGCTTCACGACCACCGTGCAGCCGACCGCGAGCGCCGGTGCCAGCTTCGCCGAGAGCAGCGACTGCGGATAGTTCCAGGGCACGATGAGCCCGCACACGCCCACGGGCTCGTGCCGCACGACCGTGCTACCCGGGAACGAGACGTTCTCGCGGATCTCTTCCGATTCGAAGCCGCGGGCGAGACCGGCGTAGTACCGCAGGTGCGTCGCCGGCACGATTCCGCTCAGCACGCGGGACATCCCGATCGGCTGACCGTTCTGGGCGGTCACCAGAGCGGCGGTGTCCGCCCCGCGCCGCTCGAGCTCATCGGCCAGCCGCTCCAGCCACGCCGCACGTTCAGCCGGGCTGAGCCGCGGCCACGGACCGCGGTCGAACGCCGATCGTGCGGCACGCACCGCGGCGTCGACGTCAGCGGCCGAACCGTCCGGCGCGCTCCCGACGAGACCGAGGTCGTACGGGTTGCGCACCTCGAGCCGCTCCGATGTCGTGGAGGGGATCCACTCGCCACCGACGTAGAGCGAGTCCGCGCGCACCGCGGCGGCGGCGGCGATCGATGAGCTCATGGCATCCTCCTCATTCGGCGATCCGGCAGGCACCGGCCGTCATTCCGCGTCGACGTAGGTGAGAGCGTTCTTGTACTCGCCCACCGGGATGACGCCGATCGGCACAGGTTCGATCGCGATCCGCACCCGCAGCAGCTGACGGACGGCCTCTTCGGCGGCGGCCAGCTTCTCGGCCGCGCGCGACGCGTCGGTGTCGTCCCGAAGCTCGACCTGGAGCGGGAGAGGCGTGTCGAAGCGCACTTGGTCCGCCCGCTCCTTGCGGATGCGCATGGCCCCAGAGAGGTGGTCGGACGCGACATCGAGCACGACGTCTCGGATCGCCGTCGGGTACACGTTCATCGCCTTGAAGATGAGCATGTCGTCGGTGCGGCCGACGCATCGCACCGTGGGCGAGGTCCGTCCGCACGCGCATTCCACCGCGGTGACCGTGAGCTGATCGCGCGAGCGGAACCTCACGACCGCGGATGCCTCGCGCGTGAGCGTCGTATACACCGCCTCACCCGTCGCACCCGGCTCCCACGGCACGTGGGCGAGCGTCTCGGGGTCCACCAGCTCCACCAGGACGTCCGGCGCCGCGGTGAAGTGCATCCCCTGGCCGACATGGCACTCGGCCCACATGGCGGGCAGCACATCGCCCAGCCCCATGAGCTCGCTCACCCGCGTCGCGCCCCACGCGTCGAGCATCCCCTGACGGATGTGGGGGACGCCGGCGCCGGGCTCGCCGCCCGCGATGATCGTGCGCACCGAGAGTTCGGTGGCCGGGCGGCCGAGCTCGTCCTCGCAGCGCCGTGCGAAGTGGGTCACGAACGATGCCGTGCCGACGAGGACGTTCAGCTGCAGCCGCTCGAGCGACAGGGTCATGCGTGAGCTGGTCTGGCCGCCGATCCATGCGAGCGCCCCGCCCGCTGCGCGGATGCCGTCGGCGTACGGCATGCCGCCCGCCACGATCGCCATGCCCGTCGTGTGCGCCACGCGCGCGCCGGCGGCGACTCCCGCGGTCCGGTATGCGTTCGCGATGCGCGACGTCCAGCGTTCCAGATCGTTCGGTGTCAGCCCGAAGAACACCGGCGTGCCGGTCGTGCCGGACGAGCTCGTGAACTGGATCAGCTCCTCCGTCTCGACCAGCTGGAAGTCGCCGAGCGGCCGTCCGGGGCGCTGCTCGGCCTGCGCGGCGCGCAGGTCCTCCTTCATGGTCATCCGCACGTCGGAGAGGTCGGTCAGCGCCTTGATGGACGCGGGAGCGTCGCGCAGACGCGCGCGCCAGACGTCGTGAGTCCGCAGGCGGGCCAGCAGATCCGTGAACGCACCCAGTTGCGCCTGCTGGAGCCGGTCCCACGGCATGGTCTCGACCGCCGGGTCGAACAGCACCTCTGCGGGCGCGACGGTGGGGATCGTCATCGGTGGGGAACCTCCTGAGCAAGCGATGCGCGGGCCGGGGATGAGGGCCGCGCATCCCCCACTATCGGCGGCTCCGAAACGTCCCGGGGCACGACTTCCGCACTGCGGAACAGTCGTTCAGATCGGGGCCGAAGATCCGGAAGACAGGGCGATCAATCGGATGCCGGGGGCACGAGCGAGGCGGTCACCTGCGACGCGGCGGCTCGCACCAGCTCCAGGTAGTCCTCGAGGTGATGGTCCTTCAGGTTCAGCACGATGCCGACCGCGGCGACGACCCTCTCCTGGTGGTCGAAGACGGGTGCCGCGACCGCGCCGGTGTTCTCCGTCACCTGTCGCGCCGTCATGACGACCTGATGCTCGCGGATGCCGGAGAACGTTCGGCGCAGCTCGTCGGGATCGGTCGTCGTGAACCGCGTGCGCACCTCGAGCGGTCGCGCGAGGAACCCTTCCTGCACGCCCTCATCGGCGTAGGCGAGCAGCACGCGTCCGGTCGCGGTCAGGTGCAGCGGCATCCGGCCCCCGATGCGGTTCGTGCTCACCCCGCCGTGCGCGCTGCGCAGCGACTCGACGTAGACGGTGTCGAAGCCGTCGCGGATGGACAGGTGCACGACGAGCACCCGCAGCATCCGGTGCAGCCGCAGCAGCGCCGGGAGAGCTCGTTCGCGCAGCCGCAGCGCGTCGCCGGATGCCGCGGCGAGCTCGAGCACCTTGGTCCCCAGCTGGTACCCGCCGCTCTCGGCCATCTCGACGGCACCCCAGTCGAGCAGCTCGTGCATCAGGCGATGGGTGGTGGTGGTGCTCAGACCCGAGTGCCGGCTGATCTCAGCCATGCGCAGCGGAGACGGCTGAGTACGGAAGACCTCCAGGACGGCGAGCATCCGACCCGCCGCGGTGAGCCGGCCCTCGCGGGACTCATCGTCCGGAGACATCACCGTCATCCGCAGTCGCCTCCCCGCGTCCCGACGCCCCGTCACGTCGTCCGAATCGTCCTGGGAGCGACGATAACGCCGGCCGAGCCGGCTGGACAAAGACTTCCGCGGTGCGGAATGGGCGCCGGGGGTCGTGGTCGCCGTCGATAGCGTGGCCGCGATCCGCGCGCCGCGCGCGGCACAGATCCCGGAGGACTCATGCCGATCGTCGCCATCGTCGAGTTCCACATCGCCGAGGACCGGATCGGACAGGCTCGCGCGCTGTTCGGGCCGATGCTCGACCAGACGCGCGCCTTCCCCGGCGCGGAGCGCATCGACTGGCTCGTCGACCGCGACGATCCGCGGGCGTGGACGCTCTATGAGGAGTGGCGCAGCGCCGAAGACGAGCAGGCCTACCGGGACTGGCGGACGGCGGACGGCGCGGTGCCCGAACTCGCCGAAGTACTCGACGCTCGACCCGGGCTGCGCCGGTTCGCGTCGGCGGTGTGAGAGGCCGTCTCTTCGAGAGTCTTTTAATTGGCACTGGATGCCAGTAATATCTCAGCCACGCCGCGACGACGCGGTGCCGCCGCTTCAGAGAGGAAGTCACGATGGACCGCACGACCGCATCCCCCGCCCCCGAGGCCGCCGAGATCGAGTCCGAGTCGCTGGTCGAAGAAGTCTCGATCGACGGCATGTGCGGCGTCTACTGAGCCGCCGATGTCCGATCTCACGCTCCACAGCACGCTGCGCGTGCACCCTCGCGTGTCGATCCGGCCGGAGCCGTTCGGCGCGCTGCTGTATCACTTCGGCACGCGTCAGCTGTCGTTCCTGAAGTCGCCGCAGCTGCTCGCCGTCGTCGAGAACATGGACGATGCGACCGTCGGCGAAGCCCTCGCGACGGCCGGCGTCCGCGACGCCGAGATCCCCGCCTACCTGCGCGCGCTCGACACACTGCGCGCATCCGAGATGCTCGTGGAGCGTGCCGCATGACCCTGATCGCCCCCGCGCCGGCTCCACCGTCGGCCCTCGCAAGCGCGCCCCCCGTGCGGCCGAAGCGCCTCGTCGACCATTTCGAGAGCGGGCTGAACTCGCCGATCTGCCTGACGTGGGAGCTGACCTACGCGTGCAACCTGTCGTGCATCCACTGCCTGTCGGCATCCGGTCGTCGCGACCCGCGCGAGCTCACCACCGACGAGTGCAAGGCCGTCATCGACGAGCTGCAGCGCATGAAGGTCTTCTACGTCAACATCGGCGGTGGCGAGCCGACGGTCCGCTCCGACTTCTGGGAGATCGTCGACTACGCCACCAGCCACGACGTCGGAGTCAAGTTCTCGACGAACGGCGTGCGCATCACCGAGGAGATCGCCGCCAAGCTCGCGCTGAACGACTACGTCGACATCCAGATCTCCCTCGACGGCGCCACCGCCGAGGTCAACGACGCGATCCGCGGACCCGGGTCGTTCGACCTGGCGATGCGGGCGCTGGAACGGCTCTCGTCGGCCGGGATGACCCGGCTGAAGCTCTCGGTCGTGTGCACCCGCACCAACATCCCGCAGCTCGACGAGTTCAAGGCCATCGCCGACCGGTTCGGCGCGCAGCTGCGGCTGACGCGCCTGCGCCCGGCAGGACGTGGCGCCGACGTGTGGAACGAGCTGCATCCGACGCAGGAGCAGCAGCGGGAGCTGTACGACTGGCTGCTGCGCCACGGCGAGAACGTCCTCACCGGGGACTCGTTCTTCCACCTGTCGGCACTCGGCGAGACGCTGCCGGGTCTGAACCTGTGCGGCGCAGGCCGGGTGGTGTGCCTCATCGACCCGATCGGCGACGTCTACGCGTGCCCGTTCGCGATCCACGAGGAGTTCCTCGCCGGCTCCATCCGCGAGGGCGGCTTCGGCGAGGTGTGGCGGGAGTCCGAGCTGTTCGCCCGGCTGCGCTCGCCGCAGTCCGGCGGGGCATGCTCGAGCTGCCAGTTCTTCGACACGTGCAAGGGCGGCTGCATGGCGGCCAAGTTCTTCACCGGCCTGCCGCTGGACGGTCCCGACCCGGAATGCGTGCGCGGCTTCGGCGAGGAGGCTCTCGCGAGCGCGGAACGAGAGCGGCCGAAGCCCAGCGTCGACCGCTCGCATCGCACCTCGCCGCCGCGACCGCGAAACACCGGCGTGCGATCGACCGGATCCCGCGCCGTGCCGCTCACGCTCGAGCGCAGGCGACCCGTGGCCCCGCCCGTGTCGGCATGCAACACGAGCCCGGTCGCCGGGTTCGCGGCACGACTCGAGGAGCGGTGATGGCGAAGAACGAATGGTTCGAGACGGTGGCCGAGGCGCAGCGGCGCGCCAAGAGGCGCCTGCCGGCGTCGGTCTATGGCGCACTCCTCGCGGGCTCCGAGAAGGGCGTCACCTACGCCGACAACATGGCGGCCTTCAGCGAGCTCGGAATGTCGCCCCACGTCGCCGATCTGCCCGCCCGGCGGGATCTGTCGACGAGCGTGCTCGGCACCGACCTCTCGTTCCCGGTGATCATCAGCCCGACGGGAGTCCAGGCGGTGCACCCGGACGGCGAGGTCGCCGTCGCTCGTGCCGCCGCCGCCCGCGGCATCGCGATGTCGCTCAGCTCGTTCGCGAGCAAGCCCGTCGAGGAGGTCGCCGCAGCCGGTGCGCCACTGCATTACCAGGTGTACTGGCAGGGCGGCCGTGAGACGATCGCGCGCCGGCTCGAGCGCGCCCGGGCAGCAGGTGCGCGCGCCATCATCGTCACGCTGGACTGGTCGTTCTCGAACGGGCGCGACTGGGGCAGCCCTCGCATCCCCGAGCGGATCACGCTGAAGACGATGGTCGAGTACATCCCCGCCGCGATCACGCGGCCGGGCTGGGCGTATCGCTTCTTGCGCCAGGGCATCCCCGATCTGTCCGCCCCCAACCTGGTCGTCGGCGACGAGCCGGCGCCGACGTTCTTCGGTGCGTACGGCGAGTGGATGAGCACTCCCCCGCCGACCTGGGAGGACCTCGCGTGGCTGCGCGCGCAGTGGGACGGCCCGATGATGCTCAAGGGCATCACCCGGCTGGACGACGCACGCCGCGCGGTCGACGTCGGCATGAGCGCGATCTCGGTCTCGAACCACGGCGGGAACAACCTCGACTCCACCCCGGCTTCCATCCGTCTGCTCCCCGACATCGTCGACGCCGTCGGCTCGGACGTCGAGGTGCTGCTGGATGGCGGCATCCGTCGCGGCGGTGATGTCGCCAAGGCCCTCGCCCTGGGCGCGAAGGCCGTGCTGATCGGCCGGGCCTATCTGTGGGGGCTCGCCGCGAACGGGCAGGCCGGCGTCGAGAATGTGCTCGACATCCTGCGATCGGGTCTCGACTCGGCGGTCTACGGCCTGGGCCGATCGAGCGTGCACGAGCTCCGGCGCTCCGACCTCTGGATACCGCCGGACTTCCGGCGCCGCCTCGGCGACGACGTCGATCCGGCGGAGAGTCCCCAGGCGGTGCTCGCCGCCAGCGGCACACGCTGACAGCGCACGAAGAGAGAGGGGATGCCGCGGCATCCCCTCTCTCTTCGGTCTCAGCGGGTCGTGACCGGCGTCGCCACGGTGTCCGTCTGCGGCGTCGAGCGGATCGAGGCACGCAGTGCGTCCTCAGATGCGACGACGGGGGCCTCGAGCGGAAAGTGGCACGCCGCGAAGTGACCGGGGTCGTGCTCGGTGAGGGCGGGCGTCTCGGCCGCGCACAGCTCCTGCGCGCGGGGGCAGCGCGTGCGGAACCGGCAGCCGCTCGGCGGCGCGAGCGGTGACGGCGGCTCGCCGGTGAGCGGGACCGGCCGCCGGGCGATGCCCGTCTCGGGATCCAGGCCCGGGATCGAGTCGAGCAGCGCTTTGGTATACGGATGCCGGGGCGCTCGGTACACCGACTCGGCCGGTCCGATCTCGGCGAGCTGGCCGAGGTGCATCACGGCCACCTGGTCGCTGATCTGACGAACCGTGGCGAGATCATGGGCGATGAACAGGTACGACAGTCCGAGCTCGGATCGCAGCTTCTCGAAGAGGTTGAGCACCTGCGCCTGGATCAGCACGTCCAGCGATGAGATCGCCTCGTCGCAGATGATCAGCGCGGGGTTCAGCGCGATGGCCCGGGCGATCGCGACGCGCTGCGCCTGCCCGCCCGAGAGCTCGAGCGGTCGACGTCGCAGATACACGTCGGGCTCGAGGCCGACCAGATCCAGCAGCTCGCGCACACGGGCGCGCCGCGCCTGCCGCGACATCGACGTGTGCCCGAGCAGCGGCTCGGCCACCACGTCCTCGACGCGCCAGCGCGGATTGAGCGACCCGAACGGATCCTGGTAGACCATCTGGATCTGCGCGTGCGCGCGGCGCAGGTCGCGCTTGCCGATGCCGACGATGTTGCGCCCCTGGAAGTACACATCGCCCGACTTCGGCTTCTCGACCTGGATGATCGCGCGGGCGAGCGTGGACTTGCCCGACCCGGTCTCGCCGACGATCCCGAGGGTCTGACCGACGCCGAGTTCGAACGAGATATCCGACACGGCGTGCACGACGCCGGCCTTGACGCCGCCCGGTCCCCTGCTGACGTACTCCTGGACGAGGTGGCGCACCGACAGCAGTGCGTCGCCGTGCTGTGCCACCGCGATCGCGGTCTCGGGGGTCGCGGTCTGCGCGGCGCTCATGCCTGCTCCCTCTTGGTCGGAACGCGGTCCTCGCTGGGAATGACCCCTGCCGTGAGCAGCGTCGGCGGTGCGGCCACATGGCCCTCGGTGCGCAGCTGCTCGGCATCGTCCAGCTCGACGTCCTCGGCGGGCACGCCGTCGGCGGGCGTCTCCAGCTCGACCCCCGGCATCACCGGGTGCCAGCACGCGTAACGGTGACCGGGTTCGTGCTCGTCCAACGGCGGCCGTTCGGCGCATCGCGCCGTCGCGCGCGGGCAGCGCGGCGCGAACGCACAGCCCGGAGGCAGCGCCGACAGGTCGGGCGGGTGTCCGCCGATCACGGTGAGCATGGAGTGCGGGGGCGTCGTGAGCTGCGGGATCGCTCCGAGCAGCGCCTTGGTGTACGGCATCCGGACGTTGCGGAACAGCGTGTCGGTCGCGGCGTGCTCCACAGCGCGCCCGCCGTACATCACCAGCACCTCGTCGGCATAGCTGGCCGCGAGGCCGAGGTCGTGGCTGATCATGATGACCGCCGTGCCCAGCCGGTCCTGCAGGTCGACCAGCAGCTCCATGATCTGCGCCTGCGTCGTGACATCCAGGGCGGTGGTCGCCTCGTCGGCGATCAGCACCTTCGGGTTGGACGCCAGCGCGATCGCGATCATGACGCGCTGCCGCATGCCGCCCGACAGCTGGTGCGGGTACTCGTGGAACCGCCGCTCGGCGGCGGGGAGCCGCACCAGCTTGAGCAGCTCGACGGCGCGCGCCGCGGCGGCCTTGCGGTCGATCGTGCTCTTCGTGCGGATCGCCTCGGTGATCTGTGCGCCGACGCTCATCGTGGGGTTGAGCGAGCGTGCCGGGTCCTGGAAGACCATCGCGATCTCGTCGCCGCGGATGCGCCGCATCTCCTTCTCGCTCATGCCCACCAGCTCGGTGCCCGCCAGCCGTGCCGAGCCGGCGATGAAGGCGCTCGGCGGCAGCAGGCCCATGAGGGCGCGCACGCTGACCGACTTGCCCGAGCCGGACTCGCCGATGATCGCGAGCATGCGGCCGGCGTACAGCCGGTACGACAGCCCGTTGACGGCATGGATGCGGCGCCCCGCACGTGAGAACGTCACGCGCAGGTCGTCGACCTCGAGCACGACCCGCCGGTCGTCCGTGCCGGTCGTGGTGTCGGCATCCATTCGCTCTGCCAGCTTCATCGCCCGCTCATCTCGTCTCGGACGTTCTCTCCCAGGAGGTTGAACGCCAGCACGGTCACCAGCAGCGCGAGACTCGGCCACAGCACCAGCAGCGGCGTCGCCGAGAGCGACTGCTGGCCCTCGTAGATCATGTTTCCCCAGCTCGGACTGGGCGCCGGGATGCCCATCCCGAGGAAGCTCAGCGCACCCTCGGTGACGATGACGATGCCCATGCCCAGCAGCGCGAAGTTGAGCATCTGCGGCGTGATGTTGGGCGCGATGTGACGCAGCAGCACGCGCCACCACGGACTGCCGCTGAGGCTCGCCGCCTGTACGAACGGCATGTTCACCACGCGGAGCGTCGCGGAGCGCGCGATGCGGGCGACGGCCGGGATGCTGAACGCCAGGAGTGCCAGCACCGTGTTGGGGAGGCTGGGTCCGAGCACCTGCGCGATCGCGATCGTCAGGACGAGCGACGGGAACGCGATGAGCACATCCAGCCCGCGCATGATCCACGTGTCGGCTCGCCCGCCGAGGTATCCCGAGAGCGCCCCGACGAGGCCGCCGATCAGCAGCCCGATGACGTTCGTCGCGATGGCGACCGTGAGCGAGGCCTGCCCGCCGTAGATCAGCCTCGAGAGGACGTCATTGCCGTTGATGTCGGTCCCGAGCGGATGACCGGGCGAGCCCGGCGGGAGGCTGCTCTCCAGGACGCTCCCTCCGACGGGCGCGGGCAGCGGCAGCACATACGGGCCGACGAAGCACGTCAGCAGCAGCAGCACGACGAATCCCGCCGGCAGCCACACCACCAGCCGACGGCGCCATCGCGCCCAGACGATGCTCCGGTCGACGACGTCGATCGGGGTGAGAGCGGCGGCGGTGGTCGCCGCGTCAGCGACTGCCATAGCGGATCCTCGGGTCGAGTACGGCGTACATCACGTCGACGAACAGGTTGGCGAACACGGCGACCGCCGCGAAGATGAAGACGCAGGCCTGCACGACGGCGATGTCCTGCGAGCCGACGCCCTGCAGCATCATGACTCCCAGGCCCGGCATCGAGAAGATCTGCTCGACGATCACCGTGCCGCCGATGAGTCCCCCGACGTTGAGTCCGACGAGCGTCAGCAGTCCGAACGACGAGTTGCGGAAGGCGTGCGACCACAGCACCTTCCACGGGCCCACGCCCTTGGCGCGCGCCGTCTCGACGTAGTCGGCGGAGTTCATCTGCTCGACGAGGTCGCCCCGCAGGAAGCGCGCGTAGAAGCAGGCGATCGGAAGACCCAGCGCCAGCACCGGGAGGGTGACCGAGCGCAGATTGCCGGGGAGATCCTCCTGGATCGGGACGTAGCCGATCGCCGGGAGCACCCGCAGGCTGACGGCGAACACCAGCACGAGCAGCAGCGCCATCACGTAGTTGGGCACGGCGAGGAGCGTCATCGAGATCACCATCACGATGCGGTCGAAGATCCCGCCGGGGCGCCGGGCTGCCATGAGGGCGACCGGCACCGAGATCGCCAGCGAGAGGATGAACGCGAACGCCACCAGCTCGACCGTGACCGGCATCCGCTCGTCGAGCATGGAGGCCACGGTCTGCCCGCTCACGGTCGAGCGGCCGAGGTTGCCGGTGACGAAGCCGCCGAGCCACGTGAGATACCGCTCGACCGGCGGGCGGTCCAGCCCCAGCTGCTCGCGGACCGCCTCGACCTCGGCCTCGGTGGCATCCATTCCCGCCATGTTCCGCGCGGGATCGCCGGGCATCGCCTCCATGAGGGCGAACGTGAGCACGCTGACCGCGAGCAGCAGCGGGATGGCGATGAGGACGCGCCGCACCACCAGCCGGACCAGCGGCGAGCCGGCCACCCGGCCGAGAAGCCCGCGGGGCTTCTCGGCGCGGATGGACGTCGTCTCGACGGTGGCTGTCATTGGCCGCCCTCGACCCACACGCGGTCGTACAGCACGCCGCTGTTGACCGCGAGCGCGGGGATGGGGGTGGTCAGACCGGGCCCGTGCACGCCCTTGCGGACGACCTGAGCGGGTGAGAACGCCATGCCGAACGGTGCGTACGCCTCGTCGGAGATGTACTTCGCCACGGCGTCGTACGCCTCCTTGCGCTCCGCCTCGTCGGTGGTCGCGACCGCCGCCTGGAGGAGATCGTCGAGCTCGGTGGTGAGACCCTGGGCGAGGGCATCCGTCGCCGTCGCAGCGCCTTCGGGCAGCGGCGTTCCGCTGAACGGCGAGGTCGATCCGAACCGCACCGCGACGCCGATGCCGACCGACGGATCCCACGCACCCGCCGTCTGCAGCAGCGCCTGCCAGTCGCCGGCGATGAACCGCGTGATGACGTCGCCGAGCGGCTCGGCGCTGATCTCGACGTCGATGCCCGCCTCCTGCCACTGCGTCTGCAGCGCCGTGGTCACCGAGCGCGCCGTCACGATGTCCGTCGTTCCCAGCTGCACCGTGAGCCCGCCCATCTCGTCGACGAGCTCCTTCGCCTTCTCGGGGTCGTACTCGCGGTACCCCTCGACGTCGGGGTTGTAGAACAGACCCCCCGATGCCGTGAAGGACTGGCTCATGTCGCCCTCGTCCTGGAACAGTCCCTTGTTGATGGCGGCGAAGTCCGTCGCGTAGTAGATCGCCTCGCGAGCCCGCTTGTCGTCGAACGGCGCGGTGCGGGTGTTGAGCTGGATGACGTAGGGCGAGGTGGGCGGCGACAGCAGCACGTTCACATCGGGGTTGCCCTGCGCCTGCTGGATCAGCGTGACGGCGCTGAGGCCCTCGACCACGTCGCCCTGTCCGGCCAGCAGCGTCTGGTAGGCGACCTGGTCGCCCGCCACGGACTGGAAGGTCAGCGCGTCGAGGTACGGAAGTCCGTCCTTGAAGTACTCCGGGTTCTTCGACAGCTCGAGTCGCTCGCTGAGCTTGTTGCTCTCGATGATGAAGGGACCCGCCGCGACCGGAGTCTGCTTGAAGGCCTCGCCGCCGAGCTCCGCGTACGCGGTGGGCGATGCGATGAGGTTGAAGCTCGACGTGGGGAATCCGTTGACGAGCGAGCCGTTGACGGTCGCCAGCTGCAGCTCGACGGTGAGGTCGTCGACCGCGCGGATCGCACCCAGCTGCTGCTGGACCGCGGCCTGGTCGACATCCGCGGGAAGCGCGGCCCACAGGCTCGTCATGAAGTCCTCGCTCAGCTGCGGCGCCGGGAGGGTCAGATCGAGGTCGATGCGGGGTGCGCCGGTGCTGCCCGAGTTGAGGGCGCGGATCCAGTTCCACACCACCGCCTCGGCGTTCAGCGGCGTCCCGTCCGAGAAGGTGATTCCGCCGCGCAGCGTGACCGTCAGCGTCAGCTCGTCGTCGCTCCACGCGTAGCTCTCGGCCTGGTTCGGCTCGATGCGGGCGTTGCTGCCGTCCTCGTCCGCTTCGAGCGTGAACAGCCCGCCGAAGATGGCCGAGTTCTGCGGCAGGTTCGCGCCGGTGGTGTTGCTGGTGGCCGGGTCGAGGCCGGTGGCCCACCCGCCTGCGAAGCCGGCGTCCACCAGGACCGTGAGGTCTCCCCCGGCCTGCGGCTCGCCGCCTCCGTCGACCGATCCGCTGTCGGGATCGGCTCCGCCCGCGCCGCATGCGGTCGCCCACACGCTCATGCTCGCGACGACCGCGAGCACCCCGATCAGCCGCGCTGCTGACCGTGCGCCTTTCGCACTTCTCTTCATGTGATGCTCCCTGATCGTGGACCGGTGTGCGGTTCGGCGAGTGGGTCTGCCATGACCGCTATGCCCTCGGGCGACCGGACTTGGTGGGAGTCTTCCCGACGGGATGGGCCCGATCCATGCGACTTCCA
The DNA here is from genome assembly GCF_012524205.1 of Microbacterium salsuginis. GTDB lineage: Bacteria > Actinomycetota > Actinomycetes > Actinomycetales > Microbacteriaceae > Microbacterium > Microbacterium salsuginis. Next base: position 785,005 of record NZ_JABACI010000001.1, read on the forward strand.
CCCGACGAAAGAGACCCCGGGGCCGGCGGCGTGAGCGCCCGCACGACACCGTGCGGCGGGCACGCCGAAGCGCCCCGGCGCTCGTGACGCCGGGGCGCTGCGGTGGGTCAGCGGGCGCCCGTGCGAGCGGCTCCCGCCGCGACCGTCGCGCTGCCGAGGTCGCCTCGACCGAGCCAGCGGAAGACGTTGCGGTGACTGATGTCCGCCCACTCGTCATCGGGCAGCTGCATGTCGCGCAGCGTCTTGGCTCCCGGCTCCTCGCGGAGCATCGCGGGGAAGTCCGAGCCGACCAGCAGCCGGTCGGCCCCGAGGAGGTCGATGAGGTAGCGGATCGTGCGCCGGTCGAACACCATCGCGTCGTAGTAGAACCGCCGCGCGTACTCCAGCGGCGACGGCCCGTCGTCGGGCATGACCGCGCGCTCGCGGTCAGGCGGCTCCTCGTTCCAGGATCCGCCCCAGAAGTAGTTGGCGCGGGGCAGCATCATGGCAAGGCCTCCGGCTGCGTGGCTGAACGAGATGCGCAGGTCGGGGCACGCCGCGGCGGTGCCGCCGAGGATGAGGGATGCCGCGGCGAACATGCCCTCGATCCCCACGACATAGGTTCCCATCGCCGACATCGGCAGCCGGTCCATCGGCGAGGGCATCGCGTGCACGAACACCGGGAAGTCCAGGCGCTGCGCCTCCTGGAAGAACGGCAGGAACTTCTCGTCCCCGATCGAGCTGCCGAGGATGTTCGAGGCGATCTCGACGCCCGCGAGACCCTGCTCCTTCATGGCGGCCAGCTCCGCGGTCGCGGCATCCGGATCCTGCATCGGAACCATGCCGAGCGCCACGATCCGCTCCGGTGCGTGGCTGCTCAGTTCGGCCGCGAAGTCGTTGACGTGACGCGCAAGGGCGAGACCGTCGGCGGCGGGCAGGTCGTAGCGCAGCAGTGGCGGCATGGGGCTGACGACCTCGGCGTCGATGTCGGAGGCATCCATCGCCTCGACGCGGCGCTCCGCCTCGAAGAAGACCTCCTTCGCGGGGAACCTCATCTTGCCGAAGACCAGCAGGCGGTCGGTCGAGTCCTCGATGGGCTCCATGTGAGGGAAGCAGGACGGGGCGTCTGCCGGATAGTCCTTGGGCAGCAGGTGCGCGTGGGCGTCGACGATCACGTTGGGCGTCCTCCGGTCAGGCGAAGCTCGGATGCACCGAGACGTGGATGGCGGTCTTGTCGTCGGTCTCGCCGGCGAGCGTCTCGATCGCGACGCCCACCTCGTCGAGCCCGAACGTGTGCGTGTGAAGCTTCTCGAGGGGGAAGCGGCCCGACTCCAGGAGGGCGATGGCCTTCTTGTTGGCGGTGGAGTCGACCCCGAACGCGCCCTTGATGGTGAGAGCCCGATTGATGATGAGGTCGGTCGTGATGGGGATCTCGCGGTGCCCTTTGAGTCCCGCCAGCACGACGCGGCCGCCGTGGCGCGTCGCGAGCATGGCATCGGTGATGGGCTTCGCGGCCATCGGCGTCACTTCGAGGGCGACGTCGACCCCGCGCCCGTCGGTGAGATCGTGGACCGCTGCGGCGACGTCGACGGGATCGTCGCCGTCGACGACGAACGTGTGGTCGGCACCGAGCTCTCGCGCCGCGGCGAGCTTGTGCGCGTCGCTCTCGAGGCCCGTCACGAACACCTGGGAGGCGCCTGCGGCCTTGGCCGCGATGACGGCGGCGAGGCCCCGCTGCCCTGCGCCCAGCACCAGGAGCGAATCGCCCAGGCCGACCTCGCCCAGATCGACGGCCCAGCGCACACCCGCGCCGAGCGGGTTGTACATCGCGGCGATCTCCACCGGCAGCGTCTTGTCGATCTTGTGCAGCACCGTGTTGGGAGAGAGGTAGAGGTATTCGGCGAATCCGCCCCACAGGCTCGGCTCGACATCGATGCCGGTGACGCCGTGCCCGTACTTGCGGAACCGGCACGCCTGGTACCTGCCGCTGAGGCAGTCGTGGCAGGCACGGCACGGCACGATGACCTCGAGCGCGACGCGATCGCCGACCTGCACGCCCCACCGCTCGGCCGCCCGTTCGCCGAGCTCCTCGATGATCCCCATGGGCTCGTGGCCAGGGATGAACGGATCGCGGTTCGTGCCGATGTGACCGCGATAGATCTCGATGTCACTGCCGCAGATGCCGTTGGCCTCCACGCGCAGCAGGCCGTCGTCGGCGCCCACTCTCGGTCGCGCGAACTCGCGCATCTCGATCGCTCGCGGTCCGGTCTGGACCGCGGCACGCACCATCTGGGTCATCTGCGACTCGCCTTCGTTGGGTGTTCGGCCGGCATGCGGCCCTGACATGGGGTGCGAGAGCGGCTCATGCGGCATCCGCCGGCGCGGCGGCCACGATCGGCACGGCGGTGCCCGACCAGTCGGCGAAGAACCGCACGACCATCGAGATGCCCGCAGTGCGCGATCCCGCGACCGCGACGAGGATGCTCGATTCCGCGCCCTCGGGGATCGTGCGCTGGAACCGGTCGCCGGGGGTGCCGTCGCCCGGCCTGCGCACGCCCTTCTCGGCGTAGTCCTTGCCGGCGCGAGCCAGCGCCTCGGTCGAGCGGCCCGAGTGCTCCGCCAGCCAGCGCTGCACATCCGACCGGCTGTAGCCGGCACCGGCGAGCAGGTCGGCGTGCTCGGGGCACAGCACCACTCCTACGCCGGCGTGCTGGAAGATCCACGAGCCGGAGCGCCCGATCGTGTCGGCGAAGTCTCCGAGGAGCTGTTCGGGGTCACTGGTGTGCCGGTTGTCGACGTACTCGCATGTGCGCAGCAGCGTGGCGGTCACGGCATCCCCGGCGATTCCCAGCTCGGCGGCGAGCGGCGGCCACGGGCTGTCCTCCTCGTTCTCGCCGAAGCAGATCGACCATCGCCCCGGCAGTCCCTGCGTCGCCTGCTCCAGCTCGTGAGGCACGACTCCGAACGCGTTGCGGACGATGAGTCCGATCGCCCGCGCGACCGTGGCGTTCGGACGGAACCCGGGGCCGAACACGCCGCCGGTGCTGTTGAACCCGAGGCGCTCGCGGACCGGGCCGTTCAGGATGATGAGGGGCGCCGGGCCGCTCGTGGACTGCCATCCGCCGCCCTTCGCCGCCCGTTCGCGCATGAGCGCCTCCCACGCCGCCAGCACCACCGGGAAGTACTCCGGCCGGCATCCCGCCATCGCCGCGTTGATCGCGGCGAGCTCCACGGTGACCGTCCGGTCGACCTGCGGCATATGGCCGATGATCTCGTCCGCGGGTCGTCCCGCGGCCTCCAGGAACCGGTCGACGAGCGGACGCGTCGCCGGCACGAGAGGCAGCCCGTCGCTCCAGCCCTGCTCGTAGCAGTGCTCGATCGCCCGCTGCGCGGCGTCGGCGTCGAGCTCGGCCTCGACGGCCGGGGCGCTCATCGGCCGCTCCCCACGAGCGATCCGACGACCTCGGGCAGCAGCATCCGGGCCCTGCTCTTCACCTGTTCCGGATCGAGCACCGCCATCGGATGCTCGGTCGTGATCCACTCGTAGTCCGGCGCGCCCTGGACGCGCGCCATGGTGCGGCCCGTCGTGAGGAAGGCGTCGGTCAGCACCACGGCAGCCGGGATGCCCGCGCGCTCGAAGTTGATCCCGTCCGCGACGGCCGCCGCGCTGCACGAGCCGCAGTCCCCGACGCCGGTGATCACGACGTCGCAGGCCTCGCGATACCGCGAGACGATGTCGTCACCGACCGGCACCGAGAAGCTGGCCTTGGTCTCGACGATGGACACGTCGGCGGCGCCGTGCTCCGACACCAGCAGCCGCCCGACTTCGGTGAGAAAGAGCATCGCGTTGTGCTTGGTGTTGTCGAGCAGGCCGACGCGCGCACCGCGCAGGTCGGCGCGCCGCGGTGCGAGACCGCTGAGCGAGACCGCGTCGGTGGCCGTGGCGCGACCGGTCGGATCGAGGATGGCGTGGGACATCGAGGACTCCTTCAGTGGCAGCGATGCGCGGGACGGGCGGATGCCTCGGCTCAGGCCAGCGCGGGATCGTGGACGATGACGCCCCGGATGTTGCGACCGGCGACGAGGTCGTCGTAGGCCTCGTTCACCTGGTCGAGCGAGTAGGTACGGCTGACGAGCTCGTCGAGCTTCAGGTCTCCGGAGTCGTACAGCCGCAGCAGGCGCGGGATGTCGTACAGCGGGTTGCAGTCGCCGAAGAGCGCGCCGCGGATCTGCCGCTGGTAGCCGATCAGCATGCCGGCGTGCACGTGCACGGCCTTCTCGGTGAGGTGGCCGACGGCCGTGATGGTGACCTTGCCGCCCTTGCCCGTCATCATGACCGCGGCGTTGACCATCTCCTCCGTGACGGCGTTGGGCGTCATGATGGCGTGGTCGGCGAGCTGCCCCCACGTGGTGGAGACGACGAAGTCGTGCGCCTCCTGCGCGGTCGCGAACGTCTGCGTGGCGCCGAACGTGAGCGCGCTCTCGCGCTTGAACTCGACGGGGTCGACGACGATGACGTCCTTGGCCCCGGCGAATCGGGCGCCCTGCACCGCGTTGCTGCCGACGCCGCCCGCCCCGAAGATCACCACGGTGTCGCCGGCCCTCACGCCGGCGGCGTAGACCGCCGACCCCCAGCCGGTGGGCACGCCGCAGCCGACCAGCGACGCGACGGTGAAGGGGATGTGCCCCGGCAGCGGCACGACGGCCCACTCCGACACGACGGCGTACTCCGAGAACGTGCCCAGCGAGCAGAACCCGCCGTAGTCCTCGCCGTCGCGGTGGAACCGGTAGGTGCCGTCGAGGAACATTCCGGTCCCGGCGTTGAGGCCCTTGACGCACATGTTCTGGTGTCCGGTGGAGCACGGGCGGCACGCGCCGCACGCGGGGATGTACGACAGCACGACCCGGTCGCCCGGCTTCACCCGGCGCACGTTCGGTCCGACCGACTCGACGATGCCGGCGCCTTCGTGGCCGCCCACGATCGGAAAGCGCACCGGTGCGTCGCCCTCGGTGATGTGGTGGTCCGAATGGCACAGGCCCGAGGCCACGAGGCGGACGCGGACCTCGTGCTCCTTCGGGTCGTCGAGCTGCAGTTCGGTGAGCTCCCACTCCTCGTGGGGGCTGTGGGCGACGGCCGCGCGTGTGGTGATGGTTGCCATGGCTGAACTGCCTGTCTCTCAGCGCGCCGGCGTCGCGGGACGCATCGACACGGTCTTGACCTGGGTCCACTCGAGCACCGAGTCGGCGCCCATGGTGCGGCCGAAGCCGCTCGACTTGTAGCCGCCGAACGGGCCGCCGATGACAGCGGCGCCGAGAGCGTTGTTGACCGCGACCTGCCCGGCCTGCAGCGCCCTGCTCATGCGGATGGCGGTTCCCACATCGCTGGTCCACACGGAGGCGACCAGACCGTAGTCGGTGCCGTTGGCGACCTCGATCGCCTCGCGCTCGTCGTCGACGGCGATGACCGAGAGCACCGGCCCGAAGATCTCCTCCCGAGCGATCTTCATGTCGGGTGACACCCCGTCGAACAGGGTCGGCTCGACGAAGAAGCCGTCACCGTAGTCGCCGCCGCGCGGGACGCCTCCCCCGGTGACCAGGTCGGCGCCGGCATCCTTGCCCGCCTCGATGTAGCCGAGAACGCGATCGTGCTGCTTCTCGTTGATGAGGGGCCCCATGTTGACCGGCTGATGCCACGGACCGACCGTGATCTTCTGCATCTGCGTCGCCAAGCGCTCGACGAGCTCGTCGTGGACGCTGCGCAGCACGACGACGCGCGAGCCGGCGGCGCAGATCTGGCCGGTGTTGAGTGTGATGCCCGAGACCATGGCCGGCACGGCCACGTCGAGGTCGGCGTCCGGGAACACCACCTGTGGCGATTTGCCACCCAGCTCGAGGTGCAGCGGTGTGAGGTTCTTCGCGCACGCGGCCATGATGAGCGAGCCGGTGAACGGCGAGCCGGTGAAGCCCATGCGCCGGATCCGCGGGTGTGCGGGCAGCGCCGCGCCCGCCTCGTGGCCATAGCCGGTGACGACGTTGATGACGCCTGCGGGGATGCCGGCGTCGATCGACAGCTTCGCCAGCGCGAGCGGCGTGAGCGGTGCGTCCTCGGCGGGCTTCATGACGATCGTGTTGCCCGCCGCGATGGCGGCGCCCACCTCGGTCACGAACATCGGACCGGGCGCGTTCCACGGGATGATGGCCCCGACCACGCCATAGGGCTCGCGCAGCGTGAACCCGAGAGCATCCGGCGAGTAGGTCGGGAGCGACACGCCCTGCACCTTGTCGGCCTGACCGGCGATGAAGCGCAGCTGGCCCGCCATCGGCGGCGGCCCCCAGTGCGGGCGCCCGACCTCTTGCGACTCGAGCTGGTCGATCTCGGCGGAGTGCTCCTCGATGAGGGCGGCCCAGCGGAACAGCAGTGCGGCTCGTGCGGTCGCGTTCAGATCGCGCCACGCGGGAAACGCGCGCTCCGCGGCCTCGACCGCCGCGTCGATGTCGCTCGCGTCGCTGCGGGGAACCGACGCGAGGCGCTCGCGGTTGGCCGGGTTGATGACATCGAGCGTGCGCCCGGTGCGGGAAGGCACCCATTCGCCGCCGATGAGCTGCGCGCCGTCGACCACGAGGGATTCGGCGAGGGTCGGGTTCGGAGTGGTGAGCGTCATGACTTCGTCCTCTGCGATCGGATCAGTTGTCGTGGTCGATGAGGACGACGCCGCGGATGTTCTTGCCGTCGAGCATGTCCTGATAGCCCTGGTTGACCTCGTCGAGCGAGTAGGTGCGCGTGATGAGCTCGTCGACCTTGAGCTTTCCGCTCTTGTAGAGGCTCACGAGCCGCGGGATGTCGACCAGCGGATTGCACGCGCCGTAGATCGCCCCCTGGATGCGGCGCTGGAAGCCGATGAGCATGCCGGGGTTCTCGTCGATCCAGCCGTTGCCGACGGCCGTGATGGTGACCTGGCCGGTCTTGCCGACGATGTTGACGGCGTCGTGGATCACCTTGTCGTGGAGCACGCCCACCGTGATGATCGCGTGGTCGGCGAGCTCGCCCCACGTTGACTGCACGACGAACTCCGCCGCCTCTTCGGCGGTCTCGAAGGTGTGGGTCGCGCCGAAGACCTCGGCCATCTCGCGCTTGAACGGCACCGGGTCGACCACGACCACGCGCTCCGCGCCGGCGAGCGCCGCGCCCTGGACGGCGTTGCTGCCGACCCCGCCCGCCCCGAAGATCACGACGGTCTGGCCGGCGCGCACGCCGGCCGCGTGGACCGCCGAGCCCCATCCGGTGGGCACGCCGCACCCGATCACGGCGCCCACCTCGAACGGCAGGTCGTCGGCGACCGGCACGACCGAGTACTCCGACACCACTGTGTACTGCGAGAAGGTGCCCAGCACGCACAGCCCGCCGAAGTCGACGCCGTCCTGGTGGAAGCGGAACGTGCCGTCGGGGAACTCGCCCGTCGAGGCGTTCTTGCCCTCGTCGCACAGGTTCTGCCTGCCGGTGGAGCAGTAGCGGCATTTGCCGCACGCGGGGATGAACGAGAAGACGATGCGGTCGCCGACCTTGACGCGGGTGACGCCGTCGCCGACCGCGTCGACGATGCCGCAGCCTTCGTGGCCGCCGACCACCGGCATCCGCATCGGCGCATCGCCTTTCTGGATGTGGTCGTCCGAGTGGCAGAGCCCCGCGGCGTAGACCTTGACGCGCACCTCGTTCGCGCGCGGCTCGTCGAGTTCGAGTTCGGTGACCTCCCACGGCGTGCCGGGCGCCCGGCACACGACCGCCCTGGTGGTCGTCGCGGAGGAGCGAGCAGGAGCGGCGCTGTCGGCCACGCTGGTCGTCGTGCTCATGGACTGCCTTTCGCTGAGGACTGCGCTGTCAGCCGCCGGCGACGACGCCGGCTGCGGTCTTCCTCTACCGTGTCGCCCGCGCGCCGCACGTGACCAGCAGGCTTTCGCCGCATGGAAGGAAAGCGGAAAGTGCCCGCGCCGTGTCGTTGACTGGGCCCACCACAGCACGAAGGAGAGCGCATGTTGAATGATGTCGCGGGCAAGGTCGCCGTCGTGACCGGGGGTTCGAGCGGGATCGGGCGGGGCATCGCGTTGGCCTTCGCACGGGCCGGGATGACGGTCGTGGCGACCGGGCGCACCGGCTCGCATCTGGACGAGACCGCGTCGATCTTCGCCGAGCGCGGCCTCGCCGTCGAGACGATGCAGGTGGACGTCACCGATCTGCCCGCGATGAAGGCCGCGGCCGACGAGGTGGAGCGGCGCTTCGGCCGCATCGACGTGCTCGTCAACAACGCCGGGATCGGCCTGACTGGGCCTGTCATGAACGCCACGCCCAGCGACTGGGACTGGGTGATCGACGTCAACATCAAGGGCGTGGGCAACGGCATCCAGGCCTTCGTGCCCAAGATCCGCGCGCACGGCGAGGGCGGCGCCGTCGTGAACACCTCGTCGATGGCGGGTCTCATGCCGATCGTCGCCGGACTGTACTCGATGACGAAGGCGGCCGTGATCGGGCTGTCGGAGGCGCTGCACATCGAGTTGCTCCCCGAGGGGATCTCGGTGTCGGCGTACTGTCCTGGACCGACGCACAGCAACATCGCGGCCGCGGTGGCGAACCGTCCGGAGCAGTACGGGCAGTCGGGGTACACCCCGCCTCCCCAGGAGTTCACCGAAGCCGCGCGGCACCAGCCGTACATGAGCGCCGAGGAAGCCGGTGAGCGCGTGCTGGCCGGCATCCGTCGAGGCGACATGTTCATCCTCACGCACCCCGAGTTCCGCGAGGGCGTGGTCGACCGCCACGCGACGATCGAGGCCGCGTTCCCGGACGAGCCGATCGACGAGCCGCGCCGTGCCGCGATCCCGTTCCTGCTGTCGTCGCCGGTGTACTCGGACGAGAACCGGCTCCCCGCGCCGACGGCGCCCGCTCCGGTGGTGTGACCAGCAGGTCAGACTCCCGAGGTGTGCACCTCGACCGGATACGTGATCTCGATGCGGTCCGCCCCCACGCCGAGCATCGGCGAGAGCATCTGACGCATGAAGTCCTTGGGAACCAGGCATTCCGCGCACGCCGCAGGCCCGGCTTCGATGCGGGCGAGCGCGCGGTCGTCGATCAGCTCGACCGACAGGTGGTAATCGTCGGCCTCGAGGGTCTTGCGGAACTCGTCGAGCTGTCCTCGGTCGATGGTCATGTCGAGATCGTAAACACGGTGCTCGCGAGCACCGAAATGTCATCCCACCTGGCGGAAGGTGATGACGGATGCTGTCGCCCGGTCCCCGCGAGAGGTCGCAGTCGTTCCGCCAGGCGGAATGGCATGACTATCGTCATAGGGAAATGCTCCATGATGAGGGGCACTTCCCCACCCTGAGCGACGACGACGTTTCCGGAGGTTGGTCGACGATGACCATTAATCCCATTCAGTCCGCACCCTCAGCCCGCTCGCGCCGCTCGGCGCACAGCGGCCAGATGACCGCCGCCCAACGGGTGCTGGCGATCCTCGAGGCGTTCGACGAGGACCACCTCGTCCTCACGCTGAGCGAGATCAGCCGACGCGCGGGGCTCAGTCTGAGCACCGCGCATCGCCTCGTGGGCGAGCTCCGCGAGTGGGGCGCGCTCGAGCGCTCCGTCGAGGGCCGCTATGCCATCGGCATGCGCGTGCTCGAGCTGGGCTGCCTCGAACCGCAGGGCATGCATCTGCGCGAGGTCGCACTTCCGCACCTGGGCGACCTGCAGGCGGCGATGAACGCCAACGTGCACCTGGCGGTGCGCGACGGCCACGACACGGTCTACGTGGAGTCGCTGCGGGCGCGCGGCGGCGCGCAGGTCCTCAGCCGCCTCGGCGGGCGGTGGCCCCTGCACGCGACCGGCACCGGCCAGGTGCTGCTGGCGCACGCCTCGCCGCAGTTCCAGGAGGAGGTGCTCGCGCTTCCGCTGCAGAAGTACACGAAGAAGACCGTCACGGACCCGTATGAACTGCGCCGCGTGCTCTCCGATGTGCGTCGTACCGGGGTCGCTGTGGCCGACGAGTCGATCACGCACAACGCCATCGCCGTGGCCGTCGCCATCCGCGGCCCTCGCGACCGCGTGATCGCCGCGGTAGGCGTGACGCTGCACCGCGAGAACTGGACGCCGGGCGCCGCGCTGCCCGCGCTCACGACGACCGCCCGCGCCATCTCTCGCGCGCTGGGTGCACCGTCGGCGCGACGCACCCCGACTGGGGCGAGCGCGGCGGGCTGAGTCCGGCGGCGCCGGTCGCGCCACCGCCCGGCCTACCGGAAGTACGCGACGGTGCGGTATTCGACGCTGTGCCGCGGCGTCACCGCCTGCGCCTCGGCGTCGAGGAAGGCGGAGTGCATGACGCGCCAGGGCCGCGAGTGGTCGGAGTCGTGAAGGACGAACAGCAGCAGCTCGTCTCGCGTCATGTCCGGGTAGAAGTACCAGCGGTGCGACGCCCGGTAATGGAACTCCGATCCGCTGAGCGTGCGCGGCGTCCCGGTGATCGGGCCGAACGGATCGGGCGGGATCGCGTCGACGAAGTACAGCGTGTTGGGCCGTCCTTCGTCATCGCTGAGACTGCGGAAGTCGCACACCGCGAGCGGCCAGTCCTGGGGCGGCGGGCTGAACACCCGCCAGCAGCTCGTGCTGACCGCGCGCGAATACCCGGGCCCGTCCGGGAAGTGCCGCGCATAGGTCTCGGCGGCATGGGCGGCAGCTCCCTCCGGCGAGAAGTCGATGTGCACGAGCCCTGCCGCGGGCTGCGAGTCGTGGCCTGCGGGGTCGGCCGCCCGGCGGAGCGTGGCCCCCAGCAGCGCGACTCGATCGGCGCCGAGGCGCAGGCGCACGAGTTCCTCGATCTCGGCGTCGTACACCCGATCGAGTTCGTCGCGGTCGGTGAAGTCCCGCACGCGACTCGGCCGGTGGACCAGCTCGAAGCCGTTGCGCTCGAGGGTGAAGGGACGGTGCACGGCGCGGGCGTCGTACACCTGGACCGCGTACGAGTCGTAGAGGCCGGTGTTGATGCTCGCACCTGGCGCCGTGAACCGGCGCAGAACCGTGGACTCCTCCGACAGGTAGTTCATGACGCCCCACACGGCGGGCACGGTGCCGAGTTCGTCGATCGCCACGCTCGTCCTCCCCCGGTCGCCGCAGCGCGCGGGCGGTCCGTGCGGCGGCGATCCTCAATTCACGCGGCCAGCGTATTGACGCCACGCACCGCCGCGAGCCTCGATTCCGCCCGGCGGAACCCGGGTTCTGCTCACTCCGAGGCGATCAGCTCGGCGATGCGCTCGCCGACCAGCACCGCGGTCAGCGCGGTGCCCCGCGACGGGACCGCCGGCAGCAGCGAGGCGTCGGCGACGCGCAGGCCGGTCGCACCGTGCACGCGGCCGTGGGCGTCGGTCACGGCATCCGGGTCGTCCGCGTCGCCCATGCGGGCGGTGCCGCACGAATGCAGCGCCGTGCCGAGCGCGCCGCGGATCCAATCCTCCGCCGCTTCTTCGGATGCCGGCGCGTCGGCCCACGCGGGCACGGCGGCGGATGCCACCACCTGGCGCATCGGACCCGACCGCAGGACGGCCGCCGCCAGCCTGGTCGCGGCCCGAAGTGCGGCGAGATCTTCGGGGCGGCCGAGATAGCCGTACCGGATCATCCCGGCGGTGACCGTCCCACGCGAACGCGGCGTGGCCAGCGTGATCCGCAGATCGAGGGGACCGACCGCGGCGGCCCGGCCGCTCAGGATCGCGGCGGTCGGCTTGGCTGCCAGCAGCAGCTCGATCGCGGCGTCCGCCACCTGGCCCGCCGGCACGTTCCATGCCGCGGTCCAGGCCGCATCGAGTTCGGGCGACACCACTCCCGGTCGCGGCTCCCACGCGATGTCGAGGGCGGCGTGGTCCGACAGGCCGCGGCCGACGCCGGGCCGCTCGGCGACGAGCTTCGTGTCCGCGGACAGGGCGGAGGCATCCCCGATCCCCGATCTCTGCAGCAGCCGGGGCGTCTCGATCGCGCCCGCGCTGAGGATCACCTCGTCGGCGGCGAGGAACGACGTCTCTCCTGCGCGCGTGACGTCGACACCGATCGTGGCGTCGCCGCGGAACACGATCCGCTCGACGACCACGCCGGCGTGGGTCTCGACGGATCCGGCGGCCAGCAGCCCCGCGTAGGCCCGTGCGACACCCCAGCGTGCCGGTCCGACTGCGTTGCGGGGCAGCAGCCCTGCGCCCGACGGCCCGCCGCCGTTCTTGTCGGGTTCGGGGAGAGCCCCGGCTTCCACAGCGGCGGCCAGGAACGTCTGCGTCACCCGGTCCGAGGCTCCGGCGCGGGCGACCGGCACCGGACCTTCGGCGCCGTGCACGGTGTCGTCGCCGAAGTCGCGATCGTTCTCGAGCCTGCGCAGCGCCGGGAGGCAGGCGTCGTAGCTCCATTCCGCACCGGCGACGGCCGCCCACCCCGCGAAGTCGTCGGGGTGCGGGCGCTGGAAGTACGCGCCGTTCACCGACGTGCTGCCGCCGAGGAGGCGCCCGCGCGCGATGCGCCATGGTCTGCCCGCGAAGAGCTCGGCGTCGTAGGTCCAGGTGAGCGCTCCGTCAGGAAGGCCCTCACTGACTGTCCACGCGTGCTCCAGCCCGTGGGCGGCCGCGGCGTCACCGGATGCCGCCCCGGCCGGCCCCGCCTCGAGGAGGACCACCTCGTGCCCGTGCTGCGCCAGCCGTGCCGCGAGCGGGATGCCGGAGCCCCCGGCCCCGACCACGACGATGCGACGCGGCGTCATACGACCGGCGAGCCGCCGGTGAGGGCGACGTCCGAGAACACGTCGCGCAGACCCGCGAAAGAGACATCGATGAGGTCGAGCAGGTCCTCGTCCGACGAGAGCCACTGTTCGTACGCCGCGAGCGAGATGCCCAGGCAGGCCCACGAGACCGCCTGCGGCAGCGCCGAGTGCGGCGGCACATCGCGTCGACGTGCGATGAAGTCGGCGATGACCGCGCGCCATTCCGCGTAGCGCACCGTCGAGTGGGCGACCAGTTCCGGGGTGCCGAGCAGGATGCGCATGCGGTGCCGGTGGCGCTCGAGCTCGTCGCCGGGCACCTCGTTGAATCGGCGCACGGCGGTGCGGATCGCCTCGATCGGCGGCACGTCTGCGGGGGTCTCTGCCAGCGCGCCGCGGAACGCCTCGAGGAGCCGTTCGAAGTCTCCCCAGGCGACGTCGTTCTTCGACGGGAAGTAGCGGAAGAACGTGCGGCGTCCGATACCGGCGGCCGCCGCGATGTCGTCCACGGTGATGGCCTCGAAGCCGTGCTCGATGAATAGATCGAGGCCGATGCGGCCGAGCTCGTCCTTCGACGTCGACCGCGCGCGACCGCGCGAACGCGGTGCGGCAGGCGCCGGAACGACCACGGGCATCCCTTCTCTATGGCACTCGATGCCAGTAAACTCCTCGCACACCGGAAACGCGCGGCGACTCTCAAGGAGGACAGTAGCCCATGCACTCCTCGCCGGCGCCGACGCCGCTGCTCGCCGATGCGCCGTGGCCGACGATCCCTGACGGCCTGACGCTTCTCGTGCCGGTCGGCTCGACTGAGCAGCACGGTCCGCACCTGCCGCTCGACACCGACACCGTCATCGCCGTCGCCGTCGCCGAGGGCGCCGCGCGTCGATCCGGCGACAGCGTGCGAGTGGCCCCCGCGGTCGCGTACGGCTCCAGCGGCGAGCACCAGGCGTTCGCCGGCACCGTGTCGATCGGCACTGAAGCACTCACCCAGGTCCTGATCGAGGTGGGGCGCTCGGCGCGGCAGTGGGCCGGACGGCTGGTGTTCGTGAACGGCCACGGCGGCAACGTGGACGCGCTGACAACCGCGGTGCGGGTGCTCAGCGAGGAGGGGACGGATGCCTCGTGGCAGCCGTGCCGCCACGGCGACGCCCACGCGGGCCGAGGCGAGACGAGCCTGCTGCTGCACCTGGCGCCGCACCGCGTGGCGATGGAGCGGGCCGAGCCCGGCAACGTCGAACCGGTCGGCGACCTGCTGCCGCGGCTGCGCGAGCGCGGCCTGCGTCCGCTCGCCCCCAACGGGGTGCTCGGCGATCCGCGAGGCGCGTCGCCGGCTGAGGGCGCCGCCCTGCTGGACCGTATGACAGGAGAGCTCGCCGCGGCCCTCCGTGCACCGGCCAAGGACGACTCGTGACCGCCGCCTCGCCTGGGGTGCCGCTACCGTCCGCCGAGGAGCTTCCCGGAGGGACGGTGGCGATCGTCGGCGCCGACGTCTGGCGCTACGACGGCGACCGAGTGCTGGTGGGCGGGGCGCCGACGAGGGTCATGCGACTGAGCTGCCAGGCGGCCGAGCTCATCCGCAACGACCGCGTCGAAGCATCCGATCCCGCGTCCGCGCGCCTGATGGCGCGCCTGGTGGATGCGGGAATCGCACACCCGGAGCCCGCGTCGTTGCCGGCGATCAGTCCGGACCTCGTGACCGTCGTCGTCCCCGTGTACGGCCGGCCTGACGAGCTGGGTCGGCTGCTCGACGGACTCGCGGGCATGCGTGTCGTGGTCGTGGACGACGGCACTCCGGCGCGCGACGCGCGAGCCCTGCACGAGGTCGTCGCCCGTGGCGGGGCACAACTGCTCCGCCTGGACGAGAACGTCGGCCCGGCTTCCGCGCGCAATCGCGGACTCGCCGCCGTCACCACCCCGTTCGTCGCATTCGTCGACTCGGACGTCACCCTCACCCCCGATGACGTGGAACGGATGCTGCGGCACTTCGGCGACCCCGCACTGGCCGTCGTCGGCCCGCGCGTCGCCGGTATCCCCCGCCGCGGCACGTGGATCGAGCGGTACGAGAACGCGCGCTCCTCGGTGGATCTGGGACGACGGCCGGCGCTCGTGCGACCCCGCTCGCCGGTGTCGTGGCTTTCGAGCACGTGCCTGGTGGCCCGCACCGAGGCGCTGGCCGGAGGCTTCACCGACGGCATGCGCGTCGCCGAGGACGTCGACCTGGTGTGGCGGCTCACCGAAGCCGGCTGGCGGGTGCGCTACGACCCGGCCGTCACCGTCGCGCACCAGCATCGCGCTCGTGTGCGGCCGTGGTTCGCGCGCAAGCTGTTCTACGGCACGGGCGCGGCTCGCCTCGCTGCGCGCCATCCCGACGCCATCCCGCCTGCCATCCTGCGTCCGTGGTCGGCCGCCGTCGTGGCGCTCCTGCTCTGTGCACGGTGGTGGTCGGTGCCCGCCGCACTCGCGGTCACCCTCGCCACGGCGTGGCGGCTCGCGCGGCGGCTGCGCGCCGGAGAGGGCGCGCGTACCCTGCCGCTCCGCCTGGCGGGCGGCGGCGTGCTGGCCGCACTCACGCAGACCACGGCTTTGGCACTGCGTCACTGGTGGCCGGTGGCGGCCGTCGCCGCTGTGGTCTCACGCCGTGCGCGGTGGATCATCGGCACCATGGCGGTCGTCGACGCCGTCGTCGAGCATCGCCGCCTGCACGCCGACCTCGACCTCGTGCGCTTCGCGGTGGCCCGGCGCCTGGACGACCTGGCGTACGGGACCGGCGTCTGGTGGGGTTGCCTGCGCCGAGGCGACTTCCGCGCGCTGCGGATCGAGCTGACCCCGTCTCGACGCCCCCGCGCCGCTCGGGCCGGCGTGCGTCACGGGGGCGAGCCCCCGACGCCCGCCCGACGCTGAGAAACCACCCGCAGGTTCAAAAGCCACACGTAGGTTCACAAACCCCGGCTTTCACGGTGTCTCAACCGCTCCGTGGTTTCTGAACATCTTTCGGCGGAAGCGTCGATCTGCCGCGCGCCCGTTCGTCGCCCCAGGTGAGGACGAGCGAAGGGAGACCTCATGGGACGGCGATGGAATGTGGTGGCGGAGCTGGCAGCGGCGCTGGCGAACCTGGCGCCCGCGCAGCGCGAACACCTGCTCGAGAGCGAAGACGAATGCCGTGACGGTGAAGCCGAGTGGCGGCGGCGGAACTAGAGCTCGACGTTCACCAGCACCGGCTCGGGCTGCAGGATCAGGCCGAACTCGGACTGCACGCGTCCTTGGATGAACCGCGCGAGCTCCGCCAGCTCGGCAGCGGTCGCGTCACCGCGGTTGGTGAGGGCCAGCGCATGCTTGGTCGACAGGGCGGCGCGGGAACGCGGAAGCTTGAAACCCTTGCTCAGCCCGGAGTGCTCGATCAGCCACGCCGCACTGACCTTGACGTCCGACTGGACGGAGGTCGGCGGCGGGACGTAGCCGTCGAACGCCGCCAGCGGGATCACCAGCACCGGGTCGAGATCCGGTGCGACCGGCCACCGCGGGCATTCGTCCGGCAGGGTGCGGGCGAAGGATGCCGACACCACGGCGTTCTGGAAGAACGAACCGGCGCTGTACGTGTCGGGATCGTCGGGATCGAGCACCATGCCCTTGCTGCGGCGCGTCTCGAGGATGCGCTCGCGCACCCACGCGAGCGTGACCTCGTCGTCAGGCGCAAGGCGCAGCGCCGTGCGCAGCTGATCGCCCGCGATGCGGCGACCGCCGGGGCCGACCTCGGCGAGGTCGAGCGTCACCGAGAGGATCACTGCGCGGCGCGCCGGCACCGACCCGTAGTGGTGCTTGAGCACGGACGTCCGAAAGCCGAGGCCGAGCTCGGCCGCCGGCACGGTCGAGACGTCACCGGTCGACTCGTCGATGAGCTCGACTTCGGCGAGCGTCTGCACGATCTCCTGACCGTACGCCCCGATGTTCTGCACCGGCGCAGCACCCACGGTGCCGGGAATGCCCGACATCGCCTCGATGCCGCCGAGGCCCTCGCCGACCGCGTACGCGACGAGGGAATCCCAGTCGTGGCCCGCCTGCACCCGCAGCCTCACGCGGCCCGGCACGGGCGACGGCATCCGTTCGATCCCGTGCGTCAGGATCCGCACGACGCTGCCGTCGAACGGCTCGTCGCCCACGAACAGGTTCGATCCGCCGCCCAGGGCGAACCACGGGTCGCCGGTGGACCACACGTCGCGCAGCGCCGCGATGAGCTCGTCGGTCGTAGAGGCATCGATCATGCGGGAAGGGGCGCCGCCGGTGCGCAGCGTTGTCAGCTGCGCCAGCGGAAGAGTCCCCACGCCCCCTCCACTCGCCGCTGACGCGTCGTGTGGAGCCTCCGGCCGCGTGGGCCCAGTGACGTCAGGCATGCGTCAGACGGTCCGCACGCGCACCTGCGCCTTGACGAGCACCGTCGTGCCCTCGTGCGACACGGTCAGGTCGATGCGCGCGGACTCGTCGTCGACGGCGCCGACCTTGGCCACGACGGTCACGTCGGCGCCGGCCTCGGCGTCGACGACGACGGGCTTGGTGAAGCGCACGCCGTACTCGAGGATGCGAGCGGTGTCGCCGACCCACGACTGGATGGTGCCGACGGCGAGACCCATCGTCAGCATGCCGTGCGCGAGGACTCCGGGAAGCCCCACGGATGCGGCCACGTCGTCGCGGTAGTGGATGGGATTGAAATCACCGGATGCCCCGGCATAGCGCACGAGGGAATCCCGGGTCAGATGCACCGTGCGTTCTGCGACGACGTCGCCCACGGCGAGGCCGGTCAGCGCGCTCACTTCTCGCCCTCCCCGACGAGCAGGATGGATGTCGCCGTCACGACGTGTGCGCCGGCGGCATCGGTGATCTCCGCGTCGCTGGTCACCATCGCGTTGCCGCCCATCGTGCGGATGCCTGTGACCGACAGCGTCGCGGTGAGCTCGTCGCCCGCGACGATCGGCCGCGTGTAGCGGAAGCGCTGCTCGGCGTGCAGGACCCGCGAGAGCTCGATGCCCGAGTCCGGTTCGGCCAGCAGCTGCTGCAGCGTCTGATCCTGAACCACCATGGCGAAGGTGGGCGGTGCGACGACATCGGCGTAGCCGAGAGCTTGCGCGGCCTGAGGGTCGAGGTGCTGCGGGTCGTCGGCGAAGACGGCGCGTGCGAACTCGCGCACCTTCTCGCGACCCACCAGGTAGGGGGCCGTCGGGGGGAACGCGCGTCCGACGAGCTCGGGGTTCACTGGCACCCGGCCATCCTACCGGCGCGCCTTCCGCCTCCCGTCAGGAGGAGCGGCGACCGCGCGCTGCGCGGAGCCCCATCTGCACCGCGATCACGACGAGGTAGGCGGCGAACAGCATGTTGCCGACGAACGGGTCGACGAGGGTCGCGACCCATGCGCCCAGGGCCGTGGTCGTGCACGCGGCGACGCCCACCAGGGCCGCCGCTCCCAGGTCGACGTTGTGGCGCCGCAGGTTGCCGATCGTGCCCGACACGGCGGTCGGGATCATCATGAGCAGCGACGTGCCCTTGGCCACGAGGTCGCTGGTTCCGAACAGCAGCATGAGCACGGGCACGACGACGATTCCGCCGCCCACCCCGATGAGACCCGAAAGGATGCCGGTGGCCACGCCGACCACGACCAGCGCGATGCCCGACAACCAGGTGAGAGCGAGATCGGCCTCGCGTGAGGGGATGACGACGAACAGGCTCACGATCACGGCCACGAGGAAGCCCACGAATCCCCAGCGCAGCACGGTGAGCGACAGCCGCGGCAGCAGCCACGTGCCGATCTGGGCGCCCACGACCGCACCCGCCGCGAGGAGCAGCGCAGGGATCCAGGCGACCGAGCCGTGCACGGCGTACGAGATCACGCCGATCGCGGCGGTCGGCACGATCGCGGCGAGCGACGTTCCGGCGGCCAGGCGCTGATCGAAGCTGAGGATCAGGACGAGAAGCGGCACGATGACCGTTCCGCCGCCCACGCCGAACAGACCCGAAAGCAGGCCGGCGAGCAGCCCTACGCCGACGCAGGTGAGGATGAAGCGCGCGTCCCGCGGACGGCGCACGACGTCGGGCACGGGTCTACTCGTCGGACACGCCGTCGATCGCCCAACCGCCGTCGTCCGGGACGAGCGTGTAGAAGTACACGATCTCGCCGGGGGTCGGATCAGTGGGATTCCCCTCGGCGTCGACGACGACGACATACGACTCGGTCGTCGTCACCATGATCTCGCCGTCCGCCGCGACGACGTCGTCGATCGTGATCACGTACTCGTCGAAGTTGTCGTCGAACAGCTCCGCCTCGGCGACGAACGCCGCGCAGTCGGTGAACCCGCTGTCGGCCTGGAACTGCTCAGTCGTCGAGGTCGCGAACGCCTCGCAGTCGGCTTCCTGCCAAGCCTCGTCGTACAGTTCGACCGCCGCGACGGCTGCCTGCTCGTCGGCGGAAGCCACCGAGGTGCCCCCGTTGCCGCCCGAGGTCGCCATGTTGAGGAACAGCAGCGGGATCAGCACTGCCGCGGCGATCACGACGCCGAGCAGGACGACGCCGAGCACCAGCCACAGGATCCACAGCTTGGACTTGCGCGGCTCGGTCGCAGCGGTGAACGCACCACCCGGAGCATCCGGGCCACCGTAGGGTGCGCCGGCGGGATAACCGGGAACGGCCGGGTACG
Organism: Microbacterium salsuginis; assembly: GCF_012524205.1. GTDB lineage: Bacteria > Actinomycetota > Actinomycetes > Actinomycetales > Microbacteriaceae > Microbacterium > Microbacterium salsuginis. The sequence continues at coordinate 804,437 of NZ_JABACI010000001.1, forward strand.
CGCCGGCGGCCGCCGGTCCGGCCTGCGGGGGCGGGGCGTCCTGCACGCCGAAGAGCGTGGCGGCCGGGTCGCCCGCGGCATACGTCTGTTGTTCCGGCGTCGCCGCGGGGGCCGGTGCGCCCGCGGCGACCGCAGCCGGGTCGACTGCAGCGGAGTCGACCGCAGCAGGGCCGTCCTGGGCTGCCGGCACACCCGGTGCCGCCTCGGCCTGCGACGCCGCCACGATCTCGGCTTCGGTCGGAGCATCGGTGACTTCGGCGTCGGGCTGAGCGACGTGCTCCGTCCACTGGGCGCCGTCCCACCAGCGCAGTGCGCCGTGGCCGTCGTCGTACCACCCGGGCGGAGTCGTCGTCATCCTCAAACCCTACCCGCGAGGCGCCGCGCCACAACTCCAGGCGCTCACTCCGGCGCGGCCGAATGCGACGATGGGCACATGACGACACCTCCACCGGTACGCCGGAGCAGCGGATACCTCGCCCGCGTCATCCAGCCACTGATCCTGCTCGCCGTGATGTGGCTGGTCCGTCTGCTCGACGCGGTGCTCCCCGGCAGCTGGAATCACGTCTACGGCATCCAGTCCTGGGCATTCGACGGCCTCGACGGAGTGGTGCTGTCGCCGGGCCTGCACACCGGGTGGCCGCACCTGATTGCGAACACGGTTCCCTTCGTCATCCTCGGCGTGCTCGTCGCGCTGGACGGGATCGGCCGATTCTGGGTGGTGACGGCCGTCGTCGCGGTGATCGGCGGCCTGGGCACGTGGGTGTTCAACCCTCCGGGCACCGTCACGGTGGGCGCTTCGGGACTGGTCTTCGGATACTTCGGCTACCTGCTCGTGCGGGCTTTCGTCGCGAGGTCGCTGGGCCACGGCATCCTGTACGCCCTCATCGCGCTCGGTGTCGCGGTGCTGTACGGCGGCAGCATGCTCGCCGGGATCTTCGGCGCGGGCGACGGGATCTCATGGCAGGCGCACCTGTTCGGCGCGATCGGCGGGGGCGCCGCCGCGATCGCCACGCGCCCCCGGCGGGAGTGAGCCGCGCGACCGGTTCCCGCCTCCTCGCGACAGGCATGAGGGACGGATGCCACTGGCCCGGATGGGCCCACGTGCCCGCACGGGCGCGGCATCCGTCCCATTCACCTCACCGCTGCAGCACCGCGCGGGTGCTGGCCTCGGGGCTCAGGTCGAGCCGGCGCAGCAGCTGGGCGTTCAGCGCGACGACGATGGTCGACAGCGACATCAGGATCGCGCCGACCGACATCGGCAGCACGAACCCGATCGGTGCGAGCACGCCCGCGGCGAGCGGCACCGAGATGAGGTTGTAGCCCGCTGCCCACCACAGGTTCTGCTTCATCTTGCGGTAGCTCGCCCGCGACAGCTCGATGACCGACAGCACCGACCGTGGATCGCTCGAGGCGAGGATCACACCGGCGGAGCCGATCGCGACGTCGGTGCCGGCGCCGATCGCGATCCCGACATCCGCCCGCGCGAGCGCGGGCGCGTCGTTCACGCCGTCGCCGACCATCGCGACCTTCTTGCCCTCACCCTGCAGTTCGGCCACCTTCGCGGCCTTGTCTTCGGGACGGACGCCGGCGAAGACGCGACGGATGCCGAGGGCATCGGCAACCGCGTGGGCGACCGGCTCGGCATCCCCCGTGATCATCACGACCTCCACGCCGAGCCGCTGCAGCGCGTCGACAGCCTCGCGCGATTCGGATCGGATCTCGTCCGCGAGGGCGAGCGCGCCGATGACGGCCCCGTCGCGGGCGACGTGCAGCACGATCGATCCCTGCTCCCGCCACTGAGCCGACGCCGCGATTGGGCCGACGCGGCCGGAGGCTCCGCTCGACGCGCCAGCGGCGAGTGGAGGGGCCGTGGGGACAGCGCCGCCGACCTCTTCGAGCATCCGCGGCCCGCCGACGCGCACCGCGCGACCCTCGACCGTCGCAGAGACTCCGACGGCGGGCGATGACGTGAAGCCGGTCGCGGCGGCCACGGCGAGACCGCGCTCCTGCGCGGCCCGGACGATCGCGCGGGCGAGCGGGTGTTCGCTGTCGGCCTCGGCGGACGCGGCGAGCGCGAGCACGGCGTCCGCATCCACATCGCCGACCGCGGCGATGTCGACGACCGTCGGCTCACCCTTGGTCAGCGTGCCGGTCTTGTCGAACAGCACCGCGTCGACGGTGCGCATCGTCTCGAGGGCGAGGCGATCCTTCACGAGCACGCCGCCGCGCGCCGCGCGCTCGGTCGCGATCGAGACGACCAGCGGAATGGCAAGACCGAGCGCGTGGGGGCACGCGATCACGAGCACGGTGATCGTGCGCACGACGGCCTCATCGGGCATCCCGAACGCGGTCCAGACGATCGCCGTCAGCAACGCCGCGCCCAGCGCGAACCAGAAGAGCCAGCCCGCGGCGCGATCGGCGAGGCGCTGCGCGCGCGACGACGAGTTCTGCGCCTCCGCCACCAGGCGACGGATGCCGGCGAGCGTGGTGTCGTCTCCGGTCGCGGTCACCTCGACCCGAAGCCCCGAGTCGGTCGCGACGGTGCCCGCCGTGACCGCGTCGCCCACGGTACGCGCGACCGTGCGGGACTCGCCGGTCACCATCGACTCGTCCATGTCTGCGCGGCCGTCGACGATCCGGCCGTCTGCGGGCACGCTCGCGCCCGGCCGCACGACGACCACGTCGCCCACGCGGAGGTCGGCTGGGGCGGCCTTCACGATCGCATCTCCGTCGACGCGCTCCGCCTCATCGGGAAGCAGCGCCGCGAGCGAGTCCAGGGCCGACGTCGTCTGTGCCAGCGAGCGCATCTCGATCCAGTGACCGAGCAGCATGATCACGATCAGAAGCGCCAGCTCCCACCAGAAGTCCAGCTGGTGGTGCAGCATCCCGAGGCTCGCTCCCCACGACGCGACGAACGCGACGGTGATCGCGAGGCCGATCAGCAGCATCATGCCGGGGCGACGTGCGCGCAGCTCCTCGACGGCGCCGGAGAGGAAGGGCCAGCCGCCCCAGAAATACATGACGGTGCCCAGCACCGGCGAGATCCACGTCAGCAGGGGCATCTCCGGCAAGGAGTAGCCCAGCACCATCCCGAACATGCTCGAGAAGGCGATGACCGGCACCGCGAGGACGAGATTGAACCAGAACAGCCGGCGGAAACGCTCGACGTGTCCGGTGTGACCAGCATGACCGCCGTGACCTGCGTGGGCGTCATGGGAGTCGTGCCCTGCGTGGGCGTCATGACCTGGGTGGGTGTCATGACCTGCGTGGCCGTCGTGGGAGTCGTGACCTGCGTGGGCGTCGTTGGCGTCAGGAGCCGGGTGGACGTTGTGCTCCTGCGCCTCCTCGGTCGCCGGGGCGCCGTGGTGGTGATGATGGTCGTGCGGATCGGTCACGGGACTCTCCTCGAACGCGGTGTACTTCTGTTATACCCCTGTGGGGTATTCGTCACAACGCCCGAGCCGTGTGGCTATTCCCGAATCGGTGAGTGCCGCGGTCAGCCCGCACTGCCATTGATGTGCGCGTGTCCGCCATGGTGCGCCTGGCGCCCACGATCCGGCTGCCCGAGGACCGCGGCTCGACCAGAATCGGCAGTGCGCGTCCGCGCCCGATCTGAAGGAGCATCCGTGATCACCGTCCACCTGCGTTACGAGATCGACCCCGACAAGCTGGCCGAGTTCACCCATTACGGACGGCAGTGGATTCGCCTCGTGACCAAGTTCGGCGGCACCCATCACGGCTACTTCATGCCGAGCGAAGGGGACAGCGACGAAGCGTTCGCGCTCTTCACGTTCCCCTCACTCGCGGACTATGAGACGTACCGCACCGCATCGTTCGCCGACCCGGAGTGCCTGGAGCTGTTCCAGTTCGCGCGCGACACGCAGTGCATCCGCCGCTACGAGCGCCGATTCCTCACGCCCGTCTTCGAGTGAGGGGATGCGGGGCGGTTCCCGCCGACCCGCGGCCCCCGTCGCTCAGCTGGTGACCGACTCGAGGAAGTCGAGCGTGTGGACCAGCGCCTCCTGCGCCTCGTCGAGGTCGAGGTGGAACTGGTACTCGTGCGGAAGGGCGGGCACATGGTCCGCCGGCCAGAAGAGGTCGGTCACCGGCACGTCGAGGCTGCGCAGTCGCTGGGCCATGGGAATCCCCTGCAGCCACGTCAGGCCGTCGCCGTTCCCACCACTGATGTACGTGGGAGGGAAGTCCGACGTGACGAACTCGATGGTCGACATCGTGGCGCCCGGAGACTCCGCCGCCCAGTCCTTCGTGCCGGTGTACGACCACAGGGCGGTCTTGAACCCCCATCCGATGATGCCGGGCAGATCGGTCATCGCCCGCATGTCGTACACGCCGCAGTTGAGGATGACGCCGACGATCTGGTCCGCCGCGAGCGCGGGTCGCACATCCATGAGTTCGGCATAGTCCGGATTCGTCGAGAGGGTCGCCATCTGGCTGGCGAGCTGGCCTCCCGCCGAATCCCCCGCGATGATGATCGTGTCGGGATCGACGGCGAGTTCGTCGGCATGCTCGAGGATGTACGCGAAGGCGTCGTTGAGCTCCCCCACGGCCGTCGGATAGGTCGCCTCGGGTCCCAGGGTGTAGTTCACGGCGATCGCGGTGTAACCCGCATCGGCCAGGATGCGCATGTACGGGTCGACGTCCGCGCTCGACCCCGAGATCCAGGCCCCGCCATGGATCCAGATGACCGTCGGCAGAGCGTCGCCGTCCTCGGCCGTCGTGTACATGTCGAGCGTGAGTCCCGGCTGCTCTTCGGCGTAGGTGATCCCGATCTTCTCCCGCAGGGATGCGTTCTCGGGAACGTGCCTCTCCATCTCGGCCGCGGTCGCCCTCCCGCCCTGCTCGAAGACCGACCGGATCAGCATGGCCGACGGCCACGGTGTGATCGATGCGACGACCACGACCGCCAGCACCACGAACAGCACCCCCCCGAGGGCGATGAGCCAGCCGCGGTGCCGGTGCCTGCGCGGGCGAACCGCGTGATCCTCGACCGTTGACTCAGACGCCATGTCTCCCCCGTTTTCGTCGACGTGCGGATCCGACGCTATCGGGGCTCGCATCCTTAGCACGCGAGGGCACGCGGAACAGCCTGACCGAGGTGCTCCCCGGGGTCCTCGATCTAGCGGCGATTCGGGATCGCGTAGCCGTTGGTGGACGGGTCGACGACCGCGCCCAGGCGGTCGCCGACGCTCAGCGAAGAATCGAACGCGCAGCTGTGCGTCGCCTGGAACGTCGTGATGCCAGGTCCGGTGACGCGGAGAGTGAGCGTCATCCTCGATTCCTCTCCATACGAGGTCGGGGTGATCTGGAGCACCTCCGCGGATGCGGGAACTCCGCGCTCACGCAGGCGAAGGGTCTGCTCGTGCTCGTGCGTCTGCGCCATCCACATCGAGATCCCGAGCGGAACCGTCACGACGGTGAGAACGCCGCCCGCGACCAGCGAGATCCAGAGGCCTTCACCATCCGCGAGGAGCAACCCCAGGATGATCACGACAGGGCCCGTGAGGCCGACCAGCACCGCCAGGAGCCGCATGATCCCTCGCGCGACCTTGCCGTCGGGCTCGACCGAGACGCCTCCCGATCCGTCGACGTCGCTCACGGGACGAATACTATCCAGCCGCGACTTCGAGGACAGCGGTGCAGCGTTGCCGCGGACGCGGGCAGGCAAGCAGAAAGCCCCGGAGAATCGGCGAGATTCCGGGGCTATCCGTAGCAGGAGCGGGGCTTGAACCCGCGACCTCACGATTATGAGTCGTGCGCTCTCACCAACTGAGCTACCCTGCCGCGCAGCATCCGGACGGTCGAGATTCGAACGCTTGCGAGCCCCGAGTCAGGATTGAACTGACGACCCCTTCCTTACCATGGAAGTGCTCTGCCACTGAGCTATCGGGGCATGCTGCCTGCGAGCAGGCAACTAGAAGAGAATACCAGAGCCGCGGCATCCTCCAGAATCGGTCAGCCGACGATGTGAGTGCCGTCGGTGTGCTCGCGCAGCCACGGCATCGGGTCGATGGCCGTGGTGCCGTTGAGCAGGATCTCGAAGTGGGTGTGGGCCCCGTACGACCGTCCGGTGTTGCCGGTGCGACCGAGGACTGTGCCGACGGTGACGCGCTGTCCGGCGCTGACCTGCAGCGAGCCGTACTGCATGTGCGCGTAATGGCTCGACACGAGCTGACCGTCGACCATGTGGTCGATGATGACGTGCACGCCGTATGCGCCGCCGGCCTCCGACGCGACGCGCACCGTGCCGTCGGCGATCGCCTGGATGGGCGAGCCGGCGCCCGGCGTGAAGTCGATTCCCTCGTGCATGCGGCCGGAGCGCATGCCGAATCCGTACGACATGGTCACACCGACGGCGAACGGCCACTGGATGTTCGAGTTCGGGTCGTTGTGGAACAGGTTCGAGAAGTTGCGGATGCCCGCCTCCGAGGCGAGCTCGGCCGTCGTCGTGGTGCCGTACTGCTCGGTGCGGTCGAGCGCATCGGCTTCGACCGTGGCGGGGGCGACGTACGCCTGGATCTCGTCCTCGTCGATCTCGGGCACCGAGCTGTCGGCGGGGGCCACGACCGACATCGCCGCGTCGACTCCGCTCGCGGCGGCGACGGCTTCGACCGGCGTCGTCAGGCCCACGGTGAGCAGGCCGACGATTCCGAAGACGCCGATCGAGAACGACGTCGTGGCGACACGCGAGAACGAGGCGCCTCGTGGCGCCTTGGCACGACGCGGGGGTACGTGCGGCCGCGTGCGCTTCGGGGCCGGCTCGTCGTCACGCGCTTCTTCAGCAGCGGGAGCCTGGACCGGGGTCTCGCCCGTGAACGAGAAGAGCCGGGCGGCGGCTTCGAATTCGTCGATTCCGGATGCCGTGGGCCCTGCGGACTGGTCGGCAGGTGTCTCTGCCGGCTCGGGCTGACCGGTGGTGGAATCGGCGGTCGCGGCTTCGTCGGGGATCTCGGCCCCGGCGACCGGCTCGAGAAGCTCGAACGGCTCAGCCGGTGCGAGGACCGCATCGATCAGCGGCGCAGGAGCATCCTGGGTCGGCAGCTCCTCCTGGAATGCGGCGATCGGTCGCTCGGGTTCGGCCGGCGCCTCGTGCGCGATCACGGGCACGGGGACCGGCTGCGACACGGCGCGCGTCGCCCGACGCGCGCGACGGCTCAGCGGAGCCTCGGCGGCTGCGACCGGCGAGTGCAGGGCGGCTGCGACGGCCGCGGCGACTTCGAGGGTAGGAGCCGCGATCGCCGGAACCTCGGCGACCTGCTCAACTGTCGGCGCCTCCGCGGCCGGAGACTCCACCATCGGCGACTCCGAGGTCGGCACTGCGACGGCCGCGGCTTCGGCAGCCAGGGCTTCGTCGGGGGCTTCCGCGGCCGGCGTGGCGACCGAGGCTGCCGCGGTGGCGACGGCCTGCGTCACGGTGCGACCCCACACGATCGCGGGCCGTTCCGGGTTGCTCCCGGCCGCCTGACGCCGAGCCGCGGCACGCGATGCCGCTGAGACCTCCGGCGTCGCCTGGACAGGCGTAGCGGAGGTGCGGCTCGATCTGCGCGTGGGCGCAGACTCAGCCTGGGGGGCGTCGAAAGGCAATGCGGCAGGGGGCTTTCGGTCGTGCTGCGGGGGGCGCAGGAAGACGGTCGTTCGGGCTATGACCACCTCGCCGTTCGGGCGGCGAAGGTAACGATCGGGTAAACACTACCCCGCCCGCCCTGGGAATGCCATGTACGGCTCAGGATCTGTTTCGGCGTTTCGCGCCTGGCATGGGAGCCCTCCCACGTTCAGCGCAGTTCAGTGACCTCCGCGAGCGCGTCGAAGATGGCAGGGGACGCCGCGACGACGAGTGGCGAGCGCCCCGAGTCGTCCGGCGTGCCGCGGCCGAATCTGCCGCCTGCCTCCGTGACGAGCAGCGCCCCGGCGGCGAAGTCCCACGGCTTCAAGCCACGCTCGAAGTAGCCGTCGAGACGGCCGGCGGCGACGTATGCCAGGTCCAGCGAGGCTGCACCCGCGCGGCGGATGTCCCGCGCGAGCGGCAGCACCCGGCCCGTGAGAGCGAGGTCGCCGGGTCGAGTGGCGGGGTCGTACCCGAAGCCGGTCGCCAGCAGCGCGCCGGCGGGTCCCACGTCCGCGCTCACGCCGAGCCGGGTCATCCCGAGCCATGCACCCTCGCCCCGCGCGGCGTGGAACAGTTCCCGGCCGGGAGGGTTGAAGACCGCCCCTGCCAGCGCCTCCCACGCCTCGGGCGTCGGGTCGCCCTGGACCGCAGCGATGCTCACCGCGTACGTCGGGATGCCGTAGGCATAGTTGACGGTGCCGTCGATCGGGTCGACCACCCAGGTGATGCCGCTGGCACCCGTCTCGCCACCCGTCTCCTCCCCGAGGAAGCCGTCGTCGGGACGGGCCGTGCGCAGGCGAGCGCGGATGAGTGCCTCCACCTCGCGGTCGGCCTCGGTGACGATGTCTGCGAGAGCGGACTTCGTCGCGGCGATGGCCACGCCGGCTTCGCGACGGACCCGCGCGAGCTCGCCCGCTTCCTGTGCGATGTCGATGGCGAGGGCTTCGAGGTCGCGGGGCAGGCTCATGCCCCCACGCTATCCCGCCCCCTCCCCCCTCGTTCGTTCGTCACCTACGTACACGAAAGGGCCCATTTCGTGTACATAGGTGACGAACGAACCCCGGGGCGCGGGGAGGAGGCGCGAGCGCGGGAGAGACACGCGGCGCACAGAATCGGATCCGCAGGAGCGGACAGGGGGCGAGACACGCCGCGCCCGGGGGTCCAGGGACGGCGTGTCGCGCGGGGGATCCGCAGGTGCGGATCCGAGGTTGCGCGCGGGCACGCGGCGGGCCGGAGCCGGGGGCGGTGGGTGGGATGGGGATAGCGTGGCGGTATGGGTGACGGAGTGCGGAGGCGCGTGTACGACGTCGTGATCGTCGGGGGCGGGCACAACGCTCTCGTCGCCGCCGCCTACCTCGCGAAGGCCGGCCGATCGGTCGTGGTGCTCGAGCGGCTCGACCACGTGGGTGGCGCCGCGGTGTCGGAGCGACCCTGGGCCGGCGTGGACGCGCGCCTCTCGCGGTACTCGTACCTGGTCAGCCTGCTCCCCGCGCGGATCATCGCGGATCTCGGGCTCGACATCCGACTCGTGCGCCGGCGGTACTCCTCGTACACGCCGGATCCCGCCGACCCCTCGCGAGGGATCCTCGTCGACAACGGGGATGCCGCCGCCACCGCGGACTCGTTCGCCCGCGCCGGCAGCAAAGCCGAGGCGTCCCGCTTCGCCGCGTTCGGCGAGCGGCTCGCGCCCGTGGCGCGCGCCGTCTTCCCTTCGATGACCGAACCGCTCCCGACCCGCGCGGGGATGCGCGCCCGACTCCGCGACGACGCGCTGTGGCACGACCTCGTGGAGCAGCCGCTGGGCGCCATGGTCCGCGCCGCGCTCGACACCGACATCGCGCGTGGCATCGCGCTGACCGACGGGCTCATCGGCACGTTCGCGAGTTCGGACGACCCCGACCTGCGGCAGAACCGGTGCTTCCTCTATCACGTCATCGGCGGCGGCACCGGCGACTGGGATGTGCCTGTCGGCGGCATGGGGTGCGTCGCCGACGAGCTGACCCGCGCCGCGCGCGAGGCCGGTGCCGAGCTGCGCACGGGTGCCGAGGTGGTCTCGATCTCGCCCGACGGCGTCGTCGAGACCGGAGGCGCGCAGCCCGGCGCTGTGCACGGCCGGCTCGTGCTGAGCGGCGTCGGGCCGGCGATGCTCGAGCGCCTGCTCGCATCCGACGCCGCAGCGCACACCGCGACCGATGCACCGGAAGGCGCGCAGCTCAAGGTCAACATGCTGCTCCGGCGGCTGCCCCGCGTGAAGGACCCGCACGTCTCGCCGCAGGCCGCCTTCGCCGGCACCTTCCACATCAACGAGACCATGTCGCAGCTCGACCGCGCCCACGCCACCGCGGTGGCCGGCGGCATCCCCGATCCCCTCCCTGCCGAGATCTACTGCCACTCACTCACCGACCCGTCGATCCTCGGCGCCGACCTGCGCTCGTCGGGGGCGCAGACGCTCACGCTCTTCGGCCTGCAGGTGCCGCACCGCCTCACGACGGGACGGGATCCGGATGCCGTCAGGGCGGCGTTGCTGGCGGCGGCTCAGCGTTCGCTCGACTCGGTGCTGGCCGAGCCGATCGCGGACTGCGTGTACGAGGCGCCCGACGGCACACCCTGCATCGAGGCGCGGACGACGGCAGACCTCGAGGCGTCACTCGGCATGATCGGCGGCGACATCTTCCACGGCGGGCTGGCGTGGCCGTGGGCCGACGACGGCGACGAGCTCGCCACGCCGGCCCAGCGATGGGGCGTCGCCACCGCTCACGCGAACGTGCTGGTGTGCGGCTCGGGGGCACGACGTGGCGGCGGGGTCAGCGGCCTGGGTGGTCACAACGCCGCGATGGCCGCACTCGAGCTCCTCAACGGCTGAACTTCCCGGTCCCCCCAAGCGGGAGGTTCCCGAAAGGCCCGCGGCTCACTGCCGCGGCGGAAGCGGCGGCGGAGGGGGGTAGCCCTCGTAGCCGGATCCGGCAGGCGCGGCGGGGGCGGCCGGTGGCGGAGGCGCTCCGGCATCCGCGGGAGCGGCGGGATGCTGCGCGGCCGGCTCGGGGGCTCCGAACACGTGGGCCCCGGGCGACGGGTAGCCGGTGTAGTAGGCGTTCCAGTCCGGCGAGCCGTCGGGGAGCATCGGCAGCGGCGTCACGCCGTCCACGTACATCGGCCAGGGCAGCAGCTCCTGCTGCTCCTGGGTCGCGGGCGCACCGGCCGCCGCCGGCGCCGGAGCGAGAGGCACGGGAGCGTGACCGTAGGGCGCGACCGCTGCGCGCGGCTGCTTCGGCGCGAACAGCACGTTCACGAGCGGAATCAGGGCTGTGCCGACGGCGGCCAGGATGGCGACGGCCACGACGATGCGCCAGTAGAGGTCGGCGAGATTCAGGTACTCGCCGAAGGCGAGCGGGATGACCAGCAGGGCGGCGAGCGCGACGACCAGGGTGATGGTGGCGATCGCGACGACGCGCGTGAAAGGCGTGTCGTAGCGCTGGAAAGCCTTCAGATACAGGCGCAGGTGCAGCAGGCCGAGCTGGAGGATGAGCACGATCAGCAAGAACTGGACGAAGCGCGAGAAGCCGCCCCAGTAGTACCGCTCCGGCATCCAGATCATCACGGCGCCGATGAGCAGGATGGCCACCCACGTGCCCATGCTCGCCAGCGCGAACCAGGCGGGTCGACGCGGGGCGAGATGCGCGTCGAGGATCGCCACTCCGGCGAAGGCCACGAGCAGCAGGATCGTGAGGAACGCGCGTCCGACGATGCCGTTCTGCCCGCCCACGAGCACCCACACGACGCACACGATCGCCGCGGCGATCAGGGCGCCGATCGCCACCCAGATGGCGGCGCGCAGGAGGAACGAGGTGGGGGCATCGTCGCGGCGCGTCTCAGCCGGCGCGTACGGATCGGGCACGGTCATGGCGGTCCTCTCGTGTCGCGGGCGATCCCGCAGTGCCCATCCTGGCATGCGCGGTGTCGCGCACGGGAGACCACCGCGCGGCGGTGCATCGCCAGCGCCGTAGCGAACCTGGGGAGGAGGGGCGGCGTCGCACCGCCCCTCCTCCCCCTGGTGTCAGCCGGCGGCCACGGCGATCTCGACGGGCGCCACCTCGAGCTCGGCCGAGGCGATGATCTCGCCGGCGGTGAGATCGACGGCGTGCACCGCGTTCGCGGCGGGCTCGGTGACGTAGGCGACGTCGCCCTCGACGACGATCGCGGGGTGCGGGTCCTGCCACTCGGCCGGACCCTCCCACGGCGCGACCACGGGGAACGACTCGGTGATCTCGCGGGTCTCCGGATCGAAGACGTGGATCGATCCGTCGCTCGCAAGGATGTACGCGAGGTCCTCCGGTCCGCGTGCGACGTCGCGGAACGTGTACTCGACGCCGTCGGGCAGGTCGACCACGTCGAGCGTGTGCGCCTCGGTGTCGATCACCGTGACGGCGCCGAGCAGGTAGCCCTCGGCATCCGGATCGCTCTTGTAATCACCGACCACGAGCGGGCTCGTCTCGCTCACGTATGCGTTGCCCATGCGGCCGTAGGGCTGATCGGGCGCGTCCAGCTTGACGATCTCGCCGTGGTGGTAGAGCAGCGCGCCGTTCTCGCAGCCGAAGACGACGGCCTCGTCGGCGGCCGTTCCCTCGCCATGGACGCCGGGGCACTGGTCGCTCTGGGCGATGGTCTGGCCCGCAGCATCCGTCACGACGACCCCGTTCCGACCGTCGGCGTTGCCCACGGTCGTGAGGAACGTTCCGTCCTCCAGCACCACCGACACGCCGTGATGCGCTTCGACGCCCTCGATCGTCTCGGTTTCGGGCAGCTCCCCGCCGGCGGCGGCCAGGGCATCCGTGTCGAACACGGTGGTGTCGCTCGTGCCGTCGGCGTAGAGGATCGTCTTGCCGGCGTGGCGGACGACGTGTCCCGGGGTGTCGGCCTCGAAGACCAGGTCGGTGAGGACCGGTTCGTCGGCGGTCCCGGCCGCCGTGTCGAGCACCTGGAAGCCCTCGCTCATGGTGACCATCACGTGCCGGCCGTCACCTGCGGGATTCAGGCGTGTGAACTCCTCGCTCTCGAGATCGGCGACGGCTTCGAGTGTGTCGGCGTCGAGCACGAGGATGCCGCCCTCGTACGAGATGGCGACGCGGCCACCCGCGACGTCCGCGGAGGCCTGCGTCCCGGCATCGGCGGTATCGGGAGCGCCCGCTGGGGGTGTCGAGCACGCGGCAAGGGATGCGACGGCGCCGGCGGCGGCGACGAGCAGTCCGGCGCGGCGCAGAGTGCGTGTGCGCATGGAGGTGTCCTCTTTCTTCTCGGTGAAGGGCTCAGGAGGAGAGCCCGGTGGCGATGCGCTCCGTGTTCACGCGCATCATGGTCAGGTAGTCCTCGGCGCCGCCGCCCGGCTCGGTCAGCGACTCGGTGTACAGCTCGATGACGTCGACGTGCACATCGGCCTCGTCGGCGAGCGCGCGCATGAGGCGGTCGGGCGACGACGACTCGGCGAAGATCGCCGGCACCCCGGTCTGCTCCACGGCCGACACGAGGTCGGCGAGGTCGGACGCGCTCGGGGCGGCGAGGGTCGTGCCGCCCGGGATCACCGCACCGATCACGCGGAACCCGAAGCGGTCGGCGAGGTAGCCGAAGACATGGTGATTGGTCACGAGAGCACGGGTCGACTCGGGGATGGCTTCGAACGCATCGGTCATCTCGGCATCCAGCTCCGACAGCTCGACCGCGTACTGGTCTGCGTGGGCGGCGACCACGTCGGCATCCACGCCCGGAAGCGCCGACAGTGCGGGCACGAGCGCGTCGACGACGCCGGTCATACGGGCGGGGTCGGTCCAGAAGTGCGGATCAGGGATGCCGGCGGCGTCGCCGTCGCGATACTCGAGCACGTCGATGACCTCGCCGGCCACGAACGTGGCGACGCCGTCCGCCGCGGCGGCATCGAGGTGCTGCTGCAGCCCCTCCTCGAGTCCTAGTCCGTTCGAGACGACGAGATCGGCCGAGCGCAGCCTCGCCGCCTCCCGCCCCGATATCTCGAACGAGTGCGGATCGGCGTTCGGGCGCATCAGGGTCACGACCTGCGCCTCATCGCCGACGAGCTCGCCCACGACGTCACCCAAGATGTTCGTCGAGACCATCACGAGCGGCCGGTCGTCGGCGGCAGGCGCGCACGCGGCGAGCGAGGCGACGAGCGTCCCCGCGACCACCACCGCGGGCGCCAAGCGCCGGATCATCGGCCCGTCTCCACCACGAAGGCGGGCGTGGTGTCGGTCGCGAACTCCCGGGCGATGCGCGCCGCGTCGGCGAAGTCGATCTCGTACAGGCGCTGCTCGGCGGGTGCGTTGAGGTAGGCGCGCTGATCGTCGGCGATCAGCAGGGGCCGGCCGTCGCCCCGCGAGAGCGACTCGGCGACGAGCGGTGACGTCTCTGCGAGCAGCGCGCCGGTCATGCCGTCGAGCACGAGCACACGTCCGTCCCCGGCGAGCGCGAGTACGTGCTGCGCCTCATCATCGACCGCGGTCACCTGCACCAGCGGTGCCGGCGCCGGGAGCAGGGTCCACGATCGCTCGCGCGTGTCGAGCAGCCAGATCCCGTCGCCGCCCGCGAGCGCGGCGACCGTGGGGCGACCCTCGCGGTTGGCGAACTCCGTCGCGGGCGGCGCGGTCGTGCCCGACGGATACGGGATGTGCTCGAGCGAGACCTCGCCGTCGGCGACCGTCGCGAGCAGCGCGCCGTCGGCACAGCCGATCACCGCCCCGACCCGGGTCGTGATCGTGCCGCGCGCCTCGGGGCATGCCGCCGTCGTGCCGGGCACCGGCATCCCGGAGCTGTCGTGGACGGTGACGGATCCCCCGGCCCCGCCGTGCGGATCCGTCACCAGCGCGAACGAGCCGATGGGCACGACGAGCCCGTCGTGAGGATCCGTCTCGATGCGGAACAGCTCGACGACCTCGCCGTGCGACAGAGCCTCGGTGTCGAGCAGCACCGCGTCACCGGATTCGGCGAAGAAGATGCCGGTGCCTCCCGTGGTGGACGAGTTCGTGGTCGCGACGACCGCGCCCGTGCCCCCGGATACCTCTCCGACGATGCGCGGCTCGGCGCGGTAGTAGTGGAAGTGATCCACGTGATCCCACGTCCACCGGCCGCTGTCGACGATCGTGACGCCGTCGTCACCGGCCGCGAACAGGTAGCGACCATCCCCGGTGACCTGCGACGGAGCCGGCACGCGTCCCAGCTCGGCGACGCTCTCGTCGAGCAGGTCCAGGTGATGCACCTCACCCTGCGGGCCGATCGTGGTCAGCCCCAGCGGCGGCTCGGCGACCTCTGCCGCACCGTCGATGCGGCCGTGGCCGTCGGCGTTCCCTCCGTCCGGCGTGGCAGATGGGTTGCCGGGCTCACCCGCGCATCCGGCGAGTGCGACGAGCAACAGCCCGACGACGGGAAGAAGAGTGAGAGCAGAGCGGTGCACGGGATCCGTTTCGTTCGAAGAGCGAGGTTCAGGTGGCGGGCAGCGGCGAGGCCCGGACGCTGTCGCGAGCCGCCCGGGCGAGCCACGACGCTGCGGCGAGGCTGATCGCGACGACGGCGACGGATGCCCCGGCCGCGGTGCCGGCATGCCACGACAGCAGCAGCCCGGCCGCGACGGCGACGACGCCCAGGGCGGCGGCCAGCAGCATGCGCGTCGGGATACGGGAGGTCCATTGCCCTGCGGCGACCGCCGGGGCGAGCAGCAAGCCGACCACCAGCAGCGATCCCACGGCCTGGTACGAGGCGACGATCGCGAGGGTCACGAGTGCGACCAGGGCCGTCTGCGCCGCACGCGGGGCCAGGCCCAGCACCGCGGCGGTGCGGGGGTCGATCGCCAACGCCACCAGGGGGCGGTGGGCGACGACGGCGAGGGCCACTCCCGCTGTCGTGGCCACAGCGAGCACCACGAGGTCGGCGCCGGAGATCGCCAGGATGTCGCCGAAGAGGATGGCCGTGGCATCCGTCGCGAAACTGCCCGAGTGCGAGATCACGATCACGCCGATCGCGAGCATGGCGACGAAGAGCATCCCGATGCTGGTGTCGTACGAGAGGCGGCCCCGACGCTGCAGGGCACCGATGCCGGCGCTCATCGCCACGGCGCTCAGCGTCGCGCCCAGGAGGACGGGAAAGCCCAGCACCGTCGCGAGGGCGACGCCCGGCAGCATCCCGTGCGCGAGAGCCTCGCCGAGGAACGCCATGCCGCGGATCACGACCCAGGTGCCGACGACGCCGCACAGGATCGCCACGAGCGAGCCGCCCACGAGGGCGCGCTGCACGAAGTCCAGGGCGAAGGGTTCGGCGAGCCAGGTCACGAGGGTCGACGGTAGCGTTATTGAGAACGATTCTCAACTTCGATAGGCTGAATGAGATGACCTCCTCCACCTCGGCCGCGCCGCTCGCCCACCTCGAGGGCGTCCACGTCGAACTCGGCGGTCGAGACGTGCTCTGCCACGTCGACGCACGCGTCGAACGGGCATCGTTGACGGCGATCGCGGGACCGAACGGTGCCGGCAAGTCCACGCTCCTCGAGGTGATCGCGGGGACGCGTGCACCCTCGTCGGGCGCCGTCCGGCTCACGACCGACGCGGTCGGCTTCGTGCCGCAGCGCGCCGCGGTGTCGGAGCTGCTGCCGGTCACGGTGCGCGACGTCGTCACCGTCGGCGCGTGGGGCCGACTCGGCGCGTGGCGCCGGCTGGATGCCGTCGCGCGAGACGCCGTCGACGACGTACTCGACAGGCTCGCGCTCACCGACCTTCAACGCCGCCCGTTCGCCGAGCTCTCGGGCGGCCAGCGCCAGCGGGCGCTGCTCGCGCAGGGACTCGCGCGGCGCGCCGACCTCCTGCTGCTCGACGAGCCGACCACCGCGCTCGACGCGGACAGCGGCCGCCGCATCCGCGACGCGGTCGCGTCCGAGATCCGGCGCGGCGCGGCCGTCGTATGCGTCACACACGACGAGGGCATCATCGCCGGGGCGGATCACGTCATCCGTCTGGAGGCGGGAAGAGTCGTCGACGCGGTCCGTCCTGCCGGCGGTCCTTCTCGAAGCCATTCCTCCTGACCTCGATCTGCGCTACTTTCATGCCCGATGCTCTCTGCTTGCAGGGGCCGAGAAACGAACAGGCGGCGCATAGTGAAGCTTCTGCTCACCTCCGGGGGGATCACCAACGACAGCATCCGCGCCGCGCTCGTCGACTGTCTCGGCAAGCCGATCGCCGACTGCGACGCCCTGTTCGTCCCGACGGCCCAGTGGGGGCAGCCCGCATGCACGCCGGAGACGGTGTGGAAGTCGACCGCGGGCAGGTGGGAAGGCGCGGGCGGACTCACCGATCTGGGCTGGAAGTCGGTGGGCGTGCTCGAGCTCACCGCGCTGCCCACAATCGCGGCAGATCGCTGGATGCCGTGGGTCCGTGGCGCGGACGTCCTGCTCGTAGACGGCGGCGAGGCGATCTATCTCAGCGACTGGATGCGGGCGTCCGGCCTCGCCGAGATCCTGTCGTCTCTGCGCGACACCGTCTGGGTCGGCGTGAGTGCCGGCAGCATGGTGATGACTCCGCGCATCGGCCGGGAGTTCCGGGACTGGCGACCGGACGGCACGGACGAGGCGCTCGGCGTCGTCGACTTCTCGATCTTCCCGCACCTCGACTACCCGGGCTGGTCGTCCAACACCCTCGAGATGGCACGCCGATGGGCAACGGGCATCCCAGGACCGGCGTACGCGATCGACGACCAGACCGCCATCTGCGTGCGCGACGGAATCGTCGAGGTCATCTCCGAGGGCCACTGGGAGCTGCTCAACTCTCCCGTCGGTGACCCTGCCGATCGGTGACACGCCCCGCCCCGCAACGACGACGCGCCCCGCAGTGCGGGGCGCGTGGTCACATGGTGGCGAGTGAGGGATTCGAACCCCCGAAGGCTACGCCGGCTGATTTACAGTCAGATCCCTTTGGCCGCTTGGGTAACTCGCCAGGTGCGCACCCGCCCGGCTTGTACAGTCGACCGGAGGCGCGATCCACTATCTTACGCTGTCGGCGGCGGTGCTCGAAATCGGCGCCGCCGACCGCGTGATCAGGTGCCGAGGCGGTCCAGATCCATGTTCGCGAGCGCGCTCGGAGTGCGCAGCAGAGCACCCTCGAACCGGCAGGTCGCCGCGGCCACGTCCATGGCGTTCTGCAGCACCTCGGCCCATTCATCTGCGGTCGCGGGCTGCGTCTCGAGGAGCGATGCGACGGTCGCCGCGAACGCCGCATCGCCGGCGCCCATCGTGTCGACAACGCGTCCGGGCAGGTTCGAGATCGGCCGCGTCACCACGACGCCGCCCGCTTCGATGGTCGCGCCGGCCGCGCCCTCGGTGGCGAGCACCGACCGCGCACCGAGATCGATCAGCCGCGCGCGCAGTGCGTCCAGCCGATCGCCGTACAACAGCGCCGCGTCGTCTTCGCCGACCTTCACGAGCTCGGCCCGTGCCGCGACCCGTTCGAAACCGCGGACGAACCGCTCCTTGTCGTGCAGCATCCCGGTCCGCGGGTTCGGGTCGACCGCGACGGCGCCGACCCCGGCATCGGCGACCGCGGCGACCAGCTCGTCCGTCTGCTCCGCATCGTCGAACGCGAAGCAGCTCACGACCACGAGCTCGGCATCCGCCATCGCCTGCCGCTCGTGATCGCCGAACCGGATGCGGCGCTGCTGCGACGCCTCGTTGAACTCGTACGTCGGCTCACCGCCGCCGGAGCGGGTGCTCACGGCTCGCGCCGTGCCCAAGAGTGACGGGGTCGCGAGAAGCTCCACGCCGAAGTCCGCGAGGTATCGCCGGATGCGCGAGGCGGGCTCGTCGTCGCCCAGCATCGCCACGAGCGTCGCGGGCACTCCCAGACGCGAGAGTCCGACCGCCACGTTCAGCGCGGCTCCCCCGACGAACTCACGCACGCCGTGATCGTCCCGCAGCTCGTCGATGAGCGCGTCTCCGACCACGACGACGCTCATCGGCGGACCGCTGCCGTCTCGGTCACGCGGCCGACGAACGCCTCGGTGCGGCGCTTGGTGCCGTCGATCCTGCGGTCGACGCTCGCACGCACCTCGTTCGGGGCGAGCGGCGCCGCGAGCCGCACGTTCTCATGGCACGACAGGTCGGCGCAGATGTAGGTGCCGACACTGTCGCCGTGGGCTCCGGCATCCCCCGCCTTGCGGGCGGTGTACATCACCACCTGGTCGGCGGGCTGCATCGTGTGGCACAGATCGCACATCGCCGCACGCGCACGCGAGCTGCCCTCGGCGGCACGCAGCACGATGCCCGCCGGCTCGCCGTCGAGTTCGGCGATGAGATAGCCCCGGCCCCGGCTGCGCGGGTCTCGCCACGCCAGGAAGTCGAGATGGTCCCAGTCGGTGAGGACGAAATCAGCGGGCAGGGCGACGATGCGGAGGTCGTCGGGTGAGGCGTTCAGGAATGACGAACGCACGTCGTGTTCGGTCAGCGGGCGCATGGCACCTCCTCGCCGCCCCAGTCTACGAAGGTCGTGCCGCTCCGGGGGCGGTCACGTCACTCGCGGGCGAGACGCGTGCGCGATCGCGGATCAGGAAGCCGAACCCGAACGCGATGAAGAACATCAGCACGCCGTACACCGCGGCAGGCAGGCTCAGCTCCACCGAGCCGAGCACGGTCTGTGCGATGACGATCGCGAGCGTGGCGTTGTGGATGCCGATCTCGAACGATGACGCGATCGCCTGGCGCTTGCCCACCTTGATGACGCGCGGCACCAGATAGCCGATCGTCAGGCTGATGAGGCAGAACACGATCGTGATGAGCGACAGGCGCCCGAAGTTCTCGACGAGGAGCGCCCAGTTCTGCGCGACGGCGCCGACGATCACGATGACGAGGATGATGACGGATGCGATGCGCACAGGCTTGTCCATGGCCTTCGCGAACCCGGGCCAGAAGCGGCGCACGATCATGCCCAGCGCGACCGGGAGCAGCACGATCGCGAACACTTCGAGGGTCTTGGACCACTGCAGCCCCAGCTGGTCGTCGAACGGGTTGAAGTACAGGATCGCGAGGTTCGTGATCACCGGCAGCGTGACCACGGCGATCACCGAGTTCACGGCGGTGAGCGAGATGTTCAGGGCCACATCGCCACGGAACAGGTGGCTGTAGAGATTCGCGGTGGTGCCGCCGGGCGACGCGGCGAGCATCATCATGCCGACGGCCAGCACCGGCGGGAGCTGGAATGCCAGCACCAGCCCGAAGCAGATGACGGGGAGCAGGATGAGCTGGCACAGCAGCGCGACGATCACCGCCTTCGGCTGCTTCAGGACGCGGGCGAAGTCCCCGACGGTGAGACTCAGGCCGAGTCCGAACATGATGATTCCGAGGGCCACGGGCAGGCCGATGCTGGTCAACGCTGACATGGCACTCAGTGTGACGCATGGCGCGACCCCGTGTCACCCATTCGGTGGACAACGCCGCTGGGTAGGGTGACGTGCATGGTCGATGGAGCGGACGCGGCGGGCTGGTCCGAGGTCGCGGCGGGATGGTCCACGCTGTGGGGATCGTTCGCGACGCCGGCGCAGGACGAGCTCATCGCCGCGTGCGGCATCGGTCCCGGAGCGCGCGTGCTCGACGTCGGCTGCGGCAGCGGCGAGTTCCTACTGCGCCTGCGGCAGGCGGGGGCCGACCCCGTCGGCGCCGATCCCGCGCCGGCGATGGTGGCCGCGGCATCCGTCCACGCGCCCGTCGTCGAAGCCGACGCCGAGAGCCTTCCCTTCGAGGCCGGGCGCTTCGATGTCGTCACCGCCGTCAACGCCCTGCAGTTCGCGGACGACACCTCCGCCGCCCTGCGGGAGTTCGGTCGCGTTCTCGCTCCCGGCGGCCGCATCGGCATCGCGAACTGGGCAGAGGCGGCGCGCAACGACATCGACGTGATCGAGCGAGCGGTCGCGCAGGCCCTCGATGAGGAGCAGCTGGCCGACGGACCTCTGCGCCCCGCGGGCGGCCTCGAGGAGGCGATGACGGATGCCGGCCTCGAGGTGGTCGCGTCGGGCATCGTCGCTACGCCCTGGCACGCCCGCGACGACACGACGCTCGTGCGCGGCGTCCTGCTCGGGGAGGATGCCGCGACCCTCGCCGAACTGCACCACGTGGTCGTGGCCGCTGCGGCGCCGTTCCGCACGCCCGACGGCGCCTACGTGCTGCGCAACAACTTCCGCTGGGCGGTCGCCGTCACGCGGTGACGCCGGCTCAGACTGCCGGCACCTCGACCCCGGGGAGCGACCACACCGCGAATGCCGGGCCGTCGGCCGACAGCAGCACCGCGCCGTCCACCGCGACGGCGAGCGTCGCGTCGCCGAACAGCACCTCGGCCGCCGCGGCCCGCGGCAGCGCAGCAGCGGTGAGCTCGGCATCCGCCTCGCCCGTCGCGGCCAGCACAAGGAGGGTCTCGTCCGCCGACTCACGCACGAAGACGGCGGTGTCGTCGTCGACATGCACCCAGCGCAGGCCTCCCGTGGCAAGTGCCGGATGCTCATGACGCAGCGCTATGAGGTCGCGGTAGAGGCCCATGCGCTCGGCGACCTCGGGCTCCGACTCGCTCCCCCAGGGGATGGGCGTGCGGCTGGACTCGCCGTCGGCGCCGACGAGGCCGAACTCGTCACCGGCGAAGACCACCGGCAGCCCCGGCAGCGTCAGCATGAGGCCGACCGCGAGCGGCACCGTGCCCGGCGCCGCGTTCGTCGCGAAGCGTCCGGTGTCGTGGGTGTCGAGCGGCTGCATGTTCCCGAGGCGCACACGCCACGGGATGCCGGCCGTGAACTGCACGACGGCGTCCACGAACTGGCGCGCACTGTACCGCGGGATGCCGCCGATCGGCTGACCGAAGAACCACGGCTCAGTGAGCTCTTCGCCGTCGGCGCTCAGGTACGGCGTTCCGTTCGGTGCACTGAGCCAGCCCCACAGCGGCCTCGTGAAACCGGGATAGGTCATCGCCCCGTGCCAGCCGTCGCCCTGCAGGTCGCTCGTCGCGTCATTGGTCGACTCGCCGAGCAGGATGGTGTCGGGGTTGATCTCGATCATCGTGCGCCGCAGCAGCTGGCGCACCTCGGCGTTGAGGTCGACATCGCCCAGCCGGCCGGTCATGTTGGCCACGTCGATGCGCCAGCCGTCGGCGTTGTAGGGCGGCTTCAGCCACTTCGCGACGACGGAATCCGGGCCCTCGACGAAGCGGCGGCGCAGCTCGGCCGAGGCCCAGTTGAACTTCGGCAGGCTCGGGTAGCCGAGCCACGACACGTACTCGGTGTTGCCCGCGTCGGTGAAGTAGTAGAACTCCTCCTCCGGCGCGCCCGGGTGTCCGAGCGCGGCCTGGAACCATTCGTGGCGATCGCCGGAGTGGTTGCTGGTGAGGTCGCCGATCACCCGGATGCCGCGGGCATGCGCGGCCTCGATGAGCCGGACGTACGCCTCGTCTCCGCCGAGGAGCGGATCCACCCGGTCGAAGCTCGACGCGTCATAGCGGTGATTGGACGCGGCCGGGAAGATCGGAGTCAGGTAGAGCAGGTTCACGCCCAGCGACACCAGGTGGTCGAGCTTGTCGATGACACCGTCGAGGTCACCGCCGTAGAACTGCTGCGACCGGGCCGGCATGACGGGGTCGACCGGGTCCTCCCACGATGCCGGGATCGCCCACTCCGGCGTCGCCCGCTCGTCGGCTCGCGCCGAGCGGGCGAAGCGATCCGGGAAGACCTGGTACATGACCGAGTCGCTCAGCCACGCCGGTGGCGGCGAGGTCGTGACGAGTGCGAAGTCCTCCGCGTCCAGTGTCTCGATCTGGTGCAGCCCCGACTGGTTGAGCCACTCGACGCGTCCGTCGACGTGCAGCAGTATGAACCGGTAGCCGTGCCTCGGGTTGCGCACGGTGACGGGAGCCTGCCACCAGTCCCAGCCGTCGGCGGAACCGAGGGGCACGGCATCGGTCCATTCCGGCTCGTGGTCGGGATTGGAGCGGGTACGCACCGCCGCGAGCGGCCCGTAGCCCACTGGGATCCGCAATCGCACCGTCACGACATCGCCGAGGGCCGGCGACGAATCCGAGACGTACAGCGGCGAGCCGTCGTGGTGGGGAGCGAGAGTGGTCAAGTGCGTGCCCTTTCCCGAGACAGCTCGATTGTGGCAGAGCGGATGCCGCGGCATCCGCTCACGCCTGCATCGGGGTCGGTCAGCCCTTCGTCGCGCCGGCCGTCAGACCGCCCACGATGTACTTCTGCAGCAGCAGGAACAGCACGACCACGGGAACCGCGGCCATCACGGCTCCCGCCGAGAACGCCGACCAGTCGGCGTAACGCGGGTTGGAGACGAGCTTGGTCAGGCCGACGACCAGCGTCTGCTTCTCGGGGTCGATCAGCATGACGCTCGCGATGACGTACTCGTTCACGATGCCGATGAACGACAGCAGTCCGACGACGGCGAGGATCGGCGCGACCAGGCGCAGGATGATCGTGAAGAAGATGCGGGCGTGACCGGCGCCGTCGATCTTGGCCGCTTCGTCGATCTCTTTGGGGATCGTGTTGAAGAAGCCGTACATGAGGTAGGTGTTCACGCCGAGCGCGCCGCCCAGGTAGATCAGGATCAGACCGCTCAGCGTGTTGAGGCCGATGCCCGGGAACCAGTCGCCGATCGAGCTCATCATGAGGAAGATCGCGACGACAGCGAGCAGCTGCGGGAACATCTGCACCACGACGATCGTGATCAGCCCGACCCGGCGGCCCGAGAACCGCATGCGCGAGAACGCGTACGCGGCGAGCGCGCCGATGAAGACCATCGTGAAGCCGGTGACGGATGCCACGATCAGCGTGTTGAGGAACCACATCGGGTACGGGACCTGCGGGTCGGTGAGCATGCGCACGTAGCTGTCGATGCCGATCTGCGCGAACAGCTGGTTTGTGCCGGTCAGGGTGCCGCGGGGGTTGAGGGAGGCCGACAGCACGTACAGCAGCGGGAAGACCGCGAACACCGACACGACGATGGCGACGACATGCCGCCAGCCGGTGTCGCCGAACCAGCGGCCGAACGAGCGGCGGCGCGCGGGCTCGGCTTCGTGCTGCTCGGAAGGGGCGGCGACACGGTCCCGGATCACACTGGTGTCGGTCATGTCAGTTCAGCTCCTCGAGGGCCTTGGTCTTTCGGAAACTGATGATCGCGATCGCGGCGACCACGATGAAGATCAGGATGGTGAACGCGGACGCCAGCCCGTAGTCGCGGTTCTGGCCGGTGAAGGCCACCTTGTAGACCATCGAGATCAGGATGTCGGTGTGCCCGACGGGGATCGACACGTCCGAGAACCGCGGTCCGCCGTTGGTGAGCATGTAGATCAGGTTGAAGTTGTTGAAGTTGAACGCGAACGACGCGATCAGCAGCGGCGTGACCGTCACCAGCAGCAACGGCAGCTTGATGCGACGGAAGATCTGCCACGGATTGGCGCCGTCCACGACGGCGGCCTCGTTGACGTCCTCGGGGATGCCCTGCAGCGCCCCCATGCACACCAGGAACATGTAAGGGAAGCCGAGCCACAGGTTGACCAGCAGCACCGAGGCCTTCGCGAGCCAGGGGTCGGTGAGCCACGGAATGGATGCGCCGCCCAGGAGCACCTGGTTGATGAAGCCGAAGCTCTCGTTCATCATGCCGGCCCAGACAAGCGCCGACAGGAACGCCGGGAACGCGTACGGCAGGATCAGCATGATCCGGTACCCGTTCTTGAACCGCATGCGCTTGTTCTGGAACACCAGAGCCAGCAGCAGCCCGAGGAAGAATGTCGTCGCCACCGACAGCGCCGCGAACACGAAGGTCCAGGCGGTGACGGCGAGCAGCGGACCTCGGATGGAGGCATCCGTGACGGCCTTGATGAAGTTGTCGAAGCCGACCATCACCTGCCAGCCCGGGAGCAGCTGCTCGCCGGTGTCGGAAGTGAACGCCCCCTCGCCGGTGTCGGTGTAGACCGTGCCCGTCTCGGTGTCGGTCATCGTGCCGGCGACGGGATCGTACTCGAGCGTCGAGACGTACAGGTAGCCCTTCTGGCCGTCCTGCGTGCGGATCGCCCCGTCGTTGGGGTCGTCGCTGAAGGGGACGGCGAGCGATTCGAGGTCGCCGCTGCGTTCGAGGACGTCGGCGAAGGTGAGCGAGGTCCAGCCCTCGGCGGCGACCGCCTTGCCGCCCTCCATCGTGGGGTCGTCCACGGATTCGAGGGGCTGCGCCGTGGTGCCGACCGAGACGTCTTCGTCGGTGGGATCGGTCACGAGCAGGCCGAGTTCGCCGAAGCGCTCCACGACCGTCACGTCGTACGTCGGCGAGTCCTCGACCCGGACGAGCGACGAGCGCATGAGCGACGACACCGCCTGCTCCTTCGAGCCGTTGTGCCCGGTGCCGTAGTTGGTGAAGCCGATGTACGCGGTGTACGCGAGAGTGAAGATCTGGAAGACGACCAGCAGGATGATGCCGGGCGTGAGGTACTTCGCCGGAATGTGGCGGCGCGAGAAGTAGATCCAGTTGACGAGGATCGTCACAGCCGTCACGAGTGCGAGGACGAGCCACTCGCTGTGCAGGAACAGCACGAAGACGGCGTACAGCGCCACGGCGTCGACGATGGCGAGGAGCGTGATCTTCAGGATCAGCCAGCGCACCGGACCTGCGGCGGCGTCGGCCATGCGGGCCGCACTGCGCTGACGCGGCGTCTGCGGCGGCGCCGTCTCATCCGTGGCGGTCGGAAGGGTGTCGGTCATGGGTCGTCCTCATCGTCGGGACCGGGACGGATGCCACGGCATCCGTCCCGGTCTCGGTTCGCGGTCGCAGACCGCTGGGTGTTACTGGATGGCGGCGGTCACGTCGTCGACGAGCTTCTGCCACGTCGACGCCGGGTCGGTGCCGTTGATGATGGCGGCCTCAGCGACACCCCAGAACTGCCACACCGAGCCCATCTGCGGGATGGCCGGCATCGGGACGGCCTCTGCACCGACGGTCTGGAAACCGGCGATGATCGGGTCGGCAGCTGCGGTGTCGGCGGCAGCGGTGAGGGCGGGGAGCACGTTCCCGGCCTCGAACAGCGCGAGCTGGACGTCCTCGGTGCCGAGGTAGTTGACGAGGAAGTCGTTCGCGGCGACCTTGTTCTCGGACTCCGAGCTGACGAAGAAGCCCTTGACACCGGCGAACGGCGAGGCGGGCGACCCGGTCGGGCTCGGGACAGGGTCGATCGCGACGTTGATGCCGCCGTCGACCGCAGCGCCCACGTTCCAGGGGCCGGTCAGCCAGAAGGCTGCTTCACCCGCGAGGAACTTGTCCTTGGCGATCTGGCCGTCGACGTCGGTGTTGAGGGCCCCCGCGGCGCCCTGCGCGCCGAGCCAGTTCGCGAACTCGAAGCCACCCGGGCTGCCGAGCTGGAGGTCGGCCGGGTCGTAGTTGCCCTCGGCGTCCGTCCCGAAGACGGGGGCGCCGAACGCGGTCTGGAACGGGTACAGGTGGTAGGGGTTGCCCTCGGCACCCTGCTCGACGACGAACGGCGTCGCCAGTCCGGCGGCCTGGCCCTTGGCGATCATGTCGTCGAAGCTCGAGGCGGCGTCGGGGATGAGGTCGGCGTTGCGCAGCACCGCGATGTTCTCGACGGCGTACGGGAGCATGTAGGTCGTGCCCTCGTAGGTGGACGCTTGCAGCGCGACGGGCAGGTAGTCGCCCGCGCTGTCGCCGAGCTCGATCGGGGCCACGACACCGTTGGTCGACAGCTCGCCGAGCCAGTCGTGCGCGCCCATGACGACGTCCGGTCCGCGCCCGGTGGGCGCCTGCTGGATGAAGTCGTCCTTGATCGTGTTGTTGTCCTTGCCCACGAGCTCGACCTCGACACCGGTCTTCTCGGAGTACTCGTCTGCTGCGCCCTCGAGCGCGTCCAGACGCTCGGCGTCGACCCAGACGGTCAGCGCGGCGCCGGCTTCGTTCTCTTCGCCTTCGGGGGTGCTGCCACCGGCGCAGCCGGCGAGCACGATCGACGCGACGGCGAGGCCGCCGAGCGCGAGCCAGCCCTTGTTGTTCACCTTCATCGGTGGTGTGCCTCTCTGGAGTGCTGAGTGAGTCCGGCCGCGCCGCCGGTTTCGCGACGATGCGGGCTGACTCTCACCTGCGATTGCAAGCGCTTACATTCTGACTCACCGCGTGAAATCTGGCAACATGTGCCGACGATCGATATCCGGCCGTGATAGTCAGGCGGTTTCTGGAATCGCTTGCACGCGGAGGAGACGCGAACACCGGATGCCGCGGCATCCGCCTCCGCCACGTCGGCGGACGCACGCGGATAGACTGCCGCGCATGGCAGATTCCTCCTTCGACATCGTCAGCAAGGTCGACCACCAGGAGGCCGACAACGCGCTCAACCAGGCCCGCAAGGAGGTCGAGCAGCGCTACGACTTCAAGGGCACCGACTCGTCGATCGAGTGGAGCGGCGAGGCGATCCTGATCAAGGCCAACTCCGAAGAGCGCGCGAAGGCCGTCCTCGACGTCTTCCAGAGCAAGCTCATCAAGCGCGGCATCTCGCTCAAGAGCCTCGAGTCGGGCGACCCCGTCGCCAGCGGCAAGGAGTACCGCATCACCTCGACGCTCAAGGACGGCATCTCGTCCGAGAACGCGAAGAAGATCAGCAAGCTCATCCGCGACGAAGGCCCCAAGTCGGTGAAGTCGCAGATCCAGGGCGACGAGCTGCGCGTGCAGTCGAAGTCCCGCGACGACCTTCAAGAGGTCCAGCGGCTGCTGAAGGCCGCCGACCTCGACGTCGACCTGCAGTTCATCAACTACCGGTAACGCGAACCCCTAACCCGGGGTTTTTCGTTTCAGTCCGCAGGGAAGTCCGCAGAACTACGGACTCCCCCGATGAAATCCAGGTCATCGGCGAGCGCTCGTGGTGTCAGCTCGTCCAGCTGGTCACTCGATCAGCTCCCACGGCCCGTGGGGATCACCCGGCGCCTGATTCCTCGTCCACCATGCCGCCTCGTAGCGGTGACCCTGGTACTCCGCGACATCACCGGCGACGAAGATTCTGGAGGGCCGCCACACGTCTGTGCCGTCCGCCGAGATCACGATCTCCTGCCACGGGCCGTACGGGTCGCCCGGTTCCTGGCTTTTCGTCCGCCAGGACGCGAACCACGTCGAACCCGCCTGGGAGACCAAGTCGCCCTCCCGGTACCCGGTCGCAGAGTCCCAGTGCGGCGGCGCCGGCACGGCGTCGTGGAGGTCACTGCCGCACGACCGCGCGACCGTGAGTTTCTCGAACTCCGCCTCCGTCGAGGCATAGAGTCCGACGCCGCCGCTGCGGACGACGGTATCCCGCCCCTCCATGATCTGTTCGCCGTTCAACGTCACTGTGAGACGGTCCCCATGGACCGCCGCGCCCAGCCGGACCGGCCCCGTTAGTCGGTCGCTGAGCGAGGCGGTTGCCACGGTGATCGGTCCCGATCGGTGCGCCTCCCGGATGATGCTCGCGTATTGGGTTCCCTGACTCGTCCGACCGACGTGGATGCGGTACCCGTACGCGTCCGTGGTGTCGCGCAGCGAGACGCCCGCGGTGCCGACGCCGGCGAGCGTGAGCTCGGTCTCGACGACGAAGTCGCACGCCTCCGAGAACCGCTCCGGCAGCGTCGACGCGGCGAGGACGTGTGCCCGGCCGTCGACCGGCGACAGGGTGAGCTGCCCGTTGCCGACGGACACAGCGCCTCCGATCCCCCGCCAGTTCGACTGGTCGAGCGCCTCCGAGATCGAGACGTTGTCGAAGGTCGCGGCCCGCCCGTTCGTCGCGAGTGCGGCTCCGCCGTTGGGGAGCTGAGTGTCGTTCACCGACACTGACACGTCACCGACGGCGGCCGACACGTGCCGCCCGACGGCGGACACCGCCAGTGTGTATGCTCCACCCGGAGCGAGCGGCAGGTCGGCCTCCTTGAGCAGGGTCGTCGCCCCGTTGTAGACCTTGACGAGCCGCAGCTTCGAACCGGTCGCCGTCGGCACGACGTCAGCACGGTAGTGGTTGAGCGGCGACTGGTAGCGGAACGCCAGGCCGGTTCGACCGGCGGACTGGCCAGCCGGCCCCGGCACGATGTCGGCCGACATATTCACGTCGTTCGGGACGTCCTGCTGCACCGCAAGCGCCTCGGTGTCGGCAGTCGCGGTCTGTGCGAGGTGACCACTCGATGGCTCTCCGCCGCGCTCCCACGTGCCGTGCAGCGGCACCCAGCCATCGAGTCCGTTCTCGAAGCCGTAGACCGCGCGGTCCAGGGTCGCGTCGTCGAAGTCCTCATCGAGCACCGCGGTCGTGGCGAACGTCGGCTCGAACGTCACCGTGACGAGATCGCCCGCGCGGGTGAATGCGGTCGGAGTGTTGTTCACGGTCACCAGGTCCGCGGCCGGCGCCGCGAACGTCAGGGTCCCGGTGAACGGGTCGCCGACAGACACCCTGGCAGTCCCGCCGTGAAGCTCCACGCTGACGTCGGACACGACCCCGGTCGCCTCGACGACGAGGTCCCCGTCATCGAACAATGACGTCCCGCGGGTGAGCGCATACCGCGTGAGCGCGCCGTCTTCGGCACGCTCGAGGTACGCGGTCTCGGCGTCGGTCGTGGCAGCTCCGAATGCCCGGAACGACGGCGTCTGCTCGCGCGAGAGGTAGAACCGGCCGGTACCGGTCGGCAGCGCGATCTCGAGCGCGGTCGCCACGGAGTGCTCCACGCCGGGCAGAGCAATGCGCGTCGCCGTCATCGACGGGGCTGCGCCCGCCGGTCCCGGGAACAGGACGGTGTCCAGACCGGTGGAGCCGGTGGCGGACCAGTCGTACGACAGATACTCGACGTCTGTCAGGATGTTCTCGCCCACGCGCACAGCGCCGTTCTCGTGCACGCTCGGCGAGACGTCGACGCCGGACGCGGGTACAGGGGCGATCTGCACGCCCGAGACCGGACTGGCACCGGGTACGCTGTCGAACCCGACGGTGGCGACCTTCGTGGCCGCGTCGACGAGGACGGGGTCGCCCGGGAAGTGCCAGAGTTGCCGGTAGTCGTGCGCCGCAGTGTCGCCGGTGAGGTCATCGGAGACCACCCAGAACCCAGGCTTGACGAAGTACACGACCCGATCGTGCGCGACCGGCTGGTACCCCATCGCCTGGCCGCGGTAAACGTCGAGGCCGGCGTTCGACCGCCAGAGCGACATCGCACGTGTGACCCCCGCGGCCTGCGGCTTCCGGTCGACCTCGATCGTGTTGTGAGCCTCGGTCGTGCGGCGCATCCAGTCGTTCGTCGGGGTGGCGCTGTAATCCCCCACGCCTGGGTCGACAATCAGCGGACGCCCGTACGCCGCCATGACGAGGCTGAGGTCGTCCGGATGCCGGTGCGAGGCCGTGTAGCTGCTGTTGTGGTTGTTGATCAGCAGATAGCGGGCCTCTGCATCCCACCCGGAGCGCTGCACCGCGAAGCTGATCGGATAGAGCGTGGACCCAAGAGTCGGGGTGGTCCCGTGGGTCCGGCCGGAGCCGACCCACGTGAAGTCGGACCAGGCGTTGCGCACGCCGGTCGCCCGGATGGCGCGTGCACCGGCGTCGACGTTCGGGGTGTCGCCGATCAGGGCGGCCTCGAGGTCCGGCTGTCGGGTAGCGAACAGCACGTCCGCGATCCAGTCCGCGGCCTGGACCAGCGCCCGGGGCAGCTCCCGCCCGTTGACGTCCGCGATGGTGATCATGTTGTTGATGAGGTCCGCCACGTAGGCCTGATAGTTGAAGGTCGGCTCGCGGTATACCCCGTCGCCCTGGAGGTAAGTGCGCAGGAACCGCTCGACGGCCCTGACCGCGAACGTCTCCCAGCCGAGGGCATTCTTGAACTCGGGTAGGTACACCCCGGCGGCGTACATCGACCGCGCCATCGACACGTACCAGTTGTTGCCGACGTGCGTCTGCAACACGGATGCGAGGAAGTCGCTCGTCGAATGCACCGCCGAGAGATAGGCCACGAGGTCGGTCGCGTCGATGCTCGGCTCGGCCCGGAAGACGGAGAACGAGCCAACCAACTGGGCGAGCCGCTTGGCGGCCGACAGATTGCGGTTCTGGGGCCAGCTCGCGTTGTCCGCGACGAAGTCCAGCGAGATGTCCATCCACGCCGCCGCGTAAGCCGCACGCTTGTCGGGGTCACTCTCCTCCAGGTACGCGCTCACAAGCGTTGGCATGAACACGAAGTCGGTCATCCATGTCTGCGCGCCGCCGGGTGCCGCGTCCGTCCCACCCCACGCGTCCCCCCAGTCGACGTCGATCTTCTGCTCGGTTGCGTTATAGAAGTTGCGAGTCTCGTCGCCGAACCGGAAGACGCCCGCGACGAGCTCGTCGGCGGTGGCATCGCCGCCGCTCCCGCCCGGAGCGGGGAAGTCGACGCCCGTCCGGGTCGCGTAATACTCCTTCAGCGCATCGGCGGCGCCCGCATCGTCGCCGGCCGTCAACTCCGCCGCCACGCCGGCGAGCTCCGGACGCGTCAGGTCCAGAAGCTGACCGAGGTCCGACGCGCCCGACGCGGCGGCGGGTACCGACGACACACCGGTCAGCGCCAGCGCGATTGTGACTGCGGCAACGACGAGGGTCTGGGCACGAAGGCCGCGGTTCCGTCGGCGGGAAAGGGATCGTTGCATCTCCGTGACTCCTCTGTCAATCGGCGGCCCCGGGGCCCAGGCACATGCGCCGGCGCCTCAGCTGCTGAGTCAGCGTATGTCTTGACGTATCGTCACGTCAAGACTTCACCAGTACCTCTCCCAGTCGGGACGGGTGCGGCGCATGAGCGCCTCAAAGTAGAAGTAGTCGCCCCAGAGCGTCCCCTCGTCGACGCCTATGCCCTTTGGCAGGTTGTACACGCCATGCAGCAGCAGCGCGTCCGAGGCCTCTGGGCTCGCGGGACGCGCTCGGGCGATCAGTGCATCCAGCAGCGCGTCGCCCTCCCTGCGCGCCCGCGCAGCGCGGGCGCGATCCGGATCACACGTGGCGAGCTCGTACAGACCGCACGCCGCGATCGCGGCGGCCGAGCTGTCTCGGGGAGCGTCACTGCCGTCGGAGTACACGAGGTCCCAGTAAGGAATGAGGTCGGCGGGCAGGTGGCGCAGGAAATAGTCGGCGCAGCGCCAAGCGGCATCGAGCAGCGTTTCGTCGCCGGTGGCGCCATAGTTCAGTGCCAAGCCGAGGACGCCCCACGCCTCTCCGCGTGCCCAGCACGAGTCGTCGGATAGCCCCTGCTCGGTCGCACCGCGCAGCGGCTCGCCCGTCTCGACGTCCCAATAGAAGGTGTGGAAGGTCGAGTTGTCATCGCGCAGCATATGCGTGCGGAGCTGGGCGGTGTGCCGGCGGACCGCGTCGGCGAAGCGCGGACTACCCGTCTGTTCGCCCGCCCACGTCAGCAGCGGCATGTTCATCAAACTGTCGATAATGGTGCGGCCGCGCTGCTCCGGATCCGTCAGATCCCCCCAGGCCTGGATGATGCCGGCAGGCTCGAGGAAGCGCGTCATGAGCCGCTCGGCGGCGCCGATCCCGGCCGCGTGCCACCGCTCGTCTGTCGTCCGGCGCCACGGCACGACCGCCGCCAGCGTGTACAGGAACCCGAGGTCGTGCGTGTCGAGATCCTCGTCGGCGCGCAGACGGCGCTCGAAGTCGGCCGCGTGGCGCAGCGCCTGATCGCGAAACACCTCGTCGCCCGTCAGGTCGTAGGCGAGCCACTGCATCCCGGGCACGAAGCTCGTCGTCCACCCGTGGTTCCGCCCCTCGGCGAACGGCCCGTCCGCCGGACGCAGCGCGTAGCGGTCCCACTGCGTCGTGTCGTCGACGTACGCATCACCGAAGCGATCGATGTTGCGGCGGACCACCGCGATCGCATCCGCCACGGCGTCGGCGACGTGCGGCTCCAACGTGGTCGAGGTCATTTCGCTGGACATGAAGGTCCTCTCGTCCCCGCGATTCGGACCGGGGGAAGGGTGAAGCCACGACGCATTGTTCGTTGCTGACGTATCGTTGCGTCAATGCAAGCAGAGAGCGCAATCCCCGTCAAGGGATGAACCGATCCGCTATGCCCTGAAGGAGTGCCCCGTCGTACTGGTCAACGAGCGCAGGGAGCCGTCACCGAATTGGAGGTTGCACACTCTCGCGCGGAATGACGTACGGTGGCGGTTCGGAGATGACTCCACCTTGTGGCGCCTCTCCCGAAAGCAGCGCCGACACGTGCTTCACTGCCCGAATCCCCAACTCTCGCATGGGCAGGTGCACGGTCGTGAGCCGCGGGCGAACCAGCTCGGCGATCTCAGCGTCGTGAATTCCGACCACCGAGAGTTCCCGGGGAACCTCGATTCCTGCATCGACTGCTGCTGCCAGCAGTCCCAGCGCCGAGACGACGTTGTTCACCACCACGGCCGTCGGCATTCCAAGGCCGGATTCAAGCGTCGCCAGGCCCGCAGCTCCGGCCTGAGCGCCGTAGCCGGTGAACAGGGGGGGACGAGGAACCAGCCGCGCTCGCGTCAAAGCGCTGACATACCCAGCGTGGCGTGGGTTCACGGGATGGATCTCCTGACCCCCGACGAACGCGATGTTCGTGTGTCCGGCTTCGATGAGGTGCTCGGTCGCCATCCGTCCGGCCGCTGTCTCGTCCGCCGAGACCCAGGCGCCGTTGTGACTGGATTGATACTCCACGAGCACGACCGGTGTCGGGTGTGAACGGAGCGCACCCATCACCTCCTCATCGAGCAATTCGCCTGTCCGCAGCACGATCGCATCGACGGAGCCCTGACCCAGCAACCGCGCGAGGAAGTGGCTGCCGGAGTTCATCCACATCGTGTCGCCCAGCATGATGGCCCATCCACGTTCCTCGGCGGCCTCGTAGATCCCCTCCAGCAATTCCTTGTACACCGGATTCTCGAGGTTCTCCACGACGACGGCGATCGTCCCGGCGTGCCGACGACGCAACGCGCGGGCGGCATCGTTGGGTACATATGCCAACTCGGCTATCGCCGCTTCAACGCGGGCACGAGTGTCGGCACTCATTCGGGTGTGAGTGGTGCCGTTGATCACCGCAGAGACCGTGGATACAGAAACCCCGGCTAGACGGGCAATGTCCTTCTGCGTCGCCATCTGGCTCACTCTAGCGGCGATGGGAAGGCACCTGTCGCAAGGACGGGCTACTTCAGACCGGTGGTGGCGATCCCGCGGACGAGGAAGCGCTGGCCCAGGAGGAACATCACGAAGAGAGGGATGAGCGAGACGATCGACATCGCGAACATCGCTCCCCACGAGGACTCGCCTGTTGAGTCGAGGAAGGCTCGCAGCGCGACGGGGACGGTGTAGAGATCCGGGTCGGTGAGGAAGATCAGCTGCGAGAAGAAGTCGTTCCACGTCCAGATGAACGTGAAGATCGCCGTCGTCGCGAGCGCAGGGGCTGCCAGAGGAAGCATGATTCCGGCGAAGATGCGCGCATGGCCGGCGCCATCTATGCGGGCAGCCTCGTCCAGTTCCCTAGGGACGCCACGAAAGAACTGGACCATGAGGAAGATGAAGAAGGAGTCGGTAGCCAGCAGCTTCGGAACGATGAGCGGCAGGAAGGTGTTGAGCCATCCGATCTGAGAGAAAAGCACGTACTGAGGGACGATGATCACGTGGATGGGCAGCATGATCGAGATCAGCATCATCGCGAACCACAGCCGCCGGAGCCGGAAATTCAGCCTGGCGAAGGCATAGGCCGCCAACGAGCAGGACACCAGGTTGCCCACGATCGAGCCAGCCACAACTAGGAAGGAATTGATCAGATAGTGGCTGAACGGGTGGCTCAGGGCGTTCCAACCCTGGGTGTAGTTGTCCGTCGTGAAATCGGTGGGAATCAGGCCGGGCTCGCTGAAGATGAGTGCGTCGGGCTTGAACGATGAGGCCAGCATCCAAAGCAGCGGGTAGATCATCAAGAGGCCAACCGCGATGAGGACGGCGTGCTTTGTCAGCATCCGCAACCGTACCCACGGCAGCCGAGCACGGCGACGGCGCGACCGACTCGCGGAAGGACTCACGATTGCGGGGGAATCGGTCACGGATGCGGGCGACATGAGTTCAGTCATCGTGGAAGACCCAATACTTTGAGGCGAAGAAGTTGAGTGCAGTCATGGCTCCGATGATGAGAACCAAGAGCCACGCCATCGCCGAGGCATAGCCCATGTTGAAGTTGGCGAAACCCTGGAGGTACAGATACAGCGTGTAGAACAGGGTCGAATCAACCGGTCCGCCAGTTCCCCCAGAGACGATGAACGCCTGGGTGAACGACTGGAACGCATTGATGGTCTGAAGAACGAGGTTGAAGAAGACAACCGGAGTCAGCATCGGGAAGGTGATGTTGGTGAACTGACGGAACTTCGACGCACCGTCAAGGCTTGCCGCCTCGTAGTACATCTCCGGAATCTGGCGAAGTCCAGCGAGGAAGATCACCATCGGCGAGCCGAACGTCCAGACGTTCAAGACCATCAGCGTGCCAAGCGCATACTGGGGGTCGGACACCCAGCCGTGCGTGCCGATCTGTATCAGCGGCTGGATGCCGTTGAACCACTCGATGGCTTGATTGAGCACGCCGTCGGTGCCGAACAGCTGCCGCCACAGGATGGCAATCGCCACCGAGGCGCCGAGCAGCGACGGCAAGTAGAAAACTGAACGATAGAACGGCAGGCCGCGCACGCCTTTGTCCAGCACCATCGCGAGGCCGAGCGCAGCTGCGAGTTGCAACGGTACCGAGACGAACACGTAGGTGAAGGTGACCTGAAGCGACTGTGCCAGCCGCGGATCCTGGAACAGACGCGTGTAGTTCTCCAACCCGATGAATTCCGGATCCCGGAACAAGTCGTAGTTCGTAAAGGACAGGTACAGCGATGCCAGCAACGGGCCGACCACGATCAAGGCCAGACCGATGAACCATGGCAAGAGGAACACGGCCGCCGCCTTGCCGTCTCCTCGCGCCGGACGTGCCTTGGCACCCGTCGTGGCTGCCTTGCGGAGCTGAGAGAACTCACGTGCGACTGCCATGGCGCACCTCCTTCCTTGTGGCCTCGAACATCGCTGTGGTACTTGCGCCCCGGATTGCCGCACCGGATGAATCACGGGATCGCATGCGTCAACTCGCGTCGGAGACGCTCTGGTCAAGCTCGGCCGTGAACTGCTCGGCGGCCTCGGCAGGTGAGATCCGATCGAAGAGCATGTCCTCGGCGTAGCGCCGTAGCATTTGCTCCGCCGTGTCGGCGCCGGGCGGGGGTGCCATCGGCGCAGCCTCAGGTGCGTTCTCCTCGACGATGGCCACGAAGTCGGCCATCATCTGCTGCTCGGGAGAGAGGGTGGGCCTGATGTGCTCCACGACCTCCTGGTTCGCCGGAAGGCCACGCTCAGCCTGCAAGATGTCAGCCGCATCCAGGTTGCTTTGAAGGCAATTCAGCAAGCGCGCCGCCTCCACCGGATGCTGAGAATCGGAGGTGATGGCCCAGCTCATCGAACGGAAGGTCTGGCCCGTCTCGCCCTCTTCGTGGACCGGCAACTGCAGCAACTCGAATTCTGAGCCAGTGGCGGCGAGAGCGGTGATCTCGTTGATCGGCCGCACTGCCATCAACGTCTTGCCGGTACCGATCATGGTCTGCTCGACTCCTCCACCCTGGTGCTCGATCGATACGGACGCAGGCGCAGATCCCTCGGTGTTCTGCAGGTCATAGCCGTACTCCAGGAACGAGGAGATGACTTCGGTATCGACTCCCACTCCGTTCTCGCTGAAAAGGCCGTCCGAGTGCCCGAGCTGCCGTGCCCAGATGCCCAGCAGGCGGATGTCCTCGCTCGGCTGCTGGATCCCCCAGATCGCACCATCGGATGCTTCGTAGACGCTGCTGGCGTAGTCGAACAAGTCGTCCCATGTCCAGTTCTCATCATCCGGACGCTCGAGGCCGTACTGCTCCATGAGCGTGACATTGAGCATGATTCCAGAGGCGTTGACCGTGATCGGAACCGCGTAGTTCTTTCCATCGACCGCGTCCTGGTTCAGCACGCCAGGTGCGATGGCCGAGGTGTCGATGTGCTCCTCTACGGTGGCGATGTCCACCAGTCCACCGCGCTGGCCGTATGAAGTGACGTGTCCACTGGTCACTTGAATGATGTCGGGCGCATCGCCGGCGGCGAACTGGGTGGCGAGGCGGTCGTCATAGCCCTGGCTCGTGAACTCCGCCGAAGTGGTGACATTGCCGAGGGCCTCTTCACACACTTTGAGAGCAGCTTGAGTCTGCTCATGGCGCCCCTCCGCACCCCACCATGCAACGCGGATTTCGACGGGTCCCGACGCGGCCGTCTCTTCGCCCTGGGCCTGGTTGTCCGCCTGACCGCACGCTGCGAGGGTCAGCAGCACTGCTGAACTTGCCGCGACAACTGTCATGCCGCGGCCGAGACGCTGTGTCCCGCGCGGCCTCAATGGATTTCTCATCGTGTTCCTCCAGTTAGTTGGCCGACGAGTGCCGGCTCAAAGGATGAGGCCGGTTCGCCGGACAGGATTGTCTTGGCCATCTGCCGAAGCCGACTGCGAGCAACGGCATTCACCCTCGCGGAGGTGTCACTCCACCGCTGCGGGTCGTCAATGATGCTGACGATGGTCTCTTCCGCCGCCACCTCGGCACCGGGACCTACTTCGATGAGCATGTCCGCGCCGCCAAGGTCGTCATACATGCGCCCCTTCACCGTTTCAGTCGGCTGGCGCAGGTACACGGTCGGTACCGCGTGTGCCGACGCGATGATCGGCGAATGGCATTCCATGCTGATCACGGCGCGACTGATGGAATAGACGGCGCTCGCCTCGGCCAGTGACCAGAATCGGTCCAGGACTCTCACGCGAGGTGCGACATCCGCGGGCAGCAGGGGAAGGAGATGATTGCGTGAATAGGCGGGTACGTAGGACATCTCTGGAACGACAACGGCCATCGAGTCGGTGCGACGAACCCATGCCACGATCGCCGCAACGAGGGCACCCAAGTCGGCCTGAGATGTCGCCCCGTTGATCGCATCCCTCCGCAGGCTCTCCGGCGTGGCCGGCTCGCCGCGCATCTGAGCGTACGGCGCGTATCGCAGCCTCGGCACGAAGCATGCGAAGTCGTCATCACCCAGACCCAGCTCTTCGCGGAAGACGTCGATAGTGCTGCGATCGGCATAGTCATAGGCGAAGGTGCAGTCGGGGCCGAACTCCAGCGTCTGAGCCCGAACCCGCTGACCGCGCAGGTAGGCCAGTGAGATCGAATCTCTCGTGAAGATGAACTCGGCGGAGTCGAGAGGCTCCCGCCCCTCGTCGTCGAGGAAGCCTTCGGGAAGGTGCTCGGTCATCGCCTGCAGTTCTGTCAGCGTGCCCCAGGTTGGAGGACAGACGGGGTCGACGGTCACGCCGGCGTATCCGTGCGGCCTTCCTGAGTTGCGCGACCAATGCGCGAACTCGGCTTGGCGATTCTCCACATCGGCAGCAGAACCGTGCACAAGCACGTCTGCGGAGTTCCACGCCCTTCGGAGCTCAGACGTCGTAAGCTCACCGCTGCTCGTGCACTCGCCACGAACAATCGCTACGTGAGGGAACGCGCGGCGCACCAGCGCTTCCTCTCTCTCGCCGAGTGCAACCGGCCACAAAGTGATCTCGGCATCCGGATCCAAATCGAGCAATGCCGCCATCGCTCCGGGTGAGTGAGCGACATCGCCGATGTTGACATCCTGCCAAGACGAACGAAGTAGCACCCTCCGCGACTTCGGCGAACCCATGCGCACTCTCCCTAACGGCCACAATGCCGGTCGACCCGAGCGATCCGAGTCATCGTTGACGTATCGTTGCGTCACGCTACCACCGCCCGCAGACGCAGTCAACGCCGAAGGGCGGCAAGTTTCGCGCCGTCTGGGCTCAGCGCTCGCCCGAGCTTCCCCGCACCCGTCCCCAGATGCACGGACTTACAAGCCAGCGCGCTGGCGACGAGGAAGCACACCGATCCCCAGAGGTCGGGCGCCCAGATCAGATGCTTCTCCTGGTCGAGGGCGAGGCTCTCCCGGGTAGCCGCGAAGGTGCTGACGTTGAAGAGGGCCGTCCCGGCCAGCTGCACGGCGGTCGACCACGATCCCAGGCTGTGCGGTCGCCAGCCGGCGAGGCTTCGAATGCCATGCCTGCGGGCAGCGACGGGATCAATCGAGTCCGGGGCGGCGACGCATTCGCGAAACCGCAGAAGCGCGGCGCTCGTGAAGAAGCGGCCGCACCACCTGGGCGCGCGTGACGAACATGACCGGTCCTCGCACCTCGCGCACCTGCCACCCCGCAGGCACCGTCACGCCGAGTCGCGCTCGCTCAGTGACGCGAGTGGGGGCATATCACGTCCGTCGCTGACCGGTGCGGTTCTTCTGATGCGCAGCGAGCAGCGCGGGCGCCGTCCAGAGGTCGGGCACCGACCCCTTCCGCTGTCCGGGCTTCTCCTCCGCGAGATGCGCACACGCGTCCTCGATGTCCCGCATCAGCACGTCGATCATCTGCCTGCTCAGATCCAGGCGCACCACGATCCGGAGGAGATGAACCTCCTCGGCATTCGGAGGCAGGCTGTAGGCCGGGACGATCCACCCGTGCTCGCGCAGCCGCGCTGAAAGGTGGTACACGTCGAAACCGGGCTCCCCCTTGAGACGGAATGTCACGACTGGCTCGGACAGCCCGGGGTTGAGGATCTCGAAGCGGCCGCTCTTCTCGAGTTCGTCGTTGATGTGGCGTGCGTTGTCGAGCATGTTGCGGACGATCGCTGCGTATCCCTGCTTGCCCAGGCGCAGGAAGTTGTAGAGCTGCGCCTGCACCATCGCCGAGCCGCGCGAGAAATTGAACGTGAACGTCGGCTGCGCCCCACCGAGGTAGTTGACGCTGAAGACGAGGTCCTCGGGAAGCTTCGTGCGGTCGCGGAACACGAGCCAGCCGACACCGGGGTAGACGAGGCCGTACTTGTGTCCCGATGCGTTGATCGAGGCGACCTGCTCCAGCCGGAAGTCGAAGAGGAAGTCAGGATGGGCGAACGGTGCGATGAAGCCACCGCTGGCTCCGTCGACATGGATCGGGATGTCCCATCCCCGCTCCGC
The DNA here is from genome assembly GCF_012524205.1 of Microbacterium salsuginis. Classification (GTDB taxonomy): domain Bacteria; phylum Actinomycetota; class Actinomycetes; order Actinomycetales; family Microbacteriaceae; genus Microbacterium; species Microbacterium salsuginis. Next base: position 844,208 of record NZ_JABACI010000001.1, read on the forward strand.
CTTGATCTTGACGAGGCGGTCGTTGATCTCGGCGATCGGGTCCGCTTCCCCGATGTGCGTGGTCCCGAGGACGACGCCCACCGCGATGGTGTTCTCGTCGATCTGCTCTTCGACCTCGTCGGCGTTGATCACGTAGCGGTCGGGCTTCATAGGGATCTTGCGCATCTCGACGTCGAAGTAGTTCGCGAACTTGTCCCACACGACATGCGTCTCGGCGCCGAACACCACGTTCGGCCGGTCGACGCTGAGGCCGGCCGCCTGGCGGCGATCCCGCCACGCGCGCTTGTGGGCCAGCAGCCCCAGCATGATCGCCTCCGACGACCCGATCGTCGCGACCCCGACGACCTCGGCCGCATCCGGGGCATTGAAGAGGTCGCCGAGCATGTGCACGCAGGCTTCCTCCATGAGCGACGCCGCCGGATACTCTTCGTGATCGATGTGGTTCTTGCGGATCGAGTCGTGGATCAGCTGCTCGGCTTGCGGTTCCATCCAGGTGGTGACAAAAGAGGCGAGATTGAGGGTCTCCCGGCCGTCGAGCATCAGTCCGGTGTGGAGCAGTTCGTACACCTCATCGGGCGGCATCGATGCCTCGGGGAAAGTGAAGGGATCGATGTGGGTGCGAAATGCCGCACGCCCATGAATCGGCATGTTGGCGTCGGTCTCTGACATGTCGTCCTCCGCTTCATCCGACAGGAACGCGGCGCCAGCGTATCGGAGTGCCGCAAGCGTCACGTCATCCAGATCGCGTGACGTCCCGGACACTCAGTCGTCGCCGTTCTGGCCGTCCTCGGAGTCGTCCTGGCGCTTCTGCTCCTCCTCGAGCTTCTTCTGCTCTTCCTCGGCCTTCTTGCGATCCTCTTCGGCCTGCTTCCGCGCCTCTTCCTCGGCCTTCTTGCGGGTCTCTTCGAGCTCCTTGCGCTCCTCCTCCGTGAGGCCCGGGTCGACCACGACGTCGTTGCCGTCGTCCGTGGGGGTCGGGGTGTCGGCGGGCACGTCGTTCGCCGGGGCGGTGGGAACGGGCTCCGGCTGCTGACCGCCGAGGTTCGCGATGCCGAGGATGGCGGCGACCACCACAGCGGCGGCCGCGAGCGCCGCTCCGATGCCCACGAGCAGGCGCCTGCGGCTCCGATGAGGACGAGGCGGTTCCGCGCCTGCGCCATTGGGGCCCGGCCCCGGCGCCGCGGCGACTCCCGCGACCGGGGCGATGAGCGTCGCGGCCGTGACGGGAACGGTCGTCGCGGTCGGCTTCGGTCCGCCGCCGACGGCAGCCGCCCTGGGCGGGGTGCTGCCCGCGAGCCTGGCGGCCGCGGCCGCGACCTGCGCCGCCGTCGGGCGCTGCGACGGCTCGCTGTGGAGCATCCTGGTCAGCAGCTCCCCCCATCCGGACGGAAGTGAAGCGGGAACCACGGGCGGATTCTCCAGTCGCGCCAGCGCTGCCGGCATGCCGCCACCCTGTGGGTGGTCCCGTTCGCCCGTGAGCGCTTCGAGCAGGACCAGTCCGAGCGAGTAGATGTCGCCCGGCGGCGCGGGCTCACGACCGCGGAGCTGTTCCGGCGAGAGGTAGGCGACCGTCCCGATGACCAGGCCCGGGGAGGTGAGGCGCGATCCGTCCAGCAGCAGGGCGATGCCGAAGTCGGCGAGCTTCGCGCGGGGGCGGGAGCCCGGAAGCTGCGGTGGACTCAGCAGCACGTTCGAGGGCTTGATGTCGCGGTGCACGATGCCCGCGCTGTGGACGACGTGCAGTGCCTCCGCCAGCTCGGCCGCAAGATGCGCCACGATCTCGGGCGGCAGCGGGCCACTCGCCAACCGCGCACCGAGAGTGGGCCCCTCGACGAACTCCATCACCAGATACTCGGGCTGCCCCGGCTCGAGGCGGGCGTCGTACAGCGTCACGAGCGAAGGGTGGTTGAGCGAGGCGAGCAGCGTCATCTCGCTCCGGGCACGGTCGGAGGTCGCGCTGTCGACGCCGGGCCGGATGAGCTTGATCGCGACCGTCCGTCCGAGCAGGACGTCCTCGCTGCGGTACACACGGGCCATGCCGCCTTCGCCCACGCACTCGCCGAGCCGATACCGGCCGTCGAGCAGCGGTGCGCTGTGATCCGGCTCGTCGTCTGCCATCGCCTCTCCCCGTCGTCGCGCTACGGGTGCGCGCTCCGACACTTCGAAACTAGTCGCCTCCGCTCCGCCGTTCACGCCGGTTGACGGGCGCGAGCGCGCGTGAGCCGCCCCGGGACTCGCATGGCGCAGATCGAGGCATCCGATCCTTCGCCCGCCCCGAAGCAAAGCGAAGGCCCCGGGTGCTGGGGACACCCGGGGCCTGTCGTCACCGGTTCTCGCTCGTCCACCCCCCGGCGAACGGCTCTCGGCGACGATGGGAAGAGCCTGGGGTAGCTCGTTCCCAATGAGACGCTGGGGACGCCTCGCGTACAGCCTAACCTGATTGGTAGAACCATCTCTGTCCCCTCTTCGGGGGACATTTGGTCATCGCGCGTGACCGACGTATCCGGCGACCCAACGGTCCAGAGCCCGATATGCGGCGGCACGAGGCTCGGGCCGCGAGAGGAACACGTCGTGGATCGCACCGTCGATGCGCGCCACGGTGACCAGCGAGCCGATGCGGGTCGCCGCGCGTGCGATGTCGTCGACGACGAGTACCGAATCGCTCGAGGTCATCGACTCCTTCCACGTGAGCGGCGGCGTCGATCGAGTCGAGAGCATGACCAGCGCCGGGCAGCCGACCTCGACGCCCGAGGCGATCCGGCGATGACCGTCGAGCACCGCGGCAAGCCAGCCTGGAGCGGTCGGGAATCCGCGGTCAGGACGCCACGTAGCGCGCTCGGGACCGGCGGGAAGGCTGCCGACCTCGTCTTGCGCCCGCGTGTAGAAGCCGAAGTCCACCGCCGGCTGGACACCGTGCGGGTCCAGCCGCGCGCGGATGTCCACCAGCGGTGCCAGCGCCTGACGCCCGATCGCCCCCAGCTGCAGTTCGAGCCACGGGCTGTTGAGCACGAGCGCGGCCGCCCGGCCGGCGTGGCGGGCCGCCCACAGCGTGAGCGTCAGCCCGCCCGTGGAGTGGCCCAGGAGGACGAGGCGACGCCGTGCCGGGGCATCCGTCATCGCCTCACCATGACCCATGGCCGCCAGGGCCGCCTCGATGTCGGCGTCGTAGTCGTCGAGTGCGTCGATGTACCCGGGTTGCTGTCCGGGACGCAGGCTGCGCCCGTAGCGGCGCAGATCGAGGGCGAAGAACCGTGCGCCCCGGCTGGTCCAGAACCGTGCGAGCTCAGTCTGGAAGAAGTAGTCCGACCAGCCGTGCACGTACAGCACGTCGACGTCGCGCAGCGGCGCGAAGAGCGCGGTGAGCGGATTCGGGATGCTGCGCACCACGGTCGCGACGAGCGGGCCCCCCTCCCCCTCGATGCCGAGGGGCAGGGTCGACCGGGTGAACGGCTTCCCGAGCACATCGGGGACCCACTCCTGCGACGGCCCGGCCATGGGCACAGCCTAGGGGCGCGCGCTCACTCGCCGCGGGAGATCGACACCATCTCGTCGCGCGGGACGACCTTGATGCGGGCACGCTCGTGCGGGGCGCCGAGGGCGACCTCGTGCTCGTCGAGCCGGTGCCAGCCCTCGAGGTCGGTCCAGGCGACACCGCGCGAGGCCAGCAGTTCGGGGATCGCGTTCTCGGACGGATCGCTCGGCTGCCACCACGACCCCTGGTCGTTGATGAGGTGGCGGATCGTCTCCATCGCGTCGGACTTGGTGTGGCCGATGAGTCCGACCGGACCGCGCTTGATCCAGCCCGTCGCGTACACGCCCGGCACCCGCTCGTTGGAGTCCTTGCGGAGCACCTGCCCCTCATGGTTCGGGATCACGCCGTGACGCTTGTCGAACGGAACGCCGGGCAGTGGCGACCCGAAGTACCCCACGGCGCGGTAGATCGCCTGGATCGGCACCTCGCGGATCTCGCCCGTGCCCACGACGCCGCCCTCCCCGTCGGGGCGCGTGCGCTCGTACCGGAACGCGGCGACGCGGCCCTCGTCGTCCTTCAGGACCTCGAGCGGCTTGGCGTAGAAGTGCAGGTGGAGGCGGCGGGATGCCTCGCCACCGGCGTTGTTCACCGACGGCCGCTTGCGCCATGCCTGCAGGACACGATCGATGACCATGACCTGCTTGTTGCTGGCGATCGCGGCCTTGGACGCCTCGTCGTAGTCGAAGTCCTCGTCGTAGACGACCATGTCGACATCGCGCAGCTCGCCGAGCTCGCGCAGCTCGAGCGGCGTGAACTTCACCTGGGCGGGCCCGCGGCGACCGAACACGTGGACGTCGGTGACGGGCGAGTCCTTGAGGATCTCATACACGTTGTCGGGGATCTCGGTCGGGAGCAGATCCTCGGCGTGCTTGGCCAGCATGCGCGAGATGTCGAGGGCGACGTTGCCGTTGCCGATCACCGCGACGGATGCCGCCTCCATGGGCCACTCGCGCGGAACGTCCGGGTGCCCGTCGAACCAGCTGACGAAGTCGGCGGCGCCGTACGAGCCGATCGCGTCGATGCCCGGGATGTCGAGGTCGGTGTCGCGGACGGCACCGGTCGCGAAGATCACGGCGTGGTAGTGATGCTTGAGATCTTCGAGGGTGATGTCCTCGCCGAAGCGCACGTTGCCGAACAGGCGGATGTCACCGCGGTCGAGCACTTCGCGCAGCGCCGTGATGATGCCCTTGATGCGCGGGTGATCCGGCGCCACCCCGTACCGCACCAGCCCGTAAGGCGCGGGAAGCTGCTCGAACAGGTCGATCGACACGTCGAACTTCCGCTCGGCCTTCAGCAGGATGTCGGCGGCGTAGATGCCCGCCGGTCCTGCGCCGACGATCGCCAGCCGGAGCTTGGTCATGTGGGGGTCCTTTCAGGAGCTGCGCGCCACCGGTCCTCGAGCCAGCGAAGCGAGTCGAAACGCAGCGACGGAACGCGGGGGGCGCTAACTGGAACGGTCTGCCACGGCCTGGGCGAACCGTGTCAATGCCTCTCGGACGGGTCCGTCCGGCACGGGCGCGAGGGCGTCGATCGCCTCTTGCGACCACGCGTGGGCGAGGTCGAGCGTCGCATCGGTCGCCTCGTGCTCGCGAAGCTGTGCGAGCGGCTCGTCGAGGATCACGGGGTCGGCACCGTCGGCGATCCGCGCGACGCCGTCGTCGATGCGGGCGCGCAGGTCGGCCGAGGCGGCGTCTTTGCGCTGCCCGAGCACGAGGTAGGGCATCGTGGGCACACCCGCACGCAGGTCGGTGCCGGGCACCTTGCCGGTCTCATCGGGATCGGCCGACAGGTCGATGACGTCGTCGAGCAGCTGGAAGGCCACCCCCGCCTTCTCACCGAAGGTCATCATGGCCTGTTCGTACTCGGTCGGGCCGTTGGAGAAGATCACGCCCGCCTGCGCGGCCGCCGCGATGAGCGATCCGGTCTTGTCGGAGAGCACCCGCAGGTAGAACTCGACCGGGTCGTCGCCCTCCTTCGGCCCCACGGTCTCGTGCATCTGCCCCAGGACGAGACGCTCGAAGGTGTCGGCCTGCAGGTGGATGGCGCGGTCGCCGTGGCGCGCCATGATCTGGCTCGCACGGGAGAACAGCAGGTCGCCGGTGAGGATCGCGACGCTGTTGCCCCACACCGCGTGAGCACTGGGCACCCCGCGGCGCTTGTCTGCGGCATCCATCACGTCGTCGTGGTAGAGCGAGCCGAGATGGGTCATCTCCAGGGCCGTCGCCCCGTCGATCACGTCCTCGGTGGTGCCGTCGCCCAGCTGCGCGGTGAGCAGCGCCAGCATCGGACGCACCCGCTTGCCGCCCGCCTCGTACAGGTAGCGGCTCGTGGCGTCGGCGAGCGCGTCGGTCACGCGCAACTCGCGTTCGAGGGCGCTGTCGACGCGCTTCAGGCCCGCTTCCACCGTGGCGTAGAGCTTGCGGGACCGCGGGCCCGCGAAGATTCGATCGGTGAGGCCCAGCTTGCCCGCGATGCGCGAGCCCGGCGCTGTGGGAGTCACGCCTTCAGCCTACCGGGCGCGTTTGGTGGCCCGGTGGAGGGCGACGATCCCCATCGAGAGGTTGCGGTGCGCGACATCCGTCCAGCCCGCCTCGCGGATCCAGGCCGACAGCCCGGCCTGGTCGGGCCAGTCGCGGATCGACTCGTTCAGATAGTCGTAGGCGTCGGCGTTCGAGCTCACGACCTTGGCCACGACCGGAAGGACGACCCCGTTGTAGATGCGGTAGAGGCCGCCGAAGACCGCCGACGGCGGATGCGAGAACTCGGCGATGACCAGACGTCCGCCGGGCTTGGTCACGCGCAGCATCTCGCGCAGGGCCTTCTTCGGATCATTCACGTTGCGCAGCCCGAACGAGATCGCGACGGCGTCGAACTCCTCGTCGCCGAACGGCAGCGCAGTGGCATCGGCCTGCACGAACGACAGATTCGGGATGCCGCCGCCCGGCGCTCCTGCGCCGTAACGCCGCTGCCCCTCGGCGATCATCCCGGGCGAGAAGTCGGCGGCGACCACGTCGGCGCCGCTGCGAGCCAGCGACGCGCTCGACACCCCGGTGCCGGCGGCGAGATCCAGGATCCGCTGACCGCGACGCGGTGCGACCGTGCGGGTCATCGCGGCGCGCCAGAACCGGTCGTTGCCGAGGCTCAGCACGGTGTTGGTGCGGTCGTAGCCGGCGGCGACCTGATCGAACATGCCGCTCACGCGGGACGGATCCTTGCGCAGGTCGGCGCGGTTGGGCTCGTGCTCGGAGGGGTGGGATGCCACGGCTTCGAGTCTAGGCCGCGGTCCCTGGTCCGCCGGTGCCGGTGCCGGTGCCATGGTCGCCGAACCCCACGGGCGCCGGCGGCGCCACGGGCTCGAGCGCGGCCAGGCGGGCGAGCCAGGCATCCGGTGTCGCGTCGTCGAACGGCGCCTCGGCGGCACCGACCCGCCGCTCGAGGTCGATGGCGAGCTCCTCGAGACGGGCCACGAGCTCGAGCGGGTAGCCGTAGGCCACGCGATGCTCGTCCCATTCGTCGCGGTCGTCGATGAACAGGCCACGGCCGTCGGTGGCCCTGACCACGTCGAGGTCCATGTCGATGCCGCGGGGCTCGCCGTGCTGCCAGCGGACGTCCCACGCGATGTCGATGTAGATGCGCACACGGTGCGGCGCCGCGTTCACGGTGAGCACGTAGTCCCCGGCGGGCGGAATCAGCATGACCGCGGGCGTCTCGGCGGGGAACACGCGTCCCGGCCGGGCGTTTCGCCAGCCGGTGGGCTGCCCGAGCCAGTCGCCCCACTCGTCGCTGCCGAGGTAGACGCAGTCGTTCACCCAGTGCGCGCCGCCGTCCCATTTGCGCCAGCGGAACTGCAGGGCGGTCCCGGGCGTGGGCCGTTCCGGCGCTGGGGCGGCGAGGTCCTGTGGCGCGTCGTCGGTCACCCGGCGAGTCTAGGCTTGAGGAGTGACATCCGCGTACGGCCTGCCTCGGCTCGTGGTCGAGACCCGCGAGATCGAGCCGGTCGACGATCTGCTCGCCTTCACCTCCCCTGCTTCGCCGCTGGCATGGCTGCGCCGCGGGGACGGCATCGTCGGCATCGGCGAGGTGGGTGGATACGAGCGCGGACCACGCCTGCCCCCCGGAGTCGACCCGGAACGGATGCCGTCGCCCGCCGAATCCTGGCGGCTGCAGGCGGCCTCGGCACAGGTCGACGATCCGGTCGGACTGCCGGGCACCGGGTTGGTCGCCTTCGGCACCTTCGCCTTCGACACGCGGTCCACCGCGACCAGCCGGCTCGTGATCCCGCAGGCCGTGGTCGGACGCCATCGCGGGCGCTCCTGGGTCACCCGCATCCGCAACATCACCGCCGATCTCGGCGAACCAGCGGTCGAGCCGATCCCCTACGGCCCGTACTGGTCGGGCACGCTCGGTCCGGGATCGCTGGCCCCCGCGGCGTACCAGGCGGCCGTGCGCACCGCCGTCGACGCCATCGCAGCCGGCGAGATCGACAAGGTCGTGCTCGCCCGCGACCTCGTCGGCACGATCCCCGCCGGCGCCGACCTGCGGCGACTCGTGCGGGCGCTCGCCCACGACTACCCCGACACCTGGACCTACGCCGTCGACGGCCTGATCGGCGCCAGCCCCGAGACCCTCGTCACCGTCTCGCGCGGCGCGGTGACGGCCCGGGTGCTCGCCGGAACCATCCCGCGCGGTGCCGACGCGACAGATGACGCCGAGGCATCCGACTCCCTCGCCCACAGCGCGAAGGACATCGAAGAGCACCGCTACGCCGTGCGCAGCGTGCTCGACACCCTCGGGCCGCACGTGCGCGACCTGCGTGCCGATGCTGAGCCGTTCACCCTCGAGCTGCCGAATCTGTGGCACCTCGCGACCGACGTCGCCGGCGACATCGCCGACCACGCGTCGTCGCTCGACCTGGTCGCCGCGCTGCACCCGACGGCGGCAGTGGCCGGCACGCCGACGGATGCCGCGATCGAGGTGATCCGCCGGATCGAGCCCTTCGACCGCGGCCGGTACGCCGGCCCCGTCGGCTGGGTCGACGGCACCGGCGACGGCGAGTGGGCGATCGCGCTGCGCTGCGCCCAGATCGGCAGCGGGCCGGTGCGCGGCTACGCGGAGTTCAGCGACACGGTGCCCGTCGTCGCCCACGCAGGGGCGGGCATCGTCGCCGCGAGCGATCCCGAGACCGAGCTGCTCGAGACCCGCGTGAAGTTCCGCCCGATCGTCGATGCCCTCGCCTGACGCTCGCCTCCTGCCTCGCCTCGTGCACACCTCCTCGCCTCTCCCCCTGTTCGGGTCTGAGAGACCACGCGCACGTTGAGACACCACGCGCCGGTTGAGAAACCACGTAGAGGTTGAGACACCACGCGCGGGGCGGTGTCTCAACCTACACACGGTTTCTCAACCTCAAGCAACGTTGAGACACCACGCGCCGGTTGAGACACCACGTAGAGGTTGAGAAACCACGTAGAGGTTGAGACACCACGTAGAGGTTGAGACACCACGTAGAGGTTGAGACACCACGTAGAGGTTGAGACACCACGCGCGGGGCGGTGTCTCAACCTAGATGCGGTTTCTCAACCTCAACCGCTCCGGGGCGCACGTCACGCGTCCCGCGCGAGCAGCTCGCGCAGCGGGTCGAGGCCCATCGGGCCGAGGGCCAGGGCGTCGCGGTGGAAGTCGCGGAGCGAGAAGGACGCGCCCTGCTGGGCCTGCCGCTCCTGCCGTGCCTCGCGCCACAGCCGCGCTCCGACCTTGAACGCGAGCGCCTGGCCCGGCCAGCCGAGGTAGCGATCCACCTCGAATCCCGCCAGCGCCGGCTCGACGAGCGCCAGCTCCACGAGCATGCGGCGCGCGAGCTCGGGCGTCCACTCCCGCTCCGGCACGAGGGAGTTCGCCGGGATGGGCCGGCCGGTGTGCAGCCCGATGTCGGCGACGATGCGCACCGAGCGCCAGATCTGGCCGAGGACGAGTCCAAGCCGCTCCGCGTCGTCGCGGATGAGTCCGAGCTCGTCGGCGAGCTGTTCGGCGTAGTGCGCCCAGCCCTCGGCGTACCCGTGGACATGACACAGGTGCCGTTGCCACGGGTGCAGCTGCGGATACGACGCGGTGAGCACGAACTGCAGGTGATGCCCGGGCACGCCCTCGTGGTGGACGCTCGTGACCTCCTGCCACGACGCCGCCACCGGCACGCCGCTGGGAATGGTCCACACCACGCGGCCCGGCGTCGAGCCGTCGGGCGCGCCCGGCGTGTAGTACACGACGCCCGAGGCGGCCTCCGAGACGAGGCACTCCACATGTCGCACCGACGCGGGCAGATCGAACGCCTCACCCACGGCCTCGATCGTCTCGGCGACGCGCTCGGCGAGCCACGACCTGATCGCGTCGACCCCTTCGAGCCGGTATCGCGGATCGTCGTCGAGGACGGATGCCGCAGCCCGCACCGGATCCTCGCTCGCGGCGGCCTCCGGCCCGGCGATCCGCCCGGCCAGCTCGCGAGCCTCGGTGACGAGACGCTCGAGCTCCGTCCACCCGTAGGCATAGGTGTCGTCGATGTCGATCCGGGCGCCGAGCATGCCGGCCGCGAGGTCGGGATAGACGGCCTCCCCCACGCCGTCCGCCGACGGCGCGACCGGACGCAGCTCGGCGCGCAGCAGCGTCAAGAGCTCACCGAGGGCCGGGGCGATCTCGTCGGCTGCGGCGCGAACGCGTCGGCGTGCCACCGCGTCCACACCGCCCTCGACAGCAACCTGTCCGAACCAGTCGCCGTCGATCCAGGCCTCGACCTGCTCGGCGAGGGTGTCGAGCTGCCGAACCGGTGCGACCCCGGTGCCGGTGAACCGATCGGCATTGTCGCGCGCCCAGCGCAGGGCCGCGATGTACTGGCGCACGGCGGCCGGGGTGGCCTCGAGCCGGCGTATGAGCGCTTCGCCCGCGGCATCCGGAGTCACCGTCAAGCCTTCGATCGCGTAGCGCACCAGATGCACCGGGGTGGCGAGTCCTGCGACCAGGCGCGGCGTGAAGCCGGTCTCGAAGAGCAGGCGTTCACGCTGCAGACGCTCGCGCAGCGCGGCCCGCAGCCCTTCATCGCCCTCGCCCGCGGCATCGAGGGCCTCGAGCGTCTCGCCCTGCACGTCGTACTTGCGCACGAGCCACGTGGGACTCAGATCGGGCAGCGGCGGGGCATCGACGCCGATCGCCAGCGCGGCGTCAGGCTCGTGGCGGGCGAGTATGCGCACATAGGCGTCGGCGGCGGCGCGCACGGGATCCGGGTGACTCACCGATCCAGGGTACGTGCGCGCCGCCAGGGTCAGATCGAGCGCTGATAGGCGCCGATGGAGCGCATCGCCCACCCGAACGACAGGGCGGCCAGCACCGCCAGACCGCCGAGCTGCCACCAGCCGTCGGCGGGGAGCGTGCCCGCCAGGCCGCCTCGGCCCAGCTCGACCGCCCAGGTCATGGGGTTCCAGCGCGAGACGTCCTGCACCCACTGCGGCATGAGTTCGGCGGGCATCATGGTCGTCGACAGGAAGGTGGCCGGCAGCACGACGAGCTGCGACAGGCTGATCAGCGCGATCTGGCTGCGCGACATGAGCGCGACCGCCGTCGACGCGCAGCAGAAGATCGTGGCGAGGACGGTTGCCACGCCGAGTGCGATCAGCAGCCCCCCGGCACCTCCCGGGTACCGCGCGCCGGCGAGCCAGCCGATGCCCAGCACGACCAGCGACTGGGCGAGGTTGATCACCAGCTGCTGAGCGAGCTGCCCTGTGACGATCGCCGACCGAGCGACCGGCGACGTGAGGTACTGGTCCATCACCCCCGAGTCGATGTCGTCGATGAAGCCGGTGCCCGCCCACGCCCCGGAGTACAGCACCGTCATCATCAGGATGCCGGGGACGAGATAGTCGATATAGCCGGCTCCCCCGAACTGCGGCAGGGCCCCGAGCGATTGGAACACCTGTCCGAACAGCACGATCCAGATGACCGGCTGGATGAGCGACATCGCCGGTCCCCACACCTGCCGGACCGCGGCGATGAGCCAGCGGCGCAGCACCTGCGAGGTCTGCGAGAACCATCCCGCGCGGGCGGGAGCCAAGATCGTGGTCATGCCGCGAGTCCTTTCGTGGCGGCGGCCGGTTCACCGGCGCCGTGAGCGGTCGAAGGCCCGAACGTGTGACCGACGAAGTGCAGGTACACGTCGTCGAGTGTGGGATGGGATGCCGAGACCTGGCCGAAGCGCACGCCCGCAGCATCCAGTGCGGCGATCATCGCGCCGACCGCGGCGGACGCATCGTCGGTGCGCGCGGCGAGGACGCCGTCGATGCCGGATGCCTCGACCACGACGTCGCGCAGTCCGGGGATCCCGACGATCGCGGCTCGGACGGCCGCCGGATCGGCCTCGATGAGGCTCACCCTCACGGAGTCGCCGTGGAGTCCCGCCTTGAGCTCTGCCGGGGTGCCTTGCACGACCGCACGGCCGCGGTTCACCAGCAGCAGCTCATCGGCGAGGCGGTCCGCTTCTTCCATGTAGTGCGTCGTGAGCACCACGGTGAGTGCTTCTTCGCCCGACAGGCGGCGGATCTCGGCCCACATGGCAGCGCGCGCTTCGGGGTCGAGGCCGGTGGTCGGCTCGTCGAGGAACAGCACGCGTGGGCGATGCACGAGCGCGGCCGCCACGTCGAGCCGTCGCCGCATGCCTCCCGAGAACGTGCTGACAGGGCGGGCGGATGCCTCGGCCAGACCGAACTCCTGCAGGAGCCGGCGCGCCCGTCCCCGCGCGTCGCCGCGGGCGACGCCGCGCAGGCGCGCCGCGATCTCGAGGTTCTCGGTCGCGGTCAGCAGCGGATCGGTGCTCGAGCCCTGCGACACGTACCCGATGGCCGAACGCACGGCGTCGGGCTGTCGGGCGACGTCGAAGCCGGCGACGCGGGCGGTACCGCTCGTCGGGCGCGACAGCGTCGTGAGGATCTTCGTGGTGGTGGACTTTCCCGCCCCGTTGGGTCCGAGCAGACCGAACACGCGGCCGGCGCGCACCTCGAAGCCGAGTCCGTCCAGCGCGTGCACGGCGGGGCGCCGGCCGCGGCCCGGGTAGACCTTCACGAGGTCGCTGGCCACGATGGCCGGTGTGCCGGGGGTGGAGATTTCAGGCATGGCGAAGCATCCCTTCCTTCGAGTGGGTCGATCAGGACGCGGCCGCAGCCGCGATGGCCGGCGTCAGGCGGACTTGTCGGAGCCGAAGAGCATGCGCGCCAGCACGAACATCCACAGCGCGAAGCCGACGGCGAACGCGACGGGCGCCCACCACCAGCCGACGGTGAAGACGAGCACGGCGATCGCGGCGAACGTCAGGGTCCAGATGCCGACGGTGTAGATGCCGAAGCGTGCGGCCGCCTCGGGCTCGCGTTCGAATCTGTTCTGCGGTTCGTTCTGGTACGCCTGCCGGGTCCACGCCTTGTGGCGGTTGGTCTGGCTGGCGCCGAGGAAGGCGAACAGGATGATCGACGCGATGATGCCGAGCGCCGCGAACACGACGCCCCACATGGGCAGCGCCCCCAGCGCCACGAGGCCGCCGAAGCCGAGGCCGAACGCGCCCAGGAACGTCGCCCCGGCATATCCGCCGGCGCGGTTCTGCGGCATCGGGTGGTTGGTGGTGGTCTCTTGCGCGAGCGAATCGCCCACGAGCATGCCGAGGGCTGTCGATGCGAAGCCGAACAGCGCGATCTCGCCGCCGACCACGAGAGGCAGCACGCCGACGGCGCTCAGGATGCCGAGTGTGATGCCGACCACGGCCACGGCCGACCACACCACCACCCGCACCACATAGCCGGGTTTGGGTCGCACGCGGTACCGCTGCTGGAGGGCCGCGTAGCCGTCCAGGCGACCTGGGGACGAGGGGCCCGTGTCTTCAAGCAGGTCGCGCACATCGCCGAGTTCGGTCACAGCCTCGCGCGCGGCATCCGCCGGCGTCCGCCCGGTCGATTCGAGCTCGGCGGCGCGCGCCATGAGATTGGCCCGCACCTCTTCCTTCAGGTCCTGTGCGTCGGGCGTCATGTCGACACCGTGGAAGGCCTCGTCGAGGAGGCGGTGGATATGGATGTTCTCGGTCATTTCGCGGTGCCCTTCGCGGGGGTGTCCTTCGGGTTCTGGGGAGGAGCGCTGCTCACATCGAGCAGAGAGTCGATGACATGCCGTGTCGCGACCCATGCCGCGACGTTGCCGCTGAACACCGCACGGCCGGCGTCGGTGATGCGGTAGTACTTGCGGCGGCCGCCCTGCGTCTCGTCGCCCCAGTAGGACTCGACGAGCCCGTCCTTCTCGAGGCGGCGGTAGGTCGCATAGAGAGTGGCCTCCTTGATCTCGTGCTCACCGCCGGTGGCGTCGCGGATCGCCTTGTAGATCTCGAAGCCGTAGGCGTCGCCGCGGCGGAGCACGCCGAGCACGATCGTGTCGGTGTGGCCGCGCAGCAGATCGGCCGCGAACGCGTCGTCCTGTGTCATGACAGGTACTATATCACATCCAGTACTCCACGCGGCATGCATCTATACCGCATAGATCTCGGCGCGAGTAGACTCCCCGCCATGTCGTTCGATGTGGCCGCGGAGGCATACGACGCCTTCATGGGCAGGTTCTCGGCGCCGCTGGCCGAACGGTTCGCCGACTGGGCACGGCTTCCCAGAGACGGCCGTGCTCTCGATGTCGGATGCGGCACGGGTGCGCTCCTGAGCGTGCTCGCCCGGCGTTTCGGCGAGACCGAGGTCGCGGGGGTGGATCCGTCCGCGAGTTTCGTCGAGGCCGCCGCATCCCGGTTGCCGTGGGCCGACGTTCGCCACGGGACCGCCGAGGCGCTGCCCTTCGACGACGATCTGTTCGCAGCGACCCTGGCCCAACTCGTCATGCACTTCATGACGGATGCCGCGGCCGGCGCTCGCGAGATGGTCCGCGTCACCCGACCCGGCGGGGTGGTCGCGGCGTGCGTGTGGGATCTGGAGAACGCACGCGCGCCGCACGCCGTCTTCCTGCGCGCGGCGACCGCCGAGACCGGTGCGCCGGCGCCACCCCTCCGCGCGGGCACCCGCCGGGGCGACCTCGTGCAACTGCTCGAGGACGCCGGATGTCACGATGTCTCCGAGACCGAGCTCACCGTCGAGTCGGAATTCGCCTCGTTCGACGAATGGTGGGAGTCGACGAACATCCGGGTCGGCGTTGCCGCGTCGGTACTCGAGGGGCTCGACGCCGACGGCGTCGAGCGCGTACGAACCCGTACCCGCGAGCTTTGGGGCGACGGCTCGTTCACGGTCACCGGCACCGCGTGGGCCGCTCGCGGGATCGCGCCCTAACGGCGCCGGATCCCCGGCATCCGTCGCGCGTCAGCTCGCCGCGAGCCGCTTCTTCTCGGCCTCGACGTCGTACGTCGCGGCCGGCCACTGCGGGTCGATGTCTTCCAGCGCCTCGAGCAGCAGGTGCTGGACCGCCAGACGTGCGTACCATTTGCGGTCGGCCGGCACGACGTACCACGGCGCGTGCTCGGTCGAGGTCCGCTCGAACACCGTCTGGTAGGCCGCCATGTACTTCGGCCACAGCTCGCGCTCGTCGACGTCGCCGGGGTTGTACTTCCAGTGCTTGTCGGGGCGCTCGAGCCGCTCCATGAGCCGCTCCTTCTGCTCATCGGGTGAGATGTGCAGCATCACCTTGACGATGCGGGTTCCGGCATCCGCCACCTTCTTCTCGAACTCGTTGATCGCGCTGTACCGCCGCTCGATCTCATCCGCCGGCGCGAGCTCGCGCACGCGGCCGATGAGGACGTCCTCGTAGTGGGAGCGGTCGAACACGCCGATGATGCCCGGCTCGGGAAGGCGCTTCTCGATACGCCACAGGAAGTCGTGCTCGAGCTCTTCCGGCGTCGGCTTCTTGAACGCGGCGAGCGCGACACCCTGCGGGTCGACCGATCCGACCACGTGCCGGATGATGCCGCCCTTGCCGGCGGAGTCCATGGCCTGCAGCACGAGCAGCACCGACGCGTTCGTGGCATCCACCCGGCTGCGCGCGAAGAGCCGCTCCTGGTACTCGTCGAGCTGCACGCTTCCCGCCGCGAGATCGTCGGCGGCGTGCACCTTGTCTTTCATGTAGCCCGGGGTCTCTCGGGGGTCGACGTCGGCGAGCACGAACCCGTCCCCGACGCGCAGCAGGTCGTGCACGTCCCCGGTCCAGTGCTTCTGGCTCTTGGCGATCATGGTGCCATCATGGCGGATGCCGGGGATCAGCGCTCCAGCGGGACCTCGATCAGCTGGCGGCCCGTCACGGGCGACGTCAGCACCTGGTCGATCTCTGAGCGCGTCGTGACCCGGTGATACTCCCAGCCGTACGCTCGCGCGAGCTGCGCCAGCTGCACGGCATGGGGCGTGTAGAGCACGCGATCCATGACCTCGGGATCGGCGACGGCCGCCACTTCCAGGGCGTCGAAGATCGTGCCGCCGCCGTCGTTGCCGACCAGAACCTGGATGCGCGGCTCCTCCTCGCGCGGTGGCAGCAGCAGCGCGCCGACGTCGTGCAGCAGCGCCAAGTCGCCCAACAGCACGCGGGTCACCCCCGGTCGGCCGTCGCTCTGGCTCGCGAGGGCGATGCCGAGCGCCGTCGCGACGGTGCCGTCGATGCCTGCGAGTCCCCGATTGGCGTGCACCGGGACCTTCTTGCCGGGCAGGAGTGCGTCGGCGACCCGGACGAGCCGCGACGAGCCGAACACCAGGCGATCGTGCGGCCACGTCGCTCGCCACGCCGCGTCGACCAGGCCGGCGCGGTCGAGCGGAGCGCGGATCACCTCGAGCTCCGCCGCGATGGCGCCGAGTCGCTCCTGCGGCACGGCGGACGCGAGCGCGTCGGCGTCGGGGGCGGGCGGTGTGAGGTCGACGGATGCCGCGCGCGAGGCCTGAAGCCAGGCCCCGAGCCACGCGCGGTCGGCGTCGCCGGACGCGACGGCGACCGTGTCGGCGGCGATGGTGGCCGCGTTGAGATTGAGCGGTTCGCCGGTGCCGCGGAGTGCGACGATCTCGACGGCAGGGTCGGACAGCAGCGCGGACGATTCGCGGCTGAGCGTCGGATGCCCGAGCACCACGACGCGCTCGATCCGGCCGCCGAGGTCGGGGTCGGACAGGAGCGCGCGGTAGCCGTGCACGAGGTTGCGGCCGAACCGTGCGCCACTGACGATCTCGGCGATGAGCGGCCATCCGCCCGCGTGCGCGAGCGCCTCGGCATCCGGTCCCGCATCCGCTCCCGCGAGCACGACCGTACGGGGTCCTCGCACGAGCACGAACGGGTCCTCGGGCTCGGCGGGCACGTCGGCCTCGCCGATGCCGCCGCCACCCTGGTACAGCGCACCGGATGCCTCGTCCTCGGGCGGTGCGTCCGCCGGCGCCGCATCTGGGTCGCGGTCGGGGCGCGTTCCCAGCTCGACGGACGGCACGCCGAGCCACGACGGCAGGGCGCCCGACAGCGGCTCCCGGTAGGGCAGGTTCAGGTGCACGGGACCGGCGGCGCGCACGCCCGCGCCGAGCGATGCGGCGACGGCCTCGTCGGCGACCGACCGCAGCATGGCGCTGTGCTCACCGCATCCGTCGCCGTCCGTCTGGTCGGGCACCGGAAGATCGGCTTCGAACCGCACGGTGGGGGCGAACATGCCCGGCTGCCGCGTGGTCTGGTTCGCGCCGACGCCACGCAGCTCCGGAGGCCGATCGGCCGTCAGGAGCAGTAGCGGGACGGCGGAGTGATGCGCCTCGAGTGCGGCCGGCAGCAGGTTGGCCACGGCGGTGCCCGATGTGCAGACCACGGCTGCCGGCATCCGTGTCTCGCGCCCGATGCCGAGCGCCGTGAACCCCGCGACGCGCTCGTCGACACGGATGTGCAGGCGGATGACGCCGCGGCGCTCGAGCTCTGCGGCGACGAGTGCCAGAGCCTGCGACCGTGAGCCGGGGCTCAGCACGATGTGCCGGACGCCGAGTTCGACGAGACGGCCGAGCAGTGCAGCGGCGGCGTCCGTCGCCGGTGCGGGGGCGAGAGCGGTGACGGGCGCGCCGGCGGGCTCGGTCGCGCCGTCGGCGCTTCTCGGCTCCGTCACGTCAGCCGACGGCTCCGCGCTGACCCCGGGTGTCATCCTCACCGTCGGCGGGATGCGACGGCGGCTTCGGCGCGGGCGGCGTGCCGGAGTCTGCGGCCGGAGCGTCGAGGGTGGATCCGTCCGACGCGGAGTCGGCAGGACCATCGGATGCCGCAGGCCGGGCCGGCGGCTGGAACCGGGGGTCGTCGTCCTCGGAGTCGAGCTGCGCGAGCTCCTCCTCGAGGCGACGGATCCGCTCGTCCTGGTCGCTGATGCTGCCGATGCGCCCGAGGAACTCGGGGTCGTCGTCCGGAGCCTTGCGCTGGGCGATCACCGACTTGCGTGTGCGTCCGACGACGAGCCACAGGATGCCGCCGAGGACGGGCAGCAGCACGACGATGAGGATCCAGACGCCCTTGCTCACGCCACGGTGCCGGGTGGGCGGCTGGACGGCGCAGTCGACGATGGTGAACACCCAGAAGACGGCCGCCACCAGGGCCAGTATCAGCAGTCCCCTCGCCATTACCCCATCCTAGGCGGGCGGCGCGATGCGCGGGCGCCTCGGATCCTCTCGTGACCCAACCGTCGCCGGCGCCCGCCCGCGCGAACGTAGGATTGTCGGGTGAAAGCGCGCTCGGCCATCGTCTACACGGTTCTGCGGCTGCTGGCGTTCCTCGTCCCGTTCGGCATCCTCATGCTGTTCCCGGTGATGCGGGAGTTCTACTGGCTCGCGGCGATCTTCGCCGCCCTCATCGGGCTGAGCCTGTCGCTGCTGTTCCTGCGCAAGCCGCTCGACGAGGTGACCGCGGGCCTGGCCGAGCGCCGCGCGCAGGCGCGTGCGGCCGCCAGCGACGAGACCGTCGAGGATGCCGCAGCCGACGCCGCGACCACCGACCGGCCCGACCGCTCCTGACCCGGCCGGGTCGCGGCATCCGTCCCGCTCCTGCGCGCCCTCGCTGCTGGTCCTGGCCGCGTGCGAGACATCGCATCCAGGTTGAGAAACCACACGTAGGTTGAGAAACCGGACGCGCCGTGGTTTCTCAACCTCCGCGTGGTTTCTCAAGCTCAAGCATCCGCAGTGCGGCGGCAGCGAGGTCAGCCGAGGAACGCCCACATGAGGAACGCGCCGTAGGCGACAGACGTGAGCGACGTCAGGCCCAGAGCGACGACGAGTTCGCGCGGCTGCCGGTAGGTCCACACGATGAGGATCGCGGCAAGTCCGGGGAGCAGGGTGAGCAGCGTCAGCCAGGCGATCGGATAGAACAGCGCGAGGAACGCCGCGATGCCGAACGGCGCCAGCACGAAGAGCGTGAACAGCCACCGCGTCGCCGTGCGGCCGATGAGCACCGTGAGAGTGCGCTTGCGGGCCGCGCGGTCCTGGTCGATGTCGCGCAGGTTGTTCGCCAGCAGCACGGCGCACGCGAGAAGCCCCGCGCCGACGGCGCCGAACCACGCCTCCTGCGGCAGCGCGAGCGCCTGCACCCACGTGGTGCCGAGAGTGGCAACGAGTCCGAAGAAGACGAACACGAACAGCTCGCCCAGCCCGTAGTACCCGTACGGTCGCTTGCCGCCGGTGTAGAACCACGCCGCGAGGATCGCGACGGCACCGACGGCGATGAGCCACCACTGCTGCGTGCGGATCGTGATCGCCAGCCCCGCGAGGGCCGCGATCGCGAAGAACGCGAGGGCCACGAGCAGTACGGTGCGCGGCTTCGCTCTGCGGGACGCCGTGAGCCGGGCCGGGCCGACGCGGTGATCGTCCGTGCCCCGGATGCCGTCGCTGTAGTCGTTGACGTAGTTGACGCCGATCTGCAGCGCCACCGAGACGATGAGGCAGAAGAGCGCGATCACCCAGTGGAACTCGTCGACGACCAGCATCGCGGCGCCCGTTCCGATGAGGATCGGAGTGATCGCGAGAGGAAGCGTGCGCAGCCGTGCCGCGCCGATCCAGTCCCGCGCCGTCGCCTTCTCGACGCGTGCGGGGTCGCCGGAGACGCGCGGCTTCTGCGGGTTGCCGCGCGCCGGCTGCTTCTTCGGAGTCGGACGCTTGCGCTTCTTGCTGGAGGTGCCTGCCACGAGAGCACATCCTAAGACCCCCGGCTCTGATCCGTCGGCGGCTCCGCCCCGCGTGCCTGCGCAAGGGGCTATGACCGATGACGGATGCCGCACACAATGGCGGCATGTTGAGCATCGGATCGATCGTGCTGACCGTGGAAGACATCGAGCGCGCCGGGAACTTCTGGCGAGCGGCGCTGGGGTACGTGAACCGGCGCGAGCCGAGCGAGGACTGGGTGATCCTCGACCCCCCGAGCAAGACGCATTGGCGCGACCCCGGCACCAGCCTCGCGCTGTCTGTCACGGGGTACCCGCAGCACTACCCGCCCCGCATCCACCTCGACCTATACGCCGACGACCAGTCCGCCGAGATCGAGCGGCTGCTGAGCCTCGGTGCGCGTGAGGTCGACTGGCACGGCTACCCGCCGGACGCCGATTGGATCGTGCTGGAAGACACCGAAGGCAACCGCTTCTGCGTGGTCGACGTGGGAACCGAGGACCCCGACCGCGAGGAGTGACAAGGCTCAGTGCAGAGCGAGCACCGCACGGCGGATCGCCTCACGGTCGGGTTTTCCCGAGGGCAGCGTCGCGAGCTCGTCGACGAGGATCAGCCGTGTCGGCCGGGCGTGCGCCCCGATCTCGGCTTTCACGGCGTCGCGGGCTTCTTCCAGCTGCACCGCTTCACTGCGGCGCAGAGCCTCTCCCCGGCAAGCGACGATGACGGATGCTTCACCCCAGCGCTCGTCGGGGATCCCGACCACCACGGCGAGATCGAGCCCCGGCACGGCCCGCACGATGCGCTCCACCCGGTCGAGCGAGACGTTCACGCCGCCCGAGACGATGACGTTGTCGAGGCGCCCGCGCACGCGCAGCACGCCGTCCTCGAGGAGCCCCGCGTCGCCTGTGCGGTACCACCGCGTGCCGTCGTGATCGCGGACGAACGCCGCAGAGGTCCTTTCGACTTCGCCGAGATAGCCGTCGGCCAGCACCGGGCCGGCCACCTGCACCTCGCCGTGCTCGATGCGCAGGCGCACGCCGCGCAGCGGCACCCCGTCATAGACGCAGCCGCCGCTGGTCTCGGTCGAGCCGTAGGTGCGCACGATGCGGGCGCCGGCGGCCTCGGCGCGCTCGAGCGTCGCCGGCGGCAGTGCCTGACCACCGACAAGGATCGTCTCGAACGAGCGCAATGCCGCCAGCACGGCGCTGTCGTGCTCGGCCGCATCCAGCAGCCTCGAGAGCTGGGCCGGCACCAGCGAGGTGAAGCTCGGGACGCGATTCCCACCCTCGGACGAGGCCATCATCAACGCCGCCGCCGCGAATGCCTGCGGCGTGAAGGCGCCCGAGAGGATGGCCGGCTCGCGATCGGCGACGAGTGAGCGCACGAGCACCTGCAGCCCGGCGACGTAGCTCGCCGGAAGCGCGAGCAGCCACGCGCCGTCGCCGATGCGATCAGCGGTGGCCAGGGCTCCGGCGGTGAGGGCGTCGCGGCTGAGGACGACGCTCTTGGGGATGCCGGTCGATCCGGACGTCGTGACGACGACCGCAGTGCCCGCGCGGACTTCGTCGGGCAGTTCGCCGACCATGCCGAGCGCGAGGGCCGGCCCCGCACCGTGCAGCGCACCGCGCAGCGCCCGGAGGATCTCGCGGGGGTCGTCGCCGAGGACGGGTTGAAGCTTCATGGCGTCAGTACTGCCAGGGGTACGGCGACCAATCGGGATCGCGCTTCTCGAGGAAGGCATCACGCCCCTCGACGGCTTCGTCGGTGCCGTAGGCCAGGCGCGTCGCCTCGCCCGCGAAGACCTGCTGGCCGACGAGTCCGTCGTCGACGGCGTTGAACGCGAACTTCAGCATGCGGATGGCGGTCGGCGACTTCGTCAGGATCGTTCGGGCCATCGCGACGGCTTCGCGCTCGAGATCGGCGTGCGGCACGACGCGGTTGACGGCACCCATCTCATACGCGCGCTGCGCCGAGTACTCCTCGGCGAGGAAGAACACCTCGCGCGCGAACTTCTGCCCGATCTGGCGGGCGAAGTAGGCCGAGCCGTAACCGGCGTCGAACGAGCCGACGTCCGCGTCGGTCTGCTTGAACCGGCCGTGCTCGGCGCTGGCGATCGTGAGATCGCACACGACATGCAGCGAGTGCCCTCCCCCAGCGGCCCAGCCGGGGATCGCGGCGATCACGACCTTGGGCATGAAGCGGATCAGACGCTGCACCTCGAGGATGTGCAGACGACCGGCACGCGCGGGGTCTGCGACAGCAGCAGCATCGTCGGAGTACTTGTACCCGTCGCGACCGCGGATGCGCTGGTCGCCGCCGGAGCAGAACGCCCAGCCGCCGTCCTTCGGGCTCGGCCCGTTGCCTGTCAGCAGCACCACGCCGACGCGCGGGTCCTGCCGGGCGAGATCGAGCGCCCGGTACAGCTCGTCGACGGTGTGCGGGCGGAACGCGTTGCGCACCTCGGGCCGGTCGAACGCGATGCGGGCGATGCGGCCGTCCTTCGAGACGTGGGCCGTGATGTCGGTGTAGCCGCCCTCGGGCTGTCCGGGCGCGGAGGCCCACTCGGATTCGTCGAACAGCTCCGATACGCTCACCCGGCCAGCCTACGGCGGCGCGACCCACAACGTCATCTGGCGGGGCGGGCGACCGCGCGCGCCCTACCCTGTAGCGGTGACCTCGACTCTTCGCGCCATGGCCGTCGCCGCGGCATCCGTCGCCCTCGTCTTCACACTCGCCGCCTGCGCGGGCGGCGCCCCCGAGCCCGAGCCGGCGCCCACCGAGAGTGCAGCGGGCGAGACGAGCGTGTCGATCACGACGCAGACCGCGTGCGACGGCGACGAGGGCGTGACGCTCGTGGTCGACGCGACCGCGCTGGAGGGCGGCGAGCCGCAGGAACGGTGCCTCATCACCGAAGAAGCCGTCACCGCCGGCGATGCCCTCGTCTTCGCGGGCATCGAGACCGAGGGCACCGAGGAGTACGGCGACCAGGTCGTGTGCCGCGTCGACGGACTGCCCGCGGAGGACGAGGCGATCCCTGCCGAGGACGGCTCGGACTATTTCGAGACGTGCCAGGCGATGCCCGCTGCGTTCGCCTACTGGTCGCTGTGGGTGCGGCCCGCCGGCGGCGAGTGGGCCTACGCGCAGGAGGGACTGCCGACGCTGCAGCTCGAACCGGGCGACGCGCTCGGGCTGCTGTTCACCCTCCACGGCGAGCCCGCCGCGCCGACGTCGTGACATGACGATCCGGCCCGGCCCCCTGCGCGCCGCGGTGGTGCTCGCCACCGGGTTCGTGGTGGTCCGGGTGCTCTACCGCGTCCTGTTCCACGGCGCGGACGGCACCGGCGCAGTCCTTCTGCCGCTGCCCGAGCTGCGGCTGCCTGCGCCCTTCGCGCACGTGGTGCTGTTCGGTCCCGTCACCATCGACGGGTTGACGGATGCCGCGGCGAGCGCCCTGCCCATCGCGCTCGGCATCGTCGTGTTCGGGGTGCTCAACGCGTTCGTCGACGTCGCCCGCATCCTCGCGCGCGCCTCCCGCCGCGGCCCGCTCCGCGGCGTCGCGCGGGCGCTGGCGATCGCGTGGGCGACGCTCCCCTCGCTCGCCGATGCGGCACGGTCGGTCCGGTTCGCCCAGCGCCTTCGGGGCGAGCGCGGCGGCGCCCGGATGCTGCTGCCGCTGCTGCAGCGGACCCTCGAACGCGCCGGCGCCGTGGCGGCGGCGCTCGAACTGCGCGGGTTCGCGGCCTCGCCCCTCCCCGCGGTGGCGGCGGAGGAGCACGAGGCGGGCGCGGTCGTCGAGATCCACGACGCCGAGATCGGGTTCGGGATCGTGCCGGATGCCGGGGGCCGCGGCATCCGGATCGAATCCCTGAAGCTCGCACCAGGTGCCCTGACCCTGCTCACCGGGCCGACCGGTTCCGGCAAGTCGACGGTGCTGCGGGCGCTGGCGGGGCTGCACACGCACGTCGACGGCGGGTGGACGTCGGGCACGGTGCGCATCGCGGGCCACGACCGTGCGGCGGTGCCACCACGCGATCTTGCGCAGCGCATCGGAGTGGTGCTGCAGAACCCGCGCGATGCCTTCGCGACCGAGCGCGTGCGCGACGAGATCGGGCTGGCGCTCGAGCTGCGCGGCGTCGCTCCCGAGCTGGTCGCGGCCCGCGTCGCCGACCTCGCGGACCGGATCGGCATCGCGTCCCTGCTCGGGCGAACGACGCGCGGCCTGTCGGCCGGCGAGGCGACGCTCGTCGCGCTCGCGGCGGCGATCGTGGACGAGCCGGTGCTGCTGCTGGTCGACGAGCCGCTGGCCGATCTCGACGCCGACGCGCGCGTGCGGACCGCACGGCTGCTGCGGGTGCTCGCCGACGACGCACGGATGTGCATCGTGGTCGCCGAGCACCGCACCGAGCCGCTGCGCGCGCTGGCCGACGCCGAACTGCGCATCGCCGGGCGCGAGGTGGTGCCGGCCGGCTTCGAACCGGAGCCGTCCGTCGCCCGGGTATCCGACCTCGACGTGATTCGCGCGGGCCGCCGTTGCGATTCGCGATCCGCTGCGGATCCCGGCCGCGGAGAAGCCGGCGGCGGGACGATCGCGCTGCGTGCCACCGACGTGACCGTGCGGCATCGCGGCACCCTCGCGGTCGACCGGGCATCGCTCGTGCTCCGCGCCGGCGAGATCGTGGCGCTCGTCGGACCCAACGGCGCCGGCAAGTCGAGCCTCCTCGGGGCACTCGCGCTTCCGCAGAGGGACGCGCGCGTCGAGGTTGCGGGTCGTGCAGCCCTGGTTCCGGATGCCTCGGACGACCTGTTCGTGTACGACACGGTCGCCGCGGAGTGCCGCCGCGCCGACCGCCGGGCTGCCACGGCCCGCCGCGAAGATCACGCCGCAACGGCCGCGCGGTTCGCCGGATTCCTCGGGCTCGACCCCGCAGGCCCGCAGTTCGCGGCGCGGTTGGCGCGGCATCCGCGTGATCTCTCCGTCGGCGAGCGGAGGTGCCTGGCGCTCGCGATCCAGCTCGCCGGCGACCCCGCGGTGCTCATGGTCGACGAACCGACCCGCGGCCTCGACCCGGCGGCCCGCGTTCTGGTGTGGACGGCGCTCGCGTCGCTCGCCAGGCGCGGCACGGCGGTGCTGATCGCGTCACACGAGCCGGAGGCAGCCGCCGCCGCGGACCGCACGCTCGCCCTGCGCGGCGGCGTCCTCGCGCCGGCTGACACAGACCTCGGTGCTGTGCGTTCGTCCGGCTTCCCCGTCGAGGAGGCGCCGGGGATGCGCGCCGGCCGTGCCGCAATTACGGATGAGCCCGCCCCTCTCCCGCGCGAATCCGCGCCCCGTACCCCCGTGATCGCCGCTCATTCGGAGTACCGAGCCGTTCGGGCGCCATCGGCCTGGCGGCTCCCCCACGTCGCACTCATCGCCGCGAACCTCGTCGCACTCGGCGCGTTCTGCTGGCCGCTGCTCGCGACAGCGGTTCCCACGCAGGCCTCCGCCGCCGTGCCGGTCGCGGCTCTTGCCCTCGCGCCGCTCGCGGCCCTCGTCGTGGTGGCGACGCTCGATGGCACCGTGCGGAGTGCCCACATGCTGGCGCTCCTCGGAACTCTCGCCGCGATCGGCGCTGCGGTGCGCGTCGCGAGCACCGGCGTCGGCGGCGTGGAGGCCGTGTTCATCCTGCTGATCCTCGCCGGGCGCGCGTATGGCGCGCGGTTCGGCCTGCTGCTCGGCATCGCGACGATCGCGCTGTCGACGGTGGTCACCGGCACCTTCGGACCGTGGACCCCGTTCCAGATGTTCGCGTGCGCGTGGGTCGGCGCAGTCGCGGGCCTCCTCCCCCGCCGCATCGGGCCGGCGGCCGAGATCGCGATGCTGTGCGTCTACGGCGCCATCGCGTCGTACGCCTTCGGGCTGCTCATGAACTTGTGGTTCTGGCCGTTCGCGGTGGGCTACGGCACCGGGATCTCGTACGACGGCGCGGCCCCGCTCGGCACGAACCTCTCGAGCTTCTTGGTGTACTCGCTCGTCACCTCGACGCTCACGTGGGACTCCCTCCGCGCGATCACCTCGGTCGTCGGCATCCTCGTCATCGGCCGCCCCGTGCTCGCCGCACTGCGCCGCGCGAAGCCGCTGCAACCCCGCGAACGGTCGGCTGCACCAGCGCCGGTCCTCACCGCGCGGGTTCCACAGGAGAAGGTGCCCTCCGCAGGAGGTTTGCGGGGCTGAACGTCCTGCGCAAGGTCGATTCTCCTGCGAAGCAGGCGCGAGCGAACGGATGCCGCATACCAGGGGCACGCGCGATCTCCGCCGCCCCCCGCGTCAGACCGAGAAGTACTTAGCCTCGGGGTGGTGGAAGACGAAGGCGTCGGTGGACTGTTCGGGGTGCAGCTGCAGCTCCTCGCTGAGCTCCACGCCCATGCGCTCGGGGCGCAGCAGCTCGACGACCTTGCGGCGATCCTCCATGTCGGGGCAGGCGGGGTAGCCGAGCGAGAAGCGGGCGCCGCGGTACTCGAGCTTGAACAGGCCGGCCGTCTCGGTGGGGTCCTCGCCCGCGAAGCCGAGCTCGGAGCGGATGCGGGCGTGCCAGAACTCGGCGAGCGCCTCGGTCAGCTGCATCACGAGCCCGTTGAGCTCGTAGTAGTCGCGGTACTTGTCCTCGGCGAACAGCTTGGCGGTGACCGAGTCGATGCGCGCTCCAGCGGTCACCAGCTGCACCGGCAGGACGTCGACGACACCCGACTCCCGCGAGCGCACGAAGTCGGCGAGGCACAGGTGCCGGTCGCGGCGCTGGCGCGGGAAGTGGAACCGCAGCCGGTCCGACCCGACCGCGCCTCCGGACCCGCCGTCGGGCGCGAGCAGCCCCGGCACACCGAGGACACCCTCCCGATCGTCGCCGTGGTGGAGCACGACGACGTCGTCGCCGTCTGAGACGACCGGGAAGTACCCGTACGCGACCGAGGCGTCGAGCATGCCCTCGCCGAGGATCCGGTCGAGCCAGTAACGCAGCCGCGGACGCCCCTCGGTCTCGACGAGCTCCTCGTATGAGGCGCCGTCGGTGGTGCGGCCGGGCTTGAGACCCCACTGCCCCATGAAGGTCGCGCGCTCATCGAGGAACGCGGCGTAGTCGTGCAGCGCGATGCCGCGGACGATGCGGGTGCCCCAGAACGGCGGTGCCGGGACGGGATTGTCGGATGCCACGTCCGAACGCGCCGGCATGGCTTCGGGCTCGGTCAGCGTGAGCTTGGACCCCGCGGCGTGGCGGCGCTTCTTCAACGCCGGCAGGCCGACCTCGGCCGGATCGGCGCCGCGCGCGATCTTGACCAGCGGCTCCATGAGCGCGAGCCCCTCGAACGCGTCGCGCGCGTAGCGGACCTCGCCGCCGAAGAGCCCGGCGAGGTCGTCCTCGACGTAGGCGCGGGTGAGCGCGGCGCCCCCCAGGATGACCGGCCACTTCTTGGCGAGGCCACGTGACTGCAGCTCTTGGAGGTTCTCCTTCATGACGACCGTCGACTTCACGAGCAGCCCCGACATGCCGATCACGTCGGCGTCGTGCTCCTCGGCGGCGGCGATGATGTCGGCGATCGGCTGCTTGATGCCGAGGTTGATCACGTCGTAGCCGTTGTTGGTCAGGATGATGTCGACGAGGTTCTTGCCGATGTCGTGCACGTCGCCGCGGACGGTCGCGAGCACGATGCGGCCCTTGCCCGAGGCATCCGCCTTCTCCATATGCGGTTCGAGGAGGGCGACCGCGGTCTTCATGACCTCGGCCGACTGCAGGACGAAGGGCAGCTGCATCTCGCCCGCGCCGAACCGCTCGCCGACGACCTTCATGCCCTCGAGGAGGTGATTGTTGATGATCTGCAGCGGGGTCAGACCTTCGGCCCGCGCGAGGTCGAGGTCGGGCTCGAGTCCCTTTCCCTCGCCGTCGATGATGCGGCGCTCGAGCCGCTCGCCCAGCGGCAGCGCGGCCAGCTCGGCCGAGCGCTGGTTGCGCAGCGCCGCGGTGTCGACGCCGGCGAAGAGGTCGAGCATGCGCTCCAGCGGGTCGTAGGTGACGTTGCCGTCGGCGTCGTACTCACGGCGGTCCCACACGAGATCGAGCGCGACCTTGCGCTGCTCGTCCGACAGCGACGCCAGGGGCACGATCTTCGCGGCATCGATGATCCCGGAGGTCAGACCCGCCTCGACGGCCTCGTGCAGGAAGGCCGAGTTGAGCACGCTGCGCGCGGCGGGGTTGAGCCCGAACGAGACGTTGGAGACGCCGAGCGTCGTCTGGATGCCCGGGTACTTCCGCGAGATCTCACGGATCGCCTCGATCGTCTCGATGGCGTCGCGGCGCGTCTCCTCCTGGCCCGTGGCGATCGGGAACGTCAGGCAGTCGACGATGATGTCGCTCACCCGCATGCCCCAGTCGTGCACGAGCTCGTCGACCAGGCGCGACGCGATGCGCACCTTGCCCTCGGCGGTGCGCGCCTGCCCCTCCTCGTCGATGGTCAGCGCGATGACCGCTGTGCCGTGCTCCTTGACGAGCGGCATGATCCTGCCGAATCGGGATGCCGGGCCGTCGCCGTCTTCGTAGTTCACCGAGTTGACGACGGGGCGCCCGCCGATCAGTTCGAGGCCCGCACTGATGACCGCGGGTTCGGTGGAGTCGACGACGAGCGGGAGCGTCGAAGCCGACGCGAAGCGCGAGACCACCTCGCGGATGTCGGCGACACCATCGCGCCCGACGTAGTCGATGCACACGTCGAGCAGGTGCGCGCCGACACGGATCTGATCGCGCGCGATCTCGACGCAGTCGTCCCACCGCTCCTCGAGCATCGCCTCGCGGAAGGCCTTCGATCCGTTGGCGTTGGTGCGCTCGCCGATCGCCAGGTACGAGGCGTCCTGGTGGAACGAGACGTGCTGGTAGAGCGACGCGACCCCGGGATCCGCGGTCGTTGAGCGAGCGAGGAACGAGCGAGACGAAACGCCTCGGGCTTCCGTAGAAGAATCGGCGCGTTTCGTCTCGCTTCGCTCGCTCAACGACCGGGGTTCGCGTGACGACCGGGGACCGAGCCGCTCGACGACCGCGGCCAAGTGATCCGGCGTGGTGCCGCAGCATCCGCCCACCAGTCCCAGGCCGAACTCGCGCACGAACTGCTCGTGCGCGGTCGCCAGTTCGGCGGGCGAGAGCGGATAGTGGGCGCCGTCGGCGGTGAGCACCGGCAGACCGGCGTTGGGCATGCACGCGATCGGCACGGCGGCGTGCCTCGACAGGTGGCGCAGGTGCTCGCTCATCTCGGTCGGACCGGTCGCGCAGTTGAGTCCGATCGCGTCGA
This sequence comes from Microbacterium salsuginis, assembly GCF_012524205.1. Taxonomy (GTDB): domain Bacteria; phylum Actinomycetota; class Actinomycetes; order Actinomycetales; family Microbacteriaceae; genus Microbacterium; species Microbacterium salsuginis. The sequence goes on from NZ_JABACI010000001.1 coordinate 873,185, forward strand.
CCCCGAGCGGCTCGAGGGCCGTCAGCGCGGCGCCGATCTCGCTGCCCATCAGCATGGTGCCGGTGGTCTCGACGGTCACCTCGACGAAGATCGGCAGACGGATGCCGCGGCCCACGATCGCCTGCTTGCAGCCGTTGATCGCCGCCTTGGTCTGCAGCAGGTCCTGCGACGTCTCGACGAGGAACGCGTCGGCTCCGCCGTCGATGAGTCCTTCGGCCTGGAGTGCGAACGTCTGCTTGAGGTGGTCGTAGGTGGTGTGGCCGAGGCTCGGGAGCTTCGTACCCGGGCCCATCGAGCCGAGCACCCACCGTGTCCGCCCGTCGGCGGTCTCCGCCGCCCCGGCGCGCTCTCGCGCGATGCGCGCGCCGGCTTCAGCGAGCTCCGAGATGCGATCGTCGATGCCGTAGTCGTCGAGGTTCGACCAGTTCGCGCCGAACGTGTTCGTCTCGACGGCGTCGACGCCGACGGCGAGGTATGCGTCGTGGATCGCGCCGACGACATCGGGTCGCGAGACGTTGAGGATCTCGTTGCAGCCCTCGAGGCCCTGGAAGTCGTCATCGACCGACAGGTCGTACTGCTGCAGCATCGTGCCCATCGCACCGTCGGCGATCACGACGCGCTCGCGCACGGCATCCAGCAGCCGCTGCGAGCGCTCCGGACGCGGCACACCGTCGATGTCGAGGGCGAACCGGGGTGCGGGAGGGGCGGCGGTCACCCGCGCGAGTTTAGTAAGCCCCGACCCGCGGCCACTCCGCGGCCGTCACAAAACGCCGCGCTGCGGCATCCGTCCCGCTCGCGTCAGGCGTTCTTGGCGTCGCGCCAGCGCAGCCACGACCGGACCACGTCGTAATCCCAGTCGGGTCCGTGGAAGGCGAGCGTGAACAGGCGCACGCCGGCCGCGTACAGGTCGTCGGCGAAGTCCTCGCCACGTTGGTGGAGTTCGTTCGAGATGACGAGGTCCGACGTGTCGCGCCCCTCGCGGTCGGCCCACCGCTCGATCACGTCGAGCTTGTGCGCCAGCTCGTCGGGCCGCACGAAGCTGTGCCAGATGTCGGCGTGACGGGCGACCAGACGCAGCGTCTTCTGCTCGCCCTTGCCCCCGATCATGACCGGGATCTCGCGGGTGGGCGCCGGGTTGAGCTTCTGCCACCGCGTCTCGATGCGCTCCAGCCCGGCCGCGAGGTCGTCCAGGCGCGACCCGGCGGTGCCGAACTCGTAGCCGTACTCCTCGTAGTCGCGGGCGAACCAGCCCGCGCCGGTCGCGAAGATGAAGCGGCCCTGGCCGCCGTTCTTCGCCGAGATGTGGTCGACCGTGCGGGCCATGTCGGCCTGCAGATCCGGGTTGCGGTAGCTGTTGCAGTTGACCAGGGCGCCGAACTCGACCCGCTCGGTCTGCTCGGCCCACGCCGCGAGCATGGTCCAGGACTCGAAGTGGAGTCCGTCGGGATCGCCCGACAGCGGGAAGAAGTGGTCCCAGTTGAACAGGATGTCGACGCCCATGTCTTCGAGCCGGCGCACCGCGTCGCGGAAGGCCGGATACGGGGCGTGCTGGGGCTGCAGCTGCACGCCGAGGCGCACAGGAGTGTCGAGAAGCGGCATGCAGATCAGCCTAGAGGCGGCCGGAACGCCGGAGCCGCGGGAGGTCCGTCGATGACGTCCCTCCCGCGGCTCCGGGCGGTCAGCGCGTGCGGTAGGTCTTGACGAAGACGTCCGTGATGTCCCACACGGCGATCCCCGCGATGATGAACCCGAACACGACGCTCAGGATGCCTGCGAGATTCGGGTCGGACGCTGCCGCGCCCCCGGTGACGGCCGGGAAGAACTCCGGGTTGATCAGCATGCCCTGCGCCAGCAGCACCAGCGCGGGAATCGCGACGGCGAGCGCGATCACGGCGTTGACGATCGCGAGCGTCCAGGTCCAGCCGCGGAACAGATACACCACGACCGCGAGTGCGCCCTCGAGCGCCATCAGCACGAACAGGCCGCCGACCCACCAGGGCCACAGCGCGGGGTTCAGGAACGCCAGACCCGGTTCCGTGGGCACGAACCCGATGACCTGGTCCCAGATGAGGGCCCCGGCGGTGATCGCCAGGAACACCAGCGATGCGACCATGTCGCCGAACCCGACACCCTGCGGTCGCGGCTCGGGCAGCTGATCGACCGTCCACTCGGTGAACGGCCTGCGCGCGCCACGATCCCAGCCGCGCTCGACGACGACGAAGATGAGCGTCGTCCAGAACACGACGTGCAACGCCACGGTCATGAGCGTCACGACCGTGCCGCCGATGATCTCGCCGATGCCCGATCCGGTCAGCGTCCGGGCCAGCGCGACGCCGAGCCCAGCGGTGGGGATCACGATCCACAGCAGCAGCTTCAGCAGTCGCCACCACTCCAGGTAGTAGCGCGGGCCGATGAGGTAGAGCTGGCGGCCGGTGTATTCGGCCGCGAGCTTCTCGGGGTCGCCGAGATCGGTGAGCACCGCACGCTCGGCGACGTCACGGGGCTCGCCGCCGTCCACGCGGGCGTCGATCTGGTCGTCGATCGAAACGCGCAGTTCGTCGGCGAGGTCTCCGCGACCCGATTCGGGCACGGTGCGCATCGCGGCGTCGACGTAGCGGTCGGTGAGGGTCGTGGCGGAGGTGGAGGAGGTGGCGTGCATGTCAGTTCTCTTTCGGAAGGCCGTCGATCGCGGCGGCGATCGAGTGGAAATCGTCGGTGAGGGATGCCGCCAGGCGCGAGCCGGCGGCGCTGGTGCGATAGAACTTGCGGGGCCGGGCCTCGTCGGTGTTCCACTCGCTCGTGAGATGCCCCTGCTTCTCGAGCCGGCGCAGCAGCGGGTACAGCGTGTTCGCATCGGTGGGAAAGCCTCGCTTGCCCAGCTCTTCGAGCAGCCCGTACCCGTACCCCGGCTGTTCGAGGAGCCGCAGGCACGCCAGCACGATCGTGCCGCGCCGCAGCTCCTGCAGGTGCGTCTCGAGGATCTCGGATTCGCTCATGTCTCACACTGTACTGTGCGTCACACACTATCGTCAACCGCACATTGTCGTCCCGAGCTCCTTCCGTATCGGATCCCCCGCTTTCCTGCGGCTCATTCGTCACCTGTGCACGCCCGGCGCGCCGAATCGCGTACATAGGTGACGAACGAACGGGAGGGGGAAGGATGAGAGGGTGAGCAACGACGCCGGACTCCCCACCCTCGACGAGATCCTCGATACGGCGCGCGTCGTGGCGTTGCCGCTGGCGACGCGGTTCCGCGGCGTCGACGTGCGCGAAGCCGTCCTCTTCGAGGGGCCGCAGGGGTGGACCGAGTTCTCGCCGTTTGTCGAATACGACGACCCGGAGGCGGCGACGTGGCTCGCCGCGGCCATCGACTGGGGATGGATGCCGCAGCCCGAGGCCCGCCGGGACATCATCGGCGTGAACGCCACCGTGCCGGCGGTGGCCGCGGCATCCGTCCCCGCGGTGCTCGCGCGCTTCGGCGGCTGCCGCACCGCGAAGGTCAAGGTCGCCGAGCCCGGCCAGCGTCTGGCCGATGACGTCGAGCGCGTGCGCGCGGTGCGCGAGGCGATGGGCCCGGAGGGACGTATTCGCATCGACGCCAACGGCGCGTGGAACGTCGATGAGGCCGAGCACGCGATCCACGCCCTCGCCGAATTCGACCTCGAGTACGCCGAGCAGCCGTGCGCGAGCGTCGATGAGCTCGCCGAACTCCGCCGCCGCGTGAAGTACATGGGCATCCCGATCGCGGCGGACGAGAGCGTGCGCAAGGCCGCCGACCCGCTCGCCGTGGCGCGCGCCGGGGCGGCGGACCTGCTCGTCGTGAAGGTGCAGCCGCTCGGAGGCGTGCGGCGCGCGCTCGACATCGTCGCCGACGCGGGCCTGCCGGCGGTGGTCTCGAGTGCCCTCGACACGTCGGTCGGACTCGCGATGGGCGTCGCGCTGGCCGCCGCCCTGCCGAACCTCGACTACGACTGCGGGCTGGGGACGGCGTCGCTGTTCACCGCGGACATCGTCGACCCGCCGCTCACGCCCCGCGCCGGCGCACTGCCCGTCGGCAGGGTGGACCCGGACGCGGCGCTGCTCGACGCGAACGCGGCCGGCGGCGACCGTCGGACGTGGTGGCTCGAGCGCGTGGCCCGCTGCTACGAGGCGCTCAGCGCCCGGGAGTCTCGATGATCAGCTGCGCGACTCGCGCGAGCTCCTCATTGGTGCGGCGGCACATCTCCTCGTAGTCGAGGCCCGCCATCGCGGCCCGCACGGCCGATCCCTCCCACACGGTCAGCATCAGACGAGCGGCGTCGTACGCGGGCAGGCGGAACCGCAGCACGTTGGCGCGGCCGATGTCGTCGATGATCTGCGCCACGCTGCGGCGCATCTCTTCATCCTGCGCGAGATACGCCGCCGCCAGAGCCGGACTGCGCAGCGCGTGGATGCGGATCTCGCTCATGAGCAGCACGCCCAGCCGGTCGTCGGCCGAGAGGTCGAGCACCTGCCGGATCACCTGCAGCGCGTCGACATGTGCGACATCGAATGCACCGTCGCGTTCGAGCTGGCTGACACGCATGCGAACGCTCTCGACCCTCTCCCGCGCGACGGCGCCCGCGAGTTCGAGGAACAGCTCGTCCTTGCTCTCGAAGTTCGAATAGAAGGCTCCGCGCGTGAAACCGGCGCGCTCGCAGATCGCTTCGACGGATGCCGCGTCCAGGCCGACCTCCGCGAACACCTGCGCGGCGGCATCCAGCAGCCGTTGCCGGGTCGCCTCCCGGCGGCGGGAGGTGACAGCACTGGTGGGGACAGTGCTGGGGGCGCCTGCGCCGGCCACCGTCTGTGCATCGACCATCGACCGCACCTCCTCTCGCCCATCTTCACACGGACAACTCAGGTTCAAGCTCGTTGCGCGGCCTACGATACACTCATGTATCCGATACAGCGCTGTATCGACAGTTCTCGCTCTTCTCATCCGTGAACCCGGAGGCGCTGTGTCCACTCTCCTGTATGCCCTCGGACGCTGGTCCTACCGCCGCCCGTGGCGCGTGCTGATCGCCTGGGTGCTGCTGCTCGGCATCGCGGGCGGCGGTGCTGCGCTGTTCATGAAGGGCACCGACAATTCGTTCTCGATCCCCGGGACCGAGGCGCAGGAGGGCATCGAGCTGCTCGAGCGCAGCTTTCCGCAGGCGAGCGGCACGAGTGCGCAGCTCGTCGTGGTGGCCGCCGACGGCGATGCCGTCGACGTCGATCCGTACGCGTCGGGCATCGCCGACTCGATCGCCGAGTTCGAGGATCTCGACGGAGTGATCGCCGTGACCGATCCCTTCGACGAGATGGTGACCGGCCTCGTCTCGGACGACGAGTCGGCCGCGATCATCCGGCTGCAGTTCGACGGACAGGCCACGGACGTCACCGACGAGACGACGAGCGCTCTCGAGGAGGTCGCCGACGACTTGCGCGGCTCGCTGCCCGAGGGCTCTCAGGTCGCCCTCGGCGGTGACCTGTTCTCGACATCCGTCCCCGCGCTGTCGATCATCGAGGCGGTCGGCGTCCTCATCGCACTGTTCGTGCTGATCGTCACGTTCCGCTCCTTCGCGGTGGCGTGGTTCCCGCTCGCGTCGGCCCTGATTGGCGTCGGACTCGCGATCGCCCTCATCTACCTCTCGACCGCGTTCGCCTCCATCTCGTCGACGACCCCGATGCTCGCGGTGATGCTGGGACTCGCGGTCGGCATCGACTACGCCCTGTTCATCGTCGCGCGACATCAGGATCAGGTCCGCGCCGGCGTCGACCCCGAGGAATCCGCTGCCCGTGCGACCGGCACCGCCGGCTCCGCCGTGGTGTTCGCCGGTGTGACCGTGCTCATCGCCCTCATCGGCCTCGGATTCGCCGGCATCCCGTTCCTGACCACGATGGGCATCGCCGCCGCGGTGGCTGTCGCGATCGCCGTGGTCGTCGCCATCACGCTGACCCCCGCCTTCCTCGGCTTCTCGAAGGGCCGAGTGGTCGGCTGGGGCCACAAGCTGGCAAGTGCCGGGATGCCGCTGCCACGGCGATCTCGCAAGATCCAGCGCGTTTCGTCTCGCTCGTCCCTCGCTCTCTCAACGACCGGCTCCCCCACAGCCACCGACCCCGATGAGCCTCGAAGCGCGGACGACGCGGGCACCGCTTCCGCCTGGGCACATGCCGGTCTCGAGCACACCTCAGGGCACGCGGGAGCGCCCACTCTGGCCGCCGACACGCGCGAACAGAATCCCGACGAAGCCCGGCAACCAACGCACGCCGCTCATCAGAAGACCAACAAGTGGGTCACCCTCGTAACACGACACCCCCTCCTCACCACCGTCGCCGTCGTCCTCACCCTCGGCGTCATGGCGATTCCGGCGGCGAGCCTCGCTCTTGCGCTGCCGAACGCGGGTGTGCAGCCGGAGTCGAGCCAGGCGCGGCAGGCGTACGACCTCACGGCCGAGCATTTCGGTCCGGGTGCCAACGGTCCGCTCATCATGACGGGGACGATCGTCACCTCCACCGACCCTCTCGGCCTGATGGCGGACCTGGCCGACGAGATCGAGCAGGTTCCCGGCGTCAAGGAGATCGCCCTGGCGACACCCAACGAGACCGCCGATACGGGTCTGATCCAGATCGTGCCTGAGACGGCACCCGACGACCCGGCCACCGCGGAACTCGTGCGAGCGCTGCGCGACCTCGCCCCGGAACTCCAGGACGAGTACGGCGTGGACCTGAAGGTGACGGGGTTCACGGCCGTCGGCATCGACATCTCCGACCGCCTCGGCGCCGCCCTGCTGCCGTTCGGGATCTTCGTGGTCGGGCTGTCGCTGATCCTGCTCATGATCGTGTTCCGCTCGATCTGGGTGCCGGTCACGGCCGCGCTCGGCTATCTGCTGTCGGTCGCCGCCTCGTTCGGCGTCGTGGCCGCGGTGTTCGAGTGGGGCTGGTTCGCCGACCTGCTGCACGTGACGCGCACCGGCCCGGTCATCAGCTTCATGCCGATCATCCTCATGGGCGTGCTGTTCGGGCTCGCGATGGACTACCAGGTGTTCCTGGTCAGCCGGATGCGGGAGGACTACGTGCACGCCCGGCGCGCCGCCGCGGGCCACCCCACCCGCAGCGCTCGCGACATCGCGCTCGGCGCGGTGCGGTCGGGCTTCACGGCTTCCGCTCGCGTCGTCACCGCAGCAGCGGTCATCATGTTCGCGGTGTTCGCGGCGTTCGTGCCGGAGGGTGACTCCTCGATCAAGCCGATCGCCCTCGGACTCGCGGTGGGCATCGCCGTCGACGCCTTTCTGGTGCGCATGACCCTCGTCCCGGCCGTCATGGCCCTCCTCGGGGCGAAGGCATGGTGGATGCCCCGCTGGCTGGAGCGCGTCCTCCCGCACTTCGACATCGAGGGCGAGGCCGTGGAGCGCGAGCTCTCGCTCGCTGACTGGCCCGAGCCGCATTCCACGGCGGCGCTCGTCGGCGACGGCGTTGCCGTGCGTGCCGACGGCGGGCGCGAGCTCGGCGAGGTGGTGCTCTTCGAGGACGCCGCTTTCCGCGTCGAACCGGGCGGCACGCTCATCGCCATCGGCGACCCGCGGTCGGCCCGCGCCTTCGCGCTGACCATCGCCGGTCGCCTCACACCCAGCGAGGGCCGCCTGCGCGTCGGCGGACACCTGCTGCCCGAACGGGCCGCGTGGGTGCGTGCGCATGTCGGAGTCGCGTTGCTGGCCGACGCCGAGGACCGTGTGCAGGCGCTGCGTCGCGCACTCGGCAGCCGTGCACGGCTCGTCGTGATCGACGGCGCGGACGTGCTCGACGCCGCCGAGCGCGATCAGGCTGCCGCGCTCCTGCACGACAGCGCCGAGGCCCTGCGCACCGGGTCCGACGCGGGTGCGCGGCTCACGCTCGTCGTGACCACCCGCAGCGAGAGTGCCGTCCTGGCGCTTCTCGCAGACGCGCACCGCGCGGACGTGAGCTCGCTCGCGCTGCGCGCCGGAACGACTCAGACCACCACCACCGCAGAGATGACCGCATGACTCCGAACGCCCTGACCCTGCCCATCGAGCGCTCGCGCTCGCGCCGGCCCATCACGTGGATCACGATCGTCGGCGTGCTGCTGCTCCCCGTCGTCATCGGCGGCATCCTCGTCGCGGCGCTCTACAACCCCGTCGAGCGACTCGACAGCCTCACCGCGGCGATCGTGAACGACGACGAACCGGTCACGATCGACGGGCAGACGGTGCCTCTCGGTCGCCAGCTGACGGCGGGCCTCGTCGAAGGCTCGGACGAGCTCGACAGCAATCTCACCTGGACCATCTCGAACGCCGACGACGCGGCGTCGGGTCTGGCCGACGGCACATACGCGGCGGTCATCACGATCCCCGAGAACTTCTCGGCCGCCGCGACCTCGACCCGACCCGGCGAGGTTCCGGAACAGGCGACCATCGAGGTGCAGACGCCGCCCGACAGCCTCATCGTCGACGACGCCATCACCGCGCAGGTCGCGAACGCCGCCGCGTCCACCATGGGCAGCGAGCTTTCCAGCGTGTACCTCGAGAACGTGCTCCTCGGGTTCACGACGCTCGGAGACGAGCTCGGCACCGCGGCCGACGGTGCGACCCAGCTCGCCGACGGCGCGCAGCAGGCCGCCGACGGCGCGGCCGAGCTGCCGGGCGGCATCGCTCAGCTCGGCGACGGGGCGTCGCAGCTGTCCAGCGGTGCGGGTCAGCTCGCCGACGGTGCGGGTCAGCTCGCCGGCGGCGCGACGTCGCTGCAGTCCGGGCTCGCGACGATCGCCGGCAAGACCCGCGAGGCGGCCGGAGGCGCGCAGCAGCTCGCCGACGGCGTGAACGGCGGGGCCGCGCAGCTCGAACAGACCGGCGTCGTGGACGACAGACTGTACGCCGCTGCCGACGGTTCGGCGGCTCTTTCGACCGGCGTCTCTGACAGCCTCGACCAGCTGGTCGCCAACTGTGCGGCCGCGGCGACACCGGATTTCTGCGCGCAGCTGACCGAGGCCGCAGCGGTCGCGACGAGGGCAGAAGCCGCGGCAACCGGCACCTCAGCCGGCCTCAGGGAGTTCGATGCCGGCGCGACTGCAACGTTCGCCGCCCAGTTCCGCACGATCGGCGGCAACGTCGCGGCTCTCGGCGGCGGACTGACGCAGCTCGCCGGCGGCATCGACCAGTCGGCGGCCGGCGCAGGCCAGCTCGCCACCGGCGCGTCGGGCATCCGTGACGGTGCCGACGGTCTCGCCGACGGCGCCTCGCAGCTGGCAACGGGCGCCGGGCAGGCCGCCGACGGCGCCACGAGCCTCGCCGACGGCGTCGCACAACTCGCCTCCGGCACCGGAGAGCTCGCGAGCGGCCTGGCGACGGCATCCGGTTCCATTCCCTCGTACACCGACGACGAAGCAACCGACCTCGCCGGCGTCGTGGCCGACCCGGTCGCGGCCGAGGGCATCGGAACGTCGCTGTTCGGCGCATCGGCGGTGCCCCTGCTGGCGATGCTCGCGCTGTGGTTCGGGGGTCTCGGGACCTTCATCGCGCTGCAGGCGGTGTCGCGCAGGGCTCTCACCTCGCGCGCTCCCTCGGCCGTGCTGGCGCTGCGCTCGTTGCTGCCCGCAGCCGGGCTGGGTGTCGCGCAGGGTCTGCTCGTGGCCGGAGTCGTGCAGCTGGCCGCGTCGTATTCGTGGGCGGAATGGTCCGTGTTCGCCGCGGTCTGCGTCGTGGCGGGCGTCGCGTTCGCGGCCGTCAATCAGGCGCTGGTGGCGGTCTTCGGTGGCGCGGGGCGCTGGATCGCCGCGCTGGTGGGCGTGCTCGGCGTCGCGACCGGCGTCGTCTCGACGGCGCCTGGTGTGCTGAGCGATATCGCCGGCCTGATGCCGACCACCCCCGCCTACCAGGGCATGCTGGCGGCGCTGACCTCGGCATCCGGGCTCGGCGCCGCGTTCGCGGGACTGATCATCTGGTCGCTCGGCGCCCTGGTGGTCACGATCATCGCGGTCGCCCGGCGTCGCACGATCACGGCACGCGCCCTGCTGCAGGCGGGGCCGGCCACGGCCTGAGTCCGCCGAACCGCATGCGGCTGGGGAAGCAGCTCCCCGGGCGGCCGCGGTGCGGTCGCGGGTCCGTCACTCCAGTCCGGAGTAGGCGTGGAGGCCCTTGAAGAACATGTTCACGATGGTGAAGTTGAAGATCACCGCGGTGAACCCGATGATCGACAGCCACGCCGAACGCGCACCGCGCCAGCCGCGCGTGGCGCGTGCGTGGATGTAGCCGGCGTAGAGCACCCAGATGACGAAGGTCCAGACTTCCTTCGTGTCGAAGCCCCAGTAGCGACCCCACGCGTCGTTCGCCCAGATCGAGCCCGCGATCAGCGTGAAGGTCCAGAAGATGAAGCCGAGGATGGCGAACCGGTAGGCGAGCGCCTCGAGTGCGTCGGCGCCCGGCAGCGTGCGCAGGAAGCCGGGACCGCTCTTCACCGTCGGTCCGTCGGCGTCGGGCGCGGCCGCGAGGACGCGCTCGCGCCTGGCTTGCATCAGCTGCAGCACCGACAGGCCGAACGCCAGTGCGAACAGGGCTGTCGAGAGGGATGCCACGAAGACGTGGATGACCAGCCACACCGACTTGAGCGGGTCCATGAGGGGCGTGATCTCGACGTAGAAGCTCAGCGCCGACGCACCGAGGAGCACCACCGTGAGACCCGTGATGAACGAGCCGAGGAACCGCAGGTCGTACCGGAAGAGCACCCCGAGGTACACCGCGACGACGAGCAGCGTGCCCGTCAGGGCGAACTCGTACATGTTCGACCACGGCACGCGTCCCGCGGCGATGCCGCGCGTGACATCGCCGCCGAGATGGAACAGGAAGGCGAGCACCGTCAGTGACGTGCCGATCCGCGCCCACACCAGGCGCTCCCGGCGCCCGATGGGGGCGTTGAGGGCTGCCTCGGAGGCCTCCTCCTGTGCACGCATCGCGGCGATCACTCCGGCTCGCGATCCGGTGGAGCCGGCGTATCCGCTCCCGGCCGCGACGAGCTCGCGGGCGTCTTCGGTCTTCGCGGCGCCCTTGGCATCCACGGCCACGGCGCCACGGCGGGCGAGGTCGACCGCGTACGCGACGAACGCGAGCGCGTAGATGGCGATGGCCGTCCACACCAGGAGCACCGATACCGATTCGAGCGTCAGGGCAGAGGACTCGGGCATGGCTCTCAGTCTACGTCGGGGGCGTCATCGGCGTTTCGAGTCGCGCACTTGGCAACCCGGAACCCCGAAATCGTGCAAAGTGCGCGATTCGAAACAGGGTGGGGATGCCGTCAGCCGTCGGGCAGCGAGGCGAGGTGCCGTTGCACGAACTGCTCCACCGCGGCATCCAGTGTCGGGTCCTCGCCGCGCGCGAGACCCGCGTACTCGAGCTGCACCGTGTGGCCTTGCGGGGTCGCCTTGACCCACATGCGGCGGCGCGGGACGAACAGCGCCGCGAGCAGGCCCGCCGTGGCGAGCACCGCGAAGACCAGCACCCACGTGGCCGCGGCATCCCGGTGCACCGACAGCGACACATAGCGCTTGACCGACTCGTCGTAGCCGCTCGCGCCGTCGGGCGCCTCGTTCTCGAACGTGATCGAGCCGAGTCCGCCGGGCAGTTCGGCGGTCTCGCCCGGCGCGATCTCGATCGACTCGACGTCGGTGCCCCGGCCGGTGAGCTTGTCCATCTCGCCGGTGTCGAGCGTGTACACCGAGCGGGGCACGCCGCCGTCGATGCCGAGGTCCCCGGTGTAGACGTCCAGCGTCACGACAGGATTCGTCAGAGCGGGGTACGCCGAAGTGAACGCCCCGTCCTGGCGCTGGACCTGCGTCGGGTAGAAGAATCCGACGAGGCCCATCTGCTCGTCGAGGCCGTCGGGCACCTTCACGACGCCGAGGGAGGTCATGTTGGTGTCCTGCGGCAGGAACGGGACGGACTCCGAGAACACGACCTCGCCGGCCGCGTCGCGGATCGTGAGCGTGGGGGCGTAGCCGTTGCCCATGAGGTAGATGCGGTCGCCCGCCATCTCGAGCGGGTGGTTGACGCGCACCTCGCCGGAGCCGGGGGCGCCGCCGGCGCGCTGGGTCGTGAGGTTCGCGACGAAGTCCCCCGCCTGCCCCTCGCCCTGCGTGCCGCGCGGCTGGTAGGTCACGTCGAAGCGGTCCAGCGTCAGCGCGTACGGGGTGAGCGAGTTCTCGTCGACGAAACGCCCCGGATTGAACGACGTGTAGTCGAGCATCGTGTTGACCCACGTGCGGCCCTCGATGATCACGGTCTGGCCGGTGTAGGTGAAGCCGCCGCCGATGCCGACCGCGAGCAGCACGCCGACGAGCGACGCGTGGAACACGAGGTTGCCGGTCTCGCGCATGTAGCCGCGCTCGGCCGAGACCGAGAGCACGCCGCGGGAGTCGTCGCGCGCGACCCGGTAGCCGGCCTTCTTGAGCTGCTGCTGCGCGGCCTCGATCGACGCGGATGCCGCAGCCGCGGCCGCTTGATCGTCGGTGTACTCGAGGGTCTCGGTGCGGTGCACGTCCAGGCGCGACAGGCGTGCGGGAGTGCGCGGCGGTGTCGCCCGCAGCGCCTTCCAGTGGTGCTTGGTGCGCGGGATGACGCAACCCACGAGCGAGACGAACAGCAGGATGTAGATCGCCGAGAACCAGGGCGACGTGTACACGTCGAACATGCTCAGGTTGTCGAGGACCGGGGCGAGCTCGGGATTGTCGGTGAAGTACTGGGTGACGCCGTTGGGATCGGCGCTGCGCTGCGGCACGAGCGAGCCGGGCACCGCGGCGATCGCGAGCAGCAGCAGAAGCACGAGCGCCGTGCGCATCGAGGTGAGCTGACGCCATCCCCACCGCAGCCAACCGACGAAGCCGAGAGCGGGCTGGTTGACGTCGCCCGACGGCTCGGCGGCGTCGGCATGGTCCGCCGGACGCATCGGGTCGCCGGCGCTCGACACGTCAGAGCGGGGCCGGGACACTCGCGAACACCCCCTGCAGCTGAGCCATGATCGCCGTCCAGACGCCGGTCACCATGAGCAGGCCGACGAGGATGAGCAGGGCGCCCCCGACGAGATTCACGACGCGGATGTGGCGGCGGACGAACGAGACCGAACGCGTAGCCCACCCGAAGCCGAGGGTGAGGAGAAGGAACGGGATGCCGAGCCCCAGCGAATACGCGACGCCCAGGAGGGCGGCGCGCCCGGCGGAGCCGGAGTCGAACGCCATCGACAGGATCACCGCGAGAGTCGGGCCGATGCACGGTGCCCACCCGATGCCGAGCGCGATGCCCAGCAGCGGGGCGCCGACCAGGCCCAGGTTCGAGCGCACCTGCGGGCGGGCGATCTGCTGCATCCAGCCGAACGCGCCGACGAAGACGAGCCCCATCGCGATGACCACGACCCCGAGGATGCGGGTGATGAGGTCCTGGTACTCGAACAGGAAGCGGCCGATGGTTCCGCCGAGCACGGCGATGCTCACGAACACGACGGTGAACCCCGCGATGAACAGGAGCACGCCCAGCACGAGCCGGCCGCGGGCGGGCGCCCCGGCTGCGAGATCCGTCGTCGTCACCGCGCGATGCGTCTCGTCGCTGCGCTCCTCGCTCACGGACCGAGACCCACCGGTGGTCGAGCGAGCTAAGCGAGCTGAGACGCCCCGGGCGCGCACCAGCGTCTGGCGCGGCGCGACCGCGCCGCCGATGAAGCCGAGGTACCCCGGCACGAGAGGAAGGACGCACGGCGACAGGAACGAGACCAGCCCCGCGAGCACCGCGATCGGGATCGCGACCAGGAGCGACCCGTCGGCGACGAGCGCCCCCAGGTTCACGCCTCCTCCAGCGCGTCGCGCACGAGCGCCTCGAGGATCGACGCGTCGTCGAGCTGCCCGATGATGCGTGCCGCGACGCGGCCCTCGGAGTCGAGCACGAGCGTGACCGGCACCGCGTTGAGCGGGGTCTGCCCGGCGAACGCGAGCTTGATCGAGCCGTCCTCGGTCGCCAGGGCGCTCGGATAGGTGACGCCGTACTTGTCGGCGAACGCGCGCGACGCCTCCGCCCCGTCGTACAGGTTGACTCCGAGGAACGACACGTCCTGACCCTCGAACGTCTCGTGCGCGTCCTCGAGCTGCTCCGCCTCCACGCGGCACGGGGCGCACGCGGCGTACCAGAAGTTCACGACGAGCACGTCGCCGGCGTAGTCGGCGCTGGTGGCGGTGCCTCCGATGTCGAGAACGCCCTCGAACTCGATCGGCTCGGTGCGCTCGTTCGCGGGGATCTCCTCCACCTCGAACCCGCTGGCCGCGATGAAGCCCTTGTTGTCGCCCTCGCGGTACTGGTCGGCGAGGGGGTCGTTCGTGCACGCGGCGAGCCCCGCGATGAGGCCGACGGCCAGCAGAGCAGTCCCCGCGCCCCGCAGCCTGCGCCCGGTCCTGGTCATACCGCCCCCACGTCCACTGCTCCCGCCGTGGACGCCGGCTCGGCGTAGGCGGTCTCGGTCCACTTGCCCTGCACCATCTCGAAGCTCGTGACGCTCGACAGCGCGCACCGGCGGTCGCGCGGGTCGTGGCGGAGCGCCAGTCCGGCGACCGCGAGGTGGGTCACCCAGATCGGCAGCTGATGCGAGACGATGACGACATCGCCCGAGTCCACGGCATCCCACGCCTGCGTCATCGCCGCATTCATGCGACCCACGACGTCCGCATACGGCTCCCCCCAGCTCGGCAGCGCCGGCTTGCGCAGGTGGCGCCAGTTCCAGGGATTGACCAGGGCGCGCATCATGCGCTTGCCCTCGAAGACGTTGGTCGGCTCGATCACGCGTTCGTCGATGACGGGCTCGATGCCGAACAGCGCCGTGAACGGCTCGGACGATTCGCGCGTGCGCTGCAGCGGCGAGCAGATGAGCGTCGCGACCGGTCGCTGCATCGCGTGCACGAACTCGGCCGCCTGCCGGGCCATGTTCCGCCCGTCCGCGCTGAGCCCGTAACCGGGGAGTCGCCCGTAGAGCACGCGGCGAGGATTGTGGACCTCCCCATGGCGCACGAGATGGAGGCGATCGGCGGGCACCGCCCCAGTCTACGGCGGCTGGTTCTGTGGGGCGGCTGAGCGTCAGTCCGCCTCGGGCTGCGGCCCGGTGTCGCGGTCGTTCAGCAGGCTCCGGATGCGCACGAACAGGAACCAGGCGACGGCGAGCGCGGCGACCCCGATCACGACGTACTGAAGGATGTCGGCGTAGCGCTCGACGATGTGCCACGCCTCCCCCAGGAAGAACCCCGACAGTACGAAGATCGAGTTCCAGATGAGGCTTCCCGTCGCGGTGAGCAGCACGAACCGCCACAGGGGCATCCGCGTGATCCCCGCCGGGATCGAGATCAGACTCCGGAAGATCGGGATCATCCTCCCGAAGAAGACGGCCTTTCCCCCGTGCCGACCGAACCACGCGACGGTGCGGTCGATGTCTGCCGGCCGCAGCAGCGGCACCTTGGCCGCGATCGTCCGCAGGCGTGCCACGCCGAGCCACGCCCCGAGGCCGTAGAGCAGCAGCGCACCGACCACCGAGCCGGCTGTCGTCCACAGCAGCGCCTCGACCAGCGTGAACGAGCCGCGACTGGAGGCCAGGCCCGCCATCGGCAGGATCACCTCGCTCGGCAGCGGCGGGAAGAGGTTCTCCATCGCGATGGCGATACCGGCGCCTGCGGGGCCGATCACATCCATCAGCGAGACCGCCCAGTCCGCCAGAGCGCTGAGCCAGGAGCCGTCAGAGGTGGCAGTCGTGCCGATCGGGGTCGCGAGGATCTCTGTCACGTCCTCGACGCTAGGCGAGCGACGTGAACCGTTCCTGGGTGCCAGCCCCCGAATCGAGCGGGGGGATGCCGTCAACGTACACTTGACCCTCGTGACTGAACGCGCTCTGATTGGCCAGCTCAAGGGTCTCGCCGACGGCCCCGTCTCGGTGTCGGGATGGGTCGAGACCGTCCGAGACCAGAAGAAGGTGCAGTTCGTCATCCTTCGCGATGAGACCGGCGCCGTGCAGCTGGTCAATCCGGCGACGCGGCCCGCCGAGGACGGCACCGAACAGGATGCCGCAGCCCTCGCCCTCACCGACCTCATCTCGAACCTCGCCACCGGGACCTTCCTGACCGTGCGAGGCGAACTCAAGCACGACGAGCGGGTCAAGCTCGGCGGCGTCGAGATCAAGATCGGATCGCTCGACATCGCCGCCGCGGCGCTGCCCGAGACGCCGATCGCCGCGGACTCCGGCATGGACAAGCGCATGGACTGGCGCTTCCTCGACCTGCGCCAGCGTCGCAACAACCTCATCTTCCGTGTGCAGACCACGCTCGAGCACGCGATGCGCTCGTACTGGATCGAGCGGGACTACATCGAGGTGCACTCGCCGAAGCTCATGGCCTCGGCATCCGAATCCAATGCCGAGCTCTTCTCGCTCGAGTACTTCGGCGACCAGACCGCCTACCTGGCGCAGTCACCGCAGTTCTTCAAGCAGATGGCGCAGGTCGCCGGCTTCGGCAAGATCTTCGAGATCGCCCCGGCCTTCCGCGCCGACCCCTCGTTCACGTCGCGCCACGCGACCGAGTTCACGTCGATCGACGCCGAGATCAGCTGGATCGACTCGCACGAAGACGTGGCCAAGATGCAGGAAGAGCTGCTGGCGACCGCGTTCCAGGCGGTGAAGGACAAGCACGGCGCCGAGATCGAGGAGCTGTTCGGCCTCGAGGTGCAGGTTCCGGCGATCCCGTTCCCGCGCATCCCGCTCGCCGAGGCGCTCGAGATCGTCAAGAGCCGCGGCTACGAGGTGCCCCGCACCGACGGCGACCTTGACCCCGAAGGCGAGCGTCAGATCTCGGCCTACGTCGAGGAGACCTACGGACACCAGTTCGTCTTCATCACCGACTACCACCCCGAGATCCGCGCGTTCTACCACATGCGTGACGAGGAGACCGGGCTCACCAAGAGCTACGACCTGCTCTTCAAGGGTGTCGAGATCACGACCGGCGCGCAGCGCGAGCACCGCGTCGACGTGCTGATCGAGCAGGCGAAGGAGAAGGGCCTCGAGCCCGAGCACCTCGACTTCTATCTCGACTTCTTCCGCTACGGCGCCCCGCCGCACGGCGGCTTCGGCATGGGCCTCGCGCGCGTGATGATGCTGCTGCTCGGGCAGGACTCGATCCGCGAGGTCACCTACCTGTTCCGCGGTCCGACGCGCCTGGCCCCGTAGTTTCCGCCGGCGTCGGTCGACGTCATCCGGTTCCCTCGTGCGAAAACACCAGTCCGTCGCGCGACACGCCGGGCTGAGGCGTGCGTCACCGGCGTGTCGCCGTCACCGACTGGTGTTTTCGCAACCCGGCACGCGCCTGGCCTGGCCCCGGAGCGTCGGGGGTCAGCCGGTGAGTGCGGAGCGCAGGCGGTCGGGCGACACGCGCCAGTGGCCGTGCAACTCGCCGTCGATGAGCACGACCGGGATCTTCTCCCACCACATGGCATAGAGCGCGGGGTCATCCGCGATCGACAGCTCTTCGACGTCGACGGCATCCTCGGGCAGCTCGGCGACGACGGTCTCGACGACCTCGCGCGCGACATCGCACAGATGGCAGTCGGGCTTGCCGATGAGGGTGAGCGTCGTCACCGCTTCAGTTTAGGAGCGCCGACGGATGCTGCGGCTCAGCGCTCGACCGGAAAGCCCGCGGCGATCCACTCGTTGGTGCCGCCGTCGACGTTCGTGGCGTCGTAGCCGCGCGCCTCGAGCGCCTCGACCACCCGGCCCGAGCGACCACCGATCGCACAGATGACGTCGAACGCGCCCTCTGGCAATTCGTCGAGCCGGCCGCCGATGGCCGACATCGGGATGTTGACGGCGCCCGGCACGTGCCCGGCGGCGAACTCGTCGACTTCGCGCACGTCGATGAGCGGCACGTCGACGCGATCGCGAAGCTGCTGGACGGTGATGGACTTCATCGGTTCCTCCCGCGGCAGAACACGAAGCGCCCGTCCATGGACAGGCGCTTGGTGTGGTGGCCGCTTACTTCTTGTTGCGGCGCTGGTGGCGAGTCTTGCGAAGCAGCTTGCGGTGCTTCTTCTTCGCCATGCGCTTGCGGCGCTTCTTGATGACAGAACCCACGGAAAACCTCACTATGTCGGGGTCTGGGCGCAACATGTGCGCGCCCGGGATCGGGGCAGATGCGAAAAATGCCTCGGGACAGTCTAGCCGACGTCGGCGATCGGCCGTTGCAGGGCCTCGGTGACCGCGGACTCGGGGACGCGGTAGCTGCGCCCGAACCGCACCGCCGGGAGCTCGCCCGAGTGGACGAGCCGGTACACCGTCATCTTCGAGACGCGCATCAGCTCTGCGACCTCGGCGACGGTGAGGAAGCGCACGTCGGGCAGCTCCGCCATTTGTGTCATTCCTTCCCCAGAAGTGTTGACGACACTCTAGATCCCGCGCGGTGTGCGTGTAAACACGGGGCGCATGTAAACCGGTGTGACCTGTGAGAAAGCGGGGCCGCTGGTTCAGGCATCGCCACGCTGCCGCGCGCGGTGCTCGTGTGCGATCCGGGCGGCCTGGCGCTCCAGCTTGCGGGCGTCGCGCAGCGTCTTCTCGGCCGCGCGCACGGCCTTCTGCGCCTCGCGGAACTTCTTGTCGTCCATGATCTCGGAGTCGTCCAGCCGCGCCCACGGCGACCGCGGTCCGCGCCCTTCGGACGTCACGCGGTCGATGTAGGCGGCGACCCCGTCGAGACTCCGCTCCAGGTTGAACAGGAACGGGTCCGATTCGTCGAGGAAGACGCCGGCCTCGATGGCCGCGCGCAGCTCCGGGTAGCCGTCGGCGCTGATCAGGGCGCGGAAGAGCGCGTCCTCCTGGACGGTGATGTCGTGCCCGCGGATCCCACGCTCACGCTCCGTGCGGGCGTATCCGGCCAGCACCGTCCCGGTCCAGCGTGACGTGCCGGTGACCATGAGCACGACGGCGAGGCGCTCCTCGTAGGTGAGCTCGGTCTCGGCGAGCGCCCGCAGGCCGGCGTCCATCCACGCGGCGCTGTTCGGGGTCACCGGGGATCCGCTGATCGGGATGTCGAGGACCCACGGGTGGCGCAGGTACATCTGCACCTGCTCGTTGTAGAGCGCCGTGAGCTGCTCCCGCCAACCGCCGGCGCTCGTGGCCTCCTCGCTCGGCAGCCCGGTGGCCTCCTCCTGCATCAGCAGCACGAGGTCGTCCTTCGCCGTGACGTATCGATAGAGCGACATCGGCGTGAAGCCCAGGCGTGCGGCCACGGCTGCCATCGACACGGCACCCAGGCCGTCGGCATCCGCGATCTCGACCGCCGCCTCGACGATGCGCTCGACGCTCATCTCGCGCTTGGGGCCGCGCTGCGGATTCGCCGCCACGCCCCACGCGAGAGCGATGCCGCGGGGAAGCTCAGGCTCTGGCACGTCGGTCATGCGGCCAAGTCTAGGTCTGTATATCTCGTAAACAGTGTGTTACCGTCATAAACAGTTACTGCGCTAAACAGTTTCTCACGTACACACCACTCGAAGGGATGCCTCGATGAACGACCCGACCATCGCGCCGCCGGCCATCGCCGTGCGGGGCCTGCGCAAGAAGTTCGGTCGCCAGACCGTGCTCGACGGCCTCGACCTCACGGTCCGGAGGGGCGAGGTGTTCGCGCTCCTCGGCCCGAACGGCGCCGGCAAGACCACCACCATCAACGTGCTCACCACCCTCACGCGCCCGGATGCCGGAACCGCCGAGATCTCGGGCATCGATGTCGTGCGCGACCCGCAGGCCATCAAACAGCGCATCAGCCTGACGGGTCAGGCCGCCGCCGTCGACGACGTCCTGACCGGCACCGAGAACCTCGTCATGCTGGCGCGCCTGTCGGGTCTGTCGATCCGTGCGGCGCGCAAGAAGGCGGCCGAGCTGCTGGCACGTTTCGATCTGACGGATGCCGCGGCCAAGCGCGTCGGCACCTACTCGGGCGGCATGCGCCGCCGGCTCGACCTCGCCCTGAGCTTCGTCGTGACCCCCGAGGTGCTGTTCCTGGACGAGCCCACGACCGGGCTCGACACGCGCAGCCGCCGCGAGCTGTGGGATGTCATCCGCTCGCTCGCCGAAGCGGGCACCACGGTGTTCCTCACCACGCAGTACCTCGAGGAGGCCGACCAGCTCGCAGACCGCATCGCGGTGCTCGACGGTGGCCGCATCGTCGCGACCGGAACCGCCGCGCAGCTGAAGAGCCGCATCGGCGGCGACACCGTCGAGCTGCACGACGCCCACGGCGACCTGCTGCGCGAGGTGCCCACCGACGGCACCGTGTCGGGGCTGCGTCGAGCCCTCGACGTGCTCGACGAGTCCGGCGCCGAGGGCACCGTCACCCTGCGTCGCCCGAGCCTCGACGACGTGTTCCTCGCCCTCACCGGCGGCAGCGCCGCCACTCAGCCCCAGCCCACCGCCGCCGATTCCGTGAAGGAGCTCGCATGACCACCATCGCCCCGCCGGCACGGCCGGCCCCGCCGGCACCGCCGGCCCTGCGCCCGCGCGTCTCGGGCCTCACCGCTGAGAGCGTCTTCGTCGGACGCAGCATGCTGCACTCGCTCCGGGACGGCGAATCGCTCCTCATGGCGATCATGCTGCCGATCATGCTCATGCTCATGTTCACGTGGGTCTTCGGCGGCGCCATCGACCCCACCGGCGACTACGTCCAGTACGTGGTGCCGGGCGTGATCCTGACGTGCGCCGGGTTCGGCGCGTCGGCGACCGCGGTCTACGTCGCCGGCGACATGAAGGCCGGCATCATTGACCGGTTCCGCACGATGCCGCTGCGCGCGAGCGCCGTCCTCACCGGGCACGTCGTCGCCAGCCTGCTGCGCAACCTGATCGCGACCGGCATCGTGATCGGCGTCGCGCTCCTGGTCGGATTCCGGCCCACCGCCGACGTGTGGGGATGGATCGGCGCGGTCGCGGTGATCGCACTGTGGATCCTCGCGATCACCTACCTGTTCGCCGCCATCGGACTCGCCTCCGGCAGCCCCGAGGGAGCCAACGGCTACGGCTTCATAATCCTGTTCCTGCCGTACCTCTCGAGCGCATACGTCCCCGTGGCGACCATGCCCGAGTGGCTGCAGGGCGTCGCCCAGTACCAGCCGGTGACGCCGATCATCGAGACCATCCGCGGCCTGCTCATGGGCACACCGGTCGACGACTACGTCGGCTGGGCCGTGGCCTGGTGCCTCGCGATCCTCGTCGGCGCCTTCATCTGGGGCGCGTGGCTGTTCCGCCGCAAGGCCGGTCGCCGCTGACTCCGGCGCGATGACTCCCGCTCGTTTAGCGAGCGAAGCGAGACGAAACGCACTGCACAGCCGTCGAACGGTGGCTCGAGGCGTTTCGTCTCGCTCGCTGGCGCTCGCTCGCTCAACGACCGGAGCACGGCAGAGGTATGTCGGGCCGGCACCCGCGCAACCCGACGACGGTCAGCGGCCGGGGAGCTTGCGGAGGGCGTTCTCGAGGGCGTGCTTGGCGGATGCTGCGGCACGGCCGACCACTTCGGCCGCGTGCGCTGCAGGCTCGGGGAGGGAGGACGGCACCGCCGGCACCTCAGCCGCTTCGTCCAGGAACGGGACCAGCCAGTCGTCCACCTCGTCCAGCGGCGCCGCCGAGAGGCTGTAGTAGCGATGCTGGCCCTCCTCGCGCACCGAGACGAGGTGCGCGTCGCGCAGCACCTTCAGGTGCTTCGAGACTGTGGGCTGGCTCGCGCCGAGCTCGTGCACGATGTGCGACACGCTGGTGCCCTGCTCTCCGGCGGATGAGCGATCGAGCAGAAGTCGCAGGATGTCGCGACGCGTGCCGTCCGCGATCACGTCGAAGATGTCCGCCATGTGCTCAGATTAGTCGGGAGCCCATCGGAGTACCATGACACGGGTCTCAGAGCGAAAGGGGCACGCATGGCGACGGACCCGGCTGGGTCGCTCATGCGGCGTATCCCCACGACGCTCCGCGGCTGGTGGGACGGTCTGCGCAACCTCACGACATCTTCGCCTGCCCGTTTCGCGGTCCTCGTCTTCGTCTCGCTCATCCTCGTCTTCACCGCGCTGCTGTCGCTGCCGGCCTCCGCGGCAGACGGCAGGCGCGTTCCGCTGGCCGACGCGGTCTTCACCGCGGTGTCCACCATCTGCGTCACGGGCCTGACGACCGTCGACATCGCGACGACGTTCTCCGCATTCGGCAAGGTCGTGATCTTCGTCGGCGTGAACATCGGCGGTATGGGTGTGCTGACGCTCGCGTCGATCCTGGGCCTCGTGATCTCGAAGCGGCTCGGCTTGCGCGCCAAGCTCATCGCCGCCAGCGACTCCAATCCGCTCCGCACGCACGGCGGCCCCGTCAACGAGGGTCAGACGGTGCGTCTGGGCGAGGTGGGCCAGCTGCTGCGGACGGTGGCCCTCTCGACGCTCCTCATCGAAGCCCTCGTCGCGATCGCCCTCTACCCTGCACTGGTCATGGCAGGCATCGGGGCCCTCGAGGCGCTGTGGGAGGCGCCCTTCTACGCCGCGATGGCGTTCACCAACACCGGCTTCACCCCCAACCCTGGCGGCCTCGAGCCGTTCGCCGACGACTACTTCCTGCTCACGACCCTGATGGTCGGCGTGTTCCTCGGCAGCATCGGCTTCCCCGTCATCTACGCCCTGTTCAAGCACTACTGGCACGTGCGCCGGTGGCCGCTGCACACCAAGCTCACGATCATCACGACGGTGCTGCTGTTCATCGCCGGGGCCGCGGCGTTCCTCGCCCTGGAGTACAACAACCCCAAGACCTTCGGCTCGATGGACGCGTGGGACACCACGTTCCAGGCGTTCTTCCTGTCAGCGATGACCCGTTCCGGCGGCTTCGCCGTCGTCGACATCGGCGAGCTGTACGGATCGTCGCTCATCGTCGGAAGCATGCTGATGTTCGTCGGCGGCGGATCGGCGTCGACGGCCGGCGGCATCAAGGTGACGACGCTCGCGGTGCTGGCCCTCGCGGTCTGGTCCGAGGCGAAGGGCCGCCAGTCGGTCGAGGTGTTCGGCCGCCGGATCCCCAGCGACGTCCAGCGCGTGGCACTGTCGGTCGTCGCGTGGGGTGCCACGATCGTCGCGCTCTCGACGATCGTCATCGCCCAGATCAGCCAGGAGCCGATCGCCGACGTGCTCTTCGATGTCATCTCGGCGTTCGGGACCGTCGGCCTGTCGACCGGCCTCACGGCAGAGCTGTCGGACCCCGCCGTCTACGTGATGGCCGTGACGATCTTCATGGGCCGCATTGGTACAGTGACTCTCGCCGCGGCCGTGGCCGCGACATCCCGTTCGCAGCTCTACTCGCTGCCCGTGGAAAGGCCCATCGTTGGTTGAGCGGATCAGAAGCGACGCCCCCGTCCTCGTGATCGGTCTGGGACGCTTCGGCGCGGCCTGTGCCGGCGAGCTCGACCGGCTGAACCGCGAGGTGCTCGCGATCGACGACAACCTCGAATTGGTGCAGAAGTGGTCCGAGCGCGTGACGCACACGGTGCAGGGGGACGCCCGCAACATCGACGCCCTCAAGCAGATCGGCGCGCAGGACTTCCAGGTCGCCGTGGTCGCCGTGGGTTCGTCGATCGAGGCATCCGTGCTCATCACCGCCAACCTCGTCGACTTGAAGGTCCCGCAGATCTGGGCGAAGGCGGTGTCGCAGTCGCACGGCAAGATCCTCGCCCGCGTCGGCGCGAACCACGTCATCTACCCTGAGCGCGAGGCCGGCGAGCGCGTGGCGCACCTCGTGAGCGGGCGGATGCTGGACTTCATCCGCTTCGACGACGACTTCGTGCTGGCCAAGATGTATCCGCCGAAGTTCGTCCGCGGCATCGGCCTGAACGAGTCGGGCGTGCGCACCAAGTACAACGTCACCGTGGTCGGGGTGAAGAGCCCCGGCAAGCCCTTCCGCTACGCCGAGGCCAACACCGTGGTGACCAACCACGACCTCATCATCGTGTCGGGCACGAACGTCGACATCGAGAGGTTCGCGGCGCTCGACCGTTGACGTCTCGTCTCGTCGCTTCGCTCCCGCTCAACGACCGAGGTCGGCCAGCTCCTTCGCGCGGGCCAGCGCGGCGTCTGTCGCCCGGGCGAACACGTCGTCCAGTCGCGCGTCGTGCAGGACCTCGACGGCCCGCTCGGTGGTGCCCTTCGGGCTCGTGACGCGCCGTCGGAGCTCGGCCGGGTCGTCACCGGATGCCTCGAGCAGCGCCGCTGCGCCGATGAAGGTCTGCTCGGCCATGAGACGTGCCTCCGCGTCGGAGAAGCCCTTGCCGATCGCGGCCTTGGTGAATTCCTCCACGAGCAGGAAGAAGTAGGCGGGACCCGAGCCGGAGATCGTCGACAGGGCGTCGATCCGGCCCTCGGGCACGTCGACGACCGTGCCGACGGTCTCGAACAGGCGATGTGCGAGGGCGACCGCATCCGGTCCCGCCGTGGTGCCCGAGGCGAGTCCCGTCACTCCCCGGCCGACGAGCGCCGGAGTGTTCGGCATCGACCGGAGCACCGGGATACTCGGTCCCAGGATGCTCTCGAATGTCGCGATGGTGACGCCGGCCGCGAGGCTGATCACGATCGTGCCCGGTCGCAGCACCGGAGCGATCTCGCGCAGGAGGTCGGGCACCATCGCCGGCTTGACGCCCACCAGCACGATCTCGGCGGCGGCTGCGGCCTCCGCGTTCGCCGCCGGCTCCCGCTCGAGGGCGACGCTCGTGACGCGGTCCAGGCCCGCGAGCTCCTCGGCCTTCGCCACGGTGCGGTTGGTCGCGGTCACCCGCGTCGCGAGGCCTGAGCGCACGACCCCCTGGACGATGGCGCCGCCCATCGAGCCGGCGCCGAGGAAGGCCAGGGGCGGGAGGGCTGTGTCGTCGGTCATGCCGCCCATCGTACGATCTCTGTTTATTGAGTCTTGACTTATATAAGTAGCGGTGCAAATATAAATGCCATGCACGCGCTCGACGTCCTCGGCGACCCGGTGCGCCGCCGCATCCTCGAACTCCTCGCGGAGGGCGAGCACAGCGCCGGCGACATCGGCGAGGTCGTGCAGCGTGAGTTCGGCATCTCGCAGCCCGCCGTGTCGCAGCACCTGCGCGTCCTGCGCGACTCGGGATTCGCGAGCGTTCGCCCCGAGGGCACGCGCCGGTTGTACGCACTCGACCCCGAGCCGCTCGAGACCGCCGCGGCGTGGTTCGACCCCTTCCGCCGGTTCTGGCAGCCGCACCTGGATGCGCTGGGCACCGAGCTCGCGCGCGGCCGACGGCAGCGGCGCCTCGCCGCAGAGCGCGACTCGCCGGAGCCGGCGAAGGCCGACGAGAAGCCGGAGGCCACGGCATCCGACTCCCCCGCCACCGATCCTGACGACCCCGACCCCCACACGACAGAGGAGAACTGAGATGGTCGATGTCAACGCACAGATCGACGCCGTGACGCGCGGCGTCCGCACCGTCGACGTGGACGGCGAGCCGTCGCACGTGCAGACGCTGACGCAGGAGTACCCCAGCCCGATCGACGACGTCTGGGATGCCGTCACCGACGGCGAGCGCATCCCCCGCTGGTTCCTGCCGGTCTCGGGTGAGCTTCAGCTCGGCGGGCGCTACCAGCTCGAGGGCAACGCCGGCGGCCAGGTGCTGCAGTGCGACCCGCCGAAGGACGGAGCCGCCGGCTACCGCATCACGTGGGAGTACGGCGGCGGGGTGAGCTGGGTGGCGGTGCGCCTCGTCTCCACCGGCGACGACACGACGCGCCTCGAGCTGGAGCACACCGCGCACGCCGCGGACGTGCCCCCCGGGTTCTGGGAGCAGTTCGGCCCGGGCGCGACCGGGGTCGGCTGGGACGGCGGGCTCCTCGGACTCGCGCTGCACCTGAGCGGCAGCGGCGAGCTCCCGCCGGGCGCCGCCGAGGAGTGGGCGTCCACCGACGAGGGGAAGGCCTTCTACCGCGCGGCCGCGACCGCATGGGGTGTCGCCCACGCCGCCGGCGGGGCAGACCCCGAGGACGCCGCCCGTGCGGCCGACAACACGTTCGGCTTCTACACGGGTCAGCTTCCGGTCGAGATGCCGGAGTCCTGAACCTCGACGCCGTTCGCCGACGGGACACGTCGCCTCGGGCTCGAGCCCGGCGGGCCGTGTCCCGTCGTCGTCTGCCAGGGGGTGCGCCGCGCGGGCGCGGCGCTATCCTCGAAGCAGCGGAGGCACGGGCGCCTCGGCCCGGACCTGGGGAGGACCGACATGACGCTCTTCGACGGCATCACGGCACGAATGATCGAGACCCCTCGACTGATGGTCAACGTCCTCGAGCGGGCCGGCGACGACCCCGAGACCCCCGCGGACCGCACGGTGGTGTTCATCCACGGCAACGTGTCGTCGTCGCTGTTCTGGCAAGAGACGATGCAGGATCTTCCGCCGGACTTACGCGTCCTCGCCATCGATCTGCGCGGCTTCGGCGGTACCGAGCACGCCCCGATCGACGCGACGCGCGGAGTGCGCGATTTCAGCGACGACGTGCGCGCGACGCTGGCCGTGCTCGGCATCCCGACGGCGCATTTCGTGGGATGGTCGATGGGCGGCGGCGTGATCCTGCAGTACGCGCTCGATCACCCGGTGCTGAGCCTGACCCTGCAGGCACCGGTCTCGCCGTACGGCTTCGGCGGCACGCGGCGCGACGGCTCCCGCCTGACAGACGACGACGCCGGCTGCGGGGGCGGGGGCGCGAACCCGGATTTCGTGCAGCGGCTCATCGACCACGATCGCACCGCCGACGCCCCCACCTCGCCGCGCAGCGTCTTCCGCTCGGGCTACGTCGCCGCCGGCTACCAGAGCGAGCACGAGGACGTGTGGGTGGAGTCGATGCTCACGACCTCGACGGCGACCGGAAACTACCCCGGCGACTCCGTCGCGTCGGAGAGCTGGCCCGGCTTCGCCGCCGGCGACGTGGGCGTGCTCAACACGATGACGCCGGGGCATTTCGATGTGTCGGGCATCGTCGACCTCGCCGACAAGCCCCCCATCCTGTGGATCCACGGCACTCTCGACGCGATCGTGTCCGACACCTCGTTCTACGACCTGAACAATCTGGGCAAGCTCGGAGTGATCCCGGGGTGGCCCGGCGACGACGTCGCCCCGGCTCAGGAGATGGTCTCGCAGACCCGCGACGTCCTCTCGCGGTATGTCGCCGCTGGAGGCGAGGTCACCGAGCTGAGCCTCGAAGGCGTCGGGCACTCGCCGCACCTGGAGCGGCCCGTCGAGTTCCGCCATGCACTCCTCGAGGCGATCGGCTACGTCGGGCATCCGATCGACCCCGCCCCGTCGACCGAGGCGATCATCATCCGCTCCTCGGACTGAGCTTCTGAGAGGCGGCCGCATCCGTAGACTCGTCGCATGAGTGCTTCGGGCGGCAGCAGGGCGATCATCGCGGCGTTTCTGGCCAACATGGGCATCGCGATCGCGAAGTTCATCGCGTGGTTCCTGTCGGGTTCCGCGTCGATGCTCGCCGAGGCCATCCACTCGGTGGCCGACTCGGGAAACCAGCTGCTGCTCCTCCTGGGCGGCCGTCGCGCCAAGCGCGCCGCCGACCGCGAGCACCCCTTCGGATACGGACGCGAACGGTACGTCTACGCCTTCGTGGTGTCGATCATCCTGTTCTCGGTCGGTGGCCTCTTCTCGATCTACGAAGGCGTCGACAAGCTGACCCACCCGCATGAGCTCGAGAACGTGTGGATCCCGATCGGCGTCCTCATCGTCGCGATCGTGCTGGAGTCGTTCTCATTGCGCACCGCCATCCAAGAGAGCAACCACGTGCGACTCAAGGGTCAGTCCTGGGTGTCGTTCGTGCGGCACGCCAAGGCGCCCGAACTCCCGGTCGTGCTGCTCGAAGACATCGCCGCCCTCACCGGTCTGGTGTTCGCACTCGCCGCGGTCAGCCTCACCGCGATCACGCACAACCCGCTCTTCGACGCGATCGGCACCCTCATGATCGGCACGCTGCTGATCCTCGTCGCCGTCACCCTGGGCATCGAGACCAAGAGTCTGCTCGTCGGAGAAGGGGCGACGGATGCTGACCACCGGCGCATCGTCGACGCCATCCACGCAGGGCCCGAGGTGCACAAGCTCATCCACATCAAGACCCTCTATCTCGGCCCCGACGAGCTCATGGTGGCGGCCAAGCTCGGCTTCGCGGCCGACGCACCCCTGGCGCATGTCGCCTCCGACATCGACCGCATCGAGGACCGCGTGCGCGAGGCCGTTCCTGCGGCGCGCGTGATCTACTTCGAACCCGACATCTACCGGCCGGGCGACGACCGTACGCCGCCGACGTCGGAGTTCGTGATCAAGTCGACCGACTGACCCGTCGGCCGCGAGGCCCGTGGGGTCCGGCCGCCGCGCGTGCCGGCCGCCGGATCCGCGCGACCTCCGCCCGCAACGAAAGGACACCGTGCAGTACTGCCTGTTCACCGAACCCCAGATGGGCGCGACCTACGCCGACCAGCTCGCCTACGCGCAGGCCGGCGAGCGGCTCGGCTTTCACGGCTTCTTCCGGTCCGACCACTTCCTCAGCGGCATGGGCGACGGCCTCCCCGGGCCCACCGACGCGTGGACGACGCTCGCCGGGCTGGCCCGCGAGACCACGCGACTGCGCCTGGGGACGCTCGTCTCGCCGGTGACCTTCCGCCACCCCGGGATCCTCGCGATCCAGGTCGCACAGGTCGATCAGATGTCTGGCGGACGCGTCGAACTCGGGCTCGGTGCGGGCTGGTTCGCCCGCGAGCACGCGGCCTACGGCATCCCGTTCCCGGATCGCCGATTCGACCTTCTCGAAGAGCAGCTCGCCATCCTCACCGGACTCTGGTCGACGCCGGTGGGTGAGACGTATTCGTTCGAGGGGCGCGACTACACGCTCGTCGAGGCGCCCGCCCTGCCCAAGCCGGTGCAAAGCAGCGTGCCCGTGATCATCGGCGGCGGCGGAAAGCGCCGCACTCCCGAGCTGGTCGCGCGGTTCGGAACCGAATACAACATCGGCTTTCCCGAGGATCACCAGATCCAGGAGCGGATCGACAACCTCCTCGCCGCGTGCGACCGCGTCGGCCGCGACCCCGGCACCATCCGCCTGTCGATCGCGATGTCGACGTTCGCCGGCAAGGACGAGGCCGCAGTCGCCGCGAGGGCCGCACGCATCGGCAAGACCCTCGAGGACGTGCGCGACGGGACCAACATCGTCGGCGGGCCGGACGAGATCGCGGAGCGCATCGCCACGTATCAGGCCTTCGGGATCGAGCGGGTGTACTTCCAGCTGCTCGACCTGCAGGATGTCGACCACGTCGAGTACCTCGGCGCGGAGGTGCTGCCGCACCTTCCGGTGTGAGCCGGGGCGTCGCGCCGGCTCACACCGGCAGCCGGTACGACGGCAGCCCGCGCCGCCGGATCAGCCATTCGGCGACGACGAGGTTCGGCAGCCACGCGAGGAACGGGACGACGGCGTACGCGTTCGCGAAGTCGGGCTCCTGCCCGAACGCGAGCGGCGCGAGCAGCAGGAGCGGCAGCCAGATGCGCAGCGTCACCGCCGAATACGTCAGCGCATAGTTGCGGATCATCCACGCCTGGTGGCTGCGAACATCGTGGCGGCGGATCGCGCGGTACGCGCGCCAGCCGGTGATCAGCCACAGCACGGCGAGCGCGCTGAAGCCGAAGACTCCGACGTAGCCGGCGGTGCTCCAGGGCGTGATCGCGAGCCCGCCGACGCTGCCCGCGGCGACGGCGAGGAGGTAGACCCGGCCGGTCCACCGGTGCACACGAGGTGCCCGGTTGCGCAGGCCGCGCCAGAACTGCAGCGCGCCCAGCGCCAGCGCCGTCGCACCGCCCGCGATGTGGACGTAGAGGGCGCCCTGCACGAAGGCGGGCTTGTCGGCGTATGCCTCTGCCAGTCCCGCCGTACCGCTCGCGGCGAGATCCTGAAGCGAGGCGGTGAAGTACGGCACCGCGGCGTATGCGACGATCGCGAGCGCCGTGAGCAGCACGAACACCCACCCGATGCGGGAGCGGGTGCCACCCGGTCGTGCCACGACGGGGCCGGTGCGGACGGGTTCGATGAGCCTGGTCACGCCTGTCACGGTAGGGGCGGCGCGCACGGGCCCGGCAGGGGGCAGGCCCCCCGATCCCCGGCGGTCAACCCCCACCCCGGTGCGCGCCGTCCCGACGCGGCGCGCTCAGCGCCGGTCGTCGAAGAAGGCGCGCAGGAGAGCGGATGCCTCGGCCTCGCGCACGCCGGCGACCACCTCGGCACGGTAGGGCAGGCGCCGATCGCGCACGACGTCGTACATCGAACCGGCCGCGCCGGCCTTGTCGTCCCACGCGCCGAACACGAGCCGCGAGATGCGGGACTGCAGCACCGCGCCCGCGCACATGAGGCACGGCTCGAGGGTCACCACGAGCGTGCAGCCCTCCAGGTTCCACGACCCGGTCGCCTCCGCGGCCGCGCGCAGAGCCACGACCTCGGCGTGGGCGGTCGGGTCATGCGTGGCCTCACGCAGGTTGCGGCCCTCGCCGATGGCGCGGCCCGCGGCATCCGTCACCACCGCGCCGACCGGCACGTCCCCCGACTCCCCCGCGGCCGCGGCCAGCGCGAGCGCCCGGTCCATCGCGGCGAGATCGGCGGGGTCGAGGTTCACAGCACGAGGCTATCCCCCACCCCGTCTCATCCCGGCCCATCCACGTCCCCGCCCACGTCCCACCGCTCCGTCGCGAAAACACCAGTCGGTCACGGGACACGCCGGGCCGAGGCATCCGCCGCCGGCGTGTCGCCGCTCTCGGCTGGTGTTTTCGCACAGGGGACCGACGCGGAGGAACCGGACGGCACGCACTACCCTTGGCCTATGCGCCTGCACGTCGCCGATCACCCACTCATCACCCACAAGCTCACGGTGCTGCGCGACCAGCGCACATCATCGCCGGTCTTCCGCCAGCTGACCGAAGAGCTGGTGACGCTGCTCGCCTACGAGGCGACGCGCAACGTGCGCGTGTCGCCGATCGAGATCCAGACACCCGTCACCACGACGATGGGCGTCAAGATCAGCGAGCCCCGCCCCCTCGTCGTCCCGATCCTGCGCGCCGGGCTCGGCATGCTCGAGGGCATGGTCAAGCTCATCCCCACCGCCGAGGTCGGATTCCTCGGCATGGTGCGCAATGAAGAGACCCTCGAGCCGTCGACATACGCCGAGCGTCTTCCCGATGACCTCAGCGACCGGCAGTGCTTCGTGCTCGACCCGATGCTGGCCACGGGTGGATCCCTCGGCGCCGCGATCGAGTTCCTCTTCGCGCGCGGAGCGCAGGACGTCACCGCCATCTGCCTGCTCGGCGCGCCCGAGGGCGTCGCGGCGATCGAGAAGCAGGTCGACGGCCGCGACGTGACGCTCGTGCTGGGGGCAATGGACGAGCGCCTGAATGAGAAGGGCTACATCGTTCCAGGTCTCGGCGACGCCGGCGACCGGCTCTACGGCACCGTCTGACGAAGCCTCGCCCGGCCCCATGCGAACGAGGAGCGCGGGCGCGACATCCGCCCCTCGCCGAACGGATGCCGCACCCACGCCCCTCGACGCTTCGTCAGGCTACGCGCGCGATATCAGCCGCCCAACGGGGTTGACACGACCAGGGCAGTTGTCTAGGGGTCGGCGCGGCGCACCGCCGGATCGGCTCAATCGCCGAGCGGAGGCTCCTGCGACGAACGCCTGCCCGTCTCCTGCTCCCAGAACTCCAGCTGCTGGGTGAGGGCTTTCGCGAGCTCGAACACCTGCTCGGGGGGAATCCGGATGCGGCTGACCACGCGGGCCGGAACGATCGTGTGCCGCTGCCCGGTGTCGGTGTCGACCTGCTCCCGGGGCGGCTGCGCGAGCGTCAGGAAGTCCATGACGAACACGGTGGGCGTGTGCCAGACGTTGGCGAAGTCCGCATACGCGCCGCCGATCAGCTCGGGCGGCAGGTCGATCTCGAACTGGCGGGGGGCGTCGTCGGCCATGGTGCCTCCTGACGGATCGGTCGCGGGTACGGCGAGGTCGCGAGCGCGAGTCTACGCGGGGTCAGCCGCGGCCGACGAGGCGCGCGAATCCGCTCAAGCGGGCGACGCCTTCGGGCGTGTACGGAAGGTCGTCGAGCAGTCCCGGCGAGTACACGACGTACGCGGTGTGCATCGCTCGCGAGATCGCGACGTTCAGCCGGTTGCGCAGCAGCAGGAACTCGAGCCCGCGCGGCGCATCGCGCCCGCTCGACGCGGCCAGCGACAGGATCGCGACGGCGGCCTCCTTGCCCTGGAACTTGTCGACGGTGCCCACGGGCACCTCGGCGAATCCGGCGGCGGCGAGCGCCGCCTCCACGGCGACCTGCTGCGCGTTGTAGGGCGTGACCACGATGATGTCCCGCGCCGCCAGCGGCCGCGCCGGCAGCGTCGACGAGGTTCCGGCCTCGTCGACATGCGCGTCGGTCCATTCGCGGCCGACCAGGTCCGCGACCAATCGCGCCACCTCGGCGGCCTCTTCGAGCGACTGGGTCGCGTTGCCGTGGTGGCGCAGCGCGACCGGGACGAGGCCCGGCGCGACGCCCTCGATCCGGCGCAGAGCGGTCGAGGGGTGGGCTTCGAGCTCACCGCGATACGACAGCGCCGAGACGGGCGCTGCGACCTCGGGACGCATGCGTCGCGTCTGCGCCAGGAAGTAGCCGTACTCCTGCGGGATGACGTCGGCGCCGTCCATCACCCAGCCGAGCGCAGAGGTGTCGACCGGGGCGGGGTGGGTGCCCTGACTCACCTGCGGAAGCTGCTGCGGGTCGCCGAGCAGCAGCAGCCGCGGGGCTGCCAGCGACACCGCGATCGTCGAGGCCAGCGAGAACTGACCGGCCTCGTCGACCACGAGCAGGTCGAGACTGCCGCGCGGCACGCGGCCCTCGTGGCTGAAGTCCCACGCCGTGCCGCCGATGACGTAGCCCTCGGCCTCGTGCTCGGCCGTGAACGCCGCGATCCCGTTCTTCGGCAGCACCGTGAAGGTGTGGTCGGCGCCCGGGTCCTTCGGCGCCTTGCCGACCTGCACGGCGGGCACCCCGGCCGCGATCACGCGATCGAGCAGCTGCTCGATCGTCGCGTGGCCCTGGGCGACGACGCCGACCTTGTAGCCGTGGTCGCGCACGAGCCGCGCGATGACGTGGGAGCCGACGTAGGTCTTTCCCGTGCCCGGCGGGCCCTGCACCGCCAGGTAGCTGCGATCGAGGTCGCGCACGGCGCGGGCGATGGCGTCCACGACATCGCCGCCGACCGGCGGCAGCGCGCCGGCGAGGGCGCCGCCCTGAGCCTGACGAAGGGTGCGCGGGGGACGACGGCACAGGATGTCGGTCGCCGGGTCCTCCGGGAGCCGGGGATGGGCGTCGATGACGGCATCCGCCCACGCGTCGATGGCGGCCTGCTGGTTCCCGGCTCCGGGCGGCGCGGGCGGGGTGAGCGCGAGCGGCAGCTCGTCCCACGTGTTGCCGTCGACCGCGGTCTCTTCGATCACGGCGCCGTCGTCGAGCACCTCGAGGACCTTGACCGAGCGGTACGAGTGGATCCAGCGCGGTGATGCCTCGAACGGATACGGCGCCGGCAGCTCGTACAGGGCGAACGGGTTCGTGCCTTCGCTCAGTCGCGTGCCGGGCGCGAGCTCGCCGCGCAGCTCGATGATGCGACGCTCTCCGCCGCGCCCGCTCTCGGCGAAGTGCCAGTCCTCGGTCACGCGGCTGCGTGCCGCGTCGATGGTGACCACGTCGCGCGTCTCGTCCCACAGCGAGACCGGCTCCCGCAGCCGCAGGAAGTGCGTGGCCCAGAACGACTTGGACTCACGCGGGTAGTAGTCGATCGCGGCGGCACCGAGGTGCAGGGTGCGTGCAGCGACGGAATCGTCGGGATGCTGCAGCGCGAGCCCGTCGAGCATGGTCGCGCGGGGCGACGGCTCGTACGCCCGCTCGTCGGGCTCCGGATCGGGAGAGGGCCGCAGCTGCGCCTCGCGCGCGCGATCCACCAGCCAGTCGCGCAGGCGCCGCGTCGACACGCAGTCGTAACGGTTGTAGTCGGCGAGATCGTCGAGGATCTCGCGCGCCGAGGACTCGTCGCCGTCGTCGGCCAGAGCGCGCGCCTCGACGTAGCGCACGATCGAGTCGTCGCCCTTCTGCACGTCGCTCGTGCGCACCTCGTCGCCCATGTACAGCGGCTCGAGCTTCTTGATCGAGTACGACCGCGACCCCACTCGCAGAGCGCGGCGCACGATCGGATACAGGTCGACGAAGACGCCGTCGCGCAGCAGCCGGTCGACGTCCGTCTCGCGCACGCCGTGCCGCGCCGCCATCGCGAGCAGGTGCGTCGGCTCGTACGGCGCGTAGTGGTAGATGTGCATGCCGGGGAACTGCTGCCGCCGCAGGGCGACGATGTCGAGGAAGCTCTCGAGGGCGCGCTTCTCGTCGTCGAAGCTGTGCGCCCACAGGGCGGTGTACTGCTCGCGCGAGTCGACCCAGCCGAACAGGTAGTCGATGCCCCACTGCGTGGGCTCGCCGGGCGCCGGAGGCTCGGAATGCAGCGGATCGCCCTCGAAGTCGAAGAACAGGTCGCCGTGGTCGGGCCGCGGGAGGGCGCCGAGCGCCTGCGGCGCGACGACCTCGAAGACCGGCATCGGGGGCGCGTCCGTCGCGGCGGCCGGCGGACGTTCGACGACCGTCGCGACGGCATGGGCGATACCCCCGGCCGAGACGGCGGCGGCCTCCGCGACGATCACGGTGGGCGCACCACCGTCGTCGTGCGCACCCGCGGTCTCGGCGCCCGCGACGGGCTTCGGCGGGAAGAGCGGCGGTGTGCCCGCAGGGCTCTCGAGCTGCAGTCGCGCCTGCGTCCGCAGGGACGCGAAGACGTCGGGATTCATCCCGGCGGGCGCCGCCGCGACCGTCGCCAGCCGGTCGATGGTCGTCACGCCCGCCGCGCGCAGCCGGTCCCGCTGCACGGGCCGCATCCCGGCCACGAGGAGAAGATCGCGGGATGCCACGACCTCGGCGTCGCACGTCGCGCAGCGTCCGCACGCGATCACGCCCAGCTCCCCCCGTTCATCGCCCCATGCGATCGGCTCGCCCGCCGCGCCGAGCTCGAGACGGCGGTCGCTGATGAGCGCGGCCAGCCGCTCACGGCGCAGGCGGAAGACGGGGAGCAGGTCGTCGACCTCGTGCACGCTCACGCTGCCGTCGCCGAGCAGCAGTTCGACGCGACCCGACCGCTCGACACCGAGCCGGTCGAGCTGATCGACGTATGCCGCCAGCTGCATGAGCGCTGTGACGCGCGCACGGCGTGCGAGCTTCGTGTCCTGCACGATCCACGGCCGAGAGGCGGTCTGCGCGCCGTCGGACGGCTCGCGCACGAGGAAGTCCGCGAAGCCGACGAAGTCGCTCGTCGCGAAGGCCGCCTGGTAGATGACCTCGGCGTCCGATGCCAGGGCCGCATTCGTGCGAGCGACCGCGTCGGCCAGTGCCACAGCATCCGACGACCGCACCTCCGGGATCTCGACGACACCGTCGCCGTACCGCGCGACGTAGTCCGCGAGCACCCGGCGCTCGTGCACCGTCCCGAGCCGGCCGGCCCGCTCGAGAGTGAGGTCCTCGGGCTCTTCGACGGCGGGGACCCTGCCCAGCCGCGCGTCGATCGCCCGCAGCCACGCGAACTCGCACTCCGCCGCGGCTTTGAGGTCGCTCGCGCTCCAGACGATCCGGCCTTCGTCTTCGATGTATCGCATGCCCTGCCCTTCGCTACGACCCTAACCGCGCCCGCCGACACTCCCGTTCCGCCGTTCGAATCGCGCACTTTGCGCGTTTCGACCGCAGGAACGAGCCGAGTGCGCGATTCGAAACTGCGGGGGCCGGAGCGCAGAGAGGGCACGGCGCGGCAGGCACCTGCCAGACTGGTGCGCATGAGCCTGCCGTTCGAGAGCGCCTACCGGCACGGGTTCGCACGGGTCGCCGCGTGCACGATCCCCGTCGCGATCGCCGATCCGGCCGCGAACGCCGAGGCCGTGCTCGCGACAGCGCGCGAGTGCGATGCCGAGGCCGTGGCCGTGGCCGTCTTCCCCGAGCTGTGCCTGACCGGGTACGCGATAGAAGACCTCGTGATGCAGGATGCTGTGCTCGACGCGACCGCGACCGCGATCGAGCGGCTGGTCGAGGCATCCGTCGATCTCTTCCCGGTGCTCGTCGTCGGCGCACCGCTGCGCCATCGCAACCGGCTCTACAACTGCGCCGTCGTGATCCACCGCGGCGAGCTGCTCGGCGTCGCGCCCAAGTCGTACCTGCCGACCTATCGCGAGTTCTACGAGCGGCGCTGGTACGCGCCCGGCGACGACCGCGGCGACCAGGACATCCGGGTCGGCGAGCTCGAAGCGCCGTTCGGCCCCGATCTGATCTTCGAGGCTCTCGACGTGCCGGGCCTCATCGTGCACGCCGAGGTGTGCGAGGACGTGTGGGTGCCGATCCCGCCGTCGTCGCGGGCCGCGCTGGCCGGCGCGACCGTGCTGCTGAACCTGAGTGGCAGTCCCATCACGATCGCCCGCGCCGAGGACCGCAAGGACCTGTGCCAGTCCCAGTCGCTGCGCTGCCTCGCCGCCTACGCGTACGCCGCGGCGGGCACCGGCGAGTCGACGAACGACGTGTCGTGGGACGGCCAGACCATGATCTACGAGGGCGGCAACCTGCTCGCCGAGACCGAGCGGTTCCCCGACGGTCCGCGACGCTCCGTCGCCGACGTCGACCTCGACCGGCTGCGCCAGGACCGCCTGCGCCAGGGCACGTTCGACGACAACCGCAGGACGCACGAGGCGGATGCCGCCTTCCGCACCGTGCACTTCCAGCTCGACCCGCCGGCGACCGGCATCGGCCTGCGCCGCAGCCTCGACCGCTTCCCGTTCGTGCCCGACGACCCCGAGCGCCTCGCGCTGGACTGCTACGAGGCGTTCAACATCCAGGTGTCGGGCCTCGTGCAGCGCATGCGCGCGATCGGCGACCCCAAGCCGGTGATCGGCGTCAGCGGCGGGCTGGATTCGACGCACGCGCTGCTCGTGGTCGCACGCGCCATGGACCGCATGGGACGCCCGCGCAGCGACATCCTCGCGTACACGATGCCGGGATTCGCGACCAGCGAGCACACCAAGTCCAATGCGATCGCCCTCGCCGAGTCCGTCGGCGCGTCGATCGAGACGATCGACATCCGCCCGGCCGCGACCGAGATCCTCGAGGGCATCGGGCACCCGTTCGCCGAGGGCGAGCCGGTGCACGACGTCACGTTCG
Source organism: Microbacterium salsuginis (assembly GCF_012524205.1). GTDB lineage: Bacteria > Actinomycetota > Actinomycetes > Actinomycetales > Microbacteriaceae > Microbacterium > Microbacterium salsuginis. The sequence continues at coordinate 910,563 of NZ_JABACI010000001.1, forward strand.
AGAACGTGCAGGCGGGTGTGCGCACCGACTTCCTGTTCCGTCTGGCCAACCACCTCGGCGGCATGGTGATCGGCACGTCCGACCTCTCCGAGCTCGCGCTCGGCTGGGCGACGTACGGCGTCGGCGATCACATGAGCCACTACGCCGTCAACGCCGGCGTGCCCAAGACGCTGATCCAGCACGTCATCCGCTGGGTGATCGCGCACGGCGAAGGCGTGGATGACGCCGAGGCCGCGGTGCTCCAGTCGGTGCTCGACACCGAGATCTCCCCCGAGCTCGTTCCCGCCGGGCAGGACGGCAGGATGCAGTCCACCGAGGACCGCATCGGCCCGTACGCACTGCACGACTTCGCGCTGTACCACGTCCTGCGCTTCGGGTTCCGGCCGTCCAAGATCGCCTTCCTCGCCGCGCACGCGTGGGCGGATCCGGATGCCGGGGCGTGGCCACCCGGCTTCCCCGACGAAGACCGCTATGCGTACGACCTGCCGACGGTGGTCAAGTGGCTGCAGGTCTTCCTGCAGCGCTACTTCGCCTTCGCGCAGTTCAAGCGCTCGGCGATCCCGAACGGCCCGAAGGTCTCGCCCGCAGGGTCGCTCTCACCCCGGGGCGATTGGCGCGCCCCTTCGGACGGCAACGCCCGGGCGTGGATCGCCGAGCTCAAGGCCGCACTGCCGGAGCTCGTCGAGGACTGACCCGGCGGACGCCTCGGTTCGAGGCATCCGTCTCCCGCAGTCGCGGGCGCGGGATCAGTCGCCGGCCAGGCGTCAGGCGGGCACGGCGCCGTAGGCGAGCGTGATGATCCAGCCGTCGCGCGACAGGTCGGCGAGGTGGTACTGCACACGCCGGTCCGGGATCCAGCCCTTGGTGCGCGGGCTGTCGAGGCGTACGTGGTCGGCGGCGACGCGCGCCCCGCGGCCGTCCGCGTCGCGCACCGCCTGCACGCGCGTCCAGTGCGCGAGGAGCTTCGAGAGGTCGTCCTCTTCGAAGAGGTGAGAGTGCCGCTTCATGGTGCGCAGCTCCGCATCGTCGGGGTGCGCGTCGCGCAGGTCCAGGCCGATCGGCACCGCCGGGTCGCACACGGCGACCACGCTCGCCGCGCGGAAATTGGCGTTGCGGATCTTCACCGGCAGCTCCTGCCCGCCGACCTCGGCGATCAGCTGTGTGTGGAACCCGAAGACTCCCGGAGCCTCGCGCTCCACCCGCACGTCCTTCGGCTCGACGTGCATGAGGTCGGCGACGATCTCTTTCGCGAGGAGTCGCTTGCGGTCGTGCTCGGCGAGCTTGGGATCCCAACCGAGTCGAGCCGTGACACCGTCCGGCGTGTCGAGAAGCACCGATTGCATGGTCCACCTCTTCCCGCGGAACCCCCGCCCTCCCATCCTGGCGAACCCACGGCGGCGACGGAAGATCGCCACGCGGGCGCCGGTCGGCTGCGGCGCCGTGCGTCAACCCCCTGCGCGACCGCGGCAGGTGGATGCCAGGATGAGCCGATGGACGGCTTCGCGGCGGTCGACTTCGAGTTCGCGCGGCAGGTGCTCCAGCGGGGTGTCGCCGCGCTGTTCGTGGTCGCGTTCGCCTCATCGCTGAACCAGTTCCGCCCGCTCCTCGGCGAGCACGGCCTGCTTCCCGCGCCGGAGCTTCTCGCGTGGGCCCGCTCATCGCCGCAGCGACGGCGGATGCTGCATCCCACCCTCTTCCTGCGCGTGCGCTACACCGATCGCCGCCTCGCGGCCCTGTGCGTCGCGGGCATCGTCGTCGCCGCTGCCCTCGTCGTGGGCCTCCCGCAGCTCGGCCCTCCCTGGGTGCCGATGGTGTGCTTCCTCGGGCTGTGGCTCGGCTACATGTCGATCACGAGCATCGGCCAGACGTTCTACGGCTTCGGGTGGGAGATGCTGCTGCTCGAGGCGGGGTTCCTCGCGGCGTTCCTCGGATCGGACGAGCAGCCACCCTCGACCGTCGTGATCGTGCTCTTCTGGTGGCTGGTGTTCCGGCTGGAGTTCGGCGCCGGCATGATCAAGATCCGCGGCGGCCGCGAGTGGCGCGACCTCACCGCGCTGACGTACCACCACGAGACTCAGCCGATGCCGGGCCCCCTCAGCCGGCAGGCGCATCTGCTCCCCCGCTGGTTCCACAAGGGAGAGGTCCTCGGCAACCACTTCGCGCAGCTGATCGTGCCGTGGTTCCTGTTCGCTCCGCTCCTCGGACTGTTCGTCCCCGGCCCCGTGCCGGCGATCGTCGGTGCCGTGGCGGCGGCCATCGTCATCGCGACCCAGGTGTGGCTCGTCCTCACCGGCAACTTCGCGTGGCTGAACTGGATGACCATCGTGCTGGCGTTCTCGGCCATGGGCGTGCCCGGAATCGGCGCCGAATCGCAGCCGGCGGCGAGCGACCCGCCTTGGACGGTCGACGGGATGCCGCTGTACTGGGTCGTGGTGACCGCCGCGGTCGGCCTGCTGTTCGTCGTGCTCAGCTGGGCGCCGCTGCGCAACCTGTTCGCCCGGAGGCAGCTCATGAACGCGAGCTTCAACCGGTGGCAGCTCGCCAACGCCTACGGCGCGTTCGGAACGGTCACGAAAGAGCGCATCGAGATCGTCGTCGAGGGCACGATGGACGAGAATCCGGATGCCGCCACCTGGCGAGAGTACGGATTCAAGGGCAAGCCCGGCGATGTGCGCCGCATCCCGCGGCAGTACGCGCCCTACCATCTGCGGCTGGACTGGCTGATGTGGTTCCTGCCGCTCGGGCGATCGCTCGAGGACTGGTTCACGGCGTTCCTGGTGAAGCTGCTCGAAGCAGATGCTCCGACACTGCGACTGCTCGCGGACGATCCCTTCGAAGGCCGGCGACCGCGATGGGTGCGCGCGGTGTCGTACCGCTACCGATTCACCACGCACGCGGAGTTCCGCGATACCGGCGCCCGATGGGTGCGCGAGCGCCGCCGCCCGGTCATGGGCCCGGCGTCGCTGCGCCGCTGACCTGCGCCGCCCGTCTCAGAGGACGGGCGCGTCGCCGGCGGCGTCGGGGCGCCGCTTGCGCCGGGACGACAGATCCACGATGGCCACGACGAACGCGAGCGCGAGGAACAGCCCGACCGACAGCATCCCGAACGCGAAGGCGTCGTGGTAGACGACGAGGTCGTCGCGTGAGCCCGACTCCCGGTAGATCGTCGCGTAGAAGAGCGACAACCCGACCGCGGTGCCGACGGCCGCCCCGATCCGCTGTCCCAGCTGACCGACCGAGCCGGCGAGGCCGCCCTGCTTGACGGGCACGTCGGCGAGTGTCAGCGTCTGGTTCGGCGCGATGACCAGACCGCCGCCGGCGCCGCCGAGCGTCATGATCGCGGCGAACACGTACGGTGCCCATGCGGGATCCACGAACATCGCGGTGAGCACGAGGCCGCCCACGCAGGCGAGCATGCAGGCCAGGCCCCACACCACGATGATGCGGCCGTAGTCCGAGACCAGGTTGCCCCCGATCCACGAGGTCACGGCGCTGGCGAGCGCGAACCCGATCGACGTCATCCCCGCGTACACCGGCTCGAGTCCGAGACCGAGCTGCAGGTAGAGCGTCGAGACCAGGAACAGCGCGGGCATCGCGGTGAAGTACGCCGTCTGCAGCAGTGTGCCGTTGCGATACGAGGTGACGCGGAACAGCTTGAGCGGAACCAGCGGACTGCCGCCCCGCGCGGCGTACCGGCGTTCCCACGCGACGAACGCCGAGACGAACAGCGCGAACGCGACCAGCAGCCACCATCGTGCGGGGTTGTCGGTCGGGGCGCCGGTGGTGAACAGGAACGGCCACATGAGCGACACGATGCTCGCGCCGAAGAGCAGCACCCCGACGGGGTCCAGCTGCACCGGCCGTCGCGACCGCGTGCGGGTGTCGGGGAGCAGCCACAGCGCGAGGCCGATCGCCGCGAGGCACAGCGGCACGTTCATCCAGAAGATCAGGCGCCAGCCGTCGGTGGGGCCGCCGACGGCGATCAGGAGTCCGCCGAGCGTGGGCCCGAAAGCCGTCGCCACACCGATGGTCGCACCGAACAGACCGAAGGCCCGGCCGCGCTCCTTTCCCTGGAAGAGCTCCTGCGCCATGCCCAGGACCTGCGGCATCTGGATGCCTGCCGCCACGCCCTGCAGGAGCCGTGCGACGAGCAGGAACTCCGCCGAAGGCGCCAGCGCGCACGCCACGCTGGTGACGGTGTACAGCGACAGGCCGACCACGAACAGAGTCCGGCGGGAGCGCTGGTCGCCGAGGCGGCCCATGGGCACCAGAACCAGGCCGAACGTGAGCACGAAGCCCGACACGATCAGCTGCAGCTCGGTGGAGCCGGCGTCGAGCACGTCGCCGATCGAGGGCAGCGCGACGTTGACCTTGGTCATGTCGAGGATCGTGATGGCCGCGACCGACACGCACACCCAGAACGCACGCCAGCGAGCGCCCGACGTGAGCGGAATCGCCGCCGTGTGCGGCCCGGCGTGCGCGGCCGCGTGCGCCGCGAGCGGGCGCTCCGCGCGTGCGCCCTCGGTGGTCTGCGGCCTCGGCTCTTGAGTGGGCATCGTGCCCAGGCTAGCGCGGGGGTTCGCCCCGATCGGCGCCGGATCCCGGTGCACGGGAGGCGGTTCGTCCGCCGCTGCCGGTGCAGCCAGGAGAATGGAGGCATGAGACTTCTCGTCGCCGCGCTGGAATCCGAGCTCGCCGCCTTCCCCCGGGAGCTTCCCGGATTCGACCGGCTCGTGACGGGACCGGGCAAGCTGCAGGCGACCTACGCCTTGACGCGGGCACTCGACGCGGGATCGTACGACGAGGTGGTCGTGGTGGGCACGGCCGGCGCGATCGACCCTCGCCTGGACGCCGCGGTGTACGAGGTGGATGCGACGCTGCAGCACGACGTGACCGACATCGACGGCATCGTCGGCCAGCACGTGTCGCTGCCGGCGCTCCTCGAGCTGGGCCGCGAAGGCGTGACCATCGCGACGGGCGACCACTTCGTGGACGACGCCGAGGCGGTGGCGCTGATCCGGCCGCTCGGTGCGGGATTGATCGACATGGAGACGTACGCGTACGTCTGGGTCGCACAGCGCTTCGGCGTCCCGATCCGCGTGCTCAAGGCGGTGTCGGATCGGGCACAGGACGGCGCGATCACCGACTGGCATGCCGCGGTGACGGCCTGCAGCCACCAGCTGTGGAACCGGGTCCGCGCCGACTACGGCGTGTGACCAGAGACGCCGGCGTCAGACCACGTCGGCCAGCGCGCTGTCCTGGACGATCGCACTCGGACCGTGCGGGCTCGCCTGGACGATCAGCTGCGCCGGCAGCTGCTCCTTCATCGCCGCGACGTGGCTGATGACCCCGACCGTGCGCCCGCCCTGACGCAGCTCGTCGAGCGTGCGCATCGCGAGCTCGAGCGTCTCTTCGTCGAGCGATCCGAATCCCTCGTCGATGAAGAGCGTGTCCAGCCGCACACCGCCGGCGCGCGCGGTCACGACCTCGGCGAGGCCCAGCGCGAGGGCGAGGGAGGCGAGGAACGTCTCGCCTCCCGAGAGCGACTGCGCGGGACGCGCCTGGCCGGTGAACGCGTCGACGATCTCGAGCCCGAGGCCTGACGCCGCTCCGCGCGCCGCGCGGGCGTCGCTGTGCTGCAGCCGGTAGCGTCCCGACGACATGTCGCCCAGCCGCAGGTTGGCGGCCGCCACGATGTCTTCGAGCTCGGCGGCGAGCACGAACGTCTCGAGGTCCATCTTCATCGAGTTGGGTGCCCGGCCGGCCACGGTGTCGGCCAGACGAGTGATCGCGGCAGCATCCGCGGCTCGCTCGGCGACACCGGCGTACGCCTCGTCGAGCTGCTGCACGAGGTCGCGGAGTGCGGCGCCGAGGCTGCGCGCCTCGCTCTCGGCCGCCAGCGCGGCCGTGCGGGCCACGTCGGTCGCATCCAGCGCGGCCTGCGAAGCCGCGAGGTCGACCGGCCGGTCGGGCGTGCCCGCGAGCTCGAGTTCGAGCTCGAGCAGGCGGCTGCGGGTCGCGGTGAGTTGCGCGTCGTGCTCCGCGACCCGGGTCGAGAGGGCGGTGACCGCAGCAGGTTCGCGCATCGCCGCGGCGGCATCGTCGGCGTCGGCGAAGACGGATGCCGCAACCAGCGCTTCGGCGTCGGCGCGGGCGTCTGCGTGGACGGTCTCGGCCTGGCCTGCGGTCGCCCGCGCGCGACTGAACGCGCGCGCCGCGTCGCGGACACCGGTGACGGCGGCGACCCGCTCGGCGACGGAGGCGTATTCGCCGCGAGCCTCCGCGACGACGGCCCGGACGGCGTCCACGCTCGCCGACAGGGCGGCCAGGTGCGTGCGGGCCTGCGTCAGCTCGTCCGCGAGGGAAGCCCGTGCGGTCTCGGCTTCGGCGTCGAGCGCCACCAGGGCCGCACGCTCCGCCTCCAGGGCGATGCACCGAGCGGCCGCGCTCTCGGCCGCGGCCACGAGGGCGATGGCTGCCTCCAGCTGCTCCTGGAGCACTGCCGGCGCCTCGCCCGCGGCCCGCGCTGCGGCAGCGGCGTGGCGTTCGCGTGCGGCACGCGCCACGTCGGACGCGCTGCGCTCGCGAGCCGCAGCGGTCTCGCGTTCGGCCTCGGCGGCGGCCAGATCGTCGTCGGTGACGGGATCGTCCGACACCGGAGCCGGATGCGGGTGGGCGGTCGAGCCGCAGACCGCGCACGCCTCGCCGTCCACGAGCGTCGCGGCGAGCTCACCCGCGTAGCCGTCGAGGCGACGCTGCAGCAGGCTCGCCACGGCGGAGCCCGCGGCGGCAGACCCGGCAGCGGCGTCGCGGTGCGCGACCTCGGCGATGCGGAGCTCACGTGCCAGCCTCTCCGCCTCGCGGGCTGCGTCCAAGCGTCCTGTCAGCTCGTCGCGTCGCGTACGCGCGGGGTCGAGCTGTGTCGCATCCTGGCGGGCAGCGGCCAGCTCGCGGTCGAGTCGCTCCAGCTCGCCCGGCACGAGCGCGCGCTGAGCGTCCATCGCCGCGAGGTCGGCCTCCATGGCGGTCACGCGCGCGGCGCCGGCGCGCAGCTCTTCCTCGCCCGCGGCGAGTTCTGCCTCCTGGGCGGCGGCGGCCGCCCACTTCGCGAGTTCGCCGGTGAGGCGTTCGATGACCGCGTCGAGGTCGTCGGCACGGTCGATCCCTGCGGCGACAGCGGCGGCATCCCATGTCTGCTCGGCCGCGGCGGCGGCTGTCGCGGCCGCGGCGGCGGCGGCGGCCGTGCGACGGACGGCGTCGAGCGTGGCACGCAGGGCCTCGGCGGCACGGGCGCGGTCGAGCTCGGCGCGGTCGTCGGCGATGCGCGGCGAGGCGGCTTCGAGGGCCGCGAGCCGTTCGCGGGCCTGGCGCAGTTCGGACTGCGCCTTGGCCACGGTGACGACCGCGCGATGGTCGGCATCCGCTGCCGCCCGCGCCATGTCGGCCTGTTCGCGCGCGTGCGCGAGCGTCTCGAGCCGGTATGCGGCGCGCTCTGTCCCGAGCACCACGGCGGCGCGACGTGCCGTCAGATCGCCGGCCGCCTCGGCGCCGCCGAGATCGTTCGCCGCGATGAGCCGCTCGGCCTGGTCCAGCAGCGTGCGCGCCCGTTCCGCGCGGGCGTCGAGCTCGCGCTGCGCCGCCTTGCTGCGCTCGCCCAGTTCCCGGGCGTACTCCTCGTAGCGGCGGCTGCCGAACAGGGCGCGCAACAGTCCCTGTCGCTCCGAGCCCGATGCGAGCAGGAACCGCGAGAACTTGTTCTGCGCCAGCAGGATGACCTGCTGGAACTGCTGGGCGTTGAGGCCGAGCACCTCGTCGAGCAGCAGGCCGACCTCGCGCGGCTTCGCGGCGCGGCCGATCCACGTGCCACCGACGAGCTCCTCCAGCTCAGCCCGGGTCGGCTCCGTCGTCAGCCCGCCGCCCCGTCGCGCGGGACGCTGGTACTCGGGGGCGCGGGTGATGCGCCATCGCCGCTCGCCGACCGTGAACTCCAGCCGCACCTCGGTGGGATCTTCGGGCTCGCAGTGATCGCTGCGCAGCCGCTTCTCGCCGGAGTCATAGCGCGGCACCGTTCCGTACAGCGCGAAGCACACGCCGTCCAGGATGCTGGACTTGCCCGCGCCGGTACGACCGGCGATGAGGAAGATCCCGTCGCGATCGAACGCGTCGAAGTCGACGACCTGGCGCTCGCGGAACGGCCCGAAGCCGGTGAGCTCCAGGTGGTGGAGCTTCACGCGGTCACCTCTGCGTGTGCACGCTGCTCGACGACCTCGGCGATGAGGCGGGCTTCGCGTTCGCTCGCACCGTCGCCCTCGCGCACGTGGGCGAGGAACGCGTCGACCAGCTCCGCCTCGTTGCGCGTCGCCCGCACGCGTTCGACGTAGGTGCGCGCGTCGTCGGTGCGGGCCGCGACCGGCGTGTGCGCCACGGCCGCGCAGTAGGGGAAGCGTGCCAGCAGGCGGCGCATCGGGTCTCGCTGCGGCAGCGGGTCGGTGTACTCCACGTTGATCCAGTCCGACTCGTGCGCGGCATGGCGCTCGTCGGTCAGGAGCTCCTCGAGCGGCCCGGTGAGTGTGGTCAGCGTCCGCGGCACGGGGAGGTCGAGCCACTGCGCGTCGTGCATACCGTCCGCGTCCAGGTCGATCAGCCATGAACCGCGCGGCTTGAAGCGTTCGCCGAAGCTGTAGTGCAGCGGCGCGCCCGAGTAACGCACCCGCGGGCTCAGCTGCTGCTGACCGTGGATGTGTCCGAGGGCCATGTAGTCGACGCCGTCGAAGACCGACAGCGGCACGATGTCGAGACCGCCCTGCTGGATGTCGCGCTCCAGCTGCGGCGTCGGCTCGACACCCGCGGCGAAGCAGTGCGCCATCGCGACGGCACGTCCGCCGCGCTCGGCGAGGTCGGAGCGCACCAGGCCCATCGCATGGGCGAGCACGTCAGCCTGCGACCGCACTCCCGGCCATTGCGCGCGCAGCAGAACCGGCTCGAGGTAGGGGATGCCGTAGATGCTGACCGGGCCGTGCTCGTCCTCGACGACCACGGGCGTTCCGACTGCCGCGGGATCGGTGATCACGTGCACGCCGGCGCGCAGGAGCGAGGACTGGAAGCCCAGGCGTGCGGCGGAGTCGTGGTTGCCGCTGGTGACGACGACGGTCGCTCCGGCGTCCGCGAGTCCGCGGAGCACATCCGACAGCAGCGTGTACGCGCCCGCGGCGGGTGTCGCCGAGTCGAACACGTCGCCCGCGACGAGCACGACGTCGACCGCGTGCTCGCGCACCTGCGCCACGAGCGTCTCGAGCACGCCGCGGAGCGCATCGAGCGTGGAGTGCCCGTGGAAGGACCTCCCGATGTGCCAGTCCGAGGTGTGCAGGATCCGCATGCAGACACCGTACGTTCGCCCTGCGACATCCAAGGCGAGGCAGGCCGCGGCGTGCGCGAACCGACCCGGGCGATGGGGCGTGCCCCGGACGGATGCCCCGTGACCGGCGGGGTGTCGGGCCCGCGGCGCACTCCCCGACGTATCGTGGAATATGGCGCACAACGCAGATTCCGCCCCTCGCTCCACGGTCGTGGCGCTCGTCGGCGCCGACAGCGACGACCTGCTCACGGGCCTGGCCGACGTCCCTGCACTGGTCGCACTGTCGCTGCGCGAGGCCGAGCCGGCCGTCGCCGCGCACCTGGTGGCGTCGGTGTCGCTCCCCTATGTCGTTCACGACGCCGACCCGCTGGAGCATGTGGCGGCGGCATGGGTCGAGCTGTACGAGGAGCGCGCGACGCTCGGCTCACTCGAGGCCGAGGTCGAGGCACTCCTGTCGTTGTTCTCCTCGGGCGAGGCCGTGATGCCCGACTACTACGTCGTGGCCGGTCCCGAGGCGATCGAGGGCACGTGGCGGCACTGGTGGCTCGGAGCCCTCGCCCACCACGCGCCGTCGCGCGTGCTGCCGGTCGAGGCATCCGGGTCCGCACTGCGGGCGCGGCTGCGCGCGCTGCCGGCCTCTCGCCCGTGGCCCGACCCGCAGACGTGGCTCCCCCGCGTGCAGTTCGACATCCCCGATCGCGTCGGTCTGCACGACCAGCCCGGCGTGGCCTGATCCGTGGCGGTCGTCGAGGCCTTCGAGCACGCCGGCGCGACGCTGATCGCGGAGCGGCGCGGCGCCGGAGATCCCGTGTTCGTGCTCGTGCACGGCATCGGGATGGGCCGGAGCGTGTTCGCCGAACTCGCCGATCACCTCGACGACGGCGAGGTGATCGCGGTCGACCTTCCCGGCTACGGCGAGGCGCCCGAGCCGCCGCGCGTGCTCACCATGGAGCGCAATGCCGACCTCGTGGCCCAGTTCCTCCGGCGTCGCGTCGGCCGGCCGGCGGTGCTGATCGGGCACTCCATGGGCGCGCAGGTGGTGGCCGAGATCGCCGCGCGCCACCCCGAGGTGGCCGACCGCGTCGTGCTGATCGGGCCGACGGTGGATCCTTCCGCCCGGACGGCGCCGCGGCAGCTGTGGCGCCTGCTGCGCGACATCGCCGTCGAGAGTCCCCGGGTGATCGCCGTCGGCGCGCGCGAATACGTGCGCGCGGGGCCGCGCCTGCGAGCGAAGTTCCGCGCGATGCTCGTCCATCGGCCTGAACGCACCTTCCCCCGGGTGACCGCACCGGCCCTCGTGCTGCGCGGAGAGGACGACGTCGTGGCGCCCCCGGAATGGTGCGGCGACGTCGTGGCGGCGCTGCCCGACGGCCGGCTGGTCGAGGTGCCGGGGCACGGCCACGAGACGATGATCCGGGATGCCGCGGCCTCGGCCCGTGAGATCCTCCGGTTCGTCCACGACGGGTGACGGCCACCTGCCGTCCAGCATCCGATTCCTGCCAACCCCGCGCCGGCCGGCAATGTCGGACCCCCCGCGTAGGTTTCCACTGTCGGAAACCACGGAGGAATCATGCTCTCGCTCGTCACCGCCGCCGAACACCAGTACCGTCACGACGTCTGGACCCGTGATCGCGACAACGCCCTGCTCGCCTCGATCCGCGAGCATCGCGCCGCCGAAGCCGCGGCGGCACCCGTCGTGCCGTCGCCGGTCACCGCTGCACCCCGCGCCAAGCGCGCCGCGTGGCCACGGCCGATCGGCGCCCACCGCGGCGCCGAGGCCTGCACGACCGTCTGCGCGACCGCCTGACGCACGGGGCCCGGGCCCCACGCCCCGAAGCGGCCTCGGCCGCGATCAGTCCGGGTGACGCCGGCGCCCCGCCACCACGGTCTGCTCGACCCTTGCGGTCAGCAGAGCATCCGCGCCGGTCGCGAAGGGATCCGCGTCGAGCACCACGAAGTCGGCCGCGCATCCCGCCGCGATCCGACCGCGCCAGTCGCCGTCCCCCACCGAGGCCGCCGCGTCACGCGTCGCGTGCCCGATCGCGCGGTCCAGCGGAAGCGCGTACTGCGGGTGCGTCGGCGGCACCGCGCGGTCCAACGCCGACGCTCTCGTGGTCGCGACGTACATGTTGGCGAGCGCTTCATGCGGTGCCGTCGGGGCGTCGGTCGAGAATGCGAGCAGCGTCCCGGCGTCCTCGTATTCGGGCCACGCGAAGGCGCGGTCGACGCGGTCGTCTCCGAGCATCGCGGCCCAGTTGGCGAAGATGGCGGGATCGGAGTGAACCGGCTGCATGGATGCCGTCACCCCGAGTCGCGCCATCCGCTCGGCCGTGCCCGGCGCCGCGTACTCGAGATGCTCGATGCGGTGCCGCCGCGGCCGGTCGCCGTTGGCGGCCGCCGCCTGCTCGATCGCGTCGAGGGCGATCTCGCTGGCGTAGTCGCCGATCGCGTGCAGCGCCACCTGGAGGCCGGCGGCGTCGGCGGCCGCCACCACGGGCGCCAGCTGTTCGAGCGGCCAGATCGGCTCGGCGTTCGAACCGTCGGCATACGGATGCCGCATCGCGGCCGTGCACGCGTCGATGACGCCGTCCAGCACCAGCTTGATCCCGACGATCCGCAGCCACGGCGCCTCCGGGCTCACGGCCAGCTCAGCGGCACGCGCGACCTGACGGAGGTTCTCGGCCGGGTCCCCGGTGTTCGCGACGAACCAGTGCGCCGCCACGCGGATCGGCAGCTCGCCGTCACGGCGAGACAGCGCGCGCTGGAAGGCCTGGAGCGCGAGGTCGTCGAACGCCATGTCGACCACTCCGGTGACACCCGCGGCCGGGTAGGCGTGGAGCACGCGCTCCACGGCCACATCCCGATCGGCATCCGTCATCGTGGCATCGCGGTGCGCCCACGCGAACTGCGTGGCGGCGGTCTCGTACAGCATCCCGTCGGGTTCGCCGTCCGCGGTGCGGCCGATCGATCCGCCCAGTGGATCCGGGGTGTCGCGGGTGATGCCGAGCTCGGCGAGCGCCGCGCTGTTGACCCAGCACGAGTGGTAGTCGTTGGCGTCGAGGAAGACGGGAACATCCGACACAGCAGCGTCGAGCATCTCGGCGGTGGGTCTGCCATCCGGAACCGAGTCGAACAGCCAGCCGCGTCCCCAGAGCGCCGGCACGTCGGGGGCATCGGCACGGGCATCGCGGAGCCTCGCCTGGATCTCGTCGAGGCTGCGGGCATCGGTGAGGTGAAGCTGCCCGAGCGCGGTTCCCATGCCGAGCAGATGGGTGTGGGCGTCGGTGAATCCGGGCAGGACGAGTCGTCCCTGCAGGTCGACGGTGTCGCCCGTCGCGGGCGCGTCGGACGCGGAGCCGGCGAACACGATCGTGTCGTCGTCGACCACGAAGGCATCTGCCCACGTGTTCTCGGGGCGGGGGTCGGCCGTGAAGATGCGGCCGTTGCGGTAGAGCGTGGTCATGGGCGTCCTTCCTTCGCGAGCGGCGTCCGCACCAGGATCGCGTACGCCCCTCCGGCGACGAGCATCCCGAGCGGGACGGAGAGATCGATGAATCCGGTGGCCTGGGCGATGGGGCCCGCCCACACCGCGGTCGCCAGGCACAGCGCCGTCGTGATGCCTCCCGCGAACAGCGCGGCCAGTCCCGGGATGCTCCACCCGGCCGTGTACCAGTAGCGACCGCCCGGGCGGGCGTCGAACAGGTCGACGCCGTCGTACGCGTAGCGCCGCAGCGCGACATCGACGACGAAGATGGCCATGGCCGGTCCCGACACGATCACGAGGAACTGCAGCATGAGGTTGGCGGCCTCGATGAGGCTCGACGACAGCACGAGATAGATGGTCAGCGCGGTCCCGACGACGCCGACGATGATGGCGGCCGGGATGCGGCGCAACCGGAAGCCGATCGCCTGCAGCGCCATGCTGGACGTGTAGGCCGTCATGGCGTTGAGGGCGATCGTGTTGAGGATCACGCCGACGACGAGCACCGGGCCGAGCCAGGTCGGCAGCAGGTCGAACAGAGCGACGTCGATGCCGGCATCGAACGCAGCGGCGCTCATGCCGGTGGCCAGCAGCGCGCCGATGCTCGTGAACACGATGAACGGCACCGCGCCACCGAGGGCGGTCGCTGCGGCGATGTGCGACGGCTTCGTGGATCGCGGAAGATAGCGCGCGATGTCAGGGCTGTTGATGAACGACAGCGGGGTGGATGCGAGGATCGTGAACCCGATGGACATCGCCGACCAGGTCTCGGCGCCGCTCAGCGCCACCGGCGCCGTGTAGCCCCAGTCCGCGGTCGGCAGGATGAACGCCGCCACCACGAGGAAGATGACGAACAGGGCCGCAGCCATCGCGGGATAGATGCGCAGGATGAGCCCGTGGCCGAAGATCGCGACGAGGATCGTGACCGCCGAGATGACCAGCGTGACGCCGATCGGAACCCATACCGGATCCTCGAGGCCGAGCCGGCGGAGGAGGTCGGCGCCCATGAACGAGGACGCGAGCCACGTCAGCGACAGGAACACCGCGCCGATGAACCAGCCGACGAACGCCACGAACAGCTTGTTGCCGAGGATGCCGTACATCGCGCGGGTCACGACCGACCCGGATGTGCCGGCGGCCGGCCCGCTCGCCGCGATGACACCCGGCAGGATCCAGAGCACCGACGCCGCCAGGATGACGGCGATGGCCTGCCACACCTGCAGTCCGAGCAGGATCAGCGTGGCACCGACCGTGAAATTCAGGATGCTGACGTTCGGAGCCGCCCAGATGAAGAACAGGTCGCGTGCCCGGCCGTGGCGCTCCGAATCCGCGATCAGTTCGATTTCTCGCGTCTCGGGGCGGCTGGGGGCATCGACGAACTCGTCGTCGAGGGCTTGCGTCTGGGACATGAGGTTCCTCTCCGGACCACGCATCGTTGCGGGTCAGCATTCGCTATTGGTCACGCGCCCAATGGACTATTGGTCACACATTCAATAGCATGGCGATCATGACGTCAAGGGCGATTTCGACGCGACTGCGGAAGCGGCCGGAGGAACGGCGCGACGAGATCCTCGCCGCGGCCGCGACGATCGCCATCGACGAGGGGCTGGAGCGCATCACGCTGCGAGCGGTCGCCGAGCGACTCGGCGTGCGACCGGGGCTGATCACGCACTACTTCCCGGCCGCCGACGACCTCGTCGTGAGGGCCTTCGCGCGAGCCGCCGAAGCCGAGCGCGAGAGATTCTTCCCATCGGGCGGCGGCCCGCTCGACCGGCTGGCGCACTTTCTCCACCACATCGAGACCGGTGCGTCGCAGCCGCTCGCGCGCCTGTGGCTGAACGCGCGGCATCTCGCGCGGTTCCGGCCGGCATTGAACGACGAACTCGAGAAGCAGGACGCGCTCGACCGGGCGCGGCTGGTCTCACTCATCCGCGACGGCATCGCGTCGGGAGACTTCGGAGAGACGGATGCCGAGGCCGCCGGCATCCGGATACTGATCGCGATCGACGGCAGCGGGTCGTACGTGAACAGTCCCGGCGACTACACCCGCCCGGTGTACCGCCACTTCGTGGCGGATGTCGCCGAGTGGGTGCTGCGCATCAGCCCGGGATCGCTTCGCCGGGCGATCGACGCCCGTCGGGCATCACCCGACTCGTCATGACCGGCGTCGCGTCACATGGACGTCGACGCTGTCGCCGTCGGACTTGCCGATCGCGGAGCGCACGGCGCCGCTCACGGGAAGCTTGTGGGTGCCGTCGCCGAGTGCCATGAACGATCCCTCGAAGGGGTACCCGTCCACGGTTCCGGCGACTTTCACCAGTCCGCGCGTGCCGAAGATCTCAGCCGAACCCGGAAGCTGAACGCAGGTCCAGGTGTCTCCCTCTCGGACTTTGCCGAGGACGGCGGTGAAGCGGATGTCGAGCGGCTGGGCCGTGTCGTTCATGTCGGTTCCCTTCAGGACGCGGACTGTGGGCGGCGCTGATGCGCCGCCCACAGTGATGACGAACGACCTCGTCCGCGATCGACAGCTCTTCTCATTCTGCTCGCCGTCGCGGCATCCGTTCGTGTCAGGTCCGCGTGACCCCGCGCCGGCGTGCGAAGAACACGTAGAGGCCGAGCACGATGATCGAGCCGATGATGGAGCCGATGATCCCGGCCGGCTGCAGGAAGCCGCCGTTCGGGTCGGCCCCGAAGATGAGGAATCCGAGGAATCCGCCGACGAACGAGCCGACGATTCCGAGGACGATGGTCAGCAGGATCCCCATGCTCTGCTTGCCGGGAATGATCGCCCGGGCGATGAGCCCCGCGATCAGGCCGATGATGATCAGGCCCAGGATTGTCCACAACATGATTTCTCCCCTCGGTTGTCAGGAACGGGACGGGCTCGCGGCGTCGCCGGTCGACACCTGACGTGCGAGCTCTTCGACATCGGCATCGGGCAGTGACACGCCTGCCTGATCGAGCCGCTGACGCAGCACCTCGGCGATGCGCTCCACAGGCTCGATTCCGACATCGGCGCGCGTCTGCGCGACGATCCCGGCCACCTTGTCGATGTCGGGCGCGTTGTTCTGGTCCATCGCCGGGAGCCGCTGCTCCTGCTCCGATCCCAGCGCACCCGGCGTGTGCTGCGCCGAACTCGCCGTCAGCGTGTCGCGGCCATCGTCGTTGCCGTGATGATCGGCGCCGTCGATGACGCCGATCCCGACGGCGGTGTGACTGGTCTCGTCCGGCATCCCGGCGTCTCCGCCCGCCACGCCCGCGGCATCGTCGGTCTGAGCGACGCCCGGCTCAGCCGTACCGTCGGCGGCCTCCGCCCCGGCAGTCGTCGCGGTCGTCGCGTCGTCGCGGGTCGGGTCACCCGGTCCCGGAGTGCCCGTGGCGCCGTCGGCGTCTTCGCGGTCCGGGTAGTTGACGCCCGGTCGCTCGTACTCGTTGCCCGTCGTGCTCATCAGGGCTCCTCTCCTCGGTCGGCCTCGACAGCCAGGTCGGGGTCGGCGCCCTGCCGGGCGGCCTCGCCTTCGGCGGGATCGTCCGGCTGCAGCGCTGCGTCGGTCAGCAGCGTGTCGGCGTCGGCCGCTTCGGCGTTGCGCTCGCGTGTCTCTTCGTCGCCGACTTCGTCCCAGCCGCCGGCTGGGTCGGCGTCGATGACGCCATCGGGCAGGTCACGGTCCATGGCGCACTCCTCTCGTCGGCCACCAGACTCCCCCACCTGCGCGACACGCGGCATGGGGTTGACAACGCCCGTCAGTGCTGGGAAGTGGGACGCGCGGGGCCCGAGGAGGCCCGTGCGTCCTGTGCGGCCTTGTCGCGGGCCACGGCGTCGCCGATCATCTGGCCCCCGCTGCGCAGCAGCGCCCGCCGCCACGGCAAGGTGCCCTCGATCTCGATCTGGATGGAGATCGACAGGATGGTGCGGATGAGCACGATGAGGCCGAGGATCAGCGCGTCCTCGAGGGACGGCTTGGAGGTGATGGTGCGGATGAGATCGGCGGCGACGAGGATCTCCAGGCCGAGCAGGATCGCCGAGCCGAGCGTCGTGCGCAGCACCTGGAAAGCCGCTCGGCCACCCTCGCCGCGTGCGAGCGAGCGCACTCCGAGGACCAGCGCGATGACGAATCCGGCCATCATCGCGGTGGCGCCGAGCGCCTCGAAGCCCACCGCGATCGCGGTGAAGACGTCCTCCATGTGCACGCCGCCAGCATAGGGGCGCTTTCTCACGAGCGGGATGCCGCGCGAGATGCCACGCTGGTGTCGTGTCGACTTCTGCCTCTGCTGATGCCACCGACGAACTCCGCCGCCTGCTCGCTCGTCACGTCGATGCGGGCACCATGCCGGGAGCCGTCGCGACCATCGGCGCAGACGTGTCCCCCGTCGTGGTCGGCGTCGCCGGGCCGGACGGGATGCCGTTGCGTGCCGATGCCATCTTCCGCATCCAATCGATGACCAAGACGGTCACGGCCGTGGCTGCTCTGCAGCTCGTCGAGAGGGGCGGGATCGGTCTCGACGATTCCGTCGAGCCGTGGCTGCCCGAGCTCGCCGAGCGCCGCGTGCTGCGGCATCCGTCAGCCGGCCTCGACGACACCGTACCGGCCGACCGGGCGATCACGCTGCGCGACCTGCTCACGAACCAGTCCGGATACGGGGTGATCCCCATCGACTCCCCGTTGCAGCGGGCGATCGCCGCCGCCGGGTTGGAGCCGACGAACCTGCCCGCGGATCGCGGCGCGCAGGAGTGGCTCGAGGCCCTGGCGACGCTTCCGCTCGCCCACCAGCCCGGTCGCGGCTGGCGCTACCACCTGTCGTTCGGCATCCTCGGCATCCTCCTCGGCCGCATCGCAGGCGTTCCGGCAACGGAGCTGCTGAGGACGTCTGTCTTCGAGCCGGCCGGCATGCGCGACACCGGATTCCGCGTGCCCGCCGATCAGGCCCACCGGCTGCTGCCGGCATATCGGCGCAGCGGGTCGGGCCTGGACGAGGTGGAGCCGGCCGGTGGCGGTTTCCATAGCGGCCCCGCACCCTTCGACGAGAGTCACTCGGAGCTGGTCTCGACCGTCGCCGACTACCACGCGTTCCTTCGCGCACTGCTCGACGGCCGCCTGATCGGCCCTGAGCTGCTCCAACAGCTGCGCACCGACCAGGTGGATGCCGAGGTCAAGACGCCGGACAGCTTCTTCCCCGGCTTCTGGGATGGAACGGGCTGGGGCTTCGGCGCCTCGGTGGTCACGGATGGTCCGCACCGCGGCCGGTTCGGGTGGTCGGGCGGGTTCGGAACGGACTACTACGTCGATCCCGACGGGACCATCTGCATCGTCATGACGCAGGTCGAGATGGACGAGCAGATCTTCGGTCTGCTCGCCGAGCTTCAGCAGCTTCCGGGCTAACGGGAGCGATCGGCCAGGATGCCGCGCCGAGCGGGATTCTCGTCGAACCAGTCCGCGACGTACCAGCACACCGGGATCACGGTGCGGTCGCCGCTGCGCTCGAGCTCGGCGACCGCATGATCCACCACCTGCCCCGCATAACCGTGACCGCGGAACGTCGGGATGGTGTACGCCCGCGTCATGGCGACCGTCCGGCCGTCGTCGCGGTAGTCCAGCACGCTCACCAGATCGTCACCGCGATGCAGCGTGTAGCGCGAGGCATCCGCTTCTTTCGTGAAACGCATCTCAGTCACGCCGACAGGCTACGCCCGCCCTCCCCCATCGGGGCGAAGCGGGCGGGATGTCGCGGCGATCGCCCGGCGAGATCCCGGCTGACTCCCAGGGCCGTCGCCGGGAGCCACCAAATCACTCGGGTAGGACACCCGTCTTGGCCAGCCGGGAGTACCAGTGCCCGCTGTCCTTCACCGTGCGCTCGAGCGTGTCGAAGTCCACGCGGACGATACCGAATCGCTTCGCATAGCCGTAGCCCCACTCGAAGTTGTCCAGCAGCGACCAGACGAAGTACCCGCGCAGGTCGACGCCGCGCTGAATGGCCCGGTGCGCCGCCGTGAAGTGGCGCCGCAGGTAGTCGAGCCGCAGCGGGTCGGGCACCGAGCCGTCCTCGGCGACGACGTCGTCGAACGCCGCACCGTTCTCGGTGACCATCAGCGGCTGGTCGGGGAACTGCGCGCGCAGCGAGAGCAGCAGCTCCTCGAGGCCCTCGGGTGCGATGTTCCAGCCCATCGCGGTGTACGGCCCGGGCTGCTCGACGAATTCGAGCACGTGGTCGCTGCCGGGCCACGCGGTGCCTCCGGCGACCCCCTTATGGCCGTCGTTCATCTGCTTCGGCGAGACGCCGTCCCACAGCTGCACCGTCGCGGTCGAGTAGTAGTTGACGCCCAGCACGTCGATCGGCTGGTTGATCGTCTGCAGGTCCCCGTCGTGCACGAAGGACCAGTCGGTGACGGATGCTGTGTCTTCGAGCAGATCCGCCGGGTACTCGCCCTTCAGCAGCGGGTGCGTGAATGCGCGGTTGGCGAGGGCATCCGCACGGCGGACCGCCTCGGCCGCGTCGTCGCCCAGGCCACGGAGCACGTGGAAGTTGAGCGTGATCGAATAGTCCGGATCGCCCGTCGAGGTCGCCCGCAGCGCCTGGACGGCGCGGCCGTGCGCGAGGTTGAGGTGGTGGACCGCCGCGAGCGCGGCGGCCGGCTCGTGGCGACCGGGAGCGTGGCCGCCCTGGCCGTACCCGAGGTAGGCCGAGCACCACGGCTCGTTCAGGGTCGTCCAGGTGTGCACGCGGTCGCCGAGAGCCGCGCCCATGATCTCGGCGTACCGCTCGAAGGCGTCGGCGGTGCCGCGCGCGGTCCAGCCGCCGCCATCCTCCAGCGCCTGCGGCAGATCCCAGTGGTAGAGCGTCGCGACGGGGCGGATGCCGCGCTCGAGCAGGCCGTCGACCAGGCGCGAGTAGAAGTCGATGCCCGCCTGGTTCGGCTCGCCGGTGCCGTTCGGAACGATACGCGGCCACGCGATGGAGAAGCGATACGCACCGAGCCCCAGGTCCTTCATGAGGTCGAGGTCGCTCTCCCACCGGTGATAGTGGTCGCACGCCACGTCGCCGGTGTCGCCGTTCCAGACCTTGCCCGGCGTCTTGCTGAAGGTGTCCCAGATGGAAGGTCCACGACCGTCCTCGGCGGCGGCCCCCTCGACCTGGTACGCGGCGGTCGCCGAACCGAAGGTGAAGCCGGGCGGGAACACGAGACCCGAGTCGCGGTAGTCGGGGCTGCCCTGGACGGGCGTGGAAGTCGAAGTCACGGGATTCACTCTGTCACCTCCGCACGATCGACCGTGAACGTCTGCGAGCGCCCGTCGGGCGTCGTGACGGCCACCTCGGCCGCGCCCGTCCCGCCGGGGAAGACCCGGAGCGCGAGACCGTCGAGGTAGTCGTAGTCCGGCCGGTCGGTGCGCGCCCCCCATGGCAGCACGGCGCCCGGCCGGACGTACAGCGGGAGGCTCAGGAAGCCGTGGGTCTCGCGCAGCCAGCGCCCGCCCTCGACCTTCTCGCCCGTCAGCAGGCTCGTCCACGTGCCCGCTGGGAGGTAGAACTCCACCTCACCGGAATCGGAGAACACCGGCGCGACGAGGATGTCTCCGCCGAGCATGTACTGCCGGTCGAGGTAGGCCGCCGCGGGGTCGTCGGGGAACTCGAGCTGCATCGGCCGCATCAGCGGCACCCCCGTCCGCGATGCGTCGACGCCGAGCTGATACAGGTACGGCATCAGCCGCATCTTCAGGTGCGTGAAGAACCGCGTGACCTCGACGGCCTCGTCGTCGAAGTCCCACGGCACACGGTACGAGCTCGATCCGTGGAAGCGCGAGTGGCTGCCGAGGAGCCCGAAGGCGGTCCAGCGCTTGAAGACCGCGGCATCCGGCATCCCTTCGAATCCCCCGATGTCGTGACTCCAGAAGGCGAAGCCGCTCATCGCGAGCGACAGCCCGCCACGCAGGGTCTCGGCCATCGACGGGAAGGTCGACGTCGAGTCGCCGCCCCAGTGGACGGGCATGGACTGCCCGCCGGCCGTCGCCGAGCGGGCGAACAGCACCGCCTCGCCCTCGCCGCGCGCCTCGACGAGCACGTCGTAGACGGCCCGGTTGTAGAGGTGCGTGTAGAGGTTGTGCATGCGGGACGGATCCGAACCGTCGAAGTAGTCGACCTCGAGCGGGATCCGCTCGCCGAAGTCGGTCTTGAAGCAGTCGACGCCTTGGTCGATCAGGCGGCGCAGGTGACCCTGGTACCACGCCGTCGCGTCGGGGTTCGTGAAGTCGACGAGTCCCATGCCGGCCTGCCACAGATCCCATTGCCACACCGAGCCATCCGGCCGCGTGACGAGGAAGCCCTGCGCGGCCGCCTCGGCGAACAGCGGTGAGCGCTGGCCGATGTACGGGTTGATCCAGACCGACACCCGCAGGTCCTTCTCGTGCAGGCGAGCGAGCATGCCGTCCGGATCGGGGAAGGTGCGCGGATCCCACTCGAAGTCGCACCAGTTGAACTCGCGCATCCAGAAGCAGTCGAAGTGGAAGACCGACACCGGCAGCTCGCGCGCCGCCATCTCGTCGATGAACGACGTCACGGTCGCCTCGTCGTAGTCGGTGGTGAAGCTCGTCGACAGCCACAGCCCGTACGACCAGGCCGGCACGACCGGTGGGCGGCCGGTGAGTGCGGTGTAGCGCGACAGCACGTCCTTCGGGGTCGGCCCGGCGATGACGAAGTACTCGAGCACCTCGCCCGGCACCGAGAACTGCACGCGCTCGACGGCCTCGGAGCCGATCTCGTACGAGACGTGTCCCGGGTCGTTGACGAGCACGCCGTACCCGCGGTTCGAGATGTAGAAGGGCACGTTCTTGTACGCCTGCTCGCTGGACGTGCCGCCGTCCGCGTTCCACACGTCGACCGTCTGACCGTTCTTCACGAGCGGACCGAAGCGCTCGCCGAGACCGTAGATGAGCTCGCCGACGCCGAGGTCGAGCTGCTCGTGCACGAACGTGTCGGCCCGCGGCACCTCGACGCCCGCCCGCGCATTGCGCACGATCCCCGGGTCGACCTGCGCATCGGGAGACAGGCGGATGTAGCCCTGGGCCTTGTGGCCGCTGCCGGTCACGCGGCGCCCGTCGACTTCGAACGACAGATTCCACGGCGCCCCGGGGGTCACTCGTGCGGTGAGACCGCCGGTGGTGAGCACCCCGCCTTGGTCGGTGATGGTCCCCACGCCCGCTCCGCCCTGAGCGGCACCGGTCAGCTCGAAGCCGCCGTGCCAAGCACCGCCCTCGTGGTGGGCGATGCGCACCCGCACCACTCCTTCCAGCGGAGACGAGAGCGTCACGGACAGCACCGGACGGTTGAGCGTGTCACCGCGCTTGGCGATGACCGCCGTCGGCGCGGTCACGACCAGCGCTTCACCGTCGGCCGAGGTGTCCGCGTGCCAGATGTCGTACGCCTCCTGGGCGTACAGGGCCTCGACGCCGGGCCGAAGCTGCCAGAACCCGTCGGTGAACTTCACGTATGTCTCCCTCTTCGGCCTCGAGCGGCCGGGTGTGTGTCGCGATCGCGAAAGCGTGTCAGCGGGCGGCGCGCGGTGTGGCGACCGACCCGTTGTCGAGATAGGTGGGGGCGATGAGTCGCACTCCCGGCTCGGGCGGCTCACCCGACAGGCTCTGCACCAGCAGCTCGACGGCGAGGTCGCACGACAGCTTCGGAACGAGCGGGTAGGCGCTCAGGGGCGTGGCGAACGCGCCGGTGTCGAACGTCGATCCGACCGAGATGATCGAGACGTCCTGCGGCACCTCCAGTCCGCGGTCGTGCACCTCGCTCAGGACGGCGGCATGCGCGGTGTCGTGGCAGTGCAGCAGGATGCCGGTGGCGCCGGCGTCGAGGAGCTCGCCTGCCGCCCGCCGCGCCAGCGTCTGAACATCGCCCTCACCCTCGAGCATGCGGAACTCCGCCCGCACGCCCGCGGCCTGCGCGGCAGCGGAGTACCCGTCGCGCACCCGGGGCGGGAAGTTGGAGAGCTGATACGCGCTGGGCGCATGTCCGACGAGTCCGATCACCTGATGCCCCGCGGTGACCAGCTTGTCGACGGCGTCGCCGGCTGCGCGCTCGAAGTCGAGGTCGACGCACATCAGGCCTTCGCTGTCGTCGGGCACTCCGACGAAAGCCGTCGGAAGATCGATGCGGCGGGCCAGTTCGACGCGCTCGTCGTCGGGCGCGACGTCCAGCACGATGATGCCGTCGGCGAGCCCGCTCGTCGCCACACGTCGCATGCCGGCGGACGCCTGCTCGTCGGTGAGCAGCAGCACGTCGTAGTCGTTCCGGCGCGCGGCAATGGAACTGGCCAGGACGAAGGCCATATGCGTGGGAGCGTGCGTATCGGGACGCAGCGGTTCTGTCAGCGCGAGGATGTGGGTCCGGCGACCCGCGAGCATGCGGGCGCCCGCATTGGGTGCGTAGTCCAGCGCTTGAGCCGCCGCCTCGATGCGCGCGCGCGTGGCCGCCGAGACCGGGCGCTTGCCGCTCAGCGCGTACGACACCGTGCTGATCGACACTCCCGCGGCCTGCGCCACTTCGTGAATCTTTGCCATTCGAGTTCCATCGTCATCGTCAAGGGGCGGAAATCAGCGTAAGCGCTTCGATTTCACGCGACTTCGCTGTCTGCGGACGTCCTCTGCTGCAGAAATCCGCGTTCGATGAAGGGTTGCACATTTCGTTCCCCTCTGTCTAATGTACTTATCGAAACGCTTCGCGGAAGCGCTTCGATACTGAAACCGGTGTCGGTTTCCACACAGCAATCACATGTCGAGGGAGATGTGCATATGAAGCGACGGGCCCTTCTGGGAACGACGATCGCGATCGCCGCGCTGGCGATTTCGGGCTGCGCGGGCGGTGGGAGCGGGTCGGAAGGCGACGGTCCCATCACGCTCGAATACTGGGCATGGGGCACGTCGCAGAAGCCTCTCGTCGACGCGTGGAACGCGTCGCACCCCGACATCCAGGTGAAGCACACCGATGCCGGCGGCGGCACGGACTCGTCGGCGAAACTCGTCACCGCGACGCGGGCCGGCAACGCACCCGATGTCGCTCTGGTCGAGTACAACACCCTGCCGGCGATGATCGTCGCCGGCGTGGCCGCCGACATCAGCGACGCGGTGGGCGACCTCGAGGAGGAGTACGCCCCGGGCGTGTGGAGCCAGGCGACGTTCGACGGCGCAAGCTACGGCGTGCCGCAGGATGCCGGCCCCCAGGCCCTGACGTACAACAAGGCCCGGTTCGACGAGCTCGGCATCGCCGTTCCGACGACGTGGGCCGAGTTCGCGGACGCCGCGGCGGCGGTGCGCGCCGCAGACCCCGACGCCTACATCACGACGTTCGCGCCGGCCGAGTTCGGCGGCTTCGCCGGTCTCGCGCAGCAGGCCGGCGCCGAGTGGTGGACGGTCGACGGCGACGCGTGGACCGTGGGATTCGATGACGAGGCTTCGGTCGCCGTCGCGGTCTACTGGCAGGACCTGATCGATCGCGATCTCGTGAAGGCCGAGCCCTTGCTCACGCCGGAGTGGAACGCTCAGCTCAACGAGGGGAACATCCTCTCGTGGCCGGCGGGCCTGTGGGCGGCCGGCGTGATCAACGGCGTCGCCGCCGACATGGCGGGCCAGTGGGCCATGGCGCCCCTTCCCCAGTGGACCGAGGGCGACTCGGCCGTGGCCTTCCAGGGCGGTTCGGCCGCGGTCGTCACCACCTCGACGGAGCATCCGGAGGCAGCGGCGGAGTTCGCCGCATGGATCGGCGCGTCCGAAGAGGCATCCGCCATCCAGATCGAAGAGGGCCAGTACCCCGCGTCGCTCGCCGGCCAGCAGCTCACGCTCGACAGCGAGCCGCCCGCGCTGATGTCCAGCCAGACCGACTACTGGGAGATCGCAGCGCAGATCGCCGCCGACACCATCCCCGAGATCACGTGGGGCCCGAACGTCAACGTGGCCTCCAGCGCGTTCCAGGACGCGATGTCGGCCGCGGTGACGAACGGCACGCCGCTGCGTGATGCCCTCACCGAGACCGAAGAGGTCGTCGTGGAAGACATGGAGACGTCGGGCTTCACGGTCGAAACCCGCTGACCTGTGCGGATGCCGGCGGCACCGGCCGCCGGCATCCGCGTCTTCCACCGATCCCTAAGGAGAGCATCGCCGTGACCGCCGAACCCGGCATCCGTCCCGCGGCTCGTCGCCTGCCGCGCTGGGCCGCCCCGTACGCGTTCCTCATGCCCGCGGGCGTGCTGTTCATCGCGTTCCTCGCGATTCCGATCGCTTACGCGATCTACCTGAGCTTCCGCGGCTTGCGCGTCACCGGCAGCGGACCCTTCGGCGTGCGCGAAGAGACATGGGTCGGCCTGGACAACTACATCCGGACCTTCACCGACCCCGAGTTCCTCGCGGGATTCGGCCGGCTGGCCATCTACGGCCTGATCGCGATCCCGCTCACGCTCGGTCTCGCCCTGCTCTTCGCGCTGCTCCTGGATCTGCCCGGAGTGCGCGCGGCGCGGTTCTCGCGCACGACGATCTTCATCCCCTATGCGGTGCCGGGGGTCATCGCCTCGCTGCTGTGGGGCTTCCTCTACCTGCCCTCGACGAGTCCGCTCAACTGGATCCTGAATCAGTTCGGCCTTCCCGATCTGGTCGTCCTCAGTGGCGCCTCGCTCTATCCGTCGGTGGCGAACATCGCGATCTGGGGCGGGATCGGCTTCAACATGATCATCATCTACACGTCGCTCCGCGGCATTCCGAGCGAGATCTACGAGGCCGCGCGGATCGACGGCGCGAGCGAGTGGAACATCGCGTGGCGCATCAAGATCCCGCTGGTCGCGCCGGCCCTGGTGCTGACCGGCCTGTTCGCACTCATCGGCACCCTGCAGGTCTACGGCGAGCCGCAGACGCTCCGCCCGATGACCAACGAGATCTCGCAGACCTGGGTGCCGCTCATGAAGATCTACCGCGACGCCTTCACCCGCGATGACCTGTCCCTCGCCGCGGCCTCGTCGGTCGTGCTGGCGCTGGGCACGCTGCTGCTGTCCGTTCTTCTGCTGCGTGCGACGCAGAAGAGCGCGTTCGGAGGAAACGAATGACCACCGCCGTCGCCCCCGTGCGCACCAGCCGCGTCTCGGTCGAGTCGAGCATCGCTCCGAAGCGGCGCCGGCCCCGGGCGTTCATCGCCACGGCGGTGCTGATCCTCGGCGCCGTCTACTGCCTCATCCCCGTGCTGTGGGTGCTCACCGCGTCGACGAAGTCGAACACCGAGCTCTTCACGACGTTCACCTTCGTACCGGGTACCGGTCTGCTCGACAACCTGTCGGACCTGTTCAGCTACGGCGGCGGCCTGTTCGGCCTGTGGGCGATGAACAGCCTGATCTTCGCGGGGGTGGGCGCCGCGCTCTCCACCCTCATCTCCACGATGGCCGGGTTCGCGCTCGCAAAGTACGAGTTCCCGGGGCGGCAGGTGTGGTTCTACGCGATCCTCGCCGGCGTGCTGCTGCCGGGCATCACACTCGCCATCCCGCAGTACCTGCTGATGTCTCAGGTCGGACTCGCGGGAACGTACTGGTCGGTGCTGCTGCCCGTGCTGATCTCCCCGTTCGGCATCTTCCTGGCCCGCGTCTACGCCGCTTCCGCGGTGCCTTCCGAGACGATGGAGGCCGCGCGCATCGACGGTGCGGGCGACTGGCGCATCTTCCGGTCGATCGTGCTCCCGATGATGGTGCCCGGCATGGTCACGATCTTCCTGCTGCAATTCGTCGGGATCTGGAACAACTTCCTGCTGCCGTTCATCATGCTCTCGGACGAGCAGATGTATCCGTTGACAGTCGGGCTCTACACCCTGCTGTCGAAGGGGTCCGGCACGCCGTCGCTCTACAGCCTGGCGATCATCGGCGCCGCGGTGTCGATCATCCCCCTGATCATCATGATGCTGGTCCTTCAGCGCTACTGGCGACTCGACCTCGTCAGCGGCGGCCTGAAAGGATGACGCCGGCCAGACCGTCCCCGATGCCGATTCCGAGCCACCCAGGAGACTCCCGCACCATGTCGAACCCGCCTTTCAGCCCTGGCCGTCTGCTCTTCGGCGGCGACTACAACCCTGAGCAGTGGCCGCGCGAGGTGTGGGCCGAGGACATCGCGCTGATGAAGCGGGCGAAGGTCAACACCGTCACGATCGGCGTCTTCTCATGGGCCGCCCTGGAGCCGCGCGAAGGTGAGTTCGATGCGTCCTGGCTCGACGACATCATCGCGATGCTCACGGATGCCGGAATCGGATTCTTCCTGGCGACGCCCACAGCATCTCCGCCGCCGTGGTTCACCGTCGCGCACCCTGACGCGCTTCCGCTCCGGGCGGACGGCACCCCTGTGCTTCACGGATCGCGAGACACCTACGCGATCAGCGCGCCCGCGTACCGCAGCGCGGCTCGACGCGTCGCCCGGTTCCTGGCGGACCGCTATGGCCGCCACACAGGCCTGCGCGGCTGGCACATCCACAACGAGTACGGGACGATCGACCACGGCCCGCATGCTGCGCGGGCATTCCGCGTGTGGCTCCAGGAGAAGTACGGCACGCTCGATGAGCTGAACGCCGCCTGGTACACCGCGTTCTGGTCGCAGCGGTACGGGAGCTGGGACGAGATCCTTCCGCCGCAGCAGACGCAGTACCTGCACAACCCCGCACAGCTGGTCGACTTCAAGCGCTTCTGCTCCGACGAGATGCTCGCGGCCTTCCGTGAGCAGGTGGACGAGATCCGATCGACCGGCTCGCCCGCGCCGATGACCACGAACTTCATGTTGCCGACGTGGAACCACCTCGAGCAGTGGGCGTGGAGCGACGCCCAGGATTTCGTCTCGGTCGACCACTACCTCGACACTCCCGGACCGGACGGTGAGACCCACGTGGCCTATGGCTCGGACCTGACCCGCTCGTGGGCGGGCGGACCGTGGGTGCTGATGGAGCAGAACGCGACCGGCATCCGCGTGGGTGATCGCACGTTCGTCAAAGAGACGGACCGCATGATCCGCAACTCGATCGGTTACATCGCGCGCGGCTCGCAGAGCTCACTCTTCTTCCAGTGGCGCGCGGGCGCGGCGGGGTCCGAGGTCTGGCACGGCGCCATGGTGCCGCACGCCGGCGGGGATTCCCGCAGCTTTGAGGCGATCGTCCGCCTGGGTGAGATGCTCGAGCAGATCGGCGAAGTCGCGGAGCCCCCCGCTGACGGGCGTGTCCTGGAGGCCGAGATCGGGATCGTGTGGCACGCGGAGGGGTGGTGGTCGCTCGAGACCCCCCACCTGCCCACCGATGCGCTCGACTACGCCGACGAGGTGCGCGCGACGCATCGCTCCTTCTGGCGGGCAGGCCTCCCGGTCGACTTCGTCCGCCCGGGCGCCGACGCAGGCCGGTATCGACTCCTGGTCGTGCCCGCGCTGTACGCGATGCATCCCGACACCGCGGCCTGGCTCGCCGAGTACGCCGCCTCCGGCGGGCACGTCGTCATCTCCTTCTTCACCGGGGTCGCCGACCCGTCGCAGCAGGTGGTGCGCGGCGGTTATCCAGGCATGCTGCGCGATCTCCTCGGCATCCGGGTGGAAGAGATCCGCCCCCTCGCCGACGACGAGCGGATCGCACTGTCGGGCGGCGTGGAAGGCGAGCTGTGGAGCGAGCGAGTCCATCTGGAGGGCGCAGACGCCGTGGCGACCTACGCCTCCGGTCCGCTCGCAGGGTCTCCCGCGATCACCCGTCGCAGTCACGGCGCGGGGACCGCCACCTACATCTCCACGCGGCTGACGCAGCCGGCGCGCGATGCCCTCCTCGCAGAACTCGCCTCGGCGCGCGGCATCCGTCCCACCGTGCCCGGAGCGATCGCGCTCGGGGTCGAGGCGGTCCGTCGGCGCGGTGCGGCGTCGGACTACCTCTTCCTCCTCCACCATGGCGATGCGCCTGTGCGTGTCCAAGGACGCGGCACCGATCTCATCAGCGGCGCCGCGGACGCGTTCACGCTCGCCGCGGGAGAGGTCGCAGTCATCCGCGAGATCCGCTCGGAGTGGCAGATCACGCCGGCGGAGGCCGGTTGACACCTGGGGCCACCGCTGGGGCGTCGCGGCGAGCGAGCAATCTGTCACATTGCGTCATCATCGGGCCGCAGCATCCGTGCGATTTGACGCATTCAGACCCATTCCGTCATAATCGGCCACATGACTGACAACGCACGCTCTCTGTCCGCCTGGGAGGCGAACGGGACTGCCGGCATGATGATGGCCGGTGGCGTCGTCATGTGTTGTCGAATGTGCCACTAGCACGGTGACCCCCGCCGGACGCCTCCCCCGTTTCTGAACACGGTCGAGGCTGTCCCCCGAAGCACCGGGACCGCGCGTCGATCACGCACGCCCGCTGTCGCTTCGCACATAAGCCCACCGTCGGGCACCGGCCTTCCTCGGGCCCCGGCCGATCCTGGCCGCAGCACATCCGAACCCGCACTCGCACACCGGGTTCCTCCCGCAAGGACCATCATCATGTCGACCACCGCCCTCCTCGACCGCCCCGCCGATACCGCCCGCCACCTGCGCGCCGTCAACCACCCCGCCCGCGTCGAAGCACCCGCGGCGCCGACGCCCGAGCCGGCCCAGCCTGCCGGCCGCAACCTTCCCGCCGGCACCGCCCCTCGCGGCTTCGCGCTCTACGTCGGCCTCGACGAGGCCAAGGCCGCGGCCGCGGGCGTCAACCTCGGCGTGCTCGTCGACGCACTCCGCCGCACCATCGCAGAGCTCGCGCCCGCTGCCGAGACCTACGCCACCGTGGCCCTCGCTCCGGTGGGCGCCGGCGGCCGCGATGTCGACGTCGTCCGGCTCGCGCTGCACGAGCCGTCGGCGATCGCCCGCACCAAGCAGGACGAGCCCGAGGACGAGGACCGCAATGCCGGCGGGGTCGTCGTCGACATCTCGCGCAAGCGCGTGCTGATCGACGGCGAGTCCGCCGCGTTCACCTTCAAGGAGTTCGAGCTGCTGCAGTACCTCGTGCTGCGCGAGGGCCGCACCATCGAGCGCACCGAACTCGTCACGTCGCTGTGGCAGGGCGCGACCGAGGAGGAGGCACCGGGCGAGCGCACGATCGATGTGCACGTGCGGCGACTGCGGGCCAAGCTCGGCCGCTACGAGGACATCGTGCGCACCGTGCGCGGCGTCGGCTACCGCTTCGACCGCCACGCCGACGTCGTGATCCGCTACGGCCACGGCACCCCGTCGCCCGACCGCTTCTGATCCGCGCGCATCCAGGCGCCCCGAGACGGAGATGTCGGGAGGCGGCGCGTAGGGTGAGGGCATGACGACGTCGCTCTCGCGCATTCCTCGGACGAGGGATGCCGCGGCGTACGCCGAACGCTCACGCAGGGGTGCGCGCGACCCGAGACCCGACCACGGCCGACCGCTCGAGACCGAGTACCGGCCGCGGCATCCGCTGGATCTTCGACGCACGGTGCTGTATCAGCGCCACGGCGCCGGCGACCCCACGATGTCCGTCTCGGGGTCGGTGATCTGGTGGGCGAGCCGGACGCCGATGGGCATCGCGACCCTCGCGATCCGCGAGACCCACCCCGGCGTCATCCGCGGAGCGGCGTGGGGTCCCGGGCGTGAATGGGCGCTGAGCATGCTCCCGGCCCTGTGCGGAGCCGACGACGAGCCTGGCGACTTCGACGCTTCGCGGCATCCGCTCATCGCCGACGCGCACCGCCGCAACCCGGGGATCCGGCTCTCACGCACCGATCTGGTGTTCGACGCGCTCGTCAGCGCGATCTTCGAGCAGAAGGTCACGGGCATGCAGGCGTTCGGTGCGTGGCGTCGCATCGTGACGTGGTGCGGCGAGCGCGCCCCCGGCCCGACGCCCACGCCGATGTTCGCACCGCCGACGATCGAGGGCTGGCAGCACGTGCCGTCGTGGGCCTGGCATCGGGCAGGACTCGAGCCCCCGCAGTCCCAGACCGTGGTGCGCGCGGCGCGACGGGGTGACTCGCTCGTTCGCGCGCTGCACGCCGCCGAAGACGGCGAGGCCGTGGACCGCGTGCTGATCAGCCAGCCGGGGATCGGCCCCTGGACCTCGGCCGAGACGCGCATCCGGGCGTTCGGAGATCCCGATGCGGTCAGCGTCGGCGACTACCACCTCGCCCACGAGGTCGGCTATGCGCTGACGGGTCGCCGCGTGGACGACGACGGGATGCTGCAGCTCCTGGCACCGTGGGCGGGTCACCGTCAGCGGGTGATCCGGCTGATCGGCGCGAGCGGCATCCATGAGCCACGGCGCGGTCCGCGCCTGCACCCGGAAGACCACCGCACGCGCTGATCTTCGCCGTCGACCGGCGTTCCTTCGCCGGTCATGCGGGGAGCGTTGCGGATGTCGGAGGCCCGGAGAACACTGGGTCGGGCCACGCGGCCGGGCGCGGCATCCATCTTCTACGTCCAGGAGTTCACTATGCCCAGCCTCAACCCGTACCTGTCCTTCAAGAACGAGGCCCGCGAGGCCATGACCTTCTACCAGAGCGTGTTCGGGGGCGACCTCGACGTCAACACGTTCGGCGAGTACGAGGGCATGGTGCAGGACCCCGCCGAGAACGACCTCATCATGCACGCCCAGCTCACCAGTCCCGACGGCTTCGTGCTGATGGGGGCGGACACGCCCTCGGGGATGGAGTATCAGAAGCCCGCCGGCATCTCGGTGTCCGTCAGCGGCGACGACGAGACGTCGCTGCAGGGCTACTGGGACAAGCTCGCCGACGGCGGGACGATCGTCATGCCGCTGGACACCCCGCCGTGGGGTGGAAAGTTCGGGATGCTGACCGACAAGTTCGGCATCGACTGGATGATCTCGATCGACCCGGCGCAGGACTGACGCGGCCTGTCCGGTGCGATGGGCGAGCCTGTCGCACCGGACGCAGCCGCGGCTCAGGCGTAGCGGCTGTCGTCGATCGGTGAGGGTGCCGGGCCGAGTGCCTCCAGCTCTGCCCACAGCTCCTCCGGGATCGGAGTCGCCGCGAGCTCGTCCAGCTGTGCGCGGCGACCGGGAGACGCGACCCCGACGACGGTCGAATCGACCAGCGGCGACCGCAGTGAGTAGTGCAGCGCGACTGCCGGCAGCGAGACGCCGTGAGCGACGCAGATCTTCTCGAGTCGCTCCACCCACGCGATGAGCTCCGGCGTCGCGGGACGGTAGTCGTAGATCGCGCCCTCGC
Source organism: Microbacterium salsuginis (assembly GCF_012524205.1). Classification (GTDB taxonomy): domain Bacteria; phylum Actinomycetota; class Actinomycetes; order Actinomycetales; family Microbacteriaceae; genus Microbacterium; species Microbacterium salsuginis. The sequence goes on from NZ_JABACI010000001.1 coordinate 942,609, forward strand.
GGGGCCCCGTGACGAGGATGCCCGAGCCGAAGGGTGCCGCGTTGAAGACCGTCATCCCGCGCTCCTGCGCGTCGGCGAACACCACCCCGGCGGACTGGTCCACCACCGTGAAGCGGTTGTGGATCAGCACCGCGTCGAACACTCCGGTGCCGACGTAGCGGGCCATCAGCGGCACGGGCGCGGCAGCCACGCCGATGCCGTCGACGCGACCCGATTCTCGAAGCTCGACCAGCGCCTCCACTGCGCCGCCCGGGCCCATCGCCTCTTCGAAGGTCACCGTGTAGGGGTCGTGCAGGTGCAGCAGCGGGAGGCGGTCCACGCCCAGCCGCGTGATCGTCTCCTCGAACGAGCGCATCACGCGCTCGCGGCCGAAGGCCCCGGTCTCGGGGTCGGCGTCGACCTTCGAGATGACCCGGGTCGCGGCATCCGGTCCGATGCGGGCGATCGCGAGACCCAGGACCGCCTCAGAGCGGCCCCCGGAGTAGTTGTTCGAGGTGTCGGCGAAACCGTGGCTGCTGCTGAGGAGGTCGATGGCGATCGCCACCGCGGCCTCTTCTTCGGGCGAACCGGGTTCGGTGTTGCGGCCGAGGCCGGAGGTTCCGAGGGTGAGCGGGCTGACGTTGAGGGCCATGACATCCGTTTCGTATCGCGCGGTCGGTGCCTCCAACCTACCGATCGCCCCGGGGCCCCGTAGGCTGTGGCCATGGCATCGAGGGGCAGAGGCTGGACCCGGGGGCACTCCGGCTGGGCAGCCGGAACAGCGCTCATGTTCACGCTCGGGATCGTCTTCGGACTGATCTGGGGGAACGTGCTGCTCGGGGTGGTGCTGGCGGCTGCGGTATCGATCGGGTGGCTCATGGCGTACGAGTCGTGGCGAGGGCGCAACGTCGGCCTCGAGAACCGCGACGACGACGGCGCCCAGATCTGACGCGGGCGACCCTACACAACACGCCCGGAGCGTCGTATCGTGGCCGCCAGGAGGTGGTCCGCATGCAGACACGTGTGGGCGACCGCGTGATCATCCACGGGCGAGTCGTCGGTGCGGCCGAACGCGCCGGCGAGGTCGTCGAGGTCCGCGGAAGCGAGGCGAATCCGCTGCTGGTCGTACGTTACGACGACGGCCATGAGGCGATCCTGTCACCCGGGAGCGACTGCGAGATCCGGCACGCTCCCTGAGGCCGGCGTCGAGTCCGCGGTACGTCCGGCACCGAGCCGGCGCCGGCGCCCGGACCGACCGGCTCAGCCGAGCAGCTCGGGCCGCACGAACTCCTCGCCGCGGACGTGCTCGGCGAGGAAGGCGAAGACGGTCTCGTACCAGACGACCGCGTGCTGGGGCTTGAGCACCCAGTGGTTCTCGTCGGGGAAGTACAGGAAACGGTGCGGCATCCGCCCGTCCTCGTCGGCGTGGTGCTCGGCGAGCTCGGACCACAGCCGGAGGCCCTCGCCGATCGGCACGCGGTAGTCCTTGTCGCCGTGGACCACGAGAAGCGGCGTGCGGATGTCGCGCACGAACCGGTGCGGTGAGTGCTCGAGCATCGCCTCGGGCGTGAAGATCCGCTGCCAGTAGTCCGATCCATCGGTCGTGCCGGCGAACTGGTCGAGCGCCCACAGGCTCGCGTGCGTGACGATCGCGCGGAACCGATCGGTGTGACCGGCGACCCAGTTGGCCATGTAGCCGCCGAACGATCCGCCCATCGCCGCGGTCCGCGTCTGGTCGATGTCGTCGCGCTCGGTCACCGCGTCGGTGATCGACAGCAGGTCGGTGTAGGGCTTGTCTCCCCAGCTGTTCCAGCCTCGGGCGATGAAGTCCAGCCCGTATCCGGTCGACAGCGCCGGGTCCGGCAGCAGCACCGCGTAGCCCTGCGCGACCGCCAGCAGCGGCGCCCATCGCCAGCTCCAGGCGTTCCAGCTGTTCAGCGGACCGCCGTGGATCCAGAGCAGGAGCGGGGCCGGGGCATCCGCCGACGCGCCATCGGGAAGCAGCAGCCACCCGCGTACGCGCGCGCCGTCTTCGGCGGTCGTCTCGACCTCGGTGATCGTGCCGGGCGCGGTGGGCGCAGGCGCCGGAGTGACCAGCGGGGTGACGGCACCGTCGCGTGCGATGCGCACCGGATGCGGCGGCACGACCCACGACGAACGCAGAGCCACGAGTGCCCCGCTCGTGCGGTCGACCGCGACGTGCGAGTACGCGAAGTCGTCGTGGGTGAGCTGCGCGGGCGTCGATCCGTCCAGTGGGATGCGGAAGACCGGCCCGCGCCCGTCCGAATCCGCCGTCGCGATCAGCGCCGAGTCATCCGCGTCGAAGACGAACGAGCTCGGCCAGCGGTCCCAGCCCTCGGCGATCCGGCGCGCCGCCGCGCCGTCGAGGTCGGCGACCCACAGCTCGTAGTCGGTCGGGCCCTGCGGCGTGCTCTTCTCGGTGCGCAGATACGCCAGACGCGTTCCGTCGTGGCTGATCGCCGGCATCTCGTAGTCGACGCCTCCCTCGTCGAAGAGCGTCTGCTGCTCGCCGGTCGCGGTGTCGATGCGCACGATCACGCGCCGGCCGCTGCGCTGCTCGTGTCGTTCGAGTGACACCACGAGCGTCGCACCGTCCGGCGTCAGCGCCGCCTCGGCATGGTCGGCCGAGCGGCCCGGCTGCGGCGTCAGGTCGCGCGGGCGAGGCAGCGTCGCGGGATAGGGCTCGTGATGGGACGCCGCAGCCTCCGATGCCGGAGCGGCATCGGCATCCGCCGCATCCTCCTCCGCAGTCTCTGCGACCACCGCCGCGATCGTGTCGGCGAGGTCGTCGAGGTCCAGTGCGAGCAGGTGCGGCTGGGAGGGGCCGAGGTCGTGGTCCCAGTACCGCACGGGGTAGGCGTCGTGCAGGATGGCCGACACCTTCTTCTCCTTGCGCCGTGCGCGCAGGGCGGCGTCGGCCTCGAGGGAGTCGGAAGCGGGAAGGAGGGATGCCGCGATCACGACCCGCTCGCTGGCTTCGGCGGTGGCGGCGATGCCGTCGACGCCCCCGGCCAAGCGGGTCGCGGGGCGCGCCTCGCCACCGGCGGCCGGAAGCACCCACAGCTGCCCGGACTCCTCGTCGCCGTCTCCGTCGGCGCGGGCGGAGACGAACAGCAGGTCGCCGTCGGCGGTGAAGGCCGCGCCGCTCTCGCCCTTCGCGGAGCGGGTGAGACGCCGCGGTGCGCCGCTGCCGTCGGCGGGCACCGCCCACAGTGACCGCTCGTAGCCGGTCGCGTCCTTCTTCAAGGCGGCGACGGTGAGAACGGCGGACCGGCCATCCGGCGACAGCGCCAGCGCCTCCACTCGCGGAAGCGCGATGTATTCGGTGAGCGCGTGGAACGGAGTGGAGTCGGAAGGGGTCGCCATGGCTCCACGCTAACCGAGGGCCTGCGGCATCCGCGGCACCTCCTGGGCACGGAGTTGACGGGCACCGCCGCGCTCGGCCATCGTCGAGGGGACATGACCGATTCCCCGAACTCGCCGCTTCCGCTCACCATCGCCGTGGTCGGAGGCGCCGGCGTCGTGGGCCGTCCCACCGTCGAAGCCGTGCGCGCAGCCGGCCACCGCGCGATCGCGCTCAGTCGCAGCTCCGGCGTGGACCTCCTCACCGGCACCGGACTGGACGCCGCCCTCGCCGGGGTCGATGCCGTCGTCGATGCATCCAACGTGACCACGCTGTCGGCGCGCAAGGCGACGCGCTTCTTCCAGACCGCCACCGGCAACCTCGTCGCCGCGGCCGCGCGGGCAGGCGTCCGGCACATCGTGGTGCCGTCGATCGTCGGCATCGATCGGATGCCCCACGAGTACTACGCCGGCAAGCTCGCACAGGAAGCGGTGGTGGAGGCGTCGTCTGTCCCCTGGTCCATCCTGCGCGCCACCCAGTTCCACGAGTTCTCGGCACAGCTGTTCCAGCGCGGCCAGGTCGGACCGTTCCATCTCGCACCGCGAGCCCGCGTGCAGCCGATCGCGGCACGCGAGGTCGGCGCTCGCCTCGCGGAGCTGGCCGCCGGTACGGCTCGCGGGCGGGTGGCAGATCTCGCGGGGCCTCGTGAGGAACGCCTGGACGACATGGTCAAGGCCTACGCCGGCCGCATCGGACACCGCGGCTGGGTGCCATCGGTCAGCCTGCCCGGCGCCCAGATGAAGGGCATGCGGGCAGGGCTCGCGTTGCCGGGTCCGGGCGCGGAATTCGGCACCGAGACGTTCGCCGGATGGCTGGAGGGCCTCGGCTGACGCTTCCGCGGGCGGCGCCCGTCAGCGACCATGGAGGTCAACGCAACGCCGACCGAGAGGACGACGTGAAGTTCGCGATCGCCGGCGGCACCGGACTCACCGGCGCGCATCTGACGACGGCCGCCCGCGCACGGGGGCACGAGGTGGTCGTCCTCTCACGGCGCACGGGAGTCGAGCTGCTGAGCGGTGCCGGGCTTGCCGGGGCGCTGGACGGTGTCGACGCCGTGCTCGACGTGACGAACGTCACCACATCGAAGCCGGACGTGTCGGTGTCGTTCTTCGCGGGGGCGACAAAGAGCCTCCTCGCCGCCGAACGCCGCGCGCGCGTGCCGCACCATCTCGCCCTGACGATCGTGGGAGCGGATGCTGCGCCCGATGGCTACTACGCGGGCAAGCTCGTGCAGGAACGACTGATCGCGAACGGGCCGACGCCCTGGACCGTGCTGCGCGCGACGCAGTTCCACGAATATGCGGCCATACTGTTCCACCGGGGACGCGCCGGCGTCCACGTGGCGCCGCACGGTCGCGTGCAGCCGATCGCGGCGCAGGAAGTCGCCGAGCACCTGCTCGATCTTGCCGAGGGGCAGCCCGCCGGCAGAGCCGCCGACCTGGCCGGCCCGCGAGAGGAGGACCTCCTCGAGATCGTCCGGGCCTATGCGCACGCGATCGGGTTCCGGGGCCTCATCGCGGCCGTCGACCCACCCGGCGCGTACGGGCACGCGCTGCGCAGCGGCGCTCTGCTCCCGGCGCCCGGAGCGACCCTGGGTCGGCAGACGTTCGCTGAATGGCTCGACGCCCTTCCCGACGCGTGAGCCGCGCGTCGGCGAGCAGCGCGCGATGCTAGGCTCCGCGAGGCTCGCTCCGCCGCGCGCGAGCTCGGCACGATGGCACCGGCACGACAGGACACAGAGAACGAATGAGCGACTTCCGCATCGGCGATGACGACTTCCTGCTCGACGGGCAGCCGTTCCGCATCCTGTCGGGGGCGCTGCACTACTTCCGCGTCCATCCCGACCAGTGGCGCGACCGCATCCGCAAGGCACGCCAGATGGGTCTCAACACCATCGAGACGTACGTCGCCTGGAACGCGCACGCCCCGCGCGAGGGCGAGTTCGATCTCAGCGGCGGGCTCGACCTGGGCCGGTTCCTCGACGATGTCGCCGCCGAAGGCATGCACGCGATCGTGCGCCCTGGACCGTACATCTGCGCCGAGTGGACCAACGGCGGACTGCCTGCCTGGCTGTTCACCTCGGGGACGGTCGGCGTGCGCCGCGACGAGCCGCAGTACCTCGCCGCGGTGGATGCGTACATGAGGCAGCTGGCGCCGGTGCTCGTCCCCCGCCAGGTCGATCGCGGCGGCCCGGTCATCCTGGTGCAGATCGAGAACGAGTACGGCGCCTACGGCGACGACCCCGTCTACCTCCGGAAGCTGGTCGAGCTCAATCGCGACATCGGTCTCACCGTTCCGTTCACGTCCGTCGACCAGCCGACGCCCGACATGCTCCGCAACGGCAGCATTCCCGGACTGCACAAGACCGCCTCGTTCGGCTCGCGGTCGCTCGAGCGTCTCGCGACGCTGCGACAGCACCAGCCCGACGGCCCGCTCATGTGCTCCGAGTTCTGGGACGGCTGGTTCGATCACTGGGGCGCGCATCACCACACCACGTCGGTCGCGGAGTCCGCACGTGATCTCGACGATCTGCTGGGTGCCGGCGCGTCCGTCAACATCTACATGTTCCACGGCGGCACGAACGCCGGATTCACCAACGGGGCGAACGACAAGGGCGTGTATCAGCCGCTCGTGACCAGCTACGACTACGACGCCCCGCTCGACGAGGCCGGCAACCCGACCGCCAAGTACTGGGCGTTCCGCGAAGTGCTCAGCCGCTATACCGCTCTGGCCGACGAGGACGTGCCGGCCGAGGCATCCGATGCCCCCGTCTTCGACGCCCGCCTCACCTCGATCGTCCCGCTCGCCGACGTCGTCGAGTCGCTCGGAACGTGGGCGTCGTTCGACGCCGTCCCGACGATGGAGGAGCTCGGCCGCTTCGAGGGCTTCGCGCTGTACCGCACCGAGGTGGATGAGGCAGGGCCGAGCGTGCTGGAGTTCGCCGAGGTGCGCGACCGGGCGCTCGTGAGCCTCAACGGCGCGCCGGTCGGCGTCCTCGCCCGGGATCACCATGATCGCTCGCTCGCCCTCCCTGCCGGCGCCCGGGGGACGCTCGAGATCCTCCTCGAAGACCAGGGTCGCGTGAACTACGGTCCGCGCATCGGCGAAGCCAAGGGTCTGATCGGGCCCGCCCGGCTGAACGGCCGCCCGCCGGCGCAATGGCAGGCGATGGCGCTGGATCTGAGCGACCTGTCGGCGGTGCGGGATGCCGCGTCCGCCGCCGCGACCGAGACCGAAGTGCTCGCCGGCCCGGCGTTCGGCGTGGGCGAGTTCGTACGGGACGAGCCCGCAGACCTGTTCCTCTCCACTCGCGGCTGGGGCAAGGGCTCGGTGTGGATCAACGGCGTCAACATCGGCCGCTACTGGTCACGGGGGCCCCAGCACACGCTCTACGTTCCCGCGCCCCTGGTGCGCGCCGGGCGCAACGAGATCATCGTGCTCGAACTGCAGGCTGCCCGGACCGGAGTCGAGTTCGTGGCGCGACCCGACCTCGGCCACACCGAATCGTGACGCGCTGGCGCAGGCCCCCTGGGGCCCTGACCTACATCTCCTCGTGCGTGTTCGGGTCGCCGCCCCACAGGCGGCCTCGCTCGAGGGCGCTGATCGCCGCGACCTGATCCTCGGTGAGCTCGAAGCCGAACACGTCGGCGTTCTCGCGCTGACGGTCGGCGTCGGCCGACTTCGGGATCGGCGTGCTGCCGAGTTGCGTGTGCCACCGCAGCACGATCTGCGTCGGGGTCACGTCGTGTACGGCCGCAAGCTCCTGCAGGAGCTGCTCGTTCAGCAGCTCGGTGCGCCGCGCCAGCGGACTCCAGCTCTCCGTGCGGATGGCGTGCTGGGCGTGGAACGCGCGAAGGGGCCCCTGCGGGAAGTACGGGTGCAGCTCCACCTGGTTCACCGTGGGCGCGACGCCGGTCTCTTCGATCAGCTCGGTGAGCATCGCCTCGGTGAAGTTCGAGACCCCGATCGAGCGGACGAGCCCCTGGTCCCGCGCCTCGATGAGCCCGCGCCAGGTGTCGACGTACCGGCCTACGCTCGGGTTCGGCCAGTGGATCAGGTGCAGGTCGACGCGGTCGAGGCCCAGCATCCCGAGCGACCCCTTGACGCTGTCGAGCGCCTCCTGCCTGCCGTGATGGCGGCCGGGGATCTTGGTCGTCACGAGCAGGTCGTCACGGTCGACACCACTGCGCCGCACGGCCTCGCCGACTTCGCGCTCGTTCTCGTAGTTCACCGCGGTGTCCAGCAGCCGGTAGCCCGAGGCGATGGCGTCGACCATCGCCTCGATGCCCTCCTCGCCGCGCAGGTTGTAGGTTCCGAGCCCCAGTGCGGGAAACCAGGTGCCGTCGTTCAGTGTCACGGAGGGGATCGCGCTCATACTTCCATCCTGGCCCGGTTCGCCGCCCGGCGGGGCGTCGTGATGCCCTGCGCCGGGCGGCCGGCCCCATTCGCCGACCGAACCGTCACGGGCGGTCGTCGGCGTCGAGCGTGCCCTCGGTGGCCGCGCGCTCGTCGGCGGCGGCGCTGTCGAGCCGGTCGTCGTCGAGATCGGGGTCGAGCGGCTGGTCGTCGTCGGCGAGGACGTTCTCGTCTGCTGCGAGATCGTCGTCGTCGCCCGCCGGCGGGACGAAAGGGGGAATCGGCTGGTTGGACATGGGGTCCTCCATTCGCTCGGATGATGCCTCCATGCGAACGTAGGACCGGACCGTGTGACGGACACGGGGGTTGCGTGCGGGGCACCGCCGCGGTAGCCGTCAGTCGATCGAGCGGATCCTGTCCCGGCGACCGGGGATGCCGCGCTCGACGCGCGTCCACGCTCCGTCGCCGGCGCGCACGTCGTAACCCGCGAAAGCGCACGCGATGCCGGCTGCCGACATGAGGTCGGCCGAGTCCATGAGCTGGAAGTGAAGGTGCGGCGAGGTCGAGTTGCCGGTGTGGCCGACCCGGCCGATGACCGTGCCGGCGGTGATCTCGTCGCCGACGCGCACCGCCACACTGTCGGGCACGAGGTGCGCGAATCCCGCGAAGACGTCGCGCGGGCCTCTGGCCTTGAGGATCACGTGGTTGCCGAGGATCGCGGGGATCTTCTCCGGCCGGAAGGTGATCCCGTTCCAGATCTGGCGCGCCGCCTCGCGGAAGGGGTTGATCCAGCGACGCTCCGGCACGCCGTCGACCGCGGCCACGACGACGCCGTCGAGCGGGGCGTGGACCTCGGCCCCCCACGCGTAGCACTCGTTGGTACGGCCGCCGATCGTCGACGCGATGAACGTGGACGCGGGGTGCACATGCACGCCGGGCCGGTCGTCGACCTTCACGAAGTCGTACGCGAACCGCTGGCCCAGCAGGTCGACGCCGTGGCTCGGGATGCGCGCGGCCGGCGTCGTGACCGCCATCCAGCCCTCGCCGCGGAGCGGGAAATCCACGACGATCGGCGCGTCGAGTTCGCGAGAGGTCACCGACGAACTCATGGCTCCCGCATCCTGGCGCCGCCCGCGGTCATCGCGGCCTCGCCGTGGTCTCCGCTGCGAGGCTTCCCGATGCCGCGCCCACGAGCACTTCGGCTGCTCGCGCGGTGCGGGCGGCGAAGCGCGCGGTGTCGGTGCCTCGTGCGAGCGATTGGGCGTTGAGCCCGTCGATCATGCCGATGAGCTGCCACGCCACGGCGCCCGGGTCGCTGGTGGTGAAGCGGCCCTGACGACATCCGTCCGCAATGATGCCCTCGACGAGCGCCTGCCAGCGCTGCATCTGCCTACGCACGGCTTCGGCGAGCGACGGATTGCGCCGCGCCATCGCCCAGCCCTCGACCCAGACCACGGTGAGATCCTCGCGGCCGTCGTCCATCAGCGTCGCCAGCAATGCGGCGAGTCGCCGAGCCGGATCTTCGTGCGCATCGAGCAGCAGCTCGACGTCGCGCACCTCGTCGTCGACGAGGTCGGTGTAGACCGTCGCGACGAGGTCGTCCATCGACGGCTGGTAGTGGGCGATCAGTCCGGACGCGACGCCGACGCGGTCGGCGACGGCGCGCAGCGTCAGAGCGCTCAGACCGCTCTCACGTGCGATCGCCCTGGCCGCGCCGAGGATCTCGGCCGCCCGCTCCGCGGGAGCCTTGCGGGTGCGGGAGCGGGGCTGCGTGGTTGACATCGTCTCGCCAGTGTAGATAGGTTCTCTATTGATCACCAGATCAATTAAGTCGGTACGATGTCGACGACACGATGCGAAGGGACGCGCGATGGCCTGGAGGATGCCGCACGAAGGCGATCCGCACGAGCGGACCTGGATGGCCTTCCCCGCCGAGGGCCCGACGCTCGGCGACGACCCGGCCGAGCACGAGCGCTTCTACGAGGCCTGGAGCGCCGTCGCGAACGCCGTCGCAGAGTTCGAACCCGTCACCATGCTCGTCGACCCCTCTCGGACGGACGACGCGCGGCGCCTGCTCTCCTCCGCGATCGAGATCGTGCACACGCCGGTCGACGAGTTCTGGTTCCGCGATCATGGTCCGACGTTCGTGGTCGACGACGAACGACCGGGCGTGCTCGGCGCGGTGGACTGGGTCTTCAACGGGTGGGGCGCTCCGGAGTGGGCCCAGTGGGACAAGGCGGCCGCGCATGCCCGCTTCACCGCCGAACTCACCGGCGCCGAGCTGATCAGCTCTCTGCTCGTCAACGAAGGCGGCGGCATCCATGTCGACGGCGAGGGCACGGTGCTGCTCACCGAGACCGTGCAGCTCGACCCGCGGCGCAACCGCTTCGCCGATCGGGCTCGCGTCGAGGCGGAGCTCGCCCGCACGATCGGCGCGACGAGAGCAGTGTGGCTCCCCCGCGGCCTCACCCGGGACTACGACGAGTTCGGCACGAACGGACACGTCGACATCGTCGCGACGATCGCGACGCCCGGCCGCGTCCTGCTCCACACGCAGCAGAACCCCGACCACCCGGACTTCGAAGTGTCACGGGCACTGCGCGGACTCCTCGGACAGCAGACGGATGCCGCCGGCCGTCGTTTCGAGATCATCGACCTCCCGGCACCCGACGCCCTCCGCGACCGCGAGGGATTCGTGGACTACAGCTACGTCAACCACCTGCTCGTGAACGGTGGGATCATCGCGTGCGGGTTCGGCGAGGAGCGGGCCGATGCCAGGGCGCGCGAGATCCTCGAGGCGGCGTACCCCGGCCGCCGCGCCGTCACCCTCGACGCCCGGCAGATCTTCGCGGGCGGCGGGGGCATCCACTGCATCACCCAGCAGCAGCCGGCGGTGGCACGATGACCACCCCGTTCCCGGTCGTGGAGAAGTCGATCGCCGAGCTGCGGGCAGCGCTCGAGTCCGGTGCCGTGACCGCCGCCGACCTGGTCGACGCGTATCTCGCGCGCTTGGCCGCCTTCGACGAACCCGGTACCGCCACCGCCCTCAACTCGGTGATCGTGCGCAACCCGGAGGCGCGGGCCGAAGCCGAGGCATCCGACCGCCGTCGCGCCGAGGGGCGCACGCTCGGCCCACTCGACGGCATCCCCTACACGGCCAAGGATTCGTTCCTGGCGCGCGGGCTCACGGTCGCCGCCGGCTCGCCGGCCTTCGCCGATCTCGTCGCGCAGCGGGACGCGTTCTCGATCGAGCGGCTGCGCGAGGCGGGCTGCATCCTCGTCGGTCTCACGAACATGCCGCCGATGGCCAACGGCGGAATGCAGCGCGGGCTCTACGGCCGCGCCGAGAGCCCCTACAACGCCGACTACCTCACCTCCGCGTTCGGGTCAGGGTCCTCCAACGGCTCGGGAACCGCGACCGCGGCTTCCTTCGCCGCGTTCGGCCTCGGAGAAGAGACGTGGTCGAGCGGGCGCGCACCCGCGTCGAACAACGCGCTCTGCGCCTACACCCCGTCGCGAGGCGTCATCTCGGTGCGTGGAAACTGGCCGCTCGTCCCCACGATGGACGTCGTGGTGCCGCACACCCGCACCATGGCGGATCTGCTCGAGGTGCTCGACGTGCTCGTCGCCGACGATCCCGAGACGCGCGGCGACTTCTGGCGCGCGCAGCCGTGGGTGCGGATTCCGGATGCCGCGGCCACCCGCCCGGCGTCGTACCCGGCGCTCGTGCCTTCCGACGCCGACGCAGCCCGGGTCGCGCTCACGGGACGGCGTTTCGGGGTGCCGCGCATGTATGTCAACGCGGACCCCGAGGCCGGCACGAACCCGGACGGCGGAATCGGCGGCCCCACCGGAACGCGCATCGAGACCCGCGCGTCGGTCCTGGAGCTGTGGCGGGCCGCGCGGCGCGATCTGGAGGCTGCGGGGGCCGAGGTGGTGGAGGTCGACTTCCCGGTCGTCACCAACTACGAGGGCGACCGGCCCGGCGCGCCGACGATCGCGACCCGGGGACTCGTGAGTCCCGAGTTCCTCCGCCGCGAGATCGTGGACCTGTCCGCCTGGGCGTGGGACGACTTCCTCCGCGCCAACGGGGACCCCGCGCTGGATCGGCTGGATTTCGTCGACGGCGCTGCGATCTTCCCGCATCCGCAGGGCGCTCTCCCCGACCGGTACACGGGGTTCGAGGACGACATCGCGACCTATCCCGCGCAGGTGCGGGAGCACCCGTACGCGTCGTTCGCCGACATCCCCGAGCTCGGGGCAGGAGTCCGCGGGCTCGAGGAGACGCGCCGGATCGATCTGGAGGACTGGATGTCGCGGCACGGCCTCGATGCGGTGCTCTTCCCCGCCGTCGCCGACGTCGGACCGGCGGATGCCGACGTGAATGAGGCCTCGGCCGCGGTGGCGTGGCGCAACGGAGTCTGGGTCGCCAACGGCAACCTCGCGATCCGCCACCTCGGCATTCCCACGGTCACGGTGCCGATGGGCGCGATGGCCGACATCGGGATGCCGGTGGGCCTGACCTTCGCCGGACCCGCGTACGCCGACCCGGACCTGCTGGGCTGGGCGGCCGCGTTCGAGGCGCTGCGCCCGCGTCGCGCGATTCCCCCGCGCACCCCCGAGCTCGGCTGAGCCCGGCGTGCGCGGCTGAGCCCGGCAAGCCGCAGCCCGCACGCCGAACCCGGCGGCCCCGCGGCAGTCTCCGACGTACGCGGCGACGCACGACGTCGCGCCCGCAAGAAGGTGCAGCGCGGCGACCCCGGGAGTGGGGCCGCCGCGTCGGTCTGCGCATTGTTCCGGTTGTGCCGAGGTCTCAGCGCCGGGCCTCGATGATCAGGTTGAACGGGGTCTCAGCGACCACGCGCACCCGCGAGAAGCCGGCCTGACCGAGAACCGCCGTGAGGCGCTCCGGGCCGGCCTGGGCTCCCAGGACCAGCTCGCCGCCGTCCGCGATCGCATGCGCGGTGCAGATCATGCTCGACGCTGCGTAATACGTCTGCCCGACGATGTTGAGGTTGTCTTCGAGCCGATCGGCGGCGTTCGGCTCCACGAGCAGAAGCGTCCCGTCGGGCGCGAGCGCGGATTCCGCGTGACGCAGCGCGCCGACCGGATCGCCCATGTCATGCAGCGCGTCGAAGAACGTGATCAACCCGAATTCGAGCGCCTGGTACTCCGTGGCGCTCACCTGCTCGAAGATCGTCCGCGCTTCCACGCCAGCCTCCCGCGCGTTGCGACGGGACTCCGAGATCGACGGCGCGTGAGTGTCGTATCCGAAGAAGCGCGAGTTCGGGAACGCCTGCGCCATCAGCACCGTGGTGTGGCCATGCCCCACTCCGACATCCGCGACGGAGGTGCCCCGTTCCAGTCGCTCGACCACGCCCTCCAGTGCCGGCAGCCACTGCGAGACGAGGTTCGCCCGGTAGCCGTTGCGGTAGAACGCCGCCGTCCCGTGAGCCAGCCGGGGGTCGTGGTCGCCCCACGCGATCCCCGCGCCGGTGCGGAACGCATGCAGCGCCTTCGCCTCGTCGCTCCACATCGCGGCGGGCGTGTTCCACGCCGCAGGGAGGTAGACGGGACTGTCCTCGTCGGCCAGCACCATCGCCTGCTCAGGACTGAGCGAGAACGTGCGAGCGGCCGGGTCGTAGGCGACGTAGCCCGCTGCCGCCTGCGAAGCGGCCCAGTCTCGCACATAGCGTTCTGAGCAGTCGGCACGATCCGCCAGCTCTTGCGACGTCAGGGGTCCGGCTTCAGCGAGCGCCTGATAGAGCCCCAAGCGTGCGCCCAGGCTCACCATGACGCCGAGGTATCCGGCGCCGAGGTCGTCCACGGCCTTGAGAAGGAAAGCATTCAGGGCGGTTTCATCGACGGTTTTCGTCGTCATCTCGTCGGTCCTTTCTTATTCGATCGACGGTGTGATTCCATGCTCCGGATGCCGCGGGCCCGTGTTCAGTGGCATCCGTACCCTTGTTCGGTCCATTCGTGCCACGATGTGCTCGAGCATCATGCCCATGACCCGAACCCTCGACGTGAGTGTCGTCGCTCTCCCCGACACCGGGGTTGCGACGATGTTCGGCGTCCTCGACGTCCTGAACTCGTTCCGGCTCATGGGGATCGGCGACCCGTCCGCGGCCCCGCCGTTTCGAGCCGGCATCGTGGGAGCTGAAGCCGGTCCGCTGCCGGGAGTGAGCGGGGTGCCGGTGCCGGTCGAGCGGAGCATCCGCGACGTGGCCGCGACCGACATCGTGATCGTTCCGTCGATCGTGCTCGGGCCCCACGGCTGGGAGACCGGCCGCTACCCGGACATCGTCGCCTGGGCATCGCGTATGCACGAGCAGGGCGCGCTGCTGTGCTCAGCGTGCTCCGGGATCTTCCTCCTCGCCGAGACCGGCCGGTTCGACGGCCGCGACGTCACCGTGCACTACGACTACGCTCCGCAGCTGCGCGCCGCCCACCCCGGCGTGCGGGTGCACCCGGAGCGAGCTCTCATGGTGGCAGGGTCACGCGACGAACTCGTGACATCGGGGGCCTCGACGACGTGGCACGACCTGGTGCTCTACCTGACCGGGCGGTTCGCCGGTGCCGTCCTCGCCCAGGAGACCGCACGCGTTTTCGCGCTCCAGTGGCACCAGGACGGGCTCGCGCCGTACATGGTGTTCGAGGGGCGCAGCGATCACGGTGACGCGGTCGTCGCCGATTCCCAGGAGTGGCTGCGCACACACTTCTCTCTTGCGACGCCTGTCGAGCAGATGGTGGTGCGCTCGGGCCTCGCGGAGCGGACGTTCAAGCGCCGCTTCACCGAAGCAACCGGTGTGAGCCCTCTCGCGTACGTACAGAGGCTGCGCGTCGAGGAAGCCAAGCGTCGTCTCGAACGATCCGAGGACTCGGTCGAGGCGATCGGGTGGCATGTCGGCTATGAGGATTCCGCCTTCTTCCGGCGGCTGTTCAGACGCATCACCGGTCTGAGCCCGGCGGCGTACCGCAAGCGCTTTCGGGTCCCGATCATCACCACGCCTGCGTCCGCTCCGAACCCGGATCTCTCTCGGAGCTCACCCCGCCGCTGAGCGTGCTCCGCGGTCCGTGAGCTCAACTCAACGCATGCTCGAGCGCAGGTGATCTCCGGCGTCGCCGACAGCATCGGTGACGCGATCCTCCGCCGGCTCGGCGTCGACGGCCTCGCCGTCGCCGGGGGCAGCGGCGACAGCATCCGGATCCGCGTCCGTGTGGAGCGAGGGAGGGGCGGCGGCGTACGCGTCGGAGAGCTCACGGTACGGCTTCGAGGCGAATGCGAGCAGCACGACCACCAGCAGCACCAGGCTCGCGCCGACGAACGCCAGGGCGATGCCCCGCGCTTCACCCTCGCCGAGCAGCCAGCCGAGCGAGTCCTGCCCGGCCTGCGAGTCCATGTACGGGATGAGCCAGAACTGCGCGAGAGGCCCGACCAGGAAGGCCGACACCGGCGCCGCCGCCGACTCGACGCTCGCCGCGAACCCGAACACACGGCCCTGCTTCTCGTAAGGCACGACGCGCTGCACGATGGTCTGCTCGGATGCCTCGGCGATCGGCATCAGGCACATGAAGACGAGGATCCCGACCGCGTAGAGCCACCACACCTCGCGGATGGCGAACGTCATGCCCAGCAGCGCGATGCCGATGTTCACGAGCAGCATCGTCCGCACCGGGTTCTTGCCGAGGCCGAACTTCGCGACCAGACCGCCGCCGATGATGAACCCGAAGCTGGTGATGCCCAGGATGATGCCCCACATCTCCACCGAGAAGAGCGTCAGCCCGTACGGGTCCATGAGCGCCATGAAGACGCCGCCGACGAGATTGTTGAAGGTCGAGAAGAGGATCAGCGCGAGCAGCCCCGGCACGATCATGACTGCGGGAATCACCTCGCGGAAGCCGAAGCCCTTGGGCGCCTCGCCCTCGACGTGGGCGACGCCTCGCTCCGGGATCGGCACGAAGAGCAGGTGGAGGAGGGCGATGGCGGTCGCGACGATCGCGATCACGACGGTCCAGCCCATTCCGAGCAGGCCGACCGACAGGCCGGAGAAGACGCTGGTCACCATGAAGGCGATGCCGTGCACCGTGCCGACGAGGCCGTTCGCCTTGTCGCGGCGATCCCCGGGCACCAGCAGCGTCACCGTCGTGGACAGCGCGATGTTGCGCATGTTCTCGACGACCCCGCCGATGAGGATCACGCCCGCGAACACCCAGAACCACGGCCCGCCCCAGTTCACGAGCACGCTCTCGGGGAACGACAGGTACAGAGCTCCGGCCAGCAGGTACGTCGACAGCGTCACGACGCTGGAGAGCACCATGACCGCCTTCTTCTTCATGTGGTCGACGATCGCGCCGAACACCACACCCAGGAGCGCGACCAGCAGCATGTACGAGCCGCCGATGATCGCCGTCGCGAGCACCGACCTCGTCTCGAGGTAGGCCCAGAACGTCAGCGCCCACCAGAGGTAGCTCGATGTGACGTTGGCCACCGCGGTGTTGACGAGCACCTGATAGAAGGCGCGGAGGGTTCCCGGTCCGGGTGCCGGCTGCAGGGGTTCGGCAGACGCCGGCGACTCGGGCGTGGACTGACTCATGAGGTTCCTCGGGCGTGTGAGATTCGGTAACCGGAAGCGGGAGGGGTACGGTGAATGTGGACACCGTGCACATTCGATGTTCACACCGTACACACTTGAGCGGGACGGCGCAATGACTCCTATGGTGCGCACCTATCATCACGGGGACCTCCGACGTGCCCTCATCGACGAAGGGCTGCAGCTCGCCCGAACCGGCGGTCCGGGCGCTGTGACGCTGCGCGAGGTGACCCGCGCCGTGGGCGTCTCGCCGAACGCCGCATACCGCCACTTCGCCGACCGCGAGGATCTGGTCCGCGCGGTCGCGGCCGAGGCCCAGCTGGCCCTCGCCACGGCCATCGTCGAGCGCGTGGCAGCCACGCCGTCCGAGCTGCCTGAGGCCGAGGCATCCGTCGAACGGCTCCGCCGCGTGGGCCTGGCCTACATCGACTTCGCGCGCGCCGAACGCGGCTGGTTCGAGGTGGCGTTCGCGACCCAGGACACCGAGCCCAACGACGGCATCGTCACGCTGGGCGATGCGGTCGTCGCACCGTTCCAGCTGCTGCTGGACACTCTCGACGAGATGGTGGATGCCGGAGCCCTCGATCCCGGCCGTCGCCCATACGCGGAGTGGGCGTGCTGGTCGGCGGTGCACGGGTTCGCCGAGATCGCCGTCCACGGTCCGGTGCAGTGGCAGCCGTCGCCTGTCATCGACGCGCTTGCCGCCGCCGTCGTGGAGTCTGCCATCACCGGCGTGCGCGGCACGACAGCGGCTCCGGTGACCGCACCGCAGGCGGCGGATTCTTCGGCCACGTGACGCCGGCGCCTCCTAGACTGCGCGCATGACCCCCGCACCGCCGGACGCCGGCGACCGTGACGGCCCGGTGCGCCGGGCGCTGTGGTGGGCAGCCGACTACGCCTACGCCCTGCGACGACAGCTCGCCGTGCTGTCGCTGCCATGGGCGGTCGGGCGCCGGCGGCCGACGCCCGAGGCATGGCGGCGCGGGGACGCCGCGCTTCCCGAGCTGTACCTCCTCCCCGGTGTGTACGAGCACTGGACCTTCCTGCGACCTCTCGGCGATGCGCTGGCCGCCGCGGGGTACCGCGTACGGGTCGTGCACGGACTCGGCGTGAATCGGCGCAGCATTCCCGAGACGGCCGAGCGGCTCACGCGCGTGCTCGCCGAATCACCGCCGCCCGCCGCGGGACGCGTGCTCGTGGCGCACAGCAAGGGCGGACTCATCGGCAAGCACGTGCTCGTGCGGTCGGGGGCGGCGATGGACGCCGCGGCCGAAGCGGCCGCGGGCGGCGACCCCGCGAATGCCGCGGCCACCGCGACGCCGCCGGCCGGAGGCGCCGCCCTCGGGCTGCTCGGACTCGTCGCCGTCGCGACGCCCTTCGGCGGCGCGCGCCGCGCCCGGCTGCTGTTCGCCGACCCGAGCATCCGCGCGTTCCTGCCCGACGACGAGACGATCGTGATGCTCGGGCGCGAGACGTCGATCAACGGCCGGATCGTGTCGGTGTTCGGGCCGTACGATCCGCACATCCCGGAGGGAAGCGCACTGGACGGAGCGACCAACATCGCCGTGACCGGCCGTGGCCACTTCCGGGTATTGGCTTCGCCGGCGACCCACCGCGCCGTGCTCGACGGCATCGCGCTGCTCGCACGCCCCCGAGGCATCGCACCGTGATCAGGGCGCGGGCGTACGCGTGGAACCGCGCCACGCGGCGAGGATCTCGACGTGGCGCAGCAGGAACGCCCGCTCATCGAGGCGCTTGCGCCGCAGCCACCCGGTGACCTCGTCGTTGCTCTTGCTCGCATTGCACGAGCGGCACGCCGGGACGACGTTCTCGAACGTGTAGCGCCCGCCACGAGAGATCGGCAGCACGCAGTCCTTTTGGAACGGGCCGTCGGCGAGCCCGCAGTACGCGCACGATCCCCATGCCTCGACGATGGCCACCCACTCGTCGAGCGTGAGGTCGTTGTCGGCCGCCGCGACGCGGCGCGCACGACGGCGCGAGGCGCGCGCGCGACGGGTCTGACTCACGGCCATGGGCTCACCCTAGGCGACCTGGGCGGCACGACTCGCGATGCCGCGCGGGATCCCGTGTCACGGAGTCGGCGGCTCCGGTCGCGGATGGTCACGTCTTCTGTGACACCGGCGGGGACGGTGTCACCGCACGCGCCGGCACGCCCGCTCGACGTCACCGGTTCTGTGACACCGGCCGAGACCGCGGCTCGGGCCGGCCCCCTCACAGCGAGCGCACCCCCGCCGTGAGCATCGTGAAACCAGCGCGCGCCCTGCTCCGGGTACCGTAAGGGACGTGACTGCGCCCGTCGATGCCACCGCCACTTCCGCCTGGGCTGAGCTCAGCAGCATCCGCGACTCGTTCTCGCCCGATCTGCGGGGCTGGTTCGCCGCCGATCCGGAGCGCGCCGAGCGCTGGATGCTCGACCTCGCCGACCTCCATGTGGATCTGTCCAAGAACCTCGTGACCGACGAGATCCTCGCCGCGCTGGTGCGCCTCGCGGAGCAGACCGGCGTGGCGGAGCGCTATGCCGCGATGCTCGCCGGCGAGCACATCAACACCACCGAGGACCGCGCCGTGCTGCATACGGCGCTGCGTCGCCCGGCCGGGGCATCCCCCGCCCTCGTCGTCGACGGGCAGGACATCGACGCGGACGTGCACTCGGTGCTCGACGCGATGGCCGCTTTCGCCGACCGCGTGCGCAGCGGCGAGTGGACCGGCGTGACCGGCAAGAAGGTCACGCACATCGTCAACATCGGCATCGGCGGCTCGGACCTCGGCCCCGTCATGGTCTCGGCCGCGCTCGAGCCGTACGCGACCGCCGGCATCGAGGCCCGGTTCGTGTCGAACATCGACCCCACCGATCTCGCACAGAAGACCAAGGGGCTCGATCCCGAGACGACCCTCTTCATCGTCGCCTCGAAGACGTTCACCACCCTCGAGACCCTGACCAACGCCCGGCTCGCCCGCGACTGGCTGTGGTCGGGTCTGGCGGCCACCGGTGCCATCGACGGCAGCGATGAGAAGAAGACGGATGCCGTCGCCCACCACTTCGTGGCCGTCTCGACCGCTCTCGACAAGGTCGCGGCCTTCGGCATCGACACCGACAACGCCTTCGGCTTCTGGGACTGGGTCGGCGGAAGGTACTCGGTCGACTCGGCGATCGGCCTGTCGCTCATGATCGAGCTCGGACCCGACGTGTTCCGTGAGCTGCTCGCGGGGTTCCACGCCGTCGACGAGCACGTGCGCACGACGCCGCTCGAGCGCAACGTGCCGGTGCTCATGGGCCTGCTCAACGTCTGGTACTCGAACTTCCTCGGGGCGCAGTCGCACGCCGTACTCCCCTACGCGCAGCAGCTGAGCCGTTTCGCCGCCTACCTGCAGCAGCTGACGATGGAGTCCAACGGCAAGTCGGTGCGCTGGGACGGCAGCCCCGTCACGACCGACACCGGCGAGGTGTTCTGGGGCGAGCCCGGCACGAACGGTCAGCACGCGTTCTATCAGCTCATCCACCAGGGCACGCGCCTCATCCCGGCGGACTTCATCGCGTTCGCCAACCCGGCGTACCCGCTGGCCGACGATGGCCGCGATGTGCACGGACTGTTCCTGTCGAACTTCCTCGCGCAGACCAAGGCTCTCGCGTTCGGCAAGACCGCGGAGGAGGTCGAGGCCGAGGGCACGACCGGTGCCCTGGTCGCCGCACGCACGTTCGCCGGCAACAAGCCGACGACGTCGATCTTCGCGCCGGCGCTCACCCCCGCGGTGCTCGGCCAGCTCATCGCGCTGTACGAGCACATCACCTTCACGCAGGGTGTGGTGTGGGGCGTCAACTCGTTCGACCAGTGGGGCGTCGAACTCGGCAAGCAGCTCGCACTGCAGATCGCCCCGGCTCTGGAGGGCGACGAGCAGGCGCTGGCAGCGCAGGATGCCTCGACGCGCGCGCTCCTGGCGTACTACGCGGCGCACCGCAAGAGCTGACGGATTTCGGATGCCGGGGTCCCGGCATCCGCCCCCACGACCGGCCGCGTACACGGTTCGCCCAGCAAAAGCGGAGGACTCGTCCAGACCGGCGGCGCAGACTCGGGGACTTGTGCGTCCGACCCGAGGGCGCCCCGCACGGCCATGCCCGCGCGGAACACCCGAAGGATCGTACGTTCGTCATGCTCTCAGACCCCTCGTCCACTCCTACCCGCCGCACGCTCCGCACCCGCCGCCGCCGGTCCGCTCTGCCCGTGATCGCCGTCGGCGCCGCCGCCGGGATCCTTGCCGCCGCAGGCCTCGTGCTGGCTCCCCCCTCCGTCGCCGCCGCGGCCGCCTCGCCGCTGGCGGCCTCGTCGGCAGCCGTCGCCGCCGCCGCGAGCGTGCTGCCCGCCACCGAGTCCCTCCGCGACATCGCCACCGACGCGGATGCCACCCTGGAATCGGCGAGACTCGCGCTGGCCGACGCCGACGCCGTCGACGCCGAGATCGTCGGCTCGGGCCTGGATCTGGGCGCCGAGCCCACCGCGATCGACACCACTCGCCTGCGCGCGGCGATCGCCGGGCTGGCCGGCCTCGACATTGTTCCGCTCCTCCTGCTCCCCGACGCAGCCGGCGAGGTCGCCGTCCAGACGCGCACTGTCGCCGCTCGCGTGTCCGAACTGCGCGAGCGGCTGGAAGCGGCACGGACCCAGCGCGCCGCCGAAGAGGCTGCCGAGGAGGCTGCTGCGGCGGCCGCCGCAGCGGCGGCCGAGGCGCAGCGGCAGGCCGAAGCGGCGGCAGCCGCCTTGGCCGCGGCGAACACTCCCGAGGGTGCGCGCGCGACGGCTCAGGCGATGGCGGCCGAACGCTACGGCTGGGGCGGCGACCAGTTCTCGTGCCTCAACTCGCTGTGGCAGAAGGAATCGAACTGGAACTACCAGGCCTATAACGACTCCAGCGGCGCCACCGGCATCCCGCAGTCCCTTCCCGGCAGCAAGATGGCCACGGCCGGAGCCGACTGGCAGACCAACGCTGCGACGCAGATCGCGTGGGGCCTTGACTACATCTCACGCGCGTACGGCACGCCGTGCGCAGCCTGGGGGCACTCGCAGGCCACCAACTGGTACTGACGCGGCGGCGGCGGCGCGGTCCCGGTCAGAGCGCGGCGAGCCAGTCGTCGAACGTCGTCGGCGCGATCCGCGCGCCGTCGCCCGGCAGCAGGACTTCTCCGGCGAACTCGACGCCGAGTGCCGAGCCCTGCCAGCTCGCTCGAATCGGCCGGGTGTCTCGCCGGGCCGCGCGCGTGCGCCGCGCCATGTCGACGGCATCCTCGGTCACAGGTCCCGCGACGTCGGCATAGCGCCCCTGCGGCTCGCCCTCGGCGAGTTCCACCAAGACATCGGCGATGTCTTCGGGCGCGATGGGCTGCAGCAGAAGGGGCGGCACGTGCGAGACGCCGTCGACGGTGCTCCAGTCGGCGATCATCGCGGGGAAGTCGTGGAACTGCGTCGCCGGAACGATCGTGTACGGCACCGGACCGGCGGCCACGACCCGCTCCTGAACGCGCTTGCCGAAATAATGCGGGTTGCCGAGCACCCTGCTGGCACCCGCGATCGACAGCGCGACGTGGTGGCCCACGCCCGCCTTCGCTCCGGTGGCGAGCAGGTTCTCGCTGACGGCGGCGAACACCCGCTCCGCGGTCGCGACATCGGCCACGGGCGGATTGCTGACGTCGATGACGACGTCGACTCCGGCGAGTGCGCCGTCCAGGCCCTCCCCCGTCACGAGATCGACGCGCTGCCCGCGACTGAGCGAGACCACGTCGTGTCCACGAGCCCGAAGCCGCTCCACGACTAGCGCTCCGATCCGACCGGTACCGCCCGCCACCGCACTGCGCATGAGATCTCCTATTGTGGATATTTCGTGTCCACAATAGCCATGACGGTTACTCTGGACAAGTGAAGCTTCCCGAGACCACGGAATGGGCACTGCACACCGCCGCGGTGCTCGCACAGCTTCCCGCGGACTCGACGATCTCGGGCGCGCAGCTGGCTGAGCACTTCGGAGTGCCCAACCCGTACCTCTCCAAGCAGCTCGCGAAGCTGGTGCGTGGCGGGATCCTCACGGGCAGCACGGGACCGCGCGGAGGTTTCCGCCTGGCGCGGCCGGCGTCGCAGATCACGCTCCTCGACGTCGTGGCGGCCGTCGACGGCGTCTCGGACCCCTACGTGTGCCGCGAGCTGCGACAGCAGGGGCGCGGAAGCGCGCGGCCCGAGGACTGCACGCGACCGTGCGCTCTGGCGGTGGCGATGCATCGCGCCCACGAGGCGTGGCTGCAGTCGCTGCGCGACGTGACGCTCGGTGGGGTCATCGCGGGGCTCTCCTCCGACGTCGTCGCCAAGAACCGCCGCCTGCTCATCGAGGATCCGCTGCCGCGTCGCTGAGGGACCGCGGCGCATGCCACGCCGGCGCGCGGCCGAGGCATGAGCCCGAGGCGCTACTGCCCGCTGCCCCCGAGCGCAGCTCCGTCATCGGGCTGCCACGCCGTGACCGCCACGGTGGACCCCTCGACGATGTCGAGTTCGACCGGCCACGAACCGCGCGTCATTCCGGGGACTGCCGCGGCGTGCAGAGAAGCCGTGATGAGCGCGCCGTGCGTGGACGCCGCGTCCCATCCGAGGTACGCGACGGCATAGCCGCCCGCCGGCACTTCGATGCGCTGCGCCCCGAAGTCCTGCGTCATGAACGACCCGCCGTGTTCGATCGTGACGTCGAGCAGATGGTTGTTCTGGTCGCCGAATGCGACGTCTGGATACCCTTCGATGACGCACGGCTCCTCCGAGAAGTTCATCAGCTGCACCGCCTGGCCTCGGTGGCCGGTGGCGGCATCGCTGCCCCCGAGCAGGAGCGTCGCGCGCTCGGCCGTGCACCATTGCGGATCATCGGGAACGGATGCCTCGGCTTCAGCCGGCACCGGAACCCCTTCCGCGTTCGGGTCGGGCGGTGCGCCGAAGCTGGTCTCGGCCTGCGCCTGCCGGGCAGCTTCGACCTGCGCCTCGATGTCGAGGCGCCGGGCGTCATCACCCGCGATGCCTGCGATGAGCACCACGACGACGGACGCCGCGGCGGCCGCCCAGACCCAGGGGCGCCGCTCGGGCGGGCCGGCCGCGGCCGCGCCGCGCGCTGTTCCGCGCGCGACGATGAGTCCCGGCATCCATCCCGCCGCCACTCCCCACAGCGCACCCGAGGCGGCCGCCGCGCCGAAGTCGCCGCCGAGGAGGCCGCGCGGACCGAACATCGAGAGCGAACTCCAGGCGACCGCGATGTCGAGCGCGAGCCCGACGATCGCTCCGGCGGCGACGGCGGCGAACCACGGGCTGATGACGCCGGGTGCTGCAGCCCCGCGCCCTGCAAGCGAAGCGAACAGCGCATGGCAGACGACGATCGCGGCGCCGCTCAACACCGCCAGCACCGCGGGCCATGCGGCCGGCCACGTCCAGACGGTGGGCGGGAGGATGTCGGGAACCAGGCTCGCCAGCTGCGGCAGACCCCCGGGGAGCTGCCGCAACGCCCACGCGACTCCGGCCACGACCAGCCAGAGCGCTCCGGCCACGACACTCGAGAGGGCCCGACGCCGGCCGGAGGGTTCATTCATCGAGTCCATCCTGGCCGATGGACGGGCGGTCAGCGGACCGGTGCGTGCGGCCCGTAGTGCTGCGCGACCTGCTGCGACGTGAGCCAGCCGTCGAACGTCTCGGCCTGCGGCCAGCCCTCCGGGGAGTCCTGCCACGGCTCCCGGCGCCCGTACGGCAGCAGGTCGATGAGCGGGAAGGTGTGCGCCAGCTGTTCCGTACCGCGACCGTCGGTGTGCCACGTGCGATAGACGTCGTCGCCGTCACGGAGGAACACGTTGACCGCGAACCCTCCGCCCTTCGGCGCGTCCATGTCCTCACCGAAGGGACTGTCGGCGGTCGAGTACCACTCCATGCGGTTGCCGACCTTCTCCTTGTACGCCAGCGCCTCGTCGATCGGGCCCTGAGTGATGATGACGAACCGCGCGTCGTACGGCTCGAGGAATTCCAGCCGCGTGAACTGCGAGGTGAAGCCGGTGCATCCGGGGCACTGCCACTCCTTCCCCTCGAACCACATGTGGTGGTACGTGATGAGCTGCGAGCGGCCGTCGAAGATGTCGGCCAGGCGCACCGGGCCGTCCTTGCCGACGAGGGTGTACTCCGGCAGCGCGACCATCGGCAGGCGACGGCGCTGGGCCGCGATCGCGTCCAGTTCGCGCGTGGCCGCCTTCTCCCGCGCCCGCAATGCGGCGAGCTCGCGCCGCCACGTCTCGGTGTCGGCGACGGGTGGGAGTGCCTTCTCAGTCGTGCTCTGCATCGGAACCTCCGGATGTCGAGTGCGGATGTTCACACTGTACACATCATTCGGAACGGGTCAAGAGGGCATGGCAGTGCACGGTTTGCGGCGGTGCCCGCCGCCCGAGTCCGTCGACGCCCCCTGCGATGGACAACCGTCGCTAGTGGTCGCCGACAGAGGCGTGCACATGGGCGCGCTGGCCTTGGCGTCCGACGAGGCTGAGGTATTCGACCGGGCCGGCACTGGTGGCCCCGAACCAGTGCGGGGTGCGGGTGTCGAACTCGGCAGCTTGCCCAGCCTGCAAGAGCAGGTCTTGGTCGCCGAGCACCAGGCGGAGAGTGCCGTTCAGTACGTAGGCCCAGTCGAACCCTTCGTGGGAGCGCAGGTCTGGCGCCGTATCGTCGCTGCCCGTGGGGAGGACGAACTTGTACGCCTGGACACCTCCGGGGCGACGTGTGAGCGGGATGATGATCGACCCGTCCCTGCAGGACATGGGACGGAGATCAATCCGGGGGTTGGCGGTGCGAGGCGCGTCGACAAGGGAATCGAGCGTGACGCCGTAGTAGCGGGCCAATGGGAGCAGTTGTTCCAGAGTCGGCCGCCGTAGTCCCGCCTCCAGTCGGGAGAGGGTGCTTATGGAGATCCCGGTCTCCTCGGCGAGTGTGGTGAGCGTGATGTCGCGGCGCAGTCGAAGGTGTTTCAGGCGTGGACCCACCGTGTCGAGGGTGTGATCGGAGTGTTCGCTCATGGCTCCAGTTTGCCATTTGGCAAGATTGATTGCCACCGGCGCTCGTTCGGGTGATCCTTGGTACGGACATGATCGACGAGCGGGAGGACAGTGCAATGGGCACCACACACGATCAGATGAACGAGGCCGGGATCACCCGCGGCGGTTCGGCCAGGCTGAGCGCCGTGTACCGCGGCCCGTTGCACGCATGATGAACGAGTTCGGCAAGGACTACTGGGAGGACCAGTGGGGCCCCACCGGCTCGGGCCGCAAGCGCCGGCTCCCCGTCAACCCCTACCTGAGAGCAGAGACCGCGCATCTGCCCGTCGGCGCGGTACTGGATGCGGGCTGCGGAACCGGAACCGAAGCGCTCTGGCTGGCCGAGCAGGGCTGGGACGTCACGGCTGCCGACATCTCCGCGACCGCACTGGCGGAGGCACGGGCTCGTGCCGCCGGCGGCGTAGGCGAGCACATCGACTGGGTGGAAACCGACCTGTCGCGGTGGGAGCCGGCACGGAGCTGGGATCTGGTTTTCACCAGCTACGCCCACGCGCAGATCGGGCAACTCCCGTTATACCGGCGTATCGCCTCCTGGGTCGCCCCTGGCGGAACGCTCCTCATCGTGGGACACCTGCACGGCGACCATCACGACGTCCCCCGCGGACATGACCATCCCCAGGGAGCGACAGCGACGCTGGAGGGGATCACGAACCTGTTCAGCTCCCCGGAATGGCGAATCGACTCAGCCTATGAGCACACCCGCACCGTCCATCCCGGCGGTTCGCCAGTGCACCTGCGTGACGTGATCGTCCGCGTCCACCGACTTCCCTGACTTCGTCCTTCCCTGTTCGCGCCAAGGTGTGTCAACCTCGGCGCCGCTTCGGCCTGCCCGCGGTCAGGGCCGCGCAGAGCACTTCCTGAAAGGAAACACGATCCCGCCATGACTTCCATCACTCACGCCGGTGCAGAGAACGCCGCTCCTGTCATCGACGATCCCCGACGCAGACGTGCCATCCTGTGGGCCGTCTGCATCGCATTGATGGCCGTTGTCGCCTCAGTCACCGGCCTCAACGTCGCTCAACCGCAGCTGGCGACGACTTTCGGCGCCTCCCAGGGGCAGGTGCTGTGGATCATCAACACCTACACACTCACCCTCGCAGCCCTCCTTCTGCCACTGGGAGCACTGGGCGACCGGCTGGGTCGCAAGCCGGTGCTCATCGTGGGGCTGACGGTGTTCGGAATCGCGAACATCGCCGCCGCCGTGGCCCCGGTGATGGAGGTCATGATCGCCGCGCGTCTGCTCAGCGGCATCGGCGCGGCGCTGATCATGCCCGTCACTCTGTCGGTGATCACCGCCTCGTTCCCGGACAAGGAACGGTCCCGGGCGATCGGGGTGTGGAGCGCGGTCGCAGGAGGGGGCGGCATCGTGGGGATGTACCTCTCCGCGCTGCTGGTCGATATCGCGTCCTGGCGCTGGCTGTTCGCGCTCCCCATCGTGCTCACTGTCGCGGCACTGCTGATCGCCGTCCGCGCGGTTCCGAACTCCCGCGACAAGGCCCCGGGCCGGTTCGATGCCCTGGGGGCGTTGACCTCGATCATCGCGGCCGTCGGTTTCACCTTCGCCCTGCACGAAGCACCGTCTCTTGGCTGGGCCGACCCGATCGTGCTGATCCCGCTCATCGCGGCAGCGCTCGCTACCGCCGGGTTCATTCTGTGGGAGCTGCGCATCCCCTCCCCGCTCCTGGACGTTCGGCACTTCCGCACGAGAGGCCTCTCATCCGGCACCACGCTCCTGCTTGTGTTGTTCGGCGTGCTCGGTGGGATCTCCCTGGTGCTCTACCCCTTCTTCCAGGTCGGCTTCGGATGGAGTGGGCTGCTCTCCACGCTCGCCATGATGCCCATGATGCTGCTGATGATGCTCGCCGCCGGGCTCGCCCCTCGTCTGGCAGCACGCATCGGAGCCCGGGCTTCCATGGTCGCCGGACTCACCATCACCACCGCGGGCCTCGCGCTGATGGCCGGGCTCGTCTCCGCCGACGGCGGCTACCTCAGCGTGCTGCCTGGACTGATCGCGATCGGACTGGGCTCGGGCCTGGCGATGACGCCCTCCACCGAAGCGATCACCTCATCACTCCCTCGCGAGCAGCAGGGTGTCGCCTCGGCCCTGAACGACCTCTCGCGGGAGCTCGGAGCAGCCCTGGGCATCGCGCTTCTGGGCGGTGTGCTGGTGGCCGGATACCAGAGCGCGATCGCCGGACGCCTTTCCGGTGTGCCCGAAGAACTCGCTGCGACAGCGCGCGAAGGCATCGCCAACGCCGCCGCGATCAGCCAGAACGCCGGGGCTTACGCGGAGCAGATTCTCACCGCTGCGAACGAGGCATTCATCGCCGGATGGCAGCAGGCGATGTGGGTCGGCGTCGCCGTCATGACCGTCCTCGTGATCTTCGTGCTCTTCCGTGGCCCCCACTCCACACCCTCGGAGCCGCTGAACGACACCGTCGACGAGGCTCCGAACCGCTCTGATGCCCTCAGCGTTCAGCGCGAAGGTTGAGCGTCCCCACCAACGAGGATCCCGTCTCATGGCCACCGCATCACGGAAAGATAACGGCAAACCCTTGCTGTCGTTATCTCGCCGTTATACAGTGCTTGCACGGTAGCTGTTTTGCTGTGGCAGCTGCCGGCATGTGATTGCAGGACACTCTTGGTGCAAAGGGACAAGGGCCGGTCGGTAGCCTCTCCGACCGGCCCTCACCTTTGCCGTCGCGCGGGCAACGCTCCCGCGGCCAGATCACAGAAAGATAACGAGAAACCTTGCCTTCGTTACCTGGTCGTTATAGAGTTCACGAAGGTAGTTGTTTTGCTGTGGCAGCTGCCGACATGTGATTGCAGGACACTCTTGGTGCAGGGACAAGGGCCGGTCGGAAGCCTCTCCGACCGGCCCTTTTCTGTGCCCCTCGCCCGTCCTATGTGACCCGCCCGTCGCCCGGCCGGGCGACCCGCAGCCACCGGTAGCCGTAGGCGGGCACCTCGAGCTCGACGCGTCCTCGATCGCCGAGACCGATCCGCTCCGCACCCAGCAGGTCGACGAGCGATGCCCCCTCGGGTTCGTCCTCGAGGGCGAAGGCCATGACCGCCGGCGCGTCGCCGAAGTTGTGCACCGCGACCATGCGCCCGACGTCTGCCCGCAGCGAATGCACGAGGACCCGCGATCCTTTCGGCGACAGCACCTCGAATCTGCCCCAGCCGAGCTCAGGAGAGATCCGGTATCGCGAGATCAGGTCGCGGAAGAAGTGCAGCAGCGAGCCGCGGTCCTCGAGCTGATCGGCGACGTTGACGTGCTCGGGCGCGAAGCCGTCGCCCGGCGGCCGCGAGACGAGACGTGAAGCCGCGGCATCCGAGAATCCTCCGTTCTTGTCCCGCGACCACTGCATCGGCGTCCGCACGGCTTGCCGGCCGGTGATCTCGGCGTTCTCGCCCATCCCGATCTCCTCGCCGTAGAAGAGCACCGGCGTGCCCGGCAGCGTGAACAGCAGGCTGTACGCCATGCGGATGCGCCGCGGATCGCCCTCGAGCATCGTCGGAAGGCGCCGCACGATGCCACGCCCGTACACACGCTGCTTCTCGTCGGGAGCGAGCGCGTCGAACACCTCCTGCCGCTCGTCCTCGCTCAGCTGGTCGAGGGTGAGCTCGTCGTGGTTGCGCAGGAAGTTCGCCCACTGCGTCTCGGTCGGCAGCTCCGGCCGCGCGGTCAGCGCCTCGACCAGCGGGGTCGGGTCCTGCCGCACCAGCGACAGATAGAGGCGCTGCATCGCGACGAAGTCGAACTGCATCGTGAGCTCCTGGCCGTCGTCGTTCGCACCGAAGAACGCGACCTGCTGGTCGTACGGCAGATTGACCTCGCCCAGCAGCACCGCCTCACTCGAGCGACGCTGCAGGAACCGCCGCACGTCGCGCAGGAAGTCATGCGGATTGGCCATCTCGGCGCCCTCGGGCACTTCGAGCAGGAACGGCACCGCGTCGACCCGGAAGCCCGCGACGCCGAGCTGCAGCCAGAATCCGACCGTTCGCGCGATCTCATCCCGCACCCGCGGATTCGCGACGTTGAGGTCGGGCTGATGCTCGTAGAAGCTGTGCAGGTACCACTGCCCCGACTTCTCGTCCTTCGTCCAGATCCCATCGGCCTCGCCGGGGAACACGGAGTTCTTCTGCCCCTTCGGGGGCGGATCGTCCCGCCACACGTAGTAGTCGCGGTAGGGCGAGTTGACGCTGCGCTTGGCCGAGACGAACCACGGATGCCGGTCCGAGGTGTGGTTGATCACCAGGTCCACGATCACGCGCATGCCGCGGTCCTTGGCGGTGCGCACCATCTCGACGAACCTGCCGTGATCGCCCAACCGCGGGTCGACGCCGAAGAAGTCGGTCACGTCGTAGCCGTCGTCCCGGTCCGGAGACGGGTAGAACGGCATGAGCCAGATGCACGTCACGCCCAGCTGGGCGAGGTAGTCGATGCGGGCGGCGAGGCCTTGCAGGTCGCCGATGCCGTCGCCGTTGGAGTCCAGGAACGTCTCGACGTCCAGGCAGTAGATGACGGCGGACTTCCACCACAGGTCGCTCGTGTCGGTGATCCTCATTCCCCCGAGCGTTGTCGGGACGGATGCCGCGCAGAAGCCCCTTTCGCGAGCCGGAGCGATGAGCTAGACGACTAGACCCCGCCGCCGCCCCCGCCTCCGCCGCCACCGCCGGCCGAACCGCCGCCGCTGGAACCGCCCGACGTCGACGACGCCGACGCCGAGCTCGAGGACAGGTTCGAGATCCCGGCCGAGAACGCGGCGGCGTTGAAACCGGCGCTGCCCGCGTACCACGTGGGCGAATTGCCCTCGCCGTACAGCACAGCGAGCTCGCGCGCCCATTGCTTCTCCTGGCCGAACACGACCGCGTACGGCAGCAGCGTCTCGTACAGCCGCAGCATCTGACGCGGGTCGTCGGTGTCCACGGGCACCCTCTCGGCGCCTTCCGGAGACTGCAGCATCCGGATGCGGTCGGCCTCGGCCCATTCGATGAACTGCTTGAGCCCCAGAAGGTGATCCCGTGTCTCGGCGCCCGCGGCCGTGAGGGGCTTGTGCACGACCAGGAGGATCACCAGCAGCACGGCGAGCACCGCGGCGACGATGAGCACGATGGGAACGAGCGGCTGCACGAACCCGATGAGCCCGGCGATCCCGAAGCCGACGACGAGCACGGCGGCCCCGATCACCACCAGGACGGGCAGCGCCCGCACGCTGCCGCGCACCTGCCGCTGCATCCCTCGTGTCACCAGCTCCTGAGCAGCGCTCTTGAGGATCGCCTGCGCGGCCGACGAGAATCTCGTGTCGGTGCGACCGAACTCGAACTCGTCGCCTGGCCGGCCGTCCGGGAAGAGGCCTTGCAGCAGCATCCGCCCATCGCCGTCGGCCTTCGACGGATCGAGGAGCACCGCCTTGAGCTTGGTGCCGCCCCACCATTTCGACGCGCCTTCTTCGATCCGGATGCTGCCCACGACCGCTTGCTCGAGAACCTCCGCGGGGATCGCCTTGGTGGTCGTGCCCAGCAGGACCGCGCTCTCGAGCGCGTCGATCCCGCG
This sequence comes from Microbacterium salsuginis, assembly GCF_012524205.1. Classification (GTDB taxonomy): domain Bacteria; phylum Actinomycetota; class Actinomycetes; order Actinomycetales; family Microbacteriaceae; genus Microbacterium; species Microbacterium salsuginis. The sequence goes on from NZ_JABACI010000001.1 coordinate 973,646, forward strand.
GGGCGGGGTGAATTCGGCCACGACGACCGGGCGGCCCGGTGCGTCGCGCAGGTGTCGCCGCCGCGCGCGTGCGGCGAGAGCCACCGCCCCGCCGAGGCCCAGCACCGCCGCGCCGGCCTGCAGCCAGCCCCACGGTGAGGCGAAGTACGACGAGTCGAACCGCGTGAAGGTGCCCTGCTCGAAGCCGATGGCGATGGTCATCGTCTCGTGGGGGCCCAGCGGGCCGACGGATGCCTCGGCCTCGGTGCCGTCGCCGGTGAGGGTGCACGTCTGGGTCGAGCCCTGGGCGCCGACGTAGCAGGCCTGTTGGCCGGTCCGCGCCTCGGCGAGCGCGTCGGTCATCGTGACCCGCGCGGTGACGCTGCCGAACGGCTGCGGCCAGCCGGTGCCGTTGACGTCCCAGTAGAACTCGTCGGCGGCGGTGTCGGCGAACGGGCGCGTGACGTTCTCGAGCGTGTAGGTGAAGACGTAGGTCTGGCGTCCGTGCACGAAGTCGTCGGCACGCGAGGTCATGACGTACCAGCCGTCCTCCGATTCGACCTCGGACGGACGCTCGGCCCCCGTCTCGTCGGTGATGGAGACGAGCTCGGGATGCAGCGGCGCGCCCTGGTAGGAGTCGGGAACGGCCCGCTGCATGCCCCGGTTCTGATCGTGCTCGGGGAACAGCGCCACGAAGGTCTCGACCACCGTCAGCGTGCTTGCGCCGTCCTCGTCGCGGTCGAGCCGGTACTCCACGTCGAGGCTCTCGAAGGCGAAGTCGTCGACGTCGGCGCGAGCCGGCGATCCGCCGAGCCCGATGACCGCCGCGACCAGCCCGGCGACGATCGCGAGGAGCAGCGCACCGGCTCGGCGGCGGTGGTCGAACGGCGGCGTGGCGAATCCAGTCCCCATGGGGTCAGCCTACGGGTGCCGGTTCGCCGTAATCTTGTCGCTATGACCGATCGACGCCTTGCCATCGACGCCTGGGAGAGCCTGTTCCGCGCGCAGCACGAGGTGTTCGGCGACATCAACGAGGACTTCCACGACGACACCCTCAATCAGGCCGAGTACGACGTTCTGCTGACGGTCACGCGCGGTGAGAACATGACCGCACGGCTGCGCGACGTCACGGCCAACATGCTCATCAGCCAGCCGAGCGTGTCGCGTCTGGTCGACCGCATGGTCGCCCGCGGCCTGATCTCGAAGTGCGCCGACCCCGACGACGGCCGGGGCTCGCTGGTGAAGGCGACGGATGCCGGAGCCGCCCTCTTCCGCCGCGTCGCGGGTGCACACGGGCGGGCGATCGCCGAACGCATGTCGCTGCTCAACGACGACGAGCTGCAGCAGCTGCGCGAACTGACCGCCAAGCTGCGCAAGAAGCAGCCGAGCTGCTGAAGCGGGTCATGCACACGCCCGCCCCCGCCCGCCTGCAGGTCGTGGCCGGCCCGATGTTCGCCGGCAAGTCGGAGGAGCTGCTCCGCCGAGTGCGGCGTGCCCGCATCGCCGGGCTGTCGGTCGATGTCGTCAGCCACGCGCTGGACGACCGGCGCGGCGAGGGTCAGGTCAGCTCGCATTCCGGGCTCGCCGTGCCCTCGCGGTCCGTGCCGGACGTCGATGCGCTCGTCGCCGGCGTGAGCGGTCGCGGGCTCGACGTCGTCGCGATCGACGAGGCGCAGTTCTTCGGGGGCGACCTCGTCGACGCGGTCAACACCCTCGTCGCCGATGACGTGACCGTGATGGTCGCCGGCCTGTGCGTCACGTTCGACGGACGCCCGTTCGAACCCCTGCCGTCACTCATGGCCATCGCGGACGACGTGCTCAAGCTCACGGCGGTGTGTGCGGTGTGCGGCGCCGACGCGGCGTTCCACCAGCGCCTGTCGCCGGGTGAGCTCGGCGACCCCCGCATTCCGACTCCCGCACAGGTGGGCGGCATCGAGTCGTACCAGGCGCGCTGCCGGCGTCACTTCACCGGAGCCGACAAGCCCGCAGACGACGGAACGGATGCCTCATCCCGGGGATGAGGCATCCGTTCCCGTCTTGTGAGCCCTCGCCTACTGCTCGATCGGCTGCGGCTCGTCCTTGTTCGACTGGTTGCTCTCCTGCGCCTGGAGCACGGGCGCCGAGCCCTCGGAGCTGACCTCGATCTTGCGCGGCTTGGCCTTCTCGCTGACCGGGATCATGACGCTCAGCACACCGTTGCTGTAATTCGCAGAGATGCGCTCGGTGTCGATGCCCTGGCCGAGGTTGAGCTGCCGCAAGAAGCTCGCGGCCTCGCGCTCGCGCGTGATCCACTTGACGTCCTCGCCACTCGTGAGGGTGCGCTCGGCGCGGATCGTCAGCAGCTGGCCGTCGACGTCGATGTCGACAGAGCCCGGGTCGATGCCCGGAAGGTCGGCGGTCAGCACGTAGTGGTCTCCGTCGCGGTAGAGGTCCATCGGCATGCGGCGCGGACCGCGGACGGTGTCGAACAGGCTCGACGCGAGGCGGTCGAGATCACGGAACGGGTCGTAGGTGGCCATGGTTTCTCCTCTCTGGTCTGGAAGTTGAGCCACCTCGGCTCAACTACGACCAGATTAGCACTCTAGGCATGAGAGTGCTAAGGGCGTTCTTGTTCGCTCAGAACGAACAAGAACCTCATCGGGCGCTGCTCTTTCGGGCCACTTCGCGCGGCACCCCACCTCTACCCGCACGAGCTGACCCGCGAACGCCGGAGGCCTTGCTGCCCGCGGCCTCGAGGGGCACTTCGCGCGGCATCCCGCCACCAATACCCGCAGGAGCTGACCCCCGAATGCCGCAGCCGAGCCGCCGATGGGAGCGACCAGCCCTGGCATGGGCCGATCGTGGGGTTCCTCCCCAAGCGCGGGAAGCGCGGAGTTCTCCACGGACCGACCTCGGACGGCGGGCGACCACGCACGCGGCCGGCATCGTGGACGGATGCCTCGGGCCCCGCGCACGCTTCCCTCGACGCTCGGCGACATCTTCACGATCGCAGAGGCTGCTGAGGCCGGCGTCACGGCCGGTCGACTTCGCGCAGCGGACCTGGAGCAACCGTTTCGCGGCGTGCGCACGACAGTTGTGGCCGACCGCGAGCCGTCCGTGCGGGAACCGCTGGCGGAGAACGAACGACCACCGACGAAGGACGAGCTCGCGCATGCGGCGACACTGCGCATGGCCAGGGCATACGCGAAGATCATGGGTCCCCATGAGTTCTTCGCCGGGCGGACTGCCGCGGTGCTCAGGAAATGGCCGATCGAGCCCGGAGACGACCTCGTCATTGCCGTCCAGTCCCCGCGACGCCCGCCGCGGCGTCGAGGCATCCGCGGAGTCAAGGTCTCACCGAACCTCGCTCACACACAGATCCACGACCATCTGCGGATGACGACGCCGGCGACCACGTGGGCAATGCTCGCGGGTGAATTGAGCGTTCGGGAGTTGGTCTCGCTCGGCGACGCGATCGTGCGCGTCCCCCGCGATGAGCGCGGAGACCTATGCCCCCACAGCCAGGCCGCCACAGTGCAGCAGCTGGCACGAGCGATAACGGCAGGGCGGCGGGTCGGCGTCGGAAAGCTCCGAGAAGCACTCGAGGAGGTCAGAGTCGGGTCCGCCTCGCCCCTGGAGACGGACTTCCGATTGGATGCCGCGGCAGGAGGTCTTCCCGAGTTCGAGCTTGACGTCGAGATCCATGACGACCGCGGCACGCTGCTGGGAATCACCGAGTTGGTCCATCGCGAAACTCGCACAGTCATCGAGGTCGAAGGCGACCATCATCGCCGCGACCGCAGGCAATGGAACCGCGACATCGAGAAATACGCCGCCTACGCGGCCGAGGGATGGGCGGTCGTGCGCCTCACGTCGAAACACATCCGCGGCGCACGCCCCACCGCGGTGAAGATGGTGCGCGACGTACTCATCGCCCGGGGCTGGCGCCCGGCGTAGTCCTCAGTCGCGAGCTTCGCTGTCGGATCAGCGCCGCCCCGATGTTCAGGGGTCAGTTACTGCAGCATCCCGAGTCACGACGGCGCGCGAACTGACCCGCGAGCCCCAGACCCGCGCCAGAACGCGAGCTCGGGGGTCAGTAACTGCAGCATGCCACCCGCGAATCCCACCGGAACTGACCCTCGAGCCCCAGCAGCTGAGGGCTGGCCGGGTCAGCACTCGATGACGTTGACGGCGAGACCGCCTTCGCTGGTCTCCTTGTACTTGTGCGACATGTCGATGCCGGTCTGGCGCATGGTCTCGACGACGGCGTCGAGCGAGACGTAGTGAGAGCCGTCCCCGCGCAGCGCAAGGCGCGCGGCCGTGACCGCGGTGGAGGCCGCGATCGCGTTGCGCTCGATGCACGGGATCTGCACGAGGCCGCCGACCGGGTCGCATGTGAGACCCAGGTGGTGCTCCATCGCGATCTCGGCGGCGTTCTCGATCTGCCGATTGGTGCCGCCCATCACCGCGGTCAGGCCGCCGGCGGCCATCGCGCACGCCGACCCCACCTCGGCCTGGCATCCGCCCTCAGCGCCCGAGATCGAGGCGTTGGCCTTGAAGAGCGAACCCAGCGCTGTCGCGGTGAGCAGGAACCGACGGATGCCGCGGCGGCGGTTCGCCTCGGCGATCAGGCGTTCGTCCTCCTGAGCACCGACGGCCGGCACGTGCGCGCCTCCGCCGAACCCCAGCAGCGCACTGCCGACGAGCTCGCCATACGGCGTGACGGCGTTCCCTGCCCCGAGTCCCGAGTCCGCCAGGAACCGCCACCAGTACATCGCCACGGCCGGGACGATGCCCGCGGCCCCGTTGGTCGGGGCCGTGACGACGCGTCCTCCCGCGGCGTTCTCCTCGTTCACCGCGAGCGCGAACGCGCCCAGCCACTCGCCCGGCAGCTCGCGCCTCCCGTCGGCTTCGACGGCCTCGAGCTGCGCCCGGATCGCGGCGGCACGCCGCTTCACCCCCAGCATGCCCGGCAGCACTCCGTCCGCCTGCAGTCCCGCCTCGACGCAGGCCGCCATCGCGTCCCAGATGGCGTCGAGACCGTCGGCGAGCTCCTCGTCGCTGCGCAGCGTCACCTCGTTCAGTCGCGCAGCCTCGGCGATCGTGAGCCCGCGTTCGTCGCACAGTGCGAGCAGCTCCTCGGCGCTGGCGAAGTCGACGGGGAACGCGTGCTCGCGGACGGGCGCCGCCTCGCCCTCGCGCCGGACGAACCCGCCGCCCACCGAGTAGTACGTCTCGCGGGCGAGGAGCCCGGGCGCCGGCCCGCCGGATGCCACGGCCGTCGCCCGCCCGCCAGCGCCGGTCGCCCGCACCCCGAGCGCGTGGCCGTGGCCGTGCCTCGGCGGACCCTGCTGCGGCGATGCCCACGCCTCGAGCGTCATCGCATTGGGGTGCGCGGGCAGCCGCGTCCGCGGCTCGAAGACGACGTCGGACCGGTCGAACGACACCGAGTGCTCGCCACCGAGGTCGAGGGGGCGGTCGTGGGGCCATCCGCTCCACGACGAGCGCACGGCATCCGGGTCCGCCGTCTCGGGCCGCAGCCCGCGCAATCCCGCGACGACCGCGTCCGGCGTTCCGTGCCCGATGCCGGTAGCCCCCAGCGATCCATACAGTGTGCACGTCACGCGCTCGACCCGGGGCAGCACCCCGGTCTCGCGCAAGCGGACGACGAAGTCATGTGCGGCCCGCATGGGACCGACCGTGTGGGAGCTCGAGGGTCCTACGCCGATGGAGAACAGCTCGAACGCCGAGACGTAGGCGCTCACGACTCCAGGCTACGCCGCGCGGCGGGCAAAGTGCGCGCCGCGCTTTCTCGAGAAGGTGCAGGATGCCTCGACAGAGGCCGCTCGAACGTGCAGTGTGCGCTTCACGGGCGTTGGAAGGCGATCAGCCCCACGGTGTTGCCTTCGGAATCCTCGATGAACGCCTGCCATTCCTCGTGGCCCTCGGGACCCAGCCGGTCGTCGTCGTGGCGGAAGATCACGTGGGGATGCGACACGACCCGGGCGACGCCGTCCAGTCGCTCGAGCGTCTCGTGGACGTTCGCGACGTGAAAGTAGATGAGCGACGACGGGGCGTTGCGGTCCAGCAGCAGACGGATGCCGTCCAGGTCGAAGAACAGCAGCCCGGGCGGGTCGAATCGCGCGACCGGCTCCATCTCGAGCAGCGCCGTATAGAACGCGCCCGCGCGATCGAGGTCCACCGCCCGCTGTGCGACCTGCGCAAGTCTCATGCACACATTGTCGCGCTCAGCCGGTGCCACGTCACCGGGTGGCGGGATCGGACTCTGTCAACCCCCGCGACGGCACGCCTGCCCGGCGGATACGAAGGATACGACCGATCTCGGGAGGTTCACCGTGCTCTTCGTTCTCTACGCGATCCTGCTCATCGGTGGGATGTGGCTCGTCGGCGTCGCCTTCGCCGCGCCGACCCTGTCGTCACTCATCTTCGTCGCCGGCGTGCTGTGCATCGCCGCAGCCGTCGCCGTCCCGATCACCGCGCAGCGCATGGACAGCGACCCACCCGGGCGTTAGGCAGCCCCGCCCCGACCTGCCATGTCCGCGGTGCATGCGACGATCCGCTGGACGCGCGATCGGCGGGAGGGTGGGATGCGGGGCGAGGCGACCGTGCTGCACGCCGATCTCGACGCCTTCTATGCGTCGGTCGAGCAGCGCGACGCGCCTGCGCTGCGCGGGCGGCCCGTCATCGTGGGCGGCGGCGTGGTCCTCGCCGCGAGCTACGAGGCGAAGGCCCGCGGCGTCCGCACCGCGATGGGCGGACGGCAGGCGCGGGACCTGTGCCCGGACGCGGTGGTCGTCCCGCCTCGGATGGAGGCCTACTCCGAGGCCAGCCGCGCCGTGTTCGCGATCTTCCGCGACACCACGCCGCTCGTGGAAGGGCTCTCGATCGACGAGGCGTTCCTCGAAGTCGGGGGGCTCCGCCGGATCGCGGGCACTCCCGAGCAGATCGCGGTGCGATTGCGCGAGCGCGTGCGCACCGAGGTGGGGCTGCCGATCTCGGTCGGCGTGGCCCGGACCAAGTTCCTCGCCAAGGTCGCGAGCGCCGTGAGCAAACCCGATGGGCTGCTCGTGGTCGAGCCCGACGAGGAGCAGGGCTTCCTGTTGCCCCTGCCTGTCGAGCGACTGTGGGGAGTCGGCGCCGTCACCGCCGAGAAGCTGCATCGTCTCGGCATCCGCACGGTCGGTCAGCTCGCCGAGCTCGAGGCCGCGGCCGCCGAGAGACTGCTGGGCAAGGCGACCGGAGCGCACCTGCACGCGCTGGCCCGGCTGCGGGATCCCCGCCCGGTCGACACCACGCGTCGTCGCGGATCGATCGGCTCGCAACGGGCGCTCGGCAACCGTCCGCGTTCGCTCGACGAGCTCGACCTCATGCTGACGCAGATCGTCGACAGGCTCGCCCGCCGTCTACGCGAGCGCGACCGGGTCTGCCGCACCGTGGTGCTGCGCCTGCGGTTCGGCGACTACACCAAGGCCACCCGTTCTCGCACCGTCCGCTTCCCCACCGACCGCACCGCGGTGGTGCTCTCGGTCGCGCGCGCTCTGCTCGCCGCCTCCGCACCTCGGATCGCAGAACGGGGCATCACCCTCATCGGCATCTCGCTCTCGCAGTTGGGGCACGCCGACAGCATCCAGCCGGAGCTTCCGATCGAGTGGGAGGACGGTGCGCGCCTCGACACGGTGCTCGACGCGGTGCGCGATCGCTTCGGAGCGGCATCCGTCGCCCGCGCCGCCCAGCTCGGTCACGACCCGGGCTGGTCGACGCCGGTGCTGCCCGAGCACGAGTGAGCGGATGTCGTCAGCCGCGATTACTCTGCCCGCATGGCGGAGCGTGTCGAACTGTGGTGGGCGCGCCGGCAGTTCTCCAAAGGCGCGGCCGTCCCCTACCCGGTGGGGAGCTACCGCGAAGCGTGGGCACCGTTCCCCGCCCTCATCCGCCAGTACCACCCGGAGCTCAACGCCGGCATCGTGCTGAGCCAGGTGCCGCCCGCCGCCGACGTGCTGCTGCTGTGGCAGTGCGAGGCAGGCCACAAGTTCGCCGCGACCCCCGACGAGCAGCGCAACCGCCCCGGTCGTGAACGTCGCCGCTCAGCATGGTGTCCCGAATGCACGGATCTCGCGCGCCCCGCCCGTGCGCTCCCGATGCGGGATGTGGTGACACCTCCCGGCGCGCCCGTCCCCACCGCGATCGCGATCCCGATCGAACGCACGGTCCTGCGGGAGAGGAGGCCCAGACGCAAGGTCCAGCTCTGCCCGAAGACACCTGATCTGCCGCCCGGCACGCCCTTCCGGTCCGAATGCGCGCCGAAGCCGGCATCCGCGGTCGAGGCGCAGGTGAGGGCCGACGTGTTCGCGCGCGTGTCGGTGACAGCAGGCCTGAACGCGGTGCGGGTCGCGCGGCCGTTCTTCGACCACGTCGAGGTGTGGCCCGACATCCTGATGCCCGAACTGCGCATCGCCGTCGAGTACGACAGCACTGGCCGACATGGTCTGGAGCACGTCGGCAAGCGCGCGGAAGCCGACCGTCGCAAAGACCGCGCGCTGCGCGCGGCGAAGTGGGAGGTGGTGCGCATCCGCACCGGCAAGCTCGAACCGCTCGGCCCCCACGATCTGCAGCTGACCGCCTGGAACCGCAAGGGACTCGATCGTCTCGTCGACACGCTCAGAGGCATCCGCGGGCCGCTGCTCGTCGACCCGTACCTGGCGTGAACCGCACCGGGCGATCAGGCACGAGCGCAGAAACAGAAAAAGCCCCGGATCCGGGGCTTCTTCCTTACTGTCTCAACACAGTGCGCGCCTCGAGGGACTCGAACCCCCAACCTTCTGATCCGTAGTCAGATGCTCTATCCATTGAGCTAGAGGCGCACGTTGCCGCTCTCGCGCACAACGTCGTCAAGAATACCTCACGGTGCGGATCGGCGCGAATCGGCGTCGGGCTCCTCGGGCTCGGTGGCGCGGCGCCGGTGAGCCGACAGCCGCGGCAGGTCGACCACGCGGATCGACTGCATCCGCGCGGCGCGCATCCGCTCGTAGTCGGGGTCGAGGTCGGGCCGCATGCCCTCCACGGTGAGCCGCCGCTGCAGGTTCGCCTCGACGTCTCCCCACGCGGCATCGCGCGACTGCTCGACGAGGACGCGCACGACGTGCGGATCCTCCGCCATGCGGCGGAGCTCCTTCGCGACTCCGACGTACTGACGGTGGCGCTTGCGCAGGTTGCGGGTATCGCGATCGCGGTAGTCGTGCGTGCCGTCGGGATCGGTGAACTTGCCCCACGCCTTCTTGCGCTGACGCCGGGCGAGCTCAGCCGCCTGGTCCTGCTCATCGGCCAGCGAGATCAGGATCTCGCCCGCGTACGGCGCGAATCGCGTCAGGTCGAACGGCTCGTCGTTGGCGATCGTCTCGACGAGGATCCGGTTGCGCAGGGCCAGACGAGCGGCGGCGGACGCGATGGAGACGCCCTCGGCGATCGCATCCGCGGTCTTGCCCATCGCACCTCCCTCGGGAAAGGCTAGTGCGTCGGCGCCGCCGCGGTGGGCGAGAATCGAAGGCGTCGGGCAACACAGGCGATGCCCGCACACGGGAGGAAGCGTGGCACGGATGCGACGACTCGACGTGCGAGGACGTACGACCGTCATCACGGGCGCTGCCGCAGGGATGGGGGCAGAGGTCGCCCGCGACCTCGCGCGGCGCGGGGCACGCGTCGCCCTCGTCGACCGCGATCCCGACGGGCTGGCGGCCGTGGCCGCCGACCTCCCCGGCTCTGGTCACACGACGCACGTCGTCGACCTCGCCGACGACGGCGCGGTGGTCGCGGCCGCGCGCGAGATCGAGGCATCCCATTCCCGCGTGCAGGCCCTCGTCACGTGTGCCGGCTCGTCCATGCTGGGCGACATCGACCAGCTCACGATGGACGAGATGCGCTGGCTGATGGACGTGAACCTGTGGGGCACGGTCAACATCACCAAGGCGCTGCTCCCCGCCCTGCGGCGCGAGCCGGCGGCGCACATCACGCACCTGGTGTCGATCTACGGCCTCACCGCCCCGGCCGGTCGCATCCCCTACGCCATGAGCAAGTTCGCCGTGCGGGGGTTCACCGAGGCGCTCCGCCACGAGCTCGAGCGCTCCACCGTGACGGTGGGCGCGGTCTACCCGGCGGGCGTCAAGACCGGCATCATCCTGCGGGGCCGCTTCGCCGCAGCCATCGACCCGGCGATCGCCGCCCGCGCGGCGGCGGCGCAGGCCGCGATGTACCACACCGAGCCCGCCGACGCTGCGCGGCGGATCGTCGAGGCGACGGTGAACCGCCGGTCGCGCACCATGGTCGGTCGCGAGGCACGCCTGGTCGATGTGCTCGCGCGGATCGCGCCGAGCCACTACTGGGCGCCGATGCGGCGCCCCCTGCGGAACGCCATCGACACGACCACGCCCGTCAGGGACCGCGCGTAGGTCCGGCGACGGTGGCACGCCGCCGCTTCGGCGGGCGCGGGGTACGTGGGCTCGAGTGCGCCCGCACAACTAGCAATCGGCGTGCGTCCGCGCAAGCCCCCTGACCGTGGAAGGCGCGTTCCGTAGCGTCGTCGTCACGCCCCCACGAGAGGAGTAACCCATGGGATTCATGGACGACGCCAAAGAGACGGCCAAGGCTGTCGGCGAGAAGGTCAAGGACACGTGGGAGGACACCACCGACCGGATCGGCGACAAAGTCGACGAGATGAAGGCCGAATCCGACGTGAAGAAGGCGGAGGCCGAACGGGACTCGGTCAAGGCCCGCAACGACATCAAAGAAGACCTGCGCGACGAGACGTGATCTCGTCGAGGCACCGGTGGTCTCCGGTGTCAGTGTGCGAGGGCTCCGGTACGCCGGGGCCCTCGTCGCATCCTCGCCAAACCGATCGGACGTGGGGTCCGAACAACACCTGACGCGGCATCGGCCGCACTGAACAAGGAGGAACGCACATGCGCTCGTCACCCAATCGCCTCGTCGCGACGATCTTCGGAGCCGTCTACCTCGTCGTCGGCGCGCTGGGCTTCGCCGTCACCGGCGGGGTCGGATTCATCGCGACCGACGGAGGACTGCTGCTCGGGATCTTCGAGGTGAACCCGCTTCACAACATCGCCCACCTGCTCATCGGGGCAGCCCTGCTCATCGGCGGCCTGAAGTCGGTGACCGCCGCCAAGGCGGTCAACATCGTCGTCGGTGCCGTCTACCTGCTGCTGGGCATCGTGGGCTTCTTCCTCGTCGGAACTGCCCTCAACATCCTCGCGCTCAACACGTTCGACCACTTCCTGCACCTCGTCAGCGCACTCGTGCTGCTGGGCGTCGGGCTCGGGGCCGAGCGCGGCGTGCGCAGCTCGACGTCGGCACGCACGGTCTGAGCCGACAGATGCCCACCGCAGTCAAGGCTTCTTCCGCTCCGGCGGTGGCTGCGGTCGCGGCGTGGGGAGCCGGGCTGGTGCAGCTCGCTCTCGGCGCCGGGGGACTGACCGGCGCCGATGGAGTGACGGGAGATGTGGCCGCCCGGGGGGCCGGCCTCCTCCTCGTCACCCTCGGCGCCGGCGGGATCGCGTGGGGTGTGGCCGCGCTGGTGCACGCGCGAGCGGTGTTGCCGCGCTTTGCCGTGGCGGGGGCGCTCGCGGGTCTCGGTGCGCTCACGGCCCTGCTGGTCGCTCAGCCGGCACGAACGAGCGTGATCGCCGTGGCCGCGGCATCCGCTCTGCTCATCGTCGTGGCTCTCGCGTGCGGCCTGCGACTGCGAGAGCGGAAGAAGGACGGGGCGGATGCCGCCCCCCTGCGTGTGCGGGCGCTCATCGTCGCAGCGGTCGTTGTCGCCGCGGTGGTCACGCCGGCCCTCGGCACGACCGAGGCCGCACAGTTGGCCCCGGACCACGGCACCCACGGCGTGGTCGAGCCGGACCATCACTGATCCGGATCGTCAGCGGGTCAGTCCCATCTCGGAGTCGAGCCGGGCCAGCTTCTCGGGGTTCGCGATCGAGTAGATGCGGCTGACGCGCCCGTCCTCGACGGTGACGCTGATGGCGCCGATCAGCTCGCCGTCGACCTCGGCGCGCAAGCCGGGCTGTCCGTTGACCATCATGGGCGACAGGCTCAGGCCGCTGCCGTACTTGCCCAGGCCCGCCACGAGGTACCGCGCGAGCTTGTCGGCGCCCACGACCGGACGGCGCGCTGCGCCCCGCACCTTGCCGCCGCCGTCGGCGACCGACACGACGTCGGGCGCGAGCACATCCATGAGCGCCTGCAGGTCACCGGTGGCGATGGCACGGCCGAGGCGCGCCACGACCTTCTCGTGCTCGGAGCGCTCGACCTTCACGCGCGGGCGGCGAGCGGCGACGTGGTCACGCGCGCGGTGGGCGATCTGCCGCACGGAGGCGGTCGACTTGTCCACGGCCTCGGCGATCTCGTCGTACGGAAGGTCGAAGACCTCGCGCAGCACGAACACCGCGCGCTCGGTCGGAGCGAGGGTCTCGAGCACGGTCAGCATCGCGATCGACACGTTCTCGGCGAGCTCGACGTCGTCTGCGACGTCGGGTGACGTCAGGAGCGGCTCGGGCAGCCACTCCCCCACGTAGTCCTCCCGACGACGCGACAACGTGCGGAGGTGGTTGAGCGCCTGACGCGTGACGATGCGCACCAGGTATGCCCGAGGGTCGTGCACCTGATCGCGATCGACGTCGGCCCAGCGCAGCCACGACTCCTGCAGCACGTCCTCGGCGTCGGCCGCGGATCCGAGCATCTCGTACGCGACCGTGAAGAGCAGGCCCCGATGCGTGACGAACGGGTCGACGAGCGCGTCCATACCGCCGAGCCTACGACGTCCGCAGGCAGGGCGGGGCGGTGTCAGACGATCGCGCCGATGCGCCAGGACGCGGTCGCGGATGCCTCCGGCTCCAGCACGATCAGACCGGCGTCGTAGTCGTACGATCCGGCGTTGAACGCGTCGGGGGCGCACGTCATCGGCTCGACCGCGAGCCCCAGCCGGCTCTGCGCCGGGTCGGGCTTGTCGGCGGTGTGCACCTGCACCCATGCGCACGAGGCATCCCACGACATCTCGACACCGGTCCCCTCGGCGCTCGCCACGCGCACCGTGGCGATACCGTCCGAACCGCGGATGAGACCCGTGTACGCGTGGTCGATCTCGGCCGCACCGATGGAACGGGCGGTGCGGAAGTCGAAGCGCTCGGGGTCGTCGGCGTCGACCGGCACGAGATCGGTGGGGATGAGACGGTCCGGGGTGACGGCGAGCACCTGGGTGGCGGGGAGCTCGAGCGTCCACTCGTCGACGTGGCCGGGGCCGGCGACGAGGTACGGGTGCGGGCCGGTGCCCCACGGCGCCGGCTCGGCGCTGTCGTTGCGGGCGGTGACCGACTGCGTGAGGCCATCGGGTCCGAGCTCGAACCGCGCGGTCACGATGACGCGCCAGGGGTACGCCGTCTGCGGCTGGATGACCGCGGCGAGGGTCACGTGGTCGGAGCCCTTGTCGATCGCCTCGAAGTCGAGCCACGTCGCGAGGCCGTGGAGCGCGTGCGAGCGGGCCGGCTCGGTCAGAGCCAGCTGGAACTCGCGACCGGCGAACGAGTACTTCCCGTCGACCACGCGGTTCGGCCAGGGCGCGAGCGTCGCGCCGCGGTGCGCCGGGCGCACCTCGTCGGCTTCGAAGGGGACGACGAGATCGCGCCCGCGATACGTGAGCGAGCGCAGCGTCGCACCGACGCTCGCGATCACGGCCTCGTAGTCGCCGGCGCGCAGAGCGTGCTGAGTGCCGGATGCGGGGGTTACAGCCATGGTTCGGATCCTCTGGGTGTGTTCGGGAAGTTCGCCGCAGGCCAGGCTACCGGGATCGCTCTCACAGCGTGGGCCGCGGCCGTGGCGGGACGGGGTCGGCTCAGAGGCCCTGCGCCAGACGGTAGTAGGCCTGGTTCCAGCGCAGTTCGCGCTGGAAGCCGCGGACCGTGGTGTCCTCATCGATCACGACGAGCTCCGTCCTGGCGATCTCGGCGAAGTCACGGAACACCTCGATGCCGACGGCGGTCGTCATGACGGTGTGGTGCGCGGCGCCGGCCGCGAGCCAGCAGGCGGCGCTGGTGGCGAAGTCGGGTGCGGGCTTCCACACCGCGCGGCCGACGGGGAGCTTCGGCAGATCGGGGGCCGCGACGTTCTCGACCACATTCGCGACGAGCCGGAACCGGTCGCGCATGTCGCTCATCGCGACGACGAGGGCCGGGCCCGGGTCCGCGGTGAAGACGAGGCGCACCGGGTCCTCCTTGCCGCCGATGCCGAGCGCGTGCACCTCGAGGCGCGGCTTCGCGGTGGTCAGCGACGGCGACACCTCGAGCATGTGCGCTCCGAGGATGCGCTCCGAGCCCGGCACGAGGTCGTAGGTGTAGTCCTCCATGAGGCTCGCGCCACCGGGAAGGCCCGCGCCCATCACGTTCGCGACGCGAACGAGGATCGCCGTCTTCCAGTCGCCCTCGGCGCCGAAGCCGTACCCCTCGGCCATGAGCCGCTGCACGGCGAGTCCGGGCAGCTGCTTCAGCGCGCCGAGGTCCTCGAACGAGGTGGTGAACGCGCCGAAGCCGCCCTCCTCCAGGAACGAGCGCAGCCCCAGCTCGATCGCCGCGCCGTCGCGCAGCGACTGGTGCCGGTCGCCACCCGGACGCAGCTCGTCGGCCACGTCGTACTCGTCGAGGTAGACGGCGACCAGGGCGTCCACGTCGGCGTCGGACGCGGCATCCACCGCCTCCACCAGCTCGTTCACACCCCACGTGTTGACCTGCACGCCGAACCGCAGCTCGGCCTCCGTCTTGTCACCCTCGGTCACCGCGACGTACCGCATGTTGTCGCCGAAGCGCGCGAGCTTGAGAGTGCGGGCAGCGGTCCATCCGGCGGCGGCGCGCTGCCAGTCCTCAACCTGCTGGCGCACGGCCGGGTTCGACACGTGGCCGACGACCGTCTTGCGGGCCACGCTGAGACGGGTCTGGATGTACCCGAACTCGCGGTCGCCGTGGGCGGCCTGGTTGAGGTTCATGAAGTCGAAGTCGATGTCGGCCCACGGCAGCTCGACGTTGGCCTGCGTGTGCAGGTGCAGCAGCGGCTTCTGCAGCGCGTCGAGGCCCGCGATCCACATCTTCGCGGGGCTGAAGGTGTGCATCCACGCGATGACGCCGATCACGTCGTCGCGCGAGTTTACCTCGAGCGCCAGCTTGCGGATCGAGTCGGAGTCCTTGAGCACCGGCTTCCAGACGACGGTGACCGGCAGGCCTTCGAGGCCGGCGACGACCTGCTGCGACTGCTCGGCGACCTGGCGGAGCGTCTCTTCGCCGTAAAGGTTCTGGCTGCCGGTGACGAACCAGACCTCGTACGAGTCGAGCGAGCTGGAGAGCGGGGTGCGGGTCATATCGGTTCCTTTGTTCGTGGTCCGGTCGTTGAGCGAGAGCGAAGCGACGAGACGAGACGCAGTGGCATGACGGGGCGTTTCGTCTCGCTCCGCTCGCTCAGCGACCGGGGGCGAGAGAGGCCACAGCGGCGGCTTCGACGGCGAGGCCGGCGCGGTAGCGGTCGAGGTACGAAGCGAAGCCGGCGACGTCGGCCGGATCCGGTTCGACCGCGTCGATCGGCGCGTGCGCGAACACCCGCTCGTCGAGGTACGACGAGAGCGGGATCCCGGATGCTGCAGCATCGCCTTCTTTCACGGCCCCGGCGTACGCAGCGAGCACGGCGATGCCCCATGCCCCGCCCTCGGCGGCGGTGTCGCCCACCGACACCGGAGCGTCGAGAGCGCCCGCGAGGAAGCGCTGCGCGACGCCGGCCGTGCGGAACATGCCGCCGTGGGCGAACATGCGGTCGAGAACGACGCCTTCGTCTTCGAGCACGCGCATGCCGAGCGCGAGCGTGCCGAAGACACCGTAGAGCTGCGCGCGCATGGCGTTGGCGAGCGTGAAGCGGCTGTCAGGAGTGCGCACGAACAGCGGGCGCCCCTCGGTCAGTCCCGCGATCGGCTCGCCCGCGAGGTGGTTGTAGGCGAGCAGCCCGCCCGCGTCGGCCTCGCCCGAGAGGGCCTCGCGGAACAGGGTCTCGTACACCGCATCGTCGTCGACAGGCGTGCCCGACGCTTCGGCGAACCGCGCGAACATCCCGGCCCACGCGGCGAGCTCGCTCGCGCCGTTGTTGCAGTGCACCATGGCGACGGGGTCGCCCGCGGGCGTCGTGACCAGGTCGAGCTCGTGGTGCACCTTCTCGAGAGGCCGCTCGAGCACGACCATCGCGAAGATGCTCGTGCCGGCGCTCACGTTGCCGGTCCGCGGGGCGACGGCGTTCGTTGCGACCATTCCCGTTCCCGCGTCCCCTTCGGGAGGGCACAGCGGGATGCCGGGGCGCAGCGTCCCTGTCGGGTCGAGCAGCGCTGCACCCTGGGCCGTGAGCTCGCCGGCGGGCTGCCCCGCGGCCAGCACCTCCGGCAAGAGCGCTGTCACGCTCTCTCCGTGGAGGCGTCCGGCGGCCAGCCGGTCGTAGCGTGCGATGAGCTCGGCGTCGTAGTCGCCGGTGGCCGAGTCGATCGGGAACATGCCCGACGCGTCGCCCACGCCGAGTGCGCGCCGTCCGGTGAGCCGGAAGTGGACGTATCCGGCGAGAGTGGTGAGGAAGCGGACCCGCGGCACGTGCGGCTCCTGGTCGAGCACGGCCTGGTGCAGGTGCGCGATCGACCACCGCAGCGGGATGTTGACGCCGAATGCCTCGGTGAGCTCGGCGGCCGCGCGCCCGGTCGTGGTGTTGCGCCACGTGCGGAAGGGGACGAGCAGATCACCGGCTTCATCGAACGCGAGGTAGCCGTGCATCATCGCCGAGACGCCGATGGCTCCGAACGTGTCGGGCCGCACGCCGTGGCGCGCCTCGGCGTCGGCGAGCAGGGCTGCGTAGGCGGCCTGGAGGCCCGACCACACGTCCTCCAGCGAGTAGGTCCACATGCGGTCCTCGAAGACGTTCTCCCACGCGTGAGAGCCCACCGCGAGCACCTGGGTGGGGTCGTCGGCCGCGATCAGGCACGCCTTGATCCGGGTCGACCCGAGCTCGATCCCGAGCGCGGTGCGGCCGTCGCGGATCGCCTGGGCCACGGCATCCTGCGTCGTTCCGCTCATCGCCGCTCGTCTCCGCTCTGTCCGTAGACGTTCTGATACCGATCGAAGAGGCGGTCGATCGCGTCCTGCGGGATCGGGATCAGCGGACCGGCCTCACGTGCGTAGTGCACGGTGCGTGCGACGTCCTCGACCATGACGGCGGCCTTCACCGCGTCCTTCGCCGACGTGCCGATCGTGAACGGACCGTGGTTCTGCATGAGCACCGCCCGCGAGCGGTGTCCGCGGAGGGTCTCGACGATGCCCCGGCCGATCGAGTCGTCGCCGATGATCGCGAAGGGGCCGACCGGGATCGGACCGCCGAACTCATCGGCCATGGCCGTGATGACGCACGGGATCTCTTCGCCGCGAGCGGCCCACGCGACGGCGAAGGTCGAGTGGGTGTGCACGACACCGCCCACGTCGGGCATGTGGCGGTACACGTACGCGTGGGCGGCGGTGTCGCTCGAGGGGCTGCGCTCGCTGCCCGAGGTGCCGGGGATGGCATTGCCGTCGAGGTCGCACAGGATCATGTTCTCGGCGGCGAGGTCGTCGTAGCCGACTCCGCTCGGCTTGATCACGAACAGGTCGGCGCCGGGCACGCGCCCCGAGACGTTGCCGCCCGTCCACACCACGAGCCCGTAGCGCACGAGTTCGCCGTGCAGCCGCGCGACCTCCGCGCGGGTGGCGGCGACGGATGCCTCGACCTCGGCGCTGAACGATGATGCCGGCGTCGCCGGGTCAGGGATGGTCACGTGGCCTCCATCGGTTCTCGTGGCGCGGTCGTCGGGCCGGGGTCGATGTTACCGGTAACAACGCTCCCGTGCCATTCCCTTCAGGGCGTCGCCTGCTCCCGAACTGACCTCGCCCTCGTGATCAAGCCGTCCAGCAGAACGTCCATCATGGGGTTGGCGGGACGAGCTGGTTCCACGGCGCCGCTGTCGGCAAGCCGGCTGAGGGCGTGGATGAGGTCCTCGGCGCGGACGTCGCGGCGAATGGTCCCGTCGGCGGCGCCGGCGTCCAGGATGGCCTGGACTCTCGGGGCGAGCGTCCCGAGGAACTGCGCCGGGAGCGGCCGGTAGGCGGGATCGCCGGAGTGGAGGGCGCTGGCGAAACCGCGCTTGGTCGCCACGAAGCGCGCGAGGCTCTGCGCCCACATCCGGAGCGCCTCCGCAGGCGGATGCTGCGACGACAGACGGTCCGCCTCGGCGGCCGTCGCATCGAGTTCTCGCCGGAAGACGGCGATGATCAGGTCCGACCGCTGCGGATAGTTGCGGTAGATCGTGCCGACGCCGACCCCGGCCCTGGCTGCGATGTCGCGCATCGACGCGTCGACCCCCGACTCCGCAAAGGCCGCCTTCGCCGCCTCCAGGACGACCTCGGCGTTGCGCTGGGCGTCCGCCCGCTTGCGCCGAGGACCGCCGGCCGGCGCTTCATGCGCACTCATGTTCCCTCTCCTGCGTGACAAACGGAACATCGTTCCGTATAGTTGCGGATGACCGTTCCGCTTACGACCACCGTACCCGCTCGCTGCGGGGACACCAATGGAGGAACCATGCAGTACCGCCCACTCGGCCGCACCGGCATCCGCATCTCGCCCTTCGCGCTCGGCGCGATGATGTTCAGCTCGTTCGGCAACGGCGATCAGGAGGAGGTGAACCGGATGGTCTCGCGGGCCCTCGATGCCGGCATCAACCTGATCGACACCGCCGATGCCTACGGCGACTCGGAGGAGATGCTCGGCCGTGCGCTCAAGGGACGCCGCGACGACATCGTGCTGGCCTCCAAGTTCGCGCGGCCGATCGGCGACGAGGTCAACCACCAGGGAGGCTCGCGTCGGTGGATCGTCGCCGCCGTCGAGAACTCGCTGCGCCGGCTGCAGACCGACCACCTCGACCTGTACCAGATGCATCGCCCTGACCCGGAGACCGACATCGAAGAGACCCTGTCGGCGCTCACAGACCTCGTGCGCAGCGGCAAGGTGCGAGCGATCGGCTCGTCCGACATGCCCGCGTCCGAGATCGTCGAGGCACAGTGGGTCTCAGAGCGTCGCGGACTGGAACGATTCCGCACCGAACAGCCGCACTACTCGCTGCTGGACCGCACGATCGAGCGCGAGGTCCTGCCCGTCGCGCAGCGGTACGGCATGGGCACGGTGATCTGGAGCCCGCTCGCCAGCGGCATGCTGACCGGTCGCATCCGCCGCGGGCAGGAGACCGACCTGCGCCGCACCCGGATGTTCGCGGCCCTGCGGGACGAGCGGCGCATCGACGCCGTCGAAGAGCTCATCCCGCTCGCCGAGGAGGCGGGGATGTCGCTCACGCACATGGCGCTCGCCTTCGTGATCGCCCATCCCGGAGTGACGGCCGCGCTCATCGGTCCGCGGACCATGGAGCAGTTGGAGGATCTGCTCGCGGCGGCCGAGATCACCCTCTCCGACGAGGTGCTGGACCGGATCGACGCGATCGTCCCGCCCGGAACCGGCGTGGGCCGGATGGATCAGGAATACAACACGCCGCCGATCCTCTCCGCGGCGCTGCGCCGGCGTCCCGCTCAGGATCGGGCGGCGGCCTGAACCGGGGCCGTCAGGGGCGCCCCGGCGCAGCCGTCGACGCGCGCACGACCAGCACGGGTGGGCGCGGGTCGGCGCCCTCCACACCGAGCACCGCGGCGACCGCGCGGCGCGCCTCGCCGGCCAGATCGAGTCCCACGGTCGTGAGCGCCGGACGGTAGAAGGCGGCGTCGGGGTTGTCGTCGAAGCCGGCGATGCTCACGTCGCCCGGCACGTCGAGGCCTGCCGCCCGCAGCCCCGCGATCAGACCCAGTGCCATCTGGTCGTTGGCCGCGGCGACGGCGGTCGGGCCGTCCGCACTGCGCACGGTGGCGGCGACCTCGGCGGCCAGGTCGGCGCCCGACGCGGCTGTCCAGTCCCCGCTCCACCGCACGCCCGGCGCGAGGCCGGCGGCCGCCAGGGCGCGAGCACCGCCCGCGTCCCGCCACCGCGCCTCGAGCCAGTCGTCCGGACCCACGACCCGCGCGATGCGGCGGTGGCCGAGCGACACCAGATGGCCGACTGCGAGCGCCGCGCCCTCCTCCTGGCGGACGGCGCCGGCGTCTGCGTGCAACGCCGTGATCGCCACGCCGAGCCGCGCGTCCAGCAGGGCTGCGAGCGTGGTCGCGTGGGGCGCCAGCACGATGAGGCCGTCGACCCCCTGCCCGAGCAGCCGGTCGGCCGCTTCGCGGACGGATGCTTCGGACGAGGCATCCGCATACGCCGTGGCGATCCATCGCCCGGCCTCGCGTGCAGCCGTCTCGAGGGCGGCGATGCCGACCGCGGGACCGTACAGCGTCGCGTCGGAGGCGATCACGCCCAGCGTGCGGGTCGTGCGGGTGCCGAGCGATCGCGCGGCGTTGTTGACGCGATACCCGAGCGAGGCGATGGCCGCGAGCACGCGGTCACGCGTCTCTGGTCGGATGTTCGGCTGCTCGTTGATGACGCGCGAGACCGTCTGAGTCGACACACCCGCTGCGCGCGCCACGTCGCGCACGCCGACCCGTCCGCGTCCTGCGGCGTCACTCTCGCTCATCGCGGCCACCTTAGCCCCACGGCGCCACCAGCCCGACGCAAGTGGCAGGCTGGATTCATGCGCATCGCCCTCACCGGCTCGTCCGGAAAACTCGGCACCGTCGTCGCACGCGAACTGCGTGCGGCCGGGCACGACGTCATCGGCCTCGACGTCGTCGGCACTCGCGGACCGGACTTCGTCCAGGTCGATCTGACCGACTACGGCCAGGTCGTGGACGCGCTCACCGCGGTGAACGACCGCCATGACGGCTTCGACGCGGTCGTGCATCTCGGCGCCATCCCGGCCCCCGGCATCCGGTCGGATGTCGCGACGTTCCACAACAACATGACGGCGACGTTCAACGTCTTCTGGGCTGCTGTCAGACTCGGCATCCGGCGCCTCGTGTACGCCTCGAGCGAGACCG
Source organism: Microbacterium salsuginis (assembly GCF_012524205.1). Lineage (GTDB taxonomy): Bacteria > Actinomycetota > Actinomycetes > Actinomycetales > Microbacteriaceae > Microbacterium > Microbacterium salsuginis. The sequence continues at coordinate 994,738 of NZ_JABACI010000001.1, forward strand.
TCCTCGGCCTGCCGTTCGACGTTCCGCCGCCGTACATCCCCGTCGACGAGGAGTACCCGCCGCGCCCCGAGTCGGTGTATTCGCTCGTCAAGACGCTCGAAGAGCGGATGGCGGTGGAGCTGGTGCGCTGGCATCCGGATCTCTCGATCACCGGGCTGCGGTTCTCGAACGTCATGGTGCCCGAGGACTATGCCGAGTTCCCGTCGTTCGATGCCGACGCCCGCCGTCGCAAATGGAACCTGTGGGGCTACATCGATGCACGCGACGGCGCTCAGGCCGTGGATCGCGCGCTCCAGGCGGCTCCGCCGGGTTTCGAGACGTACATCATCGCCGCGGCCGACACCGTCATGTCGCGTCCCAATGCCGAGCTCGTCGCCGAGGTGTTCCCCGACGCGCCGGTGAACGGCGATCTCGGTGAGCACGACACCCTCCTGTCGATCGACAAGGCCCGCCGGCTGCTCGGTTTCGACCCGCAGCATTCGTGGCGGGACCACGTCCCGGGATCATGAGCGAGGACCCGCGTCTGGCGGCGGCCCGGTATCGGGTCGACAAGCTCGCGCGCGATGACGTGCCTGCCCCGGAGGACGGCGGCGCACCGGCCGGCCCCGACGACGACGGGGCTGATGAGCAGTCCGCGAGTTCGCGCGAGCCGAACGCCCTGGATCGCGCGGCGTACGTCGAGGTCGCCATCCAGCAGGCGATCCGCCGTGGCGAGTTCGACGATCTCCCCGGCGCGGGCAAGCCTCTCCCCGATCTCGGCCGGCATCACGATCCCGACTGGTGGATCCGCCGCAAGATCGAGACGGAGCGGCTCACCGGACTCGGCCCGCCGGCGCTCACTCTCCGCGTCGAGGAGCGGGAGCTCTCAGGCCGGCTCGACGAGCTCGCCCGCGAAGAGGACGTGCGCGAAGCGCTCGAGGACTTCAACCGGCGCGTGATCGAGGCGCGGCGCCAGCTGCTCGGCGGCCCTCCGGTGGTGACGCCGACGCGCGACGTCGAGGCCGAGGTGGCGGCGTGGCGCGCACGGCGCGAGGCCCGCATCGCGCAGCAGGAGACGGATGCCGCAGCCCCACGCCGCCGGTGGTGGCGGCGCGGCCCCTAGTCCGGTTTCGAATCGCGCACTTTGCAGCCTCCGGCCCCGCCGAGTTGCAAAGTGCGCGATTTGAAAGCCGGGGTGGCTACGGGTTCGGGTTGGTGGCCTTGCCGTCGAGCCACAGCGTGTTCGACGGGTCGGAGTGGGTCGATCCCGAGTCGACGTGCTTGTCGCTGATCTGCGGCCCCTTGGTGATGACGTGCACCAGCGCCATCGCGTGGCCGCGACCCAGGCCGTAGTCGTCGGCGAGCCACTGCACGATCGGCGTGGCCTTGGTGGTCTCGTCGAACCCCTTCTCACGCGCGAGGTCGATGAACTGACGCGGGGTCAGGCCGGTCTTGGTCTCGATGTTGTCGAGGTATGCCTGGAAGGACATATCTACTGATCCTCTCGGTCGGCGGCGGGGATGTCGAGCACGCCCGGCTCATCCTGCCACTCCTGGATGATGCGGTCGGACGCGTGGATGCAGAGCACCCGCAGTCGCCCGGTCCCGCTGTTCTTGAAGCCGTGCCACGCCCCCGCAGGCGCCGTCGCGGTGTCGCCTTCCACGGCGTCCAGGGTGCGGTCGCCGATGGTGATGCGCGCCTGCCCTTCGAGCAGAACCCACGTCTCGGGGTACGGGTGACGGTGGATGTCGGGCCCCTGGCCGGGCTCGTTGTCGACGAAGAAGTACGACACTCCCGCGCCGTGCCCGGCGCCGATGAAGCGGCGGGTGCGGCCCGTGCCGAGGGCGAGCTCGGACGCCGGGACGATGGCGGGGATGTCGGTGGCCGTGCGGGTGAGGGCGTCGAGGTCCATGGGTTCCTCCTTGGCTGGATCCGGTGACGTGTGTTCAGCCTGTCGCCCCGGCATCCGTCGCTCTATCCTTTCGACGTGGATCGAAAGTACGTCGACTTCCAGCTGGCGCCCGGTGACCTCACCGCGATCCGCTTCGGCATCTCGCCCGGCCATGAGCTGTGCCATGCGGTTCGCGCACTGCACCGGCCCGACCACCATCCGCTGCAGTGGGGGTGGATGCGCTCGACCCGGGGGGCGATCCCGCGAGACGACTTCGAGGTGCTCACGCTGCTGATCCGCGACGACGGGTACTTCCCCGACTTCCTGACGTCCACCCCCACCTGGGATCTCAGCCCCGAGGCCGAGGCGGAACGCCTGCGCGACATCGACGACGAGCGCTTCGAGGTCGACATGACGAAGGTGCTGGTGCGTTCGCGGGGCGCCGCGCAGGTCGCCGTGCAGCGCATGCTCGATCATCCCGACCGTGCCCGCGCGATGATCGCGGAGGCCTGGCTCTCGGTGTGGAACGCCGGCATAGCCCCGGTCTGGACCCAGCTCGAGCGGCTGCTGCGCGCCGACATCGCCGTCCGCTCGCGCCGGATCGCCGAAAGCGGCATCGGCGGGATGATCGCGACCCTCCACGATCGTGTCGAATGGGCCGGCGGCGCCGTGCGCGTCACGATGCGCATCTGGAGCGAGATCGTCGACTGCCGTGGCAGCGGGCTCGTGCTGGTGCCCTCGGTCATGGGCACGAGCGGGTGCAACGTGCTCACCGAGCCGCCCGCGCAGCCGACGCTGTTCTACCCTGCGCAGGGCGTGAGCGCCGAGTGGGCGCGGGACCCGACCGGCGCCGTCGACGCGCTCGGCGCACTGCTGGGACCTGCGCGGGCGCGCATCCTGCTGGACGCCCACGAACCGCGCACGACGTCGCAGGTCGCAAGCGACACCGCCGTCGCGATCTCGACCGCGTCCCATCACCTGACCGTGCTGCGCGACACCGGCTTGGTCGCCAGCTCGCGCGACGGTGCTCGCGTGCTGCATCGACGCACGCCTCTGGGCGAGGCGATGGTGGGCGCGGTGCTCTGAGACCGGACCCGGCTCAGCGGCGCGGGATCGTCGAGCCGCGGATGACGAGGCGCACGGGAAGGTGGTGCGTGCCTTCGCCGATGTCGACGCCGTCGATCGCGTCGAACACGCGCTGGGCCGCCTGCCGTCCCAGCTGCTGCAGGTTGGCGTCGATGCTCGTGAGCTGGGGGCGCGAGTTCGTGGACAGGACCTCCCAGTTGTCGTAGCCGATGACCGCGAGATCGTCGGGCACGCTCCGGCCCAGGTCACGGGCGGTGTCGAGCACCCCGCGTGCGATCTGGTCGGACCCGCAGAAGATCGCGTCGACATCCGGGTGCCGCTGCAGCAGCATCGCCGCGGCATCCCTTCCCCAGTGCTCGCTCCACTCCGAGAACATCGCCTCGCCGACCAGCTCGAGACCGGCCGCGTCCAGCGCCGCCCGCGCCCCGGCCAGTCTGTCCTGCGCAGCCGCGTAGGCCGGATCGCCGGTGATGTGGGCGATGCGGGTACGGCCGCAGCCGATCAGGTGCTCGATCGCCATCCGGCCGCCTGCGTAGTTGTCGGGGGTGAGGGAGAGGTCGCGAGGGTCGTCCGACGGCGCGTACGCGTAGACGACGGGTACCGGCATCTCCTGCCCGAGCGAGGGCCGTGGGTCGGTCTGCCGCCCGACGACGATGATGCCGTCGACGCGACGGCTGAGCAGCGCCTTCAGATGGTGCTGCTCACGGATCGCGTCGCCTCGCGCGTCGCACAGGAACACGTTCACCTGGCCGGCGCCGAAGGCATCCTCCGCTCCCATCAGGATCGGGAGCATGAACCGGCCCTCGAGGTCGCTGGTGAGCAGCCCGACCGTGCCGGTGCGCCCGGCCAGAAGTCCGCGTGCCATCGCGTTGGGAGTGAAGGACAGCTCATCGGCCGCTTCGACGACGCGGCGACGCGTGGCGGGCGCGACGTCGTCTCGGCCGTTCAGGGCCTTCGACGCCGTGGCGATCGACACGCCTGCCCGACGCGCCACGTCGCTCAACGTCGCGCTGCGTGCGCCTCCCTCACTCGGCACCGGGACTCCCCTCGTTGCTGAAACGTTATCGAAGCGCCCACTTGACCGCCCTCGATCTCACACGATACCTTGCCGAAAGCGATTTCGAAGTTTTCGATATCCCACACGGCAGCGGCGCTCGCACACCCGCACGCGCACGCTCAATGTCGAGCCAAGGAGACTGCAATGATCCACACCCGACGTCGCGCCGCCGGCTGGCGTGCCGCGACTGCTCTCCTCCTCTCAGGCGCTCTGGTCGGCCTCGCCGGCTGCGCCGGCGGAGGTGGAGCCACGACCGCCCCCGAAGACATCCCCGCCGAGGGGATCGACGACGGCAGCACGCTCACGCTCTGGACGCGCGCACCGCTCGAGAAGCAGGCGAACCTGCTCGTCGACGCGTACAACGCCAGCCACGAGAATCAGGTCGAGCTGACGGTCGTCCCGAACGACGACTACGTCGCCAAGGTCGGTGCCGCTGCCGGGTCGGGCGGACTCCCCGACCTGTTCGCCGCCGACATCGTCTACGTCCCCAACTGGGTCGAGCAGGGGCTGTTCCAGAACCTCAGCGCTCAGATCGACGAACTCGACTACAAGGACGAGATCAATCAGGGCCACTTGTCGGCCGGAACCGACGCCGATGGACAGGAGCACGTGCTGCCCTTCGTGCTCGACCTGTCGATGCTGTTCTGGAACAAGGAGCTCTTCGCCGAGGCAGGCCTGGACCCCGAGAAGGCGCCCGCCACGATGGCGGAGTACGCCGAGGCCGCCAAGAAGATCCAGGCGCTCGGCAAAGACGGCGTGTACGGCACCGCGACCGGGCTGAACTGCGGCGGATGCCTCGTCTTCACGTGGTTCCCCAGCATCTGGGCGTCTGGAGAGGACGTCCTGAGCGACGACGGTCGCGAGTCGCTGCTCGCGAACGACGCCGCCCAGGAGATCTACAGCACCTGGCGCGACCTGTGGGAGTCGGGCGCGGTGCTGCCGAGCTCGCAGGACGAGGCGGGCCCCACCTGGACGGCCGGTTTCACCGAGGGCAACGTGGGCCTGATGTTCTACCCGGCGACCTTGCTGTCGTCCACGCCGTTCGATGCGGGAGTCGCCGGCATCCCCGGTGTCGACGGCGGGGCATCGACGTTCGTCGGCGGTGACGGGATCGGCGTCTCGAAGGACTCGAAGCAGTCCGCACAGGCGTGGAACTTCCTGACATGGCTCATGTCGGAGGAGGCTCAGGTCGACGTGCTGGCGAAGAACAACGACGTCGTCTCGCGCGCCGACTTCGCCGACAACGAGTACGCGGCCAAGGACCCGCGCCTGGTGACGATCAACGAAGTGGCATCCGAGGGCGACACCCCCGTGGCGCTGAACTTCCAGCAGGCGTTCAATGCGCCCGGCAGCCCCTGGCTGACGCTCGTGCGCAATGCCGTCCTGGAGGGCACCGACACGGTCGACGCCGACAATGACGCGATCACGGAGATCCTCGCCCAGTGACGCCCGGTGGTGGCCCGGACGCCCGGGCCACCACCCCACTCCCCCGGAGAACGACATGTCCACCGACACCCTGACCCCGTCGACTCGCGCCTCGAGCCCGCCCGGCACGCCCGCCATCAGGCGCCGTACGCCGCGTGCCCGGCGCGACGCCCTGCGCGGCTGGCTCTACGCCTCGCCGACCGCACTGTTCGTCGTGTTCGTGTTCCTCGTGCCCCTTGTGCTGGTGCTGCAGATGTCGGCGTCGGACTGGCCGCTGCTCGCGGGCAACCGTGGCTGGAACCTGCCGCAGAACTACGTCGACGCGGTGGATCACCGGCTGTTCTGGGACTCGATCTGGTTCACCCTGAAGTACACCGTCATCACGACCGTCCTGCTGATCGGCCTGGGCCTCGGACTCGCGCTCCTGGTGCAGGAGTCCACGCGCTGGAAATCGCTCCTGCGCACATCGTTCCTGGTGCCGAGCGCCCTCGGCCTGGCCTCGGCATCCCTCCTCTTCTACGTGCTGTACTCGCCGTACGCGGGCCCGTTCGCCGACCTCATGCAGGCGTGGGGGTTCACGTTCCTGGGCACGCCCGAGGGCGCACTGTGGTCCACGGTCTTCCTCATCGTGTGGCGGTACGCCGGCTTCTACATGCTGCTCATGCTGGTCGGACTCCAGGCGATCCCCGACGACGTGTACGAGGCCGCCCGCATCGACGGCGCATCGACGTGGCAGACGTTCCGCGGCATCACGGTGCCGCTGCTGCGTCCGACGTTCGCGCTCACGATCGTGCTGTGCGTCACGGGCTCGCTGCTCGCGTTCGAGCAGTTCTACATCCTCACCAAGGGAGGCCCCGACAACAGCACCATGACGATCGTGCAGCTGATCTACAACGTGGCCTTCCAAGGGCAGAACAATCTCGGCATCGCCGCCGCGCTGTCGGTCATCGTGCTGCTCGCACTCATCGTCATCAACGTCTTCCAGCTGCGCGCCTTCCGCCGCGCCGACGAAGAGTGAAGGAGCCCGACATGACTGCACAGACCCTTCCGTCGGCCACGCGGCTCATCCAGACGCGCTCGCCACGTCAACGCGATCGACGTTCCGCCGCCCGCCTGGTGTTCGGCATCCCGTACGCGGTCCTCACCACCGCGCTCGCGATCATGTTCCTCTACCCGCTCATCTGGACCGCCGTCTCGTCGGTGGCTCCTCGCGCCGGCACGAGCCAGCCGGAGGGCTGGGGACTGGGCAACTACGCCGCGCTCGCGAACTACCAGGCAGGCATCTGGGTCTATCTCGGCAACTCCACCTTCGTAGCCCTGCTGACCGTGCTGCTCACTCTGATCGTCTCGACGCTCGGCGGCTACGCGTTCGCGCGCTTCTCGTTCCCGGGCAAGAACCTGCTGTTCCTGACCGTGCTGGCGATCCTCATGGTTCCGTACGCGACGCTGCTGATCCCGCTCTACGTCATCCTCAGCGCGGTCGGACTCAGCAACTCGCTCGTCGGCGTCGCGATCGTGCTGACGATGTTCCAGCTGCCGTTCTCGATGTTCATGATGCGGATCTCGTTCGAGTCCGTCCCGCGGGAGCTCGACGAAGCCGCCATGGTCGACGGCGCGTCGACGTTCGGGGCGCTGCGACGCGTGCTGATCCCCGCGGTCAAGCCGGGGCTCATCACGGTCGGCATGTTCGCCTTCCTCGCGGCGTGGAACGACTTCATGGCGCCGCTCATCCTCATCACCGATACCAACCGGATGACGCTGCCGCTGGCCGTGTCGAACCTCCGGGTGCAGGTGCAGGGGGTGATCGACTACGGCGCGACCGAGGCGGGCGTGGTCGTGCTCGCGCTGCCCTGCATCCTGCTGTTCCTGGTGCTGCAGCGTCACTACGTCCGCGGATTCATGTCGGGAGCGTTCAAGGGATGACCATGCAGACCACCACCACCCAGCCCCAGTCGCCCGTCGCTCCCCCGCACGGCGCTCGCCGGCCGCTGGGCCAGGACGAGGTGCGCATCACGGGCGGCTTCTGGGGCGAGCGGCAGGGCGTCAACGGTCGCCGCACGCTCGCGCACATCGAGGCGAAGCTGGAGTCAGAGGGATGGCTGGGCAACTTCGACCTCGCGGCCGCGGGCTCCCTGCCCGATGGCCGGCGTGGTCGCGAGTTCGCCGACTCCGAGGTCTACAAATACCTCGAGGCCCTCGCGTGGGAGATCGGCCGCACCGGCGACCCCGCACTCGACCAGCGCTTCCGGGCGGTGGTGTCGCGCGTCGCGGCGGCGCAGGAGCCGGACGGCTACCTCAACACGATGTTCGGCCGGCCGGGTCAAGGCGCACGCTGGTCGGCCCTGCAATGGGGCCACGAGCTGTACTGCCTCGGACACCTCTTCCAGGCCGCCGTCGCCCGAGCCCGGACCCGACCGGATGCCGATGACGGGCTGCTCTCGATCGCACGACGCGCCGCGGACCTCGTGTGCCGGGAGTTCGGGCCCGACGGCAGAGAAGGCATCTGCGGTCACGCCGAGGTCGAAGTGGGCCTCGCCGAGCTCTCCCGCGTCACCGGCGAGCGCCGTTATCTCGAGCAGGCCCAGGCGTTCATCGAGCGCCACGGCCACGGAACCCTCGGCGACATCGAGTGGGGTCGCAGCTACTTCCAGGATGACGTGCCGGTGCGCGACGCCGAGGTGCTGCGCGGGCACGCCGTCCGCGCGAACTACCTGGCCGCCGGAGCCGCCGACGTCGCCGTCGACACCGCCGACGACGGGCTGCTGACGTCCCTGCGGAGTCAGTGGGACCGCACCGTGGCCAGGCGCACCTACATCACGGGCGGCCAGGGCTCGCACCACCAGGACGAGGCCTTCGGCGAGGACTGGGAGCTGCCTGCGGACCGGGCCTACTCCGAGACCTGCGCCGGCGTGGGCTCGATCATGTTCTCGTGGCGCCTCCTTCTCGCGGACGGCGACGCCCGCTATGCCGACCTCATCGAGCGCACCCTCTACAACGTGATCGCCACCTCGCCGGCTCCGGACGGGTGCTCGTTCTACTACGCCAACACGCTGCACCAGCGCGTCCCCGGTATCCCCGCCGACCCCGACGCGGTGTCACCCCGCGCCTCGTCGTCGATGCGCGCCCCCTGGTTCGAGGTCTCGTGCTGCCCGCCGAACGTCGCCCGCACACTGGCGAGCCTGGACGCGTACGTCGCGACGGCCGATGCCGACGGCATCCAGCTGCATCAGTACGCTCCATCCGCGATCCGCACGACGCTCGCCGACGGACGCACGGTCGCTCTGGATGTGGAGACCGACTACCCGGCGAGCGGCACGATCCGCGTGATCCATCGGACGGATGCCGGCGGCCACGCGCCGTGGACACTGTCGCTGCGTGTGCCGTCCTGGGCTTCGGGCGCTCGACTGCGCGTGAACACGGCGGACGGCACGGAAGAACGTGAGGTGGAGCCGGGCGTGGCCGAGGTGCGCCGGGCGTTCCGGCCCGGCGACGTCGTCGAGCTGGAACTGCCCATGGCGCCGCGGCTGACCGCGCCGGATGCGCGCATCGACGCGGTCCGCGGCTGCTTCGCGGTCGAGCGCGGGCCCGAGGTGCTGGCGCTCGAGTCGGTCGATCTCTCACCCGCGGGCGTCGACGATGTCGGGCTGGTGGCGCTCGCGACCGGCGCGGAGCCCGTCGAGCGCGACGGCCGGGTATGGATCGATGTGGTCCGCCTTCCCGAGGGCGACACCGCGTGGCCCTACCGCGACGCGGCCGGTCGACCCGTCCCGTCGGACGGCGCGCCGGTGCCCCTGGTGGCGTACCACGAATGGGCCGAGCGCGGCCCCTCGACGATGCGGGTCTGGATCCCCGTGGCCTGACGGCGGCATCAGGACGAGGCGGGGGCGTCCGGGCTTCGCCCAGGCTCCTTCGGTAGACTGCCGGTGCCCATCCTCGATGTGCATCTACCTGTCTGCGCGCGTTCCCGCCCGGACAAGGCGGCACGAGCACCCCCGCCACCGGCGGCAGAAAGCGCCCGCAGATGCACACCACCACACTCACCGCGCCCCCGGCGACACGGCGCCCGAGCCTCATCCGCGAGGCCGGCTTCGCTTACTTCCCGATCGCGCTGGTGGCACGTCTGCCGTTCGCGATGATGGTGGTCGGCATCCTGACCCTCGTCGTCTCGGCGCGCGGCTCACTGGCCCTCGGAGGCCTGACCAGCGCGATGACCGGGCTCGGCACGGCGCTCATCGGCCCGCTCCTCGGTGCCGCCGCCGATCGGTTCGGGCAGCGTCGGGTGCTGCTGGTCGCCGGCACGGTGAACAGCCTGCTGCTCGCGGTGATGGCGTGGCTGGCTTTCGCACCGGTGGCGGATGCTGCGCTCCTGGTGGTCGCATTCTTCATCGGCGCCTCGATGCCGCAGGTCGCCCCGCTCTCGCGCAGTCGCCTCGTCGGGATCATCGGCCGCGCGTATCCGAAGGATCGCCGGACGTCGGTCGTGAACGGCGCGATGGCGTACGAATCGGCCGCTGACGAGATCGTGTTCGTGTTCGGTCCCGTGATCGTCGGCCTGCTGGCCACGACGCTGAGCCCCGTCGCGCCCGTCATCGGGGCAGCGGTGCTCGCGCTGGTCTTCGTCAGCGCGTTCGCGCTGCATCCCACCGCGGCGACCGCGGTCACCTCCCGCGGCGAGCGCCCCGACCAGGCACCGGCGCGCGAGCTCTTCCGGCTGCGGGTGCTCGCACCGGTCGCCGGCGCCCTCGGTATGGGACTGTTCTTCGGCGCGATGCTCACGTCTCTCACGGCCTTCATGGCCGAGCGTGGCGTGCCCGAGCAGGCAGGCCTGGTCTACGGAGCCATGGGCGTCGGCTCGGCGGCCCTCGCGCTCGGCGTGGCGCTCTTCCCGGCGCGCTTCACACTGTCGGCGCGCTGGCTGACCTTCGCGGGCGTCCTCGTCGCCGGATCGGTGGCGCTGCCGTTCGTCGGCACCGTAGGCGGCATGACCCTGTGCCTGCTCGTCATCGGCATCGGCATCGGTCCGACCCTGGTGACGCAGTACAGTCTCGCAGCGGGTCACAGCCCGCACGGCCGCTCGGCGACCGTCATGACGATGCTCGGCTCGGCGGTCGTGGTCGGCCAGTCCGCGGCATCCGCCATCACCGGGCTCGTGGCGGACTCGGCCGGCGCCGCCACGGCGCTGGTGGCCCCGCTCGTCGCGGCATTCGTCGTGCTCGCCGCGGGCGTGGCGAACGCGGCCGCGGCGCGCTCGCCCCGCTGACGCCCCGCCCCGCCTCGCCTCATCCGGTGCGCGTTCGGGGGGCACAACACGCGGCAAACCCGCATGCGACCCCGCAGTTCCTGCCACCCGAACACTCCCACCCAGACCCCGCTAACGTTCGGGGGTCACAACACGCGGCAAACCCGCGTGCAACCCGCAGTTCCTGCCGCCCGAACATCGGCCCCCGGGTCAGGCGGTAGTCAGACCGACCGGGTGCTCGCCCGCACGACGAGCCGCGGCACCCGGGTCGGCGGCGGCGCCGTGGACTCCTCGTCCTGCAGCTGGGTGAGGACGGCGGCCATGGCGTCGCGGCCGAGACCCACGAAGTCCTGCCGCACGGTCGTGAGCGGCGGGGAGAAGTGCGCGGCCTCGGGGATGTCGTCGAAGCCGACCACGCTCACGTCGCCGGGCACACGCAGGCCGGCGTCGGCGAGCGCGTGCAGCAGCCCGAGCGCCATCTGATCGTTGCCGGCGAACACGGCGCGCGGCGCCCGCCCGCTCGCGACCAGCTCCGTGCCGATTCGGTACGCCGACTCCGGCGACCAGTCCCCCCGCATCGGCTCCTCGCCCGCGATGCCGGCCTCGGCCAGGCGGTCACGCCAGCCGCTCAGTCGCTCCTCTGCGTCCATCGACCCGTGTGGGCCCGCGATGTGCACGATCTCGCGATGGCCGAGTTCGAGCAGATGCGAGACGGCGGTGCGCGCTCCCTGGCGCTGGTCGAGGGCGACCCGGATGCCGCGCCCCCGCGTCTCGGATGCGATCGCCACGAGCGGCACGCCCAGCTCCCATCCGTCGAATGCGTCGAGCGCGGCCCGTTCGGCCGCGAGCAGCACGATCGCCTCGACGTTCTGGCGGATGAGCATCTCGGTCGCCGACCGGAGGGTCGCCCGTTCCGCATCGGCGGGATTGGTCGCGATCACGGCGTACCCCGCGTCGCGCGCCGATTCGTTGAAGTTGAGCACGATGCTCGAGGGGCCGTAGTCGGGCAGGCCGGTCGCGACCAGGCCGATCGTCCGCGACCGGCGGGTGACCAGCGCTCGCGCTGCCTGCGAAGGCACGTAGCGGAGCTGCTTGATCGCCTCTTCGACGCGTTCGCGCGTCGCCGGTCGTACGTTGGGCAGGTCGTTCAGCACGCGCGACACCGTCTGATGCGACACACCGGCCAGGCGCGCGACGTCGAAGATCGTCGCGACGCGGTTCCGGTCGCCGTTCACGCTCACGTGCTGGGCCCGCTCCCCTCGGGACCGCCAGACGCCCCGCCCCCCATTATCGCGGTCGAGGGATGCCGCGCCGTGACGCGGACGCCGTTTCGGCGCGCTCTGCTCACGCCCGGCGTCGTCATCGTCGACGCGCCGTGAGCACGCGCTGCAGCACGATGAACACCAGCAGGAGGACGCCGATGAAGATCTTCGTCCACCACGACGACAGGGTGCCCTCGAAGGTGATGATCGTCTGGATGATGCCCAGCACCAGCACGCCCAGCACCGAGCCGAGCACGAACCCGTAGCCGCCCGCCAGCAGAGTGCCGCCGATGACGACCGCCGCGATCGCATCGAGCTCGGTGCCGATCGCGGTGAGCGGATACCCCGAGAGCGTGTAGAACGTGAACAGCACGCCGGCCAGACCCGAGCAGAACCCGCTCACCACGTAGACCAGCACCTTGGTGCGCGCCACCGGGAGGCCCATCAGCATGCCGCTGTGCTCTCCGCCGCCGATGGCGTACACCGTGCGGCCGAAGCGAGTCCGGTGCAGGACCCACACCGCGACGGCGACGACCACGACGGCGATCACGACGCTCCAGGTGATCGACATGCCCCCGCCGAGCGGGATGCGTCCGACGGCGAGCGCGATGAACGATGGGTCGGTGATCGAGATCGAGCTCTGGCTGATGACGTAGCAGAGACCCCGCGCAAGGAACATCGCGGCAAGCGTCGCGATGAACGGCTGCACCTTGAAGTAGTGGATCATGAGGCCCACCAGCAGCCCCAGCACGCTCGTGGCGACCAGGATGAGCGGGATCACCAGGGCAGGCGGCATCCCGGTCTGCAGCAGGCTCGCCGCGATCATCGTCGACAGCGCCACGACCGCCCCGACCGACAGGTCGATGCCGCCGGTGAGGATCACGAAGGTCATGCCGACGGCGAGCACGATGAGGTAGGCGTTGTCGACGAACAGGTTGAGCAGCACCTGACCGCTCAGGAAGCCGGAATACCGGATGCCACCGGCGACGAACACCGCGACGAACAGCAAGGCGGTCACAAGGACAGGGCCGTACTTGGGGCTCGTGAACGCGTCGCGGATGCGGGCGGCGGCGCTCGGCTTCGCGGCGACGCGAAGCGCGGGCGGCGCGGGCGTGGGAGTGAGAGTCGTCATGCGGATGCCACGCCCTTTCCTGCGCGCACGGCGAGGTTTCGCCGGAACGATGCGAGCGCCTCGTTGGTCGTGGGCGATTGCAGCAGGCACACGATGGTGACGACGGCGGCTTTGAAGACCATGGTCGCGATCGGTGGGATGCCGACGGTGTAGACCGTGGTCACGAGGGTCTGGATCACCAGCGCGCCGACCAGGGTGCCCGCGAGCGAGTACCGTCCGCCGGCGAGCGAGGTTCCCCCGATCACGACCGCGAGGATCGCGTCGAGCTCGATGAACAGCGCCGCATTGTTGGCGTCGGCCGCCATGGTGTTGGCGGTGAGGATGAGGCCCGCGACGGCGGCGCACACGGCCGAGAACGTGTAGACCGCGAACAGCAGTCCACGTGCCCGGATGCCGGCCTGGCGCGAAGCCTCGGGGTTGATGCCGACCGATTCGATCATGATGCCCAGCGCCGTGCGCCGGGTCAGTGTCGCGGCGACGATGAAGACGAACGCGGCGATGTACACCGCGATGGGAATGCCCAGGAAGAAGCCCGAGCCGAGGGCCTTGAACGGCGGACTCGTCACCGTGAGGATCTGCCCCTCGGTGATCAGCATCGCCACGCCGCGTCCGGCGGTCATGAGGATGAGCGTGGCGATGATGGGCTGGATGCCGATCACCGCGACGAGGAATCCGTTCCAGACTCCCAGGACGAGCGAGATGAGGAGGGCGACCACGATCGCCGTCGCGACCGTCGCCGGGTGCTCGGGCTGCGGCGAGCCCAGCAGGATGCTGCACGCCACCGCTCCCGAGATGGCGGCGATGGAGCCGACCGACAGATCGATGCCGCGCGTGGCGATCACCAGCGTCATGCCGATCGCGACGATGAGCGTGGGCGCCCCGTTGCGGAGGATGTCGATCAGGCTGCCGTAGAGGTTGCCGTCGCGCAGGGTGATCGCGAAGAACCCGGGCACGGCGATCACGTTGATCAGCAGCAGCACCGCGAGCATCACGATCGGCCAGAAGAGCCGGCTGGCGGCGAAGCGGGCGAGGAGGGCGGTCATCGGGATACTCCGTCCGTGTCGTCGCCGTTGCCGTCGGCGATGAGGGCGAGCAGGCTGTCGACGGTGAGGTCTTCGTTGGCGAGGTCGGCGACCTTGCGCCGGTCGCGCATGACGACGATGCGGTGGCTGAGGCGCAGCACCTCTTCGAGCTCGGCGCTGATGTACACCACGCCCATGCCGTTCTCGGCGAGGCTCACCACGAGCTTCTGGATCTCGGCCTTCGCGCCGATGTCGATGCCTCGGGTCGGTTCGTCGAGGATGAGCAGCCGCGGGGCGACGGCCAGCCATCGGGCGAGCAGCACCTTCTGCTGGTTGCCGCCCGAGAGGTTGCGCACGACGGCGTCGGGGTCGGCCGGCCGGATGTTGAGCGCCTGGATGTAGCTCTCGGCGAGTTCGTCCTGCCGCTTCTTGGGAATGGGGCGGAACCACCCGCGATCGGCCTGCAGCGCGAGGACGATGTTGTCGCGCACGGTGAGCTCGTCGACGACGCCCTCGGCGCGGCGGTTCTCGCTCGAGAACGCGACACGGCGCGACAGCGCCTGCCGCGGCGTGCGCAGCCGCGCGGGCTCGTCGCGGATGACGACGGTGCCGCTGTCGACGCGGTCGATGCCACCGAGCAACCGGGCGACCTCCGTGCGACCCGAGCCGAGGAGTCCCGCGAAGCCGACGACCTCGCCCTCGTGGATCGTGACGTCGACGGGGGCGACCGCGCCGCGCCGACCGATGCCCTGCGCGCGCAGGAACACGGTCGGGTCACCGGCATCCGCCTCCGCGTCCCGGACCCGCTGCTCGAGGTCGTCGAGGGTCGCGATCTCTTTGCCGATCATCTTCTGCACGAGGTCGATGCGCAACAGGTCGGGCGTGAGGTACTCCCCTACCAGGCGGCCGTTGCGCAGCACCGTCAGACGGTCGGCGATCTCGTAGACCTGATCGAGGAAGTGCGAGACGAAGAGGATCGCCACGCCGCTCTCTTTGAGCGAGCGGATGATGCGGAACAGCTCCGCGACCTCGTCCGCGTCCAGACTCGATGTCGGCTCGTCGAGGATCAGGACGCGCGCGTCGATGTTGATGGCTCGCGCGATGGCGATCAGCTGCTGGATGGCGAGCGAGTGGGAACCGAGGAGCGACCCGGGGTCGACATCGAGGCCGAGCCCCTCCAGCACCTCGCGCGCCTGCGCCCGCATCCGCCGGGTGTCGATCGAGCCGAACCGTCGCGGCTCGCGCCCGAGCATGATGTTCTCGGCGACCGACAGGTTGGGCAGCAGGTTGACCTCTTGGTAGACGGTCGAGATGCCGGCATCCTGCGCCTGCGCGGTGGAGTGGAACGACACCTCCTCGCCGCCGAGCCGGGTGGTGCCCGAGTCGATCGTGTACACGCCGGTGAGCGCCTTGATCAGGGTCGACTTGCCCGCGCCGTTCTCGCCCATGAGCGAGTGCACCTCGCCGGGGAACATGCGGAACGAGACGCTGTCCAGCGCCTTGACCCCCGGAAACGAGATCGAGATGTCGGTCATCTCGACGACGGGCGCCGGGGTGTCGGCGGGCGCCGGCGGGCGCGTGTGATCGGTCATCCTGGTTCTCCGTCGAACGGGCGGGTGAGTATGTGGTGAAGAGGGGCGGATGCCGTGGCATCCGCCCCTCTCTCCGGTGTTCAGTACTTGCGGTCGGGCAGCGCCTCGACGGCCTGCTCCTGCGTGAAGGTGGTCTCTTCGGTGATGATCCGCTTCTCGACGGTTCCGCCGTCGTTGAGCGTCTCGATGATCTCGACGAGCTGCGCTCCGAGCAGGGGCGAGCACTCGACGATGAAGTTGATCTTGCCATCCGCGAGGGCCTGCATGCCGTCCTTCACCGCGTCGACGGTGACGATCTTGATGTCTTCGCCGGGGACGAGTCCGGCCGCCTCGATCGCCTCGATCGCGCCCAGCCCCATGTCATCGTTGTGCGCGTAGACCAGGTCGATGTCGGGCTGCGACTTGAGCATCGCCTCCATCACCTGCTTGCCGCCGGCACGCGTGAAGTCACCGGTCTGGCTCGCCACGACCTCGAGGTTGGGGTTCTCGGCGATGACCTCGGCGAAGCCCTCGGCACGGTCGATGGCGGGCGCGGCGCCCGTGGTGCCTTCGAGCTGGACGATGTTGACCGGCTCGGTCGTGTCCTTGTACTCCTCGAGCACCCAGTCGCCGGCCTTCTTGCCCTCTTCGATGAAGTCCGAGCCCAGGAACGACACGTAGAGCGACTCATCCTTGGAGTCCACAGCGCGGTCCGTCAGGACGACGGGGATGCCTGCGGCCTTCGCCTCGTTGAGCACGGCGTCCCAGCCGGTCTCGACGACGGGCGAGAAGGCGATGTAGTCGACGCCCTGCTGGATGTAGGAGCGGATCGCCTTGATCTGGTTCTCCTGCTTCTGCTGGGCGTCCGAGAACTTCAGCTCGATGCCCGCGTCGGCGAACGCCGCCTGGATGTCCTTCGTGTTGGCGGTGCGCCAGCCGGACTCGGCGCCGACCTGGGCGAATCCGACGACGAGCTCGTCGAGCGGCTTCGGGCCCTCGGCCTCCCCGCCGGTGCCGCCGGCGCCACCGCCGGTCGCGCAGCCCGCGAGACCGAGCACCAGGGCGCCCGCCGCGGCGAGAGAGATCAGTTGCTTCTTCATGTGAGTGAACCTCCTTGTTCATCCGGGCGCCGGAGGTGTGCCGCAGCGCTCTTGGTTTCCGGAGCGGCCGGCAATGGCCGCGATTCAGGATGTTAGCGCTCACTGTTAGCGTTCACAAGCGCTCAGGTACGGGAATCGTGCAACGAACAGGTAACGGATGTGAGCGCGAACATTCTCACACGGCGAACGCCCGGCCGCACGAGGCGACCGGGCGTCCGACAGGCGCGACTCAGAAGTCGAATTCGCCGATGTTGTCCGCGTCGAACACGAAGGGGTCGCCGAGCAGCACGACGCCGTCCGCGCCCACCTCGTAGTCGCCGAGCTTGCCGGCCTCGAAGGTGTCGCCCTCTTCACCCGTGATCTCGCCCGTGATCAGGGCCTGAGTCGCGAACGCTGCGAGGTATCCGAGATCGGCCGGGTTCCACAGCGCGAACGCCGTCACCGTCCCGTCCTCGACGTATTCGCGCATCTGGTTGGGGGTGCCCAGGCCCGTCAGCGCGACCGTGCCCTTGTACTCCGACGTCGACAGGTAGCGCGCCGCCGCGGCGATGCCGACCGTCGTGGGCGAGATGATGCCCTTGAGCTCCGGGTAGGTCTGCAGCAGGGCGGCAGTCTTGTCGAACGAGGTCTGATCATCGTCGTCGCCGTAGACGACCTCGACGAGCTCGATGTCGGGGTGGCTCGCGGCGAGCTCCTCCTCCATCATCTCGATCCACGCGTTCTGGTTCGTCGCGTTGGCCGAGGCCGACAGGATCGCGATCTGGCCGGCGTCGCCGATCTGCTCGGCGATGAGGTCGACCTGGACCTTGGCGATGCCCTCCGCAGTGGCCTGGTTGATGAACAGGTCACGGCATTCGGGGTTGGTGTCGGAGTCGAAGGTCACGACCTTCACGCCGGCGCCACGCGCCTCGTCGAGTGCGTCGCAGATCGCCTCGGGGTCGTTGGCCGAGACGATCAGACCGCCGGTGCCCTGCTGGGCAGCCGTCTGGATGTACTGCACCTGCGACGTGGGGCTGGCCTCACTCGGGCCGACCTCTTCGAAGGTGCCGCCGAACTCCTCGGTCGCCTCCTCGGCACCGCCGGTCGAGGTGTCGAAGTAGGGGTTGCCGAGATTCTTCGGCAGCATCGTGATCGACAGGTTGGCGTCATCGCCGCCGTCGCCACCCGTGTCGCCGCCCGTGCCGCCGGCGCACCCGGTGGCGACGAGGGCGACCCCGAGCACGACCGCTGCGGCGACGCCGGCCCGGCGCTTGCGCTGAAGTCCGAACATCTTTGTTTCCTTTCGTGGTGCGGACAGATTGCTCACTGCGAGGGTGCGGGCGAGTCCGGCATGGACCTGCGCCGCCCCTCTCTCTTCCCGATGGCCGCGGCGCGCCGCGAGTGGAGCCATGCGAGGAGGCTGGACGACACCACGGAGACGATGAGCAGCACGCCCGTGATGACGTTGATGATGTCGCTGGTGACGTTGGCGAGGCGCAGGGCGCTGCCGAGCGTGCCGATGAGCAGCACGCCGGCGATCACGCCGTGCAGGGCGCCGCGCCCGCCGAAGATCGAGACGCCGCCGAGCAGCACCGCCGCGATCACCTGCAGCTCCATGCCCATCGCGTTGTCGCCGCGGGCGTTGGAGTACAGCAGCGTGAAATACACGCCCGCGAATCCCGAGACCGCGCCCGAGAACACGAACAGCAGGAACTTCGTGCGGCCGACGTCGATGCCCGAGAACGCCGCCGCCTCTTTGTTGAGGCCGATCGCATACAGCGACCGCCCGAACGGCGTGAAGTGCAGCACGATCGCGAACACGATGGCGAGCACCGCGAACGGGATCATGATGACCGGGATGGGCGTTCCCGGGATGTTGGCCTTGGCCAGATCAGTCCACTCCTCGGGGAACTCGGTGATCGCCGTCGTGCCGAGCAGCCCGACTGCGATGCCGCGGAAGAGCGCGAGCGTGCCGATCGTCACGGCGAGCGAGGGCAGCCCCACGACGGTCACGAGGAAGCCGTTGAAGGCGCCGGCGATCGTGCCGACCAGGACCGCGACGACCGCGGCCACCGGGAACGGCAGGCCCGCCTGCGTGAGGATGCCGGTCATCACACTCGACAGGCCCACGATCGAGGCGACCGAGAGGTCGATCTCCTCGGTGATGATGATGAGCGTCATCGGCAGCGCGATCAGCAGGATCGGTGCGACGTCGCGCAGCAGGTACGTCACCGTCAGCGGGCTGTCGAAGTTGGGCACCGCGGCGAGCGCCACCACGACCACCAGCACCAGGATCGCGATGATCGCCGCTTCGCGGGTCAGGAGCGCACGGCGCCAGGCGGGCTTGGCGTGGGCCTGATAGACACGTGCGGGCGCGGCATCCGTCATCGTCGTCATCGTGTCTCCTCCCGTTGCGCGATGAGCCTTCGATGCTGTCTGACGGCCAGGACGCGGTCGAGCACGATCGCGCCCAGGATGAGGACGCCGACCACGGCTCGCTGCCAGAAGTCATCGATGCCGAGGATCGGCAGGGCGCGGTTGATGGTGAGCAGCAGGAAGGCCCCGATGGCCGCGCCCCACACCGTGCCGACGCCGCCCGAGATCGCGACACCGCCGATCACCGCGGCGCCGATCGCCTGCAGCTCCCAGCCGAAGCCGGCCGCCGAGCTGACCGTGCCGTAGCGGGCGGCGTAGAGCACGCCGGCGAGCCCGGACAACGCGCCCGACACCACGAACGCCGAGATCACCCGGCTCGTGACGCGCAGGCCGTAGAGGTGCGCGGCGGCGGGGTCGGAGCCGATGGCGTAGAGCTCGCGGCCGCTGCGCAGATTGCGCAGGTACCACGCCGCGCCGATCAGCACCACGACGGCGATGATCGTCAGGATCGGGATGCCGAGCAGCGAGTCGGTGCCCAGTCCGCGGAAGTCGCGCGGCAGGTCGGACGCGTTGATGCGGTCGCTGCCGGTCCAGGCCACGTTGATGCCGCGGTAGATGTACATCGTGCCGAGCGTGATCACCAGCGCGGGAACGCGGGCGAAGGCGACGAGGGCGCCGTTGATGAAACCGAGCAGGGCACCCAGCAGCACGCCCCCCAGGAAGACCACCACGATCGGCAGGCCGGGGAAATCGATGAACAGGCGGCCCGTCAGGTAGGCGGTCAGTCCGACGATCGAGCCGACCGAGAGGTCGACGTTGCGCGTGATGATCACGACCGCCTGACCGACGGCCACGAGCAGCAGCAGCGACGGCGTGAGCAGCAGGTCGCGGAAGCCGTCGGAGGAGAACAGGAAGTTCGGGTTCGCCAGTGTCGCAGCGAGGATGACCAGCAGCAGGGCGATCAGGATGCCGGTCTCGCGCGCGGTTCCGATCCGTCGGACAAGCTTCGATGCGGCGCTCGAGCCGGGCCGGACGGGCGTGATCGTGGCGGTCATCGGGCGACCTCCGCGTCGGCGGTCGCGGCGTACATGACAGCCTCCGGCGTGGCTTGGGCGCGCGGGAACTCGCCGGTCAGGCGCCCTTCACGCATGACGAGCACGCGGTCTGCCATACCCAGTACCTCCGGGAGTTCGGACGAGATCATGAGGATCGCCAGTCCCTGCTGGGCGAGCTGGCTCAGCAGGCGGTGCACCTCGGCCTTGGTGCCGACATCGATGCCGCGCGTGGGCTCGTCCACGATGAGCACCTTCGGCTCGGTCGCGAGCCATTTGCCGAGCACGACCTTCTGCTGGTTGCCGCCCGAGAGAGTGCCCGCCTCGGCATCCAGCGCCGCGGTCTTCACCTCGAGCCGGCTCGCCCACACCGCGGCCGCCTCGTTCTCGCGGCCGCTCCACAGCAGGCCCCACTTCGCCAGCTTCGAGCGGATCGCCAGCGTGATGTTGCGCGAGACGCCGTCGTCGAGCACGAGGCCCTGCTTGCGGCGGTCCTCCGGGACCAATGCGATGCCGCGAGCCGTGGCCAGGCGCGGGTTGCCCTTGGGCAGCGCCCTGCCCGCGAGCCGCACGTTGCCGGACTCGTAGACGTCGACACCGAAGATCGCACGTGCGACCTCACTGCGGCCGGCGCCGACGAGGCCCGCGAGGCCGACGATCTCGCCGGACCGGACCGTGAACGAGATGTCGCGGAACACGCCCTTGCGCGTGAGTCCTTCGACCTCGAGCACCACGTCGCCGACCTCGGCGGGGAGCTTGGGGAACAGCTCGGTGACGTCGCGGCCGACCATCTGGCGCACGAGGTCGTCGACGGTGGTGTCGGCGATGGCGGTGGTGTCGATGTAGGAGCCGTCGCGCATGACGGTCACCGTGTCGCACAGGTCGAAGACCTCGTCGAAGCGGTGTGAGATGAACAGCAGCGCACGGCCCTCGTCGCGGAGGCTCCGGGCCACGGCGAACAGCCGCTCCACCTCGACACCCGAGAGCGCGGCGGTCGGCTCATCCATGATGAGCACGCGAGCATCGAGCGAGATGGCCTTGGCGATCTCGATGATCTGCTGGTCGGCGATCGAGAGACCCTCGGTGACGCGGTCCGGGTCGAGCGCGACGCCCAGGCGCTGGAAGATCTCGACGGCCTCCGCACGCATCGCCCTGCGGTCGATCCGGCCCAGGGCGCCGGTGGGCTGGCGGCCCATGAAGATGTTCTCGGTCACCGACAGATCGGGAAAGAGCGTGGGCTCCTGGTAGATCACCGCGATGCCGGCCGCCTTGGACTGCGCCGTGCTGGTGAAGTCCACGGGCTCGCCGTCGAGGAGGAACTCTCCCGCATCGCGTCGGTAAAGGCCGGCCACGATCTTGACCAGCGTGGACTTGCCCGCGCCGTTCTCGCCGATCAGCGCGTGGATGGAGCCGCGCTCGAGCGTCAGGCTTCCGGAGCGGAGCGCCACGACGGGACCGAAGGACTTGACGACCCGGTGCAGCTGGAGTGCGGGCGTCGACGCGGATGCGACATCGGCTGCCACGGCGGTCCTCCTCGTTGAGGTGAAGGGAGATGAATCGATTCAGGTGATTTCAGGCTACTCTAAGTTCCACTGACGAAATCGGTCAAGTCGCCGGCCTGACCCGCGCCGCGACGGTGACCGAATCGTGATCCGACGAGGAAGTGGGGGGCGCCGTGCCGGTCAGCATCCGTGAGGTCGCGCAACGCGCGGGCGTCTCGGTGGGCACGGTCTCGAACGTGCTCAACCGGCCCGACGAAGTGTCGGCCGAGTCGGTCGACAAGGTGACCCGGGCGATCGACGAGCTCGGCTACGTGCGCAACGACGCCGCCCGCAAGCTGCGGGCGGGAATCAGCACCACGGTCGGCTTCGTGGTGCTGGACGGGCAGAACCCGTTCTACAACGACGTCGTGCGCGGCGCCGAAGACGAGGCGACCCGGCACGGCATCGCGATCCTGTACGGGAACACCGATGAAGATCACCGCCGCGAGAAGCTGTACCTCGATCTGTTCGAGGAGCAGCAAGTGCGCGGGCTGCTGATCGCGCCGTACGGCGATGTGACGTCACGCCTGCAGCGCCTGCGCTCGCGCGGGATCGCCACCGTGCTCGTCGATCGCTTCAGCGGCGACGGCCGCTTCTCCTCGGTGTCGGTGGACAGCGTCGTCGGTGGCCGCATGGCCGCGGAGCACCTCATCCAGACCGGCCGGCGCCGGATCGCTTTCGTCGGCGGCCCCTTCGACATCCGCCAGGTGAACGACCGGCTGGCAGGCGCCCGCGTCGCCGCCGAGAACGCCGGCGACCACATCGATCTCGAGGTCGTCGCGACCGCGGCGATGACCGTCGACGAGGGTGTGGCCGCGGGCGCGCGCATCGTGTCGCGCCCGCGGCGCGAGTGGCCTGATGCCCTCTTCGCCGCCAACGACCTTCTCGCGCTGGGGCTGCTGCAGTCCTTGGTCGTGGATGGACGGATGCTGGTGCCCGACGACATCGCGATCATCGGCTTCGACGACATCGCCTTCGCAGCCGCCGCCGCGGTGCCGCTGTCGTCGATCCGTCAGCCGAGCCGCATGATCGGTCGCACGGCGCTGCGGATCGTGCTCGAAGAGGCCACCGACCCCGACAGCATCGCGCGTCAGACCGTCTTCCAGCCCGAGCTGGTCGTCCGGGCCTCGACCCGAGCCCGCTGACCGCGGCAGGCCCGCGGCTCGGCGTGGCGGGGCCGTCAGCGGTCGGCGGCGAGCAGCCGGCGCACCTCCGCCATCGCCGCCTCCGACTGCGCGAGCAGCGCCCTCACGCGCGCCTCGCGATCATCGGCCGCATCGGCGGCGGGTTCGTCCGCCGCCCCGGCCGCGGCGACGCCCGCCGCGGCGCCGGTGGCCACCGCGCCCGAGACGGCGCCCGCCGCGATCCCCTGAGTCGCCGCGTCGGTCGTGGTTCGGGCCGCGTCGGCGGTGTCGGGCTCCGTCGGCGCATCGGCCGCGGCATCCGCCCCTTCCTCGCTCCGCGAAGGGCCGAGGAAGAGGTTCGCGAGATAGCCTGTGAACGTGCCGAAGATGCCGACGCCGACGATGATGATGAGCGCGCCGATCAACCGTCCGGCATTCGTGACGGGGAACTGGTCGCCGTACCCGACCGTCGAGATCGTGACCACCGTGTACCACAGCGCGTCGGAGGCCGACGCGATGTTCGAGCCCTCGGCGTCCTCCTCGACGGCGAGGATGGCGAGGCTGCCGAACTGCAGCACGAGGATGCCCATGAGCAGCAGCGTCATGAGGGCGCTGTTCGCCCGGTCGTGGATGAGTGTGGTCCAGACGGTGCGGGGCCCGAGGTCGCGCATCAGCCGGTAGACCCGCAGCAGCCGGAAGATCCGCAGGATCTTCAGCTGCGCGAAGGGCAGGCTCGCCAGCAGGTCGGCCCAGCCGAACCCGCGGAAGAAGTAGTGCGTCGCCGACGGGGCGGTGCTGATGCGGTAGATGAAGTCGCCCAGGAAGATGACGCTGAACAGGCCGTTCATGACCGACAGCACCAGCTGCAGTGCCGGGTCGGACGCGAGCGCGTACATCAGCACCAGATTGACGATCGACAGGATCGACAGGATGCCGATGAAGATCTCGTACGCGGTGTTCTTCAACTCCGAGCGGGGTGCCCGCTGCCGCCGTGGTGCCATGTCGGCTCCTTCGCCTGCGCTCACGCGACCGGAACGAGCGGCCGCGTGCCCATTGTGGAGCATCCTGCCGCGGCCCATGCGCTGCGGCGCGCACCTCGTGATACCTTGTAGCTCTATGTACCTGACAGATCTAGGTATGGGAGCATCCGCATGAAGATCGGCAAGGACCTGGTCGCCGCCGCCGCGACCCCGATGGTCCTCGGCATCCTCGCCGAGGGCGAGTCGTACGGCTACGCCATCCTGCAGCGCGTGAGCGAGCTGTCCGACGGCGAGCTGGAGTGGAGCGACGGGATGCTGTACCCCCTGCTTCATCGTCTGGAGCGACTCGGTCACGTCGAGGCCACGTGGGGCGCCTCCCCCACCGGCCGCCCGCGCAAGCACTACCGGCTGAGCGCCTCGGGCACGGCGGCCTTTGCGGAGCAGCGCCGCCAGTGGCGGGTCGTGAGCACGGCGCTGCAGCGCGTCTGGACCGACCGCGACGGCGGCAGCGCCTTCGCCGGCGCCCCCGCGCTCGGAGGTGCCTGACATGACCGGCGACCTGGATCCGCGCGTCGAGGAGCAGATCACGACGTGGCGCGAGTACGTGTCACGGCGCGAAGCGATCGCCGGCCGCGACGTCGACGAGCTCGAAGACCACCTGCGCGGGCAGATCGGCCGGCTCGAGGCATCCGGTCTCGCTCCTGATGAGGCGTTCCTCGTCGGCGTCAAGCGGCTCGGTGCGCTCGACGACCTCTCACGTGAGTTCGCGCGCGAGCATTCCGAGCGCCTGTGGAAGCAGCTCATGTTCGCGGACGCCCCCGCCCAGCCGCGCGGGCGCTCGCTGTGGCTCGCGCTCGGCCTGGCGGTCGGGGCCGGTCTGGCCATCAAGGCGCCCGCGCTGTTCGGCATCGACTGGGCCTCGGACGGCGCGTTCTACGCACGCTTCGCCGCGCTGCTGGTCCTGCCCTTCCTCGCGGCATGCTTCCTGGTGAGACGGCACGCTTCGGTACGCACGACCGTCATCGTCGGGGTGCCGTTCGCGCTGACCGCGGTCATGATGGCCGCGTATCCGTTCGCTCCCGACGGGGCGACGCTGTTCCTCGCCGCCCTCCACTCGGTGGTGCTGCTGTGGCTCGTCACGGGCATCGCCTACGTCAACGGCGCGGTCCGATCGGGGCGAGCGCGCATGGACTTCATCCGGTTCACCGGCGAATGGTTCGTGTACTTCGTGCTCATCGCGCTCGGCGGCGCCGTGCTCATCGGGCTCACGGTCGCGGTGTTCGCGGCGATCGACCTCGATGCCAGCCGGTTCGTCGTCGACTGGCTGGTGCCCTGCGGCGCCGCAGGCGCGATCATCGTGGCGGCGTGGCTCGTCGAGGCGAAGCAGAGCGTGATCGAGAACATCGCCCCCGTGCTGACGCGGCTGTTCACGCCTCTGTTCACGCTGCTGCTGCTGGCGTTCATCGTCGCCGGGTTCCTCCAAGGCAACCTGGTCGACTCCGGGGGCGACGCGCCGGAGGTGTTCGGCCAGCGCGACCTGCTGATCCTGTTCGACATCGTGCTGGTCGTCGTGCTCGCGCTGCTGCTCTACTCGCAGTCGGCCCGCGAGCCGCTGGCCCCGCCGTCGTGGTTCGATCGCCTGCAGCTCGTGATGATCGCCGCGGCGCTCATCGTCGACATCATGGTGCTCGTCGCCATGGTGGGCCGTATCGCGGAATTCGGCGCGAGCCCGAACAAGCTGGCATCGCTTGGCCTCAACATCATCCTGGTCGCCAACCTCGCGGGCGCCGGCTGGCTGCAGCTGCGGTTCGTGATGCGCCGCACGCCGTTCGACCGGCTCGAACGGTGGCAGACCGGCTATGTGCCGGTGTACCTCGCGTGGGCCGCCATCGTGGTGGTGGCGTTCCCGCCGCTGTTCGGCTTCGTGTGAGCGGGGACGGATGCCGCGACCTGTGGCCGCGGCATCCGTCCCGTGCTCTTCGTGTCAGGCGGCCGCGTCGATCGCCTCGACCAGGCTCCGTCAGAGACCGTCGGACGCGAGAGATGCCGTGCGGAGCGCGTGGACGCTCGTGGCGGCGACGTGCGGCGTCCGTCGCGCCCAATGCGAGGCGATCACCTCGTCGAGCACGGCATCCCAGCGAGCGAGGAATGCCCCGAGTCCGTAGCGAGCGAGCACGTGCCGGCGCGCCTCGAGCCCGACCTCTCGAGCCATCTCGGGATCGGCGAGGAACGCGCGCACTGCGCGGCGCAGCTCGTCGACGTCCGTCGAGATGACGCCGGCGCCAGGAGGCACGGCTCGCACGACCTCGGTCGTCGCCAGCGCCACGACGGGCATGGCGAGGTGCATCGCTTCGAGCAGAGACAGACCCAGCGAGGTCCAGCGGAAGGGATGCAGGTAGACCCGGCGACGCGCCAGCTCGGGGTGCAGCCGCGACGGCGGGAGGTCTCCGGCCGCGACGACGCCGTGCTCTCCGGGGAACGCGGCATGGAGCCGCTCGCCGCCCATTCCGAACACGTCCACCGGAGCCTCCTGAGCGAACGCCGGCAGCAGGTCGGTGCCCGTCGCGCGCCACCGGCGCACCGGCTCGTTGACGACCACGCCGATCCCCTCCAGCTCGCCGGTGTACAGCGGGCCGGGATCGGGCACTCCGTGCTCGACGACATGTGTGGGGGCCAGCCCGCTGTCCCAGAACAGCCGGTTGAAGTGCGTGACATGCACGATCGGCACCTCGTCCTGGCCCGACAGCGGATGCACGCAGGAGCCTGGTCCCGGCGTGTTGTGCTCGAGATAGACGGCGGGGACGTCCCGCCCCGGGACCATCCCGGTGAGCAGTCGTACATTCGCCGCCTCGTCCGGACTCTGCAGCACCACGACGTCGATGTGCTCGTCGCGCAGGTTCTCGGCGGCGACCTCTCGCGCCCGCGACCAGCCCCATGCACTCGGGCCCGGAAGGTCGACGCCGGGCTCGACCGGCATGAGGTACTCGTGATCGCCCCGCACGAACGCATCCGTGTAGGCGCCGTGAACCGGCCACATGAGGATCCTCAAGGGGACACCTCGGCAATGTCTGCCGCCACCGATGCCCGTTGTTCGTCTGCCACGCGTCAGAGATCCTCGGGCGCGAGGTCGCCCTGACCTTCGTCGCCCAGCTCGGCCGCTTCCGGGGACATGCCCTGCGTCTCGGGCTGCCGGCCTTCGCCCGGCAGATCGGCCGCGGGCACCTCGTCGTCATCGGCGGGAAGCTGGGCCGGATCGTCGCCGGTGGCCGTCGCCGCGTCGAGTTCGTCCGCCGGCACGCCCGCGTCGACGGCTTCGGTGCGATCCCAGTCCGCCTGCGCCGGATCGCGCGTGGGATCCGGCTCGATCGACGTGTCGTCGTCGCGCAGCGGCTGCACGCCAGGCTGCCCGTCCGGCGCCGGCGGCACCTCGGGGGGAAGGGTGTCAGACATTCTCGTGGTCCTCTCTGTCAGTCTTCCGGTCCCTGGCCCGCGCGGAAGCGGGCCTTGTACCGACGGTCGGCTTCTTCGAGCAGCCGGTCGTCCAGCCGCGCGATCGGGGTCACTTCCCGCAGCAGTGGTTCGCAGTCGGGGCCTCGCCCCACCTCGGTTCCCGTCAGCACCCACGCGAAGCGGTCTGGATTCTTGTGCTGCAGCTCCCGGTACTGGCACACCTGCCGGGCCAGCCAGTCCTCGAGCGGCCTCGTCCACCATTCCTCGGGATGCAGAGGGTTCACCGAGAGCCCCGGCAGCGTGAGCCCGCTCTCGGTGTCGACGCTGCTGTCGCGATCCCGCTCGGGTCCCTCGCTGTAGCGCACGTACGCCCGGTCGTGACTCTGCACGACATCGACCAGCTCGGCGAGCGTCGTGATCGATGCGGTCAGCGTCTCGCTGGCGAACAGTCCGCTGACTGCCATCACGACTCCTTCCTCAGGGAAGGATCACGCTACGGATGCTGCCGCACCGGGTGCACGGGGGTTGACGAGCCGACGCGCGGCGTTGTACGCGTGGCGGCCAGCCTGGGCTCCAGCATCCGTGCACAGAATCGGAGGTTGCGAACGGCGCCGACCTCAAGCGCTCAGAACGTAGTCGCGGTGGGCCCGACCGCCGAGGCGAGGGGTGCGGGTGGGGTCCACGTAGACGGGCGGAATCAGCCAGACTTTCGCGCGAACGCCGGTCCCCTCGATGCGGATCTCCCAGCCGTCGTCGTGAATGCGGTGATGGCATCTCACGCAGAGGAGCACCCCGTTGTCGAGGTCTGTGGGGCCGGTGTCTCTGTCCCACCATCGGAGGTGGTGGACCTGCGTCATACCGGGTGGCAGGCCGCATCCGACGCAGCCGCCGTCACGCTCGCCGAGCGCCAGCTTCTGCGGCGTGGTGAACAGACGCTTCGCACGCCCGAAGTCGAGGACTTCACTGTCGCCACCGAGGACGAGTGGGATGATCTGCGCGTCGGCGGCCATCCGGCGAATCGTAGCCACCGACACCGGCTGGGCCATGCCGTCGATCGTGCCGTGACCCTCGCCCGACACGAGTTGCTCGAGTCCGATCCTCACCACGACGCTCGAGCCACCCGTCGGGACACCCTTCGAATCGCAGCCCCGCATATGACGGCAGATCATCGCGATCGCGTCTGCCTGCATCTGCGGGATCGTCCGCCGGTCCTCGTCGGGAAGCCCGGACGCGACGCCCGCCTCGCGTTCACATCGCCGGCTGTCTTGGTTGCGCAGCTCCGCACCGACCATCGCCTCGATCGCCGCTTTGACGGGGGCAGCGGTCTCGGGGTCGAGCTTGGCGCTGATGACGAGCATTCCGGAGCGGTCCTCGTGGAAGTGCCACGCCCGGCCGCGCAGCTCCGCCTCGCGCGGCTCCACCCCGTCGGGGTCGAGCCACGCCTCGGCTCGCTGCAGGATCTTGTTGAGCTGATCCAGCGCGAGCCCTGACGCCTGCTGCACCAGCGTCCGCTCCGCTTGCTGGAGCCCCTCCGTCGGGACCCGAAGTGCGACCTTGTCGAGCAAGGCGACGATCGCTGCGGCAGCGGCCACGCTGATGCGCTGGGCGTCCAGCCGGCCGGCGACCTCCGGGTACTTCGGCGGGGCCTCCGCTCCGGTGAGAGTCATGCGGGGTGTCGTGGCCTCTCCGACGGCGACCAGCCGGGCGGCCTCACCGACGCTGGTGCCGGTGCTCGCGGCGATCATCGCGGCCGGCGTGCGGAATCCCTGCTGCTTCGCCAGCCCGGCGTTGCCCAGTTCTTGACGCGACGCCCGCGCGACTTCGGCCGCAACCTGTACATGCACCGCATCCACGCTGCGGCGCAGAAGCCCGACCGCCTCACTCAACGCCGCAATCGATGCGCCGCTGCGACCATCCACCGGCGCCTCGCCGGCACGCGCAGACTCCCACGCCGCGCGCGCGTCTGCGAGCGCCTGCTCCACACCGGCGAAGGGATCTGTCATGCATCCATTGTACATGCGTTCGAGCAGTTTATCGAATCTTTCTTCGACTTGAGTCACGGGACGCGTTCTCTTTGGGCGCGCTATACCACACCCTCAACGCGCAAGGGGTTGACTTCTATCGAATATTTGTTCCTTGCTCGGGAACCGCGCGTGACTCTGTCCGCCGCGCCGGGCAGACTGAGCGCATGTCATCGACGTCGCGCCGGAACTGGGTGCTGCACGTCGACCTCGACCAGTTCATCGCGGCGGTCGAGGTGCTGCGGCATCCGGAACTCGCCGGCAAGCCCGTCATCGTGGGCGGACGGGGCGACCCGACCGAGCGCGCCGTCGTGTCGACCGCGTCGTACGAGGCCCGCGAGTACGGGGTCGGATCCGGGATGCCGCTGCGGATCGCCGCGCGAAAGGTTCCGGATGCGGTGATCCTGCCCGTCGACCACGAGGCGTACAACGCCGCGTCCGAGCAGGTGATGGCGACGCTGCGCGCGCAACCGGGAGCCGTCGTGCAGGTGCTCGGGTGGGACGAGGCTTTCGTGGGTGTCGAGACCGAGGATCCGGAGGGCTACGCACGGCGGATGCAGCAGGCGGTACTCGATCGCACGCGCTTGCATTGCAGTGTGGGGATCGGCGACACGCTCGTGCGCGCGAAGGTCGCGACCGGATTCGGCAAGCCACGCGGCGTCTTCCGCCTGACCGCAGAGAACTGGCTCGATGTGATGGGCGAACGCCCGACGATCGACCTGTGGGGTGTCGGCTCGAAGGTGTCCAAGCGACTCGCGGGTCTCGGCATCCTGACCGTGACACAGCTCGCGGCAGCCGACGAGGCCCCGCTCATCGGCGAGTTCGGCCCGAACATGGGCCTGTGGTACCGGCAATTGGGGCGCGGCGACGGCTCTTCCGTTGTCGACGACACACCCTGGGTGCCTCGTGGCCACAGCAAGGAGACGACATTCCAGGTCGACATCGTCGAACGGGCCCAGATCGAGGACGCCGCACGCACGCTCCTCGATCAGGTGCTCGACGAGGTCGCCGCCGACGACCGCCCGGTCGTGGGCCTCGGGCTCAAGGTGCGTTACGCACCGTTCCTCACGAAGACGTTCACGAAGAAGATCCCCTCGACCACCGATCGCGACGCGGTCGTCGAGAAGGCGATGGAGCTCGTCGCGAAGATCGACCCCGACCGGCCGATTCGCCTTCTCGGCATGCGCGCCGAGATGGCGATGCCCGACGATGCCCGCGAGGGACACACTCCGACCCGCAGCGGCTGGTGATCCGGCCTGGCGTCAGCTCGCGCCGCCCAGACCGCCTGACAGCCGCCCATGGAATCGCGTGGTGGCGTCGTTCATGCCCTCGAGAACGACCTGCTTGCCCAGCCGCTCGTACTTCGTCTGCACGGCGTCGAGCGCTGCGACCGTCGACGCGTCCCACACGTGTGATCGCGTCATGTCGATGATGACGCGGTCGGGATCGTGGGTGTACTCGAACTGGGTCGTCAAGTCGTTGCTCGAGGCGAAGAACAGCTCGCCGTCGACGGAGTAGCGCACGGTGGGCACCTGCTCGGCCTCATCGATCCGCCGTGTCACAGTGACGAAATGCGCCACGCGCCGGGCGAACAGCACCATGGCCGCCACGACGCCCACCCCCACGCCGATCGCGAGGTTGTGCGTCCACACCGTGATCCCGACGGTGATCAGCATCACGACGGTCTCGCTCTTCGGCATCCGTTTCAGTGTCGACGGACGGATGCTGTGCCAGTCGAACGTCGCGACCGACACGACGATCATCACCGCGACGAGTGCTGCCATCGGGATGATCGCGACCACGTCGCCCAGCACGAGCACGAGGATCAGCAGGAACACGCCCGCGAGGAACGTAGAGATGCGGGTTCGTGCGCCGGAGGCCTTCACGTTGATCATCGTCTGGCCGATCATGGCGCACCCGCCCATGCCGCCGAACAGCCCTGACAGCACGTTCGCCGCTCCCTGGCCGAGCGCCTCCCGGGTCTTGCGGGAGTGCGTGTCGGTGATGTCGTCGACGAGCTTCGCGGTCATGAGCGACTCGAGCAGTCCGACCACCGCCATGGCAGCGGCGTACGGGGCGATGATCGCCAGGGTCTCGCCGGTCAACGGCACGTTCGGGATGAAGAGCTCAGGCAGACTCTGCGGCAGCTCGCCCTGATCCCCCACCGTCGGAACGTTGATGCCGAACACGACCGCGGCACCGGTGAGCAGCACGATCGCCACCAGCGGCGCCGGCACGACGCGAGTGAGTCGCGGCATCAGGTACATGATCAACAGCCCGATCACGACCATGGGATAGACCGCCCACGGCACCCCGATCAGCTGCGGCACCTGCGCGACGAAGATGAGGATCGCCAGCGCATTGACGAAGCCCACCATGACGCTGCGCGGGATGAAGCGCATGAGCTTCGCCACGCCGAGCACCGCCAGCACGATCTGGATCAGCCCGCCGAGCATCACGGTGGCGATGAAGTAGTCCATGCCGTACTCGCGGGCCACCGGCGCGATGACCAGAGCGACAGCCCCGGTCGCGGCGGTGATCATCGCGGGGCGCCCGCCCAGGAACGCGATCGCGACGGCCATGATGAACGATGAGAACAGCCCGAGTCGGGGGTCGACGCCTGCGATGATCGAGAACGCGATCGCCTCGGGAATGAGCGCGATGGCGACGACCAGACCGGCGAGGACCTCGCGGGTCAGGATGCGCGGACTGCGCAGCGCCTGCAGAACGGTGGGCTCGATGCGATAGCGCTCGGCTGCATCGGGCGGCGGGATGACGGCTGTCATGGCACTCCTGAGGTGCGGGCATGCGGGCTCGCGCTCTGCGGGCACCTCTCCATTGTCCGACGTCGCGCAGGTCCACTCCGCCCGGACCGGTGCGGCTGGGGCTCGGGACCGGTAAGGTTCACAGCGGAGTGCCGGGAAGCCTGGTCGGCGTCGATTCGACGTTGACGGAGGCATCCATGAAAGTACTCATCTTCACATTCGGCACGCGCGGCGATGTCGAGCCCTACGCAGCCTTGGCCGATCGGCTGGCACTCGAGGGGCACGATGCCGTCCTGGCAGCACCGGAGGCGTATCGCGGCGTGGCGTCACCCGCCGTCGCGTTCGACCCCATCGCGACAGAGATGGATGGGGTCATGCGTGCCGCCATGGCGGGACTCAGCGGCCCGACCCAAGCGCTGACCATGGCGCGGCGGATGTCGGCGGCGATGCGTGTGTCGCTGGACGAGCAATGGGCGGTCGCACAGCGTGTCGAGCCGACCGTCATCGTGTCGCATCCCAAGGCGCTCGCGGGACTCCACATCGCAGAGCGGCAGAACGTGCCATTCGTCGCCTCCCTACCGCTTCCGTTCCTCACACCGACCGCGGCCTTCCCGGTGCCGTTCCTGTCGCGGTCGCTCGGCGGTGCTCTCAACCGCTTCACGTACCAGTTCAATCGCTTCACCGCGGTCGCCTACGGCGGCATGATCAACCGATTCCGCCGGGAGTGTCTGGGCCTGGGCCGCATGAGCCGGCTGAGCGACTACCTGCACGGTCTCGACGGCGCGCCGGTTCCCGTGCTGTACCCGTTCAGCCGGCACGTCGTGCCCGTGCCGCCGGACTACCCGGCGACGGCGCACGTGACGGGCTACTGGTTCCGCGAGCGCGAAGAGGCGTGGCGACCTCCTGCCGAACTCGAGGCGTTCGTAGCGAGCGACCGTCCGGCGATCTATGTGGGATTCGGGAGCATGGGCTTCGGCGCCAAGGCGGCCGAGCGCGGTCGCGTCGTGCTCGACGCGGCTCGCGAGGCGGGCGTGCGCGCTGTCGTCGCCACGGGATGGGGTGCCCTGGATGCCGAGTCGTCCGAGGATGTGATGGTCGTGGATCACGTACCGCATGACTGGTTGTTCCCGCGAGTGTCGGCGGTCGTCCACCACGGCGGCTCAGGCACCACTGCGGCGGGCCTCCGCGCCGGCCGACCCACCCTCATCTGCCCGGTTCTCGGCGATCAGCCGTTCTGGGGCCGCCGCGTGCATGAGCTCGGCGCGGGACCGCAGCCGCTGCCGTTGCGCAGAGCCAACGTGCCGCACCTGGCCGCCAGGATCCGCGATCTCATCGGCGACCCGGCATACGCGAGGTCCTCCGAGAGGATCGCCGAGGGCATCGCCCCAGAGGACGGCCCCGGGCGCGCCGTGGCCGCGCTCGAGCAGATCGAGGCCGCTTCTTCCGTTCCTCGCCGAGCGGCTGGGAGCGCATAGCGGATTCCGGATGCTGCCGCCAGCGGCCGGCCGGACGTTCGACGCGCACGACCGGGCGGTCTCAGGCAGGAATGCGCTCGGCACGGGGTGGACGGTGCGGGATCGGGACCGGCCGTCGCGACGGAGACCGGGTGGATCTCTGACTCACTCGGATGAGGTCGTCCAGCACTTCCGCCGGAGACATGTAGTGCTCGGCCAGGCCGAAGTCGCGCAGCCAGACCACGTCGTACTCGAGGTCGTCGATCTCGTACACGCAGGCCACGGTGTGCTGCGGGTGGTCTCGCGGCACCGAATGATCCAGGATCACCCATTCGATCGCGGTGACCTTGCGCATCTCGAACCGGATGTTGCTCTCGTCGGACATGCTCGCCTCCGTATCTGGAAATCGTCCAGCGGAAGCACGCCGTCGCGTCGGATCAGGCACATCGCTGTGCACGGTCGCCCGAGAGGTGGGAGGTCTGCGAGACTCCCGCCGCTCGCGCACGTCCGCCGGAAATGTCGTGTGACCAGGATACCAAGATCTCTGGCACTCGCCAGAGGAGAGTGCTAATCCGGTCGCGAACGAGTGCGCACCGCGAGGGCCGCACAGCCGATGACCGCGAGGCCGCCGATGACGGTGGGCCATCCGATCTGCTCGTGCAGCAGAACAGCCGCCCACAGGATGCCGAGCACCGGCTGGACGAGCTGGACCTGGCTGACTTGTGCCATCGGTCCGATCGCGAGGCCGCGATACCAGGCGAAGAAGCCGAGGAACATGCTCACGATCCCCAAGTAGGCGAACGCGGCCCACTCGATCGGATCGGCGCGAGGCGGCTGCTGGACGATCGCGAAGATCGTGCTGCCGATCATGAGCGGCGCGGCAACCACGAGCGCCCACGACACCGTCTGCCACGCGCCGAGCTCGCGCGCCAGGAGCCCGCCCTCGGCGTATCCGATGGCGCACGCGATGACGGCGAGGAACAGCAGCAGATCCGCGGCGCGGAGTTGGCCGATCCCCCCGTTCTGCAAGGCCGCGAAGAGGACGGCCGCTGCCGCTCCCAGGACCGCGAACACCCAGAACGAGCGGCGCGGCCGCTCTTTCGCACGCAGGACCGCCATCGCGGCCGTCGCCGCGGGAAGCAGTCCGATGACGACCGCCGCGTGGCTGGCCGGGGTGGTCATCAGTGCGAACGACGTGAGCAGCGGAAACCCGACCACGACTCCCGCGGCGACGATCGCGAGACGTGCCCATTGGGCCGCCGTGGGCAAGCGCTGTCGAGTGAGGGTGAGAGCGAGCACCGCGAGCGCGGCCGCGATCACCGCGCGGCCCGATCCGATGAACAGCGGCGACAGGCCATCGACGGCGACACGCGTGAAGGGGAGCGTGAACGAGAACGCGACCACCCCGATAAGACCCCATCCGAGGCCGGCGACGCTCGGTAGCACTGTGCGCATCGAACGAGTAGCGCTACTCTGTACTGTCATGGAGCAGGATAGCACTGCGAGAATCGACGCCGGGTTGCGCGCGTGGATCGCGGCCGCACCCCCGGGATCTCAGCTGCCGTCGAGTCGCACCCTGGTCGCCCAGTACGGGGCGAGTCCCGTCACCGTGCAGAAGGCGATGCGTCGCCTGGCGGCAGCGGGTCTCATTGAGAGCCGCCCGGGCGTCGGCACGTTCATCCGCACGCTTCGCTCTCCCCGTCCGGCAGACCACGGCTGGCAGACCTCGGCCCTGGGCACGCCGCCGGCGCGGGTGTCGGTGTTGTCGTCGACACAGCGGACCGTCGCCCCCGATGCGATCGGCCTTCACTCGGGGTATCCGGCATCCGACCTGCTCCCGGAACGGCTCGTGCGCGCGGCGCTGGCGCGCGCGGCCCGCTCTCGTGCCGCCGTCATGCGCTCGCCAGCGGCTGGGATGCCAGAACTGCAGGAGTGGTTCGCGGGCGAGCTCGCCGCCTCGGCCCCCGCGGGCGTGGTCCCGCCCTCGGCGCGCGATGTCGTGATCACGTCGGGCAGCCAGGGCGGATTGTCGTCGATCTTCCGCGGACTGGTCGGACCGGGCCAGCCCCTGCTCATCGAGTCGCCGAGCTACTGGGGAGCGATGCTCGCCGCCGAGCAGACCGGGGTCGTGCTCGTCCCGGTGACGTCCGGCGCGGAGGGGCCCGATCCCGACGAAGTCGACCGTGCGCTGGCACGCACCGGTGCACGCGTCTTCTATGCACAGCCGACCTTCGCCAACCCCACGGGGGCTCGGTGGTCCACCGAGAACGCGCGAGCGATCCTCGACGTGGTGCGGCGTCGGGGGGCGTTCCTCATCGAGGACGACTGGGCGCATGACCTTGCGATCGATGTCGAGCCGGTCCCACTCGCGTCCTCCGATGACGAGGGTCACGTCATCTACCTTCGCTCGCTGACCAAGAGCGTCTCACCCGCCGTGCGAGTCGCGGCCCTCGTCGCGCGAGGTCCGGCTCGCGAGCGCATCCTCACCGACCGCGCAGCGGAGTCCATGTACGTCAGCGGAGTGCTGCAGTCCGCCGCGCTCGACGTCGTCACGCAGCCTGCCTGGCGCACTCACCTGCGCGGTGTCCGCCAGCAGCTGCGCGCCCGCCGCGATCTGCTGCTCGACAGCGTCAGCGCCCACGCCCCGTCCGCGCACATCGACATCACACCGGGCGGGGGGCTCAACCTGTGGGCACGTCTGCCCGACGGCACCGACACGGCGCTGCTCGTGCGAGAGGCCGAGGCGCGAGGGCTGATCGTCGCACCGGGCGGTGAGTGGTTCCCGGCGGAGCCGCCGGCGCCGTACATTCGCCTCAACTACGCCAGCGAGGATCCTCGCCGGTTTCCGGAGGCCGCGCAGATCCTCGGGGAGGCGCTCGAGCACGTCGCGGGATCGGCGGATCCGCGCCCGCCTCAGCCCGCGAGCTGACCGCGGCGGCGGGCGAGGTAGGCGACCTCGGCGGAGTTGCCGGCGAGTGCTATCGCTCTGTCATAGGCCTCGCGCGCCTCGGCGGAACGGCCGAGGCGGCGCAGCAGATCCGCGCGCGCGGCGTGGAACGCGTGGTACCCGTCGAGGTCGTCCGTCAGCCGGTCGACCGCGCCGAGGCCGACCGATGGACCATCGAGCTCGGCGAGCGCGATCGCACGGTTCAGCGCGACGACCGGGCTCGGATCGATCAGGGTCAGCTGGTCATAGAGTTCGACGATCTGCGACCAATCGGTGTCGCGAGCGTCCGGCACCGAGGTGTGGACCGCGTTGATGGCGGCCAGAATCTGGTACCGGCCGGGCATGCCATCGCCGCGTGCCACGACGTCGAGGCGCTCACGCACCAGCGCGATGCCCTCGTCGATCATCGCCCGGTCCCACGAGCCCCGGTCTTGCTCGTCGAGGCGCACCAGCTCCCCCGACTTCGAGAGACGTGTCGCTGCCCGGGCCTCGATCAGGAGCATGAGGGCGAGCAGCCCGGTCACCTCGCCCTCGCGCGGAAGCAGGGACCTCGTCAGCCGCGTGAGCCGGATCGCCTCCGTGGTGAGGTCGCGACGGATCGGCTGCGACGTGTCCCCCGTCGCAAGGTAGCCCTCGTTGAACACGAGGTAGAGCACCGCGAGCACGCCGTCCAGGCGCGCAGGCAGATCCTGTGCCTGCGGCATCCGGTACGGAATTCGCGCCGTGCGGATCTTGTCTTTCGCCCGCGTGATGCGCCGGCTCATGGCCGCCTCACCGACGAGAAAGGCTCTGGCGATCTCGTCCACCGTCAGGCCGCCCAGCATGCGCAGGGTGAGCGCGACGCGTGCCTCCATCGCGAGCGCGGGGTGGCAGCAGATGAACAGCAGGCGCAGCCGGTCGTCGTCGATCGCCCCCACCGACTCGACGGGGGTGTCGTCGTACAGCATGAGCGCCTCCCGGTGCTTCGCATCGCGCTGGGACTCGCGACGCAGGCGGTCGATCGCCTTGCGGTTCGCCGTCGTCGTGATCCAGGCACCGGGGTTCGGCGGGACTCCGTCGCTCGGCCAGCGTTCAGCAGCCGCGGCGAACGCTTCGGCGGCCATCTCCTCGGCGAGGTCGAGATCGGCGAATCGCCGTGCGAGCGAGGCCACCACCCTCGCCCATTCCTCTCTATGGACGCCGGTGAGCGCCGCCTCGACGACGGCACCCTGGGTCACGCGCCGATCACCGGCCGCACCTCGATCCTGCGGCGGCACGCCTGCGACCCTTCTGCCGCGAGCGCCAGCGCCACGTCAAGGTCGTCGGCCTCGACGATCCAGAAACCCGCGATGTGCTCCTTGGACTCGACATACGGCCCGTCGGTGATGATCGGAGCCGACCCGGTGCCGTCGACGACGGTGCTGGCGGATGCCTCGGCCAGCCCGTTCGCGAAGACGAACCGCCCCTCCTGACGGAGCCGGGCGTTGAAGGCGCCGGTCGCCTCCCGCTGAGCGGCGTTCTCTTCGGCCGTGGGGTAGCTGCCGTGCTCGCCGTACTCGCTCGGGCCCCACACCATGAGTGCGTACTGCGCCATCTGCATCCTCCTCCGTGCGGCGTCTCCGTCGGCCGCCTCTCACTCCTACAACGAAGAGCGTGGCACCGATCCGACAGCGAGGGGAGATGTCGTGCAAAAGGGTCAGAGGGCCGCGCCGGGAAGCTCGGCCGCCTGCTCGAGCCACGAGCGCACCTGCTTCTCGTCGAGCTGGTCGTTCTCGTGGATGTCGAGATACCGGATCTCGTCGTGCTTCGACGGCTTGGGCGGCATCGGCTCGAGCGATGTGCCCCTGAGGAACTGCACCTGGACGTAGCCGGTGTAGCACCGGAACGACAGGAACCAACCGTCCTCGCGCCCGTAATACGGCTGGTTCCACCGCACCGCCTTGCGAACGGCCGGCACCACTTTCTCGATGAGAGCGTCGAGCTGCTTGCCGACATCGCCCTTCCAACCGGGCATCGCCCCGAGGTAATCCCGCACCGGGCCGGGCCCGTCGCCCTTGGGGATCTGCGGGTTGCCACCGGACAGCAGGGTAGGTGTCTTCTTCTCAGGCATGACTCGAAATCTCCTTCGTCCCACGCTATGACGCGCCGGCGGAAGACGCATCCCCGATTATTAGCGATCAGCATTCTGGCTGCGTCAGCCCAGCACGCGAGACGTTGACGGACTGATACCCCTCCTCCTATAGTGAGGTTCAATCGCTTGTGCAATCGATTGTGCTATTGATTTCATGGGGGCACGGGCAGTGCATCCAGCGAGTGTTCAGCAACTCTCAACGAGGAGAAGGAAGACACAGTGAACAGACGACGTAACTCGCAGATCCTTGCCGGAGCGGCCGCCACCGCGCTGGCAATCGGTCTTGCTGGGTGCTCATCCGAGCCCGCCGATGACGCTCCGGTCGAGATCCGCTTCACCTGGTGGGGCGGTGACGAACGGCACGAACTCACCAACGAAGCACTCGATGCATTCGAAGAGGCCAACCCGAACATCACCGTCGTTCGTGACTTCGGCGGATTCGACGGGTACCTCGACAAGATAACGACACAATATGCCGGCGGAAACTCCCCCGATGTCATTCAGCTCTACAACGAAGTTCTGGTGGAGTTCGCTGACCGTGGCCAACTGTACGACCTCAACGACGCCGTGGACGTGGGAGAGCTGTCGCTCACCGGCTGGCCGCAAGACGTCATCGAGATGAACACCGTCGACGACGAGCTAGCCGCACTGACTTTCGGGTCGAACACGCACGGATTCATATTCGACGAGACGAAATCAGCCGAGTTCGGGGTGCCTATTCCGTCTGACGGCTATACCTGGGATGACCTTGAGGAGTACTCCGCCGCGGTCACGGAGGCCAGCGGTGGCACAGTGTGGGGAACCTTCGATCTTTCGCACAGCTACCAGGTGTTCGAAGTTTGGGCCAAGCAGCACGGCGAGGAATTCCTCACAGTGGATGGAATCGGCTTCACTCAAGACACGCTCGAAGAGTACTGGCAGTACTGGGCGGACATGCGCGACGTTGGCGCCGTTCCCAGCCCGGATGTCTCCACGGAGTATCTCGGAACACCGTATGACGCTGTCCTGCAAGGCGTCGTCGCGTCGACGTTCCTCTTCACCAATCAGTTTGCATCGGTCGCGGACAGTACTCCGGATGAGCTGACCATCGCGCGGATGCCCGGCGAGACCCCGACCCCGGGTCAGTATCTTCGTGCCGCGATGAATCTCACTGTCTCAGCTCAGACAGAGCACCCCGAGGCAGCTGCGCGGCTCGTGAACTTCTTGCTGAACGATGCAGAAGCCAACGCCATCCTGGGAACCGACCGCGGTTTCCCCTCCAACGAAGACGTTTTCGAAGCCGCCACGTCTGACCTGAGTGGGCCGGCAGCGGCCGCAGCTGAGATCTATGGTTCTGTCCGCGAGGACGGTTCGCCGGCTCCCGTTCCGGCGCCGGCGGGCTCTGGTACGGTCAACACTCTCTTCAGCGAGTTCGCGCAACAGATCCAGTTCGGGCAGATCAGTGTGAGCGAAGCCGCATCGCAGTTCCTTGCCCAGGCCGAAGCAGAGCTCAGCTGAATCGATGAGACAGATCGTGAACACCCCCGAGCGCAAGGACGGCGGCGGCGCGCGTACGTCCGCGCGCTCGGGGTTCGACTCCCCGTCGGGTGGAGGCGGAACCCGCCCATCCTTATCGGCGAAGTCGCTTCGGCGCGCGGTCCGCCGCGAGAAGCTCGCGCCCTACCTCTTCCTCACGCCGTGGCTGATCGGCTTCTTCGTCATCACCCTCGGCCCGATGCTCTACTCGTTCTACCTTTCGTTCACGGACTTCAGCCTGCTCGGATCGGCCGAGTGGGTAGGCCTGGACAATTACGTCGAGATGTTCACGTCCGACCCCAAGTTCATGGAGTCGGTACGCGTCACACTGGTGTACGTCTTCGTCTCGGT
Organism: Microbacterium salsuginis; assembly: GCF_012524205.1. Lineage (GTDB taxonomy): Bacteria > Actinomycetota > Actinomycetes > Actinomycetales > Microbacteriaceae > Microbacterium > Microbacterium salsuginis. The sequence goes on from NZ_JABACI010000001.1 coordinate 1,035,167, forward strand.
GCCGCTGCAACTCGCGTTCGCGCTGCTGCTCGCTGTGGCTCTGAACCGCGGTCTGCGGGGACTGGCGATCTACAGATCGGTGTACTACCTACCCTCTCTCATCGGTGGCAGCGTGGCGATTGCCGTGTTGTGGCGTCAGATGTTCGGGAAGAACGGCCTCATCAACCAGGTCCTCGCCTGGTTCGGCATCACTGGGGAAAGCTGGATCGGCAACCCTGAAACGGCGCTGGGGACGCTCATCATTCTGAACATCTGGACGTTCGGTTCGCCGATGGTGATCTTTCTCGCCGCCCTGCGTCAGGTTCCGGAGTACCTCTACGAGGCAGCCGCCGTGGATGGCGTGTCTAAGTGGAGCGCCTTCTGGCACATAACCCTCCCCATGCTGACACCCGTCGTGCTGTTCAATCTGGTCCTGCAGCTGATTGGAGCGTTTCAGGCGTTCACTCCCGCCTATGTCGTTTCGGGCGGGACAGGCGGGCCAGTGAATTCCACCTTGTTCTACACGCTCTACCTGTATCAGAAGGGTTTCACCAACTTCGAGATGGGTTACGCCAGCGCCATGGCCTGGGTGCTCTTCTTCTTCATCGCGATCGTAACCGCCGTCAACTTCTGGCTGTCGAAGTATTGGGTGCACTATGACGACTGAACTTCTGACCGTTCCCCCCGGCGCGCGAGGAAAACGACCCGGCCGCTTGCGCGGTCATCGAGAACGGAAGCGCAGTCCGTTCGCCCACTTGATGCTCGTCGGCTTCGGGCTCCTGATGCTCTATCCGCTCATATGGATGCTCGGCGCGTCCTTCAAGGAGGGCCAGTTCATCTTCACCGAGGTCAGTCCCATCCCAAACCCGGTGACCCTCGAAAACTACGAGCAGGGTTGGCGAGGTTCCGGTATCGGCTTCGGCACGTACTTCCTCAACTCGACGGTGGTGGCGGGACTATCGGTCGTCGGGAACATGTTCGCCTGCTCTCTCGCGGGCTTCGCGTTCGCCCGCATGGAGTTCCGCGGGAGAAAGATCCTCTTCGCGGCGATGCTGGCCACGCTCATGCTTCCCCAGCACGTCCTCCTCGTCCCGCAGTACATCCTCTTCTCCCAACTGGGGTGGGTGAATTCATTCCTTCCGCTCGTCGTCCCGAAGTTCCTCGCGGTCGACGCGTTCTTCGTCTTCCTCATGGTGCAGTTCCTCCGAGGGCTTCCTCGCGAGCTCGACCAAGCTGCGAAAGTCGATGGGGCAGGGCCGTGGCAGACGTATTGGCGCATCATCCTGCCCCTGACGATGCCAGCCCTGGCCACCACGGCGATCTTCACTTTCATCTGGACATGGAATGACTTCCTGGGCCCCATTCTCTATCTGCAGGATCCGCGTCTTTACACGGTCCCGCTGGGGCTGAACGCCTTCCTCGATGCCAGCGGAGACAGTGCATGGGGCCCGATGTTTGCGATGGCAGTGCTCTCCCTCGGCCCACTCTTCGGGTTCTTCCTCGTGGGCCAGAAGTACCTCACCTCGGGAATCGCCACAACAGGCTTGAAAGGCTGAGAGCAGCATGACTTCTCAAGAGACGGCACGCGTGGCAGTAGTCGGGGCGGGCGGAATCGGAGCCGCCGCGCACCTCCCGGCGGTCCAGTCGCTCGGCGATGAGGCGCAGCTTGTCGCGATCGTGGATCTCGACGCTGACCGGCGCGCCGAAGCGGGAAACCGATTCGGTTGCACAGACCTGTACAGCGGCATCGAGGAGATGCTGGCGGCGAAGCGACCGGATGTCGTTGCTCTGGCAACCCCGCCGCACCTACATGAGGCTATGGCCATCGAGGTGATGCGTGCGGGTGCATGGGCCTACTGCGAGAAGCCGCTCACCGGCTCCCTCGCCAGCGCCGACCGCATCATCGCCGCGGAGCGAGACACCGGCCGGTGGTGCGTCAGCGTCTCGCAGTTCCGCTACGCCGGTGGGTCACAACAGGCGTACGCTGCACTTCGGAACCGCCGCTGGGGGCGCCCTCTGATCGGCGTCGCGCACACGAACTGGTATCGAGGTCCGGAGTATTGGGACATTCCGTGGCGCGGCAAGTTCCGCACTGAATTCGGCGGTGCCACGACGACGCAGGCCTACCATGCGATCGACCTTCTCGTGTGGCTCATGGGCGGGGATTGGGCCACCGTGTCCGGCGTCGCGGACACTCTCGCCCGCCCGATCGAAGTCGAGGACACATCTGCAGCCGTGGTGCGCTTCCAATCCGGCGCCATCGCGTCCCTCCTCTCGACAGTCCTCAGCAGTCGCCAGGAGACTCACCTACAGGTCACGACAGAGAGAGCCACACTCGGCCTCGACACTCTGTATCTGCCTCAACAAGACGAATGGAGTGTTCGTCAGTTGGATGGCGAGGGTGTGACACGGATCGTCGATGACTGGCCAGAACCCGAGCCTCCCCTTGAGGTGAATGCGCATCGCGCGCAACTCCGCGGCATCCTCGCAGCATGGCGAGAAGGACGTAGACCCGATGTGACGGCCGCCGACGCCAGGAGCACGCTCGAGCTGCTCACCGCGCTCTACAAGAGCTCCGCGACAGAAAGGTCGGTCGCACGGGGCGAGATCGCGCAGGGGGATCCGTTCTACGATGCGCTCGACGCAGCCGGCCCCAGCAGGAAGCAAGCAATCGTTCATGTCTGAGATCGCCCTCTTCCGGCACGGTGAAGATCTCCAGCTCGTCCTGGGTGACCGCACGATCGGTGACTACCGGGTCCACGATGACTCCATCGATGCTGTGAACACGCCGAAACCGTACTTCCACCCGTTGCGCACGCTCGGCGGGCACGTCATCAGCGGATTCGCACCGCCGGACCACCCGTGGCATCACGGACTTCAGTTCGCGATGCCCCGTGTCGGCGCGCACAACATGTGGGGAGGCGGGACCTATTTCGGCCCGGAGCGCGGATACGTCGTGGCCGACGATCACGGGCAGATTCGCCATGAATCCTGGACTGAAATCGACACCACGGCGGGGCGGTTCACACACCGGATCGGGTGGCTCGACAGTGAGGGCACCGTGCTCCTGCGGGAAGTGCGCAGCCACCGCCTCCGCCTCCTCCGCGTGCAGGATGTCGAGGGCTGGCTTCTGCAGCTGGACACCGTGCTCACCAATGCGACCGATCAACAGCTCCGGCTCGAAACACCCGCCCAGCGCGGCCGACCGGACGGCGGGTACGGAGGGTGGTTCCTTCGTTTCGCGGAAGGATTCGGGGCAACTCGTCTCACGGGCGACGGCGAGCCCGTCACTGCGTCCGGGGTGAGCGCCACGACGTTGATCATCGATGGCCGCATCGCTTCTGGCGAGTCAGTGACTGTTGGTCTCCACCAGGGCCCGGCTACGAATCCCGGCTCCCGGAGGTTCCTCTACCGGTTCGATCCATTCCCTCTCGCGGGGTTCGCTGTCGCCTATGACGAAGGGCTCTCGCTCGAAGCGGGCGAATCCATGACTCTTTCGCATCGCATTGCATGCTTCGACGGGTCCATCAATCCCGAACTCGTCTGCGACGTGCTCGAGCACTGATCGACCGAAGGACGTCGCGCGGCTACGTCGCCCGGCTCGCGGGCGCGCCGCCAACGGGCGCCGTCGTCGATTCGCGGATCATGAGCTGAGGGTGAGGCTCCGTGACCAGTTCGTCGCTGAGAGGAACGCCACCGAGGTGGTCCAGTAGCATGCTCGCAGCGCGGGCCCCCGCCTCGCGCATCGGCATAGCGACAGTCGTGAGCCGGGGCACCGTGTACTCCGACATCCACGCATCCTGCACCGCGATAATGCTCAGATCGCCGGGCACCTGGATCCCGGCGTCGTGCGCGGCACGCATCGCGCCGATGGCAGTGTTCAGGCTAGCCGTGACGAGGGCGGTGGGACGAGCGGCCAACTTCAAAAGCCCGGACGTTGCCGCCGCGCCGGCCGGCGCTTCCCACCCAGCCGGCGCGATCCAGTCTTCGCGAGCAGCCAGGCCGACCACGGTCATCGCATCCCGAAAGCCCTCGAGCCGTCGCGTCGCGGCATCGTGACGAGGCGCGCCAGCAACGAACCCGATCCGTTTATGACCCAGCTCGACCAGGTGTGTGACGGCGATCGCCACCGCCTCGCGATCATTCAATGCAACAGATCCCGCGTGACCATCGAGCCGGGTGTTGACCAGCACGACGGGAACATCGAGTTGGATGGCAGCGATCAGATCATCGTCGGTGAAATGCTCGTTGCGCTGCACGATGACGCCGTCGACACGCCCATTGCCGATGAGCTGCGCAAGCGCGTTGGCGTCAGCGGTCTCGGCGTCGAACTGCGCGAGGAACACAGCGGAGTTTCGCTCATGCGCCACAGACTGCACGCCTTGGTGCAGGCTCGAGAAGATCGCGTTGTTGACCTCGGGAACGATCAGGGCGATGGCGTCCGCTCGCGACAGACGGAGAGCGCGGGCACGGTGGTCGGGCACGTATCGAAGTTCGGCCGCGGCATCGATCACGCGCTGACGCGTGTTGTCGTTGATCCGAGCACTTGTGTCGTTGTTGAGGACTCGAGAGGCCACGCTCGGCGATACACCCGCCAGCGCCGCGACATCCTTGAGGCGGGCCATGGGCTGACGTCCTCTCTCTCAGGCGGGCGGCCGCGTCGACGCGAGTCACCCGATCCGCCTGTTGCGCGGGCGAGACGATCACCTCGTCGCAACGCAGATCAAAGTGATCCAAGCACAGTCGATGCATGGGCACAACCGTTTGCTCAACCATCGGGACCCATACGGTCAGATCGCGGCGCGAGCAGAATCGATGCTGAGTTCCTGAAGTCCTGTGAGGTTCAGTTCAGGAGCGAAGCCGAACGGAGCATCCAGGATGCTTCCGATTGCGAACATCCCGTCCGAGATGCGCAGATGTGCTCCGCCATCGGAGCCTAACTGGTACAGGTCGGGATGCGCCGAGACAGCTAGACCGTCTGCATCCGGGGAGATCGGGGCCAACCGGCCGAAATAGTGTTGCCCGTTCCGCTCCACATGCTCCAAGCCCATCGTGGCGGCGACGACGAGATCCTGAGCGACGGTAAGCGGAGGAAGGGTCGACAGGTCTTCCGCGGTCAGCAGCGTGCGGTGACCAAGCCGGCGTCGGTTTGCGACGAGAGCGGCGTTCGCCAACCCGCGGAAAACCCCTTTGCATCCCTTATAGGTGCCGCCCGCGTAGCCCAGATCCATTGCTCGCCTCACCGCATGCAGATCGTCATCGGATTCGTCGATGATCACGGCCACGCCGTCCTCCATGAGTGTTGCAAGAGTGACGGCCAGTTCCGCACCTAAGGCCACGTCCCGATGAAGGGGCTGTTCGACAGCGATCAGACTCTCTCGCAACAATCCGCCGATGTCCGGGTCGCGCAGCAGAAAGCCGATCCACGACGTGAGGCTGCCGCCATCGCGCATGGACTCGTTTCCGTCGATTGTGAGTCGCGGGGTGATCGAGGACTTCTCGCAGAGACCGAAGATCGTTGCGAGTCGATCCCGATCGACGACGGGATCACCGACGGTCTTCACCTTCAGGTAACGGACGCGGTGCGACAAGAGGACCGACTCCAGGCTCACGGGGAGATCATCGACAGGATGATCTTGGACGTCAGCCCCGTGGAGCGGATCCGTCAGCGCGACCGTGTGCCGCAGCGCGATCGATGTGGCGGGCCGGTCGGGAAAGAGAGCCCGCCAGCGGACACCTTCCAGTTCCTCGTGAATCGTCCCCGGGTCGAAGCCCAGTACGCCGCTGCGAAGCGCGACAGGGAACGGGATCCGCTGCGCTCGGCACACGGCGTCGATCATTGCTCGCTCGACGAGCGACGTTCCTAGACCCGCAAGTAGTCCGGGGACGCCATGCACCCCCGCCCATCGCATCTGAGCGGCGTCGATCAAGCGCCAGAGCTGGAAAGCGTCCGGCGCGTACAACCCCGATGCGAATGCCGCCGCCCTCTCAACTACCTCCACCATGTCAGCGAGGTCATCTGAGAAGGAGGTGTGCGGGTTCTTCGTGAACCACTTCGGAGGGAGGTGCTCAGATGCCCAGCCACTCACCTCTGGGCCTTGGCCATCACGAATCCGCACCTCGACAGCGACGTGCGGCGCGGCGGTCATCTCGGCGATCCCGTATCGAAACGGAAGCCGTGTGCGAACCGCGGCGACTCGCAGATCGACGTCGGTGATCGCGATCATCGCTTCCCGCCTCGCGCGATCCGGAGCGTGACGAGTTGGACGATCGAGAGCTCCAGCTGCTCGTCATCGTGCACCAGCCACGCAGCGGGAACTGTGCCAGCAAGCCGGAACCAGGTCGTTCCCCAGGCGCGCACCCATGCATCGCCCTCTCCCAGCGTCGCGTACGGCTTTTCGAGAGCGACCGCTACGGCCACCGGTTCGCCAGGAGCTTCCCATGCAGAGAGCGGAACGTTGTCCCGGAGCCAATACAGAGACGGACGAATATCGTCGCGAAGGACCCTCTCGACTCGGGCCAGCATTCGGCCACGCCAATCCTGCATCTCACTCCTTCGCATGGTTGGTTCGGCTCACGATTGGCACCTTTCCATCTGTCGCGATCATCCCCGTAGGCGGTGCCGCTCGATGGCCAGTGCCATGACGCCGAACTGCTCCGTGAGCAAACCCTCGTAGCCGCATTGAGCGCCATCCCAGTAGCGCCAGTCCCCGCCCGTCTGCGACCCGCCGAACGCGGTTCCGTCCGCGAGCGTCTCGCACAGCGCGCCGAGCAATCTCTCGGACTCAGGCATCATGCCCACACGAGAGAGGGCGTCGACGAAGTGCCGTGCTTGCGAGTGCGACAGCGCCCCGTTGAGGTAGAACCCGTGAGGAAATCCGTGCATCGGCTCCGTGAGGTCCTCGTCGGGAATCGGCCAGAGATTGTTGGGCAGTCCGAGCCGCGCGTCTGGCTCCCCCACGCTTCGGTACTCCTCCCACAGCGCCCCGATGACCTGACGAGATACTTCCGCAGACAGCACCCCACTGTTGGCAACCACTCCATTCACAGCGAGGAATGCGTAGTCGTGCAATCGGCCGTCCGCGCTGCGCCATCCGGCCACCCAACCGGTCTCCGGGTTGAGGAATGTCGGACCGAAGGCATCGCGCAGCTTCACGCGCCACGCGGCGACACCCGCAACAAGCTCGGGCGCGCCTAGATCGGACAGCACTTCACCGAGAAGTGTGAGCGCCTTGAACAGGAGCGCGTTGACGTAGGCGTCCTTCCAGCCAAACGAGACGACGTCGTACCAGTTGGTGCTCCAATCGTGGTCGCCACTCACGCCGCGTCGATGCGGGCTCTCGATCAGGCCGTCACCGTCGAGATCTCGAGCGGCAAGCTGTTCCAGCTTCTGCTTGATGCGGTCGGAGTAGCGGCGCGCCCACGCGGAGTTTCGGCTGTGATCCAGATACTCGCCGAGCCCGAGCATCGTTCCGACTCCGGTGATGAGGTACTCGTCCTCCGCGGGCCGAAGCTGCGAGCCATCGCGCATCGTGCCGGAGCCGTACCCCGGTCCTCCGTCCAGCCATCGTTCGAGGGAGTCGCGCAGGAACTCGACGGCGTCGATCCCAGGCATGACCTCCCCGTACGACGTCGCGAGCGCAGACCACGTGTCCATGCTCATTGGACAATGTATGGAGATGCTGTTGTTGCTCAAGGTGCCGGTATCTGCACGGTACGAGAGCCCCGTGATCGCCGCGCGCCGCAACGCGCGGGCCACGGGCGCCGGAGCGCTCTGGCTCGCCTCGATCCCGTGCCCCGCCATCAACCAGGTCACCGCACACCGATGGCTGCCTGGCTCGAGGATGGTAGTGCCTCGATCGGTAGGCGTTTCGCCAAGCTTGAGCTCCCCCGTCAGCCAGGAGTTCTGACGGTCGGCGTCAGAACGCCACGTCGCCGTTTCACCCTGAGCGATCACCCGGATGCTTCCGTGACCGGGCGCATGCAGAAGCACCGGGAGTTCGAGCAGTCCCGTGCGTCCCACCTTGCGCGGACGACCTAGGGTCGCGGTCGCCGCGGTGCCTGGATCGAAGGCGATCTGCCAGGCTGCGCTCTCCCACGCTTCGATCGAGTTCTCTCCTTCGCGCTCCGCGACGAGCTCGATCCGATCCGCATACATCCGCCAGTCCAGCGTGAAGTTCTGGCCCGCAGCGGGCACAGACACCTCGTACCGAACCCGGTTCCCCTCGACCCGAACGTGGCCCTCGACATCACAGCGCAGCGCGGGCCCGACCAGCGACGACCCACCGACCGGATGAAGCATGATTCCCTGCAGGTCGACGCCTGGCGCGCGATGGAGAAGGTCAATCATGGTCGACCCCGCAGCTTCGTCGTCGAGAGCCAGATAGCTGAAGCCCGCACGCCCGAGTGCGAATCCCACTTCGTACCCGGCTGTGCGGTACCTCACCTCGCCGGGGCGCTCCTCGGCGTGAACCCCGGATGGCAAGGGCTGAAGGGTGACACCACGGTTGGCCAGTCTTCGCTCCCGCTGAATCGGGACTGGCGGTCGCGCACCGATCAATTCGAACGCGCCGTCTGCGAGGTTCCAAGGCGTCCACTGATCGTCCAGCCCACATTGGAGAACCTCGATGATGGCGGCGGAAGCCGACAACCCGCCCAAGTCGTACCAGAGCGAAGGCGCGTCGGAACCGCTCGGAGTGGGCAGCTCTCGGATGTCGAGAACCGTCTGCCACTGACCGTCCGCGTGCACCACCAGGCGAAAGGCGCGCACCCAGTCCCATTGGTCATCACTGCCGCACTTGTGGTAGCCGCGTCCTGGCCGGACGCCCAGCCGGCGGAGTTGCGCAGGACCTGCCAGTTGCATCGTGCGCGCGTGCACAATGCGCCTGCCCACGATCCCCGTACCAGGATCCGCGTCCCTCCAGATCGCCTGGGTGCGACCGGCGCGGTTACGAAAACCCATTCCTCCCAACGGAGGCGGGCGCTCAATGAGCGCGAGCAGGTCGAGCGCGTCGTCATTCATCTTTGAATCCATCCGGTCGTGCCGACAGCACCAGGCTAGATGAGCGCAATCGATTTCGCAATGCGCAAGTTCTACCGGCGGACGTATCGCGCCGCCCACAGACCCTGCATCGGGTGCGGGCTCAGTCGGAGTTGTGCTGCTCGATAGGTCGCCTCTCCAGATAGCGCATCGACAGCACGGAAGAGTTCACGAGATAGCGCCACGGGCCACCAGGGCGCGCATCCGGGTGCCCGGGTGGCAGGTAGGCACGGATGTACGCGCGAGAGACAGCCCTCGCGGCTTGCTGGATCGCGCGCGAGAGCACATCTCTGGTCGCAAGGTCGCTCGGGATGACGACGCCGAGCGCGGCGACCACTCGACCATCAGGACCACGAACCGGCGCGGCAAGCCCTGCCGAGCCCGGGTAGATGAAGCCATCGGCGACGGCGAATCCGTGTTGCCTCGTCGATCGGAGTGCGGCGTCGAGTTCGGCGGCCGATTGAATTGCCCGACTGCTCGGCGGATGCAATCCGACCTGGAGTACTTCGGCGACTACGGAGTCCGGAGCATGCGCCAGCAGTACGAGCCCGGTCGCGGTGTGCGGAAGCGGCATGCGTCCGCCGACGACTGCCGCGTTGACAACCGCATCCTGCGCCGAGATGCGTTCGACGATCAACCCATCGACGCCGTAGAGCACCGCCAGTTGAACGTGCTGACCGACTCGGCGATGCAACTCGGCCATGAACGGCTGCGCGATTTCTCGGAGCCCGAGTGACCCAGGAGTCTTCGAGCCCAGTTCCCACAGCCGATTGCCCAACCGATACCGGTTCCGCTCGACGGGCTCGAGGAGACGGTTGCCAGCAAGCTCCTGCACCATGCGGTGCGTGGATGAGATCGGGTACCCAGCCCGACGAGCGATCTCCGAGACCGTGAGAAAGGGCGTGTCGACGGTGAAGACATCCAAGATCCTGAGCACGCGCGTCAGGGCCGACACTCCGTCCGACGATCGCGCCACGCGACGCCTCCCTTGCAGGTTTGGCTTGCAGTTACGCATGAAAGGGAAGCCGTTGTCAATGCGCAATCGAATGCTCATAATTTGGAGCGAGCCAGCCGCGCGGTCAGCGCGCCAGAGCAAAGGAGCTCATCTTGACCCGGAACTTCGCTGCGACCCCCAGCATCGACGATGCAATCGTCGACGCGGGAGGAGTCGTTCCGCTCATGCGCAACAGGGACTTTCCCGCGTTCATCTTTCCGATCGAGGCCGAGTTCTCCAATTGGAGGAGCGAGGAGCACGCATGGCGGGAGACCGTCGCCTTGATGGACCTCTCGCAGCACATGACAAACCTGTTCATCGAAGGTGCCGGTGCCGCACAGTTGCTGAGCGGTCTCGCGGTCAACAGCTTCGTTGGGTTCCGTCCCGGCATCGCCAAGCAGTTCGTCGGTGTCAATATCGATGGATACGTCATCGGCGACGGCATCCTGTTCTATCTCGGCGAGAACAGCTTCGATCTGGTCGGTCAGCACAGCCTTGTGGATTGGGTTCGCTACAACATCGAACAGTCGTCCTTGGACGTCACATATCGGCTGGACGGCAACGCGCTCGTCCGCGAGGGCGATCCTGAGCTGTACCGGTTTCAGCTGCAGGGCCCGAGGGCGCTCGATCTGATCGGCGAGCTCACTGGTACCGCCGTCCCGTCGGTGAAGTTCTTCCACATGACCGAATTCACGATCGCGGGGCGGCACGTGCGCGCACTTCGGCACGGAATGGCGGGCCAGCCAGGCTTTGAGCTCTTTGGCCCATGGGAGGACGGTCTCGCGGTCCGCGAGGCCATCATGAACGGTGGCGTTCGATTCGGCATCCAGGCCGTGGGCGCAAGAGCATACGGGAGCACGCCTCTCGAAGCGGGATGGATCCCAACACCCGTCCCTGCCATCTTCGGACCGGAGATGGCAGCCTATCGACAGTGGTTGCCGTCCAGCCGAGTGGGTTCACTCGGTGGCTCCTTCCAGAGCGAGCGCATCGAGGACTACTACCTCACTCCCGCAGAACTGGGATACGGCAGACACGTGAAATTCGATCATGAGTTCGTCGGTCGCGGTGCACTCGAGCGGCGCGCTGAAGTCGCCACGCGACGCAAAGTCACCCTGATCTGGAATTCGGATGACGTCGCCGACGCGATGCGATCTCACCTCCAGGACGGACTGCCCTCGAAGTGGATCGAATTTCCCAAGGCGCGGTACGCGTACCACCAGTACGACGCGGTGCTCGTTGAGGACGAGCTTGTGGGGATCTCGACCGACGCCGGTCATCTCGTCAATGACTCGCTCTTCGTCTCGCTCGCCACGGTCGAGGAATCGATCGCCGACGGAGCCGAGGTCGAGGTTCTGTGGGGTGAGGATCCGGTGTCGCGAAAGCCCTCAGTCGAACCGCACCGGCAATGTCGCATCCGTGCCGTTGTCGCACCGGCACCACTGAGCGACTTCGCCCGCACGACCTACCGCGGCCGGTAGGCACGTGGCGCACATCGCACCCGCAATGAACAAGGCCGCAGCCGTCGATTTGGTCGAGGGCTTCTCGTTGGAGATGACGGGGAAGGATGTCCCTGGTCTGCAGGAGGCGGCGTCGGTGATCCCGCAGGGGACGAAGATCAATGTGACGTTCCTGGGCAACGAGGACCTCGAGATGCGGGTCGCGGCGTCCAAGGCTGTGAAGGATCTCGGGTTCATCCCGGTGCCGCACATCTCGGCGCGGCGGCTGGCGTCGCAGGGTCAGCTGGAGGAGTTCCTGGGCCGCCTGCAGGAGGTCGGTGCCAGCGAGCACGTGTTCGCCGTCGGCGGCGACCCGGCAGAGCCGGAAGGGCCCTACCCGGACTCACTGAGCGTGATCCAGACCGGGCTGCTGCAGAAGTACGGAGTGAAGGAGGTGTCCATCGCCGGGTACCCGGAGGGACACCCCGACATCCCCGGCGACGTGCTGTGGCGTCACCTCGACGAGAAGGCGCTGTCGCTGGCGCAGCAGGGTCTGGACTCGGTGATCCTCACCCAGTTCGCGTTCGACACCGACCCGGTGATGGCGTGGATCAAAGAGGTCCGCGCCCGTGGCATCGACACCCAGATCCGTATCGGCACTCCCGGCCCCGCCGGCATCAAGCGGCTGATCAACTTCGCCCGCCGGTTCGGTGTCGGCGCGAACGCGATGATCGTGAAGAAGTACGGGTTCTCCCTCACCAACCTGATGGGCACCGCCGGCCCCGACCGGTTCGTGTCCGACCTGTCCGAGCTGCTGGCCCAGGACCCGGCATCGGGTCCGGTGAAGCTGCACTTCTACACCTTCGGCGGGCTGCTCGCGACGTCCCAGTGGACCCGCGACTACATCGCCGCGCAGTCCTGAACGGCAGGCCACACCCATGTCGCCGCACACCGAAGCCCTCCGCGACCAGGCCTGCCTGATCGTCCACGGCCCCGACCAGCCCGGCCTGGTCGCCGCCGTCACCGCGCTGATCGCCCGCAACGCCGGCAACATCGTCACCCTCGACCAGTACTCCGACAACCCCGAGGGCGGCGCGTTCTTCCAACGCGTGGTGTTCCACCGCCCCGACCTTGCCGCCGCGATCCCCGAGATCGAAGCCGACCTGGACAAGACCCTCACCCCCTACGGCATGCAGTGGGCACTGACCGACCAGTCCATCCCGAAACGGATGGCCGTGCTCGCCTCCACCAGCGACCACTGCCTGCTGGAACTGCTGTGGCGCCACCGCCGCGGCGAACTGCCCGTGACCATCCCGATGGTCATCAGCAACCACACCAACACCGCCGAAGACGTCCGCTCCTTCGGGATCCCGTTCTTCCACGTCCACTCCCAAGGCCCCGACAAGACCGAAGCCGAAGCGAAGATCCTGGAACTGCTCAAAGGCAACGTCGACTTCGTCGTCCTCGCCCGCTACATGCAGATCATCTCCGAGGACTTCCTCGACCAGGTCGGCGTCCCGGTGATCAACATCCACCACTCCTTCCTGCCCGCCTTCATCGGCGCCGCGCCCTACCGCAAAGCCAAAGAACGCGGCGTGAAACTCATCGGCGCCACCAGCCACTACGTCACCAAAGACCTCGACGAAGGCCCCATCATCGAGCAGGACGTCGCCCGCGTGAACCACACCATGACCGCCGCCGACCTCCAAGCCCGCGGCGCCTACGTCGAACGCGCCGTCCTCTCCCGCGCCGTCCAATGGCACGCCGAAGACCGCGTCATCCAACACGGCAACCACACCATCGTCTTTTGACGGTGTACTGCCGCGACATCTGAACCGCTGGTGCAAGCCTGGGTCGCCGCCGTCTTCGAGAAGCCGTCCCCGATGCGAAGGGCGCCCGACGTGGCGTCGGTGGGTCAGTGCATCAGCGCGCGGATCTCCACGACCGAGAAGGTGGGCTCCTCGAGCTTGCCGGCGATCTCGATGGCACGGTCGAGATCGCGGACGTCGACGATGTAGAACCCGCCGACCATCTCCTTCGACTCGGTGAACGGTCCGTCGGTGACAAGCAGACGGCTGTCGGTGCGGCGCACCACCTTCGCGGTCGTGGTGTCGAGTTCGTTGGACAGGACGAGTTCGCCCGACGCTTCGAGTTCCGCAAGCACCTCCCGGTGCGCGGCATCCAGGCTGTCCCTGCCGTGCTCGGTCAGCTCGTTCCACGCCTGTTCGTTGCCGTAGATCAGCAGCATGTGCTTCATGGGTTGCTCCTATCGAGTGCAGTGTCTCACTTCACCCGTACGACGAACGGCGATCGTCGAATTCGACAGGGTGTCGAATTCGCGCTTCGCCGTTCGTCGCTGGGGCATACCGTGAACACGGGTGGGACGATTCACCACCGGCGAAGGGGATGGTGACTCCGGGGATGACAGCGATCGGAAGCGGGGCCGCGGAGGTGCGGAATGCCGTCGAGCGCGCATATCGCGAGGAATGGACCCGCATCGTCGCGACGCTCATCGGTGCGACGAGGGACTGGGATGTGGCCGAGGAGGCCGCCGCGGACGCGTTCGAGCGCGCCGCCGTGCGATGGCCGTCCGAGGGCGTGCCTCGCAACACGGGAGCGTGGCTGACGACCGTCGCCCGCAATCGCGCGCTCGACATCCTGCGACGCCGAGGTGTCGAGCTCGACAAGGTCAGGGAGTGGATCGTGATGGATGAGCTGCATGCGCCCGGTGAGCCGACAGACCCCGCCGACATCGCCGTTGCGGCGACCGAGATCGACGACCGGCTTCGCCTGATCTTCACCTGCGCCCACCCGGCGCTGTCTCTCGAGGCGCGGGTGGCGCTGACCCTGCGGACCGTGGCCGGACTCGAGACCGGTGAGATCGCCCGCGCCTTCCTCGTCCCCGAGGCGACGATGGCGCAGCGTCTCGTGCGGGCCAAGCGCAAGATCCGCACGGCTGGGATCCCCTACCGCGTGCCCGAGGGCGATGATCTGCGGCCGCGTCTGGACGGAGTCCTCTCCGTCCTCATGCTCGTTCACAACGAGGGATATCTGGCCAGCTCCGGCGATCAGCTCCTGCGAGTCGATCTGCAGGACGAGGCGGTTCGGCTCGCGCGCCTGGTCGTCGATCTGATGCCGGACGAGCCGGAACCGGCCGGACTGCTCGCGCTTCTCCTGCTGCAGCACTCACGGTCACGCGCCAGGGTCGATGACGCCGGAGACCTCGTGCCCCTCGACGAGCAGGATCGCACCCGATGGAACGCCGCCGAGATCGCCGAAGGCCTCGCCATCCTCGAACGGCTCGATTCGGACCATGCTTCGGGACGAACGGATGCCGCAGCCGGCCCGTATCGTCTCCAGGCCGAGATCCAGCGCGTGCATGCGCGCGCGGCGAGCACGGACGACACCGACTGGGCTGAGATCGTCCGGTGCTACGACGCGCTCATCCACTCCTCGCCCTCGCCCGTGCTCGAGCTCAATAGAGCGGTCGCCCGCGGACTCGCCGGGCATCCGCAGACAGCGCTCGAGGAGCTCGACCGGATCACGGCATCCGGCGCGCTCAGCGGCTACCACCTGCTGCCGGCTGCGCAGGCGGACATGCTGCGCAGACTCGGCAGGCGGGACGCGGCTGACGCCCGGTACCGCCTCGCGTTGTCGCTCGCACCGACCGAGCCCGAGCGTCGATACCTCCTGCGCAGGCTCGCCGAGCTGGCAGCTCAGGAACGCGCTCGATGACGGATCGCCGGGCGAAGCCCCCGACGCTCAGCCGAGAGAAAGGGCCGTCCACGACACCGGCGGCAGCTCGAGCGTGAGAACACCGCCCTCGAGCACGACAGTCTCGTTCGCGCGGGGCGCGACACGCTCGGGTTCGGCGAGGGTGTTCTTGGCGTACACGTCGTCGTCGCTGAGAGTGTGCGCCTCGAGGACGCGGACGTCACCGAGCGATGCGACATCGACGGTCACCGTCACTGCTTCGTCCTGACTGCGGTTGACCAGGAACACCGCCGCGCGGCCGGCTTCGGAATCGTGCGTGGCGATGGCGTCGACGAGCGACACCTCGCCGTATTCGGTAGTCACGTAGGTCGGCGCGTCGAGCTTGAGCTCCAGCGCCTCACCCTGAGCGAGGCGCGACGTGATCGCGAAGGGGAAGAACGTCGTCTGGCGCCATGCCGGTCCGCCGGGCTCGGTCATGATCGGGGCGATGACATTCACCAGTTGCGCGAGCGACGCGCTCGTCACCCGGTCGGCGTGGCGGATCAGCGAGATGAGCAGGTTGCCGAACACGACGGCATCCGCCACCGAGTACACGTCTTCGAGCAACCGCGGGGCGACGGGCCAGTTGTCGATGCCGCCGATGCGGTCGACGTTCTCGAAGCGGGAGATGTACCAGACGTTCCACTCATCGAACGAGATGTCGATGGTCTTGTCGCTGCCGCGGACGGCTTTGACGTGGTCGGCGGTCGCGACGACCGTCTCGATGAACCGGTCCATGTCGACCGCCGAGGCGAGGAAGCTGCCGAGGTCGCCATTCTTCTCTTCGTAGTACGCGTGGCACGAGATGTAGTCGACATCGTCGTAGGCGTGGCCGAGGACGACGCGTTCCCACTCGCCGAAGGTCGGCATGTGTGCGCTGGAGGAACCGCAGACCACGAGCGCGACATCCGGATCCAGCTGCCGCATCGCCCTCGCGGTCTGCGAAGCCAGCTTGCCGTAGTCGTCTGCCGACCGGTGACCGAGCTGCCACGGCCCATCCATCTCGTTGCCCAGGCACCAGGTTCTGACTCCGAAAGGCTGCGTACGCCCGTTCGCGATTCGCCGCTCCGAGAGGGCGGTGCCGCCCGCGATGTTCGTGTACTCGAGCAGGTCGAGCGCCTCCTGCGTACCGCGCGTGCCCAGGTTGACGGCGAGCATGAGATCGCTGCCCACCTTGTCGAGCCACGACGAGAACTCGTGGAGTCCGACCTCGTTGGTCTCGGTCGAGTGCCATGCGAGGTCCAGTCGGCGCGGGCGCTCCTCACGCGGGCCGACACTGTCCTCCCACCGGAATCCCGACACGAAGTTGCCGCCGGGGTAGCGAATCGTCGACACTCCCAGCTCTCGGACCAGGTCCACGACGTCGGCGCGGAAACCCTCCTCGTCGGAGGACGGATGCCCGGGCTCGTAGATTCCGTCATAGACGTGCCGGCCCAGATGCTCGACGAAGCCGCCGAACAATGTGCGACGGACCGTTCCGATCGCGAAGTGGGTGTCTACGGTCAGATGTGCGGTGGTCATGCGATCTCTCTCGGGGTTTCGGTATCCATCGACACGGATGCGGGGGCGCGATGTCGCCACAGCGGTTCGGCGCACACGGCGACGACGATGTCGTGGCTGTCGAAGTCGTTGCGGACGGTCGTGGCCTGCACCAGCTCACCCGCGGCGTTCCACAGCAGCGACTGGCTGTACCCGGATGAATCCGCATCGAGCCGGCGCTCGGCCGCGACAGGGAGCTCGAACGAGTGCCAGGTCCCGGACCCGCCGGACAGGTTGACGAGTGCGCGATTGGTCTCACGTCCGTCGGCGTCGAGGCTGTGGCGCCCCGTCGCGAGAACAGTGACGGTGCCGCTGGGTTCCTTGCGCCAATGGATGTTCGGCGTCCCTGAGAGCATCGTCCCGTCCGACGCGACGAGTAGCTCGCCGATGTCGTCGGGCGCGCCCCAGTCGAGCCCGTCTGTCGACCCGACCATTCGGATCGGCACCTCGCGGGGCCCGACGATCTCGAGCACACCGCGATGCATGCCATCCGGCATCAGCCCCGTGGTCACGAACATACCGGGGCGTGTGAATCGGTCTGCGACGCCGAAATCGAGGTGCGGCTCCGACCAGCTGACGAGATCGTTCGTCGTGCGATGCACAATGACCTGCAGCATCCCGTCCGACTTGCGCCGCTCATCCGCGTAGAAGCAGACCAGGTGATCCCCGATCAGCTCGAGGCACGGCTCCCACACGGCGGTCGTGGTCGCGGACGGCGACGGGTCGTACTCCGCGGGCCCACCGGAGTCGACCGTGCTTCGGTACTCCCAGGAGCGTCCGCCGTCACCGCTGGAGTAGACCACGAGCGTGGTCGACGACATGTCGGAGGGGATCGAACTCCCCGCGAGCAGGATCGTCCCCGCCGGCAGCCCCGCGAACGGCGCGGGCAGCTCGTAGAGCACGGGCTGATACCGGTTGCCGACACCGTACGCGGTGTCGGCGACCTCGGCGACGAGCTCCCACTGGCGGCCGTCGGCACTCCGATAGATCGGGAAGACCGGTCCGGCGTCCCCCACATCCCGGTAGACCTCGGCAGTCAGCAGCAGCGCGCCGCCGTGCGGGCCGACCGGGTCGGTGGCGAGCAGCCGCGTGTACAGCGGACCTGTCTCCCCCGGTCCGCCGTGGAGCACGACGGTGAAGGCATCATGGCCGGCATGCGTCATCATCACATCGCCCCGCTGCGCGCCGCGGCTTCGGCGGGGACGCCGGGTGGGAAGCCCGCACGCAGACGCTCGCGCTCGGCCGCCGTGATCGGGATGATCGAGCCATGCCGGAAGCGCGGCGGAAGCCGGTCGGCGGGCGTCCAGCGCCCGGAGTCGAGGTCATCGGTCTCGAAGAGGACGTAGCCTTCGCCTCCCCCGTACGGCGGCCAGTCCAGCAGCAGGAACCAGCGATCATCGACGAGGGACCGCACCACGATCGGCCCTTCGCCGTGGCTCACATGCTCCGACCCGATCCGTTCGGCCACGAGTGCCCACGCCGACCCCGCCGCATCCGTCGTCTCGCGGAGCAGCTCGGGACTTCGCTCCTGGAAGACCTGCATGATCTCGGGCTGCTCGTCCTTGGTGAAGCGGTAGTACGTGCCGCCGTGCCGGACGACCGTCGAGTCGATCGTCCCGTAACCGGGTCCGCGGCGGACATCGACCCAGACGCCGGGTTCGCTGAAGGTCACGAAATCGTGGGTGGTGGCGATCATCATGCGGTTGTAGCTGTCGGTGCTGCGCCGCTCGGCAACCGATTCGTCGTAGAGGTTGGAGGCCCAGTAGACCGCGTACGTCTGAGCCTCGTCGCACCACACGGCCTCAGGCGCCCACGCGTTCCCCGCACGGTCCGGTGAGATGGCCTCGATGCGCCGCGGACCCTCCCACGTCACGAGATCCTCCGACTCCCAGATCAGGAGCGAGCTGCTGCCGTGCTCCTGCGCATCGCGGAAGTGACCGATGCCGTAGACCTGCAGGTCCGTCGCGAGGAGCACGAATCCGCGGCCGTCGCGCAGCCGCAGCAGGAAGGGGTCGCGGACCCCGCCAGTGCCGACCTGCGAGCGCAGCACGGGCGCGCCACCGGCGAGAAGGTCCCACTCCGTGAGCGTCTCGCCGCGACTCACCGCGAAGTGCACCTGCTCGGCATCGGGTCCGTCCTCGCCGACGAAGTGGGCGAAGAGGTACGCCGCGTACGGCTCCGCCTCAGCCGACGCGGTCACCGGGCGGCCCCGGTCCTGGAGATCGGAGCGTTGGCCGCGGCATCCGTCGCCACTTGCCGGAAGCGATCGGCAACGGGGTTCTTGCGACGCAGGAGTCCCTGCGAGGACTCGACGAGGTCGAAAAGGCCCATCGTCAGCAGAGACTCCGAGCGTGGCGTGTCGGCGTGGCGATATGTCCACTCGTACATGTCGAACAGAGGCCACCAGGTGTAGCCCACGACATCGAGTCCTCCCTCGCGCAGCCCACGCACGCTCGCGACCGAGGCATCGAGCCACGCGATGCGCTCCTCCACGGACGCCGTCACGCATGTCTCGGTGAGCATGACCGGCGCGCCGTAGCGGTGGGCGTACGTGCGCAGAAGCTCTTCGAGTCCCGCGACGCCGTCGTCTTGAGTGGGCCACGGGTCGACGAACCCGCCGGCGTGCACGATGCCTTCCTCCATGAGCTGCGTCGAGTGCCGCGGGTAGTAATTGACCCCCATGACGTCGGGTTTCACGGCATGCGAGGCGAACCAGGCGAGGGTGTCGTCGGTCACCCCCGACGCCCGGAGACTGCCGAGCATGTCGTGCCGCTCATCCACCCCACCCGTCACCAGATCCTCCACGAGGAACGACTGCGCGCGCTGCAGGGCGACGAGCGGGCGATGCTGACCGTCCACGTCGCCGGCGAACCGTGCCGTCGCATCGACGTGGACGAACGTCGCGCGTTCGCCGAGCACCTCGGCGATTCCGCGCTGCGCCCGCACGAAGCCCTCGGCGAGCGCGAGCGCGATCGTGTTGTAGCCCCGCTCGCCTGACAGGTAGGGAGGCCAGTAGGCCACGTCACCGGAGAAACGCGCATGGATCATCGGCTCGTTCACCGGGGTGTAATCGGTCACCCGGTCGCGGTACCGCTCGGCGCACGCGACTGCGTAGTCGGCGAAGTGCCGCGCGAAATCGGGGTGCGCGAACTCGGATTGCATCCACAGCGGAGTGCCGTAGTGGAGCAGGTCGATGATGGGGCGGATGCCGAGCTCATCGAAGCGGCCGAGGACGCGGTCGACCCATTCCCAGTCCCACTCTCCCGGAGCCGGGTTCACACGGTGCCACGGGATGCCCCACCGGATGAACTGCGCGCCGACGTCGGAGGCGAGCTGCAGATCTCCGTGCCAGTTCTCGTAGTGCTCGGTCAGCTCGTACTCATCGAGCGCGCGCTCGCCGGCTCGCGTCTGAGGAACGAAGGTGTCTTCGATCCCGAGACCGAAGTGCAGTGTTCCGTCCTGATACCACTTCACGGTCGTGGTCAACCCTTCATTCCGGTGAGGGCGACACCCTCGATGAACCATTTCTGGATGACGATGTAGAGGAGGACGAGCGGGAGGATCGCGACCAGCGCGCCCGCCATCATCACGCTGTAGGGCGCCGCGCCGGTCGCCGACCCCGTCAGCAGTGCGAGGCCAGCAGTCAACGGACGGACTGACGAGTCGCTCGTCATGATGAGCGGCCACAGCAGGTCGTTCCAGTTGCCCACGAAGTGGAACAGCGCCATCGTCAGCAGCGCAGGCTTGGCGTTGGGCAGGATGACGGACCAGAAGATGCGGAACTCGCCCGCACCGTCGAGCCGTGCCGCCGAGTCCAGGTCGCGCGGCAGCGTGATGAAGAACTGACGCAGGAGGAATATGCCGGCGACGTCGGCGGCACGCGGGACCACGAGCCCGAGGAACGAGTTCACCCAGCCGAGGTCGGCCACGAGCTGGTAGATCGGTACGAGCAGCGCCTGGAACGGGATCATCATCGTCGCCACGAGGACGGTGAAGAGCGCGGTGCGCCCGCGGAACTCCATGCGCGCCAGCGCATAGGCGGCGAGGGCGTTGAACGCGAGCGAGCAGAGCGTGACCGCGCCCGAGAACACGAGCGAGTTCCACGACTGCTGCAGGACCGGAATGCGCGACGAGAGATCGGCGAAGTTCTCGAGGGTGAACGTCGAGGGGACGAGCGTCGGCGGCCACGAGTTCACCTCCGCTTCGGGCGAGAATGCCGCCAGCGTGACCACGACCACCGGGAATGCAGTGACGAGAGTGAGGATGATCAGGCCGACGAGCGCACCGCCGCGGCTGAGAATCGACGCACGCCCGACGCTCGGTCGCCGGTGACGCCCGGAGGTCGTGACGGCCTCGGTGAGGGTGAGTGCAGCGCCGTCGCTGAGTGTCGTGGTCATTCCAGCTCCTTCTCCTGCTTGGCGCCGATCCTCAGCTGGATGAGTCCGAGCACGAGCGTGATGGCCAGGAGGATGTACGACAGCGCGGACGCGAAGCCCAGCTTGAAGTCGCGGAATCCGTCGGTGTAGATGCGGTAGACGATCGTCTCCGTCGCGTGATCGGGACCGCCCTGGGTCATGATGTAGATCTGGTCGAACGCCTGGAAGGCGCCGATGATCGCGAAGATGATGACGAACGTCATCGTGCCGCGCAGGCCTGGCAGAGTGACCGCCCGGAACGAGCGCCATGGCCCCGCGCCATCGAGCTTCGCCGCCTCGTAGAGGTGCGCCGAGATGCCCTGCAGGCCGGCGAGGAAGATGACCATGAAGTAGCCGAAGTTCTTCCACACCGCCACCGCGGTGACAGCGGGAAGGGCCCACGTGGTGGATGCGAAGACGTCCTCCATCTGGATCCCGATCTGGCTGAGCCAGTACGGGATGAGCCCCAGGTTGGGATCGAGGAGGAAGTTCCAGGCGAGGGAGGCCACCGCCATCGAGATGACGAAGGGCAGGAAGATGACCGTCCGGAAGAAGGCGCGGAACGGGATGTCGGTGCGATTGAGCAGCAGCGCGGCCGCGAGTCCGACGACGATCACTGCCGGCCCGTACATGGCGGCGTAGAGAACGGTGTTGAGGATGGCTCGCAGCACTTCCGGGCTGGTGAACGCCTCGACGTAATTGTCCAGGCCGACCCAGTTCGCCTCGCCGAACCCGCTCGCATCGGTCAGAGACGTCCACAGCGCGGTGAAGGCCGGGATGAAGACGAACGCGGCGATGATCAGCAGCGCGGGCGCGAGGAAGAGAAGCGACTTGCCGGTGAGCCTCAGCTCCCGCCGTTGGATCGCCCGGCTGTTCCCGACGAGCTGTCGCGGCGGCCGGTAGCGCCGTCGCGGTGCGGATGTCGTCGTCATGGGGTGCTCCTGGGAGGATGCGGGCCGGTGGCCACGGGCGCAGCCACCGGCCGCGAGCTCATTCGAACTCGGAAAGGATGTCGGTCAGCGCGGCGTCGGTCTCGCCGACGAGCGTCGCCACCTCACCACCTGTCCCCTGCGTGATGTGGATGGAGAGTGTGTCCAGTTCGGCGTTGACGTCCGTGACTCCCCCGGGCAATCCCGCGAGGCGGACGTAAGTGTTCTCGGTGAACGCCTGCATCGTCTCGACGTAAGGGTTCTCAGCGAGTTCCTCGGACGTGATGTCGGTGCGGTTGGGCGGGTAATTCGCCTCGAGCGCCCACTTCACCTGTGCATCGTGCGAGTTGAAGTAGCGCAGGAAGGCATATGCGCCCGCCGTCGCCTCGTCGTCCGCTTGGGACGTGAGCCACCAGTAGTTCGCCGCCGCCTGCGCGGCGACCTTCTCGGGACCCGCCGGCACTTCGAAGACGCCGACTTCGAGGTCGACGCTGTCGGCGATGCCGATCATCCAGGGGCCGATCACGACCATCGCGGCCTTTCCGGCCTTGAAGATGTCGACAGACTCCGCGAGCGAGACGTTCGTCGGACCCCAGTTGCGCGTATAGGCATCACGCCACCACTGCAGCGTCTCGACGTTCTGCTCCGTGTCGAGCGTGACCTCCCCGTCTTGGTAGACCTCGCCCCCGCCGGCCTCGAGCCAGGTGGGAATGAACGTCGTCTCCTTGTCGGCGACCGACAGTCCGTAGATCTCCGGAGTGCCGTCGCCGTTCTCATCGACCGTGAGCTGCTCCGCCAGATCGATCCACTCGTCCCAGGTCTGGGGCATCTCGGTGACGCCCGCCGCCTCGAACATCGCGGTGTTGTACCAGACCGCGAAGGGTGCGTAACCCATCGGAACCGCATACGCCTCACCGTCGTACACGCTGTAGTCGACGACGTGCTGGTAGTACGTGTCGGTCTCGTTCTCGGCGTCGTCGTAGAAGCCCTGCATCGACTGGAAGACGCCCTGCTCGACGTAACCCTGACCGGAGTCGACGCCTTGGACGACGACATCCGGACCGTTCCCCGACGAGACCGCGGGAAGGAGCTTGTCGGTGATGACGTTCCACGGGTTGACCTCGATGGCGACCTCGTAGTCATCCTGCGAAGCGTTGAACTCGTCGGCGATCTCCTGGACGACGGTGCCGTCCGCCTCGGTGAAGCCGTGCCACACGTTCACCGTGACCGGACCGTCTCCGTCATCCCCGGCGTCTCCGCCGCCGGCGCTGCACGCCGTGATTGCGAGCGCGGCAGCGCCGACGAGCGCGGCGCCCGCCAGCTTCCTGCTGTGTGTGCTGATCATGCTGATCCTCCTTGATAGCGATCCATCTCCGTCTGCGTCCGGGCGACGCGTGCGAAGTCAGTTCATTTCATCGATGTAGAAGAATGTCCTTCGGCGTTCCTCGCAGGTGGGCATTCTTCGTCAGGTTCGTGGGCGCGGCAGGCGTGGATTGGCGAAATTCCGATCCTTCTCTGTCGCGGAGCCGGTAGATCTTCTTCATCGATGAACAAGCAGCACGGTATCTCACCATCTGCACACGGGTCAAGAGTCACTTGACAGTGTTCCTACATCGATGAAGAATGCGTGAGAGGCCGCGAGGGTGCTGGCCGAGAACACGCGATGGGAGGGCACAGGGGTGACACCGACGATGCAGGACGTCGCGGAGCGAGCCGGCGTGTCGGCGAAGACCGTCTCGAACGTCATCAACGGCTACCCCTTCATCCGCGAAGAGACGCGGCTGCGCGTCGAGGAGGCTCTCCGCGAGCTGAACTACAAGATGAACGTCTCGGCGCGGAACCTGCGTCGCGGGGCGACCGGCGTCATCGGCCTCGCCCTCCCCGAACTGTCACTGCCCTACTTCGCCGAGCTTGCGGACGCCATCATGGACGCCGGTCATGCCTCCGGCCTCACCGTCGTCATCGAGCGCACGCGCGGCGACCGGGACGGCGAGCTCGATGCACTGCGTGGACCCCGCCGGCACACCACGGACGGACTGCTCTACAGCCCGCTGGCGCTCGGCCCCGAGGACGAGCATCTTCTTCCCGGGGAGGCGCCCCTGGTTCTGCTGGGCGAGCGGATATTCAGCCCGCGGTTCGACCACGTCACGATGCAGAACGTCGAGGCCGCACGCGCTGCCACGACATACCTCCTCAGCCTCGGGCGCACGCGGATCGCCGCGATCGGCGTACACCCGGAGGAGAAGGTGGGCTCTGCCGCTCTGCGGCTCGAGGGCTACCGTCAGGCGCTCTCCGCCGCGGGCGTGCCCGATGATCCTGCCCTCTACGGCGAGGCACAGCTGTGGCACCGGTCGACCGGCGCTCAGGCGATGGCCGCGGTGCTCGATCGCGGCATCAGACCCGATGCGATCTTCGCCTTCAACGACACACTCGGCCTCGGCGCCATGCACGAGCTTCAGGTGCGGGGATTCGACATCCCCCGCGACATGCTGGTGATCGGATTCGACGACGTCGAAGAGACGCGCTATTCCGCGCCCACCATGACGAGCGTGAACCCCGGGCGCGAGTTCATCGCCCAGACCGCGGTCCGGCTGCTGCTGGACCGCATCGGTCGCCAGTCGGAAGAGCGTTCTCCCGAACTCATCAAGGCCCCGTTCCGCATCGTCGAGCGGGTCTCGACGGCCGTGTCCTGATTCCGCACAACCTGGCGGTTGCACTTTGGGTCGCGCGGGGTTCAGATCGTGGTATCAGCGGGAAGTGAGACTGAACTGGCCCGCCCGCGCCGCGTCGGGGCCGGGAAGGAAGTACCGCTCGAGGAACGCATCGAGATCCTGCTCCAGCAAGGCGAGCGCCGCGTCGATGTCGGCAGTGTCGACCCGGTCCGGCACGACCCACCGTTCTGCGACCTGGAGTGGACGGGGAGGCGCCTGCGCGAGCGTCGCAGCCGAACGGCGCGCGAGCTCGCGCAGCTGATTGTCCCGGTCCGCCTGCATCACGCCGCGCAGCTCCACGGCCAGATCCGCCCGCCGTTCAGGGGACGCACGGATCAGCGCGGCCAGGTTCGTCGATCGGACATGGTGCGCGTAGGCATCCGCGCGCGTGACGAACGCTTCGGCCTCAGAGCGCTGGGTACGCAGCTCCGCCGACGCCTCATCGCCTCGGTCGACGAACCAGCGGTCGAAGGCCGCGAGCGCAGTCTCCATCTCTGCCGCAGCGGTGGCGAACCGCAACCCCACATCCTCGAGCAGCCAGGGATGGGGTTCCTCATTCGTTAGCCGCATGAACGTCGACCCGCGGGTTGACCGCCAGGCAGGGGTATCCCACTCCGATGCCTTCGACTGTGCACCTCGCACTGTCGCTGCGGAGAGTTCGTGGCTGGGCTGGCTGCGTCCGAGTTGTCGCGCGAACCACGACGAATCCCACGGATAGAGCTCATAGGCGGTCGACGCGCGCGTCCAGAATTCCACGAGCCAGGGAGCATCCCACCCGGCTGCGATCGACTCCAGCGCCGCCGCCTCGGGTATCAGTGGGTCCTCGAAGTACGCTGCGGCAGCGGCCATGTTGACGTCGAATCGGGTTGGCACCACGCCGAAATACTCTTTGACGCCGACGACGCCCCGGACCCGCTCGACGTCTCGAAGCTGCCGGAGCGTCACGAGCGGCACGGGAAGGCGACGGAACGGCTCGACCTCCTCATTGGCCGATGAGAGGAAGACCTCCGCGACGACGGGAATCGACCGTTCACGTGCGAGTGCCGCAGCATTCCGAACGAACCGATCGCCGGCGATCGTCGAGACGACCTCCCCGATGCTGCTGTGCAGCATGAGGCCCATGGCTGGGTCGAGGTGCGGGATGACCGCCAGCGTCTGGCCCGCCGAGAGTTCCCACGGCTCCCACCAGACACGCCCGGATGGGCGTACCGCGCCCCACGCTCGCGCCAGGGCGGAGAGGAAGGGAGGCAGGCGGTCGTGCAGCGGTATTCCGGCGCACCTCTCACACCCATCAAATTCGCTGCACAGCCATGCGTCCTGGTCGTACGTGTAGACGAGGAGATCGTCGACGTCGGGGAAGTCGGCGCCGAAGCGACGGATGGCGTCGGCGTAGCGCTCACCTGTGGCAGGGTCTCGGATGCACTGGGGAAGCACGCCACCCTCGAATCCGACACGCCCTTGGAACGGCGCGCCGAAGTGGAACAGGGTGCGCAGCCCCGCGGCCTTCGCCGCGGCGCTGCGCGCACGCAACTCGCTGCGCCTACGCGCAAGCGAGTCCGGCCCCGAGGCTGAGAGAGGCTCCGGTGAGCCGGGCACGAGAGCGACGTCCTCGAGGTTGAGCGCCTCGTCGCCGGGGCGATAGGACCAAGCGATGTTGAGCTGGACCGCCGTGAATCCTGCAGCGGCCAGCCAGCGGAGGTTCTCAGAGGACCACTCGACATCCGGCTGCGACGGATTGCCGAGGATCGCGATGCGCACGGCGCTCACGTCGTCACCGAATCGAGGGCGGAGTCGAGGTCGAACGCCTGGCGAAGCGGCACGACCCGCCCCACGGGTCGTGCGTCATCGACCGGGAGGAACATGTCCCCGATATGCCGTCCCCACGCTGCATTGACCTCTGTCGCCGACATCGCCGCCAGGGTCGCCTCGAAGTCGTCCGTCTCGAGGTATCCGACGATGAGTCCGGATTCGTCTACGAAGATCGAATAGTTGCGATAGCCGCTGTCGCGGAGGGCCTCGAGCATCGCCGGCCACACGGTCTCGTGTCCTTCCAAGTAGTCGCCTATCCGGTCCGGATCCACGCGCAACAGGAAGCAGATCTTCTGGCGCGGCGCATCACGCGTCACTTCACTGCTCCAGCCGTAAGGCCCCGCTGGAAGTTGCGCTGGAACGCCGCATAGAGCAGCACCACAGGCAATTGGATCAGCACCAGAGCGGCGAAGATCTTCGGCACGTCCACGAAGAACGAGAGCTGGAAGCTCGCCGGCACCACAGTGATCGTCCGCATCTCGGGCGCCGACATGAACAGCAGCGCAAGCAGGAACTCGTTCCACGAGCTGAGGAACGTCCAGATTCCGACCATCGCCAGGGTCGGCGCGGTCAACGGCAGCAGCACGCGCGTGAAAGCGCGCCAGGCACCCGCACCGTCGACGACGGCGGCTTCCAGCAGTTGGTCGGGGAGCGCGTCGTAGGCGTTCTTCAGCAACACGAGCGCGAACGGCAGTGCCAGAGCGGTGTAGGGAAGGATCAAGCCTGGATACGTGTTGGTCAGTCCGAATACGCGCTGGATGTCGCTCAACGGAACCAGGATCGCCGCAACCGGCATCATCATCGCACTCAGCAACAACGCGTACAGAAGTCCGCGCCCCCGGAATCGAAGCTTGCTGAAAGCGAAAGCCGCGATGGAGGCGAGCGCGAGCACGGCCGCGACGGTGCAGGAAGTGACGATCGCGCTGTTCAGCAGGTAGCGGCCGAGTCCCTCCTGTGCGAGCACATCGGCGTAGTTGCCGAGGCCCTCCCCCTCGAGTGAGACCGTCGCCAGGCGGTAGAGCGGCAGCATCCAGAGGATCGTGACCGCGAGCATGATGACAAGGGCGCTACGCCCGCCTGACCGGATCACTTGCTGCCCTTCGCGTACTGGCGCAGTTGGATGGCGGTGATGATCATCGCGAGGAGGAAGACGACCGTGCCTATTGCGGCGGCGCGTCCGTCGCGTCCGTCAAGGAGCGTGCTGAAGAGCAGCGTGGTCGGCATCTCGCTCGCATAGTCCGGCCCGCCGCCGCTCAAGACGTACACGAGATCGAACATCTTCAACGTTCCGATGACCCCCAGGATGAGCAACGAGTAGTGCGCCGGGCGAAGCAGCGGCACGATGATCCGCCAGAACGTCTGGGCGCGGGACGCACCGTCGAGCGCTGCGGCCTCCAGGACCTCCTCATCGAGGGACGTCAGCGCCGCCTGATATATGGCCATGCTAAATCCGGTCCACATCCACACGTTCACGCAAGCGATGACGGCGAGTACCAAGGCTGGATCTCCAAGCCATGCCTGTGTGAGCCCTCCGAGTCCGGCTTGGCGTAGTGCGGTGTTCACCGGGCCGCTCGAAGTCTCGAGCAGGTCGGCATAGAGGTACCCGACGACGACGGGCGTCAGCACCACTGGCAGGAACAGCAGCGTGCGCATGAGCGCTCTCAGCGGCCCTCGACCCTCGAGCGCTACGGCGAAGACGAGACCCAGCAGCATCTGGACGGGGATCGTGAGCGCAGCGAAGAGCGCAACGTTCCGGAATGCCAGTTGGCTTGAGCGGGTGCTCGCCATCCACTCGTAATTCTCCAGACCCACGAAGCGCAGCGTCGAGTCGAGCTCCGAGTTGCCGAGAAAGCTCGTGTAGACGTTGCTGATGACCGGCCATGCGATGTAGATCCCGAAGATCAAGAGCGCGGGGAGCACCATGACCGGCCCCAGCCAGCCACGGCGCCAGCCCGCCTCATCACTCCCGCGTCCGCGCGTGCGTCCCGACGACCGGGTACGGGGTGCGGCCGGAGGCGTCGATGCCGGCGGCGTGTTGCGCCGCCGCGCCTGTGTCGCTGCAGTCATTTGGAGACCCTAGGTAGGAGCGTTCGGAGGACGACGGGGTTTCATCACCCGTTGTCGGCCGCGTCCTGGACCCGCTGGGCTGCCTCCTCGCCTGTGACATCACCGGTGGCCACGCCCGCGAGCGCGGCGCTGAGCGCTTCGGAGACGGAGGCGAGCGGCACCTGACGGTAGCCGGCGAGCTTCGTCTCAATGAGCGTCTCGATGGATGCGCGCGCCGTCTGCGATTCCTCCGGCGCTGTCGTCGGTGTCTTGCCGTCGTTCGTGACAGGGAAGTCGAGGAAGGCGTCGAGCAGCACCTGCGCGCCCTCACCGCGGCTCATGTAGGACGCGAGCTGATAAGCAGCGCCCTTGTTCTTGCTGGCTTTGTTGACCACGACGATCCCGCTGACATCGCCCGTGATGGGCGCGCCGCCATCCACACCAGGAAGGGGCATCGCGATGGCGTCGATGTCGTAGGCGGCGATCCGATCGAGCGAGTTCACGTACATGTCCAGATTCCAGCTGCCGTTGGCGAAGAACGCCGCCTTGCCCTCTGTGAACAGGTCGTACGTGTCAGAGTAAGTCGCTGCACCGATCGCGCCGTCCTGCACGACGCCGTCGGTGAACAGTCCCGACCAGATCTCGAACGCCTCGACGAGAGCCGGGTCCGTCCATTCACCCTCCCCCTCGAGTGCCGCGTACAGGGCGTCCTTGTCGATCGAGGCTGCGATGGCGAGGAAGTAGTCGATGTTCATCCACGCATCCTTGCCTCCCAGCGCGATCGGCTGGATCCCGGCCGCCTTGAGCTCCTCAGACGCGGCAACGAGTTCGTCGTAGGTTGTCGGAACCTCGACACCCGCTTCAGCGAGAAGCGTCTTGTTCACCCAAAGGAATCCCGCAACCCCGTAACCGACGGGGAGTCCGAAGGTCGCTCCATCCGTCTGCGCACGATCGAGTGCGTCCTGATTGAAGATGTCTGCCCAGTCTTCGCCGTCGAATGCCTCCGCATAGGCGTCCAGCGGCTCGAAGTACTCGCGGTACTGGTTGTACATGGCACCCGGGCTCACGACGAAGACGTCGGGCCCGGACCCGCTGCGCAGCTGTGTCTGCAGCGAGGTCTGATAATCCTCGAGCGGCGCGAGCGTGCCCGTCAGCTCGACATCAGGGTTCTCGGCGGTGAAGCCCTCGATGATGGTGTCGAACGTCGCTTCTGTCGGCGTCCAGGATTCGTAGGACAGGGTCCCCGTGGCCGGGCCGACCTCGATGGAGTCGGCCGTGGGCGCCGTCTGTCCGGCGCATCCGGCCAGCGAAAGCGACAGGGCGAGCCCAAGGCCGAGCCCGCCGATCGTTGTCTTCTTCATGGTTCCTCATCTTCGTCGGTGAGAGTCCGCTCGACCATGTTGCCGTCGGTGCGATTGAATGCATTCAATTCAACACCAGAATCGTATGGAGCGATACCGCCCCCGTCAAGTCCGACCGCCGACGCCGCGTGAACGGTGTGGCACGATATGGACGTGAGCAGGACGGCGGTACCGCACCCATGGGCAGCGGCGACATGACCGCCGGCGATGGGCTCGACACCGCTTCCGCATCGGACGACATCCCGCGACTGGTCGACGTCGCGGCTGCGGCGGGTGTGTCCGTGGCAACGGTATCGAACTTCTACAACCGCCCCGATCGGGTGGCACCGCCCACGGCGCTGCGAATTCAGGAGGCCGTCGACGCCCTGAATTACGTGAGGCGCAGCGAAAGGCCGCGCCCGTCGCGCCGGCCGCCGGCAGAGGTCGGGATCTCCGAAGTCGCTGCCGCGGCTGGGGTCTCGGTCGGGACCGTTTCGAACTACCTCAACCGGCCTGACGTCCTCGCCCCTGCGACGTCGGCGCGGGTCCAGCAAGCCATCGACGCGCTCGGATACGTACCCAATATCGCTGCAAGGAACCTTCGAGTCGGTCGGAGCCGCTCGATCGGCCTCCTGGTCCTGGACATCGGGAATCCGTTCTTCACGGATTTCATCAAGGGCGCGGAGAACGTCGCGACGACAGCCGGCTATGCGGTGCTCCTCGGCAACACGGAGGAGGATGCCGGCAGAGAGTCGGACTACCTTGACCTCTTCGTGGAGCAGCGGGTCGCCGGTGTCATCGTCGCCCCCACGGGCGATGTGCAGAGGCAGATGCGTGAGTTGCGCGCCAGGGGCGCCCGTGCCGTTCTGCTCGATGAAGCGACCGCGGCCCCGGAGTTCTGCTCGCTTGCGGTGAACGACTTCGCCGGCGGCCGGATGGGCATGGCACATCTGCTGGACACCGGACGCCGGCGGGTGGCGTTCGTCCGTGGGCCGGCCAGGATCCGTCAAGTGCAAGCGCGACACGATGGCGTACGGGCGGCCATTGCGGGCGTGGCGGATGCCCAGCTCGCGGTGTTCGATGCCGACTCGTTCAGCGTCGAGGCCGGGCGCCACGTCGGTGAACAGATCCTGGCCCTCCCACCCGACGAGCGGCCGACCGGCGTGTTCGCAGCGAATGATCTTCTCGCGCTCGGCGTGCTGCAGGCGATGTTCGCCGCAGGTGTGCGCGTACCGGATGATCTCGCCCTGATGGGCTACGACGACATCCAGTACGCGGCGAGTGCAGCGGTCCCGCTGACCTCCATCCGGCAGCCGAGCCGCGAGATGGGCGCCCAGGCGGCAGCGATGCTGCTCGCTGAACTCGCCTCGGGCGACGAGCATGAGCACCAGCATGTGCTGTTCGAACCCGAGATCGTCACGAGAGCGTCCACGTCAAGCTCCGGGTGAAGCAAGGAAGGGTGGAGACGGCGTTCGGCCGCCTCCACCCTGTCCGCCGGCGGGATCAGCCCGCTGACTCCGTGCGGGCGGGACTCGCTGGCGCTCCCGAGAGGTCGAATCCGACCGAGTCGAGATCGAAGCCGAGACTGTACCCCTGGGCGTCCACATTGACCACATACGTCACGTCGATGGCTGTGATCGCGTTCCTGTACTCCCAGCCCGATACGTCCACCGCCGCTCGATTCCACGTATTCGCGTCGTAGTCGGTCGTCTGCGAGATGCTCTCGGAGCCGCTGTGCAACGTGATCGTGGCCTGGTAACTGTCCGGCGTGTGCGGCCACGCACCGTAGCTGTTGACGAACGCATAGAGCTCTGTCGCATTCGTGAGGTCGATGGGTTCGTCGAGGACGACCGAGATGGTCCTCGGGTCGGGCCCCGTCATCCCACGCCCGAAGAACTCGAGCGCGTGTGAACCCGCATATGGAGATCCCGGACCGTTCGCCGTCGTCGTGACCGCCCGCATCTCGGTCACTCCGTCACCGGCTTGCCATCCCTGAGTGGTCCCGTCGTCGAAGTCGAACAGGATGTTCGATACCGAGACGACGACCTCCCGCTCCGATACCAGTCCGTCGTCCGTGGTCGCGGTGACCGTGAGCGAGTAGACCCCTGTGCTGGCGGCATCGGGGACCTTGACCGTCGTCGAGACCGTCTCGGAGACGACGTCGCCCTTCGGCTTCAGCTTGAACGGCTTCGTTTCCGCCTCCCACCCTTCGGGCCCCGACACGGTCACCGTGCCTCGAATATGTTTCTCCGCCTGCCCGAACACGGTTGCGTCGATCACGATCTCCTCACCGGAGGCGGCTCGCATACTCTCAGGCGAGACGAGCTCCTGGATCCAGGCCCGCGGCTCTCCGGCGACGGTGTACCCGATGGTCGCGCCGTTGCCGAGTGCGCCCGGTACGACGTCGAGGTTTCGGCCGGTCACAGCGCCGAGCACCGTGATCCCCTCACCGCTCACGCCGACCGTCGCCTCCTGCATCCATGAGTCGCCCCCGACGGTCTCCACGCTCACGGCGTAGTAGATGCCGGGCTCGAGCAGCACCGACTCACTGAGCCGCGCAGTCACGAATCCGTCTGCGTCCGCGTCGTGCGACATGTCGACGACGCCCGAGGCGACGATCGCCCCATCGACGTCGAGCAGTTTCACACGGTGGATGTCCGCATTCCCGCTCACCTTGAAGCGTCCGAGGCTCGAGACTTCCACCGGCGCGGGACCGACAGCGATCTGCACTCCCACCTGCCCGTAGAGGTCGTCCCGCATTGTTCCGGATGCCGCATCCACCTGAGAGATCGCTCGCTCGCTCGGAGCCTCGGCCAGCGGTGGGGCCACACAGGTCGAACAGGATGCAGCCACGCTGCCCTCGATGCCGGCCGGCAGCTCGACAGCGGCGGTGCCGTTCTCGTCTACCGTCAGATCGAGCGAGCCCTGGCCGGTGACCGACACCTGCACGGTGCTGCCCGGAGCCTGATGCCCCCACTCGACGGTGACGGGCGTGGGACTGGGCTCCTCGAACGTCAGACCGAAGTCGTGGATCGAATCGTAGGCGACGGACATGTCCACCCCGCGCCACCGGTAGTCGACGCGACTACCTTGCATCGCCGCCGAGATGTGAGGCGCGAGCACGAGCCGGTCAAGCCCCGGTTGGAAGCCGTAGCCGTAGCGGTAGAGGCCGCGCGCGGGCAGCGCCGTGAGCGGGAAGAACTGAGCGGCACCCGTTCTGAGAGTCGGGTCGGCCCTGTCGTACGTGCTCGAGCCGTAGAAGCCATCGACTTGATAGCGGGTCAGGAAACTCGTGATCGCGGTCTGCAGCACGCTGGGGTCATCGATGAGAGCAAGGCCGGCATAGAAGTCGCCCTCCGGGATCCCGTACCAGCCCCCGTTCTCACCTCCCTTGCCTGCCGTCCGCGACACGGTGTCGGCGAGGTACAGATCCTGGACGTTCATCGGATTGAGGTCGTAGTTGCCGGCCTCGTTCTGCTGGCGGATGGCTGTGACGATCGCCTGCTCTCGTGCGGCATCCGCAATATCGGTCTTCAGGACCGCAGCGTTCACCGGCAGGTACAGCGCATCCTGATTCCCGGTTCCATAGAGGAACGTGTGGCTGGCCTCCGACCAGAACCCGCCGTCCGCGGCTGCGCGGTTGTAGTTC
Source organism: Microbacterium salsuginis (assembly GCF_012524205.1). Lineage (GTDB taxonomy): Bacteria > Actinomycetota > Actinomycetes > Actinomycetales > Microbacteriaceae > Microbacterium > Microbacterium salsuginis. The sequence goes on from NZ_JABACI010000001.1 coordinate 1,068,807, forward strand.
GTCTTGATCGTTCCGGCGACCTCCCTCAGGGATGCCGCGCGAGCATCGCTGGCGAAGACATCGCTTTCGAGCTGCGCCCAGGAGGTCAGTGCGTCATAGAGCAGCGCGGTCGTGTAGCCGTTGAACGTGCCGGTCGACGACTCCCAATAGTCGTTGTCGTAGTCCGGCTCCCCCACATTCGGATTCACGTTGCGCACGAAATGCGTCTGCGGATCCGTCCAATTGGCGAGCAGGTAGTCGATGCTCAGGTTCGCCCGGGCGCGGAGCGGCTCCAGCCATTCGGCGTCGCCGCTCAGGCGATAAGCCTGGACTAGCCCGAGAACGTAGGAAGGGATGTGGTCACCATAATCGTGCCCCCAGGTAGGTCCCCACCCCGGGTGGCAGCAGAAGACGCGCCCGGATGCCTCGGTCATGTGATCGTGGATGTCCTGGAGCCCCTCCTTATACGACTCGATGGCCGCGTCGGAACCGAAGACCTCGATCATTTCGCCGATCCAGTGCATCTCCAGCGGCGGGACCTCCGACTGGAGCTGCGGCTGTTCCGTCGACGCCCCCATGTCGTAGTCCTGCATCATCCACCGGGCGTAGTCATTGATGACCCTGCTGAGCTCGCGCTCATTGACGCCGGCAAGCTGACCGAGGTCGTAGTGGTCCTCGAAACTCGCCGGCGCGAAGGTGAGGCTCACCGTGTCGGTCTGACCGGCGTTCGCGCCGACGGGGAGGAAGATCGGCGAGCCGTCCTTCGTCGTGGACACGGCGTAGCCGAGGGGATTGCCGCCCGCGAAGCCGAGTCCCCCAGACGACATGATGACCGACACGTCGAGCGACTCCGTCTCATCTCCGGAGCGACGAACTTCGGTCGCCCTTCCGTTTCGCACATCGTCGTAGCTCGTCGTCCCGGTGATCGAGAGCGCGGTGTTCGAGGATTCGCTCAGCAGCGTGTAGTCCATCTGCCGCTTCGCCGTCCGGATGTTCGGAGCAGCGAGCTGACCCGCCGCCAGCCATCCGGTCTGGAACGACTCGAGCCGGTCGCCGCCCACCGGCAAGTTGCCGCCGTCACCTGGCCAGCGGATGTTGTCGACAGCATCCGATGCCAGTGAGATCGTCGGCGTCCCCTGATCGGTCAGGGCGGTCCATGCCTTGAAGGTCCGCTCGATGTCGAGCGTGAGAGCGGCATCCTCGACGCCGAACGTCCAGGTCTCGTCGACGAGCGACGTGCCGAAGCTGACGGAGATCGATGTGGGCTGCTCCTCGATGGTGATCTCACCAGTCGTCTCGCGCGAGGTCACCGCCCCGGCGGCAGTCGTGACAGATGTACGGAGCCCCTTCGAGCCCTCGAGCATCTCGGCACCCCCGACGACGAGGCTGCTGACGAAGACGCCGTCACCGGTCTCGAGCGTCGCGCAGTACTCGTCACCACACATCGTCACCCTGGCACCGTCCCGCGTGATCGACGCGTTCTGTGCGGCCTGCGCGACCGCGGGAACCGCAGTCGCCAGCATTGCGACCGAGGCCGCAACTGCGAGCACCCGTTGTAGGCGCCTCCGCGATGAGGATCCCGATTCTCTCGATGTCTGGGCCTTCGAACCCGCGTGTGTCATCACTCTGCTCCTTGACGTCGTCGGCTAGGGCACTTCTGAATCGTTAAATTGAATGGATTCAACGACACGGTAGCGGTGCAGGCGATGCAGGTCAAGAGAGAGCTGGACTTCGGATGGGTCGGAAGCGGTCCGTGCCCTGAGGCGTTCATCTCCCCGCGGAAATCGGTCATCGACGCGTCGGCGGCGCGCCCGCTACGCTCTGCAACGGGGAGCGAGAGGAGATCGCGGATGCACGGAATCGAGCGCGCGCGCGGCGCCGTCTGGGGAGTGCTCGTGGCGTGCTTGTCGCTCTTCATCGTCGCCCCATCCGCAGCTGCCGAGACCGGCGACGATGCCGCGATCCCCGAATATCTCGACATCCCTGTCGTTCTGATCGAGACGGGCGGGAGTTTCCTGCCCGCCACGTACATCTCCGTCAACGGGAGCGACCCGATCTTCGTCTCGGTCGACACCGGCACATCGGGACTCGTCCTCGACCCCGGCGCCATCCAGAACCCGGCGACGCCGGTGGTCAACACCGACATCCCCGCGGGTGAGAACTACGACGGCACCAGCGTGAGGGGGTTCCTCGCCCATGCCACGGTGACGATCCAGGGGGTCGATACCGAGCGCGAGGTCGCGTTCGTCAACGGCACGGAATGCCCGACGGCATGCCCGGGAGCCGGCACCGGCACCAGGGGCGTCCTCGGCATCGGTCCAGGAATCCAGCACTACCCCGGCGGGGACGCCAACCTGATCTACACGGCCATCGACCAGATGCCGGGACGCCTCGACGAGGGCTTCACCGTCGACTTCACGGGGTCGAGCCCGCACGTACGACTGGGCCCGATCGGTGAGCCCGCCCCGCAGGACACGGTCATCCAGCGCACGCAGAAGGCCTCCGAGGTGAAGCCGAATGGGCAGCGGGTCTTTCTCGACCCGATGCTCTGCTGGACGATCACAGCCGGCCCACAGTTCGCGCAGGACTGCAACACCACTGTCCTGGACACGGGCCAGACCCTGGGGATCATCCACGGCGACGAGTTCGATCCCGTCGTCGATCCATCGACGGCTCCACCCATCCCGGGCTCCGGCATCCAGCTCGAGGGCTGGGTGAAGACCGGCGCCACGGTTGCATGGTCGGTCTCCCCCACCACGGAGCCGTTCGCCGGGGTGACGCAGGCGGACGCATTGCCGATCCGCTACGGCCAGTTCACGATCGCGCCCAACATGAATCCCGCCGATGCGATCTTCAACGCCGGCAACCACTTCTACACGCAGCACGTCGTCGGCTTCAACAGCGTCAGCGGGGGCGTGGTGATCGGTCCGGTGGCCGGCCTGCCGCCCACACCGGGATCCGTCGTCGCACACATCGCCGACGGCGGCGCTGTCACCGTGCGTTGGGCAGACGGCGAGAGCCACACCGGCGGCGTCACGGGCGCTGCAGCGACGGAGCCGATCACCGGCTTCGTCGTCAGCGCGATCCAGTCCGACGGCACCGTCGTGCAGTCCAGTCAGGCGGCCGCCGATGCCCGCGACCTGACGCTGGCCGGTCTCTCCTCCGGAGCTTCCTACAGATTTCGCGTCGCAGCGGTGAATGCCGTCGGACTCGGCCGCGCCGCCGAGAGCGAGCCGGTCGCGCTGCCCGCCTCCCCGGCGTCTCCGTCAGGCACCGGAGGGCGTTCGGAGCTCGCAGCGAGCGGTGGCTCGCCGAGCGGCATCCTCACCGCAGCGGTCCTGCTCGCCGCGGGGGCTGCCGCCGCCGGTCTGGGCCGCGCTCGGGTGCGCGCGGCGTCCGCGGGCACCGAGGTCAGGACCGACGCGAGCTGACGCCGGCTCACGCGCCGGGCGTTCCGCCGACCCAGACGTACGGCGCGTGCGTCGCGATCCGCCCGGCCGCGACGCGCTCGGCCAGAATCGCCGCGCCGAGCAACGGGTCGCCCGCGGGAGCGCGCACCTCGACGCCCGGCCGAAGCTCGGTCAGCGCACGTTCGAACGCGAGGGCGAGCGTCTCGCCGGGACGGAACACGCCACCCGTCGCCGCGACGACGGCTGGCAGCCGCGGGTCGAGCGCGGCGACGGCGCTGCGAGCGGCCTCCCGGCCGGCATGCGTCATGATCTCGGTGCCGCAGGCATCCCCCGCTTCAGCGGCGCGAGCGACGTCGGCCGCGAAGGACGCGAGCACGCCGGCCCGGTCGTCGCGCGTGTAGAGCTGTGCGGGCCATGCGAGCGGCTCGCCGAAGCGCGCTCGGGCCGCGTCGAGAAGCACCTCGCCGGTGGAATCCACGCCATCGTGCGCGCGCATCGCGGCCGTCAGTCCGTGCATCCCGATCCAGGCTCCGCCGCCTCGATCTCCCAGGAGGTGGCCCCAACCGTCCACGCGGCGCCAGATGTCCGCGCCGTCCGTGCCGAACGCGATCGCTCCCGTACCGAGCGCGACGATGGCACCCGGCTCACCGTCGAGGGCACCCAGATGGGCGGTGACCGCGTCGATGGCGACGGCGACCCCCACGCGGCGATCGGTCAGCGCGGCGACCTCGGCCGCGAGGGCGTCGACCAGGTCCGCGGGCCGCTCGACGAGGGTCGCCACCCCCGTCGCGCCCACGCCGATCCCGGTCAGCTCGCGGATCCGATCGGGCCACGCCTCAGCCACCCGCCGCACGAGTGCGAGCGCGGCTGAAGGCACCGTGCTGCCCGTCGCCGTCACGCCGATGGGGTCGCCGGTCAGGACTCCCCCGAGTGTCAGGGCCGTGGCATCCGTCCCCGTTCTCTCCGCCAGGACTGCACGCGTGCCCGAGCCTCCGATGTCGATTCCGAGGACGACGCTCACTTGCTCATTCCGGCGGTGAGCCCCGACACGATCTGCTTCGTGGCGAACAGGAACAGCACGACGAGCGGGATCGTCGCCAAGGTCAGCCCCGCGAAGAGCGTCGCCCAGTCGGTCTGATACTCCCCGAAGAACCGGGTGATGCCGACCGGCAGCGTGTAGGCGTCACGATCGCGGATCAGGATCAGCGGATAGAAGAAGTCGTTCCACACCGGCACGAACCGGAACACGATCACCGTCGCGATCGCCGGCTTGACCAGCGGCAGGTGAACGCGCCAGAACGTCGTGAACGGACCCGCTCCGTCCAGCCGCGCCGCCTCATCGAGCTCGATCGGCAGCTGCCGGAAGAAGCTCGCCAGCACGAAGGTCGAGAAGGGGATGCCGAGCGCGGCGTAGACGAGGATCAGGCTCCACAGGTTCGAGATCATGCCGATGGAGTCGAGCAGGAAGAACAGCGGCAGGATCGCGAGGTAGACCGGAAGCATGAGACCGGAGAGGAACAGCCCCTCGAGCGTCGTGAACAGCTTCGACCGGGTGCGCGCGAACGCGTAGGCCGCGAGGAGCGAGACCGCCGTCGACAGGAGCACCGACGCGACCGTGACGAAGATCGAGTTGAAGAAGTACGTCTCGAAGGATGCCGTGACCCAGGCCTTCGGATAGCTCGCGAAGTTCGGGGGCAACGGCAGACCGAGCGGATGCTGCGCCATGTCCTGCGAGGTGCGGAGCGAATTCGACACCATGAGCAGCAGAGGCGCGATGGAGATCGCGGCGTACAGCCACAGGAAGCCGCTCGTCGCGAATCCGCCCAAAGTGGCACGGGGACGCCCGCGACGGGGAGCGGCGCGGCGGTCCTCAGTGGGTGTGCCGGATCGCGGCGGGCTGAGCGTCGCGGTCATCAGACGAGATTCCGTTCTACGCGGCGAAGGAGCACGGTGATGAGGATCGAGACGCCGAAGATGAAGAGGAACAGCAGCGTGGCGATCGCCGAGCTCGTTCCGATCGCATTGGACGATCCGGATTCGAACGCGGTGCGGTAGAACAGCAGGCTCAGCACGTCGGTCGCACCCGCCGGGTTGCCCTGCGACCCACCGAGGGCGTACGGGATCGGGAAGGCCTCCATCGCGCCGATGAAGGTCAGCACGCTGACCGTGCCGATCGCGGGCAGGAGCATCGGCAGCGTGATCGTACGGAAGCGCTGCCATGACGTCGCACCGTCGAGTGATGCCGCCTCGTCGATCTCTTCCGGGATGCCCCCGAGCGCGGCGCCGTACAGCAGGACCGGGAACCCGATCCACTGCCACGCGGTGACGATGACGACGACCCAGATCGCGGTCTGCGGGTTACCGAGCCACGGCTGCGCCAGCGCGTCCAGCCCGACCGCCCGCAGCACCGCGTTCAACGGTCCGAACAGCGGCGACAGCATGAGCGACCAGAGGTATCCGATCACCAGCGGCGACACGAGATACGGAAGCGTGTACATCGTCTGGAAGAACCGCTTGAACCGGCGCTGCCGGTGCAGCAGGGTCGCGAGGGCCAGTCCGATCGTGTTCTGGAAAACCATCGCGCCGACGAACAGCAGGATGTTGTGGACGAACGCGTTCGGGATGTCGGTGCTGTACGGCAGCTGCGTGAACAGCGTCAAGTAGTTGTCGAGTCCGGCGAAGTCACCCCGGACGATGCCTGTCCACGAGAAGAACGAATAGCTGAGCGCGGTGAGCAGCGGGTACGCGATGAACACCGCGAACAGCACGAGCGCGGGAAGGACGAAGACCATGCCCGCCGCCGCGACAGGGTCACGCCTGTGGTGACGCGTTTGGCGCGCACCTTCGGCACGGCAATGGCGGACATGGTCTTCGTGGCTCCTAGATGGGTGTGATCGGGCTGGTCACTCGCCAGGAGTGAACCACTGCGAGATGCCGGCCTGCAACGCCGCAGCGGCGCCTGCCGCGTCGACCTCGCCGAGGAACATCTTCTGGATCTCGGTGCCGAGGACGGCGGTTCCGAGCGGCTCACCATAACGGAAGTCGACCAGCAGCAGGTACGGGGCCTGGCCCTTCTCGTAGTTGTCCCACGCCTCCTGCATCACCTCGTCGGAGTAGGTCACGCCGGGGATCGCCGAGAACTGGTTGAGCTCGTCGGCCACCAGCTGCCCGAACTCGGGAGTCGCGAGCCAGTTCAGCAGCTCGAACGCGGCTTCCTTGTTCTCGGACTTGGAGTTGACGGCGAAGTTGCCGTCGGCATACGCCGGCGACACCGGTGCGTCGAGCACGGCCCCTTCCGGGAGCGGCACCTGATACGAACCCAGCTCCAGCTCCGGAGCCTGGTTGCGGAAGGTGGCGATCTCGAACGACCCGCCGGGGAACTGGGCGGCCTGGCCCGACGAGAACTGGATCTGGCTGTCGGTGTAGCTGACACCGACCACATCGGGCGTCAGGTACTTCTGCACATCGGTGATCAGCTCCAGCGACGCGACGTAGTCGGGGTCGGTGAAGTCGGTCTCGCCCGAGAGCACCCTCTGCTCGAACTCCGAGCCGCCGTAGCGGGCACTGCCGATGATGTCGGCGAAGATCGGCAGGATCCAGTCGTCCTTCGCACCGAGGGCCATGGGCGTGATGCCCGCGGCGAGGAGCTTCTCGTTGACGTCGATGAACTCCTCCCACGTCGTGGGCACTTCGAGACCCTGCTCCTCGAAGATCTGCTTGTTGTAGAACATCTGCAGGGTCTGCGTCGCCAGCGGCACCGCATACGTCTTGCCGTCGGCCTTGCCCTTGGCTCCGGCCAGGACGCCTTCGGCGATGTCGTCGAGCCCTTCGACCTCGCCGTCGATCGGCTCGAGCTGCCCGGCCTCGATGTTCGGCTGCAGCTGACCGTACGCGCGCACCATGGGCACGTCGGGCCCGTCACTACCGGCGAGGCCGGTGGTGAGGATCTGGTTGTACTCGGTGTTCTGGAACGCCTCGAACTCGACCGTGATGCCAGGGTGCTCCTCTTCGAACACGTCGAAGATCTTGTTGTACGCCTCGACGTCTTCGGTGCGCCACGACCAGACCTTGAGGGTGACCTCTTCGTCGGACCCCTCCTGGTCGCCGCTGTTGGCACTCGGCGCGCATGCGCTGAGCGCGACGGTGAAGCCGGCGACGAGCGCGGCGGTGGTGAGGATACGTCGCCTCATTGTGATTCTCCTTCGGTGTGGGTGGACTGCGGTGGTGATTCATCGGTGCTGTGGATGTCGATATCGGATGCCGCGGCCAGCGCCGCGCGCACGGATCCGTCGTGGTCGTCGAGCAGCCGGCGCGACGCGCTCGCATCGGTGCCGGCGAGCGCCGAGACGATCGCGGTCTTGAGTTCGCCGTCGGCGGCGGCGAGAACCGCACGGGCGTCGTCCTCGTCGAGGCCGGCGGCCTCTTGGAGGATCCTCACCGTGCGGCGGCGGAGCTTGGCGTTCGTCGCGACGACCGAGACCATGAGGTTCGACCAGGTCCGTCCGACCGCGACCATGAGCGCGGTGGAGAACCCGTTGAGGACGAGCTTCTCCGCGGTGGCGGCCTTCAGTCGCGTCGACCCGGTGAGCACTTCCGCTCCGGTCTCCAGGACGATGTTCGAATCGGCCAGTGGCGCGAGCGCGGCATGCGGGTTGCTCGAGATCAGCACCGTGTAGGCGCCGGCCGCTCGCGCGGTCGCCAGGGCACCGCCCACGTACGGCGTGTTCCCGCTCGCCGCCAGACCGATGGCGACGTCGTCGGCGCCGATTCCCGCCGCGTCTGCACGGCCGTCGGCATCCGAGTCCTCGGCGTCCTCGACCGCATGGACGAGTGCTCGTTCACCCCCTGCGATATGACCGACGACGCGGCCGGGTTCGAGATTGAACGTCGGCAGGAGTTCGGCGGCATCGAGAACTCCCAGCCGGCCGGACGTCCCGGCTCCGAAGTAGTGGATGACGCCGCCGCGGCGGAAACGCTCGGCGGCGATGTCGACCACCTGGGCGAGCTGCGGCAGCACGGCGTCGACGGCGTCGACGGCCACGCGGTCCTGCGCGTTGAGCAGCCGCAGCACCTCGACGCTGGCGAGCGCGTCCAGATCGGTCGACGCCGCGAGGCGCGCCTCGGTCGGTGACAGCACGCGGTCATCGCCTTCTGAGCGATCGAGCAAGGATGGTTGCGTGGGCATCGGCCGGGTATGTCCTTCACGTCTTCGGGCGGTCGAGAACCCAGTATGGACAAAACTGTCGCAATTGTGAAGTCGTTCGGTTATTTTTTCCACATGCTCGATTTCGATGGGACCGCTGAGCCGGGTGGGCGTCGTACCGGCGTCGCCGAACTCCTCGAATCGGGCGCATCCCGAGGTGTGTACGGTGCGGCTGCCGTCGTGATCGCGGTGGACGGCGAGATCGCCGTCGAGCATTCCGCGGGAAGGACCCGGGTGTGGAACGCACCCGGCGAGCCTGCGGCGGAGCCCGGCGCCGCGGTCGACGCGACGACCCGATTCGACCTCGCCTCGGTCACGAAGCTCGTCACCGCCGCGACCCTGCTCACGCTGCTCGACGAGCGCGGTGCCGACCCGTCGATCCCCGTCGGCGAGTTCCTGCCGGAGTTCCGTCAGGCGAGCCTGCAAGCGATCACGGTCGCGGACCTGCTCAGTCACACCGCCGGCTTCCCCGCCGAATGGCTCGACCGCGCCCCGGACCCCGGCTCAGTGCGCTTCCGCGCCGGAGCTCGGCCGGTCGAGGAGCCCGGTCGCTCGCACCGCTACTCCTGCGTCGGGTACATCTGGGCAGGTCTTGCCGCCGAGACGCTCGGCGCAGCATCCCTCGACGTCCTGGCTGAGCGGCACGTGCTCGAGCCACTCGGAATGCACGACACCGGCTACCGCCCCGCCGTGGACCAGCACGCCCGGGTCGCCGCGACGGAGCATCAGCCCGGACGCGGGCTCGTGCACGGCGAAGTGCACGACGAGACGGCATGGGCGCTCGGTGGCGTGGCAGGCAACGCGGGCCTGTTCGGCACCGCGCGGGACCTGCTGAAACTGGCCGAGGCGCTGCGCCTTCCCCCCGGTGAGAGCGCACTCGCCCCGGCCGTCGTGCGCGCGATGACCACGCCATCTGCGATCGCCGGTGATGACTACCGCCAAGCGCTCGGGCCACGCATCGACGAGGAGTGGATGCGTGGTCTGCGCTCCCCCGCCGTCGGGCATACCGGGTTCACGGGCACGGCTGTCGCAGCGGAGGCCGGCGGTCGCCGCTCGGTAGTATTCGTCAGCAACCGGGTACATCCACTGCGAGGTTCGACAGAGCCGATCCAGGCGATGCGATGCCGGGTCGCCGATGCTGCTGCAGCGCTGGGAGTGGACCCATGACCGACGTCTTCGTCTCGCTGCGCCAGCGGATGCCGTCGCTGTCGAAAGCCGAGAACCGCATCGCCCAGATGGTGATCGACCGACCGTCGATCGTCGTCGAGTCGACCATCACACGACTGGCCGAGCTTGCCGATACCTCCCCCACGTCGGTCGCGCGCTTCTGCCGTGCGGTCGGCTTCGGCGGCTACAAGGAGTTCCGGATCGCGATCGCGGCGGCCCACAGCCGGGAGCAGGCGGCGCGTGAGCTGTTCCGCGTCGACGACGCAGAGATCGACGCAGGCGATTCCGCGCTGGATGTCGTCACCAAGGTCGCGTATCAGGAGGCGCGCGCCATCGAGGAGACGGCCCGCAGCCTCGACCTCGACGCCCTCGACGCCGTCGTCGGCGCGATCAGCACCGCGAACCGCATCGAAGTCTTCGGCGCAGCGTCGAGCGGGCTCACCGCACAGGATCTGCACCTGAAGCTCCACCGCATCGGCGTCTCGAGCTTCTGCTGGTCGGATGCCCACCTCGCGCTCACCTCGGCGGCACTGACTGGCCCTGGCGACCTCGCCATCGCCGTCTCGCACTCCGGACAGACGCTCGAGGCGAATCAGATCCTCCGTCTCGCGCGCGATCGCGGCGCCACGACCGTCGCCATCACGAACTACCCCGACTCCCCCCTCTCGGAGCTTGCCGATCATCTGCTCGTGACGAGCGCGCGCGAGTCGCGCTACCGCACCGGCGCGATGTCGAGCCGGCTCGCACAGATGGCGATCGTCGACTTCCTCGTCGTGCGGCTGCTGCAGGGCCAGATCGACCGCGTCGGCGACCTGCTGCGGCGAACGTACGACGCGGTGCAAGGGCACCGGCTCGACGGCGGTCGTTGACCGGATCGTCCACGCTCACCGGCGAGATCTACTCGACGCATCCGCCACTGTCAACGGTCTCCCAACCGGGCGTCCGCTGCGTAGCGTCGGTCCCGTGATCGGTGAGCGGCTCAGCCTGAGCGTCGTCATCCCGGCTCGAGACGAGGCGAGGATGCTCGGGGCATGTCTGCGCGCTCTGGCTGAGCAGATCGACCCCGTCGACGAGATCATCGTCGTCGACAACGACTCGACGGACGAGACGGAGGCGGTTGCGAGCTCGTGGGCCGGTGTGAAAGTCGTGACCGAGCGCCGAAGGGGGATCACGTACGCGCGCAACACCGGCATGGACGCCGCGACCTCGCAGGTCATTGCCCGGATCGACGCCGACACATTCGTGACCCCGGCCTGGGCACGAGCGATCCGGCACGCGTTCGCGTCTGATCCCGAGCTGGCCGGCCTCGCCGGACCGGCAGGGTTCACCAAGCTCTCGACCGACGACCGCGTGGTCGGGCGCGGGATGTACGGCCTCTTCCGCACCGTCCACGAGGTCATGATCGGCAGCGGACCTGTGATGTACGGCCACAACATGGCCGTGCGGCGTGCGGCGTGGGCCGCCATCCGGAATGTCGTCACCAGTGGCGATGGCGCGATCAGCGAGGACCTGGACGTGACTCTGGCGTTGCGGCAGGCCGGCATGCGCATCGCCTATGAGCCCGACATGGTGGTCACGATCGCCGTCGAGCGGACGCTTCGGCCACGCAAGCTCGCGGGGTACCGCCGCACGAACCAGCTGACGATGGCGAAGTACCGCTAGTTTCGGAGGATCCGGGCAGATCGGCCGCAGCGAGCGGACTGCCGGCAAAGCGAGGGAGATGAACCCCCATGACCGGTCTACGCATCGAGATCTTCCCGGACGACCTCGATGCGACGGTCGACTTCTATTGCAGGGTTCTCGGGTTCACCCTTCTGCGCGATGAGCGAGGGACAGCGTGGGAGTACGTCTCGCTGCAGCTCGGCGGCGTGCGCGTCGGCGCCGCGCGCCGTGCACCGGCTGACACTGCGAGCAGACGACCTCCGACCGGAGTGGAGCTCGTGCTCGAGGTCGCCGACCTCGAGGCGGCACGGGCAAGAGTCCTCGACTCCGCATGGCCGCTCGACGAGGACTTGACCCCCCGGCCTTGGGGCCTCACGGACTTCCGCCTGCTCGACCCGAGCGGCTACTACTGGCGGATCACCGAGCACGAGAGCGGGCGCTGAATCGAGGACGAGGGTCACAAAGGGAAGCCGTTCCCGTTCCCGGGCAGGCGACCGTGAGGCATCAATGGATGGACGGCGCTGTCTTCCGGTACTGCGCGGAGATCAGGCGGTACTGCGGCGTGACGAGGGCTGCGAGGGCCAGAATCGTGCAGATCACCCCGGCGCCCAGGAAGATCAGGGCGATGCCGCGCGAATCCCCCGCACCGACAAGCCACTCCCACTGCTGTCGGCCGGCGTCCGTTCGCATATACGGGATGACCCACAGCTGGGCCAGCGGTGCGATCAAGACCGCCATGATCGGGGCCGATGCGGCCTCGAACATCATCGCGAAGCCGAAGACGCGACCCTGCCTCTCGTAGGGGACGACGCGTTGGATCACGGTCTGCTCGGCGGCCTCGACGGCCGGAATCAGGGCCATGATCACCCACCACCCGGCCACGAAGAGCCAACCCCATTCGCGGATGGTGCACAGCGCTCCCACCGCCCCGATGAGCGCTGCGACCAGCAGCAGCGTGCGAACCGGATTCGTGCCGAGTCCGCGTGCTGCGATGACGGCCCCGCCGACGATGAATCCTGTCGATGCGACGGCGAACCACACGCCCCAGGCCTGAACACCGAAGATATCGATGCCGTACGGATCGGTGACCGCCATCGCCACGCCGAGGAACACGTTGTTGAGTGCGGTGAAGAGCACGAGCGCCAGCAGCCCTGGCGCCGCGCGGACGGCACGCCAGCCCCCGCGGATGTCGACCCAGCCGCCCGGCTGCTCGGTGCGCACGATCTCGCGCTCGGGTATCCGCAACGGGAGCAGGTGGATCAGCGTGGCCGCGAGGGCCGTCACCCCGATCACGAGCGTCCACCCCATTCCGAGGAATCCCACCGACAGGCCGCTGAACACGCTGGTCACCAGCATCCCGATTCCGTGCGCAGTGCCGACCAGGCCGTTCGCCTTCGCGCGGCGCTCGTCGGGAACCAGGAGCGTGACGGTGGTCGACAGTGCGACACTGCGCAGTTGCGCGACGACGGCCCCGGCCAGCATGACGATCGCGAAGATCCAGAACCACGGCATGGCGGGATCGAGGATCTGGTCTCCGCCTACCGCGAAGAAGAACGCCGAATCGACCACGAAGACCGCCAGCGCCGCGACGGTCGCCGACACCATGATGGCCTTCTTGCGGAAGCGGTCGACGAGAGTGCCGAAGAAGACGCTGAACACCGAGACGAAGAACATGTACGCGCCGCCGATGAGCCCGGTGGCGAGCACATTGCGGGTCTCGGCATAGATCCAGAAGGTGAGCGCGAACCACAGGAAGCTCGTCGTGATGTTGGCCGCTGCGGTGTTGACCAGCACCTGCAGGAACATTCGGAATCCGCCGGACGGGGGGCGTGGCGGAGAAGTGGCCGCAGTATCGGACGCAACGGCCGGAGCCCGGGTCGCCGGCGATTCACTCATGCGATCATCACCGATGCAGCGTGGGCCGATAAGTGAGCTCTTGCGTGTGGCCGTCCAGCGTCCGGGCCTCGATGAGCTCGAGGTCGAAGTCAGCAGCACCGCGGAAGATCGGCGCGGTTCCGGTCAGCCCGCTGATCACAGGAAAGACGGTCACCAGGATCTGGTCGACCAGGCCCGCCGCCATCAGTGCACGGTTCATCGACAGGCTCCCATGCGAGCGCAACGGCACCGCGGAGTCCGCCTTGAGCCGGCTGACGACGTCGACGGCATCTCCGGACTGAAGATCCACCCCGCCCGGCCAGTCGAGGGGGCCGTGGAGTGAACTGGACACGACCGTGGCGGGCATGTTCTGGATGCGGGTGTTGGGGTCGTTCGCGTCCGCCCCGTCGGTGCTCGGACCCAGCAGCTCGACGAACTGCCGATAGGTGTTCGCCCCGAAGACCATCCGCTGCTTGGCTTGGTACAGCGACAAGCGGCGGGCGATGAATTCCGGCCCCTGCTTGCCCCAATACGCGCCCCAGTCGCCCTCGGCACCGTACGACCCGTACCCGTCGAGAGTCGAGAAGACGTCGAACGTATAGGTGGCGGTCATCGCGGCACTCCTCGGGATCGCGCTCCCCGCGGCGTGCGAGCAGCTGTCGACTACACGGTAGGCGGGGCGGTGTGGTGCACACAGGTGCCAGAAGTCACCACTGCACTCGGCCCGCGGCGCATCCGGAGGATGTGTCAGCCGCCGTCGCTCGGGTGAGTCACGAGGAGCCCTGACTCCAGAGCCTTCAGCACCGCCTTGACCCGATCGTTGACGCCGAGCTTCAGCAGCACACTCGACATGTGGTTCTTCACGGTGCCTTCCGCCAAGTGCAGTCCCTGCGCGATCTGCCGGTTCGACCAGCCCGCTGCCGCCAGCCTGAGGACGTCGATCTCGCGGCTCGTCAGCGGGTCGTGCGGGGGCTGGGCCGCCGTCTCCGTTCGAGCGACCGCTCGAAGGAGCCGGTCGGTGAGTGACGGCTGCACCTGGGTTCCACCGGCCGCGAGCGTGCGCACCGCACCGAGCAGCTGCTCGAGCGTCACCGCTTTCAGGAGGTAGCCCTTTGCACCGGCCTGCAGCGCTGCGAGAACGAGGTCGTCGTCATCGAACGTGGTCAGCACGAGCACCGGCGTGTCGATCCCTCGTTCGCGCATTTCCTGGAGGGTCGAGATTCCGTCGCGGCCGGGCATGCGCAGATCGAGCAGGACGACATCCACCTCGTGCACGGCGAGGAATCGCAGCGCCTCGTCGCCGTCGGCGCACTCTCCGACGACCTCGACATCCGAGCTGAGGGCGAGCAGACTGCGGATCCCCTCTCGCACCAGTGTCTGATCGTCGACCACGACGATCCGGATCGGGGTGATCATGGCGACGCGTCCGCGCTCTGCCGAGCGGCGGGAGGTTGCACGATGAGAGGAATGGTGCCGACGATCCTGAATCCTCCGCCGGCTGGGGAACCCACCTCGAGGGTTCCGCCGACGCCCTCGAATCGTTCGGCCATCCCGTTCAACCCGTTCCCGCGGACGACATCGGCCGAGCCGCTCCCGTCGTCGACGATGGAGACCCGGATGCCGCGCGCCTCGGCATCGACGACCACGTCCAGTCTGGTCGCATCGGAGTGCCTCATGGAGTTCGTGATCGCCTCCTGTACGCAGCGGATCACGATGACGGCATGTTCGTCTCGAATCGGCTCGTTCTCGTGCACCAGGATGCTGACATCGAGTGCCGCGATCTGGTCCGTCAGCGAGCGAAGTGCGGGCTCGATCGAGTTCGGCGCCTCCCGCATCTCACTCACGGCGACCCCGACGCTCGCGAGGAGATCCCGTGCGATGCGTCGGGCCTTTTCAACGTGTTCCCTCTCCGCGCCCTCACGCACGAGGTGCATGAGCACCTCCAGCTCGAGCGAGAGCGCGGTGAGATGGTGTCCGGCGAGGTCGTGCAGGTCGCGCGCGATGCGCAGACGCTCGGCCTCCCTGCTCGTCATCTCGAGCAGCGCAGCGGTCGACCGGAGTTCCGCGTTGGTCACCGCCAGTTCGGACCGGGCGTGGGCTTCGCTGCGAAGCGCGAACACGATCAGGACCCCGAACGCCTGAAAGTTGGCGTAAGCGAAGATCCCCATCAGTACGTCTGCCAGCGGCCAACCCGCAGACGCGAACATCGCCCCGACCGTCGCCGTCTGCGCTGCCGCGACGACGATGACGGTGCGCAGATCCCAGAAGAACGAGATCGCCGCCGCCGTCACCACGAACAGGAGGGCGTTCCACCCTTGCTCCGGATAGAAGGCGACCAGGGTGACGGCCAGCGCGATCAGCGCGACGAGGAGCGCGTTCACTGGCACCCGGTTCGACCGGGGCAGGATCCCGTGGACGAGCATCAACGTGAGGATGAACAGCACGAATGCGGACCACCACACCCACGGCAGTGTGGGCCCCGCGAAGTCGGTGAGCGTCGACTCCAGCAGAACGATGATGGCCGGAACATCCGCGCACGCGATGCTCGCCCAGGCGAGCTTTCGCTGTGTCGTCCAACGCGCCCTTCTCGCGGGAACCATGGCCGTAGTCTACGGATGCGCAAATCGGAGCGAGAGTGCCAGCAGTCACGTCCCGTTGCCCGTCTTCACGCGATCGTCAGACCTTCGTGATCCGCAGCGCATCTGCTTGACCGACGCGGGCCGCGCGGAGCGCGCGGACCTGCAGAAGCCCGAAGCCGAGCACGATGATCGCCTGCGCAACGGTCCAGATCACGCCGATCGCGGTGAAGCCGAACGGGTTGGCCACCGCCGACACGAGCGACGCTGCCGCCCACGCGAAGTTGATGAAGATGAGCAGAACCGCAAGGGTCCCTCGTCGCGATTTCGACCATGCGACCGTCAACAGCCCTGCCGTCACCAGGGCGAGGACGACGCCCACCGTCAGGTACAGCACCGCCGTCGACCCGAGGAGCCCCGGAAGCACCTGGCTGAGGACGAGGTATGCCGCCGCGTTCGCGCCGGTGACGACCCCGTCGATCAGGAACCACAGGCGGTAACCGCGTTCGACCGAGTTCTGAGTGTTCGAGCTGTTCATGCCTGTCTCCTTGGGCTCCCGGCTGCCGACGCAGCTGCTGACGTCAGACCTCACTCCGCGTCGGCCGATGCTCCGACGCTAGGAGCGCGCGCCCGGACAGACATGTGCCATTGGTCATGACATGGCCGCGCACTGCCGCCGGAGACGAGGACGTGACTGCGGCCATCACCACCACGCCGAGATCTGCGTCGACGTGACCGGGTCGTCGATCTCCGCGTGAATCCCCAGCGCGGAAGGGCTACTCGAGCCACTCGGTGATGAAGCGCTCGCTCGCGTGGATGTGGATCGCCTCGTAGACCTCCGAACCGACGACGGCGAACCGGTGCGGCACCAGTGCCGGAACGACGAGGATCTGCCCTCCGCTCGCCACGACCTGCTCGTCGCCGACCGTGAAGCGTGCCGCCCCGGACCGGATCACGAAGGTCTCGCTGTACGGATGGCGATGCAGCCGCGGGCCGGCACCTTCACGCTCGATGCGCTCCAGGAAGAAGGAGACCTCGGAACCCTGCGCGAGTCCCTCGAAGTCCCCGCCGAGGGCGGACTGCTCGATGATCGGAATAGCCATGTGCTCCACTGTGCCTCGCTGGACGACGTCGTGTGAACCGCATCCCGGCGATGCGCGCACCGAACGGGGGGATCCTCGCTGCGGGACTCACGCGTCGGCGCTCCGCGCGTTATCGCCGTCGTGCCACAACCCTGTCAACCCCTGAGCAGGCGTGGGAGGGACGCCGTAGCGTACGAGACGTCGAACGAAGGGAGCCATCAGGGATGAGTCGAGGGCAGGGATTCGACGTCGTCGAGTGGGGTATCGGCTGGTCGGCCTGGGAGGAGGCGGGGCAGTCGCACCGCGAGTCGGTCTTGGCCCTCTCGAACGGCCACCTCGGCTGGCGCGGGAACCTGGACGAAGGCGACCCTTGCGGCGCCGCGGGCACGTACCTCAACGGAGTGTTCGAGGAGCACCCGATGCCGTACGCCGAGGACGGTTACGGCTATCCCGACCAGGGTCAGACGGTGATCAACGTGCCGGACGGCAAGATCATCCGGTTGCTGGTCGATGACGAGCCCTTCGACATCCGGACCGGAAGGCTGCGGACCCACGAGCAGTTCCTCGACTTCCGCGCCGGCGTCCTGCGCCGCGTCGTGGAGTGGACCTCCCCCGCCGGACGCACGGTGCGGATCACCTCGTCGCGCCTCGTGTCGCTCGCCCACCGATCGGTGGCCGCCGTCGACTACGAGGTCACCGCGATCGACGCGCCGGTCGAGGTGACGCTGCTCTCCGAGATCGTCGCAAACGAGCCGCTGCCCGACGTCCACCCCGATCCTCGCGTGATGGAGCCGCTGCGTCAGCCGCTCGCTTCCGTCGGCCATTTCGCCGGCGGAGCCCGTGCCACCCTGCTGCACCGCACCCAGCGGAGCGGGATCTCCGTCGCCGTGGCCGTCGACCACCAGATCTCGGGAGCGCGCGACGCCCGCGTGGACAGCGAGACGTCGCCCGATCTCGCCCGCACGACCGTGAACACACGGCTCGGCGCCGGCGGCAGCATCCGTCTCACGAAGCTCGTCGGCCACGAATGGTCCGATTCGCTGGCGGATGCCGCGCTCCGCGATCGCGCCGAAGCCGCCGTGGAGGCGGCGATGCGCCTGGGCTGGGACGGCATCGCACAGAAGCAGCGGGAGTACCTCGACGACTTCTGGTCCCGCGCCGACGTCAGGATCGGGGGCTCTGCACGGCTGCAGCAGAGCGTGCGTTTCGCCATGTTCCAGGTGCTGCAATCGGCGGCACGCGCCGAGGTGCGATCGATTCCCGGCAAAGGGCTCACGGGAGCGGGCTACGAAGGGCACACCTTCTGGGATGCCGACGCCTTCGTCTTGCCGGTCCTCATCTACACCGCACCCGGGGCCGCGCGCGACGCCCTTCTGTGGCGGCACGCGACGATCGGCCATGCGCGCCGGCGGGCGGAGCAGCTGCATCTGGCGGGCGCCGCCTTCCCCTGGCGGACGATCGACGGCAGGGAGTGCTCAGGCTACTGGCCGGCCGGAACGATCGCATTCCACATCAACGCCGACGTCGCGGCGGCGGTGGTCCGCTACGTTGCGGCGACCGGCGACGCCGAATTCGAGCGCGACTACGGCACCGAGATCCTCGTCGAGACGGCTCGCCTTTGGGTCGCCCTTGGCCGCTGGGACGACCGCGGCTCGTTCCACATCGACGGCGTCACCGGTCCCGACGAATACTCGGCGCTCGTCGACGACAACGTGTTCACCAATCTCATGGCGCAGAAGAACCTCCGCGCCGCGGGTGCGGCCGCGCGGCGGCATCCGGAGCAGTCCCGTGCCCTGGGGGTCTCGGATGAAGAGGTGGCAGGGTGGGAGACTGCGGCGTCGGCCTTGCACATCCCGTTCGACGCCGAGCGCGGCGTGCACCAGCAGTCGGCGGGGTTCACCGAGCAGGAGCGGTGGGACTTCGACGCCACGACGACCGCGCAGTACCCGCTGCACAGCCACTTCCCGTATTTCGACCTGTATCGCAAGCAGGTCGTGAAGCAGGCCGACCTGGTGCTCGCGCTCCAGTTCGTGCCGGAAGCGTTCACATCGGACGAGACAGCGCGGGCGTTCGCCTACTACGAGGAGCTGACGGTACGCGACTCGTCGCTGTCGGCCTCCCCACAGGCGGTCGTGGCGGCGCGGGTCGGCCACCTCGGGCTGGCGATGGACTACCTCATGGAGGCGGCGACGATCGATCTCGACGACCTGCACGACAACGTCGACGATGGGCTGCACATCGCCGCGCTCGCGGGCGTGTGGAACGCGTTGGTCTGCGGGTTCGGGGGAATGCGAGACGGCGAGAACGGCCTGCAGTTCGCGCCGCGGCTGACTGTGCCGATGTCGCGCCTGTCATTCGGCATCCTGGTGGAGGGTCGCACGCTGCGCGTGGACGTGGAACCGGATGCGACCACCTACCGACTCTCAGCCGGCGCCCCGCTCGACCTGCGCCACTTCGGTGTGCTGCACACCGTCGAGGCGGGTGTTCCGCTCGAGCTGCCGACTCCGGCGCTGCCCGCCCCCAGCGCGACGCCGTCTCAGCCGCGCGGGCGCGCTCCGCGGGATGTCGCGGGCGAGTGATCCTGCGAACCTTCGGCGAAGGAAAGACCCAGCAGGATCCGATCAAGGCCGTACTCGAAGTCGCGGTCGTGAATCTCCTTCGTGGGTTCCCGATAGACGCCTTCGCGGAACAGCGCTGCGACGCGGTCGTAGCCCCGCGCATCGATGAACGGAAGGACTTGCCCGGTCAGGTCGCCGTCTTCCGATGACGGGTCCTCTGCCCATGCTCGAACGTCGCGCTGCGAGATGAACTGCGCCCGGATGTATCCGTCCAGGAGAGTGGCCGCTCGGATCGTCTCGGCAGTGCCGAGTGGGCTGCCTTCCAGCCTCGCGAGCAACGCTTCAAGCCAACCCAGGGCGTTCGGGGTGATCGGCACCGTCAACCTGAGATCAGCAAGCCACGGGTGAGCAAGGTATCGAGCGCGAAGCCGATGCGCCCAATCGCGGGCGGCCGCCTGCCAGTCGTCGTGGGGAGCTGCAGAAGGCGGGTCCGCGAGCGCGTACTCACGAAGCAGTATGTCGAGCTCTTCGCGGGAATCGAGATAGCGATAGAGCGCGTTCGGTGTGACATTCAGGCTGTCCGCCAAGCGGACCAGTGACAACGCGCTGACGCCGCCTGCGTCTGCAAGCTCAACCGCACGCATGACGATGGTGTCGATGTCGAGCGAGGCGCGTCTTCCCCGCGCGCCCCTCGGTGCGCGGGCACCCCAGGCCCGGCGGAGAGCGGGTGGCAGCCCTTCTGCTGGTCCTGCGGCTTCCGACTGCGACATCTACTGATGTAACCACGCTCCTCCGATCGCCGAGGCGCAAACCGGGGGTTATCCCCCCTCCTCGACCGCTCGGATCTCGATATTGTGCATGGGTCACACAAATAACGAGATGAGGACTGATGAGCAGGAAACGAGCGGAAGATCGCACGGATGACAGCGGCGCGGCGATCGCGCTCAGAGATGTGAGGAAGACGTACAACTCCGGCGCACGGACGGTCGAGGCTCTGCGCGGCGTGTCGCTCGAGGTCCCGCGCGGCTCGTTCACCGCCATCATGGGACCTTCCGGCTCAGGCAAGAGCACCCTGCTGCACTGCGCGGCAGGGCTCGACGTGCCCACGTCGGGGCGGGTGCTCCTAGCCGGACGGGATCTGAGCGGCATGTCGGACGACGAACTCACCGAGTACCGCCGCGCGCACGCGGCCTTCATCTTCCAGTCCTTCAACCTCATGCCCGCGCTCACGGTGAAGCGCAACGTGGCGTTGCCGATGCTCTTGGCCGGCAGGCGTGCGGAGGATGCCGCCGTCCTACAAGCCATCCAACGGGTCGGACTCGCGGACCGCGCAGATCATCGCCCTGGGGAGCTGTCCGGCGGTCAGCAGCAGCGGGTCGCGATCGCCCGCGCTCTCGCCAGCCACGCCGAAGTGCTGTTCGCCGACGAACCCACCGGAGCGCTCGATACAGCTACCGCAGCGAGCGTTCTCCGTCTCATGCGTGATTCGGTCACGCAGCATGGCCAGGCGATCCTGATGACGACCCACGATCCCATCGCCGCGTCGTACGCCGACCGGGTCGTGATTGTTGTCGACGGCCACATCGCCACCTCGCTCGAGGCGCCTACGCCCGAGACGGTGTCGGGCGCATTGACCCGCGTCGCAAGCAATATGGCGGTGCGCTGATGTGGGCCATCGCTCTCAGCAGCATCCGGTACCGTCTTGCCGCGTTCGTCGCCGTCTTCATCTCCACCGCCCTGGGCGCGGCGCTCGTGATGACGGCGGGCGGCTTCTTCGAGACCGGCATCCGGCTCACCGCTCCCGCCGACCGCCTCTCCAGCGCGGAGATGATCGTCATCGGAAGCCCCGACTACGTGATGCTGTCACCCGAGGGCGATCGGACCACCGACTATCGGCCCTTCCCGGAGAGGCGCCGGATCGACCCTGCTGCTGCGTCCACGCTCGACGGCATCCAGGGAGTCGAGAGCGCGGTCCCCGTCTACCTGATCCAAGGGCACGTTCGACACGAAGACGACCTGGAGCCGGTCGTCGTGCAGAACGCGTCATCTGCGGCCGCCGGGCCGTACGAGACGCGCTCGGGCGAGTTGCCGCGAAACGCCGGAACAGTCGCTCTCAGCGCCTCGCTGGCGGAGGCGTATTCGCTGACGGAGGGTGACGCCGTGAGCATCACGATCGGCGGTGAGGAGCAAGAGCGGCGTATCGTCGGGATCCTCGGCGACGCTCACTCGCCGGAGACTGTCTTCATCTCGGATGAAGCGGCGGCCAAGGCGAGCGGATCAGGGTCGGTCGACGCAATCGCCGTGGATCCGGCCGCCGGAGCGGATCGCGCCGAGGTCCGTGAAGCCATTCACGCGTCGGTTGCCGATGTGGTCGTTCTCGAAGGCGATGGCCGTGGCGCGGCGGAGAATCCCGCGGTGTCTGCCTCCCGCATCCCGGCCATCGTCACCGGAGCGGTCTTCGCCGGCATCGTGCTGGTGGTCCTGGCAACCATCGTGTCGGGCACCGTCTCGCTGTCGGTGCGTCAGCGCTCTCGCGAGATCAGTCTTCTCCGCGCGACGGGTGCGACCGGGAAGCAGGCCCGCCGAGTGATCATGATCGAGACCATGGTGATCGGCGTCGCCGGCATAGGCATCGGCGTGCTGCTCGGATACCCGATCACGGCCAGCGTGTTCGGGGTCGTGTCCGCAGTCGGCCTGTTTCCTCCGACCCTGCAGCTCGAAGTGGGGGTCATCCCGGTCGCGATCGCAGCCATCGCGCCACTGCTCGTCCTGTTCCTCGCCACAGCAGCCGCCTCGCGCAGCGCTCGAAGGTCACGCGCCATCGACGCTCTGCAGGAAGCAGCCGTCCCGAAGGTGCGCGTCGGCGTGACGAGATGGATCTTCGGCGTGATCTTCGGGATGGGGGCGATCGCACTCGCGATCATCACGGCCCTCATGCCGCCGGCCCTCGTGACCGCCACGAGCGGACCGGCGGTCCTCGCCGGGAGCATCTCTGCGGCCCTCCTCGCCCCCGTGTGGCTGCGGGTGGCAAACGCGCTGCTGCGCCCGATCGTGCGATCCGTATCAGGTCCCCTGGGCGTCGTGGCATCCGACAGCCTGCGCCTGAGGTCGGGGCAACTCAGCACGGTCACGGCATGCATCGCGCTCGTGGTGGGCATCGGAGTGGGCAACCTGGCCTCGCAGGAGATCCAACGCGGGGCGGCGCTCGCGGCCGCAGTCGCTCCATTCCGCGCGGACGCCGTCATCCAGGCCCCCGGACAGGCGGAACGAGTCAGCGAGCGGGCGGGCGCGCTGGATGCTGCACAAGCCGCCGGGCCTGTCATCCTGAGCGGCGGATGGATCGAGAAGCCCTACGACGCCTCTCACCCGGACCGCCCCTGGAGCGTGACCGGCCTGACGACTGCCGAGGTGACGACCTTCCGCGCGGAGCAGGGCACGTTGGCGGATCTCACCGGCGCGTCGATCGCGTTGCCGACCCGGAATGCCGAGGAGCTCGGCCTGTCGATCGGCGACGACGTGCTCTTCCGCTTCGGCGATGGCTCAGCCGACACGTTGCGGCTCGTAGCGACATATCCGGACCGCATCGGATACGAGCGGATCCTGATGCCCGCCGACCTGCTCGCCCCCCACACCACGCCTCGCGAAGCATCGACGGTGCTCGTGCGAGCGGCGGACGGCGTTTCGGAGAGCGAACTGCGAGAGGCGCTCCGCACGGAGTTCTCGAGCTCGGCAGGCGTTCACGTCGGCGACGCGCGCACCATCGCCGGCATGGCCGCCGCAGGGCTGGGGGTCCAGACGATCATCAACAGCCTGATGGTGGCGATCACGATCGCATATGCCGCGATCGCCGTCATCAACACACTGACCGTCACGATCCTGGCGCGACGACGGGAACTCGCGCTCCTGCGCCTGACCGGTGCGACACGTCGGCAGGTTGCGCAGGTGCTGGCGTCCGAGACCGCGGTCCTTGCCATCACCGGCACGCTACTCGGCCTCGTCGTCGCGCTTGCGGCGGTGGGCCCGACTGCTCTTGCCGTCGGAGGCTCGATGGTCACGGGAGGCGCTCTGCTCATCGTGGCAGCGACATTGGCGGTGGTCGGAGTTCTCGTGCTTCCGATCACGCGCATGATCGGACGACGGGCGACAGCCGGTCGCGCGGTCGATGGGGTTGCGGGGCCGTTGTGAGACGGTGCCTGAGGCAAGCCCTGCGAGAGCTGAGCCGACAGGCGCGCCGCCAGGCCGGCCGGCTCCGGTGGCAGCCGTCTTGGGCGTCGACCCGGGAATCGACATCTGCCACGATCGGAACATCAGCGGAAGGATCACCGATGAGAACCGTCAGAAAGACCAAGCACCGCTTCACTGAGATCCAAGGCTCTCGAGTGTTCTACCGCGAAGCGGGAACCTCCGAGACTCCCGCACTGCTGCTGCTCCACGGCTTCCCGAGCTCCTCGCACTCCTTTCGAGACGTCATGACGCCACTCGCCGAGGTCGCCCATGTCATCGCGCCAGACCTGCCCGGATTCGGATTCACCGAGGTGCCGCAGGACTACGACCACACCTTCGAGAACATGGCGCGGACGATCGATGCGTTCACCCGCCAGCTGGAACTGTCGCGGTTCTTCCTCTACGTGCACGACTTCGGCGCGCCGATCGCGTATCGCCTCGCACTGGCGGAACCGGACCGTGTCCTCGGGCTCATCATCCAGAACGGCAACGCGCACGAAGAAGGTCTCGGCGAGGCATGGGACACCGTCCGCGCGTACTGGGCGGATCCCACACCCGAGCGCCGTGCACAGATGCCCGAGTATCTCGATTTCGAAGGCACTCGGGCTCAATACCTCAGCGTGCCGGACCGGCTCCAGCCGCTCATCGCACCGGAGGGGTGGCACACCGATTGGGAACGGATGAACCAACCGGGCGGCGTCGAAGTCCAGTTCCGGATCGCCATGGACTACGCGAACCACGTCGCGGAGTTCGCCCGCATCTCGGAGTTCCACGAGCGGCATCAACCACCCGCGCTGCTGCTGTGGGGGCGCCACGACGTCTTCTTCGAGATCGAGGAGGTGCTGGCATATCACCGGGAGCTGGAACGCCTCGACATGCACCTCTTCGACGCAGGCCACCTTCTACTCGAAACGCATTCCGCCGAGTGTGCCGCCCTCATGAACGACTTCATACTCGAAGTCGGCGCATCCCGACAGTGACGGATGCACCTGGACCGGAGCCGTACACATGGCGATCGCGCTGCTCTCATCCCCCACGAACCTCGGACTTCGTCCACCGGAGCCGGGAGGCGTCCCTGGCGCGGGCAAGGCCCCCGAAGCCCTGCGCGAGGCAGGCCTTCACCGGCGTCTACTCGCGCACGGCGCAGTAGATGCCGGGGTGGTTCTACCGGGGCGCTATGTCGACGACGATGGCAACCGCCCTCAGCGGCAGGTGCGCAACCAGGCGGCGATCGTGGACCACGCTCGCCGACTCGCTCGGCGTCTCACGTCCATCCTTGCTGACGGCCATCATCCCCTCGTGATCGGCGGAGATTGCAGCCTTCTCCTCGGAGTAGGCCTCGCCATGGCCCAGTTGCCCGACGCAGGACTCATCCATATCGACGGCCACACCGACTTCCGGCATCCGGGCAACAGCCGGCTGTGCGCGAGTGTCGCCGGCGAGGACCTCGCCGCAAGCGTGGGGCTTCACTGGCCCGAGCTCGCCGACATCGACGACCGCGGTCCGTACTTCCGCGCCGCGAGGGTGGCGCAGGTGGGATGCCGCGCCGACGACGAGCATCTCGACGAAGCCAGTTCTCTGCTCGGCGCTGTCATCCCTGCGCGACGGGCGATGGACCTCGGCATGACGAACGTCGCCGAGAGCATCGCCCGAGCAGCCGGTCCCTCGGGCTACTGGCTTCAGCTGGACGTGGATGTCCTCGACCCCGCATGGATGCCCGCTGTCGACAGCCCGGCCGCGGGAGGACTGAACCCCGACCAGCTCATCGAACTCGTCTCTGCCCTCGCCCCGAACGCCGCCGGGATCTCGGTCACCGTCTTCGACCCCGACCTCGACCCACGCGGGGAACACGCGGCACTTCTGGTGGAGATTCTCGCCTCGGCAGTGGTCTCGATGGGCACTGGCTAGGGCGAACGAGGCCAGGCGAGATCCTTCAGCTCCACTCGGAGACTCTGCTCGCGCCGTCACACATCGTGCTGTTCCGTGGTCTGTACTTTGAGGACGCCATCCGCACGAACACGTGTCGCGTCCAGAACGGAGCGAGCCAGAATGCGGATCGTGGTGTTAGGTGGGACCGGCCACGTCGGCCGGAAGGTCGTTGACAAGCTGGAGCGGCGAGCCCAAGCCGTCGTCGTGGCTTCGCCGGCGAGCGGCGTGGACGCGAGAACGGGTCGAGGTCTGGACGCGGCGCTCGAGTACGCGGACGTCCTGATCGACGTGACGAACTCGCCCGATCTTTCGGGCCCCGCCGCACGTTCGTTCTTCGAAGAAGCAACGAGCCATCTGCTGGCGGCTGAGGAGAGAGCCGGCGTGAAGCATCACCTGGTCCTCTCGATCGTCGGCGCGGACCATGCAGGCGAAGAGGGATACTTCGCTGCAAAGGGGGTTCAGGAACAAGCCGTGGTGTCGGGCCCCATCCCCTACTCGATCCTGCGATCCACTCAGTTCTACGACTTCGCGCGCAGGATCGCGGAGTGGAACACGACCGAGGACACGGTCCACCTCCCGCCGAGGCCGGTGCAGCCTGTAGCAGCGTCGGATGTCGCCGACGCGCTCGTGGAGTTGGCGATGGGGAGGCCGCTCGCCGGTTCCGTAGACGTCGGTGGTCCGGAGCAGATGCTGCTCCCGGATTTCGTCAACCGTGTTCTGCGGGTCGACAACGACCCGCGCTATGTGGTCGAGGATGATGACGCCACGCTTGTGGGGTTCAATGTCTCGGGGGACCACCTGCTTCCGAGTTCGCCTTCGCTCTCTGCCGTCACGACGCTGGATTCGTGGGTGCATGAAGAGGGCCTGCGCAGACTTGTCGGAACACGCTGAGACGCGTGATCGCTAGAGAGAGGTTCATCGCATGGTATCCACTCGCTTCGAGCCCGAAGATCTCGCGGGGACGGTCGACGAAAGACTGAAAGCCCTGGCACTCCTCGAGGCTGAGTCATTGTCTGCCGCGTGGCTCCGACGACAGCTCGACAACGCGCTCAGCGCGTGGTCTGCGGCAGAAACGGACCTCGACATCTCGAAGGAAGCGCACGTCGACTACTGACCACGCTCCAGCTCAGGCCCCGGTGCCCCCGGTCGGCTGGCCCGCAAGACTTGGAAGGGGCGACAGACGATTCGAGAGGCTGACGCCGTGACCCGGCCTCGTGGCGATCCGGCAGATTGCACCTTGAGGGTAGGCGTGTTGTCGTACCGTCGGTGACCGTCTCCGGTGCCTCGCTAGGCGAACGGGTCCGACGCGGCTGCGATGCGCTGAGCAGCTTCTGCGCCAACCACGTCGCCGTGGCCGAAGCCGGCGATCGTCGCGCCGGTCGATGCCAGCGTTGCCGCGGACCTTCGGAGGCTGCCACGGTCACTGTTGAAAACGCCGAGGATCACCTCGCCTTCGAACTCGGCGACGCTGTCGCCGACGAGCACCACATCCTCGTCGATCAAGTGCAATGCGATGCTTCCCGGGGTGTGGCCGGGGGTCGAGATGACACGCGCGCCGGCACGTCCGACAGGCAGAACCTCGCCGCCGGTGAGCTCGAGGTCGACGCGGCACGGCGGCGCCATCGGGGGCCTCTCGAAGCCCGGATGGATCGCTCGCTCCGCTTCTGTGAGGGTAGGCATTTCGCCCGTGACCCGTCCGCGGATGACGTCCGAATCGGCCTTGCCGGCGGCAACGACCATGCCGGGACGCCATTCCGCGATCTCGGCAGCAGATCCCGCGTGGTCGTCGTGAAAATGGGTGAGTACCAACCGAATCACATCACTGCGATGCTTCCCGACGGATTCGATAGCGGCCGCGATGAGCTCGGCGCTATCGGGCCAGCCCGCGTCGATCAACGTCACTCCGTCCGCGCCGACCCAGATGTAGCTGTTCAGCGCGTGGGCCTGTCCGCCAGGAATGCGCAGCCGATAGAGGTTCGCGGCGATACTCATGAGGTCCGGAGTCGGGATGACCGTCATGCGCGATGCTCCTTCACGAACAGTTCCGTCAACCCATCAGCGTCGCCGAAGAGCATGTGGGAAGGAACGGCGGGCGCTGTCATCCCGCCATTATGAGCCACACACGCCGTGACGATTCGTGATCGGGTGGAGTTCCATGCACTAACGCGAGTCATACGCGGTTCGCGCCGTGATGACCTCCTCGATGTGTTGCTCCGCCCATCGCCCGAGCGCCGCGAGGGGTTCCTGCAAGGTGCGCCCGAGATCCGTGAGTTGGTACTCCACACGTGGCGGCATCTCGTCATAAGCCGTTCGGGTGACGACACCGTCGCGTTCGAGATCTCGGAGGGTGTCGGCCAGCACTTTCCCCGAGATGCCTTCGACGGCTGTGCGCACTTCGCCGAACCGCAGCGGGCCGCCGCTGAGGGCGATCACAATCATGGCGGTCCACTTGTTCGCGATTCGTGCCAGCGAGGTTCTTGACGGGCAGGAAGCGAGCATCACATTCCACTCGGGCTGAGCCATCTACCCTCCTCCCAGTTACCTTGAGGTAACAAGTTACCAAATGAAACTATGAGGCGATAGTTCACGACGAAAGAGACCGACATGAGCGTACAAAGTCCCGCGGCGGTTGCCGCTTCCTATTTCGAGGCCCTCGGCCGAGGCGACGTGTCTGCGGCGATGGAGCTGCTGGACACTACTGTGGTGTGGCACCAGCCCGGCGCGAACCGGTTCTCCGGAGACCATTCCGGAATCGGTGGCGTGGGCGCGCTGTTAGGCGGCATGATGGCCGCCAGCGAAGGGACGTTCCGTCTTGACGTGACCGGCTCCTCGATGGTCAACGGCGAGCTCGTCGCCGTGCCCGTGCGATTCTCCGGCAGCCGCTCGGACGCGTCCATGGATATGGCAGGAGTCGACCTACTGACCGTGCGGGACGGGAAAATCGTCGAAGTGCATCTGTTCTCGGAAGACGGGGCGGCCGAAGACAGGTTCTGGGGCACGCCGTGAGTTAGACACTCGATGACGACGGGGCAGTCGCCGCGACGCCGCTGCCCCGCGTCGATCGTGGGCGCCCCGCACCTTCCGGCCACGGGCGCAGGTCTCGACCCCCATCGGGTGATGCTCGACGCTCGAAAATCGCGCGTGACACACCCAAACCACTTCAGAATCGTGGGGAACCAGCATCCTCGTGGTGCTCGGGGACACCTGCGACGCCTTGCACTACACGGAGCGGATGCTGTGAGTGCCGGGTCCGCGGCGGCGGGCATGAACTCGGTTCAACTACTCTGCGCAGGTCCCGTCGTCGAACGGACCACCAACTCCGGATCGAGTGTGACCGACGACGGCTCGCCGCCGCGGGTAAGGTCGCGCAGCAGTGTGGCGGCTGTGCGGCCCATGAGGCGGCGCGGCTGGTTGACGCTGGTGAGCGCGATGGGCTGCAGCTGGGCGAGGATCGTGTTGTCGTAGCCGACGACCGACACGTCAGCGGGCCAGCGGAGATTCAGGTCGGCTGCTGCGCCGAGGACGCCGAGTGCCGCGAGGTCGTTCGACGCAAGGATCGCCGTCGGGCGCTGCTCCGAAGAGAGCAGCTCGCGTCCGGCAGCGTAGCCGCCCTCCTGGTTCGGAGCGGCATTCGCGACGTGCGCTCGGCCTGCCAGGCCGACGGCTGTCATGGCACGCACGAAGGCATCCTCGCGCGCACGAGCACCGGGGTTCTCGCCCGCGGCGACGAATCCGATGTCCTCATGTCCGAGCCCGAGCAGATGATCGAGCGCGACGCCCACGCCCCGGGCGTCGTCAGTCAGTACGCGGCCGGTGCGGGCGGGACGCGGGCCAGGCCGGCCCACGATCACCGTGGGCACGTCGGAGGCGATCGCCTCGATGTCTTCGGTGCTCATGGTAGGGGTGATGAGAATCAGCCCCTCCACGCGCAGTTCCACGAATGCCTCTGCAGCGGCTTTCTCCTTTGCCGGGTCGCGCTCGCCACTCGCGATCATCACTTGGTGGCGCAGGTCCTCCGCCGCCTCGAGGATGCCGTCGATGACCTCCGTGTAGAAGGGATTGTGCAGATCCGATACGAGGACGCCCAGCATGTCGGTGCGCTGGCTCGCCAACTGGCGAGCCGCAGCGTTCGGACGATAGCCGAGGCGGCGCATTGCGTCGTGCACGGCGCGCTTGCGCTTATCGCCGACTTTCTCGGGTTGCTGCAGGACGAGTGAGACGAGAGATCGTGAGACGTTCGCCTCGCGAGCGACATCCGTCATCGTCGGCCGACGGGCACCCGGTGTGGCCGAACCTTTAGCGGCGGTCATCCTTTCACCGCTCCGGAGGTTAGCCCTGCGACGAAGTACTTCTGCAGGAAGGCGAAGAGCAGCGCAACGGGGATGATGGCCACCACGGAACCGGCCATCAATAGGTCCCACTCGGTGGCGAATTGGCTGCGCATGCCTGCCAAACCTACCGGGATGGTACGCAGGTCCGCATCATTGATGGCGAGTGACGGCCAGGCGAACTCGCCCCATGTCCACATGAACTTCAGCACGGCGAGAGTGCCGTACATGGCCAGCGCGTTGGGCACGAGCACCGACCAGAGCGTGCGCAGTCGCGATGCCCCATCGATGAAGGCTGCCTCGTCGAGTTCCCGCGGGAGCGCCATGAAGGTTTGACGCAGCAGGAAGATGCCGGTGGGGCTGATGACGTATGGGGCGATGAGCGCGGCGTAGGAATTGAGCCACCCGAGATCGCGCATCTGGATATACAGCGGAACGAGGATCACCTGCGCGGGAATCATGATCGCGGCGACCACGAGCAGCATCACCATCGGCTTGCCCCAGAAGTTCATTCGGGCCAAGGGGTAGGCGACCAGGCTGTCCAGCACGAGATTCGCGGCGACCACGACAGTGCAGACCAGCACCGAGTTCAGAAACCAGCGTCCGAAGTCCTTCTGCTCGAACAAGCGAACGTAGTTGTCGAACGTCACGTCGCCGAAAGCGACGACGTCCATCTGGGCGCCAAGCAGGTTCTGCAACGGCTGGAAGGACGCGAGCAGCATCCACACGAAGGGAGCACCGGCGAAGATCACGATCGCGACGATCGCCGCGATGTAGCCCGTGCGTTTCGCGGCGGCGTTCATGACTTGACCTTTCGTCGGGCGATGACCTGCAGCGTGAGAGGAATCAGGACGAGCAGGAAGAGCACCGTCGTACCTGCCGCGGCGAACCCGATGTCGACCTGCATTCGTGTGTAGAGGAAGGTGATGATCGTCAGGGTGGCGTTCCCGGGGCCACCCTCGGTCATGACCCACACCTGGTCGAACACCTTGAACGAATTGAAGATCAGCAGAACGAGCACGAAGAGGTTGACAGCGCCGAGCATCGGGAACTTCACGCGCCAGAACGTCTGGGTGGGGGTGGCCCCATCGATCCATGCCGCCTCTTCGATGTCGCGCGGTATCTGCTGCAGGCCACCGAGCAGCACGAGCATATAGATGCCGAAGTCCTTCCACACCGACACGAGCATGACCGAGGGCAGCGCCAGGGCCGGGTCCTGAAGCCAGGCGGGGCCCTCGATGCCGAACACGGCGAGCATCTGGTTCAGTGGGCCCCCGGTCGGCTCGTAGATGAACTTCCAGATGACGCCGGCCACGACCATCGGGATGATCGCAGGCAGCAGCGACACCGTGCGAACCGCCTTGACTCCGCGGATCGCCTTGTTGAGCATCACCGCGCTGCCGAGCGACAGTGCGTAGGCGGTGATCGAGACCCCGACCGTGTAGACCAGGGTCACCATCAGCGATTGGTGGAAGGTTTCCGAGGCGATCAGGCGCTCGTACTGGAGGGTCCCGACGAACTTCGGATCTCCCAGGAGATTCCACTGGAAGAAGCTCAGCCCGAAAGCCTGACCGAGCGGCCAGTACAGGAACGCGACGAGCGGGATGAGCCCGGGGAGCATGAACAGCCAAGCGGAGATGCTCTCGCGCCGGGCCGCGCTCATCCCGCTTCGTCGCCTTCGCATCAGTAGCTCGCCACCTCGAGGGCCTCGTCGACGGCGGCATCGATCGCGGCAAGCGCCTCGTCGATCGAGATGTCGCCGTTGATCGCCGCCACAATGTACTGCTTCTGGGCCTCCCACCGGGCGGCCTGGGCGTAGCGCTCAGCCGTGATGTTCTCGAGGTTCGCACGCGTCAGCTGCTCCAGTAGCGCGCCGCGATTCGGATCAGCCTCGACCAGCGCATCGACCTGCTTGCGGATGTCGTCGCTGACCTTGTCGAGTTCGTACGCGAACAGCGGCGCCTTCTCCATGTAGCGCACTCCCTGCTCGGGTGAGGTCATCCACTTCATGAATGCGCCCGCGGCCTCCAGCTCCTCGGATGCCGCGTTGGCGACGAGGAATTCTCCGTCAGTGTAGGAGCTCGCGTTGTCGGGACCCTCGGGCATGGGAGCGAGGGCCCACTCGTCGCTCAGCGTCGATGCGGTGATCTCGGGCAGGTGGAGCTGTTGGAAGGTGAACATGGCAACGGTGCCATCGATGAACCCGCCCTTGGCGCTGGGGCCGGGCGAAGAGATGCCCTCCTCCACGAAGCTGCGGAGGTACTCGAGCGCTTCGCGTCCGGCATTCGAGTCTGCATCCGCCTTGGTGAAGTCATCGACGAGCTGCTCGCCGCCGGCCTGGTAGAAGAAGTTCGCCCAGGTGTGGTTGATGGCGTTGAGGTGGTCGTCCATGCCCTTGATCTGGAATCCCATCACTGGATCCCCCGCTGCCGCGGACTCGGTGGTGATCGTTGCCGCGGTCTCCTTGAGCTCGTCCCACGTCTCGGGCGGCCCATCGACGCCGTACTGCTCGAGCACGGTCTTGTTGTAGTAGAGGAGGTTTGTGTAGTACCCGATCGGCACGCCATAGATCTCACCGTCGTGGCCGGCAGCCGCTTCGATGATGTTGAGGAACGGGTCGACATCCTCTTCGGTGTATCCGAGCTCGGCCAGCGAGGCGAGCGACCCGGAAGACAGGAAGTCCTGGTTGACGGGGGCCATGATGAACACATCTGGGCCCGTGCCGGCGCCGACGGCCTGGATGATCTTGTCGCGCCCGTCGGCCCACTGCAGGCCGGTCAGTTCGACGATGACGTCGTCCTGGCTCGTATTGAACTCATCTACGTAGGCAGCCACTTCCTCCTCGGTGTGCCCGCCGAACGGCATGCTCCAGAAGTCGATGGTCACGGGTTCATTGTTCTGGTCTTCCGAGGTGTCGTCCCCGGTGTCACTGCCGGTTCCGGAGCATCCGGCGAGAATCAGGGCGACAGCCGCTGCGGCTGCGATCCCCCATGTTGCTCTGCGCTGAAACATCTTCGTCTCTCCTTGGTTGTTGGGTGTGGGCGTTGCAAGTAGTCAGTCCAAGATCACGCCGGCGCCCCGTAGCGCATTCTGCAACGTGGTCATGTCCAGATCGCGCACCCGCCTGTCGGACGCGACCGCGAGAGCAGCGGCAGTGCCGGCGGCCTGCCCCATCGCCATCGCGGTTGCGGTGACCCGCGACGAGCCGGCGGCTCGACGCGTCGCCGAGTGGCAGCGGCCGGCGACGAGCAGGTCGTCCCAGCCCTGAGGCAGCAGCGTCCGGAACGGAATGTCGTACGGCTCTGGCGTCCACGCGTCGTAGTCGTGTGTTCCCGCGCGATCGGTCGGATGGATGTCCACATAGAAGACGCCTTTCAACACGGCGTCATCGAACCGGCGGCTCGTTCGGATGTCCTCTTCGGTCAGCTGGTAGTCGCCGACGATGCGCCGGGTCTCCCGGACTCCGACCGAGGGACCGCTGTAAATGAGGTACGCGGCGCGGAACTCGGGCACGCGCTCCCGCCAGGCGCGCACGAGTGCGTTGGCGTCCTTGCGACCGCGGATCTCGGCCGCGGTGAGGTCGGCGGGGTCGGTACCGTCCCCGGGCATGCGCGTGATGTTGAACACGAGCTCGTCGGGAGCGTGTGCGAAGTCGTCGTGTTCGGCATGGAAGAAGTACAGACCGAGGTCGCCGGAGTCGTGCAGGTCTTCGACGACCTCCCGCATGCGAGAAGTGAGGGTGTCACTGTCTTCCACGTTTCCCACGCGGAAATGGAGTGTGAGCGGCTGCATGGGCATGCTGCGCTCGATGGGCGCGCCCGCCCATGCGGCGACATCGCCGTCGCCGGTCGTGTCGATGGTGACCTTCGGTCGCACGACGGTGAGTCCGGCCTTGTTCGCCAGCACCACTTCGTCGACCCGCCCGTCGGCAGCTCGCACTCCAGCGACCGACGTGTGGAAGAGGAGGTCGAGCGAGTCGCTCTGCTCCGTGAGCATTTCGTCGGCGACATGCTTGAACGCTTCTGGATCCAGAGGAAGGAAGGGGTGCTCGAGATGGGTCTGGCCGACGGCGGCAAGATCAAGTCGCTGAAGTACCTCGACCGGGATGCCGCCGACGGCGATGCGCCCGCTGCCTAAGTGAGCGACACCGTCGAACCACGGGTTCCCGACACGCGTCAGAATGCCGCCGACGAAGCCCGCCTGCTCGACGAGCAGCGTGCGGGCGCCGTCGCGGGCGGCGGCGAGGGCTGCGCCGAATCCGGCGCATCCTCCACCCGCGACGAGCACGTCGACATCGGTGACGGGAAGGTCGGCTACAAAATGCGTGGTGGTCATCCTTGACTCTCTAAATTGGTGCGCTCCAGAACGGATCAGACGCTACACCGCAACTGCGGGAATCACAACTGCGGCGTGCCCTACCGTGAGAAACCGCGCCAATACGCCCTGGATGACTACGCCGGCGCCGCGCAGAAAGTCGCACGCCCACTCAGAGAATCGTTGCTTAATTTTGGCGCGCTCCATATTGTGTGAGCGTACCAACGTGGTGCGTTCACAAAGAGGTGGAGAAACTATGCGTGCTGAACACCTGGGACGACGGTCCGCCAGCCGTCCGATGCAGAGGGCGTCCCGCGTCATCCCAATCCCAACCCCAAGACGATCGAAAAGGTGGGGGGTCTGGATCGGCTTCGCTCTGACGACCAGCCTGATCGTCGGCAGCATCACCGCGAGCGCTGAGAACGCGTACGCAGCCGACGAGTTCGACGAGTTGCGGGCCAAGTGGCACGAGATGGTGACAGGTGGCGCCGGCCTGCCTCAATCCGACCCTGACATCACTGCTCGGACCGACGATATCGAGGCCGCGGCGAGCACCCACTGGAACTCGATGGATACCTCGCCCACGCGAACGCGGCTGTGGAGCAATCTCGGCGGGAGCGGCAGCGACGTCAAGCTGACCTACCGCAAACTGAAGCAGATGGCGCTCGCGTACTCTGTGGAGGGTTCGAGCCTGCAGGGCGATCCACAGCTGCGAACCGACATCGTGTCGGCCATGGACTGGATGTACGCCAACTTCTATAACGAGAACACCCCGGATGTCGGCAACTGGTGGGACTGGGACATCGGAACGCCGCTCGAGCTGAACGACATCGTCGTGATGATGTACGACGAGTTCACAGCGACGCAACGCACCAACTACATGGCCGGTGTCGAGCGTTTCTCTCCGTCAGTGACTGGGACGGGAGCGAATCGGGTGTGGATGGCCGTGGTGGTTGGAGTCCGGGGAATCATCGTCAAAGATGGCGCGAAGGTGAGCGCGGCTCGAGATGGCCTCAGCGACGTCTTTGCTTACGCATCTAGCGGTGACGGCTTCTATCGTGATGGCTCATTCATCCAGCACACGAGCATCGCTTACACCGGCGGGTACGGGAAGAATCTGCTCTCAGATGTAGCGAACATCATGTTCGTTCTCGACGGGTCAACCTGGGAAGTGGTCGACCCGCGCAAGCAGGTCGTCATGCGGTGGGTCTACGACAGTTTCGAGCCGCTGATGTACGAGGGTGCCATGGCCGACATGGTCCGCGGGAGAGAGATCTCTCGTTTCAGCTTTCAAGACCATGTGACCGGCCACCACCTGATGCAGTCGCTCATTCGCGTCTCGCAGTTCGCGCCGTTGGCGGATGCGCGCGCCATCCGATCGATGGTCAAACGTTGGATAGTCGAAGACAGCTACCAGAACTTCTATGACCTCGCGAGCATCAACATGATCGTTCTTGCGAAGGCGATCATGAGCGACAGCACGACCTCCGCCCGCGGCGCTCTCGTTCGCAATGCCCAGTTCCCCGAGATGGATCGGGTCATGCATCTGCGGCCGGAGTTCGGCTTCGGGATCAGCATGCACTCCACCCGTATCAGCAACTATGAGTCGATCAACGCTGAGCACAAGCGTGGGTGGCACACCGGCGACGGAATGACGTACCTCTACAACGAGGATCTCGGACAGTTCTCCGGTGACTTCTGGCCGACGGTGAACTCGTATCGCTTGCCCGGAACGACCGTGCTGAAGGACTCCACAGTCACTCAGGGAAGGGGCGGGAGCGACGCCGTTGGCGGCGCAACGCTCGGCGAATACGGTGTGGTCGGCATGCGACTCAGGCCCCCGGGGCAGACGCTCGATGCGAGGAAGGCGTGGTTCATGTTCGACAACGAGATCGTCGCGCTGGGCGCCGGGATCTCCGCCACGGACGGCAAGGTGGTTGAGACGATTGTTGAGAACCGGAAACTGAACGACACGGGCAACAACACGTTCACCGCAGATGGGATCACCCGCTCCACTGCGCTCGGGTGGACTGAATCGATGACCGGAGTCAGCTGGGCTCATCTGCAGGGGAACGTCTCCGGAGCCGACATCGGCTACGTCTTCCCGGGGTCTGCCACAGTCCAGGGTCTCCGCGAGTCCCGCACCGCGAAGTGGAGCGACATCAACACCTACAGCGGTTTCGGGAACACCGCTTCCAAAACACGCAACTACCTGTCGATGTGGATGGATCACGGCGTAGATCCGACGAACGGCACGTACTCCTACATCGTGGTTCCGGGTGCGACGCCGGCACAGGTCAGTACATATGCGTCAGCACCACCGATCACGGTCCTGTCGAACACGTCCGACGCGCAGGCAGTGTCGAAGCCTTCGTTGGGCATCACCGCCGCGCAGTTCTGGCGGATGGGGAGCACGACCGCAGGGCCCATCACGAGCGACTCGATCGCCTCGGTCGTTGTCCGTGAGACTGCCGATGAGATCGCCGTCTCGGTCGCCGATCCGACGCACGTCCACACGGGCAGCATTGCGGTTACCGTCGCGCTCCCTGCGGCGTGCGTCGTCGAAAGCGATCCGACCATCACCGTCAGCCAGGTGACCCCCGGCGTGCAACTCAGCGTCAACGCTGCCGGATCGGAGGGGAAGTCTCACACGGTCGTGCTCCGAAAGAGCGGCACGTGCGTGGCGGCTGGGCAAAGCGTTCACACCTTCGAGGTCGAGAACCTTCCTCTGGCATCGTCCGGAGACCTGCATACGGTGTACTCGACCGATACGCAGGCCAGCGGAGGAAAGTGGCGCCGCTACGATTCCAACGCTGTCGGAGACTTCATCGAGCACGCTGTCGATGTGCCGAGCGTCGGTACGTACCGAGTGCTGGTGAAGTCGAAGAATGCCGGCGACCGCGGGGTCGCACAGGTCGCGATTCAAGGGACCGACGCTGGCGTCCCCCTCGACTTCTATGCCGCGAGCAGCGGGGCGTTCGTGTCGACGAACATCGGCACAGTCTCGTTTGCGCACGCGGGGCCTAAGACGATTCGATTCACCGTCACAGGCAAGAACTCCGCGAGCTCCGGATACCGAATCCCGCTGGACTCGATAGTCCTGGAGCGCATCGGAGGACTGCCAGCCGGGGCAGTTCACGAGACCGAAGCGCTTCCTGCGACATCGTCATCCGGCGACACCGTCTCGATCGTCAACGACAGTGGTGCCAGCGGCGGGAAGTTGACCAAGCTGACGGCGAATGCTGTCGGGGACTATGTCGACTTCGCAATGCCGGTGGTGGCGCCCGGCACCTACGACGTCAAGGTACGGGTCAAGAAGTATTCCGACCGCGGCCGCTTCCAGCTCTACATCAACGGGCACACTCAAGGCCTTGAGCAGGATTTGTACGCGACATCGCAGGCGTTCAAAACTCTCGAATTCGGCACAGTGCACATCACGGCGCCCGGCACCGTCACTCTGCGATTCCAGGTGACCGGCACATCAGGCCTGAAGCACGATCTCGCCCTCGACTCAGTGGAGCTGATTTCACGTTGAGCGCCGACACGCGGCAACCGAGCTGATCTGACGACAGGCTACGAGAGCCTCGGCCGCACGGCCGGGGCTCTCGTCGCGCGATCCTCTGCACACCCGACGAATGGGCGCGCGGACGCTGATCGACGTCACCTACACCGCCGTGCGACTAGCAGCAGGGTGCCACCTGTTTGGGGTGCAACACCTTGCAGGGTTGGGGACACTCCGGGGGACACTTGTCGTCTACGGCATGCGAAACCGCAGATTCCATCATTCGCATGCTTCGTGGGAAACAGTGACTGACCGGGGGTTTTTGGCGGAGACGGAGGGATTTGAACCCTCGGTCCCCGTAAGGGGACTCCACCTTAGCAGGGTGGTGCACTAGGCCTGACTATGCGACGTCTCCAGGCAACAACACTGCACAGCAGCATTCTTGCGCCCAGCAATCATAACCGCTGAGCGCACCTGCGCCGAACCGGCCTCAGTTCTCCGGGAGGGTGCAGGTCGTCTGCGCCGCGGTCTGCCCCGCGATGTCGGACGGAAGCTCGACACGCTCCTCCGCGACCGGAGCAGCCGGGGTCTCCCCCATCGGCGTCTCCCCCGTCGGCTCCTCCGCCGCCGGCGTCTCGCCGGAGCCGTCGACCGGAGCGGGCGGCTGAACCGCCTCACCGGTCACTTCGACGCCATACCCCTGGCTGGCGTCGCCGGTCAGAGTCAGCGGCTGGTTGGCGGCGAGCGCGGCGAACAGGGCGTCCGCGGCATCCTTCACCGGCATCACGCGACTGGCGCCGTCACCCGAGGCATAGCGGGTCGGGTACTGGACGAACACGATGTCTTCGTAGGGCACATCCTTGACGGCCATGGCGATCTGCACCATCAGCGTGGGGTTCGTGAGCCCCGAGCTCAGGACGAGCTGCTTCTGCTGCACTTGGCTGATCGCGGTCGTCGCGAGGTTGAGCAGGCGGCCCGGATCGGCGAGCACCGCGTCGGACTGCAGCTTGCGCACCATCGACGACATGAACTGCTGCTGGTTCGAGATACGCCCGAGGTCGGAGCCGTCGCCGATGCCGTGACGGATGCGCAGGAACTGCAGCGCCTCGACGCCCACCAGCGTGTGGTTGCCGGCGGTGAGGTTCAAACCGGTGTGCTTGTCGCTGATGTCTCCCGCGACGCACACGTCGACGCCGCCGATCGCGTCCGACATGTTGATCACGCCGGTCCAGCGGATCGACGCGGCGAAGTGGATCTCCTCGCCCGTGAGCTGCTCGACCGTGAGCACGGTGCAGTTGAGCCCGCCATACATGTACGAGGCGTTGATCATCTGCGCCGACATCGCGGAGTAGTTGCCGCTGCCGTCCTCCTTGGGGCACGACGGAATCGGCACGATCATGTCGCGCGGGAACGACACGACCGTCACGCGACGCGGCTCGTCCGAGATGTGCACGAGCATCGTCACGTCGTTGCGCTCACCCGGCGAGTCGTCGTTCGCACAGCGCGGGAAGAGGGCGACGTCCTGACCCTCGCACGAGTCCGATCCGACCACGAGTACGTTCACGCCGCCCTCGATGGCACCGAGCGACGGCGGCAGAGGCGTGTCTTCGTCGAGCACGACCGCGTTCGCACCGATCGCCTGGGCCGCATCCCACACCGTGTAGGCGGCGATTCCGGTGGCGCTCACGCCGACGACACCGAGCACGACCGCGAACATCGACAACATGGTGACGAACGGATGCCGCGTCCGCAGCACGCCGTGACGCGCGAGTGGCGTCTGCCCCTCGCCAGAGGGGCCCTTCGATCGCGCCATCAGCCGTTGGCCCTCAGGTTACCGGCCGAGCAGGTCTGGTCGGCGGCGGACTGGCCGGGGATGTCGTCCAGCGGCACTGCGGTCTGAGTCGGGGCCAGCGTATCGGTGGCGCCGGGTGTGGGCGCCGTCTCGACGGGCTCCTCGGTGGGCTGCGGGTCGACCGTCACCACACCGCCGGTGAGGTTGGGGTCACTTGTCAGCTCGATCGGCTCGTTGGCCTCGAGTGCCGCCCAGAGCTTGTCGGCGGCCTCGTGATTGGGGACGACGCGGTTGCTGTCAGCGGGGTCTGTGAAGACCGGGTACTGCACGAAGTTGATCTCCTCGAAGGGGACGTCCTTCACAGCCAGCGCGATCTGCACCAGGGTCATCGGGTTGGTCAGCGACTGGCTGGGCGTGATGTTGTCGACCGCAGTCGTGGCGAGCTTGTACAGCGTTGCCGGGTCGGAGAGCACCTCATCGCTGCGGAGCTTGCGGGCGAGGCTCGACATGTACTGGCCCTGGTTGCTGATGCGAGCCAGGTCGCTGCCGTTCTCCAGCCCGTACCGCGTACGCAGGAACTGGAGTGCCTCGATGCCTTCGATCGTGCGAGGACCGGCGGGCCAATCGATGCCGGTGTTGCGGTCGCGGATGCCGCCGTTGCCGATGCAGACATCCACCCCGCCGATGGCGTTGGTGATGTTGATGACGTTGCCGAAGCTCACCTTCGCCGCGTAGGGGATGTTCTGGCCGCTGAGGTCCGACACCGTCTTGACGACGCACGACAGGCCACCGCGGCCCCACGCCTCATTGATCTGAGTCTTCGACGTCGCCGACGCCTGCGAGCCGTCCTCGCGCGTGCACGAGGGCTGCGCGATCATCAAGTCTCGCGGGAACGACACGACCGTCACGCGGCGCGGATTGTTCGAGATGTGCACGAGCATGTTGACGTCGTTGAGCTGGCCGCCCGCGTCGGCGCCGGTGCATCGTGCGCCGAAGAGGTATGCGTACTCCTCTTCGCACTCATCGGTGCCCACGAGCAGCAGATCGACGCCGCCTTCGATGGCCCCGATGTCGGGGGGGACGGTGCCCTGCCCCTCGAGTTCGACGGCTTCGTCACCGAAGCTGGCCGCAAGGTCGTATGCGGCATATGCTGCGACGCCCGCTCCCGACACGAGTACGACGGCGACGATCACCCCGAGGATCTTCAGGAGGAACGCCAGCGGATTGGGCGACGACAGCGCACCGTGCCGCGCGACCGTGCGACGGCCGCGCCGGGCGGTCTTGCTCGTCTCGCTCACTCGGTTCCTCTCGGGGAAGTTGCTCTCACCGTTCGCCCCCGACACGCTCTGCGGAGGGTGTGGGATTCGAACCCACGGGACATTGCTGCCCACTGGTTTTCAAGACCAGGTCCATCGGCCGCTCGGACAACCCTCCCGACTTCCGCCGCTCACCTCATGGGCTCTGCGGCATCTGTCGAACAGGCGTCGAGTCTATCCGACAGCACTGCTGGCCCATTCTTCCAACAGCGGCTGGCAATCCTCTGAAGGGCACACGGATGCCGCGCTCAATCCATGTCGATGCCCGGGTATGCGGCCTCGTACAGGGCGACGACGTCTCGGTACTGCGCGTCGAGCTCGGATTGACGCACCTCGGTCGCGGCCTTCGCCTCGACGAGCGCCGCCTCGCGGGCCTGGATGTCGGGCAGGAGGGCGTTCAGCTCGTCCAGACGCGTGGCGAGGTGTGCCTCCCAGCTCACCGTCGTGCTGGTGCCGTCCGCACCGGTCGTCGTGACGGACCACTGCGCCCGTTCTGCAGGATCCAGCGCGTTGTACGCATCGGCATCGGAGTTGTACTGCGCCACCTGCATGTCATGGAAGGCCCGATCGGCGCGGCACTGCGCCTCGGCGTCGAGGGTGGCCTGCAGCTCTGCGAGCAGGGCCGACTCGTTGTCGCGGTAGCTCTGCACCAGATTCGCGAGCAGACCCTCGGTCTGCGCGTAGACGCCGACGACGCTCGCCCGGTCGGTGAAGTACCGCGCGAAGATCTCCTCGACGCGCGGCGCGAAGCCGCCGGGCAGTTCTATCTGCGTCCCGAGGTAGGCGAACAACTCGGTGCCGCGATTCGGCTCGTACCCGCGCACGGAGCGCTCGATCTGCGCACGCACCGGGTGATCCGCCGGCAGCCGTGCGAGTTCCACCGCCATCAACGCATCGATCTCGGCCTGTTCACCATCGCCCAGCTCGTCGTATGCCGCGTGGAGCATCTCGTGCATCGCGGTGGTGAGCGTCCAGCCCGCGAGCCGGTCGTCGGGCGGGTCGTACACGACGATCCGGCCGGCCCCTCGAACCGGGCCGGGCAGATAGCAGCCGTAGAACTCCGGGCGGTCGGCACCTTCCCCACTTGAGCCGCATTCACGGTCGATGGATCGGCTCATCACCCGCGGTGACGCGTCGTACCAGAGCTGTCTCGCCTCCTCGGTGAGCATTCCCCGATCGGCCAGTTCGACCACCTCGGGGGGCGGCGGCGCCGACCAGATCGGAGAGCCACCGTTGGCCGCGGTCGCCCACCACACTCCGGCGGTGATCGCGATGGCCGCCAACACGAGGCTCACGACCGTCCGGCGCAGCCGGCGACCGCGATGAACAACATCGAACGGACCGTGCGTCGGCCGTGGCGGCGGCGGCTCGAACAGTGTCATGCGCGGAATCTAGGCACCCGCGGTGAACATCGCGTGATGCGAGGGCGACGATCCGGGTTCAGAGGGAGCGGAGGATGGCGGCGACGCCGCCGGCCTGGACCGAGACGGTGGTCTCGCCCGCGGCATCCCGCACGTCCTGCGGTCCCTGCTCCATCGCGACCGCACGTCCGCCGTTCTCGAGCGCCCAGCGGAACATGCCGAGGTCGTTACGCCCGTCGCCCATCACGAGCACGTGCGCCGGGTCGATGCCGAGCGCGGTGCGTACGCGCTCCAGGCCCGTGCTCTTGTCGACGCCCTGCGGCGCGATGTCGAGCCACGCCGTCCAGCCGACGGCGTACGACACCTTGTGCAGCCCGATGCGCTCGACGAGCTCGAGGAACTCCTCCTCGCCCTGACCGGGCGAGACCACGACGATGCGGCAGACGGGCTGCGCGCCGAGCTCCTCGAAGGGCACGCGTCGCGCATGGCCGAGGTTCCAGTCCTGCAGATACTCGGTGTACAGGCGCATGCCGTCGGGCAGTTCCACGAGATAGCGGGCCTGAGGCAGGTG
Source organism: Microbacterium salsuginis (assembly GCF_012524205.1). Classification (GTDB taxonomy): domain Bacteria; phylum Actinomycetota; class Actinomycetes; order Actinomycetales; family Microbacteriaceae; genus Microbacterium; species Microbacterium salsuginis. The sequence continues at coordinate 1,111,656 of NZ_JABACI010000001.1, forward strand.
CTCGCGCAGCAGCGTCAGCACCTCGCGCGGATCGAACGTCTCGACGTGCCAGCGCTCGTATTCCAGCTCGCCGGCATCCAGGCGCCGCAGCACCACGGCGCCGTTCGAGCACACGACGTACTCGGGGGCGATCTGCAGTTGCTGCAGGATGCCGCGGGTGCTGCCCCAGCTGCGGCCCGTGGCGATCATCACCTCGTGGCCTGCGCTCTGCGCATCTGCGACGGCCTCGACGACGCCGGGACTGAGCGACTCGTCCTCGAGGATCACGGTGCCGTCGACGTCGAGGGCGATGAGCATGCGCTCGACGACGGAGGGGGCTGCGGTCGTCTCGCGGGCGAGCTCCTCGACGACGTCGGCCGCTTCGGCCGGTTCGACGAGGTCGATCTCACCGGTCTCGGGAAGGCGCGCCTCGGCGGACGGATCGTCGGCAGGGGTCACGCGGTCGGCTCCAGGACCTCGAGTCCGCCGAGGAACGGACGCAGCACCTCGGGAACCAGCACCGAACCGTCCTCGCGCTGATGCGTCTCGAGCATCGCGACGATCCAGCGGGTGGTCGCCAGCGTGCCGTTCAGCGTCGCGACGTGCTGCGTCTTACCTCCGCCCTTGTTGCCAGGATCGGCCGGCAGACGGTGGCGGATGTCGAGCCGTCGCGCCTGGAACGTCGTGCAGTTCGAGGTCGAGGTCAGTTCGCGGTAGGCGTTCTGCGTCGGCACCCACGCCTCGACGTCGTACTTGCGCGCGGCACTGGACCCCAGATCGCCGGCCGCGACGTCGATCACGCGGTACGAGAGGCCCAGGTCCTGCAGCATCTGCTCCTGCAGCGCGACCAGGCGCAGGTGCTCGGCCTCGGCGTCCTCCGGTGTCGTGTAGACGAACATCTCGAGCTTGTTGAACTGGTGGACGCGGATGATGCCGCGCGTGTCCTTGCCGTACGAGCCGGCCTCACGGCGGTAGCACGTCGACCAGCCCGCGTAGCGCTTGGCCCCCTTGGTCAGATCGATGATCTCGTCCATGTGGTACCCGGCCAGCGGCACCTCACTGGTGCCGACCAGGTACAGGTCGTCCTCTTCAAGGTGGTAGACCTCGGCGGCGTGCTGCCCGAGGAATCCGGTGCCGCGCATGACCTCCGGGCGCACGAGCGTCGGCGGGATCAGCGGCGTGAATCCGGCCTGCAGAGCACGATCCAGTCCGAGGTTCATGAGGGCGATCTCGAGGCGCGCCCCGATCCCGGTGAGGAAGTAGAAGCGGCTTCCCGACACTTTCGTACCGCGCTCCATGTCGATCGCGCCGAGCAGTTCGCCCAGCTCGAGGTGATCGCGCGGCTCGAACGAGAAAGCCGGGCGCTCGCCGTGCGTGCGCAGCGTGACGAAATCCGCTTCGCCACCGGCCGGCACGCCGTCGATGACGATGTTCTCGATCCGGGCGAGAGCGGCGACGGATGCCTCCTCCGCGGCGGTGACCGCGTGCTGGGCCTGCTTGACCCGTTCGCTCAACTCCTTGGCCTCGGCGACGAGGGCGGCCTTCTCCTCCTTGGGCGCCTGCGCGACCCGTTTGCCGTGCGCGTTCTGCGCGGCGCGGAGCTCTTCGAAGGCCGTGATCGCGGCGCGACGGGCGCGGTCGGCCTCGACGGCGTCGTCCACCGTGGCCGGCGACTCCCCGCGCGCCTCCTGCGAGCGCTTGACCAGCTCGGGATTGTCGCGAAGAAGCACAGGATCGATCACGCTGCAAGCTTAGTCGCGCACCGCGCCGAGGCATCCGGGCATCAAGACGCGATGTCGCGCACCCATTTCTTCTGGAAACAGTGCGCCGCCGGCGTGCTGATCAGTACAGTGAGGCATGCGCAGCCGGGGGATGGCGGGGGTCACCGGTCTCGCGTGCGCGCTGCTGCTGAGCGCCTGCACCGTCGTAACGCCTGAGGCGGAGCCCTCCTCCACGCCCGGCCCCGAGCCCGTCGCCGGCGCTTGTCCGACCGGAACAACGCTCGAAGGCGGACTGTGCCTCAACGGCGACGAGGTATCGGAAGAACTGGCCGGCATCCTGCGCGCCGAGTTCGAAGCCGACGCGCTGTCGGCCGTCATCGCCGGCGTGTGGCACGACGGCGAGCCGGTGCTCTTCGGCGCCCTCGGCGATTCCATGCCAGGCATCCCGGCGACACCCGACATGCACCACATGCTCGGCAATCTGTCGACGCCGATGCTCACGACCGCGCTGCTGCAGCAGGTGCAGGCCGGGGTTCTCGACCTGGATGACACCGTGGCGAAGTGGTACCCCGAGGTTCCCGCGGCCGACACGGTCACCGTCGAGATGCTGCTGCACAACACGGCCGGCTACTCGCAGTTCACCGGGCAGGACGACTTTCTGGCCGACCTGTACGCCGACCCGTTCCGCGTATGGCAGATCGACGAGATCATCGACATCGGAACGGCCGGCGGACCGCTGTTCGAGCCGGGGACGGACTGGATGTTCTCCGACACCAACTCCGCCGTCCTGGTCGGCATCCTCGCGAAGGCGACGGGCACTCCGGTGGCCGACCTGATCCAGACCGGCATTGTCGACCCGCTCGGGATGGACGACACCACACTCGCTCGCGACGGCGACTGGCCACAACCCGTGCTCCATGGATACGACGGCGAGCGCGGCGTATGGGAGGACGTCACGTACTGGAACCCCTCGTGGGCCCACTTCGCCGGCGGAACCGGCAGCAACGCCGGCGATGTCGCAGTCTTCCTCGACGCGCTCGGATCGGGCGAGCTGCTCTCGGACGAGTACCACGAGCTGCAGTTCGCCTCGACGACCGCCGGAATCGGGACGAACACCGACGACCAGTACTGGGCGATGGGGTTCCTCGTCGTCAACGACTGGGTCTTCATGAACCCCGGCATCCCGGGCTACTACGGCGCGGGCGGCACGCTGCCCGACGAGGGATGGACGATGGTCGTCTACACGACCGCGTCCCAGCGCACTGATCCCGCCGCTGCGACCGCGACCGACATCTTCCGGCAGTTCACCAGCGTGGTGTCGCCCGCGCACTCGCTCGACAACTGATACCCGCACTTAGAGTAAGACGCATGGCAGCGGCATCCGGAACCGGTGATCAGACCTCGCCTCCCGACGAGCCCGACGCCCCGCATCCGGCGGACGAGATCTACGCGGACGGCCCCGACGCCGAGGAGCTGGCAGCCTCCGAAGCGCAGATCGCCGAGGAGGTGGCGGCGGATACCGGAGGCCACCGCGAGAATGCGCCCGACCCGGCCGCGGCGGCGAAGCCCGACGAGGTCATCCGCGAGCCCGAAGACATCGAGCCCGACACCGCCGACGACGAGACGGGCCGGGCCCGCCGCGTCGACACCGAAGGACGCACCGAGCCGCTCGCCGACACCGAGGAGCGCCCGACCCCGAAGGCCGCGCTCGTCTACAACCCCACCAAGGTCGACGCCGACGCCCTGCGCGACATCGTGACCCGCGCGTCGGCCGACGCCGGCTGGTCGGAGCCGCTGTTCTACGAGACCACGGTCGACGACCTCGGCGACGACGTCACGCGCCAGGCGCTGGCCGAGAACGCGACGGCCGTGCTGGTCGCCGGCGGCGACGGTACGGTGCGCGCCGTGTCGGAGGCGATGGCCGGTTCCGGTGTGCCGCTGGCGATCGTGCCGAGCGGGACGGGCAACCTCCTCGCGCGCAACCTCAAGCTGCCGCTGACCGAGCCCGAGGCCATGGTGCGTGCGGTGTTCGACGGGGATCGCCTGGCGATGGACATCGGGTGGTCCGAGCTGCGGCGCCCCGACGGCGAGACAGCGGAGCATGCCTTCGTGGTCATGGGCGGCATCGGGCTCGACGCCGCGATGATCGCCAACACCAACCCGCAGCTGAAGAAGACGGTGGGCTGGGTGGCCTACGTCGACGGCGCGGCGCGATCGCTCGCGAGCGCCAGGCCGTTCCGTGTCATGTACGAGCTCCCCGGCCACCGCCTGCACTCCGCGCGCGTGCAGAGCGTGCTGTTCGCCAACTGCGGCTCGCTGCCTGCGGGGCTCGAGCTTATCCCCGAGGCATCCATCACCGACGGCGCGCTCGACATCGTCATCTTCCAGCCCAAGGGCCCGCTCGGCTGGATCTTCGTCTGGCGCCGCGTCGCGTGGGACAACAGCTTCCTGCGGCGCTTCCGCGCCGGCCGGCGCGTGCTCGCGCTGCGCACGAAAGACAACGCCGTGCGCTACTCCCGCGGCGCGGGCATCGAACTCGCGACGCACGAGGCGCAGCCGGTGCAGCTCGACGGCGACGAGTTCGGCGAGGCGGTGTCGGTCAAGACCCGCGTCGAGCCCGGTGCCCTGACGATCGTCGTGCCGAACGGCCACTCGACCGACGGGCTCTGAACGGTTGCCCGGACGGCGGCGGCTGAGCACCGCCGTCCGGGCGTCACCCCGCGGGTCAGCGCGCCGAGCGCAGGCCTCCCACGTTGCCGGGGGCTCCGTCGACCGGCAGCACCAGCTTGGAGGCGAGCACCGCGTCCCGGTGCACGATGAGCAGCGGTGCCGGCTCGAACTCGGTCCGCATGCTCTCGCGCACATCCGCCCCCGTGATCGTCACGCGCAGCCGGTGGCCTTCGGGGAAGACGTACGACGTCGGCAGGAGGTCCACGCGCATCGTCCGCGGTTCACCCGGCGCGAGCGCCTCGTAGTCGGCCTCCGTGCCGCGGTACCAAGGCGTACCGAGCACATCCCAGGGCGAATCGCCCGTGGCGCTCAGCGCCGCCCTGACCCTTCCGTCCGTGACGATCCGCACGGATCCATCGGGGGCGACATCCTCCAGGTAGACGAAGACGTTCTGATCAGGTGCCGTGGACGACAGAGTGAGCTCGAGCTCGGGATGACCGGTCACTTCCACGTCCGAGGTCAGCACCTCGGTGGTGTACGTCAGACCGTGCTCGTCCTGCGGACACGTCTGCCCCAGCCCGACCGGCGCGGGGCAGGTCAGCGCGTAGTCGACCTGGTACTCGTCCGCCCCGCCTCGCCCGCGGGGGTGATCGAGCCCGAGCGTGCCGTCATTGACCGACTCGACCGTGCCGCTGCGCCCCTGACCCAGGTAGAGCGACGCTTCGTGTGAGCGGCTCGGCCAGACATCCGACTGGCGCCACTCGCTCTGACCGTCGCCGTGCTCGACGAGCCACGTGTACGCCGGCTCGTCCATGATCCCGTTCTCCACGCCCTTCAGCCAGTAGTCGAAGAACCGGTGCCGCTCGGCGACGATGTCGAAGCCGTCCGAACCGCAGTGTCCCCACGGGCCGACGAGCACCTTGTGCGGGTTGGCGAGGGAGGCGGCGCTCACGAGCACCTCCTTGCGGAAGTCGTCCTGCCAGCCGTCCCAGCTGTACAGCGCCGCGCCCGACCGCTCGATCTCGTCGCGATAGGTCGCGACGCTGAACTCTTCCCAGGGCTGCGTGCCGACCGCGTCCACGTGACTGTCGCGGAACGGCGCCGCGCGCCACATGTCGCGCAGCGACGTGTTCGCCTGATGCTCGAGCGCGGCCTGCCGCAGCAGCGCACCCCCGTCGTCGCCGTCCACCGGCAGGTTGGTCAGATCCTGCTCGAGGGTGCGGTTCGGGCCGACGCCCCAGTTGGCGCGGATCCCTCCGCGGTTGAAGCCGTCGAACTTGTGGAACGAGTAGTTGCCCGCGAACACCGCCTTCAGGTGCGGCGATCCGGCGGTCGCCGCGTGCATCGCCGCCTCTCCGGTGTTCGAGCAGCCGAACACCCCGATCCGGTCGGTCGACCACGGCTGGTCCTCGAACCACTCCATGACGTCGTGGGCGTCGCGCGCCTCGGCCCTCGGGTGATAGCCCTGCATGGTGCCGAACGACGCGCCGTTGCCCCGCCGGTCGACGAAGGCCACCACGTAGCCGTGCTTCGTGAGCTCCGCCATTCCGCTCTCGACGCCGGCGAGCCGCACTGCGCCGGATGCGGTGACCGACGCCCGGCTGAGCTGGTGCTCCCACACCACCGGATGCGGCGTCTCCACCGCCACCCCGTCGACGGCCGGCCGGTACACGTCCACCGCGAGGCGCGTGCCGTCGCGCATCGGGACGTACTGGGATTCGCGCACCCACTCGTCGTAGAGCTCGGGTGAGTAGCCCTCGTACACGCCGGGTTCCGACACCCGCTCGTCTGCGACGGCCGGAGCCGTGGCGAGCGTCGCGCCGGCGATCGCGAGCGCCGCCACTCCCGCCGCCCACATCCGCCTGGTCCGTACTCGCGTGGTCCGTGCTCGTGCCCTGATCATGCCGCCTCATCTCACCGTCGAGAGTCAGGAATCTCCGACCCGGGTGGGACGAAGGAATATCAGTTTGGTTGATATTCCTGAGATGCGTCAAGCCCTGCCCGTGCTCGGAGCGCACGGAGCACGCCGCCCGCGACGGCCGCCGCGGCCAGGGCACCAGGCATCCGTCAGCCCTTGACCGCTCCGCCCATGCCTGCGCTGTTGAGGAAGATCCGCTGGAACAACAGGAACAGCGCAACCGGGATGACCGTCGAGATCGCGAGTGCCGCGAGGAAGACATCCAGCTCGATGAACTGCTGGAGCTGCGGCAGCCGTACGGACAGCGGCTGGATCGCCGGGTCCTTCAGCACGAGCAGCGGCCACAGGAAGTCCTTCCAGGCCGCGATCACCGCGAACACCGACACGACTCCGACGATGGGCCGCGACATCGGCAGCACCACCGACCAGAACAGCCGATACGGACCGGCGCCGTCCATGCGGGCCGCCTCGAAGACCTCGCGGGGCAGCGAGTCGAAGAACCGCATCACCAGCAGCACGTTGAAGGCGTTCGCCCCCGCCGGAAGCCACACCGCCCAGAAGGTGTTGATCAGGGATTGACCCAACAGCGGCGGCTGCACGATCGTCAGATAGAGCGGCACCAGGAGCACGATGCTCGGCACGAACAGCGTCGCCATCACGAGCCAGACCACGAGCTTGCCGTACCGCGGTCGCAGCACCGAGAGCGCGTAGCCTGCCGTCGTTGCCACGAGCACCTGAACCAGCCACACTCCCAGGGCGATCACGACGGTGTTGAAGAAGTACTTGTCGATCTCGACGCGCGTCCAGGCCTCGCCGAGGTTCGCCCAGTCGATCCCGTTCGGCCACAGGGCCAGCGGCTGGCGCAGCGTGTCCTGCGTCGGTGTGACAGCAGATTTCGCCAGCCACAGGATCGGGCCGAGCCCGACCACGATCAGCGACAGCAGCAGGATCGCGTGGGTCAGGCGAGTCGTGGCGCGCACGCGGCGACGCCCCCAGTCGGCGGTGGACAGGATGCCGCGATCGGCGTCCGCGGCCGTCTTGCGGCGCCCGCGGACCGGCGTCTCGACCGCGCTCACGAGGTGCTCCACGACTTGGTGAGGCGGAAGTACACGGCAGAGAAGACGGCGAGCACCACGGCGAGCATGATGCTCAGCGCGGTGGCGGCCCCGTAGTCCCCGCCCAGGCTGTTCTGGAACGCGTACTTGTAGATCAGCATCAGCACCGTCATCGTCGAGTTGGCGGGGCCGCCCGCCGTGAGCAGGAACGGTTCGAGGAAGACCTGCGCCGTGCCGATGATCTGCAGGATGAAGGTCACCAGGAGCACGCCGCGCAGCTGAGGGATCGTCACGTGCCACACCTTGCGCCACACCCCCGCACCATCCACTTCGGCCGCGTCGTAGAGCTCCGGCGCCACGCCGATGAGGGCGGCGAGGTAGATGATGACCGTGCCGCCAGCGGCGGACCACGTCGCGAACAGCACGATCGACGGCATCGCCGTGGACGGATCCTGCAGCCACGGCAACGGGCCTACGCCGAACCAGCCGATGATCGTGTTGAACACGCCGTTCGGGGAGGCGTCATAGAAGAACTTCCACAGCAGCGCCCCGACGACCGGCGGGACGATGACCGGCAGGTACGCCAGCGCGCTGTACAGCCCGCGACCGCGGCGCACCTCGCTCATCAGCACCGCCACCACGAGCGGGATCGGGTAGCCGAGAAGGAGTGCGAGAAGCGCGAACCACAGAGTGTTCATCACGGCCGTGCCGAGCAGCGGGTCGTTCAGCACGGTCGCGAAATTCTCGAGTCCGACCCATTCGGCCGGAGCGATGAGGTTCGTCTGCTGGAACGCCATGACGGCGGCATCCACGATCGGCTTCCACGAGAACAGCACGAAGCTGAACAGCAACGGAATCAAGAAGACGAGAGTGTGGGGTCCGTCGCTGCGGAACCAGCCGGACATGCCGCGACGGCGGCGTGGAGGTTGCGCCGCACGCTCGATCGTCTCGAACGTGTCGGCAGCAGTCGGCGGTGCCGTCGTCGGCGTCAGCTGCGTCATGGCGGGTCCTGTCGTGTCGTTCCGGGCAGCGAGCGTGGTGCGGTCTCCCGGGGCGCGGTCACGTGCCCCGGGAGACCGGCGCCGCGCTACTCGGCTGCGGCCTCGTACAGCGCCTCGGCCTGCGTCTGCGCGTCGGCCAGGAGAGCAGCGATGTCGGCGTTCTCGTCCGTCAGCACCGCCTGGACGACCGTGTCGAGGAGGGCATAGACGTCCTGCGTCGCCACTCGGGGCTCGGCGATCAGCGGCTGCTCGAAGATCGCGTCGGTATAGGGCGCCATCTGCTCGATCGGCACGTTCACGAACGGCGCGATCCACTCCTGGTACTGCTGGTACTGCTCCTGGTCGAAGATCGGCAGCTCGGGGGCGCCCACAGGCTGGTCCAGCGACGCCGCGAGCTCGGCCGTCTCGATGACGGTCTCTTCATCGGCGAGCTTGGCGAGATAGTAGAAGTCGATCCACTTCACCGCTGCGGCCTGCTCGGCCTCAGTCGCCTTCGGACTGACTGCGGCCAGCGTGCCGCCGCCCAGCAGACCGGGGTCCTCGCCCTGAAGCGGCAGCACCGTGAGTCCGTAGTCGTCCGGGTTGAGTGCGTTCTGGGTCACCAGGTTGCCGTAATTGCCGCCGCCCGACACGTACATGCCGATGCGACCCGATGCGAAGTCCTGGTTGATCGTTCCCCAGTCGTAGAGGAAATTGGAGCCCATCGAGTTGTCGCTCCATCGCAGGTCGTGCAGGTACTGCAGGACGTCCGCGACGGCCGGGTCGGAGTCCAGCGTCGGCGCGGTCGAGTCCTCGTTCTCGGTGCGGCCTCCGAACGCGTTGACAAGTGTCGTGAGGATCCAGCCGCCGGTGTTGCCCGAGGTCATGGTGGCGTAGCCGGCCTCACCCGTGGCATCCGCGATCTGCTTGGCGGCCTCCCGCACTTCGTCCCATGTCGTCGGCGGCGCGTCCGGGTCGAGTCCGGCGGCCTCGAACAGGGCCCGGTTGTAGTGCAGGCCCTGGCCGTAGGCGGCGATCGGGACCGCCCATTGCGCGCCGTCATCCGCCTGGCCGGCTTGCGCGATGTTCGGATTGAACTGATCGGCGTACGGCAGCTCGGCCACGAGCTCCGAGATGTCGGCGATCTGCTCATTGGCGATCAACCCGCGCCCGTCGGTGAACGGGATCGGGAAGACGTCGGGCAGGGTTCCGCCCGCGAGATCGGTGGTGAAGGTCGGGGCGGTCCAGGTGTACTCCTGTGCCTCGACGGTGATGTCGGGGTTGGCTTCTTCGAAGGCCTCTACGCGCGCGTCGAAGTTGTCACGCGCCTCCTTCTCGAGGCCCGCGTCGATGGCGACGGAGATGGTCACCGTGCCGTCGGACTCACCGCCGGGTGCAGCGCAGCCCGCGAGCAGCGCGGCCGCCGAGGTGAAGGCGAGCGCGCCGAGGGTGGCGCGTCGGGTCGTGGACGTCATTGTCTGGTCCTTTCGGTCCTGCTGTGGTGTTGGTGTGGTGGGGTGTGAGGCTCAGACTTCGAGCCACACGGTGGAGTCAGGAGGCAGCGCCGCACCGGAGACGGCAAGCGACGAGGTCGGCGTGCTCGCCAGCAGCACCCGTCGGTGGGCAGGGAGCGGCACCGGTACGGGGCCGAGGTTCGTCATCGAGACCGTCCGCTCACCGCGGCGGAAGGCGAGCACGTCGGCACCGAGTTCGAGCCAGTGCAGCCGCTCGTCGCGCAGATCGGGATTCTCACGCCGGAGATGCAGCGCCGCCTTGTAGAGCGACAGCATGGATGCCGCGTTCCGCGCTTGCGCGTCCACCGTCAGGTCTGCCCAATCCGAGGGCTGGGGCAGCCACGTCGCGGCGTCCGCATCGAGGCCGAAGCCGTACGGCGGCCGGGTTCCTGCCCACGGCAGCGGAACGCGGCATCCGTCGCGTCCTGGGTCCACCCCGCCGGAGCGGAAGTGCATCGGGTCCTCGATGACGTCCGTGGGGAGTTCGACCTCCGGAAGACCGAGCTCGTCCCCCTGGTAGATGTACATGCTCCCCGGCAGCGCCGCGGCGAGCATCGCGGCCGCACGAGCACGCGTCGTTCCTCGCACGATGTCGGTCGGCGTGCCGAAGCGCTTGCGGGCGAACGCGAATGCTGAGTCGGCTCGCCCGTAACGCGTGACCGGGCGGGTGACATCGTGATTCGACAGCACCCACGTCGCCGGCGCACCGATCGGCTCGTGTTCGACGAGCGTGCGCTGGATCGATGTCCGCAAGGCCGTCGCACTCCACGGCTGTGTCATGAAGTCGAAATTGAAGGCGGTGTGCATCTCGTCCGGCCGCAGATACCGGGCGAAACGCTCGGCGTCGTCGAGCCACACCTCGCCCACGAGCACGCGTGTGCCGTCGTACTCGTCGAGAACTCGACGCCAATCGCGGTAGATCTCGTGCAGTTCGTCACGGTCGAGGTGCGGGTGCGTGCCGGGCGCGTAGGACGAGCCGTCCAACGGGGGCAGGGCCGGATCCTTCACAGGCAGGGCCGCGGAGTCGATGCGAACCCCGGCGACGCCCCGGTCGAGCCAGAACCGGAGGATGTCCTCGTGCTCGCGACGGACGTCCGGGTGATTCCAGTTGAGGTCGGGCTGCTGGGGTGTGAACAGGTGCAGGTACCACTCCCCCGGGGTCCCGTCCGGGTTCGTCGTGCGCGTCCACGTATCGCCTTGGAAGCTCGACACCCAGTTGGTGGGCATCTCATCGCCGTTCACGCCCCTGCCCGGGTGGAACCAGAAGCGCTCCCGCTCGGGGCTGCCGGGGTCCGCGGCGAGCGCGGCCTGGAACCAGGGGTGCTGATCCGAAATGTGGTTCGGGACGATGTCGATGATGGTCCGGATGCCGAGCGCCAGAGCATCCTGAATCAGCTGCTCCGCCTCCTCCAAGGTGCCGAAGCGCGGGTCGATGTCGCGGTAGTCCTGCACGTCGTACCCGCCGTCGGCCATGGGGCTCGGATACCACGGGTTGAACCAGATCGCGTCGACGCCGAGGTCCTTGAGGTACGGCAGCCGCTGCCGAACGCCCGCGAGGTCACCCGTGCCGTCGCCGTTGCCGTCGGCGAAGCTGCGCACGTACACCTGGTAGATGACGGCGGACCGCCACCACAGCGGGTCGTCGGTCGCGGGAACCGCGCGGCTGCCGCGTGCAAGGACCTCGGTGTCCACGGAACTCCTCATCGTCGATGGAAAGACTCGATGAGGTGAATGTATTGCGGTCAATGGAGTTACGCAAGTCTTAAACAGATTCACGCAAGATTACGATCTTGCAACACCGTGCAGACGACGCGAATCGGCCACGTCCTCAGGGACGTGGCCGATTCTTCGGTCGAGGTCGGTGGATACGGCTCAGGCGGCGACGGGGCCTGTCGACGCGCGAAGCACCAGCTCGGGTTCGAACAGCAGCTCGTCACCGGGTTCGGTCGTTCCGGCGATCTGCGACAGGAGCAGCTCGATCACGGTGCGCCCCATCGACTCGATGGGCTGACGCACGGTGGTCAGCGGCGGCTCGGTGCAGCTCATGAGGAACGAGTCGTCGTATCCGACGACGCTCACATCGGCCGGCACGCGCAGCCCGGCCCGGCGCGCGGCGCGCACGGCGCCGAGCGCGAGCGGGTCGCTCGCGCACACGACGGCGGTCGCGCCGGCGGCGAAGAGGCGGGACGCCCCGGCCTGGCCGGACTCGAGCGAATACAGGCCGCGTACCACGAGGTCATCCTCGAGCGGCGAGCCGAGATGCTCCAGCAACCGACGCGCGGCGGCGAGCTTGCGCTGCGACGGCACGTGGTCGAGGGGACCCAGGAGTATGCCGATGCGGCGATGGCCGAGCTGGTGCAGATGCTGGATGGCCTGCTCGGCGGCCGCGGCGTCATCGGTCGAGACGGTGGCGAAGTCGAGGGCATCGATACGGGCGTTGACGAGGACAGCCGGCAGGTTCACCTGCCGGAGGCGTTCGTAGTGCTCGTGCGCGGCATCCGCCTGACTGTAGTTCCCCCCGAGGAAGATGACGCCCGACACCTGCTGCGCGAGCAGCAGGTCGACGTAGTCCGACTCGGTGATGCCGCCGGCGTTCTGCGTGCACAGCAGCGGCGTGTAGCCGTTCTGCGTCAGACCTCCGCCGATGATCTCGGCGAGCGCCGGGAAGATCGGGTTCTGAAGCTCGGGCAGCACGAGCCCGACCAGCCGGGCGCGTTCCCCCCGCAGCTTCGTCGGACGCTCGTACCCCAGCACGTCCAGTGCCGTGAGGACGGCCTGACGCGTGGCATCCGACACTCCGGGCTTGTCGTTGAGAACGCGACTGACGGTCGCCTCGCTCACCCCGACCTTGCGCGCGACCTCGGCAAGACGCTTCGACATGTCGCTCAGTGTACGCAAGAACTTGCAGGATTCCGCAAGCCCATGCAAGCGGGCCGGCTCGACGCGAAATCGCACCGGATCCGGAATGCGGATGCCGGGGCGCGCGGTTGCAGTCCACGATGAGTACCGCAGCCCCCGCCCCGGCCCTGTCCGTCCTCGACCTCGTGCCGGTGCGCACCGGCCAGACGAGCGCCCAGGCCGTCGCGGCATCGCTCGACCTCGTCGCGCGTGCCGACGAGCTCGGATACCGCCGGTACTGGTTCGCCGAGCATCACAACATGCCGGCCGTCGCCTCCACGACGCCGCCGGTTCTCGCGGCCGCCGCGGCGACACGGACGTCGCGCATCCGCCTCGGCTCGGGCGGCGTGATGCTGCCGAACCACTCCCCGCTCGTGGTCGCCGAGCAGTTCGCGGCGCTCGAGGCCATCGCGCCCGGCCGCATCGACCTCGGGATCGGACGTGCACCCGGCTCGGACCCGGTCATCACCCAGCTGCTGCGTCAGAGCGGCACCACCAGCGACGTCGAGCGCTTCCCCGAGAACGTGCGCGACATCGCGTCGCTCGTGTCGTCCGAAGGCGCGTCGCTGCGGTTCACGAGCGGCGGCACCTACGAGGTGCGCGCAACCCCGTCGGCCACCACGACGCCCGAGGTGTGGCTGCTCGGCTCGAGCGACTACTCGGCCCAGCTCGCGGCATCCTTCGGTCTGCCCTACGTCTTCGCGAACCACTTCTCGGGCGAGGGTCTCGAGCGCGCGCTCGCGCTGTACCGCACGCAGTTCCAGCCCAGCGAGACCCTCGCCGCGCCCCGCACCTTCCTCACCGCGAACGTCCTGGTCGCCGCAACGCAGGACGAGGCCGAGGCGCGCGCGCTGCCCAACCTGCGCATGACGGCGCGGCTGCGCACCAATAAGCCGCTCGTCCCGCTCGAGACGGTCGAGGAGTCGATCGCCCGCGCCGACGACTTCGCGGGCCTCGGCGACACGTTCATGGCCGCGGCCCGCGCGAAGTGGTTCGTCGGCACGGCCGAAGCCGTGGCATCCGAACTCCGCGACTTCGCCGCGCAGCACGGCGTCGACGAGGTGATGATCTCGCCGATCGCGGGATCGTACGAGAACGAGCCGATGGATGCCTCGCCCGGCCGGCTGCAGACCCTCGAGCTGCTCGCTGCCTTCATCTCCCGCTAAGTCAGCGGAGCGGGATCTCCGGAGGGCGTGCGGGCTCGGGACTGGCGGGCGCCGCCGCCGAAGTCGACGCCGCGGGTCGCACGCCGGAGGATGATCCCGCGCAGCGGTGGCCCCCAGCGCTACTCCTGCACCTCGGGCTCGCCCGAGATGAGTCCTCGCAGCCAGTCGCGCGCCTCGACGAAGACGTCGTCGGAGTAGCGCTCCGGGTAATGCACGACCGCGCGGTCCGCGCGCGGGTACGAGCCGAGGAAGATCACCTTCGGGCTGAAACGGCGCAGCCCCAGCAGGGCGTCGGCCATGCGCTCGTCCTCGATGTGCCCGTCGGCGTCGATCACGAAGCGGTAGCGGCCGAGCGCGTCGCCGATGGGCCGCGAGGCCAGCAGCGACAGGTTGATGCCACGGGTCGCGAACTGCTCGAGCATCTCGAGCAGCGCACCGGGGTGGTCGTCGGGCAGCTCGACGATGAGTGACGTCTTGTCGGCCCCGGTCGGCGGCGGCGGCGCGACCGTCCGGCTGACCAGCACGAAGCGCGTCACGGCGTGCGGATTGTCGCCGATGTTCGACGCGAGCAGCTCGAGCTCGTGATGCTCGAGGATCCCGGGGGGCGCGATGGCGGCATCCGCATCGCTCGTCCCGTCGACGAGGCCCATCGCGCTCGCGACGTTGCTCGAGGCCGGCACGTGCGCGTGCGCCGGAAGGGTGCGCGAGAGCCACTGCAGGCACTGTGCGTACGCCACCGGGTGGGCGGCGATGAGGGAGACGCCGTCGATGCGGGCGCCTGGGCGGCCCACCAGCACGAACTCGACGGGCACGAGGTACTCGCCGACGATGCGCAGCCCGGGGACGGTGGCCAGCGCGTCCTGCGCCGTCGAGACGCCCCCGTCCACGGAGTTCTCGATCGCGATCATCGCGGCATCCGAGCGTCCATCGACGACGTCGGCCAGGGCCTCGCCCACATTGCGCACAGGCCGCCAGTCGTGCCCCCGCGCTTCGGGCACCTGCGCGAGCGCCGCCTCGGTGAACGTGCCTGCGGGGCCGAGGTAGCTGTAGGTGCGGCGGACGGGAGCGGGAGCCTGCGCGGCGGGGGCCTCGGAAGTCACGCGTGCCAGCCTAGCCACGTGCCCGGCCGCCGGGGCCGCGCGGCTCGGTGAGGGCGGATCGTGCGCCCGGCCTCGAGGAGAGGCAGACTGGAAGGCATGACTCGTGCAGGACAGCCGGCCGAAGCATCCGACCTCATCGACGTCGACGAGGTGATCGCCGCCTACTACGACGTCGCGCCGGATCCGGACGTTCCCGAGCAGCGCGTCGCGTTCGGCACCAGCGGCCACCGCGGTTCGAGCCTGTCCGCGAGCTTCAACGAGACCCACATCCTCGCCACGACGCAGGCGATCGTCGACTACCGCCGCGCTCAGGGCATCGAGGGGCCGCTGTTCCTGGGACGCGACACGCACGCGCTGTCGCTGCCGGCCGAGCGCAGCGCGGTCGAGGTGCTCGTGGCCAACGGCGTGGACGTGCGCGTCGACGCCCGCGACTCGTGGGTGCCGACACCCGCCCTCAGCCACGCGATCCTGACCTACAACAGGGGGCGGGATGCTGCCGACCCCGGCCGCGCGGACGGCATCGTCGTCACCCCCAGCCACAACCCGCCGCGCGACGGCGGATTCAAGTACAACCCGCCGAACGGCGGGCCCGCCGACACCGATGCGACCGGCTGGATCGCAGACCGCGCCAACGCGCTCATCGCGTCCGGGCTCGACGGGGTGGCCCGTACCCCGTTCAAGGATCTCGACGGCGACACGATCGGCGAGTACGACTTCCGCGACGCGTACGTGCGCGACCTGTCGAACATCATCGATGTCGAGGCGATCCGCCGCTCCGGTGTGCGGATCGGAGCCGACCCGCTGGGCGGGGCATCCGTCGACTACTGGGCCTTGATCGCCGAAGTCCACGGGCTGGACCTCACCGTCGTCAATCCCGACGTCGACCCGACGTGGAAGTTCATGACGCTCGACTGGGACGAGAAGATCCGCATGGATCCGTCGTCCCCGTCGGCGATGGCGGGGCTCATCGGCCGCCGCGACGAATACGACATCCTCACCGGCAACGACGCCGACGCCGACCGGCACGGCATCGTCACGCCCGACGCGGGGCTCATGAACCCCAACCACTACCTGGCGGTCGCGATCGACTACCTGTTCTCGCACCGCGACGGGTGGCCGACGGATGCCGCGGTCGGCAAGACGCTGGTCAGCTCGATGATGATCGACCGCGTGGCCGAGCGCCTCGGCCGCCGGCTGCTCGAGGTGCCGGTGGGCTTCAAGTGGTTCGTACCCGGGATGCTCGACGGCACCGTCGCGTTCGGCGGCGAGGAGTCGGCAGGAGCGTCGTTCCTGCGCATGGACGGCTCGGTGTGGACGACCGACAAGGACGGCATCCTGCTGTGCCTGCTGGCGGCAGAGATCCTCGCGGTGACCGGCAAGACGCCCTCGCAGCGGTACGCCGAGCTCGAGGCCGAGTTCGGCGCGTCGGCCTACCAGCGTGTGGATGCTCCCGCGACGCCGGCGCAGAAGGCGGCGCTCGGCAAGCTGTCGCCTGACGCGGTCACCGCGACCGAGCTCGCCGGCGAGCCGATCATCGCCAAGCTCTCGCACGCGCCGGGAAACGGCGCCGCGATCGGCGGGGTCAAGGTGCAGACCGAGCACGCGTGGTTCGCCGCCCGTCCGTCCGGCACCGAGGACGTGTACAAGCTGTACGCGGAGTCGCTGCGCGGCCCCGAGCATCTCGCGGAGGTGCAGGAGGAGGCTCGGGCCGTGGTGACCGAGGCCCTCGGCGCCTGACCGCGAACCGTCGCGAATATCGCTCGGACGCCCGAACGACGGGAAGCGTTTTCTATGCGCCTCGGGCACAATGGGCGCATGGCAGATATCGCGCTGCGCGCCGATAAGACCGAGCTCATCGTGACGACGGCCGGACTGGACATCGCCCGCTACGCGTTCGACCCGGGCGGTGCGGCATCCGAGGGTCCGAAGCCATTCCTGCACCCGCTGCGCACGCTCGACGGCGCGCCGCTCACCGCCTTCCGCCCGTGGGATCACCGGTGGCACAAGGGTCTGCAGATGACGTGGACCCACGTGTCGGGCGAGAACTTCTGGGGCGGCCCCACCTACCATCGCGACACCGGCTACACGCAGCTCGACAACGTCGGCCGCATGCGGCACGACGGCTTCACCACGGTCCGTGAGTCGGGCGCCGACGTCTCGTTCGCCGAACAGCTGACCTGGATCACGCGGGCCGGCGACGAATGGCTGGCCGAGACCCGCAGCCACCGGTTCCACGGCGTCGACACGGATCGCGGCCTGTGGCAGCTCGACTTCGACACGACCCTGCGCAACATCTCGGACCGCTCCCTCGAGCTCGGCAGCCCGACGACGCAGGGCAGGCCCCGCGCCGGGTACACCGGATTCGTCATCCGGATGCCCCGTGCCTGGACCGGCGGCCGGGTGCTCGCCGGCGGGCTCGCCGACGACGCGGGCGCCGACGCCGTGATGGGCTCGACCGCTCCATGGGTTGCGGTCTCGGGGGAGCACGACGAGTTCGACGGCGGAGGCACCGTGCTCGCCTTCGCGGGCACGTCCACCGGTGCTCCCCCGATCAGGTGGTTCGTGCGCAGCGAGCCCTTCCCCATCCTCGCGCCCTCTCCTTCTTTCGACGAGCCGATCCTGCTCGGACCCGGCGCCACCATCTCGCTGAGCCACCGCCATGTGTTCGGCGACCGCATCTGGACGCCGGACGAGACGCGCGCGATCGCGGCGGAGCTCGCACCGTGACCGCGCCCCTCTTTCCCGGCGGCGTGGCCGTGAGCAGACTGCGGGTCTACGACTGGGAGGCACAGGACGGTCTGCGCGGCGGGTCCCCGCACCTGCACACCGTCTCGAGCGAGGGCTACGTCGTGACCAGTGGCTCGGGCGAGGTGCACACCGTGTCCGCCGCGGGGCGCGGCATCCATCGTCTGGAACCCGGCGAGGTCGTGTGGTTCTCTCCCGGCACGGTGCACCGCCTCGTGAACCACGGCGGACTCGAGCTCGTCGTGATCATGCAGAACGCCGGGCTGCCGGAGGCAGGCGACGCCGTCATGACCTTCCCGTCCGACGTGCTCGACGACCCCGAGGCGTACGCGGCCGCCGCGACACTCCCCGCCGAAGGCACCGTCGATGAGCGCGCCGCCGCGGCTCGCGCCCGCCGGGATCTGGCCATGCGCGGCTACCTCGAACTGCTGGCCGCGATCGACGAGCGGGGACCGGCCGCGCTGACCGAGCTGCACGAACGCGCGGCCCGGCTGGTGCGGCCGAAGACCGAGAAATGGCAGCGCCTGTGGTCCGCGACGGTCGAGGCTGAGACGGCGCGTACGCGAGAGGCCCTGGCTCGACTCGGGGACGGGATGCCGGGTCTCATGGCCGGCGCCGCGGTCGGGCGCGGCGACCGCGACGACGGCCCGCCCGCGTTCGGCATGTGCGGCCGCCTGCAGACGTGGGAGTGGCCCGGTCCGGCCCCGGCCTGACCTCGCCGGAGGGACGTACGTGTAGCCTCAGCACCACAGGGTCACCGCGGCTCTCAAAGGAGCGAAACCCATGGGTGACAAATCCACGCGCAAGGAGGGCGGCAAGACCGCGCCCGCCAAGACGCTGAAAGAGAAGCGTCTCGCGAAGGCCGACAAGAAGGCGGCCAACAGCCGCGCGGCCGACAGCGACGCCATCACCAACATCAAGAAGCGCTAGACCCGCGCCGGGCGACGCGGCCTCCCCGGTGGCATCCACCTGCGAGGCCGCTCCCCCGGTAAGCGCCTACCATGGCGAGCATGAAGCGAGCCGGGATCCGCGACGTCGCCCAGCGCGCCGGCGTGTCGATCAGCACGGTCTCGAACGCACTCAACCGGCCGCACATGGTGAGCGAGAAGCTCGTCGAGCGCGTGCGGTCAGCGGCCGATCAGCTCGGCTATGTGCCGCTTCAGGCGGCTCAGCAGCTGCGGGCAGGACGCAGCGGGCTGCTCGGCATGACGGTCATCAACATCGCCAACCCGTTCTTCGCCGACATGGTGGCCGGTGCGGAGGATGCCGCATCCGCGGCCGGAATGCGGGTGCTGGTCGGCAACTCCAGCGACGACATCGGCAAGGAACGCGACCACCTCGAGCTGTTCGAGCGCGTGCAGGTCGAGGGTGCGCTGGTGAGCCCCTTCGGGCCCCTGCAGCCGTGGCTGCAGCGGTTGCGCGGGCGTGGCATCCCGGTCGTCCTCGTCGACGCGGTCGACGACGGCGGAGAGGTTCCGTCGGTGTCGTTCGACGACGTCGCGGGCGGGCGGCTCGCCGCCGAGCATCTGCTTGCCGCCGGCCGCCGCCGCTTGGCCTTCGTCGGCGCGCGTGAGGAGGTCCGCCAGGTGCGCGAGCGGCTGCACGGCGCGCGCCTGGCCGTCGCGCGACACCCGGATGCCGGCCTCGAGCTGATCTGGACGGAGCGCACCACGTCCGACCTGGGCCGGGCGTTCGGCGAGCAGCTGGCCGCGCGCGCACCGGCGGATCGGCCCGACGGGCTCGTCGTCTCGAACGACCACCTCGCGATCGGTCTCGTGCACGGCCTGATCTCGGGTGGCGTGCGCGTGCCCGCTGACGTGGCGGTCGTCGGGTACGACGACATCGAGTTCGCCGCCCTCGCCGCCGTGCCCCTCACCTCGGTGCGGCAGCCGGCCCGCGAGATGGGCCGCACGGCAGCCGAGCTGCTGCTGGCTCGCATCGCCGGGACGGCCGGTCCCGACCTCGGCAACATCGTGTATCAGCCCGAGATCGTCGTGCGCGAGTCCACGACCGGCGACGCCGGCCGCTGACAGCCGCCGTCGACGCGTTCGAATCCTGGGCCGGGTGCGGCCCCTCCACCGGTTTGCCCGGCGAGGCGGATCGCCGACGGACCCCTCCACCCTTTCGAATCGCGCACTTTGCAACCCGCGGGCGCCGTTCTGTGCAAAGTGCGCGATTCGAAACGGCGTGGGGCCGGCGAGAGGCGCCGTCAGCTCAGGAGCTGCGACCCGAGGGCTTCGCCGTCGCCGTCGCGGCGCTCGGCGGCACGCAAGGACCAGCCGACGAACGAGGCGATGCGCCGCGCGCCGCGCTCGTGGAAATGGGTGTCGTCGGCGAGGCCGTCGGGCCAGGCTGGATGCTCGCCGGGGGCGAAGTGGCTGAGCAGGGCGCGGGATGCCTCCGGCCCGAGGTCCTCGTAGAGCCACGTCGTGAACGCGGTGAGGTCGATGAGCGGCGCGTCCAGCTCGTCCGCGAGATCACGCACCGCGTTGGGATAGTCGCCGTGCGTCGGCGTGACCCGGTCGCCGTCGAACCAGCGCCGCTCGGTCGAGGTGCACAGCACCGCGGTGGCGCCCCGCTCGCGCGCTTGCTCGACCATGCGCTCGAGGCGGTCGCGATAGCCGCCGCGCGAGGCGAGCAGCTCGGGCTGCTTCTGATCGTTGTGGCCGAACTGGATGACGACCGTGTCGCCCGGCTCGACGCCACCCAGCAGTCGGTCCCACGAACCGTCCGCGAGGAACGACTCCGTCGTCGCCCCGCCGTAGGCGAGGTTTCGCACCGGCGCGCCGACGACCGGTTCGATGTACGAACCCCAGCCGGTCATGGGCAGCTCTTCGGGCTTGGCAGGCGCGACCGTCGAGTCGCCGGCGAGATGGTACGTCATGTGCGGAACCTCCAGAGGCGGCGGGAGCGGCATCCGTCGCTACCATGTCATCATGACGCAGAAAGCGTTTACCGGCACGATCCGGATCGCGCAGCAGCCCCGCCCCGCACGCTCGGTGCTGCGGCTGCTGGCGCGCCGCCCCGGACGCATGACCGTGGCCATCCTCGCCTTCGCCCTGAAGGAGATCCCGCTGTGGTTCCTGCCGGTCGTGACCGCAGAGATCATCGATCTGGTCGCCACGGGTGGTGAGGTCTCGACGGTTCTCGTGTGGTTCGCGATCTCGGCTGCGCTGCTGATCCAGAACTACCCGAACCACATCGTCTACACCCGCAACTTCATGACGGTGGTGCGCGACACCGGCGCCGATCTGCGCAACGCCCTCGCCGCGCGGCTGCAGAGCCTCTCGATCGGCTACCACACCCGCGTCAGCGCCTCGATCATGCAGACCAAGGTCGTGCGCGACGTCGAGAACATCGAGCTCATGCTGCAGCAGGTGACCCACCCGCTGCTGTCGGCGACGATGGTGCTCATCGGCGCCATCGCCATGACCGCGATCGCCGTTCCGGAGTTCCTCCCGGTGTACGCGCTCGCCGTGCCGATCGCGCTCGGACTGCGGTGGGCGCTCGGCCGGCGGTCCCGCGTGCGCAACGAGGTGTTCCGCCGCGAGGTCGAAGGCTTCGCCGCGCGGGTCGGCGAGATGGCCTCGCTCATGCCTGTCACCCGCGCGCACGGCCTCGAGCAGACCGCCGTGTCGCGCGTATCGGCCGGAGCCGACGGGGTCCGCCGCGCAGGCCTGCACCTCGACATGCTCAACGGCCACGTCGCCTCGCTCTCGTGGGTCACGATGCAATTGCTCGGGCTCGGCTGCCTGGTGCTCGCGGCGGTGTTCGCGCTCACCGGCATCCTTCCGATCACTCCCGGCGAGGTCGTGCTGCTGTCGACCTACTTCGCACTCCTCACGCAGGGCCTGACCCAGCTGCTGATGCTCATCCCTGTCGGCGCACGGGGGCTGGAGTCGATGCGGTCGATCGCCGAGGTGCTGCAGGAGCCCGACCTCGAGCAGAACGCCGGCAAGCGCACGGTCTCGTCGGTGACCGGTCACGTCGAGCTGCAGCACGTGTCGCACCGGTACGAGGGAGCGGATCGGGATGCCGTACACGACGTCTCGCTCGACATCCCGGCCGGTCAGACCGTGGCCTTCGTGGGGTCGTCGGGGTCGGGCAAGTCCACGATGCTCAATCTGGTGCTGGGCTTCGTACGCCCGACGTCAGGGCGGATCCTGCTCGACGGCGCCGACATGCAGGACCTGGACCTGCGTGCAGTGCGTCGCTTCGTGTCGGTGGTGCCGCAGGAGTCGGTGCTCTTCGAGGGGACCATTCGCGAGAACATCGCGTACGGACTCGATGACGCCACCGACGACCGCCTGCGTGCGGCACTTCGCGACGCGAACGCCGCCGAGTTCGTCGACTCGCTCCCCGATGGCTGGAACACCGTGGTGGGCGAGCGCGGCGCGCGCCTTTCGGGCGGCCAGCGGCAGCGGCTCGCGATCGCGCGGGCGCTCGTACGCGACCCGCGCATCCTCCTCCTCGACGAGGCGACGTCGGCGCTGGACCCCGAGTCCGAGGAGCTCGTGAAGGATGCGCTGAACCGGCTCATGGCCGGCCGCACGACCCTCGTCGTCGCCCATCGGCTCTCGACCGTGCGCCAGGCCGACCGGATCGTCGTGCTGGAGCACGGCCGGATCGTCGAGGCCGGCGCCCACGACGCGCTCCTCGCCGCCTCCGGCCGCTACGCCCATCTCCACGCGACCCAGTCCGGTTCCGGCAACGC
Source organism: Microbacterium salsuginis (assembly GCF_012524205.1). Taxonomy (GTDB): domain Bacteria; phylum Actinomycetota; class Actinomycetes; order Actinomycetales; family Microbacteriaceae; genus Microbacterium; species Microbacterium salsuginis. The sequence continues at coordinate 1,134,116 of NZ_JABACI010000001.1, forward strand.
ACGCTGACAGCATCCGCTCTTCCGCCCTCGCCCACCGCCCTTCTCTTCTGCCGGCCACCTCGTTCGCCGGATCCAGCAGGCGGGATAGCGCTTACCCAGACGAACGAATACTCTGGACGAACGGATACCTCGGGCCGGGGCATCCGTTCGTCGTACTTCTAGGGGGCCCTCGTGACCGACACCCTGCGCTGCGCCATCGTGGGCACCGGCGCGATCGCCCATGCCCACGCGAAGGCGATCGCCGCGTACCCGCACGCCCAGCTGGTCGCCGTGAGCGACCTGTCGCCCGAGTCGGCCCGCGCCTTTGCGGAGGAGTTCGGCGGTCCGGCGGTCTACGACGACCTCGACTCCCTGCTGGCGGCCGAGCGCCCCGACGTCGTACACGTCTGCACGCCGCCGGTCGCGCACCGCGACCAGTCCGTCGCAGCATCCGCGGCGGGTGCCCACGTCATCGTCGAGAAGCCGCCGGCACCGAGCCTGGAAGAGCTCGACGACATGCGCGCGGCAGCCGCACGCGCCGGGCGTGAACTCGTCGTGGTCTTCCAGCAGCGCACCGGCACCGCGGCGGCCCACGTCAAGCGGCTCCTCGACGACGGCGCCTTCGGGCGCCCGCTCATCGCGCAATGCCAGACGCTCTGGTATCGCAACGCCGCGTACTTCGCGGTGCCGTGGCGCGGCAAGTGGGAGACCGAGGGAGGCGGACCGACGCTCGGGCACGCCATCCACCAGATCGACCTGCTGTCCTTCCTCCTCGGCGAATGGGAGAGCGTGCAGGCCCGGCTGTGGCGCCTCGACCGCGAGACGCAGACGGAGGATGCCTCGACCGCGACGGTCGCGTTTGCAGGCGGCGCGGTCGCGTCGGTCGTGACCAGCGCGGTGTCGCCGCGAGAGACGAGCTCGATCCGCATCGACACGCAGCGCGCGACCATCACCGTGGATCACCTGTACGGGCACGCGCACGACAATTGGCGCATCACGCCGGCGCCGGGGTTCGAGAACCTCGCCGCGGAGTGGGCACTGCCCGACGTCGAGGAGCCGAGCGGGCACGCCCAGCTGATCCGTGACGTGTACGACTCCCTGCGCGCCGGCACGCCCCTGCCGCCTGTCGGCACGGAACCGTCCCGTTCCTTCGAACTCGTCGCGGCGATCTACGCGTCCGCCGCCGAGGATGGAGCGCCGATCACGCCCGACAGGCTGGCCTCCCACCCCACGCACCGTCGCGGTTTCGCGAGCCCGGTCACCGACCGGCGCTGAGCCCCCCACCTCACCGTGGCGTCGGCCGCGGCGTTCGACGAGCCCGCGGGGCGTCACTGATGGCGCGCCCGACGAAGCCGCGCGCCGACACGTTACTGAATCGTTCAAACGAATCTGCTGCGGACGCTTGCGAAACGTTTTTCTCTGGAGTACATTCGCGGGCAAGCGCTTTCCATCCCGATCGACCGGAGGGCGCACCACACCGCACCAGAGGACGATGAGCGTCACGCGGAATCGAACGCAGACGTTCCAGAGAGGACAACGATGTTCAGCAGGAAGCGGGTTCTTGGAGCCGCCGCCGTTGCGGCAGGCGCCGCCCTTGTGCTGGCCGGCTGCGCCGGCGGAGGCGGGGACGCCCCCGAGGGCGAGCCGACGTTCAACCCCGACGAGGAGGTCACGCTCGACCTCGCGTTCTGGGGCAACGATGTGCGTGCCGAGCTCTACAACGAGGTCATCGCCGCGTTCAACGAGGAGTACCCGAACATCACGGTGAACTCCTCGTTCCTCGCCTTCCCCGAGTTCTGGGAGAAGCGCCAGACCGAGGCTGCCGGCGGCAACCTCCCCGACGTCATGCAGTTCGACTACTCGTATCTGCGCCAGTACTCCGAGAACGAGCTGCTGCTCGACCTCGACCCGTACATCGGCGGCATCATCGAGTCCGACCCGCTGCCGCAGAACATCCTCGACATCGGCGTCGTGAACGACACCACCTACGCCATCCCGACCTCGACGAACGCGTGGGGCATGTACACCAACCCGGTGCTGCTCGAGCAGGCCGGCGTCGAGGAGTTCGGCGGCGGAACGTGGGAGGACTACACCGAGTGGATGGGTGAGGTCACCGACGCCTCCGGCGGCGCCTTCTGGGGCGGCAGCGACTTCACCGGTCGCATCCAGAACTTCGAGCTTCAGCTGCGCGCCGAAGGCTCCGACCTCTTCAGCGACGAGGGCGAGCCCGGCTTCGACGAGGAGCGACTGGCCGAGTTCTGGGAGTCCGGGCAGGACATCCGCGACGGCATCGGCGTGCCGCAGCAGCGCGTCGAGGAGGTCGCACCCCTGAGCCCGTTCGACACGGCACTGACCGCGAGCGAGCTGACGTGGGACAACTTCGGATCCGGCTACCTCGGCAACCTCGGCGAGGGCTACACCGAGCTCGGGCTCGTCGCTCCCCCGATCACCGAGGAGGGCGCGAAGGACCTGTATCTCAAGCCGTCGATGCTCCACGCGATCTCGGCGAACACCGACCACCCGGAGGCGGCCGCGACGCTGGTGAACTTCCTCATCAACTCGCCGCAGTCCGGTGAGATCTTCGGCACCAACCGTGGCATCCCGGCCTCCGAGACCGCCCTCGAGGCGGCCGAGCTCGACCCGCTGAGCCAGCAGATCGCCGACTACGAGGCCTCGATCGCCGACCGTCTGGGCGACGCCCCGCCCGTGCCGATCATCGGCTACGGCACCCTCGAGGAGAAGTTCCGCCAGCTCGGCACCGAACTCAACTTCGGGACCGTCACGGTCGAGGACGCGGTGACGCAGTTCTTCGCCGAGATGGACGTCGTGCTGAACCAGTGAGCCCGTTCGGGTCCGGGCGCGCGCCGCGCCCGGACCCGGACCACCACCCGAACCACCCCCATCGGAGAATCCCACCGTGAGCACCACAGCGACCAGAGTCATCGTGACGGGCGACAAGTCCTCGCGACGATCCCTGTCACGAAAGCGCCGCCCGGAGCACGTGGACCGGCCCGGCCAGCGGTCGCGGCAGCGCCGCGAGACGCTGTCGGGATTCGGCTTCCTGATTCCGTGGCTGATCGGCTTCTTCGGGCTCACCCTGATCCCGATGGTGTACTCGCTGTACCTGTCGTTCACCAGCTACAACATCTTCTCCCCGCCCAAGTGGATCGGGCTGGACAACTACATCCGCATGTTCACTACCGATCCGGCGTTCATGCAGTCCGCGCAGATCACGCTCATCTACGTGCTGGTCGGCACCCCGATCACCCTGGCCGCAGCACTGATCGTGGCGATGCTGCTCAACTTCCGCGATCGCGGTGCCGGGTTCTTCCGCTCCGCGTTCTACGCCCCGTCGCTGATCGGCGGCTCGGTCAGCGTCGCGATCGTGTGGCGGGCGATGTTCTCCGGCGACGGCCCGGTCGACAGCACCCTGAGCTTCTTCGGGATCGACCTGGGCGGCTGGATCGGCAACCCGGCGCTCGTGCTGCCGATGATGATCCTGCTGGCCGTCTGGCAGTTCGGCGCCACGATGGTCATCTTCCTCGCCGGCCTCAAGCAGATCCCCAAAGAGCTGTACGAGGCGGCTGAGATGGACGGCGCCGGGCCCTGGCACCGGTTCCGCGCCGTCACCCTCCCGATGCTGAGCCCGGTGATCTTCTTCAACCTGCTGCTGGGCCTGATCGGCGCGTTCCAGGTGTTCGCGTCGGCGTACATCATCTCCAACGGCACCGGCGGCCCCGCCGGCATGACGAACTTCATCACCCTCTACCTCTACAAGCGCGGCTTCTCGGACGGCCAGATGGGCTACGCCGCCGCGATCGCGTGGGTGCTGCTGATCGTCGTGGCGATCATCGCCGTGATCCTGTTCCGCACCCAGCGAAGCTGGGTCCACTACGCCGGAGACAACCGATGACCGTTCCCGACTTCTCCTCCACGAACCTCGTCGAACTGGTCAACCAAGTAGATCCCGACCCGAAGACCTCGCCTACGGGCCGCCGAAAGGTGAAGCGCAAGACCTGGCACACCGTGATCTGGATGGTGGTGCTGCTCGCCCTGGCCGCGGTCGTGCTCTACCCGCTGGTGTGGCTGTTCGTGTCCACCTTCAAGCCGAACGCCGAGTTCGGCCAGAACCAGGGCCTGATCCCCCAGAACCCGACGTTCGACAACTACGTCAAGGTGATGGAGGGCATCGCCGGCACACCGATGTGGAAGTTCTTCCTGAACTCCCTCATCATCGCCGTCGGCTCCGTGATCGGCACGGTCGTCTCATCGGCTCTGGCCGCCTACGCGTTCGCCCGCATCCAGTTCAAGGGCCTCGGCATCTTCTTCGCCGCGATGATCGGCACGCTGCTGCTGCCGTTCCACGTCGTGATCATCCCGCAGTACATCATCTTCAACAATCTCGACATGGTCGACACGTTCTGGCCGCTGCTGCTGCCGAAGTTCCTCGCCACCGAGGCGTTCTTCGTCTTCCTGCTGGTGCAGTTCATCCGGCAGATGCCCCGCGACATGGACGAGGCAGCGCGCATCGACGGCGCCGGCCACCTCCGCATCTTCTGGTCGATCATCCTGCCCCTGATCAAGCCCGCCCTGATCACGTGCTCGATCTTCGCGTTCATCTGGGCCTGGAACGACTTCCTCGGACCCCTGCTGTACCTCACCAGCCCCGAGAACTACCCCCTTCCGATCGCGCTCCGTCTCTACAACGACGCGTCGTCGGGCGGCGCCGACTACGGCGCCACCGTCACCGCCTCCTTCATCGCGCTCGTGCCCGTGCTGCTGTTCTTCCTCGTCTTCCAGCGCTTCCTGGTCGACGGCGTCGCGACCCAGGGATTGAAGGGCTGACGGATGCCGCAGACCATGGACCGCCGGCAGCTGCGAGCCGCGCGCCACGCCGACGTCTCGGGCAGCGGGCCCACGCTCGACGAGCGCGAGCCTTCCCGCTTCCCCGGCGCCAAGGGCGCGTTCGCCCTGTTCGGCGAGGTGCTGCTCACGGGCCTGCTCATCACGGCCGCGGGTCTGGCCCTCATCACCCTGCCCGCGGCCTTGGCCGCCGGCATCCGCCATCTGCGCCGTTACGTGAACGCCGAGCAGTCGCACGCGCGGACGTTCTGGCAGGACTGGCGCAGGGCACTCCCCGGCGGACTGGTGGTCGGCGTGACCGCCGCGATCCTCGCGCTCGTGCTCATCCTCGACATCGACCTCGCCGGCTCCGGGCTGCTCCCGGGCGGCCCCGCGATCGCCGTCGTGGGCTGGGCGGGCCTCGCGGCCGGCGCCGTCGCCCTGCTCGCCGCCGCGGGGTCGTGGACCCCCGAGGGCGGCTGGCGTCCCGCGGTGCGAAGCATCCCGCGTTCCGTCGCCGCAGACCCCCTCGGCGCTGTGTACCTCGCCGCAGCCGCGGTGCTCGCCGGCGTCGTGACCTGGATGCTCGTCCCCCTCATCATCGCCGGGCTCGGCTGCGCCGCCTTCGCCGTCGTCGCCGTCCCCGCGCGTCGCGGCCGGCGCTGAGACGCCCCTCGACCACCCCGACCACATCAGAACAGGAGCTGCTCGACGTGCTCTACGGCGCCGATTACAACCCCGACCAGTGGCCGGAAGACGTGTGGGACGAGGACGTCCGCCTCATGCAGGAGGCCGGCGTCAACATCGTCAGCCTCGGCATCTTCGCGTGGTCCCGCATCCAGCCCGCCGAGGACGTGTGGGACTTCGCCTGGCTCGACACCGTGATCGGCAAGCTGCACGCCGGAGGCATCGGGGTGAATCTCGCGACGGCGACCGCCTCTCCGCCGCCGTGGGTGAGCGCCAACTACCCCGAGACCCTGCCGGCCGACGAGTCCGGCGCCTCGTACTGGCCGGGCAGCCGCCAGCACTTCGCTCCGTCGTCGCCGACGTACCGGCGACTCGCGGGGGAGCTCGTCCGCCGATTGGCCGAGCGCTACGCCCACCACCCGGCGGTCATCATGTGGCACGTCGGCAACGAGTTCGGCTGCCACCTGCCGATGGACTTCTCCGACGCGGCGCGCGACGCCTACCGTGTGTGGCTGCGCGACAGGTACGCGACGATCGACGCCCTCAACGAGGCGTGGGGCACGAGCTTCTGGTCGCAGCGCTACGGATCGTTCGACGAGATCTTCCCGCCGCGCCTCGCGCCCTACAGCCACAATCCCTCGTCGATGCTCGACTTCCGCCGGTTCACGTCCGACATGCTGCTCGAGTGCTTCTTGATGGAGCGGTCGATCCTGCACGAGGCGGGCGCGACCCAGCCGATCACCACGAACTTCATGGGCCCGTTCAAGCCGGCGGACTACCGCCGCTGGGCCCCGTTCATGGACGTGATCGCCGACGACTGCTACCCCGACCCGTCCAATCCGCACCGCGTGCGCGACGCCGCCTTCCAGCGCGACCTCGTGCGCTCGCTCAAGCCGGGCGTGCCGTGGCTGCTGTGGGAGCAGGCGACGGATGCCGTCAACTGGCGTCCGTCGAACCCCGGCAAGCGTCCCGGTGCGCTCATGGCCGAGACCGCGCAGTCGATCGCCCGCGGGGCCGACGGCATCATGTTCTTCCAGTGGCGGCAGTCCCGTGCCGGCAGCGAGAAGTTCCACTCCGCGATGCTGCCCCACGCGGGCACCGAGACCCGCGTGTGGAACGCCGTCACCGAACTGGGAGCGCGCCTCGCGGCGCTGCCCGAGCTGCCCGCCCCGGGACGCGACGCGCGGGTGGCCCTCGTCTTCGACTGGGAGGCCTGGTGGGCGGTCGAGGAGCGGGACCACCCCACGGAGGTCGACTACCTCGCGCTCGTTCTCGAGTGGTACGGCGGGTTCCATGCGCGCAACATCCAGGTCGACATCGTCGGGCCCGAAGAGGTCGACGCGGGCTACGACCTCGCGGTCGCACCGGCGCTCTACCTCCTCCGCGACGAAGGCGCTGCCGCACTCACGCGGTTCGTCTCGGCCGGCGGCACACTGCTGGCCGGCCCGATCACCGACATCGTCGATGAGCACGACCAGTTCCGCGGCGGCGGATTCCTGACGCAGCTCGGCCCGGTGCTGGGTCTGCGGTTCGAGGACTTCGGCGCGCTCGGCGGGGCCAGTACCGGCGGAACCGGCGTCGGCGCGCAGCACGCGCGCGACTCTGCCGCCGGTGGCGCGGGGATCGATGGCACGGGGATCAACGGCACAGGGATCAACGGCACAGGGATCGACGGCACCGTCTCCTTCCGGATCGGGGACGCCGTGCACCGCGGGCGGCTCGTCGCCGAGCGCGTGCATGCGGCAGGGGCAGAGGTTGTCGCGGTCTTCGACGATGGGCTCACCGCCGGATCGCCCGCACTGACGCGCCACCGGCATGGTGCCGGCGAGGCCTGGTACATCGCGACGCAGCCTCTGAGCAACGGGCCTTCGGACGGCGGGCCGGTGGCCGGTGGACTCGATGCCGTCGTGGCTGCCGTGGTCGCGGCATCCGGTGTCCGCCCTGTCGTGGCGGATCTGCCCGCGGGCGTCGAGGCGGCCCGCCGAGGCGACCTCGTGACCCTCATCAACCACGGCGAGCAGGACGCGATCATCATGATCGAGGGGACGGATGCCGAGACCGGCGCCGCGGTCAGCGGCCGCGTGCTCGCGCCCCAGCAGGTGGCGTTCGTCCTCGCCCCGGTGGCCGCCGAGGCTCCGGCATCCTCCGCCGCGCCCGCCGCACTCGCACCCGCACCCCTCCACTGATTCCCGACCCGGCACCGACCCCACCAGGAGAAGAAGATGAATCGCACCCGCCTGTTCGCACCGGCCGCGGCGCTCGCCGCCGGCGCGCTGGTCCTCGCCGGCTGCGCCGGCAGCTCGGAAGCGCCCGCCGCATTCGACCCCGACGAGGAAGTGACCCTCGACTTCGCGTTCTGGGGCAATGACGACCGCGCCACCCGCTACGACGACCTGATCGCGGCCTTCAACGAGGAGTACCCGAACATCACGGTCAACCCCTCGTTCACCGACTTCCCGAGCTTCTGGGAGAAGCGGCAGACCGAGGCGGCCGGCGGTGGCCTGCCCGACGTGTTCCAGTTCTCCGACAGCTACCTGCGTCAGTACGGCGAATCGGGGAACCTCCTCGACCTCGCCGAGGTCGAGGAGCACATCGACTTCACGACGTTCGACGAGTCGCTCCTGGGCACCGGAGCGCTCGAGGGCACGCAGTACTCGCTGCCGACCGGCTACAGCCTGTGGGCGAACTTCGTCAACGACGACCTGCTCGCTCAGGCGGGCGTCGAGGCACCCGAGGGCGGCACTTCGTTCGAGGAGTTCGACGAGTGGATGGCCGAGGTGACCGAAGCGACCGGCGGCGCCGTCTACGGCGGCACGGACTACACGCAGCGGATCCAGAACTTCGAGCTCGTGCTGCGGGCCGGCGGCGGCAACCTCTACACCGATGAGGGCGAGCTCGGCTTCACCGAGGACGAGCTGCGCGAGTTCTGGGAGTCGGGCGACGCGATCCGCGAGGGCGTGACGGTGCCGCAGCAGCGGCTCGAAGAGCTTTCGCCCAAGTCCGGCTTCGCCGCCGCCGCGACAGCGAGCGAGATGAGCTGGAGCAACTTCCTCGGCGGGTATCTCGCCGACTCCGGCGCCTCGTCGATCTCGATCATCGCGCCGCCGACGGCCGAGGACGGGGCGAAGGACCTCTACCGTCAGGCGGGTCTGCAGATGGCGATCGCCGAGAACACCGAGCACCCCGAGGCTGCGGCGATCTTCCTCGACTTCGTGGTGAACAGTCCCGAGGCCGGCGAGATCTTCGGCACGACGCTGGGCTTCCCCGCCTCCTCGTCCAAGCTCGAGGGCACGAACCTCGAGGGGATCGACAAGCAGGTCGCGGACTACATCGAGACGGCCGCCGACCGCATCGGCGATGCGCCGCCCGTCCCCGTCGTCGGCTACGGCTCGCTCGAGCAGACATTCTGGGACCTCGGCAAGTCGCTCGGACTGGGCGCGATCTCGGTCGACGACGCCGTGACCCAGTTCTTCGCCGAAGCCGACGCGATCCTCGGCTGACGTCGTGGGCGGAGGAGCTGGGTGCAGCGGAGGACCGATCGCCTCGGTCCGGTCCTCCGCCCGCGCCCTCTCCTTCGCTCGCGATCGCCGCGCTGCTTGCGCGGCCCCCAGAACCCGTGGCACACTATTGGAAAGCGTTTACCCGTCGTCCTTCCCGACCCGTGACGCACAGACTTCCGTCAGAGCAGAGAGCAGGACCCCATGACCGACACGACACTCGCCCCGGCCTCGGCCGAGGCATCCGCCCGTCCCCGCACGAACGACAACGGCGTGCGTGAGATCGGCATGATCATGAACGGCGTCTCGGGCCGCATGGGCTACCGCCAGCACCTCGTGCGCTCGATCCTCGCCATCCGCGACCAGGGCGGCATCGAGCTGCCCGACGGCACCAAGGTCACCGTCAAGCCGTTGCTCGTCGGCCGCAGCGAGGCCAAGCTCGCCGACCTCGCCGCCAAGCACGGCATCGAGGACTACACGACCGACCTCGACGCAGCCCTCGCCGACCCGCGCTGGGAGATCTACGCGGACTTCCTCGTCACCAAGGCCCGCGCGTCCGCGCTGCGCAAGGCGATCGCCGCCGGCAAGACGATCTACACCGAGAAGCCGACGGCCGAGACCGTGGCAGAAGCGCTCGAGCTGGCGAAGCTCGCGCAGGCCGCGGGCGTCAAGACCGGCGTCGTGCACGACAAGCTGTACCTGCCCGGCCTGCAGAAGCTCAAGCGCCTCATCGACTCCGGATTCTTCGGCCGCATCCTGTCGGTGCGCGGTGAATTCGGCTACTGGGTGTTCGAGGGCGATTGGCAGCCCGCCCAGCGCCCGAGCTGGAACTACCGCGCCGAGGACGGGGGCGGCATCATCGTCGACATGTTCCCGCACTGGAACTACGTGCTCGAGAACCTGTTCGGCGACGTCAAGACGGTCTACGCGCAGGCAGCCGTGCACATCTCCGACCGCTGGGACGAGAAGGGCGAGCACTACACCGCGACCGCCGAGGACGCCGCCTACGGCATCTTCGAGCTCGAGGGCGACATCATCGCCCAGATCAACTCCTCGTGGACCGTGCGCGTGAACCGGGACGAGCTCGTCGAGTTCCACGTCGACGGCACGCACGGGTCGGCGGTCGTCGGCCTGTTCGGGGCGAAGATCCAGCACCGCAACGCCACGCCGAAGCCGGTGTGGAACCCCGACCTCGCCGACGACCACGACTACGACGCCGACTGGGCCGAGGTCCCCACGAACGACGTGTTCCAGAACGGCTTCCGCCAGCAGTGGGAGGAGTTCCTCGCGTCATACGTGCTCGACACCCCCTACGAGTTCGATCTGCTCTCGGGCGCGCGCGGTGTGCTGCTCGCCGAGGCGGGCCTGCAGTCCAGCCGCGAAGGCCGCAAGGTCGAGCTGCCGACGCTGTCGCTGGACTGAGCGGCCTGAACTCACAGAACGGAAACTGCCGGATGCCGCAGCTCACGCTCCTCTCCGACGCCGGGGCCCTCTCAGCCGTCGCGCTGAACGAATCCCCCGGCTACGCCAAGCCCCAGGCCGCACTGCGCAGCCGGGTCGCATATGCCGCCGCGCATGTCGTGCCCCGGACGTGGGCCGACAACACTCCCGGTCAGCCGGCAGAGGTCGACTGGGATGCGACGCTCGACTTCCGCCGCTCGGTGTACTCGTGGGGTCTGGGCGTCGCCGACGCGATGGACACCGCGCAGCGCAACATGGGCCTCGACGCCGCTGCGACACGCGAGCTCATCGCGCGGTCCGCGCAGGTCGCTCGTGAGGAAGGCGGCTCGGTCGTCGTCGGCGTCAACACCGACCACATCGACGACGAGCACATCTCCGTCGACCAGGTGATCGACGCCTACAAGGAGCAGCTGCACTTCACCGAGGAGCAGGGCGCCGGCCCCGTGCTCATGGCCTCGCGTCACCTCGCCCGGGCCGCGGCATCCGCCGACGACTATCGCCGCGTCTACCGCGAGGTGCTGTCGACCGCGACGACGCCGGTCGTGCTGCACTGGCTGGGCACGGCATTCGATCCGGTGCTCGAGGGCTACTTCGGCTCGGCCGACTGGCGCGAGGCCTCCGACGTGCTCCTCGAGATCATCGGCGAGAACACCGACAGGATCGCGGGCGTCAAGATGAGCCTGCTGGATGCCGCCTCCGAGGTGTCGGTCCGTGAACGGCTGCCGGAGTCGGTGCGCATGTTCACCGGCGACGACTTCAACTACGTCGGGCTCATCGGCGGGGCGGACGTGCCCCAGGCGGAGCAGCCGGCCCGCGACCCCGAGTCGGCGCGGCAGCACTCCGACGCGCTGCTCGGCGCGTTCGCCGCGATCACCCCGGTGGCTTCGGCCGCGATCCAGGCCCTCGACGCCGGCGACCCGGCGCGATACCTCGAGATCCTCGGACCCACCGAGGAGCTCAGCCGCCAGGTCTTCGCCGCGCCGACGTTCTACTACAAGACGGGCGTCGCGTTCCTGTCGTGGCTGAACGGCCACCAGCCCGCGTTCCAGATGGTGGGCGGGCTGCACTCGGCGCGGAGCCTCCCGCACCTGTCGCGCATCGTCGAGCTCGCCAACGCCTCGCTCGCCCTCGAGCAGCCCGAGCTGGCGCTGATCCGCTGGCACGGCATGCTCCGCCACAACGGCATCGACGTCCCCGGAGTGATCGCATGACCTTCTCATTCGACGGCACCGTCGATCCGCGCCTGTCGATCAACCAGGCGACCATCAAGCACGCCGACCTCGCGACGGCGCTGCGCGTGACCGCCGACGCCGGCGTTCAGGCGATCGGCCTGTGGCGCGAGCCCGTGCAAGAGGTCGGCCTCGCGACGGCGGCCTCGATGCTGACCGACTCGGGTCTGCGCTTCACGACCCACTGCCGGTCGGGCTTCTTCACGATGCCCGAAGGCCCCGCGCGCCGCGCGTCGATCGACGACAACCGCGTCGCGATCGAAGAGGCCGCGACCCTGGCCGCCGCCGGCGCCGAGGGATCAACCGCCATCCTCGTGCTGGTCGCGGGCGGCCTGCCCGAGGGCTCGCGCGACCTGGCCGGCGCGCGCGAGCGGGTGCGCGACGCGGTCGGCGAGCTGGTTCCGGATGCCGCGGCCGCCGGTGTGACCCTCGCGATCGAGCCGCTCCACCCGATGTACGCCTCGGACCGCTGCGTCGTCTCGACGCTCGGGCAGGCGCTCGACATCGCGGCGGACTTCGACGCCGCCGTCGTCGGCGCGACCGTGGACACCTTCCACATCTGGTGGGACCCGGAGGTGCTCGCCTCGATCGAGCGCGCCGGCCGTGAGGGCCGCATCGCGACGTACCAGGTGTGCGATTGGAAGACGCCCCTCGCGGCCGACGTGCTGCTGTCGCGCCACTACCCCGGTGACGGCGTCATCGACTTCGCGTCGCTGACCAGTGCCGTCGAGGCCACCGGGTACGACCGCGACATCGAGGTCGAGATCTTCAACGAGCAGATCTGGGCCACCGAGCCGCTCGAGGCGGTACGGCGGACGGCGGCCGGGTTCGCGGCATCCGTCTCGCCGCACCTGCGAGCGCGCGTCGCGGGCTGACGCGCGATGGTAAGCGTTCTCCCACAGCCGGGCCGAAACCGGACACAGGGCTTAGACTCTCGCCTGTGAGCAACCCCTCCGCGCCGACCCGAGGCGCAGCAACCCTGCACGACGTCGCCCGCGAGGCGGGCGTCTCGCTCGCCACCGCGTCGCGCGTGCTGAACGGCTCCACCCGCAAGGTCGCGGAGAGCTACCGGGAGCGCGTCGAGGCGGCCGCCGAGAAGCTGGGCTACACCGCCAACCTCTCGGCGCAGGCCACGGCCCGCGGCACCTCCGCGATCGTGGCACTGCTGGTGGCCGACATCGCCGACCCCTACTTCAGCCAGCTCGCCTCGGGCGTCGCGCGCGGCGCCGACGAGGCCGGCCTGGTCGTGACCATCGCGATCACCGAGCGAGACCCGCAGCGCGAGGTCAAGCTCGTGCGCGCGCTGCGCGGCCAGCGTCCGCGCGGGCTCATCCTGGCCGCTTCCCGCACCGAGGGACCCGATGCGGTCGGCCTGCAGTCCGAGCTCGACGCCTTCTCGGGCATGGGCGGTCGCGTTGTCATGCTCGGACCCGGGACCGGAAGCACCCGGTCGGTCGCCGTCGACAACCACGGCGGCGCCGCGGCGCTGGGCACCGAGCTGGCACGCCTCGGGTACCGTGACGCGATCGTGGTGGCGGCATCCGAGGGGATCCGCACCTCGGACGACCGCGTCGCCGGCTTCACCGAGGGATTCGAAGCGGCCGGCGGAAAGGTGCGCGACGTGCGCCGCGCCGGGTTCACGCGTGACGCCGGCTACGCCGCCGCGCAGGATCTGCTGCAGGGCGACGTGCCGGGCGGCACACTCATCTTCGGCATCAGCGACGTCGTCGCGATCGGTGCGATGTCGGCCGTCCGGGATGCCGGACGCCAGGTCGGCGCCGACATCGCGGTCGCCGGATTCGACGACATCGCCACGGGCCGCGACATCCGTCCCGGCCTGACCACCGTGCGAGTGCCCCTCGAGGACCTCGGCTACCGCGCACTGAACGCCGCGCTCGAGCCGGAGTGGGATGCCTCCGAGCCGCCCCTGCACCTCGAGGTCGTCGTGCGCGGCTCCACGCCGCCGCGCGACTGACCCCGCCCACTGACCCCGCCCCGCGACTCGAGCCCGCCCTGCGACTCGAGCCCGAGACCGCTCGGATCTCGGATCCGGAAACCGGACCTCGTGCGGCTTTCCGGACGGCGACGGGCCGCAGCATCCGGAAACTCACGCAATCACCGGTTACCGGATCCGGCAATCGCACGCCCGCGAGCAGCAGGGCGCCCCACCGCCAGGAAGCGTTTCCTGTCCGAGTAGGCTGAGCCGACGGAGGGAGCAGCGGATGCCTCGACCACCTCGCGCCGACGGCGCCCGCGTGACGATCGCCGATGTCGCGGCGCGCGCCGGCGTATCGCTTTCGACCGTCTCGCGAGCGCTGAACGGCAACCCCACGGTCGACCCGGCGCTGGCCGAGAAGGTGCGGGATGCCGCGACCGCCCTCGACTACACCGCGAGCCCCGTCGCGCGCAGCCTGGTGCTCGGCCGCACGCAGACCGTCGCGGTCGTCGTGCCCGACCTCGGCAACCCGACGTTCCAGGCCATCCTCCGCGGCCTCAGCCGCGCCGCGGCCGCCGACGACTACCACGTGCTCGTCGCGGACTCCGCCGAGTCCGTGGCCGAGGAGCGGGTGCTGGCCACCGCCACCCGCCGCCGCACGGACGGCGTCATCCTGTGCTCCCCGCGTCTGCCGCAGGACGAGCTCGACCGGCTCGTCGGCGGGCTCACGCCGGCCGTGCTGATCAATCGCTCGTCGGGCGACGTGCCCTCCGTGCGCGCCGACTACCGCAGCGCACTGACGGCCGAGCTCGAGCACCTGTACGGGCAGGGCCATCGCCGCATCGTCTATCTCGCCGGGGTGGCACGCAGCGTCGCCAACGCGGCGCGCCTGGAGGCCATCGCCGAGTTCGCCGCCGGCCACGCCGACGCCGTGGTGACCGAGATCCCGTGCGGCGTGGACTTCGAGGCCGGCGCCGCGGCGGGACCTGCGGTGCGCGCATCGGGCGCGACGGCGGCGCTCGCCTTCAACGACCTCGTCGCGATGGGCCTCCTCAGTGCGGTGCAGGCGGACGGATGCCGCGTCCCGGCCGACCTCTCGATCGTCGGCTTCGACGACATCCCGTTCGCGCGCTACACCAGCCCGCCCCTCACCACCGCCGCCGTCCCGGCGAACGAGCTCGGCGCCGAGGCCTGGGCGCGCATGCGCGGGCTGCTCGAGGGCGCCGAGCCGGGGCATCCGCTCTCTCTCCTCCCTCAGCTCACGGTCCGCGGCTCGACCGGCCCCGCGCCGGTCTGACGCCTCGCGCCCGCCCGCCGCGCCCGACCAGGTCGTTCGGCGCGGGAGAGGGGGCGCGCGGGGAGGGTGGACCGAAGGAAGCGTGCTAGGCTGAGAAAACGTTTCCTGAGCGAAGGACAGTCGCCATGAGCCACCGCCGGTACGCCCTGATCGGAGCCGGTCACCGCGCCCAGATGTACGTCGACGCCCTCATCGGCCGGTACTCCGACGATGCCGAGCTCGTCGCGATCTGCGAGCCGAACCCGGTGCGCGCGCAGTACTACGTCGACCGGGTCGTCGCGGCAGGGCACGCGGCGCCGGCCGTGTACTCGCCGGCCGACCTCGAGCGCATGATCCGCGACGAGCGCGTCGACCGCACCATCGTGTGCGCGCGCGATGATCTGCACGCCGAGCTGATCGTGCGATCGCTGGATGCCGGAGCCGACGTCGTCGTCGAGAAGCCGCTGACCATCGACGCCGCGAGCGCGGCTCAGATCGAGGATGCGATCGACCGGACCGGCCGCGAGGTCGTCATCACCTTCAACTACCGCTACTCGCCGCGCAACAGCGCCCTGCGCCAGGTCATCCAGGACGGCACGATCGGCCAGGTCACGAGCGTCGACTTCGCATGGATGCTCGACACCAAGCACGGCGCGGACTACTTCCGTCGCTGGCACCGCGAGAAGGTCCGTTCCGGGGGGCTGCTGGTGCACAAGTCGAGCCATCACTTCGACCTGGTGAACTGGTGGATCCGGTCGGAGCCCCGCCGCGTGTTCGCGTCGGGCGGTCTGCGCTTCTACGGCTCCGAGAACGCCGCGGCGCGGGGCATCCGGAATCGTCCCGAACGCGGCACCCACGACGCGGCCGGGCCCGGCGCACGAGACCCGTTCGAGCTCGACCTGCGCGACGACGAGCGCCTGAAGTCGCTCTACCTCGACGCCGAGCAGCACGACGGGTACCTGCGCGACCGCGATGTGTTCGGCGAGGGCATCACGATCGAAGACAACCTCGCGCTCATCGTCGACTACGCCTCCGGGGCGACCCTCAGTTACTCCCTCAACGCGCACGCGCCGTGGGAGGGGTACCGGGTCGCTGTGAACGGCACGCTCGGACGCGCAGAGCTCGAGGTCGTCGAACGCGGCGCCGTGCTCGCCGATGAGGGCCTGCACCCGGTGCTCGACCCGTCCGCGGTCGACGCCGGCCGTTCCGGCTCGTTGCGGCCAGAGGGTGAGCGCCTGCTCGTGCAGCGCCACTGGGAGGCGGCGTACGACGTGCCGATCGTCGCCGCGGGAGAGGGCGGGCACGGCGGCGGCGACGCCCTGATGCTCGCCGACGTCTTCGAAGGCCCCGGGGATGATCCGCTCGCTCGACCCGCCGACTGGCGCGACGGCGTCCGTTCGATCTGCGTCGGCATCGCCGGTAACAGGTCTCTCGAGACCGGGCTGCCCGTTCGGGTCGACGAGCTCGGCATCCGCCTGCTCGCCGACACCGCCCGCACCGCCGCCGGATCGGTCAGCGCATGACCCGCATCGCCGTCACAGGAGGAGCCGGGCGTCTCGGCCGCAGTCTCGTCGCGGGTCTCGCGGCGGCCGGCCACGAGCTCGTCTCGCTCGACCGTTCCACGTCCGACGCTGCGGAGCTGTCGGGCATCGACCAGATCGCGGTCGATCTGACGGATCCGGATGCCGCCGCCCGCGCGATCGCCGAATCCCGCACCGATGCGCTCGTGCACCTGGCGGCGATCGCCGTGCCGTTCAGCGCCCCCGAGGACGTCATCCTGCGGACGAATGCGACGCTCGCTCTGAACGTGCTCTCGGCCGGCGTCGCGGCGGGCATCGGCCGGATCGTCACGGCGTCGAGCCCCACGGTGCTCGGCTACGGAGCGCCGGCAGGATGGCTCCCCGACCGGTTCCCGCTCGACGAGCGCACCACGCCGAAGCCGTGGAACGCGTACGGCCTGTCGAAGCTCCTCGCCGAGCAGACGATCACGATGCTCTCGCGTCAGACCGGCGACGCCACCCGGTTCGCAGCCTTCCGCCCCTGCTACGTCATCGCCCCCGAGGAGTGGCACGGGGCGCCCACGCAGCAGGGGCACACCGTCCGCGAGCGCCTCGACGACCCGGCGCTCTCGGCGCCCGCATTGTTCAACTACGTCGATGCGCGCGACGTCGCGACCTTCGTCGACGTGCTGCTCGAGGCGCTTCCCGGCATCCCGAACGCCGAAGTTTTCTTCGTGGGCGCCGACGATGCTCTCGCCCGCCGGCCACTGGCCGAGCTGCTGCCGCAGTTCGTCTCCGGCACCGAGCAGCTCGCGGCTGAGCTGACCGGCAGCTCGCCCGCGTTCTCGAACGCCAAAGCGCGACGCCTGCTGGGCTGGCGACCGACGCACACCTGGCGCGGCGAGCTCGGCGAGGACGCCGTGGGCGCCGCACCCGACACCGAACACCCGATCCCCCGAAAGGACGTGCTGGCGTGAACTTCGACGGCATCCTCTTCTTCCCCGTCACCCCCTTCGACGCCGCCGACCGCGTCGAGGAGGACCTGCTGCGCACGCACATCGCGACGACGCTCGAGCACTCCCCCGGCGGCGTGTTCCCGGCGTGCGGCACCGGCGAGTTCCATGCCCTCTCCACCGACGAGGTCGCGCGCGTCGTGCGGATCGCCACCGAGACGGTCGCCGGTCGCGTGCCGGTCGTGGCCGGCTCCGGTGGCCCGCTCGGCCACGCGAGGGCGGTGGCCAAGACCGCGGCGGATGCCGGGGCCGACGCGCTGCTGGTCCTGCCGCCGTACCTCGTCGGCGGTCCGCAGGCCGGACTCGTGGCCTACGTCGAGGCGGTCGCCGCAGCATCCGATCTGCCCGTCGTGATCTACCACCGCGGCAACGCGCAGTACACCGTCGACTCGGTGCGCCGACTCGCCGGCAACCCCAAGGTCGTGGGCTTCAAGGACGGCGTGGGGGACGTCGGCCTCGCCCAGCAGATCGTGCGCGCCGTGGCCGAAGAGGGTCGCGAGGACTTCGCGTTCTTCAACGGGCTGCTCACAGCGGAGCTGACGCAGGGCGCGTACCGCGGCATCGGCATCCCGCTGTACTCGTCGGCCGCGTTCGCGATGATCCCCGAGGTGGCGAACGCCTACTACCGGGCGTACGTCGACGGCGACGAGGCGCGGCGCAATGCCCTCCTCGACGGCTTCTACTCGCCGCTGGTGCGGCTGCGCGACGAGACCCCGGGCTTCGGCGTCTCGCTCATCAAGACCGGCCTGCGGCTCGGCGGGCTGCCCGTCGGATCGGTGCGAGCGCCACTGGTCGACCCCACCCCCGAGCAGGAGGCGCGGCTCGCCGGCATCCTCGAGGCGGGACGGGCTCTGCTGTGACGATCGCCGCAGGGGCGACCGGCGACGGGGCGACCGGCGATGGGGCGACGATCGCGTCGCTCGACGCGCGACTCATCCGTGTGCCGCTGACCCGCCCGTGGGGCGCGGACGTGACCGCCGTCGGCGTGATCGCGACGCACGTCGTTCGCTCCGACGGCGGCGAGGGCTGGGGGTTCTCGTGGACCCCGCAGATCGGCGCCGAAGCGGTGCACGCACTGCTCACGAACGACATCGCCGCGGCCGCGGTCGGTCGTGCGGCCGAGCCGGGCGCGCAGTGGCGGGCCCTCTGGCAGCACCTGCACGAGGCGGGCGGCGGCGGCATCACCACGATCGCGCTCGCGGGACTGGATCTCGCACTGTGGGATGCTGCGACCCGCGCCGCAGGAACGTCGCTGTCAGGCTTCCTCGGGCCGCGACGCGACAGTGTGCGGGCATACGGGTCAGGCGTCAACCTGCACTACAGCCTCGAGGAGCTGGTCGCTCAGGTGCAGCGCTGGGTCGACGCCGGGTTCGACGCGGTCAAGGTGAAGGTGGGCAAGCCCGACGTCGCCGAGGACCTCGAGCGCCTGCAGGCCGTGCGCGAGGTGCTCGGCCCCGATCGTTCGCTGATGATCGACGCGAACCAGCGGTGGGAGCTCGATCGGGCGACGCAGTCGCTCGAGGTGCTCGCGGCCGTGGCGCCGGCGTGGATCGAGGAGCCGCTGCGCGCTGACGACCTCTACGGGCACATCGAGCTCGCGGGTCGGCTGGAGGCCTCGAGCGGCATCCCCATCGCCGTGGGCGAGAACCTGCACAACGTCTTCCGCTTCGACGACTTCCTGCGCACCGGCGCCGCCCAGATCGTGCAGCCGAACGTGGTGCGAGTGGGTGGCATCACCCCGTTCCTGGGAATCACAGCGATCGCGGCCGAATACGGTGCCGCCGTGCATCCGCATCTGCTGCCCGAGCTCTCTGGCCAGCTCGCGCTGACGCTCCCGGCCGTCCCGGGCGTGCCGGAGCCGATGGCCGAAGACGTCGAAGACGCCGGCTTCGGCGCGCTCGGTGTGCTCGACGGCCCCTCGCCCGTGCGCATCGCCGGCGGCACCCTGACGGAAGTGCCCCACGCAGGTCTCGGCATCCGTTTCTCATGACCCTCCCTCCCTCTCCTCCCCTCCCTCCCCTCCCTCCCCTCCCTCCCTTCCGCTCCCGCACACCCGCGCCTCCGCGGTTCGTTCGTCACCTGTGTACGCAGAATCGGCGTTTCTGCGTACACAGGTGACGAACGAACCGGAGGCGGGGCGCGGAAAGCGGAGCGCGGCTGCGGCCCGTGGGGGCCCGCCGATACGAAAGGATCTCTTCATGACCACCACCACCGCTGAACTCGAGACCCTCGCGGCCGCCGCGGCCGCTGCCGCGCCGATCTGGCGAGGATCGGATGCCGCAACCCGCGCGTCGTGGCTGCGCGCGGCCGCCGACGCGCTGGACGCGCACATCGACGAGCTCGTCGTGATCGCCGACGAAGAGACGCGCCTCGGCGAGACCCGGCTGCGGGGCGAAGTCGGACGCACGACAGGCCAGCTGCGGCTGTTCGCGACGGTCGTCGAAGAGGGCTCGTACCTCGAGCTGACCGTCGACGACGCCGATCCCTCGGCCACGCCGCCGCGCCCCGAGCTGCGGCGCATGCTGACCGGCGTCGGGCCGGTCGCGGTGTTCTCGGCCTCGAACTTCCCGTTCGCGTTCTCGGTGGCCGGCGGCGACACCGCCTCGGCACTGGCGGCGGGCAACCCTGTGATCGTCAAGGCGCACTCGGGCCACCCGCGCCTCTCGGAGCGCACGGCCACGATCGTCGCGGAGGCCCTCGTCGCCGCCGGTGCGCCCGAGGGCTCGCTCGCGCTGGTCGAAGGCCGCGAGGCGGGCAACGCCCTCGTGCAGCATCCCGTCATCCAGGCCGCCGGATTCACCGGATCGCTCGGCGGTGGCCGGGCGCTGTTCGACCTCGCGTCGGGTCGCCCGGATCCGATCCCGTTCTACGGCGAGCTCGGATCGGTCAACCCCGTCGTCATCACGCCGACCGCGATCGCCGCACGCGGAGACGCGCTCGCGCAGGGCCTCGTCGGGTCGTTCACCCTGGGCGTCGGGCAGTTCTGCACCAAGCCCGGGGTCGTCTTCATCCCCGCGGGCGCCGGGTTCGAGGACCTCGTCGCGGGCTTCGCGACCGGCTCGGCCGGAGGCCCGCTGCTGACCGATCGCATCACGGCGGCGTTCCCGGAGGGCATCGAGCACCTCGAGGCCGACCCGTCCGTGAGTGTCGTGGCTCAAGGGCTTCCGGTCGAAGCCGGCGCCGCACGACCGGTGGTGCTGTCGACGGATGCCGCGGCCGTCGCCGCGCGCCCCGAGACCCTCCTCGAGGAATGCTTCGGACCGGTCACCCTCCTCGTGCGGTACTCGTCGGACGAGGAGCTGCTCACGGCGCTGCGCGCCGTGCCCGGGTCCCTCACCGGCACGCTGCACTCCGAGCCGGGCGACGACGTCGCGGACGTGCTCGCCGTGCTCGAGCGCAAGGTCGGGCGCGTGCTCTTCGCCGGCTGGCCGACGGGCGTGGCCGTGACGTGGTCGCAGCACCACGGTGGGCCGTGGCCGGCGACGACCTCGCTTCACACGTCCGTCGGCGCGACGGCGATCCGCCGGTTCCTGCGCCCCGTGACGTTCCAGGACGCTCCCGAGTCGCTGCTGCCCGACGTGCTGCGCGACGCGTCGCTCGCAGCGCTGCCGCACCGCCGCAACGGCGTGCTGCAGGTCCCCTGAGGACCCGACCGGTTCTCGCCCCGTGAGGTTGAGGAACCGCATCTAGGTTGAGACACCGCGCCTCGCACGGTTTCTCAACCTACGCACGGTTTCTCAACCTGTGCGCCGCGTCTCGAGCACGGCGGCAGATCGGCCAGGAAGGTCAGAGCAGCGAGGCGGCGAGGGCGGCGCCGGCCTCGACGAGCCATCGCCCGGGGTCGGCCAAGGCCGCCTCGGCCGAGCCGGCGAGGTCGGTGAGCGACGCGGTTCCCGCGAAGCCCGACACGTCGGCGTCGGGCGTGATCCGGCCCGCCACCAGCGCGACCGGCACGCCGCTCGCCGCCGCGACGGCGCCGACGTGCGCCGGCACCTTGCCGGCGGCGGACTGCCCGTCGTACGACCCTTCGCCCGTGACGACGACGGATGCCTCGGCCACCGCCTCGCGCAGCCCCACGAGGTCCGCGACCGCGGCCGAGCCCGGCACGAGCGCGGCACCCCACGCCAGCAGGCCGAAGCCCGTGCCCCCGGCCGCGCCCGCGCCGGCAGCATCCGGATCCGCCGTCGTCAGCGCTGCCAGCCGCGCGAGCCCGGCGTCCAGGGCCGCGATGTCGTCGGGTGTCGCCCCCTTCTGCGGACCGAACACCGCCGCCGCCCCTCGCCGGCCCAAGAGGGGGTTCGTCACATCCGAGAGCACGGTCACGCCTCCGGGCGGGAGCGCCGGCAACGCCGACAGATCGGCCGCCGCCAGGTCGGCGAGCCCACGGCCGCCGTCGGCGATGGGCCGGCCGGCAGCATCCGTGAATCGCGCGCCGAGCGCCGCGAGCATGCCGGTGCCACCGTCGGTCGACGAGCTCGAGCCGATGCCGAGCACGAGCCGCGAGACGCCGCGCGCGAGTGCCGCGGCGATCGCCTCGCCGAAGCCCTTCGTGTGCGCGTCGAGAGGCCGCAGCCGGGGCGGGGTTCCGAGCAGCTCGATGCCGCTCGTGTTCGCGAGCTCGACGACGCCGGTGCCGCCGGGCGCGTCGTCGGTCGCGGGCAGCAGGACCCAGGATGCCTCGACCGGCGTACCCTCGGGCCCGGTGACGGTCACCGGCACGCGCTCAGCCCCGGGCACCGCGGTCGCGAAGGCGTCGGCCGTGCCTTCGCCGCCGTCAGCCATGGGGAGCAGGCGGATGTGATCGTGCGGGCGGACCCGCTGCCATCCCCGCCCGACGGCATCCGCGGCCGGCGCGGCGGCGATGGTGCCCTTGAAGGAGTCCGGGGCGATCACGACGGTGTGCAGCATGGGCCCATTCTCCTGGAGAACGCGACGAGGGACGGGGGAAAACGCTATCCTCACATCATGGCAGCCCCTGAGACCGTCCCCTTCGACGGCGACCCCCGTGGACGGATGCCTCGAGCCGTGATCGCCAGTGGCGCCGGGCGCTACGCCGACCCGTGGCATCCGTATCCCCAGACCTCCGCCGCGATCGCCGACCTGCTGCGCGCCGACGGCTGGGACGTCGACGTCATCGACGACCCCGACATCGCCCTCGGCCGGCTCGCCGACGCGGAACTCCTGGTCGTGAATGCCGGCGACCCGTCGCGCAATCCGGACGCCGCACCGGTGGTCGTCCCCGCCGCCGAGGCCGGATTGGCCGCCGCTCTCGATCGCGGCATCGGGGTGATCGCGACGCACAGCGCCGTCTCGAGCCTGCGCGACTACCCCGACTGGATCGGCACGATCGGCGGCGAGTGGCGCAACGGCCTGTCGTGGCATCCCGAGATCGGTGTCGCCGCCGTGCGCGCCGTGGCACCCGGCAGCATCATCGTGCCGGCAGACTTCACCGCGTTCGACGAGCGCTACACCGACCTCGTCGTCGACCCCGCCGTCCACGTGCTGGCGGTGCACGAGCTCGACGGCACCGCGCATCCGCTGGTGTGGACGAACGAGACGAACTGGGGACGGATGCCGGTGCGCGCGGTCGTCAGCGCGCTCGGCCACGACACCCGGGCGTACGAGTCCGCCGAGCTGCGTGCCGTGCTCGCACGCGCCGCCCGCTGGGCCGCCCGCCTCGCGCCGTGAGCTCGGCCTCGCACCCACCCCGCCCGAGGTCGAGAAACCACACGGAGGTTGAGAAACCACACGGAGGTTGAGACTTCCGCCCGCACGCGGTTTCTCAACCTCTCCGCGGTTTCTCGACCTCGACCCGGCGACCGGCGCCTGGCGACACGCGCCCGGCGACACGCGCCGAACACGCGCGGCGCTCAGCGGTCAGCGGGCGGCGCGGCGGTGCTCGCGCGGACGACGAGCGTGGTCGGCACCAGTTCGAACGCGTCGGCGCCGTCTTCGATCCCGGTCACGAGCGTCTGCACCGCGAGCTCGCCGAGGCGGCCGAACTCCTGCCGCACCGTCGTGAGCGGCGGCCGATACTCGGCGGCGTCCGCGACGTCGTCGAACCCGACGATGCTGACCCCGCGCGGCACGTCCCGGCCCGCATCGGCGAGGGCACGCATCGCGCCGAGCGCCATCTGGTCGTTGGCGGCGAAGACGGCGGTGACCGCGGGGTCGGCGGCCAGCACCTCTCCCAGACGATGACCGGATGCTGCGGTCCAGTCGCCGCGGATCGGCTCCGGCGCTTCGCGCCCGGCCTCGGCCAACGCGGCTCGCCAGCCCCGCTCCCGCTCCGAGGCGGCGAACGACGACGCCGGGCCTGCGAGGTGATGGACGGTGCCGTGTCCGAGCCCGAGCAGGTGCTGCACGGCGGCGCGCGCGCCGCCGGCGTGGTCGGACTGCACGATCCCCCGTCTGCCCGCGGGTGCCCGGCGCGCGCCGGCGGCGATCTCGGGCGGCGCGTCGACCACGACCACGGAGAGGCCTCGGGGTGCCGGCGCGTCGAGCGCGAGCGCCGTGGCCTCATTGAGCACGATGACGCCGTCGACGCCCTGCTCGGCGAGCCGTTCGAACGCGGCCGCGGCGCCGTCGGCGCCGAGCGTCACGACCGTGAGGGCGTAGCCGCGGGTGCCCGCGGCATCCGCCACCGTCTGCAGCATGAGCGAGTTGCCCACCGTGGCGAGCGTCGACACCACGAGCCCTATGGTCTGGGTGCGGCCGGTGCGCAGCGCGCGGGCGGCACGGTGCGGGCGGTAGCCGAGCTCGGCCATCGCCGCCTCGACGCGGGCCCGCGTCTCGGGGTCGACGCGGGGGCTCGCGTTCACCACGCGCGACACCGTCTGACCCGACACCCCGGCACGGGCAGCGACGTCCGCCATCGAGATCCGGCGCTGTGCCGCTGCATCCATCCCGCCGCCACCTCCCTCGCCGACCCACCGTCTGGGACGTCGTGTTGACGCTAACATAGCGCTGTTGCTACCGTGTTGACGTGAACACTCCTGAGTTCGGATCGGATGCCGCGGCCCCCTCGGCCCAGACGCTCGGCGCCGGCGTCGTCAAGCGCACCGCACGGCTGGCCGACGGACGGGAGCTGTTCTACTACGACGATCCCGGCACCGCCCTCGGGCCCGAACGGGCGGTGGATGCGCGTGACCTCGCTCCGCGCCCGGCGACGGCCACGATGCGCCGCGACGTGCTGACCGGCGACTGGGTCTCGATCGCCGCAGCACGTCAGAACCGCGCGTTCCTGCCCCCTGCCGAGCTCGACCCGCTCGCACCGCAGACGCCGACGAACCCGTCCGAGATCCCGTCGATGTACGACGTCGCGGTGTTCGAGAACAAGTCGCCGTCCTTCGGCCCCGCCCTCGCCGGCGCTCCCGGCGAACACCTCGGCGGCACCCTCGGCGAAGCCCTCGTCAGCACCGACCCGCCGCGCGGCCTCGACGACCTGGACGCACCCGGCCTCGGCCGCACGCGCACGAGCGTTGGCCGCTGCGAGGTGGTGTGCTTCAGCCCCGCGCACTCGGGATCGTTCGGCTCGCTCACCCCGACGCGGGCGCGCACCGTGATCGAAGCGTGGGCCGACCGCACGGCGGCCCTGTCGGCACTGCCGGGCGTCGAGCAGGTCTTCCCGTTCGAGAATCGAGGGGAGGCGATCGGGGTCACACTCCCCCACCCGCACGGCCAGATCTACGCCTACCCCTACATCACTCCCCGCACGGCGACCCTGCTCGGCTCGATCGAGCGCGAGGGCCCGGATCTGTTCGCGCGCATCCTCGACTTCGAGCGCGCTGACGACCGGGTCATCCTGTCGGGTGAGCACTGGACGGCCTTCGTGCCCTTCGCCGCGCGCTGGCCGATCGAGGTGCACCTGATGCCGCACCGCCACGTCGCCGACCTCGCCGAGACCACGGCGGCAGAACGCGACGAGCTCGCCCCGCTCTACCTCCGGCTGCTGCGCGGCATCGACGCGCTCTATGACAGCCCCACCCCCTACATCGCGGCGTGGCATCAGGCTCCCGTGCACCGTGGGCGCGACACCGTCCGGCTGCACCTCCAGCT
Source organism: Microbacterium salsuginis (assembly GCF_012524205.1). Lineage (GTDB taxonomy): Bacteria > Actinomycetota > Actinomycetes > Actinomycetales > Microbacteriaceae > Microbacterium > Microbacterium salsuginis. The sequence continues at coordinate 1,159,593 of NZ_JABACI010000001.1, forward strand.
GACGAGCCCACGCCGCGCCGCCGACAAGCTCAAGTTCCTCGCCGGATCCGAGGCCGCCATGGGCGCCTGGATCGGCGACATCCCCCCTGAGACCTCGGCCGCACGCCTGCGCGATGCCGTGGCATCCGTTCCCGAGGAGACCCTGTGACCGACACCGCCCGCACCATCGAGACCGCCGCTGCGGCGCGCGCCCTGTTCCGCGAGCGGTTCGGCGCCGAGCCCGTGGGCACGTGGTCGGCCCCCGGCCGGGTGAACCTCATCGGCGAGCACACCGACTACAACGACGGCTTCGTGCTGCCGTTCGCGATCCAGCACCGCACGCACGTCGCGCTCGCGCCGCGGACGGACGGGGTGTTCCGCGTGCGCGTGGCCTCGACGTTCGACGACGCCACGGTCGAGATCGCCCTCGACCAGCTCGACTCGCTCTTCCCGACGCGTCGCGACGAGGTCACCGAGTGGGCCCGCTACCCGCTCGGCGTCGCGTGGGCGGTGCTGGCGGCATCCGGAAAGTCCCCGTCCGACGTCACCGGCGCCGACCTCGCCTTCGCGTCCAACGTCCCTGTCGGTGCGGGGCTGTCGTCCTCGGCCGCGATCGAGGGCGCCACCGCCGTCGCACTCGCCGAGACCTGGGGCGTCTCGCTCGACCGGGTGTCGCTCGCCAAGGCCGGCCGCGTCGCCGAGAACGAGGCCGTCGGCGCCCCCACGGGCATCATGGACCAGATGGCGGCCCTCCTCGGCCGCGCCGACGCAGCGATCTTCCTCGATTGCCGCTCGCTCGAGACCGAGATCGTCGACCTCGGATTCGACGCGGCGGGACTCGAGCTGCTTGTCATCGACACCGGCGTCAAGCATTCGCATGCGACCGGCGGCTACGGCGAGCGCCGCGCGGCGTGCGAACGCGGTGCCGCAGCCCTCGGCGTGCCGGCCCTGCGCGACGTCACGGTCGCCGACCTCGACCGGCTCGCCGGCCTCGTCGACGACGTCACCTTCCGCCGTGTGCGGCACGTCGTCACCGAGAACCAGCGCGTGCTCGACACCGTCCGCGCGCTGCGCGAGCAGGGCCCCACCGCGATCGGCGACCTCCTGGTCGCCTCGCACGTGTCGATGCGCGACGACTTCGAGATCTCGGTCCCCGAGCTCGACACCGCCGTCGACGCGGCGCTGGCGGCCGGCGCTCTGGGCGCACGCATGACGGGCGGCGGCTTCGGCGGCGCGGCGATCGCCCTCGTCGCCCGCGACCGGCTGCAGCACGTGACGGATGCCGCGACCGCCGCGTTCGCAGCATCCGGTTTCACCGCGCCGACGATCTTCACCGTCACGCCCTCCGACGGCGCCTCCCGCGACGCCTAACGGCGAACCGCGCTCAGTCGGCTTCCGCGGCGGGCGTGCCGGGGCAGGTGAACGCGGCTTGAACGCTCGACGCGCCGGTGCGCAAGAACTGGCGTTGACGGATGCCGCGCCCTAGCGTCATACACAGGGCCGGGGCATCCGTCTTCCGGTGCCGGAAGGAGCGATCGTGGCGTACATCACCGTCGGAACCGAGAACTCGGTAGACGTCGACCTCTACTACACCGACCAGGGCCCGGCTGACGCGCAGCCCGTGGTGCTGATCCACGGGTTCCCGCTGAACGGCGAGTCGTGGGGCAAGCAGCAGGCGGCGCTGCTGGACGAGGGCTACCGTGTGATCGCCTATGACCGCCGCGGGTTCGGCGCGTCGACGAAGGCCGGCTCGGGCTACGACTACGACACGTTCGCCGCCGACCTGCACGCCCTCATCGAAGACCTCGACCTGCGCGAGGTCGTGCTGGTCGGATTCTCGATGGGCACCGGCGAGATCGCGCGGTATCTCTCGCGCTACGGCAGCGGGCGCGTCGCGAAGGCGGCCTTCCTCGGCTCGCTCGAGCCCTTCCTGCTGAAGACCGACGACAACCCCGAGGGTGCGGGTCCGCAGGAGTTCTTCGACGGCATCGCCCAGACGGTGCGCGACGACCGCTACGCGTTCATCGCCGGGTTCTACCGGGACTTCTACAACCTCGACGACAACCTCGGCTCGCGCATCTCGCAGCAGGCGCTCGACGCCAGCGTCCAGGTGGCGAACCTCATGGGCAACACCGCGATCGCGGCTGCGCCCCTGACGTGGCCCACCGACTTCCGCGGCGACATCTCGTCGGTCGACGTGCCCGCGCTCATCCTGCACGGCACGGCCGACAACATCCTGCCGATCGACGCCACCGGCCGCCGCTTCAAGGATCTTCTGCCCGACGCGACGTACGTCGAGCTCGAGGGCGCCCCGCATGGACTGCTGTGGACCCACGGCGCCGAGGTGAACGAGGCCCTGCTGGCCTTCCTCCGCGCCTGACGCACGGGCCGAGGCCGGCGACATGCCGGCCTCGGCGCGGGCGCGCCGTCACGACAGCGCGGCGATGACCTTCCGCTCGAACAGCTCGATGCCCGACAGATCGTACGCCGCCTCGGGGAAGTAGTGGATCGCGTACGTGATGCCGTGACGCTCGCGCTCGGCGAGGTTCTCGGCGACGCGGTCGACGGCGCCGAACCCCGGCGAGGCGAGGAATTCCTTCTCGATCACGTCGGCCCGCTCCTGCCCCACGTGCGGGAGCAGCCGCGCCTTGACCGCAGCCAGGCGGTCGCGGGCCTCGGCGTCGGTGTCGCCGACGATCGTGTTGACGTTCGACGAGCGCGTGATCGACGCGAAGTCGCGCCCGATCGCGTCGCAGTGCCCGCGCAGCACCTCGCTCTTGTGATCGATCTGCTCGAGCGGGCCCGCGAAGTTCGTGTAGGCGGCGTACTGGGCCGCGATCTTGAGCGTGACCTTCTCGCCGCCGCCGGCGATCCACATCGGGATGCCGCCGTCCTGGAGGGGAAGCGGACGCACGATCGCACCGTCGACCTGGTAGTACTCGCCGTCGAGGGTGGCACGCCCGGTGGTCCACGCCTGATTCATGATGTCGACGCCTTCGCGCAGCATCCGGAGTCGATCGCGCACCGGCGGGAAGCCGTAGCCGTACGCCTCCCACTCGTGCTCGTACCAGCCTCCGCCGATGCCCATCTCGGTGCGACCGCCCGACACCGCGTCGACGGTCGCGGCGACCTTGGCCAGGTAGGCGGGGTTGCGGTAGCCCATGCACGTGCACATCTGGCCGAGGCGGATGCGGCTCGTCGACGCCGCGAACGCGGCCATCAGCGTCCACGCCTCGTGGGTCGCCTCGTCGCTGTGCACCGGCGTCGTGTGGAAGTGGTCGTACACCCACAGCGATTCCCAGGGCCCGGCGTCCGCCCGCTGCGCGAGACCGTTCATCACCGCCCAGTGCTCGGCGGGCTCGATGCCCACGAGATCGAATCGCCAGCCTTGGGGGATGAAGGTTCCGAAGCGCATGATCCTCAGCCTATTCCCGGTCGTTGCGCCAGCGAGCAACGAGCGAGACGAAACGCCTCGAGGGTCAGTCGACGCGGTGTTCAGGACGTCTCGTCCCGCTCCGCTCGCCCAACGACCGGGTCTTCGACGACGCGGGCGTGCGGCATCCGTTCCCGCATCACGGCGATGGCCTCGGGGTTGTGGTCGACCAGGACGGCGTGACGGCCGAGCGCCGACGCGACGGCGCCGGTCGTGCCGCTGCCGGCGAACGCGTCGAGCACGCGATCGCCGGGGCGGCTCGAGGCCTGGACGATGCGCCGGAGGATGCCTTCGGGCTTCTGCGTCGGATACCCGGTCTTCTCGCGGCCGGTCGTCGGCACGATCGTGTGCCACCACACGTCGGTGGGCAGCTTGCCGCGCTCGGCCTTCTCCGGCGTGACCAGGCCCGGTGCCATGTAGGGCTCGCGGTCGACGGCATCCGAATCGAACCAGTACGCCTTGGGGTTCTTGACGTACACGAGGATCGTGTCGTGCTTGGTCGGCCAGCGCTTGCGGGTCTTCGCACCGTAGTCGTAGGCCCAGATCAGCTCGTTGAGGAACCGCTCGCGCCCGACGAGGGCATCGAGCAGCACCTTGGCGTAGTGCGCCTCACGGTAGTCGAGGTGCACATAGAGCGTGCCGTCGTCGGCCAGCAGCCGCCACGCCTCGAGCAGGCGCGGCTCGAGGAAGCCCCAGTAGTCGTCGAACCGGTCGTCGTAGGCACGCAGGTCGCCGCGGATGCGCTCGTATTCGCGCCCGTGGAACCCCCGCCGCACAATCGCGCCCTGCCGGGGCTCGACCGCCGCCTGTTCGCTATTCAGTCCCGCCGCGTCCGCCGCCGCAGCAGAGCCGCGGTATTCCGCGGGTGCCGTCGCATCCGGCTCGCGCGCAGACTGAGTTGTGAACGCAGGGAGGCCGGAAGTAGTGGACGGATGCCGCGACCGGGCGGTCTCGACGGCCCGCTCCTGCGCGCGACCGGTGTTGAACGGCGGGTCGAGGTAGATCAGCGTGAACGACGCGTCAGCGAAGGCACGGAGCACCTCGAGGTTGTCACCCTCGTAGACCTCGACCGGCCCGGCACCCGGCTCGGAGGCCGGGTCCGAGGGATCCGTCACGGCACCCGTCGCAGCCACGCGTCGGTGGCGAACTTCGACTCGACGAGGGCCTCGGCCTCGGCGTACTCGTCGTCGGTGATGTGCCCGGGGACCGCGCCGTAGAGCTTCGCGAACGTCTCTTTGAGCTTCTCGATGATCGCCTCGCGCGGCAGCCCAGTCTGGCGGCGCAGCGGGTCGACGCGTTTGGCCGCCGACGTGGTGCCCTTGTCGCTGAGCTTCTCGCGGCCGATGCGCAGCACCTCGGTCATCATCTGACCGTCCATGTCGTAGCTGAGGGTCGCGTGGTGCAGCACACCTCCGTTGGCCAGGCGCTTCTGCGCGGCACCGCCGATCTTGCCCTGCGGCGACGCGATGTCGTTGAGCGGCTGGTACGTCGCCTCGATGCCCAGCGCGCGCAGCGCCTGCAGCACCCAGTCGTCGAGGAACGCATACGAGTCGGCGAACGTGAGCCCTTGGACGAGGGATGCCGGAACGTACAGCGAGTACGTCACGATCGAGTTCGCGCCCATGAGCATGGCTCCGCCACCCGAGATCCGGCGGACGACGTCGAACCCGTGCTTCGCGGCGCCGTCGGGGTCGACCTCGTTGCGCAGCGACTGGAACGACCCGATCACGACCGCGTTCTCGTCCCACTCCCACATGCGCAGCGTGGGCCGGCGCCGGCCGTCGCCGACGCGCCCGGTGAGCACCTCGTCGAGGGCCAGGTTCATGCGGGGCGAGACCGGACGCTCGTGCACGATCTCCCAGTCGAAGTCGCGCCAGCCGGGGGCGGTCACGAGTGCGCGGCGCACGGCCGTGCCCACGGCCTCGGGCGTGAACCCCAGCAGCTGCGCGCCCTCGGGCAGCGCGCCGCGCACGGCGGCCGCGATCGTGGTGACGTCCGACTCGACGGGCAGCCCGTTGACGGCGGCGTCGATGTCGGCCAGGGCGTCGTCGGGCTCGAGGAAGAAGTCGCCCGCGAGACGGAAGTCGGCGATGCGTCCGTCGCGCTCTTCGAGATCGACCACCACGAGCTTGCCGCCCGGAACCTTGTATTCGCCGTGCATGCGTTCAGCCTATTGCCGTACCGCGCCCCCTCAGCCCCCACTCCACCCCCCGGTTCGTTCGTCACCTGTGTACGCCGAACGGGCGGTTTTGCGTACACAGGTGACGAACGAACAGGGGGGTGCGTGGGCGAGAGGAGCGCGGAGAGGGGAGGATGCCGCGGGCGCGGCATCCTCCCCTGTCCCTGCTCGCTCAGTCGGACGTGCAGGCGCGTCCGTCGAGCCAGAAGATCCACGGCTGATCGGGCTCACCGACGACGTGCAGCAGCGCGTCCGGCGCGTTGCCGGGACGCTCGGCCGCCGTGGCCGTCACAGCCGCACCGTCCTGCGTGAATTCTCCCCGGGTTGCCTTGCGCACCGCCTGGTCGCCGGCGAAGAAGAACGCCAGGTTGCCGGCGGCCGAGGTGCGCACCTTCGCGGCGAAGCCGGAGGCGTCGGCCTCGACGTCCCACCCGACATGGCAGTCCAGCGGCGCGACGCCCGGATCGGCGAGCGCGACGAGCTCGCGCGCCTGCTCGGCGAACCACTGCCCCGCTGCGGGATCCTCGATGCCGCGCGCCGGGTCGAGCGGTCCCCCGGTGCCGCGGTAGCACTTGCCGTCCGACTCGCCGGGCACCTTGATCCACAGGTACGCGTCCACCAGCGGCACGTCGGTCGTCGTGTCGGGGCGCACACCCAGGCCGCGGTCGGGCGGGTTGCACCAGTCCTCGTGCACCGGATACGTGTCGGCCGGAAACTGCCACGGTCCGAGTCCGTTGCGGCTCGTGTCGATGACGAAACGCGTCGTCGGCTCGACGCCGCCGAGGATCGACTCGTACCTCGAGTCCACCCCGGCCGTGTTCAGCGCCGGGTCGGCGGCATCCGCGCTCCACTCGCCGTACTGCGACATCGCCACGCCCGTCCAGTTGTTCGCCGGGCCGCCGTTCCAGTACTGGTTGCCGCACGAACCGAAGTCGCCGGGGCTGACCTCGGTGACGTACGCGATGCACTGCGAGATCCACGTGCCGAACGCGGTGGAGTTGGCGGTGAATTGATAGTTCGAGGCGTTCAGGAAGAACCCGTCGGCCCGCTGCACTCCGCCCTTGAGCAGCCGGTCCGAGATCTCGCCGACGTTCAGCCAGCTCGCGCCGGTGCCGTCGAGATAGACGGATGCCGAGGGCAGGGCGCCCAGCGCATCGACCGCGTAGTTCAGCTGGGTGTAGCGGTCCGCGGCGGCAGTCTCGGCGGGGATCTCGGCCGGCTGACACCACTCGGCGACGCCGTCGAGGGTGACGTAGTGCGGGATGATCCCGAGCCCGTCGGGCTCGAGGATCACCGTGGCCGGCCGGCCGCCGATCCCCGCGACGAGGCCGTCGATCCAGGCCTGGTATGCCGCCGTGTCGAGCGCGCCGCCGGCGGAGTACTGGGCGCAGTCGCGGAACGGCAGGTTGTAGGCGACGAGCACCGGCATCCGGCCCTGAACGGCGGCGGCGGTCACGACGTCGTCCACGGCCTCTTCGACCTCGGCGGGCGTGCCGGTGGTGAACCAGTCGGCGGACGGGATGGACCCCAGCAGCTGGGCGTCGGCGCGGGCCTGACCGGCGAGAGCCTGAGCGGCTTCGAGGGTCGTGCTCCAGGGGTTGAGGTACAGGTCCGAGCCGGCGAGCCCGACGGCGGGATCGGCATCGTCTGCGGCCGCGCTCATCGGCAGCGACAGCCCGAGCGCGAGGAGCGCGGCGGTGCCGAACGCGAGGGCGGTCGCGCGGCGGGGTGGCTTGTGGATCATGCGTATCTCCTGGTCATCGTCGACCTCCGGGCGCCATCGCCCGGGGAGCGGGTCACGGGGCGTCACTCCGGTTATGAGAGCGCTCCCACGCTGCACGCTGGGGCCAGCATGGACTATTCCGCCCGACGACGTCAACGCCTGCCGGCGACGCCAGGATGCGATCAGTCGTGGGCGGCGAAGCGGCGATCCAGCCACGCGAGCAGATCGTCACGCACGTCCTGCTGCATGACCTCGTTGAAGATCTCGTGCCGCGCGCCCGGGTAGACGAGGGTCGTCACGTCGGTGAATCCCGAGCGCGTGCGATACGCGGCCGCCAGCTTGTGAACGCTCCGCGGGCCACCCACCGTGTCGTCGCGTCCGACCATGAGAAGGGTCGGGATGTCGCGCCCGAGGTTCCTTCGCGGGCGTCCGATGATCCGCGCCGCATCAAGCGGCCCGAAGAGCTTCAGCAGCGGCTCGGTGGTCGTGAGCGGATCATCGAGGAACGCCTGCCCCACCGCGAGATCGGACGACAGCCATTCCGTCCCCATCGCTCCGGGGGCCTTCCATGGCGCGTTGAGATCGCCGGAGTTGAGGGAGCCGGGCCAGCGGAGCGCAGACCCGCTCAGCACGAGGGCGTCGTACCCCTCGGGGTGATCGTTGATGAGCGCCTGCGCCATGAACGATCCCCATGAGTGGCCGAGCAGGATCAGCGGAAGATCGGGGTTCTCGGCGCGGATCTGCTGCGTCAGCTGCCAGATGGCGGCGATGGCCGCGGGCAGGCCGCCGGGGCCGAGACGTCCGAGCCGGGAGGAGTCGCCGCCGTACTGCCCCATGCCGGTACGGCCGTGGCCGCGGTGATCGTCGGCATAGACGGTATAGCCGGCTTCGGTCAGCGCGCCTACGAGAGCGCCGTACCTTCCCGCGTGCTCCCCGACCCCGTGCAGGAGCTGCACCACCGCCCGGGGATCGCTGCGGGCCTGGTGGACCTCGTAGACGATCGACACGCCCTTCGCATCCGTGAAAGACCGCACATCGGTGTTCTCGGGCATGCGGAGAAGTCTAGGTGGCAGGGCTATGACGGCGGCCGGCACCTGTGGACGAAGCATCCGGCACTTTCTTTAGCAAGACTAATGAGCTAAGCTAAGGAACCGTATGACCAGCCAAGAAGCCGCCACCGCCGATTCCGTCGACCACGCCGAGCTGAGTCCTGCCGCCGCTCAGTTGCGCATCGCGACGTTCCGGCTCGCGCGACGTCTGCGCACGCAGCGCGCCGTGGACTCGATGAGCGATGGTCAGTTCGCCGTCCTCGCCGCCCTCTTCGTGCATGGTCCGCACACTCTCGGCGAGCTCGCGGACCGCGAGCGGGTCTCAGCGCCTTCGATGAACCGCACCGTGAACTGCCTTCAGGAATCCGGCTACATCACCCGCACGGCGGACGAGACCGACGGACGGAAGGTCGTGATCTCGCTGACCGATTCGGGACGCGGCGTCGTCGACGAGACCGCACGCCGCCGCGACGCCTGGGTGGAGGCGGCTCTGGCCGAGCTCTCGGCCGAGGAGCGCGAGGCGATCGCCCGCGCCGCCGAGATCATGGAGCGGATGGCCGCCCGATGAGCAACATGTTCCGGTCCTTCTCGGTCTTCAACTACCGCGTGTGGTTCATCGGCGCGCTCGTGTCGAACATCGGCGCCTGGATGCAGGCGACGGCGCTCAGCTGGGTCGTCCTCACCGAGCTGACCGACAACGACGCCGCAGCGATGGGCATCACGATGGCGCTGCAATTCGCCCCGCCCCTGCTGCTCGTCGGCGTCACCGGCTGGGTCGCCGACCGCTTCGAACGGCGACGACTGCTCGTCGTGACGCAGGGACTGCTGCTGCTGATCGGCGTCGCGATCGGCATCCTGCTCCTCGTCGGCGTGATGACGCTGCCGCTGATGTACACGTTCGCCCTGGCGCTCGGCGTCGTCGCCGCGTTCGACAATCCGGCACGCCAGGCGTTCGTCTCCGACCTCGTCGCACGAGAAGCGGCCTCGAACGCCGTCGCCCTCAACGCGGCGTCGTTCAACGGCGCGCGCATGATCGGGCCGGCGCTCGCGGGAGTCGTCATCGTGGCCGTCGGCACCGGCTGGGTGTTCCTCGTCAACGGCGTCACGTTCTTCGCCATGATCATCGCGCTGTGGCTCATCCGCACCGACGAACTCATCCCGAGGGTCCACGCGCCGGGGGCCTCGCGGCTCGCCGACGGGTTCCGCTACGTCGCTCGGCGACCCGACCTCATCGTGACGTTCGCGATGGTCTTCCTCGTGGGCGCGTTCGGCATGAACTTCCCGATCTTCGCGTCGACCATGGCGATCGAGTTCGGCCAGGAGGCCGACGGCTACGGCCTGCTCAGCTCGATCCTCGCGGTCGGCTCATTGGCCGGCGCGCTGCTCGCCGCCCGGCGCGACCGCGCGCGGATCCGCGTGGTGATCGGGGGCACGCTGCTCTTCGCCGCCGCTGCGGCGGTCTCGGCGTTCATGCCCACCTACTGGGCATATGCCGTGACACTCATGTTCACCGGGTTCGCTGTCGTGACGATGCTCACCACCGCGAACGGCTACGTGCAGACCACGACCGATCCGGCGCTGCGCGGGCGCGTGCTCGCGCTCTACATGGCGATCCTCATGGGCGGCACTCCGGTCGGCGCGCCGATCGTGGGCTGGGTGGCCGACGAGTGGGGGCCGCGCGCGGCGATCCTGCTCGGCGCGGTCGCGGCCGTCGTCGCGTTCGCGATCGGCGCGACCTGGCTGATCGTCTCGGGGCGCCTGCACCGTCACGAGCAGCGGCGGTTCCGCCTGACCATCGACGAGACACGACCCCTCACCATCGTTCCCCCCGAGGAGTTCAGCGACCAGATCGCCCAGACCACGCCGATCCGGGTGCCGTCGGACGACCGGGAGACCGGTCGACGCGCCAGCTGACGTCGCGCCGCACGGAAGCCCGCCCGGCTGCTGCACAGAAACCGGTTCCCCGTATGATCGATGGCGGGACCGTCGCAGGCTGCCGGCGCCGCTCCCGCGAGAGGAGGCGACGGATGACCGATACGCGGGGTACGCGTGCCGCGACGATCGGCGATGTCGCCCGAACCGCCGGCGTCTCTCGCGCGACGGTCTCGCGCGTGCTCAACGGCCGCGCGAGCGTGGATCGGGCGCTCGCCGAACGTGTCGAGACGGCGATCGCGCAGCTCGACTACCGTCCGAGCGAGACGGCGCGCAATCTCTCGCTGGGGCGGACGAACACGATCGCCGTGGTGGTGCCGGACCTCGGCAACCCCATGTTCCAGGCGATCCTGCACGGCGTGACACTCGGCGCCGCCGAGGACGGCTTCCAGGTGCTCGTCGGCGACACGCGAGAGCGGCCCGAGCTCGAGCGCCGCGCGGCCCTCGATGCCCGGCGACGGTGTGATGCGCTGCTGCTGTGCGCGCCCCGGATGCCGGATGAGGACCTCGCGGCCGTGCTCGCGCAGGCCGCGCCGATGGTGCTGATCAACCGGCCCACGCCGGCCCCCGTCGCGCAGCTGGCGATGGACTACCGGCACGCGATCGGGCTCGTCGCCGACCACCTGGCCGGCCTCGGTCACCGGCGCCTGCTCTACCTCGGAGGTCCGCTCTCGAGCGCGTCCAACCGGCTCCGCCTGGAGGGGGTCGCAGACGCGGAGAAGCGCCATCCGGGGCTGGTCGTACAGCGTCAGGAGGTCGGTGCGTCCCTGGACGCGGGATCCGACATCGCCGACGCAGTGCTGCGCAGCGACGCGACCGCCGTCATCGCCTTCAACGACCTCGTGGCGATCGGGCTGCTCTCCCGGCTGGACGATCTAGGCGTCTCGGTCCCCGGCCGGCTCTCGGTCGTCGGGGTCGACGACATCCCCTTCGCCCGCTACAGCCGGCCCCACCTGACGACGGTCTCGCTGCCGAAAGACGCCCTCGGAACGCAGGCGTGGGCGCAGCTCAAGGACGCCATGGCGGGCCGGCCCGCGGCGGAGCCGGTGTGGGTCGAGGGCACGCTGGTCGAGCGTCACAGCACCGGCCCGGCCCCAGCCTGACGCTGAGGGAGCGATCCGGAGTCGCCGAACTCGGCGAGCTTGGCGAACATGTCCTCGAGGAAGAAGCGCACGTCGATCTGCTCGACGACGAGCACGTCGCCGCCGCGCTCGGACGGCACGCAATGGCCGTCCTCGGTGAACCGCACCGGCGACTGGCGACGGAACGACGCGCACCACGGATCGAGCATGAGCGCGATCGCCGGAGAGTCCCCCAGCGAGCGCGACTCGACCGGAACGCGGTGATGCGCCGTGTTGAAATCGACGACGGTCTGCGCGAGGTAGCGCCCCAGGTCGCCGCAGGGCTCGACACGTCGACGTAGTTCCGCGTACCCGACGCCGGCCAGCCGATAGACGTTCGACGGCACCTGCCAGATCTGAATCCCCGACGCGAACACGACGTTGGCCGCGTGGATGTCGTTGCGCAGGTTGAACTCGGGCCACGTCCCGCGCCATTCACGATCGCCGTAGGGCGGCCCGCCTATCCAGATGACCGTCGTGTCCGTCTGGGCGATGTCGGGCGCGGCCAGCAGCGCGCTGGCCATGTCGGTGAGAGGCCCGAGGAACCCGATGAAGAGCGGACCGGCGTCTGCGCGCCGTGCCTCCTCGATGATCAGGCGCGCTCCGGGGCTGTCGACCGGCGTCTGCCCGTCGGGCAGTGGGTGGGGCGCGCCGTTCGCGATGGGCACCCCATCCGGCGCGCCGAGCAGCGCGAGAAGGCGATCGAGCTCGTCGCGCGAGTCGAGCATCGATCTTTCCGACCGCTCGGCGCCGAAGTGGGCGGGGATGATGCCGCGGATGTCGAGCGACGGCGAGAGGAGCGCGTGCACGACGGCGAACTGGTCGTCGGCCTCGTTCTTGACGTCGGAGTCGATGATGACGCGGCGCGTGCGGGGGTCGTCGATTCTCATGCGGGCTCCACTGGTTCACGGTCCATGGCGACCGCCGCGAGGGCGAGCGGCCCGGGCATCACGACGGCGAGCATCGGGGCGATGGCGACCACGGCGCCGGCGGCGGCGACCGCGAGCACGAGCAGCGCCGAGCCCGGGGCATCCTGCGACATCCGTCGCCACGCCACGGCGAACGTGCGCCGCGCGGGGACGTCGCGCCGCCACGCCCCTGCGATCCGCAGTGCGATCGCGCCGAGTCCGGCCGCCAACACGATCGGCAGCGCCGTCGCCCACAGCTCGCCCGGGGCGACGTACGGCAGCACCACGACGTCGACCACGAGCAGCGCAGTGACCGCCGTCGGCACCACGACGTGGGAGAGGGGATGCCGAGCGACGCGGTTCGCGAACGCAGACCACACGGCGCGCGCCCGCACGTGCCGGTCTTCGGCTCTCGCCGAACGCAGTTCCTCCACGCCCGCGCTGAGGGCCGCGAACCATGTGACCAGGAGCACGGACAGCCCGAAGACCAGCACGCCCGCGTAGAGCATGTCGGCGAAGGCGGCGAAGGTGGACGAGTGCGGGTCGAGGCCGCTGGGCGCGCGACGTCGAGCCACGCGACGCTGCGTAACCGTCGTCATCCCTTCAGTCCCGACGTCGCCACGCCGTCCACGAGGTAGCGCTGGAAGACCGCGAAGAAGATGACCACCGGCAGGATCGCCAGCACGCTCATCGCGAACATGGGCCCGAACGCCGAGGCACTCGTCTGGTCGACGAACAGGCGGAGCCCGAGCTGCAGCGTGAAGTTCTTCGGGTCGTTCAGGTAGATCAGCTGGGGGAAGAAGTCGTCCCAGCTCCAGATGAACGAGAAGATCGTCGTCGTGATGAGCGCGGGGCGCATCAGGGGAAGGATGATCGACCAGAACGTGCGATACGGGCCGGCTCCGTCGATGAGCGCCGCCTCGTCGAGGTCGCGAGGGATGCCGCGGATGAACTGCACCATCAGGAACACGAAGAACGCCTCGGTCGCAAGGAACTTCGGCAGGACGAGCGGCAGGAAGGTGCCGACCATGCCCATCTCGTTGAAGATGATGAACTGCGGGATCAGCACCACGTGCATCGGCAGCATGATCGTCGAGATCATGAACGCGAACAGCACTGACCGGAAGCGGAATCGCAGCCGCGCGAATGCGTACGCGGCGAGCGCGCAGCTGAGGACGTTGCCCACGACGGTCAGCACCGAGATTGTCAGCGAGTTGCCGAGCAGCTGCCAGAGGCTGAGCCCCGCGACACCCTGCACCGCGATCTGGTAGTTCTCGATCGTGAACTCGTGCGGGAACGGCGTCGCGTTCGTCAGGATCTCGGTGCCGGGCTTGAAGGACGAGCCGACGAGCCAGGCCACGGGGTAGAGCAGGAGCAGCAGCAGCGCCAGACAGAAGACGTGCCACACGATCGACCCGACGAGCGAGCGGCGGGGGCGACGTCGGCGCTCGGCGGGGCGACCCGTGACGAGCGTCGCGGTCGCGTCGGCGTGAGTGGCGGTCATCGGTCGTCTCCGGCGTAGTGGACCCAGCTGCGCGAGCTGCGGAAGATGAGGGCGGTCACGATCGCGATCACGACCAGCAGGAACCACGCCATCGCCGAGGCGTATCCCATGTCGAACGCGGTGAAGGCGCGGTCGTAGAGGTAGAGCGTGTAGAAGAGCGTCGAGTCGATCGGACCGCCACGCCCGCCGCTGACGACGTAGGCCGACGTGAACGACTGGAACGCGCCGATCATCTCGAGCACGAGGTTGAAGAAGAGCACCGGCGACAGCAGCGGCCACGTGACGGACCAGAACGTGCGCCAGCGCCCCGCGCCGTCGACGGCGGCGGCGTCATAGAGCTCGGCGGGCACCTGCTTGAGCCCCGCCAGGAAGATCACCATCGGCGCGCCGAACTGCCAGACCGCGAGGGTGACGAGGACGTACAGAGCCATGGACGGGTTCGAGATCCACCCGCCGAGGTCGAGCCCGACGGCGCTGAGCGTCTCGTCCACGACGCCGTCGTCCGAGAACAGCGTCCGCCAGACGATCGCGACGGCGACGCTCGCGCCGAGCAGCGACGGGGCATAGAACGCGGACCGGTAGAAGCCCTGCCCCTTGCGCGGGCGGTTCAGCAGCAGCGCGATGCCGAGCGCCGCAGCGAGCTTGAGGGGCACGGCGACCAGCACATAGTTGAGGGTGACGCCGACGGACTTCCAGAACCGCGGGTCCTCGAAGAACATCCGCTCGTAGTTCGCCGTACCCACGAATTCCGGGGCCGTGAACAGGTCGTAGTCGGTGAACGAGAGCACCAGCGAGGCCACCATCGGCCCGATCGTCAGCAGCGCCGCGCCGATGAGCCACGGCGAGAGGAACACCCACGCGGCGCCGTCTCGGGGCTGCCGGCGGCGCTTCGCGGACGGGGCGGGGGCGGGCGGGCGGGATGCCGCAGCCGCCGCTTCGGGAAGGGTCGCCGTCATCGGCACTCCTGGGTGATGTCGGTGGTGGATGCAGGGGGCGGTGTCCGGCCGGGCCGTCGGCGACGACCCGGCCGGACGCGGATCAGGAGATCGCGGACTCGAAGGTCGCGTAGAGCGCCTTCGCGGCCTCCTCGTTGGACTGCTGACCGAAGATGATGTTCTCGTAGGCCAGCGTGAAGTCCGCCGGAAGGGTGCTCACGCCGGGGGGCGCCAGCGGCGACGGGTCGCTGAACTCGGGCTGGTACTCCAGCACGAAGTCGTTGACGATCTTGTCGCCGCCCGACAGCGTGGGCGCGAGCGCCTCGTAGTTGGTGGTGTTCAGCGGGATTCCGCGTGTGAGACCCAGGATCTCGGCGGCCTCCGGGTCGTTGATCAGGAAGTCGAGGAGCTTGGCGGCGACCTCGGGGTGCTCGGACTCGGGCGAGACCGCCGCGACGTTGGTGCCCGCCATGCTCAGACCGAGCCGATCGGTGTCGGACGGATACGGAGCAAGAGCGACGTGCTCCTCGCCGATGGTGTCGACGAACGCTCCGGTGATCGAGGCGGCGATGAACTCACCCGCCGACTTGCCGAGGGCGAAGCCCGAGTTCTGCATGCTCTGGTCGAGCGTCGAAGTCGTCTGCGGGTCGGTGGAGGCGCCCGAATCGCGCAGCTCCTGCATCAGGTCGAACCAGCCCTCGAGGTCGTCCTCGTCGAAGCCGAGCTCGCCCTCCTCGGTGAAGAGCTCCTTGTCGTTCTGCTCGAGCCAGGTCGCGAAGTGCGCGATGTAACCACCCGGGTCGCTGATCGCGGCCTTCGTCCCGCCGCTCGCGGCGCGGATCTTCTCCCCGGCGTCGATCAGGTCGTCCCATGTGAACCCGGGGGCGGGCGCCTCGACGCCAGCCTCCTCGAATGCGATGGGGTCGTAGGCCCACGCGTAGGTCGCCGTGCCGAGCGTGAACCCGTAGAACGTGCCGTCGATCTGGCCGATCTTCTGGGTCGCCTCGGGGATGTCGTCGACCGAGATCACGTCTCCGATGTACTCGCTGAGGTCGGAGGTCGCCCCCTTCTCGGTGTACTCCTTGACCGACTCCATCGGGATCAGGAAGAGGTCGGGCTGCGAGCCACTGGCGATCTGGGTGGCGAGCTTGGGGATGTAGGCGTCGATGGCCGAGAACGACGTCTCGACGGTGACGCCGGGGTTCTGCTCCTCGAAGAGGTCAAGCGCCTCTTCGGTCAGGACGGCGCGCTCGTCGTTGCCCCACCACTGGAAGGAGATCGTCACCGGACCGTCCGCTGCTTCACCTCCGCCCGCGTCCTCGCTTGCCGCGCACGCCGTGGCCGAGACCACGAGTCCAGCGGCGATCAGACCTGCGCCCAGCGCCCGGCGTCCGGGTCGCCTTGGTGCCTGTGCCATGTTGAGCTCCTCTTTGAGTGGGGTGGATTCCCTCGGTGCAGCGGTTCCGCGCGGGTTCGGTCCTCGCTCAGAAACCGGTTCCCGGTACAGTATCAGAGGTCAACCGGTTACCCAAGTAGGTCTGCCAGTACGGAGTGAACGTGAGTCAGAACTCGAGCTATGCCAACCCCGTCCTGGCATTCGACGTGCCGGACCCCGATGTGATCGCGCTGTCGAGCGGCGGGTATGCGATGGTCGCGTCGAGCTTCGACCGGCGGCCTGGTCTGCCGCTGTGGCGGTCCGACGATCTCGTCACGTGGCGCCCGGCCGGATTCGCCGGCGGGCACCAGCCACTTGTGCAGCCGAGCGGAGGCGTCTGGGCACCGGCCATCCGCGAGCACGGTAGCCGGCTCTACATCACCTGGGCCGACCCCGACCGCGGCGTCTACGTCTCCGAGGCACCGCGGCTCGAAGGTCCGTGGTCGGCGCCGCGCATGCTCGTACCGGGACCGGGTCCGATCGATCCGTGCCCCTTCTGGGACGCCGACGGCCGGACCTGGCTGGTGCATGGTTGGGCGCGGTCGCGGGCCGGCTTCGCCAATCGACTCGACATCGTGGAGGTCGATTCGTCGCTGACCCGGGTGCTCGGCCCGTCGCACGTGCTGATCGACGGCGACGCGATCGACGGGTGCAGCGTGCTGGAGGGACCGAAGCTCTATCGCCGCGATGGCGAGTATCTGGTGTTCGCGCCCGCGGGCGGTGTCGAGACCGGGTGGCAGTACGTCTTCCGCTCCCCCGATCTCGCCGGACCCTGGCAGGCCCGCGTCGTGCTCGAGCAAGGGGCGAGCGACATCAACGGCCCCCACCAGGGCGCGTGGGTGGTGGGAGCAGGCGGCGAGGAGTGGTTCCTGCACTTCCAGCACACGCCGCAGCACGGCCGGATCCTCCACCTGCAGCCGCTGGCGTGGGATGAGGCCGGCTGGCCGCGGATCGGCGCAGCCGTGGCCGGGGGTGCGCCCGAACCCGTGGCCGAATGGCGGATGCCGGCCGCTCGGCCGTTCGCCGGGTCCCTGCCCACGGCCACGGCCGATGCCGGATGGCATGGCCACGGAGCGTCACCGGACGATCTCGTGACCCGTGCCGACGAACGGCGCATCGGCCTGCGCGCCGGGGGCATCCTCGCACGGCCCCTCGAACGGGCGCCCCGGTTCGAGGTCACGCTGCGGGAGGGCGCCGGCGCTCTTTCCCTGCTCGGAGAGAGCCATCACCGACTGCGTGTCGCCCCGTCCGAGGTCGAAGCCGTCGCGGATGCCGTCGACCACGAGATCGTCGTCCATACGAGCGCCCCCGTACGACTCGGGGTCGAGTTCGACGGCACCGAGGCCCGCTTCCGTGTCGACGGCGAGCCGGCCGGCAGGTGGTTCACTCCCGTGCCCACGCAGTGGACCGGCCTCGAGTGCGCGCTCAGCGCGCACTCGCCCGACGGCGCCCTGTTCGAGATCGACGCCTGAACCAGCCCCGGCAGGTCAGCCGACGTCGGCGGGGGTGCGGGCAGCCGCATCGGCGGCGAGGCGAGCGGATGCCGTCGCCATGTGGATCGCCATGGCCGAGGCTGCGGCATCCTGATCTCCCGCCTGGACGGCCCGCAGGACGGCGTCGTGCTCCTCGACCGCGAGGAGCGCGGCGGCCGTGCTGTGCACGGCACGATCGGCGTAGACCTGCAGCAGTGAGCGCACGACATGCAGCAGGTCGACGAGCATGCTGTTCTCGGCGGCGCGCCCGAGCGCGTGATGGAACTCCAGGTCGGCTTTCGCGAAGGCCCGCAGATCCTCGATGGAGGACCGCATGCGCTCGAGGTTGGTCTCGACCGCCTTGAGCTCTCGCGCGTTGCCGCGGGCGGCTGCCAGCCGGGCGACGTAGATCTCCAGGCCCGACCGGAGTTCGAGCAGTTCCGCGGTGTTGCGCTCGCCGATCAGCAGGCCCCAGCGCAGGGTCTGCGGCAGCAGCTCGCTGGCCGTGCCGCGCAGATACGTCCCCGAGCCCGGACGCACATCGACGATGCCGAGGATCTCAAGGGCTGCCAGCGCCTCTCTCACGGCCGACCTGCCGACGCCCAGCGTCGCGGCCAGCTGCCGTTCCGGGGGAAGGCGCGTGCCTGACGCGAGCGAGCCGCCGGTGAAGAGGTCCATGAGACGTCGCGCGACCTCGGACACCGGCGTCCCTGCCGGCAGAGCACCCAGGGCCGCGGCGATCTCGGCAGACTGGTCGTCGGGATAGGCGGGCATGCGAACAACCTATACGCGCGGACCCGGCCGGTTGACCCTCGCAGCGCCGGGGACTTGCAATTGGTCAACCGGTTTGTCACACTGGAGCCGGCCGAATGGTCGCTCGAATCACTGTCGATGAGCAGGAGTCACCGTGGACAGCACGCAGACCACCCCCGACGCGCGGGTAGCGCGATCAACCATCCGCAAGGTCTCGATCCGCCTCGTGCCGTTCGTGGCGCTGATGTTCTTCATCAACTACCTCGACCGCACCGCGATCGGCTTCGCCGCCCCCAACGGCATGAACGAGGATCTCGCGCTCAGCGCGGCCCAGTTCGGCTTCGCGTCCGGCGTCTTCTTCATCGGCTACATCCTGCTCGAGGTTCCCTCGAACCTGGCGCTGCACAAGTTCGGCGCCCGGCGCTGGCTCGCCCGCATCATGGTCAGCTGGGGCATCGTCGCGCTGCTGTTCACGTGGGTGCAGAACTTCGAGCAGCTGGTCGTCCTGCGCTTCCTCCTCGGCGTGGCCGAGGCCGGCTTCTTCCCCGGCGCCATCCTGTTCCTCAGCCTGTGGGTCCCCGCGCAGTACCGCGGTCGCGTGCTCATGCTCTTCTACCTCGCGCAGCCGCTCACGACCGTCATCGGCGCTCCGCTGGCAGGGTGGCTCATCCAGCAGGACCAGGTCTTCTTCGGCCTCGAGGGCTGGCGCTTCATGTTCTTCGGCGTCGCCATCCCGGCGATCATCGTCGGCGTCATCGCGTGGTTCTACCTCAAGGACAAGCCGTCCGACGCGAAGTGGCTGACCCGCGAGGAGCAGGTGTGGCTCACCGACGCGCTCGACCGCGAGAAGGCGGCGACGCAGAAGAAGGAGCAGGGACACGTCTCGGCGAAGTACGCCTTCAAGAGCGGGCGCGTGTGGGTGCTGTCGTTCATCTACTTCGGCTTCATCTACGGCCTCTACGCGCTGGCGTTCTTCCTGCCCACGATCATCGAAGGATTCCAGGAGCAGACCGGGCAGACCTTCGACGTCCTGCAGAAGGGCCTCATCACCGCGATCCCGTACCTGCCCGCTGCGATCGTCATGTACTTCTGGTCGCGGGATGCCTCCAAGCGGGGCCTGAAGACGTGGCACATCGCCGTTCCCGCCATCGCGGGTGCCGTCAGCATCCCGCTCGCCCTCTTCGCAGGCTCCCCCGCTGCGACGATCGCGGTCATCACCGTGACGGCGTGCGCGATCTTCGCCGCGCTGCCCAACTTCTGGACGCTGCCCACCCGCTTCCTCACGGGGGCCGCGGCCGCCGCGGGTGTCGCACTCATCAACACGATCGGCAACCTGGCCGGCTTCTCGGCCCCGTACGTCACCGGCGCCGTGCACGATCTGACCGGCGGCTACGAGGTGCCGATGTTCATCGTCGGCTTCTTCATGCTCCTGTCGGCCGTACTGATGGTGCTGCTCGCCCGCAGCAACCGCATCAACGCTGTCACCGTGGACGAAAGTGCCGCGCCGGTCACGCCGACGCCGGCCAGCGCGGCCGCCGCGGAGGAGTCCCGATGACACGACTGTGGAATGATCCTGCGGATTTCGCGGATGAGATGATCGCGGGGTTCGTCGCGGCGAACGGGCGCTACGTGCGTCGCGTGACCGGGGGCGTGGTGCGCTCGACGGTCTCGCCCGCGGGTCAGGTCGCGGTCGTGATCGGTGGTGGCTCGGGCCACTATCCCGCGTTCGGGGGTCTGGTCGGGCAGGGGCTGGCGCACGGTGCGGCGATGGGCAATCTGTTCGCGTCGCCGTCGGGGCAGCAGGTGTACGCGGTCGCGAAAGCCGCTGAGGGCGGCGGCGGCGTGTTCTTCAGCTACGGCAACTACGCCGGCGACGTGCTCAACTTCGACGCCGCCCAGGAGCGGCTGCGCGGCGAGGGCATCGCGTGCGAGACCGTCACGGTCACCGAGATGTCGTCAGCGCGAGCGTCAATGAGAAGCACAAGCGCCGCGGCATCGCCGGTGACCTCGCGGTGTTCCGCATCGCCGCGGCGGCGGCCGAGGCCGGGTACGACCTGGCCGAGGTGACCCGGGTGGCGCGGTTGGCGAATGAGCGGACCCGCTCGTTCGGGGTCGCGTTCACCGGCTGCACCCTTCCCGGCGCCGAAGCACCCCTGTTCACCGTGCCGGAGGGCCGGATGGCGGTGGGCCTGGGGATCCACGGTGAGCCGGGGATCGACGAGACGAGCATCCCGACCGCGGACGGCCTGGCCGAGCTGCTGGTGCAGCGGCTGCTGGGCGAGGTTCCCAACGGTGTCGACGCGGCCCGGGGGGCCCGCGTCGTCCCGATCCTCAACGGCCTGGGCTCGTTGAAGTACGAGGAGATGTTCGTCGTCTACCGGCGCATCGCGCAGCTGCTCACCGATGCGGGCCTGGCGATCGTCGACCCGCACGTGGGCGAGTACTGCACCAGCTTCGACATGGCCGGCACGTCGCTCACGCTGTTCTGGCCGGATGCCGAACTGGCCGGCCTGTGGCAGACGCCCGTCGACACCCCCGCCTACCGGCGCGGGTCGGTCACGACGGCGGCGCAGGCGGATACTTCGGCTCGTACCGCGCTCAGTGCAGGTGCTTCCTCGATCCTGGATGCTGCGACCCTCGAGGACGTGCCGCCGGCGGATGAGGCATCCCGCACCGTCGCGGTCACGGTGCTGGCCGCGGTGCAGACGATCGCCGACACCGTCGACACCCACGTCGAGGAGCTGGGCCGCATCGACGCGGTCGCCGGAGACGGGGACCACGGTATCGGCATGCAGCGCGGCTCGCACGCGGCCCTGGCCGCCGCCCGCGGGGCGGTCGACGCCGGTGCGGGCGCGGGCACCACGCTGGCGCGGGCCGCAGACGCATGGTCCGACAGAGCCGGTGGCACCTCGGGCGCGTTGTGGGGCGTCATTCTCGGCGCCCTCGCGGCCAAGCTCGGCGACGACGGCGACCCTGAGCCGGCCGCCATCGCGGCGGGGATCGTCGCCGGCGTGCAGGGCGTGATGGCGTACGGCAAGGCCGAGGTCGGCGACAAGACGATGGTCGACGCGCTCGTGCCGTTCAGCTCGACCCTCGCCCAGACCGTCGACGGCGGCGCGGACCTCGCGTCGGCGTGGCGGACGGCCGCGGATGCCGCGACCCGTGCCGCTGCGGCGACCGCGGAGCTGCTGCCCCGGATGGGACGCGCCCGCACCCACGGCCAGAACAGCGTGGGAACCCCCGACCCGGGCGCGCACTCGTTCGCCCTCATCGTCACCGCCGTGGGCGAGCTGCTCACGACCCGGAAGGAGAACGCGAATGTCTGACACCACCACACCCCAGCCGCTGCGAATCGTGGTCGGCGCGGATGATGCCGGCTTCGATTACAAGGAGATCCTCAAGAAGGACCTGCAGAACAGCCCCGGTGTCGTGGAGGTGATCGATGTCGGCGTGGACCCCGACGGTCACACCCCGTATCCGAGGGTCGCGATCGAAGCGGCGCAGCGTGTCGCGGCGGGTGATGCCGACCGGGCGCTGCTGATCTGCGGCACCGGTCTGGGGGTGGCGATCGCGGCGAACAAGGTGCCCGGCATCCGCGCCGTCACCGCGCACGACTCGTACTCGGTCGAGCGGGGTGTGCTCTCCAACAACGCCCAGGTCCTCACCATGGGTCAGCGCGTGGTCGGGATCGAGCTGGCCCGCCGCCTGGTGCGGGAGTGGCTGACCTACCGGTTCGACACGTCCTCCGCGTCGGCGGAGAAGGTCGCTGTCATCGACGAGTTCGAGACCACCGGCAGCTGCTGATGCCCGGCCCGGTCATCGTGGGAGTGAGCCTGAAGACCTACTTCGGGCACGAGCAGGCTGCGGCCTGGTTCGCCGACGTCGCGCAGCGTGTCGGTGAGCACTTCGCGGTGACCGCCGGTGACGTGCGGCTGTTCGTGATCCCGACCTACCTGCAGATCCCCGCAGCCCTCGACGCGTTCGCGGGCACCCCGGTGCGGGTGGGCGCGCAGGACGTCTCGGCGTTCCCGGCCGGCGCGTTCACCGGCGAAGTCACCGCTACCGAGCTCGCCGAGATCGGCGTGGCCTATGCCGAGGTCGGGCACGCCGAACGCCGCCGCCTCTTCGGCGAGACCGACGAGGTCGTCGCCGCGAAAGTCGCCGCGGCGCTGGACGCCGGCATCGTGCCGGTGCTGTGCGTCGGCGAGACCGACCGTCTCGCCGCCGCCGACGCGGCGGCGGCGACCGTCGCCCAGCTGCATGCCGACCTCGAGGACTCCCCCGCCGGCCCGGTCATCGTCGCCTACGAGCCGGTATGGGCCATCGGCGCACCCCAGCCCGCACCCACGGCCCACATCACCGAGGTCACCCGCGCGCTGCGCGCCGCGCTGGACGCGCTTCCCGCACGGGCCGGCAGCAGCGTCATCTACGGCGGCTCCGCCGGCCCCGGCCTGCTCACCCACCTCGGCGACGACGTCGACGGCCTGTTCCTCGGCCGCTTCGCCCACGACCCCCACGCCCTCATCACCGTCCTCGACGAAGCATCCGCCCTGGCCGCCAAGCGGGAGTCGGCATGATCGGGCTCGGCACGTACGCGTTCTTCTGGCAGCACTCCGACCAGGTGCCGCAGCCCCTGTCACTCGTCGGCGCGTTCACGGCGACGAAAGAGCTCGGCGTCGATCTGTTCCAGATCTGCGACTACGCCCCGCTCGAGACGATGACCGACCGCGAGCTCGCCGACGCCGCGGCCGCGGCGCGCGAGCTCGGCCTCAGGATCGAGCTGGGCACCAAGGGCATCGAGCCCGAGCGGCTGGAACGGTTCCTCGCAGTCGCCGAACTCTTCGACGCGAAGCTCGTGCGAAGCATGCTGTACTCCCCCGACACCCGGCCCACCCTGGACCAGGCCGAAGAGTGGCTGCGCGTCGCGCTGCCGAGGTTCGAGGCATCCGGGGTCGACCTCGCCCTCGAGACCTACGAGCAGATCGCCACCGCCGACCTCGTCGGGCTCATCGAGCGCATCGGCAGCGAGCGGCTCGGCGTCTGCCTCGACCCGGCGAACGTCGTCGCCCGTCTCGAGCTCCCGCGTGACTGCGTCGCGGCGACCGCGCCGTACGTGAAGAACATCCACGTCAAGGACTTCGCGTTCGCGCGTCAGGCCGGCTGGGTCGGCTTCACCTACGGCGGCGCGCCGATGGGCGAAGGCCTGCACGACTACACGCACTTGATCGAGACGGTGCGTCCTCGTGAACGCGGCATCAACGAGGTCGTCGAGCACTGGCTCTCGTGGCAGGGCGACGCCGAGACCACCATCCGAACCGAGCGGGAATGGACCCGCCTCACCGTCGAATACCTGAGGAGCATCGCATGAGCACCACCGCCAACGAGACCAGCACCCAGACCTACAAGATCGCCGTCATCGGAGCGGGCGGCAAGATGGGCATGCGCGTCTCGAACAATCTCGTGAAGACCGCGCACCAGGTGTCGTACGTCGAGAACTCGCCCGCAGGGCAGCAGCGCACGATCGACGCGGGCCGTGAGCTGACGGATGCCGCGGCCGCCGTCGCCGATGCCGAGATCGTCGTGCTCGCCGTGCCCGACCTCGCCCTCCAGTCCGTGACCGCCGACCTCGTGCCCCAGCTGAAGGCCGGCGCGATCGTGCTGACGCTCGACCCCGCCGCCGCGTACGCCGGTCTGCTGACCACTCGCGAGGACGTCATCCAGGCCGTCGCGCACCCGTGCCACCCGTCGATCTTCCTGCAGCGGCAGACGCCGGAGGAGTGGGCCGACACGTTCGGCGGCATCGCCGCCCCGCAGGACGCGATCGCCGCGATCGAGTCGGACGACCCCGCCAAGAAGGCGATCGTCGAGGCGACCGTGCGCGCGATCTACGCGCCGGTGATCGATGTGCACTGGGTCACGATCAAGCAGCTCGCCCAGCTCGAGCCGACCCTCGTCGAGACCGTCGCGTGCATGATCGGCGCGCTGCTGAACGAGGCGCTGCAGGAGACCGTGAACACCATGGGCGTTCCCGAGGCGGCGGCGCGCAGCATCCTGTACGGCCACACCCAGGTGGCGCTCGCCAACGGCCTGCGCGGCGACAACCCGTTCTCGGACGCCTGCCTCATCGCCATGGACTATGGCCGCGAGAGCATCATCAAGGATGACTGGAAGAAGATCTTCCGCGACGACGAGCTCGACAAGAACCTCGCACGGATGCTGCACCTCGACAAGATCGAGCGCTGACCAGCGTCCGCGGCCGGAAGGGAACAGATATGGGCCAGCTCGACGGCAAGACCGCGCTCATCACGGGTGCGGCACTCGGCATCGGCCTCGCGGTCGCTCAGCGCTTCGCCGGTGAGGGCGCGCGCGTGATCCTCGCGGACCGCAACGGCGAGGGGGCTGCGGCGGCGGCCGCCGAGATCGGCGAGAACGCGCGGGCCGTCACGATGGACATCTCGGACGAGGCCGCCGTCGCGGCGGCCTTCGCCGAGGTCGAGGCGGCCGGCTGGGCGCCCGACGTCGTCGTCGCCAACGCGGGCGTGCAGCTCTTCGGACAGGACGCGCCGGCGGCCGACCTCGACCTCGACGTGTGGCGCCGGACGATTGACATCAACCTGACCGGGACGTTCCTCACCGTGAAGCACGCGGTGCGCTCGATGGTGCGCAGCGCCGATGGGGCAGCTTCGCGCCGGGGCGGCGGCTCCATCATCCTGACCGGCAGCCCCACTGCGGTGAACGGCGAGGGCAAGGACTTCACCGCATACAGCGCGTCGAAGGCGGGCGTTCACGGACTCGCACGCACGGTTGCCGCGGCATATGCGGATCGCGGCATCCGTGTGAACACGGTGCAGCCCGCGTACACCGAGACGCCGCTCGTGGCCGCCATCAGCGAAGACCCCGAGTCGCGTGCAGCGATCGTCGGGCGCATCCCGCTCGGTCGTGCCGGCACTCCGGACGACGTCGCGGGCATCATGGTCTACCTGGCGAGCGACGACGGCGCCTTCGCGACGGGCGCGACCTTCCAGGTCGACGGCGGGATGACCTCGCTCTGATCCGGTCGGTGCACGCGGCCCGGCGGCGCGATTGGTTGAGGTTGAGAAACCATGGCGAGGTTGAAGCATCACGTCTCGCGTGATTTCTCAACCTACGTGCGGTTTCTCAACCACCGTGGACTTTCTCACCGAACGGGCGAGCGGGGTGAGGCGATGAAGGAGGATGAAGGCGTGAGCGAATGGTGGGGCGAGGATGCCCGCGAGTGGCGGAGCGGCCGGTGGTCGCTCGACCTGCGCGGCGACGAGTTCGCCGACATCGCCTACGACGGTCGGGTCGTGCTGAGGTCGGTGCGCGCCGTCATCCGCGATCGCAACTGGGACACCGCGGCGCTCGTGGTCGACCGGATCGACGAGTCCGACCTCGCACTGACTCTTCACGTGCACTCCGAGGGACTCGGGTCCGACCTGCGCGGGGTCGTGCGGGCCGAGGTGCGGGGTCCGGGGCGGCTGCGGCTGCTCACCGACCTCGAGTCGGTGACCGCTTTCGAGACGAATCGCACGGGCCTGGTCGCCCTTCATCCTCCCGGGCTCGCGGGCACCGACCTCGACGTCCGCCACTCCGGCGGCACAGTCGAGCACACCAGGTTCCCCGCACGTATCAGCCCGCACCAGCCGGCGTTCGACATCGCCGGACTGTCGTGGTCGCACGACGGACTCGGCGTCGAGGTGCGTTTCGCGGGCGACGTCTTCGAGATGGAGGACCAGCGCAACTGGACGGATGCCTCCTACAAGACGTACAGCCGTCCGCTCGCGCTCCCCTTCCCGTACCCGCTCGCCGCGGGTGAGCGCGTCGTCCAGTCGATCGACGTCTCGGTGTCGGGTACACCCGCGAGCACCCTTGCGGACGAAGTGGCACGCATCCGGCTCCACGAGGGGCCCGCGCTGCCTGCACTCGCGGTGGCGGCAGCGACCGCGCCCGATCCCGGCCCCGCCGCGCTCGACCCTGCGCCGTGGTCGGCCGTCATCGTCGAGCTCGACCTGGCGACGCGCAACTGGCGTGCCGCGCTCGGCAGGGCCGCGGCATCCGGTCTCGCTCTCGACGTACGGTTCGTGCTCGCCGAAGACGACCCGACAGGCATCGACGACGCGGCATACGCCCTGCGCGACCTGCCCGTGGCGCGCGTCACGGCATTCTGGCCGACGGGGCCGGCCCGCCATGTCTCCGACCTCGAGGCCATCGCGCTGCTGCGCCATGCCCTGACCCAGGCCGGCGTCGACGCTCCCATCGCGGGCGGCGTGCGGTCGCACTTCACCGAGCTCAACCGCGAACATCAGCGGCTGCCCCGACGCCTCGACGGCGTCGTATTCAGCAGCACCCCGCTCTTCCACAGCCTCGGCACGGCGCAGCTGGTCGAGTCGCTGCAGATGCAGCGCCTCGTCGCGGCGCAGGGCGTCGAGCTCGCCGACGGACCCCCCGTGCACATCGGCCCGATCTCGCTGCGGCCCCACTTCAACGACGTCGCGACAGCCCCGCCGCCGAGGCCCGCCCACGACGACCTCCGTGATGGCTACGGCCCGGCGCTGATCCCGGCCGCGGATGCGCGCCAGTCGGCTCCCGAGCTGGCGGCGTGGACGGTGGCCAGCGCCGCTGCCTTCGCGGTGCCCGGGGTGGCGACACTCGCGTACTTCGAGGAATGGGGCCCCCGGGGCGTCCGGGCATCGGACGGCGCTCCGTGGCCGGTCTTCGACGCGGTCACCGCTCTCGCCGAGCTGGCGCGTCGGCCCGGCCTGCGCGGCGACTCGCCCGACGGCCTCGTGTGGGCACTCGGCGCGCGCGCGGAAGACGGCGACGTCGTGCTGGTCGCGAACCTCGACCGCGAGCCTCGGCCCGTCGAGATCGAGCTCGACGGCGGCGAGATCCGCACCGCCGACGTGCCCGCGGGCGGCGTCGTCCGCCTCTGACCACTCGCCCGACCACTCGACTCACCGAGGAGCACCATGACCGAGCGCTGGAAGCGCCTGCTCGAGACCCACATCCACGAGCGGAGCGTGCAGATGACGCGCGAGCCGTCCGGCATCCTGTCGCACCCCTACACGGTGCCCAGCTCTCCCGACTCGCCGTACTACTCCGACGCGCTGTGGGATTGGGACTCGTGGTTCATCAGCGTCGCTCTCGGCCAGGTCGAGCTCGACACGGCGCAGCCGGGCCGGTTCGGGGCGTACGAGGAGGGCACCATCCGCAACTTCCTCGACCACACCGACGACGACGGCGTCATGCCCCTGCTCCTCAAGCCCGATGGCCCCTTCCTGCACGGTGATCCCAGCCGCGCCGGCGGGTTCTCGCAGAACATGCACAAGCCGGTGATCGCGCAGCAGGCGGCGCTCCTGGCGCGCCGCCGCGGCAGCGCCGACTGGATCCGCGACGGCCTGCCGATCATCGAGCGCTTCCTCACGCGCTACCTCGAGAGCCACGTGCACGAAGAGACGGGGCTCGCCTACTGGCAGACGGACTTCGCCATCGGCGTCGACAACGACCCCTCGGTGTACTACCGGCCCGATCGCAGCACCGCATCGGTCTACCTGAACTCATTGCTGTACCGCGAGCTGCTCGCGTACGGCTCGTTGCTCGAAGACGTCGACCAGGTCCGCGAGGCGAACCGGTGGCGCGGTCGTGCTCAGGATCTCGCCGACGCCGCGACGACCCATCTGTGGGATGAGCGGGACGGCACGTTCTACAGCGCCGACCTCGCGCTGCGACCGATCGACCACGACGACTGGCTCCACCGCGGGGCGCCGCGGTCGTGGTCATCGCTGCTGCTGAGGATCGACAGCTGGTCGAGCTTCCTCCCGATGTGGGCCGGCATCGCCTCGCAGGAGCAGGCCGAGCGGATGCGCGAGCGACTGCTCGACCGGCGCACATTCCGCGCCAACTACGGCGTGCGCACGCTGTCTCGGCTCGAGCAGCAGTACAGCCTGCGTGCCTCGAACAACCCGTCGAACTGGCTGGGGCCGGTGTGGGGCGTCAGCAACTACCTCGTGTTCCGCGGGCTGCTCGCCTACGGCTTCACCGACGACGCCCGGCAGCTCGCCGAAGAGACGGTGGCGCTCTTCGGCCGC
Source organism: Microbacterium salsuginis (assembly GCF_012524205.1). GTDB lineage: Bacteria > Actinomycetota > Actinomycetes > Actinomycetales > Microbacteriaceae > Microbacterium > Microbacterium salsuginis. The sequence goes on from NZ_JABACI010000001.1 coordinate 1,188,125, forward strand.
GACCTCGAGAGCACCGGTTCGCTCCACGAGTTCTACCACCCCGACACCGGCGCGCCGATCATGACGCGGAACTTCCAGAACTGGAACTACCTCGTGCTCAACATGATCGCCTGGCTCGAGGACCGCCCGGTCGCCTGGGAGTTCTGACCGACGGGGTCGGCCCATGCTCGAGGGCTCCTTCGGAGTTGCGTGGGCTTCAGGTGTCACGACACGCCGGAAGCCGCACCGCGGTGGGAACGTGTCCGGGGTCGCCGCCCGACTTGTCGTACGCTCGGGACGTCCTGTAGAGCCGATCGGAGGCGACCAGCTATGACCGCACCCTGGCTCGCTCGCCGCTCCAAGACTGACGACCTCGAAGCCATCGTGGCCTTGTGCGCGGTGGGCTTGCATTTCGTCGTCGGTGTCGTCCTCGCGTTCGTTGTGGTCTACAGCGACGAGTGGCTCATCGAGTGCTACGTGGTGGCGTGCGGCATCCCGAGCGTGAGCATCGCGATCTATGGGTTCTTGATCCTCGATATCCTCCTGTTCCTCGTCGCCTGGGGGCTGTCGTTCATTCTCGGGTCCAAGGGCAAGGGTTGGTGGCGCGTATGCCCACCGTTGGCCGGCATAGTCATCGCGGTCCTCACCGCAGCTATCGCGCTGTACTGGGTGCTCGCCAGCGGATCCTGACGAATGGCCGTTTGACTCAGCTGATCGACTCGTCGAGTTCGACACCGAGCATGGCGATGAGCTCCGTCAGAGGAACTCCACGCTCACCAATTGCGTCCCGATCCACGCCAGCTGGCCACCTGCCGAACGTTGTCCGAGAAGGCCATGCTCCGATGCTCACACACCGACCTACGCCGCGTGGATAGCGCGTCAGTATCGTCGTCGGGTGAGTTCCGCGAGCATGCCGATCCTGCACCACTCCCTCGCTCCGGTACGACCACGCTCAGGCCTCGCGCCAGATCCTCACGTCCCAGGGGGCGAGTTCCACGACAGTGCCGGCTCCGTGCGTGGTGTCGTCCACGACGGATGCGACGGCCTTCGCCAGCGTGACGGCCCGGCCCTCCGGCGACCAGTTATGCACTACCCACGCCCGGCCGTGGGGGCCGGCGAGCGAGTGAGCCGTCACCTGAAGCTGCCGCTCCGCGATCGGGCTCTGGGTAGCGGCCGGGCCCGCGGCATCCGTCACCACCGCTCGCAGGAGCGAGCGGTCCAGAAGCGTCCCGACGAACGTGATCGTTCCGTCACCCACCAGGCTCCGCGTCGCGGCGGCCCACCGACCGAAGAGCGGGTGGTCGTAACGCAGCAGCACCTCGGCATCGCCGGCTTCGAGGGCGTCAGCCCAGCCGTTCGCCTGACCGGCTGCCCCGACCAGGGGTCCGTCGGGAGCGACCACCGCCACCGGCGCGGCGAGCGCCGCGTACTCGCGGGAGGCGACTCCTGCCGCCGGCCCGATCACCGCGGGAGCCGTCGTCGCGCGCACGCGTCCCTCGTCGTCGCCGTGGCCGGTGCGCGGCCCGACGACGAGCCGCCCGCCCAGTCGCGCGTACTCGGCCAGCGTGTCGAGAGTCGGGTCGGATGCCGCGACCAGGCCCGCGACCACGAGCACCGGGTGTCGGCGCACGAGCTCGGCGGCCTCGGGCAGCTGCCGCTCGTTCACATAACCGACCTGCAGACCCGCGTCGACAGCGGCCCGCCCGAACGCGCCGACGATCCGGGCGTGCGCGGCACGGTCCGGCGCACCGGCCGACGCGAGCGGCGGCTCGAACTGCATCATCCACTCACTGTCGTGCGCGTACACGAGGCCGACGTCGGCATCGGGTTCGGCATCCGTCAGCCATTCCGCCGCGGCGGCGAACTCGCGGCCGATCCGCGCAATCTCGCCGTGCACACGCCCGGGCTGGAGGTCGTGCCCGAGGATGCCACCCCAATGCACCTCGGCGCCCGAGTGCAACGTGTGCCAGTGCCAATACGACACGAGGCGGGCGCCGCGCGCGACGAGCAGCCACGCGGCCTGCGCGAGCTGGCCGTCGTAGGGCGGACGCGTGAGCCACGCCGGGCCGATCGACGCGGCGCCGGTCTCGGTGACGAGAAACGGCCCCTCGCGGGTCGCGCGCATACGGTCGGCCATGAGGATCAGCTGCGGCACGTCGTCGGCGTACCACTGGCCGCCGGCGCCCTCGCGATCGAGGTCGAGCGCGTCCTGAGCAAGGTAGTAGGCGTTGCCGCTCGCGACATCCAGGTGCGCGCCGACCGCGACGTCGTCCATCGCAGGCCGCTGATACGCGATGCAGGTCGTCAGGAACGTGTCGTCGGCGACCAATTCGCGCGCGATGGCGGCCTGCCAGCCGATGAACTCGGCGGTCTGCTCGGCCTGGAATCGCCGCCACGCGAGGTCGTACGCCGGGGTCGTATTGCCGGCCGGCGGCCACAGCTCGTCCCACTCCGAGATGCGGTGCGACCAGTACGTCAGTCCCCACTCGCGGTTGAGCGTTTCGACGTCGCCGTAGCGATCAGCGACCCACTGCCGGAACCGTGCGACCACGTCGTCGTTGTGGATGAGGTGGAGTCCCGCCTCGTTGTCGAGCTGCACGCCGATCACCGCGGGATGCCGCCCGTGCCTCCCGAGCACAGCCCGGATGACCCGCTCGGCGTAGCCACGGAAGGTCTCCGAGGTGAAGTCGGCCTCCTGCCGCCCGCCCCACGGCACGCTCGAGCCGTCCTTGCGCACGACCGCGAGTTCGGGATGCTTGCGTGCGAGCCACGGCGGCACCGCGTACGTCGGCGTGCCGAGGATGACGTCGATGCCGTGCGCGTGCGCTCCGTCGAGCACCGGCGTGAGCCAGTCGAGATCGAACTCACCGTCGCGCGGCTCCCAGGTCGACCAGACGGATTCACCGACGCGGATGCAGGTGATCCCGGCATCCGTCATCAATTGCAGGTCGGTCTCGAGCCGCCCACGTCCGGAATGGGCACCACCGGGGAGGTACTCGTTGTAGTACGCGGTCCCGAGGCGCGGGCCGCGCCGCCATGCTCCGAGGCGGTCGACGGCGGCCACGACTCAGCTCTCGATGCGGGTGATGCGCAGCGCGATCGCCCCGCCCTCGGGCAGCTCGACCGGCGCAGACGCCCGGTCGTACGCGTCGTTGCGCTGCACGTCGTCGAGCGTGAACACGCGGCCGACCGGCGCGATGGTCATGTTCCATGTGTCGATCACGTCGACCTCGAACCGGTCACCAGGCTCAGGTCGCTCCCCTGGAACCCCGATGGGCAGGCGAAATGCCCACGTCGATGGCGCGCTGCGGCCGAGATACTGCACGTAGAGACGGCGTGGGATGCCGGCGACGTAGGCCGGGTCGTCCCACTTGTCGATGGGGTCGAGGCCGGGGCCGTCGACCTCCTCGAGGATCCGCCGCAGGAAGGCCAGCCGCGTCGGCGAGGCGCCGCGCAGCGGTCCGCCCTCGACCATGTGGAGGCTGCCGCTCTCGGTGACGAAGCTCTCGCCGTGCGAGGCGTAGCAGCCCGAGACGGTCGTGATCCAGAACTGGTGCACGAGCTGCTCGGCGTCGAGATGACCCCAGCGGTCGTCGATGTCGCCCTCGTACTTGATCTCGTCGAGCACGACCGGCTTGCCGTAGACGTCGCGGTAGAGGTTGGCGCGGCCGAACTGCGTCGTGGCGGAGCCGTTCTGGATCGACGCGTGGGTGATCCACGGCTGGTTGTTGTCGTGGATCTCGATCCAGTTGTGGATGGATCGGAGGTGGTCGTAGGGGTCGATCTCGGCGAGGAGCGCACCGGTGCGGTTCCACCGTTCCGCGGGTCGCTCGAGCTGGTCGAACTCGTTGCACAGTGACCACCAGACGTGCGGGTACGCGGCCAGACGGGCGACGAGGTAGCGCAGGTAGATCGCGTCCTCTTCCTCGGTGAGTTCGTTGAGACCGAACTGCCCGCGGTCGTACGCGTTGTAGATGAGCACGTCCGCCTGGATGCCGCGCTCCCCGAGCACCTCGACGGCCCGATCGAGGTGCTGGAAGAACTCGGGCACGGGCTTCGTGACATCCCAGCGCCCGTCCGTCTTCTCGAACGGCATCAGGTCGGGGATGTGCTCGATGTACCCGCCACCCTGCGGGAAGACCATGAAGCGGAACTTGTTGAATTCCGCCTCGGCGATCGCGTCGACCGTCGACGAGAAGAGCGGCTCGTCCTGGTGGAGCCAGTTGTAGGCGGTCGTGCCCACGGGCCGGAACGGCGTGCCGTCGACGTGCGCGAAGTGGAACCGGTCCGCGACGCGCACGGGCCCGTGATCCCCGCCGCGGACGACCTGGATCGTGCCGGTCGCGCCCGAGAGCGCGGCATCCTCGCTCTCGGTCTGCCAGGTCCACTCCCCCTTGAGATCGGGGGCGAACCTCGCGCGGTACGTGGTGCCGCCGTCCCAGAATCCCGGCACGGCGCGTTCGGCACCGGATGCCGCGTGCTGCAGTCGCACGGTGAGCGGCGTGCGATCGGCGGGAATGAGCGCCGATCCCTCGAACGTCAGCTCGATGGGGCGGTACAGCTCACTGGGCTGATGGGATGACACGGATGCTCTCCTTCGATGTGGTCCGTACGGGTCAGGATGCGGTGCGGCGCGAGCTCTCTCGCACGATCAGCTCCGGTGCGTACACGCGCTGCGGGTCAGGCACCGACGCGTGCTCGATCGCCTCGAAGAGCAGGTCGACCGCCGTGGCGCCGAAGTCCTCGTGCCTCGCTCGCACGCTCGTGAGCGGGATGAGGGATGCCTCGGCGAATTCGTTGTCGTCGTATCCGACGAGCGCGACCTCGGTGGGCACCGACACTCCCCCGGCGACGAGCGCCTGCAGGATGCCGAGCGCCAGCACGTCATTCGCGGCGAACACCCCGTCGGGTCGCTCCGCCGGACGGCGCGCTGCGAGGGCGTGGCCGACCGACCGTCCGACCGCGATCGACCGTTCCGCGACCTCGATCACCTCGAGGTCGGGCGCGACCTGTCGCGCCCCGGCCAGCCGGTCGGCGACCTGCTGCACAGGCAGCGGACCGCCGACGAAGGCGAGGCGGCGGCATCCGTTCGCCCGCAGGTGCTCGGCGGCCTGGTGGCCGCCCGAGACGTCGTCGATCGACACCGACGGCTGCTCGGGCCGGCACGCGCGGCGCCCCACCAGCACCGAGGGCGTACCCCGGTCGCGCATCGCCGCGAGTCGCTCCTCGACCGGTTCGAACGACGACACCAGCAGTCCCCGCACCTGGCGCTGCTCGAATGCCTCGAGGTACGCGTCCTCGCGGGCGCGATCGCCGTGCGAGTGGGCGAAGAACACGGTCATGCCCAAGCGCTCCGCGCGGTACTCCACCTCCTGCGCGATCTCGCTGAAGTGCGGGTTGCTGACGTCGGGCGACAGGTAGCCGATGAGGCTGCTGACACCCAGCCGCAGCTGCCGGCCTGCGCTGCTGGGCACGAACCCGAGCTCGGCGATCGCCTCGGCGATGCGCTGCGCCCGCGCGGCCGACACGCGGTCGGGATGATTGAGGTACGCCGACACGGTGCCGACCGCGACTCCCGCGCGGGCTGCGACCTGACGGATCCCCGGCCTCGACATCGTCAGCGCCAGTCGTGCCGCGCGACGAAGCCGAGCCGCTCGCGGATCTTGCGCGTCGACATCAGCGACTCGAACTCGCCGAGATCGTCGGCGACCGGCGTGCCGGGGAACCAGCGGGCTGCCACCTCGCGCGACGGCGCCGCCACGCCCGATTCAGGAGCCGCGACGTTGTACACCTCGAATCCGGGCTGGGCGGCGGCGAGCGCCCGCGCGACCGCCTCGGCCCCGTCGCGAGCGTCGATCCACGACCCGATGAGGTCACGTCGGTAGTCCGGTTCGCCCGCGCGCTCGAACGTCGCGTACTCGTCGGCCGCGACGACGTTCGTGAAGCGCAGCGCCGTGATCGAGGTGCCGTCGCCCCAGCGCACGAGCTGCGCGGCGATCGCTTCCTCGGCGACCTTGCCGAGGCCATACGTGTTGTTCGCGCTCGTGTAGGTCTCGTCGACGGGAAGCGCGGGCGGCGCCTCGTCGAACGGGAAGCCCATCGCGGTGATGCTCGACGCGAGCACGATCGTGCGGATGCCGGCGCGGTGCGCCGCGAACAGTGCGTTGAACGACACGGTCATGTTGTTGTGGAAGGTGGCGGCATCCGGAATCAATCCGTTCACCGGGATCGCCGCGAGGTGCACGAGGGCGTCGAGTCCGTCGTGGCGGGCGGTCACCGAGAGGAACGCGTCGAGGGTCTGACCGAAGTCGGCGAGGTCGACCCGTGTGAAGCCCGGTCCCGGGACTCCCGCGAGGTCGAAACCCATCACCTCATGGCCGTCGGCACGAAGTCGCTCCACCGTTGCACGGCCCAGCTTGCCGCCGCTGCCTGTCACGCCGATCCTCATTGAGTGCCTCCTCGCACGGGCGACTTGAAACGATTCGAACTCCCTGGCACACTCACTGTACACGCGAACCGAAACGTTTCAGAACTCTTCGCGGCTAACGGAAGGCCCACCATGACCGTCACCGTCGACGCACCCCGCATCGAGTACCATCGCGAACCTCTCGGGATCGGTGAGCGGATGCCGCGGCTGTCGTGGCGCGTCGGCTCCGCTCCCTCAGGCTGGCGCCAGGCCGCCTATCGAGTCGACATCGAGCGCGACGGCCGCTCGGTCTCGTACGAGATCGACGGTGGCGAGCAGGTGCTCGTCGACTGGCCCGCCGAGCCGCTGGGCTCGCGCGAGATCGCGACGGTGCGCATCGCGGTTCGCGGTGTCGACGGCGCGTGGTCGGACGCATCTGCTCCTACGACGCTCGAGACCGGGCTGCTCGAGCCGTCGGACTGGGTGGCACGGCCCGTCGGCGCCACCCGCAACGAGCACCCGAACTCCGACCAGCGCCGACCGTCGATCGTCCGTCGCGAGTTCGAGGTGCGCGAAGGTCTCGTGCGTGCGCGGCTGTACGCCACCGCGCACGGGCTGTACGAGGCCGAGCTCAACGGCGAGCGCGTCGGCGACGACACGCTCTCGCCCGGCTGGACGGTGTACGGCGCGCGGCTGCGCTACTACACATACGACGTCACCGAGCAGCTGCGGCCGGGCGCCAACGCCCTCGGCGCGTGGCTGGGCGACGGCTGGTACCGCGGCCGGCTGGGCTGGCGTGGCGGGTTCCGCAACGTCTACGGCACCGACCAGTCGTTTCTCGGCCAGCTCGAACTGACCTACGCCGACGGCACGCGCGAGGTCGTCGCGACCGACCACTCGTGGCGCACGGCACCCAGCCCCATCCTGCACAGCGGCCTCTACGACGGCGAGGACTACGACGCCCGCGAGGAGCAGGCCGGCTGGTCCAGCCCGGGCTTCGATGACGCCGCGTGGGAGATGGCGCAGGAGCGCCACCGGGACCCCGCCACGCTCGTCGCGCCCACCGCTCCCCCGGTGCGCTGCACCGAGGAGCTGCAACCGGTCGAGGTGCTCACAGGTCCGAGCGGCTCGCGGATCCTCGACTTCGGCCAGAACCTCGTCGGCCGCGTGCGCATCCGGGTGAGCGGGCCTGCGGGCGCCACCGTCACCCTGCGCACGGCCGAGGTGATGCAGGACGGTGAGATCTACACGCGTCCGCTGCGCGACGCGCGCTCCACCGACAACTACACGCTCGCCGGGCGCGAGGTCGAAGAGTGGGAGCCGCGCTTCACGTTCCACGGCTTCCGCTATGTCGAGGTGCCCGGCTGGCCCGGCGACCTCGACGCCGACGTCGCAGCGGGCGCACTCGTCGCGCGGGTCTACCACACCGACCTCGAGCGCACCGGGTGGTTCGAGTCGTCCGATCCTGCGCTCAACCGCCTGCACCAGAACGTGCTGTGGGGCATGCGCGGCAACTTCGTCGACATCCCCACCGACTGCCCGCAGCGCGACGAGCGCATCGGCTGGACCGGCGACATCCAGGTGTTCGGCCCGACGGCATCGACGCTGTACGACGTGTCGGGCATGCTCTCCGGGTGGCTGCAGGATGTGGCGATCGAGCAGCTGCCGGACGGCACGGTTCCCTGGTACGTGCCGGTCATCCCGGCCGACAGGATGTGGACGCCGCTGCGGCCGGGCGCTGCGTGGGGCGACGTCGCGACCCTCCTGCCGTGGACGCTGTACGAGCGCTTCGGCGACGTCGGGGTGCTGCGCGCGCAGTTCGACAGCGCGCGGCGCTGGGTCGACCTGATCGAGCGCATCGCGGGACCGTCGAGGCTGTGGAACACCGGCTTCCAGCTCGGCGACTGGCTCGACCCTGCCGCGCCACCGAACGACCCGGCCGATGCCCGCACCGACCGCTACCTCGTCGCGACCGCGTACTTCGCGAAGTCGGCGCGAACCGTCGCGCGCATGGCGGAGGTGCTGGGGCTGTCGTCCGAGGCCTCGCGATACGACGCGCTGGCCAACGAGGTGGTCGCGGCGTTCACCGCCGAGTACGTGAACGACGACGGCACGATGACCAGCGACGCGCAGACGGCGTACGCCCTCGCCCTGCAGTTCGACCTCCTCACCGATCCGAAGATGCGGGATGCCGCGGCATCCCGTCTCGCGCAGCTCGTACGCGACGCCGGCAACCGCATCGCGACCGGGTTCGTCGGCACGCCTCTCGTCTCGGACGCACTCAGCGGAGCCGGGCACATCGACACCGCGTACGACCTGCTGCTCGAGCGCGAGTGCCCGTCCTGGCTGTACCAGGTGGAGCAGGGTGCGACCACGGTCTGGGAGCGCTGGGACTCGCTGCTGCCGGACGGCACGGTGAATCCGGGCCAGATGACCTCGTTCAACCACTACGCCCTCGGCGCGGTGGCGGACTGGATGCATCGGGTGATCGCGGGACTCGCGCCGGCGGAGCCTGGGTACCGGCGGATTCGGTTCGCGCCGCGTCCGGGCGGTGGGTTGACGTCGGCGTCGGCGCGGCAGCTGACGCCGTACGGGGAGGCTGCGATCGCGTGGCGGATCGAGGGCGGGTCGCTCGAGGTCGAGGTGACAGTGCCGGTGGGTGCCGAGGCTGTGCTCGATCTCGTCGGGGTTGGCGAGGAGACGTTGGACAGCGGCGTTCACTCGCGGAGGGTGGCGCTTCGGGACTGAGCCTGGAGGTGCGCGGTGGCCGCGCGCAAAGGCCACCATGGCGGGCTTGTTCATCGGGCGGGGTAAACGGGCCCCGCGCGACTCGGGGCCACGATCCCACTCGTGGAACGCGCCTGAGCCACCGGCCTCCGCACAGTTAAGTACTATGCTCCCGAGTTGTGGGGCACATCCTGATCACGGGCATGTCCGGCGTCGGAAAGTCATCGGTGCTGAGCGAACTCTCACGTCGCGGCCATCGAACCGTCGACACGGACTACGGCCCATGGGTGGGTGCAGACGGCGCGTGGGACGAACCGAGAATGGCTACTTTGTTGTCGACCCCCTCGCCCGTGGTCGTCTCGGGCACGGTGCAGAATCAGGGGCGCTTTTACGACCGCTTCGCGGCCGTCATTCTCCTCAGCGCACCGGTCAACGTCCTACTGCGTCGCCTCTCGGTTCGTACGAACAACCCTTACGGAAAGTCAGAACGTGACCGGGCCGAGGTACGCCGCTACGTCCAGGAGGTTGAGCCGCTGCTACGTCGCGGCGCGACCCTGGAGCTTGACGCTTGCCGGCCCGTCGGCGAACTCGCGGATGAGATCGAGAAGCTCGTCGTACCGCCCGGCTTTAGTGGCGCGCCGTAGGCGACCGGTACCGCCCAAGTCAGTTACGGGGTTCATGTCCCGGTGCCCCTCCACTTCCGCGCGCTCGAGGACCCTCAAACGATACGGTAGGTCGGACTCCACAGACCCTGAAGGTTGAACTTGTCCGCGATCACTCGAATTCACGCCACCCACATCGCAACCGCCGTGACTGATCGGTATCGGGCTCACCTAGACCTCAGTGATGTCGCTAAAGCGCCTGCCAATGAGAGGGAAGCGGTAGCCAAGACACGCGGTCTCGCCGCATTCGCTCTACAGAGTGTTGTAGCCGACATGGACGAACTCGACGCAGCGAAGCATGTGACCGATGGCACGAACGATAACGGCATTGATGCTATCTACGTAGACCTCCGCGACAGGCGCATCTACGTCGTGCAATCCAAATGGCACGACCAGGGCACCGGCAGCATAAGCGTCGGGGATATGCACAAGACGGTCAGCGGCCTGCGGGATCTCACAGAGGAGAAGTTCGACCGATTCAACAAGAAGTTTGCGTCCACTATCCGGGACATCGAGACCGCGCTTGGTGACCCCGCAGTCACGTTCTGCCTAGTGGTCGCGATCACCGGAGAGACCAAGCTCGCCAAGGAGGTCCAAGACGTTGTTGATGACGCGCTCGCCGAGATGAACGAGATCTCCGAGATGCTGACGGTCAAGCTCCTGGGCCTCGCGGAGCTTCATCAGATCCTCCGTGAAGGCGGCGCCGCTCCGAAGATCGACCTCGAACTGACGCTTGAGGGCTGGGGTTCTGTCTCAGAGCCGTACGCGGCCTTCTACGGGGTCATCGACGGGGTTACGGTGGCGCAGTGGTATCTCGAGCATGGGGGCCGGCTCTTCGATGACAACCTCCGAAAGGCGCTTGGGACGACCGCGGTCAACGCTCAACTCACTGCGACGATCGAGGAAGATCCGCAAAACTTCTGGTACTTCAACAACGGGATAACTGCGCTCTGCTCTTCAGTGAAGAAGACCGCGAAGGGCGGGGCATCCCGGGTCACGGGTGACTTCGTAGTCAATGGAATGAGCATCGTCAATGGCGCCCAGACAGTCTCGAGCCTGGCGGAGAAGTACAAGGCCGATAGCAGTGCGCTCGATTCCGTGCAGGTGTGGATTCGACTGATCTCTCTGGAGGGGTGCCCACCCGAGTTCGCTACTGACGTCACGAGGGCTACGAATACGCAGAACGTAGTCGAGAGCCGCGACTTCCTCTCACTGGACCCAAACCAGCAGCGTTTGCAGGACGACATTCAGCTCTCACTCGGCAAGCGATACGTGTTCAAGCGCGGCGAGCCTGCGCCGGAGTTCGTCGACGGCTGCACCGTTTCGGAGGCGCTGGTCGCGCTTGCGTGCGCGAAGCCCGACAGCGGCTTTGCGGTGCTCGCCAAGAGTGCCATCGGCCGCCTGGAAGACCGGCGCGGCCGCTACTACCCGCAGTTGTTCCGCGACTCGACCACGGCATTCGAGGTTTGGCAGTCCGTTCAGGTCCATCGGGCGGTCGAGCAATCTCTGATGGACCTGCGGGCGGCTTCCGAAGGCAAGAGGAAGGCGGTCGCGACCCAAGGGAACCGCATGATTGCGCACGCAGTGCTTCAAAAGCTGAGCGCATCACATGACTTGTCGGCGGAGATCCCTGAGTCGCTGTGGTCAGCACTTCTTGAGGAGGTCCCGCAGCTAACCGAGAAGACTCTAGATCTCCTGTGGGCACACGTTGAGAGTGACTACGCCAGCAACTACGTAACGAGCTTGTTCAAGAACGCTGCAAAGTGCAACGACATCTCCAACCACCTCAAGGCGGTTCTGGAGGTCTAGGGGCTCCACCCGATCGCGGCATCCCGACGAGAGCGGCGGGTACTGCTAGCGGGCGTGGGGCGCCGGGTGCGCCCATAGGCGCCTGATTTCACGAGTGCGCGCAATGGGACCGCCTATTGCGACGCGGCAAATCGGTAGCTTTGTTCCATGTCCGAGCGCCGATTCACCGTCGACCACTCGGCGGACGCCGCCTACTTTCCGATCGCAACCTCGATCGGCGCAGGTGAGTCCGTCGAGAACCTGATCATCGAGCGCCCGCACGGGACGCTTGTTCTGGACTTCGACGCCGGCGGTCGCTTGCTCGGACTCGAGGTACTCGGAGCAAAGGCCCTACTGACGGCGGAGACTATCCGGGACGCCGAGGTGCTCGCGTAGCGACCGGCCTAGGGGCCTTCGCGATAGGTGCGCTCCCAGTATTGAAGAACTACCTGGTCACCAGGAAGGGCGCGTTTGACCTCGTCGTAGAGCCTCTTTCCCTCTTCTTCATGCGCAGCGGCGATCGCGGCACTTGGCCAACCGTGTTGCCAGTCGAACAACTCGTTGAATTGGGGTGCCCAGGCGCGGGCAGCGGTCGCAGTCTCTGCGGGAAGAGCGGGATCACCCTCGGCGCAGAGTCCCGCACCGTCCTTGCCGCCCCAGAAGGGCCAGTCAGCCGAGTAATCGTTCATGAGCCTGTAGTGCACGTGACAAGTGTCCCGCGAGGGGACCGGGTTGCGGGCGTGACGGCTCTGCGCGGACTAATCGCGGAGGGACGCTGGGTGCCAGCCGTCAATCTTGTATGAAGGAATGCAGAGTCGACATCAGTTTGGCCTTCTGCGAGCCGATCCAGAAGAGGTGACTGGGGGAACTGAGTTCGACGAGGTCGGCGTCGGGGATGACTCGCGCGAAGTCCTCCGCGTGGGTGAACGACACCCCACCGTCGTTTCTGGAGGCCGTCACCAAGGTTGGGCACTGTACGGCTGACATGGCTTTACGCCGCGCGTCAGCGCCCCCGGGATGCCCTTGGCGCAGGTCATTCGTGAAGCCGGAGTCCGAGCGCATGGCGCGGAACAGGCTCCGGGCCTCATCCTTGTCGGCCACACTCATCTGATCCCACCAGTGGCTGGTGGGGAGGTTCGAAAGCTGGGACAACATCATTCGCAACCCGGCGTCGGACCGCACGACACATCGCACCAAGCCCCAGACCGCACCCTGCGAGAGAGGCGAGAACACCACCGGGCCGAGGAGCGCCTCTGCCCGGGTGTCGGGGTATTGCATGGTGGAGGGTGCGCAACTGTGAAGAATTAGGCGCTGCGCCCTCGGCCCGCCGCCGGCAGCGACGTGCACCGCCTGGAGTCCCCCGAACGAAACCCCGACAGAGGCAGCGACCGATGAGATCCCGAGTCGTTCACACACCTCTCCCACCAGCGGGGTGAACTCCGCGGCGGTGAGCCGGCCAACCCGGGTACCGCCGTAGCCGGGGCGTGAGAACGAGACCACCTCGTGGCCCAGCCCGGCATACAAGCTCCACCCACAGTCCGTGGCCGCGCGGCAATGACCACCGGGAAAGAACAGCACCGCTGATCTGTCGCCGGGCACGTGCAGGATCTCCACCGCCCCTGCGCTCGTCGAAACGAGCCGCGTGCCCACCATCGCCCTAGTGTGGCGGTGTTCGGGACTGCGCAGTAGTGGACCCCCGTACGACCGCTCTGACGCGGGGCAAGCCGATACAGCGGACGTTCGCGTGGTGAGCGCGACGCCGTACGAGGATGGACGGTTTTACGCTGATCTTCCGACGGCATGCCTCGTCGCCGCCCGCCGCGAACGCCGGCGCCACATGGCGTAGTTTGAGTGCAGTCTCGGCATCAAACTGCGACGGCCGGACACGGCGAGAGGGGGCGGTTGGTGGGCATCGCTTTTCCGGAGGAGGCGGTCTCGGTCACGACCGCAAGTGGCGACACAGTCATCCTGCGCATCTGCGATCTCTGCGGTGCCGCCGTCGTTGAAGCCGACGGTACCGACCTAGCGTTCCACAAGCGCTGGCACCGGGCCACCGGATCCGGCAACTGGGTCGACCCCGCGACCGGCCGACTACACGGCCCGGGGAATCCGCTCTTCCCTGGCGGGTCTTCCGACTGAGGGTGGTGTGCGCCTACACCCTCGATTGCGAAGAGCCAGTTTGGTTCGTCCTGCCGGCTTCACTGGTCAGAAGCAGCCTGGGCGACGCGGAGAAGGTGCTCACACAGCTCCTAGGAGGGAAGGTCTGGATCCCCCGCGACCCATCTGCTAAGTCTTCTCGACGCTCTGTCTCGAATAGAAGGTTGTCTGCGCGCGGAGCGACCTTCCGTGGCACGGCAAGGCCTCGCCCGCTGCCATGTCGAAAGGAGCCCAGTCCAGGGCGATCATGCGCTGATGCTCCACGTGAATTCGTGTCGGCCTGATCCGACTTCGACTAACAGTCGGTCTGCGTCGACGCGAGTGGGATGCTGGCTGGAAGCCACGGTCTCGTTTCCGAGCCGTGTCGTTTCAGGGTCAGCGCGGGCAAGGATGATGGTCGCTTCTGCGCCGGCGGGGACGTCGACGATCACGCCGGCTTGTCCGGCCCGAAGGGTCCACTGGATCGCGACGTCGCCGAATGGGGTGGCGGTGCTCGCCGAGACGGACGGAATCCGGGGGGTGAGCAGTGGCTCTGCGATGATCCGTCGCCAGCCGGGCTCGGCGGGTCGGATACCGGCGAGTTCTTCGTAGAGCCAGCGGACGGATCCTCCCAGCGAGTAGTGGTTCTGGGACATGACTGGGTCGCCGTTGGCGTCGACGCCGGTCCAGGTCTCCCAAGTTGTCGTTGCACCGCGCACGACCTGGCCGAGCCAGGACGGTGGCGTTTGCTGAAGGAGGATGTCCAGAGCGACTTCAGCTTCGCCGTTGCGCGAGAGTTGTCGCAGCAGGAAGCCGGTACTGAGGAAGCCGGTTCCCAGGTGGTTGTCGCGTTGCCGGATGCGCTCAACGAGGCGGTCCACCGTCGCCTGACGGCGGTGGTCTGGAACAAGATCGAACTCCAGCGCGCGCACGTAGGTTGCCTGCGCGTCCGGCTCCAGCAGCGCGGGATCGGACATGTAGGCCTCTTGCCATGCGGCTCGGGCCCCTTCTGCGTATTCGGCGAAGTGGCGAGCGTCGTCGCCCTTACCGAGCAGCTCAGCTATCTCGGCGAGGATGCGGCTGGAGTGCTCGAAGTATGCCGTTGCCACCCAGGACCGAGGCTGCGCGAAGAGGTCCGCCATCAGTTCCATCATCGGCTTGACGCCGTCGCCTTCGCCTTCCGGTTCGAGCCACTCGCCCCAGTGATAGCCGGAGTCAACCAGGTAGCGGCCGTGCGGGAGGCCGCTGTCGCCAGTTTCTTCCGCGAGCCGCGCGTACCGCTCGACCCAGCGAACCATAGCCGGATAGTTGTCGCTGAGCACGTCGGTAGATCCGGTTGCCTGGTACACCTGCCAAGGGATGAGCACGATGGCGTCGCCCCAGCCGGCGGAGCCGCTGGGGGGCATGGTGAATCCGAACTCCTTCTCCTTGTCCGTGCGCTCGGTAGCTCCTTCACGCCAATTCGGGGAGTCCAGCGGGACGATGTCGGTGATGGTGCCGTCCGCGTGCTGTTGGGTGCGCATGTCGACGAGCCAGTTAGTGAGGTATCGTCCGGTCTCTGCCAACAGCAGGGCTGTGGGAGCGAACACCTGCGCGTCACCGGTCCACCCGCTGCGCTCACGGGTGGGACAGTCGGTGGGCACGTCGAGGAAGTTGCCGCGCATGCTCCACACCACATTGTCGTGGAATTGGTTGACGAGTTCGTTGGAGCAGTGGAACGACCCGCGGTAGTCCAAGGCTGCGTGCACGGGGATGCTGGAGAACTCCAGGAATTCGACATCGTCGGGCGAGCTTAGCTAGACTCCCCGCGCGTTTCTGCCCGCGAGTCTCGATCTTCGACCTCGCCATGAACCGACTGAACTGAGCATCAACCGGATCCCGTCCTTGATGCGGCGGCCAGGTTGGCCGGACCGATCTGGCTGCGTCGCGGTAGCCTCGCGACGTGGCAGACCGACCAATTGCAGACGCTGCGGTGACCCAGTTCGCGGTGCTGGACGCGCTCCTCGCGGGTGCCTACGACTCGGGGATGTCGGTGAAGACCGCGAAGGAGATCGGCGACTTCGGCATCGGATGCTGCGAGAGTCTTGGCGGCGAGGTGATCATCGATGAGGGTGAGGTCTTCGAATGCACAGTCGACGAACCGCCGGCACGGATGACTGATAGCGAGATTCTTCCCTTCGTCGTCGTCTGCCGGTTCCCCACGGTGACCGCGGAACCCATCACGGGGCTTGCGCTCGCAGGTTTGACGGAGCACATCGAGCGGGCGTTGGTCAGCCGCAATCTCTTCCACGCTGTGCGCGTCGACGGCGTAGTGCGGTCTGCGCGCGTTCGAGTCACGCGGCGCCAAGAACACCCGTTCCGCCCGCTCGCCGAGGTCGTCAACGAACAGATCGAGACAGATCTCGTCGACGTGCGAGGCACGCTCATCGGATTCTGGGCGCCTGCGATCTATCAGGGCATCACCGTTGCAGGGGTGCACCTGCACTTCCTGGCCGAGGATCGGAGTGTCGGCGGTCACATTCTGGATGTCACGATCGCAACTGCCAGCCTGCAGATCGCTTCCTATTCGCGCTTCGATCTGCGCTTGCCGACGGACAGTCACTTCCTCAGCACCGAACTCACCCACAACGACGACCATCGGATCGTCGCTGTCGAGGGCGGGGCCGCCGCGGGTTCTTGACGGTTCCTGGACACCAGAAGACGCTCGATCGCAGCGATGAAGGCGCCACACCCGCGCACGACACCATTGCGGGCCGGCTTAGGTCGCGTGAATAACGGTTCAAGTCCCGCTGCTGTCTTCGTCGGACCGTAGCGGTCGCGACTGAGCCCACCGCCCCGCGGTGCTGGGCGGATGGACTCGTGGGCCTATCGCGGGCCGGGGCGCGGGGCATACAGTCAGCCGGGTGAGCGTCCACAGCGAGCGCCGAGTACCGCGCCGCGCAGTCCGGGTGGAAGGCAAGGTGGCGCTCAACGCCGGCTCGGTCACCGGAGCGTTCGACCCCGCCGTCCGTTGACTACTGAACAGCTTGGAGACTCGCGTGCAACTCTTCAACGATCCGATCCAGAATGAGTTCGCGGGTGCCCTGATGGGTCTCGCACCGTATGGCAGCGCGGACATCGGTGAAGTCGACCTGCTGATCAGTCGAGTGACGGACGGTGACGACGACTCCTTCTTCGAGGCCTGCTCGGCCGCCGCCCGCGCGCGGATCGAAGAGGGCGACGCGGCCGCCGCAGCCGGCCACATCGAGACCGCGTACGACTGCTACATGCGCGCGTCGCTCTGGCTCGCCATGTCCTACCATCCGCTGTACGGCACACCCGTCGACCCTCGGCTCGCGGACGCATTCCACCTCCAGATGCACACGTTCGAGAAGGCGCTGCGCCTCGGTGTCGTGCGGGCCGACCCCGTCGACATCCCGTACGAGGGCACCAAGCTGCCGGCATGGTTCATCCGCGCACCCGGTCATGAGGAGGAGCGCCGTCCGGTTGTGCTGGTCGGCGGTGGCTGGGACTCGACGATGACCGAGAACCACTTCGGGTTCGGGATCGCCGCCCTCGCACGCGGCTACCACGTCCTCCTGCACGACGGCCCGGGCCAGGGGAAGCTTCTGATCGACGAGGGACTCACCCTGCGCCACGACTGGGATGCGGTGGTCACGCCGG
This sequence comes from Microbacterium salsuginis, assembly GCF_012524205.1. GTDB lineage: Bacteria > Actinomycetota > Actinomycetes > Actinomycetales > Microbacteriaceae > Microbacterium > Microbacterium salsuginis. The sequence continues at coordinate 1,205,486 of NZ_JABACI010000001.1, forward strand.
TCGTCGACGCGGCGCTGCGCATCGACGTGGTCGATCCTGACCGCATCGTCTACTGGGCGTGGAGCCTCGGCGGCTACTTCGCGCCGCAGGTCGCCGCGCACGAGCACCGGCTCGCGGCGATCGTCGCCGACCCCGGTCAGATGGATATCGGCGTCAAGCTCACGGCACCGCTGGCCAGATTCGGACTGGACGCCGACGCCATGGCGCGGCTCCCCGAACTGTCGGACGAGGACGAGCGCACGATCATGGCCTACTTCTCTGAGAACCGGGGGCTGCACTGGAAGATCATCCAGCGCGGCTTCTGGACCAACGGCGGCGGCGACCTCACCGGGTTTCTCGCGGAGATGATGAAGTGGAAGCTGGAGCCGAGCGAGATCGCCATGATCACCTGCCCAGTGCTCGTCACGGCAGCAGAGTCCGACCCGGTCTCGTCCGACTCCAAAGCGCTCTACGACGCGCTGCCGGGTCCGAAGACGTTCATGCTGTTCACCGATGCCGAAGGCGCGGGCATGCATTGTGAGGTGCTGAACCGCTCACTCGCGAACCGTCGCACTCTCGACTGGCTCGACGACACTCTCTGAACCGTCCGCAACGGGCGATCGTTCGACAACTTTCTCACCCGCTCACGGGCTCACTATGCGAGATCGGTCCCGACTGCACAGCCGGGGCGTGTGCTGCAGACCATGCCGCTTCGCGGAGCTGTGTGGGAGAGAGCCCGCTGGCCTCTTTGATCTTCCGGGCGAAGTGAAAACTCGTTTTGAAGCCGGATCGACGCGCGACGATCGAGATCGGCATGCCCGAACTCGTGAGCAGCTCCATACCGAGGGTGACTCTTCGGTCCCACAGGTACTTGGTCGGGGTGGTCCCGATGTGTTCACGGAAGAGTCGAATCAGGTGAGCGGGAGTGACGTGAGCTGCACGGGCGATGTCATTCAGTCCGACGTCATCCTCGAGATGCTGGTGAATGAAGAGCCGTGCCTCTTCGATGCGCTCGGGAAGCGCTGCCGGGTAGTTCTCGAACTCCGCGATGAAGCGCCAAAGGAGTGCGGTGCCCAGGGCATCAACGAGAGCGCCCTTCGCGGTGAGTCGTGTCTGGACCGTTGCTACCGCTTCTCGTGACAGATACGTCAACGCGGCCGAGAGGTTGCGTGTCGGACGGAGCGCCTCCAGCCACGCGCTCATCTCGGGGGTGAGGCCATCGGGATCGCCCCGGATGACCGTTTGTGTGGTGACGACGTCGGTGGGGAAGCGGATCGTCTCTGTGTGCCCCGGCAGGAGAATGCACATCTGGCCAGCGGAGACATCGTACGAACGCCCGTCCGCGATGTGCACCGTCATTCCGCCGACGTGGACCAGAACCATCTGTATCTGCTGCTGCAGACGCGGCCCGATACGGCTTGCGGGGTCCTGCTTCAACGGCTGGGCGGAGCAGTTCCTCAGAGTAAGACGGCGCGAGAGAGGATCAATTTCAGACACAAGGATGCGCTCATCGACCATGTACTGACGGTAGTCCAAGGGGGAAGATCGTGAGCGTGCCAAATACCCGAACCACTGTCCTGGTCGTCGGCGGCGGAATCGGCGGAGTCGCCGCCGCTCTCACCGCAGCACGCAACGGTCTGAACGTCGTTCTCACGGAACCGACCCGCTGGCTGGGGGGCGTGCTGACTTCGCAGGCAGTACCCCCGGACGAGCATCTCTGGATCGAGCAGTTCGGTTCAACTGCGACATATCGACACCTGCGTGACGGGATCAGGCGCTACTACCGCGATCATTACCCGCTGACCGAGGATGCCCGCGCGCAGAGGGCTTTCAATCCGGGCGCGGCGAAGGTGTCGGACCTGTGTCACGAGCCCATGGTGACGGTGGCAGTGATCGATCAGCTGCTGGCACCGCACCGTGCCGCGGGCCGACTCCGGGTGCTCATGGAGCACGTGCCGATGAGTGCGGACGTGGACGGCGATACCATTCGTGCCGTAGCGCTGCGCGATCTGCGCTCGGGCGAAACCGTCGTGGTGGAGGCGCCGTGGGTCGTCGATGCGACCGAACTCGGCGACCTCCTGCCGCTCGCCGGGGCTGAGTACGTCACGGGCGCGGAGTCGAGGTTGTCAACCGGAGAACCGCACGCGCCCGAACTGGCGGACCCGTCGAACATGCAACCGGTGAGCGTGTGCTTCGCGGTCGATCACGTCGATGGCGACCACACCATCGACAAGCCGGCCGAGTACGAGCACTTCCTGAGTGCCCGTGCCCCGCACTGGCCCGAGGGCCAGTTGTCTTTGACGGCGCCGCACCCGAAGACGCTCGCGCCGATCAATCATCGGTTCCAACCGAATCCGGATGGCGACTTCCGGGCCATTCGCCCGGACTATGCCGACCACCGTGTGGGCGAGATGGATCGCAACCTGTGGACCTTCCGCCGCATCGCCGCGCGACAGAACTTCGTCCCCGGTGCGTATCCCTCCGATATCACACTGGTCAACTGGCCCCAGATCGACTACTGGGAATCTCCGATCTTCGAAGTCCCCGACCCCAAGCGGGAGGTGCAGCGGGCCCGGGCCCTCTCCCTCTCGTTCCTGTACTGGCTGCAGACTGAAGCCCCTCGCCCCGACGGTGGCACCGGGTGGCCTGGTCTTCGGTTGCGCGGTGATCTGCTCGGCGGTTCGAGCGACGGGCTCGCACTCGCCCCATATGTGCGGGAAGCGCGGCGGATCGTCGCCGAGCACACCGTGGTGGAGCAGGAGATCGCGCTCGACGTCCGCGGCGAGCGTGGGGCTGTCCGGCACCGCGACTCGATCGGAGTCGGCATCTACCGGATCGACCTGCACCCTTCCACCGGGGGCGACCCGTACATCGACATCGGCTGCAGCCCCTTCGAGATCCCTCTCGGCTGCATCCTGCCCGTGCGCATCGAGAACCTTCTTCCCGCGGCGAAGAACATCGGCACGACTCACATCACCAATGGCGCCTACAGGATGCCGCTGGTCGAGTGGAACGTCGGCGAGGTCGGTGCGCACCTCATCGCCTTCTGCGAAGCGAACTCGACCTCACCGAAGGCCGTCCGCGATTCCGACGACCTGCTCGAAGCCTTCCAGAAGGGACTCGATCGCGAGGGCATCGAGCGGCATTGGCCGCAGATCGTCGGTTACTAGGCCGCATCCTCGCTGTCCAACAGGCTCCCGCACTACCCGAGTACCACGCATCAAAGGAGATGAATCGCATGGAGTACAGCAACCCACGCAAACTGGCAGCCGCGACGACCGCGCTGATCGCCGGATCGCTCGCGCTATCGGCGTGCGGCCCCGGAGACAGTCCAGATGCCGCGGACGAAGAGATCGTGATCACCTGCGCCACGTGTCAGGAATCACCCATCGACCCCTTCCTGCAGTACAACTTCGAGGCTGCAGAGCGCTTCAACGCGGAGTATGAGGGGACCTATCGCATCGACACCCTCACCAATGCGAACGCCGGGTCGGGAGATGAGCGCCTCCAGTACTACCAGCGCCTTGCGCTCGCCGACGACCTTCCCGATCTCTTCCAGCTCAATTCCGCAGAGCTCGCTGCTCTCTCAGAAACCGGCGCGCTCCACGACTTCGCCGGCGACCTCGACGCCGACGCCGCATGGGCCGACACCTTCCAGCCGGGCGCATTCGACGCGCTCTCTGGTAAGGACGGCGAAATCTGGGCGATCCCTCAGCAGCGCGATCCAATCGGCGTCTACTACAACAAGGACATCTGGGCGGCTGCAGGTTACGACGAGCTGCCCGCGACGTGGGACGACTTCGAAGACGCTGCTCGCGCCATCGCAGAGACGGGCACGATGCCCCTCGCGCTGGACGGTGACTGGGCGACGATGCTGATGTGGACCAACTTGATCGGCACGGCTCCGGGGGGTCAGGACTTCCTCAACGAGGGCATCTCGGGCGATGATTTCGGCGGGAGCGAGGCCGCGGTCAACGCCACAGAGCGCCTTCGCGACTGGCACGTCGAGGGATTGGTGAACACCGACGCCTTCTCGGGCGATTTCCAGAACGCCGCGGCCGCGTACCTGTCCGGGTCTGCCGCGACGGTTCCCAATGGGCCGTGGTTCGTCAAGACCAACCTGCAGGGTGATGCCGCCATCGAGGGCCTGTACGACGCAACTGGCTACTCCGTCTCCCCCGGTTGGGATGATGGCCAGGGCCTCATCATGGTCTCCGGTGCCGGATGGGTGTCGGGAGCCACCGACGACCGCGAGTTGGAGGCGGTACTCGCGTTCCTCGAGTTCGTCACATCGGAGCAGGAGGTGATCACTCAGGCAGAGCAGACGGGGGCGAACCCCGCTGTCGTCGTCGATGATTCTGCGCTCGAGGCCGCAGACCTCGAGCCCCTGTCAGCCGGACTGGTCGCAGCATCCGACGATGTCGCCTTCATCTATCCCCACGTTCGCGTGCACGGTCCTGCAGGATTCGGTAACGCCTGGAAGAACCTGTGGCCCGCCTACGTCAAGGGCGACATCGACACCGAGACGTTCCTCTCTCGTCTGGCCAGCGACGCGAACGCGAGCGGAAGCTAGCCTTGACCACCCTCGCCCTCCGGCCGCGCCGTAAACCCGGCGGCGCAGCCGGACCCCCGATTCCGCGTGGGATGCGCCTGCCCGCGTTCCTCTCGATCGCGCCCGCCGCGTTGCTCTTCGGCACCTTCTTTGCGATACCCCTCGTCGTGCTGATCGCGATGTCGTTCACCTCGTGGAGCGGACGCTCGCTCGAGTTCGTGGGGTGGGAGAACTATGAGCGGATGCTGGCGGATCCGGTCTTCGCGAAGGCGCTCGGCAACACTCTCTTCTACCTCGCGATCGGCGTCTTCGTTCAGGTGCCGCTCGGTGTCGGAGTGGGGATGGTGCTGGCCCTGAAGCCTCGGGGCTGGGAGGCGTTCCGCACACTGTTGTTCATCCCGTTCGTGATCTCGGGCGCCGCGTATGCGCTGATCTTCTCGATGTTCTACAACTCGCGATTGGGGCTGCTCAACAATATGCTCGCGCCCCTCGGCATCAGCGGTCGCGACTGGCTCTACGACAGTGCGACCGCGCGGTGGGCCGTGGCCGGAACCTTCGCGTTCATTCTCGGCTTCGTGATGATCGTGATCATGGCTGAGATCGCCTCGATCCCGCGAGAACTCTATGAAGCGGCGCGCGTGGATGGCGCGAGCGAGCTCCAGCAGCAGGTGCTGATCACCCTGCCGCTGTTGCGCAACGCGATCGGGACGTGCGTGCTGATCCGCGTGCTCGCAGACATCGGCATGTTCGATCTGGTCTTCATCCTCACCTCGGGGGGACCCGACGACGCCACGGTCTCGCTCGCCCTCTACGCCTACCGGGCCTACCTGCAGAGCGATTGGGGTTTCGCGAACGCCGTGGGAACGGTCATCATCACGCTGGGCGCGATCCTCATCGTCCTCATCCGGCGCCTGTTCAGAATCGGGGATCGCTGAGCATGACTTCCTACGAGCGCACCGCGGCCCGCCGCATCCACCGCCGGGACGTACCTGCGACGATCATGATCTACGTGACCGTCGTGCTCGCGACGGTGCTGTCCCTTCTCCCGACGGTCTGGGTGATGATCTCGAGCTTCAAGACCGCAGGGCAGATCAACACGGGGGACGGCTTCTGGCCCTCGCCGGTGACGGTGCAGGGGTATATCGACGCGTTCACGCAGATCCACCTGCAGGAGTACATTCTCAACTCGCTCATCTACGCGGTCGGAGGCACCGCGGGCGCGCTCCTCGTCGCGTTCCTCGCTGCCTACCCGCTTGCCCGGTTCCATTTCGTGGGCAAGGGATTCCTCAACACGACCTTCGCCCTCGCGCTCGCCATCCCCCTCGTAGGCCTGGCCACGCCGGTGTTCTTCATCGTCCGCGAACTCGGTCTGTTCGACTCGAAGGCCGGCTTGGTGATCCTGTACGCGGCGCTGCAGTTCCCCTTCAGCTTCGTGGTTCTCCGGTCATTCCTTCAGACGATCCCTCCGGAACTCGAAGAGGCGGCGATCGTGGATGGCGCCGGATACTTCACCCTGCTTCGCCGCGTGATCCTTCCGCTCTCGCGACCCGCGATCGCGACCGTCTCTGTCGTGGCGTTCGTCCAGATCTGGAATGAGTTCTTCTTCGCGAACCTTCTGACAGTGTCGGCCGGGAACCAGAACGTCCAGCTCGCGCTCGCCGCGTTCAAGTCGCAGTTCGGCTTCAACATCACCGGCGCCCTCGCCGGAGCAACGATCATCATGCTCGTGCCGATCGCGCTGTTCCTGATTCTCCAGCGGCAGGTCATCGAAGGTCTGACCGCGGGTGCGGTCAAGTCATAGACCGAGTTGCACGTCGAGTGTCAGGCGCCCGTTGATGATCGTCTTACGCGCTGCCGGCTTGCCGGCGACGCATCCGTTGCTGCCTGCAGAATACGGCTGTTCGAACAGCGAGGGTCAGATTGCAGGGCGGTGGCTCACACCGGGCGAACCTCGTCCTCCGCTGTGCGTCTGGCCCATGGGGGAGGCTTCTCAGGTCGAGGCCCGATACCGATGATTCGGGCAGGCAGCGCAGTCAGGCGAGGGAAGCGTCGCAGCAGCTTGGCGAGCCGCGGCGGTGGACTGATGTCTTTGCCGTCAAGGGCGGGCATCACCACTCGGGAGTGCATGATCCGCTGCAGGGCTTGGATGGTGACCGTGGGGAAGGTGCGGCGCCGCTGCACTCGGGCGAGGAGACGATCGCCTCCCCCACCACGCATCGCGCCGTCGCGGAGCGGTTCGCCGAGGATGCGCGCGGTGGCGACGGCATCCTGCACGGCGAGGTTGATTCCCACGCCACCCACCGGAGACATCGCGTGCGCGGCGTCTCCGATGCACAGCACCCCGGGCGCGTGCCAGCGACGCAGCCGGTTCAGTTTCACGTCGAGCAGCTTCACGTCGTCCATGGACGCGATGCTGTGCACGTCGTCCGCGAGGTCGGGCAGCAGCGTCGCCACGTCCTGACGAAAGGCGTCGATTCCCCGACTCCGGATCGCCTTGTCGGCGCCCTTCTTGCCGAGACCGGCGACCTGTACGTACCCCTCGCGCGGAATCGCGATCGCCGCACGACCCCGGCTCACGCGGGGCAGGAGCGACTCCGCCAGATGCTTCTCGGTGCTGACGCGGTACCACCACACGTCGAAGCCCACCGGGAACTCCCGGGCAGCCAGAGCTAGGCCGCGGCGAACGCTCGACCATCGACCGTCGCACGCGATCGTCAGGTCCGCGAGAAGACGCCCTTCCCCCGCCGGGGAGGTGTAGTCGACCCCGATGACGCGACCGTTCTCGCGCACCACTCCCGTCACCGCATGCTCGGTGCGCAGCGAGTAGGTCGGCTCCGGGTTCCCCGCGCTGGCGAGCAGATTCAGCAGGTGCCATTGCGGAACCATCGCCACATAAGGGTGGGGCACCTTCAACCGGCTGAAGTCGGCCATGACGACACCGGGGCCGCCGGGCACCGGGAGCGTCACCTGCTTGATGTGGCTCTGCGGGAGCGCGTCGAACTGCTCGAACAAGCCGAGGTCACCGAGCAGGCTCATGGTGGAGGGGTGGACCGTGTCGCCGCGGAAATCGCGGAGGAAATCCGCGTGCTTCTCCAGCACCACCACGTCCACTCCCGCCCGGGCCAGGAGGAGCGCGACGACCAGGCCTGCAGGACCACCACCCGCGACGATGCAGGTCGTGCGCTCGATGCTGGACGGGTCGCTCGTGCCAGTCATGGATGGATCCTTCCCCGGTGGCCCCGTCGGGTCCGAGCCCCACAGTATCCCGGGTCAGACAGCTGCCGACCGCGTCTCAAGCCGAATGGTGCCGCCCTGCCAGTCGAGAGTGCGACGGTTCGCCAGGAAGCGGTTGAGCATCTCACAGTGCATGCCCGCGCCCTCAGCATCGGTGAACAGCATGAAGGCCTTCCGACCCGGAGGCGCCTACGCGTGGGCGAGCTGGTGACGGATCGATTCGGCGAAAGGACTCCAGAGGAACCACGTGGGAAAAGCCTTCACAAGCCGGGGCGGCCCTGAGATCTCGATCGCTCCGGAATCGACGGCGTGCATCCAGTGGGTGTACCCGTTGAAGACCTCCGCCAGCGCCGGAGTCGTCGACGACACGATGACGTCGATGTCGAAGCCGGGGTGCGTGGTGCATACCGATGGCGGCCGCGTGTTCCAGCACCAGCCAGATCGTCTGCTTCTTCGGCGCGGTGTGCCGGAATTCGATCACCGTCCGATGCGGCGGAAAGCGATCGGGTTGGGTACGTCGGTGCATCCACCATGTGAGCGTGATCGGGTCGATCTCATGGATGTGGATATCGTCGAGGAACCACGTCACTGCCCACTTGCCGAGTGACTCGATGATGGGCGCGAGGTCACGGCCGGCCGGGGTGAGGTGGTACTCCGAACCCTTCCCGCTGGCGGACGGCCAGGTCTCGACGACGCCCTTGCGCTCGAGGTGCCGGAGGCGGGAGACGAGCAGCGATCTCGAGACCCCGGGCATCCCCCGAGCGATGTCGTTGAAGCGCACGTTGCCGAGGATCATCTCCCGGAGGATGAGCGGGGTCCAGCGGTCGGCGACCACCTCCGAGGCGATCGCGACAGGGCAGTAGCGCCCGTAGTCAGGCATGTGCTGATCGTCTCACCGCAGCACGGCGGTGCCTAGTACGGAATCTGTACTGGATCGGTGCCGAACGTGGACTAGCTGCCGGTGCCACACGCGGCGGACCTTGGACGTACACCGAGGAGGAGCCATGAGCACAGAGACCCCGACCACACTGCTCGAGATGATCGAGTGCCCGGTCATCACGCCGACAGACCCCGGATACGACGAGGCCCGACGCGTCTACAACGGAATGATCGACATGCGACCCGCGGCGATCGTCCGATGCCAGACGGTGGGCGATGTCATCGCCACCGTCAACGCCGCCCGCGAATCCGGTCTCGAGCTCGCGATACGCGGCGGAGCGCACAGCGTGCCCGGATTCGGGACGACCGACGGCGGCATCGTGTGCGACCTCTCCGCGATGACCGCGGTCGACGTCGACCCACAAGCCATGACCGCTCGAGTCGGGGGCGGTGCGACTCTGCACGACCTGGATGCCGCAACCTACGCGCACGGGCTGGCCACAGTGGGGGGCATCATCTCGAGTACGGGTGTCGGCGGCCTGACGCTCGGCGGCGGCATCGGGCACCTGTCACGGCGGTTCGGACTGGCGTGCGACAACCTCATCGCCGCGGAGGTCGTCACGGCCGGCGGGGAAGTGGTGCGAGCTGAGGAGTCCGAGAATCCCGACCTGTTCTGGGCACTGCGCGGCGGGAGCGGCAACTTCGGCGTGGTCACAGCGTTCGAATTCAGTCTGCATGAGGTGAAGGACGTCTATGGCGGACCGATCTTCTACCCGGTGGAGCATGCCGGAGAGGTGCTTCGGTTCTATCGCGAGTTCATCGCGACGGCTCCCGAAGATCTGGGCGCGTTCTTCGCCTTCCAAATCGCTCCACCACTGGAGTTCATTCCGGCCGAGCACCACGGCGAGACCATGTGCCTCATCGTCACCTGCTGGTCCGGCGACCCCGACAAGGGACCCGAGGCGATCGCACCACTCCTCGACGCCGCACCAGTCGTCGCGCAGCACATCGGCGTCATGCCGTATCCAACCTTGAACAGCGCATTCGATGCACTGCTTCCGGCCGGGCTCCAGCACTACTGGAAGGCGGCGTTCGTCACCGAGCTGAAAGACGCGGCGATCGTCGCGCACCTCAAGTGGGGACCGAAGCTGCCCTGCGTCGAGTCGACGATGCATCTCTATCCGATCGATGGGGCGAGCCATCGCGTGCCGGCCGACACCACGGCATGGGGCCACCGCAACGCGTCCTTCGCCTGCGTGATCGCCGGCATGTGGCCGGACCCTGCCGACAACGACACCAACATCGCGTGGGTGCACGACTACTACGAGGCCATCGCTCCCCTGTCGGAGCCGGGCGGATACATCAATTTCCTCTCCGCAGACGACGGGACCCGAGCGCGCGACAACTACGGGGCCAACTACGAGCGCCTGCGAGCCGTCAAGCGAGCCTACGACCCGACGAACGTCTTCCACCGCAACCAGAACATCCAGCCCTGAGCGACTCAGAACGCGCCGGCGATCCTCACTCCCGCGGAGCGCGGAACACCATCGCGGTCGTCACCGCGAGCACCACGACCCCGATGGACTCGACGATCACGGTCTCGGGCACCAGCGTGAAGTTCCAGTCCTGGTGGATGCCGAACAGGCCGACGGTCAGCGCGAGCACGAGCGCCCCCAGCGTGGCGATGAGGAACAGCAGGCTCAGCACGGCCGCGGCCTGCAGCATCCGTCCCCGCAATGCCACGATCGCGATCGCCAGCACCAGCCCGGCGACCGCGTTCAGGATGAACATCACGCCGAGGATGCCGCCCACGCCGTTGAGGGCGAGGTACAGGTGGATGCCTCCCGTCGCCAGGAGCAGGACGGCGCTGAGTATGCGCAGGACCCACAGGACCCGCTGAGACGTTCTGGTCATCGGACCACTCCATTCCTTGTTCTGCGACCCGCCGCAACGCGGGCCGTCGTGCGCGGTCGGTGAGAGACGAGCCACAGCACGTCTCTGCCGAACGACTCCAGCAAGAGGGCGAGGGCGATCAGCACCACCGCCAGCGACGCCCACGTGGGCAGCAGTGCGCTGGCGGCCGCGGTCAGCGCGATGCCCGCGACTGCCGTGGTCACCTTGCGCCAGTAGCGCGGCGGCAGGGTCGCCCGCATCCACGGCAGGAACCATCCCGCGACCACGAACGCGTACCGCAGGAGTCCGATCGCGAGCACCCACCACCCCAGCAGCGGCACCACGTAGACGCCCAGCACGAGGAGCAGGAAGGCGTCGACCTCCATGTCGAACTGCGCCCCGAGTTCGCTCTCTGAGTGCGTGCGCCGTGCGAGCCAACCATCGACCCCATCGAGCACGAGCGCAATGCTCGAGAGTACGACCAGCAGCGGCACCCATACGGGCGAGTCGACGGATGTCGCAACGAGCGCGGTGACGAGACCGACCAGCGTCGAGCGGGTCGCGGTGGCCGCGTTCGCCCATCCGAAGACGGTCAGCCCGCTGCGGTGCAACCCCCTGGCGAGGAGTCCGTTCGACACGACAAGGTAGAGGAGTCCGGCGGCCCATCCGGCGGCGGACAGCGGCGAGAAGCGATCGATCGCCCAGAGGCCCAGCAAGCCGGCCACGATCGACGAGAGCGGAGCGAAATGAACTTTCGGCATGCTGACCTCCGTGCTTCCGTCATGGATACCACTGGGAACACGTTCCAGGAGCGGCTCCCGGTTCAATCGACCGAGGCTTTCCGCCGATGAGGGCCACGGCGTACTGGCTCGAGGCGCCCGCGCAGGCATCCCTCCGGGATGAGGCCGTGCCCGCTCCCGCGCCCGGCGAGGTGCTGGTCCGCACGCTCTACACCGGCATCAGCCGCGGCACCGAGTCCCTCGTCTACCGCGGCGAGGTGCCGGCCGGCGAGCGCGAGCGCATGAGGGCTCCGTTCCAGGCGGGCGACTTCCCGGGCCCGGTGAAGTACGGCTACTTGAACGTCGGCGTGGTCGAGCAGGGGCCGACCGAACTCGCGGGGCGTACCGTGTTCGCCCTGTATCCGCATCAGTCCGCCTTCGTGGTGCCCGCCGCCGCCGTCGCGGTCGTCCCCGACGACGTTCCGGCACGCCGGGCAGTGCTGGCGGGTGCCGTCGAGACGGCGGTGAACATCCTGTGGGATGCCGCGCCCCTGGTCGGCGACCGGGTCACGGTGGTCGGGGCCGGGATGATCGGCTGTGCCGTGGCACGGCTGGCACGGGGCATCCCGGGCGTGGAGGTGACGGTCGTCGATGTCGATGCCACGAAGCAGGAGGTGTGCGAACGACTCGGCGTCGGCTACGCCCGACCTGCCGACGCCCCGCGCGATCGGGACCTGGTCATCGACACCAGCGGGTCGGACGAGGGCCTGCAGCTGGCCATCGACACCGCCGCGACCGAGGGCGAGATCATCGAGGCGAGCTGGTTCGGCGACCGCACCGCGAGCGTGCGGCTGGGCGGCGCCTTCCATTCACGGCGTCTCACGATCCGCTCGAGCCAGGTGGGGATGGTCTCGCCGCGCCGGCGCGGCACCCGCACCTCGAGCGACCGCCTCGCGCTGGCGCTGCGGCTGCTCGCAGACCCCGCGTTCGACCACCTGCTCACCGGTGAGTCGTCGTGGCGCGATCTCCCCGACGTGATGGCCGCGATCGCGTCGGGGTCGCTGCCGGGCCTGTGCCACACGATCGACTGGAGGGACTCCGGATGACCTACTCGCTCACCGTCCGCGACCACATGATGATCGCCCACAGCTTCACGGGCGAGATGTTCGGCCCCGCCCAGCGGCTGCACGGCGCCACGTACGTCGTGGACGCCACCTTCCGCGCCGACGCGCTCGATGCCGACGGCGTCGTCGTCGACATCGGGCGCGCGTCGGACGCGCTGCGCAGCATCCTGTCGACTCTCTCGTATCGGAACCTCGACGACGCACCGGAGTTCGCCGGCGTCAACACCACGACCGAGCGCCTGTGCAGCTTCGTGGCGGAGCGCCTCGTCGACGCCGTGCGCGAGGACGCTCTCGGAGCCGGCAACCTCACGGGCATCGAGGTGACGCTGCACGAGTCGCACGTCGCGTGGGCATCGTTCGCGGTGACGTTGTGAACACGTCCGCGCGGGTCGTCTGGTTCGTCGTTCCCGACGGCTTCGACGACCCAGACCGAGTGAGCGGCGGCAACGTGTACGACCAGCGAGTGAGCGTCGAGCTGCGCGCGCTCGGCTGGGACGTGCGCATCGTGGAAGTCGCCGCCGAGAGCTCGGCCGCCCGCACGGACCCCTTCGAGCCCCTCCCCGACGGAAGCCTCATCGTGGTCGACGGCTTGATCGCGATCGGCCGGCCGTCCGCGATCGAAGCGGCCTGCGCCCGCCTTCGCGTCGTCGTGCTGGCGCACATGCTGGCCGAGTCGTTCCCCGACGCCGACCCGCAGGCGGTCGAGGGTGAGAAGCGGACGCTGCCGCGTGCGCACCGGGTCATCGCCGGCAGCGAGTGGCTTCGAGAGGAGCTCGCACGGCGTGGTCTCAGCACCCCGGATCGGCTCGTGGTCGCGACGCCCGGCTCGGACGAAGCGGCCATGGCGACGGGCACCGCCACCGGCGGATCGCTCCTGTGCGTCGGTGTGGTCGCCCCGCACAAGGGGCAGGACACACTCGTCGACGCCCTCGCCCGGCTGACCGACGTACCGAGCTGGACCTGCACGATCGCCGGATCCACCGCGCCCGAGCCGGACTTCGCGGCGCGGATCGCTGCCGAGGCCCAGGCGGCCGGGCTGTCGGAGCGGATCACGTGGGCGGGGGTCCTCACCGCGGGCGTACTCGATGAGGCCTACGCGCAGGCGGATCTCGTCGTCGCCCCCTCTCGCACCGAGACGTACGGCATCGCGATCGGCGACGCGCTGGCGCGCGGCATCCCGGTCATCGCGAGCAGCATCGGCGGCATCCCCGAAGCGGCCCAGCCGCCCGGCGCGGCGGTGCTCGTGTCGCCGGGCGACCCGGCCGCGCTCGGCGATGCGCTGCGGCGCTGGCTGGAGGACCCCCGGCTGCGCGCGAGCATGTCGGCCGCGGCCCGGCACGCCGCCCCGGCCCGCAGGCGATGGAGCGACACCGCACGCACGATCCACGCCACGCTCGAGGCGCTGTCATGAGCGTGGTCATCCCGGTGTCGGCGGACTGGTTGACACTGCGAGAAGACGCGGACGCCGGCTCGCGTTCACGGGCCCTCGCCGTGAAGGCGGGACGGATGCTGCGGCCCCCGGTCGTCGTGCACGACCTCGGCACCGGCACGGGCTCGATGGTGCGTTGGAGCGCTCCGCTGCTTCCCGGACCGCAGACGTGGGTGCTGCACGACTGGAACGACGCACTCCTCCAGCACGCGGCGGCCGCCGCCGCGCACGATCGGGACGGCCGGGCCGTCGCGGTGCGCACGCGAGCCGGCGAGCTCGGCCTGCTGCAGGGCGCGGATCTGGCGGGCGCGTCTCTCGTCACGGCATCCGCGCTGCTCGACGTGCTCTCGGCCGACGAGGTCGGCGCGGTCGTCGCCGCCTGCATCGCGGCGGGTGCCCCCGCGCTGTTCGCACTGTCGGTGACCGGCCGGGTGACGCTCGACCCGATCGACCCCGGCGACGGCGTCTTCGAGGCAGCCTTCAACGATCATCAACGGCGGCTGGTCGAAGACCGGCACCTGCTGGGACCGGATGCTGCGACCGTCGTCGCCGACCTCTTCCGGGCTGCCGGCTGGTCAGTGCGGGTCGCGGACTCGCCCTGGCGTCTCGAGCCCGGTGATGCGGCCCTGATCACCGAGTGGCTGGACGGCTGGCTCGCCGCCGCGGTCGCGCAGCGGCCGGCGCTTCGCGAATGGGCCGCGGAGTACGCCCGCATGCGCATGGCGCAACTCGCAGCGGATCGCCTGCGGGTCGTCGTGCATCATGTCGACCTCTTGGCGTGGCCGTCATGAGCGCCGCGATCCCCCACAGCGGGCGCGCAGTCCGGCCCGCGGCGCGCTGGCAGCCCTGGGCACGTGCGGCAGCAGGACTCGCCATCCTCGCGGCGATCCTGGCGGTCACGGGTGCCGAGCCCTTCCTCCGTGGCATCGCGTCGGTGTCGGCTCCGGCGATCGCGGCGGCCGCACTGCTGGCCGCAGCCGCGACGGCGGCCGCCGCCTGGCGATGGCGCGTTCTGGCCGGGCGTCTCGGGCTCCGGCTGGGCTGGGGTCAATCCGTCGCCGCCTACTACCGCTCGCAGTTCCTCAACACGGTGCTCCCCGGCGGTGTCGTCGGCGACGTCGAGCGCGCGATCACGCACGGGCGCCGCCTCGACCGGGTCGCGCAGGCCACGCGTGCCGTTGTCGCCGAGCGCACGGCAGGGCAGGTGGTGCAGCTCGCACTGGCCATCGTGGTGGTGGCGGCGATCGGGTTCGCGGCCTACGCTCCGGCCATGGCGGTGCTGCTCGGGTCGCTGGGAGTCGTCGTCGCGCTGGCGGCGATCGGGATGCTGAGCGGCCGGGTTCGCCGGGCGGTCGTTCGCGAGCTCGGCATCCTGCGAGAGGCGTTCCGGACCGTGGGGACGGTGCTCGCGGTGGTCGCGGCATCCGTCATCGTCGTCACCGCGCACGTCCTGACGTTCGTCGTCGCGTGCGCCGCGACGGGAGTCGTCGCTTCGCCCGAGCAGATGACGCTCGCGGCGATCGCCGCGGTGCTGGCCTCGTCCCTCCCGCTCGGGATCGGGGGCTGGGGTCCTCGTGAGGGGGCCGCCGCATGGGCGTTCAGCGCGGTCGGGCTCGGCGCGACCGCGGGGATCACGGCCGCCACCGCGTACGGCGTCCTGGTGATGATCGCGTTGGCGCCGGGCGCTCTCATCGTCGCCGCCTCGCTGCTGCGTCGACGCCACGTGCCGACGGATGCCGGAAGGCGGGCGACGACATGACGCTTCCCTACGTGACGCTGAGCTGCGCCATATCGCTCGACGGGTATCTCAGCGGCGAGGCGCCGCAGCGGCTCATCATGTCGAACGCCGAGGACTTCGACCGCGTCGATCAGCTGCGAGCCGACAGCGACGCGATCATGGTCGGCGCCTCGACGGTGCGCCGAGACGACCCGCGCCTGCTCGTGCGCAGCGAGGAACGGCGGCAGAAGCGCATCGCTCAAGGACGCACCGCGTCTCCGGTGAAGGTGACGGTCACGGGCAGCGGCGACCTGCCGATGGGCTCGTGCTTCTTCACCACCGGTGACGTGGAGAAGATCGTCTATTGCCCGCGGGCGGCCGCCGCCGGGCTCGGCGCGCGCATCGGCGACCACGCCACGGTCATGGCCCTCGGCGACCGCGTGACCATGCGAGACATCGCGGAGGACCTCGCCGCGCGCGGAGTCCGCCGGCTCATGGTCGAGGGCGGCGGCCGGATGCACACGCAGTTTCTGCGTGAAGACATCGCCGACGAGCTGCAGCTGGTGATCGCGCCGTTCTTCGTCGGAGAACCTCGCGCGCCGCGGTTCGTGGGCGAGGGTTCGTTCCCCTGGACCGCGGCGCGGCGCGCCCGGCTCGCCGAGACCCGGCAGATCGGCGATGTGGTGCTGCTGCGGTACGCCCTCTCGGATCGGGCGGCATCGGGCCAGCCGTCGACCGAGATCGCGGTCGGGGCCGCTGCCGCGAGCCGGCGGGGCATGGACGATGGCCCGACGCCGTGAGGCCGCGTTCCCCGTGCGCGGCGGGCTGCGCGGTGGAGCGCCGCTGACCCTGATCGCGTGCACGGTCCTGCTGCTCGCGCCCCTCGTTCCAGGGGTGCTGAGCACGGGCAGCCCCGCTGCTCTGGTGGGTCTGCCCGGAGAATCGGTCGTCGCTCTCGTCGTACTCCTCACCGTCGCGGGAAGCGTGATGCAGCGGCTCACGGCAGGCATGTTCGCCGCGGTCGTGGTCGCCGGCATCCTCCTCGCCGCTCTCGATCTGGCGTTCCGCGCCACCATCGACCGCCCGTTCAACCTCGCGGAGGACGGCGGCGCGATCGGCGACGCCTTCGGCGTCGTCCAGGACGCCGTCGGTCCCGTCGGCGCGGCCGTCGTCGTCGTTCTCATCGCCGCCGCGGTCGTGGGACTGGGCGTCGTCGTGGCCCTGTCAGCACTGCGGGTCGGTCGCGCCGTCCGAGGGGAGGGTCCGCGCGGGCGTGCCGCGATCGCGGCGCTCGCGGCGACCTGGGTCGTCTTCTCGCTCGCGGGCTCGCATGTCGTGGCGGGCACGCCGGTCGCGGCATTCCGCGCCGGTGACGTCGTGGTGGCGGCATCGGAGCGCGCCGCCGTCAGCGTGCGGGAGCAGCAGGCGTTCGAACGGGCGCTCGCCACGGATCCGCTGGCATCCGAGCCGCCGGCGCAGCCGATGGCCGGGCTCGCCGGCAAGGACGTCGTCATCGCATTCATCGAGAGCTACGGCCGCGTTGCCGTTGAGCCCTCGCCGTTCACCGAAGACATCGCGCGCACGCTCGACGAGGGCGCCGGCACTCTGCAGCGCGAGGGCTACGCGGCGCGGAGCGCGTTCCTCACGTCGCCGACTCTCGGCGGCGTGAGCTGGCTTGCCCATGCGACGCTGCAGAGCGGCCTGCGCGTGGACTCGCCTCGCACCTACGACCGGCTGCTCGAGCACGGCCGCTCGACGATCACCGGCCTCTTCGACGCTGCGGGCTGGCGCACGATGGCGGTCGTGCCGTCCAACAAGCGGGAGTGGCCGGAGGGCGAGGCGTTCTACGGCTTCGACACCGTGCTCGACTCCCGGAACATGGGGTACCGCGGGCCGGCGTTCGGCTATGCGCGCATGCCCGACCAGTACACCTGGAAGGTGTTCCACGATCTGTCCGATCTCGACGGGGCCCAGCCGGTCATGGCCGAGATCGACTTCGTCTCGTCGCACACGCCCTGGACGCCGCTCCCGCGCATGGTGCCGTGGGACGACCTCGGCGACGGTTCGGTCTTCGCGGACCAGGTCGCAGAGGGCGAGTCGCCGGTCACGGCATGGACCGACCCCGAGCACGCCCGCGAGCTCTACGGCGAGTCCGTGGCGTACTCGCTCGAGGCCCTGTTCTCGTACCTCGAGACCTTCGAGCAGCAGGACCTCGTGCTGATCGTGGTCGGCGACCACCAGCCGGCCCGCATCGTGAGCGGCCGGGACGCGGGATACGACGTGCCGATCACGATCATCGCGAAGGACGACGCGGTGTTCGAGGCGGTCCAGTCCTGGGAATGGGAGGCGGGCCTGCGTCCGTCGGCGGATGCTCCGGTCTGGGGCATGGAGGACTTCCGCGACCGCTTCGTCGAGGCCTTCAGCCGGTGACCGGGTATGGCGACCGGTGGGATTCCGTCTAGCCGTACGCGCACAAAGTGAATATCCTTTCGTAAGCGAATCCTCATCCGGAATCGCCTCGATCGGAGTCACCGTGTCACTGACCCGCTACACCCGCCCCGTCGACGGTCAGGTGCGCCTGCTCACCAAGGTCGCGCGCATGTACCACGAACGCGGTGTGAGGCAGGCTGACATCGCGTCCGCGCTCAATATCTCACAGGCGAAGGTCTCGCGTCTGCTCAAACGTGCAGAGACCCTCGGCATCGTGCGCACGATCGTCACCGTCGCACCCGGCGTCTACGCCGAGCTCGAAGAACAGCTCGAGGAGCGCTACGGCCTCGCGGAGGCCGTCGTCGTCGACGTCGATCCCGACGCCGACGAGCGCGAGCTGCTGGCGTCGGTCGGGGCGGGCGCGGCGGCGTATCTCGAGGCGACGCTCTCGGGCTCCGAGCGCATCGGCGTCTCGTCGTGGAGCCAGACGATCCTCGCCATGGTCGATCGCATGCGCCCCTTCACCGTGCGCGCAGCCACCGAAGTCGTGCAGCTGCTGGGCGGGGTCGGAGCGCCGGAGGCGCAGAGCCACTCCAACCGCATCCTGGGCGAACTCGCGCGCATGCTCGGCGCCGAGCCCGTCTACGTCCAAGCCCCGGGCGTCGTGGCCGACCCCGCGATCCGCGACAGCCTGCTGCGCGATCCCTCGATGCAGGACGTCGCGCAGCACTGGAACGACCTCACGATGGCGATCATGGGCATCGGCAGCATCGAGCCGTCGGACGTGCTCGCCACCAGCGGCAACGCGTTCGCCACCGAAGAGCGCGAGGGCCTCCTCGCGCAGGGCGCCGTGGGTGACATCTGCCACCGCATCTTCCGCGCCGACGGCACGCTCGTGCGCGGCGAGCTCGACGACCGCATCATCGCCATCCCCGTCGAGAACCTGATGCGCATCCCCCGCCGTGTCGGCGTCGCCGGCGGCCAGCGCAAGCTCGAGGCGATCCACGGCGCGCTCGCCGGCGGGTGGGTCACGACGCTCGTGACCGACCTGCGGTCCGCCGAGGAGCTCGCCGGCCGCTGACCGACGCGTGTCGTCTCGGGCGCCAGAGCGCCCTTCGCTCAACGACCGAGACCCCACTCGGTCGTTGAGCGAGCGAGGAACGAGCGAGACGAAACGCCCCGAACGTTCCGGCGACCTCGAGGCGTTTCGTCTCGGTTCGCTCGCTCAACGAGCGAGTGTCGCGACGGCCTCGCTCAGGCGACGGATGCCCGGCTCGAGGCTCGTCAGGACGGGCACGTCGACCGACGCGGCCTCGGCCGCACTCGCCATCGAGGCCTGCGCGAGAACCACGACATCGGCATCCTTCGCGACGCGCTCGATCGCGGCCGCGACGAGCCGGTCGTGCGTCGGGCGGTCGCCTGCGGAGACGGCCTCGAACGCTCCCTCGATCACCTCGCTCACGAACTCAGGCGAACGTCCAGCGAGCTCGGCGCGTTCGCGCAGCAGGCCGAGGGTCGGTGTGAGGGTCGTCGGCAGGGTTGCCAGCACCGCCACCCGGTCGCCGGTGCGGACCGCAGCATCCGCCATCGCCTCATCGATGCGCAGCACGGGGATGCCGACGGACTCGGCCGTGGGCGCGGCCAGGTGCGAGATCGACGAGCACGTGAGCATGACGACATCCGCCCCCGCGCTCTTCGCGGCCTTCACAAGATCGGTGAGCCGTTCAGGGACGGATGCTGCGCGGCGCGGGTCGCCCAGATCGGCCACGATCTTGTCGTCGAGGTAGTTCACGGTGGTCGCGCCCGCCAGGTGCTCGCGCGCGAGTTCGGCGACGGGCGGGATCACGACGGCGCCGGTGTGGACGAAGGCGATACGGGGTGCGTCGGCGGACATGCCACCAGCCTTTCAGCTCTCTCAGCCCTTGAGGGCGCCGCCGGCCATGCCGGCCATGATCTTCTTGTTCAGGACGAGGAAGACGATCAGCAGCACCACGATGTTGATGCTCACCGCCGCGAACAGCGGTCCGTACTGCGTCGAGCCGTACTCATCGCTGAGGCTCAGCAGCCCCACCTGGATGGTCGCGAGCTCGGGACGAGTGGTGAACGTCAGCGCGATGAGCAGGTCGTTCCACACACTGAAGAACTGCACGAGGCCGACGGTGAGGATGGCGTTCTTCATCATCGGCACGCCGATCACGAAGAAGGAGCGCAGCGGTCCCGAGCCGTCGACCGTCGCCGCCTCGAAGATCTCTCTCGGCACCGATCGGAAGTACGTCGCCATGAGGAACGTCGTCAGCGGAAGGCCCATCACGGTGTACGTGATGATCAGCGGCAGCAGCGAGTCGGTGATGCCCATGCGGAAGTACACGATGAACAGCGGCACCAGGATCATCTGCCCCGGCACCATGATGCCCGCGAGGATGTAGAGGAGGGTGCCGTTGCGGCCCTTCCAGATCATGACCTCGAGCGCGTACCCTGCGGCGACGCCGATGAAGACGATCAGCAGCACCGACGGGATCGTCACGATGATGCTGTTGAGGTAGTTCTGGCCGACGTTGCCGTTGGTCAGCGCCGAGATGTAGTTGTCGAACTGCCATGTCTCGGGCAGCGACAGCGCCGGGTTCGACAGGAACTCGGCCTGCGTCTTGAACGAGCCGAGCACCATCCACACCTGCGGGTACAGCACGACCACCATGAGCACCGCGACCAGGAGCCAGACCGGGATCCGCCGCACCAGCCGCAGCGCCTTGCGGTGTCCCGGGCTGCGTGCGGGCTTGCGCCGGGTCGGCACGGCGACCGTGGCCGGGGCATCTGTCGTCATCGTCGTCGTCATGTCAGACCTCCGCCTTCCGTCGCGAGGATCGGAAGATCGCCAGCGTGAACACCAGGCACAGCAGCGTCAGCACGAGTGCGATGGTCGAGCCGTAGCCGTACTCGGCGTATTCGAACGCCGTGCGGTACATGTACAGGGTGAGCGGCGCCGTGGAGGTACCCGGTCCGCCGCCGTTCAGGGCGAGCAGGCTGTCGAACACCTTGAGAGTGGCATTGAGGCTGAAGATGATCGACGACAGCAGGATCGGCAGCGACAGCGGCAGCACGATGTGCCGCACCAGCTTCAGTCCGTTCGCGCCGTCGAGGCGGGCCGACTCGATGATCTCTTCGGGGATGTCGAGCAGCCCCGCGTACAGCAGGATCGCGTAGAACCCCATCGACCCCCACAGGGTCATGACGATCGCAGTCGACATGGTGCCGACCGTCGAGGCGAGCACCTCGACGCTCTCGCCGCCGAAGAAGTTGATGATGTCGTTGACGGGACCCTGGTTGTCGCCCACCGCGACGAAGCTCTTGAACAGCAATGCGACGGCGACGGTCGGCAGGATCGCCGGGAAGAACACGATCGTGCGGATGAACGACGATCCCTTGCGCAGGACGAAGACGTAGAGCAGCGCCAGCCCGTATCCCAGGGCGACCTGGCCGATCGTCGCGACGATCGCGAAGAAGACGCTGACCCACATCGACTGCAGCGCCGCCCCGTCGGTGAAGAACGTGGCGAAGTTCTCGAGCCCGACCCAGTCGAAACCACGGAGGGTGTTGCCCTCGAAGAACGACAGGCCGAACGACCAGAGGACCGGAACGACCTTGAGGAGCGTGTAGAGCAGGAGGGCGGGTGCCAGCAGGATGATGATCGTCTTGCGATCGCCGAAGATCGAGTTCATCAGGCGGGGGCTTTCTTTCGAAGGACCGGCCTCCCGAGCCTAGGCCCGGGAGGCCGGTGGTTCAGATCCGGATCAGCCGTTGGCTTCGATGCTCGCCTGCAGCTCGGCCATGTAGTCCTCGGGGCTCATCTGACCGGTCGTGAGAAGCGTCACGTTGGTCGAGGCGAGCGAGTTGCTCTTCGGGTCGAAGAGGGCCTCGAACCACAGCGTCGTCTCTTCGATGCCGGCGATGCGCTCCTGGATCTCCGCGGTGTTCTCAGAGATGTCGGTGACCTCGCCGTTGACGGCGAAGCCGGAGATGACGCCGGCGTCCTGGAGCGCCTGCTGACCGTAGTTCTCGGCGATGCAGCTGATCCAGTCGGTGACCTTCGGGCCGAACTCCTTGGCGTTGACGATCATCGGCGCGCCCGCGTTGGCCGGGTACTGGTCGATCGAGCCCTCGCCGCCGTCCACCGCGGGGAAGGGCATGAAGCCCACGTTCTCGCCGCCGATCTGGTTGCGCCCCGGGTCGTTGATGGCGCTGAGCAGCCACGTGCCGTCGTAGGTCATCGCCGCCTCACCGGTGAGGAACATGTTCGACGAGGTGTCGCCGTCGCGCGTCGAGAAGCCCTCGCCGAAATAGCCCGCCTCGGCGTAGTCGGCCAGCGCCTGCGCGCCGGCGACGTACTCGGGGTCGGTGAGCTTCGCATCGCCGTCGCGGATGGCAGCCATCGCGTCAGGGCCGATGTTGCGGAAGATGTACATGCCCATGATGCGAGTCAGAGGCCATCCGTTGGCACCGGCCTCGGTCATCGGCACGACGCCGGCATCCTGCAGCGCGCCGGACGCCTCGACGAGGTCGTCCCAGGTCTGCGGCTCTTCGATGCCGTTGTCGGCGAAGATCTGCTTGTTGTAGAAGATGCCCTCGATGTTGTACTGGTACGGCATCGAGACGAAGCCGCCGTAGACCTGCTCGACGGTGGATGCCGCGGCCGGAAGAACGTTGTCCCACGCGTCGGCGCCCTCGAGAGCGGTCTTCAGGTCACCCACCAGCCCGGCAGCGCCCAGGTCGCCGTCGGGACGGATCAGCGCAGTGCCGGCGATGGTGTGGGTCGGGAGCGCATCCTGGCTGGCCAGCAGCGTGACCTTCTGGACGGTGTCTGCCTGTGCGACCTTCTGGTGCTCGAGCGGGAGCGCCTCGTTCTCGGCCTTGCAGGCCCCCGCGGCGAGCGCGTCGAGCTGCTCTTCGAGAACCGGGTTCTCGTTGGCGGTCATGACGGTGAAGGCTTCGGGATCGGAGCCGCCGGAGCCACCCTCGCCTCCAGAGCCGGTGCCGCCGGAGCCGCCGGCGCACGCCGCAAGGGGCATGACGGCGGCCAGAGCGATGCCGACTGCGGCGAGGGTGCGGCGGCGGTTGCTGCTGCGGGTGTTCATAGCGTCCTCCTTGACGACGGCCATGCGGGTGAAAGGTACGAGCACGACAGTAGGCACCATTGCAGGGTGTGTCAACACTCAGTGTTGAAATTCTATTCACTTCATGCTCAAATCGTGACTACAGTGACCTGACGCCACTTGGAAGGAATCCCCTCATGACCGCCACGACAGCGCTGCGGGCCCACGCCCGTCTGCGACCCCTCGGCGCCGACAGCGCGCGGTGGACCAGCGGCTTCTGGGGCGAGGTGCACGATCGCACCCGGGACGTCACGATTCCCCAGATCTGGTCCTCGCTCAGCGACCCCGCCGTCAGCCCGGGACTGGCCAACTTCCGCATCGCCGCGGGACTCGAGCAGGGCAGCCACGAGGGACCGCCCTTCATGGACGGCGACTTCTACAAGTGGCTCGAGGCCGCGATCGCGCGACTCGAGACCGACCCGGACCCCGAACTCGGGGCGCGCATCGAGCAGATCGCCTCGCTCATCGCCTCGGTGCAGCGCGACGACGGCTACCTTCACACCCCGACGATCATCTCGGCCCGCAACCAGGCCCTTCGGCAGGCCGAGGAACCGGCGGTGGCGCTCGCCGACCGCTTCCACTTCGAGACGTACAACCTCGGTCACCTCATCACCGCCGGCGTCCGCCACTACGAGGTGACCGGCTCGACCACCCTGCTCGACGCGGCGCGCAAGGCGGCATCGTTCCTCGAAGACCTCGCCACGAACAAGCCCGTCGAGCTCGCTCGCAGCGCGATCTGCCCGTCGCACTACATGGCCGTGATCGAGCTGTACCGCGCGACCGGCGAAGAGCGCTACCTGCGCCTGGCCGAGGCCTTCGTGCGCGTTCGCGACGACTTCCAGGGCGGCGACGACAACCAGGATCGCCTGCCGGTGCGCGAGCAGACGGTGGTGGCCGGGCACGCCGTGCGCGCGAACTACCTCTACGCGGGACTTGCCGATCTCGTCGTCGAGAACGGCGACTCCGAGCTGGTCGGGGTGCTGGAGCGGCTGTGGCATGACGTGATCGACACGAAGCTCTACATCACGGGCGGCTGCGGCGCCCTCTACGACGGCGCCTCGCCCGACGGCTCGCCGTGGCAGGACCAGATCAGCCGCGTGCATCAGGCCTACGGCCGCGCCTACCAGTTGCCGCAGACCACCGCCCACAACGAATCGTGCGCCAACATCGGCATGATCTTCTGGAGCGAGCGGATGCTGTCGCTCACCGGCGACGCGAAGTACGCCGACGTCATCGAGCAGATCTCCTTCAACAGCCTGCTCTCGAGCATCAGCCTCGCGGGATCGGAGTACTTCTACACCAACCCGCTCCGCCAGGTGCGAGACCTGCCCTACCCGCTGCGCCGCCCGGGCGACACGGCGATCCACCCGACGCCCGAACCGCCGCCCTCGGACGAGCGCCTGCGCGAGTCGTACCTCAGCTGCTTCTGCTGCCCGCCGAACATCGCGCGCACGCTGGCACGGTTCCACGAGCGCGCCGCGTCGCTCGGCGATGACGGGCTGTACCTCCACCTCTATGGCGGGGGCCGCGTCGATGTCGCCACCGAGGACGGTCGCGCCCTCGCGCTCCGTGAGGACGGCGACTACCCCTGGGCCGAGACGATCACCTGGACCGTCGAAGGTGCAGCTGGCGGCATCCCGCTCCACCTCCGCATCCCCGGCTGGTCCTCCGGCGCGACGCTGACCGTGAACGGCGACCCGGTGGAGGTCACCGCGCCGGGGACCTACACACGGATCGATCGCGAGTGGCGCGAGGGCGATGTCATCCAGCTCACGCTCCCCCTGCCGGTCCGGGTCCTGCGTGCCCACCGCCTCGCGGAGGAGGCCACCAATCAGGTCGCCGTGCGCCGCGGGCCTGTGGTGTACTGCCTCGAGAGCGCCGATCTTCCCGACGGCGTCGTGCTCGAGCAGGCGGCGCTGCGCCGCGGCGCGACCTTCACTCCGATCGAGACCGAGATCGCGGGGCACCGGGTCATCGCGCTCGAGACCGAGATCGCCGTGCTGCCCGGCGCCGACGACGATGCGCTCTACGATGACCTCGCCGAGACCGAGCTCGGCACGGCGACCGTCCGCCTCGTCCCCTACTACGCATGGGGCAACCGGGGTGCGGGCGAGATGTCGGTCTGGCTCCCGCTGGTGTGGCGATGAGCGGGGCCGGACCGAACGGTCAGCGGCTGACGGGCCAGCACGTCTTCGCGACCTACGTCATCGAGACCTCGCTGCCGCTGCGGCATGCCGCCGAGGTACTCGCCGGCGAGCAGTCCACCGGCACGTTCGTTCGCGTCGAGCGCGAGTCCGACGACCTGCGGGCCCGTTTCGCCGCCCAGGTGGAGTCCATCGAAGAAGTCCCGCTGACGGGGTCGTCGCCGCTGCCCGGAGCCGTGGGCGACCCGTCGCAGCGCCGCCGTGCCGTGGTCCGCTTGCGGTTCCCGCTCGACAACTTCGGGCCGTCGCTGCCCAATCTGCTGGCCGCCGTCGCCGGCAACCTCTTCGAGATCAAAGAGCTCTCGGCGATCAAGCTCGTCGACATCGATCTGCCCCCGGCATTCGCGGAGCGCTACGCCGGGCCGGCCTTCGGTGTCGACGGGACCCGCCGCCTGCTGGGCCGGCCCGACGGCGCCATGATCGGCACGATCGTCAAGCCCAGCATCGGCCTCGCCCCCGATGACCTCGCCGAGGTGGTGGGCGAGCTCGCCGAAGCCGGCATCGACTTCATCAAGGACGACGAGCTGCAGGGCAACGGCCCGAGCGCTCCCCTGGCCGAGCGCGTGAGAGCGGTGATGCCGGTGCTCGAGCGCTATGCCGACCGCACCGGGCGCAAGCCGATGTACGCCTTCAACATCACGGACGACATCGGCCGCCTCGAGGCCAATCACGATCTCGTCGTCGAGGCGGGTGGCACGTGCGTCATGGCATGCATCAACCTGGTCGGGATCTCGGGGCTCGAGTTCCTTCGCAGCCACGCGGCCGTGCCGATCCACGGGCATCGCGCGATGTTCGGCGCGTTCGGTCGGTCGGACCAGGTCGGGATAGGGTTCCGTGCGTGGCAGAAGCTGGCCCGTCTCGCGGGCGCCGACCACCTGCACACCAACGGCATCAGCAACAAGTTCTACGAGACGGACGACCAGGTGCTCGACTCCATCGCCGCGGTCCGCGAGCCCCTGCTGGGGCTCACACCGACGGTGCCCGTGCTGTCGTCCGGTCAGTGGGGCGGCCTCGCGCACGCGACGTACTCCGCGGTGGGGACGACCGACCTGCTCGTGCTCGCCGGTGGCGGCATCCACGGTCATCCCGACGGCGCGGCAGCCGGGGTCGCGAGCATGCGCGATGCGTGGGCCTCGGCGGCCCAGGGCGAGAGTGTCGACGTCGCCGTGGAGCGCTCGGCGGCTCTGCGCCGCGCAACCGAGCTGTTCGGACCCGTCCGTGTCTGAACCCGCCCGTCGCTCCGGCGAGATCGTCGCGTTCTACGGCGACGACTTCACCGGCAGCGTCGACGCGCTGCTGCAGTTCGCGCGGCGCGGGTGGACGGGGCGGCTGTTCACGACGATCCCGGATGCCGCGGCTCTGCGCCGCGCCGCGTCAGAGGTCGATGTGGTGGGTGTGGCGGGCATCTCGCGCTCGCTGGATCCGGACGCCATGGAGGCCGAGCTGCGCCCCGTGCTCGAGGCGTTTCACGCCCTCGCGCCCCGGATCGTCCAGTACAAGGCGTGCTCGACGGCCGACTCCGCCCCGACCGTCGGCAGCCTCGGCCGGGTCATCGAGCTCGGGCGTGAAGTGTTCGGCGAGCGCCCCATCCCGATGCTCTTCGCCCAGCCGGACTTCGGGCGGTACACGCTGTTCGGGCAGCACTTCGCGGCGGAGCGCGGCGTCGTGTATCGCCTCGATCGGCAGCCGACGATGTCGACGCATCCCTCGACGCCGATGACCGAGGCCGACCTCGCCGTCCACCTCGGCCGCCAGACCTCGCTTGCCCTCGGCTCGGTGCCGCTCGTGGCCTACGACGACTTGGCGAGCCGTCTGCGCGGGGCGCCCGAGGCGGCGCTCGTCCTCGATGCGCTCACCGACGAGCACCTCGTGACCGTGGGAGCGGCGCTGCAGGCACTGCCCTCGCCGATCTTCGCCATCGGCTCGGGCGGACTGTCGCACGGGATCGCGGCGGCGGCGCCCGGTGCGGCGGCCGCGTTGCCGACGTCGACACCCGCGTCCGGCCCGGTCCTCGTGGTGTCGGGCAGCCGTTCCGCGCAGACCAGACGACAAGCGGATGCCGCGGCCGCCGCCGGCTGGCAGGTCCGGCCACTCCCACTCGGGGCGGCGAACCTGGGTCCGACGATCGACGAGGTCGTCGCGGCGTTGAGGTCGGGGCGTGGAGTGGTGCTGACCTCGGACGACGCAGACACGACCTCGGCCACGGCGGGACCGGTGCTCGAGGCGATCGCGGAGGCCGCGGCATCCGTCGTCTCCACCGCCGTCCGCAACGGCGCGACCCGGCGGGTCATCGTCTGCGGAGGCGACACGTCCAGCCGCGTCACGCGACTGCTCGGCGTGGACTCGCTCTCGATCGCGGCGAATCCGTGGGGCAATGTCGTGCTGCTGCGCGCCCACGCTTCCGACCCTGCCCTGGACGGGCTGGAGCTGTTGCTGAAGGGCGGCCAGGTGGGCGCCGACACGCTCTTCACCGACGTGGCGGCGCTCGGCACCTGAGGGCGACCGGTCGAGCAGGCTGTATGGTTTCTTCGCCATGACTCGCGTCTCTCTCGTGCCCGCTTCCTATGTCTTCCTGCTGCGCTCGGGCGCGGTGCTCCTGCAGCTGCGGCACAACACCGGTTACATGGACGGCTACTGGACCGCCGGCGCCGCCGGTCACATCGAGCTCGGCGAGACGGCCGTGGACGCCGCGATCCGTGAGGCGCGATAGGAGCTGGGCGTCCTCGTCGAGCCCGCCGGCGTGAAGGCTTCCACGGTCATGCAGCGCACCGACGGCACCGCGGAACCGCGCGAGCAGCGGGTCGACTGGTTCTTCACGTGCGATTCGTGGACGGGCGAGCCCCAGATCCTCGAACCGCACAAGTGCGCCGAACTCGCATGGTTCGACCTCGACGCGCTGCCCGAGCGGGTGCCCGACTACGAGAAGCTCGCCCTCCAGGCGATCCGTGACGGACGGGCGTCGAGTCTGTTGTCGTTCGGTTTCTGACCCGGTTGCCCACCTTGTTCGTTGAGAAATACGAATGTCGGGGGCCGGTGTCATGATGAAGTATGACATTCTTCTCCGAGCTGCAAGCGGCGCTCGACGCGCTGCGCGCAGTGGTCGGGGACGATGTCGAGGCCGTCGACATCCCCGTCGTCGCGCAGCGTATAGCCGATGAGGATGTGCTGGCGCTCATCGAGCACGCCAGCGCGCTCGTGCGTGGCGGAGAATGCGTGCGGATCGCCGCATCCGGTGCAGTGGCCTCTCGTTCCACCCGTGACGCCGGCCACGGCGGCTTGGCTCAGAAGCGCGGGCACCGCTCGACCGTGTCGCTGATCCAGGACCTCACCGGCTCGACCCGCGCAGACGCGGCCAAGCAAGTGCGCCTGGGCGAAGCCCTCGCGGCGGGGCTCGTGCCCGTCGAAGCAGGCGACTTCGCCGACGATCACGCGAAGATCGCGGGGGAGGCGCCCGTCGACGACGAGACGGATGCCGGAGCGCCTACGAGCGCGCAGACCGCAGCCGCCCGGCGACCCTGGCATGCGGTGCTCGGTGACGCGCTGATGACCGGGACGCTCACGTCGGCGCAGCACGACGCGATCTACCGCGGACTGGGCGAGCCGCCCGTCGACGACGGGCCGGCAACCGACGATCCGACCGCCGACGGCGCGCCCGACGCTGGGTCCGCAGGCCGGGCGATCGAGGGGTGGACGGCATGGGCGACGGCCGCCGTTCAGCTCATCGACGAGGCCTCGCAGCGCACCGTCGAAGAGCTGGCGTCGGCGGCGCGCACGATTCGCGATCTGCTCGACCCGGCGGGTGCCGAGCTCCGGTTCGAGCAGCGCTTCGAAGCACGTGCGTTCCGCCGGTGGACCGATCGCGACGGCATCCGTCACGGCAGCTTCACGTTCGAAGACGAGGGCGGTGCGTGGATCGAGGCCATCATCGACACCGCCCTGCGTCCTCGCCGTGGCGGCCCGCGATTCGTCGACCCCGACGAGAAGGCCCGCGCTGAAGAGCTCGCCACCGACCCGCGAACCAACGATCAGCTCGCCTACGACCTGATGCTCGACGTGCTCCGCGCCGGAGCGCTCGCCGACGCCGAGACCGTCTTCGGCACGCGGAAGGCGGGGATCCGCATCGTCGCGACGGCCGGTGTGCTCGCCGACGCGACCGGGGGCCGCCCGGCCGTTGCACTGCTCGAAGACAGCGACACGACGCTTCCCGGCTGGCTCGTCGCGCGGCAGGCCTGTGACACCGGCACGATGACATGCACGCTCGACGAGCGGGGCAACCCCCTCGACCTCGGCCGCGAGGCCCGCCTGTTCACGGCGAAACAGCGCGTTGCTCTCGCAATCCGCGACGGTGGGTGCCGGTGGAGGGACTGCGATCGACCTGCCTCGTACTGCGAAGCGCATCACATTGACCCGTACAGCGAAGGCGGCCGTACCGATATCGACCGCGGGATCCTGCTGTGTCGCTGGCACCACATGCAGCTCCATCACGGCGCGTGGCGCATCACCCGTGACGGAAAGAACGACTTCTTGCTTCGTCCGCCGAACGGCGGCGAACCCGTTGCGCTACCCGCCCGCCTCGCGCGCCGCTATGCCTGGGGCGACCTGCAGCCGCCTCCTCGAAGATTCCGCCCGGCCGCCTAGCGCCCGGGTCGTCGCAGAACTGTCCTCCCCCTCGTGGCCGACCGCACGGACAAGCCGGTACCGCAGGTCGATCCGGTCGCGGGGAGGGAAGCCTGGCTGCACTCGGAGCCCCGGCGAGCGCGTCCCTTCCATTCCACGAGGCGCGCAACGGTGGTGCGAGTCTCCGTCAGACGCCCCAGGCACCACGGGGCGTGTGTCGACGCGTGGTCGCGGCGCCACGACGAGACACTACGGTTACCGTGTGGCCACCGCTGATCAGCTCCCCGATCGCCCCGCCCCCGCCGATCCGTCGGGCAAGCTGGTGCTCCTGCGCCACGGCGAGACGGAATGGTCGAGAGAAGGCCGGCACACCGGTCTCACCGACATTCCGCTCACCGCTCGTGGCGAGGACCTCGCCCGCAATGCCGGCCGGCTCGTCGCGGGCTACGACTTCTCGCTCGTGCTGGCCTCGCCGCTGCGCCGTGCACTGCGAACCGCGGAGCTGGCCGGCCTGCGCGCCGAGGTCGATCCGCTCCTGGTCGAGTGGGACTACGGCGGCTACGAAGGGCGCACGACCCGCGAGATCCGTCACGACCTCGGCTACAACTGGAGCGCCTTCACCCACGGTGTGGTGCGCGGGAGCACGCCGGGCGAGACGGTGGAAGAAGTCGCCGCACGAGCCTCGCGCGTGCTCACACGCGTGCTGCCCGCAATGGAGCACGGGGATGTCGCGCTCGTCGCGCACGGGCACCTTCTGCGCATCCTGACCGCCGTGTTCCTGCGGTTGGCGCCGCGATTCGGCGGGCAGCTCACGCTGGACGCCGCCCGGGAGCGCGAACAGCAGGCCGAGCCGCGGAACCCAGATGTCGCGGTGCAGATACGGGGTATCGCTCCACGGTCCGACGAAATCGACGGCGACGTCGAGGGTGAGGCCGTCGCCGTCGGCTGTCCACGTCATCGTCCAGTCGACACCATGGGGATGCGTGCGCGGTGCGGTGCGACCGCGGACGACCATCCGATCGCCGTCGGTCTCGAGGGCGTCGACGCGGTGCAGAAGCCGGTCGAGCGCGGTCTTGCGCCACACCGATGCCAGGTCGTTGAGCGCTCCCTGGCCGTGGTCGTTCTCGGTCGGCGCCCGATACAGGTCGAGCACCGGACCGTCGATCTCGAGGTCTCCGAGTCGCACGAGCCGCCCGGTCACCGGATCGAACTCGCCCGCGCCGAGGCGAATGGTCGAGGTCGAGAAACCATGCGGACGTTGAGGCACCCCCGGATGCGGGGTTTCTGAACCTGCGCGCGGTTTCTCACGGGTGCCGCCGTCAACGCCCGCGGCCGACGCGGGCGCACCGGCGTCCGTGAGCACGCGCTGACCCCACGCCAGCACATGGCCGGCGGGCGCCCAGCCGGTGTCGGCGGCGAGCGCCGCCTCCACGGTCAGCACGGCGTCGGCGTGACCGTGGACAGCGGTCGCAGCATCCGGAATCGCGATCTCGACCGACTCGCCCGCCGCTACCGGCGGAACGTCGAGCACGCCGCCCGCGAACCGTGCACCGTCCGCCTCCACCACCCAGCGGAACACCGCATCCGACGCATCCACATAATGTCGGTTGTTCACTATGTACACCGAGTGACCGAGTACCTCGATCGAGATCGGCTCGTGCGCCTTCGCCAGCTCGATCAGTCCCGGAGTCGGGGTGCGGTCACTGAACACCAGCCCGTGCAGACTGAAGCGGCCGCCGCGCGGGTCGTAGTCGACGTCGTCGCCGTGCATCGTGAACGGGATGCCGTCGGCCGTGGTCGCCGAGAATCCATGGTCGATCCACTCCCACACGAAGGCCCCGCACAGCCGGTCGTGCGCGCGGATGATGCGCCAGTAGTCCTGCAGCGACCCCGGACCATTGCCCATGGCGTGCGCATACTCGACGAGGAGGAACGGCAGCCCGCGACGCCGCGTCTCGTCGGTCTCGGCGACGCCCTCGGGCAACGGCGCGACGCCGGACTCGTCCACGACCATGCCGTGCATGCTGAGACGACCGCCGCGCGGCTCTTCGCGGCGCCCGATCTTCTCGAGCAGCTCGAGGGACGGGTACATGAGCGAGTAGAAGTCGGAGTCCTTGTAGCTGGGGTCGCGCTCGTACAGCACCGGACGCGACGGATCTCGCTCGTCGAGCCACCGTCGCATCTCGCCGAACGTGTCGCCCGTCATGCTCTCGTTCGCCAGCGACCACACCACGACGCTCGGGCGGTTCTTGTCCCGCTCGACGGTGCGGCGCAGGCGATCCATGAGTGCGTCTCGCCACGCGGGCTCGGCGGGCGGATTGCACTCCCATCCGGCGTAGATGAACCCGTGCGTCTCGAGATCGACTTCGACGACGACCCACAGCCCGTACTCGTCGCACAGCCGGAGGAACTCGGGATGCGGCGGGTAGTGGCTGGTGCGCACGGCGTCGATGTTGGCGCGCTTCATCATCACGATGTCGCGGATCATCGTCTCGCGATCGAGCGTGCGCCCGGTGTCGGGGTGGTGCTCGTGCCGATTGACACCGTGGAAGGTGACCGGCCGGCCGTTCGCTATGAGGACGCCGTCGACGATCTCCACGCGGCGGAAGCCGACAGCGAGCTCGACCGACTCACCCGCCGAGGTGAGCGAGCCGCGGTACAGCCGCGGGCTCTCGGCGCTCCACGGGTGCACCGGCACGGTGACGGCTTCCCCGGCGGGCATGCGGATGCCGAGCTCGGGGATCTCGACGGTCGAAGGGGTCGAGGCATCCACTCGCAGCGTTCCCATGCCCGTCGCCGCGTCGAAGTCGGCGTGCACGAAGTGGTCGTCGATCGCCCCGTCGGGGCGTGAGAGCAGCTCGACGTCGCGGAAGATGCCCGGGAGCCACCACATGTCCTGGTCCTCGAGGTACGTGCCCGACGACCAGCGGTGCACGCGCACGCACAGCACGTTGCGCCCGGGGCGGACCGGCGCATCGAACTCGAACGGCAGCCGGCTGCCCATCGACCAGCCGAGCTCCAGGCCGTTGAGCCACACCTTCGCGCACGAGTCGACCCCCTGGAAGCGCAGCACCGCGTGCCCGAAGTCGTCGGCGACATCGAAGACCAGTCGATAGTCGCCGGTCGGGTTCTCGGCCGGCACGCGCGGCGGATCGAGCGGGATCGGGTACGCGGTGTTCGTGTAGAGCGGTCCCTCCTCGGTGCCGAGCATGCGGCGCGCGGGGCCGCCGGCGAGCGGAGTGAACCGCTCGAGCACCCAGTGCGAGGGCACCGGCATCGCATCCCACAGCGTGTCGTCGAAGTCTGAGGCCAGCCAACCGTCGCCCGTTCCCGCGGCGGTCGGCGAAAGACGGAAGCGCCAGGTGCCGTTCAGGCTCTGCGTGCGCGCGTCGCTGTGCGCATCCGCACGCGGTGCGCGCCGGCCCGCTCCGGGACGAGTGCTCTCCCAGTAGCGGTCGGTCGGGGTTCCCGGCGAGGATCCGCCAAATTGCGTAACCATACGGTGTGCAGATCCATTCCAATATGAATTCATCTGCAGTGTAGCCGAGCGAGGAGTCGTGCCGGCGGGCGATCTCCGCTCGTCCCGAAGGGACCGCCGGAGGGTCGATCGGGCGTCATGTGCACCCTGCATGGACCTCGACTGCGGCATCCGGAATCTCGGTGAGCGCACCCATGGCGGAATGGACCGCGGAGTGCCATGCTTTCTCCCACCGCTGATCGGAAGCTGCCGTGAAGCCGTCACCAGAGGTTTCTCCGCAGGTCGCGGGCCTGCCGCGCTACACCCGCACAGCCGCCGGGGTGCTCGGCGGACTCGTCGGCCTCGTGGTTCTCAGCGTCATCGCGGGAATCGTGGTGGTCGCTCCCCTCACCCCGGTCCTGGCGATCTCGGGACATGCGGCGAGCAGAGCCGTCTCGCTGTTCGACGGCATGCCGAGTTACCTCGAGATCGATCGCCTGATGCTGCCGACGACCATCTACGCGCGCGACCCCGCGACCGGAGCGGACGTCGAGCTCACATCGTTCTACGATCAGAACCGCGTTCCGGTCACCTTCGACCAGATCGCACCCATCATGTACGACGCGATTCTGGCGTCCGAGGATCCCCGCTACTACCAGCACGGCGGCGTCGACCTCCTCGGCACGACGCGAGCGTTCCTCACCAACGCGCAAGGCGGCACAGTCCAAGGCGGCTCATCGATCAGCCAGCAGTACGTGAAGAACGTCCTGGTGCAGCGCTGCGAGCGAGACGCCGTCGAGACGGAGACGCAGAGCCGCGACGAGGTGCTGCAAGCCTGCTGGCTGAACGCGACGCGAGCGAGCGGTGTCGAGGGCTACCAGCGCAAGCTCCAGGAGATCCGCTACGCCGTTCAAATCGAGCAGGAGTACTCGAAGAACGACATCCTGCTGGGCTACCTGAACATCGCCAACTTCGGCGGCACCACCTATGGGATCGAAGCGGCGGCGCGCTACTACTTCAGCGCCACCGCGGCGACCCTCACGCTGGGTCAGGCTGCGACGCTCGCCGGCGTCGTGCAGAACCCCAACACGTTCCGTATCGATCGCAAGACCGGCTCGATCATCGCCGCCGACGGAAGCGCCTATAACAACGCCGCCGACGGCACCGTCGATGACGTCACGCCTGGGACGCTGGAGGGCCTGGACAACCTGCTCGCCGACGGCACGATCACAGCGGAGCAGTACCTCGCCGCCGGCGACGCCTACAGCGCGACGAAGGGACGACAGCTCTACGTGCTCGACCGGATGCACGAGGACGGGCAAATCACCGACGAGCAGTACGTGGCGGCGGCGATCGAGCCGATCGTCCCCAAGATCCAGCCAGCGCTGACAGGCTGCGCCGCGACGTCCGCACCCTTCTTCTGCCAGTACGTGGTCAACACCGTAAGGTCCGACCCGGACTACGCAGCCGCGTTCGGCGGGACTTCGGCGGAGCGGCAGCAGTCGCTGACTCGCGAGGGGCTGAACATCTACACGACGCTGGACTGGCGGCTGCAGACCGCATCGCAGGACGCGATGCGGCGGAACGCTCCCGAGAGCGTTCCGGGTATGGCCTTCGGGTCCGCGTCGATCAGCATCGAAGCGGGCACAGGGCGCATCCTCGCGATCAGCCAGAACAACCGCTTCACGGAGGATGCCGACCTCGCCGCCACCGATCCGGTGTACACGTCGCTCGTGTATGCGGGGGATGCGGTGCACGGCGTCTCGGGTGGATTCGAGACCGGTTCGACGTTCAAGCTGTTCACGCTCGTCGACTGGCTCGAGAAGGGGCGTTCGCTTTTCGAGCCCGTCGACGGCAGCCTGCGCGTCATACCTCGTCTGCAAGACCGCTGCGACGGCACCTGGATCAACCGAGAGAACCACGTCGTCCGCAATTTCAGCAACGTCCCCGGCTACACCGGGACGCCGATGCAGTTCACCGCGCAATCGCTGAACAGCGGCTTCCTCGGCATGGCGGAACGACTCGACCTGTGCGACATCGAGGAGGTCGCCACCCGCATGGGGGTGACACGCGGCTCGGGTGCGCCGGTGGACATCGACGGCGCCGCAGCGATCATCGGCACGAACGAGATCGCGCCGGTAGCCATGGCGGGAGCATTCGCCACGGTCGCGAACAACGGCGCCTACTGCATTCCGCGCGCGATCGAGCGCGTGGTCAACGCCGACGGCGACGAGCTGCCGGTTCCCGGCGACCGGTGCTCGCAGGCGATCAGCCCCGAAGTGGCGGCCGCGACAGCGTTCGCTCTGCAGGGCGTCATGGTCCCCGGCGGCACCGGATCGGCGGGCAACCCGAACGACGGCACGCCGATGCTGGGCAAGACGGGCACGCACGAGCAGATCCAGACGTGGCTGGTGGAATCCAGCACCCGCGTGACGACGGCTGTGTGGGCGGGCAACGCCATCGGGAAGGGCGACGTCTTCCGGGCGTGGCACAACGGGCGCGCACTCTCGACGATCCGTCTCCCGATCGCCCGCGAGATCCAGGGCGTCGCCAATCAGCTCTACCCGGGTGGGCCCTTCCCGCCGCCTCCCGCAGAACTGGTCGGGCGCGGTCCAGGGCCGAGCTGAGCTGTCGCTCGCGGCGAACCCGTGGGACAGCGTCGTGCCGCGCTCGGCCTTCAAGCGCGACCTGCTCCCGTCATCCGCTCGTCAGCCGGCAGTGGACTCCCGCACCACGAGCTCGGGCCGGAAGCGCACCGTCCGCTCGTGGCCGCCGTCCTCTTCGTCGAGCTCGCTCAGCAGGAGTTCGACTGCCGTGTGCCCGATCAGATGAGCGGGCTGGCGAATCGAGCTGAGCGGCACCACGGTCGCCGACGCGAAGTCGATGTCGTCGTATCCGATGAGGGCGATGTCGCGGGGCACCTGCACGTCGCCCATCAGGGTGAACGCCTGCAGCGCTCCCACGGCGAGCAGATCGTTGGCGGCGAAGACGGCGTCGGGGCGCTCTGCCGCCGGCCGCGCGCGCAGGGTCTCGCCGGCCGCACGACCCTGCAGCACCGAGAGCGCGGGCATCTCGACGACCTCGAGCGCGGCATCCGGAATCTCGGCCACGGCCCGCCGCGCGCCCTCGAGACGGTCGGCGACCTGCCGGAACGTGAGTGGTCCGCACACGTAGGCGATCCGCCGGCGTCCGATCGACAGGAGGTGCGACACCGCGAGGTAGCCGCCCTCGACATCGTCGACCGACACCGAGGCGAAGCCGCCTGCCGGGTCCTCATGGTCCACGAGGATGACGTGGACGCCTCCGCTGCGCAGGCGCTCCAGCCGTTCCAGGTCGCCGTCGACCGGCGTGACGAGCACCCCGTTCACACGCTGCTCCCGGAACAGGTCCAGGTAGGCGTGCTCACGCTCGGAACGCTCGTCGCTGTTGCCGAGCAGCACGCTCATGCCCGACTCCGCCGCACGATCCTCGGCGCCGCGCGCGACCTCCGCGAAGAAGGGGTTGCCGGCGTCGAGCACCACGAGGGCGATCGTGCGACTGCGGCCTGCCCGCAGCTGCCGTGCTGCGTCGTTGCGCACGAAGCCCAGCTCGTCGATCGCCCGCTGAACCCGTTCGACCGTCGCGGGGGCGACCTTCGCGGGCCGGTTGAGCACGTTCGAGACGGTGCCGACCGAGACGGATGCCGCAGCCGCGACATCTCGAACGCTCACGACCACGGCATCCCCTTGCTCTGCTTGCATGAAACGATACATAGCGGCTAAGGTTTGAAACGATTCATCCCCCGATCCGAGGACATTCGATGACGAGAGTCTGCTTCCAGCTGCAGGTCGCGCCGGAGCTGCTCGACGAGTACATCGCCCGCCACACTCCGGTCTGGCCCGAGATGCTCGCCGAGATCGCTGCCGCGGGCCGCCGCAACTACTCGCTGTTCCTCGGCGAAGGCGGGCGTCTCATCGGCTACTACGAGACCGACGACGACGCGGCTGCGCAGGCCTACCTCGCGGCATCCCCCGTCGCCGCCCGCTGGGAAGCCGAGATGAGCCGCTTCTTCGTCGGCCTCGACGGCCGCCCTGATCAGGCGGCCACACCCCTCACCGAGATCTTCCACCTCGACGACCAGCTCGCCGCTGCCGCGGCGCGCGCGCCCCACGAAGAGAGCACCCCATCATGACCACGCTGTCCCCAGAGATCCTCACGCAGCTCGAAGGCCAGGGCATCGAGCTTCCCAGCTGGGCGTTCGGAAACTCCGGAACGCGGTTCCGGGTGTTCACCACGCCCGGCACCCCTCGCGACCCGTTCGAGAAGATCGCCGACGCCGCCCAGGTGAACAAGTACACGGCACTGGCCCCGAGCGTCGCCCTTCACATCCCGTGGGACAAGGTCGACTCCTACGACGAGCTCCGGCGGCACGCCGAAGACCACGGCGTCGCGCTCGGCACCATCAACTCGAACACGTTCCAGGACGAGGACTACAAGTTCGGCGCACTCACGCACGCCGACGACCGCATCCGCCAGAAGGCGATCGACCACCACTTCGAGTGCATCGACATCATGAACGCGACCGGCTCGCGTGATCTCAAGATCTGGCTGGCCGAGGGCTCGAACTACCCCGGCCAGAACGACATGCGTGCCCGCCAGGACCGCCTCGCGGACTCGCTCCAGCAGATCTACGCGCGGCTGTCGGACGAGCAGCGACTCGTCCTCGAGTACAAGTTCTTCGAGCCGGCGTTCTACCACACCGATGTCCCGGACTGGGGCACGTCGTACGCCCAGGTCGCGGCGCTCGGCGAGCGCGCGATGGTGTGCCTCGACACCGGCCACCACGCACCGGGCACCAACATCGAGTTCATCGTCATGCAGCTGCTGCGGCTCGGAAAGCTCGGGTCGTTCGACTTCAACTCGCGCTTCTACGCCGACGACGACCTCATCGTGGGCGCGGCCGACCCCTTCCAGCTGTTCCGCATCATCTTCGAGGTCGTGCGCGGCGGAGGGCTGAA
Source organism: Microbacterium salsuginis (assembly GCF_012524205.1). Lineage (GTDB taxonomy): Bacteria > Actinomycetota > Actinomycetes > Actinomycetales > Microbacteriaceae > Microbacterium > Microbacterium salsuginis. The sequence continues at coordinate 1,243,864 of NZ_JABACI010000001.1, forward strand.
CAACCCCGACGTGGCGTTCATGCTCGACCAGTGCCACAACATCGAAGACAAGATCCCGGGCCAGATCCGCTCGGTGCTCAACGTCCAGGAGATGACGGCTCGGGCTCTGCTCGTGGACCGCACCGCGCTCGATGCCGCTCAGGCCGCGAACGACGTGCTCGCCGCCAACGCCGTCTTCATGGACGCGTTCTACACCGACGTGCGCCCCGCGCTCGCCGAATGGCGTGAGTCGCGCGGACTCCCCGCCGACCCGATGGCCGCCTATGCGGCATCCGGCTACCAGTCCCGGATCGCGGCCGACCGCGTCGGGGGAACCCAGGCCGGCTGGGGCGCGTAACTCCACAAGCCCACCGGGGGTGCGGGATGCCGATCCTCGCACCCCCGGTGCACCACCTCCGCTTCACTGTCGCGATCTGCAAGACCGACCCGCAGAATGCGACAGAGGAAGAGACGAAGGACACGAAGATGAGTGAGCCGTACCCCGCCGCCGACGGGCTCGTGCGGGTCTACCCCGCCCGGGAGCCGAACGGCACCGGCCTCGTATGGGCGCACGGCGGCGCCTTCGCGTTCGGCGACATCGACATGCCCGAGTCCGACTGGGTCGCGCGTCAGCTCTCGTCGCGCGGCACCACGGTGATCTCGGTCGACTACCGTCGGGCGCCGGTTCCGCAAGGGTGGAGTGGGCGTGGGGAGGATGCCGCCACTCCAGCGCGACCCGGACACCACTACCCCGCGGCATCCGATGACATGCTCGCGGCGTGGTCGTGGACGCTCGACACCGCCGACCGGCTGCGCATCGATCGCGACCGGCTGGCGCTGGGCGGAACGAGCGCGGGCGGAAATCTCGCCGCCGGGGCGACGCTCCGGCTGATCGAGCGACGCGCCGCCCGGCTTCCCGCTCTCGTGATCCTCGCGTACCCGACGCTTCTGGCCGTGCAGCCCGCACCCGACGCCGCGCTGCGTGCGCTGCTCGACGCGAATCCCGAGGCCGACCGCTTCGGCCCCGACGTGGTACGCGGCATGTACGAGAACTACCTCGGCGGTCCCGTCGAGCACGCACCGCTGGGCGCCGTCCCGGGCCTCGCTCGCCCGGTCGACCTCGTCCAGTTCCCGCCGACGCTGATGGTCAACGGCGAGGCCGACGAGCTCCGCGTCTCGGGCGAGGCGTTCGCCGCGACGCTGCGGGCGGCCGGTCGCCCGATCGAGGTCGTCACCGAACCGGGCACCGAGCACGGTCACCTCAACCGGCCGCACGAGGCTGCGGCATCCGTCTCGATCGACCGCCTCGCCGCCCGCCTCGCATCCCTCAAGTCCCCGAGCCCCGCTCCGCAGTCACTTTCTGCACCCACCTCGCCACGCGCCTCGCAAAACCAGACTGCGGAGCAGGAGCCACTCCCGCTCCGCAGTCACAAAACGCCCGCTGCCCCCGCCTAGTACCGCAGAACCTGACTGCGGAGCATCTGACACGGATCCGATACGAAGGAACGACACCATGACGAACGAGACTGTCGACCAGCTGATCGCGCGGTCGAACCGCCTCGGCGCCGACCCGAAGAACACCAACTACGCCGGCGGCAACACGTCGGCCAAGGGCACCGACACCGACCCGGTCACGGGTGAGCCCGTCGAGCTGCTGTGGGTCAAGGGCTCGGGTGGCGACCTGGGCACTCTCAAGCCCGAGGGACTCGCGGTGCTGCGCCTCGACCGCATGCGCGCCCTCGTGAACGTGTACCCCGGCGTCGAACGCGAGGACGAGATGGTCGCCGCGTTCGACTACTGCCTGCACGGCAAGGGCGGTGCGGCCCCCTCGATCGACACCGCGATGCACGGCCTCGTCGACGCCGCGCACGTGGACCACCTGCATCCCGACTCGGGCATCGCGATCGCCACCGCCGCCGACGGCGAGGAGCTCACGACCAAGATCTTCGGAGACAAGGTCGTGTGGGTGCCGTGGCGTCGCCCCGGCTTCCAGCTGGGCCTGGACATCGCCGAGATCAAGGCGCAGAACCCGCAGGCCATCGGCTGCATCCTGGGCGGCCACGGCATCACCGCGTGGGGCGACACGTCCGAGGAGTCCGAGCAGAACTCGCTGTGGATCATCGAGACCGCCGCCGCTTACATCGCGAGCAACGGCAAGGCCGACCCGTTCGGCGGTGTCCGCGCCGGTTTCGAGGCCCTGCCCGAGGCCGAGCGTCGGGCCAAGGCGGCGGCTCTGGCGCCGACCATCCGCGGCCTCGCGTCGACCGACAAGCCGATGGTCGGCCACTTCACCGACTCCACCGAGGTGCTGGACTTCCTCGCGTCCGAGAAGGCACCCGCCCTGGCCGAGCTCGGCACGAGCTGCCCCGACCACTTCCTGCGCACCAAGGTCAAGCCGCTGATCCTCGACCTTGCCGCGGACGCGACGGTCGAGGCATCCGTCGCCCGCCTCAAGGAGCTGCACGAGCAGTACCGCGCCGACTACCAGGCGTACTACGACGCCCACTCGACCGCCGACAGCCCGGCCATCCGCGGTGCCGACCCGCTCATCGTCCTCGTCCCCGGCGTGGGCATGTTCTCGTACGGTGCGAACAAGCAGACCGCGCGCGTCGCCGGCGAGTTCTACGTCAACGCGATCAACGTGATGCGCGGCGCCGAAGCGCTGTCGACGTACTCCCCCATCTCGGATGCCGAGAAGTTCCGCATCGAGTACTGGGCGCTGGAAGAGGCCAAGCTGCAGCGCATGCCCAAGCCGAAGTCGCACCAGGGCCGCATCGCGTTCGTCACGGGCGCGGCATCCGGAATCGGCAAGGCCATCGCAACCCGCCTCGCCGCCGAGGGCGCGTGCGTCGTCGTGGCCGACCTCGACCTCGAGAAGGCGCAGGCCGCCGCGGCGGAGCTGGGCGGCACGGATGTCGCGATCGGGGTGGCCGCGAACGTCGCCGACGCCGAGGGCGTGCAGGCCGCGATCGACGCCACCGTGCTCGCGTTCGGCGGCATCGACCTCGTGGTCAACAACGCCGGGCTGTCGCTGTCCAAGCCGCTGCTGGAGACCACCGAGAAGGACTGGGACCTGCAGCACGACGTCATGGCGAAGGGCTCGTTCCTGGTGGCCAAGGCCGCCGCGAAGGCGCTCATCGAGCAGGGCATGGGCGGCGACGTCGTCTACATCTCGTCGAAGAACTCCGTCTTCGCCGGACCGAACAACATCGCGTACTCGGCGACCAAGGCCGACCAGGCCCATCAGGTGCGTCTGCTCGCGGTCGAGCTCGGCGAGCACGGCGTGCGCGTGAACGGCATCAACCCCGACGGCGTCGTGCGCGGCTCGGGCATCTTCGCCTCGGGCTGGGGTGCGAACCGCGCCGCGACGTATGGCGTCAAGGAAGAGGACCTCGGCCAGTTCTACGCCAACCGCACCATCCTCAAGCGCGAGGTCGTGCCCGAGAACGTCGCCGACGCGGTCTACGTGCTGACCGGCCCCGAGCTCTCGCGCACGACCGGTCTGCACATTCCCGTGGACTCCGGCGTCGCAGCCGCCTTCCTGCGATGACCGGCGGTTCGGCGCGTTTCGTGTCGCTTCGCTCACTCAGCGACCGGGAACAGGACTCGGCCGTCGAGCGAGCGAGGAACGAGCGAGGCGAAACGCAAGGAGCCCGGCGATGACGTCGGGCGGCGTTGTCGCGGCGGTCGACCTCGGGGCGACGAGCGGTCGCGTCATGCTCGGCTACGTCGACGACGGGATGCTGCGGCTCGAGCAGGTGGCGCGATTCCCGAACGGTCCCGTCGCGGGGCCGGACGGGCTGCACTGGGACTTCACGGCGCTGTACCGTCACGTCATCGACGGGCTGGCCGAGGCCGTGCGCCGGGAACCGGGGATCGCGAGCATCGGCATCGACTCGTGGGCGGTCGACTACGGCCTCGTGCACGGCGACGAGCTGCTCGCGGAGCCGTTCCACTACCGCGACGACCGCACCGCGCGCGGGGTCGAGGCGGTGCACGCGAAGGTGCCGTTCGAGGAGCTCTACCGCCGCAACGGGCTGCAGTTCCTGCCGTTCAACACGCTCTACCAGTACGCCGTCGACAGGCGTCTGGCCGATGCCGAGATCGCCCTCCTCATCCCCGATCTGGTGACGTTCCTGCTGACCGGAGCACGGGTGGCCGAGCGTACGAACGCCTCCACCACCGGTCTCGTCGATGTCGGCAGCGGGGAATGGGACCGCGAGCTCGCAGAGCGGCTCGGGGTCCCCTCATCCGCCCTGCCTCCGCTCGCCGATCCCGGCACCCGGCTCGGGACGCTGCGCGGCGAGGCGCGAGAGCGCGTCGGCGCCGCGCTCGACGTGATCGCCGTCGGGTCTCACGACACCGCCTCGGCGGTCGTCGCCGTGCCGCTGAGCTCTGCCGACGCCGCGTACATCTCGTGCGGCACGTGGGGCCTGGTGGGCGTCGAGCTCGACGAGCCCGTCGTGACCGACGCGGCGCGCGAGGCGAACTTCACCAACGAGGGCGGCGTCGACGGTCGCGTGAGGTTCCTGCACAACGTGACCGGGCTGTGGCTGCTGAGCGAGTCCGTGCGCACGTGGGAGGCAGAGGACGGCGCGCCGATCGATCTTCCCGAGCTGCTGGATGCCGCCGCTGCAGTGGGCGACATTCCCCTGTTCGACGCCAACGACAGCCGCCTGGCCGCTCCCGGCGACATGCCCGCACGCATCGCGGCCGTCATCGAAGAGTCGGGTGCGAAGGTGCCCGCGTCGCGGCCGGCGTTCGCTCGCGCGATCGTCGAGAGCATCGCGCAGGCGTTCGCGGATGCCGTCGCCACGGCGGGGCGGCTCACCGCTCGCGACATCGACGTGATCCACATCGTCGGCGGCGGCGCGCTGAACCGCCTGCTGTGCCAGGCGACGGCCGACCGCTCCGGGCTGCCGGTGCTCGCCGGTCCGGTCGAGGCCACGGCGCTCGGCAACGTGCTCGTGCAGGCACGCGCTCACGGCTGGTTCGGCCCCGATGCGACCCTCGAGGACCTCCGTCGCGTGGTCGCGGGCGCCACCGCCCCCGTGCGCTACGAGCCCCGCACCGACAGCTGAGCAGGCGGGGCGCCGAGTTCGATCCCGAGCGAGAGCTCGCTCACGCGCACGGCGTTCCCCGTCTCGAGCGACCGGTTGCCCGCCAGTCCGACTGCGACGGCGGCGACGCCGTCGCGCCATGTTGCGGCGTGCCCCAGCGGGTCCTCGCCCACACCGCGGAAGACCTCGGCGAGCAGGCGCGCGTCGCCGCCGCCGTGGCCGCCGTCGCCCGCCGGGATCGGCACCTGCCGGGCACGACCGAAGTGGTTCTGCACCACCAGCCACTCCCCGACCGGCCGTCCGGCGCCGCCGTCGACGTGGTCGGGTCGGGCGCTGGGGTCGACGATGGCGGTAGGACGACCGGATGCTGCCAGCAGCACCTCGCCGCGTTCCACCACGGTGAGCTCGGCCCGGCCCCGGGTCCCGTTGATCGCGACGGTGTACCCCTCCCATGGCGAGTGGGCGTTGAGCGCGTACGACATCGACGCGCCGGCGGCGTAGTCCACGACGAGCGACAGGTTGTCTTCGATCGTGATGCCGGCGTCGAAGACGTCGCGGTCGCGCAGATAGCCGTCGTACGCCTCCTGCTCGAGATAGAGCCCCCGCAGCTGCGGGTCGTCGCGCAGGTCGAGGCTGAAGGCGTCGCGCAGCGGCGAGTCGTCGGAGCCGCGCGCCGGACGCGGTCCGAGTCCGCGCCGGGCGGCGTTCTCGGCGCCGTAGAAGCGCAGCCCGCCGCTGGCGAAGACGCGCGTGGGGGTGTCGCCGAGCCACCAGTTGACCAGGTCGAAATGGTGCGAGGCCTTGTGGATGAGCAGACCCCCGGAGCGGTCCTTGTCGCGGTGCCAGCGGCGGAAGTAGTCCGCTCCGTGCGACGTGTCGAGCACCCACTCGAAATGCACCGAGGTGACCTCGCCGATCTCGCCCGAGCTCACCACCCGCTTGAGCGCGGAGTTGCGCGGCGAATAGCGATAGTTGAAGGTGACCGTGACCTCGCGGCCGGTACGGGCCGCGGCATCCGCGATCGCGCATACGCCGTCGGCCGTCGTCGTGAGCGGCTTCTCGACGACCGCGTCCGCCCCGGCCTCGAGCGCCGCGACGACGTGGCGATCATGTGTCCAGTCCGGAGAGGTCACGATCACGCGGTCGATGCCGTGCCGGGCGATCGCCTCGCCCAGCTCCGCCGGTGCGAAGCGGGCGGGCGACGCGACATCGCGTGCACGCAGTCGCGCGTCGTACCAGTCCAGCCGGCCCTCGTTCGTGTCGGACCAGGCCGCCAGCTCTGCCACGCCGGCATGCGGCCCCGTGATCGCGTCGAGGTACATCTCGGCGCGGCTGCCCGTGCCGACGATCGCGTAGCGGGTTCGTCGCGTAGGCCCGTCGTTGCTCATGAGATGCCTGCTCACTTGATGCCGGTGGTCGCGAAGCCCTTGACCAGATAGCGCTGGCCGAGCAGGAACGCGAGGAAGAGGGGGATGAGCGAGACGACCGACATCGCGAACATCGCGCCGTAGTTCGACGACGACTGCGCATCGATGAAGCCCTTGAGCGCCACCGACACCGGGAAGTTCTCACGCGTGCGCAGATAGATCAGCGGGCCGAAGAAATCACCCCAGGTCCAGATGAACGTGAAGATCGCCGTCGTCGCGAGGGCGGGAACCATGAGCGGCAGCGTCACCTGCCCGAAGATGCGCACGTGTCCTGCCCCGTCGATGCGCGCGGCCTCGAAGATCTCCTTCGGCAGGCCGCGGATGAACTGCACCATCAGGAAGATGAAGAACGCGTCCATGGCCAGGAACTTGGGGACGATGAGCGGCAGGAAGGTCTCGAGCCAGCCCAGCTCGCGGAAGATGATGAACTGCGGCACCAGCACCACGTGGAACGGCAGCATGATCGTGCCGAGCATGACGGCGAACCACGCGTTGCGTCCCCAGAACTTCAAGCGTGCGAACGCGTAGGCCGCGAGCGAGCACGAGACGAGGTTGCCGATGATGGCGCCGATCACGAGGATCGTCGAGTTCATCAGGAAGTGCCCGAACGGCAGCTGCTGCGACGTCCACCCGTGGACGTAGTTCTCGATCGTCAGGTCGGTGGTGAAGATGCCGAGGTCGGTGAAGATCTCGCTGTTGGGCTTGAGCGAGGACACCACCAGCCAGATGAGCGGGTAGATCATGAGCAGCGAGAGCACGATCAGTCCCGCGTGCTTGAACAGCGAGCGCACGGCGTCGGCGCGACGGTGGCGACGTCGGCGTCGCTCGTACTCGTCGACGGGTGGCGGCGCGACGGGGGTCGGGGCTTCTTCGAGTGCGGTCATGGCGGAACGTCCTTCGGGAAGTGCGGCGGATGCTGTCGGCTGCAGTTCAGTCGTCATAGAAGACCCAGAACTTCGAGAGCCAGAAGTTGAACGCGGTGAAGCCGGCGATCACGATGAGCAGGAACCACGCCATCGCCGACGCGTAGCCCATGTTCAATTCGGTGAATGCCTCTTTGTAGAGGTACAGCGTGAAGAACATCGTCGAGTCGGACGGCCCGCCGGTGCCGCCCGAGACGATGTAGGCCTGCGTGAACGACTGGAACGCGAAGATGATCTGCAGCACCAGGTTGAAGAAGATGATCGGCGTCAGCAGCGGCATCGTGATCGAGAAGAACCGCCGCACGCGACCGGCGCCGTCGACCTGCGCGGCCTCGTAGTACATGTCGGGGATCTGGCGCAGCCCCGCCAGGAAGATGACCATCGGCGACCCGAACGTCCATACGTGCAGGATGATGATCGTCGCCAGGGCGTAGTCGGGATGCGAGATCCATCCGGGACCCTCGATTCCGAACCACGCGAGGAACTCGTTGACGATGCCGTCCTTGCCGAAGACCTGGCGCCACAGGATGGCGATGGCGACCGACCCGCCGAGGAGGCTCGGCAGGTAGAAGATCGACCGGTAGAACGCCAGTCCGCGCATGCCGCGATCCAGCAGCACGGCCACGGCGAGCGCCAGTGCCAGCTGGAGCGGCACCGACACGATCACATACGTGAGGGTCACGCGCAGCGAGTTCCACAGCCGGGCGTCGCCGGCCATCTCCGCGATGTTGTCGAAGCCCGAGAACTGCGGCGGCTGCAGCAGGTTGTAGTCCGTGAACGCGAGGAAGAGCGAAGCGATCATCGGGCCGATCGTGAACACGACCAGGCCCACCAGCCATGGCGCGAGGAAGAGATAGCCCGCCTTGTTGTCGGGATTCTTCGAACGCACCCCGCCCTTCGTGCGCCGCGCCTGGATGGCGATCTGGCGCAACTCGCCGATGCTGCTCACGGAGACCTCCTTGTCACGAGGGTGGCCACGGCAGAGAAACCGCTTTCACCTCGGGTCAGTATCACCTGAAGATCGCGCTCGCGTCAAACAGCCCAGCATCCGCCAATTCACGGCGCACCCGCCCGACGCCGGAACGGTCATCGCGTTGATAACGAGGCCACAACAACAATTGACACGCTCGGCACGCTTTGCTACTTTCCGAGAAAGCGGTTTCATACCGAGTCTCGACGAGTCCTGCGTTCGAGGCGACGTGCCGCCGGTTCCGGTGGGCACCCGACACGAGACGAAAGAGGCGCAATGACGCGTTATGCACGATCAGCCAGGGTGCGTGCCGCCCTCGGAACGACCCTTGTCGCGACGCTCGCACTGGCGGGCTGCGCGGCCGGCGGCCAGACCCCGCCGTCCTCCTCCGAGGGGTTCGACCCCGACGAGGAGATCGAGCTCCACATCGCGTGGTGGGGCAACGACGAGCGCTCGGCGATCATGGCCGAGGCCATCGACCTCTTCGAGGAGGAGTACCCGAACATCACGGTCGTGGAGGAGCCGGTCGGCGCCCCTGACGACCTCTTCAACCGTCTGGCGACCGACTTCGCATCGGGCACCGCGCCCGACGTCTTCGCGCTCGGCGGCGCGAAGCCGCAGGAGTACGGCGCCGCCGGCGCTCTCCTGGACCTCTCGACGGTGAGCGAACAGCTGCCCACCGACAACTACCCCGATTTCACGCTGACCAACGCGATCGTCGACGACACTCTCTATGGTCTGCCGACGGGAGGCAACGCCATCGGCGTTCTCGTCAACCCCGCCATCTTCGAGCAGGCCGGCGTCGAACTGCCCGACAGCTCGTGGACGTGGGAGGACTTCGTCGAGATCGCCGACGAGATCTCGGCGAACGCGGGGGACGGCATCGTGGGACTGGATCTGCGGATCCAGGACATCCTCGGCACCTATGTCGCCCAGTACGTCGAGACCGGCATCTACGACTGGGACGGCGAGCTGGCGGTCGATGCCGAGACGATCCAGTCCTGGTACGAGATGGAGGAGGAGCTCGTCGCCGGCGGCGGCCTGCCCGACCCGTCGGTGATCGTCGAGCACTGGAACGTCACGCCCGACCTCACTCTCTTCGGCACCGGCCGGGCAGCCATGAGCTTCGCCTATAGCAACCAGATCGCCACGTACGCTGCCGGTGCCGGTGGCGAGGTCGAGATCCTCACCCCGCCGACCTCGACGGACCTGTCGGGAGTGGCCGTGCTGCCCTCGCAGTTCTGGTCGATCGCGTCGGGCACCGAGCATCCCGAAGCGGCCGCTCTGCTCGTGGACTGGCTCCTGAACCAGCCCGAGGCGGCGGAGATCATCCTCGCCAACCGCGGACTGCCGTTCAATCCCGACACGCTCGCGGTCGTCGAGCCGCTGCTCGCACCGGCGGACGCGCAGGCTGCCGAGTACCTGCAGACGGTGCTCGACGTGGGTGTCGTCGCCCCGCCCCAGCCGGCCGGCGGTGCGATCCTCAACGAGCTGTCGCAGCGCATCGAATCCGACATCCTCTTCGGCAACACCTCGGTGGCCGACGGCGCTCAGCAGTGGGTCGACGAGCTGTCGGCGTCCCTGGCGTCAGACTGATCGAAGGACCATGATCGTGGGCGGCTCCGCGTTGCGGGGCCGCCCACACTGGCGACGCGGGGCGCACCGACGCCCGGCGATGCACCCCGGTGGACCGGCACGACGGAGGCACACATGACCGCGATCGACGACGCGCTCGCCCGGCTGCGCGCGAGCGACCCGCTCTCGCGTGTGGGCGTCGCCGCCGGGCATCCGCTGCACGATGATCTCGAGCGCCAGGGCGTGGCGTTCGCAGCGATCGGCGGCGGCCTGGAGGAACGCTGGCATCGCGCCCTCGCAGAGCTGGCCGGCTGCGTGCACCCGATGCTCGGCGCCCCGGCGCTGCACGAGGGTGGCGTCTACCACGGCGCATGGCTCGAAAGCACCGCGAGCATCAGCGCCGAGCTGCTCGACCGGTTCGCGCCTTCGGTCACGCGCACGACCCATCTGCTCTTCGCCGAGCATCAGCGTGCCGATGGCCTGCTGCCGTACAAGGTGACCGACGCCGGCCCGGCGTACTCGCAGATCCAGACCGTCACGCCGCTCGCGCGCGGCGTATGGAACCACTACCTGCTCACCAGGGCCGGCGGCGAACCCGACCACGACTATCTCGCCCGCATGTACGAGGCGATGGCGCGCAACGACGCGTGGCTCGCCGAGCACCGCGACACCCGGCGCACCGGCGCCGTCGAGGCGTTCTGCACCTTCGACACCGGACACGATCTCTCTCCGCGGTTCTGGCACATTCCGGATCGCTGCTTCGAGGGCGATGCGGCCCGCTACGACGCCGAGGTGCCCCGCCTGCCGTTCATCGCCCCCGATCTGACGGCGAACGTCGCGGCGCAGCGCTCCTATCTCGCGCTCATCGCGGCCGAGCTCGGCGAGGGGCCTGAGCCGTGGCGCGCGAAGGCCGCCGCATCCCGCTCCGCCCTCTTCGCGCAGTGCTTCCACGAGTCCGACGGACTGTTCTACGACCGGCTTCCCGACGGGTCGCATCTTCGGCTGAACTCCGATGTGCTGCTGCGGGTGCTCGCGTGCGAGATCGGCGACGACGGGCTCTTCGCGCAGGCGCTCGAGCGCCACCTCATGAACACCCGCCGCTTCCTGTCGCAGGCCGGTTTCACCTCGATCGCGATGGACGATCCGCGCTTCGACGGCGATCACACGCGCAACTCGTGGGCGGGGCCGGTGAATTTCCTCACTCTCGTGCGCGCCGCGCACGCGTTCGAAGCGCACGGACGCGTCGCCGAGCTCGCGCTCGTGCACCGCAGCGTGCTCGGCGCCGTCGCCGGCCACGACCGCTTTCCGCAGTGCCTCGACCCGTGGTCGGGCGATGCCGGCTACACCGAGAAGTACTCACCGGCGATGCTCTGGCTCCTCGACGCCCTCGAGCGCGACTGCGGCATCCTCCCCCGTCCCGACGGGGAGATCTGGTTCAGCGGCCTCGCGCCGACGCGGCTCGAGCACGGGCAGTCGGCACTCGCCGTTGCGGCGGCGCGCGCGGTCCGCGGCACGCGCTATGAACTCGCGGCTGACGACACCAGCGTCCACGTGTACCGCGACGGCGAGCGGTGGCTGGAGTTTCCGCGAGGCTGGCGCGTGGTCGCCGACGCCACCGGCTCCCTCACGAGAGTGGTGGGGCTGTCGCCCGCCACGGTCACGGGCGAACTGCGGACGGATGCCGCGAGCCTGGCCCTCTCGCTCGGACCCAACGACGTGGCCGCCCTGGACTCGGGTCGCCTCTTCGAGCGCGTTTCGTCCGGATTCACTCCGCCGCAGTACTGAACCCGCCCCGACGACGCGGACCGCCGACGCGCAGCCTCATTCGCGCAGGTGCGCGCGCAGCACCCCCGAGAGCCCAGCTCGCTCGTCGCACGCGTCGTAACGGAAGGATGCGGCCAGCTCGCGCGCCCGCTCGGGGTCGATGCCGCCGAAGCGGTCGGCGAACTGCTCGGCCAGCGGCTCGGCCAGCAGGATGTGCCGCACCAGCACGGCGATGTGCGGCTGCCGGCCCCACGGATACGGCGAGTAGCCCGGGAACTCTCGGTCGAAGATCGCCTCGATGGGGTCGAGCACCTCGCGGATGCCGGCATCCGATCCGCCCCACGAATCCACGCCGAGACGCTGCTTCTTCTCGACGAGATCGCCGATGAGACCGAGGTAGGGGCTCTCGGGCGAAACCGTCATGAGCCCCTGCAACCCGATGTCCTTATACGTCCACAGCGCCCAGCTCGCGCCGTGCTCGCGGTAGATCTCGAGCTGATCCTGCAGCAGGCGCAGGCGCCAGGGATCCTGCGACCGATCGGCGGAGTACACCGGTCCGAACTCGCCGATCCAGATCGGCGTGCCGGTGCGCCGCATGTACTCCGTGCGACGCAGGAACGTCTGCTCCACGACGGCGCGATCGAAGTACTCTCCGCGCGTCACACCGGGGTACGCGGTCGCACTCGTGATGCCCGGCAGCGCGTAGTCGTGGGCGGTGTAGACGGTGTTCTCCATCGGCTCGGGCCGCCCGTCGAGGAACGAGAAGTCGGTCGAATACCGGTTGCCGTCGAGGAACAGCACGTGCTTCGGATCGATGGCGCGGATCGCGCGCTCGAGGCGCTCGTAGAAGAGGGGCAGCACGTCCCCGGTCGGATCACTCGGCTCGTTGATCGGGTTGTAGCCGGCGACCTCGGGCCGGTCCTTGAACCGGTCGGCGAGCGCCTCCCACAGATGCACGACCCGATCCTGGAAGTGCCGCTGGTTCCAGAAGTCCGCGACGTGGGTCGGGTTGTCGCTGTGCCAGTGCTGGTTCTGCCGGCCCGGGAGGGCATGCAGGTCGAGGATCGAGTAGATGCCGTGGCGGGCGAGCAGGCTCACGACCCGGTCCAGACGTGCGAAGCCCTCCTCCTTGAGCTGGAACGGCGCGGCGTCGTCTTCGAAATGCCGGTAGTTGAACGGGATGCGCACGCTGTTGAGTCCGAGCGAGGCCAGGTGCGCAGCATCCGCCTCGTCGAAGAAGTCCGTCATGAACGCCTCGAAGAACGCGTCGTACGCCTCGCGCCCCATGCGGCCCCGCATCAGGCGACGGATCGCCTCTTCGTTGCCGGGATAGCCGGTGATGAAGTTCTCCATGTTCATCCAGCCCCCGAGGCCGACGCCGGTCAGGCGGATCGGCCGGCCGGCCGCATCTGCCAGCGAGGTTCCGCGGACGGTGAGGAAGTTGAGATCGCTCATGGACCTCACGATACAAGAAATCGCTTTCTCCGATGACCGAGCATCGGTGCTCGTTCGTCGTCTGTATCGTCGTGATTACGGCTGAAAGCGGTTTCGCACCCATAGGATGGTGACGCGGATGTGGCGAACGGAATCGTCCGCAACGGGAAAGGGGCACGCGTGGTCAGACGCACCAGGGCGACGACGATCGCCGAGGTCGCGCAGCATGCCGGCGTCTCACCGGCCACCGTGTCGCGGGTCATGAACGACCGCTTCCTGGGCGAGCCCAAGATCGCCGAACGGGTGCGGGCATCCGCTCGCGAACTCGACTACTCGCCGAACCACCTGGCGCGCAGCTTCGCGCTCGGGCAGACGAACGCCATCGGCTTCCTCGTGCCCGACCTCGCCAACCCCTCTTTCCAGGCAGTGCTGTCGGGGCTGAGCAAGGCCGCCGGTGAGGAGGGCTACCGCGTGCTGGTCGCCGACTCCGCCGAGTCGGCCGATGATGAACCGCTTCTCGCAGCCGAGATCCGCCGACGATGCGACGCACTCGTGCTGTGCGCGCCGCGCATGGCCGAAGACGCGCTCGTGCGCGCCACCGAGACGCTCGGCCCTGTCGTGCTGATGAACCGCTCGAGCTCGTCGGTCACCGCCCCGACTCTGTCGGTCGATTCGCGCGGCGGCTTCGAGGCGCTCGCCCGACATCTGTACTCGCTCGGGCATCGCCGACTCGCGTACGTCGAGGGCCCCGCCGGAGTCGCCAACGAGAAGCGGCTGCGTGGCCTCGCCGACTTCCAGGAGTCGGTCAAGGGCGTCACGGTCGAGCGCGTGCCCGGCGGCGCCGGGAGCGAGCACGGTCTTGCCGCCGTGGGCGCGCTGCTGCGCACGCGCGCCACCGCCGCCCTCGCGTTCAACGACCTGGTCGCGGTCGGCCTCGTCCACGGGCTCGTCGAGCGGGGCGTCAGCGTGCCCGACGACATGTCGGTCACGGGATTCGACGACATCCCCTTCGCCCGCTTCATGTCGCCGTCGCTCACGACGGCGTCGGTGCCGCACGAGGTTCTCGGTGCGCTGGCGTGGGGACGGATGCGGTCGCTCATCGAGGGCTCGACCCCCGAGCACGACGTCGTCTTCCAGCCGCGGCTCGAGGTGCGCCGCTCGACGGCGGCACCGCGCGAGTGACGCCCGGGCCCGCTCAGGCGGGCGGGCTGTCGGGGTCCAGCGTCTTGAGGGTGTCCTCCTCGACCGGATTGTCGGCCTCGAGCTGATCCTCGGTCGTCTCGTCGCCGCCGGTCGGGTTGTCGGCCTCGACAGGCTGGTCTTCGGCTCGGCGCTCGTCCATGACCCCACCGTAGATCGATCGCGTCATCCGCGACAGATGCCCGGTCGCCCTGTCTCGCCGCGCGGCCATCCGAGAACCGGAGATGTGCGTTCTTTCCGGATGCTCTTGCCGCGGACGATCCGGGAATGGGCGGATTGTCCGATTTCCGGATCGGCAGTCAGGCCTCGCGCGTGATCGTGACCTTCACGTGGAGGCTGCTCTTGAACGGGCCGGCGTATACCCCGCGCAGCGGCGGCACATCGCTGTAGTCGCGGCCGCGGCCGACCAGGACGTGCCGGTCGCCGATCTCGATGTTGTTCGTCGGATCGAAGCCCTGCCACTCCCCCGCGAACCATTCGACCCACGCGTGCGACTCGCCGGTCACCGCGACGCCGACCTCTGCCGACGGACGCGGGTGGAGGTATCCCGAGACGTAACGGGCCGGGATGCCGACCTCCCGCAGGGCGCCGAGAGTGATGTGGGCGATGTCCTGACATACGCCCTTGCGTGCCTCCCATGCCTCGCTCGCTGTGGAGTGCACGCCGGTGATGCCGTGCATGTACTCGACGGCGTCGCCGACGGCCACCGCGATCGCGTGGGCGGCCGGGCCGGGCCGGTCGTGCTGCGAGGCGATCGCACGCGCGAGTTCTGCGACCTCGGGATGCGGGCGGGTGCGGCCGGTCTGCGTCAGCTGCTCGACGGTCTCGATCGAGCGGCTCGCCTCGCGGGCCAGGGCGTCCCACGACAGGTCGATGTGCTCAAGGGGCCGCGGCCTCACCTCGACCAGGGACCGCGCCGTGATCGTGAGCGCGGAGTGGGGCGAGAGCACGTCGAAGGCGGAGACACGTGTGCCGAAGTAGTCGACGTACTGGTTCACCGACGTCGACGGCTCGATGTCGAGTGAGGCGTTGAGCACGAACTGGCTGTCGGTCGAGACCGGGAGCATCCGCGCCTCGTTGTACGACGCGGTCGCGTCGCCCTGGTACGAGAACCCCGTCTGATGCTCGATGCGGAGGCGTTTCATGAGATCTCTCCGATCCAGCTGGGCTCGGCCTGCGTCGGGAAGAAGCGGCCGCGGATCGCCTCCGATGCCTCGCGGGTGACGGTCTGCACGCGCTGCATGTGCTGGGGAAGCTCGTTCAGGATCTCGGAGATCGGCCGGTACTCGAGGTCGTTGCGGATCTGCCCGAGCGCGCGCAGCACGGTGTTGGAGTGCCCGACTCGGTCGGCGCGCGGATCGATCGCGCTCATGCACTCTTCGGCGCGCTGGATCGAGTAGATGATCGAGCGCGGGAACAGCCGGTCCAGCAGCAGGAACTCCGCCGCGTTGCGTGCGCTCGGCATGCCGCGGTACGTCCGCAGATACGCCTCGTACGCGCCGCAAGACCGCAGGATGGTCGTCCAGGAGGGGCCGGACACCTCGGTCAGGGATCGCGTCGCCAGCAGACGGGCTGTCATGTCGGCGCGCTCGATGCTGCGTCCGAGCGTGAAGAACTGCCACGCCTCGTCACGACTCGTCGACGAGTCCACGATGCCGACCGCGAGCGCCGCCCGCTCCCGCACCCATTGGAAGAACTCGTGCACGCGGTCGTTCTGCAGGCGCCGCGGCATCCGGGCGTTCGTGGTGTTGAGGGTCTCCCACAACTCGGTCGAGACGATCTCGCGTGCCCGGCGGGCATTCTCTCGCGCTGCGGTGAGGGCGTACGCGATGCTCGACGGGTTCATACGGTCCACCGCCAGTCGCGAAAGCACGTCTTCGCGACGCACCTGGTCGACGCCCTCGGGCGGCAGCGAGCCCATGACGCTCAGCAGCGACCGGCACGCGGTGTCCTCGTCGATCCACGGGTCTTCGAGCAGCAGCTGCAGGTGCACGTCGAGGATGCGGGCGGTGCCGTCGCTGCGCTCGATGTAGCGCCCGATCCAGAACAGCGACTCCGCGATCCGGCTCAGCATGAGGTGTCCTCGGCGGCTCGGGGCGAACGCTGTGCTTGCTGCTGCTGCTCGGCCTGCTCGACCGGCGTGCGCGGCCCGTCGTGGGGCGAGTGCGTCGGCTCGGACTGGGCGTCGTAGACGATCGGGATGGCGGCGGTCACGGTCGCGGCCTGGTCGGCGACCAGCCCCGACACGCCCTGACCCTGCCCGTATTCGACGTGTGCGGGTGCGGATCCGCCGATGACCCACGTGTCCTTCGAGCCGCCGCCCTGGCTGGAGTTGACCACCAGCTGCCCCTCGGGAAGTGCAACGCGGGTCAGCCCGCCGGGAAGCACCCACACGTCCTCGCCGTCGTTGACGGCGAACGGGCGCAGGTCGGCGTGCCGCGGTCGCATGCCGTCCTCGACGAGGGTCGGGATCGTCGACAGCATGACCACCGGCTGCGCGATCCAGCCGCGCGGATCCGCGAGCAGTCGCTGGCGGAGCCTCTCGAGTTCTGCGGGCGAGGCATCCGGCCCCACCACCAGCCCCTTGCCACCCGAGCCGTCCACAGGCTTGACCACGAGCTCGTCGAGGCGGTCGAGCACCTCTTCGAGCGCACCGGGGTCTTCGAGCCGCCACGTGTCGACGTTCTTGAGGATCGGCTCCTCGGCCAGGTAATAGCGGATCAGCTCGGGCACGTAGGTGTAAAGCAGCTTGTCGTCGGCCACGCCGTTGCCGACCGCGTTCGCGATGGTGACGTTGCCCAGACGGGCCGCCAGCATGAGGCCCGGCGCCCCGAGCATCGAATCGGCGCGGAACTGCAGCGGATCGAGAAACTCGTCATCGACCCGGCGGTAGATCACATCGACCCGCTTCGGGCCGCGGGTCGTGCGCATGAACACCTTGCCGCCGACGCACAGCAGGTCGCGGCCCTCGACGAGCTCGACGCCCATGAGGCGGGCCAGCAGCGTGTGCTCGAAGTAGGCGGAGTTGTACACGCCGGGCGTCAGCACCACGACGTTGGGGTCTTCGATGCCGGCCGGCGCCGAAGCACGCAGCGCGGCGAGCAGCTTGTTGGGGTAGTCGCCGACCGGCCGCACGCGCATCGATACGAACAGCTCGGGGAGGGTCTGCGCCATGACACGACGGTTCGAGATGACGTAGCTCACGCCCGACGGCACGCGCACGTTGTCTTCGAGCACGCGCATCTCGCCGTGCTCGTCGCGGATCAGGTCGATGCCCGAGACCTGGATGCGCACGCCGTTGGCGGACTGGATGCCGGCGGCCTGACGGTAGAAGTACTGCGAACTCGAGATCAACCGGGCCGGCAGCACCTCGTCGCGCACGCAGTGCTGGCGCCCATACGCGTCGTCGAGGAACGCCTCGAGTGCGCGCACCCGCTGCTTGACGCCCGCCTCGATGCGCGACCACTCGTCGTACGCGATCACGCGGGGCACGGCGTCCAGCGGGAAGGGTCGTTCCTCGCCGGCGAAGTCGAACGTGACGCCCTGGGCCAGGTACGAGCTGGCGAGCGAATCGGTGCGACCCCGAAGCTCCTCCTGCGTCATCTGCGCGAGGGCCTGGTAGAGCTCCCGATAGGCGGCACGCGATTCGGCCGCCGCGCCAGGATGGGCCGGCGCCCCGAACATCTCGTCGAACGCGGGGATCCCCGACGGGGTCTTGCGCGGCGCCAGCGTGGAGCCGTAGCCGTCGAACAGATCACCCATGCGACGAGCCTAATGCGGGGTGTGTTGCGGGGGGATTTCCGGCATCGATGGCCGGACGGACGCCGGGCGCATCACTCCTCACTCCGAGCGTCACCGTTTCGTCATCGGTAGCCGCCGCCACGGACGCCGCGCGCGCGTAGCCTCTACATGTGACCGCCTCAGCGCGACGACGAGCTCCTGCCGAGCGCTCGTCACGGGCCTCGTCCGGCATCGCGGCACCCCTGACGTGGGTCGCGGGGGTGGCTGCTGTCGTGCTCGGGGCGGGGATCGGTGAGCTGGCGGCCGGACTTCTGGCTCCGGCATCCAGTCCTGTCGCTGCCATCGGCTCGGCCCTGATCGACATCGCACCGACGTGGGCGAAGGATGCCGCGATCGCGCTGTTCGGCACCGCCGACAAGATCGCGCTCGTAGTGGGCATCGCCATCGTCATGCTGGGCGTGGCGGCACTGGCAGGGTGGCTGCAGGCGCGGACGCCCCCGTGGGGCGTCATCGTCGCCGCCGGCCTCGGCGTCGGCGGGGCGGTCATCGCGGCCACGCGACCCGCCGCCGGCCCGCTCGCGTGGGCCCCGGCCGCCGTGGCGGGCGCCGTCGCCGCGACGACGCTGTGGCTGCTCACCCGATCGCTGCAACGCACCGCGACCACGACCTCCGCCACCGTCACGCCCGCCGCCGTCAAGACCACCGGCGTCACCTCGGACGCCGCCGACACGGGCCCCGCCTCGGAACCGGATCCGCGGAAGCGGACGGATGCCACGACACCCCGCTCCGCCGAGGCCACAGGCGGCGCGTCCGAACCCGGGGCCGCGGCAGCGGATCCGAGATCGCGGCCGAGCCGTCGCGCGTTCTTCGCATGGGCGGGAGCCGCCGCCGTGGCCGGTATCCTCGCGGCGGCGGTCGGCGGCATCCGGAGCACAGCATCGGCCGGCGTGGCCGCGGCGCGGCGAGCGCTGCGGCTGCCGGCCGCGGCCACCGAGGCATCCCCCGTCCCGCCGACGGCAGAGCTCGGGATTCCCGGGCTGGCGCGTGTGGTGACCCCGAACGACCGGTTCTACCGGATCGACACCGCGCTGATCGTGCCCGAAGTCGATCCGGCGGACTGGCGGCTGCGCGTGCACGGCATGGTCGCCGAAGAGTTCGAGCTCACGTGGGACGAGCTGCTCGCGCTTCCGCTGCAGGAGAGCTGGACGACCCTCGCGTGCGTGTCGAACGAGGTCGGCGGCACGCTCATCGGCAACGCGCTGTGGCTCGGCTACCCGGTGCGCGAGCTCCTCTCGCGGGCGCGGCCCGACGCGGACGCCGACATGGTGCTGTCGCGGTCGATCGACGGGTTCACAGCATCCACTCCTCTCGAGGCCCTCACCGACGCCCGTGACGCTGTCCTCGCGGTCGGGATGAACGGCGAACCGCTGCCGCTGGAGCATGGCTTCCCGGCGCGCCTGGTCGTTCCGGGCCTCTACGGGTACGTGTCGGCGACGAAATGGGTGGTCGAGCTCGAGGTCACCCGCTTCGACCGCGCCCGGGCGTACTGGACCGATCGCGGATGGTCCGAGCGTGGGCCCATCAAGCTGCAGTCGCGCATCGACGTTCCCCGCAAGGCCCAGGGTCTGAGCGCCGGCGAGACGGTGATCGCGGGTGTGGCCTGGCACCAAGGGGTCGGCGTCGCCGGCGTCGAGGTGCAGGTGGACGACGGGCCGTGGCAGGAGGCGACACTGGCCACCGCCATCTCGGACGACACGTGGGTGCAATGGAGCATGCCGTGGACCGCCGAGGCGGGCGCGCACCTGATCCGCTGCCGGGCGACGAGCAGCGACGGCGAGCGTCAGGCGCCCACGCGGGCGGCACCCGCTCCGGACGGAGCGACCGGCTGGCACGAGAGGCATGTCGAAGTGTTCTGACATTGGTCCGACCAGGCAAAAGTCGGCCGTGTACGATGCGGGTGGGGTTGGGTTCCTGGGGAGGGCCTGCCCTCTGGCCTTCTGGGGAGGTACGATGCCTGATCCGCTCGAGACGCTCGTCGCGCGTCTGCTCGATCTTTCGACCATCGACGAAGACACCGGACGGCGGCGTCTGCCACCCGAGCGGGAGCTGGGGGATGCTCTCGGCATGAGCCGCGGCGCTCTGCGCGAGCAGCTCGCGGTGCTGGAGCGCCTCGGGTTCCTCCATCGCACGCAAGGGCGCGGCACGTACCTCGAGACACCGTCCTTCGGCTTCGTGCGGACGTACTTCGCGATCGCGCATTCGCTGGGATATCTCACCGACGCGCACGTCGCCGACTCCCGTGAGCTGATCGAGGCGGCGGTGGCCGAATCGGCCGCCCGTGTGGCCACCGACGCGCAGATCGCCGGGCTGCGCGAGTCCGTCGATCGCATGGTGACCGGCGAGGCCCGCGGGGATCTGGCCATGGTCCACGCCGCCGACGCGGACTTCCACCGCCGGCTGCTGCGGATCCTCGACAACCCGATCCTGGAACTGCTGCAGGAGGGTCTCCGGCGGTCCCTCCAGCAGGACATGCGCACGCGTCGCCTGTCGGTCTCGCCCGGAAGCACCGGGGAGGCGTTCGATCGCGCCCACGCCGACATCGTCGATGCGATTGCTGCGCACGATCCGGATGCCGCCCGCCTGGCGATGCGGCGTCACTTCGAAGTCGCGGGGGGTATGGCCTCGGCGTCGAGGTCTTCCTGAACGGCAGCACCACCCGGCCCCGGTGAACCCGTGGCCCGCTGGTGTGTCAGGCTGCGAGGACCACGCGCAGCTGCTCGACGGCCCAGTCGAGCTCGGTCGCCCGCACCACGAGCGGCGGTGCGATGCGGATCGTGTGCCCGTGCGTGTCCTTGACGAGCACGCCGCGCGCGATCAGCCGCTCCGCGATCTCGCGACCGGTGCCGGCGGCCGGGTCGATGTCGACGCCGGCCCACAGCCCGACCACGCGCACAGCGGTGACGCCGTGACCGACGAGCTCGCCGAGCTTGGCCTCGAGGTGCTCGCCCAGCAGCTTCGCGCGGTCCTGGAACTCGCCGCTCTGCAGCATCTCGACCACGCGCAGCCCGACGGCCGCTGCCAGCGGGTTGCCACCGAACGTCGAGCCGTGCTCGCCCGGCCGGATCACGCCGAGCACATCGCGGTCGGCGACGACGGCCGAGACGGGCAGGATGCCGCCGCCCAGCGCCTTGCCGAGCAGATACACGTCGGGCACCACGCCCTCGCGGTCGCACGCGAAGGTCTCGCCGACGCGGCCGAGCCCGGACTGGATCTCGTCCGCGATCATCAGAACGTTGTGAGCGGTGCAGATCTCGCGGACCGCGCGGAGGTACCCCTCGGGAGGCAGCACGACGCCCGCCTCGCCCTGGATGGGCTCGATGAGGACGGCGGCGGTCTCGGGCGTGATCGCCGCTTCGATCGCGGTGGCGTCGCCGAAGGGCACGCCGACGAAGCCCGGCGCGAACGGGCCGAAGTCACCACGCGCGTCGGGGTCGTCGCTGAATCCGACGATCGTCGTCGTGCGGCCGTGGAAGTTGCCGTGCGCGACCACGATGGCCGCGGCATCCGGAGTGATCCCCTTCACGCGATAGCCCCACGCCCGCGCGACCTTGATCGCGGTCTCGACAGCCTCGGCGCCGGTGTTCATCGGCAGCACGAGCTCCTTGCCGCACAGCGCGGCGAGCGCGGCGGCGAAGGGCCCCAGACGGTCGTTGTGGTACGCGCGGCTGGTGAGCGTCAGACGGTTCAGCTGCTCCTGCGCAGCGGCGAGGAGAGCCGGATGCCCGTGCCCGAAGTTGAGCGCCGAGTAGGCCGACAGCAGATCGAGGTACCGCTTGCCCTCGACGTCTGTCACCCACGCTCCCTCGCCGCGTGAGATCACGACGGGAAGCGGGTGGTAGTTGTGTGCGACGTGCTCTTCTTCGCCGGCGATGATGCGGATCATCGCGGTGTCGAGGGTGGCGTGCGAGGGGGTCATGATGCTCCTGTCAGCGCCGCAGCTCGAGGGTGCAGCACTTGATGCCGCCGCCGCCGAGCAGCAGCTCGGACAGGTCGACCAGCACGGGGTTGTAGCCGCGCTCACGCAGCTGGGCCTCGAAGCCCTTCGCGCGCGGCGAGATGATCACGTTGAGTCCGTCGCTGGCGGAGTTCAGGCCGAAGACGGCCCCGTCGGCGTCGGCCACGCGGATGGCGTCGGGGTAGCGCTCGGCGAGGATCGCCTGGCTGCGCTCGTCGAATGCACCCGGCAGGTAGGCGATGTTCGCGCGCTCCACGCCGCCCGGGCCCTCGACGGGGTCGAGCACGGAGATGGCGGTGTCGAGGTGGTAGAAGCGCGGGTCGACCAGGTTGAGGCTCACGACCTCTTTGCCGAAGACCTCGGCGAGCTCGCGGTGGCTGTCACCGGTGGAGCGGAACCCCGTGCCGGCAAGGATCGTGTCGCCGACGAGCAGGAAGTCCCCCTCCCCCTCGTTCACCTCGACCGGCTCGGCGACCTCGAACCCGTTCGCCCGGAACCAGTCCATGAACGCGGGGCCCTCGGGCACGCGCTCCTGGAACCGGAACTTGGCGCCGTACGCGACGTTGTCGATGACGAAGCCGCCGTTGGCGGTATAGACCATGTCGGGCAGACCCTCGATCGGGTCGATCAGGTGCACCTCGTGGCCCAGCTCGATGTACGTGTCGTACAGCTTCTGCCACTGCTGCACCGCGAGCGCGGTGTCGGTCGGGTTCGCCGGCTCCATCCACGGGTTGATCGTGTAGCTCACCGTGAAGTGCTCGGGACGGCACATGAGGTAGCGGCGGTGCTGCTGGATCCGGGCCGCTCCGGTGGCGGTGGTGGTCGAGGCGCCGGGCGCGGTGTCGTGGGTGGACATCTGTCTCCTTGCGAACGTGCGGCGGACGCTGTCCAGAGGCCCGGCGGAGCTGCGGAAGCCGGCGACTCGGGCACGCCGCACTCATTCTCTCACGATGCCTGTGCACCGCCTGGGAATGCGCGCACCGGATGCCTCGGCTCAGTCGGACGCGGTCACCACCACTTTGCCCACCGTGTGACCGGCGGCGACATGGGCGAGGGCGGCGCGTGCCTGATCGAACGGGAAGGTCCGCTCGATGACCGGCCGGACACGGCCCGCCACGACGTGCGCGGCGAGCTGCGCCAGCACGCCGGTATCGGTCGCCGCCACGAACGCGCGCAGCGGTCGCCGCGAGCCGATCGACATCAGCGCGGCGCGGAGGATCCGGCCCATCGGTCCGAGAATGCGACCGCCCTCGCCGGCGACCAGCACGACCGTGCCGCCATCCCGGACGAGGCTCCGAAGGGCGCGCAGCGGCGCTGTTCCTGCGATGTCGATGACGGCGTAGAACGAGCCGGGCGCAAGCTCGGGCGAGCCGGGCTGGACCTGCCGGTAGTCGAACGAGCGGGTGGCGCCGAGCCCCTCGACGAGCGGACGATTGCGCTCACCGCACAGCGCCCACACTTCCGCTCCACGCAAGGCGGCGAGCTGCACGGCGAAAGTGCCCACACCGCCCGAGGCGCCGATCACGAGCACACGCCGAGTGGACCCGCCGACGCCGGCCAGGTCGAGCGCCTGCCACGCCGTGCCGCCGGCGATCGGCAGCGTCGCCGCGAGCGCCGGGTCGAGGTCGGCCGGGCGCCGCGCGAGGCGCTTCGCCGGGGCGAGCGCGAGGCGAGCCAGCCCGCCGCCACCGGGGAGCTCCGTGAAGACCTCGTCGCCGACCGCGAAGTCCGTGACTCCGCCACCGACTGCGACGACGGTGGCCGCGACATCCATCCCCCGCACCGGCTGCTTCGGACGGCGCAGCCCGAATGCGGCGCGCACGAGCCGGGGCTCGCCTCGCATCACCCGTAGGTCGCCGTTGTTGAGGGCGGTCACGCGCGGGCGCAGCAGGACCTCGCCCCTGCCCGGGGTGGGCGCCCCCGCCTCTTCGAGCACGACGGCGTCGGGCTCGCCGTAGCGGTCCTGGCGCCACGCGGGCATCGTGCCGGTCTCGGTCTGGGCGTGTGCGGTCATGTCATTCCTCCGGGTACTGGAAGACGTCGTCGAGGCCGACCCCGAAGACACGGGAGATCTGGAAGGCGAGCTCGAGCGTGGGTGAGTACCTGCCCTGCTCGATCGCGATGAGGGTCTGGCGCGTGACGCCGATGCGCCCCGCGAGCTCGGCCTGCGTGAGCCCGGCGGACTCCCGCAGCGACCGGATGGAGTTGGTCACGCGCGTGGGCTTGACCATCAGACCAGCCCGCGGCGGTAGGCGATCACGCTGGCGATGCCGCCCACGGTGAAGGAGACGGCGAAGCCGAAGAACATCGTGTTGGCGATCCAGAACCAGTCCGCCTCGAAGGCGCACAGCACGAGGACACCGAGGCCGGCGATGGTCATGAACGCCTGGCCGACGCGCGTCGACATGTGCGAGATGTCGCGATCGCGCTGATCCGACTTGCCCACCTCGTCGGGATTCTTGAGGCCGGCGAGCATGCCCCACACGATGCTCAGGACGATGGCGCCGACGATGCTGCCGCCGATGGTCCACAGCATGATCGGCACCCAGTCGACGTCGGTGAGCGGACCGCCGCCCGCCTGCTGCAGCACGACGATCACATACGCCGTCATGGCGACGAACGTCGCGATCAGGCTCGACCACAGGTTGCGCTCTTCATAGACCATCGGCCTCATCCTTCGAGTAAAAGATTCTTGACACGGACGATAGCCCGCCGTAGCGTGCGGTGTCAAGAATTGTTTACACAAGGGAGTCGTCCGATGCACACCCTCACTCACACCGCCCGCTGGACGGGCGCGGCCTACCTCGCACTGGCGGCGTTCGGCATGGCGGGGTTCCTCCTCATCCGGCCGCAGCTGTACATTCCCGGCAACGCCGACGCGACGCTCGCCGCACTGCACTCACACGCCGCGCTCGCCCACCTCGCGCTCGTACTCGAAGTCGGGATCGTCGCGGCTCAGGCGCTGGCCGCGCTCGGGTTCTACGCGCTCTTCCGCCAGGACCGACCGGACGCCGCATTCGGCGTGGCAGCCTTCGGCATGGCGAACGCGGCGGCCATCCTCGGCAGCGTCGCGATGATGACGACCGCCGTCGGAATCGCCGAAGCGCCGGCACGAGCAGCGGATGCCGCGGCCACCGTCGCGATGCTGTTCCAGATCTCGCAGGGCTTCTGGACGGCGGGCGGGCTCTTCTTCGGTCTCTGGCTGATCCCGATGGGCGTCTACATCCTCTCCACATCCCGGATGCCCCGGGCGCTCGGATGGCTCCTGGTCGGCGGCGGCGCCGGGTACATCGCCGGCACCGCGATCGGTCTTGGCTGGGCGGGGGCGCCGAGCTGGCTCGTCGACGCGCTGCCGCTGCCCGCGACGGTCGGCGAGTTCTGGATGATCGCCTACCTCTTGATCCGGGGCATCCGCACCGGCACGGCCGGCGCGCCGGCGCGTGGAACGATGGTCGGATGACCTCCGACACCGCTGCGATGCTCCGCGCCGTCCCCTCGCTGGTCGGCTCGCCTCCACCGCTCGATCTCGCCCAGCTGCCATCCACGCCGGAAGAGCTCTTCCTGCAGTGGCTCTCGATGGCGCTGGACGCCGGCATAGCCGAGCCTCTCGCCATGACGGTCGCGACGGTGGACGCGAACGGGATGCCGGACGCCCGTCTGCTGATCCTCAAGGACGTCGGCCCGGAAGGCTGGGCCTTCGCCTCGGAGCGCTCGAGCGAGAAGGGACAGCAGCTCGCAGCTGCTCCCGCCGCGGCGCTGTCGTTCTGGTGGCAACCCCAGATGCGCGCCGTCCGCGTACGGGGCGCCGTCGTCGAAGCCGAGCCGGACGAGAGCGCCGCGGACCTTGCGCGCCGCCCCGCCGAGGTGCGCGCCACCCTGCCCGAGGGCGAGTGGGTGCTGTGGCGCGTCGTGCCCGACCACGTCGAGTTCTGGCAGGGCTCCCCCGACCGTCGCCACCTGCGGCTCACGTACGACCGCGTCGAGGGCGAGTGGACCATCACGCGACCTCAGTCGTGAAACGACGCACCGACGCTCCCGAATGGGAGCGCCGGTGCGCCGTCGCGTGATCTCCTACTCGGCGCCGTCCTGGAACAGGCGCGGGGCGAAGTCGATCAGGTTCTGCTGCCACACATCCCATCCGTGCGGTCCGACGGTCACGCCGTTGAACTCGTACTCGATGCCCAGCTGATCCAGCACCGGCAGGGAGTTCATCACCGATCCGTACGTGAAGTCGGTGATGTCGCCCGTGTAGAGCCGGTACAGCTCGGTTCCGGCGTTGATGGCCGCGGCATCGACACCAGCCGTGCCGCCGAAGCCTGCCGCGAAGGTGCCGATCCATGCGAACTCACCGGGGTGCGCCTTCAGCACCGAGACCGTGCGCGCGCCGCCGGCCGACAAGCCCGCCAGCGCCCGATCGAGGGGATCGCTGCTGATGTTGTAGCGCTCCTCCGTCACCGGGATCACGTTCTCCAGCAGCTCCCTCGGGTAGTTGCTGACGTTGCCGTTCGGCATCACGACGACCATCGGCTCGATCGCGCCGTCGATCGACAGGTTGTCGAGGATCTGACGCGCGCGCCCCACCTCGACCCAGTCCGTCCAGCTCTGCCCGCCGCCGTGGTTGAGCACGAACACCGGGTAGGGCTCGGCCCGCTCAGGGTCGTACCCCGGCGGGGTCCACACGTAGGCGCTGCGCTCCTGGCCTGCGACCGTGCTCTGGTACGTCATGACCTCGAGGTCGCCGCCCTGGCCTTCGGGGACGTCGGCGAGCAGGCGTGAGCCCTCACCCGGAACGAGGAACGTGCTCCACGCGGGCTCGGACGTCACCTTGGTGGGGTTGGACGTGTCCTTCACCGACTGGCGGTCGACGATGAGCCGGTAGTGGTAGAACTTCTCCTCGAGCGGCCCCACGGTCGCGCGCCAGCGGTCACCGACCTTGTTCATCTCCACCCGCAGCCAGCTTCCGCCCGGCGCCCAGTTCGCCCACACCGAGACGTACTCGGCGTCCGCGAAGTCGGTCGTGGTCTCGAACGTGACGAATCCGTCCTCGCTGAGCCACGGGGTGGGCGTGGTGCCCGGCGCCGGCGGCTCGAACCGCTCGGTGAGAGCCGTGTGCCCCTCGCTCATCGCGGGGTCCGACGGCGCGTCCGTGAACAGTCGCGGAGCGAAGTCGATGAGGTTCTCCTGCCACGCGTTCCAGTTGTGGCCGGCATCCGGATTGACTCCGTCGAACTGGTACTCGAGTCCGGCGGCGTCGAACTTCTGCAGCGAGTCGAAGACGCGGTTGTACGCCGAATCCGTCTTGTTGCCGACATAGATGCGGACCAGGTCGGTGCGGTCGTTGATCCGGGCCACCGTGGTGGCGTCCAGCTCGCCGATCTGCCCGAACATGCTTCCGGAGCCGAAGATCCCGACGGACTCGAACTCGCCCGGGTGATCGCGAAGCACTGCGAACGACTGGCCGCCGCCCATCGACAGGCCCGCGAGCGCGCGGTGGTTCTTCGACGGTGACACGTTGTACGTGCTCTCGACTGCGGGAACGATGTTCTCGAGCAGCTCCGCGGTGAAGTCCGGCACGTTGCCGTTGCCCATCACGACGAGCATGTCCTGGATCTGCCCCGACAGCCACAGGTTGTCGAGGATCTGCTCGGCGCGGCCCACGTCGACCCAGTCGCGGTGGCCCTGGCCGCCGCCGTGCTGGAGGTACAGGACCGGCAGCTTCTTACCCCGGTCGGCGTGCGTCGGGGGCACCCACACGAGCGCCTCACGCTGCTCGCCGGCGACGGTGCTGTCGTAGGTGAGCGTCTCGATGCTGCCCGCTGCCTCCGGGGCGTCCGCCAGAAGTGCGGCCGATTCGCCCGGGATGAAGAAGGTGCTCCACTCCGGCTCCGAGCCGACGCTCGTCGGGTTGCTCGTGTCCTTCAGGACTTTGCTGTCGTCGCCCGTGACCTGGTAGTAGTACAGGCCGGGCTCGAACGGCCCGTACGTCGCCGTCCAGTTCGCCCCGCTGCGCTGCAGGCCGATCTGGGCCCAGTTGTGGGACGGGCCGAAGTTGCCCTCGACGACCACCTGCGACACCGGGCCGACTGCGGACTCGACCGCGGCGTTCGGCACGGCGATGCGGAGGTATCCGTCCTCCTGAACCGCGATCCACGGGTCGGCCGCCGCGGCGGGCGCCGCCGCGGTGAGCCCCGCCAGAGCCAGGAGCGCGGCCGTCAGCAGCGCGACCGGTCCTCGCGTTCTCCCGAACCGGCGCGTGCGCCGCATCTCGGATGTCATAACCATCGATTCCTCGTCTCATCTGAGTGAACCGGCTCGACGAGCGATTGCACGCCCGCATGCCGGAGAGGTGGAAGACGATTCACGACGTTGCGCACCACAACTCATTTACAACGTCGTAAATTGCCGTACGCCGACACTCTGGCAAGGTCTGGGCGAACGGTCAAGACCAAATCTGCAACGTTGTGAATCCGCGCCGTCCGGACTCGGCCGTCCGGATGTCGAGTGATTTACAACGTCGTAAAGATTCTCTTTACAACGTCGTAAACCGTGGCTAGCCTGGCGACGTCGGAGCCCGCGTCGAGGCACACGACGGCTATTCAAGGAGGAACAGCAATGAGCGTTTTCCCACGGACGAATCACACGGGGGAGGCCCCGGGGGCGGTCGTCGCCCGTCGGCGCCATCGGCTCGTGAAGCCCTTCACGGCTCTCGGGCTGGCTACGGTCATGGTGCTCGGCACCGTCCCGTTGGCCGCCCAGGCCGCGGACCCGACACCGGGGCCGACCGTCTACGCGGACCCGAACTCGCCGACGGGCTACACCGGGCACTTCGTGTACCACAACCCCGACGCGACGAGCGTGCGGTTCGTCGCCGACATCGTGCTGCGCAACTGGGCGGACCTGGCGGACCCGACGGTCTACCAGCCGTCGCAGTATCAGCCCGGCCTCATGCGCGGCGGCGGCGGATACGACGTCCAGATGACCAACGTCGGGAACGGCTACTGGGAGGTCGACGTGCCGCTCGCGGCCGGCGCGAACCAGTACTGGTTCTACGTCGACAACAACACGAACCACTGGGTCGCCGACCCGGCGAACTCGCCGATCTTCGCGCCGGACGGGATCACCGGCACGGCACGGCGTGCGTTCAACAAGGTGTTCGTGCCGTACGACGCCGAGAAGCAGAACTTCGAGCCCCTCGCCGCGCGCCAGATCGAGCTTCCCCGTGAGGACTCCGCGAAGGGCGCGTGGAGCTACGTCGAGGTCCCGGGTCTGCCCCCGCTGGGCGGCACCATCCCGCGCACCATCGGGGTGTACCTCCCGCCGGACTACGACCCCGACCGCGCTGAGCCGTACAAGACGATCTACATGCAGCACGGCGGCGGCCAGGACCAGTCCGACTGGATGAACATGGGCAACGTCCCGGTCATCATGGACAACCTGCTCGACGACGGAACCACCGAGCCCGCGGTCGTCATCACCACGAACACGAATTCCCTCGGACCCGTCGGGAACCAGGCCGTCCTCGGCGACGCGTACCCCAACCTGCGCAACGTCGTGATCCCGTTCGTCGAGGCCAACTACAACGTCTCGGCCGACGCGATCGACCGGGCGTTCGCGGGCCTGTCGGCAGGTTCCGCCGTCACCCAGAACCTGATCCGAGACGATGCCGACCAGTTCGGGTACTACGGCCCCTGGAGCGGTGGCGCGAGCGTCCCCGCTTCGACGCCGGACCTGCTCTACCCGTACATCCACTTCGGCGGCGGCGCTTGGGACTTCGGTCTGCCCAACCCGAACTCGGTGGCGAACCTCGACAACGTCGGGTTCATCGAGAACACGACGGTCGCCGGTGCGCACGACTTCAACGCCTGGAACCAGCTGTTCTCGATCTGGGCGCGTGACTATCTCTGGCACCCCGAGGCGTTCATCCAGGACGAGATCGGGCAGCTGAAGGACAGCGTCGCGGCGACGAGCCTGAACGCGGGCAACAGGAACGCCCTCACGGTCAAGCTCGAGCAGGCGCTGAAGCTCGTCACCAACGGAGACAGCACCGGTGCCCTCGAGGTGCTGGATGGCTACGTCACGCAGGTGAGCGAGTTCCAGGCAGCCGGAAAGGTGACCGCGGAGCAGGCGACCGGGCTCACAACCCTGGCCGGCCAGATCACGTCCAACCTGAGCCACTGGCTGGAGTGACCTCCCGCTGAGGGGGGCTGCGAGGACGCGTTCCGACAGCCCTCTTCCGGTCGGCATGGAATGACGGATGCCTCGATCCGGCGCATGAGCCGGGTCGAGGCATCCGTCGCCTGTGTCCTAGACGCCGATCGCGGGTGGCGGGGCTGTCGAATCCCGCACGACGAGGCGGGTGGCAAGCTCCACACGGGTGACCTCCGGAGGCACGTCGTCCAGGAGCTGGAGCACGATGCGCGTGGCCTGTTCGGCCATCTCTCGCAGCGGCTGATGGATCGTCGTCAGCCGGGGGCTGGCCAGTCCGGCGACCGCGAGGTCGTCGAATCCCACGACCGACAGGTCGCGCGGCACGTCGAGCCCGATCGCCCGGGCGGCGTGCAGCACCCCGAGCGCCTGCACGTCGTTCCCCGCGAAGATCGCGGTCGGCGGATCGGGCAGCCGCAGCAGCTCGCGCGCGTGCCGCTCAGCCGCCTCGCGCTGGAAGTCGCCGTAGCGGATCCATCCCGCCTCGATCTCGATCCCGGCGGACGTCATCGCCGCGCGATACCCGTCCAGCCGCGCGAGCGCGCACATGACGTCCTCGGGGCCGGTGATGGCCGCGATGCGGCGATGGCCGAGCTCCAGCAGATGCCTCGTGGCGGTCAGGCCGCCCGACCAGTTGGCCGAACCGACAGAGGGGATGCCGGGCGCCGGATCGCCCGCGGGATCGATGATGACGAACGGGATGCCGCGGGCATCGAGCATCGCGCGCTGCTCAGGCGAGATGCCGGCGAAGAGCAGGATGATCCCGGTCGGCCCGCGGCGCACGACGGAGTCGAGCCACTCCGGACCAGGGGCCCGTCGATCACCCGTGACGGAGAGAGTGATCGCAAGTCCGACGTCGGCCGCGCTCTCGCGGACGCCTTCGATGATCGCCAGTGCCCAGTCGCCGTCGAGTTCATGCAGGACGACTTCGATGTACTCGCGTCGCTTCCTGCTCTTGCGTCGGCGATAGCCGCTGCTTCGGAGGCTGTCTTCGACCAGCGCGCGCGTCGCGGATGAGACGTCTGTCGCGCCGTTGAGCACCTTCGAGATCGTCGTCATCGACACCCCGGTCTGGGCTGCGATCTCTTTGAGGGTCACCCGCTGGTTGCGAGTCATGTCGCCCCCGAATCACTCGAGCGTGAGCACCGTCCACGAGACGGGCGGGAGGGTGATGCGAACGGTCCCCTCGCCGAGCTCGACCGATGTGTTCTGCCTCGGCCGCACACGGTCAGGATCCTCGAGCGTGTTCGCCGCATGGATGTCCTCGTCGAAGACCGAGGTGGCCTCCGCCCGCGAGACGCCGCCGAGGGCGAGGGTGTCGATCTCGAGCGTCACCTCCTCGGTCAGGCTCCGGTTGACCGCGAAGACCGTGGTGCCGCCGCCGTTCGCGTCGTGCGTCGCCACCGCGTCCACGAGCGGCACGGTGCCGTAGAGCTCCGTGTCGTAGGTGGGACTGTCGAGTTTCAGCTCGAGAGCGACATCCCGCGCGTGCGACGAGGTGAGCGAGAAGGGGAAGAAGGTGGTCTGACGCCACGCAGGTCCGCCCGGCTCCGTCATGATCGGTGCGATGACGTTGACCAGCTGAGCGAGGCTCGCCGCCGTCACGCGGTCGGCATGACGGATGAGCGAGATCATGAGGTTGCCGAAGACGACGGCATCCAGCACCGAATAGGAGTTCTCGAGCAGGCGCGGCGCGACCGGCCAGTTGTCGACATCCGTGATCCGCTCCACCTCCTGGTAGCGGGACTGGTACCAGACGTTCCACTCGTCGAACGAGATGTTGATGGACTTGTCGCTGCCCCGGATCGCCTTCACGTGATCGGCCGTCGCCACGACGGCCTCGATGAAGCGGTCCATGTTGACGGCGGAAGCCAGGAAGCTCCCGTAGTCCTCACCCTTGGGCTCGTAGTAGGCGTGGCACGAGATGTAGTCGACGTTGTCGTAGGTCTTCTCGAGCACGACGCGTTCCCACTCCCCGAACGTCGGCATCTGCGCGCTCGAGCTGCCGCAGACCACGAGCTCGAGGTCCGGGTCGACCTGCCGCATGGCGCTCGCCGTGGCCGCGGCGAGCTGTGCGTACTGCTCGGCCGTGCTGTGTCCGAGCTGCCACGGACCGTCCATCTCATTGCCCAGGCACCACATCCGGATGTTGTGAGGCTCGGGGTGCCCGTTGGCGACCCGCTGATCCGACAAGCGCGTCCCGGAGCGGTGGTTGGCGTACTCCAGCACGTCCAGCGCTTCGAGCACCCCCCGCGTGCCGAGGTTGACCGCGTACATCATCTCGCCGCCGACCTTCTCCAGCCACGTCGCGAACTCGTCGAGCCCGATCTCGTTGGTCTCGGTCGAGTGCCAGGCAAGGTCCAGCCGCCGGGGCCGTTCCTCGCGCGGCCCGATGCCGTCCTCCCACCGATAGCCCGAGACGAAGTTGCCGCCGGGATACCGGACGGTCGAGACGCCGAGCTCCTTGACCAGCTCCACCACGTCGGCACGGAAGCCGTGCTCGTCGGCGGTCGGGTGCGACGGTTCATGGATGCCGTCATACACGCAGCGGCCCAGGTGCTCGACGAACGAGCCGAACAGACGCCGATTGACGACTCCGACCTCGAAGTGCGGGTCGATGGTGAGGTGTGCGCGGATCATGCTTCTCTTCCAGGGCAGGCGGAACGGGAACGAGGGGGCGAGGGGAGCCGGCTCACTTCAGGCTTCCGATTGCGAGTCCGCCTTGCCAGTACTTCTGCAGCGTCAAGAAGGCGATGATCAGCGGGATCACCGAGACCAGCGAGCCGAGCACGATGATGCTCCACAGGCTCTGACCCCCGGCCGCGCCGTAGGTCGAGGCGGTGGACTGCCAGAGCCCGATGCCCACGGTCACCGGGAAGAGGCGGTTGTCCGATAGCATGACGAGCGGCAGGAAGTAGTTGTTCCAGGACGCCACGACCGACAGCAGCAGCACCGTCACGATCGCCGGACGAAGCAGCGGCAGCGCCACGACGAAGAAGGAGCGGAACTCTCCCGCGCCGTCGACCCGGGCGGCATCCAGGAGCTCGTCGGGCACCGAATCGCGCGCGTACACGTTCATGAGGTACACGCCGAACGGATTGAGCAGCGACGGCAGGATCACGGCCCAGATCGTGTTGGTCCAGCCGACCTGCGCGAACAGCACGAATGTCGGGATCACCAGCGCGGTCGTGGGCACCATCACGGCGCCGAGCAGGATGGCGAACGACAGGCTCCGTCCCCCGAAGCGGTACTTCGCGAAGCCGTAGCCGGCGAGCACGGACAGCACCGTCGCACCGACGCCGCCCACGATCGCGTAGAGGGCGGAGTTCGCGAGCCAGCGCGCGTAGATCCCTCCGCCGTAGGTGAACAGGTCGATGAAGTTCTGGACGTAGTTGATGTCCGAGGCGAACCAGAGCGAGCTGCCGCCTCCGAACAGGCCGGCCGAGCTCTTCGAGCTGTTCACGATGACCCACCAGAAGGGGATCAGGAAGTAGATCATCAGCAGGGCCAGCACGATGTTCAGCGACACGCGTCCGCGGGTCCGGGGAGCCCGCCGGCGTTCGACGAGGCGGCCCGGCGTCCGGCGCGTGACGATGCGCTCGGTGGGGGTGACGCTCATGAGAAGATGCTCCCTCGCTTGCGGGTGGCGAACAGGAAGATGTACACGCAGAGGAACACGACAGCGCCCAGGGCGAACGAGATCGCGGAGCCGTAGTTGTAGTTCGCCAGCGAGAACGCCTGCTGATAGGCGTACATGTTCGGGGTGAAGTCGTCGGGGATGGCTCCCGCGGCGAGCTGCTGCAGGATCTTCGGCTCGTTGAAGAACTGCAGTGTGCCGATGAGGGCGAAGACGAGGATCAGCAGTAGCGCCGGTGCCAGCAGCGGGATCTTGATCCGCAGGACGATCTGCCACTGGGACGCGCCGTCGATGCGCGCCGCCTCGTACAGGGTGGGATCGATGCCCTGCAGTGCGGCGTACAGGATGATCATGTAGTAGCCGGCCCATTGCCACGTGACGATGTTGAGCAGGCCGTAGAAGATCAGGCCGCGACTCAGGAAATCAGGGGCCGTCGCGCCGAATGTTTCGAAGAGCTCCGCGAGCGGACCGAAGTTGTCGCTGTAGAGGAACCCCCACATCAGGGCGCCGATCACGGTCGGGATCGCGTACGGCATGAAGATCATGAGGCGCGAGAACCGCGCGAAGCGCGAGACGACGATGTCGAGCATCAGCGCGATCGCGAGCGAGACCGCCATCTGCAGCGGGATGAGCACGAGCGAGAAGCGGATGACGAACCACACGCCGTCCAGGAAGGACGGGTCGGTGAACGCCTTGGCGTAGTTGCCGAACAGGACGAACCGCGTCCCGCCGATCAGCGACTTCTGGAAGAGGCTCAGGTAGAGGGCGAAGCCGATCGGCAGCACGAGGAACGCCAGGAAGACGATCGCGAACGGACCGACGAAGAGCCAGCCGGTGCGATTCTGGCGCGCGTTGGTCGAGCGCCGGTGCCCCTTCTTCGTCAGGGGACTTGCTGTTGAGGCAGTCATGATTTCTCCGGGTAGGTGAAGGGATGACCGAGGGCCGGCCCGCGTGAGCACGGACCGGCCCCCGGCTTTCAGGTCACTTGACGGTGAACCCCTGTTCCTCCGCGTAGGCCACGACCGCTTCCTGCAGGGCGTCCGCCGCTTCCGAGCCGGTTGCGGACCCCTCGTTGATCCGGGCGATCTGCTCCGTGAGCTGCGAGTAGTAGAACTGCCCGATCGGGGTGTAGGTCATGCCCTCGTAGGCGTTCGCCGCCGGCACGTACACCTCCTTGTTGGCCTGCTGGCCGCTGAAGAAGGGCACCTCGTAGTCGAGGAACTCCGGCGACTCGAGCACGTTGACGTTCAGCGGGAAGATGATCTGGTTCTGCCAGCCGTCATCCAGCGAGGCCTGGTCCGCGTAGACGCCGAACGCGACCTTGGCGGCCAGTTCGGGGTCGCTCGCCTGGCTCGAGACCGAGAAGGCGGAGCCGCCCCAGTTGATCGCGATCGGGTTGTTCGCGTCCCACTGCGGCATCGGGGCGGTTGCCCAGACACCGGCGTCCGCACCCTCGCCGACGCCCGCGCCCTGCAGGTAGCCGGGGGCCCACGCGGCCGAGAGGTACGTGGCGTAGTCGCCACCGATGACGCCCGCGATGTACTCGGGGGTGAACTGGTCCTCGGTGCCGACCAGCCCCTTCTCGACCAGGCCGCTCCAGTAGTCGAGGACCTCCTTGATCTCGGGGCTGTTGAGGTTGATCCCGATCTCGCCCTCGTTGGCGGGGTCGTACTCGAACGGCTGCGCGCCGTTCTGGTACATCAGCGCCGTCGTCGCTGCGGGCTGGTTCGCGGCGAAGCTAGCGAAGACCGGGCCCCCGGCATCCTTCACGGCCTGGGCCGTCGCCTCGAACTCCTCCCACGTCGTCGGCGGGGTGACGCCGTACTGCTCGAAGATGTCGGTGCGGTAGATCATGCCCATCGGGCCGCCGTCGACCGGAGCACCGTAGATGCCCTCGCCGACCGAGACGTCCTTCCACGCGCCCTCACTGAAGTTGTCCTTCACGTCCTCGTAACCGAGGTCGTTCAGCTCGACGAGGGCCTCCTGCGCCTGGAAGGTCGCGATGCGGTCCGCCTCGACCATCATGACGTCCGGCGCACCGCTGCCCGCCGAGATGGCGGTCTGGAACTTGTCGTACGCGTCGCCGCCGGCGCCGGCGTTCGTCCAGCAGACCTGGACCTCGTCGTTCTCCTCGTTGAAGTTGTCGACGACGAGCTCCATGTTGGGGTACCACGCCCACATGGTGACGACGGGAAGGTCTTCCTTGGGGATCGTGTTGGTGCAGTTCGTCGCGGCGTCGCCGCCACCACCATCGGCGTTGCCACCGTCGCCGCCGGGCGAGCAGGCGGCGAGGGCGCCGAGCATGGCGAGCGTCGTGACCGCAGTAAGGACGTGCTTCGTCTTCACTGGAGTTTCCTTTCGATTGCGGGACTTCTTCGTCGGTGCGCGACCGTCGCGAGAGTCAGCCGCTCGGGAAGCGGGCCGAAACTCGGGTTCGGTCTACAACGTTGTAGAACAACATTTGCAGACACCTTCCCACCGGGTGCACGCCACTGTCAAGACCATTCCGAAAAATCCTGGGGCGGTTGCGAAACTTCGCATTGCAACGATGTAGATTCGTCGGATGCTGTCCTGCGATGCGAGCCTTCCGCCACCGCGATGCGGACGTCGGGCGCAGTAGAGTGAGACATCCACAGGGGAAAGCGGGAGCGTCGATGGGACCGACGATGCACGACGTCGCCCGGGTGGCGGGCGTCTCGATCAAGACGGTCTCGAACGTCATCAACGACTATCCGCACGTGCGCCCAGGGACACGCGATCGGGTGATCGAGGCCATCGAGCAGCTCGATTACCGGCCGAACCTGTCGGCACGCGGTCTGCGATCCGGTCGCACCGGAGTCATCGGACTCGCCGTCCCCTCGCTTCGCGAGAACTACTTCGCCGAGCTCGCCGATGCCGTCATCCGCGCCGCCGAGAAGCGCGGACTGGGAGTGATGGTGGAGCAGACCAGCGGTCAGCGCGACGCCGAGCTGCGGGCGGTGGCGAGCAGCCGGCCCCGGTTCCTCGACGGGCTGCTTTTCAGCCCGGTCAGCCTGGGCCAGGAGGATGCGCCGGCCCTGTCGGTCGACGGGCCTCTCGTGCTTCTCGGTGAGCGGATCTTCGGCGGCCCGACCGACCACGTCACGATGCACAACATGTCGTCGGCACAGGCAGCCGTGGAGCACCTGCTGTCGATCGGCCGGCGGCGCATCGCTCTCGTGGGCGCCGATCTGCACGGCGGCGAAGAGCCCAGCTCGGCCAACCTGCGTCTGAAGGGTTACGTGCGGGCCCTCGAGCAGGCGGGGATCGAGCTGGATCCGACTCTCGTGCGTACGACGGAGATGTCCCGGTGGAACCGCGCCGGCGGTGCGGCGGCGATCCACGTCATGGTTCGCGAGGGCGTCGCCTTCGATGCGGTGTTCGCACTCAGCGACACGCTCGGCCTCGGTGTGCTGCGCGCGCTCCGCGAAGAAGGCATCACCGTTCCGGACGACGTCGCCGTCATCGGCTTCGACAACATCGATGAGAGCAGGTACTCGGTGCCCTCGATGACCACGGTCGACCCCGGCAGGGACGAGATCGCCGCGATCGCGGTCGACCGGCTCATCGAGCGCATCAACGAGAAGGGCGAGCGGCGCCCGCCCGAGACCTTCAAGCCCGCCTTCCGCATCGTCGCTCGCGAGTCGACCGGCTTCGCGAGCGCCGACGACGACGAGTAGGACGGGCCAGGGCCCCCGTCGCTAGATCACAGCCTCCGACCACGGGTCGGGGTTGCCGAAGCGGTGCGCGGTGATCGTCACCGACTGCTCTCGCAGGAACGGCAGCAGCTCCAGTCGTCCCGCGGTCGTCACGTCGTTGTCGTAGACGGCCAGGTCGGGGTCTCCCCCGGCTGCGCGCGAGAGCTGCCCGTGGAGCGCCGCGACCGCCTCCGCGGGACCGATCAGCCGCACGCGCGTCGGCCGGGGAGTCGCGACGCCGTCGTCGGCTGCCGCCCGGATGCCGGCATCCGTCGCGGTGATCCGCTCGAGCCACTGCTCGTCGGACTCGACGAAGACCCCGACCCCGAGGTCGCTCAGCACCCGCCGCACGGCGGCCGGCAGTCCGACCGGCGCGCTCAGCGTCAGGGCCGACCCGGCGCGGACACCGGCCACGACGGTCCGCAGCACCGCCTGCCAGGTCGCATCCGCGGTGGCCCGCAGGCCGACCGAAGGGACGGGGCGGTAGCGGAAGAGGTTGCGCTCGATGCCCAGTCCCGACACATCCTTGACCTGCCCGAACTCGCGGTCCCACGCGATCGCGTCCGAGAGCGCACCCCGCCGCAGCCATTCGAACGCGTCGTAGTCCAGCGAGGGCTGTGCCGCCTCGATGATCGCGGCGATGCGCGAGTCGAGGCCTCGCAGGTGCAGGGTCGCGGATGCCGCGCCGCGGGAGGTCGCGCGCCAGCGGCCCAGGCCGACCAGGTAGTTTGGTCCGCCGGCCTTCGTGCCGGGGCCGACCGATGACCGCTTCCAGCCGCCGAACGGCTGGCGCTGCACGATGGCTCCCGTGATGCCCCGGTTGACGTAGAGATTTCCCGCCTCGACACGGTCGAGCCACAGGGAGAGGTCCTCGGGGTTCTGCGTGTAGAGGCCCGCCGTCAGGCCGTACGCGACGGCGTTCTGCAGCTCGATCGCGTGCGACAACGACGAAGCGTGCATGACGCCCAGCACCGGCCCGAAGAACTCCTCGTGGTGGAAGCGCGATCCCGGCTGCACGCCCGTGCGGATGCCGGGAGACCACAGGCGCCCGGCGAACTCTGGATCGGCGTCGAGCAGGCGCGGCTCGATGAGCCACTTCTCGCCCTCGTCGAGGGTCGACAGCGCCCACTGCAGCTTGCCGCGCGGCGGCTCGATGACGGGGCCCACCTCGGCGAGCGGGTCGGTCGGCGAGCCGATCCGCAGCGACGTGACCGCGTCGACGAGCTGTCGCGCGAATCTGCGGGAGTGCCCGACCGGTCCGACGAGGATCGCGAGCGACGCGGCCGAGCATTTCTGCCCGGCGTGCCCGAAGGCGCTCTTGACGAGATCGGATGCCGCCAGATCGAGATCCGCGGACGGCATGACGATCATGGCGTTCTTGCCGCTCGTCTCGGCGAGCAGCGGCAGGTCGGGGCGCCACGACCGGAACAGGGCCGCAGTTTCCCACGAGCCGGTGAGGATGACGCGGTCCACAGCGGGATGCGCGATGAGCGCCTGCCCGAGGCCGCCCTCGTCGATGTCGACGAGAGCCAGCACATCGCGCGGCACTCCTGCCTGCCACAAGGCCTCGGCGACCACGGCCGCACAGCGGCG
This sequence comes from Microbacterium salsuginis, assembly GCF_012524205.1. Lineage (GTDB taxonomy): Bacteria > Actinomycetota > Actinomycetes > Actinomycetales > Microbacteriaceae > Microbacterium > Microbacterium salsuginis. The sequence goes on from NZ_JABACI010000001.1 coordinate 1,283,103, forward strand.
CGCCTGGGGTGCGGGCTTGAACACGACGCCCGAACCCGCCGCGAGGGCGGCGAGCACGCCGCCCGCCGGAATGGCGATCGGGAAGTTCCAGGGCGGCGTCACCACGGTCAGCCGGGCCGGCTCGAACACGGCGCCGCTGACCCGGTCGAGCTCGCGCGCCGTGGCTGCGTAGTAGTTCGCGAAGTCGACGGCCTCGCTCACCTCGACGTCGGCCTCGGCGAAGACCTTGCCGGTCTCGGAGGCGGCGACCTCGATCAGCTCGCCGCGGCGCGCCTCTAGCGCGTGCGCTGCTTCGGCCAGCACCGCGGCGCGATCGGCCGCGGGCGTCGCGCCCCATGCGGCCGCAGCATCCCTCACCCGTGCCACGATCTGCTGAAGCTCTGGCTCGCCCGTCACCCGTGCGGCTGCGATGGTCGCGTCGCCCGCGCGGGACACGTCGATACGGGACAGGATGCCGCGGGCCCATTCCCGATTCGCCGGCAGAGCCGGGTCGGTGTCGGGGGTGTTGCGGAAGCCCGGTGCGCCGACGCTGCGGGCGGCCGTCTCTCGCGGCGCGAACACCGCGGTCTCGACGAAGGCCTCACCGCCGAAGACCTGCTCCTCGACCGACGGCGCGACCGGCGCGGTGTCGGCGCCGGCGTCGATGGTGGAGTCGACCGCGACGGCGGACCGGGCGATGCCGATCACAGCCTGCGTCAGTCCGGCGTCCTCCTCGGGCGCTCCGCCGCGCAGCAGCCGTGCCCGCGCGCGCGGCGACCCGCCGGGCCCTGCCGTGCGGTCCTGCGTGCGTCGGGGTCCGATCGGAAGGGTGGTGTCGCCCGCGCGCGCGAGCGACGCGAGGAACCGGTCGCGTTCGCGCTCGAACATCGCCGGGTCCTCGGCGAGGTCGAACGCGGCCGAGAGGAAGTTCTCGCTCGAGGCGTTCTCCTCCAGGCGCCGCACGAGGTAGCTGATCGCGACGTCGAACTCGTCGGGGCGCACCACCGGCACGTAGAGCAGCACGTGTCCGACCTCGCGCGACACCGCGGCGACCTGGCCCTGCGCCATCCCGAGCAGCATCTCGAACTCGACATCCGGCGACGCGCCGGCGGCGCCGGACGTCGCCGGCACTGAGCCTGCCGACGTGTCCGCACGCACGCCGGTGCGCTCGGCGAGCAGCCGGGCGTACGCGATGTCGAAGAGGTTGTGGCCCGCGACGCCGATCCGCACCGCCGCCGTGTTCTCCGGCCGCAGCGCGAAGTCGAGGCAGCGCACGTAGTTCGCGTCGGAGTCGACCTTCGCGTCGTAGGTCGCGAGCGACCAGCCGTGCATGACGGCATCCACTCGCTCCATCGCGAGGTTCGCGCCCTTCACGAGCCGCACCTTGATGCGCGCTGCTCCGTCGGCGACGCGTGCGCGCGCCCACGCGGTCAGCTCCTGCAGCGCGGGCAGGGCGTCGGGCAGGTAGGCCTGCAGCACGATGCCGGCCTCGAGGTCGCGCAGGCGGGGGTCCTCGAGGATGCGGGTGAACACGGCGATCGTCAGGTCGAGGTCGCGATACTCCTCCATGTCGAGATTGATGAAGGTGCGGTCGCTCGCTGCCGAGAGGTACAGCGGCAGCAGTCGTTCCACGACCTTGTCGACGACCTCGTGGAAGGCCCACATCGAGATGTGGCTCGCGATGGCCGAGACCTTGACCGACACGTAGTCCACGTCGGGACGGCGGATGAGATCGTGGATGCCCTCGAGCCGGCGCAGCGCCTCCTGCTCGCCGAGCACGGCCTCGCCGAGCAGATTGAGGTTCAGCCGCGCGCCGCTCTCGCGGATCGCGGCGATCGCGGGGCCGAGCTTCTCGGGCCGGGCGTCGACGACGAGATGCCCGACCATCTCGCGCAGCACGCGCCGCGCGATCGGCACGACCGGCGACGGCAGTACCGGGGCCACCGTGCCGCCCACGCGCACGGCGCCGCGCAGATACCACGGCAGGAACTCGGGCACGAGCGGCGCGATGCGATGAAGCTGGGATGCCGCGGCCGACAAGCTCTCGGGACGCATCACCCCGTCGACGAACCCGATCGTGAACGGCAGGCCGTTCGGGTCTTTGAGTACGCCGGCGAGTCGCTCGGCTGCGGGGTCCACGTCGACCTCGGCGCTCTCGGTGATCCACCGCTGCGCCAGCGTCACGGCACGGGCAGCGAGGTCGTCGCCGGGGGCCGGACGGTCGGTGTCCCCCTCGTAAGGGTCGGTCACCATGCGACCAGCCTACGGTCTCGGAGCGGTTCGGATTCCGGATGCCGGGGGCAACTCGCCGTAGGCTGTGCTCGTGTCCGAGTCGCCCGACGCCGCGCCCGTGCCCCGGCGCCGCTTCGAGTGGATCCGCGCGGCCACCGACAGGGTGCCGACGCGATGGTTCGCCGGCCTCGCCACGGCCGCCTTCCTCGCGGCGACGGCGGCCTTCGGCGGCCTCGCGACGGCGGCTCCGCCCGAGCTCGCACAGCTCGAACCGGGCGACGCCCATGTGACGGATCAGCGGTCGCTGACGGTCAAGCGCGCGGTGCTCATCGACGAGCTCCCCGGCTCCGGCGTCTTCCCCGAGGAAGGGCAGCGCGTGCTGGCGCTCGTCGTCGACGTCGAGAACACGTGGGACGAGCCTCAAGGGTCGTTCGGAAAGGAGAGCATCGGCGATTCGTTCACCATCGAGGGAGTGGACGCCGAGGCGGACTCGTCAGTCGCGCGGCTGGACGACGCGACCACCAGCCCCGAACTGCAGCCCGGCGTGCCGGCTGAGCTCGTGTACACGTGGGCCGTGGACGCCGACGACTATGCGGAGGGCGATGAGCTGACGGTCACGTTGCAGGAGTTGTCGCTGTACACCGGCTCGTTCGTGATGAACGGGCAGTGGTGGACCGACCCTGTCCCGGACGCGACCGTGACCCTCGAGATCGAGGACGTCGGCGCGGGCGCCGAACCGGAGGAGGCCGGCGATGACGGCTGAAACCGGGACGAGCGCCGCCGAGCCGGGCGTCCCGGCCGCCGGGCCGGAACCGGCTGCGGACGCGGTGTCCCCTGCCGATGCGACGCCGGCCGCAGGGCCGGCCCTGGCCCCTGTCGCACCGACGAGCCGTCTGCCCGGGTGGGCGGCGTGGGCGATCGGCGCCGGTCTCATCGTCGCGGCCTGGTTGGTCGCGCTCGTGACCCCGGGCGAGGAGCAGGCGCAGGCGCCGTTCCCTGTCGAAGTCACAGTCGGACAGGAGGCAACAGGCCGCAACCTCACCGGAACGGTCACCGACATCCGGCGCACCGCCCGCCTCAGCGCCGCCGACGGCTGGACGGCGGAGGGCAACTGGCTCGTCGTCGACCTGCAGGCCGCGTCAGTCATCTCGGAGGGCGGAGACATCAACCACGCGGTCGTCGTGATCGACGGCGTGCGGTTCAGCGCGAGCGATCGTCCGGAGTCGTTTCTCGACACGACGATGACGGCGGGCATCACCCAGACCGGGAGCCTCGCCTTCGAGCTGCCGGAGGGGCTCGACGAGGGCTCGGGCACGCTCGAACTCGCCCTCGCACCCGGGAACGACGTGCGGCTCGACTCGATGATCGTGGTGTCGTTCGATCTGGCCGACGTGCCGGTCGTCGACGAGACCGAACTGGTCGAGACGGGCTGGGTGAATCCGTGACCGGGTGGTGGCGGTCCAACGCGATCGCGCTGGGTGCGCTCGCGGTGCTGATTCCGGCTGCGGCGCTGACGATGTCGTGGAACGAGTGGGCCGGGATCCGGCAGGGCTCGGCCACAGAGCCGATCAGCGTGGCACCGGGCGAATCCGTCCGCTACGCCGATGCGCACGTGGGGCCTGTCTCGGCGGAGTTCACCGAGTTGCCGCTGGCCCCGCAGGACGCACGCGTTCTCGCGGTCACCGTGCAGATCGACCCCGGCGACCCGCCGATCGCATGCTCCGCCTTCGTCCTGAGGGAAGTGGACGGCGCGATGCGAGAGTGGACGCCCCGGGACGATCTCGGGCGCGAATGGGACTCGGACCGCTGGACCTTCTGCGACGACGAAGCAACGGCTCCGTACGAGGTCGAACTCGACTATCTGGTGCCCGAGGACGCGTCGGGACCGTTCACTGTCGAGTTCGGCTCCGCGGGATCGTACCCGGAGTTCGTGAGCGCCGTCGTCGCCCCCTGAGCCGGGCGGGCCGGAGGCATGTCAGCGGCGCTCTCCAGAGGAACGGATGCCGCGGCATCCACCTGCTCCTTCGCCTCGATCTCGACCGCCTCGGCCTCACGCGTGCGCAGCTTGCCGATCACGGCGTCATAGCCGCCCGCGACGAGGGCGATGCGGATCGGCTCGATCAGCAGCGGGGCGATGAGGAAGATGAGCTGGTCGTTCACGATCCAGAAGTCCTCGAAGTCCTGCGGTCCGAAGGCGCGCGGGATCGCCCATTCCAGCAGGCCTTGCAGTCCGAGCAGCAGTGTGTAGAGCAGCACGAACCCGCCGATCAGCACGGGACCCGCGCGCCACATGAGCACGAACGCCCGGCCGATGGGGGTGAAGCGGCCGACGAGGTCGCTCCAGATGTCGGCGAGCCGCGCGCGCAGGCGCTGCGGCAGCGACCGGTAACGGGAACGGATGCGGCGGCCGACCTCGCCGCCGAGGCTCTCGGTCGTCACCGCACGGGGTGCGACCGCCTGGCCGTACACAACGCCCGAGATGGTGAGCCAGGCGACGGGGAGGAGGATGATGCCGCCCGCCTCGCCGAGGAACCACTCGACGCCTTCCCAGATCCACGCGAGCGGCGCGAAGCCGGCGGTGATCGCTTCGCGGAAGTCAGCGAGCCACACCATCGCCTGACGCGATCCAACCCACGAGGTCACCACGCCGAGAGCGAGACCGATGACCGTGACCGTGTAGTAGACCCACAGCGCCTCGAGGTAGGCCGCGAAGCCGCCCGTCCAGCGGGGCAGCTTCTCGCGGTGCCGCTTCCACAGCCACCGCAGCGCGAAGGCGATGACGACGATCGCGATCGTGATCGGCGTGATGGTCAGCTCGCCCACCTGGCCGTCGCCCGCCACCTGCGTCGCGGCGCCCTCTTCGCCCGCGAGCTCGGCCGCCAACTGCTGCCAGCCCAGCTCCGTGTCGACCTCGAGCACTCGCGCGAAGTACGCCACCGCGTCCTCACGCAGGTACCCCCACGCGGCATAGAACGCGAAGAACGGAAGGATCCCCGTCATCAGCGCGTCGAGGAACTCGCGCCGGCGCGTCGCAGGGTCGGTCGTGAGCGGTGCGATGGCGTTGAGCTGGCGCATGCCGTCGCGGAGGACCAGGAACATCGCGACGAGCGCGATGAGCCGCGCGAGGATCGCGAGAGGCAACAGCAACGACCCCGCGACCGCGTTGTACGCGCCGACGAAGCCCGCGATCTCGATGATTGCGTAGCGCGCCAGGATGGCGCCGAGATACCAGGCGAGGAGTGCCGGCCAGTGCTGCCACAGCAGGCGGCCGGCGACCTGGAGGACCGCGATCACGAGTTCACGGTAGCGGTCCTCGCCGCCTCAGCGCACGATGACGGCTCAGGTACCGTCGGCGCGGCGTGGGCGGTCCGCCGGGTCGACGATCTCGTCGGCGGCCACTTCGTCGCGCGTCCCGTCGTGGTGGACGGTGCCGTCGCTGCGCACCGTGCCGTCATCGCGGGCGTCACGCCGGGTAGCGTCGGCGGTGGCCGCCGGCGGGGCGCCCGCCGGGGCATCCGTTCGTCCCTCCGTCACGTACGGGTCGACGTCGTCGGCCTTCCGGAGCTTCTCGGCCTGTTCGGCGCGCAGCTTCTCGGCGTCGGCCTGATGCTCGTCGATCGCGCCTGCACGCCGTTCGGCGTCGATGGACGCTTCCGCGGCGCGAGCGCGCGCCGCTTCGGCGGCCGCGTTGGCCGAGGCTGTCTCCGCGCGTGCCCGAGCGACGTCGGCTTCGCGCTCCAGCGCCTTGAGCTCGGTCGAGCGTGCGTCCTCGCGCAGCTCCTCGGCGCGGTCGTGCTGGTGCTCGACGCGCCGTTCGCGGCGGCTGCGCGCTGTCATGAGCAGGGCGACGACGACGATCACGAGCAGGACGGCGATGCCGACGATGATCCAGATGAGGGTGGTCGTGTCCACGGCGCACTCCTTCGGTTCCGGCGCCGGACGGGTGGCCGGCGCTTCGACCGTCAGGCAACCGCACCACGCAGGTGCCTGGCAAACGGCTTGCGGCGCGCCTCTTCGTGCGCTAGGCCGGCATCAGTTCCAGACGCTCGGGGCGTCTGCGCGAGTGGGCGGAAGGGCGGATGCCGCAGCCCAGTCATGCACCCATTCATCGACCTCGGGGATGCCCTCGGGGCGACCCACCGCCGCGAAGAGCTCCTCGTGCGACAGCGTGCCGCCGGCGCGTTTGAGCATGCGGGCGCGGATGATCGCGCGGGCGTACACCTCCCCCGCCACCACGGCGCGGTGCTCGAGGTAGATGGCCTTGTCGTCGTGCCCGATCAGGCGCGACTCGACGTCGAACCGCTGCCACAGATTGAGCGACTTGCGGAAGGTGACGGTCTCGCTCGAGACGACGGCATACCAGCCGCGGCGCTGCATCACGTCCCACAGGCCGGTGCGCACCAGCAGATCCCACCGGCCGAGGTCGAACAGCGACAGATAGCGGCCGTTGTTCATGTGGCGCAGCAGGTCGATGTCGGTCGGCAGCGTCGTCAGCCGCACCCGCCCGATCCCGGTCGGCCCGAGCCGGCCCTGGCGCTTCGCGCGCCGCCGCGCGGTGATCATCACGAGCAGGGTCCGCCAGATCACGTTCACGAGGTGCGATGGTAGCGACCCTCGCGCGATCTGCCGATTCGATTGTGGGATGCCGACAGCCGGCATCCCACTGCGGGTAGATCTACGCGGGTGCGGCCCTTCGCCGACCATGTCCTTTCCCCGATCCACCTTGTGGTTCTCACGCCCACCATGCCGACATGGTCGGCGCGGGAACAACAAGGTCGGCGCCGGTGCGCGGCGCGGAACCTGCTGCGGCCGAGTGCGGGGGTTGCGGTTTCCGCTCGTCATCGCTCGTTCACCGGCGGTTGGGGCGATTTCCCGTCTCGCGGCGACGCGCGTAGAGTCTGGCCCATGGAAGCCGAACTCCAGACCGACATCGTCGTCCGTCCGGTGCGAGACGTCGACGCCGAGGCCCTCGGCCGCGTGCACGCCACCTGCTGGCACGAGACGTACGACCACCTCATCAGCAAGGCCGCCCTCGAGGCGGTCTCACCCAAGCGCATGGCCGAGCTGTGGACCCACTGGGCAGCCCAGGGCCCCGAGTTCAAGATGTTCGCCGCGCTCGTGAACGGCGAGATCGTCGGATTCGCCGGCTCGGGTCCCGCCCGTGACCGTGACGCTCCGCGGTTCCGCGAGCTGTACTTCATCTACCTGCTCGACGCGTACCACGGCACGGGCATCGGCCAGAAGCTCTTCGACGCCGTCGTGGCCGACAGCGAGCCGCTCTACCTGTGGGTCGCGGAAGACAACCCGCGCGCGCACCGGTTCTACACGCGCAACGGCTTCACGCTCGACGGTGCGACGCACACCGAGCCGTTCCTCGGTGAGACGCTCACCGAAGTGCGCTTCGTGCGCTGACGCTCGTTCGACGGGGCGTGTCCGGTTCGCCGGACACGCCCTTCGTCGTTCTCGCAGGGCTTTCGAATCGCGCACTTGTCGCGAAACTGAACCCGACCTCTGCAAAGTGCGCGATTCGAAAGGGAACACCGCGCGGCGACGAGCGCCCCGCATCCGCGAGACTGGACGGATGCAGCCTCGCCCCCCGCTCACCATCTGGCCCCTGCACGGCATCCCCGAGATCACCGCGGGCACCGACCTCGTCGACGTGATCTCGCAAGCGGCCGGGGGCGGGCTCGCCGACGGCGACATCCTCGTGGTGACCTCGAAGATCGTGTCGAAGGCCGAGGGCCGGTTCGTCGTCGCCGACGACCGCGAAGACGCCATCACCGCCGAGACGGTGCGGGTCGTGGCATCCCGCACGTTGCCCACCGGCTCGACGACGCGGATCGTTCAGAACCGCCTGGGCATCGTGTCGGCAGCGGCCGGCGTGGACGCCTCGAACACGCCCGATGGCACGGTGCTGCTGCTGCCGGAGGACCCCGACGCGTCGGCAAGGACGATCGCGACGGGACTGCGCGAACGCCTCGGGGTCGAGGTCGGCGTGATCGTGTCGGACACCCTCGGGCGCGCGTGGCGCGAGGGTCAGACCGATCACGCCATCGGCGCGGGCGGTGTGCACGTCTTCGAGGACCTGCGAGGGGGGACGGATGCCGAAGGCCGCCCGCTCGTGGTGACCATGCCGTGCGTCGCCGACGAGCTCGCCGCCGCCGCAGACCTGGTCAAAGGCAAGGCGGCGCGGCTGCCGGTCGCGGTCGTGCGCGGCCGGGCCGACCTCGTCGGGTCGCTCGAGCTGCCCGGCGCGCGGTCGATCGTCCGAGCTCTCGAGCGGGACATGTTCCGGCTCGGCGCCGACGAGGCGTACGCCGAGGGATTCGCGGCCGGACAGGCCGCCGACGTCGGACGCGCCCCGTAGTGTGCTCGGCATGAACGCGCGTGCGGCGAGAGCCCGAGGATCCCGGGGAGCGCAGGCGCCGGCCTTCGACTTCGACGAGTCACTGCTGACCGGGCTGACCCCGGGCGACACCGCCGCGTTCGAGGCCGGCCGGTTCGAGGCCATCGAGTACACCGGGCTCGCGATCGACGAGTGGGCGCTCGGCACGGGCGACACCGTCGACGGATGCCGGGTCACCGGGACGACCGTCGGCTCGTGGACGCTGCGCGGGGCCCGGGTGGTCGAGTCCGTGTTCGACGGCGTCGACGCGCCCGTGGTGAGCGCCGCCCGTTCAGGACTGCGCGATGTCGAGTTCCGCGACAGCCGGTTCGGATCGTTCGAGGCGTTCGACACGACGTGGCGGGGCATCCGCTTCACGCGCTGCAAGCTGGGGTTCGTCAACCTCCGGGGCGCCGAGCTGCTCGACGTCGCGTTCGTCGACTGCAGGATCGACGAGCTGGATCTGCTCGAGGCCACGGCCCGTCGCGTCGCATTCCCGGGCAGCCGGATCGGTGCCCTCAACGTCAGCGGGGCGAACCTCACCGACGTCGACCTGCGGGGTGCCGAGGTGCTCGAGGTCGTGGGGATGGCCGGCCTGCGCGGCGCGACGATCTCGCGAGAGCAGCTGCAGCTCATGGCGCCCGCGCTCGCCGAGCTCACCGGCATCCTCGTCGACGACTGACCCGGAACGCCGTCGTCCCCCTGCCGATATCGACAGGAGGACGACGGCGTGATGGCGGCGTGGGGCTACTGCGCCCGCAGCACCGCGTCGCCGGCCGAAACCGTGACCCGGATGGTGTGGGCGGCCCCGGGCACGCTGCCGATGCGGTTGTCGAAGTCGCCGGCGGCAACGTCCGAGCTCACGTCGTACTCGCCGTCGGGCACCACCAGGCGGAGCGAGCCGGCGTTGACCTCGGCGATGAGCTCGTTCGGAGCGCTGCCGGAGAAGGCAGCCTCCAGCGAGCCGGCGTTCACTGTGACCTGCGCATCGCCGACGTCGTCGAGCACCAGGTCGGCGCGCCCCGCGCTCAGATGCGCCTCGACGCTGTTCGCGGAGCCCGAGACCTCGGCGCTCCCGGCGTCGACCTGCAGGTCGAGCTCGTCGAACGACCCGTCGACCGTCAGGTCTCCGGCAGCGAGCCCGAGGTCGGCATCCAGTCCCTCGAGCGACTGCGGCAGGCGGAGGACAGCACTGCCGTTCCCGCCGAGCCAGCCTCCGAACCAGCCGTTGAACCAGCCGTTCGGAGAGGCGATCATGAGCTCGCCGCCGTCGCGCGCGAGCGTCCAGCGGTCGATGCCCCATGCGCTGCGCACCTCGAGCTCGGCGTCGTCGATATCGGCGAACTCGACCCGCATGTCGCCGGCGTCGACCTGGACGTCCAGCTCGGTGACGCCGTCGACGGCCACGGTGCGCGAGGTGGTGTGGACGGATGCCGCGGCCCACGTGCCGAGTACCGACGAGACGATCGCGCCCAGCAGGATCACGGCGCCCACCACGATCACGACGATCGCGACCACGCGCGACGACTCGCGCGCGGGCTGGTTCGGCAGGCTCTGCGTCGGAGGGTTCTGGGTCGGCGGCGCCGGAGGCGCGGGCGGTGCCGGCGGCGGGGTGGCGATGCTCATCGGTCTGCTCCTGTCTGCGGCGGGATCCCGCCGTGCTCGATGTGGGCGAGTGCGGCGAGCACTCGGCGGTTTCCGGATTCGTCGGGTTCGAGCCCGAGCTTCTGGAACACCGCGGTGATGTGTTTCTCGACGCTGCCCTCGCTCACGTGCAGCGTCCGTGCGATGGCCTGGTTCGACCGGCCTTCGGCGATGAGGGCGAGAACGGATGCTTCGCGGTCGGTGAGCCGCTGCATCCGGGTGTCGCGGGCCCGCCTGCTGAGCAGCTGGGCCACCACCTCAGGATCCAGCACGGTCGCGCCGCCCGCGATGCGGTCGACGGCCTCGAGGAAGTCCGACACGTCCGCCACGCGGTCCTTCAGCAGGTATCCGAGCGATCCGGCACTGGGGGCGATGAGGTCGGCGGCGTAGCGCTCTTCGACGTACTGCGAGAGCACGAGCAGCGCCAGGGCCGGATGGCGGCTGCGCAGGGCGAGGGCGGCACGGATGCCTTCGTCGGTCCACGTCGGCGGCAGGCGCACGTCCAGGATGCACAGGTCGGGTGAGGTCCGATCGGCTGTCTCGTCGAGCTGAGAGGCGTCGGCGAGCGCGGCGACGACGGTGTGTCCGGCGTCCTCGAGCACGCGGACCAGCCCTTCGCGCAGCAGCGCGGAGTCCTCGCAGATCAGGATGCGCACGGAATGCTCACCTCCACCGACGTCGGCCCGCCGGCCGGGCTGTCGATCTTGGCCTGACCGCCGGCCGCGACGACGCGGTTGATGATGCCGTCGAGACCGCCGCCGGGCATGACCGTGGCTCCGCCGATGCCGTTGTCTTCGACTCGCGCCCACAGCGTCCCCGGCTCGCGCAGTCGCACCACGACACGGCATTCGGTCGCGCGGGCGTGCTTGGCGGCGTTGGTGAGCGCCTCGGCGATCGTGAAGTACGCGGCGGCCTCGGCATCGCGGCTGCACCGGCCCTCCATGCGCACATCGAGGTGCACCGGCACCACCGAGCGGCCGGCGAGCGCCGAGAGCGCGGCGTCGAGTCCTCGATCGTCGAGGACGGCGGTGTGGATGCCGCGCGCCAGCTGGCGCAGCTCGGTGATGGCGGCCTTCGTCGAGGTGTGGGCCTCGGCCACCAGGGCCTTGGCGGCATCCGGGTCCGAATCGATCTTCTGCTGCGCGAGGCCCAGCGTCATGCCGACGGACACCAGCCGCGGCTGGACGCCGTCGTGCAGGTCGCGCTCGAGGCGGGTGCGCTCGACGTCGGCGGCGCGGACAGCTCCTTCGCGCTGCACGCTCGAGGTGCGCGCCGCCTCTGCAAGCTGCGCCTCTTGGGACGGGACCATGATCGCCCGCGAGAGGATCCCATGCAGGATGCCGAGACCGATCACGCCCGCGGTGCCGACGAGCGCCGACAGCAGGCCGACAGGCACGGCCCACGCGAGCGGGACGGCGATGTTGGTCTGGCCCATCGTGATGCCGCCGTCTTCCGCGAACAGCGGTGCGAACACCAGCACGACGCCGGAGGCGGCGAAGCCGATGAGGACCAGCACGAGCCACCCCAGCACGGTCGCGATCGCCGCGTTGGCGACCCCGCGCCAGCTCAGCGGATCGATGGCCTGCAGCCACAGCGTCCGCAGGAAGCCGCCGAAACCGGGACGACCGCTGACCCGCAGGCGGCGGGGCGGCAGGCCGAACTCGTAGAGGCCGTCGACACGGGCCGCCTCGAGCCAGCCGAGCGCGAAGATCAGGTAGGCGAGGGCGACGAGGAAGAGCAGGCCGATGCCCAGCACCGCGAGCAGGCCGATGCCCAGCGCCAGCATCGTGGCGAGCACCGTGAAGATCACCGGACCGACGACCCCGAGGGCCGCCAGCTGTGCGATCGCGCCGGCGACCCGGGCCGGCGTCGCCGTGGACGGCGACGTGACGGGCGGCGCGGAAGGCGGCGCGGAAGGCTGCGCGGAGAGGGAGGTGTCGGAACTCATACCCTCACGGTAGGGCGATCGCGCCTCGCGCGCCCCTGAGTCAGCCCGAGACCTGCGTTCGGGTTATCCCCCAGACTGCTCCCGGGATCCCGCGTACATCAGCGTCCCGAGACCTTGCCGAACAACCGCGCGGTGGGTGCCAGCACCAGCGGGCGGGCGGCGACCCACGCCGCCGCGATCACCAGGATCGAGACCGCGAAGATCCAGAATCCCGTCCAGTTCATGGCGTACGCGTCCGGGTCGGCGGACCCCTGCGCCGCGTACATGTGATTGAGGTTCCGCAGCGCCCCGGTCGCGAAGACCAGCACGACGTGCACGAAGATGAACAGGACGAAGTACAGCATCACCGGGAAGTGCACGGCGCGCGCCCACTCCACCGGATACGCCTTGTTCAGCGCCTTGGCGTTCTTGGGCCAGATGCCCGACATGCGCACGCCCGTGATGATGGCCAGCGGTGCGGCGAGGAACACCGTCGCGAAGTAGGCGAGCTGCTGCAGCGAGTTGTAGTTCACCCAGCCGTTCTCGGTCGGCCAGTCGAGCGACACGTACTGCAGCGTCGCGGAGACGGCGTTGGGGAACACCTCCCAGCTGGTCGGCACGATCCGCATCCACTGCCCCGTGACGAACAGCAGGACGACGAAGATCACTCCGTTGACCACCCACAGGATGTCGAGCGACTGGTGGAACCACAGGGTGAGGCTGATCTTGCGGCGGTTGTTGGTGCGCGGCGACCAGAACACGGTCGGACGCTTCTCGGTGCGCACGCGCAGGCCCGACCGGATGATCAGCACTATCAGGAAGACGTTGAAGAAGTGCTGCCACCCGAGCCAGGCGGGGAAGCCGACGGGCGCCGTCTCGGGCAGGTGATACTCCCCCGGGTATGCCGCGAGGAAGTCGACGCCCCACTGGGTGGACAGCAGCCAGCGCACCAGGGCGACCGCCATCCCGGCGGCGTACAGCAGCCCCGCGCCACCGACGACGACCGCGCCCGCCCACTGCAGCTTCGTGAACGGCCCGATCCGCTTCGGCTCCGCCGCCGGTGCGGCCTCACGTGCGGCCCGACCGGGCCACACGGTGCGGGTGAAGGGCAGCGGCCGGTCCAGGGCGACGCCCGAGGCCGTCGCCGCAACGGCGGGGGCCGGGGCGGTCGTTGGTGCGGCAGCATCCGGGGCCGCCGCAGCCGGTGCGGTCGCGGCACCTGCGACCGGCGGGGCAGGCGTCGAAGCGGCACCCGGGGGCGTCGCAGCCGCTGTCGGCGCGGCACCCGGGACCGGCGCGTCGGTTGCGGCCGGGGCATCCGGGACCGTCGCGGCCGCTGTCGCCGCCGCATCCGTCGTCACTTCCGCTCCGGTCGCCAGCGTCGGCGTCGGCGCGAGCCCGGCCGGGGGCCACGGCTCGCCGCCCGGCACACGAGGCAACCCGCGCCGAAGCCGGGTCGCCCCGTCGGGCGCTTCCGCCGCCGCGGGTTCGGGGGTCACATCCTGCGGCATCGCCGCGACGGACGTCGCCGCTTCTGCCCGCTGAGCCTGGTCGACCGGCCGAACCCCAGGTTCGGGGGTCACATCCCGCGGGGTCGACGGCGTCGTAGCCGCAGCGCCTGCCCCCTGAGCGACCGGCGCGGTGCCGGCGGGCGGCCACGGCTCGCCGCCGGGCACGCGTGGCAGCCCACGGCGCACCGGACGGGCAGCGGATGCCGTCGGCCCGGGCGCTTCGTCTCGCTCCGCTCGCTCAACGACCGGCGCCACGACCGGCGCAGCCTCGGGGGTCACTTCCTGCGGGTTCAGGGGCTCTGAACCCGCGGCTTCTGCCCCCTGGACAACCGGCACCGTGACCGCGGCAGCCTCGGGGGTCACGTGCTGCGGGCTCGTGGGCTCCGGGGCGACGGCGACAGCCGCCTGGGCAGGCTCGGCGGTCGCGACGGGCGCCTCGCCGGGCGGCGGCCACGGCTCGCCGCCGGGACGGCGCGGCAAGCCGCGGCGCACCGAAGAACCGAAGGTGGCCACAGCGCCCTACGCCTTCTTCGCCTCGAGGGCCGCGATCAGCTGCGGCACCACCGTGAACAGGTCGCCGACCACACCGAAGTCCGCGATCTCGAAGATCGGGGCATCCCCGTCCTTGTTGATCGCGACGATGGTCTTGGCGGTCTGCATGCCGGCCTTGTGCTGGATGGCGCCCGAGATGCCGAGCGCGACGTACAGCTGCGGTGACACCGACACGCCGGTCTGCCCCACCTGGTACGTCTGCGGAACGTAGCCCGCGTCGACAGCGGCGCGCGAGGCTCCCACGGCGGCTCCGAGCGCATCGGCGAGCTGCTCGACGAGCGCGAACTTCTCCTCCGAGCCGAGCCCGCGACCGCCGGAGACGACCTTCGCCGCTCCGCGCAGTTCGGGACGCGACGATGCCACCACGGCGGCATCCACCGACGACACCGTCGCCGCCGCGCGGCCCGAGGCTCGCACGTCCAGCTCGTGCACGGTCGGCTGAGCGATCGCTTCGGCACGGGCATCCACCGATCCCAGCCGGATCGTGATGACGGGCGCGCCCCACGTCACCGCGGCGTCGACGTTGTACGACCCGCCGTAGACGGAGTGGTGCGCCACGACGCCCTCCGCGTCGCGCGAGACGCCCACGGCGTCGACGGCGAGACCCGAGCGCGTGCGCGCCGCGTACCGCCCGGCGACCTCGCGGCCCTCGATCGAGTGGGGCACGAGGATCGCGTCCGGCCGCACGCGGTCCGCCGCGGCGGCGAGCGCGTCGACAGCCGGAACGGTCAGTCCGTCGACGCGGGGGGCCACCAGCACCGACGCCGCGCCGAGGGCGGCGGCGCTTGCACTGAGCGACGAAGGAGTCGAAGTGTCCGTCGCCAGCGCCGCGTCGCCGATCACCAGTGCGACGGGCGACCCGACCTGGGAGGCCGCACCCAGGAGCTCGGCCGCGGACTTGGCAAGCGCTCCAGCGGGGGTCGTCTCGAGCAGCACGAGGATCGAGTCATCTGCGAATTCAGCCATCTCACTCACCCTCACACGAGCCGGTTCTGGACGAGGAACTCGGCGAGCTTCTCGCCCGCATCGCCTTCGTCGACGATCTTCACGCCCGCCTCACGCGGCGGCTTCTCACTGAGCCCGATCACGATCGACCGCGAGGCATTCGGATCATGCGGGTCGATGCCGAGGTCCTCGAGCGAGAGCGTCTCGAACGGCTTCTTCTTCGCCGCCATGATGCCCTTGAAGTTCGGGAACCGCGCGTCCGGCAGCGCCTCGGTGATCGAGATGACCGCGGGCAGCGGCGCCGAGACCTGCATGGTCGCGCCGTCCGAGGCGCGCACGCCGCTGACGGCGGCATCCGTGATCTCCACGGAGTTCAGGTACGTCGCCGCCGGCACATCGAGCAGCTCGGCGACCATCGCCGGCACGACGCCGCCCGAGCCGTCGGTGGACTGGTTGCCCGCGACCACGAGGTCGAACCCGACGCGCTTCAGGGCCGCCGCGAGGACCTCTGCGGTCAGGCCCAGATCGGCGCCCAGCAGAGCGTCGTCGACCACCTGCACGGCCGAAGCGGCGCCCATCGCGAGCCCCTTGCGCACCGTGGCCGAAGCCGACTCCGGGGTCATCGACAGCACGACGACCTCGGTTCCCGGCGTCTTGTCGGCGTACGACAGGGCGACCTCGAGGGCACGCTCCCCGATCTCGTCGAGCACCGTCTCGCTCGCCGCGCGGTCGGCCAGGCCGGTTTCCAGCGACAGCTTGCGATCCCCGTAGGTATCCGGGACTTCCTTGACCAGGACGACGATCTTCATGACGATCTCCTCACGCTGGCGTCGAGTCTAAAGCCCGGCCTGCAGGACCGACGAACCGCCCGCCCGGTACGGTGGGTGCGGGAGGTCCACGTGGCAGCAACCAGGCGTCTTCCGGTCGATCCGATCGCCGAGGCCAAACGCCAGTGGATCGAGCACGGCTGGGAATCGGCTGCCGCCGGCATGACCGCCGTCACCTCGATCATCCGCGCGCAGCAGCTGATGTTCGCGCGCATCGACGCCGCCCTCAAGCCGTTCGGCCTGTCGTTCGCGCGGTACGAGATGCTCCGTCTGCTGGGGTTCACACGAGAGGGACGGATGCCGATGGCCAGCGCCATCGCGCGCCTCCAGGTGCATCCGACCAGCGTCACGAACACCGTCGACCGGCTCGCCCGCGACGGGCTCGTCGCGCGCGAGCCGCATCCGACGGACGGGCGCGCAGCGATGCTCGTCCTCACCGAGCCGGGCCGAGCGCTGGTGGAGCGGGCGACGACCGCGCTCAACGCCGAGGTGTTCGAGCAGCCGGGGCTGGCCGAGGAAGACACGACAGAGCTGGTGCGGATCATCGCGCGACTGCGCAAGGACGCCGGCGACTTCGCCGACCCGCGACCCCAGCCCGAGCCGTTCTGACCCCGGTCGTCGAGCGAGCGAGGAACGAGCGAGACGAAACGCATCGGACGTGCGTGCGACGTCGGCTCGAGACGTTTCGACTCGCTTCGCTCGCTCAACGACCGGGGGTTCCACTCAGCGATTTTCGAACCCGGGCGGGCGCTTCTCGCGGAAGGCGGCCATGCCCTCCTTCTGGTCGGCGGTGTCGAACAGCGACGCGAAGACGTGGCGCTCGAGCCGCAGACCCTCCGAGAGCGAGCTCTCCAGCGCCGCGTCGAGCACGGCCTTGGCCGCGAACAGCGACGGCAGCGACTTCGCGGCGATGCCGTCAGCGAGCTTCTGCGCCTCGTCGAGCAGCTCGGCGGCGGGCACCACGCGTGAGACCAGTCCCGAGCGCTCGGCCTCGGCGGCATCCATCATGCGTCCGGTGAGGATCAGGTCGGCGGCCTTGTAGGCGCCCACGGCGCGGACGAGCCGCTGCGACCCGCCCATGCCGGGGATGACTCCTAGCGTGATCTCAGGCTGACCGAACTTCGCCGTGTCGGCCGCGAGGATGATGTCGCACATCATCGCCAGCTCGCACCCGCCGCCGAGCGCATAGCCCGACACGGCAGCGATCACCGGCGTGCGCACCGCGGCGAACTGAGCCCAGCCCCCGAAGTGGTCGCTCATGACCATGTCGAGACCGGACTTGTCCTCCATCTCCTTGATGTCGGCGCCCGCGGCGAACGCGCGCTCCGAGCCGGTGACGACGATCGCGCCGATCCCGTCGTCGGCGTCGAACGCGGACGCTGCGACGACCACCTCGTGCATGACCTGGGTGTTCAGGGCGTTCAGCGCGTCGGGCCGGTTGAGGGTGATCCACCCGACCTTCCCCCGCGTGTCGACGAGGATCGTCTCGAACTCGGTCATCGGCTGCCTTCCCCGCTCCGCGTGCGGATCGTGTTGATGATGCCCGAGAAGTCCTGACCGGCGCCCGGCCCCTCGGCGAACTCGCGATAGACCTCGCGCGCCAGCATCCCCATCTTCGCGTCGACGCCCGCCGATGTCACGGCGTGCTCGGCGAGGCCCAGGTCCTTGCTCATGAGCGCGCCCGCGAAGCCGGGCTGGTAGTCGCGGTTGGCGGGGCTCGTGGGCACCGGGCCGGGCACGGGACAGTTGGTCGTGAGCGCCCAGCACTGACCCGACGCGTTGGAGGCGACGTCGAACAGCGCCTGGTGCGACAGCCCGAGCCGCTCCCCCAGCACGAACGCCTCGGCCACCGCGATCTGCGACACCGCGAGGATCATGTTGTTGCAGACCTTCGCGGCCTGGCCGAGCCCCGCCCCGCCGCAGTGGACCACCCGACGGCCCATCGTCTCGAGCAGCGGGCGCGCGGCCTCGAAGTCCTCGTCCGACCCGCCCACCATGAACGCGAGCGTCGCGTTCTCGGCCCCGACCACCCCTCCCGACACGGGGGCGTCCAGCGAGCGGTGTCCTGCGGCTTCGGCGAGCTCGTGCGCGGCCCGGGCGTCGTCGACGGCGATCGTCGAGCAGTCGACGAAGAGCGTTCCGGATGCCGCCACGCTGAGCAGCCCCTCGGCCCCGTCGACGCCGCGATAGGCGTCGAGCACCTGCTGGCCGGTCTGGAACATCGTGAACACGACCGACGCGCCGGCCGCGGCATCCGTCCCCGAGTCGGCGCCGGTCAGTCCCGCCTCTCGCGCCGCCTCGACGGCAGCCGGCATCACGTCGAAGCCGACCACCTCGTGGCCTGCGGCGGCCAGGTTCTTCGCCATCGGCAGGCCCATGTGCCCGAGCCCCAGGAATGCGATCCTCATTGCAGACGTCCTTGTCCGTCGGCGCGTCAGCCGGCCAGCAGCTGCCGGCCGATGATGACGCGCATGATCTCGTTCGTGCCTTCCAGGATCTGGTGCACGCGCAGGTCGCGCACGACCTTCTCGATCCCGTACTCGTGAAGGTACCCGTAGCCGCCGTGCAGTTGCAGGGCCTCGTTCGCGACCCGGAACCCGGCGTCGGTCGCGAAGCGTTTGGCCATCGCGCATTGCATCGCGGCGTCGTCGACGTCGGATCCGGCGATCTTGGCGTCCAGCGCGGTCGCAGCATCCCGCACCATCGCGCGCGCGGCGCGCAGCTCGGTGGCCATGTCGGCGAGTGTGAACACGACCGACTGCTTCTCGGCGAGCGGCTCGCCGAACGTGAAGCGCTCGTGCACGTAGCGCACCGCGCGATCCAGCGCCCACTGCGCTCCGCCCAGCGAGCACGCGGCGATGTTGATGCGGCCGCCGTCCAGCGCCGACATCGCGATCTTGAACCCCTGCCCTTCACCGCCGAGGATGCTCGACGCCGGCACCCGCACCTCGTCGAGGATCACCTGGCGCGTGGGCTGCGCGTTCCAGCCCATCTTGTGCTCGGTCGCCCCGAACGACAGTCCCGGCGTGCCGTCGGGCACGAGGAAGGCGGTGATCCCGCGGGCGCCCGGTTCGCCGGTGCGCGCCATGACGATGTAGACGGATGCTTCGCCGGCACCCGAGATGAACTGCTTGACGCCCGTCAGCACGAACTCGTCGTCGCCATCCTCGTCAGAGACCCGGATGGCGCTCGTGGTGATGGCCGCGGCATCCGAACCCGCTCCGGGCTCGGTCAGGCAGTAGCTGCCGAAGCCCTCCATCGACGTCAGCAGCGGCAGCCACTGCTGACGCTGCGGCTCGGTGCCGTAGGTGTCGATCATCCACGCCACCATGTTGTGGATCGTGATGTAGGCCGCGATCGCGGTGTCGCCCTGCGCCAGCTGCTCGAAGATCGCGACGGCATCGGAGCGCGAGAGCCCGCTCCCGCCGAGGTCGTCGCGCACGTACACGCCGCCGAGGCCCAGTTCGCCGGCTCGGCGCAGCGTCTCGCGAGGGAAGTGGGATGCCGCGTCCCACTCCAGCGCGTGCGGTTCGAGTTCGGTCTGCGCGAACTCCCGCACGGCATCGAGGATCGCTGCCCGCTCGTCGGTCGTCAGCTCGGGGGTGATCGTGGTGGACACCGTTGCTCCTTCGCCGATCCACGGCGCCGTTGTGCGGCATCCGGATCGTTGTCTTCGTGCCCTCGTCGGCACTGCATCCGATTTTACATGGACGTCCATGTATCTGCTAGGACGGCCAGTGAATGCACCGTTCCGTCGCCCGTCGTTCACCGCGACGACACCCGCACTCTGTAGGCACAGGGGGCGCACTCTGTCGCGCGACACCCGCCCCCTCCCGTGAGGAAATCGATGCCTTCGCACGCCCCTCGCCGACTCGTCGCATTCGCGACGACGACGGCTGCCGTCTGCGCCCTCGCGCTGACGCCGTTCACCGCCGCCACGGCGGCGATCGTCCCCGATCCGATCACGCACTCCGCGCCGGACGCCGCGCTCGCGCTCTCGCCGCTCGGCACGTTCGAGACCGGCGCCTTCGATGAGGGCGCGGCCGAGATCGTCGCCGCCCACGGCGACCGCCTCTTCGTCGTCAACGCGCAGGCCGGCTCGGTGAGCGTGCTCGACTACAGCGACCCGACCTCGATGACCGAGGCGTTCCAGCTGAGCTCCACCGGCGTGGCCAACTCGGTCGCGGTGCGCGCGGACGGCCTCGGCGTCGTCGCGTTCGAGGCACCCGTGAAGACCGACCCCGGCACGCTGGTGTTCTTCGACGCGAACGCGCAGGACGCGGCATCCGCGGTCCTCGGCTCCGTCGTCGTGGGCGCGCTGCCCGACATGGTGACGGTCGCGAAGGACGGGGCCTACGCCGTCGTCGCCAACGAGGGCGAGCCGGCGGACGACTTCTCGAGCGACCCGGAGGGTTCCGTCAGCGTCGTCGCGCTCCCCGACGGCGTCGCCGCGCCGGCCCAGGAGGCCGTGAAGACGGCGACCTTCCACGAGTTCGAGGCCGGCGGCTCGAAGCCGCTCGCCGACGAGGTGCGGGTGTTCGGTCCGACCCCCCACGGCGACGACCACCCGGTCAGCCGCAATCTCGAGCCCGAGTACGTCACCGTCGACGGCGATGTCGCCTACGTCTCGCTGCAGGAGGCGAACGCCCTGGCGGTCGTCGACCTCGCCTCGGCCACCGTCACCGACGTCCACGCGCTCGGCTTCAAGGATCACGGTGCCGAAGGCGCCGGGCTCGACGCCAGCGATCGCGACCCCGACGGCGCGCCGACCTTCAATGTGCGCACCTACGCGGGCCTGAAGGGCATGTACATGCCCGACGGCATCCAGTCGTACTCGGTCGGCGGCCAGACCTACCTCGTCACCGCGAACGAGGGCGACGTGCGCGAATGGGGCGACTACGTCGACGAGTCGCGCGTGAAGGACCTCGCCGACGACGGCCAGGGTCCGGTGTGCGAGCCGCTCGCAGGGCTCACGGGCGACGCCGACCTCGGGCGACTCAACGTCTCGATCGAGGACGGATTCGACACCGAGGCAGGCTGCTACTCCGAGCTCTACTCGTACGGCGGCCGGTCGTTCTCGATCTGGTCGACCGACGGCGAGCTGGTGTGGGACTCGGGCGACGCGCTCGAGCAGATCACCCACTCGGCTGCTCCCGCCAACTTCAACTCCGACCACGGTGCGAGCGACCTCGAGTCGCGCAGCGACTCCAAGGGCCCCGAGCCCGAGAACGTCGCCATCGGCGCCGTGGGTGACCGTACCTACGCGTTCGTGGGCCTCGAGCGCGTCAGCGGCATCGCGGTCTTCGACATCTCGTCGCCGACCGACGCGACCTTCGTCACCTACGTCAACAATCGCGATTTCGCCGTCTCGGCGGAGGACGACGGCGTCGCCGCGGCGGGAGACCTCGGCCCCGAGGGCATCGCGTTCATCCCGGCGGACTCTTCGGCCACCGGCGCTCCGCTCCTCGCGGTGGGCAATGAGGTGTCGGGCACCACGACCCTGTGGGCGATCGAGGACCTCCTCGCGCCCGTCGAGCTGACGCTCCTCGGCATCAACGACTTCCACGGCCGGATCGACGCGAACACCGTCAACTTCGCCGGCACGGTCGAGGAGCTCCGCGCCGCGGCCACCGGCCCGTCGCTGTTCCTGTCGGCGGGCGACAACATCGGCGCATCGCTGTTCGCGTCGTCGGTCGCCAAGGACCAGCCCACGATCGACGTGCTGAACGCGCTCGAGCTGCAGACGTCCGCGGTCGGCAACCACGAGTTCGACCAGGGCTTCGCGGACCTCGAGGGGCGCGTCGTGCCCGCCGCCGGCTTCAGCCACCTCGGGGCGAACGTCTACGACAAGGGCACCGACACCCCGGCATTCGACGAGTACGACACCTTCGAGACCGATGGTCTGACCGTCGCCGTCATCGGCGCCGTCACCGACGAGACCCCGTCGCTGGTGTCGCCCGCCGGTGTGGCCGACCTCGACTTCGGCGACCCCGTCGCGGCGGTCAACCGTGTCGCCGGGCAGCTGAGCGACGGCGACGACGCCAACGGCGAGGCCGACGTCATCGTGGCCCTGTACCACGAGGGCGCCGGAGCCGGCACGCCCGACGGCGCCACGCTGGACGAAGAGGTGGCCGCCGGCGGCGTGTTCGCCGCGATCGTGGAAGACACCGACGCGTCGGTCGACGCGATCTTCACCGGCCACACGCACAAGGAATACGCGTGGTCGGCCGCCATCCCCGGCACCGACCGGACGCGCCCGATCGTGCAGACCGGTTCGTACGGCGCCCGCATCGGCAAGATCACGCTGACGCTCGACCCCGCCACGGGAGACGTCCTCGCACACACCGAGGAGAACGTCGCCCGCACGACGACGCCCGCGGCAGAGCTCGTCGCGGCGTACCCCCGCGTGGCCGAGGTCAGCGGCATCGTGCAGGAGGCGCTGGCGAACGCCGCCGAGATCGGCAACACCAGCGTCGCCGAGGTCTCGGACGACATCACCACGGCCTTCGCGGGCGGCTCATTCGTGGACGGTGTGTGGACCGGCGGCTCGCGCGACGACCGCGCCTCGGAGTCGGCGCTGGGCAACCTCGTCGCCGAGTCCATCCGCTCGTCGCTGTCGGCGCTGCCGGACGGCGCCCAGATCGGCGTGACCAACCCGGGCGGTCTGCGCTCGGACCTGTGGGACACGCAGGCCGAGTTCGGCGCCACCGCGATCCCGGGGCTCGCCGACGGTGCGATCTCGTTCTCGCAGGCCAACGCCGTGCTGCCGTTCAACAACACGATGGCGCTCATCACCCTCACCGGTGCGCAGTTCACCGACCTGCTCGAGCAGCAGTGGCAGCGGGCGGCCGACGGCACCGTCCCGTCGCGCCCGTATCTGCAGCTCGGTCTGTCGGAGAACGTGACCTACACGTACGACGCCGAGCGCGCCGAGGGCGACCGGATCACGTCGGTCACGATCGACGGCGCACCGCTCGACCCCGATGCCGAGTACCGCATCGGCACGCTGTCGTTCCTCGCGGCGGGCGGAGACAACTTCCACGCCTTCACCGAGGGCAGCGGCTACGTCGACACCGGCCTGCTCGACTACGAGGCGTGGATCGACTACCTGTCCGACGGCACGCCCGTCGCGCCGGCGTACGCCAAGCACGCGGTGCAGGTGCAGGACGTCCCCGAGTCGGTGGAGCCGGGCGAGGACTTCTCCTTCACGGTGTCGAAGCTGAACATGACCAGCCGCGGCACGCCGGAGGCCACCGAGGTCGAGGCACGCCTCGGCGACGACGTGCTCGGGACGTTCCCCGTCGCGGACGGGGCGGTCGACATCGCCCTGACGCTGCCGGCGGGCACCCCGGCCGGCGCCACCGAGCTGACCTTGACGACGGATGTCGCGGGCACGACGGTCACCGTCCCGCTGACGGTCGGCGACGAGCCCACGCCCGGGCCGGGAGACGACTGGGCCACCATCGATGTCGGTTCCGGCACGGTGGAGCAGGGCGGATCACTCCCGGTGAAGGTGTCGGGCCTCGAGCCCGGACAGCGGATCAGCGCGACGCTGTTCAGCGACCCGATCGTCGTGCAGGGCATCCCGGCGGCGGACGCGAACGGCACGGTGTCGTTCACGGTCCGGATCCCGTCGGATCTGCCGGTGGGAGCGCACCGGCTCGTGATCGAGTCGGCCGGCCTCGAGCCGCTCTCGGCGTCGGTGACCGTCGTCGCGCCCGGACAGCTGGCCGTCACGGGCGCGCAGGCGCCCTGGGCGATTGCGCTCATCGCGGCGCTCCTGGTGGCGCTGGGCGGCATGCTCGTGATCATGCGCCGGCGGCCCGTCGCGCGCGGTTGATGCACATCGCATGAGAGGAGCCCGGATGCCACGGCATCCGGGCTCCTCTTCTGTTCCGGTTACGGAACGCGGGCCGAGAAGAGCGGCACCACGACCTCGTCGACGATGCCCACGATCGTGGCGTCATCGGGCGGGGCACCGTCGAAGAGGAACCGCTGGCGCAGAAGGGAGTGGGCGACCTCCAGGCGTGCCGGTGTCACGGCGGCCGCATCGATCTCGCCTCGGGCGACCGCACGCCGTGCGATCTCTGTCATCGCACGCAGCCCGGTGCCCTGCGACCGCTGCCGGAGCTCCCGCATGCGGTGCCGGTCGCGCAGCACATCGCTGAGCAGGCCGCGCAGCGCCTCCCCCGCGGCGCCGTCGAGCAGCCGCGCGTGCTGGCGGAGGTGGGCGAGCACGTCGCCGCGCAAGGAGCCGGTGTCGCGTGGTGAGCCCGGGTCGCCCATGCTGTGGCGCACGGCGTCGAGTGCCAGTTCCATGCGCGAGGGCCAGCGGCGGTAGACCGAGGCCTTGCCGGTGCGCGCGCGCTCGGCCACTCGCTCCATCGCGAGCCCCGCGTAGCCGTGTTCGGCGAGCTCGTCGAGCGCCGCCTCCAGGATGGCGGTCTCGAGGGCGGCGCCGCGGCGGCGCGGCTGAGCACGGTGATTCGACGCGGCGGGTCCCGACGCGGCCGCCGGATCGAGTGCAGGCCCCGCGCCCGTATCGAGATCGTCCGTACCCGCCGTCATGACGCCTCCCCCACATGCCCGGTGTCACCGTCGACGGTGACGACCTGCCCGTCCTGCAGCACGGTCGTGCCCACCGCGGTGCCCATGATCGCGGGGATGCCGTACTCGCGCGCCACGATCGCCGCGTGCGATCCGAGGCCGCCCGAATCGACGACGACGGCGGCCGCCCGCTGGAACAGCGGCGTCCACGACGGGTTGGTGTACGGGCACACCAGCACGTCGCCGGCGTGCAGCCGCCCGAACTCCTCGGGGCCGCGGATGATGCACACCGGGCCGGTGACCCGGCCGCCGCTGGCCGGTTCTCCCGCGACGAGCGCGTCACCGGAGTCCCGGGCCGGAAAGACCGCACGCGGGTCGATCATGCGGACGCCGGCGAGCTCGTCACGTCTCGCGGCTCTCGTACGCGCCAGGTCGCGAAGACGGCGGTCGGGCCCCGCCTCGAGCTCATCGAGCCGCAGATGGAAGACGTCATCGGGTCGTTCGAGCACGCCTTCGGCCACGAGGCGCCGACCGATCTCGAGCAGGGCGCGACGAAGGATCGGCAGCGGACGGGTGAACTCGTAGTGGGTGTCTTCGCGGAAGGCCGTGCCCACTCGGGCCCGCTCGATCCAGCGACGCATGCGGGCGCTGAACGCCGAGAGCGGCGGCCTCGCCGCACGGGCAGGCGGCGCGGTGGCGAGCACCGTGAGCAGGCCGACCACGGTCTCAGGCGCCTCGCCCCACGTCGGCGCCGTGACCAGGAGCGGCGACGACGACTCGCGGTGACCGTGCTCATCGAGGAAGGCGGCGAAGGCCGGAAGCTGCCGCAGCGCCGGCAGCACGGCGGCCGGCTCCTCGGCCACGAGCCGCGCTGCCAGCACCGGATCCGACCGCACCTCGGCGGCGATCTGCTCGAGCTCCCTCGTGGCCTGCTCGGTGCGGGTCCGTCCATCCAGCAGCAGGTCGCCCAGCATCCTCCCGCGCCGCGTGAGCCGCAGTGCGAAGAAGAGGCGAGCGATGGCGACGCCCGCACCCGGAAGGTAGTCGATGCGCAGGCCGGCGACCGGGTCGACCAGCGCGAGCGCCTCGCGCGGGATCCGCACCAGCTCCTGCCACGGCATCCGGCTCACATCGCGCGCCGCGAGATCTCGCACCTGCGCGCGGAACGTCGCGTACCGCGGGTCATCGCGCCAGCGCGCGGGATCGTATCGGCGCGCCCGGCGGGCGATCACGAAGGGGGCGAGCAGCAGCCGCGGCGTCGGACGCGGCTCGGGAGGCACGAAGCGGTACACCACGCCGTCCTCCTCGCGCAGGAACCCCTCGAACGCGCCGCGCAGCCCGATGCTCTCGGTGACCTTCGCCATGAGCCCTGCCGGCCCGTAGGGGATCCAGGTCGTCATGTCGATCGGGTAGGGCCGCGTCGGCAGCAGCTCGAGCAGCACGGCGGCCAGCCGCCGGCGCAACGGGTTCACCCGCCCGCGCAGAGGCGGCGGCGGCACCGCCGTCATCGGGCGCGCCTGCAGCAGGTGCACGCGGCCGGCCGCGACCGCCCACTCGATGTCCTGCGGGCGGCCGAAATGCGCCGCGACGGCGGTGCCCAGCCGCGCCAGCTCCGCGAGCACGGCACCGGGCAGACGGTCCACGGATGCCGCATCCGCCGGCGTCTCGTGGACCACTCCGCCGCCCGCCGCCGCACGCACCACCACCTCGCGCCGGCCGGCAGCGAACTCGCGCACGGTGCCGCGGGCGTCGAGGACGTAGTGGTCGGGAGTGACGAGCCCGGACACGACGGCCTCGCCGAGTCCGGAGCTGGCCTCGACGACGATGCTCTCGCGGTCGCCGGTGACGGGATGCGCCGTGAACATCACGCCCGCGACGTCGGCGTCGACCATCCGCTGCACGACCACGGCGATACGCACCTCGGCCGGGTCGATGCCCAGCCGGGCGCGATACGCCACGGCGCGGTCGGTCCACAGGGACGCCCAGCACCGGCGGACCGCATCGAGCAGACCGACGTCGCCGCGCACGTTGAGGTACGTGTCCTGCTGGCCGGCGAAGGCCGCGCCGGGCAGATCCTCGGCGGTCGCGCTGGAACGCACGGCGACCGCGCCGCGGCCGAGGTCGGCGTAGGCCGCGAGGATCGCGTCGCGGAGCTCGCCCGGGATCGCGGCGTTCTCGTACCCCTGCCGGTCAGCCGAAGTCGCGCGGAGCGACGCGTACGCCTCGGTGGTCACGACGAACCCGCCGGGCACGGGCATGCCCATCCGGACGAGTTCGCCGAGATTTGCTCCCTTGCCACCGGCGAGCGGGAGATCTTCGCGACCGAACGCAGCGAGTGGTGCGACGTGAGGCATGCGGGGTCCTTCCTGATCCGCCGCGTGCTCGCGAACCAACTAGAGAACGAGGCGTTCTCTAGAAATCTATACCCGGCCACCCGCGCGCACGACCCCCGGCGCGACGAGACCCCCGGATGCCGGCATCCGGGGGTCTCGCGGGTCCGTCAGGCCGACTCGTCCCACGGCGCGAAAGCACGCAGCTCGAGCTGCCCGTTGCGCGCCATCGGGTGGCGCGAGGCGATCTCGATCGCCTCGTCGAGGTCGGCGACGTCGAGGATGTCGAAGCCCAGGATCACCTCGCTGGTCTCGGCGAACGGCCCGGCGGTCGTGAGCACCTTGCCGCCGCGCACCTTCACGACGGTGGATTCCGAGCCCGGGGCGAGGATGTCGCCGATGATCCGCTTGCCCGATGCGTCGAGCGGGTCGACCCACAGGTCGATGTCGGACTCGTCGGACGGCTGGTCGGGCTGGGCGTCGCTGACGACGAACATCATGAACTTCATGGTCTGATCCTTCCGGTACCGGGCGGCCGGACGCCACCCTCAACCAGGCCGTCGCACGGCACTCGCGCAGATCGACACTTCGGGTTCACGGAATCCGAGATTCTTCTCGCGACGATCATCCTGCAGGATGACGGCGATGGGCCCCGAGGCCGACGCGCGCGCCGCAGCGCCGCCGTAGCGTCGAAGACATGACCGCCACGACCTCGCCGATCCGCCTCGCTCGCCGCCGAGAGATCTCGGCCGGTGGCGCACTCCTGCTCACCATCGCAGGCAACATCCTCCTGCTCGCGGTCGCGGCCGTCGGCGCCGCCGGTGTCGCGATCGCCGCAGCCGTCGTCTTCGGGCCGCAGATCCTGAACGCCCTCTGAGGCGACGGCTCCGAGCCGGCGCCGGGTCAAGCCCTGTCGCGCGGGCCGCGGACGCCGGTACTCTTCGCGTGTGACCGAGCGCGCCGTCCCCATCCTCCTCAGCCGCGACCTGTCCGAGACGCTCACGTTCTACGAGACGCTCGGCTTCGAGAATCGCGGCGCGCCGCCCGAGGACTGGGGCTACCTCATCATCGGCCGCGGCGAGGCCGAGCTGCACTTCACACTGGACCCGGCCGTCGACCCGCTCCGCACCGCTTCGATGTGCTACCTCTACGTCGACGATGCCCAGTCGCTGTTCGTCGACTGGCGGAGCCTGGTGATTCCGGATGCCGCGACCGGCAGCCGTATCGAGGCGCCGGTCGACACGGACTACGGCATGCGCGAGTTCGCCGTCGTCGATCGCAACGGCAACCTCGTGCGCGTCGGCAGCCCGCTCTGACCCGCAGCCGGGGTCACGGCTGGCGATCGACGAGCACGACCGCCGACCGCGCCGGTACCGTGATCGTCCCGTTCGCGGCATCCCACGTCGTCGTCTTGACGACCGCGTCCGAGCCGTCCGCGAGCGCCGGCGTCAGCGCGAATCCGCGGCCGGCAAGCTCCGGCACGGCCTGGGTCACGGTGTCGGGAGTCGCGTTGAACACCACCAGCGCACCCTCGAGCTCGGGGTCGACGTCGTCGCCGATCAGGTCGTCGATGAGCATCACGACGAGGCCGGGTGCAGCATCCGGTCCACTGCCGGGGAACGTGACCTTCTGCTGGATCAGCTCCGCCGACCCCAGTCGCAGCAGCCCCACCTCTTCCCGCACGCGCAGCAGGTCGAGAGCGGATGCCTCCGCAGCGGCGATGTCGGAAGCGCCCGGCTTGTTGGCGGGATCGGCCAGGAGCGGCGCGAGGTCGTCCCAGTGGTCGCCGTTGTCGGCCTCTCGCGGCAGGCCGGAGCCGAACGTCGACTCCTGTCCGGTCCAGTCGATGCGATTGAACCAGTCGCCGGAGTTGTAGCTGTTGCGGTCGAGGGACTTCGAGCGCAACAGCTCGGTTCCGGCGTGCCAGAAGGACGGCGTCTGCGCGTAGGCGGTGGTCGCGAGCGACAGCGTGTTCATGCGCACGCGGTCGGTCATCGGGGTGTCGGCCGGCAGCTTCAGGACGCCGAGGTCGAAGAGCGTCTCGTTGTCATGCGCGTCGACGTACGTGATGATCTCGTCGGGCTGGTCGGCGTAACCGGCCGGTGAGCCGTTGTAGTCGAACTCGTCGCCGGCCTTCACGCTGCCGTCGGCCGCGGTCATCTCGAAGTCGCGCAGGTTGCCCGCGAGACCGAGCTTGACCAGATCGGTCTTGAGGGCGAGGTCGGCGAACGGGTCGCCGGGAGCGGACTGGTCGCTGCCGTTCGGGTCGGTCGCAAGACCCGTGCCGAAGCCCTGGAAGAACTTCGAGTCGGCCGCGACCGGGCTGCCGCCGTGGACCGCGTCGCGGAGCCGGTCGGTGAACGTCCCGATGCCGGTGCCGCCGAGCTGGCCCTGCGTGGCCTGCTCGAAGAGGGCGTTGTTCGCGACCTCGCCGAAGTTCCAGCCCTCGCCGTACAGATAGATCTTCGAGCCGTCGACGCCGTCCTCCTCGAGCGTGAGGTCATCGAGCGCCTCGCGGATCGCGAGCATGTTGGCCTTGGAGTGGTGGCCCATCAGATCGAAGCGGAAGCCGTCGACCTTGTAGTCGCGCGCCCACGTGACGACCGAGTCCACCATGAGCTTCTCGGCCGCCTCATGCTCGGTCGCGACGTTCTGGCAGCAGGTCGAGGTCTCGACACCGCCCGCCAGATTGAGGCGGTGGTAGTAGCCGGGCACGACCTTGTCGAGCACCGACTTCTCGTCCTGCCCCGACTGCGCGGTGTGGTTGAACACCTGGTCGAGCACGACCTGCAGTCCCATTCCGTGCAGTGCGCCGACCATCTCGCGGAACTCGGCGACGCGAGCGCCGCCCTCGGCGTCGACGGCGTACGAGCCCTCCGGGACGGTGAAGTGGTGCGGGTCGTAACCCCAGTTGAAGCCGTCGGTGTCGGCGACCGCCTCGAGGCACTCCTGCTGAGCGGTGTCTGCCGGGCCGAACGAGGCCAGGTCGCACGCGGGCTGCGCCTGCTCCGAACGGTCCTCCTCGATCGTCGCGATGTCGAAGGTCGGCAGCAGGTGCACGGTGTTGATCCCCGCGCCCGCGAGCTGCCGCAGTTGCTGCGTGCCCGCGCTGTCGCGCGTGAACGCGCGGTAGGTGCCGCGCTCGGCCTCGGGCACCGACTCGTCGGAGATCGAGAAGTCGCGCACATGCAGCTCGTAGATGGCGCGGTCGACCGGACGCTCGATCTCGGGCGCCTTCTTGGTCTGCCAAACCTTGGGCCGCCATTGCTTGTCGTGCAGGTCGATCGCGACCGACCGTTCGGAGTTGAGGGTGAGCGCGAGCGAATACGGATCGGTCACGGTGTTCGTCTCGATCGCACCGGTCGTCGGCGCATAGACCACGACCTCCCACACGTACTCGTCTCCC
This sequence comes from Microbacterium salsuginis, assembly GCF_012524205.1. Taxonomy (GTDB): domain Bacteria; phylum Actinomycetota; class Actinomycetes; order Actinomycetales; family Microbacteriaceae; genus Microbacterium; species Microbacterium salsuginis. The sequence goes on from NZ_JABACI010000001.1 coordinate 1,313,388, forward strand.
TTGCGGCCCTTGCCGCCTTCGACGGTCCAGATACCGGATGCCGCGTCCCACGTCGCGTCGTGCTTCTGCGGGTCGCCTTCGGCGCCGGCGTCCCACGTGAGCAGTGTCGCCTGCTGAGCGGTCGGGGCCCACAGCCGGAACGTCGGCTTCTTGCCGCGGAACGTCACCCCCAGCTCGGCATCTGCGATCGCGTCGGCATAGAGATCGTCGAGCACTCCGGGGATCTGCACACCGGTGAACGCCGACACGGCGCCTTCGCCGTTTCGCTGCGACACCATGAGCTGTCCGCGCAGCAGCGTGGCCGCGGCATCCGGATCCGCCACGCGAAGGGCGGTGAACCCGGCGAGCGCGGGGAACCGCTCCTTCTGCTCAGCGGTGAGTCCGCCCTCGACGAGCGAGAGTCCGATCGCGTCGCCGCCGGTGACCTCGCCACCCTCGAGTGCGAGGGTCGCGTCGGCCGAGGCGTGCAGCTGCCACGTCGCCTGCGCGGCAGCCGTGCCGAGATCGGCCGGCCACGCGATGGTGCCGGCGTCGATCCAGTGAGCACGCTGCTCGCCGAGCCCCGGAAGACCGTCACCGATCTGCAGCGCGTGGGTCGCGAGCGTGTAGCGGAAGAGCACCGGCACGCCCTCGGTCGCGGTGAACGAGTAGTTCGAACCGTCGCGCACACCGCCGACACCGTAGTTCTCGGCCCAGCTGAGGCCGTGGGCGACCTTGCCCTCGTACGCGCCGGCCGGAAGCTCGAGCGTCAGCTCATAGACGCCGTCTCTGTCGCCGTCGGCCATGAGGCTCGCGAGGCAGTCGGGCGCCCAGTCACCGGCGCACCCGCTCTCGCTCTGGTGCGAACCGGGCACCGTCACGATGGGACCCTCCGCGGTGGACTGCACGATGTTCGTGCGCGGGTCGAAGTAGAACGTGATCTGTCCGCCCGGGTGCGAGATGGCGATGTTCGCTCCGCCCGGAGCGCCGTTCGCACCGTAGTTGACGTCCCACGAGCCGTTGATCGCGACCTTGTACTCGTAGTCTCCGGCAGCCAGGTCGAACGAGCCCGCCCAGATGCCGTCCGCGCGCAGCGTCAGCTTCGCGGCCTCGCAGCCCGGCGCCCAGTCGCCCGCGCAGCCCATCTCGGAGTTGAGGCTGCCCGGCACCGTCACCATGTCGATCGGCGACTCGGGCTCTTCGGGGACGTCGAGCGACACGGCGTTGCCCACCGACGCGTAGGTCGAGGCGGCGGCGTGATGGCCCGCGGCATCCGTCGTCACCGCGCGGTATTCGACGAGCGTGCCGTTCGCGAGGCCGTCGATGTCATGGAAGACGCGCGGCTCGGTGTCTTCGGCCGTGCCGAGGGCGTGCCAGTCGTCGGATCCGACGACCCGCCACGCGAAGCTCGTCTCGTGCCACGTCACGTCGTCGACGTCGGCGCTGACCGCGACCGAGCCGGTCACCCCGGCGCCCGCCGCCGGCGCGCTGACCGTGAGCGCGAGCGGCGCCGCCGGCGCGGTCACGGCGGTGTCAGCGCGGTACACGACGGCCGACAGAGCCGGCACGGTGACGGATGCCATGGCCGAGGCATCCGTCTGGATCCCGGTCTCGGTGCCGTACACCGGCGCGAAAGTCGTGCTCGCCGTGAGAGTCGGGATGCTGACGGCCTTGTCGGCCGCGGTGTTGTTGAGCGCGACGAGGTATTCGACCTTCTCGCCGCGGTCGACGCGCGAGAAGGCGTAGACACCGGCGCCGCTGTCGGCGTGGCGCTCGATCTGCGCGCCGGCGACGAGCGCGGGGTGGTCCCTGCGCAGCTGCGCGAGCCCTGCGATGTGCTGGTACACCGGGGCATCGGTGGCGTACCGGTCCACCGAGCCGGCGTTCTCGCCGGTGATGAGCGGCTGGTTCTGGTACTCGGCGACCTGGCTGGCGAACAGCGTCTGGCGCGCGCTCTTGTCGCCCCCGGTGCCGGCGAAGCCCTGCTCGTCGCCGTAGTAGACGACGGGCTGTCCGCGCCCGAGGAACATCAGGTCGTGGGCGAGCAGGTCGCGCTCCAGCGCGTCCGGCGCCGACTGCAGCAGGTAGCCGACCCTGCCCATGTCGTGGTTGCCGAGGAAGGTCGGCAGCGCCGTCGACGAGGAGTCCGGGGTCGTGTAGCGGTCGTCGCCCGCATAGAGGCTCTGCAGGCCCTTCGCGCTGTTGCCGGCCGCGAAGCTGACCGCCGAGGACTGGAACGTGAAGTCGAGCACGCTGTTCATGTCGGTGTCACGGATGTAGGGCGCGAGCTTGACCGGGTCGGCGTCGTAGACCTCGCCGAACATGAAGAAGTCGGGCTTGCCTGCGGCGTGGGCGTAGTCGAGCACCTCGGTGGACCACTGCTCCCAGAACTCGAAGTTCACGTGCTTCGCCGTGTCGATGCGGAAGCCGTCGATGCCGAGGTCGATCCAGTGCTGGTAGACGTCGACGAACCCGTCGACGACCGTGGGATGCTCCGTCATGAGGTCGTCGAGACCGTCGAAGTCGCCGTACGTCACCGACTCTCCCGACCAGGTCGAGTTGCCGCGGTTGTGGTACAGCGTGGGGTCGTTGAGCCAGGCCGGCGTCTTGGCGGTCGCGTCGGCGCCGGTCAGCGTGGGCGTGTACGGGAACGACGTCGCCGGATCGAGCGCCGGGAAGCTGCCGGTGCCCGCGTGGTCGGCGGGATCGAACGCCGTGCCTCCCGCGTCGCGGTACGGCTCGGTGGCCTGGTCGATGTACGCGTACTGACCCTCGGCGTAGTCGATCACGTCCGCGGTGTGGTTCGTGATGATGTCGAAGTAGACCTTGATGCCCTCGGCGTGCGCTTCCGCGATGAGGGCCTCGAGCTCGGCGTTGGTGCCGAGGTGCGGGTCGATCTGCGTGAAGTCCGTGATCCAGTAGCCGTGGTACCCGGCGCTCGCGTTCGCGCCCTCGCCCTGGACCGGCCGGTTGGTGAAGCTCGGTGTCAGCCAGATCGCACTCGTGCCGAGCCCCTTGATGTAGTCGAGGTTCGCCCGGAGGCCGGCGATGTCGCCGCCGTTGTAGAAGCCCTTGTCGGTGGGGTCGAACCCGTGCGCGAGGCGGTCTCCCTCGATTCCTCCGGTGTCGTTCGCGGCATCGCCGTTGGCGAAGCGGTCGGTCATGACGAAGTAGAACTGCTCGTCGCTGCCGGGCTGGCGCACCGGTGCCGCCACGAGTGCCTCGTCGTCGGCCGAGTAGCCCTCACGCAGCGACTGCACCTCGACGCCGACGCGGTGGCTGGTGTCGTCGAACACGAAGCGCAACGTCGCGGGTCCGTCGATCGTGAGCGGGATGTTGCCGCCGTTGAGGGCGCCGTCCAGACCGTAGTTCTCGTCCCACGTGCCGTTGACCGCGACCTTGTACTCGTACGAGCCGGCGGGCACGTCGAAGACCGCGGCGTAGACGTTCGCGGTGCCGGTCGGCGCGAGCATGGTCTGGGCACACGCGGGCTGCCAGTCCTCGGCGCAGCCGAGCTCGGACTGCAGGCTCCCGGCGACGACGAACGTGCGGTCCGCGGCGGCGGCCGGTGCCGCGATCAGCGCCGGTGCGATCACTCCCCCGGTGATGATCAGGGCCGCCACAGCGAGGCTGGCGGTCAGACGGCGGGCACGTGCGGCGGTCGACTTCGACACGGAGAGCTCCTGAGGGGCGGTGGGCACGCCAGCGTGCCGATGGTGCAGTGTGCCGCCGAGATTAGCAGCGGCTTCAACGATTCTGCAAGCGCTTACAGTATGAGAAGTCTTTCATTCGGCGGATGCTGCGGCCACGGCATCCGCCCACCACCGCGATCTCGCAACCGCTTGCAGTCGTGCATGTCCTGCCCTGCGATCACCCGCCGGGCGGAGAATCACCGCGATGTCGGACGATCACCGCACGAAGCTCCGCCCCGGGCACGACTTACCGCCGGGCGGAGAGTCGTGATCGCCGCCGGGCGGAGATGCGAGACAGGGCGGGGATCGCTCGATGCGTGATCGGGCCCTCCGCGATGTCGCCGGCCCGGGGTTGACTGAGCGAGAGCGAACGGAGCAGATCAGAGGAGGCGGAGATGTTCGTCATCATGGGTGGAACTGGTCGCGTCGGATCAGCCGCGGCCGAGGCGCTGCTGCGAGGCGGCGAGGACGTGACGATCGTCACGAGAAACGCGCAGTCGGCGCCCTGGCGGGCCAGAGGCGCCTCGGTCGCGGTGGCCGACATCAACGATGTGAACGGTCTCCGCGATGTGTTCCGGAAGGGACGGCGGGCACTGTTGCTCAGTCCGCCGGCGGACCCCTCCGAAGACACCGACGCGGTGGAGCATCGGACGGTCGACAACATCCTCGACGCACTCGAGGGATCCGGTCTCGAGAAGGTCGTCGCCGTGTCGACCTATGGCGCAGCGCCCGGCGACCGCATCGGCGACCTCGGCACACTCTGGCGGATGGAGAACGGCCTGGCGCAGCAGGACATCCCGGCAGCTGTGAACCGCGGCGCGTATTACCTGTCGAACTGGGACGGTGCCATCGAGGCGGCTCGCGAGTCCGGGGCGCTGCCGACGATGCTGCCGGAGGATCTGACGATGCCCATGGTCGCTCCTGCCGACGTCGGCGAGGCGGCCGCACAGCGGCTCACGTCGGACGTCGACGATGTCGGCGTCCGGTACGTCGAAGGCCCCCAGCGCTACACGGCGGCAGATGTGGCGCGCGTTCTCGCGGCACAGCTGAACCGCGACGTGCAGCCGCAGGTGATCCCACCGGAGGAGCTCGAAGCGGCCTTCGCGGCTCTGGGCTTCAGTCCCGCCGCGGCGAGTTCCTATGCCGGAATGACCCGCCTGACGATCACCGGCCCGGAGCTTCCCGAGGCGCCGTGGCGAGGCCCGACCACTTTGGAGCAGTACGTGAGGTCGGTCTTGTGACGCGCAGGGCTACAGGCGCTCGATGATCGTCGCGTTCGCCATGCCGCCGCCCTCGCACATCGTCTGCAGGCCGTAGCGTCCGCCGGTGGCCTCGAGGTAGGCCACGAGCGTGCCGAGCAGGCGGGTGCCGGATGCGCCGACGGCATGGCCGAGCGCGATCGCGCCGCCCCACGGGTTGAGCTTCGCGGGGTCGGCGCCGAGTTCGGCCGCCCAGGCCAGCGGCACCGACGCGAAGGCCTCGTTCACCTCGTACGCGTCGAGGTCGTCGATCGACAGCCCGCTGCGCTCGAGGATGCGTCGGGTCGCCGGGATCGGCCCGGTCAGCATGAACAGCGGGTCGTCGCCGACGACGGCGAAGGAGTGGAAGCGGGCCCTCGGCTCGAGCCCGAGCTGTGCCGCCTTCTCGGCGCTCATGATGAGCACAGCGGATGCCGCATCGGTGAGCGGTGACGAACTGCCCGCCGTGATGCGCCAGTCGAGGCCGGGGAACCGCACCGCGAGCTCGTCGGTGCGGAAGACGGGGTTCAGCCCGCCGAGGCCGTCGGCCGTCGTGCCGGGGCGGACCGTCTCGTCGAACGCCACGGCGTCGGAGGAACCCGGCGCCAGCACCGGCAGCACCTGGGAGTCGAAGCGGCCGTGGGTCCAGGCATCCGCCGCCCGCCGGTGCGACTCGGCCGAGAACGAGTCGAGGTCTTCGCGCGACAAGTGCCACTTGTCGGCGATGAGCTCGGCCGACACGCCCTGGTTCACGAGACCCTCGGGGTAGCGGGCGGCCAGGCCCGGCGCGAGCGAGCCGCCCTGCCGGGACGACCCGAGCGGCACGCGGCTCATCGACTCGACCCCGCCCGCGATCACGATGTCGTAGGCACCCGCGATCACGCCCTGCGCCGCGAAATGCGCGGCCTGCTGGCTCGAACCGCACTGCCGGTCGATGGTCGTCGCCGGCACGGACTCGTCGAACCCGGCGGCGAGCACGGCCTGGCGGCCGATGTTCATGGCCTGGTCGCCGATCTGGCTGACGCACCCCATGAGCACGTCGTCGATCTGGCGCGACTCCAGTCCGTTGCGCTCCAGCAGGCCGGTCAGCACGCCGGCGGCGAGGTCGACCGGATGCACACCGCTCAGGGCGCCGCCGGGCTTGCCGCGACCGGACGGGGTCCGGACGACGTCGACGATGACGGCTTCACGCATGACAACCTCCTGCTCACGAGCCTAAGACGGGGACGGATGCCGCGGGCCGGCTCGGCCTGTGCCTTCGAGTGTCGCAACACGCGGGGCCGCGGGCCGCGCACCTGCGGCATCACCCGCGCTGGTCGGGCGTCGCGTAGGTGCTGCGCTGCTCGATCACCGCGAGCGTGCAGCGCGAGATGCAGACCAGGCGCCCCGCCTCGTCCGCGATGCGGATCTCCCACACGTGAGCGCGACGGCCGATGTTGGCCGGAGTGACGGTCGCCGTCACCCAGCCCGACGAGACCGGCCGGATGTGGTTCGCGTTGATCTCCTGGCCCACCACGTGGAACCGCTCGCGGTCCACGGCGAGGTAGCCGGCCCACGACGCGAGCGTCTCGGCGAGGGCGACGGATGCTCCGCCGTGCAGCACGCCCGCGGGCTGCACGGTGCGCCGGTCCACCGGCATCCGTCCCACCAGTGCGTCATCACGGACCTCGACGATCTCGATCCCGAGGCTCTCGATGAGAGTGCCCGTCGCCATCGCGGGAAGGTCGACGCCGACCACGTCGCCGTGCCACAGAGTCACCCCGCCGACTCCTCAGCGCGTTCGGCGGCGGCCAGTGTCGCGGCATCCGGAACATAGCCCTCGACGTGACGCTCGTCCGGGCCGTTGTACTCCGAGAGCGGGCGGATGAGGGCGTTCGAGGCCAGCTGCTCCATGATGTGCGCCGTCCAGCCGGTCACCCGGGCGGCGACGAAGAGGGGCGTGAAGGTCAGGGTGTCGAAGCCGATGAGGTTGTAGGCCGGGCCCGACGGGTAGTCGAGGTTCGGGTAGATGCCCTTGCGCTCGACGAACTGCGACTCGAGCGCGTCGTACAGCGCGGCCACCTCGGGGCGGTCGTAGTGCTCGACGAGCGTGTCGAGCGCGGCCTTCATCGTCGGCACGCGCGAGTCGCCGCGCTTGTAGACGCGGTGTCCGAAGCCCATGATCTTGCGCTTCTGCGCCAGGGCCTCGTCGAGCCACGGACCGACGTTCTCGGCCGAGCCGATCTCGTCGAAGATGTGCAGCACGGCCTCGTTCGCACCCCCGTGCAGCGGGCCCTTGAGGGCGCCGATCGCTCCGACGACCGCCGAGTACAGGTCGCTGAGAGTCGAGGCGATGACCCTGCCCGTGAACGTGGAGGCATTGAACGAATGCTCGGCGTACAGGATCATCGAGCGGTTGAAGGCGTCGACCACGATGTCGTCGGCCTCTTCGCCGAACGTCATCCACAGGAAGTTCGCCGAGTAGTCGAGGTCGTCGCGCGGCGCGAGCGGCTGCTGCCCCCGGCGACGGCGCTGACCGTAGGCGACGATCGCCGGCAGGACCGCGAAGAGGCGGATGCTGCGTGCCAGGTTCTCGTCCGGGTTGCCGCTGGCATCCAGCACCGACCCGGTGCCGGCGAGGTCGCGCGCGCCGATCAGGCTCACGGCCGTGCGGACCTCATCCATCGGGTGCGCGTCGAGCGGCACGAGGTCGATCGCGGCCCGCACGTCGGCGGGAAGCGAACGGTACGACCGCTCGGTCGCGCGCAGCTGCCGCAGCTGCACGTCGGTGGGCAGCTCGCCGTGCCACAGCAGGTACGCCACCGCCTCGAACGGCTGCGTCGCTGCGAGCTCCTGCACCGGGTATCCGCGATACAGCAGCGAGTTGGTCTCGGGGTTGACCTTGGAGACAGCGGTGTAGTCGACGACGACGCCGGCCAGGCCCTTCTTGATGTCGGTCATGTTGTGCCCTTCGTCGGGATCGGTCGTTGAGCGAGCGGAGCGAGTCGAAACGCGTTTCGTCTCGTCGCTGCGCTCCTCGCTCAACGACCGGGAACGGTGAAGTTGAAGACGTCCTGGTCGAAGTGGTTGTACTGCTCGTAGTCGATGAGGTCGTACAGGTCGGCGCGGTGCTGCATCTCGCCGAGCCTGGAGGTCAGGTGCCCGTCCTCCATGAGCGTATCGAGCGCACGGGATGCCGCGCCCATCGCGATCCGCAGAAGCGAGACCGGCCAGATCACGATGTTGACCCCGACGTCGCGCAGCTGGTCCACGCTGAAGAGGTCCGACTTTCCGAATTCGGTCATGTTGGCCAGGATCGGCACGTCCACTGCGGCCCGGATCGCCGCGAACTCCTCCAGCGACCGCATGGCCTCCGGGAAGACGGCGTCGGCGCCGGCGTCCACGAGCGCCTGCGCACGCCGGATGGCAGCATCCATCCCCTCCACCGCGCGGATGTCGGTGCGCGCCATGATGAGGAAGTTCGGGTCGCGGCGTGCATCTGCGGCAGCGCGGATGCGCTTGATGGCAGCGTCCTCGTCCACGACGGCCTTGCCGTCGAGGTGCCCGCATCGTTTGGGATTGATCTGATCCTCGATGTGCGTGCCGGCGATGCCGGCGTCCTCGAGGGTCTGGATCGTGCGCGCCACGTTCATCGGCTCGCCGAAGCCGGTGTCGGCGTCGATGATCGCCGGCAGGTCCGTCATGCGGGCGATCTGCTGGCCGCGGCCGGCGACCTCGGTCAGCGTCGTGAGCCCGATGTCCGGCAGGCCGAGGTCGGCCGAGAGCACGGCCCCCGAGATGTAGACGCCCTCGAACCCCTTGCGCTCGATGAGCCGGGCAGACAGCGGATTGAACGCGCCAGGGAACCGCAGCAGCTCACCGGATGCGAGCCGCTCGCGGAACGCCCGCCGCTTCTCGTGCGCAGGCACGGTGGAGTACAGCATCAGAACAGGCCCTTCGGTGCGGGCGCCGCGGCGAGCACCCCGAAGTCCGCGACGATCGTCAGCTGCTGGACCTCCTCGGGCGTGAGCTCGGGCAGGCGCTGCGCGAGGTCGAGGAAGCGCTCGATCTCGTCGGCGGTCAGCACCGGTTCGGCGAGCATCCGGAACTTGCGGATGTAGTCCTCGCGCGCGAACGGGCGCGCGCCGAGGGGATGTGCATCGGCCACGGCGATCTCGTCCTCGATGACCGAGCCGTCGGTCAGGCGGATCTCGACGCGACCGCCGAAGGCCTTCTCGTTCGGGTCGTCGGAGTGATAGCGACGCGTCCACTCTTCGTCCTCGGCCGTCGTCACCTTGTGCCACAGCTCGACCGTGTCGGAGCGCCCCGCACGCTCGGGGGTGTACGAATCGACGTGGTGCCATCCGCCGTCCTGCAGTGCGACCGCGAAGATGTACGGGATCGAGTGGTCGAGCGTCTCACGCGAGGCCGTCGGGTCGTACTTCTGAGGGTCGTTCGCGCCCGAACCGATCACGTAGTGCGTGTGGTGCGACGTGTGCAGCACGATCGACTCGACGTTCGCAGGGTCGGTCAGCTGCGGGTGCTCGCCGTGGAGCTTGCGCGCGAGGTCGATCCAGGCCTGCGCCTGGTACTCGGCCGAGTGCTCCTTCGTGTACGAATCGAGGATGCCGCGCTTGGGCTCGCCGGCAGCGGGAAGCGGCACGTCGTACGAGGCATCCGGGCCGTCCAGCATCCACGCGACGACGCCGTCCTCGCCCTCGTAGATCGGGCTCGGCGACGTCTCGCCGCGCATCGCGCGGTCGACCGCCTCGACGGCCATCTTGCCTGCGAACGCGGGGGCGTGCGCCTTCCAGGTCGAGATCTCGCCCTTGCGCGACTGACGTGTCGCGGTGGTGGTGTGCAGGGCCTGGCCGACTGCCTGGTAGATGGTCTCGACATCGAGGCCGAGGAGCGTGCCGATGCCGGCCGCCGCCGACGGGCCGAGGTGGGCGACGTGGTCGATCTTGTGCTTGTGCAGGCAGATCGCGCGCACGAGGTCGATCTGGATCTCGTACCCCGTCGCGAGCCCGCGCACCAGGGCCGCCCCGTCGGCGCCGACGTGCTGGGCGACCGCGAGGATCGGCGGGATGTTGTCGCCGGGATGCGAGTAGTCCGCCGCGAGGAACGTGTCGTGGTAGTCGAGCTCTCGCACCGCCACGCCGTTCGCCCATGCCGCCCACTCGGGGCTCGTCCTGCGGTCGAGGGCGCACCCGAACACGGTCGACCCCGAGCCGCCGACCGACACGGCGTGGTCGAGTGCCTGCTGGCGCGCCGCACTCACGGGCGCGCGCGTGAGGGATGCCGCAGCCACGGCCGCGTTGTCGATGACGCGGTTGACGATCATGTCGACGACCTCGGAGTCGACCTCGACCGGGTCGGCGGCGACCTCGGCGATGTGCCACGCGAGCTGTCCTTCGCGCACGAGGTTCTCGTCGCTGCGGTGGACGCGGAGGTGGTGGATGACGGTCATGGCGGTCCTCACTTCAGGTGTTCGGGGGTGCTGGTGAGCGCCCCCAGGATGCTCTCCAGAGCATTGTGCAGGTGGACATGCGTGGCATGGGCGGCGAGGTCGGCGTCGCGCGCACCGATGGCCTCGGCGATCAGGCGGTGTTCGGCGACGGATGCCGCGAGCCGGCCGGGATTGTCGCGCGCGAGTCGCCGCACCCGGACGAGATGGGTGCGCACGGTGCGCAGGGCGGCGGTGAGGTAGTCGTTCGCGAGGGAGGCGTCGAGCGTCGCGTCGAAGCGGGCGATGAGTGCGTAATACGCGTCCAGCCCATCCGTCGCGCCCTCGGCTCCGTCCAGATCCACCCGCGCGAACTCGTGCGCGAGCTGCACGAACGCCGCAGCATCGCCCCGCCCCGCCGCGAGCCGGGCCGCGGACTCCTCGAGCGCACGGCGCACCTCGAAGATCTCGCGGATGTCGTCGGCGTCGATGGCGGTCACGACGGTGACGCGGGGCGACTGCTGGGCGACGAGTCCGTCTGCGGCAAGCCGGCCGAGCGCCTCGCGCAGAGGCGTGCGGCTGACGCCGAGCCGGGCGGCCTGCTCGGCCTCGCCGAGGACGGCACCAGGCCGCAGGACGCCGGACTGGATCTCGTCGAGGAGTGTCGCGTAGGCGCGATCGCTGGCTCTCACCGTCATGCACCTCCTTGCCGACAACTTGGCCCAGTGTATACATAAAGACTTCATAGATGCCAATGGAGGTGTTCTTTCCGCGTCTACGTATACATCCCGCCCATTCCGTGGCACCGTCGTGAGTAAACCGTGAGCGAATATTCACAAATTCATGAATCTCATGTAGCGTCAGCGCCATGACCACCGTCATCCGCACGAGCGGACTCCGCAAGCACTACGGCCGCGTCCACGCCCTCGACGGACTCGACCTCTCCGTCGACGAAGGGCAGATCCACGGCTTCCTCGGGCCGAACGGCGCCGGCAAGTCGACCACGATCCGGATACTCCTCGGGCTCGCCCGCAAGACCGGCGGCGAGGCATCCGTCTTCGGCTCCGATCCGTGGCGCGACGCGGTCGCGCTGCACCGGCGCATCGCCTACGTGCCCGGCGACGTGAGCGTCTGGCCGAACCTGTCCGGCGGCGAGGCGATCGACCTCATGGCCCGTCTGCGCGGCGTCTCGCGCCACGACACCTCATACCGCGCCGAGCGCGAACGGCTGGTGGAGGCGTTCCAGTTCGATCCCCGCAAGAAGGGCCGCGCGTACTCCAAGGGCAACCGGCAGAAGGTCGCCCTCATCGCGGCGTTCTCGGTGCCGGCCGACCTCTACATCCTCGACGAGCCGACGAGCGGCCTCGACCCGCTGATGGACGTCATGTTCCGCCGCGAGATCCTGCGTGCGCGCGCGGCGGGCTCGACGGTGCTGCTGTCGAGCCACATCATGTCGGAGGTCGAGCAGCTGTGCGATCGCGTCTCGATCATCCGTGCGGGCCGCATCGTCGAGTCGGGGACCCTCGCCGACCTCCGCCACCTCACGCGCACCGAGGTGTCGTTCGAAGGGACGGATGCCTCGGTCGCGGCCGGTCTCACGGGCGCCCACGACGTCTCGGCCGAGGACGGGCGCGTGCGTTTCACCGTCGACAGCGACGCGGTGGCTGCGGTCCTCCCCGAGCTCGGCAACCGCGCCGTCGCGGGGCTGCGCATCGCCCCGCCGTCGCTCGAGGAGCTGTTCCTGCGGCACTACGGCGACGAACTCGGCGGCGAGACGGGGCCGGCGGACGCTTCTGCAGCACCCGCGGCGGCGGGACGATGAACCGGGTCTGGGTCCTCGTCGGCCAGCGCGTGCGCCGCGACTGGCGGCAGTTGGCCCTGTGGATCGTGGGCACGGCCGCTCTGGCCTACCTCTCCTTCACCGGCGTCGCCGAGTCCTTCGGTTCGACGCAGGAGCGTCAGGCCCTCGTCGCGACGGCCCTGGCCAATCCCGTCATCCTGCTTTTCCGCGGACTGCCGTCGGGAGTGGGTCAGAGCGAGCTGATGGTGTTCCTCATCCTCCCGTGGCTGGCGATGCTCGCCGCGTTCATGAGCTCCTTCCTCGCCGTCCGCCACACCCGCGGCGAGGAGGAGCCCGGTCGCGCCGAGCTGGTGTCGGCGACACCGGCCGGACGCGCCGCACCCATCGTGGCGACGATCGTGCACGGCGTCCTCGCCAACGCGATACTGGCCGCCCTCGTGGCCGGCGCATTCCTCCTCACGGGCAGCGACGTCGAGGGCTCCCTGCTCGTCGGCATCGCCACCGGCTCGGTCGGCGTCGCCTTCCTCGGCGTCGGACTCTTCGCCGCACAGCTCATCCGCACGTCGCGGGGCGCCAATGCGCTGTCGGTGTGGACCCTGCTGGTGTCGTTCGTGGTCTGCGGCATCGGCAACGCCCTGGGCACGCCCAGCGACGACCTCACCCGGATGGAGAGCTCGTGGCTGACGTGGCTGTCGCCGTTCGGCTGGGCCGAGAACACGCGCGCGTTCGACGAGAATGCGTGGTGGCCGGCCGGGCTGTGCCTCGCGCTCGGGCTGGTCCTGGCCGGGGTCTCGGTCGCCTTGACGGCCGCACGCGATCTCGGGGGCAGCTTCGTCGCCGAGCGCGGCGGACGCGTCACCGCCCCCGCCAGTCTGTCCACGTCGACGGGGCTCGTGTGGCGGCTGACGCGCGGCAGCATCGCCGGCTGGGCGGTGGGCGGGCTGCTCGTCGGGATGCTGTCGACCACGCTCGCAGGAGTGGTGGAGGAGATCGGGGCCGAAAACCCCGCGATCGAGCAGGTGCTGGCGCAGATCTCGGGCTCGGGCGACCTCCAGCAGGCCACGATCACCACGTTCTACACGATGCTCGGCATCCTCGCCGCCTGCTGCGCCGTGCAGATCGTCTGCCGCGCACGCCAGGAGGAATCCCATGGCACCGCAGAGGTCGTCCTGGCCGGTGTCGTCGGCCGGGTCCGGTGGCTGTCGGGCTATCTCACCATCGCGCTGACGGGCGTGGTGGCCGTGATCGTCGCAGGCGCCGCCGGCTCGCTGGCCGGCCTGGCCTCGCAGGGCGGAGACGACCAGCTGGTGCAGACGGTGCTCGTCACCGGAGCCGGGCAGGTGGCCGCGGCATCCGTCTTCCTCGCGCTCACCGCGCTCGCCTTCGTGCTCGCACCGCGACTGACCATCCCACTGGGATGGACGCTCGTGATCCTGGGTATGGTCCTCGGGATGTTCGGTCCGATCTTCGGATTCCCGGAGTGGCTCACCCAGCTGTCGCCGATGGCCTCCGCGCCGGTCATGCAGGGGGATGACGTCGACCTCCAGGGTCTCGGCTGGCTCATCCTCGCGGTCGGTGCCGGCGTGGGCGCCGCCCTCGTCCTGATGCGACGGCGCGAGCTCACTGCCGGCGGATAGATTCGAGCGATGGGGGGCGATGTGGATCATCCGGGAATCGAGGCGGCCGAGCAGGCCGCGGCCATGCTCACGGCGGCGGGAATGGCGCGCATGCCCGCGCGCGTCATGATGGCCTTGGTCGGCTCACCGGATGACGGGTACACCGCTGCCGAGCTGGCCGAGCGGCTGGGCGTCTCGCCGGCGGCGGTGTCGGGGGCGGTGCGGTACCTCATCTCGATGAGGCTGATCCAGCGGCTCTCGCGGCCGGGCGACCGGCGCGCCCGGTACGACCTCGTCGACGACGCGTGGGCCGGGATGATCACCTCCAACGCCCCGCTGTACTCCGCGCTCGCGACGCAGATGGACCGCATCGCCGACGAGAACACGGATGCTCCGACCTCGGTCGCCCGTGCACGAGAGGTCGCCGACTTCCTGCGCTACCTGACCGAGCGGATGCCGGGTCTCGCGGACGAATGGCGGGCCCGGCGCGGGTAGCCTCTTCAGGTGACCGACGCAGACGGCCTTTCAGAGGCGCCCTACACCGTGGCCACCGACGGCGCCTGCAAAGGCAACCCCGGACCGACCGGCTGGGCATGGGTGGGCGAGGACGGACACTGGGCGGCCGGCTCGATCCCGGTGGGGACGAACAACATCGGCGAGCTGACCGGACTGCTCAAGGCCATCGAAGATCACGCCGACGTCGCACACCTCGTCGTGCAGGCCGACTCGCGGTACGCGATCGACACGTACGAGAAGTGGATGGACGGCCACCGTCGCCGCGGCTGGAAGACGTCGACCGGTGCGCCCACGAAGAACGTCGACCTGCTCGAGCAGCTCATCGTCGCCCGGGACGCACGGCGGGCCGCCGGGCTGCCCGATGTCGTGCTCGAGCACGTGCGCGGCCACTCCGGCCACATCCTGAACGCGTGGGCCGACGAACGCGCGGTGCGCGCGTCGGAGCATGCCGCGAAGGGCGTCGCCAGCGCGTGGTCGTCACTCGGAGCGCACGAGAAGATCGACGTCACGGAGCGCCCGAAGAACGGCCGCTGACGCCCGGGCCGCCGCGCAGACTCCGGCAGCGGCGGACGCCGCCGGTCAGGCCTCGGTGGTTCCCTCGTACAGACCGATCACGTTCTCGTCGGGATCGGCGATGACCGCCCACCAGCTCGTCGGCGAGATCTGGCTCTTCTCCCGGAGCACGGTGGCCCCCGCGTCCCGCGCAGGGGCGACCGTGTCGTCGATCGAATCCACCTCGACGTAGGAGCGCGGCTGGGTGAACCCGTCTTCGCGCGGGGCGAGCGCACCGCCGGAGATCTGGTTCGGCGCCCGCCACATCGGGTAGTCCTCGAACCCGGGCATGTCCGCGATCTCCCAGCCGAACAGCCGCGAGTAGAAGCCCTTCGCCCTGTTGAAGTCGGTCACCGGGATGTCGATGTGCGTGATGTCGCCGTGAGCCATCGTGAGGTCCTCTCGTCGGTCCGACGCGGCCAGTCTGGTCCGCCGGGCCGACGGCCACAAGGGGCTCGGCGTCAGGCGCCGCCCGCCTGCGCGAGCTGCTCCTCGAGCGCGTCGATCGCGGGGCGCTGGCCCTTCACGAGCCGCTCACGTGCCTCGGGCAGCGGCATCCACTCCACCCGGTCGACTTCGGGGAAGGAGGCGGTGCGACCCGACCGCGGCGGCCACTCCAGCTCGAACTCGCCGAACTCCAGGTCTTCGAGCGACAGCCCGGCGCCGTCGGCGACGAACACCGTGACGCGCTTGCCCGACGAATACGCGAACGTGCCCAGCTCGGCGTACGGTCCCTCGGGCGCGTCGACGCCCAGTTCTTCGCGGAACTCCCGGCGGGCGGCATCCAGTGCCGGCTCGTCCCCCTCGGCGAACTCGCCCTTGGGAATCGACCAGGCGCCGGCATCCTTGCTCGCCCAGTACGGTCCGCCCATGTGCGCGATGAGCACGCGGGGCTGCGGATCGAGTCGGTAGAGCAGGATGCCGGCGCTGGTCGTGGGCATGACGGATCAGGCCGGGCGCGTCTTGGGCGAGACCGAGTAGGTCTCTTCGGGGTCGGTGGTCGCGACAGGGGCGAGCGCTGCCTCGATCGCCGCCATGGTGTCGGCATCCAGACGCACGCCGGACGCCTTCACGGTGTCGTCCAGCTGCTCGGGCCGGGAGGCCCCGACCAGCGCCGCGGCCACGTTCTTGTTCTGCAGCACCCACGCGATGGCCAGCTGCGCCATCGTGAGACCGGCCTGGTCGGCGACCGGCTGAAGCTTCTGGACCGCCTCGAGCACCTCGTCGCGCATGAAGCGCGAGATGAAGTTGGCGCCGCTCTTCTCGTCGGTCGCGCGCGATCCGGCCGGCGCCGGCTGGCCGGGCAGGTACTTGCCCGAGAGCACGCCCTGCGCCATCGGCGACCACACGATCTGCGAGATGCCCAGCTCCTCGGACGCCGGAACGACCTTGCCTTCGATCACGCGCCACAGCGCGGAGTACTGCGGCTGATTGGAGATGAGCTGGATGCCGTAGCTCTTGGCCAGCGCGTGACCCTCGCGCAGCTGCTCGGCGGTCCATTCCGACACGCCGATGTAGAGCGCCTTGCCCTGCCGAACGACATCGGCGAACGCCTGCATGGTCTCTTCCAGCGGCGTCTCGTAGTCGAAGCGGTGCGCCTGGTAGAGCTCGACATAGTCGGTGCCCAGACGCCGCAGCGAGCCGTTGATGGACTCGAAGATGTGCTTGCGGCTGAGCCCGGTGTCGTTCGGGCCCTTCGGACCGGTCGGCCAGTACACCTTGGTGAAGATCTCGAGCGACTCACGGCGCTGCCCCTTGAGGGCCTCGCCCAGCACCGTCTCGGCGACGGTGTTCGCGTAGGTGTCGGCGGTGTCGAAACTGGTGATGCCGAGATCGAGGGCGCGATGCACCGTCTTGACGGCGGCGTCGTTCTCGACCTGCGAGCCGTGGGTCACCCAGTTGCCGTACGTGATCTCCGAGACCTTGAGTCCGCTGTTGCCGAGGTACCGATATTCGACCATTTGAGAGTCGTTCCTTCCGGAGTGGGTGGGCTTCTCACCCTAGGCATCCGAGCCACCACAAGTCCAACAACTGCGAACGATGCGATTCAGAAGTACGGTGTATGAATGGATCTGCGTCAGATGGAGTACTTCGTCGCCCTCGCCGACGAGCAGCAGTTCACGCGCGCCGCGTCGATCTGCGGTGTCACGCAGTCCGGCCTGTCGGCCGCGATCCGCGGCCTCGAGGAGGAGCTGGGCACGAGCCTGTTCTCGCGCACGACGCGCCGCGTGGTGCCGACCGATGCGGGGCTTGCGCTGCTTCCGCATGCGCGCGGCATGCTCGCGCAGTCCGCCGCGGGCCGGGATGCCGTGGTCCGTGCGACGCACCAGCTGTCGGGCAGCCTGCGGGTCGGTGCCGAGCAGTGTCTCGGGTTCGTCGACGTCCCCCCGCTGCTCGAGCGCTTCCACCGCCGGCATCCGCTCGTCGACATCCACTTCACACAGGCGGGCTCCCACGAGCTGACCGCGCAGGTGCGCGGCGGCGAGCTCGATGTGGCGTTCGTCGCGACGACCGAGCACGTCTCGACGGTGCGCACGACGGAGCTCGGCCGCCGCCCGCTCGTGCTGCTCACGCCGCCCGACGATCCCGTGGCCGGGTCGGGCCGGATCGCGTGGTCACAGCTGAAGGACCGGGAGTTCGTCGACTTTCGCCCGGCGTGGGGTGTGCGGTCGCTCAACGATGCCGCGTTCGCGTCGCATGGCGTGCGCCGGCGGGTGCGGTGCACCGTCGACGACGTTCACACGCTGCTCGACCTCGTCCACCGCGGCCTGGGGATCGCGCTCGTCCCCGAGCACGTGGCGTCGAAGCCTCAGGCCGAGGGTCTGGTGAGAATCTCACTCCCGCAGGACTCCACACCCCAGTGGGTGGTCTCGGCGATCGTGGCGCCCACGGCCGACCCATCCGCCGGGCGGCTGCTCGACATCCTCGCCCTGGAGCGGGAGTCACGCGATGCCGAGCTGGTGGCGGAGGCCGCCCTGAACTGACGCCGGGAGCGCAAGGCGCCCACCGCGATCCTTCCCTGATGCCCAGACCCGTGCCGCCCGCCTGACGATCCCGCTCGCCCCGCGCCGGTGCAGCGCGGGACGAGCGGGATCAGCGTCAGGAGACGGTCGCGGCCTCGTCCTCGGAGGCGCCCTCGGCGGGCTGTCCCGCCGCCTCCGCGGCCAGGCGGGCCTCTTCGTCGAGATCGGTCGCCGCCTGCTCGAACTGCGAGTTGTAGAGGCGGAAGTACGCCCCTTCGGCGGCGATGAGCTCGTCGTGCGTGCCCTGCTCGACGATCCCGCCGTTCTCCATCACGAGGATGAGGTCGGCGTCGCGGATCGTCGAGAGGCGGTGCGCGATGACGAAGGACGTGCGCCCCTCGCGCAGCGCCGCCATGGCGTGCTGCAGGAGCAGCTCGGTGCGGGTGTCGACCGAGCTCGTCGCCTCGTCGAGGATCAGCACCGAGGGCTGCGCCACGAACGCGCGCGCGATCGTGATCAGCTGCTTCTCGCCGGCCGAGATGTTCGACGCGTCCTCGTCGAGGAGCGTGTCGTACCCGTCCGGCAGGGAGTGCACGAACCGGTCGACATAGGTCGCGCGGGCTGCGGCGAGGATCTCGTCGTCCGTCGCATCGGCGCGTCCGTAGCGGATGTTCTCGCGGATCGATCCCGCGAACAGCCACGGATCCTGCAGGACCATGCCGGTCTTGGCGCGGATGTCACGGCGGGTGAGCGTCGCGATGTCCTGGCCGTTGAGGAGGATGCGCCCGCCGTCGAGCTCGTAGAACCGCATGATGAGGTTGACGAGTGTCGTCTTGCCGGCGCCCGTCGGGCCGACGATCGCGACCGTCTGCCCGGGCTCGACCCGGAACGACAGATCGTGGATGAGCGGACGGTCGGGCGAGTACGCGAACGCGACGTCCTGGAACTCGATGGTGCCGTCGCCGTCCACGGGGGCCGGCGCGTCCGCGGCGTCCGGCTCCTCCTCCGGCACGTCGAGCAGCTCGAAGACCCGCTCGGCCGATGCCGTCCCGGACTGCACGACGGCCGCCATGCCGCCCAGCTGTGCGAGCGGCTGCGTGAACTGCTGCGAGTACTGGATGAACGCCTGAACGTCACCGAGGCGCAGCTGTCCGCCCGCGACCATGAGCGCGCCGAACACCGCGATGCCGACGTAGGTGAGGTTGCCGATGAACATCATCGCGGGCTGCATGATGTTCGACAGGAACTGCGCCTTGAACGACGCCTGGTAGAGCTCTTCGTTCTCGACGCGGAACGCCTCGCGGGCGCTCTTCTCTCGGCCGTACACCTTGACGAGCGCGTGACCCGAGAAGGACTCCTCGACGCGCGCGTTCAGACGGCCCACCTTGCGCCACTGGATGCCGAAGGCCTTCTGCGAGCGCGGGCCGATGACGCCGAACAGCACGCCCATGAGCGGGAAGCTCACCAGCACCACGAGCGTCAGCTGCCACGAGATCGACAGCATCATGATGAGAACACCGATCACCGTGAGCACGCTCGTGAGCGCCTGCGACAGCGACTGCTGCATCATCTGCGTGATGTTGTCGATGTCGTTCGTGACGCGCGAGATGAGCTCACCGCGCTGGACGCGATCGAAGTAGCTCAGCGGAAGGCGGTGGACCTTGGCCTCGACCTGCTCGCGCATGCGCCACATCACCCGGACCATCACGACGTTCATGACGTAGCCCTGGATCCACATCAGCAGCGACGACGCGAAGTAGAGCGCGAGCACGAAGAGGAGCACACGGCTGAGCGCGAGGAAGTCGACACCCGCACCGGGCACGAAGTTCTGCATCGCCGACACGATGT
Organism: Microbacterium salsuginis; assembly: GCF_012524205.1. Classification (GTDB taxonomy): domain Bacteria; phylum Actinomycetota; class Actinomycetes; order Actinomycetales; family Microbacteriaceae; genus Microbacterium; species Microbacterium salsuginis. The sequence goes on from NZ_JABACI010000001.1 coordinate 1,333,018, forward strand.
TGGCGAGATCCTGCTGGCCGGCGTCGACCAGCCCCTGCACGACCTGCTCCTTCGTCGCGCCCGCGGGCGCCATCGCCGAGACGACGCCTTCGAACAGGATGTTCGTCGCCTCGCCGAGCACCTTCGGGGCGGCCACGGTGAGCACGACGCCGATCGCGCCCAGGAGGGTCACGAGGGTGAGGGCGAACGCGTGGGGCTTGAGCAGCCCGAGCAGCCGGCGGAACGAGGTCCCGAAGTTCGCGGCCTTGCCGGGGGCGACGCCACCGCTCCAGTCGTCGGCCGCGAGGCGGGCCTGCTCCGCGAGCTCGAGCTCGAGCTTCTCTTCGGGGCTGAGCTCGGCCACGGCCGCCTCCATCCCGGCGACGGGCTTGCGTGCCCCGCGCGAAGCGCGGCGGCCGGTCTTCTTGTCGTCGCTCATCGCGCGACCTCCGCTCCGAGCTGGGATTCGACGATCTCGCGATAGGTCTGGCTCGTCTCGAGCAGCTGCTCGTGCGTTCCGAGGCCCACGATCCCGCCGTCGTCGAGCACGACGATGCGGTCGGCGTCGGTGATCGTCGACACGCGCTGAGCGACCACGATCTTGGTCACGTGCGGCAGCTCGCGCCACAGCGCCTGCCTGAGTCTCGCGTCGGTGGTCAGGTCGAGCGCCGAGAACGAGTCGTCGAACACGAGCACGCGGGGGTTGTGCACGATCGCCCGCGCGATCGCGAGACGCTGGCGCTGGCCGCCCGAGACGTTCGTGCCGCCCTGCGCGATGCGCGCGTCGAGACCACCCTCCATCTGCGCGACGAAGTCGCTCGCCTGCGCGATCTCGAGCGCGTGCCACAGTTCGGCATCCGTCGCCTCCTCGCGGCCGAACCGCAGGTTCGATGCGATGGTGCCCGAGAACAGGAACGGCCGCTGAGGCACCAGGCCGATCGTGCGCCACAGCGCGTCGAGGTCGGCCTCGCGCACATCGACGCCGCCGACGAGCACGGCACCGTCGGTCACGTCGAACAGGCGCGGGATCAGCGAGACCAGGGTCGTCTTGCCGGCACCCGTCGATCCCACGACCGCCACCGTCTCGCCGGGGGCGGCGCGGAAGCTGATGGCCGACAGGATCGGATGCTCCGCGCCGGGATAGGTGAACGTCACGTCGCGGAACTCGACCGCCCCGGGCTCGGGGAAGTCGGCCTGCGCGTCCGCAGGCCGGTCGAGGGTCGAGCGGGTGTCGAGCACCTCGCCGATGCGCTCGGCCGACACGGCGGCACGGGGGATCATCATGGTCATGAAGCTCGCCATCATGACACCGGACAGGATGATCATGACGTACTGCATGAAGGCGAACAGCGTGCCGATCTGGATGTCGCCGGCATCGACCTGGATGCCGCCGAACCAGATCACGCCGATGACCGTGACGTTGAGGATCAGCATCACCGCCGGGAACAGCACGACGAAGAGCGAGCCGACCTTGCGGCCGACGACCATGATCTCGGTGTTGGCCTCGCCGAAGCGCTCCTCTTCGATCGGCTCCCGCACGAAGGCGCGGATGACGCGGATGCCGGTGAGCTGCTCGCGCATCACGCGGTTCACGCCGTCCAGCTTGACCTGGAAGGCGCGGAACAGCGGCACCATGCGGCCGATGATGAGGCCCGCCACGACGAGCAGCACCGGCACGGCGACGGCAATGATCCACGAGAGGCTCGGGCCCTGCGTGACCGCGAGGATGATCCCGCCGATCGCGAGCAGTGGCGCCGACACGAGGAAGGTGGCCGACATCATCGCGAGCATCTGCACCTGCTGCACGTCGTTGGTGTTGCGCGTGATCAGCGACCCCGCGCCGAACCCGGTGACCTCGCGCTCCGAGAAGCCCGAAACCCGCGCGAAGATGTCATCGCGCAGGTCGCGCCCGGCGCGCATGGCGGCGCGGGCCGCGAACCACGTCGCGATGATCGAGGCCACGATCTGACCGAGCGACACGGCGAGCATGAGCAGGCCGGTGTTCAGGATGTACTGGGTGTCGCCCTGGACCAGGCCGTTGTTGATGATGTCGGCGTTGAGGTTCGGCAGATAGAGCATCGCGAGCGCCGACGCGAACTGGAACACGAGCACGCCGAGCAGCAGCCACCCGGAGGGTTTGAGATAGCGGACGAGGAGCTTTGCCAGCACGGATTTCTCCCGGAGCGAGGGCGCCAGAGGGCGCGCGAGGTGAGGCCGATGGAAACCTTCCCACAAGCCGGCGACATTCCGTCAGGGGGTTTCGCGGAGGGCGAAAGAACGGAATCAGGATGCCGCAGACCCGGCACCCGCCGGATACCCTAACACGATATATCGCGTGATGTGAAGAGACGGATGCCTCGGCAGCGGCATCCGTCCTCGTCAGACCTCGAGCGGCGTCGCGGCGGCGACGGCCTGATCGTCCTCGGTCGCGACCAGCTGGCCGCAGGCTCCGTCGATCTCCTTGCCGCGGGTATCGCGCAGCGTGGTGGGGATGCCCGCGTCGTTCAGACGGCGCACGAACTCGTTCTGCACCGGCACGTCGGACGACGTCCAGATCGAACCGGGCGTGGGGTTCAGCGGGATCGGGTTGACGTGCACCCAGCCACGTCCTCGTGCGTTGAGCTTCTCGGCGAGGAGGTCGGCGCGCCAGGCGTGGTCGTTCATGTCCTTGATGAGGGCGTACTCGATCGACACCCGGCGCCCGGTCTTGTCGAAGTAGGCGCGGGCGGCATCGAGCGCCTCGTCGACCTTCCAGCGCGAGTTGACCGGGATGAGCTCGTCTCGCAGCTTGTCGTCGGGGGCGTGCAGCGACAGCGCGAAGGTCACCGGGATGTCCTCGTTCGCGAGCTTCGTGATCGCCGGGACCAGACCCACCGTCGACACGGTGATGCCGCGAGCACTCATGCCCAGGCCGTGCTGCTTGTCGGTCATGACGCGCACCGCCTGCATGACCCGGGCGTAGTTGGCCAGCGGCTCGCCCATGCCCATGAAGACGATGTTCGTGACGCGCTCGCCCTCGTGTCCGACGCGGCGCGGGTCGCCGAGGCCGCCGTCGGCGATGAGGCGGTTGGCACGGACGATCTGCTCCACGATCTCGGCAGCCGACATGTTGCGCGTGAGCCCCGCCTGCCCCGTCGCGCAGAACGGGCAGTTCATGCCGCATCCTGCCTGACTCGACACGCACAGCGTGATGCGTCCGGGATAGCGCATGAGCACGGATTCGACGAGCGCGCCGTCGTGCAGCTTCCAGAGGAACTTGATCGTGTCGCCGCGGTCGGTCTCGAGGCGGCGGACCTCGGTGAGGAGCGGCGGCAGCATGCCGTGCACGAACTCCTCGCGGCCCGCGGCCGGGAGGTCGGTCATGTCGACCGGGTCGTGCGTCCAGTGCTGGAAGTAGTGCTTCTCGAGCTGCTTCGCCCGGAAGCCGGGCATCCCGAGCTCGATGACGCGAGCCACGCGCTGCTCGGGCGTGAGGTCGGCGAGATGGACGGGAGGCTTGCCCCGTTTCGGGCTGGCGAACTGGAGAACCGGCCGGCCCTCGGCATCCTTCTTCTGCGTCCATCCCTCGGTCGCGGGACGCACCTGCTTCCCGGGACCCGTGGTGCGCACGGCTGGGGTTGTCGCGCGGACGGGCGAGGACTCGGTCATGCGATCCAGGGTAGGGGACCCGCCTGGACGGATGCCTGACCGGGCGTCGCCCGCTCGCGTTAGCGTGGGATCGATGGATGACCTGACGGTGCGATCGATCCGGCCCGAAGACGCGGGCGAAGTGCTGACCCTGCAGCGCGCCGCCTTCGTTCAGGAGGCGCAGATCTACGGCACGCCACAGCTGCCGCCGCTGACGCAGACCCTCGACGAGCTCGAGGCCGAACTGGCGGACAATCTCGGCTGCGTCGCGGTGGACGGCACACGCATCGTCGGTGCGGTCCGGGCCCGGCACGACGGCGACCTGCTGCTGGTCGGGCGCCTCACGATCGCCCCGGACCAGCAGGGCCGCGGCATCGGCACGCGGCTCCTCGCCGCCGTCGAGGAGCGGGGCGCGGCGCTCGGGGCGACCGAGGCCGAGCTCTTCACCGGATCGCTCAGCGAGGCCAACCTGCGGCTGTATCGCCGCGAGGGCTACGTCGAGACGCAGCGGGTACCCGGCGACGACGGGGTCGAGCAGGTCTTCCTGCGCAAGGCCCTCCGCGCGTGAGCGCGACCTGCTCCCTCGCGGGGGCGCGCGGCTAGGCTCGGTGCGTGGTCCCTCCCGAGAATCTGCTGGCCTTCACGCTGGCCGCCGTCGTGCTGATCGTGATCCCGGGGCCGAGTGTGCTCTTCACGATCGGGCGCGCCCTCGCACTCGGCCGCGTCGGCGGGCTGCTCAGCGTACTGGGCAACGCGCTGGGACTCCTCCCCGTGATCGGGCTCGTCGCGCTGGGTGTCGGCGGCATCGTCGCGCAGTCGGTGGTGCTGTTCACGATCCTCAAGATCGCGGGGGCGGGTTACCTCATCTATCTCGGCGTGCAGGCGATCCGCCACCGCGGGCGCGCGGCCGCCGACGCCGGCGCGGCCGCGCCCCGCTCTGCCGTGCGACAGCTCGCTGAGGGCTTCGTCGTCGGCATCACCAACCCCAAGACCATCGCCTTCTTCGTCGCGGTGCTGCCGCAGTTCGTCGACCTCTCGGCCGGGTCGGTTCCCCTGCAGATGGTGCAACTCGGCCTGGTCTTCTTCGTCATCGCCCTGATCTCCGACGGCGTGTGGGCGCTCGTCGCCGCCGGCGCCCGGTCATGGTTCGGCCGCTCGCCGCGTCGCATCTCGACGCTCTCGGCGACCGGAGGCGGTCTCATGATCGGGCTGGGCGGCATCCTCCTCTTCACCGGGAACGAGCACTGATATGGCGACTGCTCCCTCGACCCCGACCGGCGAGCACCCGCGCGGCGACGGCCGGCGCCGCATCGTGTTCCTCGATGTGGACGGCACGATCCTCGAGCACGGCTCGCACGTCGCGCCCTCGACCGGCGAGGCCGTGCGCTCGGCTCGCGCGGCCGGCCACGAGGTGTATCTGAGCACGGGGCGCTCGGCCTTCGACATCCACCCGCGGGTGGCCGAGATCGGATTCGACGGCGCCATCACGAACTCGGGAGCGCTCGTGACCGCGGGCGACACGGTGATCGCGGACCGGCCGCTCAGCCCGGCCGCGACCGACCGGATGCTCGCGGTGCTGCGCACCCACGGCATCCGGTTCTTCCTGCAGACCCACGACGGCGTCTACGCGAGCGACGACATGGCCGAGCTGATGGCGTCGTACGCGCAGGAGCTCCGCGATCGTGACGCGACCCGCGGGCTCCGCCCCGAGGACTCTCTCGCGGGCCTGGCCGACCGGGAATTCCCGGGCATCGAGGAGGCCGATCTCTCGCGCATCGCCAAGGCCGTCTTCGTGAGCGATCACGCCGACGGACTGGACGTGCTGCGCGCCGACCTCGGCGACGAGTTCCTCATCGTGCCCGGAAGCATCCCGCTGCCCGGCGGCTCGAACGGCGAGATCGGCGAGCGCGGCACCAACAAGGGGACCGCGATCGAGCTGCTGCTGGCGCATCTGGGGCGGGATGCCGCCGACGCCGTCGCGATCGGCGACAGCTGGAACGACGTGGAGATGTTCGAGGTCTGCGGCACGAGCGTCGCGATGGGCAACGCCCACGACGAGCTGAAGCACATGGCCGACTTCGTCACGACCGCCGTCCTCGACGACGGCGTGTGGAACGCGTTCGACCGCCTCGGACTGCTCTGAGGCGGCGTCTCGGCCTCAGGCGGCCTCCGGTGCCTCGGAACCCAGATTGACCAGATTGCCGTCGGGATCCCGCACCTGAGCGACGCGCTCTCCCCACGGCATGTCGGCGGGCTCCTGCTCGGCGCGACCGCCCGCAGCCAGCCACGCCGCGAACGCCTCGTCGACGTCGTCGACGTAGAACCACAGGGCGATGCGGTCGCCGACCAGCGGCGGCAGGGCGTCCGGATCGCGCCCGATGCCCAGCGCCACCGAGCCGATCTTCAGCGAGACGTAGTCATCGCCCTCGCCGCTGCCGAAGTGGTAGTCGACGCGACCGCCCAGCGCGCTCTCGTAGAACCGCACGAGTCCCGGCAGATCCCGGGACAGAAGGATGGGGAACAGACTCCGCACCGCCATGCGGCCACCCTACGCCGCCCGCGTCAGTCCAGGAAGATGTCGGGAAACAGCTGGTCGTCGGGGGTTCCCGGAACCGCGGCGTACCCCGAGAAGTCGGTCACGCCCGCCGCCTCGAGCACATCCTCCACGATGAGCGTCTGCCCGGTGTAGTCGCGCGCGGGCTTGGTGATGACCTCGTACGCGGCATCCGCGTACACCTCCGGCGTGCGGCTGACCTTCATCATGCGGTCGCCGCCGAGCGCGAACTGCACGGCGGCCGTGGCGATCGTCGTCCGCGGCCACAGCGTGTTCGCCGCGATCCCGTCGGCGGCGAACTCCGCGGCGATGCCGAGCGTCGCCATCGTCATGCCGTACTTGGCCAGCGTGTAGCCGGTGTGACCGCCCAGCCATTTCGGCGACAGGTTGAGCGGCGGCGAGAGCGAGAGGATGTGCGGGTTCGCGGCATCCTTCAGGATCGGGATCGCCGCCCTGCTCAGCATGAACGTGCCGCGCACGTTGACGTCCTGCATGAGGTCGTACTTCTTCGCGTCGAGGTCCAGCGTGCGCGAGAGGTCGATCACCGACGCGTTGTTGACGACGATGTCGATGCCGCCGAACTCGCCCTGCGTCTTGAGCACCGCCTCGGTGACGTCGTCGTCGTTGCGCACGTCGCCCACGATCGGCAGCGCCTGCCCACCGGCCGCGCGGATCTGCTCGGCCGCGGAGTGCACGGTGCCCTCGAGCTTGGGGTGCGGAGTGTCCGTCTTGGCCAGCAGCGCGACGTTGGCGCCGTCGCGCGCGGCGCGCAGCGCGATCGCGAGGCCGATGCCGCGGCTGCCGCCCGACATCAGGATGGTCTTGCCTGCCAGCGGCTTGTCACTCATCGTGTCTCCTCGGGTGATGTCTCGAAAATGCAGGATTCGGTGGCTGTTCGCATGCGCTTCTGCGACACGCGTTCAGGAACCGGCCGAACGGGCGGCGGATTTGGCGGATGCTGCGGCGAAGGCCGCGACGCGCGCGCGGGACTCGTCCGTCTCGAAGCGCGCGCCGATCGAGGCGGCCTCGTCCTCGAGGTTCTCGCCGAACGAGCGGTGGGCACCGGTGCGGACCAGGCGCTTGGCCTGCCCGAACGCCGCCGTGGCGTTGTCGAGCCAGAATCGAGCGACCTCCTCGGCGCGACCCGCGATATCGGCCGCGGGGACCACCTCGGTCACCAGGCCCCAGTCCAGCGCGGTCGCCGCATCGAGCGCGCGATCCTGCAGCAGCAGCTGCAGCGCGCGGCGCTGGCCGATCGCGGCCGGCAGCAGGGTCGAGACACCCAGGTCGGGAGTCAGCCCGATGTTGGCGTACTTGCTGACGAACTTGGAGTTGTCGGCGGCCACGATGTAGTCGGCGGTGAGCATCAGGCCGAGTCCGCCGCCGGCCACGGCGCCCTGCACCGCCGCGACGACGGGCTTGTCCGACTCCACGAACGTGCGGATGCCCTCGTGGATCACGTGGGCAGCACCGGTGACGTCGGCACCGGACGCGCCCGAGGTCGCCATGGCGACGACATCGCCGCCGGCGCAGAAGGCCGGGCCCGCGGCATCCAGGATCACGGCTCCCACGGACGGATCCGCCGTGACCTCGCGCGCCACGTCGCGCCAGCGCGCGCCCATCTCGAAGTCCATCGCGTTGAGGTACGCAGGACGGTTGAACGTCACGCGGGCGAGCCCGCCCTCGACGTGCAGAAGGATCGAATCGGTCATGGGGTTCCTTACTTCGGTGCTCCACACATGGGATGGCAGCGTGGAATGTCCTGGGTCAGCCGACGGTCATCGCGGTGCCATTCGAATAGCTCCGTCGAGGCGGATCGTCTCGCCGTTGAGGTAGCCGTTGTCGACGATCGACATGACCAGGCGGGCGTACTCGTCGGGCTTGCCGAGGCGCTGCGGGTAGGGCACCTGCTGTCCGAGAGAGTCCTGTGCCGCCTGCGGCAGGCCCATCAGCATCGGAGTCTCCATGATGCCCGGAGCGATCGTCACGACACGGATGCCGTAGCGGGCGAGCTCGCGTGCGATCGGGAGCGTCATCGCGTGCACGCCGCCTTTGCTCGCAGCGTACGCCGGCTGCCCGATCTGGCCGTCGAACGCGGCGACGCTCGCGGTGCTGACGATGACGCCGCGGTCGCCGTCCGCGGTCGGGCCCGCCTTCGCCATCGCCGCCGACGTCTGCGCGATGACGTTGTACGTGCCGACGAGGTTGACCCGGATGATCCGCTCGAAGTCCGCGAGGGGCGTCGGCACGCCTTCACGATCGAGGACTTTTGCCGGCGGCGCGATGCCGGCGCAGTTCACCACGACGCGAAGGGGACCGGATGCCGCAGCCGTCGCGACCGCGGAGGCCACCTGTTCGGGATCCGTGACGTCGGCCGGAGCGAACGCTCCCCCGAGCTCCGCCGCGACGTCGGCGCCTGCTGACGCGGGCAGGTCGATGATCGTGACCGAGGCGCCCGCTGCGGCGAGCCGGCGGGCCGTGGCCAGGCCGAGGCCGCTCGCACCGCCCGTGACGAGGGCCGAAGCATCCCCCAGATCCATGTGTTCTCCTTCGAACTGATATCGCGTTCCACCATACGTGGAACTGCGTCCCATGTCAGCGTCGTCGCATGCGTGCGCTCCCACGCTACCCACTGCACGCCCACCGCGCTGCCGCCCCGCACGGTGGCGTCTCCCCCGTCGAGCGGGTTGGATGGGCTCATGGAGCTGCGTACCAAGCGGGTCTACGACGACCCGGCGCCGGCGGACGGATTCCGCGTGCTCGTCGACCGGCTGTGGCCACGCGGGCTGTCGAAGGAGTGGGCCGCGCTCGATCTGTGGGCCAAGGAGGTCGCTCCTTCGACCGAGTTGCGCCGCGCCTTCCATCGCGACGGCCTGCCGTGGGACTCCTTCGCCGAGGCCTACCGCGCGGAGCTCGCCGGCCCGGCGCACGCCGCCGTCGAAGCGCTGCGCGACGAACTGGCGCGGCATCCCGTCGCCACGCTCCTGTACGGCGTGCACGACGAGCAGCACAACCACGCGCTCCTCCTGCTCGACGCCCTCGGCCGCTGACCCGCGACGACGCCCACAGCTCGCGCCCGGCCGGCTCAGAAGGCGGCAGGATGAAGAGCGTGTCGATTCCGCTCGAAGCCGTCGCGGTGCCCGCGCAGGTGCGGCGCCTCGCCGGCGGCGCCGCCCTCGAGCCGGTGTGGGTCAATGACTATGGCGGCCTGACCTTCCGCACCGACGACGAGCGCTACATCAAGTACGGCCCGCTCAACGCCGAAACCTCGTTCGCCGGCGAGGCGGCGCGGCTGGACTGGGCGGCGCGCTTCGCGCGCGTTCCGCGTCTGCTCGAGGCCGGCGCCGACGCGACGCACGAGTGGCTGGTGACGGCGGCCCTGCCGGGGAGATCCGCGGTCGACCCGCGGTGGCTGGCCGAGCCGGAGGTCGCCGTGCGCGCCGTCGGCGAGGGACTGCGCGCGCTGCACGACGCGCTGCCGGTCGAGGACTGCCCGTTCGACTGGTCGGTGCCTTCGCGCATCGCGAATGCCGCGGGCCGCGGCATCCGGGTTCCGGATTCCCTGCGAGAGGCGCCGCCCGTCGAGCGGCTCGTGGTGTGCCACGCGGATGCCTGCTGCCCCAACACGCTCATCGGCGAAGACGGCCTCTGGAGCGGGCACGTCGACCTCGGTGGACTCGGCGTCGCCGACCGGTGGGCGGACATAGCCGTGGCGTCGATGTCGACCGCGTGGAACTATGGCGAGGGATGGGAGGACGCCCTCATCGAGGCGTACGGGGTCGCACCCGACCGCGAGCGCCTGTCGTACTACCGAGACCTCTGGAACGCGACATGACCAGCATCACCGGGACCGTGACCAAGATCGACGACGCGCCGCATCTGGTGATCCTGCGCCGATTCCCCGCCTCGGCCGACGAGGTGTGGCGTGAGCTGACCGAGTCCGACCGGCTCGAGCGTTGGATCGGCCGGTGGGAGGGCGACCCGAAGACCGGCCACGTCACGTTCTTCATGACGTCGGAGAGCGCGGATGCCGAGCCTGAGGAGTACACGATCCTCGAGTGCGACCGGCCCCGCCGCTTCGCAGGCGACACGTCGCAGGGAGCCGGTGCGTGGCACCTGTGGTTCGAGCTCGCCGAGGAGGCGCCGGGCGACACCGTGCTGACCTTCGGGCAGCGCCTGAACCCCGGCGAGGACGTCGGCACGATCGGGCCGGGCTGGGAGTACTACCTCGACCGGCTCGTCGCGGTGCAGGCCGGTCTCGACGCGGGCACGGTCGATTGGGACGACTACTTCCCCGCGCTGCAGCCCGCATACGAGAAGCTCGTCGCCGCCGACTGAGTCCCACGGCTGCACTCCCCTGCCGCGGCACGGATCTGGTGCGCCGCGACAGAAACCGGCCGCCGGCCCGTCGTCACGCGCCGGGTCCGAGGATGAAGTTCCAGGTGCCGAAGACGACGGATGCTGCGACCGCTGTCAGCGCGATGCCGAGGCCGAGCGCCATGAGCGCCCACTCCCGGGCCCCGAAGCGGGACTCCCGCGCCCACGTGCGGCGCACCGGCGCACCGAAGCCGCGCGCCTCCATCGCAGTCGCGAGCTTCGCGCCGCGCCGGATCGAGAGGACGAGCAGCGCGAACGCCATGCCGAGGAACCGGCGAATCCGGCCCCGGTCGGCGACACCGCGCGCGCGCCGCGCGAGCTCGAGCGCGCGCCAGTCGTCGAGGAACAGCCCCACCATCCGCAGCCCGGCGAGCGCACCGAGCACGAACCGCGCGGGCAGGCGCACGACCTGGGCGAGCCCGTCGGCGAGGTCGGTGGGGTCGACGGTCACGAAAAGCACGACCGACGGCAGCGCGATCGCGAGCACGCGCAGCATCGTGGCGAGCGCGAGCTCGAGCGAGCCGTCGCTCACGTGCACGACGAACCAGTCGACGTACACGGTCCCGGATGCCTCGCCGTACAGTGCGATCGTGAGCCCGGTGAGGGGCGCCGCCAGCCACACCGGCCACGTGCGCACCCAGAACTCGCGCCAGCCGAGGCCCGCGAACGGGATGAGCGCGAGCTCGAGCACGAGTGCGATCGCCGCCGACAGCCAGTCGAGCGTGAGCACGAGCGGGATCGCGATGAGCGCGCTCGCGCCGAGCTTGGCGACGGGGTTGATACGGGCCACGGTCCCGGTCCGCGCGTGCGAGTCGAGCAGGGTCATCCGGGCGCTCCTCCGGCCAGCTCGAACCGCTCGGCGCGCAGCGCCTCGACCACGTCGAGGTCGTGCGTGATCGTGACGATCGCGGAGCCCTCATCGCGCAGCCGCGCGAGCAGCGCGACGAGCTCGGCCCATGTGCGCGCGTCCTGTCCGAACGTGGGCTCGTCGAGCACCAGCACGCGCGGTGCGGTGGCGAGCGCCGCGGCGACGGTGAGCCGCCGCTTCTCGCCGCCCGACAGCGTGTAGGGGTTCGCTGCGGCGAGCCGGTCGAGCCGCAGCCGCTCGAGCAGCTCGTCCACCCGACGCGCAATCTCGGGCTCGGCGAGGCCGAGCGCGCGCGGCCCCACTTCGAGCTCCTCCCGGACGGTGCGCGAGAGGAGCTGATGCTCGGGGTCCTGGAACACCGTGCCGATGCGGGTCAGCAGCTGACGGGACGACCAGCGGATCGGTGTCGCGCCGGCGCCCGACGCGAGGGCGACGGATGCCTCGACCCGGCCCGCCGCAGGCGCCAGCAGTCCGGCGAGGGTCAGGCCGAGCGTGGACTTTCCGGCGCCGTTGGGCCCGGTGATCGCGAGCGCCGCACCCGCCCGTACGTCGAGATCGATCCCGCGCGCCACGGGGTGCCCCTTCACGCGCTCGACCGCGAGGTCGCGAGCGTTCAGCAGCACCTCGCCACCGGCCGAGTGTGGCGGCGCCGGATGGGCGGGCGGGATGCCGGGCACCCAGACACCCGCGGCCGCGAGCTCCGCACCGCGGTCGCGGAGCACCGCATCGGGGGAGCCGTCCGCGATCACACCGCCGTCGCCGAGCACGATAACCCGCGAGACGAGCGGCAGCCAGACGTCCACCCGGTGCTCCACGACGACGAGCGTCGAGCCGGTGGCCGCGAGCATCGCGCTCACGGCATCGCGCACCTCCGCGACGCCGGCCGGGTCGAGGTTCGCGGTCGGCTCGTCGAGGAGCAGCAGCCCCGGCCGCATCGCGTGGGCGCCCGCGAGCGCGAGCCGCTGCTTCTGGCCGCCCGACAGCGCCTTGGTCGGACGATCGAGCGGCACGTCGAGCCCGACGGCGTCGAGCGCCTCCTCGACGCGCCGCCAGATCTCGTCGCGGGGAACGCCGAGGTTCTCGCAGCCGAACGCGACGTCGTCGCCGACGCGCGCGAGGATCACCTGCGAGTCAGGGTCCTGCAGGACGAGCGCGGCCCGCCCGCGCGCCTGCGCCGCGAGTGCCCCGTCGATGAGAAGCGCCCCCGCGGACTCCCCCTCCTCGTCGCCGCCGAGCACACCCGCCAGGCCGTGCAGGAGCGTCGACTTGCCCGAGCCCGAGGCGCCGAGCAGCAGCACGCGCTCTCCGGGATCGATGCGGAACGAGGCATCCGTCACCGCCCACGCGCGCCGCGACGCGTGCCGCCAGCCCCACCCGCGCGCCTCGACGGCCGCAGGCGGGGACTCGCGCGGGCTCACGGTCGCCGGGTCACGGATCAGACGCGCGCTCGGGCCTCGCGGCCCGACGCGAAGCGGTCGAGCGCGCCCGTCGCCGCGAGTCCGCGCGCGAGGAGCCATGACCCTGCGCCGGCGATGACCGCCCCGGAGAGCATCGTGCTGATGAGGTACACCGTGATGAACAGCGCATCGGCGCCCGCGAACCACAGGATGAGGTTGTTGATGCCGCCGGCGAGCGCCGCGCCGGCGCCCGCGAGGATCGCGACCGGCAGGCTCCAGCGGCGGTAGAAGAAGAGCAGGAAGATCAGCTCGGCGCCGAGACCTTGCACGAGGCCCGCCTCGATCGTGAGGAAGCCGCCCCACGTGTTGCCGACGAGAGCCGACACGACCGCGGCGAGCGTCTCGGTGTAGATCGCGGCGCCGGGCTTGCGGATGATGAGGGCGCCGAGGACCCCGGCGAAGAGCCACGGTCCGTCGAGGAGGCCCTGCAGACCGGGCGTGAGCGGCTCGAGGAGCGTCTTGGGACCCAGGTAGCCGATGTTCCACAGAAGGAAGATGAGACCGGCCGCGACGCCGATGACGCTGGCGACGACGATGTCGACGACGCGCCAGCGGAGGCTGCGCCGGGGACGCTGCTCCTCGGTCTGCTGCGACGTGGGTGCGGACGTGGACGCGTACATGTGAACTCCTCCCTGCGCCGGCATGATCCGGATCAGGTTCGACGGTCGAAGCGTGGATCGCTTCCTCTCAGCCCGGCTCACCGGACTCCCGTGGTTGTGGCGATGAGTATACCTCTGCGACGGCAAGGTATCTTGAGCGGGTGACTGTGGATGACGCTCCTGCCCCGACGCGCCGCGCGCGCCGGACGCAGACCGGCGACGTGCCGGTGGTCCCGCCCGCAGATGCGGAAAGCGGCATCCTGACCATCGACGCCACGGCGACGGACACGTCGGTGACCGACAGTTCGATTCCGGATGCCGCGACCCGTACCAGCAGCACCGCACCGGTCGTCGCGGGCCCCGAGGCATCCACCGTCGCCGCCGTGCCGTTCACGACGGCTCCGTCCGTCGGGACCCTGCCCGCGGCATCCGGCGACGATACACGCCCGGTCGCGCTCGCGTGGGTCGACGACACGACGATCGGCAGGACCGCCGCCCCTGGCGACCTCAGCGCCGCCTCGACGCCGTACGTCCAGGTCGGCACCGACCTGCTCGCCGACGCCCCACGCCGTTCACCGCTGCGAGCGGGAGTGGTGGTCCCCACGCTCGTGATCGCGGGTCTCGTGGGCGCCTACTCGGCCACGACCCTCCTGTGGCCGCTCCACGCGGTCGCGCCGACCGTGGCGGCGATCGAGGTGCAGCCGATCCCGGCTCCCCCGACCGCGCCGGTGTGGCCGGCCGAGGGCAGCGCGGCGATCTCGGTGGGCGGCATCGCCGGGGCTCCGGCATCCGCTCCCGATCCCGACACGATGGCGAGCATCACCAAGGTCGTCACGGCGCTCGTGGTCCTCGACGAGATGCCGCTCGCGGTGGGCGAGCAGGGTCCCGAGTTCCGCTTCACCGCTGCGGACCGCACGCGCTACTGGCAGTACCGCAGCAACGGCGAGTCCGCGCTCGACGTTCCCGTCGGCGGATCGCTCACGCAGTACCAGATGCTCGAGGGTCTGCTGATCGGCTCGGCCAACAACTACGCCGACCGCCTCGCGCAGAACCTGTGGCCGACCGACGCGGTGTTCGCGTCGGCGGCGAACACCTGGCTCGCGAACCACGGCGTGCCGGGCGTCACCGTCGTCGAGCCCACGGGCATGGACGAAGGCAACACCGCCAGCCCCGAGGCCCTCATCGCCCTCGCCCAGAAGGCGCTGGCGAACCCGGTCATCGCCGAGATCGTCGCGAAGCCGGTCGTCGAGCTTCCGGGCGCGGGCCTGGTCGAGAACACCAACGGCCTGCTCGCCGATCCGGGCGTCGTCGGCATCAAGACGGGCACGCTGGATGCCTGGAACCTGCTCTCAGCGAAGGACATCACCGTCGGCGACACGACCGTCCGCCTGTTCGCGTCGGTGCTCGGCCAGCCCGACGATGAAGCCCGGCTCGCGGCATCCCGCGCTCTGTACGCCCAGCTCGAGCAGGAGCTGCAGCTCAAGCCGTCGGTGACGGCCGGCACGGTCGCCGGGCGCGTCGAGACGAAGTGGGGCGATGCGGCCGACATCGTCACGGCCGGCGACGCGTCGGTCGTGCTGTGGAACAGCGGGGCCGGCACCGTCGGCATCACTTACGACCTGGGCGATCAGCGCGATGAGGGCGACGCGGTCGGCTCGCTCACCGTCACCGGCCCGCTCGACGAGACCAGCGTCGAGCTGCAGCTCGCCGACGACATCGACGACCCGTCGCCGTGGTGGCGCCTCACGCACCCGCTGGACCTGTTCGGCCTCAACGGCTGACGCTCCCCCGCAGGGCCGTTCGCCCGGGACAGGTGTTCTGGCGTACACAGGTCGCTTTCGCGCGGCCACGGCCTGTGCTGGCCAGAGCACCTGTTCTCGGCGAAGGGGCGCGATTCCGGCGTGCTGTCAGGCGAAGCGCACGGTCTGCTGCAGGCGCGTGCGCACGTCGAAGACCTCGTTGCCGCCGATGTCGCGCGCCCCGGTGACACCGCGGCGCAGCACCGTGGCCAGCGCGCTGCGCGAGACGATCGCGACCCTCACACCGCGGACCTTGCCGATCTCGTCGATCGGTTCGAGCACGTCCTCGTCCGGCAGCACGACGATCGCCCCGCTGAAGCGCACGCCCGCGGCGCGAGCGATCGAGCGCATGCTCGCCAGCAGCTCCGCGATGGGCGCACCCGGTACGCCGTCCCCCACGAACTCGCCGCGGCGCAGGCGTACGGGACCCCCGAAATCCTCGGACAGGATGCCGTACAGGCCGCTCGGGCCGAGCACGATGTGGTCGATCTTGGCGTCCGGGTCGGCATCCCGTCCCGCCGCCAGCACGTCGTGCCACACCGTGTAGCCCATGCCGAGATCCGCGACGACGCGGGCCGTGGCCTCCTCGGCGAGCGCGTCGGCGAGCAGTCGTCGCAGATGGTGCGGAGCCGAGCGCACCAGCGCGGGGTCGTACGGGTCCGCGATCGAGACTCCGCGGCCCACCCACTCGCGGACGAGGTCGAGGTACCGCTCACGCCGCCAGCCTCCGGGATGCCCGTACGACCGCGCGCGGGGCCGGGTGTCGGTGCGCGCCGCCGGCGGTCGCCAGCCCGACCATTCCGGAGCGGGCGCTTCGCCGAATCCGTGACCGCGGTCGTAGGCGGCACGCGCTTCGGGTGTGCCGACGAGCTCCCAGGCCCGTTGCACCTGCACGAAGACGGCGGCGTCACCGCCGGTGTCGGGGTGGGTCTGGCGCAACCGCAGGCGGTACGCCTTGCGCAGCGTCTCGTGGTCGGCGCCCGGCTCGACCGCGAGCACCTCGTAGGCCGACGCGGACAGCGGACTGTCGAACACGCACCCTCCCCAGGCTCCATCCGCCACGCGGACGCGGCCGGAGGTTCAGATTACGACACCTACGACGGGGTGGCTCTCAGCGCCGCTCGTGCCGGCGGGCGTATGCGGCCGCGCTGCGGCTCGACAGCGCGAGCAGCACGAGGATGTCGAGGCTCAGGGAGAGGAATGTGGTGTGGATCTCGATCTCCTGCCCCTGCGCCCACCACGCGACGAACGACGTGCCGATCGACAGTGCCGCGATCACCATGACGATCACGCGCGCCCAGTTGCGGCCGAGGAACACGAAGATCGCCAGCAGCAGATCGACCAGCAGCACCGTGCCTCCCGCTGCGAGCACGAACCACAGTGCCGCCCGGCTCCCCTCCGGGCTGGGATCGAAGCCGTCCAGCACCGAGTCGGGGTCGGCCAGCAGCGCGTCCCAGCCGGTGGCGATCCCGACGAGCACGGCGACACCCGCCAGCACCCGCAGTAGCACGAGCGCCGCACCTGCGACGGTGCTGGCGGGCCGCGGCATGTCGGGCGCGAATCCCGTGGGGGTGAGCAGCCGCGCGGCCGGCTCGTACGCCGGGCGCTTCTCCGGCTGCACGATCGGCTGCGGCGACGGCGACGCGGACTGCACGGGCTCGGACGCGCCGGGCATATCGGGCGCCGAACCGCCCGGCACGGCGCTCATGCGTCCACCGCCGAGAGCGCGCGGACGTCGACGATCGGCAGGTCGCCGTCGGTGCGGATGCTGTCGCCTCCGCCGTTGCGGGCGTGGTAACCGGTGGCGAAGTCGGCGATGACATCCACGACGACGCGGGGATCGGCATCCCGGATCGACGACACGATGTGATCGCGCTCGACGTCGGTGTCGGCGTCGATGCGGTGCGTCACCTGCAGCGTGAACAGCGACAGCCCGACGCTGGTGTCGAACGTGCCCGCGGCGAGCCAGTCGACGCGGCGGCCGCCCGGCAGCAGCCACCCGTCCGGGCACTTCCAGAACCGCACGTGATGTCGCTGCGCCGGGTTGCCGTCGACCTCCTGCTGGTAGGCGAAGTCCTGCTGGCGCCCGAAGAGGAACAGCGGACTGACCGGCGCCTGGTGATAGCTGCGCCGCTGGATCGTCGACGTGATGATGCGCCACGACGATGCCAGCGTCACCGGATCCGCCTTCGTCCAGCCCGCCTCGCGCAGCGCGGTCTCGATCTGCTCGCCCTCGCCGAGGAACGCGAGGTTCACCGGGTCGCCGAGCAGCCCGTCGCTGGTCCGCGTGCGGCCGATGAAGTAGTCGGGGACGTAGATCGTGGTGAGGATCCGGTGCAGCCGCGGCAGCACCAGGTACGCCAGCAGCACCCAGAAGGCCACGAAGAACGGGATGCCCCACCAGCCGACGTGGAACGTCTCGGTGAAGCTCAGGTAGGCCAGCCACAGCGCGGCGACGCCGGCGAAGACGAAGAAGAACCAGTCGATCGCGATCCCGACCGAGTACGCGCGCCGGCGACGGGCCTGCGAGCGGTTCTCGTCGTCCATCATGCTCAGTCCCAGAGCGGCGTCTCGGGCTGGAAGGCGAGGGCGGATGCCGCGGCATCCGGATCCAGTTCCGCCAGCGTCGCGGGGGTCCAGCGCGGCGAACGGTCCTTGTCGATGACCTGCGCGCGAATGCCCTCGGGCAGGTCAGGCTGGGTCGTCGCGAACCACATCACGAGCCCGTACTCCTGCGCCAGCGCATCGCGCAGACCGGGCAGCTCACGCGAGCGGCGCACCGAGGCGAGGGTCACGGCGAGTCCGGTCGGCGACAGCTCGCCGAGCAGGTCGGCCGTGGCGCGCGTTTCGTCTCGCTGGCGCTCGCTCAACGACCGATCCGCCGAGAGCGCCCGCAGGCGCTCGACGATCTCGGGCACGGTCTCAGCGGCGAACGCGTCGTCGATCCACGCGCGGGCCTCGGCCAGCTTCGGCGGGGGCGGCGTCTCGTCGAAGAGCAGCACGAGCTCGGTCGGGCTCGACGGATCGGCACGCGTCTCGAGCGCATCACGCAGGCCGTCGAGATTCTCGGAGGGCACGAAGTGGTCGGCGAATCCGGCGTAGACCGCGTCGGAGGCATCCATCACCGCTCCTGTCAGCCCCAGATACTCCCCCACTCGCCCCGGCGCGCGGCCGAGCAGCCAGGTTCCGCCCACGTCGGGGGTGAAGCCGATGCGGGTCTCGGGCATCGCCAGCTGCGAGCGCTCGGTGACGATGCGGATCGCGGCATGCCCGGCGACCCCGATGCCGCCGCCCATGGTGATGCCGTCGGCGAAGGCGACGAACGGCTTGGGGTATTCGGCGATGCGCGCGTTGAGTGCGTACTCCTCACGGAAGAACTGCGCGGTCTCCTCGGCACGCCCGTCGTTGACGCGCTCGGCGAGCCCGCGAACGTCACCGCCGGCGCACAGCCCGCGCTCACCGGCGCCGTCGAGCAGCACGATGTCGACCTCGGTGTCGTGCTCCCACGCGTCCAGCGCCTCGTGCGCCAGCCGGATCATGCCGAGGTCGAGCGCGTTGATGGCTCGCGGGCGGTTGAGCGTGAGTTGTCCCAGTCCCCCGCTCGCGCGGGCGAGGACGGTGGGCTCGGCGTCGGCATCGGTCACGAGCGCCACGTTACCGCCCTCGCTCCCCGCGCCGAGCGCAAGGCATGCAGCAGGGAGCGTCTCGCGCTGTGCATGCGTGTTCCGCCATGATGGGGAGGATCGGCTCACGATGACGAGAGGTTCGGCATGCCCCACGGACAGTCGCTGGAGTTCTCGAACGTCACCAAGCGCTTCGGCGCCGTCACGGCTGTCTCCGGGCTCACGGCCCGCGTCGAGCCCGGCCGCGTCACCGGATTCCTGGGGCCGAACGGCGCCGGCAAGACCACGACGCTGCGGATCCTCCTCGGCCTCGTGCGCGCGACCGACGGCACGGCGACGATCGGCGGCGTGCCCTACGCCCGCATCGAGAAGCCCCTGCATTCCGTGGGCGCCGTGCTCGAGGCCTCCAGCTTCCACCCCGGCCGCACGGCGGCGAACCACCTGCAGATCTACGCGCAGGCCGCGGGGCTGGGCAAGGCGCGCGTCGACGAGGTGCTCGGGCTGGTGGGATTGACGGATGCCGCGGGCAGGAAGGTCGGCGGATACTCCCTCGGCATGCGGCAGCGCCTCGGGCTCGCATACGCGCTGCTCGGAGACCCCGGCGTGCTCGTGCTCGACGAGCCCGCCAACGGACTCGACCCCGAGGGCATCCGGTGGATGCGCGGCTTCCTGCAGCAGCTGGCACGCGAGGGGCGCACCGTCCTGGTGTCGTCGCACCAGCTGGCGGAGGTTCAGCAGACGGCCGACGCGCTGTTGATCATCTCGCGCGGTCAGCTGGTGTTCCAGGGGACGATCGACGAGCTCTCCGACCCCACGGAGCACGCGACGGTGGTCGACGCCCCCGACCGGGCCGCACTGACGGCCGCCCTCGAGCGCGCCGGTGTGGGGTTCGAAGTCCTGCGCTCCGGCCTGACGGTGCGCGGGATGGATCCGGTGGCCGTCGGCGCCGCCGCAGCCGCGGCGGGCGTGGCGCTGTCGTCGCTGCAGCGGCGCGGGCCGGCGTTGGAGGAGGTGTTCCTCGACCTGGTCAACGGCACCCGCGTGCACGCCAGCGCGGCGGGTGGTCTCGCGATGGTCGAGGAGGGCGTGGCGGCAGGGACCCCGGTCCTGGTCACCGAGGCGGAACCGGAACCCGTTCCCGGCGAGGACGCCGTGGCCGGCAGCGAGCCCGCGCAGGCGCCGGACGTCGAGCCGGAGACCGACGCCGCCCCCGTTGCCGTGGTGGAACCGGAACCGGAGCCGGAGCCGGAGCCGGTGACCGAAGCCACCCCGGCCGAGCCGACGGGCGACGAGACGCCCGCGGACGACGAGTCTGCGGCGACCGAGTCGCCCGAGCCCGTTCCCCAGCCCGCGGACGATCCCGACGACGCCGCGGACGCGGCATCCGGAATCGCCCCTCCGGCGGAAGCGCACGCGTCGTTCGCGGTCGCGAGCACCGGAATCATCGACATCGTCCCCCAGGGCGACCTGCCGCCCGACCCGGACGAGGACGTCGAGGCCCTCGGTGAGATCGACGAGGAGCTGTCGTCCGAGCGCCCGTGGGAGAACCACGTCAAGACGGAATCGGATGTCGAGGCGGACCGCTTCTTCGGACGGTTCGACGACGAGGAGGAATCGGTCCCCGAGCCGTCCGAGGAGGGCGCCGGCACAGACCCCACGGCGGAGCAGGAGCCCGAACCCGAACCCGGCGCCGTGAACGCCCCCGCGCCTGAAGCCGAGGCGGCGGAGCCGGAGGCCGAACCGGAACCGGACGGCGAACGCGTCGAGGCATCCCCTCCCGAACCGGAGTCCGGCGTCGCCGATGCCGATGCCGACACCGAGCACGACCAGCGCGACGACGCCGAAGGCGGTGAGCAGCGATGAGCCTCACAGCGGCCACGCGCGCCGAGACCACCAAGCAGTTCACGACATCGCTGTGGTGGATCCTCGCGATCGTCCTCGTCGTGTACGTGGGTTTCACCGCGTCGGTGCTCGCCGGCGTGTTCGCCGCCGCCGCGACCGGCGCTCTGGGCGACGGACCGCCGATGGCGGAGGAGGGCCTCGCCCCCGTGCTCTACAGCACGGCGACCGCAGTGGGCTATGTCTTCCCGCTGCTCATCGGGACGCTCATGGTGACGGCCGAGTTCCGCCACAAGACGCTGACGCCCACGTTCCTCGCGACTCCGCGCCGCGGGCGTGTGCTCGCCGCGAAACTCGCGGTCGGCGTCCTCATGGGCGCGCTGTTCGGCGCGATCGGCACGGTCGCCTCCGTCGGCGCGTCGGCCGCCTTCCTCGCGGCATTCGGGCTCGACACGCAGCTCGACTCGATCGACACGTGGGCGATGATCGGGCGGATGCTGCTGGCCTACGTCCTGTGGACGCTCATCGGCGTCGGGGTCGGCGCTCTGGTGCGCAACCAGGTCGGCGCGATCGTCGGGGTGCTCGTGTTCACGCAGTTCCTCGAGCCGATCGGCCGGGCGGCGTCGTCCTTCGTGGACGGCCTCGCGAACGTCACGCAGTACCTTCCCGGCGCGGCGAGCGACGCGCTGGTCGGCGCGAGCGTGTTCCTCATGGGCGTGCCCGAGGGCTCGCTGGTGCAGCTCGAGTGGTGGGTCGGCGCGCTGGTGCTGCTTGCTTACGCCGTCGTGCTGATCCTGCTCGGACAACTGCTGAGCTGGCGGCGCGACGTCAGCTGACATCGGTCCAGGAAACGCAGGTTCACGGCATCCCGAACCTGCGAAACCTGGACCGCGCGGGCGGGAGCGGGGGCGGCGCGGGAGCGAGCGCGGGGAGCGGGCGCGGGGGCGGGGCGGGGGCGGGAGCTGGCGCGGAGCGGAGGATGCGCGGGGAGGTCAGACGGCGGGAGCGGGGGCGGGCGCCTTGCGCGGCCGCGACTTCTTCGCAGGGGCCGTGGGCGTCGAGCCGGTCTCGGACGCGATGTCGGCGACATCCGCCGGTTCCTCGTCGACCTCGAGACGCAGCGCCTGCACGAGCGCGAGCCCGTGACGGGTCGTCACGATGACCCGCTGGAACTCGGGGTGGCCCTCGAGATCGATCACGACGCTCGGACGACGGCGGCGGATCACGGCGAAATCGTCGCCGCCGGCGGAGCGCCAGGTGCCCATCGCGACGACGCCCTTCAGGTGGGTGCCGGGGCTCGGGACGCCGCGCAACCAGGTCCAGGCGTCCTCGGTCAGCTGCACCTTCGTGATGGTGGAACGCTCGATCGCCACATTCCCCTTGCGGAATGCCATGGCGCGCTCGGCTCCCGACAGCACGACCTCAAGCTGCGTCGAGTCGAGCAGCAGCGTCACCATGGCACTAGTCTGCCAGCGCTGCCGGGCCGATCCGGGCTCATTTGCTTACAGGAGGGCAACGATCCGCGACCCTGGACAGCGTGCGCGGTGCGAGACTGGATCGGTGACCGCCGTGTCCCCCTCCGTCACCACGACCCCCGCACCCGCCGAGGCGTTGGCGCGCGCTGCCGCGGGCGAGCGCCCGGATGCCGCGGACGCTGAGGCGCTGCTGGGGGTCTCGGGCGCCGATTTCGAGCGGCTTCTCGAGCTTGCCGGAGCCGTCCGCGACGCGGGGCTCGCGGCATCCGGCCGCCCTGGAATCCTGACCTACTCGCGCAAGGTCTTCGTGCCGCTGACCACGCTGTGCCGCGACCGGTGCCACTACTGCGTGTTCGTCGACACCCCCGGTCAGCTGCTCAAGAAGCACAAGCCGGCGTATATGTCGCCCGAGCAGGTGCTCGCCGTCGTGCGACAGGGGCAGGCGATGGGCTGCAAAGAGGTGCTGCTCACCCTCGGCGACCGTCCGGAGGACCGCTGGCCCGAGGCGCGCGCGTGGCTCGACGAGCACGGCTTCGCATCGACCCTCGACTATGTCGGCCACATCGCACGCCTGGTGACGGCTGAGACAGGGCTGCTCGCGCACCTGAACCCGGGCGTCATGAGTGCGGACGAGATCCGGATGCTGCGGCCCACGGCTCCCTCGATGGGCATGATGCTCGAGACGACCTCTCGCCGGCTCTTCGAGGAGCCCGGCCAGGTGCACTTCGGCTCGCCCGACAAGGACCCCGACCTGCGTCTCGAAGTGATCGACGCCGCCGGGCGCGAGCACGTGCCCTTCACGACGGGGATCCTCGTGGGCATCGGCGAGACGCTGCGCGACCGCGCGGACTCGCTCGTCGCCATCCGCGACGCGCACGAGCGGCACGGGCATGTGCAAGAGGTCATCGTGCAGAACTTCCGCGCGAAGCCCCGCACGGCGATGCAGGGCGCACCCGACGCCGAGCTGCGGGAGTACGTCGCCGCCGTCGCCGTCGCACGGCTGGTGATGGGCCCGCACATGCGGATCCAGGTGCCGCCGAACCTCTCGGATCCCGCCGAGTTCGGGCTGCTCGTGCGCGCCGGTGCCGACGACTGGGGCGGGGTCTCGCCGCTGACGGCGGACCACGTCAACCCCGAGCGCCCGTGGCCGCACCTCGACGACCTCGCGCGCATGACCTCCGAGCTGGGCTTCGAGCTTCGCGAGCGCCTCACCGCGCAGCCCGAGTTCGTCCTCGACGCCGAGACCTGGATCGACCCCGCTCTACGTCCGGCCGTCGCCGCGCTCGCCGATGCCGCGACCGGCCTGGCCGCGGCATCCGCCCCCTCCGCCCCCGCCCCCTCGCCCCTCGTTCATTCGTCACCTGTGTACGCCGCGGACGGCGTTTCGCGTACACAGGTGACGAACGAACCGCGGGGTGGGTCCACCGATGGAGGGATCCGGCGGCTCGCGGAGTCCGCGGCGGCCGACCCGCTGGCGCTCGACGACGCGGAGTGGGTGGCGCTGCTCGAGGCCACCGGCGACGACCTCGACGCGCTCGCGGCGACGGCCGACGACGTGCGCCGGTACACGGTCGGCGAGGCCGTGAGCCTCGTCGTCAACCGCAACCTCACCTCGAGCGGCCTTCGGCCCGGTCCCACCCCCGACCCGCAGACCTTCACCATGGACGACGTCGCCGCCGTGGCGGCCGACGCATGGGAGCTGGGCGCGACGGAGCTGTGCGTGCAGGGCCTGCTGCCGGCCACCGAGGGCCCCGAGCGCTATCTCGACATCGCCCGTGCCGTGAAGGCCGCCACCCCGCGCATCCACCTGCACGCCTACCGCCCGCAGGACGTGCGGGACCTCGCCGACCGCGGCGGATACGGCCTCGACGGCGCTCTCAGCGCTCTGCGCGAGGCAGGCGTCGACACCGTGCCGGGCACGGGCGTCAAGGTGCTGAGCGAACGGGTTCGCGGCCTCGTCGCCCCCGGCGACCTCGAGATCGACCGCTGGATCGACGGGATCACCGCCGCGCATCGCGCGGGGCTCCGCTCGACCGGCGTCCTGTTCTACGGCCACGTCGAGACCGCCGCCGAACGCGTCGAGCACCTGCGCCGGCTGCGCGCGATCCAGTCCGACACGCGAGGCTTCACGGAGTTCGTGCCGATCCCTCTGCCCGGACCCGCGGGCGGCGTGCCGCTCGTAGCCGGCCGCAGCCCGCTCGACGAGCACCGCGCGGTGGTGGCCGTGTCGCGGCTGCTCCTCTCGGGCAGCATCCCTCACATCCAGATCCCGTGGACGCGCGTCGGACGCGAAGCATCCGCCGTCCTGCTGCAGTCCGGGGGCGACGACCTCGGCGGCACGCTGCTCGACGGCCGCGTGAAACCCGAAGCCGGCATCGAGCACGGCCTCGAACTGCCGGTGACGGATGCCGCGGCCCTCGTCGGGCGCCTGTTCCGGCCGTTCCGCCAGCGGACCACCGACTACCGCGAGCCTGCGCCCGACCGCAAGGCGGCATGGCGATGACCGTCGCCGGCACGGCGGCACGGGTCGAAGTGGCGATCGTCGGCGCGGGCTTCGCCGGCATCGGCATGGCACTCGCGTTGCGGCGCACCGGCCGCGACGACTTCGTCATGCTCGAGCGCGGCACCTCCGTCGGCGGCACGTGGCGCGACAACACGTACCCCGGGGTCGCGTGCGATGTGCCGTCGCACCTCTACGGCTTCGCCTCCCACCCGAACCCGTCGTGGTCGGGCACGTTCGCACGCGGCGACGAGATCCATGCCTACCTCGAGCACGTCGTCGAGATGGAGCACCTGGGCGACCGCCTGCGCCTGGGCACCGCGATGCAATGGGCGGACTGGGATGCCGAGCACGAGGTGTGGCGCATCGGGACCTCGACCGGCACCGTCGTCGCGGACGCGCTGGTGCTGGCGTGCGGCCGCCTGACCGAGCCGTCGATCCCCGCGATCGCCGGGCTCGAGACCTTCCCGGGGCCGCTCTTCCACTCGGCGCGCTGGGACCACGACTCCCCTCTCGACGGCCTGCGGGTCGGCGTCGTCGGCACCGGGGCGAGCGCCGTGCAGATCGTGCCGCAGCTCGCCCACGACGCGGCGCACGTGACGCTCTTCCAGCGCAGCCCGGCGTGGATTGTGCCCCGCGGCGGGACCGCATACTCCGCGGCCGACCGCGACCGCTTCACCGCGCATCCCGACGAGCTCGCGCGCCTGCGCGCCGACCTCTACGCCGAGGGCGAGGCGCGCTTCGCGTCGCGGTCCGGAGACGCCGTCGCCTCCGCCCGCGCGACCGCGGAGGCGCTCGCCCACCTCGAGGCGCACGTGACCGACCCGGCGCTGCGCGCGGCACTCACGCCCGACTACGCGTTCGGGTGCAAGCGCGTTCTGCTGTCGGACGATTTCTACCCCGCCGTCGCGTCCGACGCCGTCACCCTCGTGCCGTCGGCCCTCGCCGCGGTCGACGGTTCGACCGTCATCGCGGCAGACGGCACGCGCCACGAGGTCGACGCGCTCGTGCTCGCGACCGGCTTCGCGTCGACGCAGCAGCCGTACGCCGAGCTCGTCGTGGGCGAGGGCGGCCAGCGGCTCGCCGCGCACTGGTCGGGCGGCATGACCTCGTTCGGCTCGACCGTCGTCGCCGGATTCCCCAACCTGTTCGTGCTCAACGGGCCCAACGCGTCGCTCGGCCACTCCTCCTCCGTGCTCATGATCGAGGAGCAGGCGGCGTACGTGGCTCGTGTGCTCGACCGCCGCGCCGCGGTGGGAGGTGTGCTGCGGGTCGACCCGGTCGCCGAGCTCGCCTACACCGATGAGATCGCCACGGCGGCGGCATCCACCCCCTGGATGACCGGCGGATGCCGCAACTGGTACGTCGACGGACGCTCCGGCCGTCTCACCCTGCTGTGGCCGGGTACCGTCGATGCGTTCCGGGCGCGCCTGTCCCGCGCGGACGGCTCGGAGTTCCTGCCCGGCCCCGTTCCGCTTCCCGTCCCCTCGGCGCTGCGCGCCCCGCTCGAAGGAGTCGCATGACCGTCCCGCTGCGTTTCGGATACAAGGCCTCCGCCGAGCAGTTCGGCCCGGCCGAGCTGCTCGACTACGCCGTTCTCGCCGAAGAGGTCGGCTTCGACTCGGTCTTCATCTCCGACCACCTGCAGCCCTGGCTGCACGAGGGCGGCCACGCCCCGGCATCCGTTCCCTGGCTCGGCGCACTGGGCGCCAAGACGTCGCGGGTCCTGATCGGGACATCGGTGCTGACCCCGACCTTCCGCTACAACCCGACCGTCGTCGCGCAGGACTTCGCGACGCTCGGCGTGCTGTACCCCGGCCGTGTGATCCTCGGCGTGGGCACGGGAGAGGCGCTCAACGAGGCGAACCTCGGAATCGCGTGGCCCGGTCCGCCGGAGCGGTTCCAGCGGCTGAAGGAGGCGATCGGGCTCATTCGTCGGCTGTGGTCCGAGGACCGCGTCACGTTCGACGGCACGTACTACACCGCGCGCAACATCACGATCTACGACAAGCTCGACGAGCCGGTGCCGATCTACATCGGCGCCGCAGGTCCGGCCGCGACCCGGCTGGCCGGGCGCACCGCCGACGGCTTCATCACCACCTCGGGCAAGAAGCCGGAGCTGTACACCGAGACGCTCCTTCCGGCGCTCGACGAGGGCCTGGCGAAGGCCGGCCGCACGCGCGAGGACATCGACACGCTCATCGAGGTGAAGGTCTCGTTCGACCATTCCGTGGAGGCGGCCCGCGAGAAGACGCGGTTCTGGGCTCCGCTCGCACTGACGCCCGACGAGAAGATGGGCGTCGACGACCCGGTCGAGATGCAGCGCCTCGGTGAGCAGCTGCCGATCGAGCGGGCAGCATCCCGCTTCATCGTGTCGACCGATCCCGACGAGCACGTCGAGCGCATCGGCTGGTACGTCGACCACGGGTTCCGCCATCTGGTGTTCCACGACCCCGGGCACGACCAGGCCACATTCCTGCGCATGTACGGCGAGGAGATCCTGCCGCGACTGCGCGCGAAGTACGGCGCGTGAGGCGGCTGTTCGGACGGGCGCAGCGGGTCGCGGCTCCGGATCGCACGGCGCCCGGCCATCGCGATCCCGGCGTGTCGGCGGCGCGGACGGGCGACGATCCGGAGTCATGGCGCAGGCGGTGGATCGTCGTGGTCCCCGTGAAGCCGCCCGCACGGGGCAAGTCGCGCCTCGACGTGCCCGGCATCGACCGCGCCGCACTCGCGCACGCGATCGCCCTGGACACCCTCGAGGCCGCGACGGCGTGCGAGGCGGTGGCACAGGTCGTGGTCGTGACGAACGATCCCGCGCTCGCTCGTGAGTCCGGCACGATTCCGGCACTGCGGTTCGTGCCCGAGGGCGAGGCCCGCGGACTCGACGCCGCGGTCGCGACCGGGGTCGCCGCGATGGATCCGGCGGCGCGCATGCCGCGGGCCGCGCTCCTCGGCGACCTGCCGGCGCTGCGACCGTCCGACCTCGCCGACGCGCTGCGGGCCGCGGCATCCGTCCCCCGCTCCGTGGTCGCCGACGCCGAGGGCACCGGCTCGACCCTGGTCACCGCGGCGCCTGGTGCGGCGTGGCAGTCGTCGTTCGGCGAGGGGTCGTTCGCACGGCACCTCGCGCTCGGGTGCACGGCGCTCGAGATTCCGGATGCCTCGACCCTGCGTCGCGACGTGGACACCGCGGATCAGCTCGACGTGGCCTCGGCGCTGGGGCTCGGCCCCCGGACCGCCGCCCTGCTTGCCCGCCGCTGATTCGTCGCACGGGCATTCCCGCGCTTGCCCGGATCATCGAGCCATCGCCCTCCGCCCGCCGATAGCCTGGCGGGATGAGCGACTACCAGGTGCTGGAGATGGGCGGACTCGACGAGTGGCGGGAGCACTACGGCGGGTTCCGGCCCGACAGCTCGCGCGACGGACGGCGGGTCGTCGATCACGACATCACGATGCAGTACATCGGCATGACGGCCAACGCCTACGAGCCCGGCGAGGAGGCCGGCTACTGGCACCGCCACGCTCGCATCGAGGAGCTGTACGTGTTCCTCGCGGGCCGCGGCCAGATGGCCCTCGACGACGACATCGTCGACGTCGGCCCGGGCACCGTGGTGCGCGTGGGTCAGGACGTGTGGCGCACGTGGCGGGCGGTGCCCGACAGCCCCGAGCAGCTGCGGTGGCTGTGCATCCGCGCCGGCGGCACCGAGCTGCCGCACCTGCCCGACGACGGGGAACGGGGGCCCGAACGCCCCTCCCCCTGGAGCTGAGACGCTTCGCGGGATGGGGCCGCGACCTCGCCCCATCCCACGGCGTCGTCACGCGACGAGCAGGTACACCGCCCCGACGATGGTGAAGCCGATGACGAGCCGCTCGAAGAGCTTCTGGTCGAGCCGGTCGGCCAGGCGCCGGCCGACCAGCGCGCCGCCCACCACGAGCGGCACCAGGACGAGGTCCAGCAGCAGGCCCGGCGGGGTGATGATGCCGAGCCCGATCGAGAACGGCACCTTGAACAGGTTGACGATCGCGAAGAACCATGCGGCGGTACCGAGGAACTCGTTCACCGGGAACCGCGCCGCCAGGAAGTACATCGACATGACGGGCCCGGCGGCGTTCGCGACCATCGTCGTGAAGCCGCCGAGCGCACCATAAATCGCGGCGGCGACGCGGTGGGGACCGTCGTCCGACACCCCTGCGCCGAAGCGGCGGCGCAGCAGGGTGATCGCGATGACGAGGATCAGGATCACGCCGATCGTCCGCTTGACCCAGATGTCGCCGGCGAGCGCGAGGAACACGACGCCCAGCAGCACGCCGGCCACGACGGCCGGGGCAAGCCGCAGCAGCGCCCGCCAGTTCGCGTGCCGACGGTACATCGTCACCGCGAACAGGTCGGCGACGATCAGGAGCAGCAGGAGTGTGCCGGTGGATTCCCGTGCCGGCAGCACGGCCGCGAAGATCGCGACGGCGAGCGTGCCGGCGCCGGGCACGGCGGTCTTCGACAGTCCCACGATGACCGCGGCGAGCGCGAGCAGCGCCCATGCGAACCAGGTCAGCTCGGGCACGTCACACGTCGGCTGCGCCGAGCGCGGTCTCGGCGAGGGCGGCGGAGCGCGCGGCATCCGTCATCCACAGCGGCGTGACGAGGGGACGGATGCCGAGGCCGGCCACGTCGCCGGCGGCGGCCTCGTCCTCCTCGGCGATGAGCCACACGTCGAGCAGGCCACCGGCGCCGCGCGCACCGTAGTGCGCGGCGACTGCGGCCGCGGACGTCTCGACGCCGATCGCGGTCAGGCAGACGTCCGCCATGCCCCGCACGACCTTGCCGCCGATGATCGGCGAGACGCCGACGACGCGGGCGGGGGTGCGGGTGAGCGCATCGCGGATTCCGGGCACCGCGAGGATCGGACCGATCGAGACGACGGGGTTCGACGGCGCGAGGAGCACCACGTCGGCGGCGGCGATGGCTTCGAGCACGCCCGGAGCAGGTGCGGCCCGGTCGATCCCGGGGTTGTGGAAGCCGGCCGGCGGGAGGGTCGCCCGGTGCCGCGTCCACCACTCCTGGAAGTGAAGGCGCGCGCCGTCTTCGAGCTCGACGATCGTGTCGACCTCGGCGTCGGTCATCGGCAGCAGGCGAGCGCCGAGGTCCCAGCGGTGCGACATGCGCTCCAGCACGGCGGTCGGTGTCAGCCCCTCCCTCAGCCATCCGGTGCGAGCCAGGTGAGTTCCGAGGTCCAGATCACCGAGGGTGAACCAGGGCCAGCCGGCGCCCCACTGCTGGAGCTCGTGGTTCACGCGCTCGCTGTCCCCCCGGCGGCCCCAGCCACGCTCGCTGTCGTTTACGCCGGCGAGCGCGTAGGTCACGGAGTCCACGTCGGGCTGCAGCCGCACACCCGAGAGCCAGAGGTCATCGCCGGTGTTGACCACCACGGTGAGGGCGGATGCCGTGTCGTCGTCGCCGCGGGCACGCAGTGCGCCGCGCACGCCGAGGACGAACTTCGAGCCGCCGACGCCACCGGCGAGCACGACGACGCGGGGCGGGCGGGTCAACGGCGGTCGGCTCCCGGAAGCGGCAGCGCGCCGGTGCGGGGCGCGAACTCGTCGGCCGCGTGCGGCAGCGAGAAGGTCGCGACCGCATCGATCAGCGCGTCGACCGTCTGCGTCGGGGCGACGACGTCGACCTCGAGGCCGGCTCGCTTGGCGTCCTTGGCGGTGCGGGGTCCGATCGCCGCGATCAGCGTCGTCTCGGGCACGTCGGGGAACTGCGCGTGGACCTGCTCGGCGACGGACCCGCTCGTGACGAGGATCGCGTTGATGCGGCCGGAGCGCACATCTTCGGCGATGCGCTCGGTGACCGGCACGCCCACGGTCCGGTAGGCCACGACGCTGCGCACCCGGTGCCCCGCCTCGGAGAGCTTGCGGGTCAGCACGGGCTTGGCGATCTCGCTGCGCAGCGTGAGGATGTCGCGCGCCTCCGGCTCGAGGGCGATGAGCTGCTCGGCCATGCCGGCGGCGGAGTTGTCCTGCTCGGGGACGAGGTCGACGCGGTAGCCGACGGCCAGCAGTGCCGCAGCGGTCGTCTCGCCGACCGCGGCCACGCGCGTCTTGGGCGGGACGATCGCCCGGTAGGCGTACAGCACGTCCACGGTCGTGGCGCTCGTGACGGTGAGCCAGTCGAAGGCTCCGGCGGCGAGGTCTGCGAGCGACTGCTCGAGCGCGGCCTGGTCGTTCGTGGGCGCGAAGTTGATGAGCGGCGCGATCACCGGCGTCGCCCCCTGGCGCCGCAGGGACGCGGCCACGCCGTCGCCCCACGGCCCGCCTCGGGGCACGAGAACGCGCCAGCCGGTCAAAGGCTTGGCGGTGGGATGCTGCACGCCGGCGTTCATTGGGTAGCGGTGTTCATGAAGGGGTCGACTCTCGTGGTGCTCAGTCGGCCGCCCAGGACGTTCGAGCAGCCGAAGCGCGATTGAATCGGGTTCGCGCGTCGGCAGCATACGCACCATTGCACTGCCTCGCCTCCCGAGCATACCCCTCATCGCGAAAGGTGTGATCGGGGGCCGTTCAGCGTGTGTACAGGCGGACGACTCCCCAGACGGCGGCGCCGATCGCCACGGCACCGACGACGACCGCCACGGAGGCGGCGACGGGGTTGCGACGCCGGAACGCGCGTGCCTTGGTCACGCCGTCGTCGACGGCGATCCCGAGCCGCTTGGGCACGTTGGCCTTCTCTTCGATGGCGGCCAGTGCCGCCTTCAGCTCGGCGCGGGCTTGTTCGACCGGGTCGGCGATGCCGAGCGGCACGGCGGTGCGGGGCACCGGCACGGGCGCGTCAGAGCTCATCGCGCACCTCCTTCACATCCTGGGCGATCGACTGGGCGGGGTTCTGGCGCTTGCCGATCTTGCGGAAGCGGAGGATGCCGAGCAGCGCCAGGAAGACGGCGACGATCAGCATCGCGAAGAAGACGACGAGCGCCGACAGCCACACCGGCCACCACGACGACAGGCCGGCGATGGCCCAGGTTCCCAGCGCGGGCACCGACCAGAAGAGCACGAACAGAGCGGCGAACACCCACAGGGCACCCCAGCCACCGTCCTTCGCGGTGCGCGAGAGCCACACCTTGGCGGCGTCGATCTCGGCGATGACGAGGTTGCGGATGAGTTCCGGGATCTCGCCGAGCAGGGTCAGCAGACCGTCATCCGCGCGGTCGCGGAATCCACGCGGCGTCGTCATGTCATGCTCCGCCACGACCGTCGGAGGCGTCGTCCACGGCCTCGTCGACGGCGTCCTTCACGGCCGACGCCGACTTCTTGGCGGCCTGGCCGACGTCGTCGGCCGATTCCTCGCCCGCCTTGATCGCGGCATCCAGTTTCTGCCCGGGAGTGCCCTTCGAACCGGCGGCCTGCGCGACCTTCACTGCCGAGTCCCACAGGGTGGAGGGAAGCGCCATCGCCTGCGTCTTGGCGAAGTCCTTGACCTTGCCGACCTGCTCCTGCACCGGGTCGAGGTTCCAGACCTTGAGCCACTGGGCCTTGATCTGCTCATAGCGTTCCCGGCCGGCGCGCGTGCCGAGCACGTATCCGATGGCGATTCCGACGACGAGTCCTGCTTTGCCCCTCATTGGGGTCTCCTCACACTCGGTGATGCACCTGACGATCTCCCCAGGGTAGCCCTGTATTCCGATTCCGGCATCCGCCCTTGACACGGGCGGAAAGAGCGCACTCACGCTCGCGCGTCGGCCCCGAAGAGCAGTGCGCGGCGCAGCCGATCGGCCTGGTCCTGGGCGTCGGAGACGACCTGCGCGAGCCCGCTGCCCGACAGCCACGCCCCGACGGCCGCGACTCCGTTCGCGCGGGAGATCCGGCTCCGCACCGCTGAGGCGGCGTCGAGCCGGCCCCGCGCCGACGCGGGCGGCGCGAGCGTGAACCGTGCCCGGTGCGCACCCACGAGGCGATCGGCGCCGAGCGTCACGCCGAGGAGGGCGGATGCTTCGGCCAGGGCCAGTTCCGCAGCATCCGCGTCGTCCAGATCCGCCGTCGCGGGCGGGTCATCGGGGGCACCGAAGGCGACGCGCACCACGTGACGCCCCGGACCCGTCGCCTGCGCGAGCCACGGCCACCGCGCGGTGTCGTGCGCCACGCCGACGGCTCGATACGCGCCCGGCACCGCGTGCACGTGCACGCCGCGCGACGCCGCGTCGAGTTCGGATCCGTCGACGACCAGGGTCACGACCTCGCGAGCGATGCCCGCCGGCACGGCCGATTCGACGGCTTCGTCCGCGAGAAGGCCGGCGAGGAGCATCCGTGCGCTCTCCTCATCGGTCGCGACCACGACGGCGTCGGCCACGAGAGCCGCCCGCGCGCTGCCACCCGCCGCTTCGGGGGGCACCTCGTGCGGGAACCCCGCGCCCGAACCCGCAGCGCCTGCCCCCTGAACGGCGCCCGAGCCGTGCCCCTGCGCTTCGGGGGGCACCTCGTGCGGCAACCCCGCGCCCGAACCCGCAGCGACTGCCCCCTGAACGTCCTGCACGCCCGCGGCGTCCGGCTCGAGCTTCACGGTCCAGCGCGCGTCCAACCGTTCGAGCCCGACGGCGCGCGTGCCGGTGCGCACGTCGACGCCTCGCCCGACGAGCTTCTCGTGCAGGGCGTGGACGAGCCTGGGCATTCCGCCGTCGATGCCCTCGATCGCGGGCGCCCGGTCGGCGCCGAGACGCAGCTCCGAGACCGCGGCGCCCAGCGATCCGGTACGGGTGAGGGCCGGGTTGAGACCTGGCGCCGCGATCTCGACGTCGACGTCGTCGGGTGCCAGCCCGAAGCGGTCGATGCTCAGCGGCGCGACCAGGCGGTCGTGCACCCGCGCGCCCATGCGGCCCCGCACCAGGCGACCGAGGCTGCGCTGCGAGCCGATCGTGAGCGGCGGACGCAGCCGGTCGAGGTAGGCACGCCACGCACCGCCCCAGCCGATCACGTTCCGCACGCTCTCATCCCACGCATTCGCGGGGATGCCGAGCACGTTCTCGCGGGGCAGCGGAGCGGCGGCGTCCTTCGGCAGCCCGGCGATCCACTCGCGGTCATCGCCGGGGCGCACGATGACGGCATCCGGGTCGACCTCCTCGATCAGCCGGCGCACCACGCCGTCGCGCGTCGAGAAGCACGTCGCGCCGGTCTCGAGCTCGAGACCCGCGACCTCCGCCATGCCGACGACACCGCCGAGACGACCGGACGCCTCGACCAGGGTCACCGCCATGCCGAGCTTGGCGCACTCCCACGCCGCCACCAGTCCCGCGATCCCGCCGCCGATCACGACGACGTGCGTCTCACGCGCGTGGGCGACCAGTTCGTCGAGGGGTTCAGGCGCACCGGTCACGGCATCCATCCTCCCACCGGTGCCGGTCGCGCTCGGAGCGCGTCGAGCGCCGCCGCGTCAGTCGGCGGAGCGGCGCTGCTCGCGCGCCTCGGCGCGGGTGAGGGGAGCGTGCGGGGGCTCCTCCGAGACCGTCGCGGGCTCGGCTGCGGCATCCGTCTCCGCGACGGCGGCGGATTCGGCGACGGATGCCGTCGCCCCGGCCACCGACGTGACGCGGCCGTCGTGCAGCTCGATGACCCGATCGGCCCGCTGCACGAGCAGCGGGTCGTGCGTGGAGACGATGGCCGCGAGGCCCTGGGAGTGCACGAGCTCGCTGATCAGATCCATGACCGTCGCGGCGGTGCGGGAGTCGAGCTGACCCGTCGGCTCGTCCGCGATCAGCACATGCGGTCGCGCGGCGATCGCACGTGCGATGCCGACGCGCTGCTGCTGGCCGCCGGACAGCTCGGTCGGGCGCTGCGCCGCGTGATCGGCGAGACCGACGAGCCGCAATGCCTCGGCGACGCGCTCCTCGCGCTCGGCGGGCGGCGTCTTCACGATCCGCAGCGGCAGCTCGACGTTCTCGGCGGCGGAGAGGATCGGGATGAGTCCGAACGACTGGAAGACGAAGCCCAGCCGTTCGCGGCGCAGCTCGGCGAGGGCGTCCTCGTCGAGCGCGGTGGCCTCGACGTCGCCGATCCACACCTTGCCCGACGTCGGCCGGTCCAGGCCGCCGAGCAGGTTCAGCAGCGTCGTCTTTCCGGCGCCCGAGGCGCCTCGCACCACGACCAGCTCGCCCGCGGCGACCTCGATGTCGATGTCGACGCACGCGTGCACCTCGCCGGCAGCCGACGCGAAGGTGCGGGTGAGCTTCTCCCCGCGCAGGGCAAGGGTCATGAGGGCTCCTCTGTGGGCGGTTCGTCGGGGAAGACGGATGCCTCGGGCCGGGCCTGCTGGCCGGGCCAGACACCGACGTGGTCGGGCTCGAGCGCGAGGCGGACGCGCTCGCGCAGGTCGAGCGCCGCCACGAAGTCGTCGGGCAGCTGCAGCCGGCCGACGCGGTCGAGCACGGCGTACTCTTCGGCGACGTGCTGCTCGGCACCGTGCTCATCGAGTCTCGTGGAGCGCAGCACCTCGGTGGACGTGCGCCCGTCGCGGATCTGCACGGTCCGGGCGACGTGCTCCGAGACCGCCGGGTCGTGCGTGACGATGAGGGTCGTCACGCCCAGCTCGCGGTTGACCGAGCGCATCGCCTCGAGGACGTGCGCGCTCGTGGTGTCGTCGAGCTCTCCGGTGGGCTCGTCGGCGAGGAGCACGCGCGGGCGGTTGGCGATCCCGACCGCGATCGCGACGCGCTGCTGTTCGCCACCCGACATCTCCGGGGGACGGCGGTCGGCGCAGTGCGACACCTCGAGCAGGTCGAGCAGCTCCGTGACCCTCGTGCGTCGCGCTGCCGCACCCTTCGCCTCGCCCGTGATCGCGAGCGCCGCGGCCACGTTCTCGCTCGCGGAGAGGTAGGGAAGCAGGTTGCGCGACGTCTGCTGCCACACGAACCCGACGCTGCGGCGTCGGAACGCCACGCGCTCCTTCTCCTTCATGGTCAGCAGGTCGTGCCCGGCGACCCACGCCACGCCGGCCGTGGGCTGGTCGAGGCTCGACAGGATCGACAGGAGCGTCGACTTGCCCGAACCCGAGGCGCCGACGACGGCGACGAGCTCGCCGGGGTCGATGCGCAGGTTCAGCCCCTGCAGCGCCTGCACCTCGACGCCGGCGCCGTTCGCCGCCTGCACCTTGAAGATGCGCACGAGATCCACGCACAGGATGTCGGCGTCCGGGAGAGCGGCCATGGTCCTATCCTTCCTCCACGGTGCGCAGTGCGCCCGCAGCACGGATACGGCGCGACACCAGCAAGGCGATCGCGGTGAGCAGCACGGCGAGCGCGATGAAGCCGCCCAGTGTGAGCGCCAGCATCCCGCCGTCCACCTGGTACGCCGGCGCGACGGACGAGCCGGTGAACGGACGCAGATCGACGGCGGCCAGCACGACCAGGGGCACGAGCGCGCCGAAGACCGTTCCGGCGACGACGGCGGCAACGGCCGGCGGGCCGATCTCCCACAGCGCGAGCGACGTGGCCGAGCGCGACGGGGCGCCGAGTGTGCGCAGCAGCGCGAGCACGCGCGCACGCGGGGCGGCGGCGAGGGTGAGGGTCATGACGATCGCGAGCGCGCTGAGCAGCGCCGCCACCGCGGTCGCCGCGAGCAACGCGGCGCGGACGCCCTGCACGGCGGGGCTGGACTGGATCGAGGCCGCGATCTCGTCTGCGGTGTCGATGCGCACCTCGGCACCGAGGATGGCGCGCAGCTCGGAGTCGACCGCGTCACGCGGTGCCCCCGGCGCGAGGCTGACGAGGAGGGTGCGGTCGGACGGATCCCGGCCGAGCACCTCTTCGGCGTACGAGGAGTCGATCGCGATCCAGTTCTCTCTCGTCCCGATGGGCACCGGTCCCCGCGTCACCCCGACGACCTCCGCCGCGACTCCGCCCAGGTCGACTTCGTCGGAGCCGTCGATGAGGTCGGCGACCGATCCGGAGACGACGATCGGCATGGGGCCCGACTCGACGGGCTCGAGCGAGACGCCGGGAGGCAGCATCCCGGGTCCGTCTCCCTGCGCGGCCGCCAGGTCGGCCGCGTCGACGACGAACACCGACGTGCCGCGCTTGACGCCGCCGATGTCGAGCGTCTCGGGCTCGGCTCCCGAGATGCCGGCAGCAGCGTCGACCCCGTCGACGGCCGCCGCCTGGTCGAGCTGCTCGCGGGTGAAGCCCGCGCCGCTGACCCGCACGTCCGCGCCGACCTGGGCGTTCGAGGCCTCGGTGATCCCGGTCTGCAGGGCGGACAGCAGGATGCCGGAAGACACCGCCACCGACACGCCCACCACGAGCGCCAGCACCGGCGTGAGACCGATCGACGGTTCGCGCAGTGCGCGGGCCGAGCCGAGGAAGGCGTCGAGTCCCGCCGACGCGCGCGCTCGTCCGAGCACCGCCCGCAGCGGGATCGGATACAGGCGCAGCGTCAGCAGGCACGCGACCAGGGCGAGGAGGAGCGGCGTCGCGGCGAGCAGCGGGTCGGCCCCGGCACTGTAGCCACGGAGGAAGAGGAGGACGAGAGCGACCAGCGCGAGCACGGTGACCGCGCCCTCGACGATGAGCCGCAGCCGCGAGCCGCGGCGCCCGAGGTCGGTGCGCACCTGACGCTCGGCGACCGACGGGGCGAGCGCCGCGAGGATCGAGACCGGCGCAAGCGCGAGCAGCAGCGCCGGGATCAGGGCCGCCGGGCCCGGCGCTGCCCCGAAGAGGAGCAAGCCTCCGACGACTGCCACCGCGGCACCGAGGATCGCGGGGATGGCACCGACGAACACACCCTCGATCGCGAGCAGCCCGCGCAGCTGGGCGATCGACGTCCCGCGAGCCGACAGCAGGCGCAGACTCGGCCGGCGGCTCTC
Organism: Microbacterium salsuginis; assembly: GCF_012524205.1. GTDB lineage: Bacteria > Actinomycetota > Actinomycetes > Actinomycetales > Microbacteriaceae > Microbacterium > Microbacterium salsuginis. Next base: position 1,370,556 of record NZ_JABACI010000001.1, read on the forward strand.
GAGGATCAGCCGGCATCCCAGGATCAGCACGGCGGCGGCGACGCCGACCGGTCCGGCGATCAGCATCGCGATCACGCCGGCGGTCGAGGCTTCCTGCGCCAGGGCGAGCTCGATCTCTCCGGTGATGTCGGCGTCGAACTTCACGCCGAGGATGCCGGCCGGACCGCCGGCTGACGAGGCGACCGTGTGCGAGACGGCCGTGAGCTTGTTCAGTGCTGCAGCGGTCTGCGCCGCCGAACGCGCCTCGATCCGGTCGGTGTCGAGCGGATACCACGTGTCGGTGGTCTGCGACGTGGAGAAGAGATAGACGTACGGCAGCGATGCCGGGTGCGCGAACGCCGTGGCCGTGACGACGCGGGGGCGGTTGCCGTCGTCGAAGATGCTGGGTTCGAGCACCGAGGGGACGTGTTGCCAGTAGTCGCCCGACGCGTCGACTGCCTCGAACGTGCCCGTGAGGAGGAACTCCACCGTGTTCGAGAAGGTGCGCATCGAACGGGTGTCTCCGACCGCCCATTCCATCTCCGCGGCGGTGGCGACCGAGAGGACGACTTCCAGGCGCACCGCCGAGGCCTCGGCTTGCGTCAGGTTCTCGAAGCCCGGGGCGGGCTCGGGAAGCCGCCCGTCGACCACGCGGACGTGGCCCTCGTACTGGGGTGAGAACGCGACCTCCAGCTCCCGGGTCTGCGTTTCCTCGAGACCGTGCTCAGACGTACGGCTGATGGCGTGCGCCTCCCCGAGCAGCTCCGGCAGCGGTTCCTCAGCGGACTCCCGGATGCCGTCGAGGGCCTCGAGGAACGAGTCCCATATGCCGTCGGTCGTGAGCGGGTCGCTCACGTCCGAGATCTGGGGGACGCCCACCGAGCTCGACACCACGTCACGCTCGGTCGCCGGCACACCGTCGAGCCGGTCGCGCAGCGCGGCATCCCCGAGCAGTCCCAGCGCGATCGGCGCAGCCGTCGCGAGGAGCGCGAGCACGAAGACGAGCGCTGCGACGATCGCACCGCCGCCCGCACGGGAGCGCAGATGGTGCGCGACGAGAGCACGGGTCGACACGCGACGGGTCATCGGGACTCCTCCCCCACCGTCGCCGATCGCGCCGCCCGCCCGACGCCTGCCGCGGCCGCTGCCACGATCACCGCGAGACCAGCGACGAGCGCCGCCACCGCCGCTGCGAGCGGGACCCACGCGATCGTCACCCCGCCCACGATCGACAGGATGCCGGGGGTCACGGCGCGCACGAGCTCGGGCACGATCAGCCACGACACGAGCCCTCCGGCCGCCGCGCCGAGCAGCACGGCCGCGCCGAACACCCCGCCGAGCTCGGCCGCGCGCATGCGGGCCTGGCGTCGATGCCCGACGCCGAGCGCGCGGAGGACCCCGAGCTCGCGGCGCCGCGCGATGGCGAGCGTCTGCACGATCGCGAACGCCGCGACCAGCGACAGCACGGCCGAGCCTGCGGTGGCGATCCACCACCCGGGAACGAGGGCGCCCACGACGCTCGCGGTCACGCCGGGAGCGGATGTCGTGACCGGCCGGTCGCGCAGCGCGGCGCTCAGCTCGTCGTCGGCCGACGGGTCACCCGCGGCCCACACCGAGCCCGGCGGCACGATCGATGTGCCGCGCTGCAGCTGTGAGATCAGGAGCGTCTCCATCGGCACGAACAGCGCGAGCTCCGAGGTCGCCCCGGGCACCGCCGCCACCACGGACGACACGACCGCGCCACCCTGGCGTCCGGTGCCGGCGTAGCGGAATTCGACGGGATCGCCCACGCCGATCCCGAGGCGGGACGCGAGCGCCGACGTGACCACGGCCGCCACGGGCGGAAGCGCGGCATCCTCGATCGCAGGCGCGTCGGCGAGGACGCCACCGTCGCCGAGCCACACGACCGCATCGTCGCCGCCCCCGTCGAGCACGGTCTGTCCCGCGATCTCGAGCGGACCGGCGCCCACCGCCTCGATGCCCGCGATCGTCACCACGACCTCGGCGCCGGCCATGCTCGGACCGGACGAGGCGAGAAGAGCGGCCAGACGCCACGGCGCGGCACCGGCGGGCAGTTCCGCATCAGCGGCGAGTGTCACCGTGCCTTCGCCGTCCACCGCCAGCTCGCCCTCGAGCGAGACCGCTTCCGGCGTGCCCGTGCCGTCGAGCAGCAGCGCGTGGAGTGACACAGCGCCGACGGTCTGCGACGAGGACATCAGCGTCGCGGTGACCGCCAGCCCGGTCGCGGCATCGCCGAGCGGCACCGGCTCCGACGCGACGACCTCCGTGCCCCCGGCGGTGACCGCTGCGGCGAGCGCTTCCTTGTCGATGAGCCCGCCCGCCGAGGCGACCACGGGCTCGATCGCCTCGGACGGCACCGCGACGAGCTGCGCCTCGGTCGAGCCGATCTCGACCGGGGTCACGAGGGCGGAGGCGGCAGCATCCACCCCCTCCACGTCGCTGGAGACGGCCACGTCTTCGGAGTCGACCGTCTGCGGCGCCGTGTCGACGCGAAGGTCGGCGCCTGCCCGCACCGCTGCGGAGTCGGTGGTCATCGTCTGCCACGTCGCACCGTAGGCGGACGTGAACACCGCCTGCGCCACAGTGAGCGCCACCAGCACCACGGCGGCGGCATAGATCGGGATGCGGCGGGCCACCTGCCGTGCCGGGTAGCCCGGCTCCAGACCCGCAGCCGCCGCGGCTGGTCGCGACCACGCGACGGCGGCGGCGCCGAACACCGCCAGCGCGACGATCGCGCCGGCCATGAGCACCACCGCCGGAGCGACCGCGACGATCGGGTCGAAGCCGGCGCCGCGCGCGAGCGGCAGCTGCCAGACGACGAGCGCGGAGGCCAGGAGCACCAGCACGACGAGCGCCGCGGCGGTCGTCCGCGCACCGCGGGCGGAGGTGCGGCGGCGCTCGCCGCGACGCAGTGCGACCGCGAACACCGCGGCGAGGGCGAGCGCTGTCCCCGTCGCCCACAGCCACTGAGCGAGCACATCGGCAACAGCCGCGCCCGCGAGAAGCGAGACGACGACGGCGAGGATCACCCCCGCCACCGCGCCCGCGAGCGCGGGGGCGACGCCCTCTGCGGCATCCGCCAGCCACGCCTGCGCCCGTGAGAACCCGCGAGCGCGGATCGCGGCCGTCTCGTGCTCGCGCGCCGCGGCGATGAGGCCCGCCAGCTGGGCGACGGCGGTGCCCGCGAGAAGCACGACGAGGAGCACGAGGGCCGGCGACGCGGAAGCCAGCGCCGTGGCGCCTGCCTCGACCTGGGCGGCGACCTCTTCGGCCGGCACGCCGGGAGGGGGCGGATCGCCCGCGACGGCGACCGCCCGGGCGAGCCAGGCGAGCACAAGGCAGACGGTGGCGATCGCGACGGCGACGGTCGCAGCGGCACTGGCCAGCAGACCGGACCGCGCACGCGCCCGGACCGCGAGCAGGCGGGCCGACGAGAGCGCGCGGCGATCGGGCATGGGCTCGGTCCTCCGCGGTTCGTCGGGCGCTGACGTGATCCTGCCAACTTATCCGACCGCCTCACGTGCGCCGTGACTTACCCACAGCGGCGGTGCGAGACTGGGCACATGACGCTGCACATCACGGGCGATGCCGCCGCCGATCAGCTGCTGACCGACGACCCGCTCGCACTGCTCATCGGCATGCTGCTGGATCAGCAGGTCGCGATGGAGACCGCCTTCGCCGGTCCGCTCAAGATCGCGGAGCGCGCAGGGACGCTGGATGCTTCGGCGCTGGCCTCGTTCGATCCGGACGCGTTCGCCGAGCTGTTCAAGGCGACCCCGGCGGTGCACCGGTTCCCGGGGTCCATGGCCGGTCGCGTGCAGGCGCTGTGCGCAGCGATCGAACAGGACTGGGCGGGCGACGCCGCCGCGATCTGGCGCCGTGACGAACCGGACGGGCCGACGGTGCTCAAGCGGCTGAAGACGCTTCCGGGCTTCGGCGAGCAGAAGGCGAAGATCTTCCTGGCGCTGCTCGGCAAGCAGTACGGATTCACCGGCGACGGCTGGCGCGAGGCATCCGCTCCGTACGGCGAGGACGGCTCGCATCGCAGCGTCGCCGACATCGTGTCGCCCGAGTCGCTCGCTCTCGTGCGCGAGCACAAGCGCGCGGTGAAGGCCGCCGCGAAGGAGAAGGCATGAAGAAGACCGGTGGCAGCGTCGCCGCGTTCGTCGCGGGAGTGACGCCCGCCAAACGACAGCGGGATGCCGAGACCATGATCGCCCTCATGTCGGAGGTGACCGGCCGCGATCCCGAGCTGTGGGGCACGATCATCGGGTTCGGCTCATGCCACTACCGCTACCCGACCGGCACCGAGGGGGACGCGCCCATCGCCGGGTTCGCGCCTCGCAAGCAGGCGACCACCCTGTACCTGCTCAGCACCGCCGAGCACTCGCCGCAGCTCGCGGAACTCGGACCGCACGAGACCGGCGTCGGATGCCTGTACCTCAAGGATCTCGAGACGGTCGACACCCGAGTCCTGCGGGACATCATCGAGCAGGACTACCGGCGAGTCCTCGAAGGAGACGTCGAGAACGTCACCTTCACCGTCACGGATTGACCGGCGCGGCGGATCGCTTTCTCCACAGGTCCGCACGGCAGCGGCGCCCGTCGATAGGGTGGGGGCACCCGCCCCTCGCCGTGGAGTCCACATGCTGCCCTTCCTCATCGTCGGTGGGATCGGCCTCGCCGTCCTGCTGATCTCGCTCATCGTCGGCGACATCTTCGACCACTTCGAGATCGGCGACGGCGCCATCTCGGGTACCGCCTTGGGCGTCGCGGCCGTCGTGTTCGGGGCATCCGGCGTCCTGACGTACACGGCCGGGCTCGACACCGTGTGGGCGTACGTCCTCGCGGCGGTGCTGGCCGCGCTCGCCTACCTCGTCGCCGTGTTCTTCGTGAAGCGGCTGACGCGCTCGTCCGACGGCGTCCCCCTCTCGGCGATGGGGCTCAGCGGCGTCTCCCGGTCCGACATCTCGCCCGCCGGCGGCGAGGTGAGCCTCGACGGACCCGGCGAGGTCGAGCGGCGCCTCGCGTACTCGGACGCCCCCATTCCCGAAGGCGTCCGCATCCGCGTCGTCGAGCACTCGGGCACGCGCGTCAAAGTCGTCGCCGAATAACCTCCACCCTCGATCCGCCGGGCCGCCCGGCATCCGGAAGGTCACCCATGCTCGATTCGACCCTCATCCAGGTCATCGCAGTCGTCGCCCTCGTCATCGCGGTGCTCGGCCTCATCACCTTCATCGCGCGCCGCATCCGGCGCGTTCCACCCAACGAAGCGCTCGTGATCGTCGGCCGCGGGGCCGGCAGGCCCGCGCCGGGCGAGACGGGCACCGGCCAGCGCGTCGTGATCGGCGGACGCACGTTCGTGTGGCCGATCCTTCAGCAGGGCTTCTCGATCTCCCTCGAGCAGCGCCAGATCGGCATCACCGTCGAGGGCGTCGACAAGAACCGCATCAAGATCGCCATCAAGGCGTCGATCAACTTCAAGGTCTCGGGCACCGAGGACGGTGTGCGCCGCGCGGCCCAGCGATTCCTGTCGCAGCAGGGCGCCCTGACCGAGATCATCAAGGAGTCGCTCGAAGGCTCGCTGCGCTCGATCATCGGCGACATGACCATCGAGCAGATCATCTCGGACCGCAAGGGCCTGTCGGACCGCGTCGTCGCCGAGACCAAGACCGACCTGGTGGAGCAGGGCCTTCAGGTCGACCTGCTCAACATCAGCGACATCTCGACGCCCGGAAGCGACTACCTCGCCAACCTCGGTCGCGCCGAAGCCGCACGCGCCCGTCAGGTCGCCGAGATCAGCGAGGCCGAGGCCGCGCGGGCCAGCGAGTTCGCCCGGATCGAGGCCGCCGAGCAGATCGCCGAGCGCCAGAAGGCACTGAGTCTGAAGCAGGCGATCATCAAGGCCGAGACCGACCGTGCGAACGCGGAGGCGCAGGCCTCCGGCCAGCTCGCCACCGCCGAGCAGGACAAGCTCGTCGCCATGCAGGAGCGCGAGGCGCTCACCGAGCAGGCGCTGGTGACCCAGGAGCGCCTCGACATCGAGATCCGCAAGCCCGCCGAGGCCGAGGCGTACGCCGAGGTCCAGCGTGCGACCGCACTGCGCGACGCCGCGAACGCCGCGACCGAGGCCGACGCCTACAAGCGCACCAAGATCGCCGAGGCGAACAAGGTGGCCGCCGTCCAGGATGCCGAAGCGGCGGCGACCGCCGTGCGGTTCTCAGGTGAGGCCGAGCGCGACAAGCAGGTCGCTCTGGCCGCCGGTGTCAAGGCCGAGGGTGAGGCGCGCGCTTCGGCGATCCAGGCGGAGGGCCTCGCCGAGGCGGCGGCGACGGATGCCAAGGCCATGGCGCTGCAGAAGTACGGCGAGGCCGCGCTCGCGCAGGAGATCATCTCGCGCCTGCCCGATATCGTGCGCGCCGCCGCCGAGCCGATCGCGTCGATCGACAAGCTCACCGTCATCTCGACCGACGGCGCGTCCGAGATGACCAAGACCGTGGGCAAGGTGCTCGGCGAGGGCACCGAGGTGGTGAAGAACCTCACCGGGCTCGACCTCAACACCCTCATGCAGGCCTTCGCATTGAAGGCCGTGGGCGCCGAGGCTGTCGCCGGCGACGGCGCCAAGACCGCGACCGGCGCACTGGGCGGCACCGACTGATCGCGGCCGCCCGGCACTGACGGAGCCGTCGCGCCGGCCCCGTCGGCCCGCGCCGCTGCGGCTGCCGTCCGCGCGGCGGCTCCCGCGGCGCGGAGGCTCAGGCGCCCTTGAGACGCTCCGCGAGGTAGGCGTGCAGGCCCTCGAGCGGGACACGCTCCTGGCCCATGGTGTCGCGGTCGCGCACGGTGACGGCGCGGTCGTCGAGCGAATCGAAGTCGACGGTGACGCAGAACGGCGTGCCGATCTCGTCCTGACGGCGGTAGCGGCGGCCGATGGCACCGGCGTCGTCGAAGTCGACGTTCCATTCGCCGCGGAGATCCTCCGCCACCTCGCGCGCGATCGGCGACAGCTGCTCGTTGCGCGACAGCGGCAGGATCGCCGCCTTCACCGGCGCCAGGCGCGGGTCGAGCTTGAGCACCGTCCGGGTGTCGGTGCCGCCCTTCGCGTTGGGCGCCTCCTCCTCGTGGTACGCATCGACGAGGAACGCCATCATGGCGCGGGTGAGCCCGAACGACGGCTCGATCACGTACGGCACGTACTTCTCGCCGGATGCCTGGTCGAAGTACGACAGCGACTGGCCGGAAGCTTCGGCGTGGCTGGAGAGGTCGTAGTCGGTGCGGTTGGCGACGCCCATGAGCTCGCCCCACTCCTTGCCGGGGAAGCCGAAGCGGTACTCGACATCGATCGTGCCCGCCGAGTAGTGCGCGCGATCATCCTCGGGCACGTCGTAACGGCGCATGTTGGCCGGGTCGATGCCGAGGTCGATGAACCAGTTCCAGCAGTCCTCGACCCACGCCTTGAACCACTCGTCGGCGTCGGCCGGTGGGGTGAAGAACTCGATCTCCATCTGCTCGAACTCGCGCGTGCGGAAGATGAAGTTTCCCGGCGTGATCTCGTTGCGGAACGCCTTGCCGACCTGGCCGATGCCGAAGGGCGGCTTCTTGCGCGAGGCGGTGAGGACGTTCGCGAAGTTCACGAAGATGCCCTGCGCGGTCTCGGGCCGCAGGTAGTAGAGGCCGGACTCGTCGTCGACGACACCCAGGTAGGTCTTCACCAACCCTGAGAACGCCTTGGGCTCGGTGTACTGGCCCTTCGTACCGCAGTTCGGGCACGGGACATCCAAGAGCCCGTTCTCGGCCTTGCGGCCCTTGCGCGCCTCGAAGTCCTCGATGAGGTTGTCGGCGCGGAACCGCTTGTGGCACTGCAGGCACTCCACGAGCGGGTCGGTGAAGGTCGCGACATGACCGGATGCCTCCCACACGCGCTTGGGCAGGATGATCGACGAGTCGAGGCCGACCATGTCACCACGACCGCGGACGAACGTCTGCCACCACTGGCGGCGGATGTTCTCCTTGAGTTCGGTGCCGAGGGGTCCGTAATCCCACGCCGACCGGGATCCGCCGTAGATCTCACCCGCTTGGAACACGAACCCGCGGTGACGGGCGAGGGCGATGACTTTGTCGAGGCGGGACTGCTCGGCCACGGTGGCTCCAATGGTCGGGTGGGGGCTGCACGAAGGTGCGGGATGCCGCGAGCGCGGCATCCGTCGATTCTATCCGCGTCCTGCTCCCGCGCCGGGGCGCTCAGAGCCGGCGGCCGTCCATCGGTTCAGAGAAGCTGGGCGAAAGCCTCCGCGTCGCGCGTCTTGCCCACGACGAGGATCGTGTCACCCGCGTGCAGCACGGTGCGGTTGTCGGCGTTGTCCCACGGTTCGCCGGCATGCTGGAAGGCTGCGACCGTGACGCCGTGGCTGCGCCGCAAGCCGGTCTCACCCAACGGCACGTCCTGGATCGACGACGGCGCCGGTGCCTTGACCATCGCGTATCCGGCGGCGATCTCGATGAAGTCGAGCGCAGCGCCACGCACCAGGTGCGCGACCTTGCGCCCCATGTCCTTTTCGGGGTAGATCACCTTGTGCACGCCGAGCTGCTCGAGGATGAGCCCGTGCTGGTCGGTCACGGCCTTGGCCCAGATCGCCGGGATGTCCATTGCCAGCAGCACCGAGCAGGTCAGGATCGAGGCCGAGACGTCGCCCCCGATGGCCACGACGACCCGGTCGAACTCTTCGACCGCGAGCTGCTCGAGAGCCTCCCGCTTGGTCGAGTCGGCGCGCACGACCTGCGTGAGCTCTCCGTTGAGCGACTGGACCAGATCCTCGTCGAGGTCGATCCCGAGGACCTCGGTCCCACCGGCCATCAGCTCCAGGGCGAGCGCACGTCCGAACCGCCCGAGGCCGATCACGGCGACGGAGCCTGCCTCGGCGACGCGCCGAGACCGATCGATGGCACCGAAGTGCGAAAACCTACCCAATTGCGGGCCTCTCTTTCGGGAGTTCGTAGAGGATGCGGCGCTCTCGGAGTGCGATCGCCGATCCCAGGGTGAGCGGCCCCAGCCGCCCGAGGAACATCATGAGTACGAGCACGATCCGCGCGGGATCGGACAGGTCCGCGGTGATACCGGTCGACAGCCCCACGGTGCCGAACGCCGAGACCGTCTCGAAGAGCGCACGATCGAGGTTCTGTCCGGAGAGCAGCATGATGGCGCCGGTTCCGGCGACCACGGCCGCGACGGCGATGAGGACCACGGTGATCGCCTGCCGGTGCACGGCACGCGAGAGCCGCTTGCCGAAGATGTTGACGGCGCCCTCGCCCCGCAGCTCGGTGAGCATGATGAAGAAGAGGACCGCGAACGTGGTGACCTTGATCCCGCCTGCGGTGCTCGCCGGGCCGCCGCCGATGAACATCAGCACGTCCATGCCCAGCCAGGTCTCATCGTGGAGGGCACCGATGTCGACGGAGTTGAAGCCGGCGGTACGGGTCTGCACGGATTGGAAGAAGGCCGCCAGCACACGAGCCCACGGGTCGAGCCGTCCGAGCGTCGCGGGGTTGCTCCACTCGATGACGCCGATGTACACGGTGCCCGCCACGAGGAGGACGGCGGTCGCAGCGAGCACGATCTTTGTGTTCATCGCCCAGTGCAGCGGACGCCGGAACTCCTTGCGCAGCTGCATGATCACCGGAAAGCCGAGCCCGCCGAGGATGACCGCGGCCGCGATCGGCAGGCAGATGAACGGGTCGGCGACGAAGGGCATGAGGTTGTCGCTGTAGAGCGCGAAGCCCGCGTTGTTGAACGACGAGACGGAGTGGAACAGCCCGTGCCAGGCGGCGTCGCCGATCGAGTATCCGTAGTGCACTGAGAACCGGAGGAACAGCAGGACGAACACGGCCGCCTCGATGGTCAGCGAGATGAGCACGATGCCCCGCACGACGCCGCGCACATCCTCCAGGCCGGGGGCCTTCGCCTCCGTCGCCGCATACAGCCGCGACCGGACCGACAGCTTGCGCGCCAGGACCAGGCCGATCAGTGACGCGAAGATCATGATCCCGAGACCGCCGAGCTGGATGAGCAGGAGGATCACCGCCTGGCCGAAGCCGGTCCAGTACACCGGCGTGTCGACGACCGTCAGACCCGTCACGCACACGGCGCTCGTCGCGGTGAAGAGCGCCTCGACGAAGGATGCGCCGCCCGGACCCGTCCGCGAGATCGGCAGCATGAGCAGCGCCGTTCCGACGGCGATGGTTGCGGCGAAGCCGCCCACGACCGCCTGCGCAGGCTTCAGCTGGAACGGTCGCGAAGTGACGCGCCGGCGAGCGGGCAGCTGTGGAGCAGGACGAGTCACTCCGACACGTTAGGTGCGCGAGGCATGGCGCCGGCGTGCCCTCACGGAATCCTCACGGCACTGCCCCGGTCATCCTCACGAAATCCACACGGCGTGGCGGATCCCGCCGGGGTTCAGACCTGCCGGAGCGCCTCGCGTCCGAGCTCCGTGACCGAGGTGTGGCCGGACAGCCCGAGGGTGATGTCGAGTTCGGCGAGGACGTTGCGCACCACCTCGCGCGCCCCCTCCTCCCCTGCGACGGCAAGGCCGTATGCGTAAGGGCGGCCGAGGGCGACGGCGGTCGCGCCCAGCGCGAGCGCGATGAGCACGTCGGACCCCTGGCGCACGCCGGAGTCGAACACGATCGGCACCCGCCCCGCGACGCGGTCGGCGATCGTCGGCAGCACCTCGAGTGTCGGGACGGACTGGTCGAGCTGGCGTCCGCCGTGGTTCGAGATCCAGATGCCGTCCATGCCGGCGTCCAGCGCCCGGATCGCGTCGTCGGGATGCACGATGCCCTTGAGCAGAATCGGCAGGCTCGTCCACTGCCGGGCCTTCGCGAGGTCGTCCCACGTGAGGGCGGGCGTCGAGAAGACGTCGAGGAACGTCTCGACGGCGGCGCGCGGCAACGGGGAGCGCAGGTTGTCTCTGACGCTGCTCGACCCGGTCAGCGCCTCGCCTTTGCGGGCGATGCTCACGCCGGCCACCACCGTCTTGGGCGTGAGCCTGACCGCCGGTGCGGCGTCGGTCGGGGCCGCCGATTGCGACTTCACCCGCTCACGGACGAGCTGCTGGAAGACCGGATCGCTCGTGTACTGGGCGATGCCGAGTCCCCGCGTGAACGGCAGGTAGGCCAGGTCGAGATCGCGCGTGCGCCAGCCGAGCACGTGCGTGTCGAGCGTCACGACGACGGCTTCGCATCCGGATGCCTCGGCCCGGCGAAGCAGCGATGCGTTCAGCTCGTCCGAGGCCGACCAGTACAGCTGGAACAGGCGCGGAACCGTCGGCGCGGCATCCGCGACATCCTCCATCGGCACGGAGGCCTGGTTCGACAGCACGTACGGGACGCCGAGGGACGCCGCGGCCCGGGCGACCGCGACATCGGCACCCGCGTGCGCGAGCTCCATCACGCCGAGAGGTGCGAGCAGCAACGGCGTCGGGCGACGCGCGCCGAGGAAGTCGATCGACAGATCGCGCTCAGAGACATCCCGGAGCGGACGCGGCCACACCTGCCATCGACCGAACGCCGCGCGATTGGCCGCGACGGTGCGCTCGGCTCCCGCTCCGCCCGCGATGTACGCGAATGCCTCGGCGCTGAGGGCTTTGCGGGCCGCCGCCTCGAGCGCGTCGGCGTCGACCGGCACGCGAGGGCGCGCACCGCTGATGCCGGCCCGGTAGATGTCGGACTGCGTCCGGCGCGAGATGCCCCGCGACGTCGCGACGGGATCTTGCGGGGCGACATTGCCTCCGGCGCTGCGCTGAGCCATGCGCACAGCCTAGGCGGCGAGGTGTTGCGAGGGACTAGCCGAAGCCGCACCAGGCGGCGACCCACGACAGGATGCGGCCGCGCAGCTCGTCGCCGACGAACAGCTCGATCTCGCCCGGCTCGCCATCGACGACGACGCGCACGTCGAAGATCGTGCCGCGCTTGTCCTCCTGCACGGCGTGCGGGTCGCAGCGGAACGGCACGAGCGGCAGCTTCACGACGATCGGCTCGGTGCCGATCGCCGCGATGGGGAGGTCGAGCGGATACGCGCCGTCGACGCTCGCCGGCCCGAAGTCGAGCAGGTTCGTCGCCTGCACTCCGGCGACCGTCGCCTCCCCCTTGCCCGTCGGAGTCACGGTCAGTTCGAGCACAGCCGCCTCGCCCGGTGCCGACTCCTGGAATCCGGTGAATGCCAGGGCTGCGGCATCCGTCAGTCGTTCTTCCCGGCATTCGCGCTCGTGCAGCGGCGCGACGAAACCGAGCGGGTCGGTCGCAGATGCCGTCACCTCGCCTTCTCCGACGAGCTCGAGCATGACCTCGGGCTCGCCTTCCTCGGGTGCTGAGCAGTCGACGGCGGGCAGCTGCACCCGCACGTCGACGCTGCGCCCGGCTGGCACCGTGCTCGTGCGACCGGCGACCACCCGCGTCGCGGGACCGTCGAACCGCGGATCCTCCACGCGGACGTCGCCGATCGTCAGCGTCTGGTTCGACCCGTTCGTCACATGCACCTGCGCCTGTCGCGGCGCGACGTCGGCGCGCAGCTGCACCAGCTCCACGGTGACCCCGGCGGGCAGCGTCGGTGCGACTCCAGAGGTCGTCGCCTCGGGGCTCCCCCTCCCCCGGGCACCGCTCGTCCCGGTCGGGCCGACCGCGCAACCAGCGAGCAGGAGTGCGCCCGCGAGCAGCACCGCGACGCCGCGCCCCGCGCGGGCACACGGCATCCCCCGTTCGCAACTCAGTCCCTTCGCACGCCAACGAGCCCGAACGACCGCGTGTCGCGGCACCTTGCCCGCGCGGAGACTGAATTGCGGACGACTCAGGCGCATGACGACGGCTCCGAGGCGTTACCGAGCGAGCGTCTCGCGCGCGACGGTGAAGTCCTCGAGCGCGACGGGGTCGATCTCGATGCCGAGGCCGGGGCCGGTCGGCACGCGGACGTGGCCGTCCTCGAGCACCGCGGGCTCGGTGATGATGTCGCGCGTGTAAAAGCGGCTCGACGCCGACACATCGCCGGGCAGCGTGAAGCCCGGCAAGGCGGCCAGGGCGGCGTTCGCCGCGCGGCCGATCCCGGTCTCGAGCATGCCGCCGCACCACACCGGCACGCCCGCGTCCCGGCAGCGGTCGTGGATGCGCGCCGCCTCCAGGTACCCGCCGACGCGCCCGGCCTTGATGTTGATGACGGACGCCGAGCCCAGCGCCAGCGCATCGGCCGCGGCCTTGTCCGACACGATCGACTCGTCCAGGCACACCGGGGTCCGCAGCCGGCGCGCGAGCTCGGCGTGGTCGACGAGGTCGTCCTCCTGCAGCGGCTGCTCGATCAGGAGCAGGTCGAAGCGGTCGAGCTCGGCCAGGGTCGCAGCATCCGCCAGCGTGTAGGCGGAATTCGCGTCGACCTGCAGCGGAATCGTGCCGAACGCGTCCCGCACGGCGGCGGTGTCGGCGATGTCGCGGCCCGGCTTGATCTTGATCTTGATGCGGACGTAGCCCTCGTCGAGATAGCCGGCGACGGTGTTGACGAGCGCCGCGGGATCGTGCTGGATCCCGACCGACACCCCGCTCGGCACGCGATCGCGCACCGCGCCCAGGTACTCGCCGAGCGGGCGTCCCTCTGCGCGCAGCGCCGCATCGAGGACCGCCAGCTCGAGCCCCGCCTTCGCCATGCGGTGCCCCTTGAAAGGCTCGAGCACGCCGGCGACGTCCTCCGGCGCCAGCTGCCGGCGATCGAGCAGGGCGGGCGCGAGGAACCGCAGCGCCACGTCCCACGCTCCCTGCGTGTACTCGCTCGAATAGAGCGGGTCGGCCTGCGTGACGATCTCGCCCCAGCCGTCCCCGTTCGACGTCAGGGCACGCACGACGATGACCTCGCGCACGGTCTCGGTGCCGAACGATGTCGTGAACGGTGACACCAGCGGCAGGTGCAGCACGCGCAGCTCGAACCCTTCGAGGGCGACGGATGCGGCGGGCCGGGCGATGGGCATGCGGTCAGCGTACGCCGGGCCGTTCGAGTCGCGCACTATCGTCCCGGCGCACCGGCCGGGCAAGCACGCGGCCGATCCGACGTGTCAGTGTGCGAACCGCAGGCCGGTCCCCTCGCGCGGCACGACCACGTAGGTCGACCGGGCGCGACGGGGCCGCCGCCGACGCGGAACGCGACGTGCTGCCGGTCGGGCACCGCCCAATGAGGCGATGAGTGTCTCGATGTGCTCGCGCATGGCGCTCCTCCTCTGTTCGGAGTGGAGGAGCACGATGATGTCCGCCAGATACGTCGGCGGAATGGCAGGTTCTGTGCGGGCTGGTCAGAGCCCGTCGATCTCGGCGAACGCGCGCACCGGGAACGTGCCGAATCCCTCGACGGCGGGCGGCGCGGCGGTGAAGCGCGCACCTCGTGGCGGCAGCTCGCCGAGGTTCGTCAAGTGCTCCACGACATGGACGCCGGCGCCCAGCAGCAGCGAGTGCGCGGGCCGCTCGCCCCCGGATTCGGTGTCGTCGATGTTGAGCGAGTCGATGCCCACGAGCACCGCGCCCGCGTCGATGAGCCACTGCGCTCCCTCGCCCGTCAGGAACGGCGCACCGGTGCCGTACTCCGGCTGCCCGAACCAGCGGTCCCAGCCGGTGTGCAGCAGCACGGCAGCGCCCCGCACGTCGCGATCGGCCAGCGTCTCGGGACGGATGCCTCGGCGCGCGGCATCCCACGCGTCCTCCAGGTGGAACACCTCGGTGCGCAGGCCGACGAGCGACGCCAGGTCGAGACCGGCAAGGTCAGGGCCTTGCGCGTAGCGGTGGAACGGCGAGTCGAGGTACGTCCCGGTGTTGCCGATCATCGTGATCACGTCCATCGCGAACTCCGTGCCGGGCGCGTAGCGCGCCCGTGAGTCCTCGCGGGTCAGATGCGGCGTGATCGTGGGCGCGGGAAGCCCCGGGTAGGTCACGAGCCCGGCGCGGATCGGGTGGCTGAGATCGACGACGCGACGCGATGCCGTAGGCGCGCCCGGGACCGTCTCCACCCCGCGGCTGCCGCGGTGGGGCTCTTCGACGATGCGCAGGCCGCGCAGCTCGACCTCGTCCACCAGCGCGAGCCCGAGATGCTGGATCAGCAGGGTCGCGACCTCTGCCTCGCCGAGGTCGGCCGAGGGCAGGTCGAGCCGGAAGCCGGTGCCGGCGAGGCCCCCGCCGTTGGCGAAGCGGATGTCGAAGTCGAAGTGGGCGCGGTAGTCGGTGTCGGCGGGCATGGCGCCAGACTATGGTCCGGGCGATCGCTGATCATCCGCCCGGCGGACATTGGCGCCGATGCCGGAGCATCTGGCAGAAATCCTCCGCCCGCTACGCCATCCTCCGCCCGGCGGAGCGGCACTTCTCCGCCCGGCGGAGCCCCGCGATAGCCGCTCCAGGGTGCGTTGGCAACCCCGTGCCGACGGCGGCGAGGCACGCCTAGCGTCGAGGCCATGGAGACCTTCGACTTCGCACCCCGCCGCGCGATCGTCACCGCCTCGGACTCCGGCATCGGTCAGGCGACCGCGCTCGCCCTCGCCGACGCGGGCCTCGACGTCGGCATCACGTGGCACTCCGACGAAGACGGCGCTCAGCGCACCGCGGAGGCCGTCCGCGAACGCGGGCGCACGGCCGAGGTGGCGCGGTTCGACGCCACCGACCTCGACCGCGTCGGCCCCACGCTCGACGAGCTGATCGAGCGGCTGGGCGGCATCGACGTGTTCGTCAACAACGCCGGCGGCGGATCGGGCGGGCCGTTCCTCGATGTCGGCATCGCGGACTGGCGGCAGATCGTCGCGCTCAACCTCGATGGCGCGTTCGCCGGGCTGCAGGCCGCCGCCCGGCACATGGTCCGTGCGGGCCGCGGAGGGCGCCTCATCGCGGTCACGAGCGTGCACGAGACGCAGCCGCGCGTCGGCTCGGCGGCCTATGTCGCCGCCAAGCACGGCCTGGGCGGACTCATCGCGACGATGGCGCAAGAGCTGGGCGAGCACGGGATCACCGCGAACGCCGTCGCTCCGGGCGAGATCGCGACCCCCATCAACCGCATGGAGTCCGAGGATGCCGAGCACACCCACCGCCCCGGCATCCCGCTCGGCCGGCCCGGCAAGCCCGAAGAGGTGGCGGCCGTCATCGCGTTCCTCGCCTCGCCCGCGGCGAGCTATGTCACAGGTGCGAGCTGGAGTGTGGACGGCGGGATGCTGCAGATGGGACCGCAGGCAGGGTCGCACTTGACCGACGACTCGTGGCGAGAGGGATGACGATGGACAGCGAGCGACAGACCGGCCAGGAACAGTCGCCGGACGACACGACCGGCATGACGCACGAGGAGAAGCGCCGCGACCAGCTGCTGGCCGCGCCCGGCGCTGTCGAATCCGACGCCGACCCGCGCATCGACGTGACGCATAGGCCGGGCGTGACGCGGATCGACATCCGCGACGACGCCGACGTGAGGCCGGGCGATCCCACGAAGGATCCCGAGGCCTGAGCCGGCCCTCTAGTCGCGGACGAGCAGGTAGCCGCGCGTGTCGTCGAAGCCGCCGATCCGCAGGCCCTGCGCCAGGTGCGCGCCGAGCTCGTCGCGTACGCGGACGCGCCACGCCGCGGCATCCGTCGGCGCCTCCCTCCGGAGGGCCTCGATGTCGTGCGGAATCTCGACCGACGCGACCACGCGCTCGGCTGCCGGGGTCGGCACGGGAGGCGCCGCGAGGGCCCACGACACCATGATGCGATCGGTCTCGTCGCCGCGGTTGACGCCGTCGTCCATCGGGCCGTAGTGGTTCACGAGGTACTCGGTCACGCGCGTGCCGAGCACGCGCAGGTTGAAGTGCGCGTTGCGGGCGACGAGAGGATCGAACGTCCACGTGATGTGCCCGACCTCGCGGGCCAGCGCCCACTCGCGCTGGTGCTGCTTGAGCACCCGCCCGAGCCCCTGCGACTGGTGGTCGGGCAGCACCCCGGTGATGTGGCTGTGCATCGATCGCGTGGCGGGCGCGGAGAAGAAGGCGACGGATGCCCCGACCATGCGGTCGCCGTCGTAGAGGCCGACGGCGTAGTTGCCGGCGTGGGCGAGGGCCCGCAGCAGGTTCGGCGGCATACCGCCGCGGTCGCTGCCCCACACCGCGGCGAGCACCTCCGAGGCGCGGAACACCTCCTCGACGGTGTCGAGAGGACGGATCCCGATGCCCGGCGGAGTCGCTGTATCGGCCATCCCCCAAGTCTGCACCCGCAGAGCCTCTCCCTCACGGCGCCGATAGCCTGGACGGATGGCTGATCGGGACGAGGACGCGAGAAGACGACTCACCCGGATGCCTCGGCAGGGCGCGATCGTGGCGGTCCTGGCGATCGCGGGGCTGTGCTCGTCGTTCATGTTCACGCTCATGGTGCCGATCCAGTCGAAACTGCCCGAGCTGCTCGACGCCAGCCGGGAGGACACCGCGTGGGTCGTGACCTCGACGCTGCTCGCGGCCGCGGTCATCACGCCGATCTCGGGGCGCTTGGGCGACATGTACGGCAAGCGCCGCATCCTCCTGGTGCTGGTGGCCGTCATGGTCGTCGGCTCCGTCATCGCGGCGTTCTCGCCCGGCATCGTCGGCATCATCGTGGGGCGGACGCTGCAGGGCGCCATCGTGGGCGTCGTGCCCCTGGGCATCTCGATCATGCGCGACGTGCTGCACGAGGACCGCGTCGACTCTGCCATCGCCTTCATGAGTGCGACGCTCGGCGTCGGCGGCGCTCTCGGACTGCCGATCAGCGCCGTGGTCACCGAGCGCAGCGACTGGCACGTGCTGTTCTGGCTGGCCGCGGGCCTCGGGGTCGTGGTGTTCGGACTCGTGGTGTGGGTGGTGCCGGTCAGCGTGCTGCGCACGGCCGGACGCTTCGACTTCATCGGCGCGGCGGGGCTGGCGGTGGGTCTGGTCGGCGTCCTGCTCGCGATTTCGCGTGGCAACGAGTGGGGATGGACCTCGCCCGCCGTGCTCGTGTCGGGACTCGGCGGGGTTGTGGTGCTGCTGCTGTGGGGGTGGTTCGAGCTGCGAATCCCCGAGCCGCTCCTCGACCTGCGGGTCGCCGCGCGACCGGCGGTGCTGCTCACCAACATCGCGTCGGTCGCGATGGGGTTCTCGCTGTTCGCATCGAACGTCGTCTATCCGCAGATGCTCGAGCTGCCGGTCGCGACAGGCGCCGGGTTCGGGCTGTCGCTGCTCGCCGCGAGTCTCGTGGTGATGCCGTCGGGGATCGTGATGATGCTGCTCTCCCCGATCGCCGGGCGCATCGCGCAGCGCACGGGCCCCAAGCTGCTGCTGCTCCTGGGCGCAGTCTCGCTCATCGTGGCGTACGGCTTCACCCTGCTGTTCTCTTCCGAGGTCTGGCACCTCGTGGTCGCGAACATCCTCATCGGGGCGGGCATCGGCTTCGGCTATGCGTCGATGCCGATGCTGATCATGCGCTCGGTGCCGCAGAGTGAGACAGGCGCGTCGAACGGGCTGAACGCGCTGTTCCGCTCGCTCGGAACGAGCACCGCTGCGGCCGTCATCGGGGCGGTGCTGGCCAGCTACGCCATCGACTTCGAGGGCGTCCCGGTTCCGACGTCGACGGGCTTCACGGTGTCGCTCATCCTCGGCGGCGCCGCGGCGATCATCGCCTTGGTCATCGCCCTGTTCATCCCGTCCCGGCGCGCGCCGGAGGAGCGGCATCCGTCCCTCCCGGAGTGACGTCGCGAACCTCGGACATCAGCTGAGCGCCGGGCGCGGATCGTGACAGGCGAGCCCCCTACTGACGTGGGACCGATGGGGCCGCTAGCCTGACGTCATTGTCACGGGGGACAGGAGCGGCGCATGAATCGGCGAGACGACGGGGATCGGCACGACGAGCGCGAGCCCGAGCAGATGCCGGTCGGGCCGCCCGAAGGCGCCACGGCGGCGGGCGAGCCGTACGCGTCGACGCGCGCCGGGCAGCGGGCGGCAGAGGCGAGCGGAACGGATGCCGCGGCCACCACCGCCACGGCGGTCGATGACGAGTCGGACCACGACACCAGGTTCTTCGGCCAGCCGTGGGCGCTCGCGCACGTGTTCGGCGTGGAGATGTGGGAGCGGTTCAGCTTCTACGGCATGCAGGGCATCCTGCTCATCTACATGTACTACACGGTCGCCGAGGGCGGCCTCGGCATCGACCAGGCCGTCGCGACGGGAATCGTCGGCGCGTACGGCGGCACCGTGTACCTCTCGACGATCCTCGGCGCATGGGTCGCCGACCGCCTGCTGGGCTCGGAGCGCGTGCTGTTCTACAGCGCGATCGTCATCATGCTCGGACACATCGGGCTGGCCGTGCTGCCCAACGTGTGGGTCCTCGGCGTCGGCCTGGTGCTGGTGGCGGTCGGCTCCGGTGGGCTCAAGGCCAACGCCACCTCGGTCGTCGGCACGCTGTACGCCGAGAAGGATCCACGCCGCGACGCCGGCTTCTCGCTGTTCTATCTGGGCATCAACCTCGGCGCGTTCTTCGGCCCGATCGTCACCGGCGCACTCCAGTCGTCCGTCGGGTTCCACGCCGGCTTCGCCGCGGCTGCCGTCGGGATGGCGCTCGGACTGCTGCAGTACTCGTTCGGCCGCAAGCAGCTCCCCGCCTCGTCGCGGATCGTGCCCAACCCGCTGCCCGCGAACCGCCGGCTGCTCGTGGTCGGCATCGCCGTGGGCGGGCTCGTCGTCATCGCTGCCCTCGTCCTGGTGGGTGTCATCCGCGCCGACAACCTCGCCGGCATCGTGATCATCGTCACGCTCGCCGCGACCGTCGCGTACTTCGCGGTCATCGTGGCATCCCGCGCCATCACCGCGGTCGAGCGCTCACGCCTCTTCGCCTTCATCCCGCTGTTCATCGTGAACGTCGGCTTCTGGTCGCTGTACCAGCAGCAGTTCACGGTGCTGACGATCTACTCCGACCAGCAGCTGAACCGCAACATCCTCGGGTGGGAGATGCCGGTCTCGTGGGTCAACTCGATCAACCCGATCTTCGTCATCATCCTCTCGGGAGTCTTCGCCGCGATCTGGACCAAGATGGGCACGCGTCAGCCCTCGACCCCCGTGAAGTTCGCCCTCGGCGCCATCATCATGGGCATCGCGTTCCTGCTCTTCCTCCCGTGGGCGAACGGCGCCGCGAACTCCACGCCGCTCCTCGCGATCGTCGGCATCCTGCTGGTGTTCACGATCGCCGAGCTCTTCATCTCGCCCGTTGGCCTGTCGGCGTCGACCAAGCTCGCGCCGCAGCGCTTCCACACGCAGATGGTGGCGCTGTACTTCCTGTCGGTCGCGCTCGGCACGTCGATCGCCGGCTGGCTCGCGCAGTTCTACGATCCCAAGAACGAGGTGCCGTACTTCACGATCCTCGGCTTCATCTCGATCGGTCTCGGAATCGCGCTGTGGTTCTCGGTCAAGCCGGTGCTCGCACTCATGAAGGGCGTGCGCTAGCGCCTGGAGGTCCGGAGCGGGGCCCCAGTAGGTAGTGTGCGAGAGCGGATGCCGCGGCCCGGCCATAACCGGCATCGATGAGCGCGATAACCTAATCGGTCTTCGCTGATGCCCTTCGACGCCCTTCAATGAGGGTGAGTCGAAGGAGATTCAATGACGAAGCCCATTCTCGACGTCGAGAAGACGTCCACCCGACGCGCCGGAGCCTGGCAGGCGGCCCTCCTGCTGGCCGGCAGCTGCATGCCCGTGATGGGGTCGGTCCTCATCACGCCCGTCCTGCCCCAGCTCTCGCAGCACTTCGGCGATCAGCCGGGCGCCGACGTGCTCGTGCCGATGATCGTGGCGATCCCGGCCCTCATGATCGCGATCTTCGCGCCGTTCGCCGGACAGATCGTCGACCGGCTGGGGCGCAAGAACCTGCTGATCGTCGCGATGCTCGCATACGCCATCGCGGGCACCGTGCCGGCGTGGATCGACAGCCTCACCGGCATCCTCATCAGCCGCGCGTTCGTCGGCGTCTTCGAAGCCGCCATCATGACCGTCTGCACGACGCTCATCGTCGACTACTTCCACGAGGAGCGCCGGCGCAACAAGTACCTCGGCCTGCAGACGGTCGCGACAACGCTCGGCGCGACCCTGTTCATCGCACTCGGCGGCGCCGTGGGCTCGGCCGGCTGGCACGCGCCCTTCTGGATCTATGCGATCGCCGCTCCCATCGCGGTCGTGATGATCTTCGCGCTGTGGGAACCGGGTCGTGGCGACCCCACCGACGCGCACATCACGGCCGGCGAGAAGGCACGGGTCCCGTGGCGGATCCTCGGGCTTCCGCTCGTGGTCACCGTCTTCGGCGGCTTCACGTTCTATGTCATGGTGATCGAGGTGAGCTACCTCGTCGTCGCGACCGGAGTCGCCGCCGACAACACGGCGACGATCGGTCTGGTCGCGGCCATAGCCTCCCTCGCGACGGCTGCCGGCGCGCTCACCTTCCCGCGCATCGCACGCCGAGGTACCGCGGTGCTGCTCCCTCTCGCCTTCGGTCTGCAGGCGGTCGGCATGATCGTGGTCTGGCTGTTCAGTGGGTTCGTCGGCGTGCTCATCGGCGCGATCATCGTGGGCTTCGGCTCCGGCATCCTGCTGCCGTCGCTGGTCACGTGGGTCGTGTCGCGCACCCGCTTCGAGGAGCGCGGCCGCGCCACCGGCTGGTGGACGGCGTCGTTCTTCTTCGGCCAGTTCGTCACCCCGATCATCATGGGCGTGATCACCGGCGCGACCGGTGCCCCGTTGCCCGTCGCCGTCGGCGCGGTGGGGATCGCGGCGGCCGTCGTGGCCGTGGTGCTCGCGCTCACCATGCGGCGCGCCGCGAAGCCGGCGCCCGCCACCCACTGAGGCAGACGAAGAGGGCCGGATCCCGTTGACGGGATCCGGCCCTCTCTCGTTGCGCGGAGCTCAGTCCGGCATGAGCCTCATGCGCGCACCCTGGTGCGCAGCAGCGCCTCGGCATTGCCCGCCAGCACGCGATCGGCCACCTCGTCGGTCAGGCCGGCCGCGCGCACGAAGGCCACCGGGTCGTCCAGACCCATGTCGAACGGGAAGTCGCTGCCGAGCACGACCTGCGACGCACCCGCGACCTCGATCAGATGCCGCAGGGCACCGGCATCGTGCACGACGGTGTCGAACCAGATCTTCTTCAGGTAGCTCGACGGCTCGTGCGCGCAGCCCTGCGCGTCGGGCCGCACACGCCACGCGTGGTCGGAACGGCCGATCGCGGTGGGCAGATACCCGCCGCCGTGCGCAGCCACGATCTTCAGCCCCGGGTGCCGGTCGAGCACCCCGGCGAAGATCAGGTGCGACAGCGCCACAGCGTTCTCGACCGGCTGCCCCACCGTGTTCGAGAGGTAGAACCGGTCGAGCCGCTCGTCGAGACTGCAGCCGAACGGGTGGAGGAACACGACGCAGCCGAGCTCGGCCGCGCGCGCCCAGAGGGGCTCGAGGCGCTCATCCGACAGTTCGACGTCCCCCGCGAACGACGAGATCTCGACGCCGGCGAGGCCGCGTCCGAGCACCGCGTCGTCCAGATACTCGACGATGCGGGACGGATGCTGCAGCGGAACGACGCCGAGACCGACGAGGCGGTCCGGCGCCTGGGCGACGTGCTCGGCGATCAGCCGGTTCGTCTCACCCGCGACCCACACCGCGAGGCCTTCCGGCGCCCACGGGTAGAAGTGGTTCGGCGAGACGCTGACCCACTGTGTCCGGACGCCCTGGGCATCCATCGCGGCGAGTCGCTCGCGCACGTCGGTGAGCTTCGGGATGCGCGCCCCCACCATGGGTCCGGATACCCTCATGCTCTCGGCACCGCTGCGCCGGCGTTCGAGGGCAGCGGCTTCGGCCACCAGCTCGGGCGCGCGCTTCTCCACCTCCGCGTGCACCGAAGGCAGCAGCAGATGGGCGTGGACGTCGGTGATGCCGTTGGCCGTCGTGCTGTCACTCATGCCGGCTGCGCCATCTTCTGAGCGATGCCGAAGATGAGACCGCCGGCGTCCGCGTCGCGGTTGCCGTCGATCTGCCATTGGCCGAGCTGGACGGATGCCTCGACCACTGCCTGCGCACGCGGCAGGCGCCGTGTGTGGAACTCTTCCCACAGCTCCTGATCGACGGCATCCCTCGAGGTGAGAAGCTCCGTGAGCACGAGGGCGTCCTCGAGACCTTGCGCCGCGCCTTGCGCGATCGTCGGCGGGCACGAGTGCGCGGCATCCCCGACGATCACGACCCGGCCGCGGTTCCAGGGCGCGGTCACCAGGTGCTGCGTGAACCACGTGTAGTGGGCGCGCGCGCCCTTCTCGAGATCGGCGCGGATGGAGTTCCACGGGCCGCCGTACGCGCGCGACTCGTCGAGCATGATGCGAGTGGCCTCCTCCGCGGAGACGGCGAAGCGGTCTTGCGCCTTCTCGACGAGGAACGCGTACATGGTGTCGTCGCCGGTCGGCGTGTAGCCGGCGATGTAGACCGGGCCGCCGTAGTACAGCTCGCTGCGCACGACGTCGGCCGGACGCGAGACGAAGGTCCGCCAGATGCCCATGCCGGTCGGCTGCGGCTTCTGCTCGATGCCGATGAGGTCGCGCACTGTCGAGTGCAGGCCGTCGGCGCCGATGACGAGGTCGTACTCCCCCGCGCCCCGGCCGTCGACAATCACCTCGACCGCGTCCGGGGAGCCGGTCTCGAGGCCGGAGAGCTTCGACCCGAAGCGGACGTCGGCGCCTGCGTTCCGTGCGTGTGCCAGCAGGATCCGCGCGAGCGCGGGACGCGGCATCCCCATCCCCGCGGGGTAGTCCGGCCCGCCGGTCTTGATGTCGGGCAGCTCGGCGACGATCGGGGCGTCCGGGCCGGGAGCCCGCAGGTTGAGCCCCTCGAACGGGTACCCGGCGGCGCGGATGTCGTCCCACGCTCCGAGGGCGTCGAAGACTCGCAGGGCGTTGCCCTGCAGCGAG
The DNA here is from genome assembly GCF_012524205.1 of Microbacterium salsuginis. Classification (GTDB taxonomy): domain Bacteria; phylum Actinomycetota; class Actinomycetes; order Actinomycetales; family Microbacteriaceae; genus Microbacterium; species Microbacterium salsuginis. The sequence continues at coordinate 1,394,512 of NZ_JABACI010000001.1, forward strand.
ATGCCGGAGCCGAGCGCGCTCAGTTCGGGCTTCGCTTCGAAGACATCGACCTCGACGCCCGCCTTCGCGAGCTGGATGGCGGCGGCGAGTCCCGAGACTCCCGCGCCGATGACGGCGACCTTGCGTACGGCGGTCATGTCAGAACCTCTCTGTTCTTTCGGGATGCTTGCTTCGTACCGGGCGGCCGTCAGCCGGTCTCCGCGACGCAGCGGACGACCTGAGTGCCGAGACCTTCGATGGTTCCCGTCATCACGTCGCCGTCGCGCAGGAACCTCTTCCAATGCTGGCCGTTGCCTGCCGGGCTGCCGGTCAGCAGCATGTCCCCGGGGAGCAGCGGCATCGTCTGCGACGCCCCCGAGACCAGCGCCGGGATGTCGAACAGCAGATCGCTGGTGGAGGCATCCTGCATCACCTCGCCGTTCAGCTCGAGACGCACGTTCAGGTTCGAGCCGTCGACGAACGGCGGGGGCACGAGGAAGGGCCCTGTCGGCAGGAAGCCGGGTGCGTTCTTCGCGCGGTACCAGTCGGTGCCGATCTCTTTCATGTCCTTGCGGAACACCAGGTCACGCGTCGTGATGTCGTTGACGATCGTGTAGCCGGCGACATGGTCGAGGGCTTCCTCGCGCGAGACCCGGAACGCCTCCCGGCCGATGACCACGGCGAGTTCGAGCTCCCAGTCGTGCACCTCGCTGTAGCCGGGGAGGACGAGCGGCACGTCATCGCCGACGACGCACGCGGGCAGGCCGATGAAGAAGTACGGCTCGCCGTGGGCCGCGCGGTCGTCCATCATCCTCGCCGCAGCCTCGCGCGCCTCGTCGATGGTGCGGTCGGTGCTGTTGGTGAGCCCCGCGGCGACCAGCTCGATCACGTGCTGGCGGTAGTTCGCGCCGGTCTGCAGCACCTGGCGCGGCTCGACCGGAGCCGTCAGGGTGACGCCGGCCAGCGGCATCCATTCGCCGTCCTGTTCCGCCAACGCAGCCAGGCGGTCCCAGGCGGCATCGGCGAGGAAGTCGTTGAGGGATGCCGCGCCGAGATCCTCGGGCGTCAAGGGGCGGATGCGGTCACGGGCGACCAGGCCCAGACGCGGCGAATCGCGCTGCCGGAAGCGGGCGAGGGCGAAGGGGGCGTCCGGACCGTGCGACGTCGTCGTCATGGAATCTCCTGAAGTGTGGTGCGGCGGGAGCGGCCGGTCGACCGGCCGCCCCCGCCGGGTCTTGTCAGCCCTGGCCGTGCTTGGCGTAGGGATTGAACAGTGCGTCCTTGATCTCGTCGGGCACGCCCTCCTCGGTCGCGCTCGGACCGTCGGCGGGAGGGAAGGACTCGGTCATCGACATCGGCATGCTGCTGTTGCGGTAGAAGTTGTTCGACCCCTGGGACGGCTTCCACGTGTTCGCCTCCCAGTCGGGGACGTAATTGCGGTAGCCGCCGGTGTTGAGCTCGATGCGCAGGCTCGAGGGCTCCCGGTAGTAGAGGAAGTTCTGCTCGCCGATGCCGTGGATCGACGGGCCGTACTCGATGGGGATGCCGTTCTCGATCAGCACGTCGGCGGCGATGAGCAGCTCCTCGCGGGTGTCGACCCAGAACGCGTAGTGGTTGACGCGACCGGCGCGGGTCGAGCCGTCGAGAACGACCCCGAGGTCGTGCGACTTCTCGTTCGTCGTGAGCACCGAGAAGACCGAGATCGGCGCCTCGTCGAGCACCGTGCGGGCCATGAAGCGGAAGCCGAGCACATCGACGTACCACTGCACGAAGGCGTCGACGTCGCTGGTGGCGATGGTGACGTGGTCGAGCTGGCGCGGAGCGCCCGCGACCTTCGACCGCTTCTCGGGGCGGTCGGGGTACGTCGACGCCGATTCGGGCGAGGCCTGGTGCCGGGTGACGTCCCAGTGCAGGGTCATCGAGTGGCCGAAGGGCCCGACGAAACGGTAGGCCCGGCCGATGTGCGGCACGCTCTCGAGCCACTCGCCCTGCACGCCGGCGGCCTCGATGCGCTTCGCCGCCTCTTCGAGCGCCTCCGCGCTCGAGGTGCGCCAGGCCATGGTCTCGAGGGACGGCTCGTCGCCCGGCACGACGACGACCGAGTACGCGTAGTAGTCGCCCCAGCAGCGGAGGTAGACGGCGCCGTCGATCCGGTCGACCACGGTGAGCCCGACCTGCTCCTCGTAGAAGCGGACGGACGCCTCGACATCGGGCGACGTGATCGCCACGTACGACAGATGGGACAGGAGTTTGATCATCTTCGATCCTTTCGGAAGCCATTCGGGCAGCTGTGCCCTGTCCCTCCATCGTGATCATCCGCGGTCTATCAGCAAAGCGGATTCCCGCTATATGCTCAATCAGCGCTGTTTATATCCTCGGCGCCCGACCCGGAGGAACACGCCGACGTGTCCGACCGACCGCTTCTGTCTCGACTCGACCTCAATCTGCTCGTCGCGCTCGACGCGCTGCTGACCGAGCGCAGCGTGACCCGCGCCGCCGAGCGGCTGCATCTGAGCCAGCCCGCGCTGAGCGCGTCGCTCGCGCGCCTGCGGACGCACTTCAACGATCCGATCCTGGCGCGCCGCGGCAACAGCTATGAGCTGACGCCGTTCGCCGTGCACCTCGCCGACCACACCGCCGCGGCCCTCGAAGCCACGCGCCGGGTCTTCGAGAGTCAGGCGACGTGGTCGCCCGAGGAATCCACCCGCGAGTTCTCGATCTACGGATCGGACTACGGCTTCGTGACCGTCGGCAGCGTGGTGTCGAGGCTCGCCGCGGAACGGGCGCCGGGCGTGCGGTTCCGGTTCATGCTGCACAACCCCGCCATCGTCGACGACGCGGCCGCCCGCCTGAGGTCGGCCGACGGCATCATCATCCCGCACGGGCCGCTGTCGGATCTTCCCTACGCGGATCTGTGGCACGACGACTGGGTCGCGCTCGTGTCGGACTCGAACGACGCGGTCGGCGACGCCCTGACGATGGAGCAGCTGGCCGAGCTGCCGTGGGCGATGACCTACCAGTCCCGCTCGGCCTTCACGTCGGCCGGGCGGCAGGTGCAGCAGCTGGGCATCGAGCCCCGCATCGAGGTGGTCGTCGAGAGCTTCCTGTCGATGACCCACTTCGTGGCCGGCACCTCCCGCATCGCCATCATCCAGACCGCGATCGCGCCGCTGGCGCTGCGCACCGGAGGCGTACGCACGGTACGACTCCCGTTCGAGCCCACACCCCTGACCAACGCGCTGTGGTGGCATCCGGTGCACGGCCGCGACCCCGAGCACGCGTGGATGCGCGACCTCTTCGTCGAGGCCGGACGGATCGTGGATGCCGGGGCCCACGTGATCGCCGATCCGGATCGATCCTCTCCCGCCTGAGCACGCCCAGGAAGTCGGCGGGGTCGTCAGCGTGCCGGGACCTCGGCGGCCACGGCCTGGAGGTATGCGGTGAGACTCCGCTCCAGTTCGCGCGCGAGCGTCGCCCGCGACCCGTCGCTCGCCGCCGCCGTGATGGCAGGCATGAGCCCGCGCACCATGTGGAGGACCACGGTCGTGGTGGTCGAGACGCCCGCGCCGTCGAGGCCGGGGATCAGCGCTGAGACCAAGGCCGCCACGCGCGCTTCCATGCGCTGATGCACGGGGGCGACGGCATCCCTCATCGCCGCTGGCATATCGGTTCGCGCGAAGAGCGCCTTGAATCCCGGATGCTGCAGATTGAACGCCACGATCGGTTCGAGCGCCGCGCGCACAGCCGCCCCGAGGTCCTCACCTTCGGGCACCACGGCCACGCTGTCGAGGTGTGCGAGCTCGTCGGCATAGCGCTCGGCCATCGCCCGCGCGATGTCGTCCTTGTTCGCGAAGAACTGGTAGAGCGAGCCGGGAGACATCCCGGCTCGGGCCGCGATCGCGTTGGTCGTGGTCCCTTCGTAGCCCAGCTCGTCGAAGCTCGTCGCCGCTGCCGCCAGGATCTGATCGATCCGCGCGCGACCGCGCTCCTGACGCCTGCGCGCCTGCACTTCCGCCATGTTGCGCAACACTCCCATGAATGCGAGTATTTACTCGCGTTTTAAATACGACTAGTTGCTCGCATTCTAGCGGAGGCATTCATGATCCCCCGGCTCACATCCGACTCCCCGCGTCTCGTCCTGATCGCAGGCTCATTCCTCTTCGTCGTGCTCATCATGGTCGCAGCCACGGCGATGGAGGCTCTCTCCCTCAATCGCTATGACGCCCCGGGCTCGGAATCCGTGCAGGCGAGGGAAGTCCTCGCAGAGGCGTTCGGCACGGGAAGTCCGAACATCGCGATGCTCGTGCGGCCGGCGTCGGGCAGTGTGGACGACCCACGTGCAGCATCCGCCGGCGCAGCTCTCACCGAGGCGCTCGCCTCGCAACCGGGGATCGGCGACGCCTGGTCGTACTGGTCCGCGGGCGCGCCCGAGACCCTTGCAGCCGAGGACGGCTCGTCCGCCTTGATTCTGGCGTGGGCGCCCGGGGACGCCGACCATGTGCGCGGCGAGGTGCTGCCGCTCCTGCAGACGGAACTTGTCGACTCGTCCACGGATCCGGCCATCGAGGTCACGCTGGGCGGAAGCGACGAGATCTTCCGCGTGGTCGCGGCGCAGGCGCGCACCGACTTCCTGCGGGCGGAGCTCATCATCCTCCCCGTCGTCGTCGCGCTCCTCTGGCTCGTCTTCCGGCGCCTGCGGCTGGCGCTCGTCACGACCGCGGTCGGGCTCTTCTCCGTGGCGGGCACCCTGGCGATCCTGCGCCTGGTGAGCCTCTTCACGGACGTCTCGACATTCGCGTCGAACATCGCGCTGGTGATGGGCATCGGGCTCGGTGTCGACTATGGCCTGTTCATGACTTTCCGGTTTCGCGAGGAGCTGCGCTCGGGCAGCGATGCCGCGGCGGCCACGCGCGCGGCGATGCGGGCCGCAGGGCGGACCATCGTCTTCAGCGGAGCGACCGTGGCGGCGTCGCTCGCCGTGCTCTTCGTGTTCCCGTTCCCGTTCCTGTCTTCCTTCGCCTACGCCGGCATCGGCGTGGTCCTGACCGCGGTGTTCGCGTCGACGATTCTGCTGCCGGCCGCCCTTCGCGTGCTGGGCAGGCGCGCCCTCCCGCGCCGCGAGCGTCCGCTGCCGGCCGCAGGCTTCTGGGAACGGCTGGCGGCTGCTGTCATGCGCCGCCCCGTCATCGCCGGGTCTCTGGGGCTGGTCGTATTGCTGGGGCTCGGGGCCCCCGCACTCGGCGCCCAGTTCGGATCACCCGACGACCGGATCCTCCCGGCCGGGCAGTCGGTGCGAGACATGTACGACACGATCAGAGCGGACTACCGCGCTGAGGACGCCGACGCGGTGTACGTCGTCGCGCCCGGCGCGGCCGGTGAGGACGTCTCGGACTACGCCGCCTCGCTCTCACGGATCGAGGGTGTGGAAAGGGTGGATTCCGCGGCCGGCGCCTTCGTGGACGGGCGCCGCACCGGAGACGCGGCGCGCGGCGGGCCGGATCGATATCAGGATGCCGATTCGACGTGGCTCGCCGTGCTGCCGACATCCGAACGGCTCGCCGCCGAGCCCATCGGCTTCGTCGACGACATTCGCGGTGAGCCGGCGCCGTTCGAGACTCTGGTCGGTGGGTACCCCGCCGAGCTGGCGGACTATCGCGCCGGCGTCGGGGAGCGACTCCCACTGGTGGCCGGGCTGATCCTCCTCGTGACGTTCATCGTGCTGTTCCTGATGACAGGCAGTGTCATCGCGCCGCTGAAGGCATCGGTGCTCAATCTCCTCTCGCTGTCGGTCATGTTCGGCGTCCTCGTGTGGGGCTTCCAGGACGGCGGACTCGCATGGCTGCTCGGCTTCACGCCCACCGGGGTCATCGAGCCGAGCATCCCGCTGCTGATGTTCTGCGTCGCGTACGGACTGTCGATGGACTACGAGGTGTTCCTGCTGGCACGCATCAAAGAGGACTTCGATCGCACCGGCGACCCCATCGGCTCGGTCGCGCGAGGCATCGGACGTTCTGCGCCGCTCGTCAGCGCCGCGGCCGGCATCCTGGCGGTCTCATTCCTCGTCTACACCACGAGTGAGGTGTCGTTCCTGCAGCAGCTCGGCGTCGGCATGGCGCTGGCCGTCCTTGTCGATGCGACCGTGATCCGCGGCGTCCTGGTTCCCGCGTTCATGCGCCTGGCCGGACGCGCGAACTGGTGGGCGCCTGCGCCGCTGCGCCGCCTGCACCGCCGCATCGGGTGGCACGAGAGTGCCGGCGCGGCTCCCCCGACGTCTGCATTCGAACCGGAGCCAGTCCGATGACCCGGCCGGTCGTGATCACCGGGGCACTGTCGGGCCTCGGCCTCGAACTGGCGCGCACCCTCGCCGGACGGGGTCGCACGCTCATCGTGACCGGTAGAGACGCGGGCAGGGCAGCGGAGGTCGCGCAAGCACTGAGCGCTCAGCACGAAGTCCGCGTGCAGGGAGCCGAGCTCGATCTTGCCGACCTGCGATCGGTCGCCGCCGCCACACTTCAGCTCCGCCGACTCGCACCGGCCGGACTGGCCGGTGTCGTCTGCAACGGCGGGGTGCAGATCGTCGATGGTGTGCGACGATCCGCGGACGGTTTCGAACTCACATTCGCGACGAATCATCTCGGCCACTTCGCACTCGTGACGGGGTTGCTCGACGTGCTGCCCGACGGTGGCTCGCTGACAGTGGTCAGCAGCGGCACGCACGCCGGCCCGCGGGAGTCCCTCGGATTCCCCGCGCCTGCATGGCAGAGCCCGGCACGCCTGGCAGACCCGGACCGGGCGGATCCTTCACCACGAGCAGGGCGGGTGCGCTACTCCACGTCGAAGCTCGCGAACGTGTACTTCGCCTACGAGCTCGCGCGTCGGCATCCGCGCCTTCGTGTCGAAGCGTTCGATCCCGGCCTCATGCCAGCGACCGGGCTTTCGCGCGGATACCCGCCGTCGATACGTCGCCTCTACGCTGCGCTCGCACCCGCGGTCGCGGCTTTCGTCCCAGGCGCCCGCTCGGCGCGGACAGCGGCCGGCATGCTTGCCGACCTGGTGGCCGATGGCGTTCAGCGACCCGAGGGCCGCTACGTGGCCGGAGCGTCGGAGAAGCCCTCCTCGCGAGAGTCGTACGACCGGGCGCGGGCCTCGGAACTATGGACCGAGTCCGAGGAGCTCGTGCGCCGAGCGCTGCCGCTGCGGGACGGTTCACCGCGGGTCTGACGCCCGGTGCGCGGCCCTCGCGGCGACACGGCAGAATCGAACAATGCCCGCGTCTCCGAACCTGATCGCCGACCACGCCTGCCTCATCGTCCACGGCAGCGACCGTCCAGGGATCGTCGCGGCGGTCTCGGCCATGATCACGAGGATCGGCGGCAACATCGTCGCGTTCGACCAGTACTCCGACGACCCGACGGGCGGCGCGTACTTCCAGCGCGTCGTCTTCCACCGGCCCGGGTTCGCCGCGGACCGTCCGACGATCGAAGCCGAGATCGGTCGGGTGCTCCGGGACTTCGACCTGGAATGGTCGCTCACCGACCAGTCGGTGCCCAAGCGCATGGCGATCCTGTCGTCGCAGCAGGACCACTGCCTGCTCGATCTGCTGTGGCGGCACCGCCGCGGTGACCTTCCCGTCACGATCCCGATGGTGATCTCGAACCACACCACCTCGGCCGACGATGTGCGCTCGTTCGGCGTGCCGTTCTTCCACGTGCCGTCGGTCCCGGGGCCGGACAAGTCCGCGTCCGAGGCGAAGATCGTCGAGCTGCTGAAGGGCAACGTCGACTTCGTCGTGCTGGCGCGCTACATGCAGATCCTCTCGGGCGACTTCCTCGCGCAGCTCGGCGTGCCGGTGATCAACATCCACCACTCGTTCCTGCCGGCCTTCATCGGCGCCGAGCCGTACAAGAAGGCGAAGCAGCGCGGCGTCAAGCTGATCGGCGCGACGTCGCACTACGTGACCGACGATCTCGACGAGGGGCCAATCATCGAGCAGGACACCGTGCGCGTCACGCATGCCGACTCGGCTGCGGAGCTCGCCCGTCGCGGAGCCGATGTCGAGCGCCAGGTGCTGTCACGGGCGGTGCTGTGGCACGCCGAGGACCGCGTCATCCGCCACGGCAACCACACGATCGTGTTCTGATCCCGCGGGATCGGCCCTTCGGGGGTTACGACACGCGGCATCGGACAGGTGATCCCGCGTGTTGCGCCACCTGCAGCGGACCCATCCCGCGCGTCAAGCGAGCGACGAGCCGCACCCGCACGAATCGAGTCGGCGCAGCGACGGCTGCAGAATGTGGTGAACCGGCCCGGTCGCGGGATCGCTGGAATGTGACACCAGGATCTTCACGGCCTCGGCGGCGAGGTTGCTCACGTCCTGCACGACTGCGGTCAGCGTCGGAAGTGTGTACTGGCCGGCTTCCGTGCCGTCCAGCGAAACGACGGCGACCTCATCGGGCACGCGCACCCCCGCCTCCCGAAGTGCCTTGAGCGCACCGATTCCTTGAGCATCGCTGGCGGTGAAGAGTCCGTCGAAGTCCGGGCCGGTGCCGGACAGGGCATGGCGAACCGCCCGGTACCCCGCCTCACGCGAAAAGTCGCTCCGCCAGATGCGCGCGTGACCGGTATCGCCCGTGGTGTCGCTCCATCCGCGGTCTCTGTCGCGGACAGGCTCGAGATCGGCCGGCCCCGACAGAAACCGCAACCGCGTGCGTCCGTGCTCCTGCAGATGACGGACACCTAGCGCGGCAGCCGCGCGGTTATCGGTGACCACGCTGGAATGGGACGAGCCGCCGGCGGCTCGATCGAGAAGGACCAAGGGGATCCGTGCCCGCTCCAGTTCGTGCACATCGGGCTTCGCTGATGCGCTGATCAGGACGACCCCATCGACCTGACGGTCCAGAAAGGATCTCAAGTAGCTCTGCTCGCGCTCCACGTCGTTCGCGGCGGTGCCGATGATCAACACGTAGCCTCGTCGCTGCGCCTCGTCCTCCATCGCCTGGGCGAGTTCGGCGAAATGCGGGTTGAGGTGATCGGGCATGAGCATGGCGATGGAGTGTGTCCGCGTGCCGCGCAGCGCCTGGGCGACCTTGTTCGGGCGGTAGCCCAGTTCGGCGACCGCGGCTTCGACCCGGCGTCGGGCGTCAGTCGAGACAGGACGCGGACCGCCGTTCAGCACGTAGCTCACCACTGCCGGGGAGACCCCTGCAGCGCGGGCCACATCAGAACGCCGGACCTGCGTCATCGCACCGCCTGCCCGACTGCACGGGCGCCGACGACCTGGACGGCACGAGTGCCCGCGGCGACCCCGCTGCGGACCGCGCTCGCGAGATCCCCGCCGCGCGTCAACTGCGCCACCATGGCACCCACGAAGGCGTCGCCCGCTCCGGTGGTGTCGACGACCTCGACTCGTTCCGCATCTGCTCGGCCGCCTTTCCCGCGGGAAGACCACACGGCCCCGCTGGCGCCCAGTGTAATGACAACGGATCGCGCAACTCCGGCGAGTACCGGGGCGAGATCTGCGCTAGCAACACCGTCGACCGCAATGCCGAGGGCGAGAGCCGTCTCCTCTGCTTCGATCTCGTTGACCACCAGCGGATCGGCGAGCTCGATGACGTGCCTCGGAATGTCGATCGCGGGCGCGAGATTCACCACGAAGCGGACCGATGCCGCCTCCGCCGCAATCGCGGCCGCTACGATGGCGGCCGCCGGCGACTCTCCCTGAGTCAGCACCACTCGAGCCTCGGCGAAGGCCTCGATCGCGGCCCGCACCTCGCCCGGCGTCAGCGACTCATTGGCTCCCGGTGACACGATGATCGAGTTCTGACCTTGATCGTCGATCATGATCACCGCCGTGCCGGTCATCGCTGCTGCGTCCTCCCGGATACGCGAGGTGTCGACTCCCTGCTGCCGGAGTTGGTCGACGAGCGGTCTCCCGTCTGCTCCGACCGCCGCCACCATCGCGCACGACACGCCAGCCTCGTGTATCGCGGCGGCCTGGTTGGCCCCCTTCCCCCCAGGACTCCTCGTGAAAGACGATGACAGGACCGTCTCCCCCGCCCACGGCAGGCGCTGAACGCGGAGCCCGAGGTCGTAGTTGACCGAGCCGACGACGACGACATCCGTCACTTCAATCCTTTCGTCGCCACCGACTGCGTGAAGTAGCGCTGCAGAAGGAGCAACATCACGGCCGGCACCACCGAGATGACCAGCGCCCCGCCGAACATCTGGCCGAAGTTGAAGCTGGTGTCAGTGAAGGTGCGCGACAACGCGATCGCGGCGACCTGCACATTCTCGTCCGACACGATCAGCAAAGGCCAGAGGTAGGCGCTCCACTGCGCCAGGAAGATGAGGAGCGCGGAGTTGATCACCGGCGTGACACTCAACGGCAAGTAGACCTGAGTCATCGTGCGCAGCTCCGACGCGCCGTCGACGCGGGCTGCTTCGTGGAGTTCAGTGGGAATGCCTCGGAAGAACTGACGGAGGTTGAAGATCGCCAGACCGTTGCCGATGCCGGGCAGGATCAGCCCGACATAGGTGTTGTCGAGCTGCCACTGGGTGAAGATCTGCGCCAGCGGGATGGCGATCGCCTCGAAGGGGATCATGAACCCGACGACGAGTACGGCGAAGACGAGTTCGCGACCGGGAAACCGGAAGACACTCAGTGCGTACGCCGCGGGGATCGTGATGATGAGTCCGAGGATCACACTCGCGAAGCCGACGATGAGTGAGTTCATGAGGGCTTGGCCGAAGCGCAGCGGACCGAACAGCGCTGCGTAATTGTCGAGCGTCCAGACGTCGGGGAAAAGTGTGTTCCAGCTCAGCGGACTGACGCTGCCGATGATGTCACCGCCGGGACGGAACGAGCCGAACAACATCCAGATCGCGGGCAGCAGAAACAGGATGCCGACCAGTGCGGCCAAGACGCCGAGGATCAGTCGCTGCGTGCGCTGACGCCTTTCAAACCCGCGGGACGTGGCGAGGGCAACCGCAGACATCACTTGTCCTCCTTCAGCAGCCGGAACTGCACGAACACGATGACGAGCATGATGACTGTCAGGATGACGGTCGCCGTCGCGCCCTGGTTCGGCTGCGAATACGTGTAGGTGCGCCGGTATGCGTCGAACATCAGCATCGTCGTAGAGTTCTGCGGCCCACCGTCGGTGAGCATCTGCATCGGTACGAACAGGACGAAGTTGGCCACCGTGTCCGCGACGAGGACGAACAGCAGCGGGCGTCGCAGCATCGGGAGCGTCACCGACCAGAAACTGCGCCAGCCGCCAGCGCCATCCAGGGCGGCAGCCTCGTACAGCTCATCGGGGATGTCGTTGATCCCGGCCACCAGGAAGACCATCCAGTACCCGATTCCGACCCACGAGGCCACGAGCATGATGCTCGCGAGGGCCTGAGTGGGCGACGTGAGGAACGGCTGCGCGGGGAGACCGAGGAACTCCAGGATGCCGTTGACCGGGCCGTCGGCCCGGAGCGCCACCCCCCACGCGATCGACGATCCGACGAGCGGGATCGTGCACGGGATGAAGACAGCCATCCGCCACAGGCCGCGCGCGGGAAGACGACGCGTCAACAGGACCGCGATCGCCAGCGCAAGCGCGATCTGGAGGGGGTTGATGACGAGATTGAACACGAGCGTACGTCCGAGCGTCGCCTGAAACAGCGGATCCGACAGCAGGTCGATGTAGTTCTCGAACCCCGCGAACCGCTCGTCTGCAAGCAGACCCACTCCGTCTCGCACATGCAATGTGGACCAGATGGCGCCGAGGAACGGGATCACCCGGATCAACAGGATGGTGACGAGCGCCGGCGCGAGGAACGCCGTCACCAGCAACCATGTGCGCCGATGCTTCCCGGTCGTTCGCCTCACGGAGGCCTTGCCACGACGAGCTCCCAGCCACGCCGCCGAAGAGCGTGGCCCTCGGGGAGAGGTGGGGGCCGCCGCTTCGACGGTCCCCACCTCCTGCCTCACTGGTACTGCTTCCATGCGTTCGTGAGCTCCGCCTCGGCGGCCGCGAGCGCCTCCGCGGGATCCGCACCGTTCGCGATGTCCGAGAACGCGCGCCCGAGGATCTCTTCGAACTCGATATATCCGACCGTCGACGCCCGCGCTACAGCGCTGCTCTCGGTCTCTTCGGCGATCACCTCTGCCGCCTGCGCGCCGCCCTCCGACGAGGTGAAGGCTGGACCGGCGAGGTAGGTCTCGAGTCCCTTCGTGTTGGCGGGCAGTTCGGCAAAGGCTCGATGCTCGCCATACCCACCCTCACCGTCGATGGCCATCCAGTCGATGAATATCGCGGCGGCCTCCTTGTTCTTCGAGAAGGGGTTGATGCCGAGTGACCACGAACCAGTCGGCGTCGCGGGGTCGCCGCCCTCCCACACCGGGTTGAGGGCCGCGCCCCAGTTGAAGGTCGCATCGAGCATCTTCGGCACCATCCAGTTGCCTTCCACGAAGAATGCAGTCTTGCCGGCAAGGAACGTGGCATCCGTCTGTTCGGGCGTGATCCCCTTCGGGGAGACTCCGTCGGCGAACAACGACCCGTAGTACGTCATCGCCTCTACCCAGCCGTCGTTCGTGAAGTCGGGCGTGAGCATGTCGTCACCGGTCACACCAACGCCTCCGCCCGCCGAGACCGGAAGTGGCTCCAGCTGGTAGTAGCGATTGGGCTGGCCGACCATCAGCCCGTGGTCGGCGCCGCCCGACTGCTGCGCCTGCGCCGCCAGTTCCTTCAACTGCTGCCAGGTGACCCGCTCCCCGGCCGAGCCGGGCGGGGTGATGCCGGCCGCGTCGAGGATGTCCTTGTTGTAGAACAGCACCTGGGTGGAGTTCGCGATCGGCACAGACCAGAGCTTGCCGTCGTAAGAGCTCGACTCCACGGTCGCGGGTACCAGTCCGTCCAGACGACCTTCGAAGGCCTCGGTCAGATCTTCAAGGTAGCCACGGGCCGAGAGCGCGGGCACCCGGGGCTGATCGACCCAGAAGACATCGGGATCGCCGCTCTTGGACGTGATGCGCGTATCGAGGACGCTGTTGAGGTCGTCGAACGGCACGAATTGGTAGTTCACGTCGATCGTCGGGTGAGCCTCCTCGAAAGCGGCGACGACCTCGTCCATATTCTCGGCGACGGGATCGACGATGCCGACGACGTTGATGGTGGCAGTGGGGTCCTCGTCAGGGATGCTCCAGTCATCGGACGGACTGCCGCCCGACGACTCTGAGGCGCAGCCGGCCAACATCACTGTTGCGGCGGCACCGAGCGCGAGGAGTTTGCCGAGAGTGGCACGGGTCATGCGATTGCCTCCAGATTCTCCAGGAAATGCTTGTTGAACTCGGCGACGTCGACACCGACGGCAACCGAGGCATTGGGTTCGGCGGGGCGCGGTGTCCCGTCCGGTCCGCTGCCTGCGCAGCGGAAATCGCAGACCATCACACCGCGCGTGACGTCAGCCGTGCTCACCGCGACGTGGGCATCACGCCACACGAGGATGTCGGGACGCGTCACGGCAGCGACCGCCAACGGGTCGTGCATGGCACAGGAAGTGATCCCCGGCTCATCGATCTCAGCCAGATGATCGATCCACGCGGCGGTGTATTCGCCGGCGAACGCGGTGAACTGGCGTTCGCTGGCGGCCATCCTGAGCGCTTGCTCGCGCTCGATCCGCACCTGCAGGGTCACGTCGAGTCCTACCCAGTTGGCCTTGACCCCGGAGTCGAGTACCGCCGCGGCGGCTTCCGGGTCGCACCAGATGTTGAACTCGCCCGGCATGGCTGCGTTGTTCGTCTGGCCCTCGAAGACACCACCCATGATGACGAGCGACTTCAAGGACTCGGCGAAGTCCGGATCGATCCGGAGCGCGAGCGCCACGTTCGTGAGCGGTCCGACCGCGACGACGGTGATCTCTCCAGGGTTCGCGCGCACGAGGTCCACCATCGCCACGGCCGCCGACCCCTCCCGAGGCTCTCGGACTGTCACATCCGCGGGCAGTGAGCCCTGCCGGGCACGAGGTCGGACCAGCGGTCTCGTCGCTCCCCGCACCACCGGCACATCCGGCTTACCGAGACGTTGCAGCAACTCGAGCGTCAGCGCCGTGGCGGTGTCGACGTCGGTGTTGCCGTTCACGGTGGTGACCAGTTCCAGCGCGATACCGGGGTCGGCCAGGGCCAGCGCCAGGGCGAAGCCATCGTCGATGTCACTTCCGGGCGCGCCCATCGCTAGGTCCACGTCCAGCACTATTCGTTCCACTCCGAACCCTCCTCATCATCGAGTACGGCGCCATTCAACACGAGTTGAATGACGATCGCAAGAAGCAATTCAACACGAGTTGATCAGTGTTGCGGGTGAATCACGGCCTTCATGGACCGTGGTTCGGTCTTCGCGAGCATGAGCGCGTCGGCCGTATCGTCCAGAGAGAAGTGGTGCGTGACGATGGCGGCCGCGTCGACACGGCCGGAGGCGACGAGGGACATCGCCGTGGGCCACGTGTGGGCGTACCGGTTGACGAGCGCGAGCGAGAGCTCGCGCGCGTTCAACCGCGACAGCGGCAGCTCCACGGACTGCTTCGGCATACCGACCATCGCCGCACGACCGCCGTTGCGCAATCTCCAGAGTCCGTCGGCGAGCGCAGACGGCGCACCCGAGCACTCGAGGAGCACATCGAATTCGGGATGGGACCCTCCGGAGCCGACCGTCTCGACGTCGAAGCCGAGCCCGGCTGCGAGATCCAGGCGATACGTGGACAGGTCTGTGAGCCTCACGGAGGCGGCGCCGAAGGCGCGGGCGACTTGCGCGGCGAGGATGCCGACTGGCCCTGCACCTGAGACCAGGACGCGCTCGCCAGGCCGCATACCCGCCCGACGGCACGCCCAGATCCCGACAGAGAGCGGCTCGAGCATGGCCCCCTCGTCGAAGCTCATGTCGTCCGGCATCCGGAACAGGTTCCGCTCGTCGAGCACCATGAACTGGGTGAGGGCGCCGTCGTGCGGCGGTGTCGCGAGGAATACGAGATCCGCGCAGAGGTGGTAGTCCCCCGCCGTGCAGTCTTCGCAGTCGCGGCACGGTGTGCCGGGTTCGATCGCGACACGGTCACCTACACGCACGCGAGTCACGTCGCCGCCGACGGCGATCACCGAGCCGGCCACTTCGTGCCCGAGCACCATCGGCTGGCGCACGACCCAATCCCCGATGCGCCCCACGGTGAAGTACGTCGTGTCTGAGCCGCACACCCCGACCGACTCGGTGCGGATGAGCGCTTGCCGGCCGGTGACGGCAGGCACTTCGCGGTCGACGATCTCGATTCTCGACGGCTCGGGCATGAGCGCTGTGCGGTTTGCCACGTATGACTCTCCTTCGTGTCACGGCTCGCCCGGGTGCGATCGACGTCGGGCATCGAGACGTGTCTACACGAGTTGACCGCGGCGGCGCGACCGTCGGCCGGAACCTCCCGAATCCCCTATCGCTACGCGTGTATCCTCGAGATCCGGCCTTCGGGGTCGCGACACGCGGCATCGGACGGGTCATCCCGCGTGTTGCCCCACCCGAAGCCGCGCGGTCCGGCAGTCGCCCCGGCGCGCGGGCGAGCAAGAGGATCAGACGAGCCGCAGCTCGGCGTCGATCGCGCGACACGTCTCGAGCAGCCGCGGGAGGTAGGCGTCGCGCACGTGCTCGACGCTGTCGCGCGTCGCGCTGGTCGAGACGTTGACCGCCGCCACCACCGCGCCGCGCCGGTCGTGCACGGCCGCCGCCACCGACCGCAGTCCCGGCTCGAGTTCGCCGTCGACCAGCGACCACCCCTGCTCGCGCACGCGCACGAGCTCCGCACGCAGCGCCGCCCGGTCGGTGACGGTGCGCTCGGTGAGTGTCAGGAGAGGGGATGCCTCGAGCACGGCGTCGAGCGCGGTATCCGGCACGCCTGCCAGGAGCACCCGTCCCATCGAGGTCGCGTAGGCGGGGAACCTGGTGCCAATCGTGATGCGGACGCTCATGATGCGCCGCGTCGGGACGCGGGCGATGTAGACGATGTCGGCGCCGTCGAGCACGGCGGCAGAAACGCTCTCGTCGACCTCGTGCGAGAGGCGCTCGAGGTGCGGCTGCACGATCTCGGGGATCGAGACCGCGCTGAGGTAGCTGAAGCCCAGCTCGAGCACGCGAGGAGTCAGCGCGAACCGCCGCTCGTCGGCGCGCACGTAGCCCAGCTGCTCGAGCGTGCGGAGGAATCGTCCGGCCGCGGCGCGCGGCATGTCCGCGCGCCGAGCCACGTCGCTCAGAGTGAGCTCGGGATGCTCGGCGTCGAAGGCCCGGATGACGGCCAGCCCGCGCGCGAGGGATTGCACGAAATCGCCGGACGACGCGCGACCGTCTTCGTCACTCGCGCTCGTGGCCACCACGGAAGAAATCTACCGTTCGAGCACGACCGCGAGCCCCTGGCCCACGCCGATGCAGATCGCGGCGACGGCGACGCCGCCGCCTCGGCGCTTGAGCTCGTGCGCGGCGCGCCCGATGATGCGACCGCCAGAAGCACCGAGCGGATGCCCGATCGCGATCGCGCCGCCGTACACGTTGAGCTTTGCCGGGTCCAGCTCGGTCCACAGCTTGAGGCACGCGAGGCTCTGTGACGCGAACGCCTCGTTGAGCTCGACGAAGTCGACGTCCGCCCACGTGCGGCCGGCACGAGCGAGAGCGCGGTTGGCGGCTTCGACCGGTGCCACCCCGAAGACATCGGGGGCGTTGCCGAACACACCTCGGCCGGTGACGCGCGCCAGCGGCTCGGCATCCATCGCCCCCTCCCGGCCGAGGAGCACGGCTGACGCGCCGTCGTTGATCGACGACGAGTTGCCGGCCGTCACGGTGCCGTCCGCGGCGAACAGTGCCTTGAGGCCGGCAAGTTTCTCGAGCGTCGTGTCGGCGCGGATGCCCTCGTCACGGGTCAACTCGGCCCCGGGCACCTGGACGATTTCGTCGTCGAAGACCCCGTCGGCCCACGCCTGCGCGGCGCGGGTGTGGCTCTGCAGCGAGAACTCGTCCTGCGCCTCGCGTGAGATGTCATAGATCTCGGCGAGCTTCTCGGCCGACTGCCCGTTCGAGATCGTCCACTCCGCCGGCAGCGCCTTGTTGACCATGCGCCAGCCGATCGAGGTGTTCCACAGCGTCTGGTTGCCGACGGCCGGCCACGGCTTCGGCGACTTCTCGACGACGAAGGGCGCACGGCTCATGGACTCGACGCCGCCCGCGAGCACGATGTCGGCATCTCCTGCCTCGATCGCGCGCGACCCCTGAATGACAGCTTCGACGCTCGACCCGCACAGGCGGTTGACGGTGACGCCGGGAACGCTCGTCGGGAACCCCGCGAGCAGGGCTCCCATGCGCGCGACGTTGCGGTTGTCTTCGCCGGCCTGGTTGGCGTCGCCGAACACGACTTCCTCGATGCGAGCCGGATCGAGGCCGGTCCGCTCGACGGTCGCCTTCATGACGAGGGCGGCGAGGTCGTCAGGACGCACGCCGGACAGGGCGCCGCCGGCACGGCCGAACGGTGTGCGGACCGCGTCATAGATCACGGTGGCAGACATGTCAGTTCCCTTCTCCGGATGCCGCAGCTGAATCGCGCAGGCGCAGGCCGGTCAGTTCGGACAGTGACTGAACGGTGTTGTCGCCGAACGCCTCCCGTACGGCGAAGCCCTCGGGTGTCACATCGAAGATCGCGTGATCGGTGTACACGCGGGTCACGCAGCCCACGCCCGTGAGTGGATACGTGCAGTCCTGGACGAGCTTGGACTCACCCGACTTGGTGAGCAGATCGGTCATGACGTAGACGTTCTTCGCGCCGATCGCGAGGTCCATCGCGCCGCCCACGGCGGGGATCGCACCGGGGGCGCCGGTGGACCAGTTGGCGAGGTCGCCGCGCTCGGACACCTGGAACGCGCCGAGCACGCACACGTCGAGATGGCCGCCGCGCATCATGCCGAACGAGTCGGCGTGGTGGAAGTACGCCGCCCCGGGCAGCGCGGTGACGGGCTGCTTGCCCGCGTTGATGAGGTCGGGATCGATCCGCTCCGGCTCGGGAGCCGGGCCCATCCCCAGCAGTCCGTTCTCGGTGTGCAGGATGATCTCGAGGTCGTCCGGCAGGAAGTTGGCCACGAGCGTGGGCGCACCGATTCCGAGGTTGACGTACGAGCCCTCGGGGATGTCCGCCGCGATGCGCGCGGCGAGCTGCTCGCGGGTGATGCGGGTCGCCGCCGCGCTGGGTTGCTGGGTGCTCACTGGTCCACCTCCGCTGTGGCTGCGGCATCCGGTCTCGCCAGCGGCCGCCCCTCGATGTCCACACCGCCGACGAACTCGCCGCCGCGCAGCCAGGCGCGCTCGCCCACCGCGACGACACGATCGACGAAGATGCCCGGCGTCACCACGTTCTCAGGCTCGAGCGACCCGAGCGGCACGATCTGGTCGACCTGCACGATGGTGGTCGCCGCGGCCGACGCCATGATCGGGCCGAAGTTGCGCGCGGTCTCGCGGTAGACGAGGTTGCCCCATCGGTCGGCCTGCCGCGCGCTGATGAGGGCGACGTCTGCCTTGATCGGGTACTCGAGCACATACGTGCGGCCGTCGATCACGCGCTCCTCCTTGCCCTCGGCGAGCTGCGTGCCGACGCCGGTGGGCGAGAAGAACGCACCCACGCCGGCGCCCGCGGCGCGGATCCGTTCGGCGAGATTGCCCTGCGGCACCAGCTCGAGCTCGATCTCACCGGCGCGGTACAGCTCGTCGAACACCCACGAGTCGTGCTGGCGGGGGAACGAGCACAGGATCTTGCGCACGCGCTTCTTCGCCAGCAGCGCGGCCAGTCCGGTGTCGCCGTTGCCGGCGTTGTTGTTCACCACGGTGAGGTCGGTCGCTCCCTGTGCGATGAGTGCGTCGATGAGCTCCACCGGCTGCCCGGCGCGCCCGAAGCCGCCGATCATGACGGTCGAACCGTCCTGGATGCCGGCGACCGCCTCGTCGACGGATGCCACGGTCTTGTCGATCACAGTGCCTCCGTGTTCGCTCTGCGAACGCATGTACGTTCTGCGACCAGTCTACGCGAGCGGATCCCTCAGCGGAAGCTTCGCGGACGCCCGTGGCCCGTCACCGCGTCGGTGACCTCGTGACCACGGAGGGCCAGGCGGCGTGGCAAGCCCGCGAGCTCGCGGCGGCGGCACGCGGCTGGGGCGTTGTCACTCCGACGCGAAGACCTCGTTCGCGATGCGGAAGGCGGTATTCGCGGCAGGCACCCCGGAGTACACCGCCGACTGCAGGATGAGCTCGCGGATCTCGTCGACCGTGAGCCCGTTGCGCAGGCCGGCTCGCAGGTGCATCGCGAGCTCCTCGTGGTGCCCGTGCGCGATGAGCGCCGTGATCACGGCGACCGACCGGGATCGACGGTCGAGACCGGGTCGCGACCAGATGTCGCCCCACGCGACACGGGTGATGAAGTCCTGGAAGTCCGCGGTCAGTCCGGTGGTGGAGGCGATCGCGCGATCGACGTGCTCGTTCGACAGCACCTCGCGGCGCACCGCCATGCCCTGGTCGTAGCGCTCCTCGTCAGAGAGCCCCTCGCCGGCGGGTCTGGTCATGCGCGCGTCCCCTGTCGTTGCTGGCTGAAGAAGTCCAAGAGGACGGATGCCACGGCCTCGGGCTGCTCGGCGGGTGGCAGGTGCGCGGCATCCGGGATCTCGCGAACGGCACCGCGGGTGACGCCGTCCGCGATCTCGACCGCCTTCGACTCGGGCGCGACGGCGTCGTGAGTCCCCCAGACCGCGAGGACCGGAACGTCGATGCGGCCGAGGTCGCCGCGCACGTCGTACTCGGCGAGCGCCTCGGAGCACAGCGCATAGCTCTCGTCGTCGGCATCCTGGAGCGCGTGCAGCAGCCGTCCCGACAGCTCGGGGCGGCGCGCGACCGAGTCGGGGGCGAACCAGCGCTGCGCCGAGGCCACGATGAGACTCGAGGTCGATTGCGCGCGCACCTGGGCGGCGCGCTCGCGCCAGGCGTCGGCTTCGCCGAGCTTCGCTCCGGACGCCACGATCGCGGCGGCGGTCACGCGATCCGGATGCCTCAGGGCGAGGGCGAGTCCGACGGCCCCGCCGAGCGAGACCCCGGCATAGAGGAACGGTCCGTCCACGGCCTCCGCGACCGCGTCGGCAAGGTCGGCCACCGTGAAGGGAGCGGTGGCGGGCGACGACGCGCCGTGGCCAGGCAGGTCCCATGCCACGACCCGATACTCGCCGGCGAGCGCCGGTGCGACGTCCTCCCACAGGATCGCGGACGTGCCCAGCGACGGGCCGAGCACGAGAAGGGGCGCGGTGTCCGCTCCCGCAGCGGGACGACCGAGCGGTGTAAGCGCGATCGACGGCCTGCTCATGCGTCCTCCTCGCGCTCGTCGGCATCCGCGTCCGCGGGTGTGGCGGCGCTGCGCCCCGCGACGGCGTGGTCGACCAGCTGTGCGGCGAGGCCCGTGTACGAGGCGGGATCCAGGAGGGCGTCCACGTCGAGGTCTGCCGCCTCGGGCAGGGCGACCACGAGCTGTCTCAGATCGCGGCCGGCGCCGGCCGCCGCGACGAGGGCAGCGACGCCGTCGGAGCCGATCCGCGGACCGAGCACGAGTGAGAGCCGCTCGGCCACGACGAGCCCGTGCGTGGCTGCCAGGTTGCGGGCGACGGCGACCGTGTCGACGTGAAGCCCCTCGACCAGGCGCTGAGCGTTCGCGGTCGCCCCGAGCGCGAGCCGCAGCAGCTCGCGCAGCGTCGGCCACTCCGCGTGCCAGGCGCCGTCGGGCCGCTCATCGACCGCGAGCGCCGACGCGAGATGCAGGGTCGCCCCGAGCTGGGGCGCCCGCAGCGCGGCGGAGCGGATGAGAACGGATGCCGCGGGATTCTGCTTCTGCGGCATCGCCGACGATCCGCCGGTCGCACCCTCGGCGAGCTCCCCGATCTCGGTGCGGCTGAGCGTCGCGACATCGGCGGCGATGACGCCGACGGCGTCGATCGCCTGCACGAGGGCGTCGCCGAGCTCGGTCACCGGCCAGCGCGTCGTGTGCCACGGGGCGTCGGGTGCCGCCAGGGCGAGCTCATGCGCGAAAGTCGCCGGCAGGGTGGACGCGGCATCCGTCCCCGCGATCTCGACGAACGAGGCGAGGGTTCCGCCGGCGCCCCCGAGCTGGGCGGGCAGCTGCCGCCATGCGGCGTCGAGCCGGTCCGCGGCGCGTCGCACGCCACGCAGCCACGTCGCTGCGCGCAGGCCGATCGTCGTCGGCACCGCGTGCTGAGTCAGGGTGCGCGCCGCGCCCACCTCGTCGCGGCGCGAGCGCGCGAAGCCCCGCAGGGCGATCTCGGTGTGCCGCAGCGACGCCGCCACGTGGATCGCGGCGCGCCGGCCGACCACCATGAGCGCAGAGTCGACGATGTCCTGACTCGTCGCGCCGCGGTGCACCCACACGCGCGCCGGTTCCGAGACGCGGTCCTTGAGCACGCGCACCAGCGGGATGACGGGGTTGCCGCCCGACACCGACGCGGCGACGAGCGCATCGAGGTCGATGCCGTGGCCGCGGCATCCGCGCAGTTCGCCCTCCCAGCCGAACTCGGTCTCGATCTCGTCGACCACCTCGGCCGGCGCCAGGCCCGCAGCACCGTACGCGCGGACCAGCGCCACCTCGGCGGTCACGAGCGCGTCGAGGATCGCGGCATCCGTCACAGCCTCGTCGTGACCCACGGTCACCGGCGACAGCAGTCCGGCATCCCCCACGGAGGGAGGGCCGGCGGATGCGTCAGAAGGCAAGGAACACGGTCTCCTTCTCGCCCTGCAGGTGGATGTCGTGGTGCAGGTGTCCGTTCGGCAGGCGCGTCGCGACGAGCGTAGCGCGCTCATCGGCCTCGAGCGAGGACAGCAGCGCATCCGCGGCGAGGAGGTCCTCGTTCTCGGGCAGGTAGATGCGCGTCACGAGCTTGTCGGGCAGGCCCCGCGCGAACACCACGACCGAGTAGAACGGCGCACCGCCGCCGACCGAGCCGGGGTTGCGGGTCCAGAACTCGTAGCGGCCGACGTCGGTGGTCGCCGCGCGGCCGAAGCCGGTGAACGAGTGGTCGTCACGGCGGAACGCGCCGTGCGCGCGCGGGATCTCGCCGTTCTCGTCGGCGCTCCAGATCTCGACAACGGCGTCGGGGATCGGTGCTCCGGCACCGTCGAACACGGTGCCGCCGAGCACGATCGCGCCGGGGCTGTGCGGGAAGACGACCTCGTGCTTCTTCGGATAGTCCAGGCCGAAGGCGAAGAACGGCCCGACGGTCTGCCCGCCCGTGGGTTCGTGGGTCTTGGGGCCCAGGTCACGCTTGGCAGCCATCAGTGCTCCCCTTCCTCGGGCTCGAACCACGTGGCATCCGGGCCGTCGACGACGATGTCGAAGCGGTAGCCCATCGAGAACTCGGGCACCGACAGGTCGTGGTCGTAGAGGCCGATCAGGCGGTCGCGGTCCTTCTGGCGCCAGATCGTGTTGTAGATCGGGTCGAGCGGGAACAGCGGGTCGCCCGGGAAGTACATCTGCGTCACGAGGCGCTGGGTGAAGCCCGAACCGAAGATCGAGAAGTGGATGTGCGCCGGCCGCCACGCGTTGACGTGGTTCTTCCACGGGTAGGCGCCCGGCTTGATCGTCGTGAACTTGTAGTACCCGTCGTCATCGGTGACGGTGCGCCCCGCGCCGGTGAAGTTGGGGTCGAGAGGAGCCGGATGCTGGTCGCGCTGGTGGATGTACCGACCCGCCGCATTCGCCTGCCAGATCTCGACGAGCTGGTTCGCGACCGGGCGGCCCCACGAGTCCAGAACGCGGCCCTCCACCGTCATGCGCTCGCCCTGCGGCTCGCCGATGTGCTGAAGAGTGAGATCCGACTCGATCGCGGCGACATCGCGCTGCCCGAACGCCGGCGACCACAGCTCGATGGTCTCGGGGTCGACGAGCTTCGGGTTCTTGGTGGGGTGGCGCAGCAGCGTCGACCGGTACGGCGGGAAGTCGTGAAGGCTGATGTTCAGCTTCTCGCCGGCCGCTTCGCGGCGTGCCGCGGCGGCGTGATAGTCGACGATCTCCTGCGTGATCTCACCCTGCGTGAGCTGATCGGGCGAGGCGAGCAGCGATTCGGGTGCGGCGGCCTGCTCGAGCACGACCGAGGACGAGAACGCCTCCTCGCCCCGGGGATCGGGTTCGGCTGAGGTCATGAGGTCTCCTTCGACACACGTGTTCACCACGGAACGGTCGTGTCCAGCGTGACACCGCGGCCTCGCACCGGCACCGCGGATTCCCGCTCAGTGGGATTCCGGATGCCGGGCGCCCGGCATCCCCGGCATCCCCTGTGCGAAAACACCAGTCGAAGACGGCGACACGCCGGCGACGGACGCCTCACCCCGGCGTGTCGCGCGACGGGCCCGTGTTTTCGCACGCATCGGGGGCGCCGGATGTGGGGCGCCCGGCATCCCCGGCAACCGCTGTGCGAAAACACCAGTCGAAGACGGCGACACGCCGGCGACGGACACCTCACCCCGGCGTGTGGCGCGACGGGCCCGTGTTTTCGCACGCATCGGGGGCGACGGATGCGGGGCGCCCGGCATCCGGGATCCGTCAGCCGTGTCGCAGGTCGTGGTGGAGGTCCTTCGCGGCCTGCACCACGAGCGGACCCAGCCGGCGCTCGTCGGCGCGCTGCAGGTGCACGACCAGGCCCACCGCGATCGGCGGCAGGCCCTCCACCCGTGGCAGCGCGGCGGCCACCGACACGTTGCCGAGCGTCATCTCCTCGCGCGTCGTCGCGAAGCCCACGGCCCGCGTGCGCGCGATGTCGGCGCGCAGCTGCGACTCGGTCGTGATCGAGTGGACCGTCTCGCGCTCCAGCGGCGCGCGGAAGTACCGCTCCAGCCAGGGTTCGTCGCGGGTCGCGAGGAGCGCCTTGCCGACGCCGGTCGTGTGCAAGGGGCCACGTCCGCCCATCCGGCTCAGGGTCGGGATGGACTGCCGGCCGGTGAGCCGGCCGACGTACAGCGCGCTCGTCGTCTCGGGCGTCGCGCCGTCGAGAACGGCGAGATGCACGTTCTCGCCCGTCGCCTCGTACAGCCGCACCATGTGCGGCAGCGCGGTCTCGCGCAGGCGCAGCGACAGCGGCGAGAGCTCGCCGAGCTCCCACAGCCGCGGGCCGATCGCGTAGGTGTGCCCCGGCCCGCGCGACAGCAGTCCCTCCGCGACGAGCGTGGCGAGCAGGCGGTGCAGCGTCGAGGATGCCAGGCCGGTCCGCTCCGCGAGCACCGCGGCGGTCACTGCCGGCTCGTCGTCGCTGAAGCATCCGAGCACGCGCAGCGTGCGCTCCAGCACGCCTTCGCCCTCGCCCATGGCTCCTCCCCGTGCGAGGCTACCGGCCCGGACGGGGCGCCGGGCCGTGGCCGGGCGTGGCACAGTGGGCGCATGGCCAACTCGCCCTCCGGCGACTCGATGACCGACCGCATCGTGCGCGTGCTCGAGACGTTCACCGCCGAGCGGTCGATGCAGTCGGCGTCCGAGATCGGCCGCCGCGCCGGGCTGCCGTCGTCGACGGCACACCGCATCGTCGACGAGCTCGTCGCGGCGGGACTGCTCGAGCGCGACGAGGATCGGCGCGTGCACCTCGGGATGCGGCTGTGGGAGCTCGCGCTCCGCGGCTCGACCGCGCTGCGCCTGCGCCAGGCGGCACTGCCGCACATGGAGGCGGTGCAGGCGCTGATCCGCGAGCACACGCAGCTCGCGGTGCTCGAGCAGGACGAAGCGCTCTTCCTCGAACGGCTCTCCCACCCCGACGCCGGCGCGAACATCACGCGCGTGGCCGGCCGGCTGCCGCTGCATGCGTCGTCGTCGGGCATCGTGCTGCTCGCGCACGCGCCGGGCGAGCTGCGCGACCGCGTGCTCGCGAGCCCGCTGCGCGCCGTCTCACCCGAGACGGTGACGGATGCCGCGCGCCTGCGCCGGATCCTGGCCGAGGTGCGCCGCGCCGGCGTCGCCGTCGCGCCGGGCTGGATCGAGTCCGTCTCGACCGGCGTGGCCGTGCCGATCCGTGACGCCGGAGAAGTCGTCGCCGCCCTCTCGGTCGTGCTGCCTCGTGAGGCCCCGCCCGAGCCTGCGATCACCGCCCTCCGCGCCGCCGTTCGCGACATCGAGCTCGCACTCCGCGCCGACCGCCGCTGACCGGGCGCCTCCGCGCGCACCTCGAGCTGCGGCATCCGTCCCCGTCGCTCGAGCTCCAGAAACCGCACAGAGGTTGAGAAACCACATCGAGGTTGAGGAACCGCGCCCGTCGTGATGTCTCAACCGGCGCATGGTTTCTCAACCTCCACCGCCACTGAACCGAGCCGGACGGCGCTTCTCGTTGAACGGGAATCGTCGAGCGATAGCCCGGCCCGCGGGGCACACTGGGCCGAAGCATCCGCATCCGCCGAAGGAGACGCCATGACCACGATCCGCACCCGTGTCGCGATCGTCGGCGCCGGTCCCGCCGGGCTGCTGCTGTCGCACCTGCTCGGCCACGCGGGCATCGAGTCGGTCGTGATCGACCAGCGCACGCGCGAAGAGATCGAGACCACCATCCGCGCCGGCATCCTCGAGCAGGGCACGGTCGAGATCCTCGACTCGTCGGGCGCGTCGAGCCGCGTGCGCACGGTCGGCAACCGGCACGACGGCATCGAACTGCGCTTCGCCGGCGACGGCCACCGCATCGACTTCGCGAGCCTGGTCGGCCGCGGTGTGTGGCTCTACCCGCAGCACGAGGTCCTCAAGGACCTCATCGCGGTGCGCCTGGGCAAGGGCCAGGACCTGCGATTCGGCGTGACGGCCGAACGCGTCGAGGACGCGGCATCCGCTCGCCCGCGAGTCATCGCGACGGATGCCGAGGGCCGTCGTCTCGAGATCGAGGCCGACTTCGTGGTCGGCGCCGACGGCTCCCGCAGCGTCGTGCGCGAGGCGGTCACGGGCTCACCGACCGGCGGCTACTTCCGCGAGTACCCGTTCGCCTGGTTCGGGATCCTGTGCGAGGCGCCTCCCAGCGCCGACGAGCTCATCTACTCGAACTCGCCGAACGGATTCGCGTTGATCAGTCAGCGCAGCGCCACGGTGCAGCGCATGTACTTCCAGTGCGATCCGGATGCCGATCCCGAGGCCCTCACCGAAGAGCAGCTGTGGCAGCAGCTCCAGGACCGCGTGCCCGGCACGACGCTCAAGGAGGGCCGGATCTTCCAGCGCGATGTGCTGCGGTTCCGCAGCTTCGTCGCGCACGAGCTGCTGCGGGGTCGCGTCGCGCTCATCGGCGACGCCGCGCACACCGTGCCCCCCACCGGCGCGAAGGGGATGAACCTCGCCGTCGCCGACGTCATCGTCCTCGAGCGCGCGTTGCGGGCCCTGCTGCTCGACGGTGACGAGCGCCTGCTCGAGGCCTTCCCCGACACGGCGCTGCACCGCATCTGGAAGGCGCAGCACTTCTCGTGGTGGATGACGAACATGCTCCACGTGGCACCGGATGCCTCGGATTTCGACCGGCAGCGGCAGCTCGGCGAGCTGCGCTCGGTCGTCGAGTCGGAGGCCGGCCGCACCTACCTCGCCGAGGCGTACACCGGGTGGCCGCTCGAGGGGCTCTCCTGACGGAGGCGCCGTCGCGTCGACGGCCCTCGCGTCACTCCGTCGGCACGCGCGACAACGGTCGCGCCGCCGCCCACCCGGCGACCAGCAGCGCCAGCACCGCGACCATCAGCACGAGCAGCGGCGCGGCCCATGAGCCCGACGCCTCGTGCAGCGCCCCGAGCACGATCGGACCGCTCGCCCCGACCGCGTAGCCGACCGCCTGGACCGTGCCCGACCGGCCCGCGACTGCGCGCTCGTCGCCGCCGAGGGCGTTGAGCATGATGAACACCCAGGTGATGCCGGCCCCTTGCGCCAGGCCGCCGACGACGCACCACACCACCCACGCCCCGGGAGCGAACAAGAAGCCGAGCGGGATCGCGAGCCACGCGACGCCGATGACGACGGCGCCGGTGGCGAGTGAGGTGCGGTGCGCGAACAGCGGGATGCCCAGGGCGCCGGCGACCCCGGCGAGCTGGAAGACGGATGCCACGGCCCCGGCCTGTGCCGCCGGCATCCCCTCGTCCATCAGCAGCGAGGGCAGCCACGCCGTCGTCGCGTAGAACGCGAACGCCTGCCCGGCGAACGCGACGGCGAGGAACCAGGTGCTCGGCGCCCAGGCCCCCGAGCGCGTGCCGTCGGCGGAATCGGCGGTGCGGGGAGCTGCGACGGGCACGAGGGCTCGCACGCCATGCGTTCCGATCCAGGTCGCGAGCGCCGCAAGACCGAAGCCGCCCCACACCGCGAGCGCGACCCGCCAGTCCGTCGCGGCGGCCAGCGGTGCGGTGGCGAGCGTGACGATCATCGTGCCGACGTTGATTGCCGAGGTGTAGACGCCCGTCATGAAGGCCACGCGCCCCGGCGCGTACTCGCGCTTGATGATGATGGGCACGACGACGTTGCCGATGGTCAGGAACAGGCCGATCATCGCGGTGCCGATCATCGCCGCCGCGATACCGCCGAACGAGCGGACCAGGCATCCCGTCACCGACCCCGCCAGGGCGATCGTGAGGGCGAGGTCGGCACCGCACCGGCGGATGAGCACGACCGCGAGCGGGGCGCACACCGCGAACGCCAGCACCGGGATGCTCGTCAGCAGACCCACGACTCCGGCGCTGACGGCGAGGTCTGCACCCACCTCACGGGCGACGGGCGCTACCGCGACGATGGGCGAGCGCAGCACCGCCGCGGTGAGGAGGATCGTGAGCGTCACGCCGATCATGTACCACGAGTGCGGGGTACGGCGGGGCGGTCGCATCGCGCCAGGCTATCGAGCCGGCGGGGCCGCGGTGACGCCCACTGCCGCTCAGCGAGAACCGCGCGCGGCGCGGCGATGGGGCTCGGCTATAGTCCGGTATCCATGGCCTCACCGTCGCGGATCATCCCGCCGCCCTCCGGATCGCGTGCGACCTCGGCCGCGCTGCTGATCGCCGCGGTGTGCCTCGTGGCCGCCAACATGCGCCCGACGATCACCGGGCTCGGCCCGCTGCTCGATCAGATCGGCGCCGACACCGGGATGACAATCTCGACGCTGGGTGTGCTCGCGGCGGTGCCGCTCGTCGCCTGGGCCCTGTTCTCACCGCTGGCACACGATCTGAGCCGCCGTTTCGGCCAGCCGCGCGTGCTGCTGTGGTCGCTGGTGGTGCTGCTGGCGGGCACCGTGGTGCGATCCCTGCCGGGGCCCGTCGTGAGCCTGTGGATCGGCACGGCCGTCATCGGCATCGGGATCGCCATCATCAACGTGCTCATGCCATCGGTGGTCAAGCGCGATTTCGCCGGTCACGTGCCGGCCGTCACGGCGCTGTACACCGCCTTGCTCGCGGGATTCGGAGCGATCTCGTCGGGCGTGGTCGTGCCGATCTCGCACGTCGAGCTGGGCGGCGACCCGGCGGGATGGCGCATCGCACTGCTCGTGACCGGCGGCATCCTGCTCCCGTTCGCGATCGCGGTCTGGTGGTGGGCGCACCGAGGGCGCCGGGCGCACTCGCGGTCGGCGTCGCAGCACGGTCGCACCGGCATCTGGACGGATCCGCTGGCCTGGCTCGTCGCCGCGTACATGGGACTGCAGGCGTCCATGTTCTACATGCTCGTCACGTGGCTCGCCGCGATCTCGATGTCCACCGGGCGCAGCGAGGTCGTCGCGGGCGTCGACGTGATGGTCTACCAGCTGTTCTCGCTGGCCGGATCGCTCCTGCTCCCGCTGGTGCTGCGCGGGCGCATCGAGCGCTTCGCACCGGCCCTCATCCCGTCGCTCGCGATCGTCGGCGCCGCCGGGCTCATGCTCGCGCCCGGCGCGATCCTCGTCTGGACGCCGCTGCTCGGCCTGTCGTCCGGCGCGACGCTCGGCATGTCGCTCACCCTGATGGCGCAGCGCGCCCGGGACCACGACGCCGCGTCGGCGCTGTCGGGCATGTCCCAGTCGGTCGGCTACGTCATCGCCGCGATGGGACCGGTCGTGTTCGGCTGGCTGCACAGCCTCACCGGCGGCTGGACCGCTTCGCTGTCGCTCCTGCTCGCGGTGCTCGTGTTGCTGACGGTGGTGGGCGTCTTCGCCGGCCGCGACCGGTACGTCCTCGACAGCCGGTAGCCGAGAGAACGGATGCCGCGGCCTCAGGCGTCGGGGAAGGCCAGGGCGCGCAGCAGGTCGGTGAGGGTCTGACGCTCGTCGGCAGAGAGCTGCGCGTGCACGCGCTCCTCGGCCGACCGGGCCGAGTCGCGCGCGGCGGCGGCGAGAGAGCGGCCGGCGTCCGTCGCGATGACGACGTTGGCACGCCGGTCCGCGGGGTCGGGGCGACGCTCGACGAGGCCGCGGGATTGCAGATCGTCGACGAGGCTGACGACCTGACTCGGATCCAGCCGGAGGAATTCGGCGAGCTCGCGCTGCGAGGGGCCCGCGCCGTCGGCGGCGAGCGACAGCACGGAGTACGAACGCGCCTTCAACCCGTGCTCGGCGAGCGCCGCGTTGCCGGCCGACAGTGCGATCGCATTGGCGCGGGCGAGCAGGAAGCTCAGGTCGTCGGTCAGCGCCGATGCGCGCAGTCCGGTCGCGGCGACGTCGGCGGGTTTCGGCATGCACAGATCGTAGCCCACTTCGTGGATGAAGCAAACGATTGACAATCTCAACCATTGCGACTTCAATAGGCACCGACACGTAGACAGGACGCGCTGCGCAGGACACAAGGGAGTCACGCATGTCACTCGAAGGCAAAGTCGCCATCGTCACCGGCTCGGGTCGCGGCTTGGGCCTCGCCTACGCGCAGGAACTCGCACGCCAGGGCGCCGCGGTCGTCGTGAACGACGTCGACGAGGCCACGGCCGCCGACGCGGTCGCCTCGATCGAGTCCGCCGGGGGCAAGGCGGTCGCCGTCGTCGCGCCGGTCGGTCCGACCGAGACCGCGAAGCAGCTCGTGCAGACCGCCGTCGACACGTACGGGCGGCTCGACATCCTCGTCACCAACGCCGGCGTCCTGCGCGACACGGTGCTGTGGAAGATGAGCGACGACGACTTCGACACGGTCATCGGCGTCCACCTGCGCGGCACCTTCACGTGCGTGCGCGAGGCGGCCACCTATATGCGCGCCAACGAGATCCCCGGGCGGATCATCTGCATCGGCTCCCCCACCGGGCAGCGCGGCAACTTCGGCCAGACCAACTACGCCGCCGCCAAGGCCGGCATCGTCGGCATGGTCCGCACGTGGGCGCTCGAGCTCAAGAAGGCCGGCATCACGGCGAACGCGGTCATCCCCGTCGCCGCGACGGCCATGACGGCCACGGTCCCGTACTTCGCCGCCGCGGTCGAGGCCGACGAGAAGGGCGAGGCCATGCCCCCGTTCTTCCGCCACGACCTGGGCTTCGGGACGTCGGACGATGTCGCGGGGCTCATCGCTTATCTGGCATCGGATGCCGCCGCCTCGGTCACCGGCCAGGCCATCGGCATCGGCGGCGACAGGCTGCAGCTGTGGTCGCACCCCGAGCCCGTCGCCACCGCCTACAGCGACGGCGGCTGGTCGTACGACGACCTCATCACCGGTTTCGCCGACGCCCTGGGAGACCTGCAGACCGTGGGCGAGAAGTTCCCGCCGCTGCCCGAAGAGCTGCAGCGCCCGGCATCCTGACATGACCCGGTACGAATCCGCCATCGACGTCGACGCGATCGACGCGATCGATGTCCACGTGCACATCGAGGTCGACGGGCACGGCCACGCGTCGCTGCCCGACGATCTGTCGGCGGCAGCGGCGAAGTACTTCTCGACCGACGGACCGAACCCCGACCTCGACTCCATCGCGGCCTACTACCGCGAGCGCCGTATGGCGGCCGTGGTGTTCACCGTCGACGCCGAGACGAACCTCGGGCACGCACCCATCTCGAGCGCCGAGGTGGCCGAGGGCGCCGCACGCAACAACGATGTCCTGATCCCGTTCGGCTCAGTCGACCCTCGCAAGGCGTCCGCGCTCGACGACGCCCGGCGCCTCATCGAAGACCACGGCGTACGCGGCTTCAAGTTCCATCCGACCGTGCAGGGGTTCGACCCGTCGGACGAGGCTCATTTCCCGCTCTACGGCGCGCTGGAGCAGGCCGGCGTCGTCGCCCTGTTCCACACCGGCCAGACCGGGATCGGCGCCGGGCTGCCAGGAGGGCGGGGCTTCCGCCTCGGCCTGTCGAACCCGATGCTGCTGGACCCGGTGGCCGCGCAGTTCCCGGAGCTGCAGATCATCATGGCCCACCCCTCCGTCCCGTGGCAGGACGAGGCCCTCTCGGTGGCGACCCACAAGCACAACACCTGGATCGACCTGTCGGGCTGGAGCCCCAAGTACTTCCCCGAACAGCTCGTGCGCGCGGCGAACTCCTACCTCAAGAGCCGCGTCCTCTTCGGCTCGGACTTTCCGCTGCTGACCCCCGACCGCTGGCGACGCGACGTCGAGCAGACGACGCTCAAGCCCGAGGTCATGCCCGGCATCCTCAAGGCCAACGCCGCGCGTCTGCTCGGGCTGACAGCATCCGCCACCCCGCAAACCTCACGCCCCACAGAGTAAGGACACCCCATGACCACCACCGTCGCCTACGCCGATGTCGCCGGAATGGCCGGAACCGACCTCGGCTGGTCGGAGTGGCTCGAGGTCACGCAGGACCGCGTGAACCTCTTCGCCGACGCCACCGACGACCACCAGTGGATCCACGTCGATCCCGAGCGTGCGGCCTCCGGTCCGTTCGGCGGACCCATCGCACACGGCTATCTGTCGCTGTCGCTCACCGTGAAGTTCTGGTCCGAGCTGTTCGATGTGACCGGCGTCGGCACCAGGGTCAACTACGGGCTGGACAAGGTGCGCTTCGTCTCCCCGGTGAAGGTGGGGGCTCGCGTCCGGATGAACGCGATCATCGCCGAGGTCACCGAGGTCCGCGGGGGCTATCAGTTCGCCGTCGACCAGACCATCGAGATCGAGGGCGCCGACAAGCCCGCGGTCGTGGCACGAGGCCTGTACCGCTTCTACGCCTGATCCACCGTCGCTCGCGCCTCGAAGGAGAGGACCCCGCAACGATGCACAACAAGGGACTGGGTTTCTGGCTCGCCAAGCGGCGGCTGCGCAACCCCGACAAGCCCGCCGTCATCTTCGATGGCGCGCAGCTGACGTACCGGCAGTTCGCGGATGCCGCAGACCGCGTCGCCGCGGTGCTCGCCCACCGCGGCATCGGCAAGGGTGACGCGGTGGCCTACATCGGCGAGAACAGCCCGCAGTTCCTGCAGGTCATGTTCGCGGCGGCGCAGCTGGGCGCCGTGTTCGTGCCGATCAACACCCGGCTCGCCGCCCCCGAGATGCAGCACGTGCTGGTGGACTCCGGCGCTCGAGCGCTGGTCCTCGACCCGGAGTTCCTCGACCGGGCGATGCCGGGCGTCGAGGCCGGGCGGATCGCCCAGGTCATCGTGACCGGAGAGGGTGTTCCCGAGAGCCCGGGCCTCGCGCGCCTGGTCGCCGAGGCGACCGCCGGTCACACCGTCGCCGATGTCGACCTCGACGATCCCGCCGCGATCATCTACACCTCGGGTACGACCGGACGCCCCAAGGGCGCGGTGCTCACGCACGGCAACCTCACCTGGGTCGCGCTGAACTGCATCGTGGACTACGACGTCGTCTCGACGGACGTGTCGCTCATGATCTCGCCCCTCTTCCACGTCGCGTCGCTCGGCATGGGTGCGCTGCCCGTCATCCTCAAGGGCGCGACGCTCGTGCTCGAGAAGGGGTTCGAACCCGGCCGGGCGCTCGGGCTGATCCAGCAGCACGGGATCACGATGCTCAGCGGCGTGCCGACGACCTACCAGATGATGGCCGACCACCCCGATTGGGCCCGCACCGACCTGTCGACGCTGCAGAAGCTGACGTGCGGTGGCTCGGCCGTACCCACACGCATCCTGAACGCCTATGAGGAACGCGGGCTGTCGTTCTCGCAGGGCTACGGCATGACCGAGACCTCCCCCGGGGCGACCTCGCTCTCTCCGGCGATGACCCGTGAGAAGCAGGGCAGCGTCGGTCTGCCGCACTTCTTCACCGAGGTGCGGATCGCCGACGAGCACGGCGACATGGTTCCGCGCGGCACCGTGGGCGAGATCGAGATCACGGGACCGAACGTCTTCCTCGGGTATCACGGACTGCCCGAGGCGACGGCCGAGGCCTTCACCGACGACGGGTGGTTCCGCTCCGGCGATCTGGGCTACCTCGACGCCGACGGCTACCTCTACATCGCCGACCGCCTGAAAGACATGATCATCTCGGGCGGTGAGAACATCTACCCCGCCGAGGTCGAGAACCTCATCTCCGACATCGAGGGCATCTCGGGTGTCGCCGTCGTCGGTGTGCCGGACGACCGATGGGGCGAGGTGCCGTGGGCGGTCGTCACCCTCAAGGAGGGCGCCGACGTCGACACCGAGAAGGTCCGCTCCCACCTGGACGGCCTGCTTGCACGCTACAAGCTGCCCAAGAACGTCGTGGTGGTCGAGGATCTGCCCCGCACCGCCTCGGGCAAGGTGCGCAAGGCCGACCTGCGCGCTCGCTTCAGCAGCGACTGAGGGGCGCCGGCTCAGCCGACGAGGGCGGCGAAGTCGCGCACGGCGGGGAATGCGAACTCGCGGTGGCGGCGGGTGAACAGCTCGTACGAGCGATCGGCGGGCCAGTCCTCGCCCATGTACTGACGCGGCAGCCGCGGGTCGATCCGCAGCAGCGCGAGCCAGTCGGCGACCAGGACCGTCCGCGTGGTGAGCGGGGGAAGATCGGATGCCGAGTCCTCACGCTCCCAGTGCGCGATGAACTCGTGGTGGGCGTCGCGGATGCGCTCCACATCCCAGGCCGTGCGCACCGCTTCTGCCATCGGGAAGCCGTCGAGCTCGGACGCGGCGAACGCGTTGACCGATCCGGGCGGCAGATCGGGGATGATCGCGTCGAGGGCGCTCGCCAGATCGACGGCGCCGGGCGCGATCCACAGACCGTCGCGCAGCACCGCGAATCCCGACCACGTGAGCGCCGCGCGGAGACGGTGCCGCAGCGTGCGCATGTGCTCGGGCACGCTGAAGGTCACGACGGTCCAGCCTTCCCCCTGCGGTTCGAACGGGGTCGGTCCGTTGACGCGACCGGATGCCTCACGCAGCACCTCGCTGCCGTGCGAGGTCAGCTCGAATCCGATCTCACGGCCGAGCCGCCGCCGCTCGAGCATTCCGCTGTGCACCATGCGGTCGAGATTGGTGCGGACCGCGGATGCCGCGACGCCGGCGCTCTCGAGCGCCCCGATGAGGACGCTCGCCCGAAGCGGCTCGAAGTAGCGATCGCACACGTACTCGCCGAAGAAGGCGAGCAGCAGCTGGCGTGGCTTGCGAGTGAGGACGGAGGTCTCGGCATCCGTCTCGCCCAGCATCTGCGATGCGAGGGAGGAAGTCACGCCGCACCCGGGCGGATGGCCTCGCCCCGCTTCGCACGCTGGATCTGCTCGTACACGTGCGTGCGCAGCTCGGTGAACCGGGGCAGGGCACGCGTGGTGATCTGGTCGCGCTCGGGAGCGAGGTCGATCGCGAGGTCTTCCTGCACCCACGTCGGTGACTTCGACAGCACCACCACGCGCTGGCCGAGGTAGACAGACTCGTCGATGTCGTGGGTCACGAACAGGATCGACATGCCCCGCTCGCGGTGCAGGGTGCGGACGAGGTCTTCGAGGTCGGCGCGGGTCTGCGCGTCGACCGCCGCGAACGGCTCGTCCATGATGAGCACCTCGGGCTGGTACGCCACCGCGCGGGCGATCGCGACGCGCTGCTGCATCCCGCCCGACAGCTGCCACGGGTAGCTGCGGGCGGCGTGTTCGAGCCCGACCGCGGTGAGCGCGTCGTCGATCAGCCGGTCCCGTTCGGTGCGCGAGAGCTTCTTGTGCTTGAGCGGCAGCTCGACGTTGCCGCGCACGGTCAACCACGGGTAGAGGCTTCGGCCGTACTCCTGGAACACCAGCGCCATGTTCGGCGGCGGCGCCGTGACGCGCTTGCCGTCCAGCTCGACCAGCCCGTCCGTGGGCTTCAGCAGCCCCGCGATGCACTTCAGCAGCGTGGTCTTGCCGCAGCCCGACGGACCGACGATGCACACCAGTTCGCCGGCATCCATCTCGAAGCTGATGTCGCCGATCGCCTCGACGTTGCCCGTCGAGGATTCGTAGACCTTGCGCAGGTGCTCGACCTTGAGAAGCGCTTCAGGCACGCTCGACCTCCTTGATTCCGTGGTACCAGCGCAGCACGCGCCGCTCGGCGAACCCGAAGATCACCGCGAGCAGCACGCCGATGAGCCCGAGCAGCACGATGCCGCTCCACATCTCGGCGATGAGGTAGTTGCGCTGGAAGTAGACGATCCGGTACCCAAGTCCGGATGAGGAGAAGAACATCTCCGAGATGACCATCAGGATGAGCGCGATCGACAGGCACTGCCGCACGCCCGTCATGATCCGCGGGCTCGCCGACGGAAGGACGAGGTACCGCAGCCGCTCCCCCGACGTGATCGCGAAGGATCGCGCCGTCTCGGTCATGACCGAGTCGGTCGCACGGACGCCCTCGATCGTGTTGAGCAGCACCGGCCACACCGCGCCGGTGACCATCACCACGATCTTCATCGTGTCGTTGGCTCCGACCAGCACCGCGACGATGGGGATCAGCACCGGCGGCGGCACGGCGCGGAAGAACTCGAAGATCGGCTCCAGCAGTTCGCGCAGCCAGCGCACCAGCCCGATGACGGTGCCCGCCGCGATGCCGAGCACGACCGCCAGCACGATGCTGATCGCCAGGCGCCCGAGGCTCGGCAGCACGTCGGCGAAGAACGCCGGCCCGACCCACGTCTCGACGAAGGCCTCGGCGATGACCAGAGGGCTCGGGAAGAACGGCGCCGGCGAGACCGACGACCAGATCCCCCAGATCACCAGGAGGAGGATCGGCAGCCCGAGTGCGTAGGCGGTGTTCTCGCCGAACTTCGCCCACGCGCGGGACGGGCGGCGCGGGGTGATGACCGTGCTCGTGTAAAGGGTCACAGGACCTCCTCCCCTCGCACCGACTGGTGCCACGACAGCGAACGGCGCTCGATCGCGCGGAACACCAGGTTGACGAGCAGCCCGAGCATGCCGGTCACGATCACCAGCGCGTAGACCGTGGTCCACTGGCCGGCTTCGCGCGCGAACATGATCGCGCGGCCCAGCCCGGGGACGTTGATGAACATCTCCGCCGTGATGGCCAGGATCAGTGCGACGGTGGCGGCCAGGCGCAGACCCGTCATGAGGTACGGCAGCGCCGTCGGGAACACCAGGTTGACGATGCGCGAACCCCGCGACAGCCCGAAGCTGCGTGCCGTGTCGCGAGCGACGGCATCCACGTCGGCCACGCCGTAGAGCACCTGGATGAACACCTGCCAGAAGCTCGCGAAGACGATGATCAGCAGCGCCGCCTGCAGCTGATAGCCGAACATCAGGATCGCGAGCGGAATCAGCGCCACCGACGGGATCGGCCGCAGGAACTCCACCGTCGTGTGGGTCGCGCGCCGCAGGAACGGCACCAGGCCGATGACCGTGCCCAGCACGACAGCGAGCACCGTCGCAATCAGCAGTCCGATGCCCCACGAGGTCAGCGTGCGGCCGACGTTGCGCCAGAACTCCAGATCGCGGAACTCGACGAACAGCTGCGCGATCGTCTCGGTCGCCGTCGGGAAGTACGCCGGGTTCACGATCCCTAGGATCGGCAGCAGCTGCCAGATCAGCAGGAATCCCACGATTCCGGCGACGCCGAGCGCGAGCTTGCGCAGGCCGCGGTTGCGCCGGGCACGACGCCCGCGGGGCAGAGGCTCGGGCGGGGCGGCGACGATCATCGGAGCGTCAGCGGTGGCCATGAAGGTCGATCCGTTCGGTTTCGCTACGTCGGGAGCACGATCGGGGGCGGGAGGGCGACCGGATGCCTCACACTCCGGTCCGCGCGAGGCTGGGCTCACGCGGCCCGGAGGCTCCGGGCGACGCGCCAGCGGCGCCTCGGAGGGGTGTGGGGACCGGTCGTCTTCACTCCTACTGCTGCTGCAGCAGGCGGTCCCACTCCGGTTCGGCGTCGATGTACTCGAACTCGACGGCCAGCGTGCCGAGTTCTTCGATGCCCGCGTCGGCGAGGTCCCACGTGAACTCCGGCAGGGTGATGCCGGCGGCGGCCTCCTCGGGGATCTCGAGGTTGGTGGCGATCGCGGCGCGCACGGCCTCTTCGTTGCCGGCGGCCCATTCCAGCGCCTCGGCCATCGCCTCGGAGTACGCCGCGACCAGGTCGGGATCCTCGTCGAGGAGCGCCTGCGTCGTGATGCTCGTGAGCACTGTGAGACCGGGGATGGTGGCCTGGTACGGCGCGACGACCTCGACGCCACCGGCGCCGACGATCATGCCGCGGAACGGGTCGGGTGCCCACGCGGCGTCCATCGTGCCGGCCTCGAGCTGAGCGGGAACGTCCGGGAACGCCACCTCGACGAACTCGATCGTCGAGGGGTCGCCGCCGTCGTCCTGCACGGCCTTGCGGATGGTCAGGTCACCCGCGGCGCCGAGTGTGTTGACCGACACCTTCTTGCCGGCGAGGTCGGCGGGACGCGTGATGCCGGAGTCGCCCAGGGCGACGACCGCGTTGACGTCGGTGCCCTCGGCGAGGCTGTTGGCGTAGTTGCCGACGATGACGACGCCGAGATCCTGCAGGTCGGCGCGGATGGGCCCGAAGGGCTGGCCGATGGCGAACTGGATGTCGCCGCTGATGAGCGCCGGGATGGCGTTCGCGCCGCCCTGGGCGGGCACGACCTCGATCTCGAGTCCGTGCTCCTCGAAGATCCCCTCCTCCATGGCGGCCCACAGGGCCCCCGTCTCGGCGATGGGCAGCGCGGCGACGCGGACGGTCGTCAGCTCGCCGGAGTCGGTGTCCGGCTCAGCGGTGGACGTGTTGGCGGGTGCACCGGAATCGGTGCAGCCGGCCAGGGCGAGTGCGGCGGCTGCGACGACGCCGATGACGGCAAGACTCTTCTTCATTGACGGGCCTCTCGGGGACGGTGCTCGGGTTCACCGGCCGCCGGGTGCTCTCGACGTGTGTCGGGTCCTCACCACGGCGTGCCGGACTGAAGTCATGGTGCGCCCACACCCTCCCAATTGTCAAGTGTTTCGTGACGCCCGTCATGAAATCGTTGAATATCGGATGCCGTCGCCCGGGGCCGCTTCGGGTGCCACCGCTACGGTGGCACCGTGATCCCGTTCCGCATCGAGGTTCCCGCGACGGCCGTCGACGATCTCCGCTCGCGAGTGTCACGCACGCGCTGGCCGGACGACGTCACCGGCGCGGCGGCGGACTGGTCGTGGGGCACGCCGCCGGCCGTGCTCCGCGAGTTCGCGGCCCACTGGCAGAACGAATACGACTGGAGCGCATCGCAGGAACGGTGGAACGGGTTCGCTCAGTACCTCGTCCCGACGGAGGGAGGACAGGTCCACGTGATGCGCGCGGGAACGCCGGGGCGCACCCCTCTCATGCTCATCCACGGGTGGCCCGACGGATTCCCCCGGTTCGAGAAGGCCATCCCGCTGCTCGCCGACCGGTTCGACCTCGTGATCCCCTCGCTCCCCGGCTTCGGGTTCTCCGACCGCCCTCGCCACCCCGGCGCCGGCCCGAGCCGGATCGCCGACCGATTCGCCACGGTCATGTCCGCGCTGGGAATCGATCACTTCGCTGTCCACGGCGCCGATCTCGGCAGCACCGTCGCGGAAGCGCTCGCCACGAGGCATCCGGATCGGGTCACGGCGCTGCACCTCGGCGACGTACCCGCCTGGCATCGCTATACCGTCGACCCGGCGAGGGCCTCCCCGGCCGAACGTGCCTTTCTGGACGGCATGGCGTCGTGGTTCGCCGACGAAGGCGCCTACGCGGCACTGCAGCGCACCAAGCCGCAGACCCTGGCCTTCGCGCTCAACGACTCTCCGATCGGCCTGGCCTCATGGATCATCGAGAAGCTGCGCGCGTGGAGCGACTGCTCCGGCGACGTCTTCCGCAGATTCACTCCTGACGAGATCGCGGATTGGGTCTCGCTGTACTGGCTCACCCAGACGGCCGGGTCGGCGGCGCGCCACTACCGGGAGGGCGCGCTCGAGCGCCGGGACGACACGCGTCGGCCGTCCGCGCCGACCGGATTCACACTCTTCGGCCACGACATCGCATGTCCGCCGCGGGAGTACGCGGAGCGGTTCTTCGACGTCCGGCACTTCACCGTCGTCGCCCAAGGTGGCCACTTCGGCCCGTGGGAGGAGCCGGAACTGTGGGCCGCGGACCTGACGGCCTTCCTCGACGCCGTCCTCTGAGGCCGCGCGTCCGTCAGTGCATCGCGTGCTCGGCCATCAGCGGCGACGGGTCGCCGGCGATCTTCGCGTCGATCACGAGCGGCCGGTCTCGCGGGCCGTCGAGCCATTCCTGCACCGCGCCGAGGTCGCCCAGAGTGCGCACCGTCACGCCGTCGCATCCGAACCCGCGGGCGACCGCCGCGATGTCGGTCTCGGGAAAGCGCACGATGCCGTGCTTCTCCGGCTGGTCAGCGAAGATGTGCACCTCGGCGCCGTACGCGTCGTCGTTGTAGACGATGACGACCATGCCCAGCCTGGCACGCACCGCGGTATCGAGTTCGACGGCTCCCATCAGGAACGAGCCGTCCCCGGTGCCCACGACGGCCATGCGGTCGGGACGGGCGATCCCCGCGCCGATTCCGTTGGCCAGCCCCAGGCCGATCGACTGGAACGACAGCGGCATGACGAACCCGCGCTCATCCGGCACGCGCAGGAAGGCCCCGGGATACAAATTCACGTTCCCGCCGTCGGGGACGACGACCCGCTCCATCGGCAGCATGGCGTCCAGGGCAGCGCTGAGCGCGGCGGGTCCGATCCGGTCCGGGTGCTCCTGCTCTTCGGGAAGGTCCTGCACCCAGTACCGGCCGCGTCGCAGTCGCTCGGCCGTCTGCGGGGTGCGGTAGCCGACGCGCGCGGGTCCGCGCTCTGCGAGGAGCGCCGTGGCGGCCGCGGCCACGGCGGCGGTGTCTCCCATGACGCCGAACGTCACGTCGCGGTGCTTGCCGAACGCCTCCGGCCGGTCGTCGATCTGCACCAGGGTGGGCTGCACCGTCAGCGTTCCGCGGTGCGCCGTCCACTGGTTGAGCGCGACGCCGAAGGCGACGAGCACATCGGCGTCACGGATCAACTCCCGTGCGACAGGGCTGGCGAACCCGCCCATGACGTCCAGGCCCCACTCCTCGTGGGCGAAGAGACCTCGCGCCGCCGCCGACGGTGCGAGGATCGCACCCGTCTGAGCCGCGAGGGCGCTCAGTTCCGTCGCGGCGTGGCGGGCGCCTCGCCCCCCGAGGATCACCGGGCGCTCGGCGAGAGCCAGCACCTCCACCAGTTCGGAGAGTCCTGCCGTGGATGCGCCGGCGGGAATCACTCGGGGCGCCGCGTCGATCTCCGGGATCTCGGGGCACGGCTCCGCCTGCAGGTCGACCGGTAGCGAGAGCACGACGGCGGCGCGGTGGCGCACGGCGTAGTCGTAGGCCGCGACGGCGTCCGCGACGGCGGTCTTCGCCGAATGGATGCGTCGGGGCACCGCCCCCACGGACGCGACCAGGGCGTCCTGATCGATCGCGAAGTTGCCGATCGTGTCACCGACCGCAGCGTCGCCCGAGATCACCAGGATGGGCGTGTTCGATTTCGCCGCCTCGCCGATCCCCGTCATCGCGTTGGTCAGGCCGCAGCCCTGATGCACGCTCACCGCGGCGACTCGATCGGTCAGACGGGTGTAGGCATCCGCCATGCAGGCCGCGCCCATCTCGTGCCGTGCCGCGGTGAACGGAACGCCCGCCGCGACGAGACCGTGCGTGACCATGAAGTTGCCGCTGCCCACGACGCCGAAGACGTGGGCGACGCCACGCCCGGCGAGGGCTCGGCCGACCGCCTCGCCGACTGTGAGTGTGTCCATCATCCTTCTGCTCCTCCTCGAAGTGGGCTGGTCTTCGGCGACGACGCCTTCACGTCGTGGCCTGCGTGTTCCCGGTGCGCATCAATTCGCTGGAGCGACGGATGCGGCGATAGACGTCGCCGCGGACGCGGGCGAACTCGCTGAGTTCCTTGGTCTCGATCTGGTCGCGCGGCGACGGGAGGTCGACCGCGAGATCCGCTTCGATGAAGGTGGGCCGCGGACCCATCACCAGGACCCTGTCCGCGAGATAGACGCTCTCGTCGATGTCATGTGTCACGAAGACGATCGTGATCTTGAAGGCGTGGCGCACCTGCAGCACGAGATCCTCCAGGTCGGCGCGGGTCTGGGCGTCGAGCGCGCCGAAAGGCTCGTCCATCAGCAGGATCTGCGGCTGGTACGCCAGCCCGCGCGCGATCGCCACGCGCTGCTGCATCCCGCCGGAGAGCTGCCAGGGGTAGCGGTCCTCGAAGCCCGCGAGCCCGACCGACTCCACCGCCGTCGCGACGCGATCGCGACGGGCGGCCCGATCGCGCACCTTGCGCGTGAGCGGGAACTCGACGTTCTGCCCGACCGTCATCCACGGGTAGAGCGAGTTGACGTAGTCCTGGAAGACGAGCGCGACCGCTTCCGGAGGCCGGACGACCTCCTGCCCGTCGACGGTGATGCTCCCGCTGCTGGGTTCGAGCAGACCCGCCATCAGCTTCAGCACGGTGGTCTTGCCACAGCCCGACGGACCGACGATCGTGACCACCTCGTTCTCACCGACGGTGAAGGTCAGATCTTTCACCGCGAGTGTTCCGGTCGCGGCATCCCCGTAGCGTTTGGAGACGTTCTTCAGAGCAAGCACCAGTGTTCCTCCATGGGTCAACGGGCCTCGGCACGCGAGCCGCGGTGCCACGCGAGCACGCCGCGTTCGATGAGGGTGAAGAGCAGGTTGAGCGTGTAGCCGAGGATGCCGAGCAGGATGATGCCCGACCACATGTCCGGGATCGCGAAGGTGCGCTGGGACTGGACGATGAAGAACCCGACCCCGTTGGTCGCTCCCACCATCTCGCTGATCACCATGATGATGAGGGCGAGCGGCAGCGCGGCCCGCATGCCCGCGAAGATCTGCGGGCCGGCGGCGCGGAGGTCGATGCGCCACAGCGTGTCCCAGCGGCCGATCCGATAGCTGGCACCGGTCTCGCGCAGCGTGGCGTCCACGCCGGTGATCCCGTCCACCGTGTTCAGCAGGATCGGCCAGACGCACACGAGTGCGATCAGGATGATCTTCGCCTCGTCGCCGGTGCCGAAGGCGATCAGCGTGAACGGCAGGAGAGCGGGCGGCGGGATCGCACGCAGGAACTCGATCACCGGAGTGGCCTGGCGCCGGATCGCCGGCACCTTGCCGATCAGGATGCCGACGCCCACGCCGAGCACGACCGCCATGAGGTATCCCGTGAACAGCCGGAAGAGGCTCGGGAGGAGCTCGCTGGGCACGAGCGTGAAGAGCCAGTTGTCGATGAAGGCGCCGACGACGTCCTGCAGCGGCGGCAGGAAGAAGTTCGACTGCGCGTTGGTGAACCACAGGACGAGGAGCACCACGACGATGGGCGTGAGCACCTCGGCCGCGATGTAGACACCGCTCTTGAGTCTCATCGCCGCGCGCTCCGCTGTGAGACGTGCCAGTGCAGCACCTTCCGCTCGAGGGCGGCGAACAGCAGGTTGAGCACCACACCGAGCACGCCGCCCACGATCACGTAGGCGTACATCAGCGGGACGTCGCCGCCCTCGCGTGCACGGTTGATCTCGAGCCCGATCCCGGGTGCGCCCATGATGATCTCGCCGGTGACGGTCAGGATGAGCGCCACCGACGACGCGATGCGCAGGCCGGTCGCCAGGTACGGGGTGGCGGCGGGGATCACGACGCGGAAGAACGAGCGCACGCGACCGATCTGGAAGGATCGCGCGGTCGCGAGCTGGATCGGATTGATCGCCCGGACCCCGTAGATGACCTGGATGAGGAGCGGCCACGTCGCCGCGAAGGCCGCGAGGAACACCTTCCCGTCCATCGAGCCCGGCCGGAAGAGCAGGAAGACCAGGGGAATCAGCGCGACGGAGGGCACCGGACGCAGGAACTCGACGATCGGCCGGGTCGCACGGTGGGCGAGCTCGCTCGTGCCGAGCAGCACGCCCAGCGGAACCGCCACCAGCGTGGCGATCGTGAGCGAGAGGAACCAGCCGATCACGGTCATCGCGGTGGCCTGCCAGAACACGGGCTCCGCCATCGCTTCGAAGAGGCGGGTCAGCACCACGCTCGGCGGCGGCAGGTACCGGGACGGCAGCACATCGAGCCGTGCCAGCACCTCGACCGTCAGGACGATCACGAGAGCACCGCCCAGCGATGAGATCCCGCGCCATGCCCGGGCGACGGGGCCCGCCTCCGTGGGCCCCCGCAGCGGGCGCACGTCCTCCTTCGCGCGCTGCTGCGGTGCGGACACAGTCACGACGGCGACTCAGTCGCGAGTGAGCTCGTCGAGGTTCGGAGCTTCGTCGATGACCCCGAAGTCCATGAGCAGCTCCCCGAGTTTCTCCAGCTGCGGGCGGTCGAGCTCGGACCGGAAGATCGGGAGGCGGATCTCGTCCGCGAGCTCGGGTGTCAGCGCCGTGTACGTCGGCAGGATCTCACGCACGGCATCCGGATTCTCCACGGCGTAATCGATCGATGCGGCGATCGCCCGGGCGAATCGATCGACGACGTCAGGAGATGACTCGACGAGGTCACGCGTGGTCGCCCACACGCCGTTCGGGAAGTTCTCCCCCAGGTTGTACGACGGGGTGTCCACGATCCGGCCTCCGTCCGCGAGGGTCTGCGTGATGAACGGCTCACTCGCGAACGCCGCGTCGACCGTCCCGTTCGCGACCGCCGCGGGCACCTCCGAGAAGGGAACCTCGACGAACTGCACGGTGGAGTCGTCGACGTCCTGCTGCTGCAGCGATGCGCGGATCGTCGCCTCGGCGACGCCCTTGAGCGCGTTCACCCCGATCGTCGCGCCCTCGAGATCCTCGACGGACTGCACGTCGGAGTCGGCCCCGGCCACGACGGTCTGCCATTCCTCTTCTGCCGTGGCACCGCCGACATCGTTGGCCGAGATCATCACGAGCGGCAGTCCGTTGGCCGCGGCGGTGAAGAGCGGCACGTAGCCGACGGCGACGAAGTCGAACGAGCCCGCCTGGAGTCCGGCGACCATCTCGGCGCCGCCGCCGACCGTGGTCATGTTCAGTTCGAGGCCCTCGTCTGCGAAGAAGCCCTCCTGCACGCCGAGGTGCACGGCGGCCATGTTCGAGGTCGGCAGCACCGCGACTTCGACGACCTCGGTCTCACCGCCGGCGCCGGACTCAGCGGCTTCCGACGGTGCGGTCCCGGCGTCCGACGAACAGCCGGCCAGCAGCCCGGCCGCAACCACTCCCGCGAACGCCGGGGCGGCCAGTCGCCGGATCCACATCTCACGCGTCTTCATCGGTCGAGCCTCCTTGATCGACGCCGACGGCCTCGTTGCCGACCGGCTTCGTGCCATTCTTGCGAGGTCGAGATGAACCTGCACTTACCATTCGTCACAGTTAGAATCAGTTGCGCTAATAGTCCGCGCTGACTC
The DNA here is from genome assembly GCF_012524205.1 of Microbacterium salsuginis. Classification (GTDB taxonomy): domain Bacteria; phylum Actinomycetota; class Actinomycetes; order Actinomycetales; family Microbacteriaceae; genus Microbacterium; species Microbacterium salsuginis. The sequence continues at coordinate 1,439,285 of NZ_JABACI010000001.1, forward strand.
GACCGAACGGTGCTCCGCCGATGGACCTGAACCTGCTGCGAGTCTTCGTCGCCGTCTACGAGACCGGGACCGCGACAGCAGCGGCGCAGCGGCTGTTCGTGACGCAGTCGGCGGTGAGTCAATCGCTGGCGCGAATGCGGCGCGAGCTCGGCGACCCACTGTTCCGCCGCGAAGGCCGCGTGCTGCGCGCCACTCCGGCCGCTCAGAGCCTCTATCCGGAGCTCCACGCCGCGCTCGCCCGTATCGAGACTGCGATCGCCGGAGTGGCGGAGTTCGACCCCGGTACGTCGACGCATCGGTTCCGGCTGGCCCTCTCCGAGCTGGGCGAGGTCGGCTTCCTGCCCGCCATCCTCGAAGCGCTCGCCCGCACCGGCCCGGGCATCACGCTCGAAGTGGTGCCGCTGGACGTGCGGGCGCTGCCGGAGTGGCTCTCTCGCGGAAAGGTGGATCTCGCGATCGCCTCGACGCCGCCACCCGGCGAGTTCGTCGGCGAGATCCTCAAATCCGAGCGCTATGTGCTGCTCATGTCGGACTCGCACCCGCTCGCCCGTCACACGCGCGTCCCGCGTGCGGCGTTCCTGAGCGCTCAGCACCTGGCCACGTCGGGCGACTCCGCGGCGCCGGGCATCAGCACCGCGCTCGACCGCGTCGGGCTGCGGTACTCGCCGAGCCTGGTGGTCGGCCACTTCTCGACCATCCCGGGCCTGCTGCACACCGGCCCCTGGGTCGCGGTCGTCCCGTCGAGCCTCGCCGAGAACTGGGTCCAGACATGGCCTCTCGTCGCCCGCCGGCTTCCCGTCGAGCTGGATCCGATCGAGGTGCGGCTGTACGCCCGCGCCACCAGTCACGAGAGCCCGGCCCTGAGCTGGTTCCAGCGGACCGTCGTCGCGGCCGTGAAGTCGGCACCGCGCCAGTTCTGGTCCCCGCCGGCCGCGAGCGCGCCCTGATTCCGGGCCCGCTCAGGCGGCGCCGCTGCGCGCCAGGCGCTGCGCGCGACGACCGGCGGTGCTCTCGGCCCAGCCGCGCCTGATCACGCGGATCGCCTCAGATGCGAGTTCCAGACCGTCGTCGAACGGATCCCGCCAGATGGCGAGTATGTCGGCCGCAGGTTGGCCCACGAGCCCGCGGGAGAAGGCTTCGACGCCCCAGCGCCCCGTGTAGCCGTCGTCGATCGCGGTCTGCACCACCGCCGGGATATCCACAGCACCCGAGCCGAGGTGTCCGCGGCCCGATTGCCCGAGTTCGAGATACCCGAGCTTGGGCAGAGCGGCGCGGATCGCCGCCGACATGTCGGCCTCCTCCACGGCCATGTGGAAGGTGTCCAGGTGGATGCGCAGATTCTCCGAGCCGCTCAACACCACGAAGTCCAGTGCCTGCGCCGCCGTGTTGAGAGCGGACGTCTCGTATCGGTTGAGCACCTCGAAGGTCATCGTGATGCCTCGCGCGGCGGCCTCGTCGGCGACCACGCCGACCTCGCGCGCGGCGCGCTCCACTGCGGCGAAGGGGGTCGGCCCACCCGGTGGGCCGAACAGCCCGTACGGCACCCCGTTGAGCTGGTCGGCACCGATCGCCGCGGCGAACTCCACCGCCGCGCGCAGAGCGTCCGCTCCCGCCCGGCGCTCCGTCGAGTCCTCTGACGAGACGTCCGCGCCGGGCTGCTGACCGGTCATCGCGATGGGGACGATGTCCGCCTCGTCGAAGACGCGCCTCAGGCCGGCGGCATCCGCCTCCTGCGGATTCATGGGCGGCAACACAGCGCGCCGATAGCCAGCCCCACGCAACTCGCCCAGAAGCGGCGCGAGGGCGACGGGTGACGCGTCGGCCAGGGCGATGCTGACGTGGAACGCCACGTCGAGGTCCAGGTCGAGATCGAGGTTCACGCGCTCATCCCCCGCCATCAGAAGACCGGGAGATCCAGGCGCTGCTTGAACACCGAATACCCGTCGTCGACACTCACGACCGTGCCGTTGATCGCGTTCGCCTCATCGGAGGCGAGGAACGCGACGACATCCGCGATCTCTTCGGGCCTCGTGAGCTTGTTGCGCAGCTGCTCGGCCGCGAAGGTGGCCTTCAGCTCCTCGCTGAACTGGTTGATGATCGGCGTACCGACTCGTCCCGGCGTGATCGCGACGGCGCGCACGCCGTACTCGGCAAGCTCGTACGCCGCCGATCGGGTGAAGGAGATCACCGCGGCCTTCGCCGCGCTGTACGTGAACGACAGCTCCGCGGCTTGCTCGCCGTAGATCGAAGACGTGCTGATGATGACGCCGCCGGTTCCCTGCTGCTTGAACTGCCGGCCGGCCGCGAGGATGCCGTAATACACCCCGTCCTGATCGACGCGGATGATCGGCTCGTAGTCCACCGCGGGGTCGTGCTCGAGCAGTGGCCTGCCCCCTGCGATGCCGGCGTTGTTGAAGATCACGTCCAACGACCCGAAGATCTCGACGGTGCGAGCAACAGCGGCTTCGACCTCCGCGTACACCGAGACGTTCACCCCCACCGCCGCGACGGAGCCCTCGTGCCCCTCACCCGCGATCTCGGCCGCGGCCGCCTCTGCCTGCTCGAGGTTGATGTCGGCGATCATCACCTTCGCGCCTTCGCGGACGAATTTGCGTACCGTCGCGAGCCCGATTCCGCTCGCGCCGCCGGTGATGAGCGCGACTTTGCCTTGCAGACGCATGGTGTTCCTCCTTGTAGTGGGTGAGTGTCTGGTGCTGGTCGGGACGGCCTTCGTGGGAAGCACCTCTCCCACGAAGGCCGTCTCGCGGATCAGCCCAACTTGTCGGACGGCGTGATCTCGGCGGCGTTGTCTTTCGTGACGAGCGTCGCGTCGACGGCGACGAAGTTCTCGTCCGGCAGCGTCCCGTCCGCCTCGTACGCCTGCACCAGCTCCACGAGCTGGTCGAGGATGCTCGGCCACGGCTGCTCGATCGTGGCGAGCATGTTGCCGTCGGCCTCGATCGCGGCGATCGACTCGCTCAACGCGTCGACGCCCGTCACCTTCGCGGACGACCCGCCTTCGGCGAGGCCCTGCGCGGCGCCGAGCGCGGCGTCGTCCCACCCGGCCCACACGGCGTCGAGACCATCGGGGTTGGCTGACAGATAGTCCGACACGAAGTTCAGCGCCTCGGTGCGACCCGTCGCCGGGCTCGTGACCTGCTGCGGTTCACCGCCCACGACCGTGGCGCCCGCCTCTTCGAGAGCCTCGACGGCCAGCCCTGCCCGCATCCGGATGCCGGCGTGCGGGTCGTGGCCGATGACCATGACCGTCTTGCCGTCCAGCCCGCCCACCGACTCGTCGAGCGCCTCGACCGTCTGGTCGACGATCTGCTGCTGGTCGGTCGTGATGTTGACGGCGAACGCGTCGCTCGGCTCCGTGCCGGCATCGATTGAGAAGATCGGGATGCCGGCATCCTGAGCGGCCGTGACGATCGAGCCGATCGAAGACACGTCGGTGTATCCGTCGAGGATGACGTCGGCGCCCTGGCCGATCGCACTCTCGACCGCGGGGTTCATCTTCTGGAAGTCGAAGTCACCCTGGATCATCGTCAGATCCCAGCCGAGTTCGTCGGCCTTCTCCTGCACCGCCTTGACCCACCAGGCACCGACCGGCGTCTGGTTGCCAGAGGTGAAGGCGATGACCTTGAGGGCTTCGTCGCCGTCGCCGGTCCCTCCGCCCGAGTCCCCGCCCGAGCATCCGGTCAGGGCGATTGCCGCCGCCGCGGCGAGGGCCGCCGCAACCTTGAATCTGGTACGCACGTGACTACTCCTTTGTGTCGTTTGTGTGATCGCGGTACTGGGTGTGTGCGACCGTACGGATGCCTCTCCGCATGGTCGGCGTGGGAGGGATCCGCTATCTCTCCCGCGTCTTGAGGGACGACAGCGTGACGGCGGCGATGATGATGAGTCCGGTCACCACCTGCTGCACGTAGGCGTTGACGCCGAGGATGTTCAGGCCGTTGCTCATGACGCCGATGATCGCGACGCCGATCATCGTTCCGCCGAGGTTGGCCGCTCCGGATCGGATGACGGTCATGCCGAGGAAGACGGCGGCGACCGAGAACATCATGTTGTCGCCGCCCTGCTCGGCGCTGGCGCTGCCGAGGCGCGCTGCGAGCAGGATGCCGCCGATCGCCGACACGAAGCCGGCGAGCGTGAACGCCAGCAGCCTCGCGAAACGCACGTTCACGCCCGACAGCCGAGCGACCTCGACGTTCCCGCCGATCGCGTGCCAGCGACGACCGACCGTGGTGAAGCGCAGCATGGCCCAGATGACGAGCGAGATGGCGATCGCGAAGTACACCGGCATCGGGATGGTCAGCAGGCGCCCCTGTCCGAGCTGCGTGAACTCGGGCGGCATCCCGAACAGCGTCGTGCCTGCCGTCACCAGGTACGCCAACCCGATCACCGAGGTCATCGTGGCGAGCGTCGCGACGAATGCCGACAGGTTGAGGTATGCGATCAGCACCCCGTTCACCAGCCCCACGGCGAGCCCGACGGCCAGACCGGCGAGGATCGCGACGCCCACCGAGTGCTCGTCGAGCATGAGCGCCGCCGCGACCGATCCGGCGAGGCTCGATGTCGCCCCGACCGAGAGGTCGAAATCGCCCACGACCATGACGATGGTCTGCGCCCCGGCGATGATCGCGAGGATCGAGACCTGGTACAGGATGTTCCGCACATTCACGAACGACAGGAACGAATCCGGCCGCATCAGGAAGAAGAACAGCACGAGCAGGATGAGTGCGACGACGGTGCCGCCGCTGAGCAGCACCCGCCCGGCGGTCCTCGACGACTGCTGGACGACGACCGCGGCGGTCCTCGTGGATTCCTTCTCAACGGTCATGTCACTCTGCCTGCTCATGTTCGTGGGACCTTCCATACGCGTAAGAGAGGAGGAGCTCTTCGTCGGCACCGTCGGCCGGCACCTCGCCGGCGATCGAGCCCTCGTGCATGATGAGGATCCGATCGCTCATGCCGATGAGCTCCGGCAGCTCCGAACTGACGGCGATCACGGCAGTGCCGCTGTCGGCGAGCTCACGGATCAGGCGGTAGATCTCCGCCTTGGTCCCGACGTCGATGCCGCGCGTCGGCTCGTCCATCAGCAGGACCTTCGGCCGTCGCGCGAGCATCTTCGCCAGCACCACCTTCTGCTGGTTGCCGCCCGACAGCTCCCCCACCGGCTGTCTTGCACTGCGGGCCTTGATCTGCAGATCGGCCATGCCGTGCTTCGCGATCTGAGCGATCCGGCTGCCCGAGACCCAGCCCGCACGGCTGATCGTGGCGATGTTGGCGAGGGCGACATTGTCCTGGATCGAGGCCCCGAGCATCACGCCCTGGCTGCGACGCTCTTCGGGCACGAGCGCGACGCCGGCATCGAGCACCCGCCCGACCGGCGAGCGACGACGCAGCGGCGCGCCGTCGACGGTCACGGTGCCCGAGCGGTAGTGCTGCGCTCCCGCGAGCAGGCGCAGCAGCTCGCTGCGACCGGAGCCCGCGAGTCCGCCGATGCCCAGCACCTCGCCCGCGTGCGCGGTGAACGAGACGTCTTTGACGCGGCGGCCCTCGAGGTGCTCGGCGGTCAGCACGACGTCGGTGGTCGCCGTGCCCCGCTCGGGGTAGAGCGATCCGGCCGACCTGCCCACCATCGTCGAGATGACCTCGTCGATCGTCGTGTCGGCGACATCCTTCGTCACGATCGTCTCGCCGTTGCGCATGATCGTGAGGCGGTCGCACAGCTCGAAGACCTCCTCGAGGCGATGCGACACGTAGACGATCGCAACCCCCTCGTTCCGCAGCGAGCGCAGGACGGCGAACACTTCGCGGATCTCGGTGTCGGTGAGCGATGCGGTCGGCTCGTCGAGGATGAGCACACGGGCATCCGTCGCCAGCGCACGCGCCACCGCGACCATCGTCTGCTGTACGGGCGACAGGTCGCCGGCGAGCTTGCGCAGCGAGATCCGCTGGTTGAGCCGTTCGAGCTGCTCCTTGGCGCGACGGCGAAGCGCGCGGCCGTCCACGATCCCCGCACGCCCCGGAAGCTGCTCGCCGAGCAGCACGTTCTCGGCGACCGAGATCGTCGGGACGATCGAGAGCTCCTGGTACAGCGCCACGATGCCGGCGTGGTGCGCCGCCCGCACGTTGGCGAAGCCGACGGCGTGGCCTTCACGGCGGATCTCGCCCGAGTCCGGCGCGTACAGGCCGGTGACGATCTTGATGAGTGTGGACTTGCCGGCACCGTTCTCGCCGAGGAGCGCGTGGATCTCGCCCGGGGCGACCGAGAGCCGCACGCCCTTGAGCGCGTGGACGCCGTCGAAGCTCTTGACGATGTCGACCGCCTCGAGGGCCGGCGCCGTGCTGGAGACGGATGCCGCCACCTCCGGGCGCCCTTCGGCGAGCGTCATGACGCCACCCCTTCGTCCACGATGTCGTTGCACCGGATGAGGACTTTCGGATGCCGGCCGCTCACGTGCGCGTCGAAGGCAGCGGGCGCGTCCTCCAGGTCGAAGACGGCAGCGGTCAGCTCGTCGAGCTCGAGGCGCGGCAGGATCTGCAGCGCGCGGGGGAAGGCGTACGGCGACACGAAGACGCCGGTGAGCGTGAGCTCCTTGAGGTACAGGTAGTCCGACAGGTTCAGCGGCAGTTCGAAGCGCTCCGGGTACATGGCCCCGTAGACGACGGTCGCTCCCTTGGCAGCGATGTCGAGCAGACCGGAGACCGCGCGCGTGGAGCCCGACGCGTCGATCACGACGTCGTAGCCACCACCCTCGGTGATCTCGGCGGCCCGGGCGCGCTGGTCTTCCGCGACCGGGTCGATGACGTGCTCGGCACCGTGGCGCGCGGCCATCTCGCGACGGGCGGCGATCGGCTCGATCATCGTGAGCGCTGTCGCTCCGTGCATCCGCATCACCTGCAGTGCGAGCTGGCCGATGGGTCCGCCGCCGCAGATGGCGACCCGGTCGCCCACGCGCACGTTCGTCTTGTCGGCGATGCGCACCGCCACAGAGGTCGGCTCGAGCAGGCAGCCGTGCAGCAGCGACACGCCGCCGGGCAGCCGGTAGACCTGCGACTCATGCCACGTGACCGTCTCGGCCATGCCGGGCCGGTTGTACTCCTGGATGTTCTCGCAGAACTGCTGCTTGCCCGCCTGGCACGGGCGGCACGTGCCGCAGAAGCGGAGGAAGTTGCCTGCGACCCGGTCCCCGACCTTCAGCCCGTTGCGGGTCGCGCGTTCACCGCGCGCCTCGATGACTCCCGACAGCTCGTGGCCGAGTCCGATGGGCACGTCGGTGCCGAAGTATCCCTCAGCCAGATGCGGATCCGAGCCGCAGATCGCGGAGTACGCGACCCGGATTCGGACATCCTCGGGGCCCAGCGGCGGTTCGGGAAGATCCACGACTCCGATCCGGCCGCGGGTTGCCTCGTCCGGGTCGCGCAGGCTGCCGATCCTCGTGACGGCGACGGTTCTCATGTCGACCTCCGGTCCTTGCGGGAGCTCATGCCCGGGCGGCGATCGCGCGACGAGCTGCCGCGATCGTCGCTTCGAGCCCGTAGCCGTGCTTGTCTCGCAGCTGCTCGTCCTCGCCGAAGCCGGCGTAGACCTGCGGGATGCCGAGCCTTTCGAAGGCCTTGAGGCGGATGCCTCGATCGGCGACCACGTCCGCGATGCGCGTCGCCAGCCCGCCGTAGGCGAGGTGGTCTTCGAGCACCACGAACCGGCCGTCGGTCTCTTCGGCGCAGCGGACGATGAGGTCGTCGTCGATCGGCTTGAGGGTGAACATGTCGACGACCCGCACCGCCCGTCCGTCCTCCGCGAGGACGTCGGCCGCGTCCAGCGCCTGGGCGACCGTCGTGCCATGCGTGAAGATGGTCATGTCCTCACCGGCGCGCGCGACGATGCCCTTGCCGATGCGTACATCGTGCTCACCGGGCTCATAGAGCACTTTGTCCTTCTTACCCACGGCCAGGCGGATGTAGATCGGCCCCGGCATGGTCATCGACTGCCGGATGATCTCGCCCACCATCAGCGGGTCGCCGATCGACGTCACCGTCATATTGGTGAGCGCGCACATGAGAGCGAGGTCTTCGACCGCGTAGTGGGTCGATCCGCCGTTGCCGACGAGTCCGCCGTGCGTGCCGATGATCTTGACCGGCAGGTTGGGGTAGCAGACATCGGTGCGCACCTGCTCGAGCGCGCGCATGCTCAGGAACGGCAGCATCCCCGACACCACGGGGATGTTCCCGTCGTAGGCGAGGCCCGCGGCGATGCCGACGCACACCTGTTCGGCGAGCCCCACATCCAGGAAGCGGTCGGGGAACCGGTCGCGGAACTCGACGAGCGTCGCACCGATGTCGGGCGTGAGCACCCACAGGTTCTCGTGCTCCTCGCCGAGCTCGGCGAGCGTCGTGCCGATGACGGATCGGGCCGAGAGCATCTCTCCGAACGTGAATGTGACGGGCATCAGACGGTCTCCTTCTGACGGGATGCCTCGAGCGCCACCATCGCGCGCTCGAGGTCTGCAGCACCCAGCGAACCGGCATGCCACGCGAGGTTGTGCTCCATGAAGTCGACGCCCTTGCCCTTGACGGTGTCGCAGATGACGACGGTGGGACGGTCGCTGTCCGTGTCAGGGAGGGCATCGATCGCTGCGACGAGCTGCGACATGTCGTGGCCGTCGATCTCGACGACGTTCCAGCCGAATGCTCGCCACTTGTCGGGGTAGGGCTCGAAGACGACCCGCTCCTCGGCGAAGCTCGTCATCAGTTGCCGATTGCGGTCGATGAAGGCGACGAGGTTGCCGAGTCGGTTGCTGCGGGCGGCCATCGCCGCCTCCCAGACCGAGCCCTCGCCGGTCTCACCGTCGCCGAGCAGGCACACGATGCGGTGGTCGTCGCCGCGGTGGCGAGCGCTCAGCGCCATGCCGACCGCAAGGGGCAGCCCGTGGCCCAGCGAGCCGGTCGAGCACTCGACGCCGGGCAGCTGCACCTTGCACGGGTGCATGCCGTAGGCGCTGTCGAGCTGGCCGTATGTCTCGACGATGCCTTCGTAGGAGAAGAACCCGCGGATGGCCATCGCGATGTACATGCACACCGCGGCGTGGCCCTTGCTGAGCACGAATCGATCGCGCTCAGGATTGGCGATGTCGTCGGGGTCCACGCGCAGTCCGTAGCCGAACAGAGCCGTGAAGATGTCGGCGGCCGACAGGTCACCGCCGATGTGGACGGCTCCTTCGTAGGTGCCGCACAGGTGCAGGAGCTTCGCGCGCAACTCGAACGCGAGTTCCTCCAGCTCCTCGACGCTGTGCCGCTCGCCGGTGTGCAGGGTCTGCGTACTCACCGCATGCCTCCTCATTGAATGACACGGATGCCTCGTCCGATGCTTCCGCGCGTCGGATTCGACCAGTTCCCCTCCGCCGGAGCGGAAGGCTGCGAGTGAACGTAGCACGGCCTGCTTTACATGTAAACAGGAATGCACGTAAACTTGTTGACAAGTGATGCGCAAGGGGTGCGCGCACGGACTCGGCTCACAGAGAGGTGCAGAACGATGTCGAATATCGCGACAGAAGTGCGAACGGGCTTGTTCATCGGCGGGGAGGAGCGGTTCACGACAGACGTGCTCCGCGTGGCCGATCCGGGCAAGAAGGGCGTGATCGTCGGAGAGGCCGCCGCCGCGTCGGCGGAGGACGTCGCCGATGCGGTCGCCGCAGCCAAGGCGGCTTATCCGGCCTGGTCGGCGCTCACACCACAACAGCGCGCAGCGCACATGAGCCAGGCCATCGCAGAGATCGCCGCCGACCGGGACGAGGATGCCGCGATCCTCTCGCAGGAGAACGGCAAGGTGCGCATGGAGGCGTGGGTCGACGCTCTCGTGTTCGAACTGCGATGGAACCTCGCCCTGATGCTCGCCGACGAGGTCGACGACTCGAAGACGCTGCCTGTGGTGCCGGGCGCGATCCCGGTGTCGACCGAGGTCTCGTACCAGTCCCTCGGGGTCGTCACGATCATCGTGCCGTTCAACTGGCCGATCGCGATCCTGGCGGCATCCCTCCCCCACGCTCTTCTGGCGGGCAACACCGTCATCGTCAAGGCTCCGCCTTCGGCACCGCTCGCCACCGCCCGGCTGACGCAGCGGGTGGCCGAGAAGCTTCCTGCGGGCGTGCTGAACGTCATCGCCGGTGAAGATCAGCACATGGCCGGCCTGATCCAGAACCCCGATGTGGCGAAGGTGTGCTTCACCGGGTCGGTGAACGGCGGCAAGCGGATGATGGAGATGGCGTCCAAGACGCTCACCCGCGTGACTCTCGAGCTCGGAGGCAATGACGCCGCGGTCATCCTCGAGGACGCGATCCTCGACGACGCTCACCTGGACCGGCTGTTCGCCGCCATCTACGACACCACGGGCCAGATCTGCATGAACGCCAAGCGGCTGTACGTCCATCGTTCGCGGCTCGACGAAGTCGTCGCCGGGCTGTCGGCGCGGCTGGAGCGGACGGTGCTCGGCTATGGCCTCGATGAGGGCACCACGATGGGTCCGCTGCATTCACCCGTCCAGAAGGCCTTCGTGCAGGATCTCATCAACGAGGCGAAGGCTGCCGGAGCCGATGTCCGCGAGTTCGGCGAGCTCCCGGGCGGAGATCTCGCGGAGGGGAACTTCGTGCGACCGGCAATCGTCATCGACCCCGCCCCGCAGTTGCGTGTCGTCACTCAGGAACAGTTCGGGCCGGTCATCCCGATCCTCCCGTTCGACACCGAGGATGAAGCCGTCAGTGCCTCCAACGACACGTGGGCAGGGCTGGGCGGCTCGGTGTGGACGGCTTCGCCGGCAGCGGCGCAGCGGGTCGGCTCGCAGCTGGTGTGCGGCTACGTCTGGATCAACGACCACGGCGCGACGCGGTGCGACTTGCGCGCCCCCTTCGGCGGCATGAAGCAGTCGGGCATCGGGCGAGAGCAGGGAATCGAGGGCATCCGGTCGTTCCAGGACACCCGCTCCATCGCGACCATCGATCCCGAGGCGCTCGCCGCCATGGCCCACTGACCCCCGTTCGCACGCAGACAGGCAGGATCCGGCCGAGGCGCTCGGCCGGATCCTGCCATGTCTGAGACACTCGTCACACGAAGGAGACGCCATGGCCACCGATGACATGCCGGTCGCGGCCCGAGCCGACGAAGACCTCGTCACGGAACCGCTCGGAGACACCATCGACCCCGAGAACTTCACGCCCCGGCTGCTGGCGCTCCTGTCGAATGCCCTGGTGTGGAGGGAATCCCACGAACTGCGTCGGCAGTTCCGTCTCGGAACCAACGACTGGCGGGTGATCTCGGCGCTCGCGATCCGGCCGGGGGCCTCGGCCACCGAGGTCTCGGAGTTCATCGGGGTGAACAAGGCCGTGGTCTCCAAGAGCGTCTACACGCTCACGGCCCGGGCACTCATCACGCTCGTCGACGGTCCGCGTGGCTCACGCCCGATGTACCTCACACGCTCCGGCGCGCGAATGCACGATGCGATGCTGCCCATCTCGATGAGCGGCCAGGACATCATCCTCGACGAGCTGACACCGGAGCAGATCGTTCAGCTCAACGCGCTCCTGCGCCGCATGATCGACCGCGTGCGCGAGGCACAGGATCCGGCCGAAGCCGCAGACGCGCACCCGTTCGCCGAGCACACCCGCTGAGCCCTCGCACGAGAGGGTGGCACCGGCTCGGCGCGCAACGCAGCTGCTCGGCGCGGGGGCTACTTCGCGCCGGCCTGGCCGAAGTTGCGCATCGCCATGCCGCCGCCGTCGACCGAGAGGATCTGGCCCGACACCCAGCGCGCCTGGTCGGTCGAGAGGAAGAGGGCGGCGGACGCGATGTCCCAGTTGTTGCCCTCGACGCCCATCGCGACGTTCTGCCGTCGGATCTCGCGCTGCTCCTGTGTCATGCCCTTGGCCGCGAAGGCACCCCAGATCATGCCGACGCGCACGCAGTTGACCCGGATGCCACGCGGCGCGAGCGTCGTGGCCGCTCCGGTGGTCAGCTTCTCGAGCGCGGTCTTGGCGATGCTGTACGGCAGCCCGGGCCCGCGGCCCTCGGCCGCACCGGACGAGATCAGCACCGCCGCGCCACCCGAGGTCATGTGCTTCTGCGCGTGACGCAGCAGGTACCACGCCGACTTCAGGTTGACCTCCATGGCGAGATCCCACGCGTCGACCGACGTCTCGAAGATGCCCTCGACGCCCCCGCCGCCGATCGAGTCGGCGACCACGTCGATGCGCCCGAAGCGCTCGATGACGGCTGCGACCGTGCGCGCGACATCCTCGTCGTCGATCATGTTCACCACGAAGACCTCGGCCTCTCCGCCGGCCTCGCGGATGCCGTCGACGGTGCGCTGCGCGGCGGCCTCATCACGGTCGAGCACCGCGACCGCGGCCCCGTTGCGGTGGTACAGCCACGCCATCGCGAACCCGACGCCGCCCTCGGGCCCGCTCAGTCCGCCGCCGGCCACGACCGCGACCTTGCCGCTCAGCCAGGGCGGCCCGGCGGTCGCCAGCGCGTCGGTGACGGGGAACTCCCACGTGGTCGGGTCAGTGCTCATCGAATGGACTCCTTCGTGCTCGGCTCCACTCTGGCCGACGGGACGAGGCATCCGTCCCCCCGATTTCGCCCCGCGGAAGCCGGCGGTTCAGCGCGGCGTGAAGGCGCGGCCGGACCACTCGCCGAACACGCGGAACACCATCGACATGGCGGCGTTCGGTGATCCCGCGACGATGATCGGCAGGTCGACCGGCCGCGAGTCGGCGAACACGGGATGGAAATGATCGGGTTCGAAGGGCCCTTCGGGCAGGCGGCTGAGGCCCTTGCCCACAGCGGCGAGCTCGCGTTCGGTCTTGCCGCAGTTCGCCACGAGCCAGTCGCGCACATCCTGCTTCGACATCCCCGCCTCGGCGAAGATGCGGGCATGATCGGGATTCATCACGATCCCGACCGAAGAATGCCGGAAGATCCACGAGCCGGAGCGCTGGATGGTGTCGGCGAAGTCGCGCAGCACCTCGACCGGGTCGGTGAAGTGCCGGTTGTCGACGAACTCGCATGTTCGCACGAGCATCACGCTCACCGCGCTCTCGCCCGCCGCAAGACCGCCGTCCACCGAGAACGGCTCCCACGGGCTGTTCTCCTCGTCTTCGGCGATGCCCATCGTCCAGCGACCGGGAAGACCCTGCGTCGCCTGTTCGAACCCATGGGGACGGATGCCGAACCCGTTGCGCACCGTCAGTCCGATCGCGCGCGGGATCGTGGCGTTGGCGCGGAAGCCCGGGCCGAGCACGCCGGCGGTCGCATTGAACCCGAGCTCGGACCGGACGGGCCCGTTGACGACGACCAGCGGCGCCGGTCCGCTCGTGCTCTGCCAGCCGCCTCCGCGCGCGGCGCGGTCGGCCGAGAGCGCATCCCATGCCGCGAGGACCACCGGCAGGTGCTCCGGCAGGCATCCCGCCATGACGGCGTGCACGGCGACGTCGCGCACGGTCGCCGCGCGATCGAGCCCGGCGTGCCGTGCGACGACCTCATCCGGGTCACGGTCCGTCTGCGCGAGGAAGCGGTCGATGGATGCCTCGGTCGCAGGCAGGATCGGCAGGCCGTCCGACCAGTCGCGGCCGTAGAGGTATTCGGCGACGGCCTCGGCGACCTCGGGGTCGAGCAGCCCCGGTGCCGGTGCGGTCACGCGACGGCCTTGTGCCGCAGGGTGACGCGCTGCACCGCCGCGTCGAGGAGCTCCCCGGCGCGAACGTCGATCTCGGGTCGCGAGAGGTTGGCGACCGGGTGCGCGGTGAGCACGAAGGGGTAGTCCGGGTCGCCCTTGATGTCGGCCATCGCGCGGGACGTGGCCTCGAATGCGTCGGTGCAGATGACGGCGGTCGGCACGCCGGCGGCCTCGAGCGCGATCCCGTCGGCCACGGCCGCCGCGCTGCAGGATCCGCAGTCCCCCACCCCGATCACGACGACGTCGCAGTGGGCGCGCAGGTCGTCGAGGAGCTCGTCCGACAGGGGCAGCGCGAACTGCTTCTTCGTGCGGCGCACCAGCGAGGCGGCACCGTGCTGCTCGACGAAGCCCTGGCCGAGCGCGTCGAGGATGACGGCGGCGTTGCGCTTGGTGTTCTCGAGCAGCCCGACCCGCAGCCCGTCCAGCCCCGAGGGGCGGGGCGCGCGCTGCGCACGGCCGGCGCGAGGGCTCGGCGCGCTGCTGATGGTGGGATCGATGATCGTCATGGTCATCGCGACCTCCTGCGTCTCGTGGTGGCACCACTCTGCGATGCCGTCCCGCCTGCGGTCGCCCCCTGCTTCCGCGCGACGGAAGCCCGCGTCGAGCTGCGCGACGGAAGCCCGGGTCAGGCCTGCGCGACGTGGCGCCGATGGAACTCCTGCGCTCCGGGAGACAGGGGCGCCGGGCGGTCGAGCAGCGCGTGGGATGCCCGCGCGGCGGCGCCCCGCACCAGTCCGGCATAGTCCTCGGGCTGGTGCCGTCCGAGAAGGCACACGAGCCCGACCGCGGCGCACACCTCGCCGTCGGGGCCGAAGACCGGCGCGGCCACGGACCCGGCCCGGGTCGTGAGCAGGCCGCGCGTGATGGCGTACCGCTGCCGGCGGATATCGTCGAGCACGGCGCGCAGGCGGTCGGGCTCGACGATCGTCTGCGGCGTGTAGCGGCACAGCGGCCGGCTGAGGTACTCGTCGATGACCTCGTCGGGCGCGAAGGCGAGGAGCGTCAGTCCCGTGCCGCCGACGTGCATGGGCAGCCGTCCGCCGATGCGGTTCTCTCCGGTGTAGTTGGCATGCGGGCGCAGCGCCTCGAGGTAGATCAGCTCGCTGCCGTCACGCACCGCGAGGTGGACGGTCATGTTGGTGCGCCGATGCAGGTCGGTCAGGAACGGCAGCGTCTTCTCGCGCAGGCGCAGTCCCTCGGTCGAGGACGACGCGAGCTCGAGGATCTTCGGGCCGAGCCGGTATCTCCCGCGCTCGTCGACCTCGAGCCCCTCCCACGCGAGCACTTCGTGCACCAACCGGTGCGTCGTCGACAGC
This sequence comes from Microbacterium salsuginis, assembly GCF_012524205.1. Lineage (GTDB taxonomy): Bacteria > Actinomycetota > Actinomycetes > Actinomycetales > Microbacteriaceae > Microbacterium > Microbacterium salsuginis. Next base: position 1,454,339 of record NZ_JABACI010000001.1, read on the forward strand.
GACAGCCCCGCCTGCCGGCTGATCTCCGACAGCGTCAGCCGTCCGTCGCCCTTCGCGAAGGCTCCGAGCAGCGCCAGCACGCGGCCCGCCGCTGTCAGCTTGTGCTCGCCGTCCACCGTCTGCATCGACATCCCGACTCCTCCCGCCGCTCGCACGGGTCCGCGGCGCGCAGCCCCGCGTCACCGTGCCCCGAGGTTAGAACGGCGCGCCGGGCCGGATCCACGACTCTTTCGCTGACCGGAAGGACGGATGCCGGCCGCACGGTGCACGGAGGCACCCCACGGCCGGCATCCGGATTCGGTTTCCTACTTGAGGGTCATCGTGGTCCACGGCACCGTGTTGGTGGTCGACACGGCGTCGAGCTGGCCCTCCCAGCGCTTGCTGCTCACGGTCGGGAACGACCCGTAGTACCAGCTGAGGGGCGCGTAGAACATCAGCTCGCTCGCCCGCTGCTGCAGGTCCTTCAGGTGCTCGCCGCGCTGTGCGCGGTCGGTCGTGCCCAGCGCACCGTCGGCGGCCGCCTGGATCTGCTCGTCGCAGATCTGCGACGGGTTGGATGCCGCGGCCCGGTTCGGATTGCACGCGTACCAGCGCACGATTCCGGTGCTGGGGTCGGCACCCACCGTCGAGCGCAGGAACGACAGATCGAACTCGCTGGTGGTGTACACCTTCTCGGTGAAGACGCTCGCCGACGTGCCGACGAGGTTCAGGCCGATGCCCACCTCTTCGAGCTGCGACTTGGCCATCTCGGCGGTCGCCGCGACCTCCGACAGCTCGGAGATGTACCGCACGTCGAGTGTGAAGCGCAGTCCGTCGCTGCCGCGCGGGAACCCGGCCTCGTCGAGGGCCTCGTTGATCGCGTCGATGTCGCGCGGGAAGTCCCGCTCGAAGTCGACATCGGTGTTGAGCGCCCACTCCAGCGACGGCGGGAAGAAGCCCGTCGTCGGCTCGCCGAGTCCCGAGAGCGCCACGTCTGTGATGGCCTCGCGATCGAGTGCCGCGAACACCGCGGCCCGCACCGTCGGGTCGGTCAGCTCGGGGCTGAGCCCGTTCATCATCACGGTGATCGCCTGCGCGAAGAACCCTTCGGTCATCAGCTCGAGGTCGGGGTCCTGCTCCACGCGCTTCTGCTGCGACGGGTCGAGCTCGGCGCGGTCGACCTCGCCGGCGAAGAGCGCGGACGCGCGGCTGTTCGGGTCGGTCATCACCGGATAGACGGCTCGGTCGACCTGCACCTCGCCCTCCCAGTAGTCGGGATTCTTCACCAGCACGACCTGCTGACCCGACTCGTACGAGTCGAACACCATGGGCCCGGTGCCGATCGGCTCCATGTTGGCCTCGTTGGTGACGTAGTCGGTGCCTTCGTAGATGTGCTTCGGGATCATGAACTGCTGCGCCAGCGTCTCGAGCACCGGCCCGAACACCTCGGTGAAGCGCACGACGGCGGTGGTCTCGTCGACGACCTCGACCCCCGCGATGCGGGAGGCGAGCGCGGCGCCGAACGTCTGCAGCTCTACGATCTCCTCGAGGTTGAACTTGACGTCCTCGGCGGTGAACGGCTCGCCGTCGTGCCACGTGACGCCGTCGCGCAGCTGCAGCGTCAGCTCGAGGCCGTCATCCGAGAGCTCCCACTCCTCGGCCAGACCGGGACTGAGCTCGCCGGCGTCGTCGATGCGGATGAGGGTGTCGAAGATCTGCGCGCTGAACATCGACGCGGCCGCGCCGCTGACCAGCTGGGCGTTGAGGCCCATCGGATCGTCGCCGATCGCCTGCACATAGACCTTCTCCTCGCCGGCGGCGTCGGCGTTGCCGCCGGTGCATCCCGCCATGACCAGTGCCGCCGCGGCGAGCGCCCCGACGATCCCGATCGTCCTCCTTGCGTTCCTGTTCTTCACGGTCGTCCGCCTCTCTGCGTCTGTCGTTGTTCGGGTGGGATGCCGCGCGACCGGGTTCAGGTGAGAACCGGTGCGGCGGCGAGCAGCTCACGGGTGTACGGATGCTGCGGCGCGGCGAAGATCGCCGCTTTGGTGTTGTGCTCGACGATCTCGCCGGCCTTCATGACGTAGACCTCGTCGGCGACCTTGCGCACGACGGGGAGGTCGTGGGTGATGAAGATGTAGCCGACGCCGAGCCGGTCCTGCAGGTCGCGCATCACCTTGAGCACACCGGCCTTCACCGAGGCGTCCAGGGCTGATACCGCCTCGTCGGCGACAATGATGCGGGGGTTGAGCGCGATGGCCCGCGCGATGAGCACCCGCTGGCGCTGACCGCCCGAGAGCTCGTGCGGATAGCGGTCGAGGAATCGTCCAGGGGGCGTCATGCCGACCTGCTCGAGCACCTCGGCGACGCGGTCGCGCACCGCGGTGCGTCCCCGTGCCATGCCGTGCAGACGGATGACCTCGCCCACCGTCTCGTCGACCCGCTTGCGCGGATTGAGCGAGCCGGCCGGATCCTGCAGCACCGCCTGCACCTGCCGCCGATAGGCGAACGCCTCCCGCCGATCCATGCCGGCGACGGGCGCGCCGTCGAGCTCGACCGTCCCGCTGGTCGGCGCGAGCAGGTTCAGCAGCAGCCGGCCCAGTGTGCTCTTCCCGCTCCCGCTCTCGCCCACGATGGCGATGAACCTGCCCGGCTCGACGCGGAGCGTGGCATCCTTCACCGCCACTGTCTCGCCGCCACCACGGCGGGCGCGGAAGACCTTCGAGACGTTCTTGGCCTCAAGAAGCATGGGCCACCTCCGCGGTGAGCTCGCGCCGCAGCGCGGGTGGGATGGAGTACAGCTCGACGCCGTCGTCCGTGAGACTGCGGACGCTGCGCAGGAGAGCCTGGGTGTACGGATGCCGGGGCTCGTGCAGCACCTCGGACGTGGGGCCGTCCTCGACGACGCAGCCGTCGTACATCACGTAGATGCGGTCGGTCATGCCGGCCACCACGGCGAGGTCGTGCGAGATGAGCACGAGCGAAGCACCGGCTCCCGACACAGCCTGATCGAGCGTGTCGAGCACGCGCTTCTGCACCGTGGCATCCAGGGCCGTAGTGGGCTCGTCCGCGATGATCAGGTCGGGTCGCTTGGCCAGCGCGATCGCGATGAGCACGCGCTGGCGCATGCCGCCGCTGAGCTCGTGCGGGAACCGGGCGGCGACGTCCTCGACGCGGTCCAGTCCGGCCGAGGTGAGGAGCCCGTGCACGTCGCCCGCGATGTCGGCCCGCTCGTCGTCGTCGCGAACCCGCACGGCCTCGGCGACCTGGCGGCCGATCTTCATCGTCGGGTTCAGGAACGTGAGCGGATCCTGGAACACCATGCCCACGGTGCGCCGGCGCACCTCGTCCCATGCGCTGCGGGGAGCCCCGACCATCTCGCTGCCGCGCACGCGGATCGAGCCGCTCACCTTCACGCGGGGCGAGGTGGGCAGCAGGCCCGCGATCGCACGCCCGGTCACCGACTTGCCGGAGCCGGACTCGCCCACGATGCCGACCCGCTCGCCGTCGCGGACGACCAGGTCCACCCGGGTCACCGCCTCGACCTCGCTGCGCGGCCCCGTCGGCAGCCGGACGTGGAGCCCGGTCACCTCGAGCAGCGCTCGCTGCGGGGGCGTGGGGACTGTCGCACTCATTTGACTCTCCCCGCTGTCGGGTTGAAGGAATCGTTCATGCCGTCGCCGAGCATGTTGACCGCCAGCACGGTCAAGAAGATGAGGGCGCCGGGGAACACCGCCAGCCACCAGGCCGATTGCATGTAGGACTGCGCGGAGTTCAGCAAAGCGCCCCAGCTCGGGCGATTGGTGTCGCCGATGCCGAGGTAGGCCAGCCCCGACTCGATGAGGATCGCGCGACCGACCGTCATGCTCGTGGCCACCAGCACGGGCGGCATCGCGTTGGGGATGACGTCCGACCAGATGATCCGCGCGCCGCTGAATCCGGCGGCCTTGGCCGACTCGACGTATCCGAGCTGCGAGATGCGCATGGCCTCGGCGCGCACGATGCGTCCGACACCGGGCCACATCGTGATGGCCAGGATCGACACGATGATGAGCATGTTCGAGCCCAGCAGCGCGGCAGCCACCAGCGCGAGCACCAGCCCCGGCAGCACCTGGAAGAACTCGGCGATCTTGACCAGACCGGTGTCGATGGCCCCGCCGTAGTAGCCCGCGAGCCCGCCGACCAGCAGCCCGAACGTCATGCAGAGGAAGGCGACGCTGAAGCCCACCAGCAGAGATACCTGGCCGCCGTAGACGACCCGCGCGAGATAGTCGCGGCCCAGCTGATCCGTGCCCAGCGGATATTCCAGGCTCGGCGGCGCCAGCACCGGGTGCGCCGTCGAGACCGGGTCGCCGACGAAGAACGGCCCGACGAACGACACGAGTGCGATGACCACGAGCAGCGGGCCGAAGAAGAGCGTGGAGGGCTTTCGGAAGAAGACCCGCCAGGGCGACGCCTGGCTGCGCCGGCCCGCGATGGCGACGGGCTCGGTCGCGGGGATGTCGATGCGCACCTCGAGGTCGGGCAGTTCGACGCTGTCGGCCCGCACGCGGTCGGTGCTGTCGCGGTCGATGCTGTTCTGCGTCGTCATGCGGGCGCTCCTGCCTTGCGGGTGAACCTCGCCCGCAGGCGTGGATCCACGAGTCCGTACACGATGTCGGTGAGGAAGTTGACGATGATGATGGTCACGGTCAGCACGATCGCCACGCCCAGCACGACCATGTTGTTCTGCGAGTTGATGGCGTCGACGAACAGCAGGCCCATGCCCGGCCAGCCGAAGACGCTCTCGACGAGCGTCGAGCCGGCGAAGATGAAGCCGAGGCTGTAGCCGGCGACGGTGACCATCGGCAGGAGCGCGTTGGGCAGGGCGTGTCCCCACAGCACCCGACGGGGATTCAGGCCCTTCGAGCGCGCGGTGTCGATGAAGTCCTGTCCGAGCGACTCGATCATCGACGAGCGCATGATCCGCGTCTTGTACGCGAGCTCGCTCGTGGCCATCGTGATCACCGGCAGCACCAGGTACGGCAGTGCGATGCCGGATTCTCCGTAGGGCGCCTTCCCCTGTGTCGGGAACCATCCCAGCCACAGCGAGAACACCATGATGAGGAGCATCCCGAACCAGAAGCTCGGCACCGAGAAGAGCCCGACGGCGATGCCCGAGATGCCGGCATCGAGCCAGCGGCGGCGCGTGCGCGCCGCGATCGAACCCAGGATGATGCCGCCGACGGTCGACAGGATGAATGCCGGCACCGCGAGCGCGAGCGTGTTGCCGGCGCGGCTGAGGATGAGATCCAGCACGGGTTCGTTGTTGGTGCCGAACGAGTACCCGAGATTGCCGGTGAGCACGTTCGCGATGTACGCGAAGTAGCGCTGCCACGCGGGCAGATCCAGTCCGTAGGCCGCCGTGATCTGCGCGCGGAACTCGGGCGAGATCGGCACGTCGCCCACGAGGGACTGCACCGGGTCGCCGGGCGCGAGCTCGAGCAGGAAGAACAGCACGGTGATCACGACGAGGAAGAGGATGACCGACGACAGCAGCAGCCGGCCGAGGTGAAGGAGGTAGGACTTCACGGGCGTTCTCCGCTCTCGACATCGTCGTCACGGTGACCTCTGCTGCGAGATCACCGCCGCGTTCCAGGTGGGATCCCGGCCCGCGTCGAGCAACCATCCCCACCCCGGACGCACCGCTCAACCCGCGCTTCCACGCTGTGGAAGCCGGGCGATCCTCCGGTTCTTTTGATCGGAATTCCCTCTTGTCATTACCTATGGCCATAGGTAATGTGCCTCTTGGAAGGGCAGAGCCGCACTCCCCCGTCAGCCGGAAGGATCCGCACGTGGCGCACATCGCACCCGCAATGAACAAGGCCGCAGCCGTCGATTTGGTCGAGGGCTTCTCGTTGGAGATGACGGGGAAGGATGTCCCTGGTCTGCAGGAGGCGGCGTCGGTGATCCCGCAGGGGACGAAGATCAATGTGACGTTCCTGGGCAACGAGGACCTCGAGATGCGGGTCGCGGCGTCCAAGGCTGTGAAGGATCTCGGGTTCATCCCGGTGCCGCACATCTCGGCGCGGCGGCTGGCGTCGCAGGGTCAGCTGGAGGAGTTCCTGGGCCGCCTGCAGGAGGTCGGTGCCAGCGAGCACGTGTTCGCCGTCGGCGGCGACCCGGCAGAGCCGGAAGGGCCCTACCCGGACTCACTGAGCGTGATCCAGACCGGGCTGCTGCAGAAGTACGGAGTGAAGGAGGTGTCCATCGCCGGGTACCCGGAGGGACACCCCGACATCCCCGGCGACGTGCTGTGGCGTCACCTCGACGAGAAGGCGCTGTCGCTGGCGCAGCAGGGTCTGGACTCGGTGATCCTCACCCAGTTCGCGTTCGACACCGACCCGGTGATGGCGTGGATCAAAGAGGTCCGCGCCCGTGGCATCGACACCCAGATCCGTATCGGCACTCCCGGCCCCGCCGGCATCAAGCGGCTGATCAACTTCGCCCGCCGGTTCGGTGTCGGCGCGAACGCGATGATCGTGAAGAAGTACGGGTTCTCCCTCACCAACCTGATGGGCACCGCCGGCCCCGACCGGTTCGTGTCCGACCTGTCCGAGCTGCTGGCCCAGGACCCGGCATCGGGTCCGGTGAAGCTGCACTTCTACACCTTCGGCGGGCTGCTCGCGACGTCCCAGTGGACCCGCGACTACATCGCCGCGCAGTCCTGAACGGCAGGCCACACCCATGTCGCCGCACACCGAAGCCCTCCGCGACCAGGCCTGCCTGATCGTCCACGGCCCCGACCAGCCCGGCCTGGTCGCCGCCGTCACCGCGCTGATCGCCCGCAACGCCGGCAACATCGTCACCCTCGACCAGTACTCCGACAACCCCGAGGGCGGCGCGTTCTTCCAACGCGTGGTGTTCCACCGCCCCGACCTTGCCGCCGCGATCCCCGAGATCGAAGCCGACCTGGACAAGACCCTCACCCCCTACGGCATGCAGTGGGCACTGACCGACCAGTCCATCCCGAAACGGATGGCCGTGCTCGCCTCCACCAGCGACCACTGCCTGCTGGAACTGCTGTGGCGCCACCGCCGCGGCGAACTGCCCGTGACCATCCCGATGGTCATCAGCAACCACACCAACACCGCCGAAGACGTCCGCTCCTTCGGGATCCCGTTCTTCCACGTCCACTCCCAAGGCCCCGACAAGACCGAAGCCGAAGCGAAGATCCTGGAACTGCTCAAAGGCAACGTCGACTTCGTCGTCCTCGCCCGCTACATGCAGATCATCTCCGAGGACTTCCTCGACCAGGTCGGCGTCCCGGTGATCAACATCCACCACTCCTTCCTGCCCGCCTTCATCGGCGCCGCGCCCTACCGCAAAGCCAAAGAACGCGGCGTGAAACTCATCGGCGCCACCAGCCACTACGTCACCAAAGACCTCGACGAAGGCCCCATCATCGAGCAGGACGTCGCCCGCGTGAACCACACCATGACCGCCGCCGACCTCCAAGCCCGCGGCGCCTACGTCGAACGCGCCGTCCTCTCCCGCGCCGTCCAATGGCACGCCGAAGACCGCGTCATCCAACACGGCAACCACACCATCGTCTTCAGCTGACCCGCACCAGACCGATTCACCAGACCGACTGACCAGACCCAGGACGCCTCGCCGAGGCATCCGCTCACAGAACAGAGAGGTTCGCATGGCCGACAATCTCCAGCAGCTGCTCGACCAGATAAACCCGGTCGAGCTCCTGCGCAACTCGCAGATCGGCTCCTACATCTATCCGGTCGTCCCCGCGGACTTCCAGAACTGGATCAAGGAGCAGAAGGCGTGGCGTGACACGGCCGTGCTCTACGACCAGTCGCACCACATGGACAATGTGTTCCTCAAGGGCTCGGACGCCATCAAGCTGATCAGCGACACCGCGATCAACTCGGTCGCCAACTTCGCCGTGAACAAGGCCAAGCAGTATGTGCCGACGACCGCCGCCGGCCACGTCATCGGCGACGGCATCCTGTTCCGCGAGGCCGAGGACGAGTACACCTACGTCGGCCGCGCGCCCGCGTCGAACTGGCTGCTGTACCACGGCGAGACCGGCGGCTACTCGAACCTCGAGGTCACGGTCGACCGCCGTTCGCCCTCGCGGCCCTACGGTCACCCGGTGACGCGTCAGTACTACCGCTTCCAGATCCAGGGCCCGAAGGCGTGGGACGTCATCGAGAAGCTCAACGGCGGCCCGCTCGAGAAGATCGGCTTCTTCAACATGTCGACGATGAAGATCGCCGGCAAGGATGTGCGCACCCTCCGTCACGGCATGGCCGGAGCGCCGGGCCTGGAGATCTGGGGTCCGTACGCCGAGCACGACGAGATCCGAGACGCGATCGTCGAGGCGGGCGCCGAGTTCGGCCTCGTGCCGGTCGGGTCGCGCGCATACCCGTCCAACACGCTCGAGTCGGGCTGGATCCCCTCGCCGCTGCCCGCCATCTACACGGGCGAGGCTGAGCGCGGGTACCGCGAGTGGCTCGGCATCGACAGCTACGAGGCGACCGGGACGCTCGCCGGCTCGTTCGTGTCGGACAACATCGAGGACTACTACCTCACCCCGTGGGAGCTCGGCTACGGCAACTTCGTCAAGTTCGATCACGACTTCATCGGCCGCGACGCGCTCGAGAAGATCGACCCGGCGACGCAGCGCAAGAAGGTCACGCTCGCGTGGGACGCCGAAGACCTCGGAAAGGTGTGGACGTCGCTGCTGAACGTCGACGGCCCCAACTACAAGTTCTTCGACCTGCCGCTGGCGAACTACGGCTCGGCGAACTACGACTCGATCATCGACGCCGACGGCAACGTCGTGGGCTACTCGATGTTCACCGGCTACTCGGCCAACGAGCGCCGCGGCCTGTCGCTGGCGACGGTGAACCCCGACGTCCCCGAGGGCAGCGAGCTGCGCGTGGTGTGGGGCGAGCCCAACGGCGGCAGCAGCAAGGCATCCGTCGAGCCGCACGAGCAGACCGAGGTCCGCGTCGTCGTCAGCCCGGTTCCGTACTCGACGGTCGCCCGTCAGACCTATCACGGCGGCTGGCGCACGGGGTACCAGCAGGCCGCGTCCTGACCCACCTCACCGGCGAATGACCATCGGGGCGCCGAGGCAGCGACAACCCGCTGTCTCGGCGCCCCGTTGGCGTCTGACGAACGGGCGGGTCGGTACGCTCGGGAACGAAAGGAGTCGCATGAGTCTGCGCTACGCGCTGTTGGCGATCCTGCGGGTCGGACCGCTGTCGGGCTACGACCTGCAGAAGCAGTTCCACCAGTCCGTCGGGCACGTGTGGCACGCCCCCGACTCGCAGATCTATCCCGAACTGCGGAAGATGGAGCAGGCCGGCCTGATCGAGGGCGAGGAGCAGGCGCGCGGCGAGCGCGGGACGCGACGCATCTACCACGTGACGGATGCCGGAGAGCAGGCGTTCGCGGAGTGGATGGCCGCTCCCCTGGACTACCAGCGCGTGCGCGACCCCGCCCATCTGCGCGCCGCCTACCTGGAGGCGACGACGCCCGAGGCCGCGCGAGCCTTCCTCGAGCGCCACATCGAGGTGTGGCGCGGCGAGCTCGCGCAGTGGGAGGGCGAGCTCACGCACATCGAGCACTTGAGCAACCCGATGCTGGTACGCCGGCTCGAAGTCCTGCCCGACGACGACCGCGAGCGCACCATCGAGTTCAAGCGATTCGCCTACGAAGGCCTCGTCGAGCGCGCCCGCATCGAGATCGCCTGGGCCGAGCGCGGCCTCGCCCTCGTCGACCGGCTCGACGCGTAGCGGGCTGTCCCCGACGACGCAGCCTGGTCCGGAGTGATCGACCCGCCAGTAGCTTCAGCGTATGACCATCGAGGATGATGCGGCGGGCCCGCGCCACCCTGTGGGGGCTGTCGACCAGACACTGCGGCTGCTTCTTCTGCTGCGGTCCCAGCCCGAGTTGCGCGTCAGCGACGTCGCACATGCGCTCGGCGTCGCTCCGTCGACGGCGCACCGCCATCTGAGCACGCTGGAGCACAGAGGATTCGTCACGCAGGACCGGATCACACGCGCATATCGAGTGGGCCCAGCGCTGATCGAGCTCGGATTCTCCAGCACCCGCGCGATCGACCTGCGGAGTCTGAGTGAGCCTCACCTGCGCGAATTGAGCATCAGCCTCGGCGAGACCGTGAATCTCATGGTGCTGCAGGAGTCGTCGATCAGATTCGTCGCCGGCTTCGAGGCGGACCAGCGTGTCCGCACCCACGTGCTGACCGGCACCCTGCTCCCGGCCTACGCGACGTCGGGCGGGAAAGTGCTCCTCGCGGAACTGTCGCGCGAAGAGCTGCGCAGGCTCTACCCACGAGCACTGCATCGCCTGACTCCGCACACACGGACGTTCACGCAGCTCCTCGACGAGCTGTCACTCGTGTCGATGCAGGGGTACGCGATCAATCAGGACGAGAGCGTCGAAGGGCTCAGCGCGATCGCCGTGCCGCTTCGAGATCGCGGTGGGATCGCCATCGCCGCGGTGGCGATGTCGGCGCCCAGCTCGAGGCTGTCCTCGCATCGGGTGCGCGACATCGTCGTGCAGCTGCGCAGGTGCGCCGCGAGCATCAGATCGCACCTCGCACGGTGAGCGGCATCCCCTCCGATTCCGCGGTGCGGAATCACGCGTCGTCGAGTCTTTACCGGCGGGTGCCACGTTGATTGGCTCGGACCCACTCGCGCCGCGACGAAGCGCGCCGAGTCGAAGGGAACAGTCTCGATGAAGATCGATGCATTCTGCCATCTCCTGCCAGCGGCGTATGCCGAGCGTCTGTTCGCGATCACGGACAGTGCCGTCGCACGGAACATCCAGAAACGCGTGAGCGGCGTCCCCGCGCTCGTCGACCTCGACGAGCGATTCCGAGGGATGGACGAGTTCGGCTCGGACTATCGCCAGATCATCAACACAGCGGCACCGCCGCTCGACGATCTCGGGCCGCGCCGGCGGACGGCCGAACTGGCCCGTATCGCGAACGACGGGATGGCAGAGCTCGTGACCGACCATCCTGATCGTTTCGCGGGGTTCTGCGCCGCCGTCGCGCTGGATGACGTCGACGGCGCCATCGCCGAGGCGGATCGTGCCTTCGACGAGCTCGGCGCCGTCGGGGTGCAGATCTACACGCATGTCCACGGCGGACCGATGGACCAGGAGCGCTTCTTCCCGTTCTACGAGGCGGTGGCGCGCCGCGGCGACAAGATGATCCAGGTCCACCCCTGCCGCGACTCCAGCTGGTCGGACTACAAGACCGAGGAACGCTCGAAGTTCGAGATCTGGTGGACGCTGGGCTGGGAGTACGACCTCTCGGCGTTCATGTCCCGCCTCGTCTTCTCTGGCGTCTTCGAGCGACTGCCCGACATCAAGATCCTGATCCACCACGGCGGCGCGATGATCCCGCATTTCGCCGGACGCGTGGGGCAGGGATGGGACCAGCTGGGCACCCGGACGCCGGCGGATCAGGCGGAGGACATCGCGGGATACCCGCTGACCCTGCGTCCGATCGAGTACTTCAAGAAGTTCTATGTCGACACGGCGTACTTCGGTGCCGGCGACGCCATGCGGACCGCGATCAGGTTCTTCGGCGTGGACCACACGCTCTTCGCGTCCGATACCCCGTTCGATCCCGAAAAGGGACCGGGCTACATCCGCGACACGATCGCGAACCTGAACGACATGGACATCCTGACCGACGCCGACCGCGCGCGCATCTACCACGGCAACGTCACGGATCTGCTCGGCTTGGACAGCGCTGCCGCGCTGAACACGCTCGCTGAATCGGAGGTTTCATCATGAGGAAATCCATTGCACGCCGTCTGGGCGGCCTGGCCGCGGTGGGCACGGTGCTCGCTTCACTCGTCGCCTGCTCGGGCGGAGGAGCGCCCGCCGATGCGGGCGGCGAGGGCGACGGCGGCGCACCGGAGAAATCCACTCTCACGGTCGCGATCAACCCCTCCACGCAGTTCGCGCCGCTCTACTACGGCATCCAGGAGGGGATCTTCGAGGAGCACGGGCTCGAGCTGGAGATCACGCCGCAGACCGACATCGCCGCGATCGTGTCGGGCCTGGCCAGCGGCACCTACGACATCGGGTTCGCCACCGTGGTGCACGCGGTGACGGCGAACGCCAACGGCATCCCGATCCGCGCCATCACCACGATCGAGGGTCAGATCCAGGAGGACGACGAGGGCACCGTCACGATCGCGTCGGCCGAGTCGGGCATCACCGACTTCGCGGGGCTGGAAGGCAAACGCGTCGCCACGGTCGGGCTCTCGTCTCACAACACGATGACGATGTGGGAGCTCGCCGACCGCGCGGGTGCCGACACCGAGTCGATCGAGCTCGTGCAGCTGCCGTTCGGGCAGATGGCTGCTGCCCTCGCGAGCGGCGATGTCGACGCCGCGATCATGCAGTGGCCGTTCGCCGCCGATGCCCTCGCCGCCGGAGGCGTCGAGCTCGGGTACAACAACCGCGAGCTGTTCGTCGATACAGCCACGACGCTGTTCAACACCTCGCAGTCCTTCATCGATCAGAACCCCAATACGGTACGCGCCTTCGCCGACGCGATGGCCGAGTCGATCGTGGGTGCCACGGAGAACCCCGATGTGGCGAAGGAGTCGCTCATCGAGGGCCTCGGCATCACGGCCGAGCAGGCCGCCGGCGCGCGCTGGAACATCGGGGGCGACCCGGCTCTGAACCTCGACGCGTTCGAGGTGGCACGCGATCTCCTGGTCAAGTTCAGCACCGACGAATCGGCGAAGACGGCGCTCGAGAACCTCGACGTCTCCACCGTCGTGTGGCCGGGCGCGCTGTAACGGCCGGCTCATGCGTGCGACGCGACGACGAAGAGAGGAGAAGCGATGCTCGACCGTTCGCGATCGTGGCTGAACTGGGCGCTGCCGGTCGTCACCGTCGGTGTGGTTCTGCTCGCCTGGCAGTTCGTGACAGCGGGCGGCATGGTCAGCGCGACGCAGTTCCCCACGATGACCGACACGATGGCGGCCCTCGGCCGTGAGATCTCCACCGGCCGGGTCTGGCCGGCCATCGGAGCGACCCTCATCGGGTGGCTGATCGGCATGGTGATCACCATCGTGCTCGGCGTGATCATCGGCACGGCGCTCGCCTTCAACGACTTCGCGCAGCGAAGCGCCGCCCCGGTGATCGAGATCTTCAAGGCGATCCCGGCGATCGCCATCCTTCCATTGGTGATCCTCATCGCGGGATCGACCCTGCCGATGAAGGTCTTCCTGGTGTGCTTCGCGGCGTTCTGGCCGTTCCTGATTCAGGTGATCTACGGCGTGCGCTCGATGGATCCGATCGTCCTGGACACCGCCCGGGCGCTCGGGGTGCGGGGGGCACGCCGGTTCCTCCAGATCAGCGTTCCCAGCGCATCGCCGTATCTGGTGACGGGGATGCGCATCGCGTCTGCGCAAGCTCTGATCCTGTGCATCGTGGCCGAGATCGTAGGCGGCGCGGCGGGGATCGGCCGCAACATCCTCCTGGCCGAGAACACCGGGGTCGTCGCCTACCCGACCATGTACGCCTACATCATGGTGGCCGGCATCCTGGGCGTCGCACTGACGGGCGGATTCTTCCTTCTGGAGAAGAGGGTCATGCACTGGCACGAGTCGCAGCGGAACATCCGCGAGTCGAACAAGGTGGGCGCCGCATGACCCGGGTGACGACAAGCCTCGTGCCGACGGTGCGCGCTCGCGGCAGCAGCACCGGGATGCGGCGAGTGGGAGCCGTGCTCACCTCGCTGTGGCTGCCCGTGCTGCTCGTGGGGATCTGGTGGTTCGCCACCGCGAACTCCTCGTCGCCGTTCTTCCCGCCCCTCGGCGACATCCTGGTCGAGACGTGGAACCAGTGGGTCGTGCTCGGAGCGTGGACCAACGCGGTCGTGAGCCTCCGGAATCTGTTCATCGGCTACCTGTTCGGCGTCCTGATCGGCATCGTCGGCGGATCCCTCCTGTGGCGACTGCGCTATCTGCGGATCGCGGTGAATCCGATCATCTACTTCCTTTACGTGCTGCCCGCCCCGGCGCTGCTGCCGGCGATGATCGCGATCTTCGGAATCGGCGACATGCGCCAGATCGCACTGATCGCACTGGGGTCGATCTGGCCCACCCTGCTGAACACGCTGGACGGGATGCGCGGCATCGACACGGTGAAGTTCGACACGGCCCGCGGCCTGCGGTTGGGCGGTTGGCGCACGTACACGCGGCTCGTGCTTCCGGGGGCGTCGCCCCAGATCGCCGCCGGCATGCGTGCCAGCCTCACCGTCGGCATCGTGCTGATGGTCGTCAGCGAGATGGTCGCGGCGAACTCGGGAATCGGGTTCTTCATCCTTCAAGCGCAGGCGGAGTTCGCGATCAAGAAGATGTGGACCGGCATCCTGGTCCTCGCCCTGATCGGGACAGCGCTCAACTATCTGTTCGTGTTCGTCGAGCGTCGCGTGCTCCGCTGGTACTACCGCTCGCGCGCTCTCGGATCGTCCTAAGGAATCGCATGTCTTCTGCAGCCGTTTTCACTCCGACCGCGACCGAGACGGTTCTCACCGTCGACGGGCTCCGCAAGATCTACAACGAGGGGACCGATCAGGCCAACATGGCCATCGACGCGGTCTCCTTCCACGTCGACAAGGGCGAGTTCGTCTGCATCGTCGGGCCCAGCGGTGCCGGCAAGACCACGCTGCTGCGGTGCATCTCGGGCCTCGCCTCCCCCAGCGCCGGTGCAGTGACGTTCGAGGGACGACCGCTGACGAATGTGCCGGAGCAGCTGGGGTTGGTCTTCCAGGACTACGGCCGGTCGCTCTACCCGTGGCTCACGAACGGCGACAACGTGGCGCTGCCGCTCTCTGCTCGCCGGATGCCGCGGGCCGAGCGGGCGGCCCGGGTCGCCGAGTCTCTGCAGAGCGTGGGCCTCGGGCACGTCGAGCGGAAGTATCCGTGGGAGCTCTCGGGCGGCATGCAGCAACGGGTGGCCATCGCCCGGGCTCTGTCTTATCGGCCGGAACTGCTCCTGATGGACGAGCCGTTCGCCTCGGTGGATGCCCAGACGCGATTCGACCTCGAGGATCTGATCCTCGAGGTGCGCCGCGAGCTGGGGATCACGGTGGTGCTCGTCACTCATGACATCGATGAGGCCATCTATCTCAGCGACCGGATCGTGGTGCTCTCCAAGAACCCCAGCGTCGTGCGCGAAGTGGTCGACGTCGATCTCGGGGACGAGCGCACGCAGGTCGAGACGCGCGCGAGCGAGCAGTTCCTGTCGCTGCGTCGGCACCTGCTGTCGCTGGTGATGCCGAAGGATGCGTGAGCGACCGTGCACACCAGCAGTCCGGAGCAAGGGATGACGATGATCGACGACATGACAGACGGGGCCGTGGTCGGCCACCTCATCGCCGGCGTCCGGTCGGCCGGAGACCGCAGATTCGCGGTGCGCAACCCGAGCCGCGTCGAGGACGTGGTCGGCATGGTGGCAGAGGGGACGGCAGCGGATGCCGGGGCGGCCGTCGACGCGGCGGCCGAAGCCGCGGCATCCTGGGCGGCGGCATCGGTGCCCGAGCGCGTCGCGCGCCTGCGCAGGATCGCTGACGCGGTCGACGCCCACGCGGATCATCTCATCGATCTCGCCACGCGCGAGAACGGGAGCATCGTCTCGACGATCCGCCGAGAGGTCGCCGCCGCCGCCGAGTCCTTCCGCCTCGTTGCCGACTACCTGCCGGCATCCCTCCAGTCGCGCACCGTCGCGGGCGCGTCGGCGGGTGAGGAGGTGAGGATCGAGCGGCGCCCCTATGGCGTGGTCGCGTGCATCGTCCCCTGGAACGCCCCCGTCCTGCTGACGGCGAACAAGCTCGCTCCCGCGATCGCCGCCGGAAACGCGGTCGTCCTCAAGCCGTCGCCGTTCGCCCCGCTCGCGGTGACGCTTCTCGCGGCTCTGGCCGCCGCCGAGCTCCCCGCGGGTGTGGTGAACGTCGTCAACGGCGATGCGGAAATCGCGAGGGCGCTCGTGGACAGCCCCCGCGTGCGGAAGGTCTCCTTCACCGGCGGCGGCGCCACCGCGCGCCACATCATGCGGCAGGCGGCCGATTCGCTCCTGCCGGTGCATTTCGAGCTCGGCGGGAACGATCCCGCCGTCGTCCTGGAGGATGCCGACCTTCGCGAGACGGCCGATCGCATCGCCCTGTCCGCCTTCCGCCGTGCGGGTCAGGTCTGCTTCGCCACCAAGCGGGTGTACGTGCCCCGCGCCATCGCCGATGAGTTCCGGCGCCTGCTGGTGGAACGGGTCGATCGGATGGTCGTGGGGAACGCTGCCGACGAGCGTGCCTCGATGGGCCCGGTGAACAACGAGGGCCAGTTCGAACGTGTCCGAGGTCTGCTCGAGCGGACACGCGCCGCCGGGCGGGATGTCCGAGTGCTGGGGTCGAAGCTCGACGAGTCCACGTGGGCCGACGGCCACTTCCTCCTGCCCGCACTCGTTCTCGACGCGCAGCACGACGACGAGGTCGTTCGTGAAGAGCAGTTCGGCCCGATCCTCCCCGTCGTGGTCTGCGAAGACGAGGAGCAGGCGATCGCGTTCGCGAACGACACCGAGTACGGGCTCTGCTCATCGGTGTGGTCGAGCTCCCACGAGCGGGCACTCGCCGCCGCTGAGCGGATCGAAGCGGGCGTCACCTTCATCAACAGCGCGATGTTCTCCGAGGCCGGGACGCGCGAGATTCCGATGGGCGGATGGAAGCAGAGCGGGATCGGCTGGGAGGGCTCGCCGTACGGCATCGACGAGTATCTGCAGTTCCACAGCATCGACGTGCACGCCGTCACACCACGGAGCACGGTGTGACCGGCTCCCAACGTTCGGCAGGCCGGCTGATCGTCGATGCGCTGCGCAATGCGGGCGTCACCCACTTCTTCGTGAACTTCGGCAGTGACCACCCCGCGATCATCGAAGCCCTCGCGGCCGACCGCGCGCAAGGCATCGATACGCCTGCCGTCATCCTGTGCCCCCACGAGTACAGCGCGCTGAGCGCGGCGCACGGCTATGCCGCCGTGACAGGTAAGCCGCAAGCCGTCTTCGTTCACACCGATGTCGGCACCGCCAACCTCGGCGGCGCCGTCCACAACGCGGCGCGCTCGCGTGTGCCCGTCTTCGTCTTCGCGGGGCTGACGCCCTACACGCTGGAGGGTGAGCTGCCCGGGAGCCGCAACTCGTTCGTCAACCACCTCCAGGATGTTCCCGACCAGCACGGGATCGTGCGCCCGTACGTCAAATGGAGCTACGACATCCGCACCGCGGTCAACGCTCCGCAGATCGTCTACCGGGCATTGCAGCTCGCCCGCAGTGCGCCGGCCGGACCCGTGTACGTCACGGCCG
Source organism: Microbacterium salsuginis (assembly GCF_012524205.1). Taxonomy (GTDB): domain Bacteria; phylum Actinomycetota; class Actinomycetes; order Actinomycetales; family Microbacteriaceae; genus Microbacterium; species Microbacterium salsuginis. Next base: position 1,471,730 of record NZ_JABACI010000001.1, read on the forward strand.
CGCGCGAGGTGCTCGAAGAGCAGTCGACGGATCCAGGCCTCGCGCTGGATCAATGGCGGCCGATCGACGCCTCCCCTGCGCCGGAGGCTGCCGTCGACGAGCTCTTCACGGCGCTCTCCACCGCCGCTCATCCCGTGATCATCACCACCTACCTCGGCAGGTCGCGGGATTCCGTTCCCGACCTCGTCACGCTCGCGGAACGGCTCGGGGTCACCGTGGTCGAGCACAACGCCGAGGTGATGAACTTCCCCCGCGACCATCCGCTGCACGGCGGCGACGACCCTCATCGACTTCTCGCCGACGCGGATGTGATCGTGGCGATCGACACCGACGTCCCGTGGGTGGACTCGATCCGCCGCCCTCGGAACGACGCCGCCGTCTTCGTCGTGAACGAGGACCCTCTGCAGCAGACCCTTCCTCTCTGGTATGTGCCGGCCGATCGCTTCATCCGCGCAGACAGCGGCCTCGTCCTCCAGCAGCTCGGCGACAGGTGCCCTGCCGAGCCCGATGCCGCCGCCGCACAGCGCGCCGCGCGCGCTGCCGAAGACGGGGAGTCGCTGCAACGGACGTGGTCAGCCGAGTCCGACGCCGATGCACGCGGGCGGCGTCTCACTCCGGCGAGCGTGGCGACAGCCCTCCATCGACTCCTCGACGACGACGCCATCGTGATCAATGAGGCGATCTCGGAAGCGCCGACCGTGTGGAAGCACCTCCCGAGAAATCGGCCGGGCACGCTGTACGGCAATCGGGGAACATCGCTGGGCTGGTCCGGCGGCGGAGCCTTGGGCATCAAGCTCGCGACGCCCGATCGGACGGTGGTGAGCATCGTCGGCGACGGCACGTTCTTCTTCAGCGCGCCCTCGTCGACCTACTGGATCGCAGGTCGCTACGGGCTGCCTGTCCTCACCGTCGTGCTGGACAACGGCGGGTGGAACGCGACGAAGCGCAATGTGGAGCGGCTCCACCCCGAGGGCGCCGCGGTGCGCGCCGATCGCTATTGGGTCAACCTCGAGCAGAGCGCGGATTTCGGTGGGATCGCATCCGCCGCCGGCCAGGCGTGGAGCGCGACCGTCACCCGCTTCGAGGAGCTGGACGGTGCGCTCCGAGAGGGGCTCGCACAGGTCACCGCAGGCACTCCTGCAGTGGTCACCGTGCGGGTAGCTGCCATCACTGCTCAGAACAACGCTGCAGCGCTCTAGAAAGGACGACCATCATCGACGTCACCGACGCCTCCCGCCCGTATCTCCGAATCGCCACCGAAGAAGCGTGGGCGCCGCCGGAGCTGATCGACCTCTATCGCCGGCACCTGTCCGAGCGGACCATCGACGATGTCGGGTTCGAAAGCCTGATGGGGTACTTCCTCGGTTCGTCCCACCCTCAGCCCCGGTCCGTCGTGGAGCGGCTGCAGGATGCGGCCGCCCGCCGCCTCGCCGATATGGATGCGACGGGTATCGACCACCAGGTCCTGGCCATGACGGCGCCCGGAACCCAGGTGCTGGACGCCGACGAGGGATCCCGCGTGGCGCGTCTGGCCAACGACCGGCTTGCCGCGATCTGCCAGGCCAACCCGACGCGGTTCTCCGCTCTGGCCGCGGTGTCGTACGAGGACGTCGGCGCGGCGGTGGCGGAGCTGCGACGCGCGGTCACCGACCTGGGGCTGAAGGGCTTGATCCTGAACGACCACATCAGGGGCTCGTACATCGACGACCCCCGGTTCGCGCCGATCCTCGCCGAACTCGAGGCCCTGGACGTGCCGCTCTATCTTCATCCCCACAGCCCGCCGAACAGCATGATCGCCCCGTATCGCGAGGCGGGGCTGGATGGGGCGATCCACGGGTTCGGCGCGAGCGCAGGCTTGCACCTCCTGCGCATCATCACGTCCGGCGTCTTCGATCGTCACCCTCGGCTGCGCGTGGTCGTGGGGCACCTGGGCGAAGGTCTGCCCTTCTGGCTCTTCCGCATCGACCACATGCACGCCAAGCAGGTCGCATCGGGAAGGTATGAGCAGATCCAACCCCTGCGACAGCGGCCATCGGAGTATTTCTCCACGAACATCTGGCTGACGACGTCGGGCATGCCGTGGGAGCCGGCGATCATGTTCACCCGTGACGTGGTCGGCGCCGATCGCGTCATGTACGCGATGGACTACCCGTATCAGTTCGAGGAATCCGAGGTCGCGGCGCAGGACGCGCTCCCCATCAGCGACGCCGAGAAGTCCGCGTTCTTCGAGCTCACGGCGAGGCGCGTGTTCGGCCTCGACTTCTGAACGCGGCACGGCGCGTCACGGATGAATCACGGCGCGGGCTCTCGCTCGGGGCGGAGCATCACGCCGGGCTTGAGCTGGGCGAAGGATCCGCCCCGCTCGAGGCCGCTCGCTGCGGAGATCTCGTCCGCACGGACGTTCAGCGCACGCGGCTGCGCGACGTTCGCCCATCGGCCGGTGTCGAGGCGCTCCTGCAGAGCCGTCACCATTGCGGCCACTTCGGCATCGGCGTAGGCGCAGTGCCCGGGCCTGTCGACGAACGCCTGACGGACGAGGTCCTGGCCGCCGTGCGCACGCACCCGGTCGGCGTAGGTTCCCGCCTGCCCGATCGTCGGCGCGGCGTCACCCGTCTCGTGCAGCGACAGCACGGGGTCTGAGATGTCGCCGGTCGGCGTGGCGTTCCGCTGCATGTAGGCGACGGCGTCCTGGTCGGCGGCGATCCGCTCCCCCGCGTTCAGCGCGGCGAGGTCCGCCTCGAGCGAGAGGCCGGCGTCGCGGTAGAGGTCGCGCACGAGCGCGTGCTGGCCCGAATCACGCAGGGCGCGTACGTAGTCCACGCCGGTGTTCCAAGAGAAGTTGCCGCCCGCGCGCTGCTCCAGCGGCTGGCGCGGGGACACTGCACCCCACAGGAAGATGCGCGCCAGCTGCTCCTGCTGCGCATGGATGTCGTGCTTCGCGGGGCGCTCGGTACCCGCCTGCGACCACGTGGGCATCTGCGCGAGCGTCGCGGCCAGCGCGATGCGCGCCCTTCCCTCGGGAGTCTGCTGCGCGGTCTCGACGACGGCGCGGAACGCCGCCTGGCGTGCCGGCTCGTCGGTGACGTCGACCAGCTCGAGTGCGGTGTCGCCCGGCGCGAGCAGCGTCTTGAGCGCATACGTCCCGTCGAGCGACGCGTTGAGCATCGGGATCGCGCCGGCGATCGACCCGCACAGCGGCAGCGCGCCGTCGAAGACGTCGGGGTTCTGCTCCAGCAGCGCGACGGAGATCTGGCCGCCCATCGACGAGCCCCACGCGATCACGTGCTCGGGCTCGCCGAGCAGACCCGATGCCTGCGCCACGACGTCGGGCTGTGCGTCGAGGAGCTCCTCGACGGCCCAGCCCGAGCCGGCGGCGGCCCCGGCGACGGCGTATCCCTGATCGGTGAGCCACTCGACCACCTCGGCGGACGGGCCGGCTGTGGCGACCCCGCCCCCTCCGCCGTACCCGGGACTCCACGTCAGCAGCGTGCCGTTCCAGTCGGCGGGCTCGTACAGCACGTACGACCCGCCTCCGGGCAGGGTGCCGCGGTGCTCGGTCTCGGCCTGGACGGCGGTCGCCGCGGGCGCGGCCGAGACCGCGAGCGCGACGGATGCTGCGACCGCGATCGTTGCGCGGGTGAATCGTGATGACATGACGTCCTCCCTGGTGGCGCGCTCACGTTCCGAGCATCAGCGCTCGGGGCGTGCCGCCGACTCCGGCTATCGAGGAACGAGCGACACTTCTCAGTGCGTTCGACCTGACATCTGTTGCGCATGACCTTGGCATCGATCCGGCGCGCCTGTCAACGGTTAATCGAGAGAAGATCAATGGTTGACTTTCTCAACGGTTCATGGTGTCCTCGATACACGACACTTCCAACGACGGACGTAATGAAAACTGCGACAAGCCAAAGACGGCACTCGCTACACGGACGTCGAGGTCTAGCGAAAGGTGCAGTGATGAAGCAGGCGCTCCGTGCGGCGGCGGCGATCGTGGCCGCCGGCATACTCCTCACCGGCTGCGGTGCGAGCCCGAACGCCCGACCGGATGACGGCGACTCGACGCAGGCGCCGTCCGAGCTGGTGTTCGCGGTCGTTCCCACCGACGACAGCGAAGAGCTCGAGAACTCCTTCCGCCCGGTCGTCGCGGCCATCGAGGAGGTCACCGGCATCCCCACTCGTATCGAGGCGGTGACGAACAACGCCGGCGTCATCGAGGCGCAGGTCGCCGAGCGAGTCGACATCGCGACGTATGGCGCGTTCTCGTACTACCTCGCATCCGACGTGGCCGAGGTCACGCCGGTCGCCAAGGACCAGCGCACACCCGAGCCGGGCTCGGGTGCCGTTCGCTCGGTGGGGGTCGTGGTGCCGGGCTCCGACATCACGTCGATCGAGGATGTCGCGGGCAAGAACGTGTGCTTCACCGACCCGGCCTCCACGACGGGGTACCTCACCGCCGCGGCCGATCTCACCGACGCGGGCATCGACCCCGAGGACGACATCAACCCGGTCTTCGTCGGCTCGCACGATGTCGCCGTCACGCAGATGATCGCCGGCGACTGCGACATCGCCTTCGTCGCCGAGACCTTCGTCACCACGATCCTCCCCGAGCGCGGCCTCATCGCCGAGGGCGACACCGAGACCGTGTGGACGTCCGACCCGATTCCCGGCACCCCGATCGTCGTCGGAGACTGGCTCGGCGAAGAGCTTCGCGACCAGATCGTCGAGGCCGTCACCGGGTACAACGCCGTCACCGCCTACGAGGCCGGGCTGTGCGACGACTTCACCCGGGAAGCGCCCCCGGAGTGGGGCTCGGAGTACGCCGGCGAGACCGCATGCCTGTGGGGCGGCACCGGAGCGTTCGCCTTCGAACCCGCCGACAGCTCGGACTACGACGTCATCGGCGCGATCTGCGAGGCCCTGAACACCGACGTGTGCCGCAGCGAGGGCTGACGCGCACGATGACCGCCGTCCAGGGAGCACCCGTGATGCCCGACACCGTCGCTGTTCCGCCGCAGCCCAGCATCGTCCTGCGCGACGTGAGCATGCATTTCGGCGAGAAGGTCGTGCTCGACGCAGTGAATCTGACGGTCTCCCCCGGCCAGTTCGTGGCGCTCGTCGGTCCGTCCGGCGCAGGCAAGTCGACTCTGCTCCGGCTGATCAACGGCAGCCATCGGCCGACCGGCGGCGCACTGACGGTGCTGGGCGTGAACCCCGCCACGTGCGGGCGTGGCGAACTGCGTCGACTGCGCACGCGCACCGGCTTCGTCTTCCAGCAGTTCGGTCTGGTGGGCCGGCTGAGCGCGATGGAGAACGTGCTCATGGGCGCGCTGGGATCGCTCCGGATGCCGCGCTACGGCGTCTCGACGTATCCCCGGGCGCTTCGCGAGCGGGCCGCGGCCAACCTCGAGCGCGTCGGACTGCTCGAGCAGCGCTACCAGCGATGCGACACGCTCTCGGGCGGTCAGCAGCAGCGCGTCGCCATCGCGCGCACGCTGATGCAGGAGGCGGAGCTCGTGCTCGCCGACGAGCCGGTGGCCTCGCTGGACCCGAATGCGAGCCTGTCGGTCCTGCACACGCTCCGCAAGCTCGCGGCGGAGGACGGGTTCACGGTGATCTGCTCGCTTCACCAGGTGGAGCTGGCACTCGAGGTCTCGGACCGCGTCGTCGCGGTGCGCGACGGATCGTTCATCCTCGACACGCCGACGGCGCAGACCAGCCAGGAGGACATCCGGGCTGTGTACGCCCAGGCGAAGCGGGCATGATGTCGCAGACGCTCGAGCGGCCCCCGAGCCGGCGTCGGCCCGCGACCCGGCCGCCGCGGCCCGCGGCAGCGACGATCGGCATCCCGCTCGCGTATCTCGCCGTCACCCTCTTCGCGCTGTGGTGGCTCGACATCCGCCCGGGCGCCCTGATCGCGGGGCTCGAAGACATCGCGCGGCTGCTGCAGAGGATGGTGCCGCCCACGATCGGCGAGCCCGCGTCGCTGGCCGCCCTGGCCATCGAGACCCTGTGGATCGCGATCGCGGGCACGGGCGTCGCGACGATCGCGTCGGTGTTCCTCGGCGCCGCGGCATCCCGCCACTTCACCGGACCGCGGTTCATCGGCTGGCTCGCGCGCGGCATCATCGTGGTCACCCGAGCGATCCCGTCCCTGGTCTTCGCGCTGATCCTGGTGCGCATCGTCGGGCTCGGGCCCCTCGCCGGCGCCATGGCGATCGGGCTGCACTCGATCGGGATGATCGGCAAGATGTTCGCGGACGTCTTCGAGGAGCTGGATCCGGCACCCGGCGAGGCCGTCCGCGCGGTGGGGTCCGGCCGCGTGCAGAACTTCGTCGCGACGACGCTGAGCCGTGCCCTGCCGAGCATGATCTCGATCGTGCTGTACCGCCTCGACATCAACATCCGCTCGTCCGCCGTCCTGGGACTCGTAGGTGCCGGCGGCATCGGCCTCGCGCTGCAGACGGCGATCGGCTCGCTGGACTACCAGCGGGCGCTGGGCATCATCCTCGTCATCGTCGGCATGCTGCTCATCCTCGAGCTCGTCTCCTACCTCGCGCAGCGGGCCCTCGCCGAGCACGCCGAGGAGAACACCACGGCGCAGCTGTACGGCGCCGGCCGAGCTGTGTCGTCCCCGGGCTGGAACCGCTCGCGCGCCCTGCGCGTGGAGTCGGGCATCGTCGCCGGCGCCGTGTTCGTGTGGTCGGTGGGCCAGGTGCTCGCCGATCCTCCCCGCATCGCCACGGTGTGGGAGAACGCGGTCCGCGTGCTTGCCGGCTTCTTCCCTCCGGTGTTCTCGCTCGAGATGGCGTACGGCATCTTCGAGAGCGTCATCATGGCGCTCTCGGCCACGACCTTCGGCGTGCTGTTCGGCGTCGTCATCGCCGTGCTCTCGACCCGTCACCTCGTCCGCTTCGAGCCGCTCGCACTCGCTCTGCGCGGCCTCATGGTCCTGGTTCGCGGCGTGCCCGACATCATCTTCGCGCTGCTGTTCGTCGCCGCCCTCGGGCTGGGCCCGTTCGCGGGCTTCCTCGCTCTCACGATCTCGTGCACGGCGCTCGCGGCGAAGTTCTTCACGGATGCCCTGGTGCGAGTGGATCCCTCCCCGCTCCGTGCGCTCGAGGCCACCGGCGCCGGCCGCCTGCAGGTCTTTGTCAGCGGGGTGTGGCCGCAGTTCGTGCCGAGCTTCATCGGCAACAGCCTCTTCACCTCCGACCTGGCGCTGCGGGAGTCGGCGGTGCTGGGCATCGTGGGTGCCGGCGGCATCGGATTCCTCCTGGACGAATCCGTCGCGACCCTGCAGTACGACGTGACGGCCGGCATCCTCATCTCGCTCATCATCGTCGTGGTCGGCCTGGAGGCCGTCGCGCGGTGGGCGAGGAGAAAGGTGATCTGACATGAGTGCATGCCCCTACTCGGCCGGTGCGGACGACGGCGTCGACACTCGCATCCGCGCGGAGCGCGCGAGCGAATGGACGCCCGAGCAGGACGAGACGTTCGGCAGCGCACACCACCAGTACGCCGAGCTGCGAGCGACCAGTCCGTTCCCGTGGAGCGAGGAGTTCGGCGGGTTCTGGGCGGCCACCACCTACGAGGACGTCGCCTGGATCACGCAGGACGAGCGATTCATCACCTCGGTGCAGAACGTCGTCCCCCACGTGCCCCGCTCGTCACGGCGCCCGCCGCTGCACTTCGACCCACCCGAGCACACCGCCTATCGGCACGCGATCGACCCCGTGATGCGTCGCAGCGTCGTGGCCTCACACGAACCCGCCTTCCGGGCGAGCGCCGAGGAGCACATCGCGTCGATGGTCGCTCGCGGCCGCGGCGACGGCGTGGCGGACTTCGCCGCTCCGTTCGTCGTCGACTGCTTCGCCGCCTATCTCGGCGTCTCGGCCCGGCTCGCCGCACGGGTGCGCGAGATCGGCGTGCGCTACGGCTTCGCGATCCAGGACATGGATGACGCGGTCATCGCCGAGTGCAGTGCCGAGCTGTACGACCTCGCGGAGGGCGTGTACCGCGGGCGCGTGGCAGAAGAGCCCGACCCGGCGACCGACCTCGTGGCGAGCCTGCACGCCGCGGCGACCGATCCGCACAACCACATCACCGAGCGCACCGCCATCGCCACGATCCGCCAGATGATCGTCGCCGGCATGGCCGCACCGCAGGCGGTGCTGGGCAGCTGCATCGTCCACCTCGCCCAGGACGCAGAGCTGCAGACCCACCTGCGCCGGCATCCCGAGGACCTTCCGGCCGCCATCGAGGAGTTCCTGCGCCTGCACGCGCCGTACCGGGTCTTCGCCCGCACGCCCACAGAAGACACCGTCGTGCACGGCCGGCTGGTGCGCGAACGCGAGCCCATCGCGCTCGTCTTCCCTTCGGCCAACCGGGACCCCGGCGTCTTCGACGACCCCGACAGCTTCGTGCTGCGGCGCAAGAACAACTCTCACCTGGCATTCGGGCGCGGCGCGCACCGATGCCCGGCCGCGACGATGGGCCGCGTCGAACTGCTCATCGCCCTCGAGACACTCCTCGCGCGCACCACCGCCTTCCACCTCGACGGCGAGGTGCGGATGATGAACTGGCTCGAGTACGGTCCCCGCGCGGTTCCGCTTCGGATCGAGGCTGGCACAATCGCGGTATGACGGATCGCCTGCTTCCCCGTGACCAGCAGGGGGCCCGCTCCCAGCAGCGGCTCACGGTGCTCCTCGGCGACTACTGGCACCTGCGCCCCGAACCGCTGCCCTCGGCCGCGCTCGTCGAGCTGCTCAGTCTGTTCGACGTCACACCGGCTGGAGCGCGTGCCGCGATCCAGCGGCTCGCCCGGCGCGGGTTCCTGGTGCCGGTGCGCGACGGCCGGACCACCCGGTACGCCGTGTCGCCGATGAGTCGCGACAGCGTCGACGCCCACGTGCGGCTGCTGTTCCAGAGCCACGTCGGTCCGGATTGGGACGGGACCTGGACGGTCCTGAGCTACTCCCTCCCCGAAGAGCAGCGCGGCACCCGCAACCTGCTGCGCGAACTCCTGCGCCAGGCGAGATTCGGGACGCTGCACGATGCGCTCTGGCTGCGCCCGGGCGATGCGGCATCCGTTGTCGACGGCATCCGCCGCTCTCTCGGCGGAGAGGTCGCCGACGACCGACTCGCCGTCTTCGTCGGCGCGCGCCTGTCGTCTCCTGCCGAGGCGGAGCTGGTGGGTCAGGCGTTCGGCCTCGATCGAGTGGCGGCCGCGTACCGGGACTTCATCGACGAGTGGTCGCCGGTCGCGAGGCAGATCGAGCGCGGCACGGGCGACACCGACGGGCAGGCTCTGCAGCAGCGCACGTCGATCATGCGCGACTGGCGCGAGCTGCGCCACGCCGATCCGATGCTTCCGCGCGAGGTGCTCGGCGAGTCGTTCCCGTTCGACGAGGCGCTCGCGGTGTGCTCGGCAGTGTACGACACGCTGGGTGCGCCCGCCGAGGACACGTTCCGCCGCGTGCTCGAGCGCCACGCCCCCGAGCTGGCACCGTTCGCGTCGCACCACACGTTCGCCGGCTACGGCTCTGCATCCCGGCCGGTCTCGTGAGCCCGCGTCGGCGACGTGCGCCGCGGCCGGCCCGTACCGGGCGGGGCTAGGCTGGGATCGTGTCGACGGAGAGCCGAGATCCGCGGGGGACCCCCGCCACCGACCGGCTCAACTACACCGCCTACCGCTTGGCCCGCGCCCTCAACCGCGCCGCCGAGAACACCGCCCTCGCACACGGTGTGACCCTCCCCCAGTTCCTCATTCTTCAGGTGCTCGGCGAGGGGGTCCCGCTGTCGAACGCGCAGGTCGCTCGGCGAACGTTCGTCAGCTCCCAGGCCGCGCACGTGGTCTCGGCCGAACTGCTCGACACGGGTCTGATCGAGCGGGTGGAGCACCCCACGAACCGGCGTGTGCGGCTGGTGCGCCTGAGCGAGACCGGCTGGGACACGCTCGCCAAGTGCGAGGCCGAGATCCGCGAGCGCGAGGACCGGTTGGCCGAGATCATCGGCCCCGACCTGGGCGGCACGCTCGCCGAGGTGCTGGACCGCGCGGCCGACACGCTCGCCGGCGGCTACTTCGGGGATGCGGATGCCGAGGCCGAGGCGGTCGCCAAGCGCCGACGTCCCAGCAGGGGATCGGGGCTGGCTCCGGCCTGAAACGCCGGCTCGGACGGGCCGTGACCGTCGCGGACGGCCGGGCCGACGGCATCCGTCATCGCCTGCGCAGCCGGACGGCCACGAACGTCGCGCACGCGAGGCCGGCGAGGCCGCCGATCCCCAACGCCATCCGGCCGCCCTGGGCGTCGATGACCCAGCCCATGAGGAGCGCGCCGAAGGGGACCATGCCGTAGTTGCCGAGCGTCACCAGTGACATCGTCCGGCCGATCTGATCGGGCGTCACACTGACCTGGGCGGCCGCGTTGAGGATGCCCTGGTAGTACCCGACGCCGAGCCCGAGCAGCGGACCGACCGCGAGCAGTATGGCGAGCGTGGGTGCCGCGGCGCTCAGCAGCAGCGCTGCACCCAGTCCCCCGCACGCGACGATGAGCGAGCGGACCGTGACGCGATCACGTCCTGCGGCGAGGACGCCGCCCACGATCGCGCCGAGAGCGTTCAGCGTGTGCGTCACCCCGACAGCCGTGGCGTCGCCGGCGAACGTGAGGGTGACGGTCGACGTCAGCACGAGCATGAGGTTGAGGGCGAGCAGCGCCACGACCGCGTTGACGACGAGGAGCGTCACCAGTTCGCGAGAGAAGAACGAGGGACGGATGCCGCCGCCCGGCCGATCCGCGCGCCGAGCACGCGGGAACAGCCGCGCGGGGCGGATCGCCACGATCGATGCGAACACCAGCAGGAACGACGCCGAGTTGATCAGCATGCACGCGGTCGGGCCCAGGGCCTGGAAGGCGATGCCGGCCAGCCCCGGGCCGATGGAGCGCGCCGAGGCGAGCGCGATGGTGCTGAGCGAGACGGCGCGCCCGAGGCGCTCCGGTCCGACGATCTCGAAGATGATCGCCTGCGCGGCGACCCGCTCGAACGCGTGCACCGTGCCGAGCGCGCCGACCAAGGCGTAGATCGCAAGGATCGACGGTTCGGGGGCGAGCGTGACGACGGCCAGTCCCGCCACGACGAGTGCCGACGCCAGCGACGTGACCAGCAGGATCGTGCGCGGCCGCACCCGGTCGGCGAGACGGCCCGCCGGGATGCTCAGCACGAGGAGCGGCAGGAACTGCGCGATCGTCACACCGCTGAGCGCCTGCGCGCTCCCGGTCGCCTCGAGCACGACCAGCGACAGCGCGAGGTTCTGGAACCACGTGCCGGTGTTCGAGATCACCTGGCCGCTGAAGTACAGCGAGAAGCGTCCGTTGCCGAACGGCCCGAAGACGCGCAGGTGCGGCGCCCGGCTCATCGCGCGGCCGGCACGCGCTCCCGCACGAAGCCCGCGATCCGCTCCCGCACATCGCCCGTCGCACGCGGGTCGGCGTTGCTCGCGCGGATCTCGAGAACCGGGATGCCGCGCTCCTCGAGCGCCGACGTGATCACACCGGGGGCGGGAGTGTCGTCGGCGACGAGATGCACCACGCCGTCGACGCCGTGGGCGAGCGCCTCCTTGACGTACCACGACGACGACATCGGCGGCACGTACAGCAGGTCGGTGAGCCCCACGAACCGCGCGGCGAGCGTCCTGACGGGGTCATCGCCGTAGCGGACGTAGCCGTCCGCGGCGATCGCGAGGTACATCGACCACACGAAGACCGCGCCGAACTCGTCCTGGAACGACCGGTACATCTCGAGGTCCGACCACAGGCCGCGGCCGATCCACATCAGGCGCCGCCGCTCGCCGGTGCAGACGGCGTGGCCATCGTCGATGCGACGGGCGACTTCGTCGTGGAGGCGCCGCGCGGCGGAGACAGCCCATGGAGTGCCGCGATGCCACTGCGGCACCATGACCGCCGGGATGATGTCCGTCACCTCGACGGGCAGAGGGCGGGCGGATGCCAGCAGGTCGCGCGTGCGCCGGTTCCACTCGGCCTGTTCGTTGGCCAGCGCCATGATCGCGGCCAGCTCGTCGAGGTCGAGGGTGCGACGAACGCGCTGCTCGAGCGTCGCGGCCAGCATCCGGATCTCGCCCTCCAGCAGATCGACGCGGGCCGCCCCGAAGACGTCTTCCCACTCGTGCGCCACACGGTCCCACCAGCCCGCCGGGGCGGGCACGGCGGCGGTGCGCGACAGCAGGAACGTCTCGGTGCCCGGGCGGCGGCCCCACCGCTCGAAGATCTTGTGCGTGACGTCGCCGCTGCGCTCGGCGATCGCGAAGCGGGGTTCGGGCAGCCCTCCCCACGGCGCGAGCTCCGCGGGCAGCTCCTGAGCACCCAGCGGCAGTACGTCGTACTGGCGGCTGTCGTCGGGCAGCCCCTGCGCCGCGACCGCGGCGAGGCTGGCTGCCCCCGCGCGCTTGGCGGAGATGATCGACGACCACCACTGGTTCACGACGTACGGGATTCCGAGAGCCCGCAGCAGCTCGTGCGGGGCATCCGCGTTCGCCAGCGCGATGGGCTCGCCTTCGCGCGCCCGGTCGGCAAGGCCCAGGAACCACTCCTTCTGGAACGCCGTCGCCGCGGCGGCGCTCTCGAGCCGCGGCTGGCCCGCGGGGTGAGGTCCACTCATGCCGGCACCGCCCTCGCGACGATCTCGCGCACGAGGTCCTGGGTCGCTTGCGTCTCGCCCCCGGGCGCCACGCGCACGCTGACGAACGGTATGCCCTCGAGCGCATCACGCTGATCGGCGAGGTCCCACAGCGGCGCCTCGTCGAGCTCGCGGATGATCGCGGCCACGGCGTCTGCGCCCGCCTCGCGTGCGAGGTCGCGGGTGAACGCGGCGCGCACCCCAGCCGGCGCGGTTGCCGACGTGGTGACGCGGGCGGAGTGCGCCTCGATGAGCCCATCGAGCACGTGCTCCGCGGTCTCGCCGCGCACCGCCTCGCCCAGCCACGCCGCATCGCCGGTGTCGTGGTCCTCGCTGACGATCACGCAGCGGCCATCGCTCTCGAGCTCGCGATAGCACGCGGCGTCAGGGTGGGAGGAGCCGGTCACGTGGACCCTGATCGCACCCGGCGGGGTGGGTCCCGCCTGCGCTCCGGCGCTGTCGAGGCGCGTCACGGCGTCGGCGGGCGCCAGGCGCGCCGCATCATGGATCGCGGCGAGCGCGTCGGCGCCCGTGCACAGCGAAGGGTGGGCTCGCCGGCGGGAACGCAAGCGGCCCAGCGCCTCGCCGACGGCCGCCTCCGCGTCCGCCGCGGCGGCGAGGGATGCGTCGTCCCAGGCGCGCCCCGTCACGGTGCCGCAGAACGCGGCGAGCGTCTCGAGCTGAGAGCGCGCGAACCGGCGCGCAGGCTCGGAGGCTTCTCTCGGCATGTCGAGCAGGTGCACCGGGACCTTCGACGTCGTGGCGCGCAGCACATAGAAGAGGCGCAGGTGGGCCTGGGAGTCGTTGCACACGATCAACGCGTCCAGCGGCTCCGCGCCGTTGCGCAGCTCGGTGAGCAGGCGCGCCACGGCCGCATCGGTCGCGCCGAGAAGCTGCTGCGCACCGGGGTCGATGGCGCCGGTCCATGACCCCGTCAGGCGATACGGGCGGGCGCCGAGCGCGAGGAGCAGCTGCCGTGGCACATCGTTGCCCACGACGCCGATCACGGGTGCGCTCGCGGTCACAGCACCCCGTCCTGACGCAGCTGCGCCACTCGCTCGGCGTCATAGCCGAGCAGGTCGCCGAGCACCCCGTCGGTGTGCTCGCCCAGTCCGGGCGCGGGCTTGGACAGGTCGGCGCGGCTGCGCGAGAAGACCACGGGGAGCCCCGTGCCGTACAGCCCCTCGAAGTGGCCGAACTGCGGGTGCACCAGCGGAACGACCTCGCCTCTGCCGGTCACGATGTCGTCGCGCACGGCGGTCGCCGTGTCGCGTACCGGGGCCGCGGGGACGCCGTTGTGCTCGAAGGCCGACAGCACCTCCGCCGACGACCGGGTACGTGCCCACTCGCTCACCAGCGCGTGCAGCTCGTCGGCATTGTCGACGCGCGCATCACGCGAGGAGAAGCGCGGGTCGTCGACGAGCTCGGGCCGGCCGATCGCGGCGAGCGTGCCCTCGGCGAAGGCGTCGGTCGGTGCGCAGATCGCGAACCACCCGTCGACGGACTGGAACGTGCCGAACGGTGCCAGGCGAGGCACGACCGCGCCCGTCCGCAGCGGGAACCCGACCGACTCCAGGGCGTCGAACGGCTCGCAGGCGACGAGCGACGTGAGGCTGCCGAGCATCGAGACGTCGACGTGCTGGCCCTCACCGGTGCGCTCGGCATCCATCACGGCGGCGAGCGTTCCGATCACCGCGAACAGCGGCGCCACCAGGTCGCCGATCGGCAGGCCGAACCGCACCGGAGCGTCGCCGGGCTCGCCGGCGGTCATCATGACGCCGCTCAAGGCCTGGATGATCGTGTCCATCGCCTTGCCCTCGCCCGGTACGCCCTGCGCGCCGAACCCGCTGATCGAGGTGTAGACGATGCGTGGGTTGATCTGCTGCACGGCGGCGAAGTCGATGCCGAGGCGCCGCGTGACGCCGGCGCTGTAGTTCTCGACGACGATGTCGGCGTGGCGCACGAGATCGAAGAACACCTCGCGGCTGGCGGCGTGCTTGAGGTTGAGCGTGATGCTCTCCTTGCCGCGGCCGCGCGCCATCATCGACACCGACATGTCGTCGGGCCCGGTGCGGCGCAGCTGCAGCCCGTCGGCGGTGACATACGGCGAGTTGTTGCGCGACGAGTCCCCGCCGCGCTCGGGGTTCTCGACCTTGATGACGCGTGCGCCGAGGCTCGCGAGCAGCAGCGTCGCGTAGGGGCCCGCGAGCGCGGTGGTCAGATCGATCACGGTCTTGCCCGCAAGGGGGGCGTCAGGATTGCTCATCGTGTGCTTTCCCCCGCGCGGACGACGAGTCGATCGCCGTCCCACGCGAGATCAGTGGCGAAACCGGCGTGTGCCGTGATCGTGCGCAGGTAAGAGGCGACCTGCTCGCCGCGCTCGGAGCGCCCGACGGGCACCGGGCGCGCCTCGTCGTCGATCCAGCACGGCAGGAGCGCCGCGCGCACCTCGCCGCCTTCGATCACCAGTTCGGCGATCGCGGTCTGCCGGCTCTCGGGGTGGAACGGATACTCGGGCATCGCGGCATCCGGTTCGAAACCGAACAGACGCCGCCGCTGCCGCGCCCACGCCACGCGCTCGGGCGACCCCTCCGGCGAGACCGAGAGGGCGCTCGTCACGGTCGCGAAGTTGCCGAGGCCGTGGAAGATCGCGCGACCGCGATAGACCTCCACGCCCTTCGCGATATGCGCGTGATGCGCGATCACGGCGTGGGCTCCGGCATCCACCACCGCATGCGAGACCTCGATCTCGTAGTCCGCGATGTCGGCGGGGACGTGGACGAGGCCCTTGTGCAGCGCGACGACGACGATCTCCGCGTGGGCGGCGGCGACCTCGACGGCTTCGCGGAGTCGGGCCAGGCTCGTGGGCTCCGCATACGTGCGCACGCGCGGCGGTCCGCCCGGGTTCGCGCCTCGCACCTCGTAATGCGTGATGACCTCGACGTACGCGGCGCCCGGCTTGAGACTCGACGCCCACGTCTCGCGCGGACCGACGCAGTTGACGCTCAGCACCGCGACACGAGTGCCGTCCACGTCGGCGATCACCGGCGTGAACGCCTCGTCGAGATTCTCGCCGACGCCGACCGTGCGCAGGCCGCGCTCGGCGCAGTGGCGCACGGTGTCGCGGATGCCCTCGGGCCCGAAGTCGTACACGTGGTTGCCGGCGAGGGTCAGGATGCCGAACCCGGCCTCGGCGAGAGCGTCCAGAGCCGACGGCGGCCCCGGCAGCGCCGGGACATCCGTCGTCTGCACCACCGCCCCATCGGCCTCGACGTCCAGATGCGGGATCTCGAGCTGCCCGATGAGCAGGTCGCTCTCGCGCAGCAGCTCTCGGGCCGGCGCCAGGAGCGGTCGCGCGTCCTCGCGCTCGAGCACCAGGTCGCCGACGGCGCGGATCGTCGTCACGCGCCCACCTCGCGCGCGGGCGTCGCCGCGGTGCGCGTCAGGAAGGTCCGCAGTCGTGTCGACCGCGGGGCGTCGAAGAACTCCGTCGACGGGCGGTCCTCGATCACCTGTCCGTCGGCCATGAACACGCACCGGTCGGCGACGTGGCGGGCGAAGTCGAGCTCGTGCGTGACGACGATCATCGTCATGCCGGACTCTGCCAGGTCCTTCATCACCTGCAGCACCTCGTCGACGAGCTCCGGGTCGAGCGAGCTCGTCGGCTCATCGAAGAGCAGGATGCGCGGGTTCGTGGCCACCGCGCGGGCGATCGCCACGCGCTGCTGCTGGCCGCCCGACAGCTGGCGCGGGTGGGCGTCTGCCTTGTCGGCGAGGCCGACCCGGTTCAGCAGCTCCAGCGCGCGGGCCTTCGCCTCACCCGCGGGCACGCCGTGCACCTTGATCGGCGCCTCGGTGATGTTGCGCAGCACCGTCCAGTGCGGAAACAGGTTGAACTGCTGGAACACCATGCCCATGCGACGCTGCTGCCGCTTCACATCGGCGTCGGTGAGGGGACGGATGCCGTCACGATGGCGTTCGTAGCCGAGCAGCTCTCCGTCGAGGTACATCGCGCCGCCCTCGATCGACTCGAGCTGGTCGATGCAGCGCACCAGAGTCGACTTGCCCGAGCCCGACGGCCCGAGCACCGCGACGACCTCCTGTGCGTGCACCTCGAAGTCGACGCCGTCGAGGGCGACGTTGTCGCCGTACTCCTTGCGCACCCCGACGACCTGCAGCACCGGAGTCACGCTCGTGTTCTGGCCGGTCATGCCACCGCCTCCGTCCGCTCGACGACGCGGCGGGCGACGGCGGCTCGCGACATGCCCTTGCTGAAGTGCCGTTCCACCCTGCGCTGCACGAGCGTCAGTGCGGTGACGACGACCAGGTACCAGATGACGGCGACGAGCAGCATGGGCACCACTTCATACGTGCGGTTGTAGATGACCTGCACCGAGTGCAGCAGGTCGCCCATCGCGATGACGCTCACGAGCGACGTTCCCTTCAGGAGCGCGATCACCTGCGAGCCCGTCGGCGGGATGATGACCCGCATCGCCTGCGGCAGCACGACGCGGGTGAACGAATGCCAGCGACTGAAGCCCATGGCGGCCGCGGCATCCCGCTGTCCGGAGTCGACCGACAGGATGCCGGCGCGGATGATCTCGGCCATGTACGCCGCCTCGTGGAGAGAGAGTCCGATGATCGCGGCGGTGAGCGGCGTGATGAGATCGTTGGTCGGCCAGCTGAACAGCTCCGGCCCGAACGGCACTCCGACCGCCAGGCGCGGCAGCAGGTACGCGAGGTTGTACCAGAAGATCAGCTGCACGAGCGGCGGAACCCCACGGAACACCCCGACGAACACGATGCAGGCCCACCGCAGCGGTGCGAACTCGGCCAACTGCCCGGCGGCGAGCGCGGTCCCCAGGAGCGACCCGAGAACCATGCCCACGATCGTGAGCATGATCGACATGCCCAGCCCCATGAGCACGCTCGGATTGAAGAGGTACTCGCCGACAACGGGCCAGTCGAACCGCTCGTTGGTCACGAGGAAGACGGCGATCTGGACCGTGACGAGCGCCAGCAGGATGCCGACCACCACCCGCCACGGATGGATCCGGCGTCGTGCCCTCGCGGCGTCGATCGATCTGTCGGCCGATGGGTTGCGCACCGGCTGGGTGGTGAGGTCTGTCATCGTCACTCGCTGGTCATCGGGTTGAGCGTGGGTGCGTCGACGGCGGCGTCTTCGATGCCCCACTCGGTCATGATCCGCTCGTACTCGCCGTTCTCGAAGATCGCCTCGAACGCGGCGAGCATCGGCTCAGCCAGGCCGTTGCCCTTGGGCATGAACATCGCGAGCTGGTCGACGCCCGCACCCTGCTCGTCGGACTGGATGATGAACTCGTACGTGTCGGGATCGGAGGCCTGCAGGTCGATCGCGGCGGACTGCGTGGTACCGGCGTAGTCGGCCCGGTCGGAGTTGACCGCGAGGAAGGTCGCGTTGCTGTCTTCCAGGCCGATGAACTCGGCGGGGTCCAGACCCTCGGCAGCGCACCACTCGTTGTACCGGGCGAGCTGGCTCTCGGTCACCGAGCCGGTGACTCCCGCGACCCGCGCGCCACACAGGGCCTCGGGGTCTCCCAGCTCGTCTGCGCGCTCGGCGAGGTAGACGTACGAGGTGCGCGTGGTCATCCAGACGACGGCGTCGAAGTCCGCCTCACGCTCGGGGGTGGTGCGCACCGGACCGTTGAAGGCGTCGAAGCGACCCGACAGCATGCCGGTGAGCATGGCGTCCAGACCCGACGACGTGATGATCTCGAACGGCACGCCCAGCTGCTCGGAGAGCGCGGCCTGCAGATCGGGGTCGATGCCGGTGATCTCGCCGCCCTCTTCGATCGTGCGGTACGGGGGGTGGGTGTCACCGGCGATCTTGATGACACCGGCCTCCTTGATCGCGTCGGGCAGCTGGTCGTACAGCGGCGCCTCGGTCGCGGCATCCGTCTCTGCCGGCTCGCTGTCGGGAGTCGAGGACGAAGAGCAGCCCGCGATGAGGCCGATCACGAGAAGGGGGGCGAGGGCGGCAATGCTCTTGGTGCGCATGAGGACTCCACATCGTTGTGCAGATCGGGTCGTGGCCGGGTGACCACAAGAACATCATAAAAGTTGATGGTTGAGTTTATCAACTATCAATCTTCCCACGGCGCGTCTCTGCTCCGACCTTGTCGCGTCGACGCTGAGGGCGCCGGTTCCTCCACAGGGGTGATCCGGGTGGCGGCTTCTGCGGTTGTCCACAGGGTGGATTGATCGGTTGATCTGGGGGTTTGGATGTCGGTGGCCCTCGCCAAAATGGAGGTATGACCAGCCTCGCCGACGCTCTGGACGAGCTCGGCGACGCGCTCGCGCGAGTGACCGCTGCGGCGATCGCGGAGGGCGGGCTGCGCGGCGCGGACGACCCCGAGGTCTTGGCGGCGCTCGCCGCGGCCGGGCACATCCGGCGGTCCGCGGAAGGGGTGATGGTGGAGGCGGTCGCGGTGATCACCGACCGTGACGGGTCGGCCGCGCATGGCGACCGGATCACCACCCGGCACGGATGCCGCAACACCCGCGAACTCGTGCAACG
>NZ_JABACI010000002.1 GCF_012524205.1 Microbacterium salsuginis
CACCAAAAGATGGCCGACGAGGTTATTTGGCATTTGACAAGTGCACGCTGTTGAGTTCTCAAGGATCAGACGCACCCACCCACCAACCACCACACAAGGCAGCCAGCACAGCAGGGCAACTTCACTATCTTACCCCAGCCAGTCCGTCTGTCAAACCGACGCGCAGACGATCTTGAATCATCTGCACCGGCGGCGACCGCGGTTCCCGGAGGGGACTCCCCATCATAGACCCGAAGGCCGACTCGCTCAATGCGAGATACTGAAGGGGATCGGTTCTCCTCTTGAGGGGGCGGGGCCTCTCGGCCTCTCCGCTCTACCCTTTGGGGCGAACAGGTAAAACATTACGTGAGCCTGGCCCATCGGTCGAATCGGCACTGCACCCCGGGCGTGTCGCGCGTCAGGACGCGGGTCGCCGCACGGCATCCCGCGCCACGCCGAGGTCTCTGACGAACTCCTCGAAGGCGAACTCCCGAGGGTCGCGCTCGCGGATTCGGAGGATGGCCGACGGGTGCACGGTGACCGTGACGCTGCGGCGTCCGAACGCCTGCACCACTCCGCGTTCCGCCGAGATCTTGACCGGACGCCCGAGCACCGCACGCCCTGCGGTCGCGCCGAGACACACGAGCACCGACGCGTCGACACGATCCAGCTCCGCGTCCAGCCACGGCCCGCACGCTTCGATGTGCCCGACATCCGGACGGCGATGGATGCGGCGCTTGCCGCGCTCCTCGAAGCGGAAATGCTTCACGGCGTTCGTGACGTACACCTCGCTGCGATCGATGCCGGCGGCCTCGAGGGCCTGATCGAGGATGCGTCCAGCGGGTCCGATGAACGGCTCCCCCGCCCGGTCCTCCTTGTCTCCTGGCTGCTCCCCGACGAGCATGATGCGCGCACCCTCGCCGCCCTCGCCGAACACCGCCTGTGTGGCATCGCGCCACAGCTCGCAGCCGCGGCATCCCTGCACCGCCTCGCGCAGCTCGCCGATGCCGCCGGTGTCTGGCACCCATTCCTGTGCTCCCGGCCTGTCCTCGTCCACCCGTCGAACGCTAGGCGATCGCCTCCGCGCCGACGAGGCCCTGGTCACACCTGTCTCGCGGGGGGTATCGTTCCACTCCCCCGCTCGTCGGACGGGCAGCGAACGCGCCTACGACGCCGGATCGGCGATGTGGCCGGCCGAGCGGTTCCGCACCAGCACCTGCACGAGGATGCACAGCACCACCGTGAGCCCGCCCCATAGGGCGCAGGCCGGGGGCAGCACCCGATACGCGAGGTGCGCCGCGGTGAACTCGGCGTCGAGCGGGCCGAGCGCGACGAGCCCCCACGACCACGCCACGATCAGAAAGACGGGCAGCGAGAGCCACCACGTCCAGCGCACCCACGACGGCACCGCACGGGCGACGGATGCCACGGGTCGGCGGCGTGCCAGCCACAGCACCAGGAACACCCCGATGACGGCGAGCCCCAGTGCGGTGGACCCGTGCTGCAGCCATTTGAAGCCGGCGAGGGGACCCCACTGCTCCTCGAGGACGGGGATCGCCGTGACCCCCCAGCGACCCTCGTGAGTGAAGAGATCCCACACGATGTGGCTGGCGACGCCGAGCAGGAGCGATGCCAGCAGCAGGAGCAAGCCGCCCCACGAGACGTGCCACCGGCGCGGCCCGCCGTCGTCAGCGGCCGAGATCGCCAGCGTCTCACGGAGGGCTACGGCCACGCCGGCATCCCAATCACCCGGCAATCGCCTCGCCATCCACACCGGCGAGAGCTCGCGTGTCGCCGGTCGGAGCACGCACCGCCACACCAGCAACAGCGCGAGCGCCACGAGCACCGTGACGGGAATCCATTCGAACGCGTGGGAGCGCCCGTAGTGCAGCGGAAGACCCCGGACGAACAGCGGCAGATCAGGTGTCATCGCGCCCACCGCGATCGCCGCCGGTACGAGCGGCGTCCGCACGAACGGCAGAGCGACGACCGCGTGGCTCGGTGTGAACGGCATGCGCGCCCTTCGGCAGGGTCGGGGTCAGCGCTGGACGAAGACGCCGGCGAGCGTCTTCTTGCCGCGCCGCAGCACCGAAACCCCACCGGGGAGCCCGCCGGTCACCTCGACCGACTCGTCGGGAACACGGTCGCCGTCGAGCGAGACACCGCCCTGGGCGATGGCGCGGCGCGCCTCGGAGAGGCTGGACACGAGCCCGGTGTCGACGAGCGCGCGCGCCACGGGCGTCCCCGCCGGCACCGACGCGTTCGGGAGCTCCTGCAAGGCCTCACGCAGGGTGGCCGCGTCGAGCGTGGCGAGGTCGCCCTGACCGAAGAGCGCGTCGGATGCCGCGATCACGGCGGATGCCGCATCCGTCCCGTGCACGAACGTCGTCACCTCACGCGCGAGCCGCCGCTGCGCCTCGCGCCGGAACGGCTCTGCGGCGACCAGGCGCTCGTACTCCTCGATCTCGTCGCGAGTGAGGAACGTGAAGATCTTCATGCGGGTGATCACATCGGCGTCGTCGGTGTTCAGCCAGAACTGGTACATCCGGTAGGGACTGCACATCGCCGGGTCGAGCCAGATCGCGTTGCCCTCGCTCTTGCCGAACTTGGTGCCGTCGCTGTTGGTGA
Organism: Microbacterium salsuginis; assembly: GCF_012524205.1. Classification (GTDB taxonomy): domain Bacteria; phylum Actinomycetota; class Actinomycetes; order Actinomycetales; family Microbacteriaceae; genus Microbacterium; species Microbacterium salsuginis. The sequence goes on from NZ_JABACI010000002.1 coordinate 2,608, forward strand.
TCAACGGCGTGCCGATCGCGTGCACCGACTCGTGCTCGACGTAGTGGATGAGATCGACGCCGCTCGTGAGATTTCCCCACTGGTCGCTGCCGCCGGTCTGCAGCACGCAGCCGTAAGCGCGGAAGAGCTCCAGGTAGTCCAGTCCCTGCAGGATCTGATAGCTGAACTCGGTGTAGCTGATGCCGGCCTCGGAGTTCAGCCGCGCGGCGACCGCATCCTTCTTGAGCATCGTGCCGACCCGGTAGTGCTTGCCGATCTCACGGAGGAAGTCGATCGCGCTCATCGGCGCGGTCCAGTCCAGGTTGTTGACGATGCGCGCCGCGTTGTCGCCTTCGAAGCTGAGGAACCGCTCGACCTGCGAACGCAGGTAGCCCACCCACTCCGACACCGTCTCCTTGGTGTTGAGCGTGCGCTCCGACGAGGGCCGGGGGTCGCCGATGAGTCCGGTCGAGCCTCCGACGAGCCCCAGCGGCTTGTGTCCGGCGAGCTGCAGGCGGCGCATCGTGAGCAGCTGCACGAGGTTGCCCAGATGCAGGCTCGGCGCCGTCGGGTCGAACCCGCAGTAATACGTGATCGGGTCCCCGGCGAGCAGCGCGCGCAGCGCTTCCTGATCGGTGGACACATGCACGAGTCCGCGCCACACAAGTTCGTCCCACACGTTCTCGAACGTCGGGTCGTTGGCGGGCGCGGTCGCGCTCACGACGGTTTCAGACACGCGGTTCAGGCTATCAGCGACGGATGCCCCGGCCCGGCTCGAGCGCCGGGCCGAGGCATCCGCTCCTACGCCGGCTGATCGAGGCGCGAGAGCTGCTCGGCCGTCAGGCTGATGCGCACGGCATCCATCGCGGCGTCGAGCTGGGCGACCTTGCTGCCGCCGAGCATGGGCCGCACGCCGTGGGCGACGTGCCACGCGAGCACCGTCTGGCCACGAGTCGCGCCGAGCTCGGCCGCGACGGCATCGAGTTCGGCGAGGCGCCGGGACGTGCCGGGATGCTCGTACACCTCGGGAATGTCCTTCTCGGGATTGTCGTACGCGCCGCCGAGCAGAGGCGTGTACGCCCACACCTCGAGTCCGTGCGTCTCGGCGTAGTCCCGCTGCTCGTCGCTGTAGACACCGAACCGGTGCTCGACCCCAGGGGGCCGCGTGCCCGGTCGTACGCGCAGGTACGTCGCGTTCAGCTGCAGGGCGTCGATCGGCGTGGCGCCCAGGTGGCGCGCGTGCGCTCTGGCGCGCTCGATCCGCCATGCCGGGTGATTGGATGCCCCGACGCGGGCGGTCAAACCGCCGCCGGTCAGCTCTGCCAACGCCTCCACGGTCTCTTCGATCGGCGTGGTGCGGTCTTCCTGATGGAGCCAGAGGAGGTCGACGGCGTCCACGCCCAGGCGCTCGAGGCTTCCGGAGAACGCCTCGAGCACGGCCCGGCGCGACAGGCCTGCGCGGCGGTCCGGCCACGAGCCGGCCCACAACGGCTCGGCCCCGAGCTTGGTCGCGATGCGCACGCGATCGCGCACTCCGGGTCGTGCGGCCAGCCAGCGTCCGAGCACGCGCTCGCTGTCGCCGCCTTGACCCGTCTCACTCGCCCAGAAGCTGTAGCAGTCGGCGGTGTCGATCCAGACCCCGCCCCGCTCGACGAAGCGGTCGAGCAGCGCGAAGGACGTGTCCTCGTCGATGGTGGTGCCGAACATCATGGCACCGAGGACGAGCGGGGATGTGGGAGGAGTCGGAGTGGTCATGAATCCACTGTGCAACCTGGAGTTCGCTCCAGGTCAAGCTCTAGGCTGAAAGACATGGCGACATACTCCCCCGCCGAGGCTGCGGCGATCTCGGGCTTCTCGCTCGACACGCTGCGGTATTACGAGCGCGAAGGCATTCTTCCGCGGGTGGCCCGCACCGCCGGAGGTCATCGGGTCTTCTCCGAGGCGGACGTGGGAACCCTCGGGTTCCTCAAGTGCCTGCGCGAGACGGGAATGCCGATCGAGCGGCTGCGCCGGTACGGCGAGCTCTGCCAGGACGAGGGCACGATCCCCGATCGCATCGCTCTGCTCGAGGAGCACGCGACGGCCGTGCGCCGCGAGCTCGAGGAGCTTCTGGCGCAGCAGGCCCGGCTCGACGAGAAGCTGGACTGGTACCGCGGAGAACTCGACCGTCGCTCGACGACGGCAACGCCCGCAGAGTCCTCGGCTCCGAATATCGTCTAGGAACTTAACTCTGTCGTGCTTTAGCCTGTAGTCTTTCAAAGATGAAGCGCACAAGCTAAACTCACCATTAGTTCAGCTTCACGACTAAAGGGCGACAGATGTATGTGATCACCGCTGACCAGCGCGACAGTCGCACGAGCGCCGACCTGGTGCCCGATGCGCTCTCGAGCGTGGGGCGCCGCGGTGGTGCGCGCCTGCCGCTCGCGCCTGAGCGCACCGCCGGCGATGAGATCCAGGTCGCCGTCTCCGACGGCGCGACCGTGCTCGCCATCGTGCTCGACTTGACGCGGTCGCAGACCTGGAGCGTCGGCGTCGGCGTCGGCGCGGTCGAGTCCCCGCTGCCGCCGACAGTGAGGGCAGCCCGAGGCGAGGCGTTCCTGAACGCGCGCGACGCCGTCGACCGCGCCAAGAAGGCGACGACACGCGTGGCGATCACGGCACCCGAGAACGGCGCCGACGCCGAGGCTCTGGTGCGCCTCCTCATCGAACTCCGCGACCGACGCTCGGCCGAAGGCTGGGAGGTTCACGACCTGCTGGCTCGAGGCCTGACCCAGCGGGAGGCGGCGTCTCGGCTGGGCATCTCGGAAGGCGCTGTGAGCCTGCGTGCGAAGACGGCGGCGCTGCGGGCCGAGGAGGCGGCCGTGCCCGCCCTCGAACGCGTTCTGGAGAACCTCGACCGGCAGGTCACGACGCCGATCGACGCACGTCGCTGAGATCCTCGACCAGCCGACGCAGCTCGTCGTCGCTGGTACTCCGGGCTTCGAACGCGGACTCCGCCCTCGTCATCAGCTCGAGGAAGGTGGTCGGCGTCCCATCGAGGACGATCTCGGCATCCCAGGTCACCGCACCGCTGGCGAAGTGCAGCCACGCAGCGAGGAGCTCGGCGGCCGCGCGCTTCTCCGCATCGCCGGCGCGCTCAGCCAGCAGAGCGTACGCATCGCCGAGCGAGCCCGCGGCGTCGTGCTCGTCGAAGACCTCCGACACCGCCGCCACGACGTCGAGGTACGCGGCGGCCGTCGACGGATCCATCGCAGGGTCGTCCGCCGCGCCCGAGAATCGGTGCGTCCACCACGCCGGACCGTGAGCCGCGTCGGCGTCTCCCGTCACGACCACTCCGGTGACGGCATCCGTCACCCCGCCGTCGCCGTCGTCCACCGACACCTTGAGATATCCGACCCCCGCGGTGGCGAAGCGCTCGGTCACGGCACCGGATGCCGTGAACGGCGCGGTCCCGGCAGGGCTGAGCGGCGAATCGGGACCGAACCCGTCGTTGAACACCTGCGCGACCGCGCCGGTGGACCACGTGAAGGTCGCATCGTCGCTGCCCGTATCGAGTGACTCGACGGATGCCTCCACCGAGCCGTCGACGCGGGTCACGACGTAGTCGCCGCCTGGGAACTCCACGACGCCGTCGACAGCGAGCTCGGCCTCCGGAGGCAGGTTGCGCACCTCGAGGGGCACTGCCTCCACCCCCACCGCCCCATCCTCGTCGGTGACTGTCACAGCGATCGAGTAGGTCCCGTCATCTCCGTAGACATGGTCGACGCCGCGAGCCAGCCGCGCGATCGTCACCTGCTCCGGGGGCCCGGCCTCGCCCCAGTCGATCTCCGCGGCGACGGCGTCCGCACCGCGTGTGGACACGGTGGCCCTCACCGTCGAGACGTCGCCCTCCGGTCCGGCCAGGATCGTCACCGACACGGAGGGCGGCTGATCCTGCAGATCCGCGGTGGCGGGCGCGGCCGGCACCATCAGCATCCCCGTGACCGACACCGCGACCGCGACCGCGGCTGTCCGACCGGCCCCCGGCATCCCGCGGCGTTCCTTCGTGTGCGTGCTCATCGCTCCCCCATCCGCCCGCGTGAACGCGCGGACGCACATGCACGGCGTGAGCCCGATACGCGTCCGACGAGACGCACGGCTCTCCCCATCGCCGTCCCCCTGGGGCCACGGTACGCCCCGACCGCCCGCCCCGCCAGAGCGTTCAGCCGGGGATGGACCGCACCGGATGCCGCACCCGGGCCACGTCGAAGGCCCGTGTCAGACTGAGCCACATGGTCTCCCCCGACGTCGTGCTGATCGCCGCGCTCTCGATCTTCCTGTTCCTCGCGCTCTGCGGCGCATTGGTCCTGGTGGTGGTGAGCCTGCGCAAGCCCACCGACGTGCCGCTCATCATCGCCGGGGTGCTGGTGGTGCTGTGCGTGCTGGTCGTGACGGTGTCGCCGGTGAACGTGCCGCTGTTCGTCGGGCTCGGCATCGCGCTGCTCGGCACGGCCCTCTCCGTGCTCGGCGGCAACCCGGTCACGCGGCGAGTGCTCGAGATCGCCACGCACGGACGTGTTCCCGAAGGCGACAACGGGGGCATCCTGCTGCGGGCGCCCTCGATTGCGGGCGGGACCGAAGGCGCCGTACGCGAAGTGCTGCGCGGCGGCACCACCATCGGCTACCTCGAGCGGATCGCCGTCGCCCTGGGCCTGATCGCGGGGTTCCCGGAATCGATCGCCGTGGTGGTCGCCCTCAAGGGCATCGGCCGGTTCTCTGAGCTGGCGGCGGCGGAGGCGAGGGAGAGGTTCATCATCGGCACGCTCGCGAGCCTCGTGTGGGCGTGCGCCGTGGCGGCACTGGTGCGCCTGGCGATCTGGTGAGCCGACGACGCTGATCCGGTGACCAGGCCCGCGCCGTCGGGAGACCTGGGTGGTGGAGCGCTCAGATGCCGAGAGCGTGCGCGGCCGACTGGACCCGCTCGACCAGTTCGACACGCTGCTCGCCGACCCGGACGGGGGCCGTGCCACCGGTGCCGGTGCGGCTCGCGACCGAGCCCGCCACGCTCAGCACCGTTCGCACCTCGGGGGTCAGGTGCGCCGAGACGCCCGCGAGCTGCTCGTCGGTGACCTCGTGCAACTCGATGCCGTTCTCTTCGCAGACCCGGACCAGGTGGCCCGAGATCTCATGGGCGTCCCGGAACGGCACGCCGCGCTTCACGAGCCACTCGGCGACATCGGTCGCGAGCGAGAAGCCCTGCGGGGCGAGCGCCGCCATGCGCTCGGTGTCGAACCGCATCGTGGCGATCATCCCCGCGAACGCGGGCAGCACCGTCTCGAGCGTGCGCACCGAGTCGAAGACCGGCTCCTTGTCTTCCTGCAGATCTCGGTTGTACGCCAGCGGCAGGGCCTTGAGCGTCGCGAGCAGACCGGTGAGGTTGCCGATGAGACGCCCCGCCTTGCCGCGTGCGAGCTCGGCGATGTCGGGGTTCTTCTTCTGCGGCATGATGCTCGAGCCGGTGGAGTATCCGTCGTCGAGCGTGACGAAGCCGAACTCGCGCGTGTTCCACAGGATGATCTCTTCGGCGAACCGCGACACGTCGATGCCGATCATCGCAGCGATGAACGCGAACTCCGCGACGACATCACGCGAGGAGGTGCCGTCCAGCGAGTTCTCGGCAGGACGATCGAGTCCCAGCTCGCGGGCGACGAGCTGCGGGTCGAGCCCGAGGGTCGAACCGGCGAGCGCGCCGCCGCCGTACGGCGACACCGCCGCGCGTGCCGACCAGTCCCGCAGTCGCTCGAGATCGCGCACCAGCGGCCAGGCGTGCGCCTGGAGGTGGTGGGCGAGCAGCACCGGCTGCGCGTGCTGAAGGTGCGTGCGGCCCGGCATGATCGCGTCCGGGTGGGCTTCGGCCTGCGCCACCAGCGCATCCACGACCCGCAGGATGTCGCGCGCGATCGTGCGCGAGTGGTCGAGGAGGTACATCCGGACGAGCGTCGCGATCTGGTCGTTGCGGCTGCGCCCCGCGCGCAGCTTGCCGCCGAGCTCCGGACCGACGACCGCGATGAGCGCTTGTTCCAGCGCACCATGGACGTCTTCGTCCGACTCAGACGGCCGCAAGGTGCCGTCGCCGATCCCTCGAGCGAGGGTGTCGAGCCCCTCGTGCATGGCGCGCTCTTCGTCGGCGGTGAGATAGCCGGCCGCGGCGAGCGCCTTCGCGTGGGCGTGCGAGCCGGCGATGTCGTAGAGCGCGAGGTCCCAGTCGAAATGGGTCGAGCGACTGAGCTCGGCGAGTTCGGGTGAGGGGCCTGTGGCGAAGCGGGCTCCCCACAGTGCGCCCTCGTTGGTGCCGTCGGCCTTGGATTCACTCACCGGTCCAGCCTAGCGACGGGGCGCGGCGGCTCGCGCCGGCGCGTCCCGCACCGTGAGGCGGGCCACGCGGTCGACAGCTGCCTCGAGTGGACCGCGGCCGACCAGCAGCGCCCACGCGGTGCAGAAGACGACGGTCCCCAGGGTGAGCGGCCAGAACGGCTCGAGATCGCGGAAGCCGCTGAGATCGCCGGAGTCCCCCAGCACGACGGAGGCGATGATCGCCCACACCACCAGTTGCAGCGTGTACGCGGTGAGGGGCATCGCGCCGACTGCGCGGAGCGGGAGCACGGCCCAGCGCACGACCGTGCGACATACCAGCAGACTCGCGCCGAGGACGGCGAGCGCGAACCCTCCCGACCCGACCGCCTCGAGCAGCCCGCTGGAGTGCGGACGTGCGGTCCACACCGCCCCGAGGTAGGACATGGCCTCGGACTGCTCGTCCGCGCCGGAGGCAGCGTGCAACCCGTACGCGAGCGCCGCGAGCGCGCCCCCGGCGCCCAGCAGCCACCACTGCACGTGGCGGCGGGTGACGCCGGCGCGGGCGGCCCCCATGCCCGCGGCCACGAACGCGATCCACGTCGTGAACGGGTAGTGCCATCCGATCGCGAGCGCCAGCTCGTGCCCGCCGATCATGGACCACAGCGGCAGCGCATCGAGCGCGACCTGGACGAACGGCATGACGAGCGCGAGCCCCGCCGCCAGGACGAGGAGCGTGGGCGCGGTGAGCCGGGTCAGCGGCACGGCGACGAGGAACAGCAGGGCATAGGCGGGAAGGATCACGAACACCGGGACGCCGGTGAGGATGAGCAGGATGCCGAGGAGCCACAGCACGAAGGCCCGCACCACCAGCCGCAGCCGCGCGGTCGCCGCCGCATCTCCGGCCAGCGGCACGCGGCCACCGGTCACGAGGCCGATCGAGACGCCGGCGAGGACGGCGAAGAGGATCGACGAGCGCCCCTGGACGACCGCCAGCCACGAGGCCGGTTCAGCGAGCTCGACGGGTCCCCGGATCCACAGCAGATGCGCGGCGAACATCCCCAGCACCGCGAGCGACCGCGCCAGGTCGACGCCGAGGATGCGCGGGGGCGCGTTGAGGCGGTCCCAGCGTGTGGCGAGGTACCCGCGGGACATCTCAGTCCTGGCGCAGCAGCCAGACCAGGAGCGCCTTCTGGGCATGGAGGCGGTTCTCGGCCTCGTCCCACACGACGCTCTGCGGGCCGTCGATGACCTCGGCGTCGACCTCGTAGCCGCGATCGGCAGGAAGGCAGTGGATGAAGATCGCGTCGTCCTTCGCGAGGGCCATCAGCTCCTGGGTCACCTTGTACCCGCCGAGGTCGCGCAGCCGCTCGAGCTTCTCCTCCTCCTTGCCCATCGACACCCAGGTGTCGGTGACGACGACGTCGGCACCGGCCGCGGCCTCGTTGGGATCGGTGTAGAGCGTCACGGAACCGCCGGTCTGCTCGGCACGACGGTCGGCGTCGGCGATCACGTCGTCGCGGGGCGCGTACGTCTCGGGCGAGGCGACGCGCACGTGCATGCCGGCCGTCACGCACGCCAGGACGTAGGAGTGCGCCATGTTCGATTTGCCGTCGCCGAAGAACGCGAGCGTGAGGCCCGCGAGGTTCCCCTTGTGCTCCTTGATCGTGAGCAGATCGGCCAGCAGCTGGCAAGGGTGGAAGTCGTCGCTGAGCGCGTTGACGACCGGGACGCGCGTGCCCGCGGCCATCTGCTCGAGCCCTGCCTGCGCATACGTGCGCCAGACGATCGCCGCCACCTGGCGCTCGAGGACTCGCGCCGTGTCGGCAGGGGTCTCTTTGCCGCCGAGCTGGCTGTTCGCTGTCGAGATGATCAGCGGGGAACCGCCCAGATCGGCGATCCCGACCGCGAACGAGACCCGGGTACGCGTGGAGGACTTGTCGAAGATGACCGCGACGGTCTGCGGTCCCTCGAGCGGCTTGAGCTTCCAGCGATCCTTCTTGAGGGCGACGGCGAGGTCGAGGATCTCGTCCTGCTCCGCCTGGCTCAGGTCGTCGTCGCGCAGCAGGTGGCGGGTCATGCGGGAACCTCCGTGGCATCGTGCGCGGGCTCCAGGAGCAGCGCGTCCTCGACGGTGCGCAGTGCCGCGGTGAAGAGCGCGAGGAACTCGTCGATCTCGACGTCGCCGATGGTCAGCGCCGGCACGAGCCGGATCGTCTCGTCGTTGGGGGCGTTGATCACCAGGCCGTGCTCCTGGGCCGCCGAGACGACGGCCTTGGCGACGGGATGGCGCAGCGCCACGCCCAGCAGCAGCCCGCGGCCGCGGCATCCGGCGATCAGTTCCGAGTCGATGCCGAGGATCCCCTCGCGCAGCTGCTCGCCCCGCTCGGCGGCATTGCGGACCAGGTCCGCACGCTCGATCTCGCCGAGCACGGCGCCCGCCACGGCGGTGCCCAAGGCGTTGCCGCCGAACGTGGACCCGTGCGTGCCCGGGTAGAACAGCTCGCTCGCGGCGCCGAAGGTGATGAGCGCTCCGATCGGGAAGCCGCCGCCGATGCCCTTCGCGACGGTGATCGCGTCCGGCGTGATGCCGGCGTGCTGGAAGGCGAACCACTCCCCCGTACGGCCCGCGCCGGTCTGGATCTCGTCGATGATCAGCAGTGCGCCGTGGCGCGCGGTGATCTCGCGCGCCGCTTCGAGATAGCCCTCGGGCAGGTCGATCACACCGGCTTCGCCCTTGACGGGCTCGACGAAGAGCGCGGCGACGCGGTCATCGATCGCCGCCTCGAGAGCGTCGGCCGTCGAGTCGATGAACTCGACGCCGGGCGTCATCGGCAGGAACGGCTCCTGCATCCACGGCTTGCCCGTGAGGGCGAGGGTGCCCATGGTGCGACCGTGGAACGCGTCCTTGAGCGCCAGGATACGGGGGCGGTCGGCTCCCGCCCGGCGGCTCTGGGCGCCGTGCAGGCGGGCGAGCTTGAAGGCGGCCTCGTTGGCCTCGGCGCCCGAGTTGCCGAAATACACGCGGCCCGAATCGCCGGTACCGGCGAGGCGCTTGAGCGTCGCGGCGAGGGCGAGCTGCGGCGGCGTCGCGAAGTAGTTCGAGACGTGCGCCAGGGTCGCCGCCTGCGTCGAGATCGCCTCGACGAATGCCGGGTGGGCGTGGCCGAGCGAGTCCACCGCGATCCCCGCGAGGAAGTCGAGGTATCGCCGCCCCTCGGCATCCCACAGGTACGAGCCCTCACCTCGCACGAACAGCGCCATCCGTTCGCCGAAGCTGCGTACGAGGTCGCGCCCCGCGTCTTCCTGCCACGTCATCCGAGCACCACCTCTGTTCCGATTCCCTTGCTGGTGAAGATCTCCACGAGCACCGAATGCGGCACCCGCCCGTCGATGATCGCCGCGGTCTCGACGCCGCCCTCGACGGCCTCGAGGCACGCCGACATCTTGGGGATCATCCCCGACTCGAGCCGCGGCATCATCGCGCGCAGGTCCGTCGAGGTCAGGTGCGACACGAGCGAGTCGCGATTCGGCCAGTCGGCATACAGCCCCGGCACGTCGGTGAGCACGACCAGCTTGGCCGCCCCGAGCGCCACCGCGAGAGCGGATGCCGCGGCATCCGCATTCACGTTGAGCGAATGACCCGGGTGGTCGAGGTCGGGCGCGATGCTGGAGACGACCGGGATCCGGCCGGCCGCGAGCTGGTCGAGCACCGGCTGCGGGTCGACCTCGACCACATCGCCGACGCGGCCGAGGTCGTGCTCGACGCCCTCGATCACCACGCCGCGGCGGCGGCCACCGAACAGGCCCGCGTCCTCGCCGCTGAGGCCGGTGGCGACCGGACCGTGCGCGTTGATCTTCGACACGAGCTGCGGGTTGATCTGGCCGGTCAGCACCATCCGGACGACCGAGATCGCCTCGGTCGAGGTGACGCGGTAGCCGCCCTTGAACTCGCTCGGGATCTCGAGGCGGTCGAGCATCGACGAGATCTGCGGACCGCCGCCGTGCACCACGACGGGCTTGACCCCGACGTAGCGGAGGTAGGCGATATCGGCGGCGAAGGCATCCTGGAGCTCTTCCGAGACCATCGCGTTGCCGCCGTACTTCACCACCACGATCTGCTCGCGGAAGCGCTTGAGCCACGGCAGCGACTCGATGAGCGTGACCGCGCGGGCGCTGGCTTCGCCGGGATCCGTGTCTTGCAGGTCTGTCATGAGGAGTACGCGCTGTTCTCGTGGACGTAGTCGTGAGTGAGGTCGTTGGTGAGGATCCGGGCCGACGCGGTCCCCACCTTCAGGTCGATCATCACCGCGGTGGCGCGAGGAGTCAGATCGACCTCTTCACGCGGCCGATCGGGGCCGCCGGCGGCGCACACGCGCACGCCGTTCATCCAGACGTCGACGTCGTACGGGTCGAAAGCGGCCTGTGTCGTGCCGATCGCAGCGAGCACGCGGCCCCAGTTGGGGTCGTTGCCGAAGATGGCCGCCTTGAAGAGGTTGTTGCGGGCGACCGAGCGGCCGACCTCGAGAGCGTCGTCCTCGGATGCCGCATTCTGCACGAAGATCGTGATGTCGTGGCTGGCACCCTCGGCGTCGCCCTGCAGCTGCTCCGCGAGAATGGTGCAGATCTCGGCGAGTGCCTCGCGGAAGGCGTCGGGATCGGGCGTGATGCCCGACGCGCCGCTGGCCATGAGCGTGACCTGGTCGTTGGTCGACATGCAGCCGTCCGAGTCGAGGCGATCGAAGCTGAGGCGCGTGGCGTGACGGAGGTGAGCGTCGGCCTCCTCGGCGGTGAGAACCGCGTCGGTCGTGATCACCACGAGCATGGTGGCGAGGCCCGGCGCCAGCATCCCGGCACCCTTGGCCATGCCGCCGATCGTCCAGCCGTCCTGCGTGTGCGCGGCGCGCTTGGGCCGCGAGTCCGTCGTCATGATCGCGAGGGATGCCGCCTCCCCGCCGTCCGCCGACAGCTCGGCGATCGCTTGCGCCGTGCCGCCGAGCACCTTGGCCCGGAACACCTCGTCGCCGGTGCCGATGAGTCCGGTCGAGCACACCAGCACATCCCCGGCGCTCACACCGAGCAGCTCAGCCGCCTTCTCGGCGGTCTGGTGCGTGGTCTGGAAGCCGAACGACCCGGTGAAGCAGTTCGCACCGCCTGAGTTCAGGACGATCGCCTCGACCACCCCGTCCTGGACTGACCGCTCCGACCAGATGATGGGATTCGCCTTCGCCCGGTTGCTCGTGAACACGGCGGCGCCGACCTTGAGCGGCCCGCGGTTCACGACGACCGCGACGTCGGGCTTGCCGGTCGATTTGAGGCCCGCGGCCACTCCGGCCGCTTCGAAACCCTGGGGCGCGGTGACGCTCACGGGGCAACTCCGTTCACCGTCAGCGCCGTGCCTTCGTCGAGACCCAGCGCGATGTTCATGGACTGCACCGCGGCGCCGGCGGTGCCCTTGGTGAGGTTGTCGACCGCCGTCACGACGACGACGCGGTTCGCAGCGCGGTCGATCGCAAGCCCCATGAGGGCGGTGTTGGCGCCGAGCACGTCGGCGGTCCGCGGGAACTGGCCGGCCGGAAGCAGCTGCACGAACGTCTCGTCGCCGTACGCCGCCTCCCACGCGGCCCGGATCTGGTCGTCCGTGACGCCCGGCGCGATCGGAGCCGACGACGTCGCAAGGATGCCGCGCGCCATCGGCACCAGGACGGGAGTGAAGGAGATCCGGATGCCGCGGTCCGGGGCATCCGTCAACTCAATCGCCGCCTCGCCCGACGTGCGGGCGGCCACGAGCGCCTGCCGGATCTCGGGAATGTGCCGATGCGTGCCGCCGACGGCGTAGGGATTGGCGCTGCCCAGGATCTCGCTGGCCAGCAGGTTGGCCTTGAGGCTCTTGCCCGCGCCCGACGGCCCCACCGCCAGAACGGTGACGATGTCGCCCGGGTCGATCACGCCCGCAGCGACACCCGGCGCGAGGCTCAGGCTCACGGTCGAGGCGTTGCAACCGGGGGCTGCGATGCGCCTGGCGCCCACGAGTCGTTCGCGCTGCTTCGCACCCGCGACCGGCAGCTCCGGAACCCCGTAGACCCACGGCTCGTGGAAGTCGCCGCCGTAGAAGCGATCCCAGTCGGCCACCGACTCGAGCCGGTGATCGGCGCCTGCGTCGATGACCAGCGGCGTGTCGCCGAGCGCGTCGGTGTACTGGCCCGACTGGCCGTGCGGGAGGGCGAGGAAGACGATGTCATGGCCCGCGAGGATCTCGGGCGTGGTGTCCTGCAGGGTCAGATGAGCAAGCGACCGCAGGTGCGGCTGGTGCTGGATGAGCGGCTGTCCCGCGTTGGAGTGCGCGGTCACGGTGCGGATCTCGACGTCGGGATGCGCGGCGAGGATCCGCAGGATCTCGCCGCCCGCATAGCCGGATGCGCCGGAGACGGCGACCGAATATGTCATGGATTCCACCTTAGAGTCTGGGTGCGGGGGCCGGAGACGGCGACGCCCGCTCGCAGACGTCCATGACAGGACGGCGTACGGGGTCGCCTAGAGTCGGCGCTGGCCCAGACGCGGTCGGCGCACGCGCGCGGCGCTCGGAACGAGCGCTGCGAGAACCTGGACCGCCGAAGGCATGCGCCGACCCTAGCGGGCCGGTCGCGGCATCCGCAAATCCGCCCTACGCGATCGACCGTCGGCTTTCGAATCGCGCACTTTGCAGATTCGGGCCAGGCAGCCGTGCAAAGTGCGCGATTCGAAACCAGCGTCAGCCGCGCCGTATCGTGCCGTGACGTAGAAGTACGCGCCTCAGCCGGCGAGTTCAGACAGCAGCGCGAGCTCGTCGGCGCGCGACAGCCCGGCCCGGCGGTCGCGGTCGAGTCCGCGCGCCCGCTCGTCGTCGAGGGTGCGTGCCACGGTCTCGCCCAGTGGACGAAGTCGCCCGCCGAGGAGCCGGTACACGGCGTTGGATCGCGTCCAGAACCCCGGCATGTCGCGAGGCAGCCACAGCGGCAGCGATCGAGGCCCGGACCAGTGGGCCACCTCGCGGTCCTCGAGCCACGCGTCCGGAACCGCGACGGTCGCGCCCGTGTGCGCTGCCGCGCTCCGCGCCTCGCCGAGCAAGGCGTCCAGCGGCACCGGATCACCGACGGCATTGACCACGCCGGTCCACCGTTCCGCGCCGAGCGCCTGCACGAAGGTCGCGAGGTCGTCGACGTCGATCACCTGCGCCCCCCGGTCCGCAGCATCCGGCACGAGCACGTCGCCGCCCGCCGCGAGCGCGAACCGCCCCACCCAATACCCGAAGCGATCGGTCGGGTCCCCCGGTCCGACGATGAGCCCCGGACGCACGATCGCCGCGCGCCGTCCGAGAGCGGAGCGGACGGATGCCTCGGCCTTCGCCTTCGCGCGGCCGTAGTCCTCGTCCTCGCCCGGGCCCGCAGGCGTCAGCACGGCGGCCGATTCGTCGGCGCCGGGCTGATCGGGGTCGGCGTACACCGACACGGTGGAGATGTAGGTCCAGTGCTTCGCGCGGCGCCCGAGCGCCCCGAGCGCCTCGCCCACGTGCACGGGATTCGACGAGATGTCGACGACCTCGTCCCACTCGCGTGCCGCGACGCCGTCGTAGGCGCCGGCCATGTCGCGGTCGCCGACCACGAGCGTCGTCCCGTACGGAGCGGGCCGCCCTCCACGGGCGAGGCAGGTGACGGATGCTCCGGCATCCGCCCACCGCTCGGCGATGCGCCCGCTCACCCAGCCTGTACCACCCAGCACCAACACGTCGGTCATGGCATCAGCCAACCAGACGCGCGGGCTCCCGGCATCCGGTTCCGCCCTCGGCGGCGTGATCGCTTCGAATCGCGCACTTGGCTCCTTCGCAGCACCCAGCCGTGCAAAGTGCGCGATTCGAAAGCCGATGTCAGGACGACAGCGCGGCTCGCACGCGGGCCACCAGCTCCTCCGGACGCTTCAACAGGAGCGAAGTGACTTCGATCACCGTCCATCCGGCTGCGCGGAGCGCGGCCATCCGCTCGACATCCTGAGCCCACTGTTCGCCGTGCAGCATCCCGAGATACTCGATCGCGACGCGCTGAGCGCGATAGACCATGTCGACGCAGCCGAGGAAGCGGCCGTACGCGTCGAAGATGTCGACGTTGAGGTCGGGTTCGGGGATCCCGGCAGCCACGAGGATGCAGCGCACTCGCGACTCCCGGGGTGACCACGAGTCTTCGCGGATTGCTGCGAGCGCCTGGCGCAGGCGCGCGGCCCCGCGGCGACGTCCGGCCTCGACCATTTCTCGGAGTCCGTCGACGGTGGCCAGCGGCTCACGCCCGACGTCAGGCCGGCCGTACCCCGCGCGCCACCTCCGGCAGAAGTAGTCGCCCAGCGCGATGAGGTCGAAGAGCGGCAGCGTGCCCAGTGATGCCCAGGTCGCAGCGGGCGATGAGACCCGCAAGCCGTCATGCTCGTCGAGTTCGGTCAAGCGTTGGAGTGTTCGATGTCCCGTGACTCCTGCCGTTCGTGGGAAGGGAAGGTGACCGAACGCTGATACGTGCAACTCGAGGTCCGCTGCTCCGGCGGTCTGCCCGGCGGGCGTGAAGGACAGCGGCAACGGCCCTCCCCAGACAGAGGCGGCGGTCTGGTGGCTGTAGAAGTGGCCCGTGTGCAGCCGCGGGGCATACTGGCGGGCACGCGCGACACGCAGCCGTCGCTGGTATTCGTAAGGGTCGTCCGTCTGCACAACGGGCGCGACGGCGTCGCCGCGCAAGCGCACACCGTAGAACGGCGACTCGAGGTCTTTCCCTCTCAGCCGGACACGTGATACTCCGTTGGCGCGCGCGAGCCACACGGGGAACGCGTCGTTCACCTCATCGGGCAGCGGATCGTTCACGGTCATGCCGCTACCGTGCCACGGCGATCCGCCGCGCCGCTGCGGCTATCCACAGGCTTTCGAATCGCGCACTTTGCCGTTTCGGGCCGGGCAGCCAGGCAAAGTGCGCGCTTCGAAACGGACGTCGACCGCGCGGCAGCGCCCTCGGCGGAAGGCGCCGCCGGCCTACTCGCGCAGCGTGGCGCCGAAGCGGTCGGCGGCCGCGGCCACGCCGGCCAGCTTCGCCTCGGTCGCCTCGGCGGCGGTCAGCGTGCGGTCGGGTGCGCGGAAGCGCAGCGCGAACGTGAGGCTCTTGGCCCCCTCGGGCACGCCCTGGCCGCGGTAGTCGTCGACGAGTCGCAGCGACTCGAGGAGTTCGCCCGCGCCTTCCAGGAGCGCCGCCCGCACGTCCAAGGCCGGGACGTCGGCGGGCACCACGAGCGAGACGTCCTGCGTGGCGGCCGGGAAGCCCGACAGCGACGCCGCGACGACCTTCTCGCCCGCGAGCGAGAGCACGAGATCGAGGTCGAGTTCGGCGACCACGACGCGACCCGGAAGATCGGATGCCTCGGCAACAGCCGGCAGCAGCTCACCGACATAGCCGACCTCGGCGCCGGCGACCGACAGCAGGCCCGTCCGGCCCGGGTGCAGCGCGGCGCGCTGCCCCTGTGCCACGTCGATCGTGACGCCGGCGGCACCCGCGATCGTGCGCACGGCGTCGAGGGCGTCCGAGAGCTCGGCGGCGACCGGCGCGACGCCCGGCTGCTTGGTGACGAGGTTGCCCGCGAGCAGCACCGCGACGTGGCGGTGCTGCGGCGGGATCGACGCGTCGAGCTCGGCCAGCGTGGCGGCATCCGGCCTCACCGCCAGCGGCGGCACGTGCGGCGTGCCGTACGTCACGCCGGGCTTGGGCAGGAACACCACTCCGGTCTCGAACAGAGCGAGGTCGGTGAAGCCGCGCGACACATTGCGGTGCGCCACCTGCAGCAGTCCGGGGATCAGCGAGCGGCGCAGGAACGGTGCCTGCCCGTCGAGCGGGTTGGCGAGCTTGACGCTCGGCAGGTGCGCGCCCGAAGGCGATCCGTGCAGATCGTTCTGCTCCTCGGTGGTGAATCCGAACGAGGGCGTCTCGACGAAGCCGGCCGCAGCCAGTGCGTTCGCGACGCGACGACGGCCTTGCTGGGCCGCCGTCAGCCCACGGCCCGACGGCGGAAGCGGCAGCACGGACGGGATGCGGTCGTAGCCCTCGATGCGGGCGACCTCCTCGGCGAGCGTCCACTTGTCGGTGAGGTCGGGACGCCACGACGGCGGGATGACGTGCCAGCCTGCGGCGTCGTCCTCGGCCTCGACGACCTCGCAGCCGATGAGGCGCAGTGCGCTCTCGATCTGCCCCGGCGTGTAGTCCACCCCGATGAGGTGCGGCACGAACAGCGGCGGCAGCTCGATCCCTGCGACGAACACCTCGGCGAAGACGGCACCGCCGTACTCCTCGTCACTGGTCCCGCCGGCGTACTCGACCATGAGATCTGCGACACGGCGAGCGGCGACGAACGGCACGAGCGGATCCACGCCCCGCTCGAAGCGGCGCGATGCCTCGGACGGCAGCTTGTGCCGGCGCGCGGTCCGCGCGATCGAGACGGTGTCGAAGGTCGCCGCCTCGATCAGCACGTTGCGGGTGGACCCGCTCATCTCGGTGGTGCCACCGCCCATGACGCCCGCCAGGCCGATCGGGCCGGAGTCGTCGGTGATGAGCAGGTCCTCGGGGTCGAGCGTGCGCTCCCTGCCGTCGAGCGTCTCGAGCTTCTCGCCCGCGTGCGCGCGGCGGACGGTGATGCCGCCCTGCAGCCTGTCGAGGTCGTATCCGTGGATCGGCTGGCCGAGCTCGAGCATCACGTAGTTGGTGATGTCGATCAGGATGCCGAGCGAGCGGATGCCCGCCAGCGTCAGGCGCGCGATCATCCAGGCCGGCGTCGGCTTGGTCGGGTCGACGTCGCGGACGACGCGGGCGACGAACTCCGTCGCCCCGGCACGCCCGCGGATCGGAGCCTGGTCGTCGATCGAGATCGGGAAGCCCGATCCGGGTGCGACCTCGTCCCACGACCTGTCGGCGGGATCACGGAACGCCGCGCCGGTCGAGTGCGAGTACTCGCGCGCCACGCCGCGGATCGACAGCGCGTACCCGCGGTCGGGCGTGACGTTGATCTCGACCGCCGCATCGTCGAGGCCGAGCAGCGGGATCGCATCGGTGCCGACCGGGGCATCGATGCCGAGTTCGACCAGGCGGAGGATGCCGTCGTGCTCCTCCCCGAGGCCGAGTTCGCGTGCCGAGGCGATCATGCCGTCGGAGACGTGCCCGTAGGTCTTGCGGGCGGCGATCGGGAACGGCCCGGGGAGCACAGCGCCCGGCAGGGTCACCGGCACCTTGTCGCCGACGAAGAAGTTGCGTGCGCCGCACACGATGCCGCGCACTCCCCCGTGCTCCTCGCCGACATCGACCTGGCACCAGCGGATCGTCTTGCCGTTGGACTGCGGCTCCTCGACGAACTCGACCACTTCGCCCACGACGATCGGGCCGTGCAGGTCGAAGCGGTGCACGTCCTCTTCTTCGAAGCCGACACGCACGAGCGCCGCGAGGACGTCCTCGGGCGTGGCCTCGGCCGGGAGGTCTACGTACTCACGCAACCAGGAGAGCGGGACGCGCATCAGACCACCATTCCGAACTGCTCGCTGAAGCGGACATCGCCCTCGGCCATGTCGCGCATGTCCTGCACGTCGCTGCGGAACATGAGCGTGCGCTCGATGCCCATGCCGAACGCGAAGCCCGAGTACTCCTCAGGGTCGATCCCCGCCGCACGCAGCACGTTGGGGTTGATCATGCCGCAGCCGCCCCACTCGATCCAGCGCGCGCCGCCCTTGAAGGTCGGGTGCCAGAGGTCGAGCTCGGCCGACGGCTCGGTGAACGGGAAGAAGTTCGCGCGGAACCGCGTCTTGGCCTCGGCTCCGAACAGCACCTTGGCGGCGTGGTCGAGCGTGCCCTTGAGGTGGGCCATCGTGATGCCCTTGTCGACGACGATGCCCTCGAACTGCGTGAAGACGGGGAGGTGCGTCGCGTCGAACTCGTCGGTGCGGTACACGCGACCGGGGCACAGCACGTACAGCGGCAGGTCGCGCTCGAGCATCGAGCGCACCTGCACGGGGCTGGTGTGCGTGCGCATCACGAGGTGGCGTTCGACGGGATCGACGAAGAACGTGTCCTGCATCTGGCGCGCGGGGTGGTCGACGTCGAAGTTGAGGGCGTCGAAGTTGAACCACTCGTGCTCGAGCTCGGGGCCTTCGGCGATCTCCCACCCCATGCCGACGAAGATGTCGCCGATCTGCTCCTGCAGGAGCGAGATCGGATGCCGCGCCCCGACGCGGGCACGAGAGGCCAGCGCCGTGACGTCCACGCGCTCCGCCTCGAGCCGAGCGGCGGTCTCTGCCGCGGCGAGCTCTTCCTCACGGGCCGAGAAGGCCTGGTTCACGCGCGCGCGGGCCTGGCCGACGAGCTTGCCGAACTCGGCCTTCTTCTCGTTCGGCACGTCGCGCAGGCGGGAGTTGAGCTTCGCCAGCGTCGACCCCTCCCCGGCGTGGGCGGAGCGTGCGGCCTTGAGCGCCGCGGTGTCGTCGGCAGCGGCGATGGCGGCGAGCGCATCGTCGACGGCGGCGGTCACCGCCTCGGGCGTGATCTCGGTGTTCTGGGGAGCGTCGGACACGAGAGACGAGTCTACCGACGGCCGGGGCGCCGGCCGTCGCTCGGCCCGACTATGCGCGGTGCGACCCGGCCGCGGACGCGGTCGCCTCGATCCGCAGCAGGGTCGCCGGATTCGTCGGGTCCTCGCCCTTTCCGCGACGGACCTTGCCGCCGCCGCTCGCGGTGCGGCGCGCGAGCCAGCGCGCGAACCAGGACAGCAGCAGGTTGATCGTCAGGTAGATCGCGAGCGTCACGACGAACAGCGAGAACAGGTATCGGTTGCCGTAGAAGCTGCCGAGGTTGTTGATGTTGCTCCGGATGATCTCGTTGTAGCCGACGATGTAGCCGAGCGACGTGTCCTTGAGCAGCACGACCAGCTGGGCGACGATGATCGGCAGCATCTGCCGGAACGCCTGCGGGAACTCCACCAGCATCTTCGACTGGAACTCGCGCATGCCCACGCTGAGCGCAGCTTCGCGCTGCCCGCGCGGCAGCGCAGCCAGGCCGGCACGGAGGATCTCGCCGATGAGCGTGCCGTTGTAGACGATGAGCGCGATGACGACGGCCCAGAACGCGCCCGTGGAGGCGACGAGCAGGATGAACAGCATCATCAGCAGCACCGGCATCCCGCGGAAGAACTCGATCACCCACGCGGTGGGGATGCGCACCCAGGGGATGAGCGAGCTGCGCAGCAGCGAGAGCACGACGCCCACCGCGATCGCCCCGACGGCGGCGACGGCGGCGGCCTGCAGCGTCGCGATCACGCCTTCCCCGATGAATCCCCAGACGGCGGGGTCCGTGAAGATGTTCCAGCGAGTGGGGTCGAACATGCCCGGCAGGGTGATGCCGCCCGAGTCGCGGGGAGCGGCCAGTGTGAGGATCACCCAGACCGCGCCGGCGAGGATGAGGATGGCCGCCACGATGGACAGGATGAGCGAGAGCCGCCGTGCCCGCGGTCCCGGTGCGTCGAACAGGACGCTTGCGCCGCTCATCGCCGCACCACCCAGCGCTTCTCGAGCTGCCCGGCGATCAGGCCGAGCGGCACGGTGATGACCAGGTACAGCACCGCTGCGGTCACGAGGATCTGGATCACGATGTTCCCGTTGTCGTTGGCGAGCTGTCGCGTCGTCGCGAACAGCTCGACGACGAAGAATCCGCCGGCGACCGACGTGTTCTTCGTGAGGGCGATGAAGACGTTGATGAGGGGCGGGATGGTCATGCGGAACGCCTGCGGCAGCACGACGAGCGAGACGGTCTGACCGAAACCGAGCCCGATGCTGCGGGCGGCCTCGGCCTGACCGACCGGGACGCCGTTGATGCCCGACCGCAGCGCCTCGGCGACGAACGGCGAGGTGTAGTAGGTCAGCGCGATGAACGCCAGCAGGATGTACGGCAACCGCACGCCGAGCATGGGCATGACGAAGGCCGTGAAGATGAAGACGAGGGTCAGTGGGGTGTTGCGTGCGATCTCGGTCCAGAACGCCGCGAATCCGCGGAGCGCCGCGACGGGCGAGATCCGCATGGCGGCGATGAGCGTGCCGAGCACCAGCGCGCACACGCCGGACACCACCAGCAGGAGGAGCGTCACACGGAAGCCTTCGAGGAAGGTCGGCATCAGCGACCACAGCTGCTCCATGGGCCTCCTTTCGTGAGTGTGTGGGGACGGATGCCCCGGGCCGCCGAATCCGGCGGGCCCGGGGCATCCGTGTCGATCAGTAGCGGTCGGGTGTCGGCGGCTCGACGAACGGGAGCACGGTGCCCGCGGTGGCGTTCCACGCCTCCTCGTAGCGACCGTCCTCGTACGCCTCTTCGAGCACGTCGTTGATCCACATGCGGAACTCGGTGTCTTCGAGCGCGAGGCCGATGCCGTAAGGCTCCTCGGTGAACGGCTCGCCCACGACCTTGAACTCGCCCTCGTTCTGCGCGGCGAGGCCGGCGAGGATCACGTTGTCGGTCGACACGGCCACCACCGCACCGCTGCGCAGCGGCTCGAGGCAGTTGGAGTACGTGTCGGTGAGCACCGGCTCGGCGCCGATCTCGGCCAGCTTGGCGGCCGGCGTGGAGCCGGTCACCGAGCAGACCGGCTGCCCGACGAGGTCGTCTTCGCTCTCGATGTCGTCGTTGTCGGCGAGCGTCAGGATCGACTGGCCTGCCATGTAGTACGGGCCGGCGAAGGAGACGACCTCCTTGCGCTTGTCGTTGATCGTGTAGGTGGCGATCACGATGTCGACCTCGCCGTTCTGGATGAACGGCTCGCGGTTGGCCGAGACCGCTTCCTTCCACTCGATGTCCTCTTCGGCGATGCCGAGCTCGGACGCGATGATCTTGCCGATCTCGACATCGAAGCCCTCAGGGCCGTTCGGTCCGTTCAGGCCGAACAGCGGCTGGTCGAACTTCGTGCCGATCGTGATCGAGCCCGCCTCAGCGAGCTCGGCCATTGTGGTGCCCGCCTCGAACGTGGGCTCCGGCTCGGGCGTCGTGGTCTGCTCGCCGCCCGGCGTGCCGCCGGTGGCGCACGCCGACAGCGCGAGCGCGCCGGCTGCGGCCAGCGCGATCAACGGAAGTCGCATTCGCTTCATTGTCTTCGTCCTTTGCTGTGGCGGACCGTTCGTGACGGTCCTCTCGGTTCCCGGCCGCTGGAAGGAGGCCGGAGCGGTTCAGTGCTCGAGGATCTTGGACAGGAAGTCCTTCGCCCTGTCGCTCTGCGGGTTGGTGAAGAACTGGTCAGGGGTCGCCTCTTCGACGATCGCGCCGTCTGCCATGAAGAGCACGCGGTCGGCGGCCTTGCGGGCGAACCCCATCTCGTGCGTGACGACGATCATCGTCATGCCGTCGGCGGCGAGCCCGATCATGACGTCGAGCACCTCGTTGATCATCTCGGGGTCGAGCGCGCTGGTCGGCTCGTCCATCAGGATCAGCTTCGGGTTCATCGCGAGGGAGCGCGCGATCGCGACGCGCTGCTGCTGCCCGCCCGACAGCTGGTTGGGCATCTTCTTGGCCTGGTTTGCCACGCCGACCCGGTCGAGCAGCTGCATCGCCTTGTCTTCGGCATCCTTCTTCTTCATGCCGCGCACCTGGATCGGACCCAGCGTGACGTTCTCGAGAACGGTCTTGTGCGCGAACAGGTTGAACGACTGGAAGACCATGCCGACGTCGGCACGCAGGTGCGCGAGCGCTTTGCCCTCTTCGGGCAGCTTCGCACCGTCGATCGAGATCGTGCCGGAGTCGATCGTCTCCAGCCGGTTGATCGCGCGGCACAGCGTGGATTTGCCGGAGCCGGACGGACCGATCACCACGACGACCTCGCCCCGGTTGACCACCGTGTTGATGTCTTTCAGCACGTGGAGATCACCGAAGTGCTTGTCGACGTGGTCGATGATGACCAGGGGTTCGCCCCGTCGCACCGAGATGTTCGAGGTCCGCGGCGCCGGCGCCGGGGCTTCAGGTGTCGCCATGTCTTCACCCTAGGGGCGTGCTCCGACGCGGGCCAGTCGCCGCGCGACCCTTTACCGATCTGTAACAGCGCCGGAACGCGACGTGTCAGCCCGCGGCGCGCTGCGCGAAAGCGGTCTCGTACAGGCAGACGCTCGCGGCCGTCGCGAGATTGAGCGACTCGGCCGCGCCGAAGATGGGCAGGCGCAGCGAGAGGTCCGCCAGGGCGAGCGCCTCTTCGTCGAGCCCGCGGGCCTCATTGCCGAACAGCCACGCCGTCGGCTCGGCGAGGATCGGCCGCGACGCGAGGAAGTCGCCTCCCCCGACATCGGCAGCGATGACTCGCACCCCCGCGGCGTGCGCTCGCTCGACTGCGGTCGTCAGCTCGACACCGACCGCGATCGGCAGGTGGAACAGCGACCCGGTCGTGGCGCGCACGACCTTGGGGTTGTACGGATCGACCGTGCGCCCGGTGAGCACGACGGCATCGGCGCCCGCAGCATCCGCCGCCCGGATGATGGTGCCGAGATTGCCCGGATCGCGGACCTCTTCGCAGATGGCGACCAGCCGGGGCGACGCCGCGAAGACGTCACGGACCGAGGTGGGCGACTGCCGGGCGACGGCGACGAGGCCTTGCGGGGTGACGGTGTCGGCCATCGAATCCAGCACGGCCTCGGTCGTGAAGACGACCTCGATGCCGGCATCCTTCGCCGCGTCCCTCACATCGGCGTGCTTATCGAGGGCGCTCGGCGTCGCGAACAGCTCCACGAGGGTGTCGGGGCGGTAGGCCAGCGCCTCGCGGGCGGCCTGCGGACCTTCCAGCAGGAACAGCCCCGTCTCCTGACGGGCGCTGCGCTTGGTCAGCTTCGCGACGGCGCGAACGCGCGGAGAGCGAGGGTTCTCGAGCACGGCACTCAGTCTAGGGACAGAAAGGGCGCCCTCCGTGAGGAGGGCGCCCTTTCGATGACGAATGCTGAGATCAGGCGCTCTTGGGAGCGTTGACGTTCTCGGGCAGCGCCTTCTTCGCCGTCTGGACCAGCGACGCGAACGTGGCGGGCTCGTTCACCGCGAGCTCGGCGAGCATGCGGCGGTCGACCTGCACGCCCGCGAGGCCGAGACCCTGGATGAAGCGGTTGTACGTGATGCCGTTCTGGCGGGCAGCGGCGTTGATGCGCTGGATCCACAGGCGACGGAAATCGCCCTTGCGCTTGCGACGGTCGCGGTACGCGTAGACGAGCGAGTGGGTGACCTGCTCCTTCGCCTTGCGGTACAGGCGCGAACGCTGACCCCGGTAACCGGAGGCGCGCTCGAGGATGACGCGACGCTTCTTGTGGGCGTTGACGGCCCGCTTGACTCTAGCCATTTCGTGTGATTCCTATTCGTGCGTCGGGCGCTCAGCGACCGAGGAGCTTCTTGGCGACCTTGGCGTCGCCCGGGGCGAGGACCTGCTCCTGGGAGAGGCGGCGGGTGCGGCGCGACGACTTGCCCTCGAAGTTGTGGCGAAGGTTCGCCTGCTGCTTCATGAGCTTTCCGCTGCCCGTGACCTTGAAGCGCTTCTTGGCGCCCGAGTGGGTCTTCTGCTTCGGCATCTGTTCATTCCTTCGTTTCACATCCCGCGCGGGCGGGAGTCGGATCCCGCGGTGCGGGAGTCTGTGGGGGCGCTATTCGGCGGGTGCCGACTCGGCGGGAGCCGATTCGGCCTCGTCGGCCGGTGCGCCGGTGCGAGCCGAGCGCGCTGCCTCCTTGTTGGCGGCACGCTGGGCGTTCTGCTCGGTCTTCACCTCGGACTTGTTCTTGTGCGGGGCGATGACCATCACCATGTTGCGGCCGTCGATCGTGGGATTCGATTCGACGGTGCCGAATTCCGCGACGTCCTCGGCGAACTTGCGGAGAAGACGCACACCCTGCTCGGGACGCGACTGCTCGCGACCACGGAAGAGGATCATGGCCTTGACCTTGTCGCCCGACTGCAGGAAGCCTTCGGCGCGCTTGAGCTTGGTGATGTAATCGTGGGCTTCGATCTTCAGACGGAACCGGACCTCCTTGAGGACGGTGTTCGCCTGATTGCGACGCGCTTCCTTGGCCTTCTGCGCAGCCTCGTACTTGAACTTGCCGTAGTCCATGATCTTGACCACGGGGGGCTTCGAGTTCGGGGCCACCTCGACGAGATCGAGGTCGGCTTCCTGAGCCAGGCGCAGCGCCACCTCGATGCGGACGACGCCGACCTGCTCTCCGTTCGGGCCGACGAGGCGTACCTCGGGCACCCGGATGCGGTCGTTGGTGCGGGGATCGCTGATGCGGAACTCCTTCGTGCGGGTGATGACACCGCGACACGTTTTGCGTCGCGGGCGGAGGAAGATCCACTCCACCCGTCAGGACGCTTCGAGACCCGACTTTCGGCACCCTGGTTCCCGCCCGAGACTCAGGCGACTACCCCGGCCGCAAGCGGTCGGGGCGGAGTGCATGACCCGGTAGCCTGGAACGGCAAGCGCGGGTGGGATGTGATCCACTTTCCGATCCGGCGCATGACGCACCGGAGACCAGAGAAGTTTAGCAGAGAGTACGGCGTGGACACGATTCGAGACCAGGACGGCCAGGCGAGCGGAAAGTCGGAGAAGGCGGATGCCGAGCGTCAGGCTCTCTGGGAGGAGCGCGAGCGCGCTGCGGCATCCGCATCCCGTGACATCGCCGATGTGCCCGCCGTCGAGGTGATCACGACCACCGCCGTCCACCTCCTCAGCGCCGCCGCGGTGAAGGTCGGCCTCGCCGACGACCCCGCGACGCAGACGGATCTCGACGAGGCGCGCAAGCTCATCAACGCGCTGGCCGGCCTCATCACCGCGGGAGCACCGGAGATCAGCGACATGCACGCTCGCTCCCTGCGCGACGGTCTGCGGTCGGTGCAGCTGGCCTTCCGCGAGGCATCCGTCATCCCCGACCCGATCGGCAAGGGACCCGGCGAGAAGTGGACCGGCCCCGTGAACTGATCTGCAGTCAGCGGATGCCGACGGCGGCGGCGCCGCGCGCCACGGCGTCGACCGTGCGCCTCACCGCGTCGTCGTCGGTGCGGAAGTTGCTCACCGCGAACCGGACCACCGTCCGCCCCCGCCACGTCGACGAGGACGCCCACACCGTCCCCTCCTGACGCAGCCAGTCCCCCAGCGCTGCCGTGGCGCGATCGTCACCGGACGCGAGGCAGACCTGGGTGAACACCACGTCGTTGAACACCTCCAGCCCCGGGATCCCGCGGAATCCGTTCGCAAGCCCCGTGGCAGCGTCCGCCAGGCCCTCGACCAGATCAGCGACTCCGCGGCGGCCCAGCGACCGCAGCGCCGCCCACACCGGGACCCCGCGCGCCCGGCGTGAGAGCTCGGCGACGTGGTCGTAGGGGTCGGCGATGCTCGCCATCTCCGGGAGGTACGCCGCGTGCGCACCCAGGGACGCCGTCATCGCCGCCTCGTCGCGCACGATCGCGATGCCGCAGTCGTACGGGACGTTGAGGGTCTTGTGCGCGTCCGTGGCCCACGAGTCCGCGCCGTCGACTCCGGCGACCAGATGCCGCAGCCGTGGACTGGCGGCGGCCCACAGGCCGAACGCCCCGTCCACGTGCACCCACGCGTCGGCGGCGCGCGCCACCTCGATCGCAGTGGCGAACTCGTCGAACGCGCCCGAGTGGACGTCACCGGCCTGAAGCGCGACGACGGTCGGCGCATCGTCCTCGGCGAGGGCTCGGGCGAGTCCGGCCACGTCGATCCGTCCCTGGGCGTCGGCACCGACGGTGCGCGGCGCGCCGAGACCGGTGATGCGCCCGGCGAGCACCACCGAGGTGTGCACGGCGTCGCCCGCGAGGAAGCGGATGCCGCCCGACCGCGACAGTCCGTCGGCAGGGTCGTGGCCGCGCCGGCGCAGGACGGCGTCACGCGCCACGACCAGACACGAGAGGTTCGCGCTCGTCGCTCCGGTCGCGAAGCCCACGCCGCTGCCGTCCGGCAGGCCCAGCAGTTCGAGCAGCCACTGCGCGGCGACCTCCTCGACGGCCGCCGTCGCCGGTGTGGGCTGTCGCGACCCGGTGTTCTGGTCCCACGCCGATACCAGCCAGTCCGCGGCGAGTGCCGCGGGATATGCGCCGCCGATCACGAAGCCGTAGAAGCGCGGGGACCCCATCGCCATCAGGCCCGGCTCGCACGCGTCGGCCAGTTCCTGGACGACGGCTGCGGCATCCGTCCCCTCGTCGCCCAGACGGCGATCGAGCCGGTCCAGGACGCCGTCGACGTCGATGTCGGGCCGGACGGACCGCTCGTCGAGCGACTCGACCCACGCCAGCGCGCGTTCGTGTGCCACCTGCAGAGCGCGCCGGTACTGCTCTTGCCTGTCGTCGTGCGTGCTGTCGCCCATGAGCACCTCCGCCGTGCCGATCATCCGCCGCCACCCCTCGCGCCCGCAAGACCGGGTTCGCCGGCTCAGGCTGCCCGGACGAGCTTGACCGTCAGCGAGTCGACGAGCACCGCGATGCGATCATCGGCGGACCAGCGCTTGGCCAGCCGCGCGAGGACCGCGTCGAGTTCGGCCTGATCGAGCCCCTCCATGAGGTGCAGCCGGACGACGAGCTCCGGACCGCGCAGACGGGCGTCGGGGTCCCCCGCCTCGACCGTCAGGTCGATGACGGCCAGCTCGCCCCCGATGCTCTGGTGAAGCGCCGCGACGACCTCCGCCGACACATAGCTGGGCTCCCATGGCACCTCCTGGCCGATCGCCCACACCGCCGGGCGGCGGATGACGAACTCCGTGGGTGAACCCGGATCGACGACGATCAGGTCGGTGTCGTCCGCAGCTGCGGCCAGTGCCGTGCGGACGCCGTCGGCGGGCACCGGCCGTGCGGCGGCATCCCACCGTCCCATGGCGTCGACCGACGTGAACACCGGGAGCACCCGGCGGCCGTCCGGAGCCGCGACCGTGACGATGGACAGCTCCTGGGTCTTGTCGACCGTCAGCCCATGAGCGCCGGTGCCCTCATCGCCCTTCGCCGCCATGAGCGGGATGAGCAGGCGCGCTGCCCGGTAGGCGTCGACGACCTGCTGCTGACTGCCTGCGCCGTCCCGGAAGGCGGTCAGAGCCGCCAGCAGCGCGGGGTCGGCGGAGCCGTCGTCCGCGGTGTGCGGATTGGCGTGGAAGCTGCGCCCCGCCCAGGGCACTCCTGCCGAATCGGCGGAATGGTCGGGGTGCGGGTCAGTATCCGGCGACATCCAGCGCCTCGGCGAGCGTGAACGCGCCTGCGTAAAGCGCCTTGCCCACGATCGCCCCCTCCACGCCGAGCGGGACGAGGTCCCGCAGCGCGATGATGTCGTCGAGGTTCGACACACCCCCCGAAGCCACGATCGGCTTCGGCGTGCGTGTGGTCAGCTCGCGCAGCAGATCGAGGTTCGGGCCCTTGAGCGTCCCGTCCTTCGTGACGTCGGTGACGACGTACCGGCTGCAGCCCGCCTCCTCCAGGCGGTCGAGGACCGTCCACAGGTCGCCGCCCTCGCGAGTCCAGCCGCGGGCGGCGAGGGTGGTGCCCCGCACATCGAGCCCGACGGCGATGACGTCGCCGTAGCGACCGATGACATCCGCGGCCCATTCCGGGTTCTCCAGCGCCGCGGTGCCGAGATTGATGCGCGCGGCACCGCTCTCGAGCGCTGCCTCGAGCGTGCGGTCGTCGCGGATTCCGCCGGACAGCTCGACCTGGACGCCGCGCACCTGCTTGATCACCTTGCGCAGCGTGCCGGCGTTGCTGCCCCGGCCGAAGGCGGCGTCGAGGTCGACGAGGTGGATCCACTCCGCGCCCTGACGCGCGAAGTCGAGCGCGGCGTCGACGGGATCGCCGTAGTTGGTCTCGGTGCCCGCCTCCCCCTGGGTCAGGCGCACTGCCTTGCCGTCGGCGACGTCGACGGCGGGCAGGAGGACGAGCTTGGGGGTGGACGCGAAATCGTTCATGGCTCCTCGTGCGGGACAGTCACGAGAGCATGCGCTCCCGCGGACGGCACGATCTCAGAGAGTAGCCCCGCCGAGCCCTTCGATCCAATTGGAGAGCAGACGGATGCCGGCCGCCCCTGATTTCTCGGGGTGGAACTGCGTGGCCGACAGCGGCCCGTTCTCGACGGCGGCGAGGAACGGAGCACCGTAGGTGCACCATGTCAGCACGGGCTGCGGGAAGGGCGGCTGCACGTCGAGCAGCCACTTCTGCGCCGCGAACGAGTGCACGAAGTAGAACCGCTCCTGCTCGAGGCCGCGGAAGAGGCGTGAGCCCTCGCCCGCCTCCACCGTGTTCCAGCCCATGTGCGGCAGCACGGGCGCATCGAGTTCGGTCACGACGCCCGGCCACTCACCGAGTCCCTCGCTGTCGACGCCGCGCTCGACGCCGCGCTCGAAGAACACCTGCATGCCGACGCAGATGCCGAGCACCGGGCGACCACCTGCCAGGCGCCGCTCGATGAGCTCGTCTCCGCGGCTCGCGCGCAGTGCCTCGGCGACGGCGCGGAATGCTCCGACGCCGGGCACCAGGAGTCCATCGGCCTCCTGGATGAGGACCCGATCGCTCGTCAGGCGCGCGTCGGCGCCCGCGGCCACCAGTGCCTTGACGGCGGAATGGACGTTGCCCGAGCCGTAGTCGAGCACCGCGACCAGCGGCCGTCCGCCCTCATCCGTCACAGTGCGCCCTTCGTGCTCGGGATGCCCTCCACGAGGGGATCGAGTGCCTTCGCCTGCCGGAAGGCTCGGGCGAACGCCTTGTACTCCGCCTCGGCGATGTGGTGAGGATCGCGTCCCGAGAGCACCCGGACGTGGACGGTGAGCGCGGCGTTGAACGAGATGGCCTCGAACGTGTGTCGCACGAGCGATCCGGTGAAGTGCCCGCCGATGAGGTGGTGCTCGAACCCGGCGGGCTCGCCCTCGTGCACGAGATACGGGCGGCCGCTGATGTCGACGACCGCCTGAGCGAGCGCCTCGTCCAGCGGCACGAGCGCGTCGCCGTAGCGGGAGATCCCCGCCTTGTCTCCCAGCGCCTCGCGGATGGCCTGGCCCAGCACGATGGAGATGTCCTCGACGGTGTGGTGCGCGTCGATGTCGGTGTCGCCCGAGGCCCGCACCGTCAGATCGGTGAGCGAGTGCTTCGCGAACGCCGTGAGCATGTGGTCGAAGAACGGCACGGTCGTATCGATGCGGCTGCGTCCTGCGCCGTCGAGGTCGAGCTCGAGCTCGACGGTGGATTCGCTCGTCGCACGCCGCAGGGACGCCGTCCGGTGTGCTGCGCTCATGTCGCCGATCCTACCGAGGCGAGGGCGTCGAGGAACGCTGTCGTCTCGTCCTCGGTGCCCGCGGTCACGCGGAGGTGGTGAGGGATTCCCACGTCCCGGATGAGGACGCCCGCGTCGTACAGCGCGCGCCACGTCCGCGCGGGATCGGCGACCCCGCCGAACAGGACGAAGTTGGACCAGGACTCGTGCGGCGTGTAGCCGAGCGCCTCGACCGTCGCCGAGATGCGGTCGCGTTGCGCCACGATCTCGTCGACCATCCGCAGCATGACCGGCGCGTGGCGAAGAGCCGCCGTCGCCGCCGCCTGCGTGAGAGCGCTCAGGTGGTACGGCAGTCGGACCAGACGCAGTGCGTCGATCAGCGCCGGGTCGGCGGCGAGGTAGCCCACACGGGCACCGGCGAAGGCGAAGGCCTTGCTCATGGTGCGAGAGACGACCAGGCGCTCCCGCCCGGGGAGCAGCGTGAGCGCCGAGCGCTCGTCGTGCGGAGCGAACTCGTGGTAGGCCTCGTCGACGATGACGATGCCGCGCGATGCCTCGTACACCGCTTCGACGACATCGAGCCCGAGCGGCGTGCCCGTGGGGTTGTTCGGGGAGCAGAGGAAGACGACATCCGGCGCCGCCTCGTCGACCTGGGAGGCCGCGTCCTCAGGAGTGAGAGAGAAGTCCGCGGCGCGCGTGCCCGCCACCCAGGTCGCCCCCGTGCCACGAGTGAGCAACGGGTACATCGAGTAGGTGGGGCTGAATCCGAAGGCGGATCGGCCGGGACCGGCGAACGCCTGCAGCAGGTGCTGCAGTACCTCGTTGGATCCGTTCGCAGCCCAGATCTGATCGCGCGTGAGCCCGTGCCCGAGGTAGTCGGCGAAGCCTTCGCGCAGGGTGGTGAACTCCCGGTCGGGGTACCGGTTGACGTCACGGAGCGCCAGCGCGATGGAGTCGAGGATGTCGTCTGCGACCTCCTGCGGTACCGGATGCGTGTTCTCGTTGACGTTCAGCGCCACGGGGAGAGGCGCCTGCGGGGCGCCATACGGCGTCTGACCGACGAGATCGGCGCGCAAAGGGAGGTCTTCGAGACGTGCACTCACCCCTCCCATGCTACGGCCGGAGCTCCGGCACCGGAGCCGCGTGACGTGGGAGCAACCTCACCGCGACGGTGCGTACTCCGCGGGGATCGACAGGCTCTGCCCGACCTGGACCGTGACGTCGTTCAGCGCGTTCAAGCGGACGATGCCGTCGACGACGTCGCGGGGGTCATGGCCGGGCGCGACCTCCTCGGCGATCGACCAGAGCGATTCGCCGGAGCCCACCGTCACCGTGGTGAACGAGCCGGCCGGGGCGCCCGAGTCACGCGTGGCCAGAGCGGCGCCGCCACCGATGACGGCGAAGCTCAGGGCCACGACGGCGGGAAGGGCGGCGAGCACGGCCAGCACCCGCCGGCCGCGGACGGTCAGCCGCATACGGGTGGCGTGGCGCACGGCGTGGTCCGCCGCACGAGCCGGCGACGGGAGAACGGGCGACGAGATGCCGATCGCGGTCATGTCTGCTCCTCCTGTGGCGAGAGATTCGCATCCGCCACCCGGCCGGGGGCGGCGGATGCGAAGCTCTCTTCCGAACCTATCTTCGAGGTTGTACGATGTCAAGTGACGAAATCGCCCACACTCTCTCGAACGCGACACGCGGCACAGGTGCTGCGGCAGCGGGCGGATTGCGGATACGGTTTCGATACGAGAACCCCACCACGGGCCTCCGACATTCGAAGAAACTGCGCTCGGCGGCGAGCGCGAGACGGGAGCCGGAACATGAGCGACGCGACCGGACGCGACAAACCTCAGACGCGGCGGCGCAAGAGCCTCAGCGACAAGCAGATGGCGATCCTCGAGGTCATCCAGCGCTCGATCGCGCGGCACGGCTACCCGCCGAGCATGCGAGAGATCGGCGATGCGGTCGGACTGAAGTCGCTCTCCAGCGTCACTCACCAGCTGAACCAGCTCGAGCTGAGCGGCTATCTCCGACGCGACGCCGGCAAGACCCGTGCCATGGAGGTCCTCATAGATCTCCCGGGGACCGCGACCGAGAACCCCGCCGACAGTGGCCCCGCCGTCGGCGATGCAGCGCTGGTGCCCCTGGTGGGGCGCATCGCCGCGGGCGTGCCGATCACGGCCGAGCAGCAGGTCGAGGAGATCTTCCCGCTCCCCCGTCAGCTGGTCGGCAAGGGCGAGCTGTTCATGCTGCGTGTGTCGGGCGAGTCGATGATCGACGCCGCGATCTGCGACGGCGACTGGGTGGTGGCTCGTGCGCAGGCCACCGCCGAGAACGGTGACATCGTCGCGGCGATGCTCGACGGCGAGGCGACGGTCAAGACGTTCCGCCAGCGCGACGGCCACACGTGGCTGCTCCCGCGCAACTCGGCGTTCGAGCCGATCCTCGGCGACGAGGCCACCGTGCTGGGCAAGGTCGTCGCGGTCCTTCGCGCCGTCTGACTCGGCCGCCGCTGAGCGCGGTCATGCGTGTCGGGTGATGTCGTGTCGGCCGCCTTTCCGACAGAATGACGCCATGACCGACAGCGGCACCGGCACGTCAGACACACAGATCCTCGCCGAGCGGGTACGTGAGCTCGAGGCCGAGAACGCCCGTTTGGCGGCCGCATCCCCCACCCGCGAACGTCCGTCCGGTGGCCGCTGGCGCGCCGTCGTCTCGGCGATCTGCATCGTCGTCGCGGCGATCCTGGTGCCGGTGTCGATCGTGGGCGCATGGGCGCGCGTGCAGCTCGTCGAAGAAGAGGCGTTCGTCGCGACCCTCGCGCCACTGGTCGACGACCCGGCCGTCCAGGCGATGATCATCGACGAGTCGATGGAGGCCATCAGCGCCCAGGTCGACTTCGACGACGTCACGGCCCGCGTCTTCGACGGCATCGCCGAGCTCGGTCTGCCGCCGCGTGCCGCCGACGCACTCGAGCTGCTGCAGGCTCCCGCCGCGAGCGGTCTGGAGAGCCTCGTCGGCACCACGGTGACCCGCGTGGTGGAGTCGGAGGCCTTCGCCGACGTGTGGGCCACCACGACGCGTGCCGCGCATCGCGCGCTGACACTCGCTGCCACCTCCGACGGCGGCGGCCTCGTCGTGCGCACCGACGACGGCGTGGGGATCCAGCTCGGCGCCATCGTCGAGCGCGTCAAGCAGAACCTCGTTGACCGCGGGCTCGGCGTGGCTCAGCTGATCCCCGACATCGACCGCGTCGTCATCATCGGCGAAGGGAACAACCTCGCGATGGTCCGCGCCGGCTACGCGCTGACGGCGACCCTCGGCTGGTGGCTCCCCTTCGTCACCCTCGGACTGTTCGCACTGGGCATCCTCATCGCCCGGCGGCGGAGCACCGCGATCCTCGGCACCGGTCTGGCCCTCGCGATCGGCGGCGGTGCGCTGGCGGTGAGCCGGACCGTCGGCTCCGCGGCGATGGGCATCGTCGCCGGAGACCTCGGGCTGTCGCCGTCCGCTCTCGATGTGATCTACGGGCGCCTCGTGGACGGGATGACGCAGACCGCGCTGGTCCTGGCGCTGCTGGGGGTCTTCGTCGCCGTGCTGGGCTGGGTGATGGGGGGCTCGGGTGCCGCCCGCGGCCTGCGCCGCGCCGTCAGCGGGCTCAACTCCTCGGCGCGCCGACAGCTCGCCTCTCGCGGCCTCGACACCGGCGGTTTCGGCGGCTGGCTCGCCCGCCAGAAGATCCTCGTGCGCACTCTCGTCGCCGTACTGGCGGTGCTTTGGCTCTTCGCCCTCCGGCCGCTGTCCGGCGGCGACATCGTCCTGGTGTTCGTCGTGGCATTCGTGGTGGCCTGGATCCTCGAGCTGCTCCAGCGCCGCGACGATGAGCAGGTCGCCGCCGAGACCGTGGAGTCGCAGCGGGAGGATGCCGCGGCTGATGTGGCCGCGGCATCCTCCCCCGCTCCATCGCCCGGAGCGCAGGCCTAGGCGCGAGCCGCGACCGCAGCGCGTGCAGTCCGCGTGGCCTCGACGAGGTGCCGCAGCGACGCGACCGTCTCCGGGTAGCCCCGGGTCTTCAGACCGCAGTCCGGATTGACCCACACGCGGCGCACAGGCAGTTCGTCGACAGCGCGTTCGAGCAGCTCCGTCACCTCTTCGACGGACGGCACCCGCGGCGAGTGGATGTCCCACACGCCCGGACCGACGGCCAGTGCGAAGCCGGACGCCGCGATATCGTCGATGACCTCGCCACGACTGCGGGCGGCCTCGATCGAGGTGACGTCGGCGTCGAGCGCGGCGATCGCGTCGATGACGACGTCGAACTCGGAGTAGCACAGGTGCGTGTGCACCTGTGTCGCCGTCGCCGCGCCGGCTGTCGCGAGCCGGAAGGAACGCACCGACCACTCCAGGTATCCGGGCTGATCGCCGCGCTTGAGCGGCAGCAGCTCCCGCAGCGCGGGCTCGTCGACCTGGATCACGCGGATGCCGGCGCGCTCCAGATCCGAGATCTCAAAACGCAGGGCCAGTGCGACCTGGTCGGCCGTCTCACCCAAGGGCTGGTCGTCGCGCACGTACGACCACGCAAGGATCGTGACGGGTCCGGTGAGCATCCCCTTCATCGGCTTTTCGGTGAGGGACTGCGCGAACGTCGACCACTCGACGGTGATCGGCGCCGGCCGGGAGACATCGCCCCACAGGATCGAGGGACGTGTCGCGCGTGAGCCGTACGACTGCACCCAGCCGTGTCGCGTCACGGCGAATCCCTCGAGATGCTCTGCGAAGTACTGCACCATGTCGTTGCGCTCCGGTTCGCCGTGCACGAGCACGTCGAGCCCGATGTCCTCCTGCAGCGCCACGACGCGAGCGATCTCGTCCCTCAGGAACTGCTCGTAGTCCTCGGTCGAGGACTGACCCGCGACGTGACGGGCCCGCGCACGGCGGATCTCGTCGGTCTGCGGGAACGACCCGATCGTGGTCGTCGGCAGGATCGGCAGCCCGAGTGCGGCCTCCTGCGCGGCGACGCGCGCGTCGTAGTCGCCCCGTTCGGCGTCGGCCGGCGTCAGGCGCTCGATCCGCCCGCGAACGAGCCCGTCCCGCACCCCGGGCGCGCTCCGCCGGTCGGCGAGGGCGGCGGATGCGTCCGCCAGCGGCTGCTCGATGGCCCGGCGACCCTCGGTCAGGCCCGTGGCGAGCGTTGCGACCTGCGCCGTCTTCTGGTCGGCGAACGCGAGCCACGACGCCAGCCTCGGATCCAGGTCGGGCTCGTCGTCGACGTCGTGCGGCACGTGCTGGAGCGACGCCGACGTGCCCGCCGCGACCGCCGCCGAGCCGAGCGTCTGCAACGAGGCGAGAGCGTCCCACGCGGACGCCAGGTCGCCGCGCCACACGTTGCGTCCGTCGATCACGCCACCGACGAGTGTCTTGGACTGCAGGCCGGCCGCGGCCACGGGAACCGCCCCGCGTACGAGGTCCAGGGCGAGCGCCTCGACGGGTGCCGAGGCAAGCACCGACCAAGCCCGCTCCGACAGCTGAGCGTAGGGCGCGGCGACGAGGATGGCCGGGCGGTCCACCGCCGCACCGAGCACGGCGTACGCGCGCTCCGCGGCTGCAGCCAACGCGCTCGGCGTCGCGGGCAGGCTCTCACTGACCAGTGCGGGCTCGTCGAGCTGGACCCATTCGGCTCCCGCGGCCCTCAGGGACGCCAGCAGCTCGGCGTACACCGGCAGTACATCGTCGAGGCGGGAGAGCGGATCGAAGCCCTCACCGGCAGCATCCGTCGGCTTCGCGAGTGCGAGCAGCGTGACCGGACCGACCACGACGGGACGGACGGTGTAACCGTCGGCACGTGCCTCTGCGACCTGACGCACGAGACGGTCGCTCGCCAGGTCGAACCGCGTCTCGGGTCCGATCTCGGGGACGAGGTAGTGGTAGTTCGTGTCGAACCACTTCGTCATCTCGAGCGGAGCGTGCGCGCCGGTGCCGCGTGCGGCCGCGAAGTACGCCTCCAGCCCGATGGTGCCGTCCGCCGCGCGCAATCCGGCGAAGCGTTCCGGGAGAGCTCCGACCGTCACGGCGGCGTCGAGCACCTGATCGTAGAACGAGAACGACTCGGGGATCGACGAGTCGAGTCGACCGAGCCCCCGCTCGACCAGGCGAGCCCGCGTGGCCCGGCGCAGTGCCGTCGCGGCCCGCTCGAGGGAGTCCGTGTCGAGGGCTCCCGACCAGTGCGCCTCGAGGGCACGCTTGAGTTCGCGTCGCCGGCCGATGCGCGGATAGCCGAGGATCGTGCCCCTCGGGAACGTGGGTCGGGGCTCGGGGTTCGGGGTCGTGTCGGTCATCGTGCGGCCTCCTTCTGGCGGGGGTGGGCGAGGATCCCGGCGTCGCGAAGCACCGCGAGCACCGTGTCGTGGTTGTTGAAGGCGTAGAGGTGCACGCCAGGCGCGCCGCCGGCGACGACCTCGCGGGCGAGCTGTGCGGCATAGGCGATGCCGACCTCGCGCTGACCCTCGGGCGTCGGCTCGACCTCGAGCCCGATCGCGAGCTGCGCGGGGAACGGCTCGCCGGTGAGCTCGAGCACCCGGCGCAGCCGACCCGGCGCCGTGACCGGCATGATGCCGGGCAGGATCGGGATGGTCACGCCCGCCTCGCGCGCACGCTGCACGAATGACAGGTAGTCGTCTGCGTGGAAGAACAGTTGCGAGACGGCCAGCGTCGCGCCGGCGGCCTCCTTCGCGAGGAGGGCGTCGAGGTGCTCGGAC
Source organism: Microbacterium salsuginis (assembly GCF_012524205.1). Taxonomy (GTDB): domain Bacteria; phylum Actinomycetota; class Actinomycetes; order Actinomycetales; family Microbacteriaceae; genus Microbacterium; species Microbacterium salsuginis. Next base: position 38,956 of record NZ_JABACI010000002.1, read on the forward strand.
GCGTGGCGGGATCGCGGATGCCCGTTGGGGAACGCGGCGACGGCGATGTCGACCCGGCGACGCCGCTCCACGCGCGCCGCGCCGGGAACGCCGGGGATCGGCGCCTCGGTGTATGGCGCCCGCTCGGCCTGCACGCGGTCGATGAGCTGCACGAGCTGCGCCGCGCTCTCCAGGTCGCCGAGGAACGCGTCGTCCTCGGAGAGACCTGCCGGCGGATCGCCCCGGAGCGCGAGGAAGCTCGTGATGCCGGCATCCAGGAACTCCCGGATCAGCGCTCCGGCGCCGGCGTAGGTGTTGCCGACGCAGGTCAGGTGGGCGAGCGGCTCGACGTGGGTCTCGCGAAGGATGTGCGTGAGCAGGGCGAGCGATCGTCCGCCCGTTGAACCGCCGGCGCCGTACGTCACCGAGATGAAGCGGGGATCCACGGCAGCCAGATGGCGGATGGTCTCGTGCAGTGCGGGGAAGCCTGCCTCGGATCGAGGCGGGTACACCTCGAACGAGACCGGCACGGGTGGAGTGCGCAGATCGATCGGCATTTCGAGCTTCTCGGGATCAGGGGCGGACGGCGGCCGGGCGGCCGTGGCACCGGACATCCGCCGGATCGGCGGATCGGTGTCACACGGGCGGGTGCCGGGCTCGGCTGTCGCTCCTGCCCGGTTCCCGATGAACGGGGCATCCTTGCGGACGGCCGGGCGACGATTGGTCCACGGTAGCGGCGCGCCAGGGCCGACTCCGCTCCTGTGTCGTACTGTTTCGCGACGCCGTGCGCGAAGGGGGCGGCTCGACTGCTCGATGACGCCGACGTTCGGCCGTAGCGTGGAGGCATGACGACGCCTTCCGGCCATCCGCTCCCGTACGGCTCCTGGCCGTCTCCGATCACCGCCGCCGATGTCGCCGCCGCCTCGCCGCGACTCGAGGGCGCGCGCTTCGTGGGCGACGAGGTGTGGTGGGGCGAGACGGTGCCCCAAGAGGCAGGGCGCACCGCGGTCCGGCGGAGGACGGCATCCGGAATCGTCGAAGACGTCATCGGTGAACCGTGGAGCGCGCGCTCACGCGTCCACGAGTACGGCGGCGGCTCGTGGACCGCCACGGCGGCCGGGGTGCTGTTCTTCGTCGAGAAGACCGACCAGCGGGTCTGGCGGCTCGATCCATCCGGCCGTCCGCAGCCGCTGACGGCTGCGGACGGCGACGTGCGGTTCGGAGGGCTGACGTGGCAGCGGGGGCGCCTGCTCGCCGTGCGTGAAGCCCACCGGCTCGCCGGTACACCGAGGCGGGACATCGTCGAGATCCCGCTGGACGGACGAGGGTCGACGGATGCCGCTGCCCTGCGTTCGGTCGTATCCGGCAGCGACTTCGTCGCCCATCCCGCGCTCTCACCGGACGGCACCCGACTCGCGTGGATCGCGTGGGATCACCCCGATATGGCGTGGGACCGTGCCGAACTGCGGGTCGGGCGACTTGCCGACGGAATCGTCAGCGAGTGGTCGGCTGTGGCAGGCGGCGCGAGCTCTCCCCTGCAGCCGGAGTGGCTCCATGACGACGAAATCCTCTACAGCGACGACCCGACCGGCAGATGGAACCTGTGGCGCCGGGCTTCGAGCGGGCACGCCGACCTCGCGGCGCCGGCGGACGCCGACACGGGAGGCCCGCTGTGGGTGCTCGGCACACGCTGGTTCGGCGTTCTGGACGACGGGCGCATCGTCGCCGTCCGCACCGACGGCGCCGACGAGCTCGTCGTGATCGATCCAGACGGCGCCGAGCGCACCGTCGCGGTGGATCCGGTGACGCGGATGTCGGTCGAGGATGTCCGGGGATCGCGGATCCTGCTCTCGGGGGCCGGACGCACCGGCGCCGGTCTATGGGAGGTCGACGTCGACTCCCCCGAGGACGCGCGAGTACACGTGGGCGGCTCATCGCCATGGGGCGCGGAATGGATGCCGCGTGCCCGGCCGATCACGGTGACGGGGCCGCACGGACCGGTGCACGCATTCGACTACCCTCCGACCAACCCGCTCACGCAGGCGCCGGAGGGCGAACGGCCTCCGTATGCGGTGTTCGTGCACGGCGGGCCCACCGACCACGTCGGGGGCGCCGCATCCGGGCGCATCGCCTACTTCACCAGCCGAGGGATCGGTGTGCTCGACGTCAACTACGGTGGATCCAGCGGGTACGGCCGTGCCTACCGCGAGCGCCTGCTCGGGCAGTGGGGCATCGTCGACGTCGATGACGTGATCGCCGCAGCCGACGGGCTGGCCGACGCGGGGCTCGCCGACGGCTCACGGCTCGCGATCGCCGGCGGGTCCGCGGGCGGCTGGACCGTGCTGTGCGCCGTCACCCGGCCGGGAGCCTTCGCGGCGGGCATCAGCCGCTACGGCGTCGCCGACCTGCGGCGTCTGGCGGCGGACACCCACGACTTCGAGGCGAACTACCTCGACGGGCTGGTCGGCCCGCTGCCCGAGGCCGAGGCGGTGTACATCGAGCGGTCCCCGCTGTCACACCTGGATCGGCTGCGCACGCCGCTGCTCATCGAGCAGGGGCTCGATGACCTCGTCGTCCCGCCTTCGCAGTCCGAAGCCGTGCGCGACGCTCTCGCCGCCAACGGCGTGCCCCACGCCTACCTCGCGTTCGAAGGCGAGGGGCACGGGTTCCGCCGCGCGGAGACCGTCATCCGTACGCTCGAGGCCGAACTGGCGTTCCTCGGCGAGATCTTCGGGTTCGAGACGCCGGGGGTCCCGGCGCTCGAACTCGAATAGCCCGGGTCAGCGGACGAACGGGGCCAGACGCGACGCGAGATGCTCCCCCACACGCGCATGCACCGCGGTTCCGCCCTCCTCGTGCTGCTGAGACAGGATGATGCCCTGCTCATGGATCGCCGACACGAGGTCGCCGCGGTCGTAGGGCACGAGCGCTTCGATCTCGACAGCCGGGAGCGGCAGCGCCGCCTCGATGGCCCCACGGAGCTCGTCGATGCCCTCACCGGAGCGCGACGAGGCGAAGACGGCCTTGGGCTCGAGTCCCCGCAGCACCAGCCGCGTGTCGTCGTCGACGAGATCGGCCTTGTTGAAGACCACGAGCTCGGGGATGTCGCGCGCGCCCACGTCGCCGATCACATCGCGCACCGTCGCCAGCTGGGCGGCCGGATCAGGGTGCGAAGCGTCCACCACGTGCAGGATGACGTCCGAGTCGGCGACCTCCTCGAGTGTCGAGCGGAAGGCCTCGACGAGCTGGTGAGGAAGGTTGCGCACGAATCCCACCGTGTCGGTCAGCGTGTACACGCGACCGTCGGTCGTTTCTGAGCGTCGCACCGTGGCATCCAGCGTCGCGAACAGCGCGTTCTCGACGAGCACGCCGGCGCTGGTGAGCCGGTTGAGCAGACTGGACTTGCCCGCGTTGGTGTATCCGGCGATCGCGACCGAGGGGATCGTGTTGCGCTTGCGCTCGGCCCGCTTGGCCTCGCGCGCGGGTGCGTAGTCACGGATCTGACGGCGCAGCTGCGCCATCTTCGTGCGGATCCGGCGACGATCGAGTTCGATCTTGGTCTCACCGGGGCCACGCGAGCCCATACCGGCGCCGCCCGCGCCGACCTGTCCACCCGCCTGCCGGCTCATCGACTCGCCCCAGCCACGCAGGCGAGGCAGGAGGTACTCGAGCTGCGCCAGCTCGACCTGGGCCTTGCCTTCGCGGCTCTTGGCGTGCTGGCTGAAGATGTCGAGGATGACGGTGGTGCGGTCGATGACCTTCACCTTCACGACGTCTTCGAGCGCGCGTCGCTGACTGGGCGCCAGCTCGGTGTCGGCGATCACGGTGTCGGCGCCGACGGCGGCGACGATGTCGCGCAGCTCTTCGGCCTTGCCGCGTCCGACGTACGTCGCCGGGTCCGGGTGCGGACGCCGCTGCAGCACGCCGTCCAGCACGACGGCGCCTGCTGTCTCGGCGAGTGCCGCGAGCTCACGAAGCGAGTTCTCGGCGTCCTCGGTGTCGCCCTGGGCGTGCACGCCCACGAGCACGACGTTCTCGAGCCGCAGCTGCCGGTACTCGACCTCGGTGACGTCCTCGAGCTCGGTCGACAGTCCAGGCACCCGGCGCAGCGCGGCCCGCTCTTCGCGGTCCCACTGCTCGCCGTCCGTGTCGGTGCGACCGATGGTCGCCTCGTCCTGCAGCGCCTGCGCGGCGCCGAAGACATGCACCCCCGAGCGCGCCTCAGCGCGCGCCAGCACACGATCCACCGGGTCCTCCAGCGTCTCTTCCGTGCTTCGGGGGGTTGTCGTATCCGTCATGTGTTCCTTTCGGGAAGCTCCGTCCGCCCGATCGGCCGGTGGAGCATCCGTGAATTCTAGTCCTGCTGGGTGGAGCCGGTCCCAGAGCGGCGAGACACGCTCCCCCTCGGCAACGTCCTCCGCTAGGCTCGTCAGCCATGGGGAGCGAACACTACTTCAGTGCTTCCCCCGCCAGTCCCGAGAATCTGCGGCGCATCCGGGTCAGGCTCGCCGGCCGCGAACTCGAACTGACGACTGCCGGCGGGGTCTTCAGCCCAGACCACCTCGACACGGGCACCCAGGTGCTGCTGTCGAACACACCCCCGCCTCCGCCGGGTGGCGATCTGCTCGACCTGGGCTGCGGCTGGGGCCCGATCGCCCTCAGCCTCGCGCTCGATGCCCCCCACACCACGGTCTGGGCGGTCGACGTCAACGAGCGCGCCCTCGACCTCGTTCGTCGCAACGCGGAGGCGCTCGGCCTCGACAATGTCAACGCGTCTCTGCCCGACGATGTTCCCGAGGAGGTGCGGTTCCGCACGATCCGCTCGAACCCGCCGATCCGCGTCGGCAAGCACGAACTGCACGGCCTGCTCGAGCGCTGGATCCCCCGCCTCGACGAGCGCTCGGACGCGTGGCTCGTGGTGCAGCGCAATCTCGGCTCCGACTCGCTGCAGCGCTGGCTGGCGGCAACGTTCGACCGCGGGTACAGCGTGCATCGCGCCGCGACGGGCCGGGGGTTCCGGGTGCTGCGAGTGCGACGTCACGGGTCTCCGCCGAGCGAGCCGATCGCGCTGCCCGAGGTCTGACGCCGCGCTGCCTTCCCACGGCGCCGCCTTTCACCGGTGCGCTCAGGCGAGCGTGACCTCGCCCGAGTACACCAGCGTCGCAGGGCCTGACAGCAGCACGTGACGCTCGCCGTCGACCTCCGGCATCCGCACGCCCAGCGTCCCGCCGGGAACGTCGACCGCCCAGTGATCGGGAGCCGCCGGGCCCGCCCAGTGCCGCACCGCCAGCGCCGCGGCGGCGACGCCGGTGCCACAGCTGAGAGTCTCACCGACGCCTCGTTCGAAGACCCGCATGCGGATCGCGCCGACGCCGTCTCGCACGAGCGGATCGGCGGGAACGACGAACTCGACGTTGGCGCCCTGCGCCGGCTCGGGGTGCAGTTGCGGCTGCGCCGTCAGGTCGAGCCCGTCGAGCTCTCGCGTGTCGGGCAGCGCGACGACGACGTGCGGATTGCCGACGTCGATCCCCAGACCCGGGCGAGGTGCGCCGATCCCCCGCGCCCGCACCAGCACGTCGGCGTCGTCCACGCGCCACGGCCCGAGGTCGACCTCGAGTCCGAGCTCACTGCGGGTGACCGTCTTCACTCCGGCGCGCGTGCCGATGGCGAGCGGCCCGTCGTCGAGCGAAGCCCAGCCGACCTCGGCGAGATAGCGCGCGAAGACGCGGATCCCGTTGCCGCACATCTCGGCCGCCGAACCGTCGGCGTTGCGGTAGTCCATGAACCATTCCACGGGGCCGGATGACGACTCGGATGCCGTCAACTCGACACCTTCGTCGATCGCGTTCGTTCGCACCACGCGCAGGATGCCGTCGGCCCCGATGCCGAATCGACGGTCGCACAGCACGGCGACCTGATCGTCGGAGAGCTCGAGCGAGCCGTCGGGGTCGGGCACGATCACGAAGTCGTTGCCCGTGCCGTGACCTTTCGTGAACGAGACGGTCTGCGGCATGCCTCCAGTCTAGAGGCGGGCCGCGAAGCAGGCCCGCGATGCGATGCCTGTCACATTCGCCCCGGCAACGGTGTCGTATGTGTGAACCCTCACGAGGAGGCTGTCATGCGCAGCATCGCACACCCCGCCAGGCCGACGGCTGACGAACGTCACCGCTCGGTCACGGATCGCCTTGCCGAGCGGATCGGCAACGCGCAGGTCTTCGGGCACCGCGTCGCCGACGTCTGGGACCGACTGCGGCAGCGGCGGGTACCGAGTCACTGGACCAACCTGTTCGGCATCGTCACCGCCGCCTGCATCGCGGTGATCGTGGTAACCGGGATCTGGCTCATGGTCTTCTACGTCCCGTCGAGCGAGCCCACGACCTACACCGGATCATATGCGCCGCTCCACGGCGCCACGGTCTCGAAGGCGTACGCCTCGACGATGCTGATCACGTTCGACGTCCCCGGCGGCCGACTCATCCGTCAGGCGCACCACTGGGCGGCATTGCTCCTTCCCGCTGCGATCGTCCTGCAACTGGTGACGACGTTCTTCACGGGAGCATTCCGCCGTCCGCGGCGCGCGATGTGGGTGATCCTGGTCCTGGTGTTCTTCGCGGCCCTCGCCGGCGGATGGAGTGGCTATGCGCTCCCCGACGACATGCTCTCGGGAACGGGGCTGCGCATCGTCGAGGGCATCGTGCTCGGCATCCCCTTCGTCGGCACCTGGATGGCCTCGCTCCTCTTCGGAGGCTCGTTCCCCGGACGGATCATCGAGAACCTCTATCCCCTGCACATCGTGGTCTTCACGGGCGCGCTGCTCGTCCTCGTCGTCGTGCGGGCCGTCATGGCGTGGCGCCAGGGTCCGCCCCAGTTCCCGGGTCGGGGACGCACGGAGCAGAACATCGTGGGGATTCCGCTCCTGCCGACCGCGGCGGTCCGCGGTGGCGGGCTGTTCCTCCTCGTCAGCGCCCTGCTCGTGCTCATCTCGGCGACCGTCGTGGTCAGCCCGGTGTGGCTGTATGGACCCGGCGACCCCGGCAACGCCGGCGCGGGCAGCCAGCCGGACTGGTACACCGGCTTCCTCGACGGCGCGCTGCGCCTGGTGCCGCCCGGATGGGAGATCGTGTGGCTCGATCGCACGTGGACGCTCGCGGTCCTGGCTCCCCTGGCGGTGATCGGCCTCTTCTTCGCCGTCGTGGCGACCTACCCGTTCCTCGAGGAGTGGGTGACCGGCGACCGCCGGGAGCACCACCTCCTCGACCGACCGCGGGCGTCGGCGACGCGCACCGGCATCGGCGTGGCCGGCCTGATCTTCGCCGGCGTGCTGTGGGCCGCGGGCGGGGCCGACATCATCGCCACCGCGTTCTCACTCAGCATCGAGGGCGTCATCGGGACGCTGCAGGCGGCGCTCGTCGTCGGTCCGCTGATCGGATGCACGGTCGCCCAGCGAGTATGCCTGGGCCTTCAGCGCAAGGACCGCGATCTGCTCGAGCACGGCTTCGAGACCGGCCGCATCGTCCGCCTGCCCGGCGGCGAGTACGTCGAGGTGCACCAGCCGCTCGACGAGACGCAGCGGGCCCGTCTGGCATTGCCCGAACGCACTCCCCGCCGCGCTCGCGGGATCGCGCGGACGCGTGCGGGGGTGACGGGGGGCGCGGCCCGCGCGGTCACGGGCCCGACGACGGCACGCGGCCCTCAGAGCGAGAAGGGCTCGTAGCAGTCGTACGTGATGTGCTCGACGATGAGGCCGTCGCGCACGCGCACGAAGCCGGCCATGTGGGCCACGATGCGAGTGGTTCCGATCTCGCCCTCCCATCGCGATCGCACCACGGCGCGATCGGCCATCACGAGGATCTCTTCGATGTCGATCCGCTGTGCGGTCAGCCGCGCCTTTCCGGCCGCGAACCCGGCGCGGGTCGCCTCGAGGTCGCGAGTGGCCCCGCCCGGCGAGATCGGGTTGGGAAGCTCCCGGAACACGGCGTCCGGCGCGGCCACGGAATCGAGATCCGCGACGGACGAGCCCAAGTCGGCCACGATGCCGAAGTAGCGACGGACGAGCTGTTCCGTGTCGTCATGGGTGGTGGTTGCCATGCGTGAAATAATACACAACCATAGTTGTGTGAATGAAGCCCTCCCCGCGCCGACCGTCATCGACCTCCTCTCGATCGCCGGCGGCGCCGTCGATCGGCACGTGCTCGCGTCGCTGCGCGCGTCCGGCTTCGAGGGATTGACCGTCCGCCACGGGTATGTGTTCCAGCGCCTCCTGACCTCCCCGCAGAGCGTGACGGAACTGGCACAGGCTCTCGGCGTGAGCCAGCAGGCGATGTCGAAGACAGTCGCCGAATTGGCAGGCAACGGCTACCTCGACGTCACCGCCGACGCCCAGGACGGGCGTCGTCGCACGCTCACGCTCACCCGTCGCGCGCGGGCGGCTGTCGACGCCGCGCGGAACGCCCGCGGTCAGCTTCTCAGCGCGCTGATCGGCCGCGCGGGTCAGGAGGCCGTGGGCGAGACCAGCCTGGTGCTGCGTGCGCTCCTCCTGGAGCTCGGCCTTACGGCCCAGGTCGAGGCACGGACGGTTCGCGATCCCCAGGGAGACGCCGACTGAGGGTGCCGCCCGGCGGGGAAAGCAGGTGGGTCAATCGGCGATCAGGCGCTTGCCCGTGGCCCAGGTCTCGAACGTGTCATAGCCCAGCGCGTCGTAGAACCCCTGTGCGACGTTGTTCTCCGGTCGCACCATGAGCTGGACCTTGGGGCATCCCATCGCCAGCAATCGCTCTTCCGCGGCCTCGACGAGCCGGCGCCCGATCCCCTCGCCGCGGCGGGCCGGGTCGCTCGCGAGGTAGTAGAGCCACCCCCGGTGACCGTCGTAGCCCGCCATCACCGAGCCGACGACGGTCTCGCCGGCGACGGCGACGAGGAACAGCTCGGGCTGCACGGACAGCTTGCGGTTGATGTCCTGGTACGGGTTGTTCCACGGACGGGTCAGGCCGGTCTCCTGCCAGAGCGAGACGACGGCGTCCGTATCGGACACGGCGAAGGAGCGGATGTCGACGGTCATGCCCTCGAGTCTGCCAGTGTCGCCGCATCCACCCCCGGCTCGGTCCAGTGAACATCGTCATATCGCTTGAACCACGACACCTGCCGCCGGGCATAGCGGCGGGTCAGGGCCTGCGTCTCGGCGATCGCATCGGCCTCGGCCATATCGCCGTCCAGCTGAGCCAGCGCCTGCGCGTAGCCGATCGCCCGGCGCGCCGTCACGCCGCGTTCGAGACCTCGCTCCCGCAGCGCGCGTACCTCGTCGACAAGCCCGTCGCGCCACATCTTCTCGACACGCTGGTCCAGCCGGACGACGAGCTGGTCACGCGGAACGCCGACGCCGACGATCGTCGTCGGCTCTCGCCACAGGGTCGGCTGCGCCGGCAGAGCCGCCCCGTGGGTGCGCTCCCCCAGTTCCAGCACTTCGAGCGCACGCACGATCCGCCGCCCGTTGCGGGGATCGATCCTGCCCGCCGTCGCGGGGTCGAGCTCCCGCAGCCGGGCGAACAGAGCACCCGGTCCGTCAGCCTCGAGCTCGGCCTCCAGGCGCGCACGCACCTCTTCGTCGCGCGGCGGGAAGCGGAAATCGAACAGCACGCTCGAGATGTACAGGCCCGAGCCGCCCACCAGGATGGCGTCGGCGCCGCGAGCGTGGATCTGTGCGATCGCGATGCGCGCGGCTTCCTGGTACCACGCGACCGCCGCTTCTTCGGTGACCTCGAGCACGTCGAGAAGATGATGACGGATGCCGCGGCGCTCGGCTTCGGGCAGCTTGGCCGTGCCGATATCCATGCCGCGGTACAGCTGCATCGCATCGGCGTTGACGATCTCGGCTGCGCGACCGCGCCGGGCGAGGGCTTCGGCGAGATCGAGCGACAGTCCGGTCTTGCCCGTGCCGGTGGCACCGACGACGGCCCAGAGGCGCGGCTGCGTGCCGGAGCCTGCCGGTCTGCCCGGGTGAGGTGAGACGAGGGCCTCTTCCCGCGGTTCGAGGCGTTTCGCCTCGTCGCCGCGCTCCTCGCTCAACGACCGATTGCCTTCACACGCCGACGCGCAGCGTGGGAAGTCCCAGCGAGACGGCGCGAGTCGCACCCGGCTCGGACGGCGCCGGCACCGCGCACGATTCCGCCTGCGAGCGATCCCAGGCGTCACCGGAGCGGGTTCGACGGATGCGCAGGGGCGCCCCATCTGGAGCATCGGCGAGGAGGTGGAACGGAGCGGCGTGGGTGACGACGACCGACACGACATCACCCGGGCGCGGGATGGGCGAACCCTCCGGGACCTCGAAATGCACGAGCCGGTTGTCTTCGGCGCGTCCGGTGAGGCGATGCGTCGCGGCATCCTTCTTGCCCTCGCCCGTCGAGACGAGCACCTGCAGTTCGCGACCTACCTGCTTCTGGTTCTCTTCGAGTGAGATGCGCTCCTGCAGGGCGATCAGCCGCTCGTAGCGCTCCTGCACGACCTCTTTCGGCACCTGGTCGGGCATCGTGGCTGCCGGCGTGCCTTCGCGGATCGAGTACTGGAACGTGAACGCCGTCGCGAAGCGAGCCTGCTCCACCACGCGCATGGTGTCTTCGAAGTCCTCGTCGGTCTCGCCCGGGAAACCGACGATGATGTCGGTCGAGATCGCGGCGTGCGGCATCTTCGCGCGGACGCGATCCAGGATGCCGAGGAACTTCTCGCTGCGGTACGAACGCCGCATCGCCTTGAGGATGCGGTCGCTTCCCGACTGCAACGGCATGTGGAGCTGCGGCATGACGGCGGGCGTCTCGGCCATCGCGTCGATCACATCGTCGGTGAAGGCCGCGGGGTGAGGGCTGGTGAAGCGGATCCGCTCGAGTCCGGGGATCTCGCCTGCCGCCCGCAGAAGCTTGCCGAAAGCCTGCCGGTCGCCGAACTCGACGCCGTACGAGTTCACGTTCTGACCGAGCAGCGTGACCTCCATCGCGCCGTCGTCCACGAGCAGGCGGATCTCGTTCAGGATGTCGCCGGGACGGCGGTCCTTCTCCTTGCCGCGCAGGCTCGGCACGATGCAGAAGGTGCACGTGTTGTTGCAGCCGACCGAGATCGACACCCAGCCGCTGTAGACGCTGTCACGCTTGGTCGGCAGCGTCGAGGGGAAGATCTCGAGCGACTCGAGGATCTCGAGCTCGGCCTCGCCGTTGTGTCGTGCCCGCTCGAGCAGGCTCGGGAGCGACCCCATGTTGTGCGTGCCGAACACGACGTCCACCCACGGTGCCTTGTCGAGCACGGCCTGCTTGTCCATCTGTGCGAGACAGCCGCCGACGGCGATCTGCATGCCTTCGCGCTTGTCCTTGCGCGACTTGAGGTGCCCGAGCGTGCCGTAGAGCTTGCCTGCGGCGTTGTCGCGCACGGCGCACGTGTTGATCACGACCACGTCGGCTACTTCGCCGGCCTCGGCACGCAGGTAGCCGGCACTCTCGAGTGACCCGGACAGCCGCTCGGAATCGTGCACGTTCATTTGGCAGCCGAACGTACGCACTTCGTAGGTGCGCGCTCGGCCGTCGACTCCGAGTGCAGCCGCGGACGGTGCGATGAGAGTCGGGGTGGCGGAGGGCGAAGTCATGATGTCAGCCATTGTACGAGCCGCCTGACCCGGGCCGGCGCTGTGCCGGCGGCCGACGGTCAGCGGAATCGCACGCCGCTGCGACCCGAGCCGCCCTGCTCGTCCAGCGCCTGGCGCGCCGCCGTCATCGCCAGCGAACCCGGATACCCGCGGCGGGCGAGCTGACCGGTGAGCCGGCGCAGCGCGGTGTCGCGGTCGACGTCGCGCAGCGAGCGGGCCTTGGTGCGTGCGAACTCGAGCGCCCTGTCGAGATCGTCATCGGGAAGAGCCGCGAGGGCGGCATCCGCGACGTCTCGCGGGATGCCGCGCTTGGCGAGCGTCTGCGCGATCACCTGCCGCCCTTGCCCCTTACGGTCGACGCCCGCGTGGATGAGCTGCTCGGCCAGCGCCGCATCGTCGAGATAGCCGCGGCGGAGGAAGCCGTCGAGCACCGCCTCGATCGCTTCGTCATCGAGGTCGCGCTCGGCGACGACCGCGCGCGCTTCGCGCACCGACAGCGATCGGGTGCGGAGCTTCTTCAGCAGGTTCTTCTCGGCGATGTCGCGTTCGATCGCACCGCACGCGTCGTACGCGTCTTCCTCTTCCGCCGCGCCCGCCTCGTCGTCGCCGTCGATCCAGCTGGAATGCCAGACCGGCGATGCTTCGGATCCGGGGAACGCGGGCACGACCCCACGATTCTCCTCGGGTCCGGTGTTCGCGGCGCGTCGTGCCGCCGCGGCAGCGGCCGTCGCGGTGCGGTCGCCGAAGAGCGGGATGACGGGGGCGAGTCCGTCGTCAGACCCGCCCCCGTTCATGCTGTCCACGATGTCCGGATCAGTCGCGTCGTCACGCCGGGCGGCGCGCTGCGAGCTCGTCGTCGACGGGGACGGCGGCCTCACCCTTCGGCACGCCGATGCCCAGCTTCACCTTGATCTTCGACTCGATGTCGGCTGCGACATCCGTGTTCTTGATCAGGAAGTTGCGCGCGTTCTCCTTGCCCTGACCGAGCTGCTCACCGTCGTACGTGTACCACGCACCCGACTTCTTCACGATGCCGTGCTCGACGCCGAAGTCGATGAGGCTGCCCTCGCGGGAGATGCCGACGCCGTAGAGGATGTCGAACTCGGCCTGCTTGAACGGCGGGGCCATCTTGTTCTTGACGACCTTGACGCGGGTCCGGTTGCCGACGGCGTCGGTGCCGTCCTTGAGCGTCTCGATACGACGGATGTCGAGACGCACCGACGCGTAGAACTTGAGCGCCTTGCCACCCGCGGTGGTCTCGGGCGATCCGAAGAACACGCCGATCTTCTCGCGCAGCTGGTTGATGAAGATCATGGTGGTGTTGGTCTGGTTGAGCCCACCCGTGAGCTTGCGCAGAGCCTGCGACATCAGGCGCGCCTGCAGACCCACGTGCGAGTCGCCCATCTCTCCCTCGATCTCGGCCTTCGGCACGAGGGCGGCGACGGAGTCGATCACGACGAGGTCGATCGCCCCGGATCGCACGAGCATGTCGGCGATCTCGAGCGCCTGCTCACCGGTGTCGGGCTGTGAGACCAGCAGAGCGTCGATGTCGACGCCGAGCTTCTGCGCGTAGTCGGGGTCGAGAGCGTGCTCGGCATCGATGAAGGCGGCGATGCCGCCGGCGCGCTGCGCGTTCGCGATCGCGTGCAGGGTGAGCGTCGTCTTACCCGACGATTCCGGGCCGTAGATCTCGATGATGCGTCCGCGGGGCAGCCCGCCGATGCCGAGGGCGACGTCGAGGGCGATGGACCCGGTGGGGACGACTTCGACCGGAGCGCGGTCGTCGCTGCCCAGCCGCATGACCGAGCCCTTTCCGAACTGCCGGTCGATCTGGGCGAGGGCCGACTCGAGGGCCTTCTCGCGGTCAACTGCTGAGGGCATGACGTGCTCCTTCTACTCGTGTTCCGTCGCCTGTAGGCTGTCGCGCTCCACCCCGGACGGGACGGATGCTGCGACAAGGCGTGAGGTGTCGTTCGACGCTGTTCACGTTAGGGAAGGGCTCCGACATCCGGCGCTGTTCCTCCCCGTCCGTGGACAGAAACGTCCTCGACTCCTGCTGTGGAGGAGCCTACGCGGAACTCGAACACCCGTTCGACTCGACACGCCGCGAAGAGGCAGGTGCCGGTTCCTGACGGGCGGCGAACGAGCCGTCTCGAATGACGACTCGACACGCCGCCCGCATTGCGGCCTGGTCGTTCACCGACGGGGAGGTTGGCACCCGTGCTAGTTCTCGGCCCCCTCGATACGTTGCCCGTCGTGGACGAGATAGGACCCGGCATCGACCTGTCCAACGTTCGATGTGCGCAAGGTGAGCGCCACGGTGCCGTTCGGCAGAACACGCGACTCCGAAGAATCGACCGTATATCCGGCGGGCGCCGCATCCTCGGGAAACAGCCGCTTTCCCGAGCCGACCACCAGCGGGAACTGCAGAATCCGTACGATGTCCACCAGTCCTGCGTCGTGCAGAGTCCGGGCAAGTCGCCAGCTGCCGTGCACTTGAAGCTCACCGGCGCTGCGGCTCCCCTCCTTCAGCCGACGCACATTGTCTACGACGTCTCCGCGCACAACCGTCGTCGGGCCCCACGCCGCGTCGTCATCGGACAGTGTCTGGCTGACGACGTACTTCGGCCAGGTGTTGAGCGCGGTTGCGACGAGGTCGTCGGGATTGGTCACCTGTGACCAATACGCCCGCATCATCTGGAACGTGCGTCGGCCGATCAGAATCGCTTCAGCTTTGCGAAACCAGGAATTGACGATCTCGTCGGATTCCTCGGTGACCAGGGGGACGAGCCACCCTCCTCGATCGAATCCATCGCTGATGTCTTCGTCGGGCGCTCCGGGCCCTTGCATGACGCTGTCCAGACTTACGAATGTGTTGACGCTGAGTAGCACGTGTCCTCCGTTGGTCGTGATCGGCCCCGATCCGCATGGCGGATGCAGTTCGTACAGGGGCCAGTCTGATCAGCGGTCCAGCCATCGGCGAGTGCCGTTCGTCACGACATCTGCCGCGCGTGCGACACGGTCCGGCAGCGATGACTTCACCCGTCGCAACGGCAAGAGGAGGCCTCGTGAGCGCGAATACGTTCGGTCATGCCCTCACGAGGCGCGTCGTGGTCGTGTGTCAGCGACGGCGCGGTTCGATGCGACCGACGCCGTATCGGCGTTCCGCCGGCACATCGAGCTCGTCGCACAGTGCAAGCCAGACCTCGCGCGGGGGGACGCCCGCCTCGATCGCCTCGGCCGCGGTGCGGCCGCCGACCTGCGTGAGCACGAGGTCCGTCACGACCGCGGTCGCGCGGCCCTGGAACTCATCTGCGACGGCTCGGTCGAACTCACTGCGACGCAAAGCGGTGCCCGTCTCCTGACTTCTGCCGAAGGGTGCTCTTGCGCTCAGCGCAGCGACAGCTCGGCGTCGACCGACGCGACCAGATCGTCGGGGACGACGTCGGGGAACGGCTGCAGACCCTCCATGACGGAGATGCGGTCGCCGACCTCTCGCATGATGGTCGAGATGGGCACATCCAGTGCCTCGGCCACCGACGCGAGGATCTCGCTCGAGGCTTCCTTCTGACCGCGTTCCACCTCGCTCAGGTAGCCCAGCGCGACACTCGCGCGGCTTGCCACCTGGCGGAGGGTACGACCCTTCTGCTGGCGGAAATCACGAAGAACTTCGCCGATCTCTTGACGTACCAGGATCATCGGGGCCCCCTCCTCACTTCTGATTCCGCCGCTATCCGGGTGGATAACAGTACCGCACCGGATGAAGCCAATCTAACCCTGCCGGCTGTGCGATGGGTGGGAATCGCCGAATGTAACCGACACGCAACACGACGTATTCCGCCCGACCGGATTCGCCGGTCACAACTGCCGGATCGTCTCGGCGAGAGCGGCAGCCACGGCCTGCCGACGGATCGCCGGGCGATCCCCCGCAAAGACGTGCAGCGTCGTCGACTCGCCCGAGGGCGTCACGACCGCGATCCAGACCGTGCCCACCGGCTGCCCGTCCTGCGGCTCAGGGCCCGCGACGCCGGTCGTCGACACGCCGACATCGGCTCCGAGCATGCGGCGCACGCCGTCGGCCATCTGCCATGCCACCGTCACGTCGACGGCGCCCACCGCATCGAGCAAGCCGGCATCCACGCCGAGCGCGTCGCGCTTGACCTCGGTCGAGTAGGCCACGACTCCCCCGCGCACCGCCGCGGAGGCTCCGGGCACATCCACGAGCGCAGACGTCGCGAGTCCGCCGGTGAGCGACTCCGCCACGGCGATCGTCCAGCCGCGGCGAACGAGCGCCGCGAGGACCTGGGCGGCCGCCTCGTACGTCGGGGACGCGTGCAGCTCCCCCGCGTCGGCCGTCACTCCGAGGCCTTCCTCCGGGCGCCGCGCACCTCGCTGACGATGTAGTCGATGCCGCTCGCCACCGTCAGCAGGACCGCGATCGTCATCGTCACGCCGTTGAGCCACCAGATCCACTCGCCGACGATCATCCACAGCGGCAGGAGCGCGAGCGAGAGCGCGACGGCCTGCGCCACCGTCTTGAGCTTGCCCATCCACGCCGCCGCGAGAACGTGGTCGCTGACGACGGCGAAGCGGTAGACGGTGATCCCGATCTCGCGCACGAGCACGATGATGGTGACCCACCACGGCAGCTCGGCGAGGATCGACAGCCCCACGAACGCGAATCCCGTCAGCACCTTGTCGGCGATCGGATCGAGGAGCTTGCCCAGATCCGTGACGATGTCGTGGCGGCGGGCCAG
This sequence comes from Microbacterium salsuginis, assembly GCF_012524205.1. Lineage (GTDB taxonomy): Bacteria > Actinomycetota > Actinomycetes > Actinomycetales > Microbacteriaceae > Microbacterium > Microbacterium salsuginis. The sequence goes on from NZ_JABACI010000002.1 coordinate 55,315, forward strand.
ATAGCCGTCCAGCCCGTCCGTCGCAATCGCGACGATGAACAGCACCGCCGCCCACCACCGCAGCGCGCCGTCCGCACCACCGTCGGCCAGCAGCATCCAGAGGAAGACCGGAGCGCACAGGATGCGCACGATCGTGATCGCGTTCGGGAGCTGCCGCGGAATCGCCATGCGTCGACCCTATCGGCGCACCGGAGTCAGTCCCGGCCGGTCAGGCCCCAGGCGTCCTCCGAACCCTCGTCGCCCTCGACCGTCGGGATGCCGTCGAACTGCGACGCGACAGCATCCGCCCCGTACCGATCCTCGTCGGCGCCGGCAGCCGCGGGAGCAGCCGCAGGCGGGTCCTCGCCGCGCAGCCGGGCCAGAACCTCCGGGAGCTGATCGGGGCGCACCAGCACGTCACGGGCCTTGGAGCCCTCGGACGGCCCGACGATCTCGCGCGACTCGAGCAGGTCCATCAGGCGCCCGGCCTTGGCGAAGCCGACACGCAGCTTGCGCTGGAGCATCGAGGTCGAGCCGAACTGCGTCGAGACGATCTGCTCCGCCGCGGCCAGGAGCAGTTCGAGGTCGTCTCCGATGTCGGCGTCGACCTCCTTCTTCTCCACGGCCGCCTGCACGTCGGAGCGGTACTCCGGTCGCGCCTGTGCGGTGACATGCTTGACGACGGTCTCGATCTCCTGCTCGCTCACCCAGGCGCCCTGGACGCGGATCGCCTTGGACGCGCCCATCGGCAGGAACAGTCCGTCACCCTGCCCGATCAGGCGGTCGGCGCCGGGCTGATCCAGGATGACGCGAGAGTCCGTGACGCTGGTCACGGCGAACGCGAGCCGCGACGGCACATTCGCCTTGATGAGGCCTGTCACGACGTCGACAGACGGACGCTGCGTCGCCAGGACCAGATGGATGCCACTGGCCCGGGCGAGCTGCGTGATGCGGACGATCGAGTCCTCGACGTCGCGCGGGGCGACCATCATGAGGTCGGCGAGCTCGTCGACGACGACCAGGAGGTACGGATACGGCTTGAGCACGCGCTCGCTGCCGGGCGGAAGAGTGATCTCGCCGGCGACGACCGCCTTGTTGAAGTCGTCGATGTGGCGGAAGCCGAAGGACGCGAGGTCGTCGTACCTCATGTCCATCTCCTTCACGACCCACTGCAGCGCCTCGGCGGCCTTCTTGGGGTTCGTGATGATGGGAGTGATCAGATGCGGCACACCCGCGTACGACGTCAGCTCGACGCGCTTGGGGTCGATGAGCACCATGCGCACGTCGGCCGGCTTCGCCTTCATCAGCAGGCTCGTGATCATCGAGTTGACGAAGCTGGACTTTCCGGAACCGGTCGAGCCGGCCACGAGAAGGTGCGGCATCTTCGCGAGGTTGGCCACGACGTATCCGCCGCCGACGTCCTTTCCGACGCCGATCGTCATCGGGTGAGTGGAGTTCGTCGCATTCGCGGAACGCAGCACGTCGCCGAGGGTCACGATCTCGCGATCGGCATTGGGGATCTCGACACCGATCGCGCTCTTGCCGGGAATCGGCGCGAGGATGCGCACCTCGTTCGACGCGACGGCGTAGGCGATGTTGTTCGTCAGCGCGGTGATGCGCTCGACCTTCACGCCGGGCCCGAGCGAGATCTCGTACTGCGTCACCGTCGGACCGCGCGAGAAGCCGGTGACACGCGCGTCGACCGAGAACTGGTCGAGCACGCTGGTGATGGCGCGCACGGTGTCGTCGTTCGCCTGGGAGCGCGCGACGTGCGGAGTGCCCGCAGCCAGCGCATTGACCGAGGGAAGCCGGTACGGGGCGGAGGGCGAGTCATAGGACTCCTGCGACCCGATCCCGTCGAGCCCGGGCAGTACGCCGTCGTCGACCGGCCCGGTGTCGGAGTCGTCGCGCAGCGACGTGCGGGACGAGGAGGTGGCCGCCTTCGCCGCGGACAGCACGGACGGATCGATGACCTCGGTGAGCGCATCGGCGGGCGGCGGCACGACGGGGGCGATCGCCTGATCGAAGCCGCCCTGCGGCGGGCCCGGAGGAAGCAGAGTGGTGAGGTCCTGCGATCCGATGCCGTCCTCGGGGTCCTTCTCGCGCCCGGTCTTGTTGCGACGCCACCACGGCAGCGACGGATCGGAGTCGTCGTCGTCCTCGGCATCCGAGGCCTCCGCGCCTGCCTTGTCGGCCTTCGACTTCTCTTCACGCGGCTCGGCGTCGAACATCCACGCGTACAGGTCGCCGAGACGGCTGCCGATGCGATTGGGCGGAGTCTTGGTGAGGATCAGGATGCTGAGCACGGCCAGCAGCGACAGCACGATGTAGGCGCCCACATCGGTGAGCAGCATCGCGAGCGGCTCGCCGAGCATCCAGCCGAACAGTCCCCCCGCCTCGCTCAGTGTCGGCAGTCCGTCATTCGGCTGGGGCCGGCCGCCCGCCACATGGCAGAAGCCCGCGATCGTGATGATCAGCAGGCCGAAGCCGATGCCCACCCGGCCGTTGTCGTGCACCGACGAGGGGTGACGGAACATCCAGCCGGCGAGAAGGAGCAGCAGCACCGGCAGCACGAACGCCTCGCGGCCCAGCAGCATCCCGACCGAATAGGCGCTGATCGTCTTGGCGACCTCGTTGCCGATGAAGAACCACTCGTTGACGGCACCCGCGATCGCGAGGAGGACCAGGAGGAACGGGAATCCGTCGCGACGCTGCTCTTTCTCGAGCGTCTCGGGGCCGAAGGCGCGGAAGAGCCCGCCGGTCGCGTGCGCAAGCCCGAGCCACGCCCGTGCGGCGAAGGGAGGCTTGTCGGTCTCGCCGACGTAGCGCTTGGGTGCCGGGGCGGGCTTGCGGGCGCGCGATGACGGTGTCTTCGACGCGGCGGAGGACGCGCCCGAAGACGCGCGCGATCCCTTGGTCGGGCTGGTGCTCCTGGCCATTCCTCCACGGTAAGCCGCGGAGGCGACATTCGCCCGCAAGCGCGCGGCGCTTCGGGCGCTACGCCTCGATACTCCGCCGATGGTGATCTCGGCTACGCCTCGATACTCCGCCTGTGGTGAACTCGGCTACGCCTCGATACTCCGCCTGAGGTGATCTCGGCTACGCCTCGATACTCCGCCTGCGGTGATCTCGGCTACGCCTCGATCACGAGCGGGACGATCATCGGCCGGCGCCGGAGCGACTGATTCACCCAGCGGCCGATCGTGCGGCGCACGACCTGCGAGAGCGCGTGCGCGTCGCGTACGCCGGACTGGGCGGCCTCGGTGAGGGCGGCGGCGATCTTGGGCTTGACGGCTTCGAACACCGCATCGTCCTCGGCGAATCCGCGCGCGTGGATCTCGGGCCCGGAGATGATCTTGCCGGTCGAGGCATCCACCACGACGATGACCGAGATGAAGCCCTCCTCGCCCAGGATCCGGCGATCCTTGAGGTCGGCATCCGTGATCTCGCCGACGGTCGAGCCGTCCACGTAGACGAATCCCAGGTCGAGCTGACCCACGACGCGCGCATCGCCGTCACGGAGGTCGATGACCGTGCCGTTGTCGGCGAGGATCGTGCGCTCCGCATCGATGCCCGTGTCCTGTGCGAGGCGCGCGTTGGCCATGAGGTGGCGGTACTCGCCGTGCACCGGCAGGACGTTGCGGGGCTTCAGGATGTTGTAGCAGTACAGCAGTTCGCCGGCTGCGGCGTGACCCGACACATGCACCTTCGCGTTGCCCTTGTGGACGACGTTCGCACCGAGCTTGGTGAGCCCGTCGATCACGCGGTACACCGCGTTCTCGTTGCCCGGGATGAGGCTCGAGGCGAGGATCACGGTGTCGCCGGGACCCGGCTCGATGGCGTGGTCGAGGTTGGCCATGCGGCTGAGCACCGCCATCGGCTCACCCTGCGAACCGGTCGACATGTACACGATCCGGTCGTCGGGCAGGTCTCGCGCCTTCTTGTAGTCGATCAGCACGCCCTCGGGAACGTGCAGATAGCCGAGCTCCTCCGCGATGGTCATGTTGCGCAGCATGCTGCGCCCGAGGAGTGCGACCCGGCGGCCGTGCGCGGCTGCCGCATCCAGCACCTGCTGAACGCGGTGCACGTGGCTCGAGAAGCTCGCGACGATCACGCGGCGCGGAGCCTTGCCGATCACCTGGTCGAGCACCGGCCCGATCGAGCGCTCGAGCGGCGTGAAGCCGGGCACGTCGGCGTTCGTCGAGTCGACGAGGAAGAGGTCCACTCCCTCCTCGCCGAGGCGGGAGAAGGCGCGCAGATCGGTCAGCCGGCCATCGAGGGGCAGCTGGTCCATCTTGAAGTCGCCGGTGGCGAGCACGAGGCCCGCGGGCGTGCGGATCGCGACGGCGAGCGCGTCGGGGATCGAGTGGTTGACGGCGACGAACTCGAGCTCGAAGGGGCCGAGGTTCTCGCGCTGGCCCTCGGCCACGGTCAGGCTGTACGGCTTGATGCGGTGCTCTTTGAGCTTGGCCTCGGTGAGCGCGAGCGTCAGCCCGGAGCCGATGATCGGGATGTCGCTCTTGAGCTTGAGCAGGTAGGGCACGGCGCCGATGTGGTCTTCGTGACCGTGGGTCAGCACCACCCCGACGATGTCGTCGAGGCGGCCCTTGATGGGTTCGAAGTCCGGCAGGATGAGGTCGACGCCGGGCTGGTGCTCCTCGGGGAACAGCACGCCGCAGTCGACGACCAGCAGCTTGCCGCCGTACTCGAACACGGTCATGTTCCGGCCGACTTCGCCGAGGCCGCCGAGCGGGACGACCCGGAGGGTCCCCGCTTCGAGCTCGGGCGGGTCGTATGGGGTCGTGGGCATTGTCAGCCTCCCTCGGACGCCGAAGCATCCGTTTTCATTCATCCGCGCCGTCGTCCCGATCGGGGAGGGCGACGCGCTGTGTCATCTGGTGGTGCCCGACACCTTCGGCAGCGCTCCGCCGGCGGCGGCGTTGCGGTCGGGGCGGAAGTTCGAGAAGTCTGCACCCGGCACGTCGCGGACCAGGGCGAGCTCATCCTCGATCTTGGCGGCTTCCCACTCCTCGGGCCCGACCAGCGGCAGGCGCACGCGAGGACTCGAGATCCGCCCCAGGCCGTGCAGGATGTACTTCGCCGACACCGTGCCGGGCACGTGGGTCATCACAGCGCGCACGAGCGGCTCGAGCTGCATGTGAGCGGCCGTGGCTGCCGTCAGATCGCCGCGGTTGACCGCGTCGACGATCACCCGGTACGGCTGCGCGGCGATGTTCGCCGTGACGCCGATGAGGCCGGTGGCGCCGATCGCGAGGTGCGGCAGGATGTTGGCGTCGTCGCCGGAGAAGTACATCAGGTCGGTCTGGTTGAGCACGCGGCTCACCTCGCTGAAGTCGCCCTTGGCGTCCTTGATCGCGAGGATGTTCGGGTGCTTGGCCAGGCGCAGGATCGTCTCGTACCGGATGGGCACGCCGGTGCGGCCGGGGATGTCGTAGAGGATCACCGGCAGATCCGTGGCGTCCGCCACGAGACGGAAGTGGGTGAGGATGCCCGCCTGCGTCGGCTTGTTGTAGTACGGCGTGACGATCATGATGCCGTCGGCGCCGACCTTCTCACTGGCCTTGTAGAGCTCGATCGCGTGCGCGGTCTCGTTCGAGCCGCCGCCCGTGATGATCTTCGCGCGCCCGGCGGCGACGTCCTTGCCGACCTCCACGAGGCGGATCTTCTCGGCATCCGTCAGGGTCGATGTCTCGCCGGTGGTACCGGTGACGACGATTCCGTCCGCGCCCGCGGTCACGACATCGTCGATGTGCTTCTCGACGGCGGGCCAGTCGACCTCGCCGTCGGCCGTCATCGGGGTGATGAGGGCGACGAGCACCTGTCCGAAGGGATTGCCCGTATGCGTCATGCCTTCAGGGTATCGGGATGCCGCGCCCCTCGCCGCCCGCTGGTCAGCGGCCGCGCTCGCCCACGCGGGCGGCGACCGACGGCGGCGCGAACCGCGCGAGCGCGACGAGGATCTTGTAGCGCAGCGACGGGACCGACACCGCGATGCCGCGCGCGGCATCGCGCAGGGAGGCAGCCACGACATCGCGCGCGTCGAGCCAGAGGGCGTCGGGAATCCCCTCCTTGCCGGGCGCGAGGCCCATGCGCTCGTGGAAACGGGTGTGGGTGTACCCGGGACAGACAGCGGTCACAGTGACCCCTCGCGGGGCGTAGCGGCCGTTCGCCCAGCGGCTGAAGCTCACGAGCCAGCCCTTGCATGCGCCGTACGTCGAGCGTGGGATGAACGCCGCGACCGAGGCGACGTTCAGGATCCGGCCGTGCCCGCGGGCGAGCATCGCACCGAGAGCCGCATGCGTCAGCCGCATCGGCACCTCGACGTGCAAGCGCAGGTGGGCCACTTCGTCGTCGATGTCGTTGGACTCGAACGACAGGGGCAGGCCGAAGCCGGCGTTGTTGACCAGCACGCCGATCGGTCGCGCCTGATCCGCGAGGCGCTCCTCGACCCGCGCCCGCTGCCGCGGGTTGAGCAGGTCGGCCGCCAGCACCTCGACCTCGACGCCGTACGTCGCCCGCAGCCCCTTGGCCAATCGGTCCAGCGCATCACGGTCGCGTGCGACGAGCACGAGGTGGGCGCCTTTGGCCGCGAGTTGCCGCGCGTACTCGGCTCCGAGTCCAGAACTCGCACCGGTGATGAGTGCCGTCTTCGCCATGACCGTCAGCCTAGGCGGGGCGTTCCAAGGTCAGAAAGCGGTACCGGATGCCGGAGCGCGAGGTGTGCCACCCCTGCGCCGGGTCCTCTCGCACCGCTCGCCATCCGTCGCGGTCCGGCGCACGGGTGTCGCCGTCCACCTCGACGTCGAGCTCGGTCACCTCCAGGCGATCCGCCACCGAGATCGCCTCGCGATAGAGCTGGCCGCCGCCGATGATCCAGATGCGCTCGGGATCGTCGGAGCCGGCCGCGGCGAGCGCGGCCTCGAGCGAGCCGGCGCGCTCGGCTCCGTCATCCGTCCAGTCCTCCTGGCGCGTCACGACGATGTTGCGTCGCCCGGGCAGCGGGCGGAAGCGGTCGGGGAACGACTCCCAGGTGCGCCGTCCCATGACGACGGGAGCGCCCATCGTGACGGTCTTGAAGTGCGCCATGTCTTCGGGGACGTGCCACGGCATGCCGCCGTCGGCGCCGATCACGCCGTCGGCCGCCTCGGCCCAGATCATCCCGACCGGGGCGGTCATACCGCGACGGCGCCGCGGATCGCGGGATGGTGCTGGTAGTCCTCCAGGACGAAGTCCTCGTACGTGTAGTCGAAGATCGACTCGGGCTTGCGGGTGATGCGCAGCGCCGGGTACGGGTACGGCTCGCGGGTGAGCTGCTCGCGAACCTGATCGAGATGGTTGTCGTAGATGTGGCAGTCGCCGCCCGTCCACACGAAGTCACCCGGCTCGAGGCCGGCTTGCTGCGCGATCATGAGCGTCAGCAGCGCGTACGAGGCGATGTTGAAGGGAACACCGAGGAAGAGATCGGCGCTGCGCTGATACAGCTGGCACGACAGCTTTCCGTCGGCGACGTAGAACTGGAACAGGGCGTGGCAGGGCGCCAGTGCCATGTCGGGGATGTCGGCGGGATTCCACGCCGACACGATCAGCCGGCGGGAGTCCGGATTCGACCGGATCTGATCGAGCACCTGCGAGATCTGGTCGATCTGCTCGCCGGACGGAGTCGGCCACGAGCGCCACTGCACTCCGTAGACGGGCCCCAGCTCTCCTTCGGCGTCGGCCCACTCATCCCAGATGGTGACGCCGTTCTCCTGCAGCCACCGGACGTTCGACTCGCCACGGAGGAACCACAGCAGTTCATAGGCGATCGACTTGAAGTGCACGCGCTTGGTCGTGATCAGGGGGAAGCCCTGCGAAAGATCGAAGCGGATCTGGCGCCCGAACGAGCTCGTGGTGCCGGTGCCGGTGCGGTCCGACTTGTGCGTGCCGTGCTCGAGCACATCGCGCAGCAGGTCCTCGTACGGGGTCGGGATCGGCGTCGTCACGGCTGCCACGATACCCGCGCCGGAGCCGGCGGGGGTCAGCCGCGGCGGGATGTCATCTTCCGCCATTGCGCCCAGCTCGAGCCCGAAAGGGGTTAGCCTGATCTGCTGTGACCCTGGTCGGTGCTCTGATCGCCCTCGCCGTGCTGCTCGCGGCGACGGTGGCCCTCGGCGTCCTCCTCAATTGGAGCCAGTCCCGGCCCCGTCGCGACATCGCCCATGAGGTGGTCGAACCGCACCGCCTCGGGGCCGACGCCCTCGGCGAGTCCGCCACCCTGCTGCAGTTCAGCACCGAGATGTGCGCCCGCTGCCCCGGCGTGCACCGCACGCTCTCGACGATCGCCGACAGCCACCCGGGGGTGCGCCACCTCGACATCGACCTGACGCACCGCCCCGACATCGCGAAGCACTTCCATGTGCTCCAGACGCCGACCACTCTCGTGCTCGATCGCCACGGCGTCGTCCAGACCCGGTTCGGCGGCATCCCGAGCCGCGATGTGCTCGAGCTGGAGCTGAAGCGCCTCACCGCCGAGAACGCGAATGTCTGACCGACCGGATGCCGCGTCTCGGCGCGGCATCGACCCGCGCGGACCCCGCTTCGCCGCCGCCATCACATCCGCGCTGCTGCTGATCGTGGTGTTCCTCGGACTCACCGGACTCTCGACGGCACAGCTGCCCGATGGCCGGATGCTTTCCGTCCCGTGGCTCGATCAGTCGATGGATTTCGCGTATGTGGCGGGAAAGCCCGCCTGGCTGATCACGTTCGCCAGCCCACTCCAGCGCTTCCTCGACCCCGCGTTCCTGCTCCTGCTCGTGGCGGCGCTGCTGTTCCTGTGGGGCGTCCTCTCGCCGCGCACCGCACCGTGGGGCGTGCTGTACCGCAAGACCGTCGCGCCGCGCCTGGCGCCCCCGACCGAGCTCGAGGACCCGCGTCCGCCGCGCTTCGCCCAGGGCGTGGGCCTCTTCGTCGCGGTCGTGGGCCTTGTCCTCCACCTGGCAGGGGTCCCCTGGGCACTGACGATCGCCGCGGCCGCCGCGTTCGTGGCGGCCTTCCTCAACGCCGTCTTCGGATTGTGCCTGGGCTGCCAGCTCTACCTGGTCCTGCAGCGGGCCGGCATCGTCGGCCGGGCGAGCCCGCGCTCAGCGTGATCGACTCCTCGAGCACCGTCAACCCGTCGCGCCGCGGCATCCGTCGCCGTTAGGCTGACCGCGAAGCGCCCGGTGGTCGGGCGCACCACGATCGAGGAGGCCCCCATGACCGTCACGAGCGAAGCCACCACCGCCTGGAAGGGCGGCCTTGCCGACGGATCGGGCGAGGTGTCGTTCGTGTCGTCGGGGCTGGGCACCTTCGACGTCAACTGGAAGGCCCGCAGCGAGGGGTCGACCACGGTGACGACTCCCGAAGAGCTCATTGCGGCCGCGCACTCGTCCTGCTTCAGCATGGCGCTCTCGCACGCGCTCGCAGAGAACGGCACGCCCCCGGAGTCCATCGACACGACCGCGTCGGTCACCTTCAAGCCCGGTACGGGCATCACCGGCAGCCACCTCAACGTCAACGCCGTCGTCCCGGGACTCGAGCCCGAGGACTTCGAGCGCATCGCCCAGGGCGCGAAGACCGGATGCCCCGTCTCGCAGGCCCTCGCGGGCATCGAGATCACACTCGAGGCGACGCTTGCCTGAACCCGCAGCGGATGCCGCCCGCCGCATCGTCGTGGCGGGGGCATCCGGTCTGATCGGGAGCGCCCTGGTCGACAGCCTCCGCGCGGACGGCGTGCGGATCACGACGCTCGTGCGCCGTCCCGCGGAATCCCCCGACGAGGTCGAGTGGCTCACCGACGACCGTCCGCTGGACCCGGGCGTACTCGACGGGGCCACGGCCGTCGTCGGCCTGAACGGGGCGAGCATCGGGCGCTTCCCGTGGACGCCCGCTTACAAGAACACCCTGCTGTGGTCCCGCATCACGCCGACGCAGGCTCTCGCGCGCGCCATCCGGCAGCTGGGAACGGATGCCCCGGCCTTCGTGTCCGCGTCGGCCGTGGGCTACTACGGCTCGGCGCCGGGAGTGCGTCTCACGGAGCGGTCGGAGCGCGGTGAGACCTTCCTCGCCGATCTGTGCGGTGAGTGGGAGGGCGCGGCGCGGGCCGCGGGCGATCATGCGCGGGTCGCACTGCTGCGCACGGCGCCGGTGGTCCATCGCGACGGCGTGCTGGCTCCCCTGCTCCTGCTGACGAAGGCGGGGCTCAGCGGGCCCATCGGCCGGGGCACGCAGGTGTGGCCATGGATCTCGCTCGAGGACGAGGTGCGTGCGATCCGCCACGTCATCGACGCCGGGATGGACGGCCCCGTCAACCTGAGCGGACCGACGCGCGCCACGGCGAACGATCTCGGATTCGCTCTCGCAGTGCGGATGAACCGGCCGTTCCTGGTAAGGGCGCCGGAGTGGGGCATGAAGCTGGTGCTCGGCCGTGACGCGACGGAGGCGATCCTCACCGCCGACATGCACGTCGTACCTGACGTACTCGAGGGCAGCGGTTTCGGGTTCCGCCATGCCACGGTCGAGGCTGCGGTCGCCGCCGCGGTGCCCGCGGCATCCTGATCACCGCGCGTCAGCGTGCGGGGTCGGCGCGTTCGAGCCGGATCGCGGTGCGCACGGCCTCGCGGGCGCGTCGACGGTCGCCCGCCGCGTCGTACGCGAGGCCGAGTCGGTACCAGGCGCGCCAGTCGTCCGGATGCGATTCGACGTCGGCCCGATACGCCGGGAACACGGCATCACCGTCGGCGCGCGCGACCCGGCCGCTCGGCAGCAGCGTCACCTCGTCCTGCGGCAGCGCGCCCTCCGCCTCCAGCCGGCGGCCGAGCTGCTGCGCCCTGATCCCGAACCACAGCTCCCGCACCAGGGCCCAGACGGCGATGATGGGCAGCACCAGCAGCGCGATCCCGAGGCCGATGCCCACCGGATCGCCGCTCACCAGCAGCAGCCACGCCCGCTGACCGACCAGCGCGATGTACAGCGCGAGCAGCACCGCCATGACGGCGACGCCGATGCGTGCGCTCATGCGCTCGTGGTCCGGGCGACCTGACCCGGCACGCCTCCCTCGTCCACGGGCGGCTGGGGCGCCACAGCGGGCGCGGCCCGGCCGATGCCGATGTCGATCAGGCTGTCGAGGCCGACGACGACTCCGCGCGCGTCGCGGGCCGCGCCGAGGGCGAGACGGATGCCGGGGGCATAGGCGAGCGCCGGCTCCACGGTGTCGTGCACGATCGTGAGCGACTCCCCCGCACCGGACAGGATGGTCTCCTGCCGCGCCACGACACCCGGCCGGCGCAGCGAATGCACGGGCACGCTGGCCACCTGCTGCCCTCGGGCACGCTGATCCACGTGGGGAGACTCGACCGGTCCGACTGCTTCGCGTGCCGCGGCGATCAGCTCGGCGGTGCGGACCGCCGTGCCGCTGGGCGAGTCGATCTTCGTCTCGCGATGCGCCTCGACGATCTCGATCGACGGGAAGAACGGCGCCGCCGCGGCGGCGAGCGCCGAGCCGAGCACCGAGCCCAGGGAGAAGTTCGGGATGAAGACGGCGCCCGTGCCGGCGGCGTCGGCGAGCGGCCGGATGAGCGCGATGCGCTCGGCGGACCAGCCGGACGTGCCCACCAGCACATTGATGCCCCGCTCGATCGCGGCGCGCACGACGTCGATCGAGACCGCCGGGGTCGAGGCGTCGACCACGAGGTCCGCCCCCGCCAGCTCCGACAGCTCGGAACGGGACGACAGCACGGCCGCGACCTCGTATCCGGGCTCGGCCTCCACCACGTCGCGGATGATTCCGCCGAGCTTGCCGGTGCCGCCCACGATGGCCACGCGCGTCGTCATGGCCTCCATCCTAGGCGGGCAGGCACGACCGGCCGGGCGGGCGTCCGCGTCTACGCTGGTGGTGTGGTGACCCTGCGCCCCTCCCCCGTCGACGCCGCCGATGCCCATGAGCTCCTCGCGGAGTACTTCCGCTCGAGGACCGAGGGCTTCGCCGAGATCGACGTCTCATACACGACGACGTTCCCCGATCGCGCCGCGTTCGAACCGCCGCGCGGCGTGTTCATCGTGCTGGACGACGACGAGGGCGCGGCGGTCGGCTGCGGAGGCATCCGTCGGCTGCCGCCCGGACCGCACGGGATGCGCTACGAGGTGAAGCACCTCTATCTGCGCCCGCAGACCCGCGGGCGGGGCTGCGGACGCCTGCTCATGGACGAACTCGAGTCCCGCGCGCGGGAGCTCGGCGCACGCGAGCTCGTGCTCGACACCCACCACTCCCTCGAGGCGGCCGCCGCCCTCTACGCGCGGACCGGATTCGTGACGATCCCCCGCTACAACGACAACCCCAACGCCTCCCGCTGGTACAGCAAGGCGCTCGGCGAGGACGGAGCGGAGCCGCCTCTGCCGTAGCCCCGTCAGCCGGCGCGCAGCGCGCTGACCGGCTCGATACGCGCCGCCCGCCGCGCCGGGATCCCACCGGCGACCAGGCCGACGACGGCGCCCAGGAGCGCGCCGCCGATCGCGACCAGCGGGTCGACGATCGGCGTCCATTGCTGCGCGAGTGAGACGCCCACGACCGCGATGACGCCGATGGATGCCCCGATCAGGCCGCCGAGGAGTCCGATCACGATCGATTCGATGATGAACTGCCCGGCGATCTGGCGCCCGGTCGAGCCCAGCGCGCGGCGCAGGCCGATCTCGGGCGTGCGCTCCATCACGGTGAGCATCGTGACGTTCGCGATGCCCAGACCGCCGGCGAGCAGGACGATACCCCCGAGGATCAGGAACACGATGTTCACGTCGGCCTGCACGCTGTCGCCGAGTTCCGAACGCGACGACGGGGCCGACACGTCGAACGAGTCGGGCGCGTCGGGAGCGAGGGCAACGACGGCCTGCTCTGCCACCTGCTGCCCGGCGCCCGGGGCGATCCGGATGAGAAGCTCTTCGGCGGCACCCAGCGCGATGTCCGCGCGTGCGGTCGACATCGGCACCACCACGGCGTCCAGCAGGTCCGCCCGTCGCTCGGCCTCATCGAAGATGCCGATGACGGCATACGCCAGGCCCGCGATGAAGATCGAGGGCTGACTGTCGACCCGGTTGATGCCGAGCCGCTCTGCCGCGCGCTCGCCGAGCACGGCTACACGATCGGCGCGCGCGTTGTGCCCGGTGTCGAACATGCGGCCGGTCGCCAGCCGCCCGCCGGCGGCCTCCAGCAGGTCGGCCGTCGCGCCGAACAGGGGCGGCGGCGCCACCGCCGGCGCCGAGGGGTCGTTGACCGGAACGGCGGTGATCGTCTCGGTGCCGAGGTCGACCTCGCCGATCAGCGCTGCCGAGTCGACACCGACCAGGAGCGCCACCCGGTCTGCCGCATCCCAGGGCAGGCGCGACGTGGCGACGCTCGTCCCACTCGCCGTCTGCGCCGACGACGGCGCGATGACCACCTGCGTCGCCGCGACCGCGTCGAACTGACGGGCGATCTGCCCGGCCGTCGTCTGGGCGAATCCGAGGGTGGCCACGAGCGCGCCGATGCCCAGGACCGTTCCGAGCACTGTCATCACCAGTCGCGCCGGTCGCGTGCCGATGTCGGCGGTCGCCTCTGCCAGCAGATCGCCCATCGTGAAGCGGTCGGCGCGCGGCACCTTCGTCACCAGCGGTGACGCCGACATCGCGTCGTCGGGCGCTGGGTCCGCGGCATCCGGGGAGTCGGTGGGAACGGTGGCGTTCTCCTCGCCGATCGCGGTGGTCATGCGACCTCCTGCAGACGGCCGTCCGCGATCCGGATGCTGCGGCCCGCGCGGGCGGCGACGGCAGGGTCGTGGGTGATCACGACCAGCGTCAGTCCATCGGCGTTCAGCTCGTCGAACAGATCGAGGACTCCTCCCGTCGTGTCGCCGTCGAGGTTGCCCGTCGGCTCGTCCGCGAGCACCAGGCTCGGACGGCTCACCACCGCACGGGCGACCGCGACGCGCTGCCGCTCACCGCCCGAGAGCGTGCCGGGAAGAAAGTCGATGCGGTGCCCGAGGCCGACCCGCTCGAGCACCTCGCGCGCGCGCGGCTCGCGCTCGGCCCGCGCAACGCCGCTGTAGAGCATCGGCATCATCACGTTGTCGAGCACGCTCCGGCGCGCCAGCAGGTGGAAGGACTGGAACACGAATCCGATCCGGCGAGCACGGACGGCGGCGCGCTCATCCTCACCGAGTGCGCCGGTGAGGTGCCCCTCGATCCGGTACTCGCCGACACTCGGCCGGTCGAGCAGTCCGAGGATGTTCAGCATCGTGGACTTGCCCGAGCCGCTCGGCCCCACGATCGAGACGTATTCCCCCGCCTCCACGCACAGGGAGGCGCCTTTCAGCGCCTGCACCTCGGGGGGTCCGGGAAACGACCGTGTGACGTCGCGCAGCTCGATCAGGGGCGATGTCATCGGCCCACCACGACGAGGTCACCCTCCTCGAGCTCGCCCGACTCGACGGGGCGAACCTCGACCGAGCCGTCCGCGGCGAGCCCGGTCTCGACGTCGACCAGACGCGTCTCGGCCTGGTCGCCGTCACGCGGATCGCCGTCGACCACTTCGACTCGGCTCTCTCCGCCGGGGCCGGCCGTGACCGCGGCGAGCGGCACGAACAGCACTTCGCCCTCGGTCGCGCCGACGGGGATCGACACTCGCACGTTCGCCCCCTGCAGCTGCTGGATCTGCTCCGGTGTGAGCGGGTCAGGGGTGAAGCCGATCGTCCAGCGCCCGCTGGACTCCTCGCCGGGGGTCACCTCGGCGATCACGGCGCGGTGGCTGGCGCCGTCCGGCAGCTCGAACGATGCTTCGCCACCGACCTGCAGCAGGGTCGCGTCCGCCTCGGCGGCCGAGCCGGTCAGCTCGAGGGTGGCACCCGACACCGTCATGGCGACGCCTTGGAGGATCGAGCCACGGGCCGCCGTCACGGCGTCCACGCGTCGCGGAAGCGCCGCGAGGTAGAGCACCTCACTCGAGGGCAGGAAGGGCAGCGCCTCCTCACGCGCTCGCGTGAGCGCCTCCTGCGCCTGAGCGACCTGCGAGCGTGCGGCATCGACGGCGGCACGCTGTGCCCGCGTGTCGGGCGCGGCCGCGACTTCGTCGCGGCGGAGCTTCGCCAGAGCGAGGGCGTCCTCGAGATCCGCCACGACGAGCGGGTCCAGCGGCACCGCCATCCGGGCGGCGTCGAGCTGCCGCTGCGCGCTGGCCACCTGGTTGTCGGCTTCGCGGAGGGCCACCGCAGACGCGCCGCTGCCCGCACGGTTCAGTTCATCGTTGGCCGCGGCGAGCGACTGCTGCGCAGCTGTCACGCCTTCCGAAGCGGCCCGGACCGCCTCGTCGCCGCCCTCCGGCGGAGGCGGCGGGGCGTATCCCACGAGGTCGTAGAGCGCCGGCACCGCAGCGGCGGCCGCCGCGTCGAAGACGTCGGATGCCGGATCCCCGGCGTTGATGCCGACCGCGGCCATCGCCTGCTTGAACTGCACCACGTCCGGCCCCGACATCCCGAACCGCAGAGTGCGGTACGCGGGGAGGTCTCCCGGCAGCACGATGACCGGCCTGCCGGCGATCTCGAGGGCCACAGCCAGGGGGCCGAACTCGGCACCGGCCTCGGGGACCCGGCCGGTCACGATCGCCGGCCCCGTGAGCGAGGAGGTGTCGAGGGTGATCTCGGCGGCGTCGGCGTAGCCGACCTCGCCGCGGATGGTGACGTCGTTGCTCAGCTCGCCGAACTCGACCGGCACCGTGATCAGGCCGGGCTCGGGAGGCTCCGCCCGCGCCGATGCCTCTGCGGGCGACACCACGAAGCGTCCGACGAGAAGCCCGACCACGAGGCTGGCCACGGCCACCGCCGCCACGATCCACAGCGCACGGTTGCCGTCGAACACGCGCCGCCAGCGCGTGAACAGGCCGGCGCGCGGCGGAACGGCGGCGGCCTCACCACCATCCTCGGCCTCGGCAATGGTCGTCCCTGTCCCGAGGATCTCGTCGAAGCTCTCGTCCTGCTGCTCTTGCGATCCCGCCACGCTAGCGGCCCTGCTCCGCCGCGGCCTTGAGAGCGTCGAGGTCGGCCTTGTGGTCGGCGATGAACTCCTCCTCGAGCGCGAACTGAATGTCGAGCTGGACCTTGCGGTAGTCCGTCTCCTCGCGGCAGTCGAGGTCGGCGAGGGCGACCTCGATCTCGCGCTCCCCGATCTCGGCGAGCTTCGGATCGTCCTCGACCCACTCGGTCTGGTTCTCGTAGTAGGCGTTCAGCTCCTCGTTGAACTCCATCTGCGCGTCCATCTGCGCGTCATAGCCCGGATGCCCGGCGTCGGCCATGCAGGAGCTCCATGCCGCGTTGATCTCGTCGAACGCGTTCGACTCCTGGGTCTTGGTCCAGAACTCCTCCATCGCCTTCATGAGCGGCTCGAACTCGTCGGCCATCGCGGGGTTCTTCTGCTCGACCTCGTGCTGGGCCCAGCCGTAGCATCCCGCCTGCTCCCAGTCGTACTCGTACGAGCCGTCCTCGTTCATCTGGTCCTCGGGCATGGGCGGGCCGTGCAGCGTCTCGTAGAACGCCGTCTGCTCGGATTCCGGGAGGCTCATGATGTAGTCCTGGTTGGGATCCACCCACTCCTCCTGGTCGGTCGGCGGCTCCTCGCTCATCGGCGAGTTGATCATCCCGTAGCCGTACTGGGCCACCCACTCGCGGTCGTCGGGCTTCCACGCGTCGTCGGAGCCGAAAGAGATCGACGAGCCACCGGTGTTGGGGATGTACTCGAAGCCCTCCTCCGACATGCACTCCGCGACGAGCTCCTCGCGCTCCGCGTTCTCCTTCTCGAACCGCTCGCGCTGCTCGTCCTCGGAGAGATCACCGCCCCACACCGCTGACATGTACTCGTTCAGGGGTGAGTCCTCGGGCTTCGGTGCACCTGAGCCTGACGGCCCCGAGCAGGCGGCGAGCGTCACCACGAGGCCGGTGGCGAGGAGGAGGGCGAGGGGCGTGCGTGTGCGCATGGCGGCTCCGTAGGGGGGAGGTCGAGCTGCTGGTGGGGTGCGGCGGTGCAGCCCCGTCACTCGTTTATGTCGGAACCTCCCCTCCCCCTGACAGCCTCTGGGGCGACCGTTGCACAACCGTTACTTCCGGCCGGCGAAGCGTGTCAGACGGGATAGACCTCGGGAAGCCCGGTGCGCAGCTCGACGGGCAGGTGCGACATGTCGTTGTGGGACAGGATCGTCCACGGGCGTCCCTGTTTCTGCGCGATCACGGTCAGCCCGCAGTGGGCCTGGTTGAGAGTCATCCAGCGCCATTCCGGCGCCTGCAGCACTTCGCGCACGAACCACGCGATCACGAAGTTGTGCGTGATGACGAGCTCGTGCACCTCGCCGCGCTTGCGCACCAGGAACTCGCTCACCGCATCGGACATCTGAGCCCGCCCCGCCTCGACCTCGGCCTCGGTCACGGAGCCGAAGAACGGCTCGAACACCGAGGGCGTCTCGTCGGTCATGCCCGTCGGCACGCAGTCGAACAGCAGTGCGGAGGGCTCCGGCGCAAGCGACGGCATCCGCTCGGACACCGCTCGTGCCGTCTCGCTCGCCCGCTCGAGCGGGGAGTGCCACACCGCATCGAACGGCACCCCCGACAGCCGGTCTGCGAGAAGCGCTGCCTGACGGCGGCCACGCGGCGAAAGGGGTCCGTCGACCAGTCCGTGCTCGGCGTTCTGATGCTCGCCATGTCGCACGAGGTAGATGTAGTGCGTCACGCAGCTCACTCCGTCGGGGGTCGCGTGCCCGGACGGGGCACCGCTTTCCACCCTACGTCACCGACGGATGCCGTTCCCGGGCTTGTGGAGAGGTCGGCGCGCCGCCGGCTATTCCGACGCGCGGGCGATGTCGGACAGCTGGGAGCGGCTGAGTCGCACCCCCACCCCCTGCACGAGTTCCTCGACGTGCTGGGGGGCGTACGCGTTGACGATCGGGGCCGTCACGAGTTTCTGCGACAGCAACCACGCGACGGCGACCGCTGCGTCGGGCACACCGAGCTCGGTGCCCACGGCATCGAGCGCCCGCAGCGTTCGGCTGCCGCGGCGGTTGAGATTCGCGGCCAGCTGCGCGCCGCGCACCGACAGCGACCCACGGAGGCGCGTACGCTGCCTGCCCGCGAGGAATCCGTGCTCGAGCGCGTGCGAGGGCGTCACGGCCATGCCCTGCGCGCCGGCCACGAGGCGCAGGTCGGCGTCGAACTCGTGACGCCGCAGGACGTTGAACGGGACATCCAGGACCGTGATGCGCGGATAGCCCGCGGAGGCGAGGATGCGGGCCTCGACCAGCTGAGCGGCGCTGTAGCCCATCGCCCCGATGGCGGCGACCTTGCCCGACTCGACCAGCCACTCGGCGGTCGCCAGAGTGTCCTCGAGCGCGGTCATCGAGTCGGTCGACGCGTCGAGCGAGAGCACGTCGATGCGCTCGGTGCGCAGCCGCGTGAGCGAGGCCTCGACCGAGCGGATCAGATTGACCGGGCCGAGTCCGGGGTTGTCGGCGTGCCCGCCGACCCGCACCGCGAGCACCACGTCGTCACGCAGGCCGCGGGAGTGCAGCCATTGACCGATGATGTGCTCGCTGCGTCCGCCTGAGAAGCTGTCCGAGGTGTGGACGGCATTCCCGCCCAGCTCGGCGTACGCGTCGAGGATCGCATGGCTCGACTCGAGGTCGACGTTCCAGCCGAACTCGGCTCCGCCGAGGATCAGCGGGAAGACCTCGACACCGCTCTCGCCGAGCGGCACGCGCACGTTGCTGCCCACCGACGGCCCCTGAACGGGGATGGGTGCGGAGGGGTGGACTCCGGGCGCGGCCGGGCCGGTGGCATCCGGGCTCGTCGGCGGGAGCGTCGAGTCAACGCCGAAGTAAGCCATGTGCCACCCCCTCACGAAGCCCGGTGGGAGTCTTCGTGATCACTGTGTCCGCACCCCCCGGCGCGTACTTCGAGGGTAGGGCAGTCCGGACACCCGGCCGCTCACCGAGGCGAACTGTCGATAAACATTACATAACGGTTTCATCACGACGCGGCGTCGCACAGCGGGTTGTCCCCCGTTCGGTGGACCAGGGCGAGCCCTCCGCCGCAACGCCGGATGCCCGCCCCGCTCCGGAAGGAGCAGGACGGGCATCCGGACAGGCAGTCAGACCGCGATGCGACTCAGCCCTCTGCGGGAGCCTCCGGACCGGGGTTGGCCGCGTCGCGACCCTCCTGGTCGGCCGGCTCTTCGAGCACCGGCTCGAGGGACAGCTTGCCGCGGTCGTCGATCTTGGTGATCTTGACCAGGAGCTTCTGACCGACCGACAGGACGTCGTCGACGTTCTCGACGCGCTTGCCGCCCGCGAGCTTGCGGACCTCGGTCACGTGCAGGAGCCCGTCCTTGCCCGGAAGCAGCGAGACGAACGCGCCGAAGGTCGCGATCTTCACCACGGTGCCGAGGAACTGCTCGCCGACCTCCGGGTTCGTCGGGTTGGCGATCGCGTTCACCTGGGCGCGCGCGGCCTCCGCCGACGGACCATCGGTCGCGCCGATGTAGACGGTGCCGTCCTCCTCGATGGAGATCTGCGCGCCGGTCTCGTCCTGGATGGCGTTGATCGTCTTGCCCTTGGGTCCGATCAGCTCACCGATCTTGTCGACCGGGATCTGGACGCTGATCACGCGCGGGGCGGTCGGCGCCATCTCGTCGGGACCGTCGATCGCGGCGTTCAGCACGCCGAGGATCGTCAGACGCGCCTCGTGCGCCTGCTGCAGCGCCGCGGTGAGCACCGACGACGGGATGCCGTCGAGCTTCGTGTCCAGCTGGATGGCGGTGACGAACTCGCTCGTGCCGGCGACCTTGAAGTCCATGTCGCCGAGGGCGTCCTCGGCGCCGAGGATGTCGGTCAGTGCGGCGTAGCGCGTCTGCCCGTCGACCTCGTCCGAGACCAGGCCCATCGCGATACCCGCGACCGGCGCGCGCAGCGGCACACCGGCGTTGAGGAGCGAGAGCGTGGACGCGCAGACCGAGCCCATCGACGTCGAGCCGTTGGAGCCGAGGGCCTCGGACACCTGACGGATCGCGTAGGGGAACTCCTCGCGGCTGGGCAGCACCGGCACGAGCGCGCGCTCGGCCAGGAAGCCGTGCCCGATCTCGCGACGCTTGGGGCTGCCCACACGGCCGGTCTCACCGGTCGAGTAGGGCGGGAAGTTGTAGTGGTGCATGTAGCGCTTGTGCGTGACAGGCGACAGCGAGTCGATCTGCTGCTCCATCTTGAGCATGTTCAGCGTGGTGACGCCCAGGATCTGGGTCTCGCCGCGCTGGAAGATCGCCGAGCCGTGGACGCGCGGGATGACCTGCACCTCGGCGTCGAGCGGACGGATGTCGGCAAGGCCACGGCCGTCCATGCGGACGCCCTCGGCGAGGATGCGACCGCGCACGATCTTCTTCGTCACCGACTTGTAGGCGGCGGAGAACTCGAGCGTCGCGACGGCCGGCAGCTCACCGGACTCGACGGCGGCGAGAAGCTCGGCCTTGACGGCGTCCTTCAGCTCGTCGTCGGCGTTCTGACGGGCCTGCTTGTCGGCGATCTGGTAGATCGGGACGAGCTTGTCATAGGCGCGGTGCGCGACGAAGTCGTAGGTCTCCTGGCTGTAGGGCAGGAAGACCGGGAACTCCTTGATCTCCTTCGCAGCGGTGTTCGCCACGACGTTCTGCGCGGCGACGAGCTGCTTGATGAAGGGCTTCGAGGCCTCGAGACCCTCGGCCACGACCTGCTCGTTGGGCTTGGTGGCGCCGCCCTTGATGAGGTTCCACGAACCCTCGGTCGCCTCGGCCTCGACCATCATGATCGCGACATCCTCGTTGCCGTCGGCGTCGGTGATGACGCGGCCGGCGACGATGAGGTCGAAGACGGCCTCCTCGAGCTGGGTGACGGTCGGGAACGCGATCCACTGGTCGGCGTTCTCGCCGTGACCCGGGATGAGGGCCAGACGGACACCCGCGATCGGACCCGAGAACGGCAGTCCCGAGATCTGGGTCGAGAGGGATGCCGCGTTGATCGCGAGCGCGTCGTAGAACTCGCCGGGTGCGATCGAGAGCACCGTGACGACGATCTGCACCTCGTTGCGAAGACCCTCGACGAACGACGGGCGCAGCGGGCGGTCGATGAGACGGCAGACGAGGATCGCCTCGGTGGAGGGGCGGCCCTCGCGACGGAAGAACGAGCCGGGGATCTTGCCCGCGGCGTACGAGCGCTCTTCGACGTCGACGGTCAGCGGGAAGAAGTCGAAGCCTTCGCGCGGGTGCTTGCCGGCGCTGGTGGCCGAGAGGAGCATCGTCTCCTCGTCGAGGTACGCGGCGACGGCACCCTGTGCCTGCTGCGCGAGTCGCCCGGTTTCGAACCGGACGGTGCGGGTGCCGAAGCGTCCGTTGTCGAGGACGGCTTCGGCGGCGGTGATTTCAGGACCTTCCAAGAGGTCTCTCCTTCTTTGTTTAGGCTCGCACGCGCGTCTCGCGCACGAGCTTGTGCGAAGGAGCAGGAACAGGCAGATGTCGGCGCGCGGCATGTCCGCGGGATTCGCCAGCGCTGGTCACCAGTAGAAGACCACCCGCCGCATCGCGTCGAGGAATCCACCACAGGGGACCAGCTAGCTGCCGGCCTGCTCCGTTGCTCATATGGAATTGAGCGGGCCGCCCAGAGGGCAACCCGAGACAGCTTATCAGCGGGCGCCCGAATCCCGGCATCCCTGGCGGGCGTCGGATGCCGCACCTAGGGTTGGAGCATGAGCACCGACGACAAGCCGGCGAGCGCGGCATCCGACGAGATGAAGCGCAAGTTCAAGGAAGCCCTCGACAAGAAGAACGCCCAGCGCCGCGAGGGCGAGGCGCACCTGGATGCGGACTCCGGGATCCACGGCACTCACGGAGCCGTCACCAAGCGGGAGTTCCGGCGCAAGAGCGGGTAGGACGGCGGTGACGCGATGAGCGACTTCAGGGAACGGATCCCGGACGACGAACGCGACGTCCCGCTCGATGACGAGGTGGAGTTCGAGACTCCGCCCCCGACGCTCGACCCGATGGAATCCGTCGAGGCCGAGGCCGACGAGGTCATCGAGCATGAACGGGACGCCGCGATCGAGGCCGGCGAGATCGACCACGAGCGCTGACGGGCCGATCCGACCACGACAGGCTCGGGGCCCCGCCGCGGCGGGGCCCCGAGCCGTCCTCAGCGCCTGACCGACTCAGCGGCTGAGCAGTTCCGCACGCTCGCGTGCCCGCTTCTCCTTCTCACCGGCCTCCGCGACCGCGGCCTCTTCGAGGCCCTGGACTCCGACCGCGTCCGGCGCATTCGACATGCCGTCGTGGTCGTCACCGGCCAGCGTCGTCTCGTCGAAAGGCAGGTCGCCGGCCAGGACGCTGCGAGCCCGGCTCGCGTCGAACTCCTTCGTCCATGAGCCGATCAGCACGGTGGCCACCGCGTTGCCGGTGAAGTTGGTGACGGCCCTGCCCTCCGACATGAACCGGTCGATGCCGACGATGACGCCGACACCGTTGACGAGGTCGGGACGGTAGGCCTGCAGGCCTCCGGCGAGCGTGGCAAGGCCTGCCCCGGTGACGCCCGCGGCGCCCTTGGAGGCGACGATCATGAACACCAGCAGGCCGATCTGCTCGCCCAGCGACATCGGGGCGCCCATGCCGCTCGCGATGAACAGCGACGCCATCGTCAGGTAGATCGCAGTGCCGTCGAGGTTGAACGAGTAGCCGGTCGGAACGGTGATGCCCACGACGGGCTTCGAGACGCCGAGGTGCTCCATCTTGGCGATGAGGCGGGGCAAGGCGGACTCCGACGACGACGTGCCGACGATCAGCAGGTACTCCCGCGCGAGGTACTTCACGAGGGCGAAGATGTTGATCCGCGTCACCGCCCACAGCAAGGTGCCGAGCACGCCGATGATGAAGATCAGGCACGTCAGGTAGAACGCGATCATCAGCGTGCCCAGCGCCCAGATCGCGGCGATCCCAGTATTGCCCACGACGGCCGCGATGGCACCGAAGGCGCCCAGCGGTGCCAGCCACAGGATCATGCCGAGGATGCGGAACACCAGCGCCTGCAGGTGCTTGACGGCGTTCATGACGGGCGCACCGCGGTCGCCCATCTGCTGGAGCGCGAATCCCACGAGCAGTGCGATGAAGAGAACCTGCAGCACGCTCTCGCCGGTGAAGGCCGAGAAGAACGTGGTCGGGATGATCCCGAGGATGAACTCCTGGGTCGTCTTCGCCTCCGCGGTCGACTCGTAGCTCGAGCCGGCCATGTCCAGTCCCTCGCCCGGGTGGAGCATGTTGCCGACGAACAGCCCGATGGCCAGCGCGAACGTCGACATGACCATGAAGTACAGCAGTGCCAGGCCGCCGATCTTGCCGACGGTGGCGGCCTTGGCGATCGACCCGACCCCGACGACGATCGTGCAGAAGATGATCGGGGCGATCATCATCTTGATCAGCGCGACGAAGCCCTCGCCCAGCGGCTTGAGGGCGACGCCGACGTCGGGCCAGATCAGGCCGACGGCCGCGCCGAGCACGACGGCGGCGATCACGGAGAGGTAGAGCCAGGTGTGCTTGTCCCATGCGCGCTTGCCGCGACGGAAGTTGAAGCCGGGAAGTGTGAACGAAGTCGTCCGGGTCGAGAGAGCCATCATCGCCTCCTAGGGGTGAACAGTCGTTGTCCGGGTCGCACGGACGGGTGCGACGTGAAGACAGCGTCCGCCTCCCTCGGCGGCGGGGTCGACTTGTGGTCGTATTGGTCCCGCCGATCAGGGCGCCGATCCAGGCGCAAGGGTCGAGGATGGAGCCACGGCCATCAACGAGGAGTGCCATGTCGATGCGGACGAGCCCGGGCAGCGCGGCCTCGCGCGTGTTCCTCGTGGTCGCCGGGTCGGTCGCGCTGCTCGTGACGGTGCTCTCGGTGGTCCTCGTCCTCGACGCGCAGCGTTCGGAGCGCTCCGAAGCCGAGGAGGTGACTCGTGCCGTGGCGACGTCGCTGGCGGCGCTGCCGGAGGTCGCCGGTGCCGTCGGCGGTCCGGATGCGTCGCAACGGCTGCAGCCGGTCGCCGCGGACGTGATGGAGGTCACCGCGCTCGACTTCGTGACGATCATGACCCCTGATGGCGTGCGCGTCACCCACCGCTCACCGTCCGAGATCGGCAGGCAGTACCTCGGCACGATCCCCGAGGCGCCGGCAGTGCTCACGGAGGAGTTCACCGGCACGCTCGGCCCCTCGGTCCGCACCATCGCGCCGGTGCAGGACGACGGTCGCCTCGTCGGCTGGGTGTCGGTCGGTGTCACCCTCGGCAGCATCTCGTCGCAGCTGCTGCCACGACTGCCGTTCGTCGTGTCGATCGCGCTGGCACTGCTCGGCGCGGGCGTGGTGGGCGCGCTGCTGGCCCGGCGCACCACGCGCCGGGTGGCCGGCGATCTGCCGGCAGGCTCGATCCGCGACGCCGTCGCCTCGTACGAGTCGGTCCGCACGCTCGGCGAGGCGCTGCGCGCCCAGACGCACGAGCACGGCAACCGCATGCACACGGCGGTGTCGCTCCTCGAGCTCGGCCGGACCGCCGAGGCCATCGAGATCCTCACCGAGACCTCGCGGCAGAGCCAGGCACTGGTGGATCAGGTCGCGGCTCGCCGCGACGGCGACCCCACCGTCGGCGCGCTGCTTCTCGGCAAGGCCGCACAGGCGCGCGAGCGCGGGATCCAGTGGTCGGCCGAGATCGATCCGGCCGCGCCGCGCAGCTCGCTCCCGCCGATGGACGCCGTCTCGGCGATCGGCAACATGATCGACAACGCGATGGATGCCGCGGCCTCCGGCGAAACGCCGCGCTGGGTGCGCGTCGTCTTCGCCCGAATGCCCGGCTCCCCCGCCCTGCGCGTCGAAGTGTCCGACAGCGGCGCCGGCATCGCCGACGACATCCGCGACCGGATCTGGGAGCACGGATTCTCGACGAAGCCGGCAGGCACCGAAGGGCGTGGCGTAGGACTGGCACTGGTGCGGTCGATCGTGACGGATGCCGGCGGCACCGTCGATGTGCGCCAGGATCCGACGACCTTCGTCGTGACGCTGCCGGCGAGGCATCCGTGATCCGCGTCCTGGTGGTCGACGACGATGCGCTCACGCTGGAGCTGCACCGCAGCTATCTCGCACGGCTGGAGGGGTTCGAGCTGGCGGGCGAATGCACGGGTGCCCGCGCCGCGATCGAGGCGCTCCTCGCGGGCGCCGACCGGATCGACCTGGTCCTGCTGGACGTCACGATGCCCGACGGCACCGGTGTCGACGTGCTGCGGCACGTGCGCGCCCGCGGCGCGACGGTCGACGTGATCGCGATCACAGGGGTCCGCGACGCCGAGGTGGTGCGCGGCATGGTCGCGCTGGGCGTCGCGCAGTATCTGGTCAAGCCGTTCACGTTCGCGGTGTTCCGCGAGCGGCTGGAGCAGTATCGCGAGTTCCGACGCCGGGCGGACGAGTCCGCGGGAGCGCCGACGCAGGCCGAGATCGACGCGATGCTCGGAGCGATGCATCCGGCAACGCCCGTCCGGCTCCCGAAGGGGCTCGCACCCGAGACGCTTGCCGTGGTCTCGGACGACGTCCGCCGCAACGGTCCCGCCTCGGCGGGTGAGGCGGCGCGGCGACTCGGGATGTCGCGGGTCGCCGTGCGCCGGTATCTGGAGCACTTGACCGCGGAAGGCCGCGTCATCCGTTCGCCTCGCTACGGGACGGGCGGTCGGCCGGAGTCGGAGTATCGCTGGAACGCGGAGTGAGCCCCCGGCCGCGCATGACCCGTGGCGCGCGCTCAGCTCACCCTCGACCGTTCCCGCACGTCGCCACGTCCGCCGATCTCGGAGTAGTCGTCGTGCTTGGGAAGCAGGCCATCACCGGCCGTGCGACCGCGCAGGCGGCGCCAGACCCAGGGCAGCGCGTCGCGGCCCAGCCACGACCCCACGGGCATCGGGTCGTCGTCGGCGTGGAGCGCGGCGTCCAGTCCCGCCAGCGCCTCGGCGTCGGGCACACCCAGCGCCTCGGCGGCGCGATACGCCAGGAACCGGTGCCCCCGGGAGCGCAGGTGCACCTTGTCGTCGGCCCACAGGTCGAGGTCGCCGATCGCCGGCAATGCGTCCAGGTCGAGGAGGATCGCCCCGGTCGCGGCGGCGATGCGACGCAGCTCGGACGCGTAGACGGCGAACCGGCGAGCGAAGATCCGGGCCGCACGCCGGCGAGGGAGGAACGGCGTCACGAGCAGCACGTCGATGCCCGCGGCGCGCAGCGTCGCGATCCCCTGCTCGAGGGCGGCGGCGAGGCGCACGGGGTCGGCCCGCCTGCCCACGAGGTCGTTCGCGCCGATCAGCACCGAGACGAGGTCGGGCCGCAGCGCGAGCGCGCGCGGCAGCTGCTCGTGGAGCACGTGCTCGACCCGACGGCTGCGCACCGCCAGATTCGCGTAGCGGAACGGCTCACGCTCGTCGCGGGCGTGAGCGAGCAGCTGCGCCAAGCGGTCGGCCCAGCCCCGGTACTGTCCCGGCGGCATGCGCGAGGCGTCGCAGAGGCCCTCGGTGAGCGAGTCCCCGAGCGCCACGTACCGGCCCCAGGGCCGCGGCTGCCCGGTGGCCGTGGCCGGCATCGCGGGCCGTGTCGCTCCTCGCTGCACCAGCGCATCGTCGATGGGCCGCAGCATCCGCGCCTCGTCGTAGTGCTCGACCAGCCGACGGCAGACGGCGTCCCACGTGCGGTCGCGAACCGATTCGCGGGCTGCGGCCCCGAACGCCCGGCGCTTGCCGTCGTCGCCGGCGAGATCGGCGACCCGGGCACGCAGGTCGCGGAGGTCGCCCGGGCGGTAGAGCCAGCCGTCGACGCTGGAGCGCACCAGGTCGAGCGGACCGCCGACGCCCGTCGCGACCACGGGCACTCCGCTGGCGAGCGCCTCCTGGATGGTCTGCCCGAACGTCTCGCTCTCGCCCGGGTGGACGAACACATCGAAGCTCGCCAGCGCCTCGGCGAGCGCCGACCCGGACAGGTGGCCGGTGAAGACAGCATCGGGGAGAGCCGCCTCAAGGCCGGGCCGCGCCGGTCCGTCTCCAACGACCACGAGGCGGGTTCCCTCGATGCCCGCCAGCGCAGCGAGGTCCGCAACCTGCTTCTCGGGGGCGAGCCGGCCCACATAGCCGACGACGGTCTGCCCCGGTGCGACGCGCGCGCGCCACGCGTCGCTGCGCCGCTCGGGGCCGAAGCGCTCGGTGTCGACTCCGCGCCCCCACCGGCGCAGCCGGTCGACGCCGAGCCCTTCCAGCTGGTGCAGCGACGCCGTCGAGGGTGCCAGCGTGAGCGTCGCCCGGCGGTGCAGGCGCGATACATGACGGCCGACGAGCGCGGACGCCTGCGGCATCCCGTACTTCTCGGCGTACGCGATGACGTCGGTCTGGTACACGGCGACCGCGGGGATCCGCAGCGCGTCGGCGGCGGCGAGGCCCTGCCACCCGAGCACGAAAGGCGAGGCGAGGTGGACCACGTCGGGCCGGAACTCGCGCAGGATCGCGGTGAGCCGGGCAGCCCGCGCGAACACGACGCGCACGTCGGGATAGGAGGGCAGCGGCACCGAGCGCAGCAGCTCGGTGCGCGCACCGTGCAGGTCGGCGGTGAACTCGCCCGCGCGCGGCGCGATCACCAGGGTCTCGTGGCCCTGGGCGGCAAGGTGACGAAGGACATGAAGCACCGACCCTGTCACCCCGTTCATGTGGGGCAGGAACGATTCGGCGAGCAGTGCGACTCTCACGCGACCAGCGTGACGGCCCGACAGACGACCGGACGCCACAAAACGACCCCGGTGACGAGAGTTCACCGGATGCACCGCTCCACGTCACCGGAGAGGCTCCGTTCCGTCGCCGTTCACCCTGGCCCGTTAGGAAGGAGGCGTGATCGACGAGCTGCTGACACAGACGGCGCAGAGCCCGTGGGCGCTCCCCCTGCTGTTCGCGCTCGTCCTCGGCGACGCGTTCCTGGTGGTGATTCCGGGCGAAGCCGCGGTGACCGCGTTCGGTGCTCTCGCCGTGTCGGGCGGTGAGCCGCCGTTGGGCTGGGTGGTGGCGGTGGCGACGATTGCCGCACTGCTGGGCGACGCCGCCTGCTATCTCGTGGGACGCACCGTCGGCCTGCAGCGCTGGCGATGGATGCGGGCGGCCCGCGTGCAGTCGGCGTTCGCGTGGGCGCAGGCCCGGCTCGAGCGTCGCTCTGCGCTGGTGCTCTTCACCGCGCGGTTCATCCCGTTCGCGCGCCTCGCCGTGAACCTCACCGCCGGCGCGACGCGGATCCGTGCGCCGCGGTACCTCGCAGTGGCGGGACTCGCGGCGCTCGCATGGGCGCTCTACCAGGCCTTCATCGGCGCGGCCGTGGCGGCCGTCGTGCCCGGCGGACCGGTCGTGGCCGTCGTCGTGTCGGTGGCTCTCGCGGTCGGGATCGGCCTCACCGTGGACGCGGTGCTGGCGCGCCGCATGCGCACTCGGCGGCCGGAATGACCGGTGGCGGCCAGGATGGAGTGGTGGCGGACATGACCTCGGCGGGATACGACGACGATTTTCTCGGCATCCGGGTTCCGCTCCCCCGCCCCGCCGGCGGGCGTGAGGTGCGCGAACTGCCGTACCCGCGCTTCACCGTGCTGCTCGATCCCGCGCGCACGCTCGCGGCCGTCACCGGGGTGAACATCGACGGTGCTGCGCTGCGGGATGTGCCGCGCACCGGCGAGTGGCGGCTCGATTCGAGGCTGCCCGTCGGCGAGCAGGCCGGGCCCGAGCTCTATGCCGCGAACGATCTCGATCGCGGGCACCTCGTGCGCCGGCGCGATCCGGGCTGGGGTGGCGCGGCCGAGGCCCGGCAAGCCACCGAGGCGACCTTCTTCTACACGAACGCGGCGCCGCAGGCGGCTGCCTTCAACCAGTCGAAGGACCTGTGGCTCGGGCTCGAGGACCACGTCCTGCAGTACGCAGACGCGACCGCGCAGCGGGTCAGCGTCTTCACGGCGCCGATCCTCGCGAACGATGATCCGGTCTATCGCGGCGTCGCCATCCCGCGGCGCTTCTTCAAGGTCGCCGCGTGGACGGCTGCCGCCGACGACGGGATGCCGCGACTGGAGGCGGCCGGGTTCGTGCTGGATCAGTCCGAGCTGCTCGACCTGCGCCAGGGCGCGCTGGCCGTACCGCGGCTGGGCGCCTTCCGCACGTTCCAGGTACCCATCGCCGAGATCGCCGGCCTCGCCGCCCTGGACCTCGGTCCGCTCACGGACGCCGATGTGCTCGCCGCCCCCGCCGTGCGGGGCGAGGGCGGCTGGCGCCCGCTCATCGGCCCGGGGGACGTTCAGCTGCGCTGATCGCCCGGAGCCGGACTACTCCCCCGCGAGACCGCCGAGCAGGTGACCGAACGACCGGCCCTCACCGAGGTAGTTCGCCGGGTCGTAGGGATCGGCGTCCTCGACCGGCTGCCGCCGAGCGATCGCCTCGGCGAGCTCGCGGGCGCCGCGCTCGATCCGTTCGCCGAGCGGAGCGACCTGGTCAGCGGTGGCGCCCCAGTCGCTCGACGCGGCGAAGACACCCGTCGCGACGGGTTCGGCGTGCAGGTAGGCGAACAGCGGACGGATCGCGTAGTCGATCGCGAGCGAATGGCGCGCGGTTCCGGCGTTCGCCCCGATCAGCACGGGCTTGCCGGTGAGCGCATTGGGGTCGAGTACGTCGATGAAGGACTTGAACAGCCCGGAGTAGCTCGTCGAGAAGATCGGCGTGACCGCGATGACGGCATCCGCCGACACCACCGCGTTGATCATCGACTCGAGCGCGGGCGGCGCGAACCCGGTGAGGAGGTTGTTGGTGATGTCGTGCGCGTAGTCGCGCAGCTCGAACACGTCGACCTCGGTCTGGACGTCGCGCTCTGAGAGGTGCTTCGCGGTCGCGGCGGCCAGGCGGTCGGCGAGCATCCGCGTCGAGGACGGGTTCGACAGGCCGGCGGAGATCACGGCGATGCGGCGTGGTGCGGAAGTCATGTCTTCGTCTCGCTTCGCCGGCTCAGCGGCCGGAGTTTCCGAGCCCGAACGCGGCTCCGGCCTTCGCAGGCGTGTCCTGGTACGGGCTCTCGCCGACGAGGTTGTCGCCGCGGTTGGCGCCGGGAACGGCCTGACGCGGGGACTGGTCGCCGTACGCCGCCTTCACGAGGCTCGCGTGTGTCGGGGCATCCGGGACCTCCGCCGGCCGGTTCTTCTGCAGCTCGCGGCGCAGCACCGGGACCACTTCGCCACCCAGGATGTCGAGCTGCTCGAGGACCGTCTTGAGCGGCAGACCCGCGTGGTCGAGGAGGAACAGCTGGCGCTGGTAGTCGCCGTACGTCTCGCGCATCGCGGCGTAGCGGTCGATCACCTGCTGCGGCGAGCCGACCGTGAGCGGCGTCATCTCGCTGAAGTCCTCGAGCGAGGGGCCGTGGCCGTAGACCGGTGCGTTGTCGAAGTACGGCCGGAACTCGCGGACGGCATCCTGCGAGTTGGCACGCATGAACACCTGGCCGCCCAGGCCGACGATCGCCTGCTCGGGCGTGCCGTGCCCGTAGTGCGCGAAGCGCTGACGGTAGAGCGTGATGAGCCGCTGGTAGTGCTCCTTGGGCCAGAAGATGTTGTTCGCGAAGAATCCGTCGCCGTAGTAGGCGGCCTGCTCGGCGATCTCGGGAGTGCGGATCGAGCCGTGCCACACGAAGGGCGCGACGCCGTCGAGGGGACGCGGGGTCGAGGTGAAGCCCTGCAGCGGTGTACGGAACTTGCCCTCCCAGTCCACGACGTCCTCACGCCACAGCCGGTGCAGGAGGTTGTAGCTCTCGATCGCGAGCGGCAGACCCTGACGGATGTCCTTGCCGAACCAGGGGTAGACCGGGCCGGTGTTGCCGCGACCCAGCATCAGGTCGGCACGACCGCCCGACAGGTGCTGCAGCATCGCGTAGTCCTCGGCGATCTTCACCGGGTCGTTCGTGGTGATGAGCGTCGTGGCGGTCGAGACGATCAGGCGCTCGGTCTGCGCCGCGATGTAGGCGAGAGTCGTGGTGGGCGACGACGACCAGAACGGCGGGTTGTGGTGCTCGCCCAGCGCGAAGACGTCGAGCCCGACTTCCTCGGCGTGCTTGGCCACGGTGACGGCGGCGCGGATCTTGTCCGCCTCGCTGGGTGTGGTGCCGGTTGTCGGGTCCTCGGTGATGTCGCTCACCGAGAAGATGCCGAACTGCATCTGAGGTGTGCTGTCGTTCACGATCGCTCCTCGCGTTTTCTATGCATGTGAATGTATCTCATGCAACGCGGCTGTGGTCAGGATATTCCGATCCCGTGCGGAAAGACCGAATCGCGGCGCTGGAACTCGAGGATCGCCGGGTTGAGCACGCGACCGTCCGAGACCTCCGTTGCGCGGCGGATCGTCTCGTTGCCGGCCCACGCGGCCGGCCCGCCCATCACGATGGGGATGAAGGACTGCAGGGCCTCACTGATCTCCCAGCTGGCCGAGTTCCACAGATAGGAGGGACTGTGGTCCACGCCGTAGTAGTCGATGGAGCCGCCGACGGTGAACATCGGGTCTGCGAAGGACGTCGGCCGTGCCCACTCGAACCCCATCCCCTCGTCGCACGAGACGTCGACGATCAGGCTCCCGGGGCGGAACGCGCCCAGATCGGTTTCGCGGAGATAAAGGAGCGGGCGGTTCGGGTCCTGCAGGGTGCAGTTGACGACGATGTCGCTCTCGGCGAGGAAGGGCGCGAGAGGCACGCGGCCCTCGTCGGTGATCACTTCGCTGAGGTACGGCTCGTCGTCATGGTCGAACTGGATGATGTGCGCGGCGTGGATGGGCGAGGCCACCGACGCCGTCCGCCGATTGGTCAGGACGCGGACGTCGTGGACGCCGTGCGCGCGGAGTGCGGTGACGGCACCGCGAGCGGTCGCTCCGAAGCCGATGACGACCGCGGTGAGACGTCGGCCGTAGTCGCCCGTCGCACCGCACAGCTGCAGCGCGTGCAACACCGAGCAGTAGCCCGCGAGCTCGTTGTTGATGTGGAACACATGGAGCCCGAAGGTGCCGTCGCCTCCCCAATGGTTCATTGCCTCGAAGGCGATGACCGTCAGCCGCTTGTCGATCGCCAGCTGGGTCATCCGCTCGTCCTGGACGAGGTGCGGCCAACCCCACAGCACCTGGCCGTCGTGGAGATCGCGGAGATCCTCCAACTGCGGCTTGGGCAGGAGCACGATGTCGGATGCCGCGATCACGTCTTCACGCGATGCGATGCGTCCGACGAGCGGGCGGATCTGGTCGTCGGAGACGCCGAACCGCACGCCGTACGCCTCTTCCACGATGATCCGGTCACGAAGGTCAAGCGGGAGGCGCTCGAAATGGCTGGGATGGATCGGAACGCGCCGTTCATCGGGTTTTCGCGACGTACCGATGACGCCGAGGGTCGGTGCAGCAGCGGTCATGGTGGCCTCGTTCCGTGCGCAGGGCAGGAGAGTCCCCGGGCCCCCGACGCTACACCTTCATCCGTCGGTGGCCGCGCGCAGCACGACGGCCTCCCACGGTCGCAGCGAGAGCGCGGCACCTTCGAGGCCCGGCGGATCGGCGTAGTTGCCCAGCACGAGTTCGGCTCGCGCGCCGTTCATCCCCGCGACGGTCACCTGCTGGGGCTCGCCCGAGAAGTTGCCCGCCACGAAGAGCGACGGACCTCCGCCCGAGCGTGTGAAGGCGTACACGTGCGGATGCTCGGGCTCCACGAGGGCGAAGTCGCCCAAGCGCACCACCCGATCCTCGTGACGCAGCCGGATGAGCCGCCGGTAGTGATGGAAGACGGATGCCGGATCCGCACGCTCCGCCTCGGCGTTGACGCTCACGTGGTTGGGGTTGACGCCGATCCACGGCTCGCCGGACGTGAAGCCGGCCGAGGGGCCGGCATCCCATTGCACCGGAGTGCGGGCGTTGTCGCGGCTGCCGGCCGCGAGCGCCTCGACGAGCTGTTCGTCGGTCAGCCGTCCGTGGGCGCGCGCCTCGGCCGCGAACCGGATCGACTCGATGTCGCGATAGTCGGTGAGCTCGTCGAAATGCGCGTCGGTCATCCCGAGCTCTTCACCCTGATAGACGTACGGCGTGCCGCGGTGGAGGTGCAGGACCGTGGCGAGCATCGTGGCTGATTCGCGGCGGTACGCCCCGTCGTCGCCGAATCGCGACACGATACGAGGCTGATCGTGGTTGCACCAGTAGAGCGCGTTCCAGCCCGCGTCGAACAGTCCCGCCTGCCATCGCGCCATCGTGGCCTTCAGCGCCCGCAGATCCAGCGGGCGCAGATCGAAGCGGCCGCCGGGCCCGTGATCCAGGTGCATGTGCTCGAACGTGAACACCATGTCGAGCTCTTCCCGCGCGGGATCGGTGAACAGCCGCCCGTCCTCGACCGTCGCGCCCGGAGTCTCGCCGACGAGCAGCAGCCCATCACGCCGTCCCTCGAACACCTCGCGATGCATCTCGTGGAGGAACTCGTGCAGGCGCGGCCCGTTCACGGTGTGGGCGCGGTTGTCGCCGTAGAGGCCGTCCCCGACCCCGTCGGCGAGCGACCCGTCGTCGCCGACGGTCTTCGAGATGAGGTTGATGACGTCCATGCGGAAGCCGTCGATTCCCCGGTCGAGCCACCAGCGCATCATGTCGTAGATCGCCGTCCGCACCTCGGGGTTCTCCCAGTTGAGGTCCGGCTGCTTTCGACTGAAGAGGTGCAGGTAGTACTCGCCGGTCGCGCGGTCGAACTCCCACGCAGGTCCCGAGAAGTAGGACCCCCAGTTGGTCGACTCGGCGCCGGGCGATCCGGGCTCCATGCCCTCGCGCGGGGGGCGCCACCAGTACCAGTCGCGCTTGGGGTTGTCTTTCGACGACCGCGACTCGATGAACCACGGGTGCTCGTCACTGGTGTGGTTGACGACGAGATCCATCACGACCTTGATCCCCCGCTCGTGGAGCGCCGCGACGACCTCATCGAGGTCGGCGAGCGTGCCGAAGATCGGGTCGACGTCGCGATAGTCGCTGATGTCGTAGCCGTTGTCGTCCTGCGGGCTGCGGTAGATCGGCGAGAACCACACCACGTCCACCCCCAGCGCGACCAGATGGTCGATGCGCTGCAGCACACCGCGCAGGTCGCCGACGCCGTCGCCATCCGAATCCTGGAACGAACGCGGATAGATCTGATAGACGACCGCTCCGGTCCACCATGCCGGCGGGTCGTTCGGACTCATGGCCGATCGCATCCCGACACCTTACTCCGCGGCCACTCCGCGCGCCCGGGGCTAGCCTGCGTCGGCGAAGAGGCGCAGCATGTCGCGCGCGAGCTGGTGCGGGGCGGTCTCGCACGGCGCGTGACCCGTCGGATAGGTCGCGACGCGCGCCCCGATCCGCTTCGCGTACTCGTCGTGCTGCGCCTGCGGCCACAGATCCTGCTCTCCGACCGCGATGAGCTTCGGAACGTCGACGGCCGCCACCTGGTCGGCGATGTCGGGCATCGACATCATGAGTCCGACGACGTCGTCGATGCATGCCCGCTGGGTCACGGCCAGGCGTTCGCGCACGAAGGCGATGCGGCCGGGCGGAGTGCGATTGAGGTTGTAGCGGATGCCCCACAGGATCAGGCCCGCCGCCCGGTGCGGCGACATGTCGGAGATGGGCCCGATGTGCTTGACGCCGCGGAACACCTGACCCGTCGCAGGCGGTGCCGACATCAGCGTCAGGCTGCGGAACAGCTCGGGACGCTCCACGAGCGCCAGCTCGGTCACCAGTCCGGCGAAGCTGTAGCCCAGCACGTGCGCGGGCGCGCCGTCTTCGAGGATCGCGACGAGGTCGTCGACGAAGAGACGGTAGTCGTACTGATCCCGTGGGGGGTCCAGGTGCGCCGGTCCGGCCAGCACCGATTCCCAGTGCCCGGCGAGGTCGAACGACTCCACGCGGTAGCCCGCCGCCGCGAGCACCGGCATCAGGAGCACGAAGTCCTCCTTCGAGCCCGCGACACCGGGCATCAGCACCACGCGCTGCGCAGCCGGATCGCCCAGGCGCACGCGAGCCAGACCGCCGCTCGGCGCAGCGAAGACATCCCGCTCCGTACCCGTCGGGAAGACGTGCCAGTCGAGGTCGGGAATGGCCTGGTCGCGCTCGAGCGCGTCGTCGATCGTCGTCATCGCGCCGAAGAGACTACCGCTCGGCCTGCCACGCGAGTCGCAGCGGACGGCGGAATCGCCGGAATCGGGAGACGGGTTAGTCTGGTCTGCGCCGAGCGAGGGGGTGACGATGACCAGCAGCGCTCCGCCAGCGGCGGCACCGCCGACCGGGTCGATCCCGCGGGCGCGGCGACGCACCCCGTTCTGGGACAACGCACGTTTCGCCTGCATCGTCCTGGTCGTCCTGGGTCACGCGGTGCAGCGCCTGACGTACGACTCCGACGTCGCGCTGGGTCTGTACCTGCTCGTCTACGCGTTCCACATGCCGGCGTTCGCGATCATCTCGGGGTACTTCTCCAAGTCCGAGTCGCCGACGAAGACGCAGATGGCCCGCGTCATCACCGACATCCTGGTGCCCTACGTGATCTTCGAGGGTCTGTGGACGCTCACGAAGTGGCTCGTCGAGGGCCGCGCGACCGCCAATCTGACGGAGCCTTCCTGGACGCTGTGGTTCCTGCTGGCGCTGGGCATCTTCCGCCTCGTGCTGCCCTACCTCGCGCTCCTGCGCTGGCCGCTGGTCTGGACGCTCGCGATCTCGATCGGGGCCGGCTACGTGCCGAACATCGACTCGACGTTCTCCCTCTCGCGCACCCTCGGTCTGCTCCCCTTCTTCGCGCTGGGCTGGTGGCTGCGCGAGCACCGAATCGTCGACCGCCTGAGGCTGCTCGACCGGCGACCGTGGTGGGCGATCCCGGGAGGGATCGGCCTGTTCGTGGTCGCGGGGTGGGCGGCCTGGTTCTTCGTCGACGGATGGCGCGAGATGAACCTGCGCGAATGGCTCTTCTACGACGACAACTACGCCGCGATCGGTGGCACGCAGTGGTGGGCCGGCGGTGTGCGGCTCGCCCTGATGGCGGTCGCGCTCGTGCTCTCGGCTGCCTTCTTCGCCCTCATTCCGCGCGGCGGCCACTGGTGGACGCACTTCGGGCAGTACACGATGTACGTCTACCTGCTGCACTCGTTCGTGCTGTACCCCTTCCGAGAGAACGGGGTGCTGCGCCATGCCGAGCCGACCTGGATCTGGCTGCCGCTGGTGATCGTGCTGTCGGTGCTCATCGCGCTGGGCCTTTCGACCAAACCGGTGCGCCGCATCTTCCGGCCTCTCATCGAGCCACGGCCGACGTGGCTCTTCGCCGACCGCACGCTGGCCTCGCGTGAGGGCCGTCGCAACGATCCCACCGGCTCGCGGCGACCGCGGGAGGGAGACCGGATGCCGCGGCCCGACCCGCGTCAGAACGGCTGAGTCCGCGATCCTGCGGCCGCGCGCGTGTAGACGTCGGCCAGGTGCAGCAGGTGCGGCACGAGTTTGGACGGCGAGTCGACGGTGAAGTCCATGCCGAGCATGCCGATGTAGGCGGCGATGGTCTCGAGGCTGTCGGCGCCGGTGACGAGGACCGAGGTCCGCTCGTCGACGGCCTCCACCACTCCGACCGTGGGGTTGATGCGGGCGACCACGCGATCGGCGGGCGCGTCGATGCGCAGCCGGGCGTGCACCTTCCATCCGCTCGCGGCGATCGAGCGCAACGCGAAGGCGGTGTAGTCACCGCCGGGGACGGGCACCGGCGCGAAGGACCGCCGGGTCGGCATGCGCGGTTCGACCCAGTCCAGCCGGAAGGTCTCCCACTCTCCGTCTTCAGGGTCCCGGGCGACCAGATACCAGCGGCGCTGCCAGCTGAGCACACGGTAGGGCTCCACGCGCCGCGGCTGTCCGCGATAGTCGAAGCGCAGCCACTCGACGTCGCGGACCGCCTGCGCGACGGCCCCCAGCGTCCGGGAGTCCACTTCGGGATCCGGCGCGTCGGTGCCGACGTTCTCGGGGGCGCGGTCCACGGTCGCCGCGACAGCGTCGACGGTCGCCCGCAGTCGCGCGGGCAGCACCTGCAGCAGCTTCGCGAGCGCGCGGGCTCCGGCATCCGCGATCCCCGTCACCCCCGGCGCGACTCGCAGTCCGATCGCCACCGCCACCGCCTCATCGTCCTCCAGGAGGAGCGGCGGCATCTTGCCACCGGCGCCCAGCCGGTACGAGCCGGCACGGCCCCGCGTCGCATCGACCGGGTATCCCAGCGAGCGGAGGCGCTCGACGTCGTTGCGGATGGTGCGCGCCGAGACTCCGAGCCGTCCGGCGAGCTCCGGACCGGTCCAGCCCGCGCGTGCCTGCAGCAGACCCAGGAGCGCCAGCATCCGCGCCGACGTGTCAGCCATGGCGCAACCTCTCGTGGCGGATTCGGGATATCAGGAACGAAACCTGCCTATATAGACCATAACGTCAGTGTCATGAGCAACGCAACCGCCTCCACCGCCATCCGCCCCTTCCGCGTCGAGATCGCACAGGCCGATCTGGACGACCTCCAGGCCCGCCTCGCTCGCACCCGCCTGCCCCAGCCCGCGCCGGTCGACGACTGGGAGTCGGGCACCCCGACGTCCTACCTCCGCGATGCCGTGGCGCGGTGGCGCGACGGGTTCGACTGGCGCGCCGCCGAAGCACGCATGAACGAGCACCCGCACTTCACCACCGAGATCGACGGGCAGACGATCCACTTCGTCCACGTCACGTCGGCGCACGAGAACGCCACCCCGCTGCTGCTGGCCCACACCTACCCGGGCTCGTTCGCCGACTACCTGGACGTGATCGGCCCCCTCGTGGACCCGGTCGCGCACGGCGGTCGCGCCGAGGACGCGTTCGATGTCGTCATCCCCGACGCGCCCGGCTTCGGCTTCAGCCAGCCCGTCACCGAAGCCGGCTGGACCACGGCCCGCGTCGCCGCCGCGTACGACACCCTCATGCGCCGCCTCGGCTACGAGTCGTACGGGATCCACGGCAGCGACAACGGCGCCATGGTCGCCCGCGAGCTCGGACTGCTCGACCCCGACGGCTTCCTCGGACTGCACGTGCTGCAGCTGTTCTCGTTCCCGTCGGGCGACCCCGCCGAGTTCGAGAAGCTCGAGCCGCAGGACTACGCCGGGCTCGAGCACATGCAGTGGTTCCAGTCCGTCGGCGGCTACAACACCATGAACGCCTCCCGGCCGCAGACCATCGCGGCCGGTCTGTCGGACTCCCCCGTCGGGCTGCTCGCGTACTCCGAGCTGTTCAACTCGTTCGGCAACGGCACGAGCCTGGTACCCCTGGACGCCATCCTCACCGAGGTGAGCATCGCGTGGTTCGCCAACGCGTCGGCCGGGATGTCGCGGGCCTACCGCGAGAACGCCCTCGCCGAGGCGGAACCACGCGTGAGCGCGGCACGCACCGGCGTCGCCGTGTTCGCCGACGACTTCCAGACGATCAAGGTCTTCGCCGAGCGCGACAACTCCCACATCGTGCACTGGAGCCGCTTCGAGCGGGGTGGACACTACGCCGCGCTCGAAGTCCCCGAGGTCCTCGCCGGCGACATCCGGGCCTTCTTCGCCACCGCGTGACAGCAGCAGCGGCGGTGCCCGGGACCACGGTCCCGGGCACCGCCGCTTAACCCTGTGCAACAAAGGAGCGGATGCCGCGGCATCCGCCTAATCTCACCTCATGACCGACCTCAACCTGCCGATCCTCGACCTGTCGCAGCTCGATCAGGGGCCTGATGCGGCCGCGCGCTTCCGCGACGACCTGCGCGCGGCCACCCACGACGTCGGATTCTTCTATCTCACCGGCACGGGTGTCACGCCGGAGCTCGAGTCCCGCCTCCTCAGGGTGGCCCGGGACTTCTTCGCGCTTCCCGAGGCCGACAAGCTCGCCATCGAGAACGTCAACAGCCCGCACTTCCGCGGCTACACCCGCGTCGGCGGCGAGCGCACGCAGGGCAGGGTCGACTGGCGCGAGCAGATCGACATCGGACCCGAGCGCGAGGCGGTCGACGACCCCGCGGCACCCGACTTCGCGCGCCTGATCGGACCCAACCTGTGGCCCGCAGCGCAACCCGAGCTGCGCGACGTCGTGTCGGAATGGCACGACCACCTTTCGGGTGTCGCCCGCAGGCTGCTGCGCGCCTGGGCGCTCTCGCTGGGGGCGCCCGAGACGTACTTCGACGAGCACTTCGGCGAGCCGTCCACCCTCATCAAGATCGTCCGGTATCCCGGCAAGGAAGACCCCACGCCCCAGCAAGGCGTGGGGGCGCACAAGGACTCCGGTGTTCTCACGCTGCTCTGGGTGGAGCCCGGGAAGGGCGGCCTGCAGGTGGAGCGCGACGGAGACTGGGTGGATGCGCCGCCGGTTCCCGGCGCATTCGTCGTGAACATCGGCGAACTCCTCGAGTACGCGACGCAGGGCTACCTCATCGCGACGAAGCACCGAGTGATCTCGCCGCGTTATCCCGACGACCGCATCTCGGTGCCGTTCTTCTTCAACCCCGCCCTCGACAAGCGGCTGCCTCTCATCGAGCTGCCCGCCGCGCTGGCGGCGCAGGCCAGGGGCGTCACGCAGGACCCGACCAACCCGATCCACGCCCTGTACGGCGAGAACGCGCTGAAGTCCCGGCTGCGCGCCCATCCGGACGTGGCCGCGATCCACCACGCCGATCTCGTCGCCGCGCGGGCCGCGGCATCCTGAACCCGACCTCTCCCTTGCACGGCCCGCCCGGCCTCTGCAAGGGGGTGCCCGCGTCACGACGCACGCCATAGCGTGGCCGACATGAGCGACGTGACGATTTTCGCGCCGTCCCCGACGCTCACGGTGACGGTCGAGGAGCACGGCGGCGAGCCCGACATCCACGTGCACGCCGGCGGCCAGGGCGTCTGGCAGGCGCGCATGCTGCTGCGACTGGGCGCGTCCGTGACGATGTGCTGCACCCTCACCGGCGAGGTGGGACGGATGCTGCGCCACCTGCTGGAGGACGAGGGCATCGGCGTCGCCGGCCTCGAACGTCCCGGAAAGGGGTCGGCGTACGTGCACGACCGCCGCGGCGGCGAGCGGCGGGTGATCGCCGAGACGGAGGGCGAGCCGCTGGCCCGGCACGACCTCGACGAGCTGTATGGTCTGACGCTGCGCGAGGGCCTGGCATCGGGCCTGGCCATCTTGAGCGGCCCGGCCGGCGACGAAGCCCTGCCCGCCGACACCTACCGGCGACTGGCCGCGGATCTGCGAGAAGGGGGCGCGAAGGTCATCGTCGACCTCGCCGGTGAGAGGCTCGACGCCGCCCTGGAAGGCGGCGTCGACGTGCTGAAGGTCAGCGACGAAGAGCTCACGCGGGGCGGGTTCGTCACGAACGGCTCGGTCGCCGAGATCATGACGGCGATGCGAGCGCTCCACGGCAAAGGGGCCGAAGCGGTCATCGTGTCGCGGGCCACCGATCCCCTCCTCATCCTCGACGCTCAGGGATTCGCCGAAGTGACCCAGCCGCGCATGTCCGTCGCCGACACGCGCGGTGCGGGCGATTCGCTCACGGCAGGGGTCGCCGCCGGCATGGTGCGGGGCGAGCGACCGAGGGATGCCGTGGTCACCGGTGCTGCCGCCGGAGCCCTGAACGTCACACGCCACGGACTGGGCACGGGCGATGCCGACACGATCGCGAAGCTGCGCGAGTCGGTGACGGTCAGAGAGATCCTCGATGATTCCGCCGCGCACATCTCGCAGCCGGTCACCGGTCACGTGAGCCCGGACGGTCTCGCGGCCCTCGCCGAGCCGGAGGACGAGCGATGACGCGTGCACTCATCACCAACGACGACGGCATCGACGCGCCGGGACTGCACGTCCTCGCGCGCATGGCGCGGGATGCGGGGTTGGAGGTGACAGTCGCTGCCCCCGCACGCCAATCGAGCGGGTCGAGCGCCTCGATCGTGGCGGCAGAGGAGGACGGGCGCATCGCGATCGAGCGACGGGAGCTTCCCGAGCTCGACGGCGTACCCGCCTTCGCCGTACGCGGCGGCCCCGGACTGATCGCGTTGATCGCCGCCCACGGCGCGTTCGGCGACCCCGCCGAGCTGGTTCTGTCGGGCGTGAATCACGGCGCGAACGTGGGCCGGGCCATCCTGCACTCCGGCACCGTCGGCGCGGCTCTGACCGGCGGGCTCAACGGGGCGTGGGGAGCGGCCGTGTCACTGGATGTCGGCATGAACCCGACCGAGTTCCACTGGGATGCCGCGGCCTCCGCCGTCGTGGACCTGCTGCCCTTCCTGCTCGAGCGACCGCGCGGGACCGTCATCAACGTCAACGTCCCGAACTCAGCCGCCAACCAGGGCGTGGCCGAGGCGGCGCTGGCCCCCTTCGGAATCGTGCAGACCACGCTGTCGGAGCGGGGGGTCGGCCACATCCGGCTCGCGGTCGAGGACCTGCCGAACACGCCCGAACCCGGCAGCGACGCCGCACTTCTCGCCGAGGGCTGGGTCACGCTGACCGGCCTCGACCCGGTCTCGCACGTGCCGCTCGGCTTCGCCACGCGCTGACCCGGATTCGGCCTCTGCCTCTGCTCGGCGACAGCACGCGCGAAAACACCAGTCCGTCACGCGACACGCCGGGGACGGGGCATCCGCATCGGCGCGTCCTCGTCACCGACTGGTGTTTCGGCATGGGAGAGGAGGATGCCGGAGACGACGAGAGCCGCCCCACACCGTGGGGCGGCTCTCCAAGAAAGTTTTGCGCGATTGAACGCTGGTCGCGATGTGCCTTAGCGGCGCAGTCCGAGACGCTCGATCAGCGACCGGTAACGGTTGATGTCGATGTCCTGGAGGTAGCCGAGCAGACGGCGGCGCTGACCGACGAGCAGGAACAGCCCACGACGCGAGTGGTGGTCGTGCTTGTGCTCCTTGAGGTGCTCGGTCAGATCCTTGATGCGCTGCGTCAGCATCGCGACCTGCACCTCGGGGGATCCGGTGTCACCGGGGTGCGTCGCGTACTCTTCGATGATCGCCTTCTTGACGTCTGCTTCCAGTGCCATAAAGTGATCCCCTTTCTCGTCGTTGCGCGGTGCCCGACGCCTGCTGCGTGAGCTCTCTTTATCCGCGGCCGATCAAACGGCAACCTCAAGAGTCTACCAGCCCATCGCCCGGCCCGACCACCAGGCTCCCGCTGCGGACCGGCACGCGGCCGCCGCTACGCTCGAACGCGTGCAGCACACCGCCCGCGACGCCCCCGGAAGCCGACGCGGACCGCTGATGGAGACCGCCGGGGTCGCCTCGTGAGCGCGGCCGGCGAGCATCGCAGCCACTTCATCGACCTGCGGCCGTTCCGCGCCAGTCCCGCGTTCGCGCGCATGTGGATCGGGTCCACCCTGGCCGGGCTCGGCGGGCAGCTGACCATCGTCGCGATCATGCTTCAGATGTACGACCTCACCGGCTCCACGTTCGCGGTGGCGATGATCGCGGTCGCGGGGCTTGCGCCGATGATCGTCGCCGGCATCTACGGCGGCATGCTCGCCGACGCGTTCGACCGGCGTGCCGTCGCGCTCATCGCCGCGACCGTGACGTTCGGCTCGACCGCGCTGCTCGCCGTCCTCGCCTGGACGCAGCTCGAGACGGTGTGGTGGCTGTACGCGCTCAGCATCGTCAACTCCGCGGCGAACTCGATCGTGCTGGCGACGCGACAGGCGATCGTGCCACGCCTGCTCCCCCGCGAGCTGCTGCCCGCGGCATCGGCGCTCGGCGGCATCACGTTCGGGATCATGGTGATGGCCGGGCCCGCCCTCGCCGGCGTGCTGGTCGCCCTCACCGGCTACGCGTGGACGTACACGCTCGACGTGGTGCTGATGACCTCACTCTTCCTCGGACTGTGGACCCTTCCCACGCTCCGCCCCGAGGGCCAGATCGTCCGGCCCGGCCTCGAGTCGCTGCGCGACGGGTGGCGGTTCCTGCGCCGCGCCTCCAACATCCGCCTGCAGTTCATCCTCGACATCATCGCGATGACGTTCGGGCAGCCGTTGTCGCTCTTCCCGGCGATCGGCGCGGTCCTGCTCGGCGGCGGACCCATCACGACGGGACTGCTCACGGCGTCGGTGGCCGCGGGCGCGTTCGCGTCCAGCCTGTTCTCGGGTCGTGTCGGGGCCGTTCGGCGGCAGGGCCTGGGCATCGAGCGGGCGATCATCGTCTACGGTGGCGCGATCACGGCCCTCGGTCTCGTTCTGGGGTCGGCCATGCTCGGGTGGTTCTCCCCAGGGGAGGTGGACGAAGACACCCCCAACGTCGTGCTCATCGGCCTCGCCTGCGCCGCGCTGGCCGTGTCGGGCGCCGCTGACAACGTCAGCTCGATCTTCCGCAACACGATGGTGCAGGCTGCAGTGCCCGATTCCATCCGCGGAAGGCTGCAGGGCATCTTCATCGTGGTGGTCACGGGCGGCCCGCGCCTGGGCGCCCTCTACGCCGGCACGCTCGCGACACTGACCGCCCTGTGGTTCCCGCCGCTCCTGGGCGGATTCATCATCATCGCGCTCGTGGCGACGCTCGTGCGATTCAGCCCGCTGTTCCGCGCCTACGACGCCGAGAACCCGGTGCCATAGCGGAACGGTCGCGCATCGGCGGATTTCGGACGTCGCACCGGCCCAGGCGTCGGCGCCGCCGACCGCGCGCGTACCGTGGCCTCGTGACCACCATCGAGACGCCGCCTGCGACCCGCGCCGCGCGCGCACCGTCCGCGCGCTGGGTCACGATCCAGTTCGTGCTCGCCGGCATCGTGTGGGGCGCGAGCTTCCTGTTCATGAAGGTGTCACTCACCGGGATCTCACCCGCCCAGGTCGCGTGGACGCGCATCCTCCTGGGTGCGCTCACGCTGGGCGCGCTGGTGCTGCTGCGGCGCGAGCGCCTGTCACGCAGCGTGCGCGTGTGGGCGCATCTCCTGGTGCTCGGCCTGACGTTCTGCGTCATCCCGTTCCTGCTGTTCTCCTGGGCTCAGCAGCACGTCAGTTCGGGCGTCGCGAGCATCTTCAACGCGACGACGCCGATCATGACGGCGATCATGGCGTGGCTCGTGTTCCGCGTCGAGCGCCTCAAGGCTCTGCAGGTGCTCGGCATCGGCGTCGGCATCCTCGGGGTCGTCGTGATCATCGCGCCATGGCAGGGCGTGGCGCTCGACGGCAGCCTCGTCGCGGAACTCGCCATCCTCGGCGCGACCGCCAGCTACGGATTCAGCTTCGCGTACATGCGGCGCTTCGTCTCGAGCACGGGGATGTCGGCGATCGCGTTCACGTTCGGCTATATCGCCATGGCGGCCGCCGTGATGGCGGTGCTCACCCCGTTCCTCGTGCTGACGCCGGTGCGGCTGGACGTGCCGATCGTCGTCAGTCTGGTGCTGCTCGGCTGCCTCGGCACGGGCATCGCATACGTCTGGAACCAGAACACGG
Source organism: Microbacterium salsuginis (assembly GCF_012524205.1). Classification (GTDB taxonomy): domain Bacteria; phylum Actinomycetota; class Actinomycetes; order Actinomycetales; family Microbacteriaceae; genus Microbacterium; species Microbacterium salsuginis. The sequence goes on from NZ_JABACI010000002.1 coordinate 99,854, forward strand.
TGCGCGCGTGGGGACCCACCCGCGCATCGACGGTGACCTACATCACGCCGGTGGTCGGCGTGATCCTCGGGGTGCTGATCCTCGGCGAGACGATCAGCTGGAATGAGCCGGCCGGCGCGCTGGTCGTGTTCCTCGGGATCCTGCTGGCGCAGGACCGGCTGCGCCCGGGCCGGCGGCGTAGAAACGATGAAGGGACGGATGCCGCGAGCCCACGGCATCCGTCCCCCTCCTCGGCGGTCAGTCCTGCTGCAGAGCGCCCTGCAGGTCGAGCGTGATCGTGATGTCCTTGCCGACGAGCACGCCACCGGTCTCGAGCGCGGCGTTCCAGGTCAGGCCGAAGTCCTCGCGGTTGACGATCGCCTTCGCGGTCGCACCGGCCTTGTAGTTGCCCCACGGGTCGATGCCGAAGCCGCCGAACTCGAAGTCGAACGTGACGGGCTTGGTCACGCCACGGATGGTGAGGTCGCCGTCGACCAGGAAGTCGCCGTCCTGCACGCGCACGCCGGTCGAGCGGAACTCCATGGTGGGGTGGTTCTCGGCGTCGAAGAAGTCCGCCGAACGCAGGTGGTTGTCGCGGCCGTCATCCTTCGTGTCGACCGAAGCGACGTCGACGCTGGCCTCGACCTTCGCCTCGAGCGGGTTCGCCGGTGCGATCAGGGTGGCGCTCTTGAGTCCGAAGGTGCCGCGCACCTTCGAGATCATCATGTGGCGCACGCTGAACGAGACCTCGCTATGCGCGGGGTCGAGCACCCAGGTGCCCGTCTTGTAGCCGGGAACGTCGATCGTGGTGGCGGTGTCGGTCATGCTCATCCTTCGTCTCGGGGCCCGTCGCGGTGCGCGACGAGCATTACCCCGGTCCAACGCGGATGTCCGAGGTATCTATTCCCGTGAATGCAAAAATTCAGACGCCGGATGCCTCGCGTCAAGCCGCCGCGGCGCGACGTACCCGACCCGGGGTCTCGCCGGTGGTGCGCGAGAACGCGCGGCTGAACGCCGCCTCCGAGCCGTACCCGTGCGCAGCGGCGACGGCCGCGACGCTCTCGCCGCTCGCGAGCATCGCGCGCGCCGCGCGCATGCGCGCTGCCACGACATAGGCCATCGGCGGCACTCCCACCATCGCCGTGAACCGCGCCGCGAAGGCCGAACGCGACATCGCGGCCCGTCGGGCGAGCTCGGCAAGCGTCCAGGGGTGCCCCGGTTCGCGATGGATGGCAGCCAGGGGCGCGCCCAGGAGCGGATCGCGCAGGGCGGCGAGCCAGCCCGTCGCCGCATCCGGCTCATCTGCGAGCCATGCCCGGACGGTCTCGACGACGAGCACGTCGGCGAGGCGGGTGGCCACCGCCTCACCACCCGGCCGCGGATCGCGCAGCTCGCCCGCCAGCAGCGGGACCAGGGCCGCCATCACGGGATGCCGCGCCGAATCCACCTGGACGACCGCAGGCAGCACGGCGAGCATGTCGTTGACCGCCGGCGAGTCGAAGGCGACGACGCCGCACAGCATCGCCAGCTCGGCGTCCTCTTCGGCAGCACCGAGCCGCAGCACCGAGAACGCGTCGCCCAGCAGTGTCTGCGGTAGCAGGTCGGCGCGCCCGAGAACGGGAGCACCCGGGCGTGTCGCGACGCGGTGCCCGATCCCCCGCGGGACGAGGGCCAGCATGCCGGCGTCGAGCCGCTGCGACTCCTCGCCGTCCACCTCGAGGAAGGCGGTGCCGCGCGCCACGATATGGAAACTCAGTGTGTCGGGGAACTCCGGCATCGACACCGCCGCCTCGCCGGCGGCCTCCGTCCACGAGTAGAACGCCCCGCGCATCCGAAGCTGGTACAGCGCCTCCGTGAGCGGGTCCTCGCGGTCCCAGGGCATCGGCGTCGCCATTCAGCCTCCTTGGACGATCGATCAAGTAATGCGTACATCTGACGATAGAACATCCAAACCGGCGATGCCAGAGTCGGAGACATCCCCTCCCCGACGAATGGAGACACCATGAACATCCTCGTGATCGGAGCAACCGGCGGCTCCGGCCGCGCCGTGTGCGACGCCCTGCTCGAACGCGGCCATCGCGTGACCGCCCTGGCCCGGCGCGCCTCGCGGCTCACGCCTCGTGCCGGCCTGGAGCGGGTCGACGGCGATGCCACCGACCGCGCCACCCTCGACCGGCTCCTCCCCGGCCACGACGCGGTCGTGGTGACGCTCGGCATCTCCGAGCCGATGCTCCGCGTCCGGCTGCGCGGAGCACAGGGCACCCCGGACGACGTCCGCTCCCGCGGCACCGCCGAGCTCATCCGTGCCGCCCGCGCCGCCGGCGTGCGGCGCGTCATCGTGCAGTCGTCCTATGGCGTCGGCCCGACGAGAGACCTGCTCGGCCTGGTCGACCGCGCCTTGTTCGCGCTCATGATCAAGCCGCAGATCTTCGACTCCGAACTGCAGGAGAGCCTGCTGCGCGGGTCGGAGCTGGACTGGACGATCGTCCAGCCTGTCCACCTCACCGACCACGAGGCGGCCGAGCGGTTCACGTCGACCGACGGCCGCACCCGCAACCGCAAGGTCACGCGGCGTGCGGTCGCAGAGGTCCACGCCGACCTGGTCGAGCAGCACAGCATGATCGGCGAGACGGTGTCGGTGTCGGGCTGAGTCGACGACCGGTACAAAGACGGAAGGGACGGATGCCGTGGCTCACGGCATCCGTCCCTTGCACGTGGGCGGGGGTCAGCCGACCGCGATGAGGTCGATGATGAAGATGAGGGTCTTGCCGCCCAGGAAGTGCCCGCCAGCGGGGCCGTAGGCGAGGTGCGGCGGGATGACGAGCTCGCGGCGTCCGCCGACCTTCATGCCCGGGATGCCGTCCTGCCAGCCCTGGATGAGGCCGCGGAGCGGGAACTGGATGCTCTCGCCGCGGTTCCACGACGAGTCGAACTCCTCGCCGGTCTCGTACTCGACGCCCACGTAGTGGACGGTCACGGTGTCGCCGGGCTTCGCCTCGGCGCCCTCGCCCACGATGATGTCGCGGACGACGAGGTCGGCGGGCGCCGGGCCCGCGGGTGCGTCGATCTCGGGCTTGGTTCGGTCGTCAGTCATGGAACCATCCAAGCACGCTCGCCGCGAGCGCACGCGGCGAGTTCGCCGAGAGGGAAACCGAGCCGTCCTGCTTCAGAACTCAGCGCTCGGTGCCGCGGCGATGCCTGCGTGTCAACCGAGCGCTGAGTTGGCCTGACTTCAGGATGCCGAGGCACCTCAGCGGTGTCAAGAGCTACGGAGCGAACATCGCGGCGCGTGTCGCGGCGGTGCGCGAGAGCAGTTCGCGCTCCTCCGACGCGGCATGCGGGTCGCGCCCGGTGAGGGCCCGCTGCCGCGTCGCCGCGAGCGCGGTGGCGTCGGCGATGAACCCCTTCATGAGCGGTGTGCGGTCGCCGCGGAGGGTGCGCGCCCACGCCATCGCGGTCCGGCGGCCGGCCGACGTGGCCAGCATGTCGACCTCCTGCGGGGTGAACCAGCCGGCCGCGGCGTATTCGCCGAGGCGCCGCCGGGTCAGGCGCGATTCCTCGCGGCGCAAGGCGATCACCCCGAGGATGAAGCCGGCGAACAGCGGGATCTGCAGGGTGAGGTACAGCACGAAGAAGTCGCCGAACAGGGCGGACCCGTTCCACAGGGCGTGCAGGGCGATCGCCCCGGCCAGGCCCAGCAGCCACGGGCCCACCGCCTGACCCGCCGTCACTCCGCGACGTGCGGCGAGCCCGAGGGCGAAACCCGTCACGCTCGTGAACATGACGTGCGCGAAGGGAGACAGGATGCCCCGCACGAAGAAGGTCGCCGACGTCTCGGCAGCGCCGCCCTCGATGAACGCCAGCGCGAAGTACTGGATGTTCTCGGTGAACGCGAAGCCGGCGCCGACGAGGGCGCCGTAGACGATGCCGTCGACGGGACCGTCGAACGCCCGCCGCGCGGTGGCGAAGATGAGGAAGACGCCGATCCCCTTGGCCAGCTCCTCGACGATCGGTGCCTGCACGACGACGGAGAACGCCTCGCGCAGCGGGGACGCGTCGACTCCGATGGCGAGCGTGATGAGCAGGTCGACTCCGAGTGCGATGCCGACCGCGGCGACGGCTCCCCACGCCACGGCGAGGACGAGCAGGCCGCGGGGCTCGGGTTCCCACCGATCGACCAGCCGCACCGCGAACAGCACACCCGCCAGGGGAAGCAGCGCCAGCACCATGCCCACGAGCGATGCTCCCGGCCCGATCGCGTTGAGGAAGTACCCCACCAGCGCAACCAGCACCAGGACGAGCAGCCCGACGATCCAGATGGTGGCGGTCCGCCCCCGCCGCGGAGCCGCGCCCGCGACCGGGACCGGCGCGGGTGAGGTGGCCGGCGGTGCGATCACGGCGGGAGCCGCGTGACGGGGCTGCGACAGCGCCGACGCGAATTCGGGCGGGGTGAGCGAGGGCCGGGGCTGAGCGGGGCCCTGATCGTGCGTCATGCGCCCAGCCTAGAACCGACGCGCCGCCTCTCCGGAAGCGGCCAGGTAGGTTGGAAGGATGCGCTTCGCCCACGTCGTCCCGCCCGGATCTGACGCCCCGCGGCTCATCCTGGTCGATGGCGATGAGGCCGTGTTCGTCGACGAGCTGTTCGACGGCGCGCCCCGGCTGCTCGAACAGCTCATCGCCGGCGGCGATGACCTGCTGGAGCGCGTGCGAGAGACCGCGCCGACCGGGACGAGGCATCCGCTCTCCGGTCAGCGGTACGCGTCCGCCGTGCTCTCCCCTCCCGTGATCCTCGCGATCGGACTGAACTACGCGGCCCATTCCAGCGAACTGGGGCTGAAGACCGACTCGACGCCGACCGTGTTCGTGCTGTGGCCGAACTCGCTGGCCGGGCACGACGACACCACCATCTGGCCGCGCTCGCTCAGCGAGTCCGTCGACTACGAGGCCGAACTCGGCGTGATCATCGGAAGCCCCGCGAAGGATGTCGCGCCCGAGACCGCTCTCGAGCACGTGTGGGGCTACACCGTCGTCAACGACATCACGGCGCGCGACATCCAGTACTCCGAGGCGCAGTGGTCCCGCTGCAAGTCGTTCGACGGGTTCACGCCGACAGGCCCCTTCGTCGTCACCGCGGACGAGGTCCCCGACCCGCAGGACCTCCACATCTGGACGGTGCTCGACGGGCGGACGATGCAGGATGCCACGACCGCCCAGATGGTGCGGCCGGTCTCGACTCTGATCGCACACCTCTCGAAGTCCGCGACGCTGCTGCCGGGAACGCTCATCTCGACGGGGAGCCCGGGTGGAGCGGGCTATTCGCGCGACCCGCAGGTGTTCCTGCGCGACAGGTCGACGGTCACCGTCGGGATCGACGGCATCGGCTCGCTCACGACGCACTGCCGCATCCTGGACTGAATGCGAAGAGGGCGGACCCGCGTCGCGGATCCGCCCTCTTCACTGGGCGCGAGACTCAGCTCACGGGCACGTGATCGTGAGCCCGGACGTCGTCGTGTGCGTGCCGGAGCCGACCTGCGCGCAGAACTCGGCGATCTGGGCTGCACCGGCGGCGGCGATGCTCACCAGCGCGATCACCACGATGATCGTGATCACCAGGAAGACCGAGCCGAGGATGATCGCGGCCAGCGCCCAGCCGTTCTTGTGCCCGGCCTTCTTGCTCTGCACGAGCGCGACGATGCCGAGGATGAGGCCGATGAGCGACGCGAAGAATGACACGATGAACGCGACGATGCCGAGCGTCTTGCCCGGGACGGGCGCGTTCTCCGGAGCGCCGTATGCGGGCGGCGGTGCCGTGGGATACCCGGAGGCGGCGGGCGCCGCTGCCGGCGCTGCCGCCGGCGGAGCGTCGTAGGCGGGCGGGGCGTCGTAGGCCGGCGGCGCCGGCGGCACGCTGCCCGAGGCGGGCGGCGCGGGGTCGGCGGGGTTCTGCGGATCGGTCATGTCGTTTCCTCTCGATGGCGGGGGCTGAGCACGACCGTATCGGCACCGGCGACCGCGGGCAATCGTCCGCGCCGGGATCCGGACTACGGAGTCCGCGGATCGTCGCCGTGCTCGCTGGCCGGATCACCCACCGGCGGGATCACCGGGATCGCCGCCGTGATCGCCTCAAGCCCCGACAGGCGCGCCGGCGAGAGCTGCTTGACGACGTCCTCGCGCGACATGAGCCCGGCCTCGACGACGAGGTCGGCGACGCTACGACCTGTCAGCAGCGCGGTCTTGGCGAGGGCTGCGGCGGCGGAATAGCCGATGAACGGCGTCAGCGCGGTGATCACGCCGACCGATGAGCCCACCATGCCGCCCAGCCGCTCGCGGTTCGCGGTGATGCCCTCGACGCAGTTGACGCGCAGGGTGTGCATGCCGCGGCGCATCCAGGTGATCGACTGGAAGATCGAGTGCGCGATCACGGGCTCGAATGCGTTGAGCTGCAGCTGGCCGCCCTCGACCGCCATGGTCACCGTAAGATCGGCGCCCGCCACTGCGAACGCGACCTGATTCACGACCTCGGGGATCACCGGGTTCACCTTGCCGGGCATGATGCTGGACCCTGCCTGCCGCGCCGGCAGATTGATCTCGCCGAATCCGGCCTGCGGACCGGACGAGAGCAGACGCAGGTCGTTGCAGATCTTCGACAGCTTGATCGCGTTCCGCTTGAGCGACGACGAGAACGACATGAACGCCCCGGTGTCGCTCGTGGACTCCACGAGGTCGGTGGCGAGGTCCAGGTCGAGCCCGCTGATCTCGCGCAGGTGCCGGAGCACCGCCTGACCGTACCCGGGATGCGTCGTGATGCCGGTGCCGATCGCCGTGGCGCCCATGTTGATCTCGTAGAGCAGGTACGCGTTCTCTTTGAGCCGGCTGTGGTCCTCGCCGAGCGTCGTGGCGAATCCGTGGAACTCCTGACCGAGCGTCATCGGCACCGCGTCCTGAAGCTGCGTACGTCCCACCTTCAGCACGTCGTGGAACTCGACCGCCTTGGCCAGGAAGGCCTTGCGCAGCAGATCGAGCTCATCCAGCAGCGTGAGCAGATCCAGCCCCAGCCCGACCTTGATCGCTGTCGGGTAGACGTCGTTGGTCGACTGGCTGCGATTGGTGTCGTCGATCGGCGAGAGGAAGGCGTAGTCCCCCTTCTCACGGCCGGCGAGCTCGAGCGCGATGTTGGTGATGACCTCGTTCGCGTTCATGTTGGTCGACGTGCCGGCGCCGCCCTGGATCACGCCCACGACGAACTGGTCGTGGTACTGACCGTCGATGACCAACTGCGCGGCGCGATCGATGAGGTCGGCCTTCTCGGCGTCGAGGACGCCGATCTCCTTATTGGCCCGTGCGGATGCCTGCTTGACCATCGCGAGCGCCTTGACGAGGTCCTTGTAGACCGAGATCGGCCGCTTCGAGATGGGGAAATTCTCCAGCGCGCGGGCGGTGTGGATGCCCCAGTACGCGTCGCCGGGGATCTCCAGCGATCCCAGGGAGTCGGTCTCGGTGCGGGTTCGCATCATTGCGTCCAGTGCCATGTGTGCAGTCCTCGTGGGTCGATCACAGCGGTGTGCGGAGATGCCTCGAGACTACCCGCGCGCCGCTCGGCGGCCGCTGTCCACGAAGTACAACCGCATCGCTCGGCCATACGCCGCGGCGAACCCGCGCGCCGCGTCACGGGCGCTTGCGCGAGAAGGCCTCGAGCCTTTCCTCCGGCGTCAGCCGCGACATCCGCTCGAGCCACTCCGCCGAGAAGTAATCGCCGGTCGGAGCGTCGACGACGGGCACGACCGCGTGCGTGATGGTGTCGTCGTACACGTGGACGAGGTGGAACGACTGACCGGCGTCCATGCCGTTGACGTCCACCGCCGGCCGCGCGAGATTCATCGTGTAGCAGCTCGCTGCGGCGACGCTCACGGGCACGCCCGCGAAGGTCCCGCTCGTCGAGTAGTGCAGGTGTCCGGCGAGGATCGCGCGCACGTCGGTGCCGGCGATCGCCTCGGCGAAGCGCCCCTGATCCCGCAGCTCGAGGATGTCGAACAGCGGCACGTGCGAGGGCAGCGGCGGGTGGTGGAGCGCCAGGATCGTGCCCAGCGGAGCCGGCACCGCCAGGACCTCGCTCAGCCACTCCAGCTGCCGCATGTCGAGGTCGCCGTGATGCCAGCCCGGGACGGTCGAGTCGAGTGCGATCAGGCGCAGACCGTCCAGATCCCACACGCCCGTCACCGGCTCCTGCGTCGGCTCCAGATCGAGCAGGCTCCGCCGCAGCTCGGGCCGCTCGTCGTGGTTGCCCGCGATCCACACGACCGGCGCGCCGAGCCGCTCGGCGAACGGCTCCACGACCGCCCGCAGAGCCGCGTACGCCTCCGGCTCACCCAGATCCGTCAGATCGCCGGTGAAGACGACGGCGTCGGGACGGATGCCGGTGGCCTCAGCCGCCTCGAGGGTGCGCGCGAGGTTCGCCGCGGTGTCGAACCGCCCGCCGAGCGGGCGATTGCCCGCCAGCAGGTGCGTGTCGCTGAGATGCAGGAGGGTCCGCCTGGCAGGCGGATACTGACCGAGTTGGACCGATGCCGCAGGGGTCATGCGCTCAGCCTAAGCGGTGGTCGCGACGCCCGCGCCGGCGATGCGGGCCGCGTCGCGGCATCCGTTCCGTCAGTGGTTGAAGACGATCAGCAGGATGCCGCCGACGACGGCGGCTGCGCAGACGCTGAACGAGCCGTACGCTCCAACGAGTGCCAGCCGCTTCTGCGCGTCGGTGAGCGGGTTGCGCTTGGCCGCCTTCGCCGCGGCCTTCTCGGCCCGGCGCGCCTCCTTCTCGGAGATGACGGTGATGGCGTCGGTGAACTCCGCGGGGGCGACCACCGGCGGTCGTCCCGCGCGGACGAGGAGTCGCAGTCCCAGCGCGTAGAACCCGACCACCAGGACGGCCGCGGTGAGGGCGGCGGCGAACACCTGGACGAACGCGAACCAGTCGATCGCGATCATCGCGCGCCTCCGTCCTTCGGGGGCCGCGTCGATCGCTCGGCAGCCTTGGCGGCCTTGGCCGCCTTCTTCGCGGCGGTCTGCTCCGCCGCGCGCGTGCGCGCCTCCTCGCGGGCGATGGCCCGCTGGCGGCGGGTGGGCGGCGGGTTGCGCTTGACCTTGACGGCGCGGCCCGATTCCGCCACCTCGCTCATCGCATTGGACGCGGTGACCTCGTTGCGACGCGAGCGCAGGAAGATCGCGAGGATCACCGCGGCGGCGAGCACGGCGTCGATGATGATGCCCCAGAAGCCGAGCCAGGTCACGATGAGCGCGGCCAGAGCACCGACCGCACCGGCAGCGGGCAGGGTGAGCACCCAGCCCACCATGATGCGGCCCGCGGTGCGCCAGCGAACCTGCGAGCCACGTCGCCCGAGTCCCGATCCGATGACCGAGCCCGACGCGACCTGCGTGGTGGACAGCGCGAAGCCCAGCGCGCTGGATGCGAGGATCGTCGCCGCGGTCGAGCTCTCGGCGGCGAAGCCCTGTGCAGGCTTGACGTCGGTGAGCCCCTTGCCGAGCGTGCGGATGATGCGCCAGCCGCCCATGTAGGTGCCCAGCGCGATCGTGACCGCACACGCGAAGATGACCCACCACTCGGGCTCAGGGTGGTCCTGCAGACCGACGGTGATCAGCAGCAGCGTGATGATGCCCATCGTCTTCTGCGCGTCGTTGGTGCCGTGCGCCAGCGCCACGAGCGACGACGTGAAGATCTGACCGATGCGGAAGCCGTCACGTCCGTCGGGCTTGCCGTCGTAGCGGCGAGTCAGGGCGTACGCGATCTTGGTCACCGTGAACGCGATGATCCCCGCCGTCAACGGCGCGATGAGCGCGGGCAGGATCACCTTCGACATGACCACGCCGAAGTCGATCGCGGTGACGCTGACGCCCACGATGGTCGCGCCGATCAGTCCGCCGAACAGAGCGTGGGACGAGGACGAGGGCAGGCCGAGCAGCCACGTGAGCATGTTCCACGTGATGGCGCCGATGAGGCCCGCGAGGATCACCGCAGGAAAGACCGACTCCGAGATCTGATCCTCGTAGATGATGCCGCCCGAGATGGTCTTCGCCACCTCCGTCGACAGGAATGCACCGACGAGGTTGAGCAGTGCCGCGAGCAGCACCGCGGTCTTGGGCTTGAGCGCACCGGTGGCGATCGGCGTCGCCATGGCGTTGGCGGTGTCGTGGAAGCCGTTCGTGAAGTCGAAGAACAGCGCCAGTGCGATCACCAGCACGACGGTGATGAGGGTTGCGGTTTCCACCGTTCGCTTTCCGGGAAGAAGGGATGTGGATGCCGACGGGATCGGCGTGACGAACGAAGAGTTCACCAGGTGTTCAGGAACCGGCAACCGGCCAGAAAGAATCCTACATCGGCGGTCCCGCGGTTCAACTCGCCCGGCTGCGGTGTGAATGCCGCCGGCCGGCATGCTCGCGGCTTCCAATCCGCTTCCGTCCCCGCCGCGAACAACCACCGGGCGCAACGGCGTCGGCGACGGAGGGGCGGCACATGCGAACGCGGATGGCAGGGGCACGCTTCTGGTTGCTGGCCGCGGGTGCCGGCGTCGTCTCGGCGGCCGTGCTGCTCGCCACCGCCGAGCTGGTGGCTCTGGTCACCGCCCGCGAGGTCAGCCCGCTGCTGGCCGTCGGCTCGTTCGTCATCGACATCGTGCCGCAGCCGCTCAAGGAGCTGGCTATCAGCACCTTCGGCGAGTACGACAAGATCGCGCTGCTGGCCGGCCTCTGCCTCGCCGTCGTGGTGGCGTCGTCGATCGCCGGGCTGGTCGAGCTGGCCAGGCCGCTGTGGGGCGTCGCACTGCTCACCGTCGGCGCCGCTCTGGCGACAGCCGCGATCCTCACCCGGGCCGGCGCGACCACGTTCGCCTTCCTCCCGCCGCTCGCCGGCGCTGCCGCCGGCGGCGCGGTGCTGTGGCTGCTGACGCGGCGGCTCCGCGCATGGCGTGATGCCGCGTCGGCCCCCTCCCCCGAATCCGACGCGGCCACCGGATCCGCCGTCGCGCCGAACCGTCGCGCCTTCCTCACGTTGGCCCTGATCTCGGCCGCAGCGGCGGTCGTGGTCGGTGTGGGAGCACGGGCGGTGTCGGTGGCCACGAGCTCGATCGCCGGCATCCGTGACGCGCTTCGTCTGCCGGCACCGCGCTCGAAGGTGTCGATTCCCGCGGGCGCCGAGCTCGACGTGCCGGGTCTCTCGCCGCTCATCACGCCGAACAGCGACTTCTACCGCGTCGACACCGCCCTCACGGTGCCTTCGATCGACCCACAGTCCTGGCGGCTGACCATCGACGGCATGGTGGAGCAACCGCTCGAGCTCACTTTTCAGGAGCTGCTGGACCGCGGGCTCGACGAGTATGCGATCACTCTCACCTGCGTGTCGAACGAGGTCGGCGGCGGTCTCGTCGGAAACGCCATCTGGACCGGCGTGCCGGTGCGCGATCTGCTGCGACTGGCGAAGCCCACCGGGGGTGCGGACATGGTGCTCTCGCGCAGCGTCGACGGCTTCACCGCCGGTACGCCGCTCGAGACTCTCACCGACGATGACCGCGACGCCATCCTCGCCGTCACGATGAACGGCGAGCCGCTCCCTTTCGAACACGGATTCCCGGTGCGCATGGTGGTGCCGGGCCTCTACGGCTACGTGTCGGCGACCAAATGGCTCACCCAGCTCACGGTGACGACGTTCGAGAAGGACGAGGCGTACTGGACGCCGCGCGGCTACAGCGCCAAGGCCCCCATCAAGATGTCGTCGCGCATCGACACCCCGCGCGCAGGCACGCCCATCGACGCCGGAGCCATCGCGATCGCCGGCATGGCGTGGGCGCAGACGATCGGCATCGAGCGGGTCGAGGTCTCGATCGACGACGGCGACTGGCAGCCGGCGGAGCTGTCGGCGCCGCTCAACGACGACACCTGGGTGCAGTGGCGGCTGGCGTGGGAGGCGACGCCGGGAACGCACTACATCACGGCGCGCGCGGTCGACAACGACGGGACGGTCCAGATCCAGGAGCGCGCGCCCATCGCGCCCGACGGCTCGACCGGCTGGCAGCGTCTGCTCATCACCGTCCGCTGAGCCGGTGCCCGGGGGCTCGACTAGCGTAGACATGTGACCGTCGACGACACGCTTGCCGCAGCATCCGCCCGTACATCCGCACCGATCGCCGAAGCCCGGCCGATCGTCCGCACCCACCACGGTGATGAGGTCGAGGATCGCTACGAGTGGCTCCGCGCCAAGGAGGACGCCGCCGTCATCTCGCACCTCGAAGCCGAGAACGCCTACACCGAGGAACGCACCGCGCACCTCGCGGGACTGCGCGAGCGCATCTTCGAGGAGATCAAGGGCCGCACCCTCGAGACCGACCTGTCGGTGCCGACGCGGCGCGGCCAGTGGTGGTACTACGGGCGCACCGTCGAGGGCAAGCAGTACGGCATCCAGTGCCGTGCGCCGCTCGCGTCGCCCGACGACTGGACGCCGCCCGAGCTGTCGCCCGATACCGAGGTCCCGGGCGAGCAGATCCTGCTCGACGGCAACATCGAGGCCGAGGGGCACGAGTTCTTCTCGCTCGGCAGCTTCGAGGTCTCGAACGACGGAACGCTGATGCTCTACGGCGTCGATGTCGCCGGCGACGAGCGCTACACGGTGCGCGTGCGCAACCTCGTCACCGGCGAGCAGCTGCCCGACGAGATCCCCGAGACGTTCGCGGGCGCCACGTTCTCACCCGACGGCCGGTTCATCGTCTACACCACCGTCGACGACGCCTGGCGCCCCGACACCGTGTGGCTGCACGAGCTGGGCACCTCGGTCGACGACGACGCCAAGCTCTTCCACGAACCCGACGAGCGCTACTGGGTCGGGGCCGGATTCACGCGCAGCGACCGCTACCTCGTGATCGGGCTCGGCTCGTCGATCACGTCGGAGGAATGGCTCGTGGATGCCTCCGACCTGCGCTCGGAGCCGCGCGTGGTGTGGCCGCGCGTCGAGGGCGTCGAGTACGAGAGCGCGCACGCCGTCGTGGACGGCGAGGACGTGCTCTTCGTCCTGCACAACGACGGCGCCCTGGACTTCGAACTCGTGCGGGTCCCCGCATCCGATCCCGCCGGCGGCCGCTCCGTCGTGATCCCCCACCGTGCCGGCGAGCGGTTGCTCGGCGTGTCGACCTTCCGCGACTGGGGCGTGCTCGGCTACCGCCGCGGCGGTCTGGCGCGTCTGGGCATGCTCGACTACGCCACCGGTGAGGTGAGTGAGATCGAGTTCGACGAGCCGCTGTACTCGGTCGGGTCCGGCGGCAACCCGGAGTGGGCTCCCCCGCTGCTGCGCGTGGGCTACGGCTCGTTCGTGACGCCCGGGACGGTGTACGACCTTGATGTGGCCACGCGCGAGCTGCATCTGCGCAAGCGCCAGCCGGTGCTCGGCGGCTACGAGCCCGAAGACTACGCGCAGTCGCGCGTGTGGGCGACCGCGCAGGACGGCACCCAGATCCCGATCTCGCTCGTCTACAAGCGGTCGTTCGGCGAAGTCGGGGACGCTCCGCGTCCGCTGCACCTGTACGGCTACGGGTCGTACGAGCACTCGATCGAACCCGGGTTCTCGGTCGCCCGCCTGTCGGAGCTCGACCGCGGCGTCGTCTTCGCCGTGGCGCACGTGCGGGGCGGCGGCGAGATGGGCCGCCAGTGGTACGAGGACGGCAAGCTACTGAACAAGCGCAACACGTTCACCGATTTCGTCGACAGCGCGCGGCACCTGGTCGAGGGCGGGTACACCACGCCGTCCCAGATGGTCGCGGAAGGCGGTTCGGCCGGCGGGCTCCTGATGGGCGCCGTCGCCAACCTTGCCCCCGAGCTGTTCGCCGGAGTCCTGGCGGATGTGCCGTTCGTCGATGCCCTCACGACGATCCTCGATCCGTCGCTGCCGCTCACCGTGATCGAGTGGGACGAGTGGGGCGACCCGCTGCACAACGCCGACGTCTACGCCTACATGAAGTCGTACTCGCCGTACGAGAACGTGCGGACGGATGCTGCGTACCCGAAGATCCTCGCGGTGACCTCGCTCAACGACACCCGCGTGCTGTACGTGGAGCCGGCGAAGTGGGTTGCGCGGCTGCGTGAGGTCGGCGCCGACGCCCTGCTGAAGTGCGAGATGGTCGCCGGCCACGGCGGCGTCAGCGGCCGCTACAACGCGTGGCGCGAGCGCGCGTTCGAACTGGCGTGGCTGCTCGACGTGCTCGGCGTCGCCGACGCCTGAGCCCTGCAGCTCCCCGGGAGGCGGCGACGGCTCCCACCCGGCCTCTGCGGCCGGCCCTCTCCGTCGAGGAAGCCCGCGACCTCAGCCGAAGAGGGCGGCGGCCTCTTCGTAGCGGTAGAGGGGCACGGTGTTGAGCTCGCCGAGCGCCTCGGCGAAGGGCACGCGCACGATGTCGGTGCCGCGCATCGCGACCATCTGGCCCCATGCGCCGTCGACGACCGCGTCGGCGGCGTGCAGACCGAGCCGCGTCGCGAGGACGCGGTCGAAGCCGGAGGGCGAGCCGCCGCGCTGGATGTGCCCCAGCACGGTCGAGCGCGTCTCGATGCCGGTGATGCGCTCGATCTCGGGCGCGAGGACCTCGCTGATGCCGCCGAGGCGCGGACGGTTGAACGCGTCGAGACCCTTGTCGCTGAAGGCCTCGTCCATGCCCGTGAGGGTGAAGCCCTCCGACACCACGACGAGCGGTGCGCGGCCACGGTCGTGCGCCTTGGTGACCTGCGCGCAGATCTCGTCGATCGACATCGGCACCTCGGGGATGCAGATCGCGTGGGCACCGGCGGCCATGCCCGCGTGCAGCGCGATCCAGCCGACGTGGCGCCCCATGACCTCGGCGACCATGCAGCGCTGGTGCGAGTCGCCGGTGGTGCGCAGGCGGTCCATCGCGTCGGTCGCGATGTTGACGGCGGTGTCGAAGCCGAACGAGTAGTCGGTGGCGCGCAGGTCGTTGTCGATCGTCTTCGGCACGCCGAGCACGTTGATGCCGTCATTGGCGAGACGGTTGGCCGCCGCGAGGGTGCCTTCTCCGCCGATCGCGATGATCCCGTCGATGCGGTGGCCGTACATCGTCTTGGCGATGTTCTCGGCTCCCCCGCGCGGGCCCTCGTACGGGTTCGTGCGGCTGGTGCCGAGGATCGTCCCGCCCACCTTCGACAGGCCCTTGACCTCGTGGCGCGTCAGCGGGAAGAAGTCGCCGTCCACGACACCCCGCCAGCCGTCGCGGATGCCGACGAACTCGAGGTCGTACGTCGTCGTGCCCTTGAGCACCACGCCGCGGATGACCGCGTTCAGTCCGGGGCAGTCGCCGCCACTCGTCAGGATGCCGATCTTCATAGCTCAAGTTCCTCGCTGTCGGGTGAAGAGAGTCGGCGACGCTGCCTCACCCGACATTAGTGCCGGATGCCGCCGCCTGCCACACGCCGCAGGGCCGTCGACTCCTCCGTCGGGATCAGTCGCGTTCGCGGCGCCAGACTCCGTCGTCTCGCCGCCACCGCTCCTGGTCAGCGGGTCGCGCAGACACGCCGCGGAACCAGTACGTCTCGTCGGGATTCCATCCGGCGAGGACCGAGGCGTGTGATCCGTCGAGATCGATCGATCGCGTCGCCGCTGAGAGGTAGCCGGTGACCGTGAGGTG
This sequence comes from Microbacterium salsuginis, assembly GCF_012524205.1. Lineage (GTDB taxonomy): Bacteria > Actinomycetota > Actinomycetes > Actinomycetales > Microbacteriaceae > Microbacterium > Microbacterium salsuginis. The sequence goes on from NZ_JABACI010000002.1 coordinate 115,513, forward strand.
CACGCCGTCGGCTTCGGTCGCGACGCCCGACCAGTCCGGGATCACCCACCGACCGTCGCGACCGGTGACTCGATACCAGTCGTGGCGGCGGGAGGCGGTGACGTCGAGGGGATGCCTCCGGCACAGGTCTGCCCAGTCCTCAGGGCTCCGGATCTCGATCACGCGGGACGGGTACGCGTCCACAGGCAGGGCGACCGCGTCATCGCCTCCGAGGGAATCCTCGACGAACCACAGCCCCGCCGGACCGTCGTCAGAGAAGGCGCGAGAGGTGCGCACGAGTCCGAAAGGCGGTGTCGACCACCACTCGCCGCTCCAGTTCGCGGTGACATCCGCGGGCCGTTCCGCTGCCGCTCGGACGTCGTCGTCCAGGACATGCCGGCGCCACGCGGCGAGCTCGGCGCCGAGTTCTGCAGGCGGCCGCCCGCCACCCTCCCGCGGCGTGGCCCATTGGTTGCGCTCGTCGACCGGAGAGAGCCACCATCCCGCATCGGGGCCCGACGCGATGACCTCTGCGACCCGTCGGAGCGGTGCTGAGAAGTCCTCCTCGGCGGCCAGCCGGTCGGCGCCATCGGCTTCCTGCCAATAGCGGGCGTTGCCGACCGAATCGGCGAGGGCGTCGCGCAGCAGGGCCCGCGACGGCGACTGCAGCGGAATCGTGGCGAATGCCTCCGCTGCCTGCGAGGGCGACACCGTCGGTGGCACGAACCTCTCAGCTTTCACGTCGCCGAACAGCTGGGCCAAAGTACCCGATCCCAAGGCGTAAACGGCCCAGGCGACGGCGGTCGCGGCATCCTGCGCATCCGGCGTCCCGCGCCGCGCGCAGGCCATCGCGAACTCGAAGCACAGGCGGCGGCCGCGTGGGCCGGCCAGCAGTGCATCGACGTTCATGGTCATCCCGCCACCCTAACTACGATGACGCACGCCGCAACCGAGAGGAGGACGCGCGCCTGGCAGGCGCGCGTCCTCCCTCGATGCGATGCGTCTTACTCGGCGCCGAGCGCCTGACGCGTGAGATGCATGAGCGCCGAGAGCTGCACCGAGTCGCTCGACTGCGGGTCGACGGCTTCGCCGTCGAGGGCGCGCTGTGCGAGCCCCTGCTTGGAGTCGATGAGCTCGGCGATCTTGGTGTCGATCGTGTGCGCCGCGATGATGCGCCACGCCGTGACCGGCTCGTCCTGGCCGATGCGGTGCACGCGGTCGATCGCCTGCGTCTGCTCGGCGGCCGTCCACGACAGCTCGGCGAGGACGACGTTGGAGGATGCCTGCATGTTGACGCCGACGCCTGCAGCGGTCAGCGAACAGACCGCGATCCCGACATCGGGGTCGTTGTTGAACGCGTCGATCGCCTGCTGCCGCGCGGTGGTGGTCTGGTCGCCGCGCAACGACACGGTCTTCAGCCCGACACCGGCGAAATGGGCCTCGGCGGCATCCATGACGTCGATGTGCTTGGCGAAGAACACGACCTTGCCGACCGAACGCTGCAACTGGGCGGCATAGTCTGCGGCGAGCAGGGCCTTGGCCTGACCGATTTTGCGGACCATGGTGAACACGTTCTCCGAGCCCGTGCCGGCGGCCTTGGACTCCTCCAGCTCGTTCTGCGCCACGAGACGCACGATGTCGGCATCCACCTCGCCCGGAGCGAGTCCGCGATCACCGCGCGCCTCGATGATCCGACGGTAGCGAGCGGCGAGGCGCTCGCCGAGCTCGCGCTCGGCCTGGCGGATCGAACGGCCGAACTCGTCGTCCAGCTCGACGGGCAGGTCCGCGACGAGCTTGTCGGGAAGGTCGGCGGCGACATCCTTCTTCTTGCGCCGAACGATGCCCATCGAGATCACGGCGTTGCGCGCCTCGGGGTAGAACGCCTTGTCGGCGGGCGTGAGCCCGGTCTCGTCCAGCTTCTCCATCAGCACCGGACCGGGCTTCTCGCCGGTGGTCCAGCCCAGGAACCGCCAGATCGCGTCGAAGTCCTCGACGTCGTTGATGAGCGGCGTGCCGGTGAGTGCGAGCAACAGCGGGTTGCTGACCTGTTCCCGGATGCGGGACGCCAGAGCCAGCACGTTCTGCGAGCGCTGCGACGTGAGGTTCTTGATGAAGTGCGCCTCGTCGACGACCATGCCCTTCAGCCCGAGCGAGCTGAGCCAGGAGAGGTGGCGATCGAGGATCTCGTAGTTGACGATGAACACGTCGGCGAAGGCGTCGATGTTCTCGCCGTCCCCGTGGATGACGGTCGCACGTCGCTGCGGTGTCCAGCGCTCGACCTCGCGCGCCCAGTTCATCTTGACGACGTTCGGGACCACGGCCAGCAGCGGGTACGCGTTCGCGACGGATGCCGCGAGCACCGACTCCGCGGTCTTGCCCAGGCCGGGTTCGTCGGCGAGCAGGAACGAGCGGTGCCCCATGCGGACCGCTTCGAGGAAGCGGGACTGGTGCGGCATGACCTCGAGGCCCCGGGGCGACAGCCGGTCGAACTCGGGCACCTCGGGGAGATCCATCGAAGCCGCGGCACCGCCGGCGCCGGTCTCGAACGCCTTGTACAACGGGCCCATCAGCTCCCAGCTGTCCAGGCGCCGGCGCGGAGTCTCCTTCGGCGCGCGAACGGACAGATCGGGCGCGAGGAACGGATTCGCCATCTGGCGCGCTTCGACCTGCGGAGGGATGACCTGCCGTTCGGCGAGCGCTGCAGGAACGACGGGCACCGCAACCGGGGCGACGTCCGTGATGATGAGCTCGTCCGGCGGCAGTTCCGCCCCGGACTCGAGCAGCCAGTCGCGCCGCATGCGTCGCGCGACGGGTGACGTGGCCTGATCGACCTCGAGCAGCTGGATCAGCGACGTGTCGCGAGCTGCCGTCTTCGCGAGGATGGTGGCCACGCCGTCGAGCCGCTTGAGCAGCTCCGCGCGCACAGCATCCGTCAATTCGGTGTCCGCCTTCACGCGGGCGCGCTCCTCGCGCACCAGGAAGGCGATCACCTGGAACTTGACGCGGTTTGTCGGTCCGAGCTTGCCGCGCTGAGCCTTGGCCTCGACCTCGCGCACCTTGCGGGCGAGGATCGGGATGATCGGAGCCTCGTCGTCGCGACGTGCGGACGAGGTCTTGCGGCGACGCTGCGCCGTCTGGGGTGCCGTGGTCGGCATGCTCCTCCTGAGCGTGAGTGCCGGATCGGGACCGGCGATGATCGGATGATGACACCGATGGTTGAGCGTGCTCCCGCGGGCGGCGCGCACGCCGTCACGAACGCGGGATCGGAAGCGATCGTCGACGGCCGCGGGCACTCGCTTCTGCGAGCTGCGACATCGTCAGCGGTCTTCCTCGCCCCATTCTAAGGGGAATGACGCTCAATCGGGAGAAAGAGAGCCCGAACAAGTTGACGAGCCTCAGCCCCAGAGGGTCGCGACGACGTCCTCGGTGTAGCCGTCGGGCGAGAAATTGATCCACGCGGTGGTGACCACCGCGCCCTCACCGAGGTAGTGCGTCTCGCCGCGCGTGTACTCCTGATCGTCGAGCGTGATTCCGCGCTGCTCGATACGGCAGATCGTGCCGTCGCCGAGCGGTTCGCACCCGAACCCGGCAGCCGGCAGGGTCTCGGCGAGTGCGGCGCTCTGGGCGTCATCGATCACGGTGACGTTGGTCGCCAGCCCGAACTCGCTGGGCTCGCCCCACGAGCAGCGGATCGTGGGGGCGCCGCCGTGGATGATCTCGAGCAGCTCCGCGTTCTCGGTCGACAGCATCGTCACGCCGGGGTCGTTCAGCGGCGGGTTGGCGGCCTCCAGCTCGGCGAGCATCTCGGCGGAGTAGATCTCCTCGCACGACGACGGCAGCGCGAACCCGGCGTCGGGCAGCTCGGTCTCGACCGGGCTCACCGACGGGCCGGGGGTCGGAGCCTCGAGCGATGTGGTCGAGCTGGGCTTCGGCGTCTGGCCGGGTTCCGGCTGGCATCCGGTCGCCACCATCGCCACTGCCGACGCGGCGACGACTGCCACCATGATGCGCCGCGCCGCACTCCGAGCACCGAGCTCCTTGCCACGTCGAAGCATGTCACCTCCGTCAATACCGTGCTCCGAGCCTACGGTGCGAGGTCCGGACGGCCCGGGTGACGCGGCCGGTGAGCGGCTCAGTCCGAACCGGCGTATGCCCGCTGCCACTCCGAGAGCGTATGGGGGTCGTCGGTGACGATGCCGTCCACGCCGAGCGCGGTCACGGCATCCCAGTGGGCATCGCGGTTGAGGGTGTAGACGACGACGCGCGCATCGGCCGCGTGCAGCTGGTCGACGATCTCGGGGCGCGCGAGCACGGCTTTGCGGCTGACGACCACGCCACGCGCTCCGGCTTCGGCGACCGCGCTGACGACATCGGTCGGCACGTGCTTGAGGATCAGCAGGCGCGACACGACATCCGAGGCGGCGGCGGCGAGGGCCAGCGTTCGTGCGTCGAAGCTGGCGAGCGCGACGCGGTCTTCGAGATCGCGTGCCGTCACGCCGGCCACAGCGGAGCCGACCGCTGCGGCATCCCACTCCCCCTTCAATTCGACGATCGCGCGCCCGCCGGACGGAGCGAGCGCATCGAGGAACTCCTCGAGCGTGGGCACGCGCGTCCCGGCGTACCGCGGGTCGAACCAGGATCCGGCGTCGAGCGCCCGCACTTCGGCGAGCGTGAGCTCCGCGATCCGGCCGTGGCCATCGGTCGTGCGATCGACCGTGGCGTCGTGCATGAGCACGGGATGCCGGTCGAACGTGAGTGCGACATCGACCTCGACGTAGTCGAAACCTCCCGCCAGGGCGGCGGCGATGGCGGGCAAGGTGTTCTCGGGCGCCGTCGCGGCACCGCCGCGATGGCTGGCGATGAATGCGGCATCGCCTGGAGTCCGTGGGTCACCCAGCAGCTCGCGCGCACTGACGCGTGACGGCGCCGCAGCGAGCACGGCGATCACCATGCCGGCCGCCGCGAGAACGCAGACGATGAACAGGGCGTGGGTCCTGTCGCGGGCGCGATCGGACACCGCGGAGTGGGGCATCGGGCATGTCCTCCGGGTCGTGCACCACGTCCTCGTCGACGTGGTGCCGACCACTCTACATGCGCCGTTACCTTTTCGTTACTCTTTCTGCCGGAGCGCGACGACGGCGTCCCACAGTGCGTCCGCGACCTGCCGTTTGGTGCCGTTCCGCGTGGCCACGACGCCGCCCGCGGCGTCCAGGATCGTCAGCGCGTTGTCGTCGGATTCGAACCCCTTCGACCACCCCACCTCATTGACGGCGAGGAGGTCGGCCCCCTTGCGCGCCGCTTTGCGTCGTCCGCGCTCGAGCAGCGTCTCGCCGTCGCCGGGGGTCTCGGCCGCGAAGCCGACGACCGTCTGTCCGTCGCGCCGTCGGCCGACCAGACCCGCGAGCAGGTCCTCGTTCTCGATGAGGTCGAGCGTGATGCCGCCGTCCGGTGCCGTCTCCTTCGTGCGCTTGCGCGGTGACACCTCGGCCACGCGGTAGTCCGCCACGGCCGCCGCCATCACGACGACGTCCGCGGCCTCGGCGGCGCCGGCCACCCGCTCTCCGAGCTCGACGGCCGTGCCGGCTCGCTCGACGGAGATGCCGGCGCGGGAGGATGCCTCGGCGAGGACGCCGTCGTCGACGTGCGCGGCGATCAGCCGCACGTCGGCACCGCGGTCGGCCGCGGCGAGCGCCACCGCGATGCCCTGCCTTCCACTCGACCGATTGCCGATGAAACGCACGGGGTCGATGGGCTCGCGCGTGCCGCCCGCGGTCACGACGACCCGCAGGCCCTCGAGGTCCCGCGGTGCGGCGCCTGCCGCGGCCAGCGCCGCGTTGAAGATCGCCTCGGGCTCTGACATCCGTCCCGGCCCGCTGTCTCCGCCGGTCAGTTCGCCGTCGTCGGGACCGACCAGGATCACACCACGCTCCCGCAGTGTGGCGATGTTGTGCGCCGTCGCTGGGTGTCGCCACATCTCGGTGTGCATCGCCGGCGCGACGACGACCGGTGCTGTGGTGGCGAGTAGGGTCGTTCCGAGAAGGTCGTCCGCGAGTCCCGCGGTCATCTTCGCCAGGGTGTTCGCCGTCGCGGGCGCCACGATCACGAGATCGGCCGACTGGCCGAGCGCGACGTGCCGCACGCGTGCGACGTCGTCGTGGACGGAGGTGGTCACCGGGTGGCGGCTGATCGACTCCCAGGTGGGAAGTCCGACGAACCGCAGGGCATCGTCGGTCGGCACGACGTGGACCTCGTGCCCCTCCTTCACCAGGAGGCGCACGAGCTGCACCGTCTTGTAGGCGGCGATCCCGCCCGTGACTCCGACTACGACGAACACCCTCCGATCTTGGCACGACACCGGATCGCGACAGGCAGGAGCTGAAAGATGTGCACCGTCGTCATCCGTGTTCCCGCGTCGGCCGACCAGCCGACGCGCGTGCTGGCGATCCGCGACGAAGACCCTGCCCGCCCCTGGAACCCGCTCGGGCGGTGGTGGCCCGAGCCGCACGCGGGCATCGTCGGCGTGCGGGACGTGCGTGCCGGAGGCGCGTGGCTTGCGGCCGAGCCCGAGACCGGGCGGCTCGCCGTGCTGCTAAACCGCGCGGACGTGTCGACCCGCCCGGAATCCGAGCTGGTATCCCGCGGGGGCATCGTGCTCGAATCGGTCGCCGGCCGCTCCCCCGTCGGCGAGCCCGCGACCCACGGCTTCAATCTCGTCGAGGTCGCCGGCCCCCGCGCGCGTGTGCTGACATGGAACGGCTCTGCACTGCGTGCGGTGGATCTGGCACCCGGCACGCACATGATCGCGCACGACGACGTCGACGACCCCACGACGCCGCGGATCGCGCGGTGGCTGGGCGAGTTCCGCGCCGCCGAACCCATCGACGGCGAACGATGGTGGATGCCGTGGGTCGCCGTCTTGCAGAGGTCGGCGGAGCTGGGCAGCACCGATGACCGCGCGATCATCCGCGACAACCGCCCCCACGGCTACCCGACGTTGTCGCTCCTCGCGTGCGTCGCGTCGGTGTCGCCGCACGACATCGACGTGCACTACGGCGAGCTGGCCGAGCCCGGCCACTGGGGTGCAGGCCTCGAGCTGGCCTGACCCGCCACCCCGAGGCATCCTGCACCTGCTCCGCCATCTCCCGTCGCGCGGACTCAGAATCGGATCCGCCGCAGCGGATGTTCGCCGCGCCACGCCGGTCGCTGGATGCCGCAACGCGGCGAGTCGCCGGCCCGGTCCGCACCTGCGGATCCGATTCGCGGTCGGCGAGCGACAAGCTCTGGTCCCGGCGACCTCGCACCCGGTACATTCGCGATGATGAAACTCTCGGCCAAGATCACCGTCGCGACGTCCGTGCTGGTCGTGGCCGGCCTTGTCGCCCTTGCCGCTCCTGCAGTCGCCACCTTCGGTCAGGCCGCGCACAGCGCAGCGGAGGGGGTGGGCAGTTTCGCCGAGACTCTGGAGCCGACCGCCGCCGCAACGCTCGAACTCCCGGCCACCGAGCCGGCGGCCGTCGTCGACACCGACCCGTGTGCGGAGCGGGCCTGGATCAACACGGGTCGCATGCACGCCAGCCTGAGCGGCGATCTCGTCGACATGGGCGCTCGCGACCTCGCCGCTGGCACCGTAGGCCTCGACGACGAGGGTCGGGTCAAGACGTACACCGTCGCGCCCGGTGACGCGCTCTTAGCGATCGGCGACCGATTCTGCATCGAGAACCCGCTGGCCATCAGCGGCCTCAACCACACGCACATGATCGCGCCCGGCGAGGTGCTGCTGCTCGCTCCTGACAGCTCGATCCCCTGGGTCGACTACTACATCCCGCCCGACGCGCCTGGAGGATTCGAACAGGTCCCATATCAGCTCGCACTGCAGGCCATGAGTCGGGCCGCTCACGCGGGCGACGTCGATGCCATGCGCACCATCTTCGCGGACGGTCTGCGAGAGATGTTCCCCCGTCTGGCTGACGCCGACCTGATCGCGCAGGCGCTCGACCGAGGCGACCTCGACGTTCTGCGCCAGATGTTCGCATAGCCAGCAAGTGAAGGCCCCGCTTCCCACCCGGGAGGCAGGGCCTTCTCCGTTCCCGGGGCCTAGTCGGTCGTTCCCGACCGCACCCAGTTCTGGACGCACCAGATCACGTTGTACAGGTTGAACGGGGCGACGTCGTAGGTATCCCACCGCTGCCCGAGGCGGGCGGTCCAGGCGGGGATGCGGCCGCAGCGGCGGTCAAGCACTAGACCAGGCTCTTGGTGTGCCAGACGGTCTTGGTCTCGGTGAAGGCGGCGATTCGCTGCAGGCTCGGGGCCGCGGCATCCGTCCCGTTCTCGGGAGGAAGGACGCGTGTGAGCGTCTCGGCGGCAGCGATCTGCAGATCGACCCAGTCCAGGTCGCCGGCGCCGACGAGGTCGAGCGCATGCACGTCGGGGTGGGACGCCAGCCATGGCGCGAGCTCGGCGGGCGAGCCGGTCAGCACGTTGACGACACCGCCGGGCACATCCGAGGTGGCCAGCACCTCGGCGAGCGAGATCGCCGACAGCGGGTAGCGCTGCGCCGCTACGACGACCACCGAATTGCCGGTCACGAGTGCCGGGGCGATGGCCGAGACCAGCCCGACGAGGGCCGTGTCCTGCGGGGCGATGACGCCGACGACCCCGGTGGGCTCGGGCACGGAGATGTTGAAGTAAGGGCCGGCGACGGGGTTGCCGTTGCCGGCAACCTGCCCGAACTTGTCACACCAGCCGGCGTACCAGACCCAGCGGTCGATCGCTTCGTCGACTTCTGCGGTCGCGGCCGACGCCGACACCCCGGTCTGCTGCACGATCTCGTCGACGAACTGCGCGCGGCGGCCCTCGAGCAGCTCGGCCACGCGATACAGCACCTGACCGCGGTTGTAGGCGGTGGCGCCCGACCAGCCCTTGACGGCGCCACGAGCTGCGACGACAGCATCCCGTGCGTCCTTGCGGGAGGCCAGCGCCGCATTGGCCAGGAACGCGCCCTTGTTCGAGACGACCTCGTAGGTGCGGCCGGACTCGCTGCGCGGGAAGGCGCCGCCGATGAAGAGCTTGTACGTCTTCGGAACGCTGAGTCGCTTGCTCATGCGCGCGCTCCCTTCAGGTAGGCGGCCAGTCCGTGGCGGCCGCCCTCGCGACCGTACCCGGATTCCTTGTACCCGCCGAACGGCGAGGACGGGTCGAATCGGTTGAACGTGTTCGCCCACACCACGCCAGCGCGCAGCCGATCGGCCACGGCGAGGATGCGGGAGCCCTTGTCGGACCAAATGCCCGCCGACAGCCCGTAGGGAGTGTTGTTCGCCTTGTCGATCGCCTCGGACGGCGTGCGGAAGGTGAGCACCGACAGCACCGGCCCGAAGATCTCGTCGCGGGCGATGCGGTGGCTGGCCTGCACATTCGTGAAGATCGTCGGCGCGAACCAGAAGCCGTTGTCGGGGATGACGCAGTCCGCGCTCCAGCGCTCTGCGCCCTCCTCCTCGCCGATGCGGCTGAGCTCGCGGATGCGGTCCAGCTGCTCGCGCGAATTGATGGCGCCGATGTCGGTGTTCTTGTCCAGTGGATCGCCCAGCCGCAGCGTCGACAGGCGGCTCTTGAGTCGGTCGACGACCTCATCGTGGATCGACTCCTGCACGAGCAGCCGGCTGCCGGCGCAGCACACGTGGCCCTGGTTGAAGAAGATGCCGTTGACGATGCCCTCGATCGCCTGGTCGATCGGAGCGTCTTCGAACACGATGTTCGCGGCCTTGCCGCCGAGCTCGAGCGTCAGCTTCTTGTCGGTGCCGGCGACGGACTTCGCGATCTCGCGACCCACGCCGGTCGAGCCGGTGAAGGCGACCTTGTCGACATCGGGGTGCCGCACGATGGCCGCCCCCGTCGACCCTGCACCGGTGACGATGTTGACGACGCCGGGCGGCAGGTCGGCCTGCTGCAGGATCTCGGCGAAGATGAGTGCCGACAGAGGCGTCGTCTCGGCCGGCTTGATGACGACGGTGTTGCCCGCGGCGAGCGCCGGTGCGATCTTCCACGCGAGCATGAGCAGCGGGAAGTTCCAGGGGATCACCTGTCCGGCGACACCGAGCGGCTTCGGGTCGGCCCCGAGGCCCGCGTAGTCGAGCTTGTCAGCCCAGCCTGCGTAGTAGAAGAACCACGCGGCGACCAGCGGCACGTCGACGTCGCGGCTCTCCTTGATCGGCTTGCCGTTGTCGAGGCTCTCCGCGACCGCCAGCTCGCGGGCGCGCTCCTGCACCAGGCGCGCGATGCGGAAGAGGTACTTGCCCCGGTCGCGTCCGCTCATCTTCGACCAGGTCTTGTCGAAGGCGCGACGGGCGGCGACGACCGCGGCATCGACATCCGCCTCGCTCGCCGAGGCGATCGTGGCGATGTGCTTCTCGTCGGCCGGAGAGATGGTGGCGAAGGATTCGCCCGTGCCCTCCCGGAAGTCGCCGTCGATGAAGAGGCCGTACTCGGGCTTCAGTGAGAGGATCGCCCGGGACTCGGGAGCCGGGGCGTATTCGAGGAAACTCATGTCAGTCCTAGTCGCCTTGTCTGTCTTAGTCGATCGTGACGTAGTCGGCGCCGGAGTAGTGCCCGGTCTTCAGCTTCTGACGCTGCAGCAGCACGTCGTTGAGGAGGCTGGATGCTCCGTACCGGAAGAGGTGCGGCTGCAGCCACTCCTCGCCCACGGTCTCGGCGACGGTCACGAGGTACTTGATGGCGTCCTTGGACGTGCGGATGCCGCCCGCGGGCTTGACGCCGACCTTCTCGCCCGTCGCACGATGCCAGTCGCGCACGACCTCGAGCATCAGCAGCGTGACGGGGAGGGTCGCCGCCGGCGACACCTTGCCGGTGGAGGTCTTGATGAAGTCGCCGCCCGCGAGGATCGACAGCCACGAAGCGCGTTTGACGTTGTCGTATGTGTTGAGCTCACCGGTCTCGAGGATCACCTTGAGCGACGCGTACGTGCCGTCTTCGCGACGGCACGCCTGCTTCACGCGGGCGATCTGGTCGAACACCAGCCCGTACCGGCCGGCGAGGAACGCGCCGCGGTCGATCACCATGTCGATCTCGTCCGCGCCGTGCGCCACGGCCTCCGCGGTGTCGGCGAGCTTGATCTCCAGCGACGCACGTCCGCTCGGGAACGCCGTCGCTACCGCAGCGACCGAGACGCCGCCTTCGTCGGGGTCGCCGTGAGCGGAACCGAGCGCTGCCACGGCGTGCGGCACCATGTCGCCATACACACAGACGGCCGCGACTCGCGGACACGTCGGGTCGGAGGCATCCGGATTCAACGCCTTCGCAACGAGCGAGCGCACCTTGCCCGGCGTGTCGGCGCCCTCGAGGGTCGTGAGGTCGATGAGCTCGATGATCTTGTCGAGCGCCCACGCCTTGGACGTCGTCTTGATCGAGCGGGTGCCCAAGCCCGCCGCGCGCTGCTCGAGACCGACGGCGTCCACGCCTGCCAGCCCGTGCAGGTAGCGCCGCAGGGTGGTGTCGTCGGGCTCGCCGCCGAGCAGCTCGACGGCCCGCTCGGGCAGCGTCTGCAGGTCGGTCCGGCTCATTGTTCTCCCTCAGTCATGTGGCTCGTGCGAGGGCGAGGACGCCTCACCCGGTGGTCTTGGCCGGCGCGGGTTGCGGGACGCTCGTCCTCGAGTGCCGCAGCAGGACGACGACGCCGATCCCGACGACGACCACGAACGCGATCGACAGTGTCGAGAAGGCGAACCAGTTCTCGTCCAGGGCGAGGACGATCGCCGCCGAGATGACCGCGATCGCCGCGGCCGCCAGCTTGGATGCGAACTTCAAGCCTACCCCGGGTGTGAGCCTCCCGGCGGGCGAGTCACCGCGCGAGAGGATCAGGTCGGCGAACGCATCGAGCGTGGCCAGCAGCGACGCCGAGTACGCGACGGCGCAGCCGAGCGCACCCCACAGGTTGACGGGATTCGCGGCGGCGGCGTCGGCGGCGAGGAGTTCCAGCGGATTCACGCCTCGATCGTAGGCGTCGGAGGGCGCGCGGGTCTACGGCGCGGCCGGTCAGGACAGCTCGCGCCGCACTTGCGCGACGTCGTCGGTCATCTGCGTGATGAGCGGCTCAACTCCTTCGAACGCGACCATGCCACGGATCCGCTCGACGAACTCGACGTCGACGACGTGCCCGTACAGGTCGAGATCCGTCTCGTCGAGCACGTACGCCTCGACCTGCGGCACGTCGATGTCGTCGAAGGTGGGGTTCGTGCCCACGCTGATCGCCGCCGGATAGCGCACGCTGCTGCGGGGATTCAGGGCGCCGTCGCCCGGTGCGCCGCCATCGACCAGCCAGCCGGCGTACACGCCCTCGGCGGGCACGAATCCCTCGAGGTCGGCGGCGAGATTCGCGGTCGGGAAGCCCAGCTCGCGTCCGCGCTTGAGGCCGTGGACGACCTCGCCGCGCACCGCGTGCGGACGGCCGAGGAGCCGCGCGGCACCCGCGACGTCGCCTTCGGTCAGCAGCTCGCGCACCCATGTGGAAGACACCCGGCGCCCCTCGTCGATCGCTCTCACGTCCTCGATCACGTCGACCTCGAACCCGAACTCGGCGCCGAGCTCGCGCAGCAGTTCGGGGTTGCCCGCACCGCCGCGGCCGAAGCGGAAGTCGGCGCCGACGAGCACGATCCGCACCCCCAGTGCGCCGACGAGCACGTGCTCGACGAACTCGCGGGCGCCGAGGTCTGCCAGTGCGCGATCGAAGGTGAGCATGAGCGTCGCGTCGACCCCGGTGTCGGCCAGCAGCTGCAGCTTCTGCCCCGCGCTGACCAGGCTGTCGGGGCAGATCTCGGGACGCAGCAGAGCGAGCGGGTTGCGGTCGAAGGTGACCGCGACCACGCGGGCCCCCGCGGCGGCGGCATCCACGCGGGCGCGGTCGATCACCGCTCGGTGACCCGAGTGCACGCCGTCGAACTTGCCGATCGCGACCACGGAGGGGCCGAACCCGGCCGGGACATCGCCCGGGGCGCGGAAGACGATCACGACCTCGCCTCCGCAGCTGCGGTGACGGGGACGGATGCCGCGGGCCGGTGCGTCACCAGCCACCACAGGCCGAGGAACGGCAGCACGAGCGGAACGAAGACGTAGCCGCGCCCGAACCACGACCAGACCGAGTCGTGGGCGAACAGCTCGGGGACGGCGAGGCTCAGAGTGCCGACGACCAACACCCCCACGAGCTCGAACACGATCGCCACCCAGGCCACCAGATACCAGCCGCGCCGGCCCGCGAACACCAGGGCGAGCGTCGCGACGATGTAGACGACGGCCGACACCGCCGACAGCGTGTAGGCCAGCGGTGCCTCGTCGAACCGCTGCACGATCTGGACGAAGGAGCGGCCGGTGGCGGCGAGCGCCATGATCGCGTACACGATCACGAGCACGCGGCCGATTCCGGTCATGCGAGGGCGGGGCGGCGTCGACATATCCCCTCGATTTTAGTTCGGATGCCGCTCCCCCGGCGCCGCGCGGATGTGCGGCCCTGCCGGGCGGCGATCACGCGACCTGGACGGTCCAGATGACCTGCATGCGCCACACCATCACGGCGATCGACAGCGCCGCGATGCCCATGATCACCGTGCTCCAGCGGCTGCGCTCGAGCAGCGCCCATGCGACCGCCGCCAGCGGCAGCAGCGCGGCCGACACGAGGTAGACCCAGAACTCCAGCAGGCTCCCGGTCGGGGGGTTGCCGGCGAGGGGCGCGATGATCGCGATCACGATCTGGGCGACGAGGAGCAGCTCGACGAGGGCGAGCGCGCCGACTGTCCAGTCGCTCGGGCGGCGACCGGCGAGGCCGGCGATGACGCAGAACAGCCCGGCGCCGACCGCGACGACCAGTTGCGCGATCGTGAACCACAGGATCATGCTGATGCCTCCTCGGGCATGTTCATCGCGCTCTTGACGTCGCCGCCGCGGCGCTCGACGATCCCCACCAGCGCGCCGCCGGGATCCACGGCCGCCATCGGCGTCGTCGGGAGTCGTGCGGCCCCACCCGTCAGGCGCTTGCCATGCCGCAGATCCCGCGCCTCGTCGGCTGTGACGTGGAAGCGTCCGAGAACGGACACCGCGGCGTCCGCGGGCGAGACCATCGGTGCACTCGCGAGCGTGTCCAGCCCATGCGCGTCCTGGACGGTGAACGGGCCGATGCGTGTCCGGCGCAGCGCCGTGAGGTGTCCCCCGACGCCGAGGCCGGCACCCAGGTCGCGCGCGAGCGAGCGGATGTAGGTGCCGCTGGAGCAATCCACGACCACATCGAGGTCGACGAAGCCCGCTTCCGCGTCACTGACCTCCCGCCGCGCCAGGACGTCGAAGCGCGACACCGTGACCTCCCGTGCCTTGAGCTGCACGTCCTGCCCGGAGCGCGCCAGGTCGTACGCGCGGCGCCCTTCTACCTTGATCGCCGAGAAGGTGCTCGGCACCTGGGCGATACGCCCGGTCAGCGCGTCGACGCCCTCAACGATTGCCGAAGATGTCAGGGATGCGGCATCCGTCGTCGACACGACCTGGCCGTCGGCGTCGTCGGTGTCGGTCGCGACACCGAGCCGGATGGTCGCCTCGTACGTCTTGTCGAGACCCACCACGAACGTCAGTAGCCGGGTGGCGGCCTCGACGCCGAGCACGAGCAGGCCGGTGGCCATCGGGTCGAGCGTGCCGGCGTGCCCGATCTTGCGCGTGCCGAGTGCGCGCCGGGCTCGCGCGACCACATCGTGCGACGTCATGCCGCCGGGCTTGTCGACGAGGAGGATGCCGGGCGCGACCATCAGCGAACTCCACGGAAGACACGGCGAGGGTGCGCGAGATCGGCGTTGTCGACGATCGCGGACGCGGCCTCTGCGGGGCGCGCCTCACGCAGATAGATCTCCTGTCCCTGCCGGTAGCGCGCGTTCGACGGCGCGTCCGGATCGGGGTCGCTGCCGTCGCGCAGTGCCATGCGGGCGTATGCCACCGGCCAGGGCACCTCGAGCCACACCGACCAATCCCACAGGTCTCGCAGCTCGGCGCGGTGCAGGAACACGCCATCGATCACGAGCACGGCGTCGCGTGGCGCCGTGACCCATTGCGACTCGGCGCGCGCATCTCGGGCGAGGTCGAAAGCGGCCAGCTGGAACCCGGTGCCGGCGCCTGCCTGCGCACCGTCGCGGAACGGATCCACGAGCACGCGGCGGAAGGTCGGGTAGTCGAACGAGTCGCGGTAGAACCCCTCCGGACTCATGCTGCCTCGTGCATATCTCTCCGAGCGAGGCCGATGGAAGTCGTCGATCGACGCCCGGAACACCGCAGCGCCGATCTCGGCGAAGGTCTCGGCGAGACCATCGGCGAAGACGGTCTTTCCCGCGCCGTCGATCCCGTCGACGGCGACGATCACCCGCCCGGCCGGGTAGTGGCGGCGCACGTCGTCCCGGAGGTCACGCCACAGCGTGGTCGTGGGCGTGACGGGAAGGCGCATGCCTCCAGCCTACGGCGGGCGGCTTAGGCTCGAAGGCATGCCCGACCTCGCGACCCCGCTCGCCGCGTGGTATCGCGACAATGCCCGGGATCTGCCGTGGCGCCGACCAGGCTTCGGTGCGTGGGGAGTGCTCGTCAGCGAGTTCATGCTGCAGCAGACGCCAGTCAACCGTGTCGTCCCCCACCTCGAGCGGTGGCTCACCCGCTGGCCCACGCCGGCCGCGCTGGCGGCGGATGCCCCCGCCGAGGCGGTGCGGCAATGGGCCAACCTCGGCTACCCGCGACGGGCGCTCTGGCTGCATCGCGCGGCCGTCGAGATCCGGGATCGTCACGGCGGCGTCGTCCCCCTTGACGTCGACCAGCTGCTGGCGCTCACCGGCATCGGCGACTACACCGCGAGAGCGGTGGCGGTATTCGCGTACGGCGACCGGCATCCCGTCGTCGACACGAACACCAGACGCGTGCTCGCGCGGGCTGTCGACGGCCGGTCGCAGCCGGGACCGCCGTCCCGGCACGACCTCACCGCGATGGAGGCCCTTCTTCCCGACGACATCCGTGCCGCCGCCGTGGTGAACGCTGCCGCCATGGAGCTCGGCGCCACGGTCTGCGTCGCGCGCGTCCCGCGATGCGAAGCCTGTCCGGTCGCCGCGCAGTGCGCGTGGCGCGCCGCCGGGTACCCCGACACGGGCGACACGCGCCGCCGGCAGGCACGGTACGAAGGCAGCGACCGGCAGGCGCGTGGTGCGGTCCTCAAGACCCTGAGGGATGCCGCCGCCCACGCGGTGCCGTTGACCGAGGTCGTGCCGGACTGGCCTGACGCCGGTCAGCGCGACCGCGCGATCGACTCCCTCATCGCCGACGGGCTGGCCGAAGCATCCGACGGACTGCTCCGTCTGCCCGGGTGACTGCCCGAACTGCCGGACTGTCAGCGCGTCGGACGACGGATCAGTCGTCGTCCTCGTCGGCCTCTCGCGGCTTGACGTAGGGGTCGGCCTCGCCCGCGTACGACGCTGCTGCGGCGATCCCCGCCACGGCCTCATCACGCTCGCGGGCCTCGCGCAGCAGGTCCGCGATGTGCCCCGCCGTGTCGGGGAGCGCGTCGGGGATGAACTCCAGCGACGGCGTGAGCCGCACGTTCAGGTGCTTGCCCAGCTCTGAGCGCAGCATCCCGGTCGCCGACTTCAGGGCCTGCGCCGATGCTTCACGCTCCTCGTCCGAACCGAGCACGGTGTAGAACACCGACGCGTGCTGCAGGTCGCCGGTCACCCGTACGTCGGTGATCGTCACGAATCCGAGGCGCGGGTCTCGCAGCCCCTTCTCGAGGCGCTCGGCGAGGACCACGCGGATGCGGTCTCCGAGGCGTGCCTGACGTTCCCCTGCCATGACTCTTCCTTTCAACGGGTGAGGGGCGCCGTGGCTCAGTCGAGCCCACGGCACCCCTCACCGAATGCGATCAGCCTCGCGGCTTCTCGACCAGCTCTGTGGTCTCGATCTCGTCGCCGACCTGGATGTCGTTGAACTTGCCGAGGCCGATACCGGCTTCGAAGTCCGTGCGCACCTCGGTGACGTCGTCCTTGAAGCGGCGCAGCGACTCGATCGCCAGACCGTCGGCGAGGACCACGCCGTCGCGGATGACGCGTGCCTTGGCGTTGCGCGTGATCGTGCCCGAGCGGACGATGACACCGGCGATGTTTCCGAACTTGGAGGAGCGGAACACCTCGCGGATCTCGGCCACACCCGACTGGACCTCTTCGTACTCCGGCTTGAGCAGGCCCTTGAGCGACTGCTCCACGTCGTCGATCGCGTTGTAGATGACCGAGTAGAACCGGACGTCCACACCCTCGCGCGAGGCGCGCTCGCGCGCCTTCGTGTCGGGGCGGACGTTGAATCCGATGACGATCGCGTTGTCGATCGTCGCGAGGTTGATGTCGGACTCGGTGATCGCGCCGACGCCGCGGTGGATGATCCGCAGCTGCACGGAGTCGTCGACCTCGATCTTGAGCAGCGACTCCTCGAGCGCCTCGACGGCACCGGAGACGTCACCCTTGATGATGAGGTTGAGCGACTCGACCTTGCCCTCTTCGAGAGCGCGGGTGAAGTCCTCGAGCGAGATGCGCTTGCGGGCCTTGGCCAGCTGGGCGTTGCGCTCGGCAGCCTCGCGCTTCTCGGCGATCTGACGGGCGGTGCGGTCCTCCTCGGTCACGATGAACGTGTCGCCGGCGCGCGGCACCGAGTTGAGACCCTGCACCTGCACGGGCCGCGAGGGGTACGCCTCTTCGACCGCGTCGCCGTTCTCGTCGGCCATCGCACGCACACGGCCGTATGCCGTGCCTGCGACGATCGCGTCGCCGACGCGCAGCGTTCCGGACTGGATGAGCACTGTGGCGACCGATCCGCGACCCTTGTCGAGCTTCGCTTCGATCGCGACACCGCGCGCGGCCTTGTTCGGGTTCGCCGTGAGGTCGAGCCCCGCGTCCGCGGTCAGCAGGACGGCATCGAGGAGCTCCTGGATGCCGGTGCCCTGACGAGCCGAGACATCCACGAACATGACGTCGCCGCCGTACTCCTCGGCCACCAGCCCGTATTCCGTGAGCTGCTGGCGCACCTTGGCCGGGTTGGCGTCGGGCTTGTCGACCTTGTTCACCGCGACCACGATCGGCACGTTCGCCGCCTGCGCGTGGTTGAGGGCCTCCACCGTCTGCGGCATGATGCCGTCGTCGGCGGCGACCACGAGGATGGCGAGGTCGGTCACCTGCGCACCACGGGCACGCATGGCGGTGAACGCCTCGTGACCCGGGGTGTCGATGAAGGTGATCGCACGCTCGATGCCCTCGTGCTCGGTCCAGACCTGGTACGCACCGATGTGCTGCGTGATGCCGCCGGCCTCGCCCGCGACCACATTGGTCTGACGGATGGCGTCGAGCAGTCGCGTCTTACCGTGGTCGACGTGGCCCATGACGGTGACCACGGGGGGACGGATCTCGAGGTCTTCCTCGTTCTCCGCCTCCAGCTCGGCCTCGAGGTCGAGACCGAAGCCCTCCAGGAGCTCTTTGTCCTCGTCCTCGGGCGAGACCATCTGGATCTTGTAGCCGAGCTCGGCGCCGAGCACCTCGAAGGTGGCCTCGTCCAGAGACTCGGTCGCGGTCGCCATCTCACCCAGGTTGAACAGGATGGTCACGAGCGTGCCGGGCTGCACGGTGTAGCCGCGCAGGGCCTCGAGCTTGTCGGCGAAGTCCGCGATCGACGCGCCGCGACGCAGACGGATGATCTCGCCGTTGCCCTTGGAGACGTTGACGCCACCGACGACCGGCGCCGACCGCATCTCGAATTCCTGCCGCTTCGCACGACGCGACTTGCGCTGCTTCGACTTGCCGCCGCCCTTGCCGAACGCACCCGCGGTGCCACCGCCGGGGCCACGGCCACGACCGCCGCCGCCACCGGGACGACCGGCGAAGCCGCCCGCGGGCGGTCCGCCACCGGGACGCTGGAAACCACCGGCGCCACCGGCACCGCCGGGACGACCGGGACCGCCGGGACGCTGCTGGAACGGAGCGCCGGGACGACCGCCGCCACCGGGACGACCCGCGCCGCCCTGGCGCGGAGCGCCCGGACGAGGTGCGCCCGGGCGAGGCGCCTGGGGCCGCGGGATGTTGCCGGGGGTCGGACGCTGGCCCATGCCCTGCGCCGAGGCGAAGGGGTTGTTGCCCGGACGGGGGCCGGCGGGACGCTGGCCCATGCCCTGCGACGAGGCGAAGGGGTTGTTCCCCGGACGCGGCGTGCCGCCGGGGCGCGGCGCCTGCGGCGCTGCTGCGCCACCAGGTTTGGGTGCCGCGGGCGCAGACGGTGCTGCGGCTTCGGCGGGCGCCGCCGGAGCGGGCGCCTGAGCAGCCGGAGCGGCCGGGGCCGCAGCGGGAGCCGGCGCTGGCGGCGCGGGCGCTGCGGGCGCCGGAGCCGCCGGCTTCGCGGCGGGCGCAGACGGCCGGGACGGGCCGGGACGCGCGGCCGGCTTGGCCGCGGCGGCCGCCGGCTTGGCGTCGGCAGCCGGCTTCGCTGCGCCGTCCGCCTCGAGGGCGGCGCGCAGCTTGCGAGCCACGGGGGGCTCGATGGTCGACGAGGGGCTCTTGACGTATTCGCCCAGCGCCTTCAGCTTCTCGAGCGCGACTTTGCTGTCGACGCCGAGCTCAGAGGCGATCTCGTGCACGCGTGGTTTGGCAGCCACAATTCTCCTGTCTGGGGTCTACCCAGACAGGGCAGACCGTTAGTCGCGGACGGGACTCATTTCGAGCCGTTCACTTTGTTCCCATAGCCATTCAGCCTTTGGTTCGCTGTAGGTACTGTTCGATGGTCTGCGTGTCGAGCGGACCCGGCACACGCAATGCTCGCACGAAGGCGCGGCGCCGGATGGCGGTGTCCACGCACTCGCTGGTCTCGTGCACCCACGCGCCCCGCCCGGGCATCGAAGCGCGGCCGTCGGGAATGAGGACCGAATCGATGGCGACCACCCTGAGAAGGGAGGACCGGGGAGCACGCGTGCGGCATCCGACGCACGTTCGTACAGGTTCCATTCTACACCCCGGGGCCTGCGCCCCTGACCCTCCGCCCGGCCTGCGCCTCAGGATTCCAAGATGCTGTCGGGCTGGATGTCGATCTTGGCGCCGGTGAGCTTGGCGGCCAGGCGGGCGTTCTGCCCTTCCTTGCCGATCGCCAGCGACAGCTGGTAGTCGGGCACGAGCGCCCGAACCGCCTTGCTCGAGACATCCAGCACGAAGCTCGACGTCACCTTCGCCGGCGACAGTGCGTTCGCGACGAACTTCGCCAGCTCCGGGTCGTAGTCCACGATGTCGATCTTCTCGCCGCCGAGCTCTTCGGTGACCGCGCGCACACGACGCCCGAGTTCGCCGATGCAGGCCCCCTTGGCGTTGATCGACGGGTCGTTGGCCTTCACGGCGATCTTGGTGCGGTGGCCGGCCTCGCGGGCGAGCGAGACGATCTCGACCAGTCCGGCCGGGATCTCGGGCACCTCGAGCGCGAACAGCTTGCGGACGAGGCCCGGGTGCGTGCGCGACACCGTGATGGCGGGACCCTTGGCGCCCTTCGAGACGCTCGTGACGTACACCCGCAGGCGTGAGCCGTGCGCGTAGTCCTCGCCGGGCACCTGCTCCTCAGGGGGCAGGATCGCCTCGACCGTGCCGAGGTCGACGTGCACCATGCGGGGGTTCGGGCCCTGCTGCACGATGCCGGCGACGATGTCGCCCTCCTTGCCGCGGAACTCCCCCAGCACGGCGTCGTCGGCGATGTCGCGCAGGCGCTGGCTGATGACCTGTTTGGCGGCGAAGGCGGCGATGCGGCCGAAGTCCTCGGGAGTGCTCTCCTCCTCGCCGATGACGGCGCCCTCTTCGTCGAGCACCGGGATGAAGACGGCGACGTGGCCGGTCTTGCGGTCGAGCTCCGAGCGGGCGCCCTCCGGCAGCTCGCCGGTGGGCGACGTGTGCTTGGCATACGCGGTGAGGATCGCCTGCTCGATGATGCGCACCAGCTCGTCGAACGGGATCTCCTTCTCACGCTCGACCGTCCGAAGCAGTCCGAGATCGATGTCCACAGTGGCCTCCGTATTCAGCTCTCACCGGTGCGTCGACGCGCCCCGGAACCCTACAACGTTACCCGATGCCCGGCTGCGTGAATCCGGTATGCGCGCCCGAGCGGGCGCGCCATGACTCACCGACTGCAGTCGTCCACGTGACTGTCGGTGCGGGTGAGCCTCGCCTCCGTCCAGTCGACGAGAACCGGCAGGAAGCTCGACCCCGGCAGCAGCGTTCCCAGATGGTCGTATCCGCGGTATGCCAGCCGGCGCACCTGCTCCCCTTCCGCGCACAGGCGATCGACGAACTCCTGCTGCAGCCGCGGCGGAATGACCTCGTCCTCGGTGCCCCACGCGACCAGCAGCGGATGATCCCACGGACCTGCGGGGACGTTGTCGGCCAGACGTCTGCCCAGCGGCCCGGCGGTGAGATCGCCGACGTACAGCGGCCGGTCCTCGGCCACCCCGAGCGCCGTGGCGACCGAGACCATCACGCCCGGCTCGGACGGACAGCGCTGCGTCATCTCACGGACGATCGCCTCGGCACCGGGCGCGATGTAGCGCGACAGGTCGACGTCGCCGTACGTGTCGGCGTACGGCACCAGCACCCACGAGATGAGGATCGACAGGAGTACGCCGGCATCGCCCCGGGTGAGCTCGTCCGCCAGTGCAAGCGGATCCGCCGCCGGTGCGAGCACGGCGGTGCCGAGCATGTCGAGATCGGGAGCGTAGTCCTCCACGATCTGCGACATCCACAGCGCGGCATGTCCGCCCTGAGAATGCCCCCACGCGACGGTGCGCGTCGACAGCGTCACGTCGTCCAGCTCCCGGGCGGCAAGCACCGCGTCCAGCGACGAGCGGGCCTCGCCCCTCCCGATGAGATAGGGGAACACGCCGGGCGCCCCCTGCCCCGAGTAGTCCGACGCGACCACGATCCATCCCCGCCGGATCACATCGTCGAGCGCGGGGATGGCCCATTTCGTCGCGGAGGCGTCTCGCAGGCTCGGTGCGCAGCCACGCGCCACCCCCGTCGTGCCGTGATTCCACGCGATGACCGGGCGCGCCCCCGGCGGCCGCTCGTCGGGAACGATGACCAGAGCGCTCGCGACCGCCGGCTGACCGACCGCATCGCGCGTGGTGTAGAGGATGCGGTGGACCTGTGCACCCACCGGCTCCTGCCCCGCGAACTCTCCGACACGGATCAGGCGCCCGTGCTCGTAGGGCACGACCGCGGGCGGGTCGTAGAACGCGTCGACGACGGGCGCGCCCTCCGACAGCCACGAGCTGGCCCACCAGCCGCCGGCCGCCAGGGCGACGAGCAGACCCGCGACGCCGTAGCGCCCTGCCGCCGCCCAGGCGCCGCGCGTGCGGCGCGGACGCGCCGCGCCGGTCGTGGCATCCGTTCGCTCTCCGTCGTCTTCTGTGCGAGCGCCGACGTCCGCGGGCACGTTGCGACCGCCGGCGACGAACGCGCGCACCGCGCGGACCACCAGCGTCGCGCCGAAGACGATCGTGCGCACCCCGAAGACGATCGCGACGACGAGGACCGTCACATCCGGCCACGAGAAGGCGAGGATGCCGAACACCAGCTGGGCACCGCCCCACGCGGCGGCGAGGACGCGCTGACTGACCCGCCCGCGCGTGAACGCGTCATAGAGCGAGGCGAGCCCGCCCACGAGAAGCAGCACGGCGATGAGCTGCGGCAGCAGCTCGAGCGTGCGCCCCAGTCCGACGAGGATGGCAAGGCCCAGCACGATCCACAGCGCGCCGAATCCGACGCGGGACCACACGGCCGACTCCGGGGCGCCCAGCATCCGCGCGACACCGGTGAAGATCGCACTGAGTCCGACGTACACCGTCAGCAGGAACAGTGATGTGAGCGGGCGCGTGACGATCAGAAGGCCCACGAGCAGCGCCAGCGCTCCGACGATCACGAGCGCGGCCGGAGGCGCGCCATGGACCAGACGCGGCGCGATGCTCCAGCCGGTCCCGCGGGGGTGACGGGCCTCACGGATCATCCGCACCATGATAGGTCGCTCGCCGATGCGGCGGTCACCCGCCGTCCGCGCGGCGCACGCATCCAGTTGATTGGCAGTCCACCTGCCGATGCCCTGCGCGCAACCTCTCCGTTACCGACCCCAACGAATGTCGAGGCCGAGCGTCCGCCCGATCCCGACGGCAAGACGCGCTCCCCTCCCCTCATGAACGGAGTATCCGTGGTCTCGTCCACAACCCGTCCGATGCGTCGGCTCGCGCGTCGCTGCACCGCGCTCTTTGCAACCGCGGGCCTCGCGGCCGGCGCGTTCGCAGCCGTGCCCGCAACCGCAGCGGCTGCCGATCCTGCACCCGTCGACGACCTCGCGTCGCGGTTCACCCTCGCGGTGCTGCCCGACACGCAGTTCTACTCCCGATACTCGTCCGACCAGTTCGTCCCGCGATATGGCGCCGATCCCTTCGCGGTCCAGACCCAATGGATCGCCGAGCACGCTGACGACCTCCGGATCCCGTTCACCGCACACCTGGGCGACATCGTGGACCGCGCCGGCACCCAGCGCGAGTGGGAGGCAGCCGACCGCGCGATGAAGACACTCGAGGATGCCGCCCTCTCCTATTCGATCCTTCCCGGCAACCACGACGTGCTGGACAGCAGCAAATGGGACAACGAGCTCAACGCCGTCAACGAGCCGTTCAACCGCTGGTTCGGCGCGACCCGCGCAGCAGCCCAGTCGACCTACATGGGCAGCGACGCCACCGGCCTCAGCCAGTTCCACATCTTCGAAGCCGAAGGACAGCAGTTCATGTCGCTGGCTCTGTCATGGCGACCGTCCGACGCGACTCTCGAATGGGCACAGAGCGTCCTCGACGCTCATCCGACCGTCCCGGTGATCCTCAGCAACCACGCCCTCCTCGGCGTCGCCGCCGACCAGACGACGCCGGTCGAGACCGGCGACAGCACGCGCATGTGGGACACGCTCATCAAGGGCAACGACCAGATCTTCATGACGCTCAACGGTCACTTCCACGGTGCCACCCGCCAGGTGAAGACGAACGACTTCGGCCACCCGGTGCACCAGATCCTCATGGACTATCAGATGGCATACGAGGGCGGGAACGGCTATCTCGGCCTGCTCGAGTTCGACCTCACCAATGACACCATCTCGCTCGAGACGGGCTCGCCCTGGGTCACCTTCAAACCCCAGGAGACGCTGACCAGCTACGATCAGCCGCTGCTGGACGGTCCGCACCAGCGTTTCACACTGGACTTCGACTTCAGCGAGCGCTTCCAGGGCTTCCACCCCGGATTCACGGCGGGCACGCCCGACGAACCGTCGTTGAGCAACGCTGCGCGGTCGATCCTCCTCGACGGCTTCGAGGGTCCAGACCCCATCTCGACGGAGCTGCCGGGCAACGAGCTCGACTTCGTGCAGGTTGAAGGCGCCCTCGCCCACTGGCGGTTCAACGGCCACGACGGCACCGTCGACGCCGACACGGTGATCGAGGACATCGTCGGCGACAACGACCTCACGCGCGTCGATCCGGCGGACACGGCTGCCGTCGGCGCCACGTGGGAGGACGTCACCATCGAGAACACGGACGTGCACGGGTTCTCATCCGACGGCGCAGCAGCCTGCTTCGACAATTCGTCGGGTTCGCGCTTCAGCTATCTCACGACAGCGGCCGACGCAGCGATCAACAACGCCGATCTCACCCAGGGCTACACCATCGAGACCTTCGTCAAGATGGATGCCGACTGGGATGCCGCGGCCAACGGCTGGTCGAAGGCCATCACCCGCACGGGCAACCGCTCCCTGATGGGCGCCCCGCGCACGCAGTGGGACTGGACGGCCTCGCCGACCGCCCTCGGCATCTCGAACCTGCGCGAGTTCCAGTTCACGAGCCTTCCCGCCGATGCCGCGCAGGGTGACCGCGTGAACTGGTCGGGCGAGATCATGGTGGGCACGTGGTCACATGTGGCCGTCGTCAACGATGCGGCCGCCGGCACCACGACGATGTATGTCGACGGTGCTCCTGTCTTGCGCAACGCGAACAACGTCGCGGGTCAGGCGGGCATGGCGGACATGCCGTGGATCATCGGAGCCGACTGGGTAGACAACGCTGCCCGCAACGGATGGCACGGATGCGTGGGCGAGACGCGGATCATCGACCGCCCGACGACGCCCGACGAGTGGCTGACCCAGCGCGCCGATCTGAGCGGTCTCACCGTCGCGCAGGCACCCGAGGGCACGATCGGACCGGATGAGCCGGTGATCTTCGCCGGCACCGGCCTCCCTGGCGCCGAGGTACGCACCGCTCCCGGGCACGCCACGACCGTCGTGGCCGCGGACGGGACGTGGCAGCTCGAGATCACCGACGGTCTTGTGCGCGGTGCGAACTCGTTCGAGCTCGTTCAGGCTCTGGGCTCTCGTGCCAGCACGCCCGTCGCCATCGAGTTCGAGGTCGAGCACTTCGCCGTGGGGGTCGCGGCATCCACCCGCACTCTGGCGGGCAAGCAGTACGTGTCGGTCGTCGCGACGAACAACGAGTCCGTCCCCGTTGACATCGTCATCGAGACCCCGTACGGCGCGAAGACCTTCCTCGCGGTGGCGCCGGGCAAGTCTGCGAGCGTCTCGATCAACTCGCGGCTGACATCCGTCCCCGCCGGCACGGCGAGTGTCGCAGTCACCGGCGTCGTCGAGGGCGAGACGGTCACGATGACCAAGCTCGCGGCCTACCCTGCCGGCTGAGTCCTCCGGCCGGGGCCGTTCGGATCGCGGCCCCGGCCCGCTCACCCCCGTCCGCGAGACCGCGAGCGGATATCCGCGCACTCCCAGGAGCTGGAACGGAACAGCTCTCGTGTGCTCCGCTACAGCGTGATCGCGTTCGGCGCCGCCCTGCCCACCAAGCGGCGGCAGAGCGAGAAGCATGGCGAACACCTGCACAGCGAGGGCTGAGAAGCAAGTCCTTCCTGCGCCACTGGGCCTGCTCTCTAGGCTGAACCCATGGCACGCGCGGAGGTGAGATCGGCGGCGCGCCGCGCCGAGGCCAGCACGATCTTCGAGGTCCTCGCTCGCGGCGGATACGTCGCGGACGGGCTCGTCCACATCCTCATCGGCGTCTTCACCGTCGTCGTCGCCTTCGGAGGAGACGGCGCGACCGATCAGCCCGGCGCGTTCCGCGCGATCGCCGGCGCGCCCCTGGGCTTCGTCGTTCTGTGGGTGGCCGCGATCGCGCTGGCTGCCCTCGGCGTCTGGGAGATTCTCGACGGCGTGCTGGTGCCGCGCGGCAGCCGTCCGCGCAAATGGGGCGCACGCGTCACCGAGTGGGGCAAAGCCGCCGTCTTCCTCGCACTCGCCACGATCGCCGCTGCAGTCGCGATCGGTGCGCGGCCCGATCCGGACGAGAGCGTTCAGGATGCCAGTCGCGGGCTTCTCGATGTGCCGGGCGGCCCGTGGGTGCTCGGCCTGATCGGCGCGGGCATCGGCGTGAGCGGCATCGTGTTCGGGATCATCGGCATCCGTCGCAGGTTCCTCGAGGGCTTCACGCTTCCCGAGGGGCGCGCCGGCATCACCGTGACCGGTCTCGCCGTCGCGGGATACGTCGCGAAAGGCGTCGCCCTCGTCACCGTCGGCGTGCTGCTCGTCGTCGCATCCGTGAAGACCGAGGCCGACGATGCGGGCGGTCTCGACGCCGCGCTCGACGGACTGACGACGCTTTCTTACGGGCCGGCCGTGTGCGCGGCGATCGGCATCGGTCTGATCGCGTACGGAGTGTTCCTCGTGCTATCGGCTCGCTTCCGGCGCCTCTGAGAACCACTGCGGCGCCTGCGACCCCGGAGGATCGCAGACGCCGCGAGTGTGACGGGCCGATCAGGCCCGGTGGACCTGCACGATCGACGGCCGCGGAGCGTTCGGCACTGCGCCGGGCGCCGTGGATCCGTAGTCGGGGAACAGCGACGTCGGCGCGTCGAAGGTCCCCTCTTCACCCGGATGCTGCACCGCGACGAAGACCAGGCCTTCGCGGTCGTGGATCACCGGCCCGCAGGTCTCGGCGTCGCGCGGCACAGCGAGGAACTGCTGCACGTGGCCACGCTCGGAACCCTCGAGCGGAACCTTGTACAGCGCGTCGTTGTAGCCGATGGTGCTGGGCGCGCCGTCGGTCGAGATCCAGAGGTTGCCCTCGGAGTCGAACGCCACGTTGTCGGGGCACGAGATCGGCGAGACGAGCTCCGACGGGAAGCCCGCGAAGTACGTGTTCGCGTTCGTGGCGGGGTCCCCGCACAGCAGCAGGATGCTCCAGCCGAAGGTCGTGCCCGACTGGCCAGCGGTCTCGGTGAGCTCGATCACGTGCCCGTAGCGGTTGCCGGTCACGGGGTTGGCCTCATCCAGCGGCGAGGCGCTGCCGCGCTGCGAGTTGTTGGTCAGCGCGACGTAGACCTTGCCGGTCTTGGGGTTGGGCTCGACGTCCTCGGGGCGGTCCATCTTGGTCGCGCCGACAGCATCCGCCGCCAGCCGCGTGAAGACGAGCACCTGCTCGGTCGTGAATCCGGGAACGACGGACACGCCGTTCTGCGTCAGCGGGATCCATTCGCCGCTGCCGTCGAACTGGCCGTCGGACGGCAGTGCGCCGGTGCCGGTGATCTCGGAGGCCGGGGAATCGCCGGTGAACCGGGCGACGTACAGGTCGCCCTCGGCGAGCAGACGCATGTTCTTCTTGCGCGAGCCGGAGATCTTGTGCTTCGAGACGAACTTGTACAGGTAGTCGTTGCGCTCGTCGTCGCCCATGTACGCCACGACGCGCTTGTCGTGACCCACGATGACGTTCGCACCCTCGTGCTTCATGCGGCCCATCGCTGTGTGCTTGCGCGGGGTCGACGTGGGGTCGTCGGGATCGATCTCGACGATGTATCCGAAGCGATTCGGCTCGTTCACGAAGGCGGGGTCGTGGGCGTTGAAGCGGGGATCGTACGTCTCCCAGCCCGTCGAGGTCGCCGTCGAGGGGGACGACTGGTACCGCTTCTGACCCGGTGTGTCGGCCGCCCACGCGAAGTAGCCGTTGAAGTTCTCCTCGCCCGAGAGGATCGTGCCCCACGGGGTCGTGCCACCGGCACAGTTGCCGAGGGTTCCGCGCACCCAGCGTCCTTCCGGGTCGTCGGCGGTCTTCACGAGGTCGGTGCCGGCGGCAGGGCCGGTCAGCTCGAACACGGTCTCGACCGTGATGCGACGGTTGCGTCGGCCGTCCACGACGTGACCCCACGGCTCCCCCGTGCGGCGGCGCTCCAGCTCGACCACCGAAAGACCCTGCGCGGCCTTGTAGATGTCACCGCGGCGGCGCAGCTCGGCCGGGTCGCTCGTGGCCGGGAACATGATGCCCGGGTTCACGTACTCGTGGTTGGTGACCAGGACGCCCCGCTTGCCGTTGGGGTCGGCGAGGATGTCGAGATAGTCGCAGTTGTAGCCGAACTGCAGAGCCTGCGCCTCAGGAGTCTGCGCCAGGATGTCGAAGGCCGGCGCGCTGGAGAACAGCGGGTCGCCCCAGCGGATCAGCGGGCTCCACGTGTAGCCGGTGGGCACGGTGAAGGCGTCGACCGTGCGCGCGACAGGGGCGATCGGCTCGAACGCCAGCCCCGCGGTGCCGGGTCGCGCGAACGCCGAACCGGGGCCGGTCACGCCCGCCGCGGCGGGCGCCGAGACCGGCGCCGACGTGCGGAAAGCGCCGACCGCGATCGCGACGGCTCCCGCGGCACCGAGGCCGAGCAGGGCTCGGCGCGACAGGGCCGCCGAGGCGACATCGCGGAAATGCGCGTTGGACGACGTGTTGCACTCGGGACCGAGGCACGCGTTCGCGCACTTGTACTGGCAAGTGACCGCGGAGCGCTTGCCGCGGACGTGGTCTGCCATCGGCAGCGACGTGCGCGGGTTCGGCAGCGATGTGCGGGGATTCTCGACGATGCTCACGTTGGACGCCCTCCCTGACGTTCGGATGGCCGTCAGCATCCTCGCGGCCGCGAACACGCTCGCGAACCACGGGTGAACAGCACGAGACCAGCCGATGAGAGCGCGCTCATGTGTCCCGGCGAGCGCGTCAGCGCGCCGAGAACGGATGCCGCGTCACGCGGCGCGCGCGGGCCCCTTGGGTGCCGAGCCGAGGTCGTTGATCGCGCGGATCAGGCGGTGCAGGTCCCCCACGTGCACCTGATTCAGGCGCAGCACCAGACGCGGCAGCTCGACGCGGTCGTCGTCCTCCAGCTCGCGGCGCAGCGGCCCCCGGCGCTCGATGCGCCCCGACATGAGGTGAGCGCCGAACCGTTCGTTGAGGCTCTCGACCTCGGCGTCGGTCGGCTCGGCGCGCAGCCGCAGCACCAGGCGATCCCCCACCCAGCGGAGCGAGTCATAGTTACGCCAGAAGTCCGTGATCTCTCGGGCCGCCGCGTCGACCGAATCGGTGACCAGCACGCGGTCGAAGTCGCCGGGCGAGATCACACGGCCCGCCACCAGCTGCTCATCGACGAATCGCTGCAGCCCGCGCCAGAAGGTGCCTCCGGGCTCGTCGAGCAGCACGATGGGAGTGGGCTCCGCCTTGCCGGTCTGCTGCAGCGTGAGCAGCTCGAACAGCTCGTCCAGCGTGCCGAAGCCGCCGGGGACGCACACGAAGCCGTGCGACTCCTTCACCAGCATCAGCTTGCGCGTGAAGAAGTACTTCATCGCGACGTTGCGCGCGTTCGCGGCGATGACGGCGTTGGGCTTCTCTTCGAACGGCAGCCGGATCGACACGCCCAGCGAGCGATCCGGTCCCGCGCCTTCGGCCGCCGCCTGCATGATCCCGGGCCCTGCGCCGGTGACCACCATCCACCCGCTTTCGGCGAGCGCCCGTGCCACCTCGGCGGCGGCGCGGTACACGTGATGATCCGGCAGCGTGCGGGCCGACCCGAAGATCGTGACCTTGGGCACGTCCTCATACGGCGCGAACAGACGGAACGCCGCGCGCATCTCGGTGAGTGCGGCGGTGGTGATCTTCAGATCGAGACGGTTCGCCTCGTCCAGTCCGAGTCCCACGCCGGTTACGAGGATGCGCGCGACGAGGTCGACGTTCTCGGTGATCCCGGCGTCCGCGATCACGCGGCGCAGGTCGTCGGTCACCTCGGCTGTCACAGCGGCGTCGTCGTGCATGCCTCCAGCGTCCCACGCCGACGAGCCGTCCGGGCCCGGATCGCGCCGAGTCCGGCGCGGTCAGCGCGCGGCGAGTCGCGCCGCGACCTCTGCCACCGGCACGACCTCGCGGTCACCGGTGCGGCGGTCCCACAGCTCCACCTGGCCGTCGGCCGCGCCGCGGCCGACGATCACGATCTGCGGCACGCCGACGAGTTCGGCGTCGCCGAACTTCACGCCGGGCGAGACCTTCGGGCGGTCGTCGTACAGCACATCGAGACCGGATGCCTCGAGCTCGGCGGACAGCTTCTCCGACACCTCGAACACGACGGGCTCGCGCCCGGTCGCGACCACGTGCACGTCGAACGGCGCGACCGACGCCGGCCAGATGAGGCCCTTTTCGTCGTTGTTGAGCTCGGCGATGATCGCGAGGATGCGGGTCACACCGATGCCGTACGACCCCATCGTGACGGTCACGAGCTTGCCGTTCTCGTCGAGCACCTTCAGCCCGAGAGCGTCGGCGAAGAAGCGCCCGAGCTGGAAGACGTGGCCGATCTCCATGCCGCGGGCGATCTCGACCGGCCCCGACCCGTCGGGCGCGGGGTCTCCCGCGCGCACGTTCGCCACCTCGACGAAGCCGTCGCCCGTGAAGTCGCGGCCCGCGACGAGGGTGTGCACGTGCTTCTCGTCGATGTTCGCCCCCGTCATCCACGCCGTCCCGTCGACCACTCGCGGGTCCAGAAGGTAGCGGATGCCGGTCGCCGACTGCTCGCCGAGCACCGCGCCGGTCTCGGACCAGGGGCCGATGTACCCCTTCACCAGGAGCGGGTTGTTCTCGAAGTCCTGCTCGGTCGCGGCCTCGACCGCCGCCGGCGCGAACGCCACCTCGGCGCGCTTATCGTCGACGTCGCGGTCGCCGGGAATGCCGACGATGACGAGCTCGCGCGTGCCGTCGAGGTGGGTGAGCGCGAGCACGACGTTCTTGAGGGTGTGCGCCGCGGTCCACTCGGCCGCGCCGTCGGTCGCGGGACCGGCGATGCCGTCCGCCGGAGCGTCGAGGTGCGCGTTGGCGTGGTCGACGAGCGTCTGGATCGTCGGGGTGTTCGGCGAGTCGAAGATCACCGGCTCCCCGAGGCCCTCGAACGGGATGGGAGCGGGAGCGGTCGTGGTGAAGGCCTCGACGTTCGCCGCGTACCCGCCGGCGGAGCGCACGAAGGAGTCCTCTCCGATGGGTGTCGGGTGGAGGAACTCCTCCGACCGCGCGCCGCCCATGAGGCCGTTGTCGGCCGCCACGATCACGTACTCAAGGCCGAGCTTCTGGAAGATGCGCTCGTAGGCGTCGCGCTGCGACTGGTACGAGGCATCCTGCCCCTCGTCCGTGTAGTCGAACGAGTACGCGTCCTTCATGGTGAACTCGCGGCCGCGCAGCAGGCCGGCCCGCGGGCGCGCCTCGTCGCGGTACTTGTCCTGGATCTGGTAGATCGCCAGCGGCAGGTCCTTGTACGACGAGTACAGGTCCTTCACGAGGAGCGTGAACATCTCCTCGTGCGTCGGGGCGAGGAGGTAGTCCGCCCCCTTGCGGTCCTGCAGACGGAAGATGCCGTCGCCGTACGAGTTCCAGCGGCCCGACGACTCGTAGGGCTCGCGCGGCAGCAGCGCCGGGAAGTGCACCTCGTAGGCACCCGCGTTCGTCATCTCCTCACGGATGACGGACTCGATCTTCGCCTTGACCCGCAGACCCAGCGGCAGCCACGTGAAGATGCCCGGCGCGGCACGGCGGATGTAGCCGGCGCGCACGAGCAGCCGATGGCTCGAGACCTCGGCGTCGGCCGGGTCTTCGCGGAGTGTGCGGAGGAAGAAATGCGACAGACGTGTGACCACGAGGGTCAAGTCTAGGGCGAGGGGATGCCGCACCCGGTCGAGCTAGGGATGCATGAGCCCGAACAGGACAGCCGCGAGCTCCGCAGCCTCCGAGGTGTCGCGCACCCAGTCGGGTGTCACCGTCAGCAGGTTCACGCCGTCGGTGGCCACGATCACCGAACCGGAGCCCTCGTACCGATCGAGTCCCGGGGCGATCACCGCAGCCGCCGCGCCCTCGACTGTCACGGGCACGGAGTGATCGGCCGCAAGAGCGGTCGGGAATGACACCCCTCCGCCCGGAACGGCGCTGACGGTGACCACTTCACCAGTCGTGGTCTCGCCGGAGCCGGAGGCGAAGTGCAGTGCGCACAGCGACGCGGCCCCGGTCCGGTACGAGATCCCTTCGGGCCGGTCGGGTGCGTACCAGTCGATCGGCTGATCCGCCGTCGCCGCGACGCGCTCGTATCCATAGACGGCGGGGTCGACCGCCGCCGCGATCGTCGCGCAATCCGGAGGCGTCCACCATGCCCCCGTCCGCTCCGCGGGCGCGGGCGCCGCGTGATCGTCGAGCCTGGCCGATGCGCTGGACAGCAGAGTCTCGGTGGCTGCGAGCGACACGCTCTCGCGTGCTCCCGAGGCCCGGACGAGCAGCCACGTCCCATCGACGACCTCGACTGCCGAGCACTCGACCCGCGACGTGTCGAAATCGACATCCCGGCACACCGAGGTCGTGCCAGAGGCCAGCTCGGCCGGCACCACGGCCTCGGGGTAGGCGAAGACGTGCACGGTCGCCGCCAGGTACACCTCGTCGGTCACCCAGACGCAGTCGATCCCGCCCAGGACCGCGTCGGCGCCGGTCTGCCACCGATAGTCGGAGCGGATCATGTGCATCCCCGTTGTGACGGCCGCCTCCTCCTCGGAGAGGACGTTGGCGCACTCGCCGCCGAACGGCATGACGCCGGTGGACGCGGGCTGCTCCGGCGCGGCCGTGGGGGTTGGTGCCGGAGTCGGAGTGGCAGGGACGGTCGGTGCCGGCAAATCGCTCCGCGTCGGGGTCGCGACCGGCGCGGGGTTCGCGTCGGACCTGAGCAGGGTCGCCGTGGCAACCGCTCCCCCGGCGATGCCGGCGATCAGCACGAACGCCGCCGCACCCGCGACGATCTGCATCCGGTGCTTTCCGACCGGCCGGATCCGCTGTGCGCCCGCCATCACCAGGTCGCGCATGTCCGCGTGCTCGCGCGGCGACAGTTCGTCGTTCATGCCCATGCCCCCTCGATCGCCGTCATCTCGTCCCGAAGCTTCGCCTTCGCCCGCGCCAGCCTGGACTTCACCGTCCCGACGGGGATGCCGAGCGTCTCGGCGGCCGCTCGTTCGGGGTATCCCTCGAGCACCGTCAGCACGAGGACGCTCTGCTCACGAGCGGGCAGTCGCCGCAGCGCCGCCAATACGCCGCTCTCATCTGCGGCGCGGATCTCGAGCGTCTCGATCGAGACCGGCGTACGGGCGAGCAGCGCACGATACCGGCGGCCGGATCGCTCCAGATTGCGCGCGCTGTGCGACACGGTATTCAGCAGCCACGGCAACGGCGACCCGTCGACGAGCCGCACCGACTCCCTCTTGCGCCAGAGTTCGAAGTAGGCGATCGTCACGGCATCCTTCGCGTCCTCACGCGTGGTCAGCAGCCGCAGAGCGTGGCGGAACAGCCGTGCCTCGTGCCGGTCGAACAGCTCACCCAGCGCAGACTCGTCGCCCGCGCGCACACGGGCCCAGGCGGCCGCGTCGTCATCGCTCATACCTTGTAGTGTCCGGGATCGCGCAAACGGTTCCCGCCACCGCGCATTTTCTGTGGAGAGGCCGCATTCACCGCGCAGGCCTACCCTGGACCGGTGACCACCGTGCTCCTCACCGGCTTCGAGCCGTTCGGCGACGACGACGTCAATCCCTCCGGAGAGGCGGTGCGCACGGTCGCCGAGCGATGGGCGGGCCCGGAGTCGCTCGTGACCGCCGTGCTGCCGGTCACGTTCGCGGGCTCGGCGGAACGCCTGCGCGAACTCCTGTCTGAGCATCGTCCCGACATCGTCGTGGCGACCGGGCTGGCCGGCGGCCGGGCAGCGATCGGCGTCGAGCGCATCGCGGTCAACCTGGTCGACGCGCGCATCCCCGATAACGACGGCGCACAGCCGGTCGATGTGCCGAGCGTCCCCGGGGCACCGGCCGCGCATTTCGCGACACTCCCGGTGAAGGAGATCGCACGTCGCATCGCGGATGCGGGGATCCCCGCCGAGGTCTCGTACTCCGCCGGCACGTTCGTATGCAACCACGCGTTCTTCACGGCCCTCGAGGCTGCGGCATCCGGAACCCGCGCGGGATTCGTCCACGTCCCCTGGTCCGCCGAGCACGCACCGTCACACGAAGTCGCGGCCCTTCCGCTCGCCGACATCGTCCGTTCCCTCGAGATCGCGGTGCGGACCAGCATCGATGTCACGGTGGACAGCTCGACCTCGGCGGGTGCGCTGCACTGAGCGGCGCCCTCGCGTGAGGTATCAGCGCGACCGACGACCGACGTGCAGCACCTCGCGCACGACGAGGCCGGCGACCAGCGCCCAGAACGCCGCGCTGACGCCCGCGATCGCGATGCCCGACGCCGCGACCAGGAACGTGACCACCGCCGGCAGACGCTCGCCCGGGTCGTCGATGGCCTGCTGCACCGCACCCCCGAAGGCTCCGAAGAGCGCGATGCCGGCGACGGCGGGGATCACGGCATCCGGCGCCACCACGACGAGGGCTACGAGCGCGGCCGACAAGCCGCCCAGCACGATCCCGCTGGCGCCGGTCGACACGCCCGCGACCCATCGCCGCTTCGGGTCGGGATCGGCGTCCGGGGCTGCGGCGAGGGCCGCGCTGATCGCGGCCAGGTTGATGGCGTGGCCGCCCGCCGAAGCGCCCAACGCGGTGCCGATGCCCGTGACGAGCATCGCGGGCCGCCACGGCACCTCGTAGCCGAAGCTGCGCATGATCGCGACGCCGGGAACGTTCTGCGAGGCCATCGTGACCAGGAACAGCGGCAGCGCCAGGCCGACGACGGCGCCGAAGGTGAGGGTCGGCGCCGTGAACTCGAGGCGCGGCACCAGAACGGCGGGATCGATCACCGCTCCGGTCGTGGCGACGTGGACGCCGACGACGACGGATGCTGCGACGAAGGCCAGCGGCACCGCCCAGCGCGATGCGAACCGGACGAAGACCAGCCACGTGAGGATCACCGGCACCACGCCCCACGGGTTGGCGACGATTCCGGTCACGGGTGCGAGACACAGGGGAAGCAGGACGCCCGCAAGCATCGCCTGCGCGATCGAGGGCGGGATCCGCGCGATGAGCCGCCCAAGTTGCGGCCACAGAGCGGTCAGCAGAATGAGGCCGGCCGTCACGAAGAAGGCGCCGACGGCGGCAGGCCAGCCGCCCTCGACCGCGCCCGTCGTCGCGAGCACCGCGGCACCGGGCGTCGACCAGGCGACTGTGATCGGCATCCGGTACCGCCACGCCAAGAGCATGCCGGCCGCACCCATCGTGAGACAGAGCACCAGCAGGCCGCTCGCCGCCTGCGCGCTGGATGCCCCCACCGCGTCCAGCCCCGTGAGCACGACGGCGAACGAGCTCGTCACGCCCACGAGGGCGGTGACGATCCCCGCGACGATCGGGCGGGACAATGGAGCGCGGGTGTGAGCGTCGGTCATGTGATTCCCGACGGTAGCGGATCCTGGCGCCGGCGCGCCTCGATAGGGTCGGGGCATGGCGCGTCGCACAGCACGACTCTCCCCCTCGGCAGCGCAGAGCGAACTCGCGGTCGCGCTTGCGAACCTGCGTCAGGAGCTCGGGATCACAGCGTCGTTCCCGGATGCGGTCGAGGCAGAAGCCCGGACGGCGGCCGCAGCTCCGCTCGGTGAGCTGACCGACCTGACCGACGTCGAGTTCCTCACCATCGACCCGGAAGGCTCGACCGATCTCGACCAGGCGATGCACCTGACCGCGACCGATGACGGCTTCACGGTGCGGTACGCCATCGCCGACGTGCCGTTCTTCGTCACCCCGGGCGGCGCTGTCGACACTGAGGCCCGCCGGCGCGGGCAGACGCTGTACGCGGTCGACGGCCGCGTGCCGCTGCATCCGCCGGTCATCTCGGAGGACGCCGGATCGCTCCTTCCCGACCGCACGAGGCGCGCCTTCGTCTGGCAGTTCGCGCTCGACATCGACGGCACGCTGCGTGAGACGACCCTCACTCGCGCGCTGGTGCGGTCACGACGGCAGTGGACGTACGACGAGGCCCAGCGCGCGCTGGATGACGCCACTGCCCCCGCGGGGCTCGCGCCGCTGCCCGACATCGGCCGGGCGCTCCTCGAGCAGGAAGCCGCACGCGGCGGCGCATCATTGAACGTCCCGGACCAGGAGGTCGTGCTCACCGGCACCGGGTACGACCTGGAACGACGGATGCCGCTTCCCGTCGAGGACTGGAACGCGCAGCTCTCGCTGCTGACCGGCATGGCCGCGGCCCGCATCATGCTGGATGCGGGCATCGGGATCCTCCGCACCATGCCGCCGGCCCCGCCGGAGGCGGTGGCTGCCTTCCGCCGCCAGACCGAGCTCCTCGGGCTGCCCTGGGCGAGCGGCGTCGACTACGGCGAGTACCTCCG
The DNA here is from genome assembly GCF_012524205.1 of Microbacterium salsuginis. Lineage (GTDB taxonomy): Bacteria > Actinomycetota > Actinomycetes > Actinomycetales > Microbacteriaceae > Microbacterium > Microbacterium salsuginis. The sequence goes on from NZ_JABACI010000002.1 coordinate 152,238, forward strand.
CACCCTCGACCGAGCCGATCCCCGGGCGCTCGCGGTGCTGCAGGATGCGGCATCCCTCTTCCGCGGCGCAGGCTACGAGGCGTTCGACGGGGCCGAGCCGAAGCAGATGATGCAGGCGGCCCTGGCCGCACCGTACGCGCACGTGACCGCGCCGCTGCGGCGGCTCGTCGATCGGTGGGGTCTCGTGATCTGCGAGGCGGTCTCGCGCGGGGCGGACGTGCCCGAGTGGGTGCGCGCCTCGCTCGGCGACCTGCCGCGGGCGATGGGTGCCAGTGCCGGACTCGCGGGACGCCTCGAGTCGGGCACGATCGACCGGATCGAGGCAGCCCTCCTGGCTGGCCGGATCGGCCATGAGTTCGACGCGGTCGTGCTCGCGCAGAACACGTCGCACACCCGCGTCCAGCTCACCGAACCGGCGGTGGAGGCATCCGTCGACGGCGTCTTCGGCACGCCGGGTGAACCGGTGCGCGTGCGTCTGGTCGCCAGCACCATCCCCACGGGAACCCTGTCGTTCGAGCCCGTGTGAACGGCAGCCGACTCAGCTCGTGACGACCTGCGCGGTGCCGACGGGCGCCTCGGGACCCATCTCGTCGGCGATGCGGTTCGCCTCTTCGATGAGGGTCGCGACGATCTCGGACTCGGGCACGGTCTTGATGACCTGGCCCTTCACGAAGATCTGTCCCTTGCCGTTGCCGGATGCCACGCCGAGATCCGCCTCGCGGGCCTCGCCCGGACCGTTCACGACGCAGCCCATGACGGCCACGCGCAGCGGCACCGTCATGTCCTTGAGCCCCTCGGTGACGTTGTCGGCCAGCGAGTAGACGTCGACCTGAGCACGACCGCACGACGGGCATGACACGATCTCGAGCTTGCGCTCCCGCAGGTTCAGCGACTGCAGGATCTGGTGCCCCACCTTGACCTCTTCGGCCGGTGGCGCCGACAGCGAGACGCGGATCGTGTCCCCGATGCCCTCGGAAAGCAGGATGCCGAACGCCGTCGCCGACTTGATCGTGCCCTGGAACGCCGGCCCGGCCTCGGTCACCCCGAGGTGCAGGGGCCAGTCGCCCCGCTCGGCGAGCAGTCGGTACGCCTTCACCATGACGACGGGGTCGTTGTGCTTGACCGAGATCTTGAAGTCGTGGAAGTCGTGCTCCTCGAACAGCGACGCCTCCCAGACGGCGCTCTCCATGAGCGCCTCGGGGGTCGCCTTGCCGTACTTCTCGAGCAGGCGCCGGTCGAGCGAGCCGGCGTTGACGCCGATGCGCAGCGACACGCCGGCGGCCTTCGCGGCGGCGGCGATCTCGCCGACCTTGTCGTCGAACTGCCGGATGTTGCCGGGGTTGACCCGCACAGCCGCGCAACCGGCGTCGATCGCCTGGAAGACGTACTTCGGCTGGAAGTGGATGTCGGCGATCACCGGGATCTGGCTCTTCTTCGCGATGATGTGCAGGACGTCGGCGTCGTCCTGCGACGGCACGGCGACGCGCACGATCTCGCAGCCCGACGCCGTGAGCTCGGCGATCTGCTGCAGTGTCGCGTTGATGTTCGTCGTCGGCGTCGTCGTCATGGACTGGACGCTGACGGGCGCATCCCCGCCGACGAGCACTTTTCCGACCTTGATCTGGCGGCTCTTGCGACGAGGGGCGAGCGTTTCGGGGACCTTGGGCATCCCGATGTTCACTGCTGGCACGACCCCCAGCCTACGCGCGGTGCATGTGCACCGGCTGGCGGTGGGCTGATCGGATGCCGCGTCCTCGCCGGGTCGCGCGCACGGTGTATCTTCCCGCCATGAGCTTGACCCACCACCTCGGTCGGATGACCGGCCGGGACCCCCACCAGGCGCACCGTTCAGCAACGCCCCTCGAGCTGCTGTTCGACCTGGTCTTCGTCGTCGCGTTCAGCCAGATCGGATCGCAGGCCGCGCACTACCTGGAGCTGGGACACGTCTCGACGGCACTGACCGGTATCGCGTTCTCGACATTCGCCGTGACGTGGGCGTGGATCAACTACTCGTGGCTCGCATCCGCGTACGACACCGACGACGCGTTCTTCCGGATCGCGACGCTGGTCATCATGGTCGGCGTCCTCATCGTCGCCCTCGGCATCCCCCCGGTTTTCCACTCGCTCGACGAAGGCCACATCTTCGACAACACCGTCATGGTGGCGGGGTACGTCGTGATGCGCATCGCCACGATCGCGCTGTGGATCCGCGCTGCCCGGCACGACGAGAAGCGTCGCAAGACCTGCATCGCCTACGCGGTCAACGTCTCGATCGCCCAGGTCGGCTGGATCGCGCTCATCTTCCTCAACATGCCGTTGGGAATCACGCTGGTCTTCACCACCCTGCTGTCGCTGTTCGAGATGGCGGGGCCGTTCTTCGCCGAGAAGCGCTACGGCCCGACTCCCTGGCACGCTCACCACATCGCGGAGCGCTACGGCCTTCTTGTGATCATCACGCTGGGTGAGGTCATCCTCGGCACCATCCTCGCGATCTCCGCCGTCATCGAGGAGGAGGGCTGGTCGCTCGAGACGGCGCTCGTCGCGTTCGGCGGCACGGCGCTGGCGTTCGGAATGTGGTGGAACTACTTCGCCATCCCGTTCGGGAAGGTCCTCGAACGCCATCGATGGCGGGGGTTCCCGTGGGGTTATCTGCACCTCGTCGTGTTCGGATCGCTCGTCGCGGTCGGCGCCGGCCTCCACGTCGCCGCCAACGTGATCACCGAGCACGCCCACGTCGACGCGACCTTCGCGGTGCTGAGCATCGCGATCCCCGTCCTCGTGTACGAGACGTTCCTCTTCGGCATCTACGCCGTCACGGTCATGCAGTTCGATCCCTTCCACATCTGGCTCTACCTCGGGTCGGTCGCCGCTCTCGCGGCGAGCGTCGTCGCCGTCTCGCTCGGCGCCTCGATGGGCGTGGCGCTCCTGTTGATCGCGTGCGCTCCCGCCGTCGTGGTCGTCGGATATGAGACGGTCGGCTGGCGCCACGGCGCCGAGATGCTCGAGCGCGCCACCCGCTGACGACATGGGCGGGCGCGCGCGGAACGCGCTGTGGTAGGTTCGGCCCATGTCCGCACACCTCACCTGGTGGCTCACCGCGTAGGCGGTGGGTTTTGCGCGACTCCGACCGCCCCGCGAGGGCGGTCTTCTTTTCGTAGGGGACACCGCCCCACGACGAAAGAACCACTGCTATGACCGGGCCCTCCCACCCCTCGCTCGGCGAGATCGCCGACAGCGGCATCCCGTTCGCCCTCATCGCCCGCGACGGTTCCACCGTCGAGGTGCTCACCGGCGACGTCGTGGACGTCGAGCTGCTCGCCGACATCCCGCTCACCGACGTCGAAGGAACCCCGCGCGAGGTCCTCGCGCTCGTGCCGTTCCGTCAGGTGCGCGAGCGCGGATTCGAGTGCCACGACGACGGTGCTCCGCTGCGCTGCCTGATCGTCGGCGAACGATTCTCGATCCCCCGTGACCAGGCCCTCGCTCAGCTGCCCACCGCGCCCGTTCCGCTCGACGAGCCGGGCTTCGACATCCCCGACGACGAGTACGCCGACATCGTGCGTCGCGTGATCGCGGACGAGATCGGCCGTGGCGAGGGCGCGAACTTCGTGATCCGGCGTGACTTCACGGCGGGGGTGTCGACGGATGCCGCGACCGCCGCCCTCACGTGGTTCCGGGCACTCCTCGAGCACGAGCGCGGCGCGTACTGGACGTTCGCGGTCGTCACTCCCGGCCATGTCGCGGTCGGCGCGAGCCCCGAGGCCCACGTGAGTGCACGCGGCGGCGCATCGGAGGGTGCCGGGGATCGACGGCCGGCGGAGCCTGGCTTCAGCACCGTGACGATGAACCCGATCTCGGGCACCTTCCGTCACCCGGAGGGCGGTGCGACTGCAGAGACCCTCTCGGAGTTCCTCGAGTCGACGAAAGAGACCGAAGAGCTCTTCATGGTGGTCGACGAAGAGCTCAAGATGATGAGCGCGGTGTGCTCCGACGGCGGACGGATCACCGGACCGCACCTGAAAGAGATGTCGCGACTCACGCACACCGAGTACGTGCTGCGCGGGCGCAGCCGCCTCGACCCGCGCGAGATCCTGCGCGAGACGATGTTCGCACCGACGGTGACCGGCTCGCCGATGCAGAACGCGTGCACGGTCATCACACGCCACGAGAAGACCCCGCGCGGCTACTACTCGGGTGTGGCGGCGCTGTTCACGCCGCGGCATCCGGAATCCGCCGATGCGGCCGGCGAGCCGACGCACGACCTCGATGCCCCGATCCTCATCCGTACCGCGTACCTCGAGAACGGCCGCCTTCGTGTTCCGGTCGGAGCGACCCTGGTGCGTCACTCCGACCCGTACGGCGAGGTCGGTGAGACGCACGGCAAGGCCGCCGGCGTCCTCGGCGCGATCGGCGCTGTGCCACGCGATGCGGCGGCGGAGCGTGCGGCCGAGGCCGCCGCGGTCGCGTCGGTCGTCGACACCGCCGCCGTGGACGAGGACGCACCCGCTCCCGAGCCGCGACGGCTCGCCGATGATCCCGCCATCGCGGCCCTGCTCGCCTCGCGCAACGCCCGCCTCGCGGAGTTCTGGCTGAATCCACAAGGCTCTGCGACGCCCGGACCTTTCGCGGGACGCTCGGCTCTCGTCGTCGACGCCGAGGACCGCTTCACGACGATGCTCGCCCATCAGCTACGGCACCTCGGACTCGACGCCCGGATCGTGCCGTGGAGCGAGGTCACCGACGACCAGATCGACACGGCCGAATTGCTCGTGTGCGGCCCCGGTCCCGGCGATCCGAGGGATCCCGCCAGCCCCCGCATGCAGCGCATGCGCGAGGTGGTGCGGCGCCGGCGGTCGTCCGGGCGGCCACTGCTCGCGGTCTGCCTCAGCCACCAGATCCTCGCGCATTCCCTCGGACTGGGCCTCGCACCCCTCGCGGCGCCACATCAAGGTCTGCAGAAGACGGTGGACGTGTTCGGGATGCCGGCCTCCATCGGCTTCTACAACACCTTCACCGCACGCGTCCCCGCCGGGCATACGCAGGCGGGTGAGACCGAGATCGCGGCCGACCCTGGCACGGGCGACGTCTACGCGTTGCGCGGCCCCGGATACGCGTCGGTACAGGGCCACCTCGAGTCGATCCTCTCGCGCGACGGCATGACGACGCTCGAGCGCCTCATCACGCACGCTCTGACACCCGTCGGCGCCTGAGCGACGGGCTCACCGCGCGGCGCGTGATGCCAGCAGCCGCCGCTCCGCCTCGTTCGCAGTGAGCTCGAGGGCGCAGAGGTCGGCAGTGAGAGCCTCGTCGTCGCGCCCGAGGTCGCGCAGCAGCGATGCGCGGACGGCATGCCACAGGTGCGATCGAGACAGGTCGCGCTCGAGCGCATCCACCTCGCGCAGCGCCACCTCGGCACCCTCGATCCGCGCGAGGGCCACAGCCCGATTGAGTCGCACCACTGGCGACCGGTCGTAGGCGAGCAGCATGTCGTAGAGCGTCAGCACCTGCAGCCAGTCGGTCGAAGCGGCATCCGTGGCATCCGCGTGGCATGCCGCGATCGCGGCGTGCAGCTGCCAGCGGCCGGGTCGCCGCAGCCGAGCTGCCTTATCGAGGACGATCCTGGCGTCGCCTACGAGCGCCGCATCCCATCGAGACCGGTCCTGCTCAGCGAGCAGCACGAGCTCGCCGTCCACCGCGCGCGCTGACTCGCGTGCGCGGTGGAACTCCAGCAGCGCCAGCAGTCCGAGCGCCTCCGCCTCCCGGGGCAGCGCCGCCGCGATCACGCGCGCAAGCCACAGGGCGTCGTCGGCGAGGTCACGGTCCGCTGCCGCATCGGCTCCCGCGACGAAATGCGCTTCGCTGTACATGACCGACACGATCGTGAGGACCAGGTCGAGTCGCGATGCCGCATCGGGCCCCTCCGGCACGCGAAGCGGGATGCCGCTCCGCGCGATCTTGCTCTTGGCGCGTGAAATGCGCTGGCCGGTTGCGGGCAGGGTCGAGAAGGTCGCCCGAGCGATCTGAGCGGTCGTGAGACCGCACACAGCCCGGAGCGTCAGTGCGAGTTGCGCGTCGGGCGCGAGTGCCGGGTGGCAGCATCCGAACAACAGCGCCAAGCGTTCATCGGCAGCGGGCGGTTCGGCCGCCGGTGCGGACGGGAGAAGCGCGCCCGTGCGGTCGAGTACCTTGTCTTCGAGCACCCGCTCCCGGCGGAGGCGGTCCAGGGCGTTGTGGCGGGCCGCCTGCGTGAGCCACGCCGCCGGGTTCGACGGGATGCCGCGCACCCGCCACTCGCGTAGCGCCTCTTCGACCGCTTGCGCGACAGCCTCCTCCGCGAGGTCGAAGCTGCGGAACGACGCCGTCAATGCGGCTGTGATGCGCGCTGACTCCTCGCGGACGACGGTGGCGAGAAGGCGATCGGATGCCGCGGCCCCGCCGCTGCGGTCGGCCGAGGCCGCGGCATCTCCGCTCACTTCTCGAACTGGCTGTAGTCCACGACCATCGGCCGGATCTCGACCGCGACGCCGGGAAGCTCGAGGGACGGCCACGTCTTGACAAGCGTGATCGCTGCGTCGAGGTCGGGCACGTCGATGATGCTGAACCCGCCGATGACCTCCTTCGCCTCGGAGAAGGGACCGTCGACGACGACGGGCCCGTCATCGCCGGATCGCACTGTCGTCGCGGTCGTGACCGGCTGCAGCTCTGCGCCCGAATCGGCAATCCGCTCCGCATTCGCGCCGAACCACTCGTAGATCCGGGAATACACGTCCTGGGCGCGCTCGGGCGGAACAGCTGCATCGAGCTCGGGCGTCGAGGTGAACATGATGACGTACTTCACGGCGGGGTCCTTTCGTCAGTGGAACCGTTTCATCCCCACAGCGAACGGACAACCCCGTTTTCGACAGTGACTGAGAACTTTCCTCAGAACAGCGAGACCGGGTTGAAGATGTCGGCCAGGATCAGCACGGCACCCATCCCGATCAAGGCGACCACGACGACGAATGTCAGCGGCACGAGCTTCGTCGCGTCGACGGGCTTGGGCGGCGGGCGGCGGAACAGCTTCGCCCATACGCGCTTGATGCCCTCCCACAGGGCCACCGCGACGTGACCGCCGTCCAGCGGCAGCAGCGGGATCAGGTTGAAGACGAACAGCGCGATGTTCAGCGATGCCAGCAGCCCCAGGAAGCCGGCGACCCGGTTGAGCACCGGTGAATCGGCGGCGGCGACCTCGCCCGACAGCCGCCCGGCACCCACGACGCTGAGCGGACCGTTGGGGTCCCGCTCCTGTCCGGTCACCAGATCGACGCCGGTCTCCCAGACCTTGACGGGAAGCTGCCACAGGATGCCGGCGACCGCGCCGACCTGCTCGACGGCCGCCTGCGTGCCGCCCCAGATCGGCTGCCGCACGTACTCGACCGTCGGGCTGATGCCGACGAAACCCACTTCTCGCGTGGTGGTCGTACCATCCGCTTCGGTCGTGGACGCCTCCGTGGTGGCGGGCTCCACGGTGAGCGTCTGCTCGGTGCCGTCACGCTCGACCACGAGGGTGAGGGGTCCGCCTGAGGAACCCTGGATGATCGCGGTCGCCTCGGCGAAGTCGTCGACCGGCTGCCCGTCGACCGACAGGATCGTGTCGCCCGGTTCGATGCCGGCGGCGGCCGCGGGGGCCTCGGGGTCCGCTTCCGTGCACTCGGATGTCGTCGTTGCGGGCACGCACTCCGACAGCGAGGCCACCGTCGTCGTCGCCGTCTGCACGCCGATGCCGGTGACCAGGATCGAGAACAGCACGATCGCGAACAGGAAGTTCATGATCGGCCCGCCGAGCATCACGATCACGCGTTTGAACACCGGCAGCCGGTAGAAGACCCGCTCGTCGTCGTCGCCGTGGAGCGTCTCGTCGTTGGCGGCGCGCGCGTCCTGCACCATGGTCGCGAAGAAGCCGCCGCCGGCACGGCCTGAGCGCGAGGCGCTGCCGGATCCGGATGCCGCAGCCGCCCGCTCGCGCTCCTCCGGTGAGGGCGGGTACATGCCGGCCATCGAGATGTAACCGCCGAGAGGGATGGCCTTGACGCCGTACTCGGTCTCGCCGATGCGGCGCGACCAGAGCGTCGGGCCGAACCCGATCATGTACTGGCCGACACGCACCCCGAACTTCTTCGCCGGCCACAGGTGGCCCAGTTCGTGCAGCGCGATCGACACGGCGAGGCCCACGATCATGAGCACGACGCCGATGACGAACGCAAGAGCTTCCACACGCACACGGTACCCGCGTGTGGCTTTGAGTTGGGTGTGACGCCGGTTCGCCGGCTGTAACCGCGGCGAAATCGAGACGTGCCAGCCCTCGCGTAGGCTCGGGCGAGGAGGAACCGTGAGCCCACGCCATGTGCGCGCCGTGCGCGGCACCGCCGCGGCCGCCGTCGCGACCGTGGTGGCCGCGACCGCGCACACCCTGGCGGGCGGCGGGGCTCCCGCGCCGCTGCTTGTCGCAGCCGTGGCGATCCTGGGTTCGCCGTTCGCAACGGCCCTCATCGGGCGGCGCCTGTCGCCGTGGCGCGTCGCGAGCGCCGTGCTCGTGAGCCAGGTCCTGTTCCACGTCGCCTTCGCCATCACGGCGGGCGCCGACCCCGGCGCAACGGCGGGGCATCACGCGCACCACCTCGCTCTGCCCGGTACCTCGGCAGCCGTCCTCCCCGACGGCCCGATGACCGTCGGCCATGTGCTCGCCGCAATCGCGACGGTGCTCGCCCTGTACTTCGGCGAACGGATGCTGCGCGCCCTGGGCCGCGGCATCCGTTCCCTCTTCGCTCGCGCCCGCGCGATCGCACCGCGCCCGCCGGTGCCGCGGCTCGTCGCGACCGTCCCGCGCCCGCTGCCACGGCTGCGGATCGTGCTCTCGGGCCTGTCGCGGCGTGGCCCGCCCTCGCTCGTCTTCGCGGCGCGCTGAGCGCCGCCCGCACGACACACCCATCCGCCTGCGCCGTTCCCGAGTTCTTCGGATGCGCGGCCGGAGTTTCCGCATCGCCGCGCGGCGGATCATCCCCGCGCGCACCCAAGACGAAAGAACCCGCATGAACACCACCTCTTCCCCTGCCCGTCGCCCTCTCAGCCCTCGTCTCGTGATCGGAGCGGTGGCCGGCGTCGCCCTCGCCGTCGGCGTGCCGCTCGCCGCCTCCGCGCACGTGCATGTCGATCCCGGCGCCGCCTCGGCGGGCGGCACCGAGACGCTGACGTTCTCGTTCTCGCACGGCTGCGACGGGTCGCCGACGACGGCCCTTGCAATCGACATCCCCGACGGCGTCGGCAACGCCACCCCGATCGTCCAGGGCGGCTGGACGATCACACGCGAGGCGGGCGCGGACGGGGTGCCGACCCGCGTCGTCTTCACGGCCGACACTCCTGTCGAGGATCATCTCAAGGCCGCCGTCTCGATGGACGTCCTCTTCGACGAGTCCGCGGCCGGCACAATGGTTCCGTTCGCGGTCACGCAGACCTGCGTGACGGGCGAGACGGCGTGGACGCAGATCGCCGATGAGGGCCAGGACCCGCACGACCTCGATGCCCCGGCACCCGTCGTGGAGGTCGGCCCCGTCGCCGACGAGTCCGCGAGCCACGGCCACGACACCGTGGACTCGGCAGCGGACGACGCGGACGCTTCGGACGACGCCGAGGCTCACGCTTCCGGAACCGCAGCCTCGGCCACGAACGATGCCGACCCGGTCGCCCGCTGGCTCGCGGCCGGCGGCCTCGTCGCCGGCATCGCCGCCCTCGTCGTCGTCCTCGTGCGCGGCCGGACCCGCCGAGGCTGACGCGTCACGAGACGGCTGATCACGCCCGGGCAGGGCGATCGGCTCCCGATCGTCCTGCCCCGCGACATCGCGGAAGGCGACGGATGCCGGCGCCGGTGGACCGGGGACGCGTCGGCTCGGGCGCGGATGAGAAGATGGAGGCGCCATGCCGACTGACGCGCCCTCGAACCTTCCCCCCGTGCTCCGCCCGGACGCGCCGCCCATCCATTTCCTCGCTGACCTCGCGGCGCGTTTCGCCACGGACACGCGCGGCGACGTGTCCGGGATCACTCTGACGGGCATCACCCTCGCGACCGCGGATCTGCGGCCGGGCGACGTGTTCGTCGCGGTGAAGGGCGTCAACCGCCACGGCGCCGAGTTCGCCGCCGCGGCTGCCGCCAAAGGGGCGGTCGCGATCGTGACGGATGCCGCCGGCGCCGACCTCGCCGCCGAGAGCGGTCTTCCCGTGGTGCTGGTCGACGACCCGCGGGGCGCTCTCGGGGATCTGTCGGCGTGGGTGTACAACACCGGCCGCGACGATCACCTGCCGATCCTCTTCGGCACGACCGGGACCAACGGGAAGACCAGCGTCTCGCACCTGCTGGAGGGCATCCTCGGGCAGCTCGGCGCCACGACGGGCCTGTCGTCGACGGCGGAGCGCCACATCGCCGGTCAGATCGTGGTGTCGCGTCTGACCACCCCCGAGGCATACGAGATGCACGCTCTTCTCGCGCTCATGCGGGAGCGGGGCGTCGAGGCCGTCGCGGTGGAGGTGAGTGCGCAGGCGCTCAGCCGCCGTCGTGTGGACGGCATCGTGTTCGACGTCGCCGGGTTCACCAACCTCACGCACGACCACCTCGACGATTACGCCGACATGCGCGAGTACTTCGAGGCGAAGCTTCCCCTGTTCCGCCCCGATCGCGCCCGCCACGCGGTGGTCTGCGTCGACTCCGCGCCCGGTTGGGAGGTCGTCTCGCGCAGCGAGGTGCCCACCGTCACGGTCGGCACGCCCGCTCTCGCGTCGGATCCGGATGCCGCCGCCGGCGCCGACTGGGTCGTCGACATCCTCGACGAGCGACAGGCCGGCACCGAGTTCCGCCTCACCGCGCGCGACGGCCGCACGCTCACGACGCTCGTCCCCGTCATCGGCCGGCACATGGCCGCCAATGCAGGGCTCGCGATCGTCATGATCCTCGAGGGCGGCTACTCGTGGGAGCGGATCACCGGCGCGCTCGACGGGCAGCGGATCGACGCGTATCTGCCCGGCCGCACCGAGCTCGTCTCGGGCGAGTCGGGACCGGCGGTCTACGTCGACTTCGGCCACTCCCCCGACGCCTTCGAGAAGACGCTTTCGGCTGTGCGACGCGTCACCCCGGGCAAGGTCGTGATGCTGTTCGGCGCCGACGGTGACCGCGATGCGACGAAGCGGCACGACATGGGCCGGACCGCCGTCGAGGGCAGCGACATCCTGGTGATCACCGACCACCACCCGCGTTTCGAGGACCCCGACTCGATCCGCGCGACCCTCATCGAGGGTGCACGACGCGCGCAGCCGGATGCCGAGATCCTGGAGTTCTCGCCTCCCGAGCGCGCGATCATCGAGGCCGTCGCGCTCGTGGGCGACGGCGACGCGATCCTGTGGGCGGGTCCGGGCCACCAGGACTACCGAGACATCCGGGGTGTCCGCACGCCGTACTCGGCGCGGGAGCTGTCGCGCCGCGCCCTGCGCGAGGCCGGCTGGCCCGTGCCCGAGCCGCACTGGCCGGTGCCGTACCCGGAGCACGAGACTCCGGCATCCGACCCGCTTCGTCCGGTCTACCCGCCCGCCTGAGGCGTCTCGTCCGGCTTCGCTCGCTCAACGACCGAGCCGACGCATCCGGTCCTTGAGCGAGCGACGAAGGAGCGAGACGAAACGGCTGGGCTTCAGTCGCGCGCGGCGATCGCCTTGTCGGCGGTGCGGCGGGCCCACGATTCGGCCTCGGCCAGAGCCTCGCGGGTAAGAGCATCGGGCGCCTCGTGCGCGTCGACGACGCGCTCGACGGTGTCGACGATCCCGAGGAAGCTCAGCCGGCCCTCGTGGAACGCGTCGACCGCCTGCTCGTTCGCGGCGTTGAAGACAGCCGGGAACGTGCCGCCGGCGCGGCCCACGCGCTTGGCCAGCCGCACCGACGGGAAGGCGTCGTCGTCCAGCGGCTCGAACGTCCAGGACGTCGCCGTCGTCCAGTCGAGGGGACGGCCCACGCCGGCCACGCGGTGGGGCCAGTCCAGGCCCAGCGAGATCGGCAGCCGCATGTCGGGAGGCGAGGCCTGAGCGATCGTCGAGCCGTCGACGAACTCCACCATCGAGTGCACGATCGACTGCGGATGAACGACCACGTCGATCTCGGAGTATGGCACTCCGAAAAGCAGATGCGCCTCGATGACCTCCAGGCCCTTGTTCACGAGGGTGGCCGAGTTCGTCGTGACCATTCGGCCCATGTCCCACGTCGGGTGGGCGAGAGCCTCGGACGGCGTGACGTCGACGAGGGACGCGCGGCTGCGGCCGCGGAAGGGACCGCCGGATGCTGTCAGCACGAGCCGCCGGACCTCTTCGGGCTCGCCCGACCGCAGGGCCTGCGCGAGGGCGGAGTGCTCCGAGTCGACGGGCACGATCTGGCCGGGACGCGCGATCGCCGTGACGAGATCGCCGCCCACGATGAGCGACTCCTTGTTGGCGAGGGCCAGCGTGCGCCCCGTCTCGAGTGCCGCGAGCGTCGGCCCGAGACCGACCGATCCGGTGATGCCGTTGAGCACGACGTCGGCCTCGACCTCGCGGACCAGCTGCTCGGCTTCGACGGCGCCGAGCGCGGTGTGCTCGACGCCGAACTGCGCGGCCTGCGCCTCGAGCGTCGCGCGGTCGGAGCCCGCGGCGAGCCCCACCACCTCGAACCGCCGGGGATGGGCCCGCACGACGTCGAGCGCCTGCGTGCCGATGGAACCGGTCGAGCCGAGGATCAGGACGCGCCGCATCGGCTCAGCCTAGCGGGGCGTCACTGCGCGGCAGGGGCGGCGGCGATGATGTCGACGACGAAGACGAGTGTCTGACCCTTGAGGTCGGCCTCGTTGATCTCGCCCTCGCCGTAGGCCGCCGACGGCGGCAACACAGCGATGACCTGGGAACCGACGGTCTCGCCGGTGACGGCGTCGCTGAAGCCCTGCACGACGCCGCTGCCCACGGTGAACGGGAACGGAGCGCCGCCCCAGCTCTCGTCGAACACCTCGCCGGAGTTCCACGAGACGCCGTGGTACTGCACGAGCACCTGATCGCCGGGCTCGACCACCGCGCCGTCGCCCTTCTTCAGTGTCGCCTTCTGGAACTCGGTGGGCATGTCGCCGTCGGGCAGGGTGACGCTGGGCTGACCGTCGTCGGCCAGCTCGACCGTCGGCATCCCGTCGACCGGCTCCTGCTCCTCGCCGGTCGCGGCGGTCGGCACGACGTCGATCAGGTCGATGATGTAGACCTCGCCGGCGCCCTGCTCGGTGGCGGGGAAGGCGGCCACGACACGGGTGCCGGGGGTCGCGCAGCCGAACATCTGGCCGAGCGGGCTCTCGGCCGAGATCTGCTGCGGCAGGAGCGGGCTGTCGGCGTAACCCATCGATGCGAGCTCTTCGCCGGTGTCGGCGCTGAACGCGCTGAGCGCGTAGGTGACGAGGTCGCCCGACGACACCGGGTCGCCCGAGCCTTCCGAGACGACGGTGCTCTGCAGCTCGGTGACCTCGAGCGGTGCCGTGAAGGTCGCGCTCGACTTCTGACCGATCTCACCCTCGACGGTGACCGACTCGGTCGCCGCCCCGGAGGCGACCTGAGCGTCGCACAGATCGAGTGCGGCACTGGCCGACGGCGTGGGCTCGGCATCGGGGTCCGCCGGCGTCGAGCACCCTGCCAGCAGAACAGCCGACAGCGCGGCGACGGACAGGGCGGCAAGCGAGCGAGTGCGCACGGAAGAACCTCGAGTCGTGGGATGCGGAACCTCCATCCTGTCCCATGTTTCCTTTGTCCGCGCTGAGAACCGGTCATGCCGATGGCGGAATGGAATCGGGAGTACCCTCGACGGGTGACTTCCGACCTCGTGCCCGACGCCGACGACGCGGCCGCCGCCGAAGTCGAGACGGGCCCGGTCCGGCGCATCGGCGCGACGTACGCCCTCGGCCGTTTCGTCGTCGCTCCCCTCGCTCGCCTGGTCTATCGCCCGCATGTCGAGGGTCGCGGCAACGTTCCCAAGTCGGGGCCGGTGATCTTCGCGAGCAACCATCTGTCGTTCATCGACTCGATCGCGATCCCCGTCGCCGCCCCGCGACCGGTGCACTTCCTCGCCAAGTCGAGTTATTTCGACGGCCCCGGTCTCGGCGGCTGGCTCTCGAAGCAGTTCTTCACCGCGATCGGCGCCGTGCCGGTCCAGCGCGGTGCGGGGCAAGCGGCCCTGGACGCCCTGGAGCAGCAGCGGGCACTCCTCGAACAGGGCAGCACCGTGGCGCTCTATCCCGAGGGGACCCGGTCACTGGACGGGCGCCTGTACAAGGGCCGCACCGGCGTGGCGTTCCTCGCACTGCAGACCGGAGCCCCCGTCGTGCCGGTGGGCCTCATCGGCACCGACGACGTCATGCCGGTCGGCGCGAAGATGCCCTCGCTCACCCACCGGGTGACGGTGAAGTTCGGAGAGCCGCTCGACCTCGGCCACCACGGCCCCGCCACCTCGGGGCGCGCGCGCCGTGCGGCGACCGACGAGATCATGGCGGCGATCCACGCGCTGTCAGGCCAGGAGCTCGCGAACGCCTACAACGAGGTGCCCGCGCAGAGCCCCATCGAGCGCATCAAGCAGGTACTTCCCCACGAGCGCCGCTGACGCCGTCGGGGGCGGCGAGGACCGTCGGCTCGTGCCGCACCGGAAAGTTCACCGAGTTGGCGATGAAGCACCACTCGTGCGCCTGTGTGTGAGCAGAACGCGCGGCTTCGATCATCGAGGCGTCCGCGACGGTCACGCGCGGTCGCAGGACGACCTCGTGGAAGGCGCCACCGCCGCGGCCGTCCTCGATCATGAGACCGGATGCCTCGTCCTCATAGCCGACGACCACGACGCCCGCCTGAACGCACGCGTGCAGGTACGACAGCAGGTGGCATTCGCTCAGCGCCGCCACGAGCATGTCCTCGGGATTCCAACGCCCCGGATCTCCGCGGAACGGCTTGTCGGACGACGCCAGCAGCGCCGGCTTGCCGTCGATCTCGATGGTCACAGCACGGTCGTAATCGCGGAGCCCAGAGGTGCCGGTGCCACGGTCGCCGGTCCAGGTCGTCCGGACGGAGTATCGATGCTCACCCCACATGGAGCACAGTCTGTCATGCGGGATGCCCTGGCCCCCGGCGGTAGGCTTGCCGGGTGCCGCACACCTTCGCCGCAGCCGATGCCGTCGAACTCGCCGTCGTCGAACGCAGCGGGTTCATCGAGTCGCGCCACGCCGGGATCGCGATCGTGCTGGCCCCCGACGGAACGATCGCCGAGAAGCGTGGCGACCCGTCCGCGCTGATCCTTCCCCGTTCGAGCCTCAAGCCCCTGCAGGCGCTCGCGTGCATCTCGGCGGGCGCCCAGCTCGACGGCGAGCGGCTCGCGCTGTCGACGGCCAGCCACTCCGGCACCGACCGCCACGTCGCGGTCGTGCGCGAGATCCTGGCGGCGGCGCGTGTCGGCGAGGACGCGCTCGGATGCCCGCCTGCGTGGCCGGGCGACACCGCCACGCGGGACGAACTGGTTCGGGAGCTGCGACAGCCCGAGCGCGTGCGCATGAACTGCTCCGGCAAGCACGCCACGATGCTGCTGACGTGCGTCGTCAACGGCTGGGACATCGACGGCTATCTCGACCCGGAGCATCCGCTCCAGGCGCACATCCGCGACGTCGTGGAGCGCCTGATCGGCGAGAAGGCCTCGGCCACCGCCATCGACGGCTGCGGTGCGCCGGTCTACGCGGTCACCCTCTTCGGCCTCGCGCGGGCGATCCACCGCATCGGCAACTCGTCGCCCACCTCGCCGTTCGCCCTGCATCGCAGCGCCGGTGCTCTCGTCGACGCGGTGCGGGCGAACCCGTGGGCGATCGACGGTCCCGGCCGCCCCGACACCATCGCGATCGAGCGCCTCGGCGTCTTCGCGAAGGGCGGCGCCGAGGGCGTCATGGTGATGGTCGCCCCCGACGGCACGACGGTCGCACTCAAGATGCTGGACGGCAGCGGACGGGCTGCGACCGCGGTGGCTCTCAAGCTGCTGGAGCGTCATGGTGCGCTCGCCCCCGCCGATGTCGCCGACACGATGTCGAAGCTTCCGCTGGCCGTCACCGGCGGCGGGAAGGATGTCGGGGCCATCCGCCCCGCCTTCTGAAGGCGCTCCCACGAGGAGCCGAGACGCTCCAACGGCGGAGCGGAAAGGATCACACGATGAGGATCAGTGTCCCCACCGAGGTGAAGAACAACGAGTACCGGGTCGCTCTCACCCCCGCGGGCGTGCACGACCTGGTGGCAGCGGGCCATGAGGTCATCGTGCAACGGGGTGCCGGCGAGGGGTCCGCGATGCCGGATTCCGAGTACGAGGCGGCCGGAGCCGTCCTCTTCGACGATGCCGCCGAGGTGTGGGCCCGGGCCGAGCTCCTGCTCAAGGTCAAAGAGCCGATCGCCAGCGAGTACGGCTACTTCCGTGACGACCTCGTGCTGTTCACCTACCTGCACCTGGCCGCGGACCGTCCGCTGACGGACCGGCTCATCGCCGACGGGGTCACCGCGATCGCGTACGAGACCGTGCAGGTCGCCGGCGGAGGGCTGCCGCTGCTCGCGCCGATGAGCGAGGTCGCGGGCCGTCTCGCACCGATGGTGGGCGCCTCGACGCTGATGCGCTCGGCGGGCGGGCTGGGTCTGCTGATGTCGGGCGTGCCCGGCACGCGCCCCGCGACGGTCACGGTCATCGGCGGCGGTGTCGCCGGCGCGAACTCGGCGTACATCGCCGCGGGCATGGGCGCCGATGTCACGATCTTCGACACCAACATCCAGCGACTCCGCTTCCTCGATGACCACTTCCAGGGTCGTGTGAAGACGGCGGCGTCGAACCCGCTCGACCTGGACCGCGCGGTGGTCTCGTCCGACCTCGTGATCGGGTCGGTGCTCATCCCCGGCGCGAAGGCGCCCAAGCTCGTGACCAACGAGATGGTCAGTCGCATGCGGCCCGGATCCGTGCTGGTCGACATCGCGGTCGATCAGGGCGGATGCTTCGAGGACACGCACCCGACCACGCACGCCGAGCCGACCTTCCCGGTGCACGGCAGCATCTTCTACTGCGTCGCGAACATGCCCGGGGCGGTGCCGAACACGTCGACGTCGGCACTCACCAATGCCACCCTCCCCTACGTCCGCCAGATCGCGCGGCGCGGGTGGAAGACGGCTCTCGAGGCGGATCCGGCCCTCGCCGCGGGCTTGAACATCGTCGGTGGACGCGTGGTCAACGCCGGCGTCGCGACGGCGCACGAGCTGACCCTCGCGCCGCTCGCCGACGCACTGGCCTGACGCACGACATCACGCCGCAGCCGCCGGCAGGACGATGCGCTTCGGCGACGCACCCGCCGATACGAGCCAGGCGCGCCCGGCGCCCGGCTCGCAGTAGGGCGGGAGCTCACGCACACCTATGAGCACCCGCAGCTCCGCGGCGCAGGACGTGTCGACCACCAGGTCGTGGTCGCCGCGCAGGTCGGCGAGCAGACGCCAGTGACGCTGCCACTCGTCAGGCTCGCCGACCAGTACGGTCCGTCCCTCGGCGACGGCGGGGTCGGCCGCGTACCGGTCCACCTCGACCAGCCGGGCGCCCTGCTGCTCCCAGGCGGCCAACGCCTCGCGCGCGGCGGGAGAGCGGCGGGCGACGAACCCGGCGAGCGGACCGGACGGATGCCACGGCACCGGGCGTGCCGGGGCGAGGAGCGGTCGCTGGGCTGCGAGCGCCACTTGCACCGTCAGTCCCGCCCATCGTCCGCGGCCGGCGGGGGCGTCGGGATCGAAGAGCCCGGGGTCTCCGCCGGCCGCGGCGTAATCGGTGCGGTTCGCATAAGGCAGCAGCAGCCGCCGGGGCACGAGGTCCGCGATCCGCGACACTGCGCCGGTGAGGCGGTGGGCGCCCACCACGACGAGGACGCCCGCATCGCCCGCGCGTCGCACGATCGTCTCGAGGCGTTCCACGACGAGCTGGGCATACTCCGAGGGCAGCCGCGTGGCGAGGGCGTCCAGGTCGTCGACGAGTATCACCACGCCCGGTTCCGGCAGCCGTTCGGCGAGCGCCGCGACCGCGTCCCACAGGCCCTCGGCGTCGTGCGGAAGGCGCACCACCCCGCGGGACGCTTGCGCGGCCAACAGGTCCAGCGCGTTGCTGACGCCCGACTCCGCTCCCCCGAGCACGAGCACACCGCGGTCCGCGGGGCTCACCGACACGGCCCGCTGACGCTGCAGCGCGGGCTCGTCGGCCAGCGCCAGCAGGAACCGCCCGTCGCGGTCCTCCGTCATGCCGCCGTGATGCTCACGCGCTGGTTCGACGCGGCCCCGCAGTTCGGTGAGAGACAGGAGGTCCGGCAGCGCCGGGAGCCACGGCCGTCGAGGTGCCCGATCTCCCGCGCGCGCGATCGCCGCCGCGACGTCGTCGGGCCCCGAGAGGGCGATCGAGACCCGCTGCGGCGCCGAGTCGCCGGCACGACGGACGAGCGCGATGCCGCGGCCGTGCACACCGCCGGGCAGCCTGGCCGCCTCGTCGGTGCCGAGGAGGGCGCGGCTGTCAGCGGCATCCGTCACCCGAAGGCTCACGCGCAGCGGACAGTTCGCGAGGAGGTTCTCGCGGATCACGCCCGCCGCGCGCTGCGTGCCGATGACGAGGTGGATCCCCAGCGCCCGTCCGCGCGCTGCGACATCGGCGAAGAGGGCGCTCATCTCGGGGTGATCTCCGAGCAGGGCCGCGAACTCGTCCACCACGACCACCAGCCGCGGCAACTCCACCCGCGGATCGAGGATGTCACGGGCCCCGACGCTCGCAATCGTGGCCTCGCGGCGCCGCAGCTCGGCCCGCAGGCTCTCGATCGCACGTCGCGCGCCGGCGCCGTCGAGGTCGGTGATGACGCCCGTCACGTGGGGGACGCCCACGAGCGCGTCGAACGCGGTGCCGCCCTTGAAGTCGGCGAGCAGAAAGCTCACCTCATCGGTGCTGCGCGTCGCGCAGAGCGCGAGGATCCACGTGATGAGCAGCTCGCTCTTGCCCGAGCCGGTGACACCGATGACCACCGCATGCGGACCGTCGGCGACGAGGTCCACGATGGCCGGCTCACCGCCGGCGATTCCCACGACCGCCGGAAGCCGGTCCCGTCCACCCGCGGGCGTCGCGGCGAGCATCGACGACAGCGGCATGGGCGCCCGGCTCCCTCGCTCGAGCCCCAGGCTGCGCTCGGCGCGAGACGCGAGCATCGCCGCGATCTCGGCCGCCTGCCGCTCGCTGACGGCCTCGACCCGCAGCGGCACGGCTTCACCGTCGCGCTCCAGTACCGCGGCATCCGGCGAGCGCACGGTGATCACGGCGCCGCACCGCGGCGGGAGCGGGTCGCCCGGGGCGCACCGCGCGATCGTCACCTGCGCCTCCGCCGGAGCATGGTCCCCCGGACCCGGCAGGGCCACAGCCACTCCCTGCGGTGCGACGCGATGCGGCAGCGCGTCGGCCCAGCTCGACGAGTCGCGCGTGGGCCCCACGATGCGCAACTCACCCGGCGGCACGGCGAGGAACAGCTGGAGAGCAAGGGCGCGATGCACCGCGGCGGCTGCGGCGCCCGTGCCCACCACGACGACACCGTCTTCGGCACGGATCACGACCGGGCCGTCGCTCAGGCGGACCGACCGGCGACGCAGGCCGGCAGCATCCGGATCTCCCTCACCGCCGACCACACGCACGCCGCTCGCGATCTCGCCGGCGCCTGCCACCAGACCCAGGCCGTCCGCTCCTGCACGCCAGATCGCCTCGTCGCGCGTCACGAGGCGGGCCACGTCGGGATGCCGCGCCCACAGTCTTCGGCGCTCGAGCTCGTGGCGTCGAGCCACCGCCGCCGAGACGCGCTCTCGGGCCGCAGCAGCGTCCGATGCCGCACGGCGTCGATCGCGGCGTGCCGCTCTCTTGCCGTCCCCCACGGTGGCCACCGCGATGAGCGGACCGAGGAGAGCCAGCCACAACGACAGCACCGAGCCGGTCACCAGCCACAGTGCTACCGCGCCCACGAGAGGGACGATCGCGGCGACGACAGGAAGCGGCGGCCGCGGCGGCGGCGTCCAGGCCGCTGGGAGCGTCAGCGGCTCGTCGTCGAGCTCTGCCGGGCCGGAGGAGACGCCGGCATCGGAGCTCGGAGCGGGAGCCGTCGGAGTCGACGGCCGCGAGGCGAGAGAGGAACGCACACCTCAGTTCACCGCGAAGCCCGACCGCTGAGGACGTCGGTCACGGCATCTGTGCAGAACGGCGCTCAGTCCCCGGCTGGGGAGGAACCGGCGTCGTCGTCCGAGTCGCGCTCGGCGTCATCGGAGCGACCGGCGCCCTCGGGGTGTCTCACGTCGAGCACGATCACGGTGATGTTGTCGCGGCCGCCGTTCTCGAGCGCGGCGTCCAGCATCGCAGTCACGGCATCGGCGGGATCGGAGTTCTCGTCGAGGAAGTGACGGATGCCGTAGTCCGTGAGCTCTTTCGTCAACCCGTCCGAGCAGATCACAAAGCGGTCGCCGTCGGCCACATCCAGCCGGACGTAGTCGGGCGTGACGCCCTCGCTGGGCCCGACCGCACGCGTGATGACGTTGCCGTACGGGTGATTCTCGGCCTCTTCCGGACTGAGTCGGCCGGCTGCCACCAGCTCCTGCACGACAGAGTGATCCGTCGTGATCTGGATGATGGCACCGTCTCGTACGAGATACACGCGTGAGTCGCCGATGTTGAGCGTGACCCAGTGCGGGGCATCCCCGCTGGTGTCGAGGAACACGCCCGTGACAGTCGTGCCGGTACCGTCGTCGGTGGCCTCGGGGTGGGCGGCGATGTCTTTCACCGCGCGGGCGAGGGCCTTCTCGATGGTCTTGGGTGTCACGGTGCCGCTCTCGGCGAGAGCGCTCAGGCGCTCGATGGTGCGCGCACTGGCGATCTCGCCACCGACGTGGCCGCCCATCCCGTCGGCGACGACGAACAGCGGGAACGCCGCGAAGACGGCGTCCTGGTTGACCTCACGCCGCCGTCCGGTGTCGGTGGCCGCGGCCCATGTCAGCTCGAGCTCTCCGCCGGGGACCGGTACCGTCCGGGACTGGGTGGAGACGTCGACCACGCGTTGTCCTCCCCATCGGCCGGCTCCAGGGCCGGTCGGCCCCGCGTCCTCACATACTAGTGGGTTCACCGGCACCGGCTTCGGAGCCGGCGGCGGGCGACGCGCCGTCAGATTCGCGCGCCCGGGTCGTCCGGCAGCGGGAAGAGCGCATCGATCGCGGCGATCTCGGCAGCGGTCGGCGACCAGGCGGTCGCGGCGGCCGCATTGGCCCTGACCTGCTCGGCGCTCGTGGCTCCCGCGATGACACTCGAGAGGGCCGGGCGAGACAGCAGCCACCCGAAGGTCGCCTCGAGCATCGTCAGGCCCCGCTCGTCGCAGAACGCGCGGTACTCGTCCAGGGCGTCCCAGGGCGCCTCCTGCCACACATGCTGCCGCTGGCGCATGATCCGGGAATCGGCCGGCGCGTGGTCACGGGTGAACTTGCCGGTGAGCAGCCCGTTGTGCAGCGGGAAGTACGGCAGGAATCCGAGGCCGAACCGCTCGACGGCGGGCAGCACTTCCCGCTCGGCCGCGCGAGCCAGGAGGCTGTAGTGGTTCTGCGCAGACACGAAGGGGATGCCCTCGCGCCGAGCCGCCACGAGATGAGCTTCGGCGATCTGCCACCCCGAGAAGTTCGAGTGGCCGATGTAGCGGACCTTTCCTTCGCGCACCAGGTCGGCCAGCACGTCGAGGGTCTCCTCGATCGGCGTGTGCGGGTCGGGCGTGTGCAGCTGGTACAGGTCGATCCAGTCGGTCTGCAGGCGGCTCAGGGATGCCTCGACCGCGCGTCTCGCGTAGGTGCGGGATGCCTTCGCTCCGGCGACCGGGTATCCCATGTCGCGCCCTGAATGCCCGAACTTGGTCGCGAGTGTGATCCGGTCACGGCGGCCCTTGAGCGCCTCGCCCATCAGGGTCTCGGACAGCCCCGGATCCCTCCCGTACATGTCGGCGGTGTCGAGGAAGGTCACTCCCGCGTCGATCGCGGCATCCAGGACGTCCCGGGTGCCCTCGATCGTCTCGGTGCGGGTGCCGGGCCGGCCGAAGTTGTTGCAGCCGAGCCCTACCGCCGAGACGAGGAGCCCGGAGGAGCCCACCCGGCGGGAGGGGACGGCGTCGGCGTGGTCAGCGGAGGCAGCGGCGGTCACACGTTCCACGTTAGCCGCCGCGGCATCCGCCAGCAGACACAATCCCACCCCGTTCGAATCGCGCACTTTACAGTCCGAGGCGGCTGGTTGGTGCAAAGTGCGCGATTCGAACGGCGGATCGTGGCCGATACATGGCGTCGGCCCCTCACCGGATCCGGTGAGGGGCCGACTCGTGCTGCTACGGACGCGGCGCGTCGGGCGCGTCGGGCGCGTCCGGCGACGGCGGGGTCGTCGGCGGCTCCGGGCTGGCCGGTGCGTCGGTCGCCGGGGACGCAGCGGGCGGCTCCGTCGATGCCGGCGGACGGGTCACCGGAGGCTCCGCGGCCGCGGGCGGCGTGGAGGCGGGCGGCGTCGGTGCCGCCGGGGGTGCGGCATACCCCGACGGCGGCGCGGCCGGCGGCTGGTATCCGGCCGGGGGCTGGTACCCCGCGGGCGGCTGGTAGCCGGGAGCGGTGGCAGGGTTGGCCGGGTAGCCTCCGCTGGGAACCTGGCTCGGAACGCCCGACCACACGGTGTTGTCGGCCAGGAAGTTGCCCGCCCACGGCGCGGCGGGGATGGCCGTGTTCCAGCGCGAGCGGTCGAAGGCGTTGATGCCCAGCCACACGATCGCGAGGAAGAAGTACAGGATCAGCCAAACGGCTTCCTTCTGCAGCTTCAGGCCCACGCGCCACGCCGCCAGGAGCGAGTAGATGAAGGCCGCGAGGCCGATCAGCCAGCCGAGCACCGGCACCCAGCCGAGCACGGCCGTGCCGCCCCAGAGGACCAGCAGCCACCAGGGGTTCAGGTCACCCAGCTTGACGAAGATGAGGGTGTTGTAGACGGGAACCCACGCGCGCCACTTGCCCTGCACTCCCGCCTTCTCGAAGATCTTCATCAGGAACCAGGAGCCGATGACGTATCCGGCGATCGCGAACAGGAAGATGATCGGGGCGATGACGAGCCAGGCGATCAGACCGCCGACCCCGTCGTAGTCGTTATACATGGAGCGACCTCCAAGAGAGTCGATTCGAACGCATCACGGGCGTCCGCGGGACCCCTGCCCCGCGGCTCACATGCTATCGACGCTCACAGCTTCCTGTCAGCATTCGCTCCGTGTCGGGGGGATGGCCACCGCATCGGTCCGATGGATAGCCTGAGCACATCGGCCTGACGAAGGAGCCTCCATGTCCGACCAGAACCCGCCCGCCGCCTCTCCCCCGCCGCTGCCGGAGCAGTCCGCGGCGGAGGCCGCCCGCGCAACGGGCGCGCCGACGTCGCGTCCGGCCCACCACCCTGCCGCGGACCCCGACGACACCGGCGTGCCCACCGTGACCGGCGACGCCGGTGACGTGGGGCGAGGCTTCTTCGCCGCCCTGTTCGACCTGTCGTTCCGCACCTTCATCACGCGGCGGCTGGCCAGCGTCTTCTACTTCGTCGGGCTCATCGCGATCGCGATCGGCTTCATCGTCTACTTCGTGGGCGGCATCCTCAACGGCATCTCGCTGCTGTGGTTCAACGTCGGGGCAGGCGTCACCGCGATCATCGCGACGGTCGTGATCGTGCCGGTCCTGACCTTCCTGGCGATCATCCTGCTGAGGTTCGTGATCGAAGGAGTCGTGGCCCTCATCGCGATCGCCGAGAACACCGAGCGCACCGCGCAGCACACCAAGCGCTGACGCGTCAGGCGAAGAGCTCGAGCTCGTCGCGCGCTCCATCGCGGACACGCAGGCCCACAGCATCCGCCCATCGCAGGAATCCGCTCGCGGACCCGATGCGCGGGCGATCCTCGGCCAGACGGCGAACAAGGGCGCCCTTGGCGTGCTTGTTGAAATGGTTGAGCGCGCGCACCGCGCCATCGCCGCTCTCGCTGACGACGCGGACGTACCGCGCGCTGACGGAGGGCGGCACCGCACCCAGGGCGACGTAGGCCTCGGATCGCAGATCGAGGACGAACCGGGGAGCGAGGTCGTGGAGCGCCCTCGTCACGGCGTCGCCCCACACACGGCGCAGCGGAGGCAAGCCGGGGATGGATGCGGCGGCACCCAGCCGGTAGGACGGAATCGCGTCGAGCGCGCCCACCGGGCCGAAGGGCGCGGAGTGGATCATCACGTGCGTCGCGAGCCAGCGCCGGGCGGAGGCGTCGAGGGATGCCGCGTCCAGAGCGTCGTACAGGACGCCGGTGTAACGATCGATGGCCGCCATCGTGGGCGCCTCACGCAAGCCCGCGTTGACGGCGATCTCGCCCCGCTGCGTCGCCCCGAGCTTGAGCACGCGCGCGGCCTCGTCCTCGTCGGCCGACAGCGCGACGAGCGCATCGACCACCACCTCGCGCTGCGGCGCGAGCGAAGGCAGTGCCAGAGCCGCCGTCTGCAGCGGCTTCGTGCGTCCGCCGGATCGCTTGGTCTCGGACGGGGGAAGCAGAATCAGCATGTGGTGTGCCTTGCGGTCGTCGAGCGAGAAGCGCCCGCGACGAGACGAACGCCCCGAGCCCCCGCGGAGGCTCGAGGCGTTTCGTCTCGCTTCGCTCGGTCAGCGAGCGCGAGAAATCAGGAGATCAGCGCTGCGTTGCCCGCGACGATCGTGAGGTCGTCGCCCTCCATCGAGAGGAAGCCGTCCTGGGCGTTCGCGATGATCTTCGAGCCCGAGGTCTCGGTGATGCGCACCTGTCCCTCGGCGAGGATCGCCAGCACGGGCTCGTGGCCCGTCATGAAGCCGATCTCGCCCTCGACGGTCTTGGCGACGACGAGCGACGCCTCTCCCGACCAGACCTCCGCGTCAGCGGAGACGAGGCTCACCTTGAGCGGCATGTCAGCCGTTCTCCTTCTGGATCTGCGCCCAGCGCTCCTCGACGTCGGCGATGCCGCCGACGTTGAAGAAGGCCTGCTCGGCGACGTGGTCGAAGTCGCCCTTGACGATCGCGTCGAACGACTCGATCGTCTCCTTGATCGGAACCGTGGAGCCCTCGACACCGGTGAACTTCTTCGCCATGTAGGTGTTCTGCGACAGGAACTGCTGGATGCGGCGCGCGCGGGAGACGACGATCTTGTCTTCCTCCGACAGCTCGTCGACACCGAGGATCGCGATGATCTCCTGCAGCTCCTTGTTCTTCTGCAGGATCTGCTTCACGGCGGTGGCCACGCGGTAGTGGTCCTCGCCGATGTAGCGCGGGTCCAGGATGCGGCTCGTCGAGGTGAGCGGGTCGACGGCCGGGTACAGGCCCTTCGACGCGATCTCGCGCGACAGCTCGGTGGTGGCGTCGAGGTGGGCGAACGTGGTCGCGGGCGCCGGGTCGGTGTAGTCGTCGGCCGGCACGTAGATCGCCTGCAGCGAGGTGATCGAGTGACCGCGCGTCGAGGTGATGCGCTCCTGCAGGATGCCCATCTCGTCGGCGAGGTTCGGCTGGTATCCCACGGCGGAGGGCATGCGGCCCAGCAGCGTGGAGACCTCGGAACCGGCCTGCGTGAAGCGGAAGATGTTGTCGATGAAAAGCAGCACGTCCTGCTTCTGCACGTCGCGGAAGTACTCCGCCATCGTCAGCGCCGAGAGGGCGACGCGCAGACGCGTCCCCGGCGGCTCGTCCATCTGACCGAAGACGAGGGCGGTCTTGTCGAAGACGCCGGCCTCCTCCATCTCGTGGATGAGGTCGTTGCCCTCACGCGTGCGCTCACCGACACCGGCGAACACCGACACACCACCGTGGTCCTGCGCGACGCGCTGGATCATCTCCTGGATGAGGACGGTCTTGCCTACACCGGCGCCGCCGAAGAGGCCGATCTTGCCGCCGAGCACGTAGGGAGTGAGCAGGTCGATGACCTTGATTCCGGTCTCGAACATCTGAGTCTTGGACTCGAGCTGGTCGAAGCTGGGCGCCTGGCGGTGGATGCCCCAGCGCTCGGTGACCTCGATGGTCTCGCCCGGCTCGGCGTTGAGCACCTCGCCGGTGACGTTGAACACCCGGCCCTTGGTGACGTCGCCGACGGGGACCGTGATGGGCCCGCCGGTGTCGCGCACCTCCTGGCCGCGCACGACGCCGTCCGTCGGCTTGAGCGCGATCGCGCGGACGAGGTCGTCGCCGAGGTGCTGTGCGACCTCGAGGGTGATCTCGTTCGACTCGCCGTCGATGACGATGGTCGTCTTCAGCGCGTTGTAGATCTCGGGCAGCGAGTCGTGCGGGAACTCGATGTCGATGACGGGACCGGTCACGCGCGCGACGCGGCCGACGACCGCGGTCTCGGTCTTCTCTGCGGTGAGGCTCATGGCTTCTTCTCTTTCGTGTGGTCTGTTGACGCAGCGATTACTTGCCCGATGCGAGGGCGTCGGCGCCGCCGACGATCTCGGCGATCTGCTGCGTGATCTCGGCCTGGCGCGCGTTGTTGCGCAGGCGGGTGTAGTCGGTGATGAGCTTGTCGGCGTTGTCGCTGGCCGACTTCATCGCCTTCTGCGTCGCCGCGTGCTTCGCCGCCGACGACTGCAGGAGCGCGTTGAAGACGCGGCTCTGGATGTAGACCGGCAGAAGAGCGTCCAGCACCGTCTCGGCATCCGGCTCGAACTCGTACAGCGGGTACACCTGTGCCGTCGACGCCTCCTCGGCTTCGACGACCTCGAGCGGAAGCAGGCGCACCGTCTCGGGCGTCTGCGTCATCATGCTGACGAAGCGGTTGTAGACGAGGTTGATCTCGTCGACGCCGCCGTCGTCCCCGCCACGGTCGTACGCGTCGAGCAGGGTCGCCGCGATCTCTTCTGCCGTGTGGAAGTGCGGGGTGTCGGTGTCTCCGGTCCACTCCGCAGCAGCCGCCATGCGACGGAACTGGAAGTAGCCGACAGCACGGCGGCCGATGAGGTAGAACACCGGCTCCTTGCCCTGCTGACGGAGGAGCTCTGCGAGCTCGAGCCCCTCACGGAGGATCTGCGAGTTGAACGCTCCCGCCAGACCACGGTCGGACGCGAAGATCACGACCGCCGAGCGGCGGATGACCTCGCGCTCCTTCGTGAGCGGGTGCTCGACGTTCGAGTGCGTCGACACGGCGGAGACTGCCCGCGTCACGGCGCGCGCGAAGGGCGACGACGCGCGCACACGCGCCATCGCCTTCTGGATGCGCGAAGCCGCGATGAGCTCCATCGCCTTCGTGATCTTCTTGGTCGTCTGAGCAGTGCTGATCTTCTGCTTGTAGACCCGGAGTTGTGCGCCCATGATTCCTGTCCGAGGGCGCCTTAGCGGCGGCCCTTGACGATCTTCTCCTGGTTGACATCCTCTACTCCGGCTGCCGCGACCTCTTCGTGGCCGGGCTTGCCGATGGCCTGGCCCTTGCCGGCCTGGAACTCGAGGATGAACTCGTCGGTCTTCTTCGCCAGCTCCGCCGCCGTGTCGTCGTCCAGGACGTTGGTGTCGCGGAGCGTGTCGAGGATGGTGGTGTTGCGGCGCAGGTAGTCCAGCAGCTCGCGCTCGAATGCGAGCACGTCCTCGACCTCGATCGAGTCGAGCTTGCCGTTGGTGCCGGCCCAGATCGAGACGACCTGCTCCTCCACCGGGTACGGCGAGTACTGCGGCTGCTTGAGCAGCTCGGTCAGACGAGCACCACGGGCCAGCTGACGACGCGATGCCGGGTCGAGGTCGCTTGCGAACATCGCGAACGCCTCGAGCGAGCGGTACTGCGCCAGCTCGAGCTTGAGCGTGCCGGAGACCTTCTTGATCGACTTGACCTGGGCGTCACCGCCGACTCGCGACACCGAGATTCCGACGTCCACGGCGGGGCGCTGGTTGGCGTTGAAGAGGTCGGACTGCAGGAAGATCTGGCCGTCGGTGATCGAGATCACGTTGGTCGGGATGTACGCCGACACATCGTTCGCCTTCGTCTCGATGATCGGAAGGCCCGTCATCGAGCCGGCACCCAGCTCGTCCGAGAGCTTCGCGCAGCGCTCGAGCAGACGCGAGTGCAGGTAGAAGACGTCACCGGGGTACGCCTCACGCCCCGGCGGGCGGCGCAGCAGCAGCGACACCGCACGGTAGGCCTCGGCCTGCTTGGTCAGGTCGTCGAAGATGATGAGGACGTGCTTGCCGCCGTACATCCAGTGCTGGCCGATGGCCGAGCCGGTGTAGGGGGCGAGGTACTTGAAGCCGGCGGGGTCGGATGCCGGAGCCGCGACGATCGTCGTGTACTCCATCGCGCCGGCGTCCTCGAGCGCGCCCTTGACGGCGGCGATCGTGGAGCCCTTCTGGCCGATGGCGACGTAGATGCAGCGGACCTGCTTCTCGGTGTCGCCCGACTCCCAGTTGGCCTTCTGGTTGATGATCGTGTCGATCGCGATCGCGGTCTTGCCGGTCTGGCGGTCGCCGATGATCAGCTGGCGCTGGCCACGGCCGACCGGGATCATGGCGTCGATCGCCTTGATGCCCGTCTGCAGCGGCTCGTGGACGCTCTTTCGCTGCATGACGCCGGGCGCCTGCAGCTCGAGCGCGCGACGGCCCTCGCTCGCGATCTGGCCGAGGCCGTCGATCGGGTTGCCGAGGGGGTCGACCACGCGGCCGAGGTAGCCGTCGCCGACCGGGACCGAGAGGACCTCGCCGGTGCGGGTGACGGGCTGGCCGGCCTCGATGCCGGAGAACTCGCCCAGCACCACGACGCCGATCTCGTGCTCGTCGAGGTTCTGCGCGAGGCCCAGCGTGCCGTCCTCGAACGTCACGAGCTCGTTCGCCATGACGCCGGGCAGGCCCTCGACGTGGGCGATGCCGTCGGCGGCGTCGATGACGGTGCCGACCTCGGTCGCCGCTGCCCCAGTGGGCTCGTACGCGGCGACGAAGTCCTTCAGCGCGTCACGGATGACGTCGGGGCTGATAGAGAGATCTGCCATTGTTTTCCTTCGTTCATGGGGCCTCGGCCCCGAAATCTCCGCCCGTGGAGCGGGAAGTCTGTGCTAGCCGGCCAATCGCTGACGGACATCCGCCAGTCGGGAGGACACGCTCGCGTCGATGACGTCGTCGGCGATCTGCACGCGCAGTCCGCCGATGACCGTGGGATCGACGACGGTGTTGAGCGACACCGCGGCGCCGTAGCGCTGCGACAGCGCGGCAGCGAGCCGCGTGCTCTGGGCGTCGCTGATCGGCGAGGCCGAGTAGACCGTCGCGACCTTGCGGCCGCGCTGGTCGGCGACGATCCGCGTCGCGCGGGAGAGCAGCTGACGGATGCGGCGCTCGCGCGGCTGCTGGACGAGCGACGACGCGATCAGCGTGGTGGCGTCGTTCGCACGACCCGACAGAAGCGTCTCGACGAGCGCGCGCTTGGCGGCGGTATCCCCGACCCGGCTGCCGAGTGCCAGCTCGAGCTCGGGGTTGCCGGCGATCGTGCGCGAGAAGCGGAACAGCTCCTCGTCGAGCTCGGCTGCCGGCGTTGCGACGGCAGCGGCCCGGATCGCGAGCTCCTCGATCGCGTCGACGAGGTC
Organism: Microbacterium salsuginis; assembly: GCF_012524205.1. GTDB lineage: Bacteria > Actinomycetota > Actinomycetes > Actinomycetales > Microbacteriaceae > Microbacterium > Microbacterium salsuginis. The sequence continues at coordinate 181,945 of NZ_JABACI010000002.1, forward strand.
GTCGGCCGATGACCAGCGCTGCTCGACGGCGGTCGTCAGCAACGACGCCGTCGTGGGCTTCACGGCCCGGCCGAAGACGTCGGCCACGACCTTGCGCCGCGCCGCCACCGGCGCGGCGGAGTCGGCGAGCGCGCCGCTCAGCTGCGACGAGTCGCCCACGGCGCGTGCCGCCGCGAAGAGCTCGCGGGCCACGTCGAGGTCGACGCCCGACGCGGCGCCGAGCGCCGTCGTCGTCGCCGCGAGGGCCTGAGTGGTCGCGCTGCCCATTACGCCTTGGCTCCCTCGGAGGCCTCGAGCTCGGCGAGGAACCGGTCGACGACGGCCTGGGCCTTCTTGTCGTCCGACAGGGTCTCGCCGATCACGCCACCGGCGAGGTCGAGGGCGAGCGTTCCCACCTCACTGCGCAGCGACACGAGCGCGGTCTGGCGCTCGGCCTCGATCTGCGAGTGCGCGGTCGCGGTCAGGCGTGCGGCCTCAGCGGTCGCCGTCTCCTTGGCCTCGGCGACGATCTTCTTGCCGTCCTCGCGGGCGGCATCACGGATCTCACCGGCCTCCTTGCGGGCCTCGGCCAGCTGGGAGGTGTACTCCTCGAGCGCGGCCTCTGCCTTGCGCTGGGCCTCATCGGCCTTGGCGATGTTGCCTTCGATCGCGGCGGAGCGCTCGTCGAGCAGCTTCTTCATCCGGGGAAGGGCGACCCTCCAGAAGATGAAGAGGATGACGACGAAGCAGACCGCCGACCAGATGATGTCGTACCAGGCGGGGAAGAGCGGGTTCGGCTCCGCGCTTTCCTCCGCCGCGTACGCGACAAGAGCGTTCAGCATCCTGTCTCCTTAGGTCGGGAACGAGCGATCAGAAGCCGAAGATGAAGCCGGTCGCGATGCCGATGAAGGCAAGCGCCTCGGTGAAGGCGATACCGATCCACATGAGCACCTGCAGGCGGCCGGCGAGTTCGGGCTGGCGTGCCACGCCCTCGATCGTCTTGCCGACGACGATACCCACGCCGATGGCCGGGCCGATGGCGGCAAGACCATAGCCGACCGTCGCGATCGAGCCGGAGACCTCGGCGAGAACCGTAGTTGCGTCCACGGGGTGTTTCCTTTCGGTTGTGGGCGGCCTTCGAGCCGACCCGCTTAGTGCTCTTCCGCGACCGCGAGCTGGATGTAGACCGCGGTGAGGAGAGCGAAGACGTACGCCTGGAGGACTGCCACCAGGATCTCGAACAGGGTGAAGACGAATCCGAACGCGAGCGAGCCCGCAGCCAGCGCCGACCACCAGCCGCCCATGTCGAAGAGGAAGAACTGCGTCGCCGCGAAAAAGAGGACGAGCAGCAGGTGCCCGACCATCATGTTCATCAGGAGTCGGAGCGTGAGTGTGACCGGCCGGATGATGAACGTCGAGATGAGCTCGATCGGCGTGACGATGATGTAGATCGGCCACGGCACACCCGCGGGGAACAGGGAGTTCTTGAAGAAGTTCTTGGGGCTCTTCTTGATGCCGGCGTAGATGAACGTGACATAGCTCACGATGGCAAGCGTCAGCGGGACGGCGATGATCGCGGTGCCGGCGATGTTCAGGAACGGGATGATGCCCGTGATGTTCATGAACAGCACCATGAAGAAGATGGTGGTGAGGATGGGCAGGAAGCGCTGGGCGTCCTTCTTGCCGAGCAGGTCCTCGCCGATGTTCACCCGGACGAAGTCCAGGCCCATCTCGACCAGGCTCTGGAAACGGCCCGGAACGACCTTCATGCGGCGCGTGCCGAGCCAGAAGATCAGGACGATCGCCGCCGTGGCGAGGAACTGGATCAGGTGGATCCGCGTGACGGGAACCCCTGCCAGCGTGAAGAGGACTTCAGGGAAGAACTCGTCGATCGACGGCCCGTGGAACTCCGGGGGCGCGTCGGCGGCAAAGGGGGCGATCAGGGTCGCAGCTTGAGTAGTCAGCGCTGGCTCCAGCTTCGGGGCATCGGTCAAGAACCGTTGCGACGATGGTCGGTGAGCGTCACTCCGCAAGAGCTCGCAGAGCGAGCGGGCGGGCGCTCAGTCAGCCTATCAAACTTGAGAGGTCCCTGAATCCGCCGCGGACCCGGGTCGACCCGTGCCGTGCCCGTCGTCAGTGCGGTCCCCGGCATCCGGATCCGTCGGAAGCTCCACGTCGCTCACGTGAGGCACGCGCATGCGCAGCAGCACGACCACGTCGACCACGAGCGACGCCAGGACGCTCACCACGACCGCGACGAAGAAGACGGTGGGCTCGATCCACGGCTGGTCGCGCAGCAGCAGCAGCGCGACGATGAAGACGACGAACTTGAGGATCCAGCCGCCCAGCACGATCCCGAAGAACAGCGGCACGTACAGCGCGTCGCCGTACCAGCGGTTGGCGATCAGGATGCTCGCGCTCGTGATCCCCATGAACACCGCGGCCACGAGCACGCCGATGAGGGCGCTCCACATGCCGGTGGTGCCTGCCACGAGGTAGCCGACGACCGCCCCGACGACGGCGAGGACCGCGGTGACGGTGCCCGACCACACCAGGACGGTGCGCAGGATCGGTGTGCTGGAGACGGGGCTGGGGGTCATCGGACGTTCTCCGTCGAGGGTTCGGGTGAAGGCGCGGCCACGGCGGCCTCTGCGGGCTGCGGCGGACGGCGTGAGGGCAGGAAGGTCACGACGAGGCATGCCGCGACGCCGACGACGCCGTATGCGACGCCGATCAGATAGTCGCCGGGCCACTCCAGCGTCGTGCCGATGTACATCAGCAGCACCGAGAGGCTGACCAGCGCCGTCCAGGCGTAGAAGATCAGCACGGCATCACGGTCGGAGTGGCCCATGTCGAGCATGCGGTGGTGGAGGTGCTTGCGGTCGGGAGAGAACGGCGACTTGCCTCGGCTCATCCGTCGCACGACGGCCAGGCCGAAGTCGAGCAGCGGCAGCAGCACGACCACGACCGGCAGCAGGATCGGGATGAAGGCACCGAGCAGCTGCGAGCGGCCGAACTCGTCGTTGTCGCCCATCATGGCCGGGTCGAAGTTGCCGGTGATCGAGATGGCCGAGCACGCCATGAGCAGCCCGAGCATCAGGGCCCCGGCGTCCCCCATGAACAGCCTCGCCGGGCTCCAGTTCAGCGGCAGGAAGCCGATGCACGCGCCGATGAGCACCGCGGCGATGAAGGATGCGAGGTTGAAGTAGTTGCTGGCGCCGGTGTCGCGGAACACCATGTAGGAGTACGCGAAGAACACCGCGTTCGCGATGAGGCACACCCCGGCGACGAGGCCGTCGAGGCCGTCGATGAAATTGACGGCGTTCATGACGACCACGATCGAGAGCACCGTGAGGGCGAAGCTCGCCCACGACGAGAAGATCGTCATGCCGCCCAGCGGCAGCGTGTAGATCTGCAGCTTGCCGAACCACGCGATCACGCCGGCGGCGAGGAACTGCGCGCCGAGCTTGATGGTCCAGTCCAGATCCCACAGGTCGTCGAAGACGCCCACGAGCACGATCAGCCCGGTGGCCCCCAGGAGCGCGTAGATCTCATGCGGCTGCGACCACACGATGGCGAAGAACGGATGCTGCGACGACACCGCGAACGCCGCCACCACGCCGAGGAACATGGCGATCCCGCCCAGGCGCGGGGTCGGGGTCTTGTGGACGTCGCGCTCGCGGATGCCCGGATACAGCTTGTACTTCAGGCTCAGCCGCCACACCGCCCACGACAGGACGAAGGTGACCGCGGCGGTCAGGAGGATCGTGAAGACGTACTGCTTCACGCGCCGTCGGGTTCCGGTTGCGGAGGCCGCTGCGCCTCAGGGGCGGCGAACTCGTCGCCGTACTCGGGCACGGGGTCGGGCTCGAGCAGGTCGCCGAGCACCTCGCGCAGCCGGGCGCGGTCGACGGCTCCTTCTCTCAGCACCCGGACGAGGGGTTCGGCCCCGCCCACCAGGCTCGTGGCGTCGATGATGGTGGACGCGATGCCGGTCTTGGAGGGACCGTCGCTGAGGTACACCGCGACACTGTCCTTCAGCATCCCCTCGGCGTCCTCGGCGGTGATGCCCGCGGCCATTCCCGTGAGGTTCGCGCTCGAGACGGCGAGGGGCCCGGTCTCTTCGAGCAGCTCGAGGGCGATGCGGTGCTCGGGCATCCGCACCGCCACCGTGCCGTTCGTGTCACCGAGGTCCCAGGACAGCGACGGCTGCGCGGGGAGGACGATCGTGAGCCCGCCCGGCCAGAACGCCTCGACGAGCCGCTCCACGGGCTCGGGCACGTCGGCCACGAGTGCCCGCAGGGTCGTGATGCCGGCAACGAGGACCGGAGGGGGCGACTGACGGCCTCGACCCTTCGCCGCCAGCAGTCGCGCGACCGCTTTCGCGTCGAAGGCATCAGCGGCCACACCGTAGACGGTGTCGGTCGGGATCACGACCAGTTCGCCGCGGCCGATGGCCTGGCGCGCCTGGCGCATGCCGGTGAGCAGCTGCGCCTCATCACGGCAGTCGAAGATGGGGGACATATCGCCGCCAGTTTAGTCCGGCGCAGGGCGCTCCCCCGCTTCGCCGCCGTCCGCGCGCGGCGGCGCGGCGGCCGGGCAGGCCGCGGGCATCACGGGCGCAGTGCGGTGGTGGCGCGATCGCGCATCGTCAGGTCGGGGTGCGTCGATGCCGCACGCCAGCCGTCGGCGGCGAGGATGGCGCGGATCTCTTCACCCTGCCACTCCCCGTGCTCGATCACGATCGTCCCGCCGGGATGAGCCAGGCGCAGGCCGACCTCGCTCAGCACCCGGACGACGTCCAGCCCGTCCGCGCCGCCGTACAGCGCCGCCGGCGGGTCGTAGAACCGCACCTCCGGGTCACGCGGGATCGCGGCATCCGGAACATACGGCGGATTGGAAGCGACGACCGAGACCGTGCCGTCCAGCTCAGGGAACGCACGGGCGAGGTCGATGAAGGCGAGTTGCGCGTTGCCGGCGCCCACACGCTCGAAGTTCTCTTTGGTCCACACGAACGCGTCGACCGAGTTCTCGGCCGCGAACACCCGCGCGTGGGGAACCTCGGTGGCCATCGCGAGGGCGATCGCGCCGCTTCCGGTGCCGAGGTCCACGGCAATGGGAGAGGGGGATGCCGCTGCCCGCAGCGCGTCGATGGCCAGCTGGGCGACGATCTCGGTCTCGGGCCGCGGCACGAAGACGCCCGGTCCGACGCGCAGCTCGAGGTGGCGGAAGGGTGCCAGGCCCGTGATGTGCTGCAGCGGTTCGCGCGTCGCGCGGCGCGCCACGAGCTCTTCGAGGCGCCGGACGTCGTCGGCGGTGAGCCCAGCACCGCGCAGCGCGGCCGCCTGCACTCCCCCGCGGCCCGTGCCGAGCACGAAGCCCGCGAGCAGCTCGACATCGACGGCGGGATCGGGGATGCCGGCTGCCGCAAGTCGTTCGGCGGCGCGCCGAAGCGCCTCAGAGACGGACGGTGCGGGGTTCATGACCGGTCCACTCTATTTCGACCCCACGCGGCTTTCGAATCGCGCACTTTTCACCAATTCCGGGCCGGGAGTTGCAAAGTGCGCGATTCGAAACCGGATTCGCACTTCGTCACACTTGGACTCACACGAAACGCCGGGTCCTAGGCTGGGTCCGATCTGCCGTGAACACTGCGAAAGGCCCGACATGCCCGGCATCTATTCCGACATCACTGCTGCTTTCGGCAACACTCCGCTGGTCCGCCTGAATCGGGTCACCGACGGCGCCGGCGCCGAGGTGTACGCCAAGCTCGAGTTCTACAACCCCGGATCCAGCGTCAAGGACCGTCTCGGCATCGCCATCGTCGACGCCGCCGAGGCGTCGGGCGCTCTCCAGCCCGGTGGCACCATCGTCGAGGCGACGAGCGGCAACACCGGCATCGCCCTCTCGCTCGTCGGCGCCGCGCGCGGCTACAACGTCATCCTGACGATGCCCTCGTCGATGTCGGTGGAGCGTCGCGTGCTGCTCAAGGCGTTCGGTGCGACGCTGCACCTGACCGACCCCGCCGGTGGCATGAAGGGCGCTGTCGCCGAGGCCGAGCGCATCGCCGGCGAGACGCCCGGCGCGATCCTCGCGAAGCAGTTCGAGAACGAGGCCAACCGCGAGATCCACCGCAAGACCACCGCCGAGGAGATCTGGCGCGACACCGACGGCGGCGTCGACATCTTCGTCGCCGGCGTCGGCACCGGTGGCACCATCACCGGCGTCGGCCAGGTGCTCAAGGAGCGCAAGCCCGATGTCCGCGTCGTCGCCGTCGAGCCGTCGGCCTCGCCGCTGCTGTCGACCGGCACCCCCGGTCCCGCCAAGATCCAGGGCATCGGACCGAACTTCGTGCCCCCGATCCTCGACACCGACGTCTTCGACGAGGTCGTCACCGTCGAGTTCGAGGACGCCATCTCGACATCGCGCGACCTCGCCGCCAAGGAGGGCATCCTCGTCGGGATCTCCAGCGGTGCCGCCGTGTGGGCCGCGCTGCAGCTGGCCGCGCGCCCCGAGAACGCCGGCAAGAAGATCGTCGTCGTCGCCCCCGACACCGGCGAGCGCTACCTGTCGACCGCGCTCTTCGAGGATCTGCGGGAGGATTGAGACGCAACGACGGCGCGACGGGCCCGCTCGGGCGTCGTCGCGCCGTCGTCGTCTCACCCGACCGATCCGAGGAGCGCTCCGTGCCCGGCATCCATTCCGACATCACCACCGCATTCGGTGAGACCCCGCTCGTGCGCCTGAACGCACTCACCGAGGGTCTCGGGGCGGAGGTGCTGGCCAAGCTCGAGTTCTACAACCCCGGCTCATCGGTCAAGGATCGTCTCGGATACGCCCTCGTGGCGGCCGCCGAAGAGGCGGGCGAGCTCGCGCCCGGCGGCACCATCGTCGAGTCGACCAGCGGCAACACCGGCATCGCTCTCGCGCTCATCGGCGCGGCACGCGGATACAAGGTGATCCTGACGATGCCGGCGTCGATGTCGAAGGAGCGCCGCACCCTGCTGAAGGCGTACGGAGCCGAGCTCGTGCTCACCGACCCGTACAAGGGCATGACGGAGGCCGTCGAGACGGCCCAGCGCATCGCCGCCGAGACGCCGGGCGCCGTGCTGGCGCGTCAGTTCGAGCACGAGGCGAATGCGAGGATCCACCGGCGCACCACCGCCGAGGAGATCTGGCGCGACACCGACGGCCGCGTCGATTGGTTCGTCGCGGGTTCGGGCACCGGCGGCACGGTGACCGGCGTGGGCCAGGTGCTGAAGCAGCGGAATCCGGATGCCAGGATCGTGCTCGTCGAGCCCAAGGACTCCCCCGTGCTGACCGAGGGCCGGGCGGGCGGTCATCGCATCCAGGGCATCGGCCCGAACTTCGTGCCCGACGTGCTCGACCGCTCCGTCGTCGACGAGATCTTCGACGTCGAGTTCGACGACGCGATCCGCGTCGCCCGCGAGCTCGCGACCCGTGAGGGCATCCTCGGCGGGATGTCGGCAGGCGCCGCCGTCTGGGCGGCGCTGCAGATCGCGGCGAGGCCCGAGGCCGCCGGGCAGCGGATCGTGGTGATCGTGCCCGACTCGGGCGAGCGCTACCTGTCGACGGCCCTGTACGAACACCTGCGCGAACCGGAGGCGGAGAAGAAGTGACCGAACGCATCGGATTCGTCGCGCGTGTGCGCGAAGACCTCTCGGCCGCCAAGCTGCGCGACCCCGCCGCCCGCAGCGGGCTCGAGATCGCTCTCCTCTACCCCGGCCTGCACGCCATCTGGGCGCACCGCGTGTGGCACGCACTGTGGACCCGGCGGGCCCGCTTCGTCGCCCGGGCCGGGTCGCAGATCACGCGCTGGCTCACCGGCATCGAGATCCACCCCGGCGCGACGATCGGCCGCCGGTTCTTCATCGACCACGGCATGGGCGTCGTGATCGGCGAGACCGCCGAGGTCGGCGACGACGTCATGCTCTACCACGGCGTGACGCTCGGCGGACGTCAGCGCGAAGGCGGCAAGCGGCACCCCACCCTCGAGGACGGCGTCGCCGTCGGTGCGGGCGCGAAGATCCTCGGCCCGATCACCATCGGCGCCGGCTCGGTCGTCGGCGCGAACGCCGTCGTCACCAAGGACGCCCCGGCCGACAGCGTGCTCGTCGGGGTCCCCGCGAAGCCGCGCGCCCGGCGCAGCGGCGAAGAGACACGCGCCCTGCTCACGACCCCCGACTACGTCATCTGACGCGACGCCAGGACGGATGCGGCCTCACGCGGCCGTGCTGCGGTGAACCGCCGCGGCCGCCGTGCGCGACGTCACGTCCAGCTTGCGCAGGATCGCCGAGACGTGCACCGACACGGTCTTGACGCTGATGTACAGCCGCTCGGCGATCTGGCTGTTGCTGAGTCCCTCGGCCACCAGTTCGAGCACCTGCTCCTCGCGCGCGGTCAGCACCGACTGCGGCGCTGCGCCCTCGAGCCCGGCATTCGACGACAGCTCCCGGGCACGGGCCGCGATGCCGTCCGCGCCGATGTCGTCGGCGAATGACGCCGCAGCGGCGAGCGCGTCCCGGGCCGCAGCCCGGTCGCCGGAGGCCAGCAGTGCCTCGGCGTGCCGCCCTCGGGCGTACGCGCGGATGTAGGCAGGGCCGAGCGCGTCGATCGCCTCGTGCCACGGTCCCTCGCCGAGCTCAGCGGCGAACACGGCGTTCCAGAGCCGAGTCACCGGCCAGTCGCGGAACGACTCGAGCACCGCGCGGAACGGCCGGGTGTCGGCATCCTCCCCGCTCTCCCGCAGTTCTGCGATCGCGCGCGCCGCGACGGCGGTCAGCGGCAGGACGAGCACCCCGCCGTTGGTGGCCGAGCACGCTGTCCTCGCCCACTCGAGCGCGGCGTGCGGGTCATGCCGCGCCAACGCCAGCTGCCCGAGATCGTAGGTCATGCCGAACCGCGTCTGGAACTCGTACGCACCGAACATGTCCAGCTCACGGCGCGCCGTTCCCAGCGCGGCCTCAGCATCCGCGATGTGCCCGCGCCAGATGGCGAGGCACACGAGTCGCTCGCGCAGGAAGGCCGAGTACAGCCCCGGCTCCATCATGGGCAGCATGCGGCTTCCGAGCTCCTCGGCCTGCCGCATCCGCCCCGAGTACATGAGCGCCTCGATCACGTTGGCCTCCAGCATCACGAGCGGACCCTGGTCGACCACGTGAGCCTTGCCGTAGTCGAGACCCTCTCGCGCCGTCTCGATCGCCTCGTCGTAGCGACCGACCAGCATCAGCGCGTTGGAGTAATTGATGTAGTACCGCATCAGCGGCCGCGTGAAGCCCGCCGCGCGCGAGCGTGTCTCCTCGAACAGCGTGAGCCCCGCGGCGTCGCCGCCCGTGACGAGACATGTGGCGGAGATGAGCATGGCCTGCACGACGATCTCGGCCGCGTCCCGATCACCGGCCGCGGCCGCCTGCTCCGCGGTCGTCCGTGCCCGCTCTGCGACCTCGATCCCGTCCTGCTGACGGCCGTTGAGCATGTGCACGCGTGCAGAGCTCAGCAGCAGTTCTGCGCGCTGCAGATCGTGGGTCGGGTCGTCACCGAGGATGGCAAGTGCCTGCTCGATGCTCGCCACGCCGTCTGATACGCCCACCTGGAGCTCGCTCGTCGCGAGGTCGGCCAGGATCGCCGCGCGACCGACCGTGTCTTCCTCGGGCCACAGCGCGACGGCCTCCTGCGCGAAGGCGAGAGCGCGCTCCTGGCGGTTGGCCGACACGAGGGCGCCCGAGGTGCGGCGCAGCAGGTCGACGCGCCGCATGCCGGTCACACCCTCGGGATCGGGCACGGCGTTCCACAGCTCGAGCGCGCGCTCCCCCGCTTCGGCCGCGGTCGACCACGCCGAGGCACGGCTCGCCGCCCGCTGTGCCGCCACCGCGGCCGCCAGCGCGCGATCAGGCACGTGCGCAGCGCGCCAGTGGTGTGCGATGTCAGCCAGCACGCGCGGCGTCGGAGACGAGGCCTCGAGCGCGACGGCATACGCGGTGTGGAGCCGCGTCCGCTCGGTGGGCAGCAACTCGGCGTACACCGCCTCCTGCATGAGCGCATGACGGAACGCGTACGCGTCGCCGCGGATCACGACGACCTGCGCATCCACGGCGGTGCGCACCGCCTCTTCGAGTGCGGCCTCGTCGCCGTCGAAGACCCCGCGCAGCACCGGATGCGTCACCTCGACCCCGCCGGTCGCGAGGATGCGCGCGAAGCGGCGAGCCTCGGCATCCAGCCCCTCGTACCGAAGCAGCAGCACCTCGCGCAGCGACGTGGGAAGCCGTTCGCCGCTGAAGCTGGCGAGCTCCTCGACATAGAACGGGATGCCGTCGCTGCGCGTCGCGATGTCGAGCAGCACGTCGGCGGCGAGCGGCCCGTCATGCACGGCGGTCGCGAGGATGGCGACATCGGCCGGGCTCAGTCGCGAGAGGGGCCGATGCGTCAGCAGTCGTGCGCGATCGAGTTCGGCGAGGATGGGCCGGAGCGGGTGGCCGCGCCCCACATCGTCGGTGCGATACGACAACAGCACGAACAACGGGAGCACGGCGGCGCGACGGACGAGCCGAGATGCGATCTCGCCCGTCGTGCCATCGGCCCAGTGGAGGTCCTCGATCACGACCGCGAGCCGATGCGAGCGAGCCAGTTCCGAGACCGTCTCGACCACCACGTCGGCGAGCCGCTCGGCGTCGCCGGGCGCCTCGCCGAGCGCAGGGACGAGCACGCCGAGCGCATTGGTTCCCGCGCCCGCCGCACGCCGGACGGTCTCGATGCCGAGCGCGTCGACCAGGCCGCGCAGCAGGTCGGTCACAGCGGTGAGGGGCGCGGGGCCGGACCCGGAGTCGACGCACGCTCCGCGCACCACGATCACGTCGTCGAGCCCATCGGTGAAGTCGCGCAGCAGCCGGGTCTTCCCCATGCCCGCGTCGCCGGAGACCACCACAGCACGACCCGTCTGCCCGACGGCCGCGATCTCGTCGCGCAGCGCCCCGACATCAGCTTGCCGGCCGACGAGGGGAACGCGTCCGATCTGCATGACGTCCATCATCCCACCGGGCTCAGGCCCGCGGTCCGGCGCGACGCGACGCCGGTCCGGTGCGCGAGCCGCTTGGCGTCACTCGCGGCAGAGACCCGCGAGCCATGCCGCCGCGTCGCGTGGACGTGCGATCCGCACGACAGGCCACTCCTGGCTGAGCGCCTGCATTCGCTCACGCACGATCGCGTGCTGCACCCATGCCCAGCGGAGGATGTTCTTGTGGGGGTCGCGAGCGAACCACGTCGAAGGACGCTCGCGATTGCCGTGCCAGAGCTCCTCGCGAAGAATCCCACGCCGCAGCGTGCGCCTCACGAGCCTGGCCATGACGATCGATCGCGGATGGTCCAGCCAGACGACCAGATCCGCTCCTCCGGGTGACCCGGGATCGAGCCTGCCGTCCAGGCGCGAGCTCCAGTTGCCGTCGATCACCCAGCCGTCGGGATTGGTCGCGACGAACTCGTCGATGACCCGATGCGCCTCGTCCAGCGCGCGAAACTCCCAACCGGGGCCCCAGAACACGGCGTCGAGCTCGAGGTGCGGCAGACCCGTGCGGCGCGCGATCTCCACGGCGAGAGTCGTCTTGCCCGAGCCCGAGATGCCGACGACGCGGATGCGACGGGGGTGCTGCGGCATCCGCTCGCGTCACGCCCTGCGCGCGTCGCGCCGGTCGTCCTTGATGAACAGCGGCGGAACGAGCCAGGTCGCGACCGCCGTGACGATCCACACGATGAGGGGCGCGACGATCCAGGCCAGCGGCTGCGAGATGCCGATTCCTGCGCCCGGGATCAGCACGACGATGACGATGGAGATGAACGTCGAGAGGATGCCGATGCCGCCGAGCAGCGCCGGCGCGTGGCGGCGCGTCAGTCGCGACACGAGCGGCGCGAGGACGCTCTGGATGAGCGCGAAGATCAGCACCGCGAGCACGAAGCCCCACCAGTCGTTCCAGTGGATGTGGAACCCCTCCAGCAGGAGATCGGCGAGGATGAGGCCGAGCGCGGCCGAGACGATGAACGTCAGGGCACGGATCACAAACGCGAACACGTGCCGACCCTATCGCCACGACGCCAGTTGCTCCGGCATCCGGTCGCCGGTCGGTGCACAGAATCGGAGAGTTCTGGCGACACACCGCGTCGCGGCATCCGGTCCGGCGGTGTCGGCCGATACGCGGCTCGGTGCGGGTCCGGCCGGAGGACGGGTCAGTCGTCGGCGCCGAGGGCGGCCAGACGCGCCTCTTCGTCGGCCTGGATCGCGGCGTCGACCACGGGTCCGAGTGCGCCGTCCATGACCTGGTCGAGGTTGTACGCCTTGTAGCCGGTGCGATGGTCGGCGATGCGGTTCTCGGGGAAGTTGTACGTGCGGATGCGCTCGGAACGGTCCATGCCGCGGATCTGCGACCGGCGGGCATCGGATGCCGCGGCCTCACGCTCCTCCTGCTGACGGGCGAGCAGCCGGGCGCGCAGCACCCTCATCCCCGCCTCGCGGTTCTGCAGCTGCGACTTCTCGTTCTGCATCGACACGACGATGCCGGTCGGCACGTGCGTGATGCGCACCGCCGAGTCGGTCGTGTTGACCGACTGCCCACCCGGCCCCGAAGAGCGGAACACGTCGATCTTGAGGTCGCTGGGGTTGATCTCGATCTCGTCCGGCTCGTCCACCTCCGGGAAGACCAGCACACCGGTCGTCGAGGTGTGGATGCGGCCCTGCGACTCGGTCGCGGGCACGCGCTGCACGCGGTGCACGCCGCCCTCGTACTTCAGGTGCGCCCACACTCCCTGCGCGGGGTCGGACGAGGAGCCCTTGATCGCGACCTGGACCTCCTTGTAGCCGCCGAGGTCGGACTCGCTGCGTTCGAGCAGCTCGGTCTTCCATCCCTTCGACGCGGCGTACTGCAGGTACATGCGGAGCAGGTCGGCGGCGAACAGGGCGGATTCGGCGCCGCCCTCGCCCTGCTTGATCTCCATGATCACGTCGCGGGCATCGTCGGGATCGCGCGGGATCAGCAGACGCCGCAGCCGCTCCTGAGCGTCTGCCAGCTTCTGCTCCAGCACCGGGACCTCGTCGGCGAACGCGTCGTCCTCACGGGCGAGCTCGCGCGCGGCATCGAGATCAGCGGATGCCGCGACCCAGTCCTCGTACGCCTTCACGATCCGCGACAGCTCGGCGTAGCGCCGGTTCACCCTCTTGGCCCGCGCCGCGTCGGCGTGGACCGCCGGGTCGGAGAGCTCGGCCTGGACCGCGGCGTGCTCGTCGATCAGCCCCTTCACGGAGTCGAACACGGTGCTCCCCTGCTCACTGGCCTCGCGGCTCAGCGGATGCTGTTGTCGTGCGCGTGGCTGTGCCCGCCGCCGTGCGCGTCGCGTGCCGGAGCCGGGATCGACTTCTGCATCTGCACGAGGAACTCGACGTTGGACTGCGTCTCCTTGAGCTTGCCGAGCACGACCTCGAGCGCCTGCTGAGGGTCGAGTCCGGCCAGCGCGCGGCGCAGCTTCCAGGTGATCTTGACCTCATCGGCCGAGAGCAGCATCTCTTCGCGGCGGGTGGACGACGCGTTGACGTCGACTGCCGGGAAGATGCGCTTGTCGGCGAGCTGACGGTTCAGGCGCAGCTCGCTGTTGCCGGTGCCCTTGAACTCCTCGAAGATGACGTCGTCCATCTTGGAGCCGGTCTCGACGAGCGCGGTCGCGAGGATCGTGAGCGATCCGCCGTTCTCGATGTTGCGCGCGGCGCCGAAGAAGCGCTTGGGCGGGTACAGCGCCGAGGCGTCGACACCGCCGGTCAGCACTCGACCCGAGGTGGGCGCCGAGATGTTGTAGGCGCGGCCCAGGCGGGTGATCGAGTCGAGGAGCACGACGACGTCGCGACCGAGCTCGACCAGGCGCTTGGCACGCTCGATGGCGAGCTCGGCGACCGTGGTGTGGTCTTCGGCGGGACGGTCGAACGTCGAGGCGATGACCTCGCCCTTGACCGTGCGCTGCATGTCGGTGACCTCTTCAGGCCGCTCGTCGACGAGCACGACCATGAGGTGGACCTCGGGGTTGTTCGTCGCGATCGCGTTCGCGATCTGCTGCAGCACGATCGTCTTGCCGGCCTTGGGCGGTGCGACGATGAGACCGCGCTGGCCCTTGCCGATCGGAGCGACGAGGTCGATGATGCGCTGCGTCAGCTTCTCGGGCGCGGTCTCGAGGCGCAGGCGCTCCTGCGGGTAGAGCGGCGTCAGCTTGCCGAACTCGACACGCGTCGCGGCGTCGTCGACCGACAGGCCGTTGACCGCGTCGACCTTCACCAGCGCGTTGTACTTCTGGCGGCTGGACTGCTCGCCCTCGCGCGGCTGCTTGATCGCGCCGACGACCGCATCGCCCTTGCGGAGGTTGTACTTCTTGACCTGGCCGAGCGAGACGTAGACGTCGCTGGGACCGGGCAAGTAGCCGGTGGTGCGCACGAACGCGTAGTTGTCGAGCACGTCCAGGATGCCGGCGATCGGGATGAGGACGTCGTCCTCGCCGATCTCGGTGTCGAACTCGTCTCCGGTCTGGGTGCCGCGGCGCTTGTTGCGCTGGCGGTTGCGGCCGCCGGACTGGGGCTGCTCGTCGTCGGCGTCGGCCTTGGCCGCGTCGCCCGAGGGCGCCTGAGCCTGAGCCTGCTGGTTCTGCGCGCCCTGACCGGTCTGACCGCCTTGGGCGGCGCCGTTCTGTCCACGGTTGCGGCTGCGGCTGCGGCTGCGGCCACGACCGCGGCCGGTCGTCTCGGCGCTGTCGCCCTCGGCGGGCTGCTCGCCCGCCTCAGCGGGCGCTTCGGCGGCGTCGGCGGGCGCGTCGGCGGTCTCGGCCTTCTCCGCCGTCTCCGCCGTCTCGGCGGGGGCCGCGGCCGTGGCGTCGGCGGATGCCTCAACCTCGGCGGCAGCCGGGTCCGCGGTCTCGGCTGCCGGCGCGGCCGCCTCGGCGACCGGCTCAGCGGGTGCCTCGGCCGGCGTCTCGGCCGGTGCGGCGGCCGCGGCCGCGGCATCCGTGCTCTTGGCGCGGCGCGGGGCGCGCTTGCGCGGCGCCTTCACCGGGGCGGGCTCCTCGACGGGCGCGGCCTCGGCGGCCGGAGCCTCGGGCTCGGCCGGCGCAGCGTCCTCGGCCGGAGCGGCGTCCTGAGCGGGCGGCTCCTCGGCCGGAGCCTCAGGTGCGGCCTCTTCAGCCGGCGCAGCGTCCTCCGCAGGCGCGGCCTCGGCCGCGGGAGCGGGAGCGGCCGGCTCGGCAGTCGTGTCGGCGTCCGCAGACGCGACGGTGGTCTCGACGTTCTCGGCGTCGGGCGCGTCCGCGCGCTCGTCGGCCTGGGCGTCGGTGTGGATCTCGGAGATGGACTCCACGAGTTCTCCCTTGTGAAACGAACGGTGGTGCACGATCGCACGGCGCATGCTGCTCGGCAGCTTCTCCCCGGTGATCGGCGGGCTGATCAGCCCGTCGGATACCTGTCGACGGCATGAGAGACCGAGATGGTGCTCAGAGACCTTCGGCAGGTTCGGGGGTCGTGCAGTGGATTCGCAGAATTGCGACGGAGGCCAGATTCACGTGTTACGTGGAACCCTCCGCGTACTCCCTCACTGTACCACCCTTGAAGTCGACGGCGAGCATGAGGCCCTCCCACGGGGTGTCGGTGACGGTCTTCGCGAGGGCTGCTGCCTCGAGTCGGCGGCCGGGCCCGTCGGCCAGCACGAGGACGCTCGGTCCGGCACCGGAGACCACGGCCGCGAAACCGTCGGCGCGCAGCGCGCGCACCAGCGCATCGGTCTCGGGCATGGCGCTCGCGCGGTAGTTCTGGTGCAGCTTGTCCTCGGTCGCCGCCTGGAGAAGCTCGGGGCTCTGGGTCAGCGCCGCGATGAGCAGGGCCGAGCGGGAGACGTTGAACACCGCGTCCTCACGAGGCACATGCAGCGGCTGCAAGCTGCGCGCGAGCTTGGTCGACATCGTGAACTCGGGCACGAACACCAGCGGCGACACGCCGCGGTGCACCAGCAGCTTCTTGTGCTGGGGCACGCCGTCGTCGACCCACGCGATCGTCAGGCCGCCGAACAGCGCCGGAGCGACGTTGTCGGGGTGACCCTCGAGCTCGGTGGCCAGGCGCAGCAGCGCATCGGGACCGAACTCGACATCACCCTCGAGCAGCCCCTTGGCCGCGAGGAGGCCCGAGACCACGGCCGCTCCCGATGAGCCGAGGCCGCGCCCGTGCGGGATCACGTTCCTGGCGACCAGCCGGAGCCCCGGCATCCGTCGTCCCACCGACTCGTAGGCGAACGCGATCGCGCGCACCACCAGGTGGGAGGCGTCGCGGGGCACGTCCTCGGTGCCCTCGCCCTCCACGGTGATCTCGAGCTCGCCCTCGGGCAGGGCGGTCACGTCCAGCTCGTCGTAGACGCTCAGCGCGAGACCCAGGGTGTCGAAGCCCGGGCCGAGATTCGCGCTCGTCGCCGGGACCCGGACGACGATCCGTCGCCCCGGCTCCGGAGAGACGGCTGCGTTCACGTGGTGGCCTGGACGGGTGCGAGATCGAGAACGGATGCCACGTCCGACGTGGACGCGTCGACCACGGTCGGCGCGACCTGGCTGCCGTCCGCGTTGCGCAGGGCCCACTGCGGGTCCTTCAGGCCGTGGCCGGTGACCGTGAGCACGACACGCGCGCCCGCGGGGACGACGCCCTGCTCGACGCGGTCGAGGAGGCCTGCCACGCTGATCGCCGACGCGGGCTCCACGAAGATGCCCACCTCACCGGCGAGCAGCTTCTGAGCGGCGAGGATGCGGTCGTCGTCGATCGCGCCGAACCAGCCGTCGGTCGCCTCGCGCGCTTCGAGGGCGAGCTCCCACGACGCGGGATTGCCGATGCGGATGGCGCTGGCGACCGTCTCGGGGTTCTTGACGATCTCGCCACGCACGAGCGGCGCGGAGCCCTCGGCCTGGAAGCCGAACATGCGCGGCACGCGCGTCGAGACGCCGGACTCGGCCTCTTCGCGGTATCCGCGCGTGTACGCCGTGTAGTTGCCGGCGTTGCCGACCGGGATGAAGTGGAAGTCGGGGGCGTCGCCCAGCTGCTCGACAACCTCGTACGCCGCGGTCTTCTGCCCGTCGATCCGGTCGGGGTTGACCGAGTTGACCAGGTGCACGGGGTAGTTGTCGGCGAGCTCGCGCGCGATCTCGAGGCAGTCGTCGAAGTTGCCCCGGATCTGGATGAGGCGCCCGTTGTGCGCGACGGCCTGGCTGAGCTTGCCCATGGCGATCTTGCCCTCCGGCACGAGCACCGCCGCGGTGATGCCGGCGTGAGCGGCGTAGGCCGCCGCGGACGCCGAGGTGTTGCCCGTCGACGCGCAGATCACGGCCTTCGCGCCGTGCTCGATGGCGCGCGAGACCGCGACGGTCATGCCGCGATCCTTGAACGAGCCGGTCGGGTTCATGCCCTCGAACTTCACCCAGACGTCGGCGCCGGTGCGCCGCGAAAGGGCGGGGGCGGGGAGCAACGGGGTGCCGCCCTCGCCGAGGGTGATGACCGTCGAGGTGTCGGTGACACCCAGCCGGTCGGCGTACTCGCGCAGGACTCCGCGCCAGACGTGTGCTGCCATGTCGGTCAGTCTCCTTCCACGCGCAGGACCGAGACGACGCGCTCGACGACGCCGCTCGCGGCGAGACGGTCGACCGTCTCGCTGAGGTCCTGCTCCAAAGCCTTGTGTGTTCCGATGACGAGCCGCGCGATGCCGCTGCCCGCCTCGCCGTCGCCGACGACGGTCTGCTCGACCGTGGCGATCGAGACGCGCCCCTCGCTGAGGATGCCGGCGACCGTCGCCAGCACGCCCGGCTGGTCGTCGACCTCGAGAGTGATGTGGTACCTCGTCGTGACGCGTCCGACCGGCACCACCGGCAGGTTCGCCAGTGTGGACTCGCCCACGCCGACGCCGCCTGCGATGTGGCGGCGAGCGGCCGAGACGACGTCACCGAGCACGGCGGACGCGGTCTGCACGCCACCGGCCCCGGCGCCGTAGAACATGAGGTTCCCGGCTGCCTCTGCCTGCACGAAGACCGCGTTGTTCGCGCCGTGGACGCTCGCCAGCGGGTGCGCACGATCGATGAGCGTGGGGTACACGCGCACCGAGATGGACTCGCCCTCGGGGCCGGTGAGCCGCTCGCACACGGCGAGGAGCTTGATGACGTAGCCGGCGTGCCGTGCGGAGTCCATCATCGACTTGTCGATCGCCGTGATGCCCTCACGGTGGACCGCATCCAGCGGCACCGCCGTGTGGAAGGCGAGGCTCGCCAGGATGGCCGCCTTCTGCGCCGCGTCGAAGCCCTCGACGTCGGCGGTGGGGTCGGCCTCGGCATAGCCGAGGCGCTGCGCGTCGGCCAGGACGTCGGCGAACTCGGCGCCTTCGGTGTCCATGCGGTCGAGGATGTAGTTGGTCGTCCCGTTGACGATCGCCATGATGCGCTGCACGCGGTCGCCCGCGAGCGAGTCGCGCAGCGGCCGGATGATCGGGATGGCCCCCGCGGCGGCGGCTTCGTAGTAGACCTCGGCGCCCACCTGATCGGCGGCGTCGAAGATCTCGGGACCATGGGTCGCGAGCAGGGCCTTGTTGCCCGTGACGACGTCGGCGCCGGAGTTGATCGCCTGCAGCACGTAGGTGCGAGCAGGCTCGATGCCGCCCATCAGCTCGATGACGATGTCGGCGCCGACGATGAGCGTCTCGGCATCCGTCGTCAGCAGCTCCCGCGGCAGCTCGACATCGCGTGGGGCATCCACGTCGCGCACGGCGATGCCGACGAGCTCGAGACGGGCGCCCGCACGATCGGCGAGTTCATCGGCGTGCTGGCGCAGCAGCCCGGCGACCTGCGAGCCGACCGAACCGGCTCCGAGCAGTGCGACGCGAAGACGTCGGTAGTCGGTCATGCGATCCCTTCCGTGGGGGTCGTGGTGAGTCCGGCGTCACGTGCGAGCAGGTCGTCGACCGTCTCGCCGCGCACGATGACGCGCGCCTCTCCCCCGCGCAGCGCCACGACGGGCGGGCGGGGGACGAAGTTGTAATTGCTCGCGAGCGAGAAGCAGTACGCCCCGGTCGCAGGCACAGCGAGCAGGTCCCCCGGGGCGACGTCGCCGGGCAGGTACTCGGCATCCACGACGATGTCGCCCGATTCGCAGTGCTTGCCGACGACGCGCGAGAGCACCGGGTCGCCTTCGCCGGCGCGCGAGGCGATGCGCGCCGAGAACTGCGCCCCGTACAGCGCGGGCCGCGCGTTGTCGCTCATACCGCCGTCGACGCTCACGTACAGGCGCGTCAGGCCGCCGTCGAGCGCGACGGGCTTGGTGGTGCCCACCTCGTAGAGGGTGACGCCGGCACGTCCGACGATGGCGCGACCCGGTTCGAACGCGAGATTCGGCATGGGGATGCCGCGCACTTCGCACTGGCGAGCGACCGCGTCGGCGATGCCCACCGCCAGTTGCTCGACCGGGGTGGGGTCATCGACGGATGTGTACGCGATCCCGAAGCCGCCGCCGAGGTTGAGCACCGGCAGCTCCCCGCCCTGCAGCAGTTCGGCATGCAGCTCGACGATGCGGGCCGCCGACTCCTCGAACCCGGCGGTGCCGAAGATCTGCGACCCGATGTGGCAGTGGAGGCCGACGAGCTCGAGTCCCGGCAGCTCACGGATGCGATCGGCTGCGGCCGCGGCATCCGTCAGCGTGAAACCGAATTTCTGATCCTCGTGTGCCGTCGCGAGGAAGTCGTGCGTCTCGGCGTGGACGCCGCTGTTGACCCGGATGAGCACCGACTGCTTCACGCCGCGCCGCTCGACGATCGCGGCCAGCCGTTCGATCTCGATCGGACTGTCGATCACGATCGAGCCGATACCCACCTCGACGGCACGCTCGAGCTCGGCGACGGACTTGTTGTTTCCGTGGAAGCCGAGACGCGACGGATCCGCGCCCGCCGCGAGCGCGACCGCGAGCTCGCCGCCCGTGCACACGTCGACGGCGAGGCCCTCCTCGGTCACCCACCGCACCACCTCGGTCGTCAGGAACGCCTTGCCGGCGTAGTACACGCGGGCCTGCGTGCCGTGAAGTGCGGCGGCGGCGCGGAACGCATCCAGCGTGCGGCGGGCGGTGGCGCGCACTTCGTCCTCGTCCACGACGTACAGCGGCGTGCCGAATCGCTCGCGCAGCGCGGTCGCCGGGATGCCGCCCAGAAGCAGGACGCCGTCCTCGTCTCGAGCGGCGGTGGTCGGCCAGACGGCGGGGACGAGCTCGTTCGCGTCGTCGGGGCGCCTCAGCCACGCAGGAGCGACGGAGCGAGTATGCGGGTCAGCGGACACGGGGGACCAATCGATGGGAGCTTCGACGCTGTCGCCGTCCGGATACCGGGTGCGGCGCGATGCCGCGGCCGGAAGGGTCACGCGCCGGGCAGTGCTTGAAGTCTAGGGCACACCGCATCCGTGCCCCCGTCCGTGTGACGCCACGAGACCGTTCGACCGCCGCCGAGCCATGACGGACACGCTCAGTCGCAACTGCCTTCGGCGCGGAGTGCCGGATCGGTGGTGATGTTCCCGTCGATGTCGAATCGGGCCACCAGCGTGTCGCCTTCGACGCTGACATCGGTGAGCGTCGCGCCGGCCGGAAGGTACTGCGCGATGCACACCGTCCAGTCCCGCAGCACCGTGTCGGCGACGGCCCCGAACTGGTCGCGCACCGCCTCCGCGTCGACCTCGGCGCCACCCAGGCGCAGCGAGGTCGGCGTGAGGACGATGTCGCCGTCGACGGCGGACGGTATGAGCGACGCGCCCACCGGGATGCTGACGCCGAACAGCTGCAGATCCATCGTCATCGAGACGCCGGGCGCCTCGATCTCGACGGTGCCGGAGGGGAAGCCCTCGATCGTGGACAGCAGGGCGCGCAGCTGTTCCTCGCCGAGCGTGACGGTGGCGGTGGCACCGCTCATGCTGCCGCCGCGGATCGGCACCCCCTGCGCGGTCACAGTCACATCACCGGCGAAGCCGCCGACGGCGACATCATCCGATGCGATGGTGATCTCGTCGACCGTGCCCCGGATCAGCTGGGGGATCACGGCGCCGGGGAGCTCGACGTCGATCTGCTGATCGGCAGGGAGCTCCAGCTGCGACTGCACCTGTTCCCGGACGACGCTCACGACGAGCTGCCGGGCGATGGCCTCGGCCGCGAACCATGCGACCACGAGGAGCACGATCACGACACCGAGCGCGACCAGCCACGGCCAGCGGCGACGTCGTGGCGCCTCGGTGTGCTCCCAGTCCGGAAGCGGCAGGGTCGGCTGGGTGTCGCCCGCGCTCACCGGGTCACATCCGCTCGGGCGCGCCGACGCCCAGGAGCGTCAGACCGTTGCGCAGCACTTGACCGGTGGCGTCGTTGAGCCAGCGGCGCGTGTGGTGCACCGGCTCGACCGGCTCATCGCCGAGCGGGATCACACGGCAGTTGTCGTACCACCGATGGTAGAGGCCCGCGAGCTCTTCGAGGTAGCGCGCCACCCGGTGCGGCTCGCGCAGCTCTGCGGCGAAGGCGACGATCCGCGGGAACTCCTGGAGGGCACCCAGCAGGGCCGACTCGGTCTCGTGCGTGAGCAGTTCGGGGGCGAAGCCGGAGCGGTCGACACCGGATGCCTCGGCATTGCGCGTGACGTTGTGGGTGCGTGCGTGCGCGTACTGCACGTAGAAGACCGGATTGTCGTTGGTGCGCTTGCGCAGGATCTCGGGGTCGAGCGTCAGCGGCGAGTCGGCGGGATACCGCGCAAGCGAGTACCGCAGCGCGTCGGTGCCGATCCACTCACGCAGGTCGTCGAGTTCGATGATGTTTCCGGCCCGCTTGCTGAGCCGCGCGCCGTTGATCGACACCAGCTGGCCGATCAGCACCTCGATGTCCTTCGAGGGGTCGTCGCCCGCGGCCCCCGCGAGGGCCTTCAGCCGGTGGACATAGCCGTGGTGGTCGGCGCCGAGCAGGTAGATCTTGTGCGCGAAGCCCCGGTCGCTCTTGCTCAAGTAGTAGGCGGCATCGGCGGCGAAGTACGTGTACTCGCCGTTGGAGCGGCGGATGACGCGGTCGCGGTCGTCGCCGAAGTCGGTGGTGCGCACCCAGACGGCGCCGTCCTCGTCGAACACATGGCCCTGGGCGCGGAGCCGATCGACTGCCTCGTCGACGAGACTCGGCCCGCCGTCTTCGGGCTTGGAGTGAAGTGTGCGCTCCGAGAACCACACGTCGAAGTGCACGTTGAACTTCTCCAGCGAATGCTGCAGCTCGCCGAGCTGGAACTCGTACGCGAGATCGCGAGCGGTCGTCAGCTGATCCGCCTCGGCGAGCTCGAGCAGATCAGGCCGCGACGCCAGAACGCGACGGGCCAGCTCCTCGATGTAGGCGCCGGCATAGCCGTCGTCCGGCGTGGGCTCCCCCTTCGCGGCCGCCAGCACCGACCGACCGAACCGCTCCATCTGCGCGCCGGCGTCGTTGATGTAGAACTCTCGCACGAGCGTCGCACCGCTGGCCTGCAGCAGGCGCGCCATCGAATCGCCCAGCGCCGCCCACCGCGTGTGCCCGATGTGCATCGGACCGGTGGGGTTCGCGCTGACGAACTCCAGGTTGATCGTGTTGCCGCGCTGGGAGTCGTTCGTGCCGAACGCGGCGCCGGCCTCGACGATGGTCTTCGCCAGCGACCCCGCGGCCGCGGCATCCAGCCGGATGTTGATGAATCCCGGCCCGGCGACCTCGACCTCGGCCACACCGTCGACTGCCGCCAGACCGTCGGCGATCTCGGCGGCGAACTCCCGCGGGTTGGCACCGACCGCCTTCGCGAGCTTGAGCGCGGCATTGGATGCCCAATCGCCGTGATCCCGGTTCTTCGGGCGCTCGAGCGGCAGGTCGGCGGCCGTCAGCCCTTCCGACGAACCGGCTCGTCGCGCCTCGGCGAGCGGGGCGACGACGGCGAGCAGAGCGGCGGAGAGGGCATCGGGATCCATAGCCTCACCAGTCTAGTTCTCGCGGCTGCTGACGCTTTCTCCGTTCAGGCGACGCGCCAGGACCCCGAGGACGAAGTCCCAGCCCTGCCGGTACGAGTCGGCGGGCGCCTCATCGCCCCATGGCCCGGTGTGGCGCAGCTCGACCGTGGTTCCCGCATCCGTCGCCTGGAACCGCACCTCGACCGCCTCGTCCTGCGTCGACCCGTCGTCGTCGGTCCAGACCCAAGTGAACGCGAGGCGCGAGCGCGGTTCCACGAGCAGGTACTCCCCTGCGACCGAGAGGCCGTGGCTCGGCGCCGTGATGCGGTAGCTTCCGCCCGGGCGCACATCCGCCTCGACCGACACGTCGTCCCAGTGCGTCCACCACCACGAGGCGAGCGCGTCGCCGTCTGCCCACGCGGCCCACACCTCGCCCACCGGTGCGTCGATCGACAACTGCATCCGAAGTGGATGCGATCGCAGCAGGTCCCAGCGGTGCGCGCGCTGTTCGCTCGGCACGTCCGATTCGTCCGGCGCACCCACGGCTGCGGCGAGTGAGACCAGGTTGGACTCCCAGCCGGCCCCGTACTGCAGCATCCGGTGCGGTCGGAGCCGGTCGTGCTGCACCGTCATCCGGGTCTGCGCGTCCCCGGCAGCATCGAGCCGGATCCGGACGAGGCCGGGATCGTCGTCTCCCGACCACCACGTGTACACCAGCGCCGTGGGCGCTTCGCAGTCCTCGAGCACTGCGCGGCGCACGAGCCCGCTGCCGAGGTCGACCTCGAAGGGGTCCCCGGGGCGACGCGGAGGCTCGCCGACGATGGTGCCGTACCAGCGGGCGATCCGCTCGGGGGTGGTCATGGCGTGCCACACGTCGGCGATCGGCGCGCTGTACACGCGCGAGACCGTGATGGTCTGCTCGGTCTCGTCTCCGGTCAGCGCGCGGACGAAGGGGTCTGCCGTGTTCATCGTTCCTCCTTGAAGCCGCGGCGCAGTTCGGTGTCGAGCGCGTCGAGGCGGTTGGTCCAGAAGCCCAGCTGGGTGTCGAGCCACGCGTGGGCCTCGGCCATCCGCTCGCCGGCGAGCGAGTAGATCCGACGGGAGCCCTCGGCCTTGCTGTGGGCGAACCCGGCGTCCCGCAGCACCCGCAGGTGGTTCGAGACGGCGGGCTGGCTGATCCCGAACTCGTCTCGGATGACGTCGGTCAGTTCACCCGAGGCGCGGTCGCCCCTGGCCAGGAGTTCGATGAGACGCCGTCGGACGGGATCGCCGAGGATGTCGAGCGCGTGCATGCTTCATTAGTATCAGCATCCACTGATATAAACAAGCGCTGATACGAGCCGGGGGGGGTCAGCCGATCTGGACCAGCGTCGCCAGGTCGTCGAGAGCAGGGTCCGACACATCGAGCGATGCGGGCGGGAAGGTCTCGAGACCGTCCGGGGATGCCGCATCCGGAACCACCCACGCGTGCACCCCCAGATGCTCGAGTCCGACGTAGCCGCCGTGGTAGCTGAGGAAGGCGCAGTCCGCGGCGTCGCGCCCTGTCGAGATCCGCACGAGCGACCGGCGGTTCGAGAGCCGCGTCGCGTCGATGACGTACCAGGCGCCGTCCAGATACGCCTCCGCGACGGCGTGGAAGTCCATGGGGCGCAGGCCCGGCGCGTAACAGGCGGCGTAGCGGGCCGGCATGTCCATGGCGCGCAGGAGCGCGATGACGACGTGCGCGTAGTCGCGACACACGCCCTGACCCGTCATCAGCGTGGTCACCGCGCTGTCGGTCCCCTGGCTCAGACCCGGCGTATAAGTGGTGCTGGTGGCCACGAACTCCGAGACCGCCGCGATGAGCTCGTGGCCCGACAGTCCCTTGAACTGGCGGCGTGCCTGCGAGAACACCTCGTCGGACTGGCAGTAGCGGCTCGGACGAAGGTAGGTGATCGCCTCGAGGTCGCTCGTGCGACCGGCCGAGGCGTGCCCGTCGACGGTCGCTTCGTACCGGATCTCGAGGCGTCCGGGCTCACCGGTCAGGCGGTGCAGCCGAGTGCCGGACTGGTCGACGATCTCGGTCGGGGTGAAGACGCGATCACCCTGCGTGAAGGTGAGCCGCTCGCCCGAGAGCGGCACCGCCTGGGCCGCTGCGATCTGCACGATGAGGTCGACGGACGCCCCCAGTTCGAGGTCCATCTCGGCGGTCACGACGCGTTGCACCGAAGTATCCTCGCACGCCGAACCCTCAGGATCGCCCGGCGGTTTGCCCACCTTCTCCCCAGGCGTCAAGACGGCGCGCCGGCGTGACTTACCCTCTATGCATGCACGCGCCCGGTCGCCTCCGCGGACGGCGATGGTGGCTTCCCCTGCTGGGCGCCGCGCTCGCCGTCGCTGCCGTGTGCGCGGTGGCAGTCCTGCGACCCGGAACGGCAGCGGATCCGGTCGCGGCCGGTGGCGTCGAGGCACCCATCGCCGCCGCGGCGCCGGCCGCCCTCCTCCTGCCCGAAGAGGCCCGCGTGCTGGTGTTCGGCGACTCATGGGTCTACGGATCGGCGGCACTCTCGCCCACGCTGGGCTTCGCCTATCGCTTGGCCGACGAGCTCGGCGTCGAGACGCTCGTCGACGGAGTGCGCGGCAGCGGCTACCTCAAACCAGGCCTGGACGGTCCGGCGTACGGCGAGCGCATCGCGCAGCTCGACCCGGCACTCGACCCCGACCTGATCGTCATCGAGGGATCGATCAACGACCGCCGCCTGTACCCGACGGGGTATCGAGAGGCCGTGACCGCCGCCTGGGACCAGCTCGAAGCCCGCTTCCCCGATGCCGACATCGTGGTGCTCGGGCCGGCCCCGCAGGTGCTGCCGGTCGAAGAACCCACACGCCAGATCGACGCCGAGCTGCGCGATCTGGCGGCAGGACGCGGCTGGTGGTACATCTCCCCCATCCAGGAGGAGTGGATCACGACGACGAATTACGCCGCCGTGATCGACAGTGGTCCGATCGGACGCGACCATCCCTCCACGGCCGGTCACGCCTACCTCGCGACCCGCGTGGCCGACGCGGTGCGGGGCATGACGCAGGCGGCGGATGTCGTTGCCGACGCCCCTCTCGACGACGAGCTCGTCGCGCCCTGAGCTGGCGATCCGTCCCGGCTCGGGGTGGTAATCTCGATCGGCACGCCTCCGTAGCTCAGGGGATAGAGCGTTGGTTTCCGGTACCAAAGGTCGCAGGTTCGATTCCTGTCGGGGGCACCAGTCGGGAGTAGGGGTCGCGGGACGTTCAGTCCTCGCGGCCCCTTTCTCGTGACGACACTTTGACACCGCTCGTAGCTGGTGGGTCCCGTTCATCGTCAAGCGAGCGATCCGCGTCATGGGTGCGGCCTCGTGCCCTCTTCGCAGCGACGCCGTCGCGCAGCCACTGCACGAAACCCCTTCGATGCACGACAACCGGCGCGTCCGGCAGCGCGCTGAACATCACGCACCCCTTGTAACGATCCGCATCGTCCGCTCTCGCCCTCGCCATCGTCGCCGCCGCGAATCCGATATCCATCGCTTGCCTCCTGTTTCTAGCTAACTTGCAATAGACGGTAACAGGGGGCTGTGACACCCTAAAATGGTCTTGCCGGTAACAGAACGGGGCGATCATGACGGAGCGGTGGCCCAGATCCGTGGGCGGCGACATGGCACTCGACTTCGCCAACACCGACATCGACTCCGAGAGCGACCGCTCAACCGACGTCCTGCGATCGGTGGAGGAGTTCCTCGCTTGGTGCAGCTATGCCGGCGTGGCGGCGGCATCTTCCGCGCATACCGGCCTGTCCGTCACGGAGGGGCAGTCCCTCCTCCGCTCGGCCGCCGACGTGCGGGCCGCGATCCGGATCGCCGTGGCTGCCCTCGCCCGGCAGCACGGTATCGACGGGACCGCCCTGCGCACCCTCCGGTCGGCCTACGCCGACGCGATCGGCCAGGCCACTCCGACCCTCGACGGCAACCATCTCTCGTGGGCCTGGGAATCCGGGTCGCCCCGAGACGCACTGTCCGAGCTGGTCGCCTCCGCGGTCGACCTCCTCCGCGATCACCCTGCCGGTCGCCTCAAGGAGTGCCCGAGCTGCGGGTTCGTGTTCCTTGACACCACCCGGAACGGCAGCCGCCGGTGGTGCTCGATGGAGGACTGCGGAACCGAAGAGAAGATGCGGCGCTACATCGCCAAGCGGGCTGAAACGCGCGTACGACCGATGAGCCCGTCGCGCTGACCCCGCATTCTCGGAGCGGAGTACCCGGGAGTCATGGCGCGCGTTCCCGAGGGCGCGAGCGGGTGCTCATGTCACAGAAGTGCGTCCGAACCGGCCGAACGGGATGCGTGTCTGTGACGCGCATCGCTCGGTTCGGCCCAGTCACCGGACGCTGCGATGGTCCGGCCGGAGCGATCAACAAGAACAACGCTGTGGGTGTCGACTGGCGGCGCGGCCGCCGCGTTCCGCCGGCTCGCGTTCGCCGACACGAGATAATGGGGCCATGTCTTCCTCTGTCGAACGCCGTTCCAATCCGACTGCCTGGGCCGCGTTCTGGTTCGCCCTCGCCGGCCTCGTGCTCATGCCGATCCCCCTGTTCATCGGGCTGATCCTCGGCGGCGGCCTCTCCATCGTCGCCGCAGTCCTCGCCGTGATCGCACTCCTCAAGGGACTCGCGCGCAGCGGCAAGGGCATCGCTCCCGTCGTGTTCGCCGCCATCTTCATCGCGCTCACGTGGGGCGGCATCTCGATCGGTGGCGGCACCATCTGGTAGGTCGTTCACGCTGACACGGCTTCCGGCTCGCACATCGGCACACCTCGGAACCGGCCGATGCCGACCACACTCGCCGAGAATGATCAGGTGGAACCGTGGGAGATGCGCGAGTGGTACGCGGAGTACCTCGATGCCTGCAATCGGCACGACCTCGACGAGGTCCGATCGCTTCTCGATCCGGCCGTGCGCCGCGCGCATCTTCCCGGCGGCGCCGATGCATGGATCGACGATCTGGCCGACCTGTTCCACGGCTTTCCCGATTGGCGATGGCGCCGCATACAGCTCGTGGTCGAGGACGACCGCGTGGCCGCGCACGTGCGCGGAAGCGGAACGCATCTCGGACCGTTCCGCGGTCTTGCCCCGACTCGACGGCACGTGAACGTCCCCGAGTTCGCCTTCTACCGCATCGCAGACCGCCGCATCGTGGAATTCACCGGCACCGAGTCCGTCGAGCTCCTCGCGCTGCTACAGCAGTAGGTGCAGGTGCCGAAGCCAGTCGCGTCAGGACGCGCTCCAGCCGATGGCCCGCAGCACGTCGCGCGCCGCGTCCTCCTCGCTCCGGTTGTGCGTGGAGACCAGAACGTCGCGGATCTGCTCCAGATCCGTGCGTCCGGAGTGGTGGTCGACCCAGGCGCGTAATGACTCGCGCCACTCCTCGGTCGGCTCCCGCTCGGTGACTCTCGCCTTGAGCACATCGATGGGGGCGGTCAGCTCGCAGACGACGAAGGATGCTGCCGGCACCGCTGCCCGCAGCTGCTCGAGTCGCTCCGCGTCGGCGATGACCGTGGGGATGATGACACGAATGCCCGGCACCTGCGCGTAATTCGGCCAGATCGCGGCCAGATTGGCGAGCCAGAAGTCCCGGCGCGGCGCCGGGAAGATGAGGTTCAGCTCGTCGACGTCGATGACCGCGTGAGGGATGCCGTCGGCCCGGAGGTACTCGGAGATCGCCCGCGCCAGTGTGGTCTTGCCCGAGCCGGGTGAGCCGTGCAGGATCAGGACGCTCGCGGAACTCACCCGGCGACCATACCAACCGCACGATCGCCCCGATGCGCTGCGACCGCCGGCTCGGCGCGCGTTGGTCGGCAGGCTGGCTGGGCGCGAACACGCGAATGCTACAGTTTCGGAAATCAGGGTGCCGTGTCCGCAAAGGGGACGACGATGAAGTTGAAGACGCTCGCTGCGGTGCCCGTCGCGGTGGCCGGGCTCACCGTGATCCTGGGAGGCTGCGCGTGGACCGGCGGATCATACGCAGCGCTGGACCGCGACCGTCAGCCGTCGGATGAGCTGCCCGACGTCGTCGAAGAGGCCGGCTCAGACATGGATGCCGATTCCGCGCGATACGTCGGTGAGCACGATGGCGTGGAGTTCTGGCTCGCACGGACGGATGAGCCCGAAAGCGTATGCCTTGTCGTCTATCCGAATGACACCGACTGGGTGACCGGATGTGGCGGGTACGGCAGCCGGCTCGGCGTTGGGGGGCCTTCGGGCGACTACGTGCTCCTGCCCGACGGACTTCCTGCACCCGACGACACGACCAAGCTCATAGACAATGTGTACCTCGTGGGCGATTGACGAGTTCGCCAACAGCCTCCCGCGTCTGAGTGATCAGCAGGTCCAGAAGTCTTCGGGATGCCGCCCCGCCCGGAAGCCGAAGTACTCGAGCATCGCTGTCGCCTCGGGAAAGTTCGCAGCGAGCAGGTCAGGGCCGTGGGCGTCACTGCCGAACGTGACGGCACGCCCGCCTTCTTCCTTCCACCACTGCGGCATCCACGGCCACAGACGCTTGGTGTTCATCTCGAGCGCTCGCTCCGATTGGGCGATCGCGCGCATCGCGTCACGGAAGCCGGCCTCGAACCGCCGAGGATCGAACGGTCCCGCTGTCGTGGTCGGCCATGCCCGCACCGCGTAGTCGATGTGGGTGAACACCTCGAACGAGTCCGACCCGGCGACCATCCGCGGGATCTCCTCGAGGTACGCCCACATGACGTCGTCCGCCGCCTCGTAGCGATACAAGGTCGTGGGTTCCGCTCGCGTGCCGGCGACGCCTGGAAGCATATGCAGGGATCCGTTCACGCGGTCGATCACGCCCACGGCGAGGATGTCAGCGGCGCGCGCGTCCCACATGTGAGGCTGCCCGAACTCCACCCCCGTCAGAATGCGAAGCCCGCGGAAGTCGCGACGACACCGCTCGATCTGCTCGAGGTAGCCGTCGAGGTCGAACGTGGGGAGCGTGACATGGCCGTCCGTGTCCACGTACTTCTGAGCGTGCTCGCCGAGGTCGCCCTTCTCGACCCGCCAGTCGTCTTCGAAGTCGAGATGCTCGGTGAAGACGATGGCCGGCAAGCCGATCCGCACGGCCCGTTCGCAGATGCGGATCATGGAGCCTGGTGAAGCCGGATCGGAACCGTGGTCCCACGACCACTCGCTGTGCACATGGGAGTCGGCGGGAAGTGTCACCATCCCGCAGACGGTACTCCGACCGGTGCCGGTGACGCTGGGACTATGCGTGCCGCAGAGCTCGGCTGGTGAAGTAGGTCACCGCCCCGTCATCGTCCTCGACTCCGTAGACCCACTTGCCGGAGGGCGTAGCCCCGACATCGATGATCGTGCCGCGCGAGTGAGGAGTGAAGACGTCGTCTCCGGGCTTGAATGCGGTTTCGGCCATGGTCCGAGCGTATGCGGCCCGCGCTGAAGGTCACCTCCCCCGCAAGACGGACTCTCCGCGCTCCGCATGGCCGTGCACTCCAGATCCCTACCCGCAGTTCGGCCGGCAGCCGCGCTGGGTGACGGCGTCGATCAGCACCGTGCCGATATCGGTCGGCTGGAGCGCCTGGTATGCCGCGCCGTCCGTGGCGGCGGCGATCTGCTCCAGAGCCGCCTGATCGGTGTCGGGACCGTACCCGATGGCGATGACGGCCACCGGCTTCGCCGGGTCGCGCAACGTCTCGAGCTGGGCGAGCAGCCCCGGCAGGTCCAGACCCTCGTCGTCCTCGTTGTATCCGTCGGTGTTGAGCAGCACCAGATTGATCTGACCCGGGACGTAGGTGTCGCGCATGTACTGCACGGCGGCGAGCACGCTGTCGTAGAGCCCCGTCCCGCCGCCGACGAAGCTGTCGAGCCCGTTGGCGGTGTCGATGGTGTGCTGTTTGTGAGCCGCGTCGCTCAACGGACCGAACGGGACGATCTCCTGCCAGTCCTGCCCGCCGATCCGCCGGCTCGAGAACACCCACGTGGCGAGCGAGGAGTCGGCCGAGAGCGAGTTGACCGCGCGCACAGCGGCCTGTTCGAAGAGGTCGATGCGCCGCATGTCGGCGGTCGCCGGCTGGAGCATGGAGCCCGAGACGTCATTGAGAGACAGCATCCGCGACGGCGCAGTCAGCACCTGCCAGGTGCGCAGCACTTCTGCCTGGTTGACACCGTCGGCGGGGTCTGGCGCCGTCTGCTCGGTCTCTGCAGCGGTCGAGTTCGGCGCCGTGCCTGCCGCGTCGCGGAGTCCATGCTCGGCCAGATGGTCGCTTCCCTCCGCCACGGCGGCGGTGAGGGCGTCGACGGCCTCGAGGGTCTCGCCCGTCGCGTCTGCGAGCGTCACGACGGGCATACTCACCGTAGGCTTCACATCGGTCGGATAGATCGGCACAAGCGGGGTCTGCGCTTCATCGCCGTAGTCCAGAACCGCCTGCTCTGTGGTCACCGCGATCGTGGGCGCCGGAGCAGCGGATGCCGCGGCGAGCGCGTCGGCGGCGGTGGGGACGACCCCGGTGTCGAGGCCGAGGACGAGCGCCGTGAAGGTGCGGGCATCTCCCGCGACCGCGGTCTGCAGGGCCAGCAGGGCCGCGGAGCTCGCGGCGACCGTCGCCGGGTCGGGCAGAACGGCGGCAATCGTGCGTCCGGCCAGGCTCGAGAATCCGGAGCCCGCCGCCTCGACCGACGCTGCGGTGGGCTCCGTCGCCGCGAAGACGACGGGCGTGCTTGCCACGACGTCGCCTACGACCAGTCCGGGCGCCTCGACACCCGTGAGCTCCGCCTGCCCGGTCGCCCTTGCCGGCCACATCGCGGAGTCGGGCACCCAGACGTCGAACTCCGGCGTCGCGCCGGCCGCGAGCGCTGCTGCGGTGACCGAGCTGTCCTCGGCATTGATCGCCACGTCAGGGCAGTCGGAGCGAGTCCCGGCCAGGTCGGCGACGACCGCTTCGAGCGCCCCGGCGACCACCGGATCGGCTGTGATGCGGAGCCCGGAGGGCAGGCATTCTCCCGTCGACGCCGGCCGTGCTGTCGATGCATCCTCGGCTCCACTCGACGCTCCGCGCGTGAAGAAGATGCCGAGCACGACGGCGATCGCGATGGCGAGGACCAGGATGACGCCGAGAAGCATCAGCGAGCGCTTCCGCCTCTGGGCGGCTCGCACGGCGGCGCGGGTCGGGGCGTCGCCGCTGGTGGGTGTGTTCGGCTGCACTCGAGTCACATGCACTCCGATGGACGGCGGGTGGTGCCCGCGCTTGGGGGGATACGACGCCGTATCGGGGGGGAAATACGCCATCGTACGTTCGGGGGGATACCCAGTGGAGTATAGGCGACGGGGGCGGAGTCGCCACCGCGATTGGATTCCGGATGCTCGCGGTCGTTTATTTCTCGACGCGGAGAGACTCGGGGCTACGCGGGTTCGGTGGTGCGGATCACGCCGCAGTTCACGCACGACCAGGCGACCAGGAATCGCTCGTCGTCGAGGATCTCGAAGATCAGGGGGTCCCCGCACGTCGGGCAGCCCCGCGGATCTGCCGCCTCTTCCTTCATGATGTCAGCCTACGGACCGGGAGGAAGCCGGGATCGGTTCCTCGTACCGCACGGCCCGGTGAGACTCGCGCCGAACGCAGCAGCAGACAGCCGGCCCCGGCGATGTCATCCACAGCAGGTGAACTCTCAGGCTTCGGTGTCGTCTCGACGACTTAGAGTTCTGGCATGGAACAGTCGGGGGCCGCCGTGACCGAGCCGGTGCCCGATGCGGACGCCACCCCTCCCCTGGCCCAGCCGATCGCCTACGAGGGCACTGCGCCACGGCCGCGGCGCCGACTCCGGCGGGCGACGGTCGTCGGCTGGATCGTCGGCATCGGCGTGGTCGCACTCGTCGCCGTCGGAATCGGCCTCGTACACACCTCGGCACACCGCGAGTTCGACGCAGCGGCCAGCGAGCTGGCGGACGCGGCTGAGATCGAGCGGCAGGCCCAGCGGTCGCTGGAGGGCACCGAGAGCATCGTCGATGCCACGCTGACCGCGTCCGAGCAGATCGTCGCGTCGGCCGCCGACGATCTGGCCGACCCCGCGGCCCGCACCGCGCTGGCCGAGAGCGGTGCGACGGCATCGGAAGCGCGCGATGAGGCATCGGCGATCCTCGAGAACGAGGTCGACGACGCGCTGGCCCTCAAGCCGTTCTGGACGTGGGAGCTCTTCGCCGGGGCATCCGATCTCGACCAGCGCGCAACCGTCGCCGCCGCTGATGCGACAGACCTCACCGGAGCCGAATCCGCCCTCAAGGACTCTCTCGATGCCGTGTCCGAAGCTGCCGCCAGCCTGTTCGCGTCGACGCCACTGGCTTCTGCCGCGCTGGAGGCTGCCAACGTCTCGGCACGCACGTCCGTGGTGCAGGACTTCCGGGATGCCGCGGCCGACGTCGCGCAGCAGACCCGTGCCGACTCCGACGCCGCCGTGGCGCTCTCGGTGTACGCCGCACGAGCGGGCACGCTCAAGGAGTCCGCGCAGCAGGAATTGGCCGAGAAGGCCGGTCCGCTGCTGGCCACCCGGCTCGAGATCGAGGCATACGCACGGTCGATCTCGGGCGGCGTACTGCTCGACTTCGACTGGGCTCCGTTCGTCGCCGGCACCGGTGGAGACGCGGGAATCGGCGGCACCGCGACGTGGGACTCCGCGCGAGGCGGATCATCGACCATCACCCTGTCGCATTCCGTCGCGCAATGGTGGCCCTCGGCCGACGCCCGGGCGCTGGTGACGCACGAGGTCGGGCACTCCATCACCTCGAAGTGCCACGCGCTGTTCGACTCGCAGAACCCCGAGGCGAACGAGGAGTGGGCGACGGCGTGGGCGATCAGCATGGGCCACACCGCCGAGGGCAACGGCGTGCAGGCGTACGGGTACCCGTCGCAGGCGATGATCGACCTCGCCGCGACCTGTCGCTGAGGCTCCGTCGAGCCGCGGGCACGCCCCCGCTGCGGACACCGCTTGCCTGCCGACCCACCGGGTGTCAAGGCCGTGGCACGAAGTCGGCGGAACTCTGAAGATGAGGCATGGCGCACCCCGCCGCGCCGAGAGGAGATCTTCACCATGACGGACTTCACTCCCGAGGAGGAGGGCGGCCGCCGCGGAGAGGCAGTCGTCTTCTGGTCCTGGATCGCCGTGCTCTCGATCGGGCTCGCGTATATGATCCTCATCCCGCTGGGCGGGAGGTGAGCCATGCGTGCGCTACGTGACAATTCGCTCAGCATCCTCTTCGGCGCGCTGTTCGTGCTCGCCCTGTGCGGGCAGTCGGTGGCGGGCTGGCTGGAGAACAACGAGAAGCTGCAGCAGCACGGCCAGCCGGCCGAGAGCTTCGCGGCGTTCGTGACGTCCTCCGAGTTCGTCGTCGACGTCGCGGAGAACTGGCAGTCCGAGTTCCTGCAGTTCTTCCTCTTCATCGCGGCGACCATCTGGCTCATCCAGCGCGGGTCGCCCGAGTCGAAGAAGCCCGGCGACGAGGGCCCGGGCAGCGACGAGGAGCAGTTCGTCGGCGAGCACGCGCAGCCTGATTCCCCCGAGTGGGCACGGGTGGGCGGCATCCGTCAGCTGGTCTACTCCAACTCGCTGCTGCTGGTCATGGGGACCGTCTTCGTGCTGTCGTGGCTGGCCCAGTCGCTCGCCGGCACGGTCGTGATGAACGCCGAGAACGCCGACCACGGGCAACCGCCGATCGCCTGGATCGAATATCTCGGAACACCCGACTTCTGGAACCGGACGCTGCAGAACTGGCAGTCGGAGTTCCTGGCCGTGGGTGCGATGATCGCGCTCTCGATCTTCTTGCGCCAGCGGGGCTCGAGCGAATCCAAGCCCGTCGGCACGCCGCATCACGTGAGCGCCGAGGAAGCGAAATGAGAAGGCCTGGCGACGGCGGACGCACGGGAGGATGATGAAGAACGAGACCCACCGGGCGATCCATTCTCAAGCGATCCCGTCTTCTCGCGTCCGGCGGCCTCGGAGAGGCATGGGATGGGAAAGCTGATCTACGACACCACGGTGAAGGTCGACTTCGACGACCGGACGCTGGCCCACCTGCAGCTCGTCATCGGGACGAAGCTGCGCCGCGGCGAGCCGTTCCACTTCACCTGGCGCGATGACGCCAGCATCGGCGACGGGCGCACCACGGTGTGGGTGCATCCGCGCTGCTCACTCGTGTACAAGTACTACGGGAGCAGGATGCCGCGGCTCAATCCGGCATGGATCGACGCGCTCGCCCACACCGCGAACTCGCCCGCGGGCCTGTACGTCGTGCCCGAGCCGGCCGCGCCGGCGAACCACGAGGAGCGCGTGGTCGAACGCGACCTTCTGGCATGACGTGAAGGAGCGGATGCCACCGCTCAGGCCTCCTGCGGACGCGCCGTCGCAGCGGGCGTCTGCGCTTCGTCGGGGAGCGCGGCCACCGGGACCACCACGACGTCCTGCACCTTCCAGTCCAGCGCGGCGATCGCAGTCCGTGCGTCTTCGAGCTCGCTCACGCGCACGCGGTCTCGGCGCGGCACCACGAACACCTCGATGTGGAACACCTGGCCCATGTCGCGCATGCGCACCGCGCACTCGCTGACCCACGGCATCCCGTCGACGCAGTCCGCGATGCGATCGATGAGCGGGTGCGGTTCGGCGTCGTCCTCGGTGCGCGCCCGCTGATCGATCAGGTCGCGCACGGCGGCTCGCGCGTTGCGCCAGCCGTCCCACACGATGCCCAGTGAGATGAACAGGGCCGCCGCGCCGTCCAGCCACCACCAGCCGACGCCGATCCCGAGCACACCGACGATCGAGGCGGCGTTCGTCTGCCAGTCCGCCTTCGCCATGTCGGCATCCGCGTAGAGCAGCTTGTTGTGCAGCATCGGCGCGAGCTTGGCCTTGGCGTGCCCGTAGAAGAACGGGCCGATGACGATCACGCTCATCACGGCGACCATGATCCAGCCGAGCCACACCGTCTGCCCGAACAGCACGACCGTCCCGATCGACGGGTGGTCGGCGCGGATGAGCCCGCTGATCGCCTCGTAGGCCAGGTTGCCGCCGACGGCGAGGAGGGCGACCCCCGCGACGAGGTGCCCGACGCCCATGACGCGGTGCAGTCCGAACGGGAACGCGCGGGACGGCCGCCGCCGGATGAACAGGAGCGCCGTCAGGAACGCGATCTGCGGGATGAGGGAGAGGATGTCTTCGATCCACGCCGTCTTCATCGCCTGCGAGCCGCCCAGCACGAACGCGACGATCACGATCGTCACGACGGTGTAGGCGATGGTGAACCACTCCCAACGGACCGCGCGGCGCAGTGCTCCCTGCTGCTCGAGCGGCAGGTCGGTGCGCCCCATGGTCTTCATCGGCCGACCTCGTCGTCCAGATACCGCTCGACCGTCGCCTGCCACGCGTTCTCGCCCATGGGCACGAGCATGACCACGGACCGGTCCGCTGCCCCGGGTATCGACGAGTACGCCCGCGTGACGCCGACTCGGTCCACCCACGGCGATTGGTCTGTCATACCGCCCACGGCGATGTCGAGCTCGCCGTTCTCGAGCCCCTCGACCAGCTCCTCCTCACTGGCGACGACCCACTCCACGCGCGCGTCGAGTGAATCGGCAAGGCCCTCGATCAGCTCCGCCAGCGAGCCGCCGACGCGATCCTGCTCCACGGTCACCAGCTGCCCCGACGCTGAGGCGCCGGCACGCAGCTCGCCACCGCGAACGCGATCCAGCGTGCCGTCCGGGTCGGCGGGCACGGTGACGCCGCATCCCGTGAGTGCGGCCACGGCGAGCACGACCCCCACCATCATGCTTCGCCGCCGCGCACGCATCGGGATCACTCCTCGGCGACCGCGAGCCGGTCGACCGCAGGCCCCTCCAGCACTTCTCCGTCCGGAGTGAACCGCGAGCCGTGCAGTGGGCAGTCCCAGCTGCACTCGGCATCGTTCCAGGTGAGGATGCCGCCGAGATGTGTGCACACGGCGGACCGGCGACGCGTGACCCCGCCGACGGTGGACTCCGCGACAGGCGACATGCCACGCCGCACCACGCGTCCGGCCCCCTCGGCGGGCGGTTCGGGCGGCGTGGCCGCGATGCCGCTGCGCACCCAGTCGGCGACCAGATGCCCGCCGACGGAGGCATTCGCCTGCACGGTCTCGCCGACATCCGGCAGGCTCGCGTGGTGCTCATCCAGAGCCACACCCCAGGCCGGCGGGTCGCCCTGCAGCCGGCCGGCGATGCGCAGAGCCGAGGCCACCGCGTTGGTCATTCCCCACTTGTCATAGCCGGTCGCGGCGAACACGCGGCCCCCACTTCGCGGCAGCACGCCGGCGAAGGGCAGATGGGTCACGCTGCGATAGTCCTGCGCCGCCCACCACGTGCGCCGGATCGCCCCGGGCCAGTTGTCCGAGACCCAGTCGTCGAGCTCGGTCAGCAGCGGTCCGGTGCTCTCGGCGCGCCCGGTCGGGTGTGCGCCGCCTCCGACGATGAGCATCGGCGCTCCGTCGACGACGTCGCACCGCAGCGAGCGGGACGGTTCGTCCACCGAGAGGAACATGCCCGTCGGAGCCTTCGCCCCGGTCGGCAGACGGTAGGCGGCGGCGAACGACCGCGACGGCACGAGCTTGGCGAACAGCAACCCGCGATCGAGAACGGATGCCCCGGTCGCGAGCGCGAGCGTCGCGCAGTGCACGTCACCCCGGCGCGTGCGCACGACGACGCCGTGGTCTTCGACGTCCACGTCGGTCATGCGGCACCCGGTGATGATCGGCACCCCGCCGTCCCGCAGGCGCCGCGCCAGTTCGCGCAGCAGCAAGAGCGGGTGCAGCTTGTACTGCCCCTCGAGTCGCAGCGCCGCCCGTACCGCGAAGGGCAGGCCGAGCTCGGCCGGCGACGGGTTCTCGACCCATCCCACATCGAGCCCCGCCGCGACCGAGGCATCGCCCTCACGGTGCAGGGTCTGGACGCCCTGCTCCGACGCCGCGTACGTGATCGCAGTGTCGGGCGTCACCACTCCGGAGACCGCCTCGAACTCGGCGGTCACCCACTCCTGCGCGGCGCGATTGGACTCGACATAAGCCCGCAGCGTGTCGTCGCCGGCGTGCGCGCGGATCCCCGACAGCACCTTGCCCTGCAGCAGGCTGAGCTTTCCCGTGGTGTTCCCCGTCGTGACGGCGCCCACCGACCGGGCCTCGATGACGGCGACGCGCCGCCCTGCGCGGTGCAGCATCCACGCGAGCGCGAGACCGGTGAGTCCCGCGCCGGCGACGAGCACGTCGGTGCGCGCCGGCGGCGCGGAGCGATCATCGGGGACGCGTGGTGCCGTCTGCGTCCAGAGCGATTCCATGCGATTCTCCTCGCGTCCGTGGCATCCGCCGGGGAGCCCATCGCGAAGCGCGCGGAGGCCCCGTCCTTACAGCCTGCTCGCTCGGCGCGCGAGCCGCGACGGGGTTGACACCCGATCCGGCCGCCGGTAACCGCCCGCACGCGACGATCGCCCCGGTGCGCCGCACCGGGGCGTTCGTCGGGCGATCAGAGTGACGTTCGCATCACTCAGCGAAGCGGTTCTTCATCGCATTCGCATTGGCGTTGCCGTGCGACTTGCCCGGCGAGGACACCCCGTTGACCGTCGAGGTGTCGAACGCGAACGTCAGCACGGCGGCGGCCACGGCATCCGCGTTCACATCCAGCGCGTACGTGTTGACGTTGCCGACGAGGTCGTAGTCCTCGGCAAGCAGCGCGTACAGCGCCTCGTCCTGACCCTCGCCGGTGAGGTTGTCGCACGCGGCGTGGTAGCACGGGTCGTAGGAAGCGCCCGCGACGCCGCCGTACACCTCGGCCTCGGCGACGGTCTTCTCGACCTCCGCGCCGGTGAACAGGCCCCCGGCCGGGACGCCCACGGCGATGAAGGGGCCGTAGTCGCTCCGACCCGAGAACTCGCTGTCCTGGAACGGCTCGCCGCGGTCGGTGTAGAACTGCTCGAAGACGTCCTCGATCTGGGCCGAGCCCTCGGGGATGAAGCCCTCTTCGGCGGTGCCGCCGGAGTTGTCGCCGTCGTAGATTCCGAACATGTAGTTCGGCGAGCCGATCATGTCGAAGTTGAGGTACAGGGCGAGGTCGGCGATCTGCTCCTCCGACAGGTTCGCCACGTAGTGCTCCGAACCGAGCAGGCCGCTCTCTTCGGCGCCCCACCAGGCGAAGCGCACGGTGTTGTTCGGCTTGACCTTCTGCATCTGGATCGCGGTCTCGAGCAGTCCGGCACTGCCGGTGCCGTTGTCGTTGATCCCCGCGCCGTCCTGCACGCTGTCGAGGTGGGCGCCTGCCATCACGGTGTTGGAATCGTCGCCGGCCGCCGTCTCGGCGAAGACGTTGTAGGTCGTGCGGATGTCGGCGTCGTAGTCGACCGTCACGGTGACCGTGGCCCCCGGGGTGGTGGCAAGGTCGGCACCGGCCGAGTACGTCGCGAACACTGCGGGGATGGTGAGGCCGGTCGCGTCGCCGATCATGCCGACGAGGCTGTCGTCACCGGTGTTGTTCATGATGATGACGCCGGCCGCACCGGCTGCCTGGGCGTTGACGGCCTTCACGGCGAAGCCGCAGCCGCCGCGCTGGATCAGTGCGATCGAGCCCGCGGGGAATCCGGCGAAGTCGGCGGCCGTGCAGCCGCCCGTGTTGTCGGGCGAGGGCAGGTCGACCGGCACGAGCGGCGCCGTCGCCGTCCCCTCGGGGCTGCCGGTGTCGAACTCGTTCCGCACGAAGTCGTCGCCGTCGACGAAGGTCCTCGGATTCGGCGAGACGCGGATGAGCGCGTTGTTCTCGTCGAAGTACTCGAATTCGAACTCCTGCACCTCCGGCGCGTACCCGGCCTGCTCGAGCTGCTCGACGACGTAGTCGACGGATGCGGCATAACCGGGCCTGCCCGAGGCGCGGTCGCCGTGCTCGTCGGCGATGGCCTGGAACGCCTCGAGATGCTGCATCACCCCGTCGAGCGTCACCGCCTTCGTGATCTTGTCGACCGAGTTGTTGTTCGGTCCGGCGTAGGCGGGTGTCGCGAGTACGACGCTCGCACCGAGTGCCGCCGCGGTGGCGATGGCCAGGGTGCGCCTGTTCCTGATCGGCATGGTTGTGCCCTCTCCGCCGACGACCCCTCTGGCGTCGGCTCTGGGCGGGATGCTTCCACAGCCCAGGCCTGAGCGCCAGACCCCGGGCGGGAACGTCATGCAAGCCTCATGTGGCTCACGCGGACGGAAGCGGGCGGATGCCGTACGGCATCCGCCCCGCCGTCAGTCGTGGCTGACGAGCTTGAGGCCCACGATGCAGCCGACGAGGCCGAGGATGAGCAGCGTCTTGACGATCGAGAAATCCTCGTCACCGGTGATCATCGCGTAGACGACGGTGAGCGACGCGCCGATGCCCACCCAGACCGCGTAGGCGGTGCCGGTCGAGATGTCGCGCATGGCCCACGCGAGTCCGCCCATGCTGGCGACCAGGGCGACGCCGAAGACGACGCTCGGCCAGAGCTTGGTGAAGCCCTCGGACTTGCCGAGCGCGGTCGCCCACACGGCCTCGAGGACGCCTGAGACGATGAGAATGATCCACGACATGAGTGTGCCTCCTGGCCAGTCTTGTCGCTCACCGGGTACTGAACCCTCGTCCGGGGACCCGGTCGGGATCCGGTTTTCAGGCTACCCGACGGCCCTGGGCAGGGCCTGGGCAGCGGTCACACCAGGAACAGTCCGTCGAGCAGCCCGGGATTGTGGGCGTGGACGAGCACCAGGAAGACGACGGCGTCGAAGAGCAGGTGCACCGTGACCACGTAGGCGAGCGAGCGGGTCTTGAAGAAGATGAACCCCTGCAGCAGCGCGAACGGGATCGTCAGCAGAGGCCCCCACTCGCGATACCCCAGCTCCCACAGGAACGACACGAACACGATCGCCTGCAGAGCGTTGGCCTGCCAGTCCGGGAAGTGCCGTCGCAGCAGCGCGAAGCAGGTGCAGATGAAGAACAGCTCGTCCCAGATGCCGACCGCCCCCACCCCCACGAACAGCCTCGCGATGAGGTCGGGAGTGTCGACGACCGGCCAGTTCTGGTAGACGCCCGACGTGATGAAGTAGAACGGCAGGATCAGCCATCCGAGCACGAGCACGGCGACCAGCCAAGTCCACTGGAACGTCGTCCAGCGCCCGCCGCCTCGCCAGGGGAATCGGATCGCGTGATCGCGGTAGACCCAGCGCGAGATCACGTAGGGCACCGCGACCGCTCCCCCGAGGGCGACGGCGAACCTCAGGAACGCGAGGTTGTCGAGCTGCGCCTCGAGCGGGATCGCACTCACGATGAGCAGGCCGACAGCGATCAGCGACAGGTCCCGCAACAGCGAGGGATTGCGGATGCCGGTGGCCGCGGCATCCGCCATCCCCACGCCTTCGGCGACGGCACTTCGACCGCGCTCGAGAAGCAGGGCCACCAGCAACCCTGCCGCCAGGAGAGCCCAACCCAGCCAGGGGATGCGTGCCACGAAGAACGCGGGTGCGGCCAGGCACACCAGCAGGGCCGGTGCCAGACGCCAGGACCATGCGGGGCGCGCCAGGACCGGGGCGGCTGCGGGGTGTGCGGGCATGCGTGTCGCTGCTTTCGGATCAGTGGTCGAGCGGGTGGTCGATCTCATCCTTCGCCATGCGCGCGACCACATACGCGATCGCGCCGAGGAACAGCGGGATGACTCCGGCGGCGATGAAGATCGTCTCGATCGGCACGACCTCCGCGAGCGGCCCCGCAAGGGCCATCGACAGCGGCATGAGGGCGAGCGAGACGAAGAAGTCGAGGCTCGAGATACGGCCCAGCATGTGCCGTGGCACGCGGCGCTGGAGCAGGGTTCCCCAGATCACGTTCCCGTAGCTGAAGCCGAAGCCGACGAGGAAGAGGCACAGTGCCATCAGCCAGTACTCGTGCGTGATGCCCACGACGGCGAACGGCAGCGTGCTGACGCCCCACACGCCGATCATCACGGTGAGGTAGCGACGGGGCAGCCTCATGGATGACACCACGATCGACCCGACCACGCCCCCGATTCCGTAGATCGCCAGCAGGAATCCGAACCACCGAGGGTCTTCGCCGATCCGATCCCGTGTGAT
This sequence comes from Microbacterium salsuginis, assembly GCF_012524205.1. Taxonomy (GTDB): domain Bacteria; phylum Actinomycetota; class Actinomycetes; order Actinomycetales; family Microbacteriaceae; genus Microbacterium; species Microbacterium salsuginis. The sequence continues at coordinate 224,083 of NZ_JABACI010000002.1, forward strand.
GAACGGCAGCAGCACCTCCTCGGGCCCGAGGAAGACCAGCACCCAGCCGGTGGCGAACAGCAGGGTCCACAGCAGCCACGGGGTGCGGACCGTGAACACGACCGCTTCGCGCAGGTCGTGGAAGACGCCCCGCACTCCTTCGGGTGTCTCATGCGCCTCATCCGCAGGGTTCTGATCGGCACCGGACGGCGGCTCGGGACGGACGAAGAGCAGCAGCACCAGCGCGACGGCGTGGGCGGCGACGACACCCCACGCCGCATGCGCAGGGGCGAGCACGGCCGCGACGATCATGCCGGCGGCGGCGGGCCCGGCCGCCTGCTGCAGCGCGGGCCTGATCGCTCCCTCGAGCCCGTTGGCGGCCAGCAGCTGAGCCGGGGGCAGGATCCGCGGCAGGATCGCGCTGTAGGCCGGAAAGAAGAACCCCGCCCCGGCGCCCAGCACGAAGGCGACGATCACGAGGTGCGGGATCGTCGCGACGCCGACCACGCCGGCGACCGCGACGGACGTGATGGCGAGCAGGTTCACGACTTCGACGAGACGCAGCAGAAGCCGGCGCGGCACGCGGTCGGCCGCGATGCCACCGGGGATCGCGCACAGCAGCAGCCCCACCGCGTTGGCCGCGGCGACGGCCGACAGCTCGACCGGGCCGCCGCCGGCGTCGATCACGGTGTAGACCATCACCACGGCCCACATCCCCGCGCCGAAGATCGACAGTACGACCGCGCCGAAGAGCATGCGGAAGTCGCGGTGCGCGAGCGGCCGCACGAACCTCCAGCGGTCGCGAGGCCCCGCGGGCTCCGGCATGGGCACCGGTCCCGTCACCGGCCCCGGGACTCCGCTCATGTGCGGTCCGCGCGCCGATACGACAGGTCGCGGATGTCGCGACCCACGCGGGCGCCCTTGCGCTCGAAGGCGGTGAGCGCCCTCCGGTCGAAACGTGGCGCCCAGTCTCCGTCGAACGCCGGGACGTAGTCAGGTGCGCTGCCCATGACGGCCCGCATCTGCAGGGCGTAGTCCTCCCAGTCGGTGGCCAGGCGCAGCATCCCGCCGTCCTTGAGGGCTCTCGCCGCGATCGCGGCGAACTCCGGCGTCACGAGTCGTCGCTTGGTGTGCTTCTTCTTGTGCCACGGGTCAGGGAAGAAGACCCAGAGTTCGTCGACGGATGCCTCGGGCAGCAGGTGCTGCAGCACCTCCGGCGCGTTCGCCTCGACCAAGCGCAGGTTCTCGGCCCCGGCCCGCTCCGCGTCGAGCATGGTGCGGGCCAGACCCGCCCGGAACACCTCGATCGCGAGGAAGTCGGTTGCGGGATCCGACGTCGCCGCGTGGACGATGGCGTGGCCCTGCCCGGAGCCGATCTCGGCGACGAGCGGTGCCTCCCGGCCCCACACCGCGACGGGGTCGATCGTCGAGCCGGGCAGGATGCTGGTCGCTGCGGAGTCGCGCGGCGCGTCGATGACGTATCGCGGGGCGAGCTCGACCCACGCGCGCTCCTGTGCCTCGGACATGCGTCCGCTCCGGCGGACGAACGACACCGGTCGCTCGCGGAAGCGGCCAGGCTCGGGCGAGGTCGGGGCGGGGTCGGTCACCTCACCAGGCTACGCGGCGGGTCAGACGGGCTCGGTCACGAAGTCGATGAGCTCCTCGACGCGGCCGAGGAAGGCGGGCTCCAGGTCGCGGTAGGACTTCACCGAGGCGAGGATGCGCTGCCACGCGCGGGCGAGATCGGCCTGATCGCGCGCCGGCCAGCCGAGCGCGCGGCACACACCCACCTTGAACTCGATGCCGCGGGGCACCTCGGGCCAGCGCTCGATGCCGACCGCGCGCGGCGTGACGCACTGCCAGACGTCGATCCACGGGTGACCGACGATGAGCACGTGTGCGCCGTGCGGTCCGCGTGCGACGGCGTCGGCGATGCGGGACTCCTTCGAGTTCGGCACGAGGTGATCGACGAGCACGCCGTAGCGGCGCTGCCGCGAGGGCGGCTCTTCGCCGAGCGCAGCATCCAGCAGGTCGATGCCCTGCAGGTACTCCACCACGACGCCCTCGGCGCGCAGGTCGTCACCCCACACGCGTTCGACAAGCTCGGCGTCGTGCCGGCCCTCCACGAGGATGCGGCTCGCCCGGGCCGTCCGGGCACGCGTGTCGGCGGCGGCGAACGATCCCGACGCGGTGCGCCGCGGTCCGGTCTGGGCGGGCGCTGCGGCCGGGGCCACGAGGACGACGTCGCCGCCGTCGACCAGGAAGCCCGGACCGAGCGGGAACATGCGCCGCCGGCCATGACGGTCCTCGAGCTCGACCAGTCCCGACGACACCCCTACGACGGCGCCGCAGTATCCGTCGTCGGCGACCTCGACGACGAGATCGCGGGATGCCGCGACGCGGGGCAGTTCGCGCCGGCCATGGCCCTGCCATCCGGTCGCGAGCACATCGGCACCGTAGCGGTCGTTCATCGTCGTCCTCCGGATCGGAAACCCTACCGGCCCGGTGCGACCGATGCCCGGAGCGACCCGCCTCACCGCGAGACCCGGGCGGGGAGGTACGTTCTCGGCGAACACACATCCCCGGACGGTCGCGCAGGCTACCGTCGTATCACCGCGTCTGAATAGACTCGCGGGAGGGGAACCCGCTTCCCAGAGGGGTGATCGATGCGACGGCGACGGGCTGCAGCGTGGATGGCGGTCGCGGCAGTCGCGGCGACGATCTTCGGAGGCTCGGCCGCGGTGGCGACTCCCCCGGTGGCGCTCGGCTCGGGGTATGTGCTCGATGACGCAGGGGTGCTCTCCTCCGGAGAGGAATCGGCGGCCCAAGGACGCCTGGAACGGCTGAAGTCCGAGACCGGACTGGACCTGTGGGTCGTCTACGTCGATCAGTTCACGGATCCCGCGGCTGCGGCCGACTGGGCGAACCAGGCCGCCGAGGACAACGGGCTCGGCGTGACCCAGTACCTTCTCGCGGTGTCGACCGAGGGCCGGCAGTACTACCTCTCCGGCGACTCGGCCGGCCCGCTCACCGAGGAGCAGCTGGGCGCGATCGAGCAGGACCGGATCCAGCCGGCTCTGATGCGCGACGACTGGCTGGGCGCGGCGACGGCGGCGGCGGACGGCATCACCGCCGCCGAAGGCGGCGCGTCGGGCGGGAACGAGTCCGGTGCCGCGGGCGGTGCCTCATGGCTGACCTGGCTGCTCGTGGTCATCGTCGTGATCGTGGGCATCGTGCTGCTCGTGATGTTCCTGCGACGCCGGCGCAAGACGGGGTCGGTCGGGGCGGGTCCTGCCGGCGCTCCGCAGTTGAGCATCGAAGACCTGGAGCGACGCGCAGCCTCGCTGCTGGTCGAGACCGACGATGCTCTGAAGACGAGCGCCCAGGAGCTGGGGTTCGCCAGGGCGCAGTTCGGCGACGCGGCGACCGCCGAGTTCGAAGCCGCCCTCGCGACCGCGCAGCAGAACCTCGACGAGGCCTTCTCGCTCAAGCAGCAGCTCGACGACGCGACGCCGGATGCCGAAGCCGACACGCGCGCGTGGAACGAGCGCGTCATCGCGCTCTGCGAGGCGGCCAACGCCCTCCTCGACGAGAAGGCGGCTGCGTTCGACGAACTGCGCAAGCTCGAGCAGAACGCCCCCGAAGCGCTCGCACGCGTCCACGAGGAGCGCGCGAAAGCGGCCGAGGCACTCGACGAGGCAGTGCGGCGCCTGCAGACCCTGCAGTCCTCGTACGCAGCCGAAGCGCTGGCCACGGTCGCCGACAACCCGGAGCAGGCTCGCCAGCGGCTCGCGTTCGCCGACGAGCAGCTCACTGCCGCGCAGAGCGCCATCGGCGCGGGCAACGGAGGGCAGGCGGCTGTCGGCATCCGCGCCGCCGAAGAGGCCGTCGGCCAGGCGGAGCTGCTCGAGAAGGCGATCGACAAGCTCGCGACCGACCTGGCCGAAGGCGAGAGGAGCGCGACCGCGCTGGTCGCAGAACTAGAGAGCGACATCGCCGCGGCATCCGCCCTCCCCGACCCCGACGGTCGCGTCGCCGGCGTCATCGCCGCGACGCGGCAGCAGCTCGAAGCCGCCCGCGAGCACCTCACCGGCGCGGCGAAGCGACCCCTCGTCGCGCTGCAGAGCCTCGAGGCGGCGAACGCCCAGATCGACGCGCTGACGCAGGGCGTGCGGGATGCCGAGGCCAAAGCGCAGCGCGCACGCCAGATGGTCGGCCAGGTCATCCTGCAGGCACAGGCGCAGGTGTCGACGGCGGAGGACTACATCACCGCGCGGCGCGGTGCCGTCGGCGCCGAGGCGCGGACGAGGCTCGCGGAGGCGGGCGCCTCGCTGGCCCGCGCGCAGGCGATGCAGCAGAGCGACCCTGAGCAGGCGATGCAGCATGCGCAGCGTGCCGACCAGCTCGCCGGCCTCGCGATTCAGCTCGCCCAGGGAGATGTCGGCGCGTTCGGCGGTGCCGGGGGCGGCGGCGGCATGTTCGGCGGGGGCCAGTCGTCGGGCGGCGGTGGCATGCTGGGTGCCGTGCTCGGCGGAATCGTCTTGAACTCCATGCTCGGCGGCGGACGCTCGTCCGGCGGCTCGGGCGGCCTCGGCGGCATGTTCGGCGGCGGCTCGTCCGGCGGCGGCGGCTTCCGTCCCGGCAGCTTCGGCGGCGGCGGCACACGCGCCCGACGTGGAGGTGGTCGCTTCTGAGCCTGCGTGCACGACGAGGCGCACACGCCCCGAACCATCCCGCCGCGCAGGCCGCGGCATCCTGAACCCGAACACCACGACTCTGTCCGACAAGGAAGGAAATACGATGGCGAAGCAGTCCATCTTCGGTCGCATCTCGACCCTCATGAAGGCGAACATCAACGCGCTCCTCGACTCTGCCGAGGACCCGCAGAAGATGCTCGACCAGCTGGTGCGCGACTACACCAACTCGATCGCCGATGCCGAGTCGGCGATCGCCGAGACGATCGGCAACCTGCGTCTGCTCGAGCGCGACCACCAGGAAGACATCCAGGCGGCGAACGAGTGGGGCAGCAAGGCTCTCGCCGCCAGCCGCAAGGCCGACGAGCTGCGGACGGCCGGCAACACGACCGACGCCGACAAGTTCGACAATCTCGCGAAGATCGCGCTGCAGCGCCAGATCAGCGAAGAGAACGAGGCGAAGGCGATCGCGCCGACCATCGCCGCCCAGAACGAGGTCGTCGACAAGCTCAAAGACGGCCTCAACGGCATGAAGCAGAAGCTCGAGCAGCTCAAGTCCAAGCGGACAGAGCTGCTCGCGCGCTCCAAGGTCGCCGAGGCCCAGACCAAGGTGCACGACGCCGTCCGGTCGATCGACGTCCTCGACCCGACCAGCGAGCTCGGGCGGTTCGAAGACAAGGTCCGCCGGCAGGAGGCACTGGCCACCGGCAAGCAGGAGCTGGCGGCGTCGTCCCTGGACGCGCAGTTCAACCAGCTCGAGGACGTGGGCGAGCTCACCGAGGTCGAGGCGCGGCTGGCCGCGCTGAAGACCGGCGGCACGCCCCAGGCGGCCATCGGCAACTGAGCCGCGTGCGAACGGCATCGGGGCGTCGCGTCTTCGGACGCGGCGCCCCGACGCGTTCCGCGGCGGGTCGGCGTGCGGGAGGATGAGGGAATGACGCGATACCTGGTGGTGCCGCAGTGGCAGGGCAGTCCCTCGTCGCGCGCGATGCAGCTGATCGACGGAGCACAGGCGATCGCCGGCGACCTGCCCCGGTCGGCCACGACGATCCTCGACGTGCCGATGGAGGCCGGCGAAGGGCTCGGCAGCGGCATCCATCGCCTCAGCGCACTGCAGCGCGTGCGCTCGCTCGTCGCCGACGCGCTCGACGGCCACGACGAGCCGGTGCTGACGATCGGCGGCGACTGCGGCATCGCACTCGCGCCGATCGCGCACGCCGCGCGCCGTGCACCCGGCCTCGCGGTGGTGTGGATCGACGCGCACCCCGACCTCAACTCCCCCGAGTCCTCTCCGTCCGGCGCGTTCGCGGGCATGGTGCTGCGCGCCGTCCTCGGGGAAGGCGACCCCGGACTGCTGCTCGAGACGGGCATCGTGGCATCGGACCGCGTCGTGATCGGCGCGGCGCGGTCGTACGACGACGCTGAACTCGAGGCGGTCGCGAATCTCGGGATCGCGGCGCTCACCGTCGAGGCGCTGCGTGATCCGGACGCCCTCGCCACCGCCGTGGCCGCCACCGGCGCGGACGCGGTCTACATCCACATCGACATCGACGCGCTGGATCCCGCCGAGATCGCCGGGAACGCCCACCCCGAGCCCTTCGGCATCACGGTGTCGGAGCTCACGGCAGCGATCGGGCGACTGCGGGCGCTGCTGCCCCTCGCGGGCGCGTCGCTGGCGGGTTACTCCCCTGCCTCCGCGGTATCGGCCACCGACGACCTCGGTGCGATCCTGCGCGTCGTCGGAGCCCTGGCGTGAGTCCGCGCCCCGCCCCACCGGCGGGCTGGCGCGCGGTCGCCGAGCGCCGGGTCGAGCGCGGCCGGCGATTGGACCGGCTGATCCCGTCGTTTCTCCTGGACTCGCCGATCAGCCGCGTGGGCTACTGGTACGGCTGCACCGTGGGGTGGGTGTGGGGCTCGCTGTGGAGCACCGGCCGCGTCGAGAAGCGCGAAGGGCTGTGGGTCTTCCGGGGGATGCCGGAATGGGCCTTCCCCCGCGGCGGCGTGTGCGTCGGCGGATGCTTCCTCACCGGCGACGCCCGGATCTCACGCGCGCTGCTGCGCCACGAGGCGGTCCACAAACGGCAGTGGCAGCGCTACGGATTCCTCATGCCGTTGCTGTATCTGCTTGCGGGACGCGATCCCCTGCGCAATCGCTTCGAGATTGAGGCCGGCCTCGAAGACGGCAACTACGTGGCGCGCGGCACCGCCTGATCCTGCAGTGCGCGCCCGACCCGCAGCACCTGCCGACCGAGCGCGATCACGACGGCGAGCGGGAAGACGATCCAGAACAGGTTCGGCAGCACGGCGACCATGAGGAACCCCATGATGTCACCGCGCTCGAGCGACTGGCGTGTCATCTCGAGGCCGCTGGAGGCTTCGACGAGGAAGTAGATGACCGTCTTCCAGAACGTCGCCACCGTCACGATCAGCCCGACCACGACGCCCGACCAGCGTCTCGCGTGCAGCAGCGCCCACACGATCACGACGACCTCGACGAGGTTCGCCCAGCTCTGAGCACTGCCGAACGCGTCGAACTGTCCGTACCGGTGGTCGAAGGTGCCGTAGAAGACGTGGCCCGGCCACAGCGCCTCGAGCGGACCGCCCGCGTGCGAGAGCGGCCCCAGCAGCACGTAGCACGCGTCGTACGTCTGGATGACGGCCGAGACCGTGAGCCACACGATGACCCACGTCGGCATGCGCAGATCGCGCGGATCGGCGACGGACGACGGCGTGAGGGCAGCGGACTGCGTCATGGGCATGACTGTACCGATCGCTGCCGTCCAAGCCGGGGATCGACTCGGGTCCGACTCGTGCCGCGGAGGCTCAGTGCGTGACGGTGAGGCGGTACTGCTCGGGCGCATGGATCGCGTCGCGACGGATGCCCATCTCGATCAGGTGATCGAAGATGTCGGCGGTGCCGAGGAAGCCGCCCAGCAGGTGGATCCGCGTCTCATCGTCCTCGGTGCACAGCATCTCGTCGGCCCATGCCGTCACGGCGCGAGAGAGCGCCTCACCCGACGCGCAGCCGCGGCCGGTGCCGGGAGCGCCGCTGCGCTGCGAGCGGTCGAGCCACGTCACCACCATGCGACTCGGTGCGGTGATCTCGCCCTGCCATGAGGCATCCGGAATCTCGATGAACACCCGGCCCGTCGAGCAGATGGGCAGTGTCGCCAGCATCGCCTCGAGCTCGGCCAGCGAGGTCTCGTCGGCGGTGATCAGCTGCTGCACGCGCGTGTGACGCGACGAACGACAGGCGGATGCGCTGTGCTCGACCTTCTGGTGCTCGGTGATGTGGGCCATGACGGTTCCACTATACCCGCAATGAAGGGTTGCCTTACCTCAGCGTCACAGAACGGAACGATCGCGCCGGCTCACGACTCGCGCAGGAGCACGCGCCGCAGCTCGACGAGCTCGTCGTCGGCGAGACCGTGCGCGCGCAGATAGTCCGCCGCCGATCCGTAGCGATCGGCCACGCCGTCCAGCAGCGCGCGCATCACCGGAGCCGGGGACTTCGTCGCGAGATCCTCGAGATGCACCGCCTCCGGATGCATCGACCGAAGCAGCTCGACGATGCGACGATTCCGCGCCTGCGGCAGGAGCCCCTCGGTGCGGGCGTAATCGCCCACGACCGCTTCGGGGTCGACGCCAGCCGCGGCGAGGGTGAGGGCGACGGTGACGCCCGTGCGGTCCTTGCCCACGGTGCAGTGGACCAGCACCGGCTGGTCGGCCAGGATGCCCCGCACGACGTCGACGACGCCTGCCGACGAGTCCTCGATGAGCCGGCGGTACATCTCGTCCAGGCTGATGTCGTCGCGGAAGAACGACTCGACCGAGCCGAGGAAGAGCGGCACGCGCTGCGTCACGACCTCGATGCCGTCGATCCGGCTCGGTTCGTAACGCACCTCGTCGTCGGCGCGCAGGTCGATGATGCGCCGCAGCCGCAGGTCGGCGAGCGCGCGGGTCCCGTCCGCGTCGAGCCGCGCGAGGTTGCCCGACCGGTACAGCACACCGTGGCGCGTGACCGCCCGGCCCGCGGCCAGTCCGCCCACGTCGCGCAAGTTGACCGCGCCCGAGACCACCGGGTCGCCCGGCGGACCGCCCGGCCCGGAGAGGTCGGTCACCAGGCGGCGCCCGATGCCGCGTCGCGGTCCTCGCCGGCGAGGTCGTCGCGCGGCGGCACGCTGTACCGACCGGCGATCGCGATGCGGTTGAACGCGTTGATGGCGACGAGGATCCAGCTGAGCGCGACGTACTCCTGCTCGCTCAGCACTCCGCCGACGTGGTCGTACACCTCGTCGGACACGCCCTCGTCGTGGATGTAGACGTACGCCTCGGCAAGCTCCAGGCCCGCACGTTCGCGGTCGGAGAAGACGCCGGAATCGCGCCAGACCGGGATCTGCGCGAGAACGTCCGGCGTCACGCCGGCCGCGGTGGCACGCTCGACATGCACGCGCACGCAGTACGCGCAGCCGTTGAGCTGCGAGGTGTGGATCTGCACGATCTCTTTGAGCCGGTCATCGACGCCGTTCGCAGCGGCGAGCTCGCCCACGGTCTTCGACACGGCCGCGAGCGCCTTGTACGCCGGGGGCGCGGATCGCGACAGATGGACGCGGTGTTCTTCCGTCATGGCGCCAGACTACCCACGGTGGCGCCGGTCCGGGTCGTACGAGAGGTGCGGCACAATGAGCGGGTGAGCGAACCCATCGACGAGTTCTCCTTTCTCCCCGATCAGGCGTCCGAGGCGGGTGTCGACCGGCCGGTGCCGCGCGGCGAGCGACTGTCGCTGCGGCTGCCCGACGGGCGGACCCTGAGCGCCCTGCGCTACACGCCCGCTGGTGCGCCCGACGACGCCCCGGTCGTGACGTTCCTGCACGGCGCGGGCCTGAACGCCCACACGTGGGACACCACGATCCTCGGTCTCGGACTGCCGGCGCTGGCGATCGACCTTCCCGGCCACGGCGACTCGTCATGGCGGGACGACGCGGCCTACGTCGGCCGAGTGATGGCACCCGACATCGCCGCCGGGATGGAGGCGTGGACGCAGGCGCCCCAGGTGCTCGTCGGGCAGTCGCTCGGCGGCCTGACGGCCGCAGCAGTGGCCGCCTCGCGCCCGGAGCTCGTGCGTGAACTCGTCGTCATCGACATCACGCCGGGCCTCGACTCCAACGCCGGGCCGTCGCAGATCCGCGACTTCTTCGCCGGCCCGGTCGACTGGGCGTCCCGAGACGAGCTCGTCGACCGTGCTCTCGCGTTCGGTCTGGGCGGCGGCACGCGCCGCAGGGCCGAGCGCGGCGTGTTCTTCAACTCCCGGATCCGTCCTGACGGCCGGGTGGAATGGAAGCATCACTTCGCTCGCCTGGCCAACGCGATGGCGGATGCCGGCGCCGACGCCCCCACGGAGGCGCCCGCGTCGTCCGACGCGGTCGCGTCCGTGCTGGGCGAGGCGGGCTGGGAAGACCTTGCGGCGGTGACCGCGCCCACGACCCTGATCCGCGGCGAGCGCGGCTACGTCACGGACGACGACGCCGAGGAGTTCGCGCGACGTGTGCCCGGAGCATCCATCGTCGCCGTCCCCGCCGGGCACAACGTGCAGGAGGAGATCCCTCTCGAGCTCGGCGAGCGCCTGCGCACCGTGGCCACCACGCCCGGCCGGCCGCGACCGGCAAGCGCCGATCCACGCGGCAGCGCGTCTTAACGCTTCTATTGCGTTCCGGGTAGCGCTCGCCCGCACCCCGTCGCGATATCCCTAGGCTGGACTATCGCACCGGCCACGGCGATCCCCGATCACGTGCGCCCGTTCCTGCGCAGTCCACCGGATCCGTTCGAAAGGACCTCCATGCTCCGTCGCACCGTTCTCGCCGCGACCTCTCTGCTCGCCGCCGGCGTCCTCGCCCTGACCGCCTGCAGCGGCGGGAGCGAGCCGAGTGCGCCCACCGCGACGGGCGAGCCCGACCCCGACGCATCGGTGGCGATCCGGCTGGTGCTCGAGCCCAGCAACCTCGACATCCGGCAGACCGCAGGCGCCGCGCTGGACCAGATCCTGGTCGACAACATCTACCAGGGCCTTGTCGCGCGCACCCCCGAGCAGGACATCGTGCCGGCTCTCGCCAGCGAGTGGACGGTCTCGCCCGACGGCCTGACGTACACCTTCACGGTGCGGGAGGGCGTCACGTTCCACGACGGGCAGCCGCTGACGCCGCAGGACGTGGTGTGGTCGCTCACCACCCGCAAGAACACGCCGGAGTGGCGTGATTCCGCGCGTCTGGCCAATGTCACGACGATCGCCGCCGACGGGCAGGACGTCGTCCTCACGCTCGCCGAGCCCGACTCGAGCCTGCTGTGGAACCTCACGGGGCGCGCCGGGATCATCCTGAAAGAGGGCGACACCGTCGACTACCAGACGGCCGCGAACGGCACCGGACCCTTCGTGCTCGACGACTGGCGCGAGGGCGACAGCATCGTCTTCGTCCGCAACGACGCCTATTGGGGCGACACCGCCGGCGTGGCCGAAGTGGTCTTCGACTACATCCCCGACAACCAGGCCGCGCTCAACGCGGCCCTGGCCGGCGAGATCGACGTGGTGACCGGCTTCGACGCCACGCTCAAGGAACAGGTCGAAGAGACGGGCGACTTCGCCCTCGTGCTCGGCCAGTCCACCGACAAGGGCACCCTCGCCTTCAACCAGACCTCGGGCCCCCTCGCCGATCAGCGGGTGCGTCAGGCGATCCGCCAGGCCATCGACCACGACGCGTTCGTCGAGGCGCTCGGCGCCGGGCAGACCCAGTACGGGCCCATCCCCGAGCTCGACCCGGGCTATGAGGACCTCGCCGACGTCGCCCCGTACGACCCCGAGGCTGCCCGCGCGCTCCTCGAAGAGGCCGGCGAGGAGGATCTGGAGCTCACCCTCACGATCCCCAACTTCTACCCCACGACCATCCCCCAGATCCTGGTCTCGGATCTCAACGAGGTCGGCATCACGCTCGAGGTCGAGTCCGTCGACTTCCCCACGTGGCTCAACGACGTCTACACCAACCGGGACTACGAGCTGAGCTTCGTGCTGCACACCGAAGCGCGCGACTTCGAGAACTGGGCCAACCCGGAGTACTACTTCACCTACGACAACCCCGAGGTGCAGGACCTGTACGCGCAGTCCCTCGCGGCGACCGATGAGTCCGAGGCCGCCGACCTCCTCGCCGAGGCCGCGCAGCTGGTCTCAGAGGACGCTGCGGCCGACTGGCTGTACAACGGCGCCTCGGTCGTCGCGGTCGGCACTAGCATCTCGGGTATGCCCTCGATCAACGTGAACGAGCGCCTGAACCTCGCCGAGATCGCCAAGAGCAACGGGTGATCCGGTACACGCTGACCCGATTCGCCCTGCTTCTGCTCGGGCTGTTCGTCGCCAGCGTGGTGATCTTCCTGACCCTCCGGGTCCTCCCCGGCGACATCGCCCAGCTGATCGCCGGGGTCAACAGCACACCGGAACAGCTCGCCGCGGTCCGGGCGCGCCTCGGCCTGGATCGGCCGCTTCCCGAGCAGTACCTCGAGTGGATCGGCGGCGTACTGCGCGGAGACCTCGGCACCTCGCTGCTGACCGGGTCGCGCGTGGTGGACGAGCTCGCCGAGAAGGCCGAGGTGACCCTGCCCCTCGGCATCCTCTCCCTCCTGATCGCGGTGCTCATCAGCGTGCCTCTCGGAGTGCTCTCGGCTCTGCGTCGGGGCCGCCCTGACGGCACGGCACTGAGCGTAGGGGCGCAGACGCTGGCCGCGGTGCCCGTCGTGTGGGCGGGCATGATGCTCGTCGTCGTGTTCGCGGTGTGGCTCGGATGGCTGCCGGCCCAGGGATTCCCCCGAGCAGGCTGGCAGGAGCCGTGGGCCGCGCTGCGATCGCTGCTGCTGCCCGCGCTCACGATCGGGATCGTCGAGGGCGCGATGCTGTTGCGCTTCGTGCGCAGCGCGACGCTGCAGGCCGTCGGGCAGGACTTCGTCCGCACCGCCGCGGCGAAGGGCCTCACGCGCAACTCGGCTCTCATCCGGCACGGTCTGCCCGTCGTCGGCCTGTCGATCATCACGGTGCTCGGTCTGCAGGTCGCGGGCATCATCGTAGGCGCCGTCGTGATCGAACAGCTCTTCTCGCTGCCCGGCATCGGCCGCATGCTGGTGGCCGACGTGAGCGCGCGCGACCTGCCGAAGGTGCAGGGCGAACTGCTCGCGCTGACGGCGTTCGTGCTGATCGTCGGCTTCGTCGTCGACCTGGTGCATCGCGTCATCGACCCCCGGCAGCGGGAGGCGGCATGACTCGCCAGGACGGATCACCCGAGACCGTGAGGACGGATGCCGCCGCCCCGTCCCGACGCACACGCGGGGCGTGGCTGCGGAGGCTGTGGCGCATGTCCACCGGGCGGTTCGGGCTGATCGTCGTGGCCGTGGTGGTCGCGACCGCCGCCGTCTCGCTGGCGTGGACGCCGTTCGATCCGCAGCAGGTCGAGATCTCGAACCGCTGGGCACCGCCGGGCTGGCCGCACCTTCTCGGCACCGACGCGTCGGGCCGCGACATCCTGAGCCTGCTCATGGCCGGCGCGCGCACGACGGTGCTCGTCGCCGTGGGCTCGGGTGCCGTCGCGACGATCCTGGGCGTTGCCCTCGCCGCCCTGGGCGCGCTCACTGCCCGGTGGCTGCGCGAATCGGTCGCGGTGCTCGTCGACATCCTCATCGCCTTCCCCGTGCTCATCATCGCGATGATGATCTCGGCGGTGTGGGGCGGGTCGCTCGGCGTCGTGATCTGGTCGGTCGGCATCGGCTTCGGCGTGAACATCGCCCGCGTGACGCGGCCCGAGCTGCGCCGCGTGCTGCACAGCGACTTCGTCCTGGCCGGTCGCGCCTCGGGTCTCACACCGACGCAGAACCTCGTGCGGCACCTGCTGCCCAATGTCGCCCCGGTCTTCATCGTGCAGCTGTCGTGGAGCATGGCCGTCGCGGTGCTCGCCGAGGCAGGGCTCTCGTACCTCGGCTTCGGAGCCCCCGTCACGGAGCCGTCGTGGGGGCTGCTGCTGGCCGAGCTGCAGCAGTTCATCACCGTGCATCCCCTCTCGGTGGTCTGGCCGGGCCTTGCCATCACCCTCACGGTGCTGGGGCTGAATCTCCTCGGCGACGCCCTGCGCGAGGCCACCGACCCGACGCTCTCGCGCAGCCCGTTCGCGACGCGGCGCGCTCGCCTGCACATCCCGGAGGTGGTGGCGTGACTGCATCGCCGGTTCACAATTCAGTCTGTGCGCGCGAGCGCGCGGTCGAGATCCGCGTGGTCACGCGCCCGACTGTCGGCGCCGCCCGCGTCCAGACTGAATTGCGAGCGCCCAGAGACCGGGAGGTGGTCTCGTGAGCCTCGAGGTGCAGGACCTCGCCATCGACATCGGCGGCCGGCGCGTCGCGGACGGCATCTCGTTCGCGGTGCCCGACGGCGCCCGCGTGGGACTCATCGGCGAGTCGGGCTCGGGCAAGTCGGTGACGGCGCTGGCGATTCTGGGGCTCCTGCCCGATGGCGCGGAGGCGACAGGCAGCGTCCGCTGGAACGGTCGCGAGATCCTCGGGCTGCCCGACCGCGACCTGGCCGAGCTGCGCGGTGACGAGATCGGCATCGTGTTCCAGGAGCCGCGCACGGCGCTCAACCCGATCCGCACCGTCGGCCGGCAGATCGCCGAGTCGGTCCGCATCCACGAGGGGTTGTCGAAACGGGATGCCTTGGCCCGCGCCGTCGCCGAGGCCACCCGCGTGGCCCTGCCCGATCCCGAGCGCGTCGTGGCGCGGTACCCGCATCAGCTCTCCGGCGGTCAGCGCCAGCGCGTCGCGATCGCGATGGCCCTCGCCTGCCGGCCACGGCTGCTCATCGCGGACGAGCCGACCACGGCGCTGGACGTGACGATCCAGGCCGAGATCCTCGAACTGCTGTTCTCGCTCGTCGAGGACGACGGCATGTCGCTCGTGTTCATCACCCACGACCTGGCCGTGCTGTCGCAGATCGCCACGCACGGCGTCGTGCTCGAGCACGGCCGTGTCGTCGAGGACGCCCCCGTGTCGCAACTGCTCTCGGCTCCGGCATCCGTCGTCACGCAAGGCCTGCTGCGCGACGCCACCGCCACCCTCTGGCGCCCCGGAGGTGCAGCATGAGCGCCGCGAGGCCCGGAGTCCGGCCGCCCCTCCTGCGGGCGCGAGGGCTGACTCGCCGCTACCCGGCTCCGAAGACGCGGCTCTTCGAGCCCCGCAGCCACACGACGGCGCTGGAGGATGCCGACATCGACGTGCGTGAGGGTTCGGCCGTCGGCGTCATCGGCGAGTCCGGGTCGGGCAAGTCGACCCTGGTCCGGCTGCTGCTCGCGCTCGACGCACCGACCGAGGGCACCGTGGAGTTCGACGGGCAGGCGGTGGACGCCTCGGCGCCGGCGCGTTCGCTGCACTGGCTGCGACGGCAGACCGGCATCGTGTTCCAGGACCCGTACGCGTCGCTCGACCCTCGCATGAGCGTCGGCCGCATCGTCGGCGAGCCGCTGTGGGCGCTGGGCCTCGGCGGCGACGGCGAGCAGGGCGGGGACGGCCGGCGCGAGCGGGTGCGAGAAGTGCTCGAGGACGTCGGCCTCGAGGCCGACATGGCGGAGCGGTTCCCGCATGAGTTCTCGGGTGGCCAGCGGCAGCGGATCGCACTCGCGCGGGCGATCGTGCACCGGCCGCGGCTGCTCGTGGGCGACGAGCCGCTGTCGGCGCTCGACGTGACCGTGCGCGCGCAGATCCTCGAGCTGCTCGGCGAGCTGCGGGTCCGTGACGGCCTAACGCTGCTGATGGTGTCGCACGACATCGGCGTCGTGCAGAACCTGTGCGACGAGGTCGTCGTGATGAAGGACGGCCGCATCCTCGAGGAGGGTCCCACCGAGAAGGTGCTGCTGCAGCCGCAGGTCTCGTACACGCGGCGGCTGCTCGCCTCGATCCCCGTGATCGACCCCGGCGCGTAACCTGCGCGTCGGGAGCCGGCGCTAGGTTCGGAGCATGGCACCCGCGATCGTCCCTCCGTACCTCCTCGCTCGCATCGCCGCCGTGCAGGAGCCGGGATGGCAGCGCGCAGCCGAGGCGGCGCGGTCCACCCTCGCGACCCCGCGCGAGTACCGGCCCACGCGGTCGCGGCTTCGGCTGTCGATCGAAGAGCCCGGCACGCTCGTGGCCGAGGCGACGCCCGCCCCCGACCGCGAGGTCTCGGACGCGCAGCGGCTGGAGGTGCTGCCGGGGGTCCGCGTGCGCGGCGAGGACGACCCGGCGACGGGCGACACCGCCGCCGACGAGGCGTTCGACGGGCTCGGCGCGACGTTCGACTTCTTGTGGGACGCGTTCGGCCGGAACAGCCTCGACGGCATCGGCGGCACGCTGCTGGCCACCGTCCACTACGGCCGCGACTACGACAACGCGTTCTGGAACGGCGAGCGCATGGTGTTCGGCGACGGCGACGGCGAGGTCTTCTCCGGTTTCACCGGGTCGCTGACGGTGATCGCGCACGAGCTCGCCCACGGGGTCATCGAAGACGAGGGCGGCCTGCAGTATCACGGGCAGTCGGGCGCGCTCAACGAGTCGATCGCCGACGTCTTCGGTGCCCTGGCCGAGCAGCATCACCTCGGCCAGACGACGTCCGACGCGTCGTGGCTCATCGGCGAGGGCATCTTCACCGATGCTGTGCAGGGCTCGGCGCTGCGCTCACTGTCGGCACCCGGCACGGCCTACGACGACGACGTTCTCGGCAAGGACCCGCAGCCCGCTCACATGGACGCGTACGTCGAGACGCGCGACGACAACGGCGGGGTGCACATCAACTCCGGCATCCCGAACCACGCGTTCTACCTGACCGCCACCGCGCTCGGCGGTCGCGCGTGGGAGCGTGCCGGACTGATCTGGTACCGCACGATCACTTCGGGCACGCTGTCGCCGACGGCCGACTTCACCGCGTTCGCACGGGCCACCCTGGCGGCGGCCGCGTCGGAGTACGGTGAGGAGTCGGAGGAGGTCGATGCCGTCCGCGCCGGGTGGACGGGCGTCGGCGTGATGCGCGATGAGGAGCGATCAGAAGATCCCCGCTGACGGCGGCGCACCGGATGCCGGTGCCCCCGGCGGCGCCGGCGAAGCGGCGCCCACCGGCCAGCCGAAGCCGGCCGCGCCGATCGAGATCGACGTCGCCCGCACGGGCGGATTCGCCGGCATCACGAGGCGCTGGACGGCGCAGCCACCGCCGGAGGAGGCATCCGAGTGGATCTCTCTCATCGACCGCTGCCCGTGGGACGACGCGCCGACTCCCACCCCGACCGGTCGCACGGCGGCGCCGGCGCCCGTCGTCGCCGACCGCGACCCGGTGCCGGACGGTTTCGTCTGGTGGATCCGCGCGAGCTGGTCCGGCGCATTCACCAAGGAGGCTGAACTGCCCGACGACGCCATCACCGGCGCGTGGCGCGAGCTCGTCGACGCGGTGCGCGATTGGAACCGCGAGGCCGATGCCCCGCGATCGCGCGAGCGCTGATCAGCGACCCGATCGGCCGGACTTCTTCGCCGGCTTGAGCGACTTCTGCAGATAGATGGTGCCGAGCCAGCGGCCGAACTTGAATCCGACCCGACCCATGCGGCCGACCTCGACGAAGCCGAGCTTCTCGTGCAGTGCGATCGACCCTTCGGCGCCCTTGTCGCTGATGACGGCCACGATCTGACGGATGCCCGCCTCTTCGCACGCCGTGATGAGCGCTTCGAGCAGCGCGCGGCCCAGGCCCTTCCCCGTCGCCGCCTGGCCGAGGTAGATGGAGTTCTCGACGGAGTACCGGTACGCCGACTTGCTCGACATCGGCTGCACGAGCGCGTAACCGAGTACCTGGCCGGCGGGCGACTGCGCCACGAGGAACGGCAGGCCGAGGCGCTGCAGCTGGTCCCGCTTCTCGCGCCACTGGGCGATCGACCACGTGTCCTCATCGAAGGTCACGACCGAATTGGTCACGTAGTGGTTGTAGATCTCGCGCACGTCCGGGATGTCGCCATCCTCGACGGGCCGGATCGAGAAGGCGAACGGCCGCTCCGGCTCTGGCTGCCGCCGGAGGTGCCGGGGCAGTGAACGCCTGTCGCGGTCGTATTCCTCCTCGAGCATGCCGTCAGCCTACGCGGGCTGCCCGTGGCCGACGGGGGCTGCGGCTGAGACCTCCGGCGCCGGCGCGATCGCCGGCAGTTCCCATGCGACGGGCGCGGCGCCGCGCTCGGCGAGCAGCGCATTGGCACGGGAGAACGGCCGGGATCCGAAGAACCCTCGACTGGCCGACAGCGGCGACGGATGCGCCGACTCGATGATCGGTGTCGAGCCCAGGAGCGGACGAAGGCCCGCGGCATCCCTCCCCCACAGGATCGCGACGAGCGGCTGGTCGCGCGCCACCAGCGTGCGGATCGCGTGCTCGGTGACCTTCTCCCAGCCCCAGCCGCGATGGGATGCCGGAGCGCCGGGCGCGACGGTGAGGACGCGGTTGAGCAGCATGACGCCCTGATCGCTCCATGCCGAGAGATCGCCGTGGGGTGCTCGCGCGATGCCGAGGTCGGCTTCGAGCTCCTGATAGATGTTGGCGAGGCTGCGAGGCAGCGGGCGCACATGCGCGTCCACGGCGAACGAGAGGCCGATCGGATGGCCCGGCGTCGGGTACGGATCCTGCCCGACGATCAGCACCTTGACGTCCGCCAGCGGCCGCTGGAACGCCCGCAGCACACGGTCACCGGCAGGGAGGTACCGCCGCCCGGCGGCGACCTCGGCGCGGAGCAGCTCGCCGAGGGCGGCGATGTCGGGGGCGACGGGTGCGAGCGCGTCGGCCCAGCCCGCATCGATCAGCCCCGCGTCCGCCAGCTCCGCAAGCGTCTTCGCCATCGTGTCGGGCGTCTCTCGGCTCACTGGCTCTCGACGCCGCGAGGACGCAGCGGACCGCGTGCCAGCAGGTGCTGGGCGGACTGGGCCACCGGGCGCATGGTGATGAGGTCGAGGTTGACGTGCCCGGGGGCGTTCAGGGCGTACGCGATGACGTCGGCCACGTCGTCGGCGGTCAGCGGCGCCTGAACGCCCTCGTACACCCGCTCGGCCGCGACGGTGTCGCCGCCGAGCCGGTTGACGGTGAACTCGGGCGTGTGCACCATGCCCGGAGCGACCTCGACGACCCGGATCGGCTCGCCGTTGAGCTCGAGCCGCAGCGCGTGCGCGAGCATGGACTCCCCAGCCTTGGCCGCGTTGTACCCGGCGCCGCCCGCGTAGGCGGTCTGCGCAGCGGTCGAGGTGACGAAGAGCGTGTCGGCGTGGCCGTCGGATGCCGCGGCCTGGCGCAGCTGCGGGAGGATGGCCGCCACCAGCCGCTGTGCCGAGAGCACGTTGACGTCGAACATCCACTGCCAGTCCTCGACGCGGCCGTCCTCGACGCGATCCGCGCCGCGCGCGCCACCGGCCACGTGTACGAGCGCGTGGACCGGACCGGTCTCGTCCAGGAAGGCGGTGAGCGCCTGGATGTCGGCATCCGAGGTCAGGTCCGCCGCGTAAGCCACGGCACCGGTCTCTTCTTGAAGGGCGGAGAGACGCTCGGCTCGCCGCGCCACGGCCACGACATCCCATCCCGAGGTCCGCAGTGCCCGGGCGACGGATTCGCCGATTCCCGAGCTCGCTCCGGTCACCACTGCACGTCTGGTCGCCATGCCTCCACGGTAGCCCGTCCGCTGCGACGTTACGCCGCGTGTCCACAGCGTTGGCACCGTCACCGAGGTCTCCGTAACCTCGAACACGGCTGGGGGCAGGTGCCTCCGGCATCCGAGACCGCAGGAGAAAGCCATGTCCGCACCCGAGAACTGGCGTTTCGAGACCAAGCAGATCCACTCGGGGGCCCAGCCCGATCCGGTGACGAAGGCTCGCGCGACGCCGATCTACCAGACCACGTCGTATGTCTTCGACAACGCCGACCACGCCGCGAACCTGTTCGCGCTGGCCGAGTTCGGCAACATCTACACGCGCATCCAGAACCCGACGCAGGCCGTCGTCGAGGAGCGCCTCGCGGCGCTCGAGGGGGGCACCGGCGCCCTCCTGCTGGCCAGCGGCCAGGCGGCATCGACGTTCGCGATCCTCAACATCGCCGAGGCCGGCGACCACTTCGTGGCCTCCAGCTCGATCTACGGCGGCACGTACAACCTGTTCAAGTACACGCTCGCCAAGCTCGGCATCGAGGTCACGTTCGTCGAGAACCAGGACGACGCCGACGAGTGGCGCGCGGCCGTTCGTCCGAACACCAAGCTCTTCTTCGCCGAGACCATCGGCAACCCGAAGATCAACGTGCTCGATATCCGCGGCATCGCCGACGTGGCACACGAGAACGGTGTGCCGCTCATCGTGGACAACACGATCGCGACGCCCTACCTGATCCGTCCGTTCGAGCACGGCGCCGACATCGTCATCCACTCCGCGACGAAGTTCCTCGGCGGCCACGGCACCACCATCGGTGGCGTCATCGTCGACGGCGGCAAGTTCGAGTGGTCGAAGAACGTCGAGAAGTTCCCGGGCCTGACCGAGCCCGACCCGTCCTACCACGGCGCGTCCTACACCGCCGCGGTCGGCGACGGCCTCGCCTACATCATCAAGGCGCGCGTGCAGCTGCTGCGCGACCTCGGTGCGGCGATCTCGCCCAACAGCGCATGGCTGCTCATCCAGGGCATCGAGACGCTGTCGCTGCGCGTCGAGCGTCACGTGCAGAACGCCCAGGAGATCGCGGAGTGGCTCGAGAACCAGCCCGATGTGGCCTCGGTGAACTACTCCGGCCTGCCCACGTCGCCGTGGTACGCCGCCGCCAACAACTACGCCCCGAAGGGCGTGGGCGCGGTGCTCTCGTTCGAGCTCAAGGGCGGCGTCCAGGCCGGGCGCGAGTTCGTCAACTCGCTCAACCTGTTCAGCCACCTGGCGAACATCGGCGACGTCCGCTCGCTCGTCATCCACCCCGCGTCGACGACGCACTCGCAGCTCACCCCCGAGCAGCAGCTGACCACGGGCGTGACCCCCGGTCTGGTTCGCCTCTCGGTGGGCCTGGAGAACATCGACGACCTCAAGGCCGACCTCGAGCAGGCGCTCGTGGTCGCCCGACGCGTCTCAGAGGCCGCACGCGCCTGATCTAGCCGATTCCACGACGGATGCCGCAGCCCCCACGGGCTGCGGCATCCGTCGTCTTTGCGGGGGCTGCTGCGGATCAGGCGGCGTCCCACCAGCGCAGCACGCGCAGCGCCCGCAAGGTCACCCAGCGACTCGGAAAGCCCTCGTGCTCGCCGTCCATCGAGAACAGCGTCGGGCCCGCGTGATCGTTCTCGAGGCGGAACAGGCCGTTCTCGAGGCGCTTCGAACGCAGCAGCTCCACGGCCTCGGCGCACCGTTCATCCCGCTCCGGGCGTGCCAGGCGGAAGTAGTCGAGCGCCCGCAGGATGTCGTAGAACCACCGCACCGGTGACGACGTCAGCGTGATCCGCAGATCGGGGATCACGCCGGTCGACTTGCGCCGGAACAGGCCGCGCTCGAGCAGGAACTCCTCCCCCCGCAGGCGGGCCGCCGTCAACTCGGGGTCCGCCCCGCTCCGCTGCTCCCATGCCCGCAGTCCCTCGAGCGCGCAGATCGTGGAGTGGAAGGAGCCGGGCGCCGCGGCATCCTCCTCCCAGCAGTTCCAGCCCCCGTCGTCGTGCTGCGTCGCGAGGATCGTGGCCGCGATGGCGGCGGCGTCCTGCGCGAAGTACGCGCCGGTGGTCAGCGCGATCCCGTTGATGCAGGGCTCGGCCTCACCCTGGAAGTAGAGTTCACCGTTGTACTCCCAGCGCACGTTGTCGCGCACCAGCGCAACGGCGCGCTGGGCCTCGGGCGAGGCCGGATCGAGACCGAACTCGGCCAGCGTCTGCAGGGAGAAGTGCGTCGCGGTCCACGCGTCGAAGAACGGCCGCGACTCGTCGACCCACCCCGGACGGTACGTGCCGCCGTCCCACCGCCCGTCTGCGGCCTGCTCGGCGAGCAGCCGCGCTCCCCAGCCCTCGGTGGCCACGCGCGCCCTCTCGGGCGCGACCTCGTCGGGCGACGCATCCGCGAGATCTCGGAGCACCTGCCATCGGATCGCAGGGTCTCCGGTGAGCAGGTAGTCGACGACGGCGTCCATGCCACGCATGCTAGACCGGCTCGACGACATGCACGGCGGCGGCGCATAAGGTGAAGCCGTGGCCGGACACGACGACGCCGCGCGCATCGCGGCGATCTACGACGATTTCGGACGCCGGTGGGCGCACGGCACCTCGCCGCTGTACGAGGAATGGTCCATCGGCGTCGGGGCCGACCCCGAACTGCCGGCGCTCCTCGCGGGGCTTCCGCGCCGGCAGCAGCAGCCGAATCTGCTGTTCGCCGCCGCGCGGTGGGCGGGCGCGCCGCTCGCCTCGTTCCCGGAGTGGCGGGAGTGGCTCGACGCCCATTGGGGCGAGGTCGTCGAGATCGGCGCGTCCCGGGCGACGCAGACGAACGAGCCCAATCGCTGCGCGACGTTCCTGCCGCAGCTCTCGCGCATCGACGGACCCGTCGCCCTCCTCGAGGTCGGCACGGCCGCCGGGCTCTGCCTGTACCCGGATCGCTACGGCTACACCTACGATGCTCCGAGCGGCGTCCACCGCATCGAGCCCGACGCGGGCCCGTCTCCGGTCCGGCTGCAGTGCCGCGTCGATGACGACGCGTCCGTGCCGGCGCGCATGCCGCGTGTGGCGTGGCGCCGCGGGATCGACTTGTCCCCGATCGACGTGCGCGACGCCGAGGCCGTCGACTGGCTCGCGACGCTGATCTGGCCCGGCCCCGACCACGACGCGCGGGTCGCGCGGCTGCGGGCGGCCGCGGCGGTCGCGGCATCCGACCCTCCCGAGATCCTCCGCGGCGACCTGCTCGAGACGGTGACGGATGCTGCGGCCACCGCCCCCGCGGACGCCACCCTCGTGGTGTTCCACAGCGCGGTACTCCTGTATCTCGACGCCGACGGCCGCGAGCGGTTCGCCTCGATCATGCGCGGACTGGGGGACGCCGTCGGACGCACCGTGATCTGGCTGTCGAACGAGACGGTGCACACCTTCCCCGCCGTCGACGCGCAGCTGCCGGAGAACCTCGACTCCGCGCAGCGGTTCGTCCAGACGCGCAACGGCGTGCCGATCGCGCTGGCCGGGCAGCACGGCGCGGTCTACGAGACCACCCCGTTCCGGGCGTGACGCGCCGCTGCGCGTAACAGACCCCTTTCTCCAGAGGGAAGACGAGAGAATGGGCGGATGGACTGGCAGACCTCCGAAGACACCGTGCCCAGCGCACCGGTCACGGAGGCCGATGCCCGCCAGCTGCTCGGCCGTCCGCCGGCCACCGGCGCCTGGCGCGACGGCGATCCGCCGGGTGATCGCCGGTTCGCGGCGTTCGGGTCGTTCCGCACCGAGGGGGGCGGCGAGCTGCCCGGCTACCGGCTGGCGTACGAGACCTGGGGTGAGCTCAACGCCGCGCGCGACAACGCTGTGCTGGTGCTGCATGCGCTGACGGGAGACAGTCACGTGCGCGGCCCGGCCGGGCCGGGGCATCCGACCTCGGGGTGGTGGGACGACATCGTCGGGCCGGGCGCTCCGATCGACACGGACCGCTGGTTCGTGATCGCCCCGAACATGCTCGGCGGCTGCCAGGGGTCCACGGGTCCGGCATCCATCGCTCCCGACGGCTACGAGTGGGCCGCACGGTTCCCCTACCTCACGATCCGCGATCAGGTCGCCGCGCAGGTGCGCCTGGCCGACGCGCTCGGCATCGACGCGTGGGCGGCGGTCGTCGGCGGCTCGATGGGCGGGATGCATGCGCTGGAGTGGGCGGTGGGTCTTCCCGAGCGCGTGGCACGCGTCGGCATCCTCTCGGCGCCCCCGGTCAACACCGCCGACCAGATCGCGCTGAACTCGGTGCAGATCGAGGCGATCCGCATCGACCCGCGCTTCCTGTCCGGCGAGTACTACGACGCGCCCGATGGCGACGGCCCCACGCGCGGCCTCGCTCTCGCGCGCCGCATGGCGCTGCTGAACTACCGCTCCCCGACCGAGCTGAATCAGCGGTTCCAGCGCACGTGGCAGTCCGGCGTGAGCCCGCTCGGCCACGGCGGACGGTTCGCGGTGGAGTCCTACCTGGACTTCCACGGCAACAAGTTCACGCGACGCTTCGACGCGAACTCCTACATCACGCTGGTCGAGGCGATGAACTCACATGACGTCGGCCGGGATCGCGGCGGCATCGAGGACGCCCTCGCCCGCGTGACCGCGACCGCGCTCGTGCTGGGGATCGACAGCGATCGCCTGTTCCCCATCGACGGACAGCACCGCATCGCGCGCGGCATCCGCAACACCCTCGACGGCGACCGCTCCGTCGTGCTGACCAGCGACTTCGGCCACGACGGGTTCCTCATCGAGACGCACGCCGTGGGCGCACACGTGCGGCGCCTGCTCGAGAGCTGAACTTCAGAGCAACGCGAGTCCGGCTTCGCCGACCACGACGTCGGGGGCGTGTCTTCGTTCCCTATTGACAAAATCTTCCTTTACATAAAAACTCTCTTGTATGAAAGAAGTTGTCTACCTCGAACGCATTGAGCAGGCCGAAGCCCTGCTCAAGCCTCACCGTCTCACCGTGCTCAAAGAACTGGCGACGCCGAGCACGTGCACCGAGCTGGCCGCCCGTCTGGACCAGTCCCCGCAGCGCATCTACTACCACGTCAAGCGACTGCAGGCCGCGGGACTCGTGCGCCTCGTGTCCGAACGCAAGGTCAGAGGCCTGACCGAGGGCGTCTACCAGGCCGAAGCGAGGAAGTACTGGCTCTCGCCCGCTCTCGTCGGAACCCTCGAGGACTCCGCCCGTCATGGCGACGATCAGAATCTCGCTCGGCTGCTCGACCTGTCCGAGCAGGTGCAGCGAGACATCGCCACTCTCGACGCGGAGGCCGCCCGCCTGCCCTCCATCGGCATCTCGGGTGACATCAGGGTGCTTCCCGAGCAGCGCGAGGGGTTCCTCGCCGCCCTCGAGGCTTCGCTCAAAGAGCTGTTCACCCGCTACGGCGGCCAGGACGGCGATGCGTTCAAAGTCGCGATCGCCTGCTATCCGATGAATGGAGGTCGATCGTGAGCGATCCCATCACGATGAGCGTCCGTGCCGGGGCCCCTGTCGGCGACGTCTACGACGCCATGACGCAGCCGGCCGCGATGGTGGAATGGCTCTCGGAGTACGCCGACGTGGAACTCCCCCACTACTACCGCTTCTGGGGCCGCTACGTTCCCGGCGGAGATGTGCCCCGGCAGACGCTCATCGGCGCCACCGACACGTCGCTGCGCTTCGAGTGGCTCCTCGCGGAGGTGCCGAGCGTGACCACCATCAGTCTTCGGCCGATCGACGACCTCGCGACGGCAATCACGGTGACCCAAGCGGGCATCGATTCCGCCGACGCCGGACCGCCCGGCCAGCTGCAGACCTTCTGGGCACTGGCTCTGGCCAATCTCGTCGATCTCGTGGAGGAGCGGAGCACGACTCCGCGCGCCGACCTGACCGACGCGGAGCTGCGGGCACAAGTCGATATCGCCGCACCCGCGGATGCCGTCTTCGACTCGCTCGTCGCCTCCGAGAAGGTGAGCGCGTGGTTCGGCTTCCCGATCGAGATCGAGCCGAGACAAGGCGGCCGATTCGGCTCCGGCCGCATCGTCGAGTGGGATCCCGACCGCAGCATGTCCGTCGACTTCCCCGGCACCGGGGTCGCCACCTGGACGCTCGAGGGGTCCGGCGGGCACACGCGTCTCACGATCGCCCAGAGCGGGTTCGACCCGGGCGAGCCGCCCTACGCATCGTGGATGGGCGTCCTCAGCGGGATCGCAGAGCTGCGGCGGTTCCACGAACTGACCGACTGGCGGCCCATCTGGCTCGCCGAGGAAGGGGCCTCCTCATGAGCAACATCCCGATCGATCAACGGTCCGCCGCGACCGTCAGGCTGCTCGCCTGCGCCATCGCGGGGTCCTCTCTGTTCGTCGTGGCCGTCCTCGTGCAATCGTTCACGAGAGCCGGTTTCGACCCCCGAGTCCATGCGCTGAGCATGCTGGCACTGGGCGACATCGGCTGGATCCAGACGCTCACCTTCGTCCTGAGCGGAGCGCTGATCCTGGCTTCCGTCGCCGGATTCCGTCGCGCGCTGTCCCCCGGACGCGGACGAACCTGGGGCCCGGTCCTCATCGGCCTCTTCGGGGTCGGACTGATCTGGGGCGGGCTGTTTCCGACGGACGCGGGGCTCGGATTCCCCGACGACGCACCCGCCGGCATCCCCGAGCCGACCGCCATCGGCACCCTGCACAATCTCTCGCCCACCCTGATCGCGGTCAGTCTCGTCGCGGCGTGCATCGTGCTCGCCCGACGCTTCGCCGGCATGAAGCGCTGGGGGTGGATGGCCTACTGCATCGCCACGCCCGTCGCCTACCTCCTTCTGGGCTTCGTCGCGTTCCCTCTCGGGGACTTCCGCTGGGTGCTGGCGGGTGGTGCGATCATCTGGAGCTGGCCGGCCGTCATCGCGTGGGACCTCGTTCGCGAGGTCCGGGGCGGCATGCCTGCCGCCTCCGCGCGCTCGCGTGAGGAGGCGGCAGCATGACCGCCACGAAGGCGTCGACGCCGGACGAATTCTTCGCGGCGCTGCCCTACGACACGAGAGTCGAGCTCGAGCGACTCCGCGCGATCATCCGCCGAGCGGCCCCGCAGGCGGCCGAAGTGCTCGGATACGGTATCCCCACGTACCGCGTGAGCGGCAAGCCGCTCGTGTCGCTCGGCGTTGCGGCGAAGCATTTGAGCCTCTACGTCATGGACACCGACTTCACCCGGACGCACGCCGAGCGGCTCGGCGCGTACGACGCGTCCGGTGGGGCAATCCGGTTCACCCTGGCCAGTCAGCTTCCGGCTGAGTTCGTGGAGTGGGTCGTGAGTCAGCGGTTGAACGACCTCGGCGCGGCCTAGGAAGCCGGGATCGGCCCCGTCCCCGACCTCAGCTGCGGCGCTCGTAGCGCCAGGGCAGCGCACCGATCTCGAGGCGATGACGACCGCCGGATGCTTCGGCCACGGCATCCGGGTCGTATTCGGCGTCGTCCTGCCACAGCAGCATCGGCCCCTCGCCACCGCGGCGCGCGACCGTCTCGAAGCGCTGGACCCCCGCGAGGCGCACCGCATCCGCGAGCGATGCGGCGTCGGAGTGCACGCTCAGCTCGAACAGCGTGACCCATGTCGGCGGGTAGAGGGTGAGCTCACCGCGGCCATGCCGCGCGATCGCCTCCGCCGGACGGATCCATTCGGCGGCGACGGCTTCGTCGGCCGAAAGCGCCAGCGGCCCTCCGGGCGCAGGAGCGACGAAGAACCACGTGCGGATCCGCAGCGGCATCCGGGGCGGCGGGTCCCAGCACGACAGCGTCACGAGCGTGGCCGGGTCGAGGACCAGCCCGGTCTCTTCGAACGTCTCGCGCACGCCCGCCCGGCGAGCGGCGTCTTCCTCGGCCTCCCCCGCGTCGCGCCGATCGGTCTCCTCGAGCTTGCCGCCCGGGAACACCCACGCGCCCGCGAACGAGCCACGATCGGGACGCTCGATCAGCAGCACCTCTGCCCCGTCGGCGCCGTCACGCACCATCACGACCGTCGCAGCGACGGGAATCGCCGGGTCGGACGCGTCTGACGCGACACGTGGCCGCGAGTCCCCGACGACGTCGGCGAGCGCGCGCACTGCACGGTCGGCGGGGTTCGGCTGTGGACCCACGCGGCCGGAGGCTCCGCTCGACGCGCCAGCGGCGAGTGGAGGGGGCGTGGCGAGCATCCGCCCACTCTAGCTACGGCGTCGGCCGCTCAGCCGCGGGCAGACGACGGATGCGGCGGCTACGCCGGAACCGAAACCCGGCGCCGTTCGAACGCGAGGCTCGTGAGCGCCAGGGCGAGACCCCCGAGCGCGAGGGCGACACCGACCCATGCCGGAGCGACGAAGCCCCAGCCGGCGGCGATCACGAGGCCACCCAGGAAGGCGCCCAGGCTGTTGCCGATGTTGAGCGCGGAATGGTTGAGGGCAGCGGCGATGGACTGGTTGTCGGCTGCGACGTCCATGAGACGCGTCTGGATGGTGGGGCTGAGCACCGACGCGACGAATCCCGTCGCGAACACGAAGAAACCGAGCGCCCAGATCCACTGTGCCGTCACAGCAAGCAGCACCAGCACGACCGCCAGTCCGATGAGGCCCCCGACGAGGGTGCGCTTGAGGTTCACGTCGGCGAGATGACCGCCGACCAGATTGCCGACGGTCATGCCGAGCCCCATCAGCACCAGCACGACGGGTACGACCCATTCCGGCGATCCGGCGACCTCGGTGACCATCGGCGCGACGTAGCTGTACACCGCGAAGAAGCCGCCGAACCCGATCGCGCCCACGCCGAGAGCCAGCCACACCTGCCGGATGCCGAACACCTTGAGTTCGGCGCGAAGCGTGCGGCCCGGATCCCCCGGATGCTCGGGGACGAAGATCGCGATCAGGATCGTGGCGGCGGCGAAGATCGCCGCGACCACCATGAAGGCTGCCCGCCAGCCCACCTGCTGACCGAGGTAGGTGCCCAGCGGCACGCCGACGACGTTCGCGACGGTGAGGCCGGTGAGCACGAAGGCGACGCCCTTCGCCCGCATGCCGGGTCCGAGCACGTCCGCTGCGACCAGGGCGCCGATGCCGAAGTACGCGCCATGCGGCAGACCGGCGAGAAACCGGGATGCCGCGACCATCTCGAACGTCGGCGCGAGGAAGGTGAGCGCGTTGAACACCGTGAGCGCGAGCGCCAGCCCGATCATGACGCGATGGCGCGGGTACTTCGCCACCGAGCCCGCGATCGTCGGCGCGCCCACCACGACACCGAGGGCGTAGAGCGAGATCAGCCATCCGGCCTGGGCGATCGCATCCTCGGGGCTCGATGCCCACAGCGCCGGGGTCAGGTCCTCTGCGATGTTCGGCAACAGGCCCATGACCACGAACTCGGTCATGCCGATGCCGAAGCTGCCGACGGCGAGGGAGAGGAGCGCCCACGTCGCCGCACCCCTCGTCAGGTTCGAGGAGGTCACCGCGTCATGCTAGCCGGAGGCGCGGCATCCTGTCGAATCGATTCGGGGCCGCTCTCCGGGCTGGTGCCGAGCGGGTCAGTCGGTGTCGTCCTGGCGTTCGATCGCGGCCTCGAGCCGGTCGATCTTGCCGTCCAGCTCGCCCGAGTAGCCGGGGCGGATGTCGGCCTTGAGCACGAGCCCGACGCGAGACCCGTACGGCTGCACCGCCTCGGTCGCGCGCCGGACGACGTCGAAGACCTCGTCCCACTCCCCCTCGATCTCGGTGAACATCGAGGTGGTGCGGTGCGGCAGGCCGCTCTCGCGCACCACCCGAACGGCGGCAGCGACGGCATCGTGCACGGATCCATCGGCGTTTCCGGTGCCGCTGGGAGCGACGGAGAAGGCGACGAGCATGAGAACCTCCGGTTGTGGGTGGGGTCAGGGGATGATCGGATGCTGCGTCCTGCGAGCGCTGGGACGCAGGCGAGTCCCGCGCGGGACGCGCGCCAGCCGCACGGCGGCCCATGCGAACAGCGCGAGCATGACGAGGTTGCGCAGCGTGAGGATGGTCGCGCCGAAGGCGTCGGCGACGATGATCCGGTCGTAGAACACCGGGTAGACGAGCTGGGTGAGAAGGGCGGCGACGAGCGCCACCGCCGCCGGGAGCAGCCAGCGGCGCCGGTCCAGCACGAGCCCGATCGCGACGGGCGCGATGAGCCACGTCAGGAACTGCGGGGATCCGACCTTGTTGAACACGATGAAGGCCAGCACGAGGCTCAGCGCGAGCGGCGGGAACAGCGTCGCGAACCGTGCGCCGCGCCACGCCAGGAAGACGCCGAGCGCGGCGACGCCCAGCACCGCGACGGCCAGCACCGGAGTCATCGCCGCGATCACGGCATCGACGGCGAATCCCGTCACCTGGAAGGTCAGGATGTCGCGGTCGTAATACACGAACGCGCCGGGCACCCCGGCGACCGCCTGCCACAGGTAGATCGCCGAGACCGGCGCCTCCAGCTGCAGTCCGCGTCCGGTCTGACCCGCGACGAAGCCCAGGAGGTGGGCACCGCCTCCCCCGGCCACCACCGCGACCGCGGTCATCGCCGTCACGATGAGCGCTCCGCCGACGACGACGAGCCGGCGACGCAGCGCGATGACGGCGGCCGCGAGCAGTGCCGCCGGCCACACCTTCATCCACGTCGCGACGGCCAGGAGGATCGACGCCACCAGCGGGCGCCCCGCCAGCCACAGGCATCCGGCGAGCGCGAGCGGCACGGTGACGCCGTCGAGCCGGTACATCCCGACCGGACCGAGGAGCAGCATGAAGACGAGCCAGAAGCCCGCAGCGATCGTGCGGCCGTTCGAACGACCCCGTCCGACGAGCATCGCGAAAGCGAGCGCATCGGCCAGCGTGACGACCAGTGCCCACGCGATCTCGTATCCGGCGATCCACTCCAGCCCGAGCGCGAGGACCATCGGCACGATGGCGAGCTGCGGGTAGATCCACTCGTACGAGATGCCGGCGATGCCGCGGCCTTCGATCGCATCGCGGGCCCACGGCTCGTAGACGAGGTAGACGTCACCCATCGGGATGTTCGGGAGGACGAATCCCAGCACTGCGACGATGACGTGGACGACCACGAAGGCGATCCACAACCAGCCTCGCCTCGACACGCTACCGATCCTAGGCCGCGCCACCCTCGCCGCCCGGCAGTGCGAGCAGCTCGCCGACGGCATGGGGCAGCGCCTCGGCGACATCCAGCGCCGTGATCGGGCCTCCGGCCGGCCCGAACGTCTGTGACGCGAGCGCGGCTGCGCGCGCGTGCAGGAAGGCCCCCGATGCCGCCATCCGCCCGAGCGCCGCGGTGTCGCCGGCGCGGCCGTCGGCGACCGCACCGGCCACGAGTGCGCCGATGACGCCGGCCAGGACGTCGCCCGTTCCCGCGGACGCCAACCACGGCGTGCCGACCTCGACGACCGTGGCCCAGCCGTCGGGTGCCGCCACCACCGTGGATGCGCCCTTGAGCAGCACGACGGCGCCCGTCGCGGCTGCGGTATCGCGCACCGCCGCGACGCGGTCGTGACCGGCGGGCGACAGCCCCAGCATCGAGCGAAGCCGGGCATGCTCGCGCTCGTGCGGCGTCAGGATGCGGGGAGCCGAGGCGCCGGCGGCGAGGTCGAGCGCCCCGGCGTCGACGACGACGGGGTCGGTGTCGGACAGCAGGGCCCGCAACGCGTCGGACTCGGTCGTGCTGCGCGAGCCCGGGTCGGTTCCGGATCCGATGGTCCACGCCTGCACGCGGCCGTCCGCCGTCACGGTCTCGGGGCGCCGGGCGAGCACGAGCGCGGTCGGCCGCGGCGGTCCGAGGTAGCGCACCATCCCCAGGCCCGTGCGCCACGCGGCCTCGACGCCGAGCACCGCAGCGCCGGGGTACGCCTCCGAGCCGGTGCGCATGCCCAGCACCCCTCGGGAATACTTGTCGTCGGCGGCCGTTGGCCTCCGCAGGGCACGTGCCGCGTCGTGGATCGTCCAGGACCCCGTCATGCCCTCACAGTACTGGTGGCCTACGCCGCCGCATCCCGACCCGAACCGCGGAGGCCGCACGCGTGAGCCGACTCTTCACCCCCATGACCCTGCGCGACATCACGGTGCGCAATCGGCTGTGGGTCTCGCCGATGTGCCAGTACAGCGCCGTGGACGGCGTCCCGCAGGAGTGGCATCACACGCACCTCACGCAGTTCGCCTCGGGCGGCGCGGGCTTGGTCATCGCCGAGGCGACGGCCGTCCTGCCCGAAGGACGCATCTCGCCGGATGACACCGGGCTCTGGAACGATGCCCAGCGGGATGCATGGGCGCCCATCGTCGACGGCATCCGCCGCCGCGGCGCGGTGCCTGCGGTGCAGCTGGCGCACGCGGGCCGCAAGGCCTCGACGTTGTCGCCGCTGTCCGGACGCCGCGGATCCGTGCCCGCCGGCGACGGAGGCTGGACGACGGTCGCACCGTCGGCGATCCCGTTCGACGGCTACGCCGAGCCCCTCGCACTCGACCTTGCGGGTATCGACCGCGTGGTGGCCGCGTTCGCCGCAGCCGCGCGTCGTGCCGTCGACGCCGGCTTCGAAGTGCTCGAGATCCATGCGGCGCACGGCTACCTGCTGCATCAGTTCCTGTCCCCGCTGTCGAACCTGCGCGATGACGAGTACGGCGGCTCGCTCGAGAACCGCGCGCGGCTGGTGCTGCGCGTGATCGACGCCGTGAGGGATGCCGCGCCCGGCGTGCCGCTCCTGACACGCTTCTCGGCCACCGACTGGGCCGACGGCGGCTGGGACGCCGACCAGACCGCGACCGTCGCGCGCTGGGCCGCGGATCACGGAGTCGACTTCTTCGACATCTCCAGCGGCGGCCTCGTCGCGCACCAGCGGCTGACGACCGGCCCCGGGTACCAGGTCGACCTCGCGGCCCGCATCCGCGCCGAGGCCGGCGTCCCCGTGAGCGCCGTCGGCATGATCGACGACGCGGTGCACGCCGAGCGCGTGCTGGCCGACGGCCACGCCGACGCCGTGATGGCCGGGCGCGAATGGCTTCGCGATCCGCACTACGCGCTGCGCGCCGCCGGCCAGCTCGGCGCCGACATCGACTACTGGCCGCCGCAGTACCTCCGCGCCCGGCGCCGCTGAGCGCCGCCGCCCTGCCGCGTCAGTAGCCGCGGCGGCGGGTGGCGTCCTGCACCTCTCCGATGAGCTCCTCGATGATGTCCTCGAGGAACAGCACGGCCGTGATGTCGCCGGAGTCGTCGCGCACCTGGGCAAGGTGACGTCCCGCCCGCCGCATCAGCGCGAGTGCGTCCTCGAGGTCGGTCGACTCGAGCACCGGCACCATGTGGTGGATGCGCTTCGGCGGGATCTGACGCGCGACATCGGTCGCAGCATCCGGTCCCTCTGCCGCACGCAGGATGTCCTTGAGGTGCACGTACCCCAGGGGCAGGCCCGCGTCGTCGACGATCACGTACCGCGAGAACCCGTGCTTGGCCACAGCCCGCTCGATCTCGTCAGGCGTGGTCGTCTCGGGCAGCGTCACCAGGTCGGCCAGGGGCACCGCGATGTCCTTCGCCTTCTTGTCGGTGAACTCGACGGCCGCGCGGACGGTGCCGGCGGTGTCGGTGAGCACGCCTTCGATGCGGGACTGATTCACGATGGTGGCGACCTCCTCGAGCGTGAAGGTCGAGGAAGCCTCGTCCTTGGGCTCGACGCGGAACAGACGCACCACGTGGTTCGCGATCCAGTTGAGGGTCACGATCACCGGGTGGAAGAGCTTCGAGACCCACACCAGCGGGGTCGCGAGCATCAGCACGGCCCGGTCCGGCACCGAGAACGCCAGGTTCTTCGGCACCATCTCGCCGAACACGACGTGCAGGTACGACACCAGCAGCAGCGCCACGAGGAACGCGATCGTGTCGACGGCGCCCTCGCTGAGCCCCGTCAGGTGAAGCGGCTCGGCGAGCAGGTGGTGGATCGCCGGCTCCGACACGTTCAGGATCAGCAGCGAGCAGATCGTGATGCCCAGCTGGCTGGTGGCCAGCATCAGGGTCGCGTGCTCCATCGCGTAGAGGGCGGTCTTGGCCGACCGAGATCCACGCTCGGCGAGCGGCTCGATCTGCGAGCGCCGCGCCGAGATGACAGCGAACTCGGCGCCGACGAAGAAGGCGTTGGCGATGAGCAGCACCACCAGCCAGGCGATTCCGGCCCAGTCGTTCATCGGCGCTCACCGCCTTCCGCCGCGGCATCCGCGTGCGGCATCGGTTTCGGGATGAAGCGCACCCGCTCCACGCGACGTCCGTCCATGCGCTGCACCTCGATGGAGCCGTCCTCGAGCTCGAGGGTGTCGCCCACTGTCGGGATGCGCTCGAGCACGCTCATGATGAACCCGCCCACGGTGTCGTACACGTCTCCTTCGGGAATGCGGATGCCGGTGCGGTCGAGCAGTTCGTCGGGCCGGAGTTCGCCGGGGAAGATGACGGTGTCCTCGACGCGCACGATGCCCGCGCGGCGCCGGTCGTGCTCGTCGAGCACCTCACCGACGATCTCTTCCACGAGATCCTCGAGCGTGACCACACCCGCCGTGCCGCCGTACTCGTCCACGACGATGGCCATCTGATACCCGCGTGCGCGCAGCTCCGACACGAGCACGTCCAGATGGACCGCCTCCGGGAAGCGCACCGGCTCGTTCGCCAGCGCCGCGGCCGGGACGTCGCGGCGCCGATCGCGCGGAACGCCGACGGCGGCCTTCAGGTGCACGACGCCGGTGATGTCGTCCATGGATTCGCCGTACACGGGGAAGCGGCTGTGACCGGTGCGCCGGGCGAGCTGGATGACGTCCTCGGCCGAATCGTCGGCGGCGATCGCATGCACGCTCGGTCGGGGCGTCATGACATCGGCTGCGGTCAGGCGCGAGAAGGTGAGGCTGCGATCCAGCAGTGACGCCGTGTCCTCCTCGAGCAGGCCCGCGCTGGCCGAACGCCGCACGAGGCTCGAGAGCTCC
Source organism: Microbacterium salsuginis (assembly GCF_012524205.1). Classification (GTDB taxonomy): domain Bacteria; phylum Actinomycetota; class Actinomycetes; order Actinomycetales; family Microbacteriaceae; genus Microbacterium; species Microbacterium salsuginis. The sequence goes on from NZ_JABACI010000002.1 coordinate 258,452, forward strand.
TCGGCCGTGCGGGCGCCCGACAGCTCCTCCTTCGGCTCGATGCCGATGGCTCGGAGCACGCCGTTGGCGCTGCCGTTGAGCACGACGATCGCGGGACGGAACACCGTGGTGAACCCGACCTGGAACGGCATCACCAGCTTGGCGGTCTGCCGCGGGATCGCGAGCGCGAAGTTCTTGGGCACGAGCTCGCCGACGATCATCGAGAAGATCGTCGCGATCGAGACACCGATCACGGCGGCGAGCGGACGCGAAACCCCCTCGGGGATGCCCCAGACGTCGAACACCGGCGCGAGCAGGTTCGAGATCGCCGGCTCCATCGTGTAACCGGTGAGCAGCGTCGTCAGCGTGATGCCGAGCTGCGCGCTCGAGAGATGCGTCGAGGTGATCCGCAGCGCGCTGATGGTCAGCGCCAGACGGGTCTCGCCCGCCGCCTGACGGGCCTCGAGGTCGGCGCGGTCCAGGTTGACGAGCGCGAACTCGCTCGCGACGAACAGACCGGTGCCGATGGTGAGCAGGAGCCCCACGCCCAGCATGACGTAATCCATCACGCATCACCCCCGTTCAAGCGGGAGGCGGGTCGGTGGGGCGAGCGTCTGCAACTGGGAGGGTCGTCCATCGTGCCGAACAGTCTACGACAGGCCAGGCGGCGAACCGCGGGCCGGTCCGGGCGCCGGCTTCGCTCAGCCGATCGGCGCCCGATCCCTGAAACAGCGCCGATGACTCCCAGAGCCGCCTCAGGTATCCGCAGCCCCGATTCGCCGCGCTGCCGCACATGTCGGACCACGGCGTCAAGCCCCTGTCTGCGCACACGTGCGCTTCCCACGATGACGGCATGACCGACACGACCGCCGACCGCAGCACCGATCCCCGCACCGCTCCAGACCCGGAGCACCCCGACAAGCCCGACACTCCGCGCGAGGTGGAGAAGCGGTCGTGGAAGTACGTGTTCGTCAAGACCGCGCGCGAGTTCGGCGCGGACGAGTGCACCGACATCGCCGCGGCCCTGACCTATTACGCCGTCCTGGCGCTGTTCCCGGCGCTCCTCGCCGTGTTCTCGATCATCGGCGTCATGGGTCAGGGCGACCAGGCAGTGACCGCGATCGTGGGCATCGTCGAACAGGTCGCACCCGACGCGGCGGAGACGATCCGCGGTCCCTTGGAGGGCTTCGCCGACGCACCCGCCGCAGGCTTCGCACTCGTCACCGGACTGGTACTGGCGATCTGGTCGGCCTCGGGATACGTCAAGGCGTTCAGCAGGGGCATGAATCGGATCTACGAGATCCGCGAAGGGCGTCCGTTCTGGAAGCTCGTCCCGGCGCTCCTGCTCGTGACGGTCATCGGCATCGCCCTGGTCTCTCTCGCCGTGGTCATCCTGGTCGTCTCAGGACCCGTCGCCGACGCCATCGGGTCGGCGCTCGGCCTGAGCGAGGCCGTCGTGACCATCTGGTCGTTCGGCAGATGGGTCGTGCTCGCCTTCATCGTGGTGCTGATGGTCGCGATCCTCTACTACGCGACACCCAACGCGAAGCAGCCCAAGTTCCGGTGGATGAGCCTCGGCGCGCTCCTCGCGATCATCGCGCTCGCGATCGCGTCGCTGCTGTTCGGCGTCTACGTCGCGAACTTCTCGAACTACGACCGCACCTACGGTTCGCTCGCCGGTGTCATCATCTTCCTGCTGTGGCTGTGGATCGCGAACATCGCGCTGCTGTTCGGCGCCGAGTTCGATGCCGAGCTCGAGCGCGGCCGTCAGCTGCAGGCGGGCATCGCGGCCGAGGAGGACATCCAGCTGCCACCACGCGACACGCGCAAGAGTGACAAGGCGTCCGAGAAGGAGCAGAAGGACGTCGCCGAGGGCCGCCGCATTCGCGAGGCACACGCGGACGATGGCAACGACTCCGAGCAGGCGCGAACAGACTGACGGATGCCGCGGGCCGCAGCATCCGGAATCTCCTACCAGCTGACCGGGAGCGCCTTGCCCTCTTCGTAGCCGGCGGCGGACTGCAGTCCGACGCGGGCACGGTCGTGGAACTCGGCCACGGTGGCGGCGCCGGCGTAGGTGAACGACGAGCGCACGCCCGACGTGATCATGTCGAGCAGGTCCTCGAGGCCAGGACGCAGCGGATCGAGGTAGATGCGCGACGACGAGATGCCCTCGGCGAACAGCTCCTTGCGGGCCAGCTCGTACGGGTCCAGGCGGCCGAAGCGCTCGTGGACGGCCTTGGTCGAGGCCATGCCCCACGATTCCTTGTACACGCGCCCGGCCTCGTCGGTCTGCAGCTCCCCGGGCGCCTCGATCGTGCCGGCGAACCAGGAGCCGACCATGACGGATGCCGCTCCCGCCGCGAGCGCGAGCGCGACGTCGCGCGGATAGCGCACTCCCCCGTCGGCCCACACGTGCGCGCCCATGATGCGGGCCGCTTCCGAGGTCTCGAGCACGGCGGAGAACTGCGGGCGGCCGACGGCGGTCATCATGCGCGTGGTGCACATCGCGCCCGGCCCGACGCCGACCTTGAGGATGGTCGCGCCCGCGGTCACGAGGTCGTGCACGCCCTCGGCGGTGACGACGTTGCCGGCGGCGATCGGGATGCCCAGATCGAGGTCGGCCACTTCCCGCAGCGCGCGCAGCATGCCCTCCTGATGACCGTGGGCGGTGTCGACGACGAGGACGTCCACGCCTGCGGCGACGAGCGCCTTGGCCTTCGCGCCGACATCGCCGTTGATCCCCACTGCTGCCGCGACGATGAGACGGCCCGAGGCGTCGACGGCAGGAGTGTAGAGGGTCGAGCGCAGCGCGCTGCGGCGCGACAGGGTGCCGACGAGGTGCCCGTGCTGCAGCACGCACACCGTCTCGGCCCCGGCGGCGACGATCACGTCGAACGCGTGGCGCGCGCTCTCGATGTCGTCCGCGTCCACGGAGGCCGAACGCCCACGGGCGAGGTCGCCGAGCCGGGCATCTGGCAGCGCCGTCGCCAGCCGCGTCGCCGGGATGACCCCGAGGATGCCGTCGGCGTCGACCCTGCCCGATGTGGGGACGGCGACGACGATGCCGTGACCGTCGGATGCGGGAAGCAGGCGTGCGGCGTCGGCCACGGTCGCCTCGGGCGGCAGCACGAGGGGGGTGTCCCACGCGACCGGCTGGTCCTTGACCCACCGGATCGCGGCGTCGAGCTCCTGCAGCGGCATGTCCTGGGGAAGCACGCCGAGCCCGCCCCGCCGAGCGAGAGTCGCGGCCAGGCGTGCGCCGGTCACCGAGTTCATGTTCGCCGAGACGAGAGGAATCGTGGCGGCGGTGCCGTCCCCCGGAGACAGGTCGACGTCCAGGCGGCTGGTGACCGCCGACCTGCGCGGAACCAGGAAGACGTCCGAATACGTCAGGTCGACATCGGGCGCTGCGCCGTAGAACTCCATGACTGCCAAGGGTAGTGACAGTTCCTGTACGGATAACGATGAGCGTTCTTTCAGGCCGCCGGCTCCCGTGCGCCGGGATCGTGCTCCCAGACTGGGCTACGCTTAACAGGCGCGTGCGCGGGCTTCGGAGCCCGCCGCGCGGACCCAGAACTTCACCGATGAAAGCAGGCGATTCAGCGTGTCGAGCCAGGTGACGGGCGTCGGGGTTTCGAACGAGGGAGAGTTCGGAGCCAACGAGTGGCTCGTCGACGAGCTGTACGAACAGTTCAAGATCGACCGGAACTCCGTCGACAAGGCGTGGTGGCCGGTGCTCGAGGCCTACCACCCGGTCGACGGGGAAGGAGCGGCGGCGCCCTCGGCGCCCGCGGCGACCACCGCACCGGCACCCGCGACGGCGGCACCACCGCCGTCGCAGCCGGCGGCCGCCGAGCCCCGCCCTGTGACCGCGCCGATCCCCGTGATCGGCACGCAGCCGGTCGCCCGCACGACGGCTCGCCCCGCCTCGCCGCAGCCGATTCCGGCGCAGGCGCCCAAGTCGCAGCCCTCGTCCCCCGAGGGCACCGCCGAAGACAAGGTCACCGTCCTCAAGGGGATGCCGAAGACCCTGGCGGCGAACATGGACGAGTCGCTCACGGTGCCCACTGCGACGAGCGTGCGCACCGTGCCGGCGAAGCTCATGATCGACAACCGGATCGTGATCAACAACCACATGTCCCGCACGCGCGGCGGCAAGGTGAGCTTCACGCACCTCATCGGCTGGGCGATCATCCAGGCGCTCAAGGAGTTCCCGAGCCAGAACGTCTTCTACGCCGAGGTCGACGGCAAGCCGTCCGTCGTCGCGCCGTCGCACGTGAACCTGGGCATCGCGATCGACCTTCCCCGTCCCGACGGCACTCGCGCACTGCTCGTGCCGAGCATCAAGCGGGCCGACCAGCTGACGTTCGGCGAGTACCTCACCACGTACGAGGACCTCATCAGCCGCGCGCGCAACAACAAGCTCACCGCGGCGGACTTCCAAGGCACCACGATCTCGCTGACCAACCCCGGCGGCATCGGCACCGTCCACTCGGTGCCCCGGCTCATGAAGGGTCAGGGCTGCATCGTCGGCGCCGGCGCCCTCGAGTACCCGGCCGAGTTCCAGGGTGCGAGCGACAAGACGCTCAACGAGCTGGCCATCGGCAAGACGATCACGCTCACGAGCACCTACGACCACCGCGTGATCCAGGGCGCCGGCTCGGGCGAGTTCCTCAAGAAGGTGCACGAGCTGCTCATCGGGCAGCGCGGCTTCTACGAGAGCATCTTCTCCGCTCTGCGCATCCCGTACGCACCCATCCACTGGGCGGCCGACATCAACGTCGACACCGCCGAGCGCGTCGACAAGACCGCGCGGGTGCAGGAGCTCATCAACTCGTTCCGCGTCCGCGGCCACCTGATGGCCGACACCGACCCGCTCGAGTACATGCAGCGCACGCACCCCGACCTCGAGATCGAGAGCCACGGGCTGACGTTCTGGGACCTCGACCGCGAGTTCGTCACGAACGGCTTCGGCGGCAAGCGCCAGATGAAGCTGCGCGACATCCTCGGGGTGCTCCGCGACTCGTACTGCCGCACCATCGGCATCGAGTACATGCACATCCAGGACCCGGGCCAGCGCGCATGGTTCCAGCAGAACGTCGAGGTCAAGTACCAGAAGCCCGGCCACGACGAGCAGCTGCGCATCCTCGACAAGCTGAACCAGGCCGAGGCGTTCGAGACCTTCCTTCAGACGAAGTACGTCGGGCAGAAGCGCTTCAGCCTCGAGGGCGGCGAGTCACTCATCCCCCTTCTCGACGAGATCCTGCAGGGCGCTGCTGAGGCGGGCCTGGACGGCGCGGCGATCGGCATGGCGCACCGCGGCCGCCTGAACGTGCTCACCAACATCGCCGGCAAGACGTACGGCCAGGTCTTCCGCGAGTTCGAGGGATCGGTCGCGATCGGCTCCAAGAGCGGCTCGGGCGACGTCAAGTACCACCTGGGCACCGAGGGCACGTTCGTCGCCGACGGCGACGGCGGCCAGGAGCTGCCGGTCTACCTCGCGGCGAACCCGTCGCACCTCGAGACCGTCGACGGCGTGCTCGAGGGCATCGTGCGGGCCAAGCAGGACCGCAAGCCGATCGGCACCTTCTCGTGGCTGCCCATCCTGGTGCACGGCGACGCCGCATTCGCGGGTCAGGGCGTGGTGGTCGAGACGCTGCAGATGTCGCAGCTGCGCGGCTATCGCACCGGTGGCACGATCCACGTCGTCGTCAACAACCAGGTCGGCTTCACCACGACGCCGGTCGACGCGCGCACCTCGGTGTACGCGACCGACGTCGCCAAGACGATCCAGGCGCCCATCTTCCACGTGAACGGCGACGACCCCGAGGCTGTCACCCGCGTCGCCCAGCTCGCGTTCGCGTACCGCGAGCGGTTCCACCGCGACGTCGTGATCGACCTGGTGTGCTACCGGCGCCGCGGTCACAACGAGGGCGACGACCCGTCGATGACGCAGCCGCTCATGACCAACCTCATCGAGGCGAAGCGCTCGGTCCGCCGCCTCTACACCGAGGCTCTGGTGGGACGCGGCGACATCACCGAGGAGGAGTACGAGAAGGCCAAGCAGGACTTCCAGTACCGCCTCGAGATCGCGTTCGCCGAGACGCACGCGGCCGAGACCGGCTCCTCGCCGGTGGTGGTGCCGGATGCCCCGGCAGAGCCCGCCGCCGGAGAGCCCGAGAGCACCGGGGTCTCGCGCGAGGTGGTGCACCTCATCGGCGACACGTTCGTGAACAAGCCCGACGGCTTCACGGTTCACAACAAGCTGCAGCAGCTGCTCGAGAAGCGTCTCGACATGAGCCGCAACGGCTCGATCGACTGGGGCTTCGGCGAGCTGCTCGCGTTCGGCTCACTGCTGCTGGAGAAGACCAATGTGCGTCTGGCGGGCCAGGACTCGCGCCGCGGCACGTTCGTGCAGCGCCACTCTGTGCTCCACGACCGTGCGAACGGCCAGGAGTGGATCCCGCTGGCGAACCTCAGCGACGATCAGGGGCGGTTCTGGGTCTACGACTCGCTGCTGAGCGAATACGCGGCGATGGCGTTCGAGTACGGCTATTCGGTCGAGCGCGCCGACGCCCTCGTGCTCTGGGAGGCGCAGTTCGGCGACTTCGCCAACGGCGCCCAGTCGGTCATCGACGAGTTCATCTCGTCGGCCGACCAGAAGTGGGGTCAGCAGTCGAGCGTCGTGCTGCTGCTCCCCCACGGCTACGAGGGTCAGGGACCTGACCACTCATCGGGTCGCATCGAGCGCTACCTGCAGATGTGCGCGCAGGACAACATGACAGTGGCCCGGCCCTCCACGCCCGCGTCGTACTTCCACCTGCTGCGCCGGCAGGCCTACGCCCGCCCGCGCCGCCCGCTCGTGGTCTTCACTCCCAAGGCGATGCTGCGTCTGCGCGGCGCGACGAGCCCGGTCGATGACTTCCTGACGGGCAAGTTCGAGCCGGTGCTCGACGACAACCGCGGGCTCGACAAGTCGGCCGTGAAGCGCGTACTGCTGCACTCGGGCAAGATCCACTGGGATCTGCGCGCCGAGCTCGACAAGAACCCGAACCCCGGGATCGCCCTTGTACGCCTGGAGCAGTTCTACCCGGCACCGGTCGCCGAGCTCAACGCCGTCATCGACGCCTACCCGAACGCCGAGCTGGTGTGGGTCCAGGACGAGCCCGAGAACCAGGGCGCCTGGCCGTTCATCGCGCTCGATCTCATGCAGCACCTGAACGGGCGCACGATCCGGCGCGTGTCGCGTCCGGCCGCCGCCTCGACGGCCACCGGGTCGCCCAAGGTCCACGCGGTCGAGCAGGCCGGGATCATTCAGAAGGCGCTGACGCTCTGACGGCGGCGACGCCGGCCGTCACATCGTCCCTGAGCGCGTAGCGCCCAGGGACGATGTGCTTTCTTCCGCTGCCTTCACCTCAGCGGAGAGCGCGGCGGCCGTGCGCGCACGGCGACGGCGACGCACGAGCGTCACGGTCACGGCGGCGGCCGCGAGGATCGCGGCCGGCAGCAGCGACCCGATCGCGAGGGCGAGCATGCCCGCGCACAGGACGGCGGCCACGAGTGCCATCCACCAGCCGGCCGTGCGAGGACGCAGCAGCCGCAGCGCCGCCACCATGCCGACGGCGTAGATCGCGACCATGCTGCTGGTGTGCACGAGGATGAACGGCGTCAGATCCAGGCCCGCCCACAGCATGAGCGCGAAATACACCACGACGACCACGCCGGTGAGACTCAGCGCTCGACGCGGAACGCCACCCGACTCCGCGCCGGCGGCGAACCAGCGCGGGAGGTCTCCGTTGGCGGCGAGGGATGCCCCGAGCTTCGAGAACGCCGCCAGATAGGCGTTCATCACGCCGAGCGCCACGATCGCGGCGATGGCGCCGACCGCGGCGGCTCCGAACCCGGGAGAGCCGAGCCGCGCGAGCTCGAGCAGCGGCACGGCGCCGCCGCCCGCTTCGTCGCCGAGCGCACCCACCGTCACGACCTGCAGCACGAGGTAGCAGACGCCGGTGACGACCAGCGCGATCGCGGTGCCGATGGGGATGGCACGACGCGGATCGCGGAACTCGCCCGAGATGTGCGTGCCGACCTCCCAGCCGGCGAACGCCCAGACGAAGAGACTGACGGCCGTGCCGACGCCCATCCAGCCGTTCGGCAGGAACGGCGTGAAGTTCTGCGGCTCGACCGACGGAGCCGCGAGCGCGACGACGCCCACGACGACCGTGAGCAGGAGTGCGGTGAGCACGAACTGGACCCAGCCGGCGACACGCACGCCGAACGCGTTGATCGCGAACGGCGGCACCAGGATGGCGAGCGCGAGCACCGGCACCAGGGCGCGGTCGACGCCCAGCACGGCGACCACGTACTCGCCCCCGAGCACGGCGACCACGGGGGCACCGGCGCACACCCCGAACAGGAACCAGTACCCGGTCATCCGCGCCGCGGTCCCTCCCAGCGCCCGACGCACGTAGCTCGCGACGCCACCGGGATCGGGATAGCGCGCGGCGAGCACGGCGAACGTCCCGGCCAATGGGATCGACAGGCCGATGACGGCCAGCACCGCGACGATCGAGGCGGGTCCGGCGACCTCGGCGGCGAGCCCCGGCAGCACGAGCAGCCCGGTGCCCAGCACCGACGCGATGTACAGCGCGGTGCCCTGGACGACGCCGAGGGTGCCGCGGGGTGCGTCCGTGTGCGAGGCCATGCTCCCAGTGTCGCGGGGGCGGACGACAGCCGGCCGCGCGTGCGGCGCCGTCCTCGCGCGGATTCCTGCCATTCCGCGCGGCTCGCCGCCCGTCAGCCGGCGTCGAGCGGCTCCACGCCGGCACGGGCGAAGGCGGCGGCTGCGGCATCCGTCGACGCGGTCCTGTCCGCCTCCACCAGGCCCAGGCGCGTCCGCCGGTCGAGGAGATCGTCGATGCTCAGCGCGCCTTCCACCGCGATCCCCCACTGCAGCTCCTGCGCGGTGACGCCCCGGGCCGCGGCGGGACCGTCCGGGAGGCCGCGCGCGAACGTCGCTTCGGCGCCGTATCGTCGCACGAACCGCGCGGGCGCGGCGATCTCGCCGAGCCTGTTCCGTGGCCAGGCGCCTACGAGCGGCACCGTGCGCGTACGCGACGATCGGGCAGGGAATCCGGGATCTCGGCGGATGACCTCGTCGACGGCGTCCTCTGCCATGCGCCGGTACGTCGTGAGCTTGCCGCCCACGACGTTCAGCAGCCCGGATGCCGACTCGATGACGGCATGCCGGCGCGACAGGTCGCTCGTGTCGTCGTCGCGCACGGCGTCCAGGAGCGGCCGCAGTCCTGCGAAGGTGGCGACGACGTCGTCGCGCCGCAGCGGTTCGGCGAGCACCGTGTTGACGGTGTCCAGGAGGGTGTCGATCTCGGCATCCGTCGCGAGGGCCACCTCGGGCACCGGCCCGTCGGCCGGGACGTCGGTCAGCCCGATATAGGTGCGCCCGTGCATGGCGGGCAGCGTGAAGACGAAGCGACTCGACGACCCCGCGACGGGCACCGCGAGCGACGCGTCCGCTCCGCCCAGACGATGCGTCTCGACCACGAGATGCGTGCCCCGGCTAGGGCGCAGCCGGACATCCGGGGCGAGCTCGCCCGCCCACACGCCGGTGGCGCTGACCACGGCGCGCGCCCGCACGGCGAGAATGTGCCCCGTCACCGCGTCACGCAGCTGAGCGCCGTCTCCGCTCGCCGACACCGCCTCGACCCGCGTGAGGACGGATGCCCCGTACCCGGCCGCAGTCCGTGCGACCGCGACGACCAGCCGGGCGTCATCGATGAGCTGGCCGTCCCAGCCGCGCACGGCGCCACGGAGGGCGCCGGCGCGCACCGCCGGAACGAGCCGCAGCGTCTCGGCACGCCCCACCGCCGAGGGCCCGTGAAGGAGCGTGCCCGGTGTGCCGACGACCCTCCGCAGACCGTCGCCCAGTCCGTAGCCGAGTCCGATGTACGCGCCGCGGCTCGCCCCGCCGGGCTCGTACAGCGGCACGATCTGCGCGAGCGGGCGCGTGAGGTGCGGCGCCGTCCGCGTCATGAGCACATGACGTTCGCTCGCGCTCTCGTGGGCGATGCCGAATTGTCCCGTCGCGAGGTAGCGCAGTCCGCCGTGCACCAGCTTGGAGCTGAAGCGGCTCGTGCCGTGAGCGAGATCGTGCCGTTCGACCAGCACCGTGCGCAGGCCGCGGCTCGCGGCATCCAGCGCGATCCCCACCCCGGTGATGCCGCCGCCGATCACGAGGACGTCGATCTCGGGGCCCTCCGCGAGTGCCTCGAGTTCGCGTGCGCGTCGCGCGGCCGTCAGTGCGGAGGGGAACGCCGTGCGGCCGATGATGTGGGTCTGCACCCTCACACTATGGCGCAGCCCGCGGGCGCGTGATGGCGCGAGGGCGCAACGAGTCGCGCCGACCGCGGGTCGCGGTGCGATACTGGCCCGATGCCGACGACGCCACCCGACGCGACGCCGCCTCACCCGCTCGCAGTCCCGGCTCCGCGTCCGCGGTCGGCGTGGGACGCGTGGGGCACGAAGCCCGCCCACCTGCCCGCCGGCGCGAAGGCGCTGATCGCGACGCTCATCCCCGGCAAGGCGCATCCGGTCCCGCGTCGCGCGCGGCCGGTGCTCACGGCTTCGCGGCTCACCGACGAAGACCTCGCCGCCTTCGCCGCAGTGGTCGGACCCGCGAATGCGACACGCGACGACGCGGATCGCATCCTCCATCTCGGCGGCAAGAGCACACCGGATCTGCTGCGCCGGCGCCTGGACGAACGCCAGGCTGCGCCCGATGGCGTCGTCTCGCCCGCGGGGCACGACGAGGTCGTCGCCGTCCTGGCCGTCTGCGTCGAGCGGCGCATCGCCGTCGTGCCGTTCGGCGGCGGCACCTCGGTCGTCGCCGGCGTCGAACCTGAACGCGGCGCGCATCGCGCGGTCGTCGCCCTGGATCTGGTGCGCACGGCTGCCCTGCTCGACCTCGACGAGACGTCGCTGCTCGCGGCCTTCGGCGCCGGCACCACAGGGCCGCAGGCCGAGGAGCTGCTCGCCGCGCGCGGCTATACGCTCGGCCATTTCCCGCAGAGCTTCGAGTACGCCTCGCTCGGCGGCTACGCCGCGACCCGCTCGAGCGGCCAGGCTTCGCGTGGCTACGGTCGCTTCGACGACCTCGTCCACGCCCTGCGCATCGCCGCGCCGGCGGGCGAGCTCACGCTCGGCCGCTCCCCCGCCAGCGCCGCGGGGCCGGACCTGCGCCAGCTCTTCCTCGGCTCGGAGGGGGCGCTGGGAGTCCTGACCGAGGTCACGGTCCGCATCCGGCCCCTCCCCGTCGCCACCGCGTACCGCGCATGGACGTTCCCCGACTTCGCCGCGGGCGCCGCGGCGCTGCGCGAGGCGACGCACAGAGGAGTTCGTCCCACTGTCCTGCGTCTGAGCGACGAGACCGAGACGCGCGTGAACGCCGTGCTGGGCGGCCATCTCACACGGATGAGCGGATGCCTCGCCGTCGCCACCGTCGACGGCACGAGCCCCGCCGAGGCCGAAGCCGTCTGCGCGGCGCTCGACACGATCTTCCGCGCGCACGGCGCGAAGCCGCGCGGCGAGGATCCTGCGCGCTCGTGGGAACGCGGCCGGTTCTCATCGCCGGCGCTGCGCGACACCCTCATGGACGTCGGCGTGCTCGCCGAGACGCTCGAGACCGCGACGACGTGGGCGCGCCTGCCCGCCTTGAAGGATGCCGTGACCGCGGCACTCGCGAGCAGCCTGACCTCCACCGGCACCAAGCCGATCGTCCTGTGCCACATCTCGCACGTCTACCCGGCCGGCGCCTCCCTGTACTTCACCGTCGTCGCCGCGCTGGCCGAGGATCCGCAGACCCAATGGAGGAGGGCGAAGGATGCCGCGTCCCGCGCCATCGGCGACGCCTACGGGACGATCACGCACCACCACGCCGTGGGCCGGGATCACCGGCCGTACCTGGCAGCCGAGATCGGTGACCTCGGAGTCGAGATCCTCCGCGCGGTGAAGGCCACCCTCGACCCTCACGGGATCATGAACCCCGGGGCACTGGTGCCGCCGGGCTCCGACACGTTCTCGGACGCAGACACGGCGCCCACCCACACGCCCAGCCCCCCGGCACCGCCCAGCGCATGAAGGTCGCACTCCTCGCCAACCCGGCCGCCCGCGCCGGCGCGCACGCGGGCGCGGCCATGCGCGCCGCCGGGCGGCTGCGCGAGCACGGCGTTCAGACCGCGATCGTCAGCGGCGGCAGCGCTGACGAGTCCTCGTCACTGCTGCGCACCGCCATCGACGTCGGCGTCGACGCGGTGGCCGTCGCGGGCGGCGACGGCACCGTCCACCTCGCCCTCCAGCTGCTGGCGGGCACCGGCATCCCGCTCGGCATCATCCCGGTAGGCACCGGCAACGACTTCGCGGCCACGCTGGGACTGCGCGAGCTCGACGTCGTCGCGGCCGCCGACGCCATCGCCGCCGGGGCGACGCGCCGGGTCGACCTCGCACGCGTCACCCGCGCCGACGGCACGGCCGCCTACTTCGGGTCGGTACTCGCGAGCGGATTCGACTCGAAGGTCAACGACCGGGCGAACGCGATGCGGTGGCCGCGCGGCGGGTCACGGTACAACATCGCGATCCTCCGCGAGTTCGTGGCACTGCGCGGCATCCCCTACGAGATCGTCCTCGAGCTCGCGGACGGGACGAGCGAGCGGTTCACCGGCGACCTCGTGATGGCGACGGTCGGCAACGGCCGCACCTACGGCGGCGGCATCCCGATCTGCCCGGATGCCGATCCCGCCGACGGGCTGCTCGACATCGTGACCGTCCGGCCGGCCGGACGGCTGCGGCTGCTCCGCCTGCTGCCGCGCGTCTACCGCGGCACGCACGCGAGCGTGCCCGAGGTCACGATGCGGCGAGCACGCTCAGCGCGTCTGTCCGCGCCCGGCGTGACGGCCTACGCCGACGGCGATCCCATCGGGGCGCTGCCGCTGACGATCGATGTCGCGCGAGGAGCGCTCACCGTCTTCAGCCCGCGGGTCTGACGCCGCTCAGTGCGCGGCCTGCACCGCGCGCAGCTTCGCGAGGACCTGGTCGCGCAGCTCTTCGGGAGCCGACTCCTTGCAGGCACGCGCGACGACCTCGGTGAGGGTACGCGCCACCAGCGCCTCGTCGCGGCAGCCCGCGCAGTTCTCCAAGTGCTCCGCGATGTCGGAGTGCTCGGTCTTGCAGACCTCGTGGCGCAGGTACTCCTCCAGGTCGCGCCGCGCCTTCTCGCAGCCGCAATCGCTCATTTCGTGCTCCTCGTGGCGGCGGGGGTGATGCCGCGCTCTCTTGCGTAGTCGGCCAGCAGTTCACGAAGCATTCGCCTGCCACGGTGCAGACGGCTCATGACCGTGCCGATGGGGGTCTTCATGATGTCGGCGATCTCCTGGTAGGCGAAGCCCTCGACGTCGGCGAGGTACACCGCCAGCCGGAAATCCTCCGGGATGGACTGCAGCGCGTCCTTGACGACCGAAGCCGGCATGTGGTCGATCGCCTCAGCCTCGGCCGAGCGCGTGCTCGTGGCCGTCGTGGATTCCGCGCCGCCGAGCTGCCAGTCCTCGAGCTCGTCGATCGTGCCCTGATAGGGCTCGCGCTGCTTCTTGCGGTAGGTGTTGATATAGGTATTCGTGAGGATCCGATAGAGCCACGCCTTCAGGTTCGTGCCCTGCGTGAACGTCTTCCAGGACGCGAACGCCTTGACGAACGTCTCCTGCACGAGATCCGCCGCATCGGCGGGATTGCGCGTCATGCGCATGGCCGCGGCGTACAGCTGATCCATGAAGGGCAGCGCCTGCTCTTCGAACTGGGTTCGCGGATCCAGTGCCTTGTCGCTCTCGTGGGCCTGGTCGATCGAGTCGCTCATCACGCGCCAGTCTACGGTGGCGTCTGCCAGGGCCCCTGTGGCCTGACGGAGGGATCCCTCGAGGTCGAGGCGATCGAGAGTGGCGAACATCCGGCTCCGCTCGTGTGATGGGTCGTCGTGGTGGATCGGTGTGGTGCTTTCCGGCCGCTGTGGGTCGGGTTCAGTAGGGTAGAACCCGATGAGAGCCGACGGGTATTCCCCCACCTCCGCGCCGATCGGGCGCGAGCCTTGGCGTGCGCCTGTCGCAGACGGGCCGATCCATGCCACGGTGACCGTGCCGGGGTCGAAGTCGCTGACCAATCGTGAACTCGTCCTGGCCTCGCTCGCCGACGCGCCCAGCCGCCTGGCGGCGCCGCTGCACTCGGACGATTCCGCTCGCATGATCGACGCCCTGCGCGCGTTGGGCGTCGGCATCGAGCTGGTGCCGGGATCGGGCGCCTACGGCGACGACATCGAGGTGACCCCGGTGTGGCCCCTGCGCGGCGACACCGAGGTCGACTGCGGCCAGGCGGGCACCGTGATGCGGTTCGTCGCCGGGCTGGGCGGTTTCTCTCACGGCGACGTCACCCTCACGGCGCACGAGAGTGCTCTGCACCGCCCGATGGGCGCCATGATCACCGCGCTGCGCGACGTCGGCGTCGACATCGACGACGGCGGCCGCTGGGCGCTGCCGTTCATCGTGCGCGGACACGGTCACGTCCGCGGCGGCGAGGTGACCATCGACGCCAGCGCGTCGAGCCAATTCGTCTCCGGCCTGCTGCTGGCAGCCCCCCGTTTCGACGTGGGACTGCACCTCGTGCATGAGGGCGCACGGCTCCCGAGCATCCCGCACATTGACATGACCGTCGAGACGCTCGCGCACCGCGGCGTCCACGTCGAGCGACCGGCCGCCGGCGAATGGATCGTGCCCGCGGGCCCCGTGCGCGGCAAGGATGTCGCGATCGAGCCCGACCTCTCCAACGCGGCCCCGTTCCTGGCCGCCGCCATGATCGCCGGCGGGTCGGTGTCGGTGCCGGGATGGCCTGCCCACTCGACTCAGCCCGGTGCGATGCTCACCGAGATCCTCACCCTGATGGGCGCCCGCGCCGTGCGCCGCGGCGGTTCGCTCACGATCACCGCGGGCGCCGGCATCCAGGGGATCGACCTCGACCTGTCGGCGGCCGGCGAGCTCGTCCCCACCATCTTCGCGCTGGCGGCATTCGCCGACGCGCCGTCGACACTGCACGGCATCGGGCACATCCGCGGGCACGAGACCGACCGCATCGCGGCGCTCGTGGCCGAGCTGCGCGGCCTGGGCGGCGAGGCGGACGAGCTCGCCGACGGCATCCGGATCGTTCCTCGCCCGCTGCACGGCGGCACGTGGCACGCCCACCACGATCACCGCATGGCCACGACCGGCGCGCTGTTCGGTCTCGCCGTGCCCGGCGTCGAAGTCGACGACATCGGCACCACCGCCAAGACGATGCCCGAGTTCCCGCAGATGTGGCAGCGCATGCTGGCCGGCGAGGGCGCGCCCGGGGCGATGTCCGAGGAGTCGATGCGCGCCTCGTGACGAGGCTCGCCCGGATGCTGACTTGAGGATGCTGTGAGCTGGCTCGACGATCTCGAAGACGACGACGAGCCCGAGTTCGACGAGGCCGACGTGCGGGTCCGGCCGAACCCGAAGGCCAATCGGCCCCGTACCAAGCGCCGTCCGGCGCACGCCGACGCCGAGATCGCGCGCGTGCTCGGCGTGGACCGGGGCCGCTACACCGTCCTCGTGGACGAGGACCTGCCGTCCGAGCGCACCGTGCTGGCCACCCGGGCCCGCGAGCTGCGCAAGGTGCCCATCGTGACGGGTGACCGGGCGCGCGTGGTGGGCGACACCACCGCGGCCGAGGGCACGCTCGCCCGTATCGTGGGCATCGAGGAGCGCACGTCGCTGCTGCGGCGCAGCGCGGACGACACCGATCAAGTGGAGCGGGTCGTCGTGGCGAACGCCGACCAGATGCTGGTCGTCGTGGCGGCCGCCGATCCCGAGCCCCGGCCGAGGCTCGTCGACCGCTACCTGGTCGCGGCGCTGGATGCCGGCATCCGTCCCCTGCTGGTCGTGACCAAGACGGATCTGGCCGATCCGTCCGAGTTCCTGGCGCACTTCGAGGGGCTGGATCTCGAGGTGTTCACGAGCGGCCGCGAAGAGATGCCCCTCGACCGGATCGGTGCAGCCCTCGCCGGCCACTCGACCGTGTTCGTCGGCCATTCCGGCGTCGGCAAGTCGACGCTCGTGAACGCGCTCGTGCCCGACGCGCACCGCGCGACCGGACACGTCAACGTCGTCACGGGCCGCGGACGGCATACGTCCAGCTCCACAGTGTCGCTGCGCTACAGCGGCGAACACGGCAGGGGGTGGGTGATCGACACCCCGGGCGTGCGCTCGTTCGGCCTCGGGCACGTCGACGTGGCCAACATCCTGCGCGCCTTCACCGACCTCGCCGAGGTCGCCGAGGACTGCCCACGCGGTTGCACCCATCGCGCCGATGCGCCGGACTGTGCGATCACCGAAGCGGTCGAAGCCGGCCGTCTGGGTCCGGGCGGCCCCGCGCGTCTCGAGTCGCTGCAACGTCTGCTCGAGACCTTCACCGACCGCCATTGAACCGTGCCCTGCGGCCGTGACCGGCCTAGGCTGGACCGGTGACCACGACGCGCCTCGAATCCGGTTCCCCCGCCCCTGACTTCACCCTCGTCGATCAGGACGAGCGACCCGTGAGCCTGCGCGACCTCCGCGGCCGGCGCGTGATCCTCTTCTTCTACCCGGAGGCGATGACGCCGGGCTGCACCAGCGAGGCGTGCGACTTCCGCGACAGCCTCGCACCGCTGCAGGCCGCGGGGTACACCGTGCTCGGGATCTCGCGCGACGAGCCCGAGAAGCTCCGGCGCTTCCGCGAGCGCGACGGGCTGACCTACGACCTGCTGAGCGACCCCGATCACTCCGTGCACGAGGCCTACGGTGTGTGGGGCGAGAAGATGAACTACGGCAAGACCGTGATGGGTGTCATCCGCTCGACTTTCGTCATCGACGAGGACGGCAAGGTCGACCAGGCGCTGTACAACGTGAAGGCGACGGGGCACGTCGCCCGCGTCCGGACGCTCGTCGGCGTCTAGACCGGCCCGCCGCCGCGCGCGGCACGGCCCGCCTCGCGGACGGCGAGCACCAGCAGGACGAGCACCACGACCGCGGGCACGGCGAGCACGAGAGCGATGCCCGGGTCGGCGTAGGCCCCGGTTGCCGCGCCGAGTGCGACGGCGAGGATGAGCAGCTGCGTGACGATCGCGCCGGAACGACCCCACGATTGCTCGCGCCAGGTCGCGACGCCGAAGGCCAGCACAGCCGCCGCACCGACGACGGTCAGGACCACCAATGCGATCGCACTCTCGATCGAACCGGTGTCGCCTGAGAACAGGGCGACGAGCTGCCAGACGGCGAGCACGAGGACGCCCAGTCCCTCGAGGATGACCAGGACCGCGGCGACCCTTCCGGACACGTTTGTCCGCATTCTCCGTCGACTCCTTCCCACCCGGCGGGGTGGTTTGTGTGAATCCTCCATACCACTGAGAGAACACACAGCAAGTACCACAGGTACCCGCCGGTCAACCCTTGATTCAGGTAAACCGCTATGGGACGATTGGTGAAGCCGTGTGCTCCCACAGCGACGTGGGGCGAGCAAGTCTCGCACTTCCCACAGGGTATCGGACCCGAACCGGCCCTCATCTCCCACCACTGCATCAAGGAGCATCACCATGGACTGGCGCGACAAAGCCGCCTGCCTTACCGTCGACCCCGAACTGTTCTTCCCTGTAGGGAACACCGGTCCGGCGGTCGACCAGATCGAGAAGGCCAAGTCGGTGTGCGCGCGTTGCACGGTGACCGAGATCTGCCTCCAGTACGCACTCGAGTCCGGACAGGACTCCGGCGTGTGGGGTGGTCTGTCCGAGGACGAGCGCCGTGCTCTCAAGCGCCGCGCTGCGCGGGCCCGACGGGCTTCATAACGACGACCTTCAAGAAGCGGATGCCGGGGCTCCCGGCATCCGCTTCTTTCATTGCTTGGCCCGCTCGATGTAGCGCAGCGGGATGTCGATCGTGACCTCGGTGCCGCTGCCCATGATCGTGTGCCAGTCGATCGTGCCGCCGAGCTCGCCCTGGATCAGGGTGCGGACGATCTGCGTGCCGAGCCCCCGGCCGACCTGACCCTCGGGCAAGCCCGAACCGGTGTCGCGCACGCGCACTTCGAGGCGATCGTCGGAGCGGTCCGCGATGATCTCGACGTCGCCCTCCTGACCGGCCAGGCCGTGCTCGACGGCGTTGGTGACCAGTTCGGTCAGTGCGAGCGCGAGCGGTGTGGCGTACTCGCTGGGCAGAGTGCCGAAGGTGCCCGTCGAGTGCGTGCGCGCGCGGGTGTTCGGCGCCGCCGCGACCTCTGCGACGAGCTTCAGGACACGCGCGAAGACCTCGTCGAAGTCCACGTTCTGCGCGAGTCCCTCCGAGAGCGTGTCGTGCACGACAGCGATCGCCGACACGCGTCGCATGGCCTGCGTCAGCGCTTCGCGCGCCTCTTCGGTGTGCGAACGGCGTGCCTGGATGCGCAGCAGCGACGCGACCGTCTGCAGGTTGTTCTTGACGCGATGGTGGATCTCGCGGATCGTCGCATCCTTGGTGATGAGCTCCTGCTCCTGATGACGGATCTCGGTCACATCGCGGCACAGCACGATCGCGCCGATGCGGCTGCCGTTGTCGCGCAGCGGAATGGTGCGCAGCGACACGGTGACGCCGCGGGATTCCAGGTCGGTGCGCCACGGCGCGCGCCCCGTCACGACGACCGGGAGCGATTCGTCGAACTGCCGCTTGGCGGGCAGGATCTGCGTGACGACCTCGACCAGTGACTCCCCCTCGAGCTCGTCCTCGAAGCCGAGCCGGTTGAACGCCGAGAGCGCGTTGGGGCTCGCGAAGGTCGTGATGCCGTCGACGTCGAGCCGGATCAGCCCGTCCGAGGCGCGTGGCGCGCCGCGACGCGGCGAGGTGGGAGCGGCCAGATCGGGGAACTCGCCCGAGGCGACCATCCCGAAGATGTCGTCGGCGCAGTCGTTGAACGTGATCTGCTGCCGCGACGGCGTGCGTGCCTCGCCGAGGTTCGTGTGGCGGGTCAGCACCCCGATCGTCTGAGCCTGTGCGCCGCGGCCGCGCACCACCGGCACGGCGCGCACCCGCGTCGGGGTCTCTTCGAACCAGTCGGGCGAGGCCGAGTCGACGATCTTCGCGGTCTGGAACGCGTCACGCACCTGCGTGCGCCACTGCGGGCGCACCCGGTCGCCCACGATGTCGCGATAGAAGAGCGTCGCCGCGCCGCTCGGGCGGGTGTGTGCGACCGCGACGAAGGCGTCGTCGGAGGTCGGGACCCAGAGCACGATGTCGGCGAAGGCCAGATCGGCCAGAAGCTGGCCGTCACCGGCGAGTCGGTGCAGCCATTCGACGTCTTCCTCGCTCGAACGGCCCTGGGCGTAGACGAGATCGCTGAGGGTCGACACGTCCCTAGCCTAGGGCGCGCGCGTCACGCGACCGCTCGACGGGCGTGTGGTCGGAGTCCGTCTGGTGGTCCGCCTGTTCGCCGCCATCTCGCCGCGACCAGGGTCGCCGCCTCGCGACCCGCCGGGCGGGGCGGATGCTGCGGGCGGTGTTGCCGCGCGCGGTCTGCGATGCCTCGGGCGGGGCGACGACGGCCTCTCCGGCGAACCGGCGGACGGCCAGGGTCAGCGGCGACCGCGGCGCCACCTCGGCGATCGGGCGCGCCGCCAGCAGCGCGGCATCGGCCGACCGCGGGTCCTGTGGCAGGAACCACACCTCCCCCACGCCGCCGAAGCGGTCGAGCGTCCGGCGCACCTGGCCGCGGGCGTCGATTCCCAGCGCACCCGGTCGCAGCCCGTTGGCGACGACCGCGACGGGCGTCGCGCCCACGGTCGCCCGCAGATCGGCGTGCGCGCGCAGGAACCGCGCCACACCGAGCGGATCGGCTCCGGCGACTGCGACCACGAGGTCGGCCGCACGCAGCGCCGCCAGGGTCGCGGCGTTGCGGCGCGGGCCGTCGAGGTCGCTCATGATCTCCTCGTCGCGCTCGAGCGGCGCGGCGACGTCGACGACCGTGTAGTCGGCCCACTCCCGGCACGCGGCGAGGGCGGCCGTCACGCGGCGCTCACTGAGCTCGGGCCACCGCGAGGGACGATTCAGCCCGGTCAGCACGTCGACGCCGGTCCGCCCGAGCGGCAGGGCGATGCGTGTCAGCTCCCGCGCGTCGAGCCCTCCGAGCTCGGCCTGGCGGCACGCCGCGGCGAACCCCGGCCCCTCATCGGCGAGACCCAGCGTGAGCGCGATCGACGGCGCGTGGGTGTCGGCGTCGACGAGTCCGACATGGCGCCCGCCACGGGCGAGCTCGACCGCGAGCTCGGTGGCGACGGTCGAACGGCCGGGCGCTCCCGCCGGCCCCCACACCACGATCACCCGGGGCTGCGGGCGGGAGGCAGATGCCGCGGGCTCGCGCCCCGGCGCCTCCACGAGGGCATCGGCGATCCGCCACGGGTCGGCATCGCGCGCGAGGGGAGCCTCGAGCCCGCAGGCCGCCGCCAGCCGGCGATCGGCCTCGTCGTCGCAGAGCGGGACGATCCGCGTGCCCGCACGGTCGCACATCGCCACGACGGTGGGCGACATCGTCACACGAGACACCTCGACGACCACCGCGTCGGCCTCGGCGATCGCCCGCAGCACCGTCTCTGCCTCGGCGCCCAGCATCCGTTCCTCCGCCGCCATCGCGAGGGCGGATGCCGCGAACTCCGCGATCACGTCGATCCCTTCACGGCGAAGCCCTGCGGGAATCACGCCGGCGTCGTCGTCACCGACCGCGACGATGACCTTCACGAGCCGGCGCCCGCCGTCGGCACGACCGACAGAGCTGACTCGTCCGCCATCGCAGCAAGGGTGCTCGCGACGTCGGCCCGCGGGATCACCAGCTCGAGCGCCGCCGATCCGCCGCCGATCATCGACTCGTCGCGCGTGACCGAGACCACCGTCGCGTCGGCGACCAGGATGCGCGGGGCGTCGTACCTGCCCTGCTCGAGAAGCGGCGCCGACCACACCTCCACGACCGTGCCGGCGGCGACCGACGCCGGCACATCGACCGCGCTGCGCACGACCACGCTGGTGGTGCGCGCCGAATCGGCGGCGCCGACGGATGCCGTCGGCACGAGCTCTCCCTCGTCGATCGTGCGCGTCGCGACCGCCGCCTCGCCGATGTCGTCGGGGGTGAGGTACTTGTCGGCGAGCGGTCCCAACGCGACGTCGACGACCCGGACGTCGTCGGCCGAGATGGGCTCGCCGGGCACGATCGTGTGCGTCGCCGCGTACACCGGAACCGTGTTGCGCGCCGCCGCGACCACCAGCCAGACACCGGCCACGGAGGCGACGATGAGGAGGATGCCGAGGAAGAAGCGCGCGTCTCCCCAGAAGGCGCGGCGCGGAGTGCGGACGGGGTCGCTCACGGTCATGCCTCCCATCGTCGCCCAACGGCCGGAGCAGCGTCCGGCGTTATCCACAGCACCCTGCGCACCCGGCCCCGCCCACGGGCACCGCGCCATAATGGGGGCATGCCCGAAGACCCGACGTCCGACGTGCGTCTGCTCGCGCCCGCACAGGTGGGCGAGGTGCTCGGCGTGTCGGTCGACGAGGTCATGGCACTGGTCCACGAGGGGCGACTCCGCGGCATGCGCGTCGGCGCACCGGCCCGCTGGCGGATCGACGGGGCGAGTGTGTCGGAGTACCTCGACGAGCAGGCCGAGGAGGCGCGTCGCATGGCGCTGTGGCGCCAGTCGCAGAACGCCAGCTTCCCCGAGCTGTGGGGCACCGGCCAGGTCCGCAATCCGGACTGAGCGCGCGGCCGGACGAGCGGAGCGGCGCGCCGCCGATCATCCCCTCGCCCGCCTGTGATCGTCAGGGCAGCGCGGGCGCCTCATCGGCGCGGATCCAGGCGACCGCAGCGAACGGCACGATCCGGTAGCCCGACACCGCCTCCGCGCGGCGCGCGGCGCCGGGGTCGTGCAGCGCGAGGTCGAAGTGATCCACGCCGGCACGATCGATCGTCCCGGTGAAGGACCTGCCCGATGAGAGATGCACCGCGACGCCCGCGCGTCGTCGCACGAGGTCGCGCAGCACGAATCCGAATGTGAGGCGCTCGGCGAGCGCCGGCCGGGCGGGCGCAGGCCGTGCCGTCCGCAGCAGGTCGGCGTGGGGCATCCCGATCGCCACGATCGCCCCGATCGGCACGAGAACGGCGCCGGCACGACCCTCTGCCGGAGCGAGCGCCACCCAGTCGGCGCCCACGCCGGTCACCCCGGCGCGCAGGGTCGTGCCGTCGGCGAGCTCGAACACGGCGCCCGGCGCACCCGCCTCGCCGCCGGTGAGCAACGTCAGCCGCTCAGTGAGGGCCACCCGCGACAGGCGCAGCCGCTCCGCCTCCGTGTCGAGCGCGGCCCGTTCGGCCTCCCATTCGGAGGCGAGCTGATCCTCGAGGTCGTCGAAGAAGCGATCCCAGCGCACTCAGCGAGGCTAGGGCAATCCCCGCGGCGGGCCACCGAGTTATCCACAGGAACCGGGCCGCGGATTTTCCTGAGAGTTCGCCGTGTGTTGTACTGTCCCCAAGACATCCCCCACTGTCGAGATAGGCACCCATGGCAACGACGCCCGCGGGCTCGGTCCGCGTCTCCCATGCGCCGCGCGGCGCGGAACTCTCCGAGTTCTTCGCCCCGCAGCGCACACCGTCCACGGCGCTCCCCGATCCGGAGCCCTTCCTGCGCAACCTCACCAGGGGCGTCCTCGAAGTCCTGGCGGGCGTGCGCGAGGTCGATCAGCTCGCGCGATGGCTCACCGAAGACCCGTACCGCAAGCTGGTGACGCGTTCGAACCTCGCCACCCGGGCGCGCAGCGCGCGCGGCGTGCCGGCGAAGCGGCCGGCGCATGCGATCCTCTCGGTGCACGAGTCCTCCCCCGCCGACGGCGTGATCGAGGCGGTCGTCATCGTGCAGGGGCCGGCGCGCACCCGCGCGGTGGCCATGCGCCTGGAGGGCATGGACGGGCGCTGGCGCGCGACATCCCTCGCCCTGCTCTGAGCACGGGTCCCGACAGGCGAACGGGCCGACCCCAGCGTCGTGGCCGGCCCGATCGTCACTTCTCGTCGTCTTCGTCGATCAGGCGCAGAAGCGCCTTCAGAGCGTCGCGGATCTCATAGTGGTCGTACTGCCCCGCCCGGCTCTCGGCTGAGATGACTCCCGCGCGGTGCACGCGCCGGAAGTCCCCGACCGGGAACGAGTACGCCCCCTTGGTCTCGGGGTCCTCGCGGCGATCGATGCCGAGATGCCAGTGCGAGAACTCCGTCCAGCCCTCGCGTTCGATGAAGGCGTTCTCCTCATCGGCCGTCGGCGCAGCCTCCGACCAGTCGTCCCGTTCGTCGCGGACGACCTTGCCCTGGCGGATGAGTGCCCGCGCGTGCCGCAAGGCGGGCTGATTCAGTTGAATGGCCATGCCGCGAGGCTAGGAACGAGCACCGCTGTCACGGAAGGGGTTGACGAACGCCCCGAAGCCGCTCTCACGACCTCACTGCTTGTACGACGACAGGAAGTTGCCCAGCCGTTCGACGGCCTCCGAGAGCACTCGCGCCTCGGGCAGCGTCACGATCCTGAGATGATCCGGTGTCGGCCAGTTGAAACCTGTTCCCTGCACCAGGAGCACGTGCTCGGCCACGAGGAAGTCGTAGACGAGCTTGGCATCGTCGCGGATCTCGTAGACCTCGGGATCCAGCCGCGGGAACGCGTAGAGCGCACCCTGCGGCTTGATGCACGTGACACCGGGGATCCGCTCGAGACCCTCCCACGCGGCATCCCTCTGCTCGTGAAGACGTCCAGTCGGAGCGACCAGCGCCTCGATCGACTGCACCCCCGAGAGCGCCGCCTGCACGGCGTGCTGCGCCGGGACGTTGGGGCACAGCCGCGTCGAGGCGAGGAGCTGGATGCCCTCGAGGAAGCCGGCGGCGTGCTTCTTCGGTCCGGTGATGACGAGCCAGCCCGAGCGGAACCCCGCCACCCGGTAGGTCTTGGACAGGCCGTTGAACGTCAGGCACAGCAGATCCGGGGCAAGCGTCGCCAGCGGGATGTGCTGTGCGTCGTCGTACAGGATCCGGTCGTAGATCTCATCCGAGAGCAGCAGCAGCGAGTGCTCGCGGGCGATCTCGACGATGCCCTGCAGCACGTCGCGCGTGTAGACCGCGCCGGTCGGGTTGTTGGGATTGATGACGACGATCGCCTTGGTGCCCGGCGTGATCTTGGCGCGGATGTCTTCGAGGTCCGGCTGCCAGCCGTTCTCGTTGTCGCAGCGATAGTGCACCGGCGTGCCGTCGGCGAGGCTCGTCATCGCTGTCCACAGCGGGTAGTCCGGAGCCGGGATCAGCACCTCGTCGCCCTCGTCGAGGAGAGCCTGCATCGTCATGGTGATGAGCTCCGACACGCCGTTGCCGAGGTAGACGTCGTCGGGGTCGAACTGCGGGAAGCCCGGCTCCTGCTCGTAACGCGAGACGACCGCGCGACGCGCGGACATGATGCCCTTGCTGTCGCTATAGCCGTGCGCGTGCGGCACCGCCTCGATCATGTCGCGCACGATCTGGAACGGCGCCTCGAAGCCGAACACCGCGGGATTGCCGGTGTTCAGCTTGAGGATCGAGTGCCCCTCGTTCTCCAGCCGGTCGGCCTCGGCCAGTGCCTGCCCACGGATCTCGTAGAGAACGTTCTTGAGCTTGCTGGACTGGTCGAGAGAGCGGAGTGGACTCATCGCCTCAGGATATCCGCGCCGGGTCGGGTCCAATCGACCGCCCGTGGCCCGGACGGCCCGTCGCGAGATCAGGTGATCTCGCCAGCGCAGGACGTTCCGCGCGAGATCGTCCTACCTCGGCGAAATCACCTGATCTCGATGTGACCCGAACGCGGCGCCTACTTCTTGCGCTGCTCGGCCGCGCGACGCTGGGCCCGGTTCTGCGGAGCCTGCTGCGGCGGCTGAGCCGCGGCATCCGTCCGCTGTCCGAAGGCCCCGCGCTGCGCTTCGGCCGCCGGAGCAGCCTGCGCCGGCGCCTGTGCGGGCGTTGCCGCGGCAGCCGCAGCCGCCTGGCGCAGACGCGTGGTCGCCGCCTGCTGCACCTGGCCGCGGTCGTTGCGCACCTCGACCTCGCCGGCGTCGTTCGACGCCGAATACTGCAGACGCTGACCCTCGACCTGCTCGGCCCCGAGACCCTTCGCCTCGACCTGGGCGGCCTCGCCCTCGCCGGCGCGACGCACCTCGACCTCGAGGTTGTAGAGGTAGCCGACCGACTCCTCCTTGATCTGGCCCATCATCGCCTGGAACATCTGGTAGCCCTCGCGCTGGTACTCGATCAGCGGGTCGCGCTGGGCCATGGCACGCAGGCCGATGCCGTCCTTGAGGTAGTCCATCTCATAGAGGTGGTCGCGCCAGCGGCGGTCGAGCACCTGCAGCACGACGCGGCGCTCGAGCTCGCGGGTGGCAGCGGTGCCGAGCGTCTCTTCGCGCTTGTCATACGCGATGCGGGCGTCCGACAGGATCTCGCGCTTGAGGCCTTCCGACGTGATGCCCCCGCGACGGCCGGATGCCTCGGCCACGACCTCATCGATGGTCACACCCACCGGATACAGGGTCTTCAGCTCGGTCCACAGCGCGTCGAAGTCCCAGTTCTCACTGTGACCCGAGCCGGTGTGGTCGTCGATGACGGCGTTGATCGCGTCCTCGATGAAGTGCTGCACCCGGTCGGCGATGTCATCGCCCTGCAGGATGTGCCGGCGGTCCGAATAGATCGCCTCGCGCTGTCGGTTGAGGACGTCGTCGTACTTCAGGACGTTCTTGCGGATCTCGGCGTTGCGCGCCTCGACCTGGCTCTGGGCCGACTTGATCGCCCGCGAGACCATCCCCGACTCGATGGCGACGTCGTCGGGGAAGTTCGTCCGCGCCAGGATCGCCTCGGCGGCGCCCGACTGGAACAGGCGCATCAGGTCGTCGGTCAGCGACAGGTAGAAGCGGCTCTCACCGGGGTCGCCCTGGCGGCCCGAGCGTCCGCGCAGCTGGTTGTCGATGCGGCGGGACTCGTGGCGCTCGGTGCCGAGCACATAGAGACCGCCGGCTTCGACCACCTTCGTGGCCTCCTCGGCGACCTTGTCGCGCGTGCCCTCGTACACGGCATCCCACGCGGCCTCGTACTCTTCGGGAGTCTCGACGGGGTCGAGGCCCTTCGCCTTCATCTCCTGCACAGCGAGGAACTCGGCGTTGCCGCCGAGCATGATGTCGGTGCCTCGTCCGGCCATGTTCGTCGCGACGGTCACGGCGCCCAGGCGTCCGGCGCGGGCGACGATCTCAGCCTCGCGCGCGTGGTTCTTCGCGTTGAGGACCTCGTGCTTGATGCCCTTCTTGGCCAGCAGTCGCGAGAGGTACTCGCTCTTCTCGACGCTGACGGTGCCCACCAGCACCGGCTGGCCCGACTCGTGCCGCCGGGCGATGTCTTCGACGACCTGGTCGAACTTCGCCTGCTCGTTCTTGTAGACGAGGTCGGGCATGTCCTTGCGGATCATCGGCTTGTTGGTCGGGATCGGCACGACGCCGAGCTTGTAGGTCGACATGAACTCCGCCGCCTCGGTCTCGGCGGTACCGGTCATGCCGGCGAGCTTCTCGTAGAGGCGGAAGTAGTTCTGCAGCGTGACGGTGGCCAGAGTCTGGTTCTCGGCCTTGACCGGCACGGCCTCCTTGGCCTCGATGGCCTGGTGGATGCCTTCGTTGTAGCGGCGTCCGACCAGGATGCGGCCGGTGTGCTCGTCGACGATCATCACCTCGTCGTTCATGACGACGTAGTCGCTGTCGCGCTTGAACAGTGCGAGCGCCTTGATCGAGTTGTTGAGGAACGAGATGAGGGGGGTGTTCGCCGACTCGTACAGGTTGTCGATGCCGAGGTAGTCCTCGACCTTCTCGATGCCAGGCTCGAGCACGCCGATGGTGCGCTTCTTCTCGTCGACCTCGTAGTCGACGCCCACCTCGAGGGTCTTGGCGATCTTGGCGAACTCGACGAACCACCGGTTCGCCTCGCCCGACGACGGACCCGAGATGATGAGCGGCGTGCGGGCCTCGTCGATGAGGATCGAGTCCACCTCGTCGACGATGGCGAAGTAGTGCCCGCGCTGCACGAGGTCTTCCTTGCGCCAGGCCATGTTGTCGCGCAGGTAGTCGAAGCCGAACTCGTTGTTGGTGCCGTACGTGATGTCGGCGTTGTACTGCTCGCGCCGCACCTCGGGCGTCTGACCCGCGACGATGGTGCCGGTGGTCATGCCGACCGCACGGTAGATGCGTCCCATGAGCTCGGACTGATACGACGCGAGGTAGTCGTTGACCGTGATGACGTGCACGCCCTGGCCCGCGATCGCGTTGAGGTACACCGGGAACGCGGCGGTGAGCGTCTTTCCTTCACCGGTCTTCATCTCGGCGATGTTGCCGAGGTGGAGGGCGGCGCCACCCATCAGCTGGACGTCGTAGGCGCGCTGGCCCAGTGTACGCTTCGCCGCCTCGCGGACGGCGGCGAACGCCTCCGGCATGAGCTGGTCGAGCGTCTCCCCCGCTTCGAAGCGGGCACGCAGCTCGGCGGTCTCGCCCCGGAGCTCTTCGTCGCTCAGGTGCTCGTAGTCCTCTTCGAGGGCGTTCACGGCCTTCACGACCTGCTGGAGCCGCCGGAGGATGCGACCCTCACCGGCGCGAAGCAGTTTCTCGAGGGGGTTGGCCACGGAGTGTCTCCATCTGTCGGGTGGCGCGATCGGCGCCGGTGCCGCCGGGACGCATGGCCCCAGGCATACCTGCCTATGTTATCCACCCGTGACCTTGACGTGCGCTGGGTGAGGACAGCATGGAGATGTGAGAAGACGACGGCCGCGCGGGATGCCGGTGCCCTGGCGGGCAGTCGTGGTCGCAGCGTTCGCGCTCAGCGTGACGGCCTGCGCGTCGCACCCCGAGGCCGTGCCCGTGCCGCCGCCGGTGACGCCGCCGTCGCAGGCGGTTGCGGCGGTGGACTGCTCCGCCGAATGGGACGTCGGCTGGGGTGCCGTGCCAGACGGCTTCGAGCCGGTCGCCGTGTACGTGTGCGATCCCGTGCTCGAGCTCGCACCCCGGCCCGACGCCCCGCTGGAGTTGATCACTCCGGAGCAGTTCGCGGAGGCTCCCCCTGACGCGCCCGAACCGGCTCTGACTGCCGAGCCGGTCGAGCCGCGTCGGCTCGAAGGCGATCTCGCGCCGCTCCTGGCGGCGTTCGCGGTGCCGAACGACCCGAAGTGGCCGGGGCCGTGCTCGGCGATCGGCGTGATCGTTCCCGACGTCTGGCTCGTCGACGCCGATGGCCGGGCGATCCGACCCGCGTACCCGGTCGATGGATGCAACATCCCGAAGCCGGGCGTGACCGAGGCGCTCGACGAGCTGACCGCCGCCGGCTGAGCTGACCGTCGCCGACACGGGCGGTCATGACCTCCGCTCATTTCCCGGTATGTATATACTCGGCAATTACATACCCGGTATGCACCGAAGGAGTCCCGGATGTCGGTACGACAGAGCCTGCTCGCGATCCTCGATCAGGGGCCGTGCTACGGCTACCAGCTGCGGGCGGAATTCGACCGCCGCACCGGGTCGACCTGGCCGCTGAACGTGGGTCAGATCTACAACACGCTGGATCGCCTGGAACGCGACGGGCTCGTCGAGAAGGGCGACGTCGACGAGCACGGGCACGTCTACTGGCAGATCACGGATGCCGGCACCGCCGAGATGCGCTCGTGGCTGGACTCCCCCGTGCAGCGCGGGCAGGGCACGCGAGACGAGCTCGCGATCAAACTCGCGATCGCGATGACCCTTCCGGGGGTGGATGTCGCGGCAATCATCCAGACGCAGCGCCGATCGTCGCTCGCGCAGCTGCAGGAACTCAACCGTGCGAAGTACGCCGGCTCGAACCCCGACGGTCCTGAGGAGCTCGCCTGGTCGCTCGTCGTCGATTCGATGATCTTCGCGGCCGAGGCCGAGGTGCGCTGGCTCGACCACACCGAGCAGCGTCTGGCGCTGCATCCCGACCACGCGATGGCCCTCGAGCTGTCGACCGACAAACCCAAGCGCGGCCGCCCGGCGAAGGCCGAGGCATCCGCATGACCGACGCGGTGCTGCGGCTCATCGGCGTGACGCAGCAGTACGGCCACGGCGAGACCGCCGTCTCGGCGCTCTCGGGCGTCGACTTCGAGGTGCGGCAGGGCGAACTCGTCGCGGTCATGGGGCCGTCCGGCTCGGGCAAGTCGACGCTGCTGACGATCGCGGGAGGTCTGGCGACGCCGACCACGGGCGAGGTCGTGATCGAAGGATCCTTCCTCAGCGAGCAGAACGCCAAGCAGCTCGCCCAGCTGCGGCGACGGTCGCTCGGCTTCGTGTTCCAGGACTTCAACCTCATCCCGACGCTCACCGCCCTCGAGAACGTCACGCTCCCGCTCGAGCTCGACGGGTTCCGCGCCCGCGTCGCCCGTCGCGCCGGCCGGGATGCGCTGGCCTCGGTCGGACTGGCCGACAAGGCCGCCGCGTACCCCGACGATCTCTCCGGCGGACAGCAGCAGCGCGTCGCGATCGCGCGCGCGGTGGTCGGGGGCAGGAGGCTGATCCTCGCCGACGAGCCGACAGGAGCCCTGGACTCGGTGACCGGCGAGATGGTGCTGAAGATGCTGCGCGCGAGGGTGGATGCCGGAGCCGCCGGCATCCTCGTCACCCATGAGGCGCGCCATGCCGCCTTCGCCGACCGGATCGTGTTCCTGCGCGACGGCCGGATCGTCGACGAGTCGCGTCGGGACGCCGCCGACACGCTGCTGGCCGCGCGATGACCGAGCTTCTGGAGGCGCCGGTCGAGGCATCCGGAACCGACGACAGGGCGACGGATGCCGCCCCCCGGCGCGGCGGCGGATGGGCGAGGTGGCGCGTCGCAGCGCGGCTGGCACGCCGCCAGGTCGTGCGGGCGAAAGGATCGAGCGTCCTGGTCGTGGCGCTGATCGCCCTGCCGATCGCGGCGATGAGCGCGTACTCGGTGTACGCGATGAGCTCCGTCGGCACTCCCGAGGAGCAGGCCACCGTCGAGCTCGGTGCCATGCAGGCGTGGGTCGCACCGGTGGGCGTACCCGATGCCGGGTTCTGGCAGGCACCCACGCAGCCCGACTGGAACGGCTACCCCGCCACCGAGAACGGCGGCTGGGAAGCGCCGGACGGCGCGCCGCTCGAAGATCCGTCAGGGTCGCTCCCGGGTGGGACGGCGACGATCGAGCTGACTCACGGCGAGGCGACCGTCGAGACAGTGGGCGGCACCGCCCGCCTCGAAGCGTGGGGCGGTCCTGCGTGGGATCGGCGATTCGAAGGCCGATTCGACCTTGCGGACGGCGCCCGGGTGACGGCGCCCGGCGAGGCGATGGTGACCGAGGCCGCGCTGGAGCGGCTGGGCATCGCGATCGGCGGCGAGCTGACGATCGAGGGGGCGGATCCGTCCGGTACCTACACGGTCGTCGGCACGCTGGATGCCGCGACTCTTCCCGACTCCGCTGCCGCGGTCTTCCTCCCCGACGCCGCCCTCGTCGCCGGCGAGCAGCGGTGGTATCTGCCCACGCTCCCCCTCGCCTGGAGCGACGTCGCAGCACTCAATGAGGACGGCATCGTCGCCTACTCGCGCGAGGTCGTGCTCGACCCCCCGACCGTGACGACCGTCGAGGCTGCGAACGCTCACCAGGCGTGGCTGAACTCGATCTGGATGACGCTCACCGTGCTCGCCGTCGCCGGAGTGTTCGCCGCCTATGTGGCCGTGATGCTCGCGGGGGCCGCCTTCGCCGTCTCGGCCCGGCGACAGCAGCGCGCGCTCGCGGTGGCCGCGAGCGTGGGAGCGAGACCGCGCGACCTGGCGCGCACCATCGCGCTGCAGGGCACGACGCTCGGTGTGATCGGAGGCGTGCTCGGCGTCGCAGGCGGCATCGGCGTCGCGGCCGCCGTCATGGGGCTCACTGCCACGGGCAGTGCGACACAGTACTGGGGGTTCCACCTGCCGTGGCCGGTGCTCGCGGGCGTCTTCGGCTTCGCAGTGCTGGTGGGCACGGCATCCGCTCTCCTTCCGGCCAGGACGGTGACACGGTCCGACACGATCAGCGCGCTGCGGGGTGCCCGGCGGCCGCAGGTTCCGCGCGCCAACCGTCCCATCTGGGGTTCGGTGCTGCTGGTGACCGGCACCCTGAT
The DNA here is from genome assembly GCF_012524205.1 of Microbacterium salsuginis. Classification (GTDB taxonomy): domain Bacteria; phylum Actinomycetota; class Actinomycetes; order Actinomycetales; family Microbacteriaceae; genus Microbacterium; species Microbacterium salsuginis. The sequence goes on from NZ_JABACI010000002.1 coordinate 289,741, forward strand.
CGCGCTGGGCTCGGGGCTTGCCGCCGCGGCGCTGCACACCATGCCGGACATGGCACCTGACTCCCCGCTGCGCGCGATCCCGCCGTTCGGGATCGTGATCGGGCCGATCCTGGTGCAGATCGGCGTGCTGATCTCGGGCGGCTGGCTGCTGTGGCGGACATCGCGCGTGCTGTCGAGGATCGATCTCGCCGCGCGGATCGCCTCGCGGGATGCCGCGGCCAACGCCTCGCGGACCGTGCCCGCTTTCGCGGCGATCGCGGCCACGGTCTTCATCGGGGTCTTCGCGCTCGGCCAGTCCTCGATGCAGACGGCCAACACCGCGCGGACGTGGTTCTACCAGGCGCCGCTCGGAAGCCTCGCCATCGACGTGATGCCACCCGGGATGGACGGGGTGCCGACAGCCGATGCCGAACTCGCGGCTCGTGCCGCCGTGGAGCTGGCAGAGGGCGTCGGGGCGGCCGAGGCGGCGGTGATCAGCCGGCAGCAGAATGCCTGGTTCACCGCGAACGCCCAGAACGGCGCCGACGCGGAGTTCGCGATGGCGCTGCTGCCCGACCGGTACCTGCTGGATCCGTCGGTCGAGAACAGCTTCTCCACCATGGGGCAGAGCCCGCAGAATCCCCTTTCGGTGGTGGATCCTCAGGACCTCGAGACTGCCCTGGGCACGTCGCTGTCGCCGTCGGACCTCGCCGCCTACCGCGACGGCGCCGCCCTCGTCGCCGATCCGCGCTACGTCGCCGACGGCAGCATCGAGGTGGCCGCGTGGCCGGTCGGCGACGCGAGCGAGGGCCGCATCCCCGACAACATCTGGGACCCCGCGAAGCGGCCCGCCGAGTGGGGAATGCCCGAAGTCAGCGAGCCGCTGTGGACGACGGACGTCGAAGCGGTCGTCGTCGATCTGCCCCTCCAGCCCATCTCGGTCGCGATCTCGCCCGCGACCGCGGCCCGCTCGGGAATTGTGGCGCAGCCCGAGTCCGTCATCGCGTCGTTCGCGACGCCGCCGGAGACCGTCGAAATCGACAGGTTGATGGAGCAGGCCGCCATTGCGGGCACCGCCGATTGGGTGCTCGCGCCGCGGTATGAGTCCGGTCCGCCGAGCGATGCGGTGTGGGTCATTCCCCTGCTCGCGGCTGTCGCCGTGCTGGTGCTCGGTGCGAGCGCGGTCGCCCTCGGTCTCGCACGGTTCGAGCGACGGCCGGACGATGCCACTCTCACGGCGGTCGGCGGCACGCGTGGTCTGCGGCGCCGCATCGGATTCTGGCAAGGCCTCGTGATCGCCGGGTTCGGCACGATCGCGGGGACGGCGGCCGGCATCCTGCCGCCGATCGGATTCGCGATCCAGTCCCAAACGGACCTCCGAGTCGAGGACATCCCGTGGTGGCTGCTGGCCGGCTTGGCCGTCGGCCTCCCCCTCGCGATCGCCGCGGTGTCGTGGCTCGTCCCGCCGCGGCATCCGGATCTCACCCGCCGCACCGCGATCACGTGAGACGACCACCCCAGAGCGTCATCCCCCACTGACCTTCGCCCGGCGCTGCCGCAGCGCGCTCGGGCCTCGCCCGGCACAGGTGTTCTGCGGTACACAGGCTGCCTGCAGGGGAACAGCCTGTGTGCGCCAGAACACCTGTCCTCGGCAAGCGCGTGAAACCGACGGGATGCCGGGGCTCGAGGCATCCTGTCGCCTCACAGGCGGTACGCACTACCCTTAAGCGTGACTTCCACGGATACTTCCATCGACGCAGAGGCTCCTGTCGAGCCCGCGGCGATGACATTCTCAGATCTGGCCCTCGGCGAACCGGTCCTCAAGGCGCTGCGCGAGATCGGGTACGAAACCCCCTCGGCGATTCAGGCGGCGACCATTCCGCCGCTGCTGGCCGGCCGCGATGTCGTCGGCCTCGCGCAGACCGGCACCGGCAAGACCGCGGCGTTCGCGCTGCCGATCATCGACCGCCTCGACCTGTCGCAGAAGACCCCGCAGGCGCTCATCTTGGCCCCTACGCGCGAGCTCGCACTGCAGGTGTGCGAGGCGTTCGAGAAGTATGCCGGGCATCTGAAAGGCGTGCATGTCCTCCCCGTCTACGGCGGGCAGGGCTACGGCGTGCAGCTCTCGGCGCTCCGCCGCGGCGTGCACATCGTCGTGGGAACGCCGGGCCGCATCATCGACCACCTCGAGAAGCGCACGCTCGACCTCTCGGAGCTGAAGTACCTCGTCCTCGATGAGGCCGACGAGATGCTCAAGATGGGCTTCGCCGAGGACGTCGAGACGATCCTCGCCGACACGCCCAGCACCAAGCAGGTCGCGCTGTTCTCGGCGACCATGCCCGCGACGATCCGCCGGATGTCGCAGCAGTACCTCAACGATCCGGCAGAGATCACCGTCAAGACCAAGACGACGACATCGGCGACGATCACGCAGCGCTACCTCATCGTGCAGTGGCAGCAGAAGATGGACGCACTCACGCGCATCCTCGAGGTCGAGAACTTCGACGGCATGATCGTGTTCGGCCGCACCAAGATCGTCACTGAAGAGATCGCCGAGAAGCTCCGCGCCCGCGGCTACTCGGCCGCCGCGATCAACGGCGACATCGCCCAGCCGCAGCGCGAGAAGACGGTCAACCAGTTGAAGTCCGGCAAGCTCGACATCCTCGTGGCGACGGATGTCGCGGCCCGTGGCTTGGACGTCGAGCGCATCTCGCACGTGGTGAACTTCGACATCCCGACCGACACCGAGTCGTACGTGCATCGCATCGGGCGCACCGGCCGCGCCGGTCGCTCGGGCGACGCGATCAGCTTCGTGACTCCCCGCGAGCGCGGCCTCGTCAACGCGATCGAGCGCGCCACTCGCCAGGAACTGACGCAGATGCAGCTGCCGAGCGTCGACGAGGTCAACGAGACCCGTCTCGCGCGGTTCGACGACCGCATCACGACTGCGCTGGGCGAGTCGGGGCAGATCGAGGTGTTCCGCGACATCGTGGCCCACTACGTCCGCAACCACGACGTGCCCGAGGTCGACGTCGCCGCCGCTCTCGCGATCGTCGCGCAGGGCGAGACGCCGCTCCTCCTCGAGCCCGACCCCGAGCCGCAGCGCCGCGAGCGACCGGTTCGCGACCGCGACGATCGCCCCGGCCGCGACGACCGCGGACCCGGCGCACCGCGCGGCGAGCGACGCGACCGACAGGCGCGCGAAGGCTTCGCGATGTACCGCATCGCGGTCGGCCGCCGCCACCGCGTCGAGCCGCGCCAGATCGTCGGTGCTCTGGCGAACGAGGGCGGTCTGCGCCGCGACGACTTCGGTGCGATCGACATCAAGCCCGAGTTCTCGCTGGTGGAACTGCCGGCGAACCTCTCGAGCGACACCATGGCGCGTCTGTCCGACACGCGGATCTCGGGTCGGCTGATCGACATCCGTCCCGACACCGGGCGTCCGCAGCGGCGAACGGATGCTGGTGGCCGGCCGCCGCGCGAGGACCGCAGCTTCGGCGACCGCGACTCCCGCAAGCCGCGGCACAAGCGCAACGACGGCTGAGGCATCCGTCGCCGGCACCGGCGTCGATACGACCCCGCACGCACCAACGCTCGGGAGCGGTCCGCGGGCCGCGCACACAGAATCGGATCCGCACCTGCGGATCGCCAGGCTCACACGCCGATAACGGCTGGGGGGCCGGCGGCGTGTCACGGACGCGATCCGCTCCTGCGGATCCGATTCTGCGCCCGGGCGCGGCCAGCAGGCGTCGAGACGAACCCGCGCCGGCGACCACGGCAGCACGCTGTGCGCGAACGTCGGGCACCGGAACGCACAGCCGACAGCTCGCTCCCAGCCGCGCCCGTAGGATCGATCCATGGCCGGATTCTGGGGCAAGCGCAAACGTGAGCAGGAAGAGCTGACCGCACAGGACGCGGACCTCGCGCGTCAGGCGCAGAAGTCGCTCGTCGCGGCCGACGAGCGCATCCGGCTCACCACCGACGAGCTCGCGTTCGCCGAGGCCGAACTCGGCCCGAACGCGACGAAGGACCTGCGCGAGGCGCTCGAGGCGGTGCGCACGCATCTGCAGGAGGCCTTCCACCTGCACCAGCTGAATCACGACGAGATCCCCGACACGCCCGAAGAGCTGCGTACGCGCAATGCGCGCATCGCGCAGTTGTGCGAGTGGGCCGAGCAGCTGCTCGACGACCGCACGACCGCGCTGGCGGAGCCGATCGAACGCGCGCGCCGGGCGCCCGAGATCATCGCGAGAGTACGGGCGGATGCCGGGCGTCTGCGTCTGCGGGTGCCCGATGCCCGTTCCACCGTCGAGCGCCTGAGCGCGCGCTACTCGGCGCACGCGCTGTCGCAGGTCGTGCAGAACCCGTCCGAGGCCGAGCAGCTGCTGGGCTTCGCCGAGCACAGCGCCGGCGTCGCCGAGCGTCGCCGCGAGGCCGGGCAGCGCGAGCAGGCGAACATGGCGCTCGAGGCGGCGACCGAGTCGGTGCGCCGGGCCGAGACGCTGCTGGATGCCGTCGAGACGTTCGAGGTCGAGGCGCTCCGCGCCGAGTCCACGCTGGCCGCGATCGTCGAGGACTCGCGCGACGACCTCGTGGTCGCTCTGCGCGAGCCGCAGACCCCGGCCGTCAGCACGGCGATCGGCGAGCTGCAGGCAGCGCTGGCGGCGCTGCCCGCCGCGGGCGTCAACACCGACCCGTTCGAGCAGCTCACCCGTCTGCGCGAGGCGAATGCCGGGCTGGATGCCGCGATCGCCGCCGCACGCGAGCGCGCCGCGCGACCCATCCCGCCGCTGGAGCATGTGCGCCACGCGATCGATGACGCCGACCGGCAGCTGGCCGTGGCCCGCGACGTGATCGCCGGGCATCGTGGCTGGATCGGCGCCGACGCGCGCACGCGCCTCGCCGAGTCGGAGCGGGTCCGCGCCGACCTGGACCGGTACCTCGGAACGTCGGCCGCCGCGGCGACGAACATCGACGAGGATCACCGCGAGCAGGCGTTCGCGATGGCCCGCCGCTCCGCCTTCCTGGCGAGCGAGGCCCTGCAGCTGGCGCAGCGCGACATCGATGCGGCCCGGCCGCAGCCGGACCAGTGGGGCGGACCCGGGTACGGGCAGCAGGCCGGCTGGGGTGGCGGCCGCCGCGGCGGCGGGGGCGACCTCATGGGCGGCATCCTGGGCGGCCTCGTGATCGGCAGCCTGCTCGACGGCTTCATGGACTGACCCGCAGAACGACCGATGCCGCGGACCTGCAGGTCCGCGGCATCCGTCGTCTCGGCTCGTTCTTGTCGGGTGGCCCCCGGGTCGGTGCCCGGTCAGCTGCCCACGACCCGCAGCCCCTCGGCCACCACACGGCCGTCATGGATGACCGTGCGGTCGCTGCCCCGATCCATGACGGCACTCGTCGGGGTCTCGCCGTCGACCAGGAGCAGATCGGCGCGGTCACCGACCTCGACGCCCGGCCGGTCGCCCACGCCCGCGACCCGCGGTGAGGAGTGGCTCATGATCGAGGCGCCGCCCACGGTGGCCACGGAGAGCGCGAGCTCGATGTGGTCGTCGCGGCGGAAGCCGTTGACGAAGGCCAGCTGCCACGTGCGGTCGAGCATGTCGCAGTTGCCATAGGGGCTCCAGTAATCGCGCTGACCGTCCTCGCCGAGGCCCACGCGGACGCCGGCCTCGGCGAGAGCGACGAGCGGCAGATGTCCGCTCGTCGAGGGAGCGATCGTCGCCATGGCGATGTCGAGCTCGGCGAACTCGTCGATGAGCCGTCGGGTCACGGCCTCCGAGACCGAGCCCAGCCCGTATCCGTGCGAGATCGTGACCCGGCCCTGCATGCCCAGCACTCGCGTGCGCTCGAGGACGAGGTCGGTGCTGAACACGCCGAGCTCGCCGGGTTCGTGCAGGTGGATGTCGACCTCGACCTGATACTTCTCGGCGAGGCCGAACACGATGTCGAGGTGCTTCGCGGGGTCGCGATCGAGCTGGCAGGGGTCGATGCCGCCCATGACGTCGGCCCCCTCACGCAGCGCGGCCTCGAGCACGTCGACGGTGCCCGGCTCGCGCAGGATGCCGGCCTGCGGAAAGATCATGACCTGCACGTCGGCCTCGTTCGCGAAGCGCTCCTTGGCGGCCACGACGGACTCGTACTTCTCGAGCCGGCAGTCCACGTCGACCTGCGCGTAGGTGCGCACCCGGGTGGTGCCGTTCGCGATCATCCGCTCGAGGGTGCCCGCCACGATCTCGGCATGCGGCACGTCGGTGTTCCGCCAGTTGTCGCGATCGTTGAGCATCATGCCCCACACGCCCGGCGCACCACCGTCCTTACCGATGGCACTGTGAGGGCGGAACGGCAGGCCGATCCGCGACGAGTCCAGGTGCACGTGCACATCGCTGAAGGCCGGCAGCAGCAGTCGCCCGCGCCCGTCGACGTCGCCCGCCGACGGCGGGGCGGACTCGTCGTGCGGCCGGAGACCCGTGATGCGGTCGCCTTCCACGACGATGTCGGCGGCGTCGGCGCCCCAGGGGCGGGCATTGCGGATGATCACGTGCGGTCCTTCCGAGAGAGCAGCGGGGCGGATGCCGCGACCCGGCGCGGCGGCCTCCCCGATGCTACGCGGCCGGCGTGAGACCTCACGCCGGCCGAACACACGTCGGGCGCGGCCGGAACCGGCCGCGCCCGCCGGGGGGCCGGGCCGGGTGAGGGGGCGTGCGCCGGGGTCCCACCCCCGGCCGCCCCCCCCCCCGGCGGGGGGGGCCGCCCCCGCCCGCCCCCGACGTGTGTCAGTGCCTGTTCAGGAGGCGAGCTCCTGGGGCTGGGCCTGCGTCGCCAGCGAGATCACGCCGTAGTCCCATCCCTTGCGCCGGTACACGACGCTCGGGTGATCGGTGGCCGCGTCGATGAACAGGAAGAAGTCGTGCCCGACCAGCTCCATGCGGTCGACGGCCTCCTCGACCGACATCCATTCCGGCTCGAACTCCTTGGTCCGGATGACGACGGGCGTGTAGCCCTCCTCGGCTTCGTTGCCGCTCACGATCGGGATCTCGCCCGTCGCAACGGCATGGAGCATCTCGACCGAAGCCGGCTGCAGGTCGATGCCCTGGATCGTGCCGCGCTCCTTCTCGTACTTCGCTCCTCGGGGGTGGTTGCGCGCGTCGACGCGCTTGTCCTTCGCGCGACGCAGCTGTTCGCACAGCTTGTCGACGGCGAGATCGAGGGCCGTGAACTTGTCGCCGTCCGTCGCCTCCGCGCGGACGACCGGCCCGCGGCCGTTGACAGTCAGCTCGACCGTCTCGTCCTCCATGCGCCCGTTGTGATACGCGCGATGTGTGACTTTGACGTCCACACGTTGCGCGCGAGGCGCGAGGTGCTCGATGCGGGTGGCCTTCTCTTCGACAACAGTGCGGAAGCGATCCGTGATCCCCACTCCCACGCCGACGATGCTGGTTTCCATCCCTGACCTCCTAGTTCCGGTCCACCGGGCCCAATCGGGAGAAAGCGGACGGCGGACCATCAGTCGCCTTGTGTGCCCCACCGTAGCCTCGCGTTCGGACTCTGTCACCTGTGAGTTTGGAATGCGGCTGGTTGCGGTTCATCCGTCCGTGCTGCGCGCCGCGGCGTCGCGGCGACGGTGACCGCGGCGACGACCTCGGCGCCCGCATCCCGCAGTGCGCGGACGGCTTCGGCGACGCTCGCGCCGGTCGTCACGACGTCGTCGACGACGATGACACGGCGGCCCGCGGCATCCGTCGCCCGCATGCTTCCCTCGACGTTGCGTCGCCGTCCGTCACGGTCGAGTCGACGCTGATCGTGCACCCGACGGGTCTGCCGCAGCAGTGGATGAACCCTCACGCCTGCCCGTCGCGCGATCAGGTCGGGCACGCGGTAGCCGCGTCGACGGAACGACGCCCACGACGTCGGCATGACGACCACCGTCACTCCGCTGACACCGCCGGCCGCCTCGAGCGCGGCGCGGAGAGCGGGTGCCAGTGCGCGCGCCAGTCCGGTGCGTCCGTCTTCTTTGAGCGCCCGGATGACGCGCGCCGGCACCGCCTCGAACCGCAGCCCGCTCCACACCGGGAAGGACGTCTCGCCCGCGCCGATGAGGCGGCGACGCGGCTCGGGCGAGAGTGCGAGGACACATCGCTCGCACAGGACGACGTCGGATTCGTCACAGCCCGCGCACGCGACGGGCAGGAGCAGGGCGAGCGCCTCGGCGCACGCCTGGCGGAACGCGTCGGACAGGTCGGCGATCATGCCGCCACCTTGGCCTGGCGTCGCGCCTCACGCGACCCGCGATGCCGGTTCGGTGGACAATCGCGGCACCGCCGCCGCTGGGGAGGAAGCGGCCCGGAGCCTACTGCGGGGCGCCCTGCTGCGTGGCGAGCACCACGACGCCGGTCGCGGTGGGCTGCCACGTGGTGCCGCGCCGCCCGTACAGCGTGCCGTCGGCCGCACGCAGACGCAGGCTCGAGACTCCGCTGCCGCCGGCGATCGACGTCATCCCGGCGGGCGCGTTCGTGGTTGTCGTGGGGCCGCCGACCACCTGCTCCAGCACGATCGAGGCCTCTTCGCCCGTGGCCAGCACGCCGATGGTCTGGTCGTCGAGCCACGTCACGCCGAGCGCGGGGCCGCCCACGATCGCGAGCGCGACCGGGGCACCGAGGCGCACGGGGATGCCGTCCTCGCGGACGACTCCCGCGACCCACAGCGCTGTTCGTCCGCCGGCCGTCACGGTCGCCGCGATGCGCGTGCCGTCCCGGGAGAGCGACATCGCGCTGATGGCGGTCGCGTCGGGCCACGCATCGGCGACGTCGACGGCATCGCCCGACGGCAGATAGGCACGCAGCGCCGCCGGCTGCTCGCGCGGCACGCTCCATACGATGTCGAAGGGGTCGATCGTGGGGTCGATGAGACCCGCGCGCGGATCGACCTCCACGAAGTCCGCACCCTCGGCGCTGAGGCGGGCGACCGTGCCGGTCTGCAGCCGGGCCGCCGCGAAGTCGCGGTTCGGTGCCACCTGCACGGACACCGGCGTCGCTGCCGCGACGGCCTCGGACAGCCCGGGGATCGGGTCGACCTCACCGCCGGTGAGGAAGCCGAAGCCGGCTTCGGTGAGCACGAGCGGCGCACCGGGCACGCGCGTCGAGTGCGTCACGACGGCCTCGGCCGGGATCGGGGTCGACCCGACGCTCATCACGACGTCGAGCACGCCCGCGGGTGCGAGGCTCGCCTCGAGCTGGGTGAGCATCCGGTTGAGCTGACGCTGGTCGGCGCCGAGCGCCTGCTCCGACAGCTCGACCTGCGCCACGCCGTCCTCGACGGGGACCGCCGGTACAGCCGTGACGTCCTCGGGGAACGCGGAGGTGACGGATGCGGCCAGCCACTCGCTCGGCAGCTGGTCGACCAATGCGGCCGTGATGCGGGCAGGCGCATTGGTGGTGGGGAACCACCGCACGTCGGGAACGAGGTACTCCCCCGTCGGGTCGAAGTACATGACCGAGAAGCGCTGGAACACCCGCGGGAACCGCTCACGGTCGAGCACGACGCCGTCGGGTGCCGCGGTGATGCGCCATTCGCCGTCGGGCTGCTTGGCGAGGCTGAACGGCAAGGTCCGCTCGGGGACTTCGGCCCGCTCGTACTCGCCGCGATCGTCGACCGTGGCGACCGCATCGAGACCGAAGGTGACCCCGCCGTCCTCGTCCTCGGTGTACGTGCGCTCGGTGAAGACATCCACCGTCACGCCGACCTCGGGCTGCCAGGTCTCCTGCAGTTCCGGCGCGAGGAACTCCTTGGCGCGCGCCCAGTCGCCTCCGACGCCGGGGCCGGTGCCGGCCTCGATGAATCCCTCGACGATCTGCGCGGGGGTTGCGCCCGGCTGCGGCCGGTTGGGAAGGAACGCGACGTTCTGCGACTCGTCCGCGAAGTCGTCGGGGTCCACTCCGGGTTGGATGGGGCCGCTCGTGGGAAAGCCGGCGCAGGCGGTGAGTGCCACGGCGCACGCCGCGAGGAGCAGCGCCAGGCCGCGGCGTCGGGCTGTCACGGGGGTCACGACGCACCTCCGTGGGGCAGCTCGATCGGCTGGGTCAGCCCCAGTTCCTCCACGGCCGCGATCGAGTCGTCACCGGGGTCCACGGGGATCGGCGATGCTCCGGCCACGGACGCCCCGCGCCGGGGCAGCGTGAGCACGAAGTGAGTGCCCCGTCCAGGCTCGGACCAGACGGCGAGCTCGCCGCCGTGGAGCTTGGCGTCACCGAGGGCGATCGACAGCCCGAGCCCGGTCCCGCCGATCGTGCGCGTGCGGGACGGGTCGGCACGCCAGAAGCGATCGAAGACGCGCTCCACGTCTTCGGGCTTCATGCCGAGGCCGTAGTCGCGCACGCCGATCGCGACCGCCTGCTGATTGCTGTCGACGGTCACGACGATGGGGCGCCCCTCGCCGTGCTCGATCGCGTTGCCGAGCAGATTGCGCACGACCCGCCGAACGCGGCGCGGGTCCATGTCGACCGGCGAATAGCCGCCCGGTGCCACCAGGCGCACGTCGCTGCCGTGCTGCTCGGCGAGCTGCTGCATCGACCCGATGACGTCCTCGGCCAGGTGGGCGAGGCTCGTCGGCTCGAGGTCGAGCTGCACGGATCCCGCGTCGTAGCGGCTGATCTCGAGCAAGTCGGTGAGCAGCAGCTCGAACCGCTGCACCTGGTTGTTCAGCAGCTCGGCCGCACGCGCCGTGGCGGGGTCGAACTCGTCGCGCTGGTCGTTGATCATGTCGGCCGCCAGGCGGATCGTGGTCAGGGGCGTGCGCAGCTCATGGGACACATCCGAGACGAATCGCTGCTGCACGAGCGACAGCTCGGCGAGTTCCTTGATCTGAGACTCGATGCTGTCGGCCATGGCGTTGAACGAGCGGCCGAGCGTCGCGAGCTCGTCCTCGCCGCGCACGGGAAGACGCACGCCGAGCTCGCCGGCGGCGAGCTGTGCGCTGGTGTCCGCCGCCTCACTGATCGGCAGCGTCAGCGAGCGCAGGACGAACCAGGCGACGCCGCCGATCAGCAGCACGAGCCCGATTCCGACCACCCACAGCGTCCCTTGCACGAAACCGAGCGTCTGCGGCGCGTTGGCGAGGTCGTAGCCGAGGTACAGCTCGTACTCCGCGACGCCGGGCACCGACAGCTGCTGGCCGACCATGATCCCGGGTGTCGTCCCGCCGTCCGCCGTGGGAAGCGCCACGGACTGCCAGATCTGCCGGTCCGGGTTGTCTCGCACGGCCTGACGCAGGGCGTCGCTCACGACTTCGTCGATCGGCTCGTAACTGGTGAAATCCTGCGGCGCGTTGGGGACGGGCGGGCCGATGCGCAGCGCCGCGAGGAGGCTGCTGGATGACTCGTTGTTGAGGGTCGAGTACGCGAGAGTCATGACGTTCTGCAGCTGCACGCCGTCGGTCTGAACGGCAGCGTTCAGCCTCTCCTGTGCGGAGGACCGCGCCTGGGCCGCATCGACCAGAACCTGCTGCCGCCGTGATCCGAACAGGTCGTTCTGGATCGCCAGCGCCATCCACACGCACGCGACGGCGACGGCGAGCGCCGTCAGTCCGAGAGTCACGAGAAGCGTGCGGAAGCGCAGCGACCGCCGCCACAGCGTGGCGATGTTGCCCGGCCATGCGCGCCACAGGCGCCAGCCCTTGAGCGGCGTCCGGGTCGCCGTGACCCCCGTGATCGGGGCTGTCACGGGATCCTCACACCACGGCGCCGGCGCGGTACCCGACGCCGCGCACCGTCGTCACGATCCGGGGGTTGTCCGGGTCCTGCTCGACCTTGGCCCGGAGCCGCTGCACGTGCACGTTCACCAGGCGGGTGTCGGCCTTGTAGTGGTAGCCCCACACCTGCTCGAGCAGCATCTCGCGCGAGAACACCTGCTGCGGCTTGGAGGCGAGGGCCACGAGCAGCTCGAACTCGAGCGGGGTCAGCGCGATCGGGGAATCGTCTCGGCGCACCTCATGGGCGGCGACGTCCACGGTGAGGTCGCCGATGCGCAGCGTGTCGTTGCCCTGCGGCGTCGACGGCCGCAGCCGCGTCCGGATGCGCGCGACCAGTTCCTTCGGGTTGAACGGCTTGACGATGTAGTCGTCGGCACCGGACTCCAGCCCCTTCACCACGTCGGCGGTGTCGGTTCGGGCGGTGAGCATGATGATCGGAATGCCGGACTCGGCGCGGATCCGCGTGCAGATCTCGATGCCGTCCATGCCCGGCAGCATGAGGTCGAGGAGGATCAGATCGGGCTTCTCGTCGCGCCACGCGTCGACGGCCTGCGTGCCGTCCGAGCAGAACACGGGCTCGAATCCCTCGGTGCGCAGCACGATGCCGATCATCTCGGCGAGGGCGGTGTCGTCGTCGACCACCAGAATGCGTGATGTCATCGCGCGCGTTCGTTCCTTTACGTCCTGGCACGGGGCCACGGCACGCGCCGTCCCCATGCGCTCCCCACAGAGTAGTCGACGGCGCCTGAGCGCAGGCCGAGCACAGGCCGTGACCGCGCCGAACGGCCGGGGCGGGGCATTCGTCCGATGTGAAACGATAGGGGTCCGGCCCGCCCGGCGCTCCGCTTCGCGGACGCACGCGGGCCCGACGGAGAGGGGAAGACCGTGACCGCGTACCCGGCCTGGACGCCGGCATCCCGCCCCGGCATCATCCCGCTCCACCCGCTGACATTCGGCACGATCCTCGGCCGCTCGTTCGCGGCGCTCCGCCAGAATCCCCGAGTGCTGCTCGGGTTCGCACTGATCGTGCAGACCCTGGCCTATCTCGTCGTCCTCGCGGCCGTCCTGGGCGTGTCGTTCGCGTCGTTCTCGCGGCTGGACACCCTGCAGCCCGGAACCGACGAGTACGAGACCGTGCTGGCCGGCTCGATCGCCATCACCGCGGTGACCGGCATCGTCCTGGGCCTGGCCGCCGGCGCGCTCAGCGTCATCGTGCAGGGCATCGTGGTGGTCGAGGTGACGCACGCCGCCGTCGCCGAGAAGCTCACGCTCGGTCAGCTGTGGCGCCAGATCAAGCCGATCGTGTGGCGGCTCATCGGCTACTCGATGCTCGTGATCCTGGCCGTCATCGCCGTCATCGTGCTCGTCGTCCTCGGCATGATCGGCATCGCGATCGTCGCGCCCCCGGCGGCGATCGTCCTCACGATCCTGCTGATCCTCGCGGCCATCCCGCTGACGTGGTGGCTCATGATCAAGCTGCTGCTCGCGCCGGCCACGATCATCGTCGAGCACGCCACGATCGTCCAGGCGCTGAAGCGGTCCTGGGCGCTCACGCGTGGCCGGTTCTGGCCCGCTCTCGGCATCATCCTGGTGATCTCGGTGATCTTCGGCGCGGTCGCGCAGGTCGTCAGCATTCCGCTCGGGTTCCTCTCGATGGGGCTGACCACCGTGATCGCGCCGACCGGAGACCCCGAGCCCAGCGCCATCATCGCGATCCTCGCGACGGGTCTGCTCACGCAGGTGCTCACGCTGCTGCTGCAGTCGGTCGCGATCGTCGTGCAGTCGACGGCGACCGCCATCATCTACATCGACTGCCGCATGCGCCGTGAGGGGCTCGATCTCGATCTGCTCGCGTACGTGGAGAAGCGGGATGCCGGAGCCGGCCCTCTCGACGACCCGTACCGCGAGCACGTCGGCCGTGTCATGGCGCCCCGCGGATGGCCGGCCGGAGCGTACCCCGGTCCCGGTGCATATCCCGGCCAGCCGTTCCCTGGCCAAGGTGCCTACCCGGCGCAGCAGGGATACCCGGCGCCAGGTGGCTTCCCTGGTCCGCAGGCGTACTCCGGCCAGCCGGCGTACGCGGCCCAGAGCGCCACCCCCGCGCAGGGTGGATACCCCGGCCAGCCGGCGCAGCCGCCGTACGCCGCCCAGCCGCCCGCCGCCCAGCCGCCCGCCGCCCAGCCGCCCCACGCGCAGCAGCCGCCTGTGCAGTACGCCGCTCCGCAGGCTGCCGCACCCCAGCCGCAGGCACCGCAGGCACCGACCCCGCAGGCTCCCGCGCCGGCAGCATCCGATCCTGCCGAACAGGCTCCCGCGCCCGCGGCATCCGATCCTGCCGAACAGCCGCCGTCGCCCACGACCTGGGCCGCACCCGGGTCTGCCCCCGACGGCACCGACCGAGAGTCGCCGTGGGCGTGACCTCCCTGGCGCGCGGCGTCGTGCGCGGAATCGTGCATCGCGCCGACGGCGTCCCGCCGCTCACGCCCGATGGCGACGAAGGGCGCGAGTGGGCCGAGACCGAATTGTCGGACCCCGCCTACGACATCGCCGAGCCCACGCCCTTCGATCGCATCGCCCGCGCGATCGGCGACTTCATCGCGTCGCTGCTCTCGCCCGACGTCTCGGGCGGCTGGGCGTCGGCGTTCGCCGTGGTCGCCGCCATCGTCGTGGTCGGGGTCATCGTCGCGGCCTTCCTGGTGTGGGGAATGCCGCGCGCGACCCGGCGCGCGGCGCGATCGGCGCCGCTGCTGTTCGGCGAGAGCGAGCATCGGTCGGCGAGCGAACTGCGCGCAGCGGCGGCAACCCACGCGCGCGCCGGTGAGTGGGAGGCGGCTGTCGTCCTGCGCTTCCGCGCACTGGCGCGCGGCTGCCTCGAGCGCGGCGTGGTCGATCCACCACCGGGAGCCACTGTGCACGCGTTCGCGCGCGCCGCGGCGGGCGTCTTCCCGCAGCACGCGGCCCGGCTCGAGCAGGCCGCGGTGGCGTTCGACGACGTCCGCTACCTGCGTCGTCCCGGCACGGCAGAGCTCTACCGGCTGGTCGCAGAAGTCGACGACGCGGTGGCCGCCGCGCGGCCGGCGGTGCGCGAACCGCAGGAGGCGATCTCGTGACCACCGCCGCGCCCGCCGAGCTCGCGTCCGCCGCCCCTCGCCGCGGCCGGCGGGTCGCGGCATGGATCGCGATCGGCGTCGCGCTGCTGGTGATCGGCGGCGCCGGCGCGGCGATCACCGCCGCGAACGAGTGGGCGGCCCGCGGCGCGCTCGACCCCGCCTCCGCAGGACCGGCCGGCACGCGGGCCATCGCCGAGATCCTGCGCGACAACGGTGTCGAAGTCGAGATCGTGAGGAACCGGGATGCTGCGGCCCGAGCGCTCGCCGACGACGACGCCACGCTGATCCTTCCCGACACGCCCGCATTGTCGGACGACGCCGTCGAGGCCCTGGCCTCCGGTGCGCGAGACGTCGTGCTGATCGATCCCCGCGCGCGCACCCTCGACCTCTTCCTTCCCGGCACGAGCCCTGCCGGCGTCGCACCGTCCGGGACGGCGGCGCCGGCTTGCGACCTGCCGGAGGCCGAGCGCTCCGGTGCGGTCGAACCCGGCTCGATCTTCGCGATCGACGATGCGGACGGGGTGACCGGGTGCTATCCCGTGGACGGGGCCTACGGTCTCGTCGTCGGCGCGCGCGGCGACGACCGGGTCGCGGCCGTCGACGGTCGCACGCTGTTCTCGAACGAGAGCCTCGCCCAGAACGGGAACGCAGCGCTGGCGGCCAACCTCATGGGGCGGCATCCGCTCGTCGTCTGGTACGTGCCGGGACCGGGCGACACCGACCTCCAGAACACCGACCCCTCGCTCGGCGAGCTCACGCCGCCGTGGGTGAGCCCGGTGATGGTGCTGCTCCTGATCGCCGGCGTCGCGGCGGCGATCTGGCGCGGCCGGCGCTTCGGCCCGCTCGTGGCCGAGCGACTGCCGGTGATGGTGCGCGTCTCGGAGACGACCGAGGGCCGCGCCCGCCTGTACGCCCGCTCGCGTGATGCCGTCCACGCCGCGGACCAGCTGCGGATCGGCGCCCTGGAGCGGCTCGCCCGCCTGCTCGGGCTCGGCCCGGGGACGTCCGCTCCCGAGATCGCCGACGCCGCAGCAGGACGCACCGGGCTGGATCGGGGCGCGGTGCGCGGCATCCTGATCGACGACCTCCCACGCAGCGACGCCGACCTCGTCGAGCTGAGCTCCCGCCTCCGACACCTCGAGGACGCCGTGCACGCGGCCGTCCGCCCGGAAAGGAATCCGAGATGACCGACACCTCCCCCGCGACGACCGTCGCGCCCGATGACGCCGCGCTGCGCGAGGCGATGAACCGCGTGCGCGTGGAGGTCGGCAAGGCGGTCATCGGCCAGGACGGCACCGTGACCGGGCTGCTGATCGCCCTGCTCGCGCGCGGCCACGTCCTGCTCGAGGGCGTCCCCGGCGTCGCCAAGACGCTGCTCGTGCGCGCCTTCAGCACGGCACTCGGGCTGGACACCAAGCGCGTCCAGTTCACGCCCGACCTGATGCCCGGCGACGTCTCGGGGTCGCTCGTCTACGACGCCAAGACCGGCGAGTTCGAGTTCCGCGAGGGCCCGGTGTTCACGAACGTCGTCCTGGCCGACGAGATCAACCGCACGCCCCCCAAGACGCAGGCGGCGCTCCTGGAGGCGATGGAAGAGCGTCAGGTGTCAACCGATGGCGTCACGCGGCCCCTCCCCGATCCGTTCCTCGTCGCCGCGACCCAGAACCCGATCGAGCACGAGGGCACGTACACGCTGCCCGAGGCGCAGCTGGACCGGTTCCTTCTCAAGCTCGTCGTCGAGGTTCCCGCGCGAGATGCCGAGCTCGCGGTGCTGCGCCGCCACGCGAGCGGCTTCGACCCGCGCGACCTCGCCGCCGCGGGGCTCACGCGGGCCGCGACGGCGGACGAGATCCGTGCCGCGCAGCGGGCGGCGGCATCCGTCACCGTCTCGGACGATGTGCTCGGCTACGTCGTCGACCTCGCACAGGCCACGCGGCGCAGCCCGTCGGTGCAGCTCGGCGTCAGCCCGCGCGCCGCCACGGCGCTGCTCGCGGCGTCGAAGGCGTGGGCTTGGCTCGGCGGATACCCAGCCATCACGCCCGACCACGTGCAGACGATGCTCGTGCCCACATGGCGCCATCGCATCCGGCTGCGTCCCGACGCCGAGCTCGAGGGTGTCTCGGTGGACGCCGTGCTCGGCTCGGTGCTGCAGCAGACCCGCGTTCCGATCTGAATCGATGTACGTCACCGGCCGCCTTCCGCTCCTCGTCGCCCTCGGCGCCGTGCCCGTCGCGCTGCTCTCCGTCGCGGGCGTCGACGCATGGCTCAGCGCGGCGGTCTGGGTGCTGGTGTGCGCCGCCGCGGCACTGGCCGACGTCGCGGCGGCACCCGACCCGCGCCGCGTGACCGTCCAGCGGCGCATGCCTCGCCGCGTGCTGCTCGGCCAGTCCGTCGCCGCCGAGGTCGTTCTCCGCAACGACGGCACGCGAACGGTCCGGGGACGGTTCCGCGACGCGTGGCAGCCGACGGCCGGCGCGCCCGGCGATCACCCCGCGATCGTCATCCCGCCGGGTGAGAGCCGGGTCTTCGGCATCCCGCTCCTCCCCCGCCGCCGTGGCGAGCTCGCCAGCCGCTTCGTGGTGGTGCGGTCGGACGGACCTCTGCGTCTCGCGGGGCGTCAGGCGCGCATCGACACCCCGGGAACGATTCGCGTGCTGCCGCCGTTCACGGCGCGACGCCACCTTCCCTCTCGCCTCGCCCGGCTGCGCGAGCTCGACGGGAACACCAGCGTGCAGGTGCGCGGCCAGGGCACCGAGTTCGACAGTCTGCGCGAGTACGTGCGCGGCGATGACGTGCGCTCGATCGACTGGCGTGCGACGGCTCGCGCCGGCACCACGATGCTGCGCACGTGGCGCCCGGAGCGCGACCGCCACGTGGTGATCGTGATCGACACCGGTCGCACCGCCGCGGCCCGGGTCGGTGACGGCGTGCGGATGGATGCCGCGATGGAGGCGGCGCTGCTGCTCGCGGCGCTCGCCGCGCGCGCGGGCGACCACGTGCACCTCCTCATGTTCGACCGGGTCGTGCGTGCGCGCGTGACGCGCGTCGACGGCCCCGGCCTGCTCCCCGCCCTCGTGGACGCGATGGCGCCGGTCGAACCACAGCTGATCGACACGGACTGGGATGCCGCGTTCGCACAGTTGAGCACCCTGGCCTCACGACCCTCGCTCGTCGTCTTGATGACCGCGCAGGATGCCGCCGAGGCCGCGCGCGGCTTCCTGGGGTCGCTCCCCGCGCTCACGCAGCGCGCCCATGTGCTGGTCGGCACCGTGACAGATGAGCGGCCCCCGGCACCCGAGCGACCCGATGCGGCGGACGTCTACCACGCCGCCGCGGTCGAGCGCTCGGCACGCGACGCCGCGATCGTCGCCGCGGCCATCGGCCGGGCGGGTGCCGAGGCGATCGCGGACACTCCCGAGGCCCTTCCCCCGAAGATCGCGGACCGCTACCTCGCACTCAAGGCAGCCGGGCGACTCTGATCCGCCTCTCTGCCCTCCCCGCTGCCCCTCTCGCCCCACTCCCGAGGTCGGTTCGACTCCGACCCGCTGCCCGTCGCTCACCGCCTGGCCTTCTGCCGCGCTAGCCAGTCGGCTTTCGAATCGCGCACTTTGCAACTTCGCCGCCCGCCAATCTGCAAAGTGCGCGATTCGAAAGCCCAGGGGCGCCGCGCGAGGAGCGACGAATACCTGAACAGCGGGTGAAACCTGTCGCCCGGACGGCGTAATGCGCGGACACTCCGCACGGGTTTCCTGGGAATCGGCTGAACATGCCGATACTCTCGCGACGAGGAAAGGAGTCCGCCATGTCGGATACCAACACCCTGCCGAGCACGGCCACCAAGCTCGTCGCCGAGGCCGTGGGTACGTTTCTGCTCGTGTTCGGGGGCGTGGGCACCGCGTTGTTCGCCGCCACGTTCCCTGCCGGGTCCGAGGGGAATCCGCTCGGCGTCGGCTTCGTCGGTGTCGCACTGGCCTTCGGTCTCACCGTCCTGGTGGGCGCCTACGCGTGGGGCCCTGTCTCGGGCGGCCACTTCAACCCCGCGATCACGCTGGGCCTTGCGGCATCCGGTCGCTTCGCCTGGAAGGACAGCGTCGGCTACATCATCGCCCAGCTGATCGGCGGTGCGCTGGCCACCACGGTCATCGTGCTCATCGGCCTGTTCGGTCCCGGTGACTGGCTGGCGACCGCGCAGGACGGCGGATTCGCGTCGAACGGCTTCGGCGAGCTGTCGCCCGGCGGATTCGGCCTGGGCGCCGCGATCGTCGCCGAGATCCTGCTGACCGCGGTGTTCGTGCTCATCATCCTCGGCGTGACGCACCCGTCACGCGGCACCGCCGCGCTGGCCCCGCTGGCGATCGGTCTGACACTGACCCTCATCCACCTCATCTCGATCCCGATCGACAACACGTCGGTCAACCCCGCCCGTTCCATCGCAGCGGCGATCTACGGCGGGGTGGGACCGCTGTCGCAGGTGTGGGTGTTCATCGTGTTCCCGATCATCGGCGGCATCCTCGGTGGCATCCTGCACCGTGCGCTGTTCGAGCCGAAGGGCTCGGTGCCGCCGGCCCGTGCCGAGGCCCGCGTGCCCGACGCGCGCTGATCCCCGTCCACCGCAGAGCGGCCCGCCCCGGATCGGGGCGGGCCGCTCTCGTTGTGGCCGGGCGGTGGGTCAGACCAGGTCGAAGCGGTCGAGCTCGGTGACCTTGCCCCACGCCTGAACGAAGTCCCGCACGAACTTTTCGTTCGCGTCGTCGCTCGCGTAGACCTCTGCCAGCGCGCGCAGCTCCGAGTTCGAGCCGAACAGCAGGTCGACGCGCGTGCCGCGGCCGAAGACCTCACCGCTGCCGTCGACGGTCGCCTCGAACGCCTGCGAGCCCGGGTCGAGGGGCTTCCACGTCTTGCCCAGATCGAGCAGGTTCACGAAGAAGTCGTTCGTGAGCACGCCCGGCCGGTCGGTGAAGACGCCGTACTGCGCGCCGTCCCAGTTCGCACCGAGCACGCGCAGGCCGCCCACGAGCACCGTCATCTCGGGCGCGCTGAGCGTCAGCAGGTTCGCCTTGTCGATGAGGTGGTGCTCCTGCGGCAGATACGCCTTCGCGCCGTAGTAGTTGCGGAAGCCGTCGGCGACCGGCTCGAGGAAGTGGAACGACTCGACGTCGGTCTGCTCCTGCGTGGCGTCGGTGCGGCCCGGGTGGAAGACCACCTCGACGTCGACGCCCGCGGCCTTGGCCGCCTGCTCGACCGCGGCGTTGCCCGCGAGCACGATGAGGTCGGCCAGCGACACCTTCTTGCTGTCGGTGCGACCCTCGTTGAACGACGCCTGGATGCCCTCGAGGGCCGACAGCACGGTCGCCAGCTCGGTCGGACGGTTGACCTGCCAGTCCTTCTGGGGCTCGAGACGGATGCGGGCACCGTTGACGCCGCCGCGCTTGTCGCTGCCGCGGAAGGTGGATGCCGCAGCCCAGGTGGTCGAGACGAGCTGGGCCGTCGTGAGCCCGGCGCCGAGGATCTGCGCCTTGAGGGCGGCGGCGTCGTCCGCGTCGATCAGCTCGTGGTCGACCGCGGGGACCCGGTCCTGCCAGATGAGCTCCTCCTGCGGCACCTCGGGGCCGAGGTAGCGCTCGATGGGGCCCATGTCACGGTGCGTCAGCTTGAACCAGGCGCGGGCGAACGCGTCGGCGAACTCGTCCGGGTTCTCGAGGAAGCGTCGCGTGATCCTGGCGTACTCGGGATCGGTGCGCAGCGCGATGTCGCTCGTCAGCATGCGCGGCTCACGGCGCTTGGACGAGTCGTGCGCGAACGGCACCATGTCGGCGCCGGCGCCGTGCTTCGGCCGCCACTGGTGGCCGCCGGCCGGGCTCTCCATGAGCTCCCACTCGTACGCATACAGGATGTGCAGGAACTCGTTGTCCCAGCGCGTCGGGTGATAGGTCCACGTCACCTCGAGGCCTGACGTGATGGTGTCGTCGCCCTTGCCCGAGGCGTGGTTGTTCTTCCATCCGAGACCCTGCTGTTCGAGACCGGCCGCCTCGGGGTTGTCCTCGATGTTCGTGTCGGGGGCGGCGCCGTGGGTCTTGCCGAAGGTGTGGCCACCGGCGATGAGGGCGACGGTCTCCTCGTCGTTCATGGCCATGCGGCCGAACGTCTCGCGGATGTCGCGCGCCGAGGCGAGCGGGTCGGGGTTGCCGTTGGGGCCCTCCGGGTTGACGTAGATGAGGCCCATCTGCACCGCCGCCAGCGGCTTCTCGAGGTCGCGGTCGCCCGAGTAGCGCTCGTCGCCGAGCCACTCGGTCTCGGGGCCCCAGTACACGTCGTCGTCCGGCTCCCACACGTCGGCGCGGCCACCGCCGAAGCCGAGGGTCTTGAAGCCCATCGACTCGAGTGCGACGTTGCCGGCGAGGATCATGAGGTCGGCCCACGACAGGCTCTGGCCGTACTTCTTCTTGACCGGCCACAGGATGCGGCGCGCCTTGTCGAGGTTGACGTTGTCGGGCCAGCTGTTCAGCGGTGCGAAGCGCTGCTGACCGGCGCCGCCGCCGCCGCGACCGTCCGTGATGCGGTAGGTGCCGGCGCTGTGCCATGCCATGCGGATGATCAGCGGGCCGTAGTGACCGAAGTCGGCGGGCCACCAGGGCTGCGACGTGGTGAGGGTGGATTCGATGTCCTTCTTCACCTCGGCGAGGTCGAGCGACTCGAACGCGGCCTTGTAGTCGAAGTCCTCGCCCAGCGGGTTGGCGACCGCGGGGTTCTTCGCGAGGATCTTGAGGTTCAGCTGGTTCGGCCACCAGACGCGGTTGGCGCTGCCCGTGGTCGGGTGCGGCTGGCCGCCGTGGATGACCGGGCACGCGTCCGCTTCGTTCGGCCGCGGCCGGGTCTCGCCGTCGGCGCGCTCGTCGACGGGCGTGTCGATCGGCGTGACCGCCTGGTCGGCGCCGCTCGCCTCTTCGCCGATCTCGGGGATCGCCTGGTTGCTGTCAGTCATGTCGTCCTTCCTTGACAGGTGGTCGGGGGTCGTCGCAGATCAAGAGGCGCGGCGAGATGCCGCGGATGCCGTGCACGGGGCGCACACGCCCCAGAACGTCACTTCGGCGGAGTGCACGACGAAGCCGTGCGCGTCGGACGGCGTGAGGCAGGGGGCATCCCCCACCACGCAGTCGACGTCGACGACGGCACCGCACTCGGAGCACACCAGGTGGTGATGGTTGTCGTCGACGCGCAGTTCGAACAGGCCGGGCCGCCCGGCCGGCTCGATGCGGCGCACCAGCCCGGCGTCGACGAAGTCGCCGAGCGCGTTGTACACCGACTGCAGGCTGGTGCCCGGAACCGTGCGCGCGACGACCTCGAACAGCTCGTCGGCGCTGGAGTGGGGCCTCGTGCGGAGCGCGTCGACGACCGCCCGCCGGGGCTCGGTGACCCGCAGCCCCGCCCCGCGCAGCCGCTCCACCGCGTCGGCGCTGTGCGCATCGATCGCGGAGCCGCTCGTCATGCCCCCAGCCTACCGCGTTGTTTTGAGTCACTCAAAACAACGTCACTCACACAACAGCGCTGCGTCGTCCTGCTGAACGAGAGCTGACGGATGCCGTGGGCCCAGCGCGCGACGAGGGCCTAACCCGCGACGAGTGTCGGGGTGCCGGCCTCGTACTCGGTGAGGTCGCCGGTCTCGCCCAGCCGGTGGGCGCGCCGGCCGACGATGAGCATGTACGCCAGGAACAGCCCGAGCGCTGCTGCTCCGATCCCGATCTTGAGCGGCCACGGCCAGGGCTGGGCGGTCACGAAGCCCTCGATCAGTCCCGAGACTCCGAGGGCGATCACGAGGCCGATCGCGATCGTCGCGAGCGAGCGTCCCGCGGCGGCGAGCGCCTCGCCCCGCGTGCGCGGCCCCGGCGCCACCCACGCCCAGAAGATCTGCAGGCCCGCGGCGCCCGCAACGAAGATGCTCGTCAGCTCGAGCAGGCCGTGCGGGAGGATGTACAGCACGAACACGTCGGCCCGGTCGAACGCCGCCATGACCGCCGCGGCCGTCCCCACCCCCATCGCGTTCTGGACGAGCACCATGAGCGGCCAGATGCCGGTCACTCCGAACAGCACGCACTGCGCGGCGATCCAGGCGTTGTTCGTCCACACCGTGCCGGCGAACACGGCTGCCGGGTTCTCGCTGTAGTAGTCGGTGAACTCGTTCTCGGCGTACTGCTCGAGCTGTGCGCGGCTGCCCATGCTCGCCACGAGCGCCGGATCGCCCGACACCCACAGCGCCACCACGGTGGCCAAGGCGACGAACCCGAGCGCGATCGCCAGCGTCAGCCAGCGCACACGGTAGAGCGCGGCGGGCAGCTGCAGCACGAAGAATCGCGGGATCTGCCGCAGGACGTTCTCGGGGGCGCCGGTCAGGCGCAGCCGCGCCCGCGACAGCATCGTCGAGACGTGGTCGCCCTGCACCGTGCGACCGAGTGAGGTCTTCGCATCGGCGAGGTCGGCCGACGCGGCCCGATATCGGGCGACCAGCTCGTCGACCTCGGCGCCTGACAGATGCCGCGTGCGGCTCAGTTCGTCCAGGCGCGCCCACTCCGCTCGGCGAGCGGCGGTGAGAGCGTCGAGGTCCATGCGATTAACTGTAGCCATGGCCACTGATCGCCCCGCCATCGTCGACATCCATCAGGACGAGGTGCTCACCGGCGAAGCCGTCGCCCTCGACGTCCAGCCGCTCGGGTTCTTCATGCGCGCCCTGGGTGTGTTCATCGACATGCTGCTCGGAGCCGCCCTGATCCTGCTGTTCGTGCTCGTGACCACATGGCTGATCGGCCTCGGGGCGGTCGACGGCGCGGTGTTCCCCATCCTCACGATCGTGGTCCTCGTTCTCGTGACCGTCGTGATCCCGACCGTCGTCGAGACCACGACCCATGGCCGCAGCCTCGGCAAGCTCGCCGTCGGCGGCCGCATCGTCCGTACCGACGGCGGTGCCGCCGGCTTCCGCCATGCGTTCATCCGCGCCCTCGTCGGCGTGTTCGAGCTGTGGTTCACCCTCGGCGCGGTCGCCGCACTCGTGGGCGCCTTCACGCCCCGGTCCCAGCGGCTCGGCGACCTGCTGGCGGGCACCTATTCCGAGCGCACCCGCACGCCGAAACTTCCCGACCCCTCACTCGGCGTGCCGCCGATGCTCGTCGAGTGGGCCGCCGTGGCCGACGTCGCGCGCCTGCCGGAGCGGTTGTCCCGCCGACTCGCGCAGTTCGCACGGTCGGCGGCGAACATGGAGCCGTCCGCTCGCGCCCGGGTCGCGGCATCCCTCGCCCGTGAAGCCGCCGAGCACGTCTCGCCGGTGCCGTCGATCGACCCCGAGACGTTCCTCGTCGCTGTCGTCGCCGTCCGCCGCGAGCGCGAGCTGCGCGCGCTGCAGCTCGAGGCCGCCCGCGCCGACTCCCTCACCGCCGCCGTGTCGGCCGCGCCGCGTGGGTTCCCCGACCGCTGAACGGTGGGATCACGTCGGTCGTTGAGCGAGGAGCGCAGCGACGGGACGAAACGTGCCGAGCGTTCGCGCCTGTCCGAGGCGTTTCGTCTCGCTGCGCTCGCTCAACGACCGGGGGTTGGTACTCAGTAGCGGTAGTGGTCGAGCTTGTACGGGCCCTCGACCGGCACCCCGATGTACGCGGCCTGCTCGTCCGTCAGAGTCGTCAGCTCCACCCCGAGGGCAGCGAGGTGCAGGCGGGCGACCTTCTCGTCCAGCGTCTTGGGCAGGGTGTACACGCCGATCGGGTACGTCTCGCGCTTGGTGAACAGCTCGATCTGCGCCAGCACCTGGTTGGTGAACGACGCGCTCATGACGAACGACGGATGCCCGGTGGCATTGCCGAGATTCATCAGGCGTCCTTCGCTGAGGACGAGCACGCTGCGTCCGGTGGGCAGCCGCCACTCGTGCACCTGGGGCTTGATCTCGACCCGCTCCGCACCTGGGATCGCGGCGAGCCCGGCCATGTCGATCTCATCGTCGAAGTGGCCGACGTTGGCGACGATCGCGAGGTGCTTCAGTGCGAGGAGGTGCTCGGCCGTCACGACGCGGGTGTTGCCCGTGCCGGTCACCACGATGTCGACCTGGCCGGCCAGGTCGTCGAGCCGAGCGACCTGGAATCCGTCCATCGCCGCCTGCAGCGCGCAGATCGGGTCGACCTCGCCCACGATGACGCGGGCGCCCTGACCGCGCAGCGCCTCGGCGGCGCCCTTGCCCACATCGCCGTAGCCGGCGACGAACACGACCTTGCCGCCGATCAGCACGTCCGTGGCGCGGTTGAGGCCATCGGGCAGCGAGTGGCGGATGCCGTACGTGTTGTCGAACTTGGACTTGGTGACCGAGTCGTTCACGTTGATCGCGGGGAAGAGCAGATCACCGGATGCCGCCAGCTCGTACAGCCGGTGAACGCCCGTGGTCGTCTCCTCGGTGACGCCGAGCAGGCCCGCCGCCATGCGCGTGAACCGCTGCGCATCGCGGGCGAGCGAGGTTCGCAGCGTGTCGAGCACGATGCGGTACTCGGCGGAGTCGTCGGCCGCGGCATCCGGAACCGCCCCCGCCTTCTCGAACTCGACGCCCTTGTGCACGAGGAGCGTCGCGTCACCGCCGTCGTCGAGGATCATGTTCGGGCCGTCGAAGCCCTCGGCCGTCCAGTCGAAGATGCGGTCGGCGAGACGCCAGTACTCCTCGAGCGTCTCACCCTTCCACGCGAACACCGGCACGCCCGCGGGGGCGTCGACAGTGCCGGTCGGACCGACCACGACCGCCGCGGCCGCCTCGTCCTGCGTGGAGAAGATGTTGCAGCTCGCCCAGCGCACCTGCGCGCCGAGAGCCACGAGCGTCTCGATGAGCACGGCTGTCTGCACCGTCATGTGCAGCGACCCGGCGATGCGGGCGCCCTTCAGCGGCTGCGAGGGACCGAACTCCTCGCGCAGCGCCATGAGCCCGGGCATCTCGTTCTCTGCCAGCCGCAGCTGGTGGCGGCCCGCTTCGGCGAGCGACAGGTCGGCGACCTCGTATTCGAACGGGGAGTCGGATGCCGCGCCGGGCGCGGTCGGACCGGTCATGGCGGCGGAGGTCTGGGTCGGCATCCGCCCATTCTCCCACGCCGACTCGGGTGCAGTCAGGCGCGCATCGTCTCGTGACGCACGACGACCCAGCCCTTGGGCACCGAGAGGCGGTCGGTGTGGATCGCGCAGAGGTCGTGCGCGTGCGGATCGCCCACGGCACCGAGCGGGCCGAGCGCGGCCATCTGGTCGCCGTAGTCGTAAGTGAGCGTCGACACGGCCTCACGGGCACAGCCGACCTTGGAGCAGACTCTCTCGCGCATCGGGTCGACGCTACCGCGCCCCGAACCGCCCGGGCGGATGCCGCGCCGCGCCCTACCCTCTTGCACCCTTCGCGTGACTCACGCCAACTCTCGAGACGTCGCACACGGCTGCCGTCGCCCGCCGCGGGCGGCCTTCTGCGACGTCTCGGCACCCACGGGTCCCGCCGACCTAGGATGGGGGCATGGCTTGGCGTCGCACCCGGATGAGCGAGCGGGCCGTCCGGCGCGCTCCGCGCCACGGCCGTCACGGCCGCGAGGGCCGCAGCCCCGTCGTGCGCCCGCCGCTCCCCCCGCTCGACACCCGGGTGGAGCGCTTCGACATCGCCGTCGGCGCCGCGGCCGAGTTCCTGCGGTCGGCATGGACCGACCTGCGCGACGTGCGGTTCGAGGTGGCTGACATGCCGGCCGCGACCGATGCCGACGGCATCCCGCGGTGGACCATCCTTCGCGACGCGAAGCGCATCATCCTCTACCGGCTTCCCATCGAACGGCTGAGCCACCTGCACCGCAACGACGAGCTGCACCGCCGCATGATGATCGAGAGCGCCGTCTTCCGCGCCGCCGCCGAATACCTCGACCGCGACCCGTGGGATCTCGGTCCCGAGCGCTTCCGGTTCTTCTGACCCGGGTCAGGGGTAGACGACGATCTCGGGCGTCGCGGCATCCGCAGGCCACAGCGGGATCCCGGCCAGGGCGCCGTCTCCCGTGAGCGACAGCGCAGCCCGCACCGGGGCGTCCGGCTCCAGCAGGTAGACCGTGCGCGGCGACAGGCGCGCCGTCATCGTGCCCCGGGCGGGGACCGTCAGCTCGAGCTGGTACGCGCCGTCCTCAGACGTGACCGTCACCGTCGCCGCCTCGTCCGCCGGATTCACGACGGTCAGCGCGGGGGGCGGCCCGCTGGGGGCGGCGAACAGGCTCGGCACCGCCACCTCGGGCGAAGGCGTGTACCACGCGAAGTCGTCGCCCTCTTCGAAGCCGGTCGCCTGCCAGACCGCGGACACCACCGGAACCTCGGAGACGACTTCGACCGTGTAGGCGCCGACGGCGAGCCCCGGCAGCGCGATCTCGGTCGGCTGCCCTGCGGTGAGTGCGACCTCTTGGGGGTCTGCGGCGGGCTCCGCCCGGCCGATCGCAGTGACCGTGACCCGAACGGTCGTGTCGCCGGACGGCGCGAGCACGCGCAGCACCGTCGCGGCATCGGAGGCGCCTTCGGCCCCCGGCGAACGGGTGACGTTGATGCCCGCGATCGTCTGCGTCTGCTCGGGCTGAGGCACCGCGCCGACCTGGTCCACGCCACCCGGCGTCAGCGTGCGCGTGATGCTCGTCTGCAGCGACGCGTGCACCGGCGCGCCGGTGGCCGTGACACGGATCACGGGACTGGCTTCGTCGAGGGCGATGCCGGCCAGCGGCACGACGCGCTGCGTCCCGGGCGGCACGATCAGGTCGGAGCCTCCGGGAGGGGACTGCTCCCCCGCCGCGCCGAACAGCGTCAGCTGCACAGTCGCCGCCACCGTCCCCGGGTTTGCGAGCAGCACGAGGTCGGAGGCTCCGGTCGTGCCCGAGCCGCCCACCAGCCACGACTCGAGGAGCGGTGGGCGACATGCCGACGCGGCGAAGCCTCGGAGGTCGTCGGCGGAGACCGTCGACGCACCGGCGGCTGCGACATCCACCCGCTCGCGTTCGAGAGGCTGCGCCGTGAAGGCGAGGGGTCCGAGGCCGCCCGAGACGCCGGCCGCGTCGAGGCGCTGCTCGTCGGCCTCCGGCGCACCTCCGGTCACACCCGAGGTCACGGTCTGGGGCGCGGCGGCGGCGAGCGAGGCGGCATCCCGCGGATCGCGTCCGAGCGAGAGCAGCGCGCCGTCGCACGCGACGGTCGATGCGGCCGGCGCCGGCATGGCCGACACGCTCACGGGCTCTCGTGTCAGCGTCGGCCACGGCAGCGAGATCGCCGTCACGACGAGGATCACCGCGGCGACCGACACGATCGTGCCGATCAGCAGGCGGGCGCTCGTCGTCGCCCACCGGAACACTCGCCGATCGCTCATCGACCCTCCTGCCAGTGCGGCCCGACCACGCGGGGAGTGCGGCGCGCCTCGCGGCGCGAGGCTGCGGTGGGCACGGCCAAGAGCAGCGCGATGCCGAGGACGATCAACTGCCCGATCGCGATGAGCCGCGCGATTCCGACGACGGATGCCGCCTCCTGCGGTCGCGGCGCCACCTCGCCGATGACGCGCCACAGCTCGCCCTTGGCCGTGTCGCCGACGCTGTCGAGCGTGTCGCGCTGGTTCAGCGCGGTCGATGCCGAGAGGCGCATGGTGCGCGCGGCATCCGACTCCGTGGGCATCGCGGGCGCGAGGAGGATGAAGCTGATGCCCACTTCGGAGAGCCCGGCGACCACGTCGTCGGCCGATGAGGTGACGAGGTCGGCAGCCAGCTCGGCGACCACCGCATCCTGCGGCGTGGGACGCGTCCGCGTCGCCAGCATCGTGGTCTGTCCGCCCAGAGTCTCGCTCGCGCCCCACACGACGGTGGCCGAGACACCGCCCGCCGCCTGCGGGGTGAGCACGATCGTGCCCACGTCGGGATCGTCGCGTCCCTGGGCTGCGACGAAGGCGGGCAGGGTGCTCTCGGGGCCGTTCGCGATCGTTGCGGTGCGGCGGGTCATGGCCGTGAGCGAGGGCACGGCCAGTGTCGCGACGGCGGCGAGCACCACGACTGTCGCGATGCCGCGGACGAAGGTCACCCGCGGGGCGAGTCCCGCGTCGAGCGTGACCAGCGCACCGCCGACGGCTCCGAGCCACGCCAGACTGAGGCCGGCGCCGGGCCAGATCGCGACCGGGATCGACTGCGAGAACGCGACCGAGATTCCGACGGCGGCGAAGGCCGTCCCCATGCCGAGGGCCGTCACGACCAACAGGGCGGTGCCCACCGCCCAGCGCTGCGTGAGCGGGGCGGCGAGCGCGAGCAGCGCGATGGGCGCCGTCAGGAGGGGGACCCACCACGTGGGCCCCTCGGGGATCAACGTCGTCCAGCCGGCGAGATCGGGCGTCGGGATGCCGGCCGCCAGCAGTGCTCTCGCCGCGGAATCGGGACCGACCTGTGGGCCCGCCCACGGTACGCCGGGATCGGCGAGCAGCCCCCACAGGCGTCCGTTCGCGGCGGCGTTCCAGATGAGGGGCAGCGCGAGCGCGATGGCGGGAATGGCAGTCCAGATCAGTCGTGCCACTCCCCGGCCCGCCCGCAGGACGACGGCGAGGAGGATCGACGCCAGCCAGATCACGGCGAGCGCGGGCGCGAGGGACGGTGCGGTGGCCACCACCGCGGCGAGCAGGATCGACGCCGCACCGGCGCCGGACCACGACCGGTGCGCGACCGAACCGGCGAAGAACAGCCACGGAAGCAGCAGATGCAGGATGACCGCGGTCGGCCGCCCCTGTGCGAGCGCCACCACGAAGGTGGGCGCCAGTGCCCATGTCGCTCCGCCGAGCAGACGCAGGATCGGCCGCTCGGTGACGCGTGTCGCAGCCATCCATCCGCCGAGTGCCGCGAGCGGGAGCGCGAGCACCCACAGGACCACGAGCGCGCGCGACGGCTCCCACGGCGCGAGTGAACCGATCACAGCGAGCACCGAGGCGAACGGGTCGGCCGGTCCCACGGTGTCCAGTCCCAGCGCGCGCTGACCGAACGCGGCTTCGTCCCACAGCCCCGCCACCGTGTTCGCCAGCGGCTGGAGCGCACCTCCACCCAGGACCGGCCAGGCCAGCAGCGCCGGGAACGCCGCCACCGAGACCACGAGTGCGCCGAGAACCAGCCAAGCCCCGCCGCCGGAGAAGAACCGCAGATCGCCGCGGCGGTGTCCGCCGATGGCGACCTCGGGCTCGTCGTCGAGGCGCTCGCGCAGCTCGCCCTGCGAGATCCGCAGCGGTGCCAGCTGCGCCCACGGGATGCGCTTGGTCGTGGCGATCCGGTGCCGCGCACGGCCGATCGAGACGAGGCGTACGAACACGACGACAGCCGCCGCCCATTCGGGGCCGATGCGGCCGGGCTGCTTGCGCACCAGGTCGACGATCGTCCGCCACACGGCGAGAGGCAGCAGCGAGAGCCAGTGCAGCGGCAACGCGGCGAGTGGCGCGTACGCCAGACGCCGGTGCAGTTGCGCGACTCGCTCGGCGTACACGATCCGGCGCCGACGCTGAGGCGTGTTCGGAGCGGGAAGACCGGCGGCGCCGTCGCCCGCGACCGCCACGAGCGCAGCGGGCACGAGGGACACCCGGGCGCCCGCCAGCCGGGCGCGCACCCCGAGGTCGAGGCCTTCGTCCGCTCCCGCCAGGCCGCGGTCGAGTCCCGAGAGCTCACGCCACGCGTCACCGCGGACCAGGATGCCGCGCACGTCCGTTCCGAGGACGTCCTCGCGAGCGTCGTGCTGGCCCTGATCGAGCTCGCCGTCGGCGAGTCCGACCGTGCGCCCGTATCGCGTCATCCCGACGCCGAGCGAGACGATCTCGGAACGGTCGTCCCACCGCACCAGCTTGGGAGCGACGAACGCGACCGAGGGCGAGAGCTCGAGCGCACCGGCCAGTCGCGCGAGCGCGTCGGGCACGGGGGCGGCGTCCTGCGCGAGCAGCCACACCGCCTCGCCGGGGCTGAGCTCGGGCGAAGCGAGAGCGGTGGCCGCGGCGAATCCCGTGGAGGCCGAGGCGTTCACGACGAAGTCCGCGCCGGCGCCGGTGACCACGTCCCGGAGTCGCTCGTCGCCGCCGCACAGCACGATCGTGAGCGCTTCCGGCCGGCGCGTCTGCTCCTGCAGCGATGCCAGCGTGCGCTTGAGGTGGAAGGCGGCGGGGGCACGCCCGTCAGGACGGACCACCACGACGGCGTGCACGCGGTGAGAAGCGGATGCCGTGGCCACCACCGCCGGCGACGGTGACACGTGGAACCCGGCACTCGGATCCGGGGCACTCAGGGCCGTGCCGGACGGCGTGGTCTCCGCGGGTGCGACTGAGGGCACGGCGGCACCGGGCGCGGCGGGATCTGACGCTGCGGCGTCGGGCGTGGCTGCGGGCATGACGTCGTCAGCCTAGGTGCGCGTGCCCCGGGGTCCGAGGCGCACGCGCCGCGTCCGCCGGATCGGGCGGACGATCGGCGCGCGAGCGATCAACCGGCGCGGCGCTTCAGCTTGCGACGCTCGCGCTCGCTCAGTCCGCCCCAGATCCCGAAGCGCTCGTCGTTCTGCAACGCGTATTCGAGACACTGGTCGCGAACGTCGCACGACGTGCAGATGCGCTTGGCATCCCGCGTGGAGCCGCCCTTCTCGGGGAAGAACGCCTCCGGATCGGTCTGGGCGCACAAGGCGTCTGTCTGCCATGCGAGCGGATTGTCGTCCTCCGCGTCGGTGTTGCGACGAACCCCCGGAACCCCCAGTTGAACCGGATCGACGAACCAGTCGTCGGGAACGCCGGAACGGAATTGCGAAACCGTCATGTCGTTCTCACCCCCCGTGAATCCTGCTCCACGCTGGTGCGTGTACGCATAATTACACCCGTGTAGTTCGCGGAGGTCAAGTCGCAGATACTAAAGCCTCAACCGGTTCTTGAACCTTCACGACGCGCCGACGGCGTGTCGTGCGCGATAACGGTCCGATGAGAAACCTCGCTCACGCACCGGGAAGCGCGATGAAGAGCTCGCCTGTACCGGTCACGTGCAGCTCTCCCTCGTCCGGCGTGGCGAGCACGGCACGCCCCGGTGCGAGGCGGGCCGACGAGCCTGACGACCCGCCCGTTACGGTCACGTCGCCGGCCGTGGCGAGCGCGATGGCGGGCCCGTTCAAGGCCACCGAGGCGGGGGCATCCACCCGCAACAGGGCGAAGTCGGGGACGGGCACGTCGTACCGGCCGACGCCCTGGCCGACCTCACGAGCAGTCAGCACCGGCGGAAGGCCCGGCTCGTCGCGGAGCACGCTCACCAGTTCGCCGGCGTCGACATGCTTCGGCGTCAGACCGCCCCGCAGCACGTTGTCGCTCGCCGCCATGAGCTCCACTCCGAGACCCTCGAGGTACGCGTGCAGGACGCCCGCCGGCACGAACAGACCCTCGCCGCGTCGGAGCGTCACGAGGTTCATCAGCAGTGCGACGACGATGCCGGGGTCGCCGGGGAAGGATGCCTGCAGCGCCCGTGCCAGGTCCAGTTCGGCGGCGAACTCGTCCGAGTGTGCCGCGACCGCCGCCGCGATGACGTCGCGAGCGGCCTGGACGCCGTCCGACAGGAGCCATCCGATCACGGCGGCGAGCGAGGCATCCGGACCCGCCAGCCGCTCCGCGAGCGGCTGTGCCTGCGGGCCCAGCTCCGCGACGAGACGTCGCGTGGCCTCGAGCTCACGCAGGCCCGCGAGCGCGCGGAAGGTGTCGCTCAGCGCGACGATCAGCTCGGGCTTGTGGTTCGCGTCCCGGTAGGTGCGGTCGCCAGCGCCGCGCGGGATGCCGGCGGCCTCTTCGCGGGCGAACCCCGCCTCGGCCTGCGCCTTGGAGGGGTGCGCCTGGATCGACAGAGCGGATGCCGCGGCCAGCAGCTTCAGCAGGTACGGCAGCGGCTGCGCCACGCCCGCCTCGGCGCCCTGGTCGGCGATCCACCGGTCGAGCGTGCGACCGTCCGGCGTCTCGGCCGGGTCGCCGGGGTGATCGCCGAACCACACCTCGGCCTCGGCGTGCCCCGAGGGCTCGCGGCCCTGGAGTTCTGCGATCAACGACGTCGAGCCCCAGGCGTAGTCGCGAGGGTCGTTGGCGAGGGGGATGAGCATCCGCCCAGCCTAATGACGTGCCGTATCCGCTCGTTGAGCGAGCGGAGCGAGACGACACGTCCGGACCACCGTCCGACACCGCGATCCGCATGTTTCGTCTCGTCGCTGGGCTCCTCGCTCAACGACCGGGGAAAGCCCGATCTCGCGGGGTAACCTGATGGCGATGGCCGTCTACTCGAAGCACCCGGCGTCGGCACCGCCCACGCCCCCGGTCCGTGAGAAGACCGGCCATCTGCTGTTGCGCGGCTGGTGCATCTTCGTGCTGTTCATGTCGCTCTCCGGCGTGGCGTGGGTGCACACGTTCGGCACTCCCGTCGCGGCGGCCATCACGATCGGCGCCGGCGTGCTCTCGGTCGTGCTGTGGATCATCCTGCGCCCGCCTGTGCAGTGGCGCCGCCTGCCGTGGTTCGCCGCGGCGTACGTGGTGTGGGCGACGCTGTCGATCCTGTGGTCGGCGTGGCCCGGCACGACGGCGATCACCCTGCTGCTGCTGTACCTCACCACGATCCAGGCGCTCTTCATCGGGACCGTCCTGACGTGGCGCGAACTCGTCCGGGCCGTGGCATCCGCCCTCAAATGGGTCATGGCGCTGTCGCTGCTGTTCGAGCTGGCGGTCTCGGTCTTCGTGCAGGCGCCGATGCTGCCCGGCTTCGTCGTCGGGGAGGCCGACGACCCCATCGAGTACTGGTCGCGCAACAACCTGTTCGACTGGCCCGAGCGCCTGCAGGGCATCATGGGCAACGCCAACCTGCTCGGCCCCGTCGCGTTGCTGGCCATCGTCGTCTTCGGAATCCGCATCGCGGCCGGGGCACCGCGGCGGGTTCTGCTCTACGCGTGGATCGTACTGTCCGCATTCTTGTTCTTGCGGGCGTCGTCGGCCACGGCCTACCTCGCCGCCGCCGCGGTGGCCGTGGTGCTCGCCACGGTGCTGCTCATGCGTCGCGCGCGCCGGCCCGGCGAGCGCACCAAGTACTACATCGCGTATGCCGTCGTCGGCGTCGGCGGGCTGCTCGGCCTGTGGCTGCTGCGCGACACGATCTTCAGCGCCCTGGGGCGCAGCTCCGACCTCACCGGCCGCGAGGCGATCTGGGAGGCGGTCCTCGGCCGAACCGCCGAGCGGCCCTGGGTCGGGTGGGGCTTCGCCACGCCGTGGGCCCCGTGGGACCCCGCCTTCGACCGCTGGGTCGTCGATCACGGCCAGACGGTGATGCAGGCCCACAACATGTGGATCGACGTGTCGATGCAGCTGGGCATCATCGGCGTGGTGCTGATGGCGACGGTGTACTTCGCGTTCGTGTGGCGGTCGTGGTTCTTCGCCGTCGACCGGCCCCGGTGGGATCTGAAGGCCGACCGGCCCTACTCCTCGCTGACCTTGCTGCCCACGCTCGTCGGCGCGATCCTGCTCGTGCAGGGGCTCGCCGAATCCACTCCCCTGCTGTTGTGGGGGTGGCTGTTCGTCGTCATGCTCGGCGCCAAGATCAAGCAGTCGCCCCACGTCGGAGTGGGCCCGGCCGAGCAGAGCGCCGCGATCGAGCGCGGCGAGCGGTCCCCGGCCTTGGACGAGCCATATCCGCCGGTCGAGCGCACGCACCCCCCGGTCGTCGAGCGAGCGCAGCGAGACGAAACCCCGTCGAAGCGAGCGACATGACCTCGCCGGCCCAGACCCCACCGCACGGCTGGCTGGTCACACTGCTGGCCTCGGCATCCTTCGCCCGTGCGTACACGCTCGCCGTGTTCGGCGCCGTCTTCGCGTCGTACGTCATCGAGCAGGTCGCAGGTCGCATCACCTACATCACGATCGTCGCGGGTCTCGCCGTGCTGGGTATAGCGGTGCTGGTCGCACGCTGGCAGGAGATCTCACTGCTGCGCCTCGTGCCCACCACCGTGGTCATCTTCGTCGGGTGGGCGCTCGCGAGCGTCTTCTGGAGCGAGGACACGTCCACGTCGTGGTGGAGCTGGGTCTCGACGGCGGCGCTCGCCTTCATCGCCGTCGTGATTGGCCACATCCGCGACACCCTGCAGACCGTCCGGGCGCTCGGCGACGTGCTGCGGGTGCTGCTGGCGATCTCGCTCGGCGTGGAGGTCCTGTCGGGCATCCTGCTCGACCTGCCCATCACCTTCCTCGGCGTGCAGGGCAATCTCGCCCAGCTGGGTCCGATCCAGGGCGTCTTCGGCACGCGCAACATGCTCGGCTTCGTCGCGGTGCTGGCTCTCATCACGTTCTTGATCGAGTACCGCACGCAATCGATCCGGCCCGGGCTCTCGGTCGCGTCGGTCGTGCTCGCCGGCGGTCTCGCGGCTTTCAGCGACTCCCCCACCGTTCTCGTCCTCGCCGTCGGCGTAGGCCTCGCGGTCGCCGCCCTTGCGTGGGTGCGCCACACGCGCCCGGAACGCCGGGCGGGCCTGCAGCTGGCCCTCGGCGGGGTCGTCGTGGTCGGAGTCTTCGTCGGCTATGCGGCGCGGCATCCGATCATCGCCCTGCTCGGCGCCGGAAGCGACTTCTCGATGCGCGTCGACCTCTGGAACCTGATGGTCGACCAGGTGCGATTCCGCCCCCTGAACGGCTGGGGCTGGTACGGGCCGTGGGCTGAGCGGGAGTTCCCGTTCATCTACCTGAACTTCGAGCTCGACGCGTCGCACGCCACCGGGCTGAACGCCTACTTCGACGTGCTGATGCAGCTCGGCTGGGTCGGCCTGGTGCTCTTCGTGGGCCTGGCCGGTCTGGCACTCGTGCGCTCGTGGCTGGCCGCGAGCGAGCGGCGCTCGGTCGTGTACGCGTGGACGCCGCTCATGCTCGTCGCACTGCTCGTCGACTCGATGTTCGAGAGCTTCACCCTGACCGGGCTCGGCTGGATGATGCTCGTCCTGTGCGCCGTGCGCGCCGGACAGTCCCGGTCATGGCGCGAGCGCATCGGAGGCGGAACGGATGCCGGTGGCACCGGCCTCCCCCACGTTCCGGGCTTCGGGCGCCCCGGAGCAGCGGCCGACAGGCCACCCGGCGCTCAGGGACCGGACGGACCGGCAGGGTAGGCTTCTCTCCGGCCCGACGCCTCGGCGCCCGTTGCCCCGCTCCCGGAGATCACCCCCGTGACACACGTTCCGTCAGACGCCGAGTTCGACCCGGCGACCGCCACCATCGCGATCGTCACGTACAACCGCTCGGGCCTGTTGACGCGCCTTCTCGGGAGCATTGCAGCGATGGATCCGAAGCCCGGTCACGTCGTGGTCATCGACAACGCCTCGACCGACGACACGACGGACGTGGTGGAGTCGTACCGCGACCGACTCGGCGATACCGAGCTCGTATACCGCCGCATGGAGACGAACACCGGCGGCTCGGGTGGATTCAGCGAAGGCATGCGCGTCGCGTACGAGCTCGGCTCGCAGTGGATCTGGCTCATGGACGACGACGTCGAAGTCATCGACGACGGCCTGGCCAAGATGGGCAAGTGGGCGCCTCGCTTCAAGAGCATCCAAGGCCGCCGCTACGACTACGACGGCAGCGAGTTCTACTGGCAGTACCGCATCGCCGAGAAGATGGGCATTCCGATCCCGTTCGCGCCGGCATCCTTCGACTCCTCCGGCTACAAGCCGATGAACTCCGGATGCTTCGAGGGCATGTTCATCCACCGCGACATCGTGAAGCAGATCGGGCTGCCCGATCCGCGCTTCTTCATCTACTGGGACGACCAGACGTACGGCTGGCTCGCCTCGCGCAAGACCCAGTCGGTGATCGTGGACGAGTTCGTGCTGCGCCGCACGCGCGAGATCAAGCAGTGGGACATGGGCATCCGCCACATGAACGCGTCGAGCAACGCGTACCGCTACTACATCATGCGCAACCGCGCGATCATTAAGCGCTACTACCAGTCGCTCGGGGTCTACCGGCGCGTGCCGTTCGCACTGGGCACGGCGCTCACGTTCGGCAAGGAGCTGATCCGCCTCGTCTTCGTCGAGCGGACGGTGCGCGGAACGTCGAACCTGTTCCGGGGCCTGCGCGACGGACGGAAGATCGCGAAGGATTCCGCGTGGAAGCCGATGCCCCCGCTCGACTGACCGCCGCGCGCGGTCGATGGATAGCCGGTTCCCTATCGGTTGCCGCTGTTCTCCTGCTGGCTGCTGCCGTCCTCGTGCAGTCAGGTACGCCGCTCGCCACAGTCGGCTGGTATCTGGCGTTTCTCCTCTGGGGCGTGGTCCTCCCTGGCTTCATCGTCCACAGGAGCGCTCGCGGGCCGCAGCAGGCCTGGCCGCACGACATCGCGCTCGGCGCCGCAACCGGATTCGTGCTGCTCGTCGTCCCGACGACGATCGCCGTGGCCACCGGAGTCGGCAACGCGTTGTGGATCTGGCCTGTCCTGACGCTCGCCCTGCTCATCCCGTCCCGCACTCGCGGGCGGGTGCTGGCTCGCCCGGCTGGCGACGCATGGGGTGCCGGGGCCTCGATCGGCGTGGGGGCGTCGACAGCAGCGATCATCCTTCATATCGACCGCTCCTTCTTCGCCGTGACACCGCTTCCGCCGTCGGACGTCGCTCTCTATCAGGATCTGCTCTGGCACCTGGGCCTCATCGGCGAAGCGATGCGGTCCATTCCCCTCGGAACCCCGCAAGCGGTAACGGCCGGGCCCTTGCGCTACCACTGGTTCGCAAACGCCGAGATCGCCGGCGAATCCCTCATCTCGGGCATCGATCCATCGCTGCTCCTGCTTCGGCTCTGGCCGCTCGCCCTCTCGGCACTGGCCGTGACCCTCACCGCCGTGATCGCCCACTCGCTGTCCAAAAGGAGTCCCGCGGCTCCCTTGGCTGCGGCGCTCGCCGCGTCGACGATGTTCTTCATCCCGTGGGTGGAGGCGGCCGGCCCGCATGACGCCTTCCGGCCCCTCTCGCCCTCGCAGCTGTTCGGGATGATTCCGCTCCTCCTCGGACTGCACTCGGCCTTCGCCTGGAGTCGTCCAGACCGACGGCCTGGAGATGCTGTCGTCCTCGCCCTCAGCCTGACGGTGGCGGCCGGCACGAAGCCTACGCTTCTGCCGCTCCTGCTGGCGGGCTGCGTGATTGCGGCCACCGCGAGTGCGATCCTCCGGCGTCCCGTCTGGCCGATGCTCGCCGCGGCCGCTGCCACGGCGGCCCTCCTCGTCGGCTCGCTCTTGTTCGTATCGGGCGGCGATGCCGGTACCGGCATTTCGTTGTTCGCGTCACTCACGTTGTTCGCTGCGTTCCGGGAGACCTCATCGCATGGTGGGAGCCTCGACCCTGCTGGACTTCTGTCGTCGTCGGGACGGCTTGCCGCAGGAGTGACCTTCGCGGCGCTTTGGGCTGTGCGTCCGCTTCTGGGCACCGGTGCTCTCTTCCAGTCGAATCTGAGGCGTAGACCCGAGGCGTGGATGATCTCCGGTGCGTGCGGCGCGGGCGTTCTCGCGTTCCTCGTCCTCGGTCATCCCGGATTCAGCCAGCTCTACTTCCTGTACACCGCGTTTCCTCTCGGGGCGATTGCCGGCGCCTGGTGGCTGGTGACAGCGATCGCCGACCGCCCTTGGGCCGCCCGCACGGCCGTCGTGGCAGGCATCGTGGGTGCGATCATCGCGACGGGCTCCTACTGGTGGGGCACAGCGCGACATGCATCAGGATGGAGTCCG
Organism: Microbacterium salsuginis; assembly: GCF_012524205.1. GTDB lineage: Bacteria > Actinomycetota > Actinomycetes > Actinomycetales > Microbacteriaceae > Microbacterium > Microbacterium salsuginis. The sequence continues at coordinate 328,329 of NZ_JABACI010000002.1, forward strand.
GAGTCGGTTCTTCGCAGTGCGGCGCTCGCCGGCGTCGTGCTGCTAGCGGCCAGCGTCTCCGTAGCCGTGGTGGAGACCGTCCGGCACCGGCGCGGTGGGGTGGGCGACGGCCCCGCGATCGTCATAGCGCTGTCTCTGACGATCGGCGCCATCATCGCGTCGCTCCCCTACACGGCTCTCATGCGCGATGCCCCGCCCGCAGCGGCGACGTCGATCGCGGCGGCGCAAGCCGAGGCGGGTCGCTGGATCGCGCGCAACACGCCGACGGATGCGCTGCTCGCCGTCAACGATCATTGCCTCGGAGACGAGACCGTGGAATGCGACGCCCGCACGTTCTGGGCTTCGGGGCTCGGACAGCGGCGGGTTCTCGTCGAAGCGTGGACCTACACTCCTCAGTCCGGACACGGAGCCTTTTTCGACCCGCAACTCCTCACGTTCAATCAGTCCCTCTTCGAGCGCCCGACCGAGGCGCTGCTCGACGAAGCCGCTGCGCAGGGCGTGGGCTGGCTCGTAGCGACGGAGGGAGCAACTCCGGTCTCACCACGCCTTCACGAGCTCGCCGATCTGGTGTACACCAACGATTCGATCGCCATCTTCCGACTGCGCCAGACGGCGGAATGACGTCCGCGGCGACGCTGCGCCGCACGATGCTCAGGAGATGCCGCTGTTGTACTGCTCGTTGTAGCGGTCCAGGACGTCGTCGATCGGAGCGTCCAGCGCCAGGCGGTGCCCATCGAGGTAGAGCCCGCGCGTGCAGAAGCGGCGCAGATCCCGTTCATTGTGGGAGACGAAGAAGAGCGTCCGCCCATCGGCGAGTAATTCGTCGATGCGCCGATAGCACTTCTCACGGAACGCCTTGTCGCCGACAGCCAGCACTTCGTCGACCAGCAGGATCGGCTCTTCCAGCTGCGACACCACCGAGAAGGCGAGTCGCACCTTCATGCCGTTGCTGAGGTGCTTGTAGGGCGTGTCGACGAAGTCGCCCAACTCGGCGAAGTCGATGATGCCGTCGAAGCGGCGCGAGACCTCGGCCTTCGACATCCCATGAAGTCCCGACGTGAGTCGCACGTTCTCACGCACCGTCAGGTCGCCGACGAAGCCGCCGGTGATCTCGATCAGGGGGGCGACTCCGCCGTGGACGGTCACCGTGCCTTCGTCCGGGAGCAGGACACCCGCCACGAGCTTGAGCAACGTCGACTTGCCCTGACCGTTGCGCCCCACAACGCCGATCGACTCCCCCGGCTCGACGTTGAAGCTCACGTCACGCAGCGCCCAGAACTCGCCGGGCTTCGAGCGCCGGGACGAGTCGGCGAAGAGGTCCTTGATATTCCGGCGACCACGGCGGTTGCGGCGGAAGCGCACGCCGAGATCCTTCACCTCGATCGCGAGACCGGATGCTGTCATCACAGCTCCTTCAGCATGGGACGCTCGAGCCGGCGGAAGGTGAAGATACCAAGGCCCAAGAAGAGGAACGACATGACCGCTCCGATCCAGACGACCCACGGATCCCATTCGCCGGGAAAGAACCCGACCCGATAGAGGGCGAAGATGCCGGAGAGCGGGTTGAACGCGGCGAGCGCTTCGGCCCAGCCAGGCAGGTCTTCGACCCCGTAGATCACGGGCGATGCGTAGAAGAGTGCACGCAGGATGAGCTTCGTCGTGCGCTCGAGGTCAGTCCAGAGAACGCAGAGCGGCGCCACCAGCAGTCCGAGGCCGATCAGTAGCACCGTCTGAAGGAAGATGGCGACCGGGAACCAGAGCAGCCCCCAGTTCATCTCCGCCGGAGTCTTCGTGAACTGCGAGACGACGATGAACAGGGCGAGTACGGGGATTGAACAGAGAAACTCGATCCCCTTCGAGAGCACGATTCGGTTGACCCAGATCGTCCGCGGGATCGCTGTGGACCGCACCAGGCGGGCGTCTTTATTGAATGCCCTCGTGAAGTCCGAGACCGCAGCGTTGAACCACACCCACGGCAGGAGCGCGGTGATGAGGAAAACGATGTACGGATCGTGCCCGACCGTCCGCTGGAACACCTGGGTGAAGACGAACCAGTAGATCGCACTCATCACGAGCGGGTCGAGGATCGACCACAGGTATCCGAGCGCGCTGGTCGAGTACCGGACCTTGAGGTCGCGCGCCGACAGCAGCCACAGGGAGTGGAGGTAGCGCCGGGGCGATCCGGGGGCGCCGACGGCGGCGGTGGTCACGCACTCGATTCTAGGCGGCGGGAGCACGACGGTCCGCGCATCCCGTGGTCACTTGCGCAGCGCCGCCGCCAGCTGCCGCGCGATCTCAGATCCCATTTCGGCGTACCCTCGCATCCCATCAGCGCCGCCGCGACCGTGACGGCGACGAGCGCGGCTGTCAACCGGCGCCACGCCCTCCTCACGGTCGGTCGACACCCCGTGCAAGCTTTCGCCTACTGGAGCTGGTTGTTCCACATCGACAGCGCCGAGCCGATGGCCATGTGCATGTCGAGGTATTGGTACGTGCCGAGACGCCCGCCGAAAAGGACGTCCTTCTCACTCTTCGCGAGTTCGCGATACGCGAGCAGGCCGTTCCGGTCCTCAGCCGTGTTCACCGGGTAGTACGGCTCGTCCTCGCGCGAGGCGAACCGCGAGAACTCCCGCATGATCACCGTCCTGTCGGTCGGGTAGCGATCGGCGCGCTCGGGGTGGAAGTGCTTGAACTCGTGGATGCGGGTGTACGGAACATCCGCGTCGGCGTAGTTCATGACCGGCGTGCCCTGGAAGTCCGCGACCTCGAGCACCTCTTGCTCGAAGTCGAGCGTGCGCCAGGACAGCGCGCCCTCGGTGTAGTCGAAGTACCGATCGACGGGCCCCGTGTACACGATCGGCAGCTGCCCGACTGTCGTGCCCTTGTTCAGCGGCTGCGACTCGTCGAAGAAGTCCGTGTCGAGCTTCACCTCGATATTCGGGTGGTCTGCCATGCGCTCGAGCCACGCCGTGTACCCGTCGGTCGGCAGGCCCTCCCACGTGTCGTTGAAGTAACGGTTGTCGTAGTTGTAGCGCACGGGCAGCCGGCTAATGACCTCAGCCGGGAGATTCTTGGGATCCGTCTGCCACTGCTTGGCGGTGTAGTCGCGGATGAACGCCTCGTACAGCGGACGCCCGATCAGGGCGATGCCCTTCTCTTCGAGGTTCGCGGCATCCTTCGCGTCGAACTCTCCTGCCAGCTCCTGGACGAGCGCCCGCGCGCCATCCGGCGAGTACGCCGCGTTGAAGAACTGGTTGATGGTCCCGAGGTTGATCGGCAGCGGGTACACCACTCCCTTGTGGTTGGTGTAGACCCGGTGGACATAGTCGGTGAAGGTGGTGAAGCGATTGACGTACTCCCACACTCCCGGGTTGGACGTGTGGAACAGGTGCGCTCCATAGCGATGCACCTCGATCCCGGTGTTCGGCTCGTCTTCGCTGTACGCGTTTCCGCCGATGTGAGGGCGGCGGTCGATCACGGTGACCTTGCGATCGGATGCCGCGGCTCTCTCCGCGATTGTGAGGCCGAAGAAGCCGGAGCCGACGACGAGGAGATCCATGTAGCGAACTGCTTTCCTGAGACGGGCGCCGACGACACGGCGACGCGACGGAATCGTTCCGCCGCGTACGTGCCATTTTATCGGCGAGCGGACTGGATGCCGACTGGGAGCGCCCCGGCCGCCGCGCGATGCACTGCCGGATATACTCACGAGGCGGCGAACGCCGCTTTCCACGGACGAAGCACGGGCATCGTTCACTCCTGTTCTCGCATCGGGATCCCACGCCTTACGGACCAGACGTCATGCTCACGCGCACATCCACCGCCACTCCGCGCTCGACGACCACACCCGCGATCGACGAGGCCGACCGGTGACGGCTCGCGTCCTCGACGTCGACGCTGTGGCCCCTGCCGGGTCCGGCGCGTCTCCCCGGGACGTCAGGCTCGAGATCCAAGCACTTCGCGCTCTGGCTGTCCTCGGGGTCGTGCTCTTCCATCTGTGGCCTTCGGCGCTGCCGGGCGGTTTCGTCGGCGTGGACGTGTTCTTCGTCTTGTCGGGATTTCTCATCACCGATCACCTGATGCGGGAGCTCAACAGGACGAACTCCATCAGCCTCCCGCGGTTCTGGGCACGCCGCATCCGGCGCCTCCTCCCCGCGTCGTTCGCAACCATCGCCGCGACTGCCGTTGGCGTATACACGCTCGTTCCCGCTAGTCGATGGCCACAGTTCGGCCAGGAGATCATCGCGTCGGGTTTTTATGTCGAGAACTGGTACCTGGCCTGGCAGTCGGTCGACTACATGGCGCTGTCGAACGTCAAGAGCCCGAGCCAGCATTTCTGGTCTCTCGGCGTCGAAGAGCAGTTCTACGTCGTTTGGCCCCTCCTGCTGCTCCTTGCCGCTTGGCTCGCGACGCGGATGAAGAAGAATCGGCGGGCGGTGGCGGCGGGCGCGCTCGTGGCTGTCGCCGTCGCGAGCCTGATTCATTCTGTTTCGTACTCTTCGAGCGATCCGGGTCCGGCCTACTTCTTCACGTCGACTCGAGTGTGGGAATTCGCGGCGGGTGGGATCCTCGCTCTCTGGCTCAGCTCCGGTCGCGTCGCTCTGCGTCCCAGGGCGGCGTCCGTCGTGTCGTGGGCCGGCATCGCGTGCGTCATCGTCTCGATGGTGACGTACGGCCCTGCCACGCCCTTCCCGTCGTACACGGCGATGCTGCCCGTGGTTGGGACGTGCCTCGTCATCGTCGCCGGCATGCCCTCTGTGCGCTGGGCACCGAGCCGCGTGATGGCGGTGCGCCCTGTCCAGTTCGTCGGTGATGTCTCGTACGGTGTCTACCTGTGGCACTGGCCGCTCATCATCCTGATTCCATACGCTCTGGGAGCGCCGCTCCCGACGTGGCTCAAGGTGATCGTCCTCGCCGCGTCGATCGCGCTCGGCTTCCTCTCGAAGAAGCTGGTCGAGGATCCCATCCGGCGTCATCGGGTTGTCACCCAGCACCGTCCGCGATGGACGTTCGCCGTCACGGCCGCCGCGATGGCATTGACCATGGTCGCTGTGCTGCCGATGGCGCGATGGACCGCCCAACCGGTGCCCGCGCCGGAACCCACGACGGCCGGATGTCTCGGCGCCATGGCGATGCTGGATGCAGGGTGCGGCGATGTCACGGCCGCTCCGCTCATCGCGGATCCGACCTCGTTCGCGCAGGATCTCCCTCCCTCCGAGATCATCGGCTGCAGCCGCGCCGCGGAGAGCGGCACGTACGCTCGATGCGAGTTCGGAGACCCGTCTGCGCCGCGCCGCTACGCGTTGCTCGGAGACTCGCATGCGGTGCGTCTCGTCGAGCCTCTCGGCGACATCGCGAGGGAGCGCGATCACGGACTGAGCACATTCCTCATCAACGGATGCGCCGCAGTGGCCCGAGAGGAGGTGGGAACGGTGTGGGGAATGCCCGATCGCCCCGATCTCTGTCGCGAGACCTCCGCCGCCGCACTGGATGAGATCGCCGCTGACGAGTCGATCGACGTCGTCATCCTCAACAACCGAACGCGTCTGTACCTCCCCACGGATCCTGCCGATCTCCCGCTGACGGCCGAGCAGGTCGCAGACACGATCTCACTGCTCCAAGCCGCGCAGAAGCAGGTCATCGTGCTCGAGGACACGCCGGAGATGCACGAGACACCCCCCAGAGAGGCGGAGAGCGCTTCAGACTGCCTGCTGCGCACTCGCGATGTCGAAGCGTGCGCGCTCCGGGCTCCCCAGGCGGAGTTCGCCGACCCGATGCGAGCGGCCGCCGAGATGACCGGAGCGGGTCTGCTCTCGCTCAACGATCTCTTCTGCGACGACGATCTTTGCCTTCCGCAGGTGGGAGGACTCATCGTCTACAGCGACGACAACCACCTGACTCGATCGTTCGCAGGGTCGCTTCGCGGTCCTCTGGGCGAGCGACTGGACCAGGCGCTGGCAGATCAGGCCGCGGCGGCCGACGCGGGCTGAGTCCGCTCCGCGCGGCGAAGCACGATCGGCGAGGCGACCGACCACCCGATCGCGAGCACCGCGGCGGCGATCCCGGCGCCCAGTTCGAACGCCCACCCTGGCGGGCGGAAGGTGACCGTCACCGTCTCTCCGACATCGGCGGCGCCGACTTCGACCGTCAGGAGGTACCCGCGCTCCGGGTCTGCCAGAGCCCCACGATCGGTCGCGTACCCGGGCCAGGCCAAGCGGCTGAAGACAACCTCGCCGCCCCTCGCGCCGACCGCGTCCACGGTGAATGTGACGGAGGTATCCGACTGCGACAGCACGGTGACCTCAGTGCCGCCTGCGGTGCGCGCGACGCCACCAGCGGGCGGGAGCGGGTCGTTCCGATGAAGCGTCCAGGTGAACTCTCCCGGCTCCACGGTCCAGCCCTCCGGCGCCACAGGCTCTTCTTCGAGCCCCTCGCCCTTGATCACGATGACCGTGTTGAGCGAGAGGTCATCGACGAGGAGCGGCGCCTGTCCGCCGAACAGGGCATCGTACGCGCCGGGGCACGTCCAGCCACGGAGGTCGATGCACAGGTCCTTCACGAACGCACTGAAGGGAAGGACGGTATAGACGCTGGCGGAGTCCTTCCCCGTGACGTACCAGAGATTCGCCAGCAGCGACTCTTGGTACGACTCGGGATGCGACTGCAGCGAGTAGACGTCACCGACGCTCATGATGCCCGAGTCCATGCCGTCACCGACCGAACGGAGCTGCGCGACGGACGACGGCACGCGGAAGTCGCCCAGCGGACTCGTCGGATACTTTGCGAGCTGTGGGGCGAGGACGACCACGGATGCGGCGAGAGTCAGCAGAGCCAGCGTGGCCGCACGCGACGTCCCGGCTCGCCCGCCGCCCTCGCGTCCTGCGCCGGATCCCCCTGCCACGAGATCGGGCTCCGATCCGGTATCCGCGGATCCCCCAGTTCGATACCACCGGTCGAGCAGCCAATAGAGAATGAGCTGCAGCGTCAGTCCCAATCCGACCCACGCCCATGCGGCCGGCTGCGCCGCCCAGGCCAGCCACGCCGAGAGAACCGTGATCAGCACTATGCCCACGCGCTGGCGGAAGGTCACCACGGGTGGCATTCCGCGGCTCGCCAGCACGGCGAAGACCAGGGCGACGACCACCACGACGTACGGCATCATGCGCGCGGGATACCGCAGCGGACCGATGACGCTCGGTCCGATCACGAGCGCGACGCTCACGGCGAGCATCGCATACGGGACCAGAAGTGAGCGCCAGTTCTTGACGGCTGCACGGGCGAAGAGAACGAACAGCGGCAGGAGCCAAGTCACGTACTGCAGGGGCACCGGGGCGATGTCGCCCCAGTACCCTTTCACGGTGCTCACGGCGGTGGGGATCGCAGACGTGGCCAGGTCACCGATGTCCATGTTGAGGAACAGGTCGTTCGCAATGCCTGCGTTCGCTCGTTCCGTCACGGGCGCCGTGAGGACGCCGGGGAGATACACGAGCACGGTGAGGAGCGCTGCATACACACCCAAAACAAGGGGTCTCACCGTCGCCCGGAACCCGCGACGGACCCATTCCTCGATCACTGTGGCGATTAAGAGGAATGCGAGCTCGATCACGCCGAAGACGTAGCCGACCGTGATCAGCAGGAGGGCGAGTATGAAGAACGGGATCGGGCTTCGGCCGCCGCGTACGTGGCGTCGAACCGCCCACCACGTCAGGGCGAACAGGGCGACGTTCTGTAATCCCGTGACCCACGATGGGGCGTCGAGATAGGCGGTCTGCCCGCCCGTCGTCGCGATGAATCCTGCCACCGCGGCCCAGTGGGGTGCGGCCCCGAACTCGCGCGCGAGCAGAAACACGCCAGTGCACAGTGCGAGCAGAAAGACGACCTTCACGACCGTCGCATAGACGACCGCGTTGGGGACTGCATGGGATCCGACGGCGATCACCCAGGCGAGCGGGCTCAACAGGCCCCACTGACCCTCGGCCAAGTAGTTCCCGCCCTGCCATGCGCCGGGATCGAGCATCGTCCAGCTCCCGGACAGCAGGCGCGAGCCCAGTCCGTACCACTGACCGTACGCCCCGAGCTGCGTGTCGTCCCAGAAGAAGTACCGGGTGGTGACGACCACACGGACCAGCGCGATCAGAACTGTTGCGGCGCACGCGAGGAGCCACCAGACGGCGGCTCCTTCCGGCATCCTCCGCGCTCCGCCGCCACCGGCCTGCGACGTTCGCTGCGCACGGGTGTCGGTATGGGCACGCGAGGGCGGAGCGGTCTGCACCATACGAGGGTACCGGGCGAGCGCGAGCGCTCCCCGACGGAACCCCAGAGGCACGCCTAGTACGCTGGGTAGGCGTGCCCGCCGGGCACAGGTGAGCGCGGAGGAGTTTTCATCGATGGGTGCGACTGTCGCTGTCACGGGCGCCGGAGGCTATATCGGTCGACACGTTGTGCGCAGCATCCTCGAACGGGGCGACGACGTTCTCGCCGTGGTGCGGCAACCTGATCCCGAGCTCGCCGCCGAGCTCGGACGCGACCGCATCATGCAAGCCGACGTGTTCGACCTCGACACCTCCGACTGGACGCGACTGACCGCGTGCGATGCGCTCATGCACTTGGCGTGGCGCGACGGCTTCGTCCTTCGCTCGCGTGCGCACGGCGAGGATGTGTCCCGTCACTACGAATTCCTGTTGCGGTCAGCCGACGAAGGGATCGGCAGAATCGCGGTTCTCGGGACGATGCACGAGATCGGCTACTGGGAGGGCGCGATCGGCGAAGACACCCCTAGCAATCCGACGACTCCATACGGGATCGCAAAGCACGCACTGCGTCGCCTCCTGGAGACCTCGTTGGAGGGCTCGGAGACCTCGCTGGCATGGCTGCGCTGCTACTACATCACCGGAGATGACGAGCGCAGCAACTCGGTCTTCAACAAGATCCTGCTCGCCGAGGGGCGCGGCGACACGACGTTCCCGTTCACCAGCGGACGCAATCTCTACGATTTCAGCGACGTTGCTGACCTCGCGGATCAGCTCGTGACCGCTGCTCTCGATCGACAGGCTCTCGGCGTCATCGACTGCTGCTCGGGCACCCCGCAGTCACTCGCAGACGCTGTCGAGGGCTTCATCGCCGCGCGGGGCCTCTCCATACGCCTCGAGTACGGCGCGTTCCCCGACCGCCCGTTCGACTCGCCCGGAGTGTGGGGCGACCCGACCCGCATCAGCGCGATCATGGCGCACAACCCGACACGCTCGAAGAAGGAACAATGACGCTGAGAGACGAACTTTTCGCAGTCGCGGCGCGGCTTGAGAACGCTGCCGATCGCGATCAGATCCGTGAATACATCGATCTGGTGCTGAGCGACGAGAACGCGTTCTACAACACCGATGAGCTGCGCGAATGGATCGATGCGATCCGCGCCGCATCGCCGATCCAGCTCGACCGCAAGAACATCTCGGACCTGCGCAACTGGCACGTCGACCCGATCACAGGTGAGATCTTTCACGCCTCCGGCGAGTTCTTCCGCGTCATCGGCGTGGGAATCACGAACTCGGCGCGCGAGGTGAGCGGTTGGGATCAGCCGTTCATCTATCAGAAGGAAGCCGGAATCCTCGGCATCATCCGCACCCGGTTCGACGGAGTCTGGCACTACCTGCTGAATGCGAAGGCAGAACCGGGTAACACGCTCCTTTACCAGATCTCGCCCACACTGCAGGCGACGTACTCGAATCTGAAGACCGCCCACGGTGGACGAGTGCCCCGCTTCAGCGAGTTCTTCGTCGAGGAGGGTGCGGCGCCACGCAAGGTCGTCTATCGTCAGTGGCTCGCCGAGGACGGCGGCCGGTTCTTCCTCAAATCCAACCTCAACATGCTCGTCGAAGTCGCCGCCGAAGATCTGCCCGTACTTCCCGACGAGTACCGATGGTTCACCCTGTCGCAGATCAAGCAGCTGCTCCGGGAAGACAACTACATCAACCCCCACGTGCGAGGCATCCTGTGCCACCTCTGAGAATCGGCGTACTGGGCGCGGCGAAGATCGCCCATCGCTCGTCCGTACCAGCTCTGCTCGCGACGCCCGGCATCGAGGTGGCGGGCGTGGCGGCGCGGGACTTCGCGCGTGCGCGCGAGTTCGCGGATGTCCACGGCATCGCCGCGTATGCCGACTACCGCTCGGTCATCGATGACGACGACGTCGATGCCGTCTACATTCCGCTCCCGGTCGGATTGCACGCGGAATGGGCGCTCGCGGCATTGCAGTCCGGTAAGCACGTTCTGTGCGAGAAGTCCCTCGCGGGCTCGTACGACGAGGTACGCGACATCGTGGCCGCCGCGCGCGCCGACCACCTCGTGGTCGTCGAGAACTTCATGTGCGAGCGCCATCCGCAGAACGAGTTCGTCCGCGCTCAGATCGCCGACGGCGCCGTCGGACCGATACGCCACGCCGCCTTGTCGTTCGGCTTTCCACCCTTTCCGGCCGATGATCTCCGCAATTCGCGCGCGCTCGCCGGCGGTGCACTGAATGATGCGGGAGCCTACTGCGTCGACATGGCGGCGTTCTACCTCGGTCGTTGGCCGACCGCGGTCACCGCGAGTCTTGCCGACGCCGACTACGAGGTCGACGTCATCGGCTCGGCACTTCTGGAGTACACGGCTGGCCTGACGGCGGCCGTGTCGTTCGGATTCCTTCACGACTACCGCAACGAAGCGCGGATCTGGGGTGATTCCGGTCAGATCGAGATCCAGCGCGCCTTCTCGATACCGGCGGACCGCCGGCCCGACGTCACGATCACCCGCAACACGGTGGCTGATCGCATCGATCTGCCGCCCGCGGATCAGTTCGCACTGCAGATGGGCTACTTCCGGGACCTCGTCGCCTCCGGCAACGGCGCGGCCGAACTCGAGCGCCGTCTGCGACACGCGGCCGTGATGGAGGCCGTGCGCCGCTCCGCAGCACAGCATCGCCGCGTCACGCTCGACGAACTTGCCGACTGGACTCCGCCGGAGGTGTCGCGTTGAGCGACCCCATCGAGCCTGAGGCGCCCCCCGGGCCGCTCCTGCGCCTCATCAAAGACAAGAGAGTGGCGTTCCTGATCGTCGGGGCAGTCAATACCGTCATCGGCTTCCTCTGGTACACGCTGTTCCTCTGGCTCCTGCAGGCGCTGCCTGCCGGCTACATGATCGCACTCGTCGCAGCGCAGATCGTCAGCGTGCTGTGCGCCTTCGTCCTCTATCGTCGGTTCGTGTTCCGCGTCCGCGGGCACGTGTGGCGAGACCTGATCCGATTCTCGTCCGTCTATGCCGTCTCGTTCGGCATCAACCTCCTGGTGCTTCCCGCGCTCGTGGAGCTGCTCGGCTGGCATCCGCTGTGGGCCCAGGTCGTCATCGTCGTCGTGACGACGATCGTCAGCTACATCGGGCACAACTACTTCTCATTCCACCGAAGGACGGAAGAATCGTGACCGCCCCCAAAGTGTCCGTCGTCGTTCCGGCGTACAACAACGAGCCGTTCATCCGGCAGACGATGCGCTCGGTGCTCGACCAGGCCGACGTCGACCTCGAACTGGTCGTCGCCGACCACACTTCATCCGACGGCACCTGGGATGCAATGGCGGAGTTCGCCGATGATCCGCGCGTTCGCCTCCACACGACGCCTGCGGGCGGCGGCGCCGAGTCGAACTTCAACCGCGTCTCGGCCGAGGCGACCGGAGAGTATGTGAAGCTCCTGCCCGGCGATGATTACCTGCTGCCGGGCATGCTCGCACGCCAGGTCGCGATTCTCGACTCGAATCCGGGAGCGATGCTCACGGCATGCAAACGCGTGCTGGTGGACGCAAGGGGCGCCGACCTCCTGCGCGATTACGGACTCAAGGGCGTCCGCGGCCCGCTGAGCGGGCCTGACGCGATCCGTTCAACGGTCCGAGCGGGGTCGAACATCTTCGGTGAGCCGGGCTCTGTCCTCATGCGGCGCTCCGCGCTCGAGGCGGCAGGCTACTGGGACTTCTCGCACCCCTATCTGGTCGACGAAGCGACCTACGTCAACGTGCTGATGACCGGCTCGTTCGTTCCGGAATTCCGATCGGGCGCCGCGTTCCGGTTGAACAACGGGCAATGGAGCGTCGCGCTGACCGGCTACCAGTACGAGCAGGTGTCGGGTTTCCACCGGGCGCTGCATGCGCGAAGGCCCGATTTGGTGAGCGAGGCCGACGTGCGAGTAGGAAATCGACGGGCGTGGCTGATGGCCCAGCGCCGACGAGTCTCCTACCGAATCCTGAAGAAGAGGATGTCATGACTGATCAGGTGAACGAGACCCTCCACCGGATCTCCATCGTCATTCCGGTGTACCGAGGAGAGCGCACGCTCCCGACCGTCATCGATGAGCTCCTGCCCTACACGGACGCGTTCCGCACGCCCGGCGGACACCTGGCGAAGGTCGAGGAGGTGATCCTCTCCTACGACCGCGGACCGGACCGATCGGACGACGTGATCCGCGACCTTGCACATCGGCACTCGTTCGTGAAGGCGGTATGGCTGAGCAGGAACTTCGGTCAGCACGCGGCGACTCTTGCAGGAATTTCGTCGTCCGGCGGCGACTGGATCGTCACGATCGACGAAGACGGTCAGCAGGACCCCGCGTACATCAGCTCGATGCTCGACACCGCGATCACCGAGGGCGCCGAAGTGGTCTACGCGAAGCCCACCAACAAACCACCGCACGGCGCCATCAGGAACGCGGCGTCGCGCACGGCCAAGCGGATCCTCCAGTCCGTATTCGGCAGCGGCAATGCTTCGGATTTCAACAGCTTCCGGCTGATTCTCGGTGAGATCGGGCGCAGCGTCGCCGCCTACACCGGCACGGGGGTGTACTTGGATGTCGCGCTCACCTGGGTGACGAACCGTCAGGTGACATCGCCGGTTCAACTACGGGAGGAAGGTGACCGGCCCTCCGGGTACTCCTACATGCGCCTCCTCGGTCATTTCTGGCGAATGGTGCTGTCGACGGGGACCCGTGGTCTCCGTCTCGTCACGATCGTCGGCGCTCTCTTCGCCGCGGCTGGTGTCCTCTTCGCGATCTACCTCGTCATCACACGTTTTGCGTCGGGCGATATCCCCGAGGGGTGGACCTCGCAGATGGTGCTCACATCTCTGGGCGTGGGCGCCATTCTGGTCTCGCTCGGCATCGTCGCGGAGTACATCGGCATCGCAGTCAACATGGCGATGGGCAAACCGCCGTACCTCATCGTGCGCGATCCGGCGCTGTCGCCGCTGTCCGCGGGCAAATCGAACACGAAGACCGATGCCGCCGATTGACTGGGTCGTCGGGCGTGGCCTGCTCGGCAACGCCGTGGCACGGACGCTCGATCGCGAGCCCATGTCATGGGCTGTCGATTGGTCGCAGGGTGCCGCTTCACGGCACGACCTCCACACAGGGCTGTCTCGTCTCTACGCGACGCAGGCCGACTCGTACCGCATCTTCTGGTGCGCAGGAAGCGGCGTCACGTCGACGGGCGCCGATGTCTTGCAGCGCGAGGCGGCGGTGTTCGCCGGCTTCCTCGAGGACTTCGCGGGGATTCCGGCCGACTTGCGTGCTCGCACCACTCTCTTCCTCGCCTCCTCTGTGGGGGGCGCATACGCCGGGAATCCCGATCCACCCTTCACGGAGACCTCGCCTGCAGTCGCCGCCTCAGCGTACGGCGAGACAAAGCTCGCGATGGAGTCCGCCCTCCGCGAGGCGGTCGCGACCTACGGGATGCGGGGCTTCATCGGACGAATCACCAACCTGTACGGCCCTGGTCAGAGGATGGGCAAACGGCAGGGCCTGATCTCAGTGGTCTGCGAGACGTACCTCACTCGACAGCCGGCCACGGTCTACGTGTCGCTCGACACGCTGCGCGACTACATCTACGAAGACGACTGCGCGGCGATCGTCGTGGCCGGCACCGCGCGAGCAGAATCCCTCGCTCTCGGTGACTGCGCGCTGAAGATCATCGGCGCGGGCACCGCCGTCTCGATCGGCGAGCTGCTCGGGACGATCTCGCGGGTGCGGCGGCGCAGGCCGCTCGTCGCGTTCGGCGGTGGGAACGCCCTCGGACAAGCACCCGATCTGCGCGTGCGAAGCGAGATCTGGCCGGACCTCCAGCAGTACGTGTCGACGTCGCTGCCGGCGGGAATCGACGCCGTGTTCCGGGCCATGACCACATCCGTCGCGCATCCGAGTATGTGACCGCGTGAGGCTTCGGGGCCGCAAAGGCTCGATAGTGCCCCGCTGATAGGCTGGAAGGTATGCATGTGCGCCCCCTGAGCATTCCCGGAAGCTTCGAGTTCACACCCCGCCAGTTCGACGACAACCGTGGATCGTTCGCCGAATGGTATCGATTCGAACCGCTCGAGGAAGCTGTCGGCCACGCGCTCGACCTTCGCCAGGCGAACATCTCCCGATCCGCGAAGGGCGTGCTCAGAGGCATCCACTATGTCGATCTCCCCGGCCAGGGGAAGTACGTCACCTGCGCGTACGGCGCCGTGCTCGATTTCGTCGTGGACATCCGTGTGGGATCTCCCACCTTCGGGCAGTGGGACACCGTGCTGCTCGATGACAAGGACCGTCGCGCGATCTATATCTCAGAGGGCCTTGGGCACGCCTATGTGTCGCTCGAAGAGGATTCGATCGTCACCTACTTGTGCTCCAACGTCTACAACGGCGACACCGAGGGCGCGATCCAGCCGCAGGATCCGACGGTCGCCCTCACCTTCCCGCCCGAACTCGGGTCCCCCATCCTGTCCGACAAGGACACGGTGGCCCCGACGCTCCAGGAACTCCTCGAGGCCGGCTCGTTGCCCACATGGGAAGAGGCCCGTCGATACTTCCGTCAGTGAGGACGGCGGAATTCGCCACGCCGCCGCAGTGCGGCCAGAGAATGAGGAAGCAGACTTCATGAAGGGAATCATCCTTGCCGGTGGTTCGGGAACGCGACTCCACCCGATCACTCTCGGGGTGTCGAAACAGCTCGTTCCCGTCTATGACAAGCCGATGATCTATTACCCGCTGTCGACGTTGATCAACGCGGGGATTTCCGAGATCTTGATCATCACCACGCCGCAGGACTCGGATCAGTTCCGGCGCCTGCTCGGGGACGGCTCGCACTTCGGCATCGAACTCTCGTATGCCGTGCAGCCGAGCCCCGACGGCCTGGCCCAGGCGTTCACGATCGGAGCGGACTTCATCGGCGACGGCACTGTCGCTCTCGCCCTGGGGGACAATATCCTCTACGGGCCAGGACTCGGTCAGCAGTTGCGACGCTTCCGGGATCTCTCCGGCGCGGCGATCTTCGCATATTGGGTGGCCGACCCCTCTTCATACGGTGTCGTCGAGTTCGACGACGCCGGCCGCGCAGTCTCGATGGAGGAGAAGCCGGACTCACCGAAGAGCAACTATGCGGTGCCGGGCCTGTACTTCTACGACAATGACGTCGTTCAGATCGCTCGCGATCTGAAGCCATCGGCGCGCGGTGAGCTCGAGATCACGGACGTCAATCTCGCGTACCTGCGGCGCGGCGAGCTCCAGGTGGAGGTTCTGCCGCGTGGCACGGCATGGCTCGACACCGGCACGTTCGACTCGATGACGGACGCCGCCGAGTTCGTTCGAACGATCGAGCGTCGGACCGGTCAGAAGATCGGCGCACCCGAAGAAGTCGCCTGGCGGCGCGGATTCCTCACCGATGACCAGCTCCGCGAGCACGCGAAGACTCTTCAGAAGTCGGGCTACGGCCAGTACTTCATGTCCATCCTCGAGCAAGGACGCTGACCCATGGCCCGACTCCTCGTCACTGGCGGTGCCGGTTTCATCGGCTCCAACTTCGTCCGCTATGCGATAGCGCGTACGGATCATCACATCACGGTCCTGGACGCACTGACTTACGCAGGCAACCTGCAGTCGCTCGCGGGCCTGCCGGAGAACCGGCTGCGGTTCGTGAAGGGTGACATCGCAGACCCGCAGATCGTCGACGAGCTCGTGCGAGACACAGACATCGTCGTGCACTATGCCGCTGAGTCCCACAACGACAACTCGCTGGCAGATCCCCGCCCGTTCCTCGACACCAACGTTGTCGGGACATTCACATTGCTGGAAGCGGCTCGAAAGTACGACACACGGTTTCATCACATCTCCACGGACGAAGTCTACGGAGACCTCGAATTGGATGACCCCCAGCGCTTCACCGAAGCAACGCCATACAACCCCTCGAGCCCGTATTCGTCGACCAAGGCAGGCAGTGATCTGCTGGTGCGCGCATGGGTGCGCTCCTTCGGGGTGCGCGCGACGCTCTCGAACTGCTCGAACAACTACGGTCATTATCAGCATGTCGAGAAGTTCATCCCGCGCCAGATTACGAACGTGCTTCGCGGCGTGAAGCCGAGGCTGTATGGCCAGGGGCTGAATGTGCGTGATTGGATCCATGCCGACGATCATTCCTCCGCGGTCCTCACGATCATCGAGCGAGGCGTCATCGGCGAGACCTACCTCATTGGTGCTGACGGAGAACACAGCAACCGTGAGGTTGTGGAGAAGATCCTCGTCCTGATGGACCAGCCGCGGGACGCATACGAGCTCGTCACCGATCGTGCAGGCCATGATCTGCGGTACGCGATCGACTCGACGAAGCTGCGCACAGAACTGGGCTGGGCACCTGCCTTCGGTGAGTTCGACGAGGGACTCGCCGATACGATCCGCTGGTATCGCGACAACGAGACGTGGTGGGCTCCCGCGAAAGAAAACACCGAGGCGTTCTACGCTTCACGCGGTCAATAGTCCGGCTCGATCGGAAGGTCACTCGCGACGGATCTGTCCGGTCGCCTGAGTCCAGACGAGGGTGCCGCCTTCGAATGCGATCGAACATTGTCCACTAGCGCACGCCTCCCCTCCGAGCGGCCATCCAAGATCGGATCCGGGGCCGCCTAGTCTCTGGTACATCTGAGCCAGCCCACTGTTCGCACGGAGCGATGAGACAGCGCCGCCACGCTTGACGTATACGGTGCCACCGCGGAAGGTCTGGAACCACCCGCTGCCGGAGGCTGTTGTCGACTGCATCGGAGCGGTCGGCGCCCCCAGCCATCCATCGAGGCCGCCTCGCGCAGTCCACTCCGTCGACACCGCTCCACTCACATCGCTGATCGTTCCGGTCGGCTGGTCCCACACGCTGACGGCGCCCACGAAGACGATGGCGCAGCCCCCAGGACGACAGTCCTCCGACTTGAGGGGCCACCCGAGCGGGCCGGCGACTCCGCCCAGGCTTTCGTACCGTCGGACGATTCCGCTGTTCGACCGCAATCCGGAAGCGTGACCGCTCGCGGAGACGTAGACAGTGCCTCGCCTGAACGCTTGAATAGTCCCTCCGCCAGCGACCGAAGATGTACCCGCTGCTGCCATCGGCGCCCCGAGCCACCCGTCCACACCCCCAGAGTCCTTCCAGATTGCCGCACCAGCGGCCGGGATAACGTTGATCGCACCCGTCCGGTAGTCCCACACGCTTGTACTGCTGTCAAATGCGATCGAACAGCCCTCGACTCCGCAGACCTCGTCGCCTTTCGGCCATCCGTAAGCTCCCGTCGGACCGCCGTTACTGTCGTATCGCCGGGCGAGACCACTGTCGGCCCGGAGTGTCGATGTCACACCGCCAGCGACCACATACGTCTTTCCCCGCACGAACGACTGGTGCCAGCCGGGTGCGGCTCCTCCGACCGTCGTCATCCGACTGGCGGGCCCACCGATCGGATTGTTCACTCCACCGTCTGCGATCCAGTCAGCGGCGATAGCCCCCACCACGGGGTTGACCTGACCGGTCTCGTTGCTCCACGCGATCGTCCCCTGCTCGTACGGAACGCGACAGCCGAACGCACCGCATTGTTCGGGGCCGGCCGGCCAGCCCACACCGTAGGACGGCCCACCTCCCGCAAGGTACACGTGCGTGATCAAGCTGTCACTGCGCAGGGCCGCCATCGCTCCGCTCACCGCAGCGAATATCGTCCCGCCACGGAACGACTGATACCAGCCCCCACCCGCCGCCGAGGACCATGCCATTGTGCCGCTGGGCTGTCCCAGCCAGCCGCTCCCGCCACCTTGCGATGACCAGATGGAGGCAATGAGTCCGCTGACGGGATAACCGGTGCTGCCGAACCAGTCGGTGAAGTAGTTGTAGAAGTTTCTGTTGCCGTAGCTCGAGCAGGCGTCTCCGGTCCCGTAGCCGGCCGCGAGGGCAGCGCGGTTGGGCTGATAGGGCGTGTAGTAATACAGATTCGCCGTCGCCTGGTTCTCGATGTAGACGGGGGCGCTGCCGCAAGACGCGTCGGGATGGAATCGCAGATTCCATGTGCGTCCCGGGGCGTACCACGTGAAGTACTGACTCGTGCCGGGCGGATTGGCATAGCGCTTGAACTGCCAAGCCGCACCATAGACCTGGTTGAAGAATCCGTAGTAGCGCGTGTCGCACGCTGCTGTGTCAGGGCACCCTTGTCCCATGGCGATCGTGTATCGCCAGTCGCTCGGCCACGTGTGCGTGACCAGCCCCTGCTCCTTCTGCAACGTTGCGAGGATGACCTGCGGATTGATCCCGCACGACTGCGCCACCCGTGCGATGATGCGCGACGCAGGCTCGTTCGCAGCACCGCTGTATCCCTGGCACATCGCATCAGCGGACCGGTTCGTCGACGTATCGCGTTTGTCCCTGAGGCACGTGTACCCCGCTTGGCACGTGGGGACCTGAGACACCAGGAACGACTGGATCTGCGCTTCGTTCATCGATGATGAGTTGAAGAACACTCCGTCGCTGATGAGGTTTCCCGGTCGGAAGCCCGAGAGATCCGCAGCGCTCACGAGCCGCGAAGGTGACGCCTTTCCGGCTGCGACAGTGCTAGGAACTCCGCCGACCGCTCGGTCGGCACCGACCGTTAGACCTGCGAATGCAACCACCAGCGCACAGAGTGAGGCGATCCATGCCCGATGTCCATGACGTGATGTCCCCCTGCGCACAAGCATGTTTCCATTGTGGTTCATGTGACAGGCGTTGCCGGGCATTGAACGCCCGTCCCGGTCACCGGTATGTCGGGTGCTCTATCTTCGGGTTGAAGCCAATTCCCGCCAGCCACTTCGTCAACAGACGAGCGCGAAGAGACATCGGGACGCGGCCCCGATGCAGGCTCACCATGAGGCGGGCACCGAACTCGAGGAAGTACAGGAGACCTCGATGGTGCAGTTGATAGGACGCCTCGTTGCGGACTCCGTACTCAAACTTCCAGAGGCTTTTCTTGTCGACCATCGCAAAGTTGACGCCGCGATTGTCGCCCATGTCGTGAACAACCACACTGTCCATCACCTGCACGCCCGGGCAGCGACGTGTGAGACGCAACGTGTACTCGCGATCGTCGAACCAGATGAAGTAGTCGCGGTAGGGGAGCCCGTATTCCGCGATCACCCATCTAGGGACGAGAACGGAGACGAACGAGCACGCGGTAACCATGACGTTGTTCTGTCCCTTGATGAGCAGCCGGGCCCAATCCCACGTCGGAACCGGGTTGTTCATCTCGCAGATGCTGCCATCGGTGTACTTCACAACGGAGCATGCGAACGGCACGTCGCCACCGAGCTCGGCGACCGCCTCCCCGAATCCTCTCACCAGGTTCTTCAGCGCGTCTGGTTGCGGATAGCAATCGTCGTCCATGATCCAGACGTGGTCTACGCCCGCTGCGTACCCCTGGAGCATGCCCTCAGCAAATCCGCCTGCTCCACCGGAGTTCACCTGCATCGCCACGACCTCGGTCGAAAGTGGGCTGTCGAGCGAGGCGAGGTACGCACCGGTGCCATCCGTCGACGCGTTGTCGACGATGATGAGCTTCTCCACTGCGTGGGTCTGCGCCTCGATCGAGGCGATCACGGTCTTCAGCTTCTCGAGACGATTGAATGTCACGACCACCGCTGCCACCGTCACCACGATTTGACCACCTTTGCGAACCACTCGCTCGCTGACTCATTGGACAACAGCTTCTTCTCCGCATTCCGCTCGTCCCGCCAGAGTTGGCGTCGAGCCTCCTCATCGTCGGCAAGGCGGCCCACCAGTCGGGGAAGCATCCTGGCTGCTCGGTGTGCGTTTCGCGGGACGAGCGCCCGCCTCGGCACGATGTCCGCCTGAGCTCCGACGTCTGTCGAGATGACCGGCACACCGTGCGCGAGGGCTTCTAGAGTCGTCAGGGTCAACCCCTCGTTGTGGGACGGCACTACCAGAATGTGTGCTTCTTCGAGGGTATCTGCGACAGGGATCGAGGAACCTCGCCTCGCCACAACGCCTTCGAGTCCGTACGAGCGCAGCAGGTCGTCAACCCACGCCGCCATCTCGCCATCGCCGTGCATCACGAACCGGATATCCCGGCGAGTCCTGTGGAGCCGTCGAGCCATGGCCGCGAAGACCTCGGGAGCCTTCTGTCGTGCCATGCGGCCGATAAACGCAACGACGAGCGGCTCGCCCGGTGCCCGTGAACGAAAGGTAGCGTCCTTCAAGTCCACCGTGAGGCCACCGAGGGGCGCCATGATGACCTTGTCCGCCTCGATCCTCTGCACCTCCACCAGCCAGCGCTTGAGCGTGGGGGAGATCACGTGATGCGTAGTGATCGCCTCGGTCACCAACGCGCTGCTGAGCGGATATCCCCCGCCCCGGTACTCGACGATGTGTGTCGAATCGACGATCGGGATGCCAGGCCGCGAGCGCTCGATCCAGTGAAGTCGATCGTAGAGCCACTGATTGTGGTGAACGACGACGCCTCGCACATCGAAGCTCTGGAGCAGTGCACTGAGAAGCTCTTCGACTCCGGGTGTCTGGGAACGGGAGGTCGAATCTGAGAATGGAATGATGAGAGCGCCGTCAAGCTCCGCTCGCGCGACCCACGGGTGATGGGATTCTCTGTTGGTGAGCACGATGGGCAGGAAGCCGGCTTCGCGAGCCAAGCGCACAGACTCGAACGCCCATCGCTCCGCGCCGCCGAGCTCGAACCAGTGCAGACCGAACAAGATTGCTCGGGGCGCGAGATCCGCCGGCGGGGCAGCAGGAACGATCTCGTAGTCACTGTGGATTCCGCCGGGCTGAAATTCCGCTTCGTACTCGCGGCGGGGGGCGGGCTTCCGGAGCGCTCCGCGATGCCGCAGAAGCTCCACGTCGCGAAGCTCGTCGTACAGGAGAGGCGTGCGTGCCCGAATGGCTCGGAGTACGCGCCGGACGGGGTTCGGCGAGATGTCGCGCGGCGGGTCGAAGTCGAGCACTGCGTCACGAGAGATATGGACATGCCGCACCGAACCGGCCGTCAAGGCCAGCGATCTCGTCTCACCGACGATAGGTTCACGCGGGTCCGTCGGCACCAGACTCGTCGCAACGATCGTGAACTCCCTGCTCCGGTAGGCACGCGAGAGTCCGTTGAACGTCGAATCGTCGGTCGTCCGCGGAAGCGAGTCCCAGCCACCGCCGTACCCGTGTACTGTCAGCTCGCGCCCGGGGGCCATGAGCGCATGGAAGTTCAGGGCGCCGACCAACAACCGGCTCTCGCGGACAGAGAGATGGGCGGGAAGCTCGTCGGAACGGGTCAGGCGAAAAAGGGCCGGCTGTCCGAGGACGGTCTCAAGTGTCACGGTCGCGCGGCCTCTCGTCTGCGGTCTACAGGTCGGGGGAACCTGGAGAGCCTATCAGCGGCTCTCTCTCAGCAATCCGAGAGGGTCCTGCGGACTAGGATGTATTGGCCCGTCCGGGTCCACCACCACATCAGCCTCGAGGAGGGCAATGTCCCGCGTGTCCCCAGATTCCTCATTGCTCGAGGAACCCGGACGCAGCATCGGCCTGCTGGACGTCTTCCGACGGCGCTACCTCCTTTCACTGATTGTTCGTAAGGAAGTCCAGATCCGTTACCGAGGCTCTGTCCTTGGCTGGGCCTGGTCCTATGTGAAGCCCCTCGTGCAGTTCGTGGTTTTCTACATCGCGATCGGCGTCTTCCTCGGCATGAACGGTCGCGTCGACTTCTTCCCGATCTACCTGCTGGCAGGCATCACGATCGTCACGTTCTTCAACGAAGCCTTCTCGAACGGAACACGATCCCTCGTCGACAACGCGGCTCTGATCAAGAAGATCTACCTGCCGCGCGAAATGTTCCCCGTCGCGAGCATGATGATCGCCGCAGTCAACACGCTGCCGCAGATCGT
Source organism: Microbacterium salsuginis (assembly GCF_012524205.1). Lineage (GTDB taxonomy): Bacteria > Actinomycetota > Actinomycetes > Actinomycetales > Microbacteriaceae > Microbacterium > Microbacterium salsuginis. Next base: position 350,542 of record NZ_JABACI010000002.1, read on the forward strand.
GGTGGTTCTGATCATCGCCCTCTTCTTCGGTTGGGCACCATCGGCGCTCCAAGTTGCGGCCATCTTGGTCGCCCTGATCATCGTGGCCATTCTTGCAACCGGCCTCGGTCTGTTCTTTGGCGCTGTCAATGTGACGTTCCGAGACGCGCAGAGCTTTGTCGAGATCATCGTGATGTGTGCGGTCTGGGCCTCGCCTGTCATGTATCAGTGGGAGATGGTCGCCACGACCGTGCCAGACTGGCTCTTCGTCGTTTATCGCCTCAATCCGATCACACCTGCCGTAGAGCTCTTCCACTACGGGATCTGGTTCCCGCTCGAGCCTGGCGGCGCACAGCTACTGCCCGATCTCGGGCTCTTCACTGCGATCGCGTTGGTGACGTCCGCCGCGCTGCTCCTTCTCGGCCAGTCCGTGTTCCGCCGTTTGGAGGGTCGATTTGCCCAGGACCTCTGAAACCACCGCCGAACTGGCGAGTGTCGTAGTCGAGAACGTCCACAAGGATTTCAAGCTCCGCCATACTCACTCCATCAAGGAGACGGTCGTGGCAGCGGTACGCAGGAAGCCGCTGACGACGGATTTCCACGCCCTCGACGGCGTTTCCTTCACGATCAACGAGGGCGAAGCCGTCGCACTGCTCGGCTTCAACGGATCCGGGAAGTCGACAACACTCAAGATGATCTCAGGAGTACTCACGCCTGATCGTGGCACGGTGCGCACACGCGGTCGCGTCGCGGGGCTCATCGAGGTCGGCGCCGGGTTCCACCCGGACCTCTCGGGCCGAGAAAATATCTATCTCAACGCCGCTATCCTCGGGATGAGCAAGAAGGAGACTGAGGAACGCTTCGAGGAGATCGTCGCATTCAGTGAGATCGAGCAGTTCATCGACACGGAAGTCAAGCACTACTCCTCGGGGATGTTTCTTCGGCTTGCTTTCTCAGTGGCCATTCATACCGAAGTCGACGTACTTCTCATCGACGAGATCTTGTCCGTCGGCGATGAGCCGTTCCAGAAGAAGTGTCTCGCGCGAATCCGAGAACTCCACGAAGCAGGGAAAACGCTCGTAGTGGTGTCGCACGATCTCGACATGGTTTCGACTCTCTGCCAACGGGGAATCCTGCTCAGCGGCGGCAAAATCGCTTTTGACGGCGACAGCAAGCAGGCAGTCGCGCAAATGCGCGCCTAGCGGCCTATAGCTCTGCGTGCAGCATCCATACTTTGTCGGCGGCCTCTTGCCAGGAGAACGCACGCCCCCGGTCGCCCGCAAGCACTCCGAGCCGTTCCGCGGCGGCGGTAGACCCCAACCCGCTCGCGAGCGCCTCGCCCATCCCTGATGCCACCACCGTGGCATCCGCACCAGGCACCAGCACTCCCCCGTCCACCACTACCTCGTCGTGAACTGCTGAAGAGGCGGCCACTATCGGCACTCCCAAGGTCAAGGCGTCGACAACACGCCACGGGAAGGCCGCGCGTCGCGACGGCGCGACGAACGCCACCGCACCGCCGAACACGGCGCCACGATCCGCAGCGTCCAGCGAGCCGCGCACGTGCATCCGCCGCTCCGGCACCCCCGCCGCTGACGCCAGCTCGACGACCGCGGGCTCGTGACCATCCTCGACGTCGATCACCACGACGGGAAGATCCACACCGGATGCTGCAACCGCGGCAAGTCCGGTATCCAAGCCCTCCGAAGCCAACGGTCCGCCCGCCAGCAGCACGAAGCCCTCGGGCAGATCTAGCGCCCGGCGGCGCCCGATCTCGTCGGACGGGACTGAGAAGCCGAGCGGGGACGCGCCGGCGATGACCCTCACCCGATCGCCGAGCTGCGGCGCGATCTCGACCAGACGGGCGGCGAGCGAGTGCGTCGGCACGACGACGGCGTCAGCGTACTTGACCGCACGCCGCAGCATCGCCTTGTGCCAGGCGACGACGGGGCGAGGCAGCTCGACCGGTGCCTCCCACGGGCGAAGGTCCCACACGGTCACGACCGTCTGGTCGTTGTTGTGCACGCGGTCGTGCTTCACGAGTGGGGCGAACAGCGACGGCGAGTGGATCATGCCGCCGCCGAGTCCTGTCGCAAGCCCGAACTGGAGGGCACCCGACAGCTCGCGGCGCGCGAGCGCCGCACGCCGCACGTCCGCGAGACCAGGCACAGCCTCAGCCACGTCCTCGCCACCTGCGGGCGCGATGGCCCCGACCTCGCACCCCGACGGGGCACCCGCCACCAACGCGCGAGCGAGTTCGCGAGAGGCCTCCGCCAAGGGCCGGTCGGTCGGCGCGACGACCTGATCGAGCACGACGCGCAGCGTGGCGACCATCAGCCCTCCGGCTCGGCGGTCGGCGTCGGCGGGTGGAGTGTGTTGTGCACCAGCTCCTTGACGTACGCGAAATCCGGGTTGTGCTCGTCGATCCCGCCCTTGGGCGTGAGCTCGATCGTCGTGACGGGCTGCTCGCGCGCCTTCAACGCGAGGTCTGCGAGGAACGGCACGAGCGACTGCGGCAGATCGGTCTGGACGATGTCGGAGCCGGCAGCCGCGATCTCCTGGAAGCGCGTGAGCACCGTCTGCGGCGTGAACTGGGCGAGCATCGCCTGCTGCAGGATGCGCTGGCGCTCCATGCGGTCGAAGTCGTCCGTCGTATAGCGCGACCGGGCGTACCACTGGGCGGTGTCACCGTCCATGTGCTGCGGCCCGGCTTCGATCCATCCGATGGCCCACTCGTCGACCGGCTGGCCTGGATAGGCGGGCCCGCCGCCCTTCGGGAGTCGCTGCGCGACCTCGATGTCGACGCCGCCCAGGGCGTCGATGAGCGACGCGAACCCGTGCATGTCGATGAAGACGTAGTACGGGATCTCGATGCCGAGGATGCCCTCGGCGGCGTCCTTGGTCGCCTCGATGGCAGGCTCGGAGCCGTTGGCCTCGGCATCCGGATACAGCGCGGTTCCGTCCTGGCAGACCTCGACCTCGGTGCGCAGCTGGTTGATGCCGCTCCCCCAGCCGCAGTTCGCGTCGGCGTGGCCCTCGTGCCCGTTCGGATACTTGTCCTGCATCGGACCTTCAGAGAACGGGAAGTGCGGCATGTCGCGCGGGATGCCGGTGATCGTCGTCGCACCGGTCTCGGCGTTGACCGACACGACCGAGATGCTGTCGAACCGCATCGAGTCACGGCCCTCGCCGCTGTCGGCGCCGAGGAGCAGGATGTTGTAGTACCCGTCCGACGGCTCGACCACGGGTCCGGTCGCCTGGAAGATCGCGCCGAGGGTGTCGCGGGTGGTTCCGGCGACGTTCGCCGCGTACGCGGCGCCTCCGCTCGCAACCACCAGCAGCGCGACGGCGAGGCCCGCGATGCCGAAGCGCGCGGCCGGCCCGGTCTTGACGAGCCGCACGAGGCGCAGCGTGTCGACTGTGAGGACGATCCACAGCACGGCATACGCGATCAGCAGCCCCTGCGCGATCAGCAACGGAAGGGGTCGCAGCAGCGCGAGGAAATCAGGGATCCATGCTCCGGTCGCGATGCTCAGGCCTGCGGTGGGCGCGAGCAGCGCGAACAGCACGGCGATGATCGCGAGCGTCCACAGCAGCAGCGTCGAGCCGAGTCCGAAGCGCCCGAGCCGCCGGTTCCCGGCGAGGGCCTGCGCCGACCCGGGCATCAGGAAGTTCAGCAGCACGAGCCACCACCCGCGCTTGGTCATGACGGCTCGGGAGGAGGAATCCGGATGCCGCATCGGGCGCTCTTCGACGACCGGGCGCCTGGGCGCGGCGGAGGATCGCGGCGGGCTCATGACGCTCACAGCGACTCCTTGAGCCGCCGGTTCTTCTCTTCGACCTGCCCCTCGAGGGTTCGCGCGTACTCCTCGATGCGATCGGCGACGGCCGGATCGGAGGCGCCGAGGATGCGTGCGGCGAGCAGGCCGGCGTTCTTCGCACCGTTGATCGAGACCGTGGCGACCGGGATGCCCGCGGGCATCTGCACGATGCTCAGCAGCGAGTCGAGCCCGTCGAGAGTGCTCAGCTGGACTGGAACCCCGATGACGGGAAGAGCCGTGAGGGATGCCAGCATGCCCGGCAGGTGCGCCGCGCCACCGGCACCGGCGATGATGGCCTGCAGCCCGCGGCCTCGCGCCTCGCGGCCGTAGCGCATGAGCTTGTCGGGCGTCCGGTGGGCGGAGACGACTTCGACCTCGTGCGGGATGCCGAAGTCGGTGAGCGCCTGGGAGGCGTCGCTCATGACCCGCCAGTCCGAGTCGGAGCCCATCACGACGCCGACCAGCGGCGCGTCAGCAGAATGCAGGTGCCCAGTCACCCGTCAAGGCTAGGGCGCATGCCTGGAAGATCCCCGCAACGGCGCGGCTGCGTCCGTGAACGAGCTGCGGCGAATCCATGACGACTCACGGTGTCAGCCGCGGCGGAAGTGAGGGTTCGACGACGGCAGCCACATCAGGACCACCGCGATCAGCGAGAGCACGAGCCCACCCCACGACCAGATGCTGGGGCTCGTGAAGATCGAGCCGATCGCGAGCACTTCCAGGATCGTGATGACAACGCGGGCCCAGTTCTTTCCAGCGCGCATCTTGAAGACGACGACCAGCTCGACCGCCACGAAAAGGAGCGCGATCACTGCGGCGGTGATGACAACCGGTCCGCTGATGGTTGATGCCATCCCGTCCGAGTCGCCGAGCGAGACGAGGGCCAGGCCTGCGCCGAGAAGGAGGATCGCGCCGACGATGTCGAGGATCATTCCCAGAAGAAGTATCCAGAACGCGGCGCTGACGGTGGTCGGAACCGACGTGCGAGGTGTAGTCGTCATGGCCACAAGCTATCGAGGTGTCGCCGCAGAGCGGGGACCTCCCGACTGTGGATGTCGGGGCTGAGCCTCGGCAGCCAGGTGGTTTCAGCGATTCAGTCGTCGAAGAAGGATGCCGCAGCCCGGGCCTCGTACGCGACATCGTCGAGGTTGCCGCCCACGACGTTGACGTGCCCGACCTTGCGGCCAGGTCGCGGCGCCTTGCCGTAGGTGTGGATCTTGGCGCCCGGGTGCTCGGTCATCGCGGCGTCGAACCGGTCGTCGAGCGAGCCGTTGGTCGGCCCGCCGAGCACGTTCACCATGACAGCCCATTCCGACACCGGCGACGGGTCGCCGAGCGGCAGGTCGAGGACGGCCCGCAGATGCTGCTCGAACTGGCTGGTGACGGCGCCGTCCTGGCTCCAGTGCCCGCTGTTGTGCGGCCGCATCGCCAGCTCGTTGACGAGCAGGCGCTCATCGGTCGTCTCGAACAGCTCGACCGCCAGCATCCCGGTCACTTCCAGTCCTTCGGCGATCGTGATCCCGATGCGCGCGGCGACGTCCTCGAGCCGTCCCCCGGAATGCGGCGCGGGAGCGATGACCTCGGCGCACACTCCGTCTCGCTGCACGGTCTCGACGACGGGGTAGGCCCGGACTGCGCCGGAGGGTCGTCGTGCGACCTGCTGCGCGAGCTCGCGCGTGAAGTCGACGAGCTCCTCGACCAGGAGAGCACCACCGCGCGCATCCTCCGCCAACGTCGCGAACCAGTCGTCGGCCTCCGTTCCCGTCGAGACGACGCGCACACCCTTGCCGTCGTAGCCGCCGCGCGGCGTCTTCACGACGGCGCGGCCACGGTGGTCATCGAGGAAGGCCTGCAGCTGCTCGGCATCGGTCACGGCCGCCCAGTCCGGTTGCGGCATCCCGAGTTCCTGCAGTCGGGCACGCATCACCAGCTTGTCCTGCGCGAAACGGAGGGCGTGAGGGCCGGGATGCACCGCGATGCCTGCGTCCACGAGCGTGGCGAGCACGGACTGCGGCACGTGCTCGTGGTCGAACGTCACCACATCGACATCGCGCGCGAATGCGAGCACCGTCTCGGCGTCGCGGTAGTCGCCCACGGCGGTGGCGGCGAGGGATGCCGACATCCCGTCCTCCTCGGCGAGCACGCGCAGGTCGACCCCGAGCTCGACGGCCGGCGCGATCATCATGCGTGCCAGCTGCCCGCCGCCGACGACTCCTACTCGCAGCGCCATGCCGCTCCCTCCTCGATGGGTCGGTTCCATCATCCCGCACTCGCTCTGGCTCTCCGGCCACGACCGATATCGGGGCCGGGGTGGGCTTGATGGGATTTCATTTTGGTAACGAACAGATCGTCTCGAATCCGTAACCGAACTTTTCTCACCGGTGGCGGACACTCTCAGATGTGACCGACTTTGATTCCGACGACTGGGACCGCGTACTGAGCGGCGATTCTGCCGCCCTGGGCGACCTCTTCGCGCGACACGCTCCGCGGTTGTTTCGCCACGCTGCCCGGCTGGTGAGCGTCCGGGAGGACGCGAAGGACGCGGTCGTCATCGCCTTCTACGAGTTGTGGCGCAAACGCACGACCGTTCGTCTCGTCGACGGATCGCCCCTGCCGTGGCTGCTGAACACGACGGCCAACTCGGCCCGAAACCTCGAGAGATCGTCGCGTCGGTATCGCAAGCTCCTCGAAAGCATCGAGCGCCCACCGGAATCGGTGGCAGATGTAGCCCATTTCGAAGACTCGAGCGTCCCAGAAGCGCTGGACAAGCTCACTGCCCGCGAGCGGAGCGTTGTGGTACTCACACTCTTGGAGGGCTACTCGGAACGCGAGGCGGCAAACGCACTCGGAATCCCCGTTGGAACCGTGAAGTCCAGACTCGCGCGAGCTAAGGAACGGCTTCGCAGCGAACTCTCTCTTACTCAGGAGGCCTGAAATGGATCGATTCTCCGATCTCAAGCCAAGCGAACTGCAGACGCTCGGCGACCACGTGGTCGACGGAGCACGCCAGATTGAATCGGCACGGCGGCGCCGGCGAAATCTCATCGCCGGAAGCATCGCGGTCGCGCTCGTCGTGGGAGTGACTGGAACCGCATTCGCCGCCCCACTGCTCGCACCGCCTCCGATCGCCGCGCCCGTTCCGAGCAAGTCAGATTCGCCCGTCCCAGCCGACACCCCGACTCCCCGTCCCACATCGAGCGTCCCCGCAGAGCCGATGCAGCTCGCGACGCCGCAGGAGGCACAGGACATCGTGCCCGATGTTGTCGCCGGACAGTTCGACCCGACCTCCACACGCCTGCTGGGTGCCGACGACGCCGTGAAGTTCTTCGTGGCGCGGGGAGCTGCTCCCCAAAATCCGTACTGCCTGATTCTGGTGCCGACCACTGGTCCGGAGGGTTGGGCGATCGGATGCGGGACTTTGGATTCAGTCCGCACCGTTGGGGCGGTGGTGGGAGAAGCGCAGCTGTCGACGCCTGGTACCGCACCAGCCGGGTGGACGCCCATCGACGAGTTCGTGAGCGTGAATCCTGCCGCATCCCGCACACCGCTCTCCAAGCCGGAGCCGACCCAACCGCCTCACTCGCCTTCGTATTCAGTTGCCGAGCTGCAGTCCGATCTCGATGCGATCGGCCCAGACGTCGCCGTTCTGAACGATCAAGCCCAATACGATGCCCATCGCCTCCGCGGATCTCAGACCGAAACACTCGCCTCGACGGCAGCGGAACAACTACATGGTCCGGTCGCCCTTATCCGTCCGACGTTCGTCGGCTTTCCAGACGACGTTTCTGATTCGCCGAACAGCCTGCTGTGGTGGGTAGTGACGAGCGAGCAGACTGAGTTCGCGTACTCGCACACGCATCATGTTGACGGGATGGAATGGACGGGCTGGGGTCAGGGCGATCGCGATCTTGCCTCACTGCAATCCCGGCTCAGCTCGTGGCTTGCTCAGAACCGGCCGAATCAGAACTGGACGATCGTCACGCAGTCTCATTGACATCGCGAATGCGCTTGGTCACTGCGCCGCCGCCTTGTGCGGCATCCGGTCGGCGGACGGCGGGAAGCGGCAGAAGACCGGGCGTCGGAACCGGGCCATGGGGGTGGGAGGGGCCAGAATAGGAGCGTGACTCAGCCGTCGAGCATCGCGGGGCGTCCTCTGACGCCTGCACCGGGCGCCCCGACGCCCGAGCTGCGCGTCGCGCGGTTCCGCTCGCACGCCCGCCGGCTGACGTGGTCGGCCTTGGTGCTGATCATCGTGGCCGGGGCGTGCGGCTACTTCTACAGCAACCTGCCCGCGCCGTTCGAGAACTGGATGCTGCTCACCGCGGTTGCGGTCATCGTCCTGCTGCTGGTGCTCCTGCCCTTCCTCGCGTGGTGGTCGCATGTCTACACGATCACGACGCGGCGGGTCCTGGAGCGGTCGGGCGTCTTCGGCACGCGGCGGCGTGAGCTGCACCACGTGCGCGGGTACACGGTGCGCGAGCATCGTGGCATCCTGCAGCGGATGTGGGGCACCGGCACGCTCACGCTCTCGAATGGCGTCGATGAGCCGATGCGACTGAAGAACATCCCGCACATCGGGCTGGTCCACGAGGCGCTCGTCGATCAGGTCGAGGTGAACCAGATCCTCGCCCACCGCGACGCGCAGCCGCTCCCACCCGGCGTCGCCGGGCACGACCCGAACGCCTAGCCGCGCTCGACGTCGGCGGGTCGTCTCAGCGCACGTGGATGACGTCGCCGGCAGACACCGCGCTCTCGAACTCGTCGTGCTGCACGACGATCAGCCTGCCCTCCTCGTCGATGCGGCTCGCGCGGCCGCGAAGAGTCTCGCCGTCGGGCAGCGCCACTGCCACATCGCTGCCGACCGTGCCGCACAGCGCCTCGATCTCGGCGTGCACGCCGGCCGCGGCAGCGTTTCCGCGGGCGCCGACCAGCGCACTGAGCTGCTCATCCAAGGCACGAAGGTAATCGGCGAGCAGCCGGTCGTCATCGCACTCGAGCCCGACGGCCTCGAACGACGTGGCGGTCTCGACGGGGAGATCGGTGCGCGGCATCCGGGTATTGACGCCCGTTCCGATGACGACGGCATCCGGATGCCCCGGCACGACCTCCGCGAGGATCCCGCACACCTTGCCGCCATCCAGGATGACGTCGTTCGGCCATTTCAGCGCTGCGGTGTGCGTGGTTCCCATGAGCTGCGCGCGGACGGCGCGGGTCATCGCAGCACCCGCGATGAGGGGGATCCACCCGCGCGAGGCGTACGGGATGCCCGACACCCGCACAACCGTCGACACTGCGAGCGCCGTGCCCGGCGGCGTGACCCACGTCCGATCGAGGCGCCCGCGACCGGCGCGTTGGTCGGTCGTGAGCAGGACCGACAGGTGCGGCCACTCGCCGGAAGCTTCGACCACATGCCGCACGACGTCGGCATTCGTCGATTCGGTCGTCTCGACGACCTGGACCCGGGGACTCACGGCGGCCGTGAGCGGATATCCGTGTTCGGGGATCGGCATGTACGCCACGTTATCGAGGTCGGCCGCGACGGGATAGGCACAGCGGATGCTGCGACCCCTTGTGCGAACCCTCCAAGGGATGCCGCGGGGCCGCAGATAGGGTGGAACCCGTGACCGACCAGCCCGATCTCTTCACGACCGCCGGCAAGATCGCCGACCTCCGCGCCCGCTATCAGGAGGCCGTCCTCGACGCCGAGGCGGTCGCGAAGGAGAAGCAGCACGCGAAGGGCAAGGGCACCGCGCGCGAGCGCATCGAGCAATTGGTCGACCCGGGCAGCTTCGTCGAGCTCGACGAGTACGTGCGCCACCGCACCACGGCGTTCGGCATGGACCGCTCCCGCCCGTACGGCGACTCCGTCGTCACCGGCGTCGGAACGATCCACGGGCGCACCGTCGCGGTGTACTCGCAGGACTTCTCGACCTTCGGCGGCTCGCTCGGCGAGGTGGCCGGCGAGAAGATCATCAAGGTCATGGAGTTCGCCCTGCGCTCCGGCATCCCGATCGTGGGAATCCTCGACTCCGGCGGCGCACGGATCCAGGAGGGCGTCGTGGCCCTCGGCAAGTACGGCGAGATCTTCCGCCTGAACACGCAGGCCTCAGGCGTCATCCCGCAGATCTCGATCATCATGGGCCCGGCGGCCGGCGGCGCGGTGTACTCCCCCGCCCTCACCGACTTCGTCGTGATGGTCGACAAGACCAGCCAGATGTTCGTCACCGGTCCCGACGTCATCAAGACCGTCACCGGCGAGGACGTCGGCATGGAGGAGCTCGGCGGCGCCTACACGCACAACACCCGCTCGGGCGTCGCGCACTACCTCGCCGAAGACGAGGACGACGCGATCGATTACGTCCGCACGATGCTCGGCTTCCTGCCCGACAACAACATGGCCGAGCTGCCGGTGTACGAGGCGGAGTTCGAGTTCGAGACGACGGATGCCGACCGCGCGCTGAACGCGATCATCCCGGATTCCCCCAATCAGCCCTACGACATCCATCAGGTGATCCGCGGGATCGTCGACGCCGAGGACTTCCTCGAGGTGCAGCCACTGTTCGCCCCCAACATCGTGATCGGCTTCGGTCGCATCGAGGGGCGCAGCGTCGGCATCATCGCCAACCAGCCGTCGCAGATGGCGGGCACGCTCAACATCGAGGCCGGCGAGAAGGCGAGCCGCTTCGTGCGCTTCTGCGACGCGTTCTCGATTCCGATCGTGACCCTCGTCGACGTGCCCGGCTACCTTCCCGGCACCGATCAGGAGTGGACCGGCGTCATCCGTCGCGGCGCGAAGCTGCTCTACGCCTACGCCGAGGCGACGGTGCCCTTGGTCACGGTCATCCTGCGCAAGGCGTACGGCGGGGCCTACATCGTGATGGGGTCCAAGCAACTGGGCGCCGACATCAACCTCGCCTGGCCGACCGCCGAGATCGCCGTGATGGGCGGTCAGGGCGCGGTCAACATCCTGTACCGCGGCGAGATCAAGCGTGCCGAAGAAGCCGGTGAGGATGTCGCGGCCGTGCGCACGCGCCTGGCCAACGAGTACACCTACAACGTGGCATCCCCGTTCCTCGCCGCCGAGCGCGGCGAACTGGACGGCATCATCGAGCCGGCCCAGACCCGCGTCTCGATCGCCAAGGCCCTGCGCGCGCTGCGCGGCAAGCGCGCGAGCCTGCCGCCCAAGAAGCACGGGAACATCCCGCTGTGACCGAGTTGCGCGTGGACGGCCGGGGCGGGGTGGCACGATGACGATCGCCGACGACGACATCGAGCGCGTCACGATCGACGTGCGCCGCGGGTCGCCCACCGAGGACGAGCTCGCGGCACTCATCGCGGTGGTGACCGAGGCGTACACCGGCGAGGCTGCGGAGGCCGTCGCCGACGACCGCCGGTCGCGCAGCGCGTGGGAGCTCTCGCAGCGTGCGCTCCGCCAGCCGCTGCGCCGTGACCTCGGCTGGGGACGCTTCGGCGGCTGAGCCGTTCTGCCGGGTTTGTCCCCCGAAATACCTACAGACGCGGGTCTTGCGGCACGGCGATACTTGTATCGCTGGAACGCTTCTGCGTTCGGCCGATCCGATCTCCGCTCTGCGGACCACCCGGATTCGGCCACGCGGACGGTTTTCGGGTAACCGTCCGCTAGGCGAGGGGCGGGCGGCTTCGCCGCCCCTCGCCTCCTTCGATTCCGTCCCCTGTTCAGCTTCCCCTCCCCCTGCTGAACGGGGGACGAGATTGTCTGCGCTCAGGTGGTGGGCGCTCGGCGTCAGCTCACGTCGGCGGATTGTGCCGCGTCGGGATGCGGGATCTCGCGCCACAGGTCGACGGCATCCTCGTCGCTGGGCGCGCCGACCGAGGTCGAGCGCCCCACGACGGTGACGGCGACGCGCGCGTCGGGGGACGTGCGGATGTAGAGCCGGTCCGAACTCGCCGAGCGCAGGGTGTCGGCGAGCTGAGCCCGGATGACCGCCAGAGTCTCTTCGTCGACGTCGTCCAGTCCGCCCTCATCGAGCACGGTGACGTTGGCACCGCGCCGGCGCGCGCGCTCGAGCTCTGCGCGCACGTCGTCGTCGAGCAGACGGGGGCCGCGCATCTCATCTCGCAGGCGCCCTTCGGCGATCCGCGCCTCGAGACGGTCGTCGTCGGTCAGTTCGCCACCCTGAGCGACCGTACGAGTCAGGACGGGTCCGGCAACCGCGAGCGCCTTCTGCACCTGGACGCGGCGCTCGCGCTGGCGCACGACCTGCGAGGTCTGCCATGCGGATGCCGCGCGCTGCAGGAGCGTCAGCCGGGAGGTGTCGCGCGCGGCGCGATTCACCGAGTGGACCACGAGCTGCGCCACCACCAGCCACACGAGCGAGCCGAGCAGGCCCAGCTGGATCGCGGGCAACGCGCCGATCCACGCGATGGAGGCGATGGCCAGCAGCGCGAAACCCGCCCACGCGGCCCACGGGCGCCCACGCACCATGACGATGACCATGAGCGCGCCGATGCCGCCGATGTACCACGTGGCGAAGGACTCCGTGCGCGACCCCTCGCCCACCGCCCACGAAATGGCGTTGGGGACGACGACAGCGCACGCGATGGCGAGCACGAGCGGGAGCACGGACAGTCGCTGCCTGCTCCGCCCTCGATCCCCGTCAACATGCTCGACCTGAGCGGCGTCCGCAGACGGCTGCCAGAAGATGCAGAGCCAGGTGACGGCGACGTACATCCCCAGCGCTGCGACGATCACGAGCGGGTAAGAGACCGGATCGGTCCACCACAGCCCCCGCGCGGCCATGTACGCGGTGAAGGCGACCGCCAGCACAGTGAGGATGTTCTTGACGCTGATCATGAGGTCACCGGCCGCCAGGTCAGGCGCACGGTCGTCCCGTTCGGACCGGTCTCGAGGTCGGCGACCCCTCCCACTGCGGCGATGCGCGCGACGATCGACGCCCGGATGCCGAGCCGGTCATCGGGGATAGCGGCGATGTCGAACCCTTCGCCGGCGTCGTGCACTTCGACGCGCACGCGTCCGTCGCGCGCGAGCACGGCGATGCCCAGGCCCGCACCGCCGGCATGCTGCAGAGCGTTGGCCACCGCCTGCGTGGCGGCGAGCACCAGGGCGCGCGCCACGCGGCCCGGAAGCGGATCGCTGTCGGTGGCGATCTCTCGATGCACGTCGACGTCCGCGCCGAGCTCCGACGCAGCAGCCTCGATGTCGTCGGCGAGCTGGGTCGCATCGCGTGGCTCGTCCGTCCCCTCGTGCGGGTCCTGTTCGGTGTTCGCCAGCCGCGTCAGAGCCTCCCGCGCCATGGTGGCCGCAAGCGCTCGCTCGCGCGGCGTCGTTGCGCGCTCGGCGGCGATGAGTGCAGCCAGCACACTGTCGTGCATGAGCGCCGCCACGGCGACGCGCTCCTGCTCGGCGGCGTCTTCGGCAGCCGCACGCGTGTAGGACGTCACGGCCCGGGCGCGTGTCTCGTCCACGTTGGCGGCCACCGAGCGCAGCATCCATCCGAGCGCCAGGAGCACCCCTCCGAGGATGAGGGCGAATGACACATCGAGGCCGACCGCGATCCAGAAGTCCGGCGCGAATCCGCCCTGCACGAGCCGGACGAAGTAGAACAGCAGAGGGGCCAGCACGGTCCAGGCGATCTGGAGCGGCAGCGGAAACGCAAGGACGGCGGCGAGGGTCGCGAGGTTCACGAGGAACCAGATCCACGGCTCATCCAGCGACTCCGGCACCACGCCGGCCGTCGCGACCGGCCACGTGGCCAGTGCTCCCACGTATACGAGGGCGAAGACACCCGACGCGATCCGCACGGCGCGTCCGATGGCGCACGCGAGGAGCATGAGGGCGAGCGCCCCGAACACCACGACCATGAGTGGCAGGCGCCACTCCGGCCGCTCCTGGGTCGAGCCGAGGGCGATGAAGAATGCCTGGGTCCCGATGATGACCGATCCCGAGGCGGTGGCGATCGAGATGATCCGCTCCACGCGGGAGCGGGTGAACGTCCCGATGCCCGAGGTCGCTTCCCGGGACCGCGGGATCTGCGCCCACGCGGTGTCGAGCACCGTCTGGCCGTCACCGGCCACGCGCACCTCCGGCATCCGTCGCGGTGTCGGCAAGGAGCCCGTCCTCCATCGCCCGCCGCAGCAGATCGACCTTGGTGGGCGCGGGCCGTCCGACCTCGACGTACTTGACGCGCACGCGCGTGATGTTCTCCTTGGCCGTGGAGTAGGCGACCCCCAGCCTGTCGGCCACGACTTTCAGGGGCAGCCCGGCGGCGTACAGACGCAGCACCTCGCGTTCGCGTGCCGACAGCTGCGCGTCGGCGAACTCGCGGTCACCTTCGACGGCGCTGGCCCATTCCACGTTGTTCAGCGGCTCGCCCTTGGCCACCGTGCGGATCGCGGCGATCACGTCGTCGATCGGCGACGATTTGCTGACGACGCCCGCGGCGCCGGCCGCGAGCGCCTCGCGCACCGCGGCGGGGCGGTCGGCGACGCTGTGGATGATCACACTCGAGCCGTCCAGCACGAGACGGCGCACGTTCTCGGTCACGGTCGTGCCGTCTCCGAGGGTGAGGTCGAGCACCACGACGTCTGCCGGCGCCGCCGACGACGACGCGCGCCACTTCAGATACTCGGTGACGGTGCTGCCTGAGAACACCACGTGCTTCGTCGCCGCGCGAGCGGCGGCAGCCTCGAGCCCGAGCCGGACCGACTCGTGGTCGTCGATGAGAGCCACGCGCGTCATGCCGTCAGCCTATCGAGCGGCAGAGCATTTGCCCGCGACCTTGTAGCCTGAACGACAGAAAGGCGAGTATGAACCCCGACGTGATCACTGTGTCCGGCCGGCCGATCGGCCCGAACCACCCGCCATTCATCATCGCGGAGGTTTCCGGGAATCATGGTGGCGATCTTTCCCGCGCACTCGCCATCATCGACGCGGCGGCGGACGCGGGAGCAGACGCCGTCAAGTTTCAGACGTATACCGCGGACACGATCACCATCGACGTGGACACGCCGCCCTTTCGCGTGTCTGACGAACACGGGCTGTGGGGCGGTCGCACTCTCTACGACCTGTACACCGAGGCGCACACGCCATGGGACTGGCACCGGCCCATGTTCGAGCGTGCCCGGCAACGCGCTCTGATTCCGTTCTCCAGTCCGTTCGACCGCACCGCGGTTGAACTGCTGGAGGGGCTTGATGCCCCCCTCTACAAGATCGCGTCGCTGGAGGTGGGCGACACCGAGTTGCTGCGCACAGTCGCTGCAACGGGCAAGCCCGTTATTCTGTCCAATGGCGCAACTAATCTCCCGGAGCTTGCGGAGGCGGTCGCAACACTTCGTGACGCGGGAGCGCAAGATATCGTCGTCTTGTCTTGCGTCTCTTCCTATCCGGCCGACCCTCGCGAAGCGAATGTGCGCAGCATCCCGACGCTCCGTGATGCGCTTGAAGTGCAGGTCGGCTTCTCCGACCACAGTGCTGGCATCGGCGCGGCCGTCGCCGCAGTGGCCTTCGGCGCAACCGTAGTCGAAAAACACCTGACGCTCTCGCGGGCCGACGGCGGTGTGGACGCCGCGTTTTCACTGGAGCCTGACGAGTTCGCACTCCTGACTCGAGAGTCCAGACGCGCATGGGACGCTGTCGGCTCAGCCACGCCCAAAATGACTGAGGGGGAAACGGAGAGCCGTCGACTTCGGCGCTCCCTCTGGGTAGTGAAGGATGTGGAGGAAGGCGAGGAAGTCACGGCCGATTCCGTCCGTTCGATCCGCCCAGCTGGCGGCCTGCCGCCGTCTGAGTGGGAGAAGGTGATCGGGCGTAGATTTCGGAAGTCCGCGCGACGAGGAACGCCGCTGATCTGGGACCTTATTTGACGGCCGGGGAAGCACACCCGTGATCAGAACGAAAGCATCCACATCTGCCACTGATCCCGCTGCTGCTCCAGACGGAACCCGGCTCGAAGGAACAGATTCCGCGAGGCGGCGTTGTCGGATCGCACCTCAGCCAAGATAGTCCGGGCTCCTTCCCGAGCGATCGATGGAAGAGCCTCGTCCATCAGCGCGCCCCCCAGGCCACGGCCCCGCGCTTCGGGAGCGACCGTGACGGAGACCTCCCAGGTATCTGACGACACGGCATCGAACCTGACGGTGCCGACCGGCCTGTGCAACACCGCGACGTGCAGACGCCGGTCCGCACGTTCTGCCGAGTCGCGAAGCCACCTCACGTGGTCCGCCCATCTGACCGGTGTGCCGTTCCGCGACCACCGACGCGTATCCGATTCATTGCGCCACGCGAACAGTCGGCCCGCATCGCGTTGTTCCGCGCGACGAAGCATCAGGGAGGTGGCGCGCCGATCATCCGCGACGGCATCCCAGGTGTCGACGATGCGCGACGCTCCGCGACCATCCACGAATTCACGAGCGCGCACTGCCATGCGACGACGTGCATCACCGTCGGACGTGACGCTCGAAAGGTTTGCGGTGCTGATCGACTCTGCGTCTCGGACGAATCCGAGCCCGATCGCGGCGCGTTCCTCCGTCAGAGTCTCGTAGTGATCTCGCTGATTCTCGGCCACCCCGACGATCGCCATCGGCACCCCGAGTGCAGCCAATTCCCACACCGTTGTGCCCGCCGCCGTCACGACGAGGTCCCACCCACCCACCAGGCGCGTCAAGTCGGTCGAGCGTGCGACGTGAGTCACTCCTCGAACATCTTCCGATCCCACGAGCCCGACTTCCGAGACGCCAGGAGTATCTCGTACGGCTCGCGCGATGACGGGCCCCAGCCCGGCCGAGTCGGTGCCCCCCATCAGCACGAGGATCCGAAGCTCATCTCGCGTCCCCTCAGGGACGGCGCGAGTCAATCCGCGCCGGAGCGGGAGATGCATCGGCCCAAGGCACACGTCTGCGCCGGCATAGAACCTGTCGAACTCGTGCAGCGCGCGAGGCGCGCCGTCGACAATCACATCCGCTCGCCTTCGGCCGAACTCAGCATCGGTTGCGGTCGAGATCAGGGGTCCAGCCTGTCCAACGGAGTCCCACAAGTCGGCGAAGCCCAGGTATCGGTCCACGTGGACGACTTCTGCCTCGACCTCACCGGCCACCTCCAGTAAAGCGGTCGATGTGTCTGCGGCCGGCACAATCGGAATGCCCTTCCCCCGCAACATGTCCTGGGCAAGAGGAGCCTCCACATCTCCGGAGATGATGGCGCTGCGACCACGCGAAGTGACCTCCTCCGCGAGAGCCAGGCACCGCACGAAGTGGCCGAGCCCACCCGAGGCGGTAGCATCACACCGGAAGAGGACCGCAGTCACCCGGCTTCCAACTCCTTCTGTGCGACACCGGCGTTCAGGGCGACGATCTCGGGATGCGCCTCGAGGACGCGAACCACATCGCGCCAACGAGGTTGGGAAGGCAGCAGAGGGACAAGTGCGTCTAGGAGAGCCGCGTCCTGCTCCACATCGAGCGTCACCCGCAGGTGAGCGCTGGATGGTGCCACGATGACGCCGGCCCGGGCAGCCTCGGAGTGCGCGGCATAGAGGCTGCTCGTCACGTGTACGCGGTCGTGAGCGATGGCGATCCGGTCGGCATGTTCGAGCGCCGCGCGAGAAATCAGCTCGACGTCGAGGCCCCGCGGCAGCGTCCGTTCGAGCGTCGTCGCGACGTATGCCAGGTCTGGTTCGCGTCGCCAAATGCCTATGACCTGGTCAATCAGCACGGGATCCAGCAGCGGACAATCGGCAGTCAATCTGACGATGGCATCTGCCCGGGTCTCAGTGGCCGCGAGCACGAATCGAGAGAGCACATCAGATTCACTCCCCCGGACGACGTCGACCCCACGGCGGCGACACCATTCCGCGAGGATGTCGTCGGCGGCGAGGTTCGACGTGGCCACCACCACGTCATCGATCTCTGCCGCCGCACCTGCCGCCTCCGCCACCCATTCCAGGACCGGACGCCCGCCGAGCTCTCGGAGGACTTTTCCGGGCAGTCTCGTCGACCCCATGCGTGCTTGGATGATCGCGACAACCCGAGCTCTCATGAGCCGAATGCCTTTCTGACCCGCTCGATCACGAGATCGACTTCGGAATCCGAAAGCCCTGCATGCATCGGAAGGGATATCTCCCTGCGATACCACTCTTCCGCGACCGGACAGAGCCCGCGGCGATACCCGAGATCCTCGAATGCGGGATGCCAGTAGACAGGGATGTAATTGACCTGAACCCCGATTCCATCGGCCCGAAGCGTCTCGAAGAGACGTCTCCGTTCCTCCGCAGGCACTCGCACCGCGTACAGGTGCCACATCGGGTCCGCCCCGGAAGGGGCAGACGGGAGGCTGAGTCCGTCTATACCACTCAGGCCGGCTCGGTAGCGGTCGAATATCGCCGCGCGGCGCGACTTGAACAAGGTGAGTCGGAGGAGCTGACTGGACCCGAGCGCCGCAAGCACGTCGGGCATCCGGTAGTTCAGACCGAAGTCAGCCACCTCCTGGTGCCACGGCCCTTCATCCGGGTGGCGTTGGCGTTCCGCTTCACGAACGAGACCATGATTGCGGAACGCTCGAGCGCGGTCCCAGAGCCCGGAGTCGCTCGTGACCACGGCGCCGCCTTCAGCCGTCGTGGCGTTCTTCGTCGGGAAGAACGAGAACGTCGTGATGTCTGCGAGCGAGCCGACGGGGACACCATTCAGGAAGCTGCCAATGGAATGCGCGGCGTCTTCGAGAAAAACAGCGTCCGCTGACCGGGCCACGGCAGACAGCCGGGAAGCGTCAACGGGGACGCCGGCGTAGTCGACACCAGCGATGACGGCAGTACGCCTTGTGACCGCCGCCGCTGCAGCATCCGGATCGAGATTCCCAGTCTTTTCATCGACGTCAGCGAAGCGTACCGTCGCTCCAAGGAGCGCGGCGGTCGCGGCGGTCGCTGCGAACGTCAGGGGTGTCGTAACGACTTCGGTCCCCGGGCCCACACGAGCAGCGCGGTAGGCGGTATGCAGCGCGGCAGTGCCGCTCGTGACCGCTACCGCAGGCAGCATCGCACCGGCGATTCGGCTCACGTCAGCCTCGAACCGGTCGACAGCGGGACCGGTGGTGAGCCAATCGGATCGTAGTGCGGATACGACAGCTTCAACGTCGGAATCATCGATGGACTGACGACCGTATTGGATCATGATCACACCGCGTTCAAGATGGCCCGGAGCTCCTCGACGCTCAGCCACGCCTGGTTGCGGTCGGAGCGGTAACTCTCGCTCTCAGGGAAGGGGAGTCCGCCGGCTGGTGATCGGTAGCCCCAGCCGCTCAAGTGGGGCTGGACGACGAAGCGATCACCGAGGATGAGCGTACGCCGCGCGTCGTCCTCGGCGATCATCTCCTCGTGCAATTTCTCCCCCGGACGGATCCCGATCTCGACCGTCTCTGCTCCCGGTGCGACTGCTTCGGCGAGGTCCACGATTCGAACCGATGGGATTCGCGGGACGTAGAGCTCACCCCCGCTCATGATGTCGAAGGAAGAGAGAACGAACTCCACTGCCTGAGGAAGCGTGATCCAGAAACGGGTCATCCGCTTGTCCGTTATCGGCAGTGGTCGACTCGCCCGCGCAAGCTCACGCCATTTGGGAACGATGCTTCCACGTGAGCCCGACACGTTGCCGTACCGAACGACCGAGAATCGTGTCGGATAGCTCGCGGCGTAGTGGTTGCTCGCGATGAACATCCGGTCGGCGGCGAGCTTCGTCGCGCCGTACAGGTTGATCGGGCTCGACGCCTTGTCCGTCGACAGCGCCACCACCCGCTTGACGCCCGCATCGATCGAGGCCTCGATGACATTCTGCGATCCCCGCACGTTCGTCTCCACGAACTCGAACGGGTTGTACTCGGCGGTGTCCACCTGCTTCAGGGCAGCAGCATGAATGACGTAGTCGATACCATGCATAGCTCGACGCAGGCGGGCGACGTCTCTGACGTCTCCCAGGAACCAACGAAGCCGAGGGTCCTCCCCAAACTGCTGACGCATCTCGAATTGTTTCAGCTCGTCGCGGCTGAGGATGACAAGACGACCGACGGCGCGCTCGGCGAGCAGCTCCTGCGTCAACGCCTTCCCCAACGATCCGGTTCCCCCGGTGATGAGGATGGAGCTCCCGGCGAGGACGGAACTCACGACTGCGCTTCTTCCAGTCGACGCAGCCGTTCCTCATAGTGGCTCGCAAGCTCGAGGCGAAGTCGTGCGCGCTCGTGCTCCAGCTCCGCGCTGACTTGTGCTTCATCATTCACAGGGCGTCCCTCACGCTGTCGTTCGAGGCGGTACTCGACCGCCGCCAACTGGGGGGCGATTCGGTCGAACTCGGACCGAAGAAAGTCGTAGTCGGCCTGGAGGCCTCCCAGGCGCGCTTCGTAGTCGTCGTGAACGCGTCGTGCCTCATCGTGAACGCGTCGCGACTCGAGCTCATGCTCGTTGAGGCGCCTGTCGATACGCCGCGCAACCGCCGCGTCAAAGCGCCGTCGCAAGATATTGAACATCCGTGATCCTCGGGTTGGGTCAACGATGGAATCTGACGCGGCCGTCATGGATCCACGATCGCATAAGAGCCGCCTCGTTGCCGATCCGGTGCTCGGGACCTACTGGGGACGGATCCCCGTACGCGTGGTTCCACCTTGTCTGCGCCGGCTCGTCTACGAACGACAGTCCCGCAACGTCGATCCGAGCGTCCGGAAAGAGATGAGCTGCCAACCACACCATCGTTGTGCCCGTGGTAGCCCATAGCCCCTTCCACGCGTCTAGACCGATCTTATCGTTCAGCGGAAGAATGACCTCGCGATTGGAGATGGTGACGAATCCGAGATCGGACGGCCAGAAGGCGGGGACGCGCTCGTTCTCCCACAACAAACGCCCCGGCTCGATCAGGAGGTAGAGCCGACGGGTGTACTCAGCGAAGAACCACGGTGTCGCCCGAACGCCCCGGTTGAAGACGACGACGTTCGCCCTTGTTCCGACGCACGGACCGCTTTCAAGCGTATCGAGTCTGAACCCATTCACACGGAAGACGATGTCGCTTTGGTCGATCATCGCGGCGCGCTCGTCCGAAGGTCCGAGGGGCTGATTCCCCACGACGCTTACCCGCGTAATCGTTGATGAATCGGCGTACGCCTCTACGAGGGGGCGTAGCCGGTCGTAGTATTCCCGTTCGCGGTCCCCGACGACCGAGCCGTAGTGAGGAGAGCGTTCCATGATCCCCCAACCTTAGTAATCAAGTCTCCATCACGACCGCGTCAGGACGGCGACGGCCTCGACGTGATGAGAGTGCGGGAACAGGTCCAGCCCGTCGATCGACGCCGCCTCGTAGCCGGCATCGCGGAAGGTCGACAGATCGCGAGCGAGTGCGACCGGGTCGCACGCGACGTACACGACGGTGGCCGGCGTGAGCGCGCCGATGCGCTGGACGACCTCGCGTCCGGCCCCGGACCGGGGCGGGTCCAGCAGCACGACCCCGCGCGACAGACGCTCGCGTTCGGTGACGGATGCCTCGGCCTCCAGTCGCGCGAGCCACCGGTCCACGCGCCCGGTCTCGGCACGGGCGCCGACCCATTCCGCGAGGTTCTCACCGGCATGCTCGGTGGCGCGAGGGTCGGACTCGACCGTCGTCACGCGCGTCGCGGGGCCGCCGAGATCGCCGAGGGTCGCGGCGAAGAGGCCCACTCCCCCGTACAGGTCGAGATGCCATGCGTCGGGGTCGATGGCCGGGCCATCCGGCTGCGCGTCACGCAGCCGCGACGACACGAGCGTGCTCAGTGAGTGAGCCGCCAGGCGATGCACCTGCCAGAAGCCGCCGGCGTCGACGCGGAACTCCCGGCCGCCGACGCGCTCGAGCACGACCTCGGCCTTGGGCGCGGGCTTCGACGGTCTCTGGGCACGGCCGGCGCGCGGGCGTCCGGCATCCGTCCGCCGCTCCGGGCGAGGAAGCACGCGCACCCGGCCGTCGGCGGGCTGTACGAGGTCGATGCGGCCGGCTGCGTGGCCGCGCAGGCCTCGGGCCGCCGACTCGACCTCGGCGGTGGCGAGCGGCAGGTCGTCGACTTCGATGACGCGATGACTCCGCGCCGCGTATGGGCCGATGCGCCCATCTTCGTCCACGTGCAGGCTCACGCGCGTGCGCCAGCGGGTGCCGTCCGGCGTCTCGTCGTCGACGACGTCCGCGCTGTCGGAGAGGACCGGGCCCGCTGCCTGCATCGTGGCGACGGGGGCCGGCATCCCGCCGAACCGTTCGAGCGCCTCGAGCAGCACCTGCAGCTTGAGCTCGCGCTGGTGGGAGAGGGCGATGTGCCCGAAGTCGGCACCGCCGGGACGGTGCTCGGGGGCCACGTCGACGCCGGCCTGCCGCCACACGTGCGGTTGGCGGTGCGGCGACGCGTCCAGCACCTCGAGCGTCTCGGCGCGCCAGGAGGACTTCTTGCCGGTGTCGGTGAGGCGCGCGCGCACCCGTTCGCCCGGAATCGCGTCCGCGACGAACACGACGCGGCCCTCGTGGCGGGCAACGAACACGCCGCCGTGCGCGACACCCGTGATCTCGACATCGATGGTCTCGCCTGGTTCGCTCACCCGATGAGCATACGAGGCGCCGGGCGCCGCGTACCGTGGTGGCATGCGCGTGTGCCTCGCCTCGACGTCCCCCGCCCGGCTGATGCTGCTGCAGCAGTTCGGCATCCGCCCTCTCACGATCGGCCCTGATGTCGATGAGGAAGCGGTCGTCGAGGCGGTCGAGGCCTCCGAGGGGCGGCGGCTGGCTGCCGACGAGCACGTGCTGCTCCTCGCCCGCCGCAAGGCGGCCGAGGTCGCCGCGCGGCTGGCGGACGATCTCCCCGGCTTCGACGGCATCGTCATCGGCGGCGATTCGATGTTCGAGCTCGACGGGGAGGTGCTCGGCAAGCCGTATACGCCTGACAACGCGATCGCGCGCTGGCGTGCGATGCGCGGGCGCACCGGCGTGCTGCACTCGGGCCACGCCGTGGTGCGCCTCGAGCCGGGAGTGCCTCCGCGCGAGGTGCACGCGACGGCCGCGGCATCCGTCTCCTTCGTCGATGACGTGACCGATGCCGAGATCGAGGCGTACGTCGCATCGGGCGAGCCGCTGCACGTGGCGGGCGCGTTCACGGTCGACAGTCTCGGCGGGGCCTTCATCGACCGCGTCGACGGCGACCCGTCGACGGTCGTCGGGATGTCGGTGTCGACTCTGCGGCGTCTCGTCCGCGATCTCGGAGTGGAGTGGACGGCGCTCTGGAACACGACCGACCCGTCACTCGACGACACGCCGAACTTGTCGTAGGAATCCCACGTTTCTGCTCGGTTCTTGTACGAACCGGTCAAAAGTCCGATCAAACCCGTCGGTAGGCTGGCCTTCATGCCCCAGATCGCCAAGGTTCTCGTTGCCAACCGCGGCGAGATCGCCGTCCGCGTCATCCGCGCCGCCCGTGACGCCGGCAAGGCGTCGGTCGCCGTCTACGCCGACCAGGACCGCGATGCCCTGCACGCCCGCCTCGCCGACGAGGCTTACGCGCTCGACGGCTCGACCAGCGCCGAGACGTATCTGTCGATCGACAAGATCCTCTCGATCGCGCGTCGCTCCGGGGCAGACGCGGTGCACCCCGGCTACGGCTTCCTCGCGGAGAATGCGGACTTCGCGCGCGCGGTGATCGCGGCGGGCCTGATCTGGATCGGACCGTCGCCGGCGGCGATCGAGGCGCTCGGCGACAAGGTCACGGCTCGCAGTGTCGCCGAGAGGGTCGGCGCCCCCCTCGCACCCGGAACCCCGGGCCCCGTCTCGGGAGCAGACGAGGTCGTCGCGTTCGCGCAGGAGGTCGGCCTCCCCATCGCGATCAAGGCGGCGTACGGCGGCGGCGGCCGCGGCCTCAAGGTCGCCCGCACGCTCGAAGAGGTCCCGGAACTGTTCGAGTCCGCTACCCGCGAGGCCATCACGGCGTTCGGTCGCGGCGAGTGCTTCGTCGAGAAGTACCTCGACAAGCCGCGTCACGTCGAGACGCAGTGCCTGGCGGATGCCGCGGGCAACGTCGTGGTCATCTCGACGCGCGACTGCTCGCTGCAGCGCCGGCACCAGAAGCTGGTCGAAGAGGCGCCTGCGCCCTTCCTCACCGACGAACAGAACCAGACCCTCTACGACGCGTCGAAGGCGATCCTCAAGGAGGTCGGCTACGTCGGCGCCGGAACCTGCGAGTTCCTCATCGGGGCGGACGGCACGATCTCGTTCCTCGAGGTGAACACGCGCCTTCAGGTCGAGCACCCGGTCTCGGAGGAGATCACTGGCGTCGACCTCGTGCGCGAGCAGTTCCGCATCGCCGAGGGCGAAGAGCTCGGCTACGACGACCCCACCCCCGACGGGCACTCGATCGAGTTCCGCATCAACGGCGAAGACCCGGGCCGCGGGTTCCTCCCCCAGCCCGGCCCGATCCACGTGTTCAAGACGTTCGGGGGTCCCGGCATCCGTCTCGATTCCGGTGTCACCGCGGGCGACAGCGTGAGCGGCGCGTTCGACTCGCTGCTCGCGAAGATCATCGTCACCGGCCGTGACCGCGCCGAGGCGCTGGAGCGCGCCCGCCGCGCCCTCGACGAGTTCGAGGTCGCCGGGCTGCCCACCGTGATCCCCTTCCACCGCAAGGTCGTGCGCGACCCCGCCTTCACGGCCGAGGACGGCCGGTTCGGCGTGTACACGCGATGGATCGAGACCGAGTTCGTCAACGACATCCCCGCGTGGGACGGCGAGCTCGAGGCTCCGAAGCCCGTCGAGCACCGCCATACGGTCGTCGTCGAGGTCGCGGGCAAGCGCCTCGAGGTGAGCCTGCCCGACCGAGTCGTCTCGGCTCCCGGCGCCATCGGTCGCCCCGTGGCCGTACCCCCGTCGCGGCGCTCGCATGCGCCGACGGTCGTGGCCGGGGCATCCGGAGACGCCGTCAAGGCGCCCATGCAGGCGACGATCGTCAAGGTCGCCGTCGAGGACGGCCAGCAGGTCGTCAAGGGCGACCTCGTGGTCGTGCTCGAGGCGATGAAGATGGAGCAGCCGATCCAGGCGCACAAGGACGGCGTCATCGGCGGCATCAACGCCGACCCGGGCACCACGGTTTCAGCCGGCCACCAGCTGCTCACCATCAGCTGACGGATCCCGGATGCCTCGCGCCAGGCATCCGTCCCCCTCCCGCCGACCCGCCGCCACCCCGACTCCCCAGCGAAAACACCAGTCCGTCACGCGACACGCCGCGAGGCAACGCCCGCCCCCGGCGCGTCGCCGTCACGGGCTGGTGTTTCCGCAGTGGGAACCGACCGCGGCCACCAGCTGCTCACCATCAGCTGACGGATCCCGGATGCCTCGCGCCAGGCATCCGTCCCCCTCCCGCCGGCCCGCCACCACCTCGACTCCCAGCGAAAACACCAGTCCGTCACGCGACACGCCGCGCGGCAACGCCCGCCGCCGGCGCGTCGCCGTCACCGGCTGGTGTTTCCGCAGTGGGAACCGACCGCGGCCACCAGCTGCTCACCATCAGCTGACGGATTCCGGATGCCTCGGCCCGAGGCATCCGTCCCCCTCCCGCCGGCCCGCCACCACCCCGACTCCGCAGCGAAAACACCAGTCCGTCACGCCACACGCCGCGCGGCAACGCCCGCCGCCGGCGCGTCGCCGTCACCGGCTGGTGTTTCCGCAGTGGGAACCGAGCCCGGGCTCAGCCGCCGTAGATCGTGTGGTCGACGACGTGCATGGCGCGGGCGGCGTCGGTGATGCTGCCCGACAGCGACGGGTACACCGCGAACACGCGCGAGACCTGGTCGACCGTCAGGCGCCGCTCCACCGCGATCGCGATCGGGTAGATCAGCTCGGACGCGCGCGGGCCGACGATGACGCCGCCGATCACGGTGCCGCTGCCCTGGCGGGCGATGAGCTTGACGAAGCCGTCCTTGATCCCCATCATCTTGGCGCGCGGGTTCGCCGCGAGCGGGAGCTTGTGGACGACGCCGTTGATGAGGCCGTCGGCGATGTCCTTCTCCTGCCAGCCGATCGTCGCGATCTCGGGCGCGGTGAAGATGTTCGAGGTGATGCGGCGGTGCTCGAGCGGGATGACGACGTCGCCGAGCGCGTGGAAGACAGCCGTCCGGCCCTGCATCGAAGCGACCGACGCGAGCGGGATGAACGACGTGCAGTCGCCCGCGGCGTAGATGTTGGGCACCGAGGTGCGCGCGACGCGATTCACCTGGATGTGACCGGAGTCGGTCATCTGGATGCCGGCCTGCTCGAGGCCGATCCCCGAGGTGTTGGGCACCGACCCGACCGCCACGAGACAGTGGCTGCCCTCGACCGTGCGGCCGTCGCTCAGGGTCACCACGACGCCGTCGCCGACGTTCTCGACCTTGTCGGCGCGCGACTTCGACAGCAGCGTCATGCCGCCGCGCTTGAACACCTTCTCGAGCACCGCCGCCGCGTCGGAGTCCTCGCCGGGCAGCACCTGGTCGCGGCTCGAGACGAGCGTCACCTTCGCGCCGAGGTTCATGTAGGCGCCCGCGAACTCGGCGCCGGTGACACCGGAGCCCACCACGATGAGGTGCTCGGGGATGGCGGTCATGTCGTACAGCTGCGTCCACGTGAGGATGCGGACGCCGTCGGGCTTCGCGGTGGGCAGCTCGCGCGGTGAGGAGCCGGTTGAGACGACGAGGGTATCGGCCTCGATGCGATCGAAGTCGGTGCCACCGGCACCCGTCGACACGACGACCGCGTTGTCGCCCTCGAGGCGTCCGTGGCCGGAGATGATGCGCACACCCGCTTCCACGAGCGAGGCGCGCATGTCGTCGGACTGCTGCCGGGCGAGCGAGAGCAGCCGCTTGTTGACGGCGTTGAGGTTGATCGCGATCTCGGGCTTGAGAGGCTTGCCGTCCTTGCCCTTGGCGAACAGCTGCACGCCGAGGTCGCTGGCTCCCGAGATCGCCACCGCGGCGTCGGCTGTCGCGATGAGCGTCTTCGACGGCACCACGTCGGTGATCACCGCCGAGCCGCCGATGCCGGCGCGTTCGACCACCGTCACCTCCGCTCCGAGCTGGGCGGCGGCCAGCGCCGCTTCGTAGCCTCCGGGTCCGCCGCCGATGATGGCGACGCTCTGCGTGCGCTCGAAGCTCAAGGACATGTGCTCCATTCTCTCCTGACGGATGCCCCGGCCACGACCGTGCCGCCGCTTCGGTGTCGCCGGCTCGCTGGCCCTTGCGCCGCCGGGTTCCTAGAGTGGGGGCATGTCAGACACCACCGGCAATCCTCTCGACGACCCCGCCGCCGACCCGTTCGAGGTCGCTGCCCAGGCCGCAGAGGACATCGCGCGCATCACCGGCGTGGCGCGCCACGACATCGCGCTCACCCTCGGCTCCGGGTGGGGTAAGGCCGCCGAGCTCGTGGGCGAGACGACGGCGACGTTCCCTGCCACGGAGGTCACCGGGTTCAGCGCCCCCGCGCTCGCCGGGCATGTCGGCACGCTCCGCAGCGTCGTCACCCCCAGGGGACGGCACGTGCTGGTGATCGGTGCGCGCACCCACTTCTACGAGGGTCACGGGGTGCGTCGCGTCGTGCACAGCGTCCGCACGGCCGCGGCCACTGGGGCGCGCACGATGGTGCTCACCAACGGCGCCGGAGGCATCAAGCACACGTGGACTCCTGGGCAGCCGGTGCTCATCAGCGACCACATCAACCTCACGGGCGCATCACCGCTCGAAGGGGCGACCTTCATCGATCTGACCGACCTCTACTCGATGCGGCTGCGCGACCTCGCCCGCACGATCGACCCGAGCCTGGACGAGGGCGTGTACTGCCAGTTCCGGGGTCCGCAGTACGAGACGCCGGCCGAGGTGCAGATGGCGAAGTCGTTCGGCGGTCACATCGTGGGCATGTCGACGGCGCTCGAGGCCATCGCAGCACGGCAGGCCGGCATGGAGGTGCTCGGGTTCTCGCTCATCACGAACATGGCCGCCGGCATCCAGACCACCCCGCTCAGCCATCACGAGGTCATCGAGGCCGGCCGTGAGGCCGAGCCGGTGATCTCGTCCCTGCTCGCTCGCGCGATCGGCGCGATGTGAACGGCGCGGAAGTGCCGGCGGCCGATCCTGAACGTCAGGAGCCCGCGCCCGACAAGGTGCCCGCAGGCGGTGGCTCGATCCTCGAGTCCGCGCGGGCATGGCTCGCACAGGACCCCGACGGCGAGACCCGCACCGAGCTGCGCGAACTGCTGGCTGCGGCCGAGTCCGGCGAAGCCTCCGCGCTCGCCGAGCTGACCGATCGATTCTCGACGCGACTCGCGTTCGGCACCGCCGGGCTGCGCGGGGCGCTCGGCGCCGGCAGCAATCGCATGAACCGCGTGCTCGTCGGGCAGGCCGCGGCGGGCCTCGCCGCATACGTGCGTGAGAAGGCGGGCATGCCGGCACTCGACGCCGGCGGGACGGATGCCACGGCACAGCCGGCCGGAGACGCCGAGACCGAGACCGAGCACGAGACCGAGGAGACGCCCGGGTCCGCTCAGGGGGAACCGGCCGGCGACGCCGGGACCGACGGCCCGACCGCGGACGCGCTCGTGCAGCCCCCGACCGTGGACGCCCTGGCCGCCGAGGGTCCCGAGACCCCGGGCATCCTCGATGACGCGCCCGTCGTGGTGATCGGGTTCGACGGTCGCCGCAACTCCGACGTGTTCGCGCGCGACTCGGCCGAGATCTTCGCCGGTGCCGGGCTGCGTGCCATCCTCATGCCGCGCCTCCTGCCCACGCCCGTCCTGGCCTTCGCCGTACGTCACTTCGGCGCGGCGGCGGGCGTCATGGTCACCGCCAGTCACAATCCGCCCGACGACAACGGCTACAAGGTCTACCTCGGAGGCGACGACGACGGCTCGCAGATCGTGTCGCCCGCGGACGCAGAGATCGCGGCGCACATCCAGGCGGTCGCCGATGCCGGGGACATCAGCACGCTGCCGCGGTCGCTGGCGTTCGAGGTCGCGACCGAGGAGGTCGTCGATGCCTACATCACCGCGACCGCCGCGGTGGCGCCGGCTCCTGCCGGCGCGCACGGCCTTCGATGGGTCTACACGGCGATGCACGGCGTCGGGTGGGAGACCCTGTCGCGCATCGTCGAGGTGGCCGGGTACCCGTCCCCGATTCCCGTGACCCCGCAGCTCGAGCCTGACGGCACCTTCCCGACGGTCGCCTTCCCCAACCCGGAGGAGCCGGGCGCCATGGACCTCGCGTTCGCGGCGGCTCGCGAGGCCGGCGCAGACCTCGTCATCGCGAACGACCCCGACGCGGACCGGCTGGCCGTCGCGATTCCCGACGACACGGCCGACGGCGGCTGGCGTCGCCTGAGCGGTAACGAGATCGGTCTGCTCCTGGGCTGGCGCGCAGCCCAGCGCGTCGCAGCCGAGGGCGCGACGGAGGGCGCATCCCTGGCGTGCTCGCTGGTGTCGTCGCCGGGCCTGCAGGCGGTGGCTGAGCACTACGGCCTCGCCTTCCATGCGACCCTCACCGGCTTCAAGTGGATCTCGCGCGCCCCCGGCATCGTGTACGGCTTCGAAGAGGCGCTCGGCTATCTCGTCAACCCCGAGACCGTGCGCGACAAGGACGGCATCTCGGCCGCCGTCGCGATGCTCGGGATGGTCGGCGAGGCGCGCGGGCGCGATGCGTCGCTCGCCGACCTCCTGCACGAGTTCGACGACACGTTCGGCTCGTTCGCGAGCGACCAGGTCTCCGTTCGCGTCGACGACGTGTCGCAGATCGCCCGCATCATGCAGGCGCTGCGGTCACGGCATCCGGAATCCGTCGGCGACGCCGCCGTCGAGCGCGTCGACGATCTGCTCGAGGGTGTCGACGACCTTCCGCCGGGCGATGTGCTGCGGCTGTGGCTGGCCGACGGCGCTCGCCTGATCGTGCGGCCGAGCGGCACCGAGCCGAAGCTGAAGCTCTATCTCGACGCTCGCGGCGATTCACGAGACGACGCCGCGGCGCGC
Organism: Microbacterium salsuginis; assembly: GCF_012524205.1. GTDB lineage: Bacteria > Actinomycetota > Actinomycetes > Actinomycetales > Microbacteriaceae > Microbacterium > Microbacterium salsuginis. The sequence goes on from NZ_JABACI010000002.1 coordinate 380,344, forward strand.
ATCGCGGCACTCGCCGCCGGCGCTCGCGCGCTCCTCGCCGAGTACGGCGGCTGAACCGGGGGTTCGTACCCGTGCGCGGTGTCCGACCCCCGTGCTAGAGTCACGTTCGCGATATATCGCGATGCGATATCGCGGGGGAGATTCCGCATCGATACGAGGAGCGAATGATGACCGGCGCGCGGGAGAACGACGAGACGGATGCCTCGGCCCCGGCCCCCACTCCCCCTGAGGCTTCACCGCTCGGCGCCGCCGGGCTTGCCGGAGCCACGGATGTGACACCCGGCGAGGGATCGAGCACTCCCGTCGCAGCGGATGGGGGCGACGAGACGCCGGATCCACCGCACTGGCTCCGCAACGTCGTGCTGTTCCTGGGCGGACAGACGGTGACGCTGTTCGGCTCGATGCTCGTGCAGTACGCCGTGTTCTGGTACCTGACGATCACCTACCAGTCCGGCCTCGTGATGACTCTGGCGGCGGTCTTCGGATTCCTGCCGCAGGCGATCGTCTCGATCTTCGGCGGCGTGTGGGCGGACCGCCACAACCGCAAGTACCTCATCATGGGCGCCGACGCCGCGATCGCGGTGACGACGCTGGCACTGGCGCTGATCATGATGACCGGCTACGACGCGGTATGGCTGATCTTCGCGACAATGGCGATCCGCTCGGCGGGTGCCGGCATCCAGATGCCGGCCGTCTCGGCCCTGCTCCCCCAGATCGTGCCGACGCGCAACCTCATCCGCGTCAACGGGATCAACGGCTCCATCCAGTCGGCGATGATGCTGCTGGCTCCCGCCGCCGCCGGGGGTCTGTACGCGTGGGCGTCGGCAGCCTCGGACGGCACGGCGGCCTCGCTCATCCCGATCTTCTTCATCGACGTCGTGACGGCGGTGATCGGCATCGGGATCGTGGCGCTCATCCCCGTCGCAACGATCCGCCGAGCCGGGGATGTCGAGACCGGCTACTTCGCCGACCTCGTCGACGGCGTCCGGTACATCGTGAACCACGCGTTCGTGCGGTGGCTGCTGGTGCTCTTCGCGATCATCTTCCTGCTCACCGTGGCCCCGTCGAACCTCACGCCGCTCATGCTGGTGCGCACCTTCCCCGCGGGCGAGGCGCAGGACGTGGTCAACCTCGCGGTGCTCGAGATCGCCTTCAGCATCGGGATGATGCTCGGAGGCATCCTCGTCGCGTCCTTCTTCGCCAAGCGCAGCCGGATCGGGCTGATCATCGTGTCGTCGCTCGTCTTCGGTGCACTCTCGATCGGGCTGGGCCTGTCGTCGAACATCTGGGTCTTCTTCGGCTTCATGTTCCTCGTCGGCCTCGCCGTGCCCTTCTTCTCGACGCCGTCGATGACCCTCCTGCAAGAGACCGTCGAGCCCGAGCGCCAGGGCCGCGTGTTCGGCTTCGTCGGCATTGTGATGGCTGTCGCGATGCCGATCGGCATGGTCGTGTTCGGTCCCCTCGCCGATATCATGCCGATCGAGGTGCTGCTGATGGCCGCGGGTGTGCTGACGTTCATCGTCGTCGGCCTCGCGGTCTGGCTGCCGGCTGGTCAGCGGGCGATCGCCGCCGCCCGGCGAGCCGCCAGTGTGGGCGGCGAAGACCCGGCAACGGCCGCGGCTGTCGTCGAGGCCGAGATGCACACGAAGGACGCATGAGAGGAAGAGATGAGAACCCTTCGATACTCGATCAACGTCACGCTCGACGGCTGCTGCCATCACGAGGCAGGGCTGCCGCCGGACGAGGAGTCGATGCGCTACTGGACCGCCGAGATGGAGCGGGCCGACGCCCTGCTCTTCGGCCGGGTGACCTACGAGATGATGCAGTCCGCGTGGCGGAGGCCGGCCACGGGCACGTGGCCCGACTGGATGCGTGACTGGGAGACGCCCTTCGCGGAGGCCATCGACGGGGCGAAGAAGCACGTGGCGTCGAGCACGCTCGACGAGGTCGACTGGAACGCCGAGCTGGTGCGCGGCGACATCGGGACGGCGGTTCGGCGCCTCAAGGAGGAGCCGGGCGAGGCCCTGTGGGTGGGTGGCGTGGCGCTTCCCCTGGCGCTGGCGGATCTGGGACTCATCGATGAGTACGAGTTCGTCGTGCAGCCCGTCCTCGCCGGACACGGCCCGACGCTTCTCGCGGGGCTGCGCGAGCGCATCCAGCTCGAGCTCGTGCACCGTCAGGAGTTCCGGTCGGGCGCCGTCGCACTGCGGTTCCGGCCCGCGGGAGCCGCGGCGTGACGTGACGTGCGGGTACGTGAACCGCGTCAGGGCTGAGGGTGGCGCGCGGTGAGCCCTAGGCTCGAAGGATGCTGCTGACGACACCCGTCACCCTCGAGAATGCCTTCGTGCGCCTCGAGCCCCTCGTTCCCGAGCACGAGCAGGACCTCGCCGACGCCTCCGTCGGGCTCGAGCACGCGTGGTACACCTCGGTGCCGCGGCCCGGCGCGACCAGTGACGACATCGCGCAGCGCCTCGAGTGGCGCGACGCGGGCATGATGAACCCGTGGGCGGTGCGGCGCCTCGACACGGACCGCGTCGTCGGGACCACGACCTTCTGCAACATCGACCAGCCCAACCGCCACGTCGAGATCGGGCACACGTGGATCGGCGTCGAGGCGCAGCGCACGGCAGTGAACACCGCTGCGAAGCTGCTGCTGCTGTCGCACGCCTTCGAGGCGTGCGATGCGATCGCAGTGGAGTTCCGCACGCATTGGCACAACCGGCAGTCCCGCGCGGCGATCGCCCGGCTCGGGGCGAAGCAGGACGGCGTGCTGCGCAATCACCGCCTCGGCCCCGACGGCACGCTCCGCGACACCGTGGTGTTCTCGGTCCTCCCTCACGAGTGGCCCGCCGTGAAGCTCGGCCTGCAGGAGCGCCTCGCGCGCGGCTGACCCGGGTCAGCCGTCGATCACGGCGACGAGCTCGTCGAGGAAGGCCGCAAAGGACGTCGCACGGCGAACGATGCGCTGCACGCTGTCGCGCTCCGAGAAGACCTCGACGAACTGCTCGAACACCGTCTGGAACGCCTCGCGGTCGGTCTCTGAGAACGCCACCAGCGCGACCACCTGCACGCGCCCGTCGCCCCACGGGATCGAGGGGTCCGCGATGCCGATGGCGATGGCGGTGCGGGATGCCGTCATCCCGAGCGCGTGCGGCACCGCGAGCGCATCGGTGAACGCGGTCGACGAGAGCTGCTCGCGCTGGATCGTCCGCTCGACGTAGTCGTCGTCGATCACGCCGCGCGCGACGAGACGCTCGCCGAGCAGGCGGATGACTCCCTCCTCGCCGAGCGCGGGGTCCAGCCCTCGCACGAAGCCGGTCGGCTCGAAGTACCGCTCGAGCTCAGCGCGCAGCCGCGCGAGCCGGCGAGAGCGACGGATGCGGCCGGCCGCGGCCTGCACGCGCTCGACGTCCGCGTCGGTCAGGAACGGCTGGATGCGCACGATCCGCTCTCCCGGCACCGCCGGGTCGATCGTGGTGAGGACGAGATCGGTGTCGATGGACGCCCAGTCGGGATCGACGCGCGTCTCTACGCCGACCACCTCGATCGCCTGCCCGAGCGAGCGGTCCACCGACGAGCGCAGCAGCTCGTGCAGCTCGTAGTAGCCGGGGCACACGATCGTCGCGGTGAGCAGCTGATCGGCCTGGCGGCTGCGTTCCAGGCGTCCGCCGACGTGCATCGCGATGTACGCGATCTCGTCGTCGAGGAGCGGGATGTCGAGCCGCTCGTGCAGGCCGTTGGCGATGAAGACCGCCACCTCGAAGATCATCGGGTAGGTCGACTTGAGCGACCGTGTCAGCGGGTTGCGCGACCACGCCTGCTCCCGCGCGCGCAGCCGCAGGTTCTGCACGTGCAGCGCGAGCCGCAGCAGGAAATCCTCGTGCACGATGTCGACGAGGAATTCCGCCGCCGCCTGGCCGACGATGTCGCGGACGGCGGACTCCACCTCGGGTTCGAGCTGCGCCCGGGTGCGCTCGCGGGCGCTGTCGGCCTGGGCAGCGCCAGGGGCGACGACCCGCGTCAGCACGAGGATCGCGAGGTGGCGCAGGTCACCGGCGCCGAGCCGCACGTCCAGGTGGCGCTCGGCGAGCTCGGCGATGACGGCGGCGACCTCCGCCTGCTCGGCGCGCTCATCGCCGGCGACGGCCACGGTGTCGAGGGGCCGGTCGCGAGAGACCCGGTCGGCGGCGATCGCGATGTGCATGACGACGTCGCCGATGCCGAACTCGTTCACGAACCAGCCCATCGTGCCCAGTCGCTCGACGAGCTCCGTCTTGAACGGACCGAACGCCTGGGCGCCCACCGAGCCTTCGCCCAGGGTGCGGCGCAGCGCCGAGAGATCGAAGGAGCCGGCATCCATCTCGTCGTGCGCGAGCCGGCTCAGCAGCCGCCGCTGTGCGCTCTCAGTGCCGCGCAGGCGCGCGCGCGAGGCGGACCGTTCGAGCGTGAGCTCGGTGCCGCCGAGCAGTCCGCGCACGCGCGCCAGATCGGCGTCGAGCGTCGCGGGAGAGACGTGCAGCGCGTCGGCGGTCTCGAACACGTCGATCCCGTCGGGAGCGTCCAGCAGCGCCCGTACCAGCGTGTGAAGCCGATCACGCGGCGTGCCGGCGTCGCCGGCCGCGCGCAGCGCGACGGCCGCGTCCGACCCGGCGCGGTAGCCCTGCGGGCCCGACTCGACAGCGATCCCGGGCGCGACGCGGGCGTTGAGGGACGTGACATACGAGCGGATGCTCCGCGGCGTCACGCCCAGCGCATCGGCGAGAGTCGCAGCGGTGGCCCATTCGCCGTCGCGCACGAGGAAGCCGAGAAGCCGGTCCTGTCTCGCCCTCGTCACGCTGCCAGTCAACCACGCGGTCAGGGCGGCGTTCGCGGAGCTTCGTCTCGATCCGCTCGCTCGACGAGCGGCGCGGGCGGCGTACGGTTTCCGCCCCCGCGGAAGAAGGAGTGGTTGTCGGCTCCCAGGTGTTTCACAAGAATGGGCAGACGAGGAGGCGGGTCGATGAGGATCCTGGTGGTCTGCGGAGCTGGTGCCTCGAGCACCTTCGTCGCTCAGCGCGTCCGGCACGCCGCACACGACCAGGGCCTTGCCTACATCGCCTTCGCCGGCACCGAGCAGTCGCTTCCGATCGACCTCGATGCCGCCGACGTCGTCCTCGTGGGGCCGCACCTCGGTCATGCGCTGGAGCGCATCGAACGGGATGCCGCGCCGCGGGGCACGACGGTGGTGCTGCTGCCGCCCGACATCTTCACGGATCTGGACGGCACCCGCACGCTCGCGCTGGTGCGCGCCGCGGTCGGAGGCTCCGGGGGGCCGCTTCCGGCCGCGGAGCCGGCGCCGGCCCCACAGACCACCTCCGAACCCGACAGCGACGGCCACGACATCTGACAGAGAGGTCACACGACATGCCACCTATCTCCCGTACGGTCAGGATCGGCTCCTCGCACGGGCTGCACGCCCGCCCCGCGAAGCTGTTCGCGCAGGCGGCGAAGGATGCCGGCATCCCGATCACGATCGCCAAGGACGCGGGCAGCCCGGTCAATGCGGCGAGCATCCTCGGGGTGATCGCGCTCGGGGTCGAGCAGGGCGATTACGTGACGCTGACCGCCGATGGCGAGGGCGCCGAGGCGACGCTGGACACCTTGGCCGAGCTGCTCTCGACCGACCACGACGCGGCATGACCATGGCCGAGCAGGTGACTCGAGAGCTTCGAGGTGTCGGAATCGGGCTGGGCGTGGCCCAGGGACCGGTCGCGCGCATGGCCGAGCCGCTGCCGGCCCCGAGCGATGCGGCGAGCACGCTGAGCGCCGACGAGGAGAAGGCGCGGGTGACGGATGCCGTCGCCGCCGTCGCGCGCGAGCTCGAGCAGCGCGGGGCCCAAGCCGGCGGTGCCGCGCAGGACGTGCTCGAGGCGCAGGCGATGATGGCAGAGGACCCGAGCCTCGCCGACGAGGTGGACGCGCGGCTCGCGCAGGGCAAGACCGGCGAGTATGCGGTGTTCGACGCGTTCGCGTCGTTCCGCGACCAGCTCACCGCGATGGGCGGCTACCTCGGCGAGCGCGCCGCCGATCTCGATGACGTCGCGCAGCGGGTCATCGCCCGGCTGCGCGGCGTCGCCGCTCCGGGCGTGCCCGATCCAGGGCATCCGTTCGTCCTCGTCGCGAAGGACCTCGCGCCGGCCGACACTGCTCTGCTCGATCTCGACAAGGTGCTGGCGCTGGTCACGACCGAGGGCGGGCCGACCTCGCACACGGCGATCCTCGCCCGCGAGAAGTCGATCGTGGCGGTGGTCGGCACGGTCGAGGCCAAGGGTCTGCGCGACGGACAGACGGTGATCGTGGATGCCGCGGCCGGCGTCGTCACCACCGATCCGACGCCGGACGAGCTCGAGCGCGCACAGAACCGCGCCGCCGCGCGCGCCGCGGCGGCCACGGCTCCGGTGACCGACGGCGCCCTCGCGGACGGCACACCCGTGCCGCTGCTGGTGAATCTCGGCAACGCCGACGCCGCCGCCGAAGCGGTGGAGCTCGGAGCGGAGGGCGTCGGGCTGTTCCGCACCGAGTTCCTGTTCCTGAGCGCGAACCAGGCGCCGACGGTCGAGCAGCAGCGCGAGGCGTACACCAAGCTGCTCGCCGCGTTCCCGGGCAAGAAGGTCGTGGTGCGCGTGCTGGATGCCGGGGCCGACAAGCCGCTGCCGTTCCTCAACGACGCCCACGAAGAGAACCCGGCGCTCGGGCTGCGAGGTCTCCGGGCCCTGCGCGCGAGCGAGGACATCCTGCGAGAGCAGCTCACAGCCCTCGCCGAAGCGGATGCCGCGACGGGCGCCGATCTGTGGGTCATGGCGCCGATGGTGTCGACCGTCGAAGAGACGCAGTACTTCGTCGACATCGCGCGCGACTACGGCGTGAAGACCGCCGGAGTCATGGTCGAGGTGCCGTCGTCCGCGCTCCTGGCCGACCGCATCCTCGAGCACGCCGACTTCGCGTCGATCGGGACCAACGACCTGACGCAGTACACGCTCGCCGCCGACCGCTTGCTCGGCTCGGTGGCGACGTTCCAGGACCCGTGGCATCCGGCCGTCCTTCGCCTCATCCGCGAGGTCGGCGACGCCGGCCGCGCCACCGGCAAGCCCGTCGGCATCTGCGGCGAGGCGGCGGCCGATCCGCTGCTGGCCGTGGTGCTCGTCGGGCTGGGCGCGACGAGCCTCTCGATGGCCCCGACGGCGCTCGCCGACGTGCGCGCCACACTGCTCGAGCACACCCTCGAGGGCGCGCGAGAGATCGCCCAGGCCGCTCTCGCGGCCGATTCCGCGGCATCCGCCCGCACCGCGGCCCAGGAGGCCGCCTCCACCCGGAAGAAGGAGACACAGCCATGACAACGGCGTCTGCGCCCACATCGGGCATGAACAAAGCGCGTATCGGAGTTCAACGCTTCGGCACGTTCCTCTCCGGCATGATCATGCCGAACATCGCGGCGTTCATCGCCTGGGGTTTCATCACGATGCTCTTCATCGCGGTGGGATGGCTGGGATGGTGGGAGCCGGTCGCGCCGCTCCTCGGCGGCTTCGGAAATGCCGATGTGATCAACTGGCCCGGCGCGATGACCGCGATCGCCTTGGACGAGGATGGCAACCCGTTCAACCAGTTCGTCGGCCTTGTCGGTCCGATGATCACCTATCTTCTGCCGCTGCTCATCGCCAACACGGGCGGTCGCATGGTGTACGGCGAGCGCGGTGGCGTGGTCGCGACGATCGCCACGATGGGCGTCATCGTCGGTACGAACATCCCGATGTTCCTTGGCGCGATGATCATGGGCCCGTTCGCAGCGCTCGTGACCAAGTGGATGGACAAGATCTGGGACGGCAAGATACGGCCCGGGTTCGAGATGCTGGTGAACAACTTCTCCGCAGGCATCCTCGGCATGCTGCTCGCTATCCTCGGATTCTTCGTGTTCGGTCCGGCGATCCTGTGGGTCAGTGACGTCCTAGGTCTCGCTGTCGGATTCCTGGTGACGGCGGGGCTACTTCCGCTTGTGTCGATCATCGTCGAGCCGGCAAAGGTGCTCTTCCTCAACAACGCCATCAACCACGGTGTGTTCACGCCTCTCGGCATCGAGCAGGCGACCGAGACCGGCAAGTCGATCCTGTTCCTGATCGAGGCCAACCCGGGCCCCGGGCTCGGCCTTCTCCTCGGCTTCACGTTCTTCGGAATCGGGGCCGCGAAAGCGTCCGCGCCCGGCGCCATCATCATCCAGTTCTTCGGCGGGATCCACGAGATCTACTTCCCGTATGCGTTGAGCAAGCCGATGACGATCCTGGCACTCATCGCAGGTGGAGCCACCGGGGTCACGACGAACATGCTGCTGAACGGCGGCCTCGCCTTCCCGGCCGCGCCGGGAAGCATCATCGCGGTTACAGCCGCGGCTTCCAGCCCCGCAGCGGGTGGCTTCGGCAATCTGCTCGTGGTTTACCTCTCGGTGCTGCTCGCGGCGACGGTGACATTCCTCCTCACCGCTGTAATCCTGCGCGCCTCGCGAAAGCGCGACCTTCTCGCCGAGGCCGACGCGTTCGGGGCGGCGATCAGCCAGACCGAGGCGAACAAGGGCAAGTCGTCCGCAGCCATGGACGCTCTGCGCGCTTCCGATGCCAGGGACCGCACGGCGGTCCGCGACGCGGAGGAGGCGCTTGACAAGCTCGAGACTGAGGCGGAGACCGGCGGACTCGCCGACGGCGGTGTCCTGACCACCAAGACAGTGCGCAACATCGTGTTCGCGTGCGACGCCGGCATGGGCTCGTCCGCGATGGGCGCGAGCGTGCTGCGCAACAAGATGAAGAAGGCGGGCATCGAGGACGTCACGGTCGTCAACAAGGCGATCGCGAACCTGGATGCCTCGGCCGACCTCGTCATCACGCAGAACCAGCTCACCGACCGGGCGCGTCAGCAGACGCCGAACGCCGTCCACGTCTCAGTCGACAACTTCATGAACTCGCCGAAGTACGACGAGGTCGTGGACCTCGTCCGCGCGCAGCACGAGGATGGTGCGTAGCTGAGACAGCGGTGGAGCCGGGCGGCGGGAGGCCCCCGGCTCCACCGCCTCGGCTCCACCACACGCAAGACGGCAGACGACACCGAGACAGCGGCATCCGGAATCGACGAAAGGCGGCAGACATGGCACGGGACGTTCTGAGCATCGGGCAGGTGCGCATCCACTCCGGCAGCGCGACGCGCGAGGAGGCGATGAAAGAGGCGGCCGACATCCTGGAGGCCTCCGGCGCCGTCACGGGTGCGTACTTCGACGCGATGCAGCAGCGCGAGCAGACCGTCTCGACCTACATGGGCAACGAGCTGGCGATTCCGCACGGCACGAACGAGACGAAGGACGCCATCCTCGAGTCCGCGCTGTCGGTCGTGCGGTACGACGGGGGTGTCGACTGGGGCGGCGAGCCGGTCACGTTCGTGATCGGGATCGCCGGCAAGGGCGACGAGCACCTCGAGATCCTGTCGCAGATCGCGATCCTCTTCTCGGAGGAGGACGAGGTCGAGAAGCTCAAGGCGGCGCAGTCCCCCGAGGAACTCTTCTCGCTCGTGTCGGCCGCGGGCGTGTGATGAAGGCCGTCCACTTCGGCGCGGGCAACATCGGCCGAGGCTTCGTCGGGTTGCTGCTGCACGAGGGCGGGTACGACCTCGTCTTCTCGGACGTCGCGGCCGCGCTCGTCGACGCGATCAACGCCGCTTCGTCGTACACCGTGCACGAGGTGGGCGAGGGCGGACGCGACATCGTGGTGACCGGCTTCCGGGCGATCAACAGCGCCGAGCATCCCGACATGGTGATCGATGAGATCGCCGTGGCCAACGTCGTCACCACGGCGGTGGGCCCGACCGTGCTGAAGTTCGTGGCTCCGCTTATCATGTCGGGGCTGGCGCTGCGGAATCCGGCGTCTCCCCCGCTCCAGATCATGGCGTGCGAGAACGCCATCGGCGCGACCGACCTGCTGCGCGGCGAGATCGTGGCCCTTGCCGGCGATGCGTGGGACGCCCTGGCGTCGCGCGCGGTGTTCGCGAACACCGCGGTCGACAGGATCGTGCCGGCGCAGGCCCCCGGCGACGGAGTCGATGTGACTGTGGAGCCGTTCTTCGAATGGGCCATCGAAGGGGATCCGTTCGGCGACGACCCGCCCAACATCCCGGGCGCCCACTTCGTCGACGATCTCGCGCCCTATATCGAGCGCAAGCTCTTCACGGTCAACACCGGCCACGCGGCCACGGCGTACTTCGGGGTGCAGGCCGGCGTCGAGACCATCTCGGAGGCGCTCGCCGACGACGACATCGCGGCGCGCGTCAGCGCGGCGCTGGAAGAGACCTCGGCCCTGCTCGAGGCCAAGCACGAGTTCGATGCGGCGGAGCTCGCCCGGTACCGGGCGACCATTCTGTCCCGGTTCGCCAATCGGGCACTCCCCGACACGGTGTGGCGCGTCGGCCGGCAGCCGCTGCGCAAGCTGTCCCGGAACGAGCGTTTCGTGGGGCCGGCCGCCGAGGCGGCCGAGCGCGGGCTCAGCGTCGACGCGCTCGTCGACGCGATGGGCGCGGCGCTCGCGTTCGACGACTCCGAGGACGCACAGTCTGTGGATCTGCAGCGGATGCTGCGGGAACAGGATGCCGCGTCCTTCACCGAGGCGGTCACCGGCCTGGAGCCGGGGCATCCGCTCTTCCCCCGTGTTCAGGCGGCCGTCGCCGCCCGGCAGGCCGAGCTCGGGCACTGAGCACCGCGGGTACGCTCGTTCGGTGACCGTTGTCCTCGCGGGGATCGCCGCCTTCGTCGCCGCCGTGATCCAGCGGATCACCGGACTCGGGTTCGTTCTCGTGCTCGTCGGACCCATCGTGCTGCTGTACGGCCCCGTCGAGGGCATCACGCTCGGAGTCCTCCTCGCGCTGGTGGCCTCGCTCGCCGCGATCCCGCTGGTATGGCGGCACATCGAGTGGCGCCGCGCGTGGTGGCTCATCTGGCCGGGGCTGATCGCCGCGCCGTTCGGCGCCCTCCTGGTGCGCGTCCTCCCCGATGCGGCGCTGCTGATCCTGATCGCCGCCATGGCTTTCTTCGCCCTGATCGCCGGGCGCCTCCCTGCCCTCTCCGCGTCGCTCACCGGCCGGGCGGGAGCCGTCGTCGCCGGGTCCTCGGCTGGTTTCATGCACGTCGCGAGCGGTCTCTCGGGTCCACCGCTGGCCGCCTACGCCGTCGGCGACCGCTGGCCGCAGCGGCGCTTCGCGGCGACCGCGCAGGTGATCTTCGTCGCCTTCAGCATCGTCTCGGTCGCGCTTCGCGGGCTTCCGGCCAGCCCCGTCTCGGACGTGGGCGCGCTCGTGCTCGCCACGATCGCGGGCATCGCCATCGGCACGATCCTCGCGCGCAACGTGTCGCCGCGGATCGCCCGCGTGGCCATGCTCGCGCTCGCGTGGGCGGGGGCGACGGTGGTGCTGGGCCGAGGCATCCTCGCGCTCCTCGTCTGAGCGGCAGCCCGAACCGTCACGCGGGGAGCAGCTCGGGCGACGCTTCGTACCGGGTGAGCCAGTGCCGCAGCACGCGGTGGAACAGCTCGGGGTCCTCGGCACTCCACACGTGGTGCATCCGCGGGGCCATCGCCGCCGCACTGTGCGGCGCACGGCCGACGATGTCGTGCAGCGCCGCGCGGACCACACGAGGTTCTCGCTCGCCGGCGATCGCGAGCAGCGGGGCCTCGAGGCGGCGCAGCCCGTCGAGCACCGGCGCGGGCACGCCGTCGTAGACTTCGCGCATCATCCGCCGCGCGGAGTCCCGATCGATGCCCAGGCCGGTGGTGACGAACTCCTCCACCGAGTCGGCGGGGAGCCGGAAGGAACGCGCGAGCGTCGTCCAATACGAGCGCGCCCCCCACACCCTGATCTGAGCGAGCCCGAAGGGACGGGTCGGCCCGTGGACGCCCCGTACCGCCGCGCCCGTCACGAACACGCTCCGGACGACATCCGGATGCCGGGCCGCCAGGATCACTCCCAGCACACCCCCGAGCGACAGCCCGACCACATGCGCCCGCCCGCCTTCGCCGTGCGTGCGCACGAGATCGGCGAGGGCGTCGGCCACGTCGACGAGCGTCGGCCATGACTCGTCGGCCGACGCTCCGAAGCCTGGAAGGTCGGGGATGAGCGAGTGGTAGCCGGGCAGTGCCTCTGCCTGACCGCGCCACATCCACCCCGCGACGTTGCCGCCGTGGATGAACAGGATGCTCTCGGCCCCTGCCGGGCCAGACTCGACGAAGCGCATCACAGCACCGCCAGCGTCGCGTCGATCCACTCGAGCTCGGCCTCGAGCGCCCGCAGCCCGTAGTCCAGGGTGGCCGTGCGCAGCCGCTGCTCGCGCGTGGCGGTCGCCCGCGGCAGCGCGCGGAGAGCGGCGAGGCGCTGCTCCACCGCTTCCCGTCGTTCAGTGAGGAGCCGGGGCGCGAGCTCCGGCTCGCCGCGTCCGGAGAAGAACAGGCGCGCGAGGAACGGCTCTCGGGCCCGCTCCGGTTCGAGCTGCGAGTCCAGCCAGTCCGCCAGCATCCGTCGGCCCTCGTCGGTGATCCGGTGCTCGCGCCGGTCGGGCCGCCCCTCCCCCGGGATCACGTGCACCTCGACCGCCTCCTCTTCGACGAGCCTCGCCAGAGTGCGGTAGATCTGGGCCTGGTCGGCCGACCAGAAGTGGGCCGCCGAGCCGTCGAACGCCTTCTTGAGGTCGTAGCCGGTCATCGGCTCGATGTCGAGCAGCCCGAGGATGATCGCGGGAAGTGTCATGGTGATATTAGACAACACATATATAGGACTGCGCAAGTATTCTGCGTCGATTTCCTCCCCCGATGGCGAGAACATATGGTTCTCTACTGGCGCACGACGACGTGCGAGGAGCACACTGAGGAACCCATGACGGAGCAGCGGTACGCGATCATCGGAGCGGGCCCTTCCGGCCTGTCGGCCGCACGGGCCCTGCAGAAGCAGGGCGTCTCGTTCGACGGCTACGAGGCATCGCGCGGGGTCGGGGGCCTGTGGGACATCCAGAACCCGCGCTCGACGGTGTATGAGTCCGCACATCTCATCTCCTCCCGCACGACCACCGAGTTCCGCGAGTTCCCGATGCGCTCGACCGCGGACTATCCGGGTCATCGCGAGCTGATCGCCTACTTCCGCGAGTTCGCCGACCGTTTCGGGCTCACCGGGCTGTTCCGTTTCGAGACGAGAGTCACCTCGCTCGCACGCACCGACGACGGCGGATGGATGCTGCACGCCGAGGGCCCGCACGGCTCCGTCGAGCAGCGCTACGACGGCGTGATCCTCGCGAACGGCACGCTCGCCGAGCCGAACGTGCCCACCTTCCGGGGCGAGTTCACCGGTGAGGTCCTCCACACCAGCGCCTACAAGACGGCGACGCAGCTGACCGGCAAGCGCGTGCTCATCGTGGGCGCCGGCAATTCGGGATGCGACATCGCGGTCGATGCGGTCCATCACGCGGCATCCGTCGACATGAGCGTGCGGCGCGGGTACTACTTCGTGCCCCGCTACCTGTTCGGCAAGCCCTCCGACACTCTCAACCAGGGTCGTCCGCTCCCCGCGCGGATCAAGCAGTTCGTCGACACCCGTGTGCTGCGGGCCTTCACCGGCGACCCGGTGCGGTTCGGATTCCCCCAGCCGGACTACCGCCTGTATGAGTCGCATCCGATCGTCAACACGCTGATCCTGAATCACCTCGGCCAGGGCGATCTGCGCATCCGAGCCGACATCGACCGCTTCGACGGGCGCACGGTGCATTTCCGCGACGGGTCGAGCGGCGAGTACGACGTCGTGCTGATGGCCACCGGCTACACGCTCGACTACCCGTTCGTGGCGCGCGAGGAACTCAATTGGACCGGCTGGTCGCCGAAGCTGTACCTCAACGTCTTCCCGCCCGCCTTCAACGGACTCTTCGTGATGGGCATGATCGAGGCATCCGGAATCGGCTGGCAGGGCCGCTACGAGCAGGCCGAGCTCGTGGCCGCGTACCTTTCGGCACTGGACCACCACCCCGACCGTGCCGCGGCATTCCGCGCCCGCGTCGCGGCCGAACCGTGGCCCGATCTCACCGGCGGCTACCGCTACCTGGGCCTGGAGCGCATGTCGTACTACGTCAACAAGGACGCCTACCGGCGCGCTGTCCGTGCGGCCACCGAGACGTTGACGACGGATGCCGTCGCCACCACGCCGCGCCGTGGCATCCGTCGTCCCTCCCTCGCACGGCGCCGCGCGAAAGGAGTCGCGGCATGAACCCCGACGACGTCGTCCTGAACTTCAATCCCGGGACGCTCGTGGTGCTCAACGTCGTGCTCGGGCTCATCATGTTCGGGATCGCCCTGGACACGACCGTCGACGACTTCAAGGTCGTTGCGCGCAAGCCCAAGCCGTTCGTCATCGCGATCCTCGCGCAGCTCGTGGTGCTGCCGGCGGTCACGTTCGGGCTGACGCTGATCCTGCCCGTGACGCCGTCCATGGCGCTCGGCATGATCCTCGTGGCATGCTGCCCGCCCGGCAACATCTCGCAGGTTCTGACGCATCGCTCCGGAGGCAACGTCGCCCTGTCGGTGTCGATGACCGCGGTGTCGAACCTGCTGTACATCGTGGTGCTGCCGCTGTCGGTGGCGTTCTGGGGATCGCTGCACCCGACCGCCCGCACGCTCCTCGCGGCGGTCGAGCTGAACCCGTGGGCGATGCTGCTCGACATCTTCCTGATCATCGGCCTGCCGTTCGCGGCGGGGCTGGTGATCCGCAACCGGTTCGAGTCGTTCGCGACGAAGGTCCAGCCGTTCGTCAAGTGGTTCTCGCTGCTGGCGCTGGTGGCGTTCATCGTCGCGGCGCTCGCGGGAAACTGGTCGTACTTCGTCGCGTTCCTCGGCATCATCGTGCTCGTCGTCACGATCCACGACGCCGTCGCCCTCGCGATCGGCTACGGCACGGCGGTGGTCGGCGGACTCGGCACCCGCGAGCGCAAGGCGATGACCTTCGAGGTCGGGATCCGCAATGCCGGCCTGGGACTCGGACTGGTGTTCGCGTTCTTCGGGGGCCTGGGCGGCATGGCGATCGTCGCGGGCTGGTGGGGCATCTGGGACATCATCGCGGGGCTGGTCGTCGCGGCGCTCTGGGCCCGGCATACCCGGCGGCGCACCGGCTCGGCCAAGGGCGACGCATCGCGTCACGCGGCGGCGACGAGCGGAACGGATGCCGCAGCCGGCGACGCCGCGGCACCGGCGGGACCGGCCTCGTGAACGTCGCCGCCGGAGTCCGCGTGCTGGTGACGGGTGGCGCGGGATTCCTCGGCTCGCACGTCGTGACCGCACTCACCGGGCACCCCGACGTGAAGCTGGTGGTGGCAGGCGATGTGCGGCCTCCCGAGCATCCCGTCGAGGATGTGCTGTACGAGGAGTGCGACGTCACGGGACCGGCCGGTCTCGCGGCCCTTCTCGAGCGGCACGACATCGACGTCGTCGTGCATCTCGCGGCCATCGTGAGCCCGGGCCGCGACCACGACCTCGAGTACCGCGTCGATGTGGACGGCACCCGTCACGTGCTCGACGCATGCGCCGAGGCCGGTGTGCGCCGCATCGTCGTCTCATCGTCCGGCGCGGCATACGGGTACCACGCCGACAATCCGGAGTGGCTGCGGGAGACCGACACGTTGCGCGGCAACGAAGAGTTCCCGTACGCCAAGCACAAGCGCCTCGTCGAGCAGATGCTTGCGGAATTGCGCGCGACCCACCCCGCGCTCGAACAGGTGGTGTTCCGCATCGGCACGATCCTCGGACCGACCGTGCAGAACCAGATCACCAGGCTGTGGGACGGCCGCGCACTCCTGGCGGTGAGCGGCTCGGACTCGCCCTTCGTCTTCGTGTGGGTGGACGACGTCGCCGCGGCCATGGTCCGCGCCGCCACCGACGGACCGCCCGGCATCTACAACGTCGCCGGCGACGGCCGCCTCACGATCCACGAGATCGCGCGCCGTCTCGGCAAGCCGGTCATCACCGTGCCGGCGGCCCTGATCGGGTTCGGCCTTCGGATCGGACGGATGCTGCACCTCACCGTGCACGGACCGGAACAGGTGGGGTTCCTGAGGTACCGCCCGGTTCTGGCGAACGAGGCGTTGAAGACACGGTTCGGCTTCACTCCGGCGATGACCTCGGCCGAGGCGTTCGAGCAGTACCTGCGGACTCATCCGGGCGTGGCCCGGCGCTGAGCCCGGGCGGTAGGCCTGGGCTCTTGGGGTGAGGACTCGCGCGAGAAGGTACCTTCTCGCGGGCACGGCACCTTCTCGCGGGGCACGGCACGTACGCGGAGGGATGATGCGCGACGTGGCGACAGGGAGCGCTGAGGTCGGCCAGACTGGAGGCAGACCGCACACACTTCGAGGGGGCCCGTGAGCACATCCGAACCCGTCGAGCGCGGACGGCGGTCCGAAGCATGGACGTGGGTCATCGTGTCAGCGGTCGCGCTGACCCTGATCTCTGTGCAGGTGCCGCTCTCGGCGACCATCTACGGGGTGCCGCTGGCTGCCGCGTTCAGCCTCACCGTGCTGCACGTCGGCGCGCTGCCGCTCGCCCTGCGCTGGCCGACGGCGGCCGGTGTGATCTCGGTGGTCGCGGTGAGCGGTCTGCTGTGGCTGTCGGCGCCGACGCCGGAGGCACCGTGGCCGTGGGCGGTGGCGCCCGAGATCACCCAGTTCTGCATGGTGTTCCTGCTCGCCTTCCGAGCCCCATGGCAGATCGCCAGCTCGATCTTCGGCCTATCGGCAGCAGGCTCCATCGTGATCGCCATGGTCCACGGCGGCGGCCACGCCGATGCCGCGACGGCGAACATCGTGGTCTTCGTCTCGATCGGCGCCGGCGTGCTCGGCATCGGCATCGCGGTGCGCCAATGGCGTCGCATCCGCAGGCAGCTGGTGCGCGAGCAGCGCATCAACGCCGAAGAGCTGTCGCGCCGGGTCATCGCCGAAGAGAAGGCGCGGCTCGCGCGCGATCTGCACGACGTCATCGCGCACAGCATGTCGGTCATCAACGTCCAGGCGGCGAGCGCCCCCGCGCGCCTCGGCGGCGTCGACACCCGCACCGCGGAGGAATTCGCCGACATCGCCACGCAGGCCCGCACGGCGCTGCGCGAGATGCGCGGGCTGCTGGACGCGCTGCGCGTCGACGGAGACGCACCGCTCGTCGAGCCGCAGCACGGACTCGCCGACATCGGTGTGCTCGTGCGCCAGACGGCGCAGGCCGGTGCGGACGTGCGGCTCGAGTGGATCGGCTCCGACAAGCCTGCACTGTCGGCGATCGCCGATCTCGCCGCGTACCGCGTCGTGCAGGAGGCCCTGAGCAACGCGCTGCGTCACGCGCCCGGTGCCGCCATCAGGGTCGCCGTCGAGGCGTTGGACGGCATGGTGGTCATCCGCGTGCGCAACGAGCGTGCCACGACGCAGGCCACGCTCGTCGCCGGTGGCGGCCACGGGCTCGTCGCCATGCGCGAACGCGTGCGCAGCGCCGGCGGCACGGTGCTCGCCGCCGCGACGAGCGACGGCGGATTCGAGGTGGCCGCGGAGTTCCCGGCGACGAGGGAGGAAGCATCCGGATGATCCGTGTCGTGATCGCAGACGACCAGGCCATGGTGAGGGCCGGCTTCTCGGCGCTGCTGGGCGAGCAGCCCGACATCGAGGTGGTGGGTTCCGCCGCGGACGGCGAGGAATGCGTCCGGCTCGTCGCACAGCTGCACCCGGATGTGGTGCTGATGGATGTGCGGATGCCGGTGCTCGACGGCATCGCGGCCACCCGCGAGATCTCGGCGGCGCCGCAGGCCCCCCGCATCCTGATCCTGACGACCTTCGACATCGACGACTACGTCTTCGACGCGCTGTCGGCGGGTGCGGCCGGATTCCTGCTGAAAGACGCCTCGCCCGAGGAGCTGACGCAGGCGGTCCGGATCATCGCGGCGGGTGACGCCCTGCTCGCCCCGAGCGCGACCCGGACGCTCATCGAGCGGTTCGCCGCGACCCGAGGTCCGCGGCGAACCGATCGCGCGGTGCTCGGCCAGCTCACCGAACGCGAACGCGAGGTGCTGGTGGGCGTCGCGCAGGGCGAGTCCAACTCCGAGATCGCCGCGCGCCTGTTCGTGGCGGAGCAGACTGTGAAGACGCACGTGTCGCGGATCCTCGCCAAGCTCGGTGCCCGCGACCGCGCCCAGCTGGTGATCGCCGCCTATGAGGCGGGACTCGTCATCCCCGGCGCCGGGTAGCGGCCGGCCCGCTGGACCGACGGCCTGCGGTCGGAGGACAGCCGCAGCGACGCGACGAGTCCGGCGACGGCGAGCACGGCGGTGAACGGAGTGAAACCGCCGATCAGCACCGCGACGACACCGGCCATGCCGAGCACCACCGCGAGGATGACGCGACCGCGGGCCGGCTCCTGGCCCGTGGCCGTGACACGCCGACGCTCGAAGCGCTGCGCCACGAGCACGAGCAGCACCGTCGCGACGCCGACGCTCAGGATCCACGCCGGCCGCGTCGCCCACCACAGCGGGCTCAGCGGGTCGGGGAACGGCACACCCGACGCGAACAGCAGCGCCGCAACGAGGACGAGTGCCGGCATGTGCCACAGGTACACCGTCATGGAACGGCTGCCGATCGCATCGACGGCGGCCGCGACGCGCGGGCGGGCGGCCACCTGCCGCAGGCGGGGCGCGGCGAGCGCGAGGGCGAACAGCTGGGCCGCGCCGAGCACGACCAGGCAGATCGTCGGCGGGTTGAGGTTCTCGTACATATCGGGCGAGTAGGCGCCTGAGGCGAACAGCCCGGCGAGCACGATCAGCGAGGCGCTGAGCCCGGCGACCAGGCGCCGCGGCGACATCACCGCGAGGCGCCCGTCGGCCCACCAGAAGCCGAGCTGCTGCATGGCCAGCCACACGAACGCGAGGTTGAGGAAGCCGAGTCCGGCGATCCCGGTGCCCATTCGGAGGGCGTCCACGGCGACGACCCCCAGCACCAGCATCCCGAGCGTCACGCGCGGAGCGCGCTCGTGGCAACGCGACAGCAACGGCACGAGAGCCGTGGCACCCAGGTACACGCCCAGGAACCACATCGGCTGCGCCATGCGGAACCCGAGCTCGCCCACCAGGTCGGGCGACACACCCGCCATGAGGGCGACCGTGAGTCCGACACCGATCACGGCGAACGCGGCGATCGCCGGCACCGCGAGGCGCCGCAGGCGGCCTGTCACGAACGACACGGCGGATTCGCCGCGGTCCCGCATTCGCCGCCACTGCGTGATCCCGGCGAATCCGCCGACGATGAAGAAGATCGGCATGATCTGCACGATCCACGACACCGGCGCGAACCACGCCTGGCCGATCACGACGTTCGTCACCGCGATCTGGCCGTCGACGACCGCGATGCCGGCCATGAAGGCATGCAGGGCGACGACCACGACGAGGCAGACGGCGCGCACGAGGTCGATCGCGGCATCCCTCGGAGCGGGGGAAGTGCGGGCGGTGTCGATGCGGGGACGATCCAGAAGCGTCACGACGGGTTCCCAGTTCTGTTCGGGTTCTTTCGGTGTCCTGCCACCGTAGGAATCCGCCCCTGTCGCGCGCGTCACCCCGCAGAGCCGTCCTTGCACCCCCTACCCCGGTAGGGGGTAGGGGGTGCCGGGTGCCGGGTGCCGGGTGCCGGGTGCCCGGGTGCCGCGTGCCGGGTACAGGGTGCCGGGTGCCGGGTGCCGGCCCGGGTGCTGGGTGCCCGGTGCCGGGTGCCGGGTGCCGGCCCAGGTGCAGGGTGCTGGGTGCTGGGCGCCCGTGCCGGGTGCCGGGTGCCGGCCCTGGTGCAGGGTGCTGGGTGCTGGGTGCCGGGTGCCGGGTGCCGGGTGCCGGGTGCTGGGTGCAGGGTGCTGGGTGCTGGGTGCTGGGTGCCGGGTGTAGGCCGGGCCGCCCGCATCCGCTCCCCCGGCCCGCGCGATGTGCGGTCCGGGATTGGCAGGATCCCGGCATCCGGAACCTGCTCAACCTGGACCGCACCGCGCAGCGGTGCCGGCCGGCACGCCCCCGGCCAGCACCGACCTCCGCGCTGGCCCGGGCCGGCCCGCCGCATCCGTCGCCTCCGCATCCTCCGTGATGCGTGCGGTCCGGGTTTGGCAGGATCCCGGCATCCAGAACCCGCCCAACCTGGACCGCACCGCGCAACCGGGCCGCCCAGCCCCGGCCGGCACCGGCCCCTGCGCCGGCCGTCCCCGGCCCGATCCTCCGCATCCCCGTGAAGCATGCGGTCCCGGTTTGGCAGGATCCCGGCATCCAGAACCCGCCCAACCTGGACCGCACTGCGCAACCGGGCCGCCCAGCCCCGCCCGGCCGGCACGGCCCCTGCGCCGGCCGTCCCCGGCCCGATCCTCCGCATCCCCGTGAAGCGTGCGGTCCGGGTTTGGCAGGATCCCGGCATCTGGAACCTGCCGAACCTGGCCCGCAAAGCGCAGCGGTGCCGCCGAGGCGGAGGTGGACAGTGGGGGGACGGCAGCGGACGGCGGCCGAGCGCGAGGACGAGCTACGCTCGCCATCCGGCGCGAAGGAGGGCGCGACGCACGAGGTCGATCGCGACATTGGGGTCGGGATCCAGATGATGATGCAGGATGCGCACCAGATCCCAGCCCTGGTCGGCGATGTCGCGCCACCGGTCGGCGTCGCGCGCGAATTGTGCGGAGCTCTCAGCATGCTGGCGGCCGTCGTACTCGACGCCCACGCGATATCGCGGGTATCCCTGGTCGAGCCGAGCGAGGAATCGGCCATCCGCCGTCCGCAGCTCGACCGCGAGATCCGGCTCGGGGAGGCCGGCGTCCACGAGGATGAGCCTCAGTCTTGTCTCCCACGGGGACTCGGAGCCTTCACGCACTCGATCCAGCACAGGCTCGAGCGCGGGTGTGCGACTTCGCCGTGCCTCGGCTCTCAGCTGGTCTATCGTCACGAGACCTCGGCGGCGAGCGACGAGATGATCGGCCGCGACGATGAGCTCGACGTCAGTGAGATGAGTGGATGCCTGCACCCAGGCCCGTACCGGATGCTCGACCCGCAGTCCGCCGATCGCGCGAAAAGCCGCCTCCCGGGGGGCGAGGCGGTGCGAGACGACACCCGCAGAACGCGCGGGATTGCGGGGCCGGATGCCGGAGATGTGCATCGCCTTGTCCCAGTCCTGCGGCGTTGGGACGCCGCGCAGAATGAGCGCGGTGCCATGACTGAAGAAGTCCGTGTCACCCATCCGCGTGGCGAACTGGCGGCACCTCTTCTTGAAGTCTTGGAGCTCCCGCTGCTTCGGGGTCAGCTTGTCCCGCTTCGCCAGTTCGCCCGGATCCTCACGGTTCCACTGCCGGACTCCTCGAAACGGAGCGTCGAATCGCGCGCCCGCCAGCGCCCCGCGGCCGACTCCGGCCGCGAGGGCGGCGGCGACGGTGAATGGCTCGTTGCCGAAGGGTGATCCCTGGGTGGTCACGCCACGATCTCAGCACCGCCTGCCACCGCCGGTGCGTGGCCGGAGCCGATCTGTGGACACCAGCGACTCCGGCACCCGGTGGGGAGGAAGCCCGCGGTCCGGGTTCCGCAGGATCCCGGCATCCGGAACCTGCCGAACCTGGACCGCGCCGACCGAGGGCACGACGGATGCCGCACCCCGTGGGAGGGGCCCCGCGGTCCGGGTTCCGCAGGATCCCGGCATCCGGAACCTGCCGAACCTGGACCGCACCACCCGGGAGCCACGAGGAGCGACGGAAGCCGCGCACCTAGGGGAAGCCGGCCAGCGGTCCGGGTTCCGCAGGATCCCGGCATCCGGAACCTGCCCAACCTGGACCGCGGGCGCGGGAGGGCGGGGAGTCGGGTTACTCCGCGAAGCCGCTCGAGATGAGGTCGATGAGCTCCTCGCGCTCCTCGACCGCGAGGAACGCGCCGGCAGCCGCATTGAGCTGGAACACTTCGAGGTCGTCGAGACCGTACTCGAAGGTCTCGGCCAGCAGCGCCAGCTCGCGCGTCAGCGACGTGCGGCTCATGGTGCGGTTGTCGACGTTCACCGTCACCGAGAACCCGAGCTGGTAGAGCAGGTCGAAGGGGTGGTCCTCCATCGTGGTGCCCCACCGCTCGATCGCCCCGGTCTGCAGGTTGGACGACGGCGAGAGCTCGAGCGGGATCTCGCGGTCGCGCACCCAGCGCGCGAGGTCGCCGAACTGCACGAGCACCTCTTCGCCGGCGCGTGAGACGACCTCGAGGTCCTCGGCGATGCGCACGCCGTGCCCGAGGCGCAGCGCGCGGCCGTCGATGAGGGCGGACCGGATCGAGTCGAGCCCGGCAGCCTCACCGGCGTGCACCGTCGCGGGGAAGAACTCGGACGCCAGGTAGTCGAAGGCGGCTCGATGGTTGGACGGCGGGAACCCGTCCTCGGGCCCGGCGATGTCGAAGCCGACCGCACCGCGGGTGCGCCAGTCGACAGCGAGGCGTGCGATCTCGAGCGAGCGGTCGGTGTGCCGCATCGCGCTGATGAGCTGCCCGACACGGATGTCATGACCGCGCCGCTCCGCAGCATCCTCGCCCTCCTCGATGCCCTCCTGCACCGCGGCGACGACCTCCTCGAGCGACAGACCGCGGGCCAGGTGCTGCTCGGGAGCCCAGCGCACCTCGCCGTAGATCACGCCGTCGGCGGCGAGGTCCTCGACGAACTCGCGCGCGATGCGCGAGAGGCCTTCGCCAGTCTGCATCACGCCGGTCGTGAGGTCGAACGTCTTGAGGTACTCGACCAGCGAGCCCGAGTCGCTCTTCTCGGCGAACCAGTCGGCGAGGTCGTCGGCGTCCGTCTCGGGAACCTCGAGCCCGATGTCGTCGGCGAGCTCGATGATCGTCTGCGGCCGCACCCCGCCGTCGAGGTGGTCGTGCAGCGACACCTTCGGAAGGCCGCGGATCGACACGCCGTCCAGGATGGCGTCACCGTGCTGGTCGATGGGCATGTTCTCTCCTCGGTGGGCGGGGTCGGGGCGAAGGGAAGGCGAGCTGGGAAGCGAGCGGACAGGATGCCGGGACGGATGCCTCAGCCTAGGCGGTGATGCGTTCCCGCACGAGCGGAGCCGGGGCCGGGGCATCCGGTCCGACCTGCCACGCGCCGTCGAGCGCCTCGAGTGCGCGATCGAACCGGGACGCATCCTCGCCCAGCAGGGTGAAAAGGGGTTGTCCGGGCGAGACGACGTCGCCCGGCTTGACGTGAAGGTCGATGCCGGCGGCGTGCAGCACCGGGTCCTGGGCGCGTGCTCGTCCGGCGCCGAGCCGCCACGCGGCGATGCCGAACGGAAGCGCCTCGAGGCGGGTGAGGTAACCGGCCTCGGTCGCCGTCACCGTGTGGGTCTCGCGCGCGGCCGGGAGCGCAGCATCCGGGTCCCCGTCCTGCGCGCGGATCATCGCGCGCCACGCGTCCATCGCACGGCCGTCCTTGAGTGCAGCCTCGACGTCGGCGTCGGGCTGGCCGGCGAGGGCGAGCATCTCACGGGCGAGGGCGACCGTCAGCTCCACGACGTCGACCGGGCCGCCGCCGGCGAGCACCTCGACCGACTCGCGCACCTCGTTGGCGTTGCCGATCGCGAGGCCGAGCGGCGTGTTCATGTCGGTCAGGAGCGCCGTGGTGGCGACGCCCGAGTCGGTGCCCAGCTCGACCATCGTGCGGGCGAGTTCACGCGCCTTGTCGATGTCGCGCATGAACGCGCCGGAGCCGAACTTGACGTCGAGCACGAGTGAGTCGGTGCCCTCGGCGATCTTCTTCGACATGATGCTCGACGCGATGAGCGGGATGGCCTCGACGGTGCCGGTCACGTCCCGCAGCGCGTACAGCTTCTTGTCGGCGGGAGCGAGCCCCGAGCCGGCCGCGCAGATGACGGCGCCTACCTCGCGCAGCTGCGCGAACATCTCGTCGTTCGACAGCGCCGCGCGCCAGCCCGGAATCGACTCGAGCTTGTCGAGCGTTCCGCCGGTGTGGCCGAGGCCGCGGCCGGAGAGCTGCGGGACCGCGACGCCGAAGGCGGCGACCAGGGGCGCGAGGGGCAGCGTGATCTTGTCGCCGACGCCGCCGGTCGAGTGCTTGTCGACGGTGGGCTTGCCCAGCGACGCGAAGCTCATGCGCTCGCCCGACGCGATCATCGCGTCGGTCAGGACGCGGATCTCGTCGCGCGCCATGCCGTTGAGCAGCACGGCCATCGCGAAGGCCGCCATCTGCGAGTCGGCGACGTAGCCGCGGGTGTACGCGTCGACCATCCAGCGCAGGGCGTTCTCGGGGACGGCTCCCCCGTCGCGCTTCGTGCGGATGACGTCGACGGCGTCGAATGCCTCGACCGAGCTCACCGCGCGGCCTCCTCGAGGTCGCGCGGGCCGAACGCGTCGGGAAGCACCTCGTCGATGGTGCGGATGCCCGACACCGTCTCGAGCAGCATCCCGGGGATCGCGAATTCGTACAGGAGCTGGCGGCAGCGTCCGCACGGCATGATCGTGTGGCCTTCGCCGTTGACGCAGACGAAGGCGACGAGGCCGCCGCCGCCGGTCATCGCCAGCTCGCTCACGAGCCCGCACTCGGCGCACAGCGTCACGCCGTACGACGCGTTCTCGACGTTGCAGCCCGTGACGATGCGCCCGTCGGTGACGAGTGCGGCCGCACCCACCTTGTAGCGCGAGTACGGCGCATAGGCGCGGTGCATCGCCTCCGTGGCGGCGGCGCGCAGTTCATCCCAGTCGATGTCGGTCACAGTCATCCCTTGATATACGGCTTGCCGGCGGCGGCGGGACCGCGGATCTGCCCCGCGAAGCCCGCGACGGCGATGATCGTCACGAGGTACGGCAGCATCAGCATGAACTCGCTCGGAATCGGCGTCCGCAGCACGGTCAGCAGGTTCTGCAGATTGGTCGCGAAGCCGAAGAGCAGCGCGGCGAGCGTCGCACGGATCGGATCCCAGCGGCCGAAGATCACGGCCGCCAGGGCGATGAAGCCGAGGCCGGCGGTCATCTCCTTGGTGAATTGACCGACCGAGACGAGCGTGAAGTACGCGCCTCCGATCCCGGCGATCGCACCGGCCAGCGACACGTTCCAGAAGCGGCTCGAGTTGACCTTGATGCCGACGGTGTCGGCGGCCTGCGGATGCTCGCCCACCGCGCGCAGGCGCAGGCCCCAGCGGGTGCGGTACAGCCCCCACGCGACGGCGGCGACCGTCGCGTACATCAGGTAGACGATGAACGTCTGGTTGAACAGCACCGGCCCGATGATGGGGATGTCGCCGAGCAGCGGGATCTCCCAGCGGGTGAAGCGCACCGGGCGGTTCAGCTCGGCCTCGTTGGGCACGAGCAGCGCGCCGTAGAGGAAGCCGGTGAGGCCGGTGACCAGGACGTTGAGCACGACACCGACGATGACCTGGTCGACGAGGTACTTGATCGAGAACGCCGCGAGGACGAAGGCGACGAGCACGCCGCCGGCCATCGCGCCGACCAGCCCCACGAACGGGTTGTGCGTGATGCTGGCCAGCAGGGCGGCGCTGAACGCGCCGAAGAGGAACTGCCCCTCGATGGCGACGTTGACGACGCCGACGCGTTCGCCGATGACGCCGCCCAGGGCTCCGAAGATGAGCGGAACCGACAGCGATACCGCGCCGAACAGCAGGCCGGTGACGGGCACGAGTCCGCCGGCGGCGGCCCAGACCAGGAAAGCGAAGACGGCGAGGACGCCGAACACGATCGACAGCCACATCCCGGTGCGGCGGTACGAGTACGCGTCCCAGAACGCCCACGCGGTCAGCAGCACCAGCACCGCGAACACGATCCAGCTCGTCACGGCGGTCGGCACGCTGACGTTCGGAAGACCGATGGATGCCGCGGGGTCGCCGAGGCGGAACGTGCTGATACCGTCACGGGGCACCAGCAGGAAGAGCAGACCGAGCAGCACGGTGGCGATCGCCAGGGTGATCGGCATCTTGAAGTGGCGGACCTTGACGGTCGCCAGCTGCACCGTGCCGGCGGGCGCGGGAGCCGCGGCGGGAGCGGGAGTCGTCGGCGTGGAGGTCATGCGGCCACCGCCTTCTTCGCGGCCTTGGCTCTGGCCTTCGCGGCCTTCTCGGCGTCGGTCTTCGGAAGGAAGAAGATCGCGCGGATCAGCGGCGGTGCCGCGATGAAGAGCACGATCAGCGACTGCACCACGAGAACGATGTCGACCGGGATGTCCTGCGAGGCCTGCATCGTGAACGACCCGGCCTTCAGTGCGCCGAACAGGATGCCGGCGGCGAAGACGCCCCACGCACGGCTGCGGCCCAGGAGGGCCACCGTGATGGCATCGAACCCGATGCCGGCGTCGATGAGGCCGTCGAAGCCGGTCGTCACCGATCCCTGGATCTGGTTCATGCCCGCCAGGCCCGCCAGGCCGCCGGCGAAGAGCATCGCGTAGATGTACATGCGCTGGACCGAGATGCCGGCCGCGCGAGCCGCGTGCGGGTTCTCGCCGACGGCCCGCAACCGGAATCCGAGGCTCGAACGCTCGACCAGCCACCAGACGAAGACCGTCGCGCCGATGACGATGAGGAAGCCCCAGTCCAGCAACGGGAAGCGCGGGCCCAGCAGATCCGGGAACTGTGCGTTCGCGGGCGTCGCGGCCGAGATCGGCTGGTCGCCGGCGGGCCGCTGCAGGATGCCGGGGGTGCGGACCATCCACGTCACGAGGTAGAACGCGACGTAGTTGAGCATGATCGTGAGGATGACCTCGTGGGCGCCGGTGCGGGCCTTCAGGAGGCCGACGATGCCACCCCAGATCGCGCCGCCGGCGATGCCGGCGGCCAGGGTGATCGGCAGCTGCAGGAACATCGGCAGGTTCAGATTGAACGTCAGCAGGCCCGCCACCGCGCACGCGATGAGGATCTGCCCGCGCCCGCCGATGTTGAACAGGCCCACGCGGAAGGCCAGCGCCACGCCCAGGCCGGCTGCGATCAGCGGAGCCGCGAACCCCAGCGTGTTCGTGAGGGGACGGATCTGCGTCGCGAAGTCGTTCGCGCGCGGATTGAAGATCGCACCGCGGAACATCGCTTCGTACCCGCCGTACACCGAGTTCCAGATCGCGATGAACGTGTCGCCCGGACGAGCGAAGAAGTACCCCGCAGCCTCCTGCACCTCTTCATCGGTGATCGCCATGAGGATGCCACCGACGATCATCGCCACCACGATCGCGAGGATCGTCGTGACCCAGCTGCTGCGCAGCAGGTCTTTGATGAAGACGTTCTGCCGGGGTGCGGCCGGGATGCCGGCGGGGCTCGGCGATCCGGTGAGCGGGCCCGACACCGGAGGCAGCTGCTCGGGCGGCAGACCCTTCAGCGGCTCGGAGCCGACCCCGGGTGTCTGATCGCTCACGCGACGACCTCCTCTGGCTTCTCGCCGGCCATCATGAGGCCGAGCAGGTCACGGGGCGCATCGCCCGGCACGATGCCGATGATCGCGCCCCGGTACATCACGACGATGCGGTCCGCGAGAGCGGCGACCTCGTCGAGCTCGGTCGAGACGACGACGACCGGGATGCCGGCATCCCGTGTCTCGATGATCCGCTTGTGGATGAACTCGATCGAGCCGACGTCGACGCCACGGGTGGGCTGCGCGGCGACCAGCAGCTTGAGCTGCCTGCTCATCTCGCGCGCGATGACGACCTTCTGCTGGTTGCCGCCCGACAGGGTGCCGGCGGGGATGCCTGGTCCTTGCGTGCGGATGTCGTATTCCTCGATACGCGCCCGGGCGAACTCTTCGAGCACACCGCGGCGGATGGTGCCGCCCGACACGAACGCCTTGTCGCCGGAACGGTCGAGGATGAGGTTCTCGGCGACCGAGAACCCGCCCACGAGGCCATCCTCGGTGCGGTCCTCGGGAACGAAGCCGACGCCTTCGTCGAGGATGCCGCGCACGCTCTTGCCCACCAGTTCGACGCCGTCGAGGCTGATCGATCCGGTGACCCGCTCGGCGAGCCCGACGATCGCCTCGACGAGCTCGGTCTGCCCGTTGCCCTGCACCCCGGCGATCGCGACGACCTCGCCGGGACGCGCCTGGAAGGTGACGTTGTCGACCACCACGGTGCCGTTCGCGGTCACCACGCGCAGATCGCGCACGTCGAGGCCGCCCTCGGCGACCCGGGGCGCGTCCTTGTGCACGGTGAGCTCGACCGCGCGCCCGACCATGAGCGAGGCGAGCTCGGCGTTCGTCGCGGTCGGAAGCGCCTCGCCCACGACCTTGCCCAACCGGATCACGGTGATGCGGTCGGCGACGGCACGCACCTCGCGAAGCTTGTGGGTGATGAAGACGATGGAGGTTCCCTCATCGCGCAGCTGCCGCATGATCGCCATGAGCTCGTCGGTCTCTTGCGGGGTGAGCACCGCGGTGGGCTCGTCGAACACGAGCACCTTCGCGTCGCGCGACAGCGCCTTGATGATCTCGACGCGCTGCTGAACGCCGACGGGCAGATCGCCGACGATGGCATCGGGGTCGACTTCGAACCCGAACCTGTCCGCGACGGCACGCACGTGCTCGCGGGCCTTCGCGAGATCCAGCGCGCCGAGCGCCTTGGTGTCCTCGTGGCCGAGCATGACGTTCTCGGCCACGGTGAAGACGGGGATGAGCATGAAGTGCTGGTGGACCATCCCGATGCCTGCGGCCATGGCGTCGCCAGGACCCCGGAACCGCTGAACCTCGTCGTTCAGCAGGATCTCGCCCTCATCGGCCTGGTACAGGCCGTAGAGCACGTTCATCAGAGTGGACTTGCCCGCACCGTTCTCGCCCAGCAGGGCGTGGATCTCCCCCGGCTCGACCACCAGATCGATGTGGTCGTTCGCGACGAGGGAGCCGAAGCGCTTGGTGATCCCGCGCAGCTCGAGCTTCATATGTGCACCTTATATATCCGTTCACCCGCGGCACCATAGATCCGGTCGGCCGCGGCGCCATCGAATGCAGGGTCGCCCCGCACGGATGCGGCCGGGTGGAGTCCACCCGGCCGCATCGCGGATACCGCCTGCTTACGGCGAGCTGGGCGAGGTCACCTCGAGGTCACCCGAGATGATCTGCTCCTGCAGGGCGGCCAGCTCGTCGAGCAGGCCCTCCGGCAGCTCGGCCTCGAACGAGCCGAAGCTCGACAGGCCGACACCCTCGTTCTCGAGCGTGCCGATGTACGGCGCCACGTCGAACTCGCCGGTGGAGGCCTCGAGGGTGGCCTCGTAGACCGCCTCGTCGATGCGCTTCTTGATGGACACGAGGACCATGTCGGCGACCGAGGGGTCGGCGACGGCGAGGTCGGAGTCGACACCGAGCATGACGGCGCTCGAGCCGCCGTCGGTGATCGCGTCACGCGCGCTCTGGTAGATGGGCCCGCCGACGGGCAGGATCACGTCGACACCCTGGTCGAGGATTCCCTGCATCGCCTGCTTCGCGGTGTCGTTGGCCTGGAAGCCACCGGTCATCGAGCCCTGCTGCGACGCGACGTCCCAGCCGAAGGTCTCGACCGCGGCGCCCTTGTCCTCGTTGTACTTCGCGACACCGTCGACGAAGCCGTCCATGAAGATCGTGACCGGCGGGATCGGGATGCCGCCGACCGTGCCGACCTTGTTCACGCCCGACTGAGCGGACCATGCGGCCGCGGCGTAGCCGCCGAGGTACGCGGCCTGCACCGTGTCGAACATGAGGGGCTTGATGTTGGGGGCGTCGGTGGTGCCGTCGCCGATGTCGTTGCCTTCGTCATCCTGTGCGCCGGTGTTGTCGGCCCAGTCGTCGATGATGGCGTAGCTGACCTCGGGGTTGGCGTTGGCCGAGGTGATGGTGTCGGCCGACAGCTTGAAGCCGACCGAGACGATGAACGAGCAGCCCTCGGCGATGAGGTTCTCGAGGTTGGGCGCGTAGTCGTTGGCCGAGCTGGATTCCACCTCGATCATTTCGACGCCCAGCTCGTCGGCCGCGCGCTCCATGCCCTCGAGCGCCGACTGGTTGAACGACTTGTCGTTGAAGCCGCCGTCGTCGGACACGAGGCAAGGGGTGAAGCCCTCGACGACGTTGCCGGCGTCGCCGCCGTCGGTCGGGTCCGCCTCAGGGGCGGAGCCGCAGCCCGCAAGGGCGATCAGAAGGCCCGCCGCGGCTGTGACGCCGGCGAGCTTCTTGGTGCGTGAGATGGTCAACTCAGCCTCCACATCCATGACCCCCGAGTCCTTCACGGGGACTGGATCAAGTTACACACTGTGACGCCGCACTTGCATACACGGCGAACGCCTTCCCGGCAATGGTTACAAAGACGCAATACAGCCGTCATGAGCGGATGCCGCGGCATCCGTCCCCGCCGCAGGTCAGAGCACCTCGCCGCGACCGCTCAGCTTGAGCGCGTCGACCACGCCCTTGACCCGCTGCGCGTGCTCGCTGGTGGTGACCAGGAGCGCGTCCTCGGTGTCGACCACGACGATGTCGCGCACCCCGATGAGGCTGATCACACGGCGGGTCTGGCTGACGACGATGCCGCTGGCGGCGTCCGAGAGGATGCGGGCGTTCGGTCCCAGGATCGCCAGGTCGTTCTTGCGTCCGCCCGAGTTGAGCTTCGCGAGGCTCGCGAAATCCCCCACGTCGTCCCAGTCGAAGTGGCCGGGGATGACGGCGAGCCGCCCGCGCGCTGCGGCGGGCTCGGCGACCGCGTAGTCGATCGCGATCTTGGTGAGCGTCGGCCAGATGCGGTCGACGACGGGGCCGCGCAGGTCGCGGTCGTCCCACGCCTCGGCGAGGTCCATCAGGCCCGCATAGAGCTGCGGCTCGTTCTCGGCGATCTCTCCGAGCAGCACGTCGGCCCGTGAGATGAACATGCCCGCGTTCCACAGGTAGTTGCGATCGGCGAAGTAGTCCTTGGCCGTGTCGAGGTCGGGCTTCTCGACGAAGCTCTCGACGAGAGCGGCCTCGGGGGCGCCGTCGACCACGAGCGCCGACCCCTTCTTGATGTAGCCGAAGCCGACCGACGGTTCGGACGGCTGGATCCCGATCGTGCAGATGTACCCTTCGCGGGCGGTGGCGACGGCCTGCTGCACCGCCCAGTCGAACAGCTGGGGCACGCGGATCACGTGGTCGGCGGCGAACGAGCCGATGATGACGTCGGGCTCGCGACGCACCAGGACCGCGGCGGCCAGGCCGATCGCCGCAGTGGAGTCGCGGGGCTCGGACTCGAGGAACACGTTCTTGTCGGCGATTCCCGGCAGCTCCTTCTCGACCGCCGCTCGATGCGCGCGGCCGGTCACGACCGCGATGCGGTCGCGGCCGGCGAGGGGCTCGAGCCGGTCCCAGGTGTCGCGCAGCAGCGTCTGACCCGACCCCGTCAGGTCGTGCAGGAACTTGGGGGCGTCGGCCCGCGACAGCGGCCACAGCCGGCTGCCGATGCCGCCCGCAGGGATGACGGCGTAGAAGTCTTCGATCGCGTGGGCCATGCGTCACAGGGTAACCGGCTCTCGCTCACCGGGAGCGGGTGAGGCGCCCCTTCGTCGCCGCGTGCCGAATGCGGGAATAGGATGAAACGTACAGGTTCCAATCAGGGAGGACGGCCGTGTCTGCACCAGCGCGCGTCACACCGTCGGTATCCGAGACCACTTCCCGAGTCCCCCGCGGCACCCTGTACCGCGGGAACGAAGGCATGTGGTCGTGGGTACTGCATCGCATCACCGGCATCGCCATCTTCTTCTTCCTCCTCGTGCATGTGCTCGACACAGCACTGATCCGCGTCTCGCCCGAGGCGTACGACGCCGTCATCGGCACGTACAAGAACTGGGTCATGGCACTCGGCGAGGTCGCCCTGGTCGGCGCGATCGCCTACCACGCGTACAACGGCCTGCGGATCATCGCCGTCGACCTGTGGTCGTGGGCCACCCGCCACCAGCGGCAGCTGTGGTGGGGCGTGCTCGGCCTCTGGGTCGTCACGATGCTCGGGTTCGCTCCCCGGCATCTCATGCTGGCGTTCGCACCGGGAGGCGGTCACTGATGAGCGCGACCATCGCCGACCCCCGTGCACCGCACGCTCCCGTCCGCCGCAAGGGTCCGAACCTCGAGAAGTGGGGCTGGATCTACATGCGGGTCTCGGGCGTGTTCCTCGTGATCCTGATCTTCGGCCACCTGTTCGTGAACCTGATGCTCGGCGAGGGCATCCACGGCATCGACTTCGCCTTCGTCGCCGGCAAGTTCGCTTCGCCCTTCTGGCAGTGGTGGGACGTGCTCATGCTGTGGCTCGCGCTCATCCACGGCGCCAACGGCATGCGCACGATCGTCAACGACTACGTGACGCACGCCACGACCCGCCGCGTGCTGGTGTGGGCGCTGTGGCTCGCAGCCGGGTTCCTGATCGTCCTCGGCACGCTCGTCGTGTTCACGTTCGACCCGTGCCTGGGCCTGAGCGACACCAGCGCCGACTGGCTTCAGGAACAGTGCGCGTAGCGCCGGCGACGACCGACACCTCCCTCCACCGAAAGCACTGAGAGTGACCACGCAGAGCATCGACAGCTACGTCCGAGACGGCGTCCACTACCACCAGTTCGACATCGTCATCGTGGGAGCCGGCGGCGCCGGCATGCGCGCGGCGATCGAGGCGGGCCCGGGGGCGCGGACGGCCGTGATCTCGAAGCTGTACCCGACGCGGTCGCACACCGGCGCGGCGCAGGGCGGCATGGCGGCGGCGCTGGCCAACGTCGAAGAGGACTCGTGGGAGTGGCACACCTTCGACACCGTCAAGGGCGGCGACTACCTCGTCGACCAGGACGCCGCCGAGATCCTCGCGCGAGAGGCGATCGACGCCGTCATCGACCTCGAGAACATGGGCCTGCCGTTCAACCGCACCCCCGAGGGCAAGATCGACCAGCGCCGCTTCGGCGGGCACACCGCCGATCACGGCAAGACCCCGGTGCGTCGCGCGTGCTACGCGGCCGACCGCACCGGTCACATGATCCTGCAGACGCTGTTCCAGAACTGCGTCAAGCTCGGCATCAACTTCTTCAACGAGTTCTACGTGCTCGACCTGATCACGGTGCAGGGTGAGGACGGCGGCACCGAGATCGCCGGCGTCGTGGCCTACGAGCTCGCCACCGGCGACCTGCACGTCTTCCACTCGAAGGCCGTCATCTTCGCCACCGGAGGCTTCGGCAAGATCTTCAAGACGACCTCCAACGCGCACACCCTCACGGGCGACGGCGTCGGGATCATCTGGCGCAAGGGTCTGCCCCTGGAGGACATGGAGTTCTTCCAGTTCCACCCCACCGGCCTCGCCGGGCTCGGCATCCTGCTGACCGAGGGCGCCCGCGGTGAGGGCGCGATCCTGCGGAACGCGTCGGGCGAGCGCTTCATGGAGCGCTACGCGCCGACCATCAAGGACCTCGCACCCCGCGACATCGTCAGCCGCTGCATGGTGCAGGAGGTCGCCGAGGGTCGTGGCGCCGGTCCGCACCGGGACTATGTGCTGCTGGACTGCACGCACCTGGGCGCCGAGGTGCTCGAGACCAAGCTCCCCGACATCACCGAGTTCGCCCGCACCTACCTCGGTGTGGACCCGGTCGTCGAGCCGGTGCCGGTCATGCCCACGGCGCACTACGCGATGGGCGGCATCCCGACCAACAACGACGCCCAGGTCCTCAGCAGCAACACCACCGTCGTCCCCGGCCTGTATGCCGCCGGCGAGTGCGCGTGCGTGTCGGTGCACGGCTCGAACCGCCTCGGCACGAACTCGCTGCTCGACATCAACGTCTTCGGCAAGCGCGCCGGCCGCAACGCGGTCGAGTACGTCAAGACCGCCGAGTTCGTGCCGCTTCCGGAAGACCCGGCCGCCGAGGTGCGCGGTCTTATCGAGGGGCTGCGCAACAACCAGGGCACCGAGCGGATCGCCGTGCTGCGCAAGACGCTCCAGGACGAGATGGACCGCAAGGCCCAGGTCTTCCGCACCGAGGAATCGCTCGGCGAGGTGCTCGAGGTGATCTCGGAACTGCGCGAGCGGTTCAAGAACATCCACGTCGACGACAAGGGCAAGCGCTACAACACCGACCTGCTCGAGGCGGTCGAGCTCGGGTTCCTGCTCGACATCGCCGAGGTCGTCGTCGTGACCGCCCGCAACCGCAAGGAGAGCCGCGGCGGCCACATGCGCGACGACTTCCCCCAGCGCGACGATGAGAACTACATGCAGCACACGATGGCGTACCTGTCGGGAGACGCCGGGTCCTCGCATTCGGAGGACCACATCCGCCTCGACTGGAAGCCCGTCGTGTTCACCAAGAACGAGGCCGGCGAGTTGCGTTACCCGCCGCTGGAGAGGAAGTACTGATGGCCACCACCGCCACAGACATCATCGAGCGCACCGACGCCGACGCCGCCGAGCGTGTCGAGGAGGCCTCGAACGACACCGGCATCCAGTCGTTCCTGGTGACCTTCATCATCCGCCGGTTCAACCCCGAGGTGGACGAAGAGCCGCGCTGGGTGGACTACGACGTCGAGCTCTATTCCACGGACCGCGTGCTCGACGCGCTGCACAAGATCAAGTGGGAGGTCGACGGCTCGCTGTCGTTCCGCCGGTCGTGCGCGCACGGCATCTGCGGCTCCGACGCG
Source organism: Microbacterium salsuginis (assembly GCF_012524205.1). Taxonomy (GTDB): domain Bacteria; phylum Actinomycetota; class Actinomycetes; order Actinomycetales; family Microbacteriaceae; genus Microbacterium; species Microbacterium salsuginis. Next base: position 415,003 of record NZ_JABACI010000002.1, read on the forward strand.
ATGCGCATCAACGGCCGCAACCGGCTGGCGTGCAAGACCCTCATCAAGGATCTCGACATCTCGCAGCCGATCTACGTCGAGGCGATCAAGGGCCTGCCGCTCGAGAAGGACCTCATCGTCGACATGGAGCCGTTCTTCGCCTCCTACCGCGAGGTGCAGCCCTTCCTCATCGCAGGCTCCAAGCCCGAGCCGGGCAAGGAGCGCATCCAGTCGATCGTCGACCGCGAGGTCTTCGACGACACCACCAAGTGCATCCTGTGCGCGGCGTGCACCTCGTCGTGCCCGGTGTTCTGGACCGACGGCCAGTACTTCGGCCCTGCGGCCATCGTCAACGCCCACCGGTTCATCTTCGACTCGCGCGACGACGCCGGCGACGTGCGCCTGGACATCCTCAACGACAAGGAGGGCGTGTGGCGCTGCCGCACGACCTTCAACTGCACTGAGGCATGCCCCCGCGGCATCGAGGTGACCAAGGCGATCGCCGAGGTCAAGCAGGCCGTGCTGCGCGGACGGCCCTAGGGCATCCGCCGTGGGCGCGTCGCAACGGAGCGACCGGCCGCAGCACGGTTCCGACAGCGGCGGACGACAGGACGGTGAACGGATGTCGGCGGCATCCGTTCCCGTCGGTCTGAAGTCGTCGCGTCTCGCGGTCTCGGCCGCGTATGCGGCCCAGGGCCTCGGCTACGCCGTGGTGGTGACGTCGCTGCCTGCCCTCAAAGCCCGTCAGGACGTCGACGACACCGTCGTATCGATGCTCGTGCTCGGCGTGGCCTTGGCAGCCGCGGCGGGATCGGTGCTGGCCAATCTCGTCGCCGTCCGCTTCGGCAGTCGCGCGGCGCTCGCGCTGGGGCTCGTGATCCAGGCGGTCGCGCTCCCGGTGATCGCGGTCCCCACACCGTTCGCCGGGTTCGCGGCGGCGTTCGCGGTGTTCGGCATCGGGCTCGGCTGCGTGGACGCCGCTGCCGCGATGCAGGGCGTCGCCGTGCAGCGAGCGTACGGACGACACCTTCTCGGCGGTTTCTTCGCCGCCGCGACGGCGGCGGCGATCGCCGGAGCGCTCCTGGTGTCGCTGGTCGCGGCATCCGCGCTCGCCGCCGGCATCGCGCTGACCGGCGCCGCCGCGATCGCCCTCGCCGCGGGGATCGTCGTCGCGCGAATCGGCCTGCGCGAGACGCCGGTGGACGAGGCGCTGCCGAAGGCGGAGCGGGCGCGGCTCCCCCGCGCGGGCATCTGGGTGTTCGGTCTCGTGGTGCTCGCGGTCTTCGTCGCGGACTCCGCGGTGAGCACCTGGAGCACCGTGTACCTGCAGGACGACCTCGCCGCCCTCGCGTGGATCGCGCCGCTCGGCTACGCCGCCTACCAAACCGTGGTGCTGGTCACCCGCCTCGTGACCGACCGCCTGGTGACGGCGATCGGCCGGCGGCGGCTCGTCGCGATCGCGGCGGGCGTGTCGGCCGTCGGCTGTGCGATCGTCGCCCTCATCCCTCTGCCGGGTGCCGCGGTCGCGGGATTCGCGCTGGCCGGAGTGTCGGCGGGCGTGCTGATCCCCGTGACGTTCGGCGCCGCCGGCGAGCTCGATCCGCGCCACAGCGATCAGGTCATCGCGCGCGTGAACCTCTTCAACTACGCCGGCGCGATCCTCGGCGCCGTCGTGGTCGGGCTGCTGGCCGATGCGCCCGGTCTCGGCCCGGCCTTCCTGCTTCCCGCAGTCGCGCTGGCGGCCGTGCTCTTCGCGGTGCCGCGGTTCCAGACGAGAACGGATGCCGCGTCCACCCCGGGACGAAGCATCCGTCATCGCTAATCTGACATCGTGAGCGAAAAGGGCCGATCCGGCCGGCACCGGCACGCGCAGGTCCAGGCCGACGCCGCGCAGCGCGAGGAGGAGTCGCTGCGGGAGCGGTGGGAGGCGACGCAGGAGAGTCTGCGCGAGCGGTTCGACGAGCCGATCAGCAAGGCCACGGCGCTCACCCAGCGCACGCTCGGGTGGTTCCCGGTGCGCGTGTGGCGACGGTTCCTGCAGCGCAACGGCTTCCTCCTCGCGGCGGGGGTCAGCTACCAGGCCCTGTTCGCCACGTTCGCGGGGATCTACGTGGCGTTCGCGATCGCCGGGCTCTGGCTGGGCGGCAGCACGGAGGCGATCGACGGGCTGATCGATCTCATCAACAGCTACATCCCCGGGCTGATCAGCGAGAACGGCCTGTTCACCCGGGAGCAGGTGACCGACATCGCCACGACGAACGCCGGGGTGCTCGGCATTACGGGTGCGATCGCCCTGGGGACCCTCATGTGGACCGCGATCGGATTCGTCACGTTCGCCCGCCGCGCCGTGCGCGACATCTTCGGGCTGCCGCCCGACCTGCGCAGCTACTTCATGCTGAAGGCGCGCGACCTCTTCGGCGCGATCCTGTTCGCCGTGGCGCTGCTGCTCGGCTTCGCGGCCACCTCGATCGGCACCTGGGCGCTGCAGCTCGTCTTCGGGCTGTTCGGATGGAGTGATACCTCGGGCTGGTTCGGCATGGCGACGCGCATCGGATCCATCCTCATCTCGTTCGTGATCTTCGCCGCCGCCCTGGCCGCGCTGATCCGTTTCCTCACCGGGACGAAGCTGCCGTGGCGGCGCATCTGGCCGGGCGCGCTCCTGGGTGGCGGCGCGATCACCGTGCTCGAATTCTTCACCGGGTGGCTGTTCGTCTACACGCCGACCAATGCACTGCTGGCGACCTTCGCGATCTTCGTCGGCATGCTGCTGTGGTTCCGGATCATCGGCATCATCATCCTCGTGGCCGCCTCATGGATCGCCATCTCGGCCGAGGACCAGGACATCCCGCTGCTCCCGCAGAGTGAGGCGGACCGCCTCGCGGCCGAGCATGCCGCCCTTGTCGTCGCAGCCCGCGTGCGACTGCGCACCGCGCGGGAGGCCCGCGACGCTGCGCCGTGGTTCCGGGCGTGGGCAGCCGACCGAGCGGTGCGAAACGCCGAGCACGAACTGGCGCAGGTGCAGGCATCCGCTCCCCCCGTCCGGAAGAAGGCGGGCAGCCTGTTCGAGTGAGTGTCGGCGGGGCTGGATAGGCTGGCGGGCGTGTCTCGCCGTGTTCGCATCGCCTCTGTCAACGTCAACGGAATCCGCGCGGCGACGCGCAAGGGAATGCTCGAATGGCTCGACGCAGCCGACATCGACGTGATGGCCCTCCAGGAGGTCCGCGCGACCGAGGAGGAGCTGCGCACGGCCCTGCCCGGGTGGGAGATCGTCAACGACGAAGCGCTGGCCAAGGGCCGTGCCGGCGTGGCGGTGGCGAGCCGGATGCCGTCGGTCGATGTGCGCCGCGTGCTCGGTCCCGAGCCGCTCGACAGCGCCGGCCGGTGGATCGAGGCCGACTTCGACATCGACGGCGAGCGGCTGATCGTTGTCAGCGCGTACGTGCACACCGGCGAGGCCGAAACGCCCCGGCAGGACGCGAAGTGGGCGTTCCTCGACGCGATGGAGGCGCGCCTGCCGCAGCTGGCCGCGGCGTCGCCGCTCGCGCTGGTGATGGGCGACCTCAACGTCGGGCACCGCGAGCTCGACATCCGCAACTGGAAGGGCAACGTCAAGAAGGCCGGCTTCCTCCCTCGCGAGCGCGCCTACTTCGACCGGTTCTTCGGCGAGGCCGGAACCGAGGTCACCGGTGTCGACGGCTCCGTGGGAACGGGGCTCGGCTGGGTCGACGTCGGCCGGCGCTTCCACGGCGACGTCGACGGTCCTTACACGTGGTGGTCGATGCGCGGACGCGCGTTCGACAACGACTCGGGCTGGCGGATCGACTATCACCTCGCCACTCCGGCGCTCGGCGAGCGCGTGGCGGACTACCGCGTCGTGCGCGCGCCCTCGTGGGACACCCGCTGGAGCGACCACGCCCCGGTCGTCGCGGAATACACCCTCGGCAGATAGCCCCGGCTCACGGACGCGCCGCCGGGCGCGGGGCGCGCGGTTCGTCCGGCACCTCCCCGGAGGCGCAACCTCGTATGGCTAGACTCCGCGAGGGGGAGGCCACAGACGGGGGTTCACTGTGCACGACCGGAAGATGCTCGCGGGCGCGAGCGCGCTCATGGCGATGGCGGCCGCGATGGTACTCGGCGGGTGCGCTCCGGCGGCCGACTCCGAGCCGACGCTCACCGGATCCATCGACCTGGTGGCCGACGGCGTCGACACGGCCGGATGGACCGTCACGGCGTGGAGCCTCGGATCGGACGGAGCCGAACCGGGCGCCACCACCACGACCGACGACGACGGCGCCTTCGAACTCGACGCGGGCGACGCCGTGCTCGTCTACCTCGACGCACGGCCGGCCGACTCCGACCGGGCGCTGCTGGCCGCGGTCGCGACCTCCGACGCGAGCGAGGTCACGCTCAACGAGCGGACGACGGTCGCGGCCGGGTACGGGCTCGCCCAGTTCTACGGCGTCGATGCCCCGTCGGGCGACCCCCGGTGGCTCGTGAACGCGACGAGCATGGCGGCCAATCTCGCCGATCCGGTGACCGGCGACTACGGCGAGGTCCTCACGACATCGCCCAACGGCTCCGAGACGAGCACCCTGGCCACCTTCACCTCGCTGACCGACATTCTCAGCGCCTGTCTCGCCGACACCGCGGCCTGCGACGCGCTGTTCGATGCCGGAGCCGACGACAGCAAGCCCGAGACTGCCGCCGCCGCGTTCGCCGCGATCGCGCGCGATCCCTCGGCCTCGGCCGCAGCGCTCTTCGACGTCGCTTCCGGCGCGAGCGGCGAGCGCCCCGGCCTCTCCGACGTTCCTGCGGCGTGGACGCTCGCGCTGCGTTTCGACGGCGACGGTGAGTCACTCTCGGGCCCGGGCAACTTCACGATCGATCCCGACGGCAACATCTGGATCAACAACAACTACCAGTACAACGCCGACCCGGCCGTCGCGGTGTGCGGCAGCGACCAGGCGTTCGGATTCGCGCCCGACGGTGAGCTCATCGCCACATTGCAGGGCGGCGGGTTGAGCGGCTCGGGCTTCGGCATCGAGTTCGACCGCAGCGGCCGGCTCTGGTTCAGCAACTTCGGGTTCGCCGCTGCGGCGCCGGGCTGCCCCGAAGAGGACCAGCCGCCGCACAACAGCATGTCGCTCTTCGATGGCGACACCGCGGTCTCACCCGACACCGGATTCACCCAGGGCGACCTGAGCTGGCCGCAGGGCATCGAGTTCGACGGCGACGGCACCCTGTGGATCGCGAACTGCGGCAACGACTCGGTCGCCGTCTACCCTGAGGGCGACCCCGACCAGGCGCGCAACCTCGGTTCGTTCGGGCTGGAGGCGCCCTTCGCGATCGTCGACAACGGGCAGAACGTCTTCGTCACCGGCACTGTCAACAGCGCCGTCGCGGTGCTCGAACGCGATGGGACGCCCGCGTCCTTCTCGCCGCTGACGGGGGCGTTCGACCGGCCGATGGGCATCGCCGCCGACGCGGAGGGCAACGTGTGGGTGGCCAATTCCGGCGGCATCACCCTGCCGTGCCCCGACCGCACGGCCGAGGGCCGCGGCACGCCGTCGGTCACGATGATCGCGCCGGACGGCACCGTCTCGACGCCCTACACCGGCGGCGGCGTCACACTCCCCTGGGGCATCGCGACCGACGGCGACGGCAACGTGTGGGTCGCCGACTTCAGCAAGCAGCGGGTGGCCGCATTCTGCGGGGCGGATGCCGCGACCTGCCCGCGCGGACTGGTCACGGGTGAGGCGATCTCGCCCGACGACACCGGCTACGCCTTCGACGGCCTGACTCGCAGCACCGGAATCGCGGTGGATCCGTCCGGCAACGTGTGGGTCACGAACAACTGGCTCACCGACGCGGAGCAGACGAATCCCGGCGGTCACCAGATCGTCGCGTTCGTCGGGGCGGCGGCGCCGGTACCCGTCGAGCCGTTCGAGTAGGGCGTCCCCGCGTCGCGTCAGTCGCCGAGCGTGATCAGGACATTGCCGCGCTTGCGGCCGGTGTCGACGTACTCGTGGGCTTCGCGGATGGCGTCGAGGTCGTACACGCGATCGATGACGGGACGGATGACACCCGTCGCGGCGAGCTCGATGAGGCGCGCCAGCTGTGATCCTGTGATGGCACCGACGTCCTGGATGCGCCGGATGCCGTCGCGCGTGGGTCGCAGCTTGGACCCGAGCATCGCGGCGAGATCGGCGATCACGAGCAGCAGCACCCCACCCGGCCGCAGCGCACGTACCGACCGCGCGTGGGGCGCATTGCCGACGCACTCGACGACCGCGTCGTACTCGGCACCGCCGGCCGCGAAGTCCTCGCGCGCGTAGTCGATCACGCGGTCGGCACCCAGGTCGCGCACCAGCTCGGCGTTGCCCGCGCTCGTGACCGCCGTGACGGTCGCCCCGCGAAGCTTCGCCAGCTGCACCGCGGCGGAGCCCACCGCGCCCGACGCCCCGTTGACCAGCACGCGCTGCCCCGGCCCGATGCCGCCGGCCTCGAGAAAGGCATCCGCCGTCGCGAAGCCGAACGGCACGGCCGCCGCGTCGCGGAACGAGACGCCGTCCGGAATCCTCGTCACCGCCCCCTCCGCCGCGATCGTCGTGTACTCGGCGTGACACCCGAAGCGCGCGCCTCGCAGGAGCAGCACACGGTCGCCCGGTGCGAAGCCGGTCGCACCGGCGCCGACCTGCGCAACGACTCCTGCGGCGTCCATGCCGAGCACGGGGTGGCGCGGCCGCATCATGCCGAGCGCGAACATCGTGGGGATCCGCAGCCCGCGCGGCACGTCGCGCGACCGGACCCGGTGGTCGGCGATGCTCACGCTCGCGGCGTGCACTCGCACGAGGATCTCACCGTCGCGCGGCGTGGGACGCGGCATCCGTTCCACCGCCACGACATCCGGACCGCCGAAGCGGTGGGCGACAGCAGCACGCATGGTGTCGCCGGGAACGGCTGCAACGGCCGGGGCGTGAACCGCGCCCCGCGTGTCGTCGTGATCGGTGCTGCTCATCGAAGTCTCCACTCTCGCTGCGTACCTTACGTTGTACGACTTACTACGTAAGGTAACCTGTTCGAGATCTGTTGTCCAGACCTGCGCGCGATGCCCGCTTCGCGTCCGGGCGGCCGACGGGGCGGTACCGTGGACGCGGGAGGTCCGGCATGACGACGCTCGCGACGACGACGCGCAGGGAGCCGCTCTCGCGCGGACGCGTGCTGCGCGAGGCGATCGCGATCGCCGACGAGGGCGGGATCGACGCGCTCACGATGCGCCGGCTCGCCCAGCAGCTGGGCGTCGAACCCATGTCGATCTACTACCACGTCCGTGGCAAGGACGCTGTCATCACGGGTGCGCTCGACCTCGTCTTCGAAGACGTGGGAGAGCGTGCGGCGCGCGCGACCACTCCCCCTCCGCCGTCGTGGCAGGACCACCTGCGCACCCGGATCCTCGCCGCGCGCGAGGTGCTCCTCGACCATCCATGGGTGCCCCGCGCGCTCGAAGCGCGCGGCACGATGACGCCCGCCTTCGCGACGTGGGTCGACACCAACGTCGCGGTGATGCGATCGGGCGGTCTGTCGTGGGACCTCATCCACCACGCCATGCACACGCTCGGCAGTCGTCAGTTCGGATTCTCGCAGGAGCTCATCCTCGACGATCCGCAGGGCGCCGACGGCGCGGCCGATCCGGCGCAGGCGGCCGCGCTCGGCGCACTCATGCCGAACGTGCAGGCCATGCTCGAGGACGTCGTCCACGAAGACGAGGTCGGCACTCTCGGCTGGTGCGACGACCGCGTGGAGTTCGAATTCGCGCTCGACATCCTGCTGGAGGGACTCGAGCGTCGCGCACGCGCGACCGGCTGAGGCATCCGTCGCCCTTAGGATCGTTGGGTGAGCAAACCGCGTCTGTACTCCGGCATGCAGCCCTCCGCCGACTCGCTCCAGATCGGCAACTACATCGGGGCGCTCATGCAGTGGCGCGACCTGCAGCTGTCGTACGACGCCTTCTTCTCCGTCGTGGACCTGCACGCGATCACGGTCGCGCAGGATCCCGAGCACCTGCGCGAGAAGACCCGCCGTACGGCCGCGCAGTACATCGCCGCCGGCATCGAGCCGTCCAAGTCGACGCTGTACGTGCAGTCCCACGTGCGCGCGCACGCCGAGCTGGCATGGATCCTGTCGACCATCACCGGGTTCGGCGAGGCCGGGCGCATGACGCAGTTCAAAGACAAGTCGCAGCGCTACGGCGCCGACGCCACCTCGGTCGGGCTCTTCACCTACCCGGTGCTGATGGCCGCCGACATCCTGCTGTACCAGACCGACATCGTGCCCGTCGGCGACGACCAGAAGCAGCACGTCGAGCTCACTCGCGATCTCGCCGAGCGCTTCAACAGCCGCTTCGGTAAGACTTTCACCGTGCCGATGCCGGTGATCCAGCAGGAGACCGCCCGCATCTACGACCTGCAGAACCCCACCGCCAAGATGTCGAAGTCCGCCGACTCGGATGCCGGCGTGCTGTGGCTGCTCGATGACCCGGCCGTGTCGGCGAAGAAGGTCATGCGGGCCGTCACCGACAGCGAAGGTTCGGTGCGGTACGACCGCGAGGCCAAGCCCGGGGTGTCGAACCTGCTCGTGATCTACGCGGCTCTCACCGGTCGCCAGATCCCGTCGATCGAGGACGAGTACGCCGGCCGCGGTTACGGGGACTTCAAGAAGGGCCTCGCCGAGGTCGTGGTCGAGGAGTTCGGCCCGGTGCGCGCCCGCGCGCTCGAGCTGCTCGACGATCCCGCCGAGCTCGACCGCGTACTGGCCCTCAACGCGGCCAAGGCCGATGCGGTCGCCGACCGCACCCTCGGCGACGTCTACGAGAAGGTCGGCCTCCTCCGCCGCGCCTGACTCCGCGTCGGCGAGGATCGCGGCCCGCTGGGTTCGGTTTCGGCGTGCTCCGCCGCGGCGACCCTGCGGCCCGTTCGCAACTCCGGATGCGGATGCGGTTTCGGGGCCATCCGCGCATCGAAAGCCATCTCATCCGGAGTTGCGAACGGATTCGTGTCGCCGAGCGCGCCGGCGCCCCGGGCTCAGCGCTCCCTGCGCGCCGTCAGGACTCCTCGCAGTGCTGCGACGACCTCGTCCGGTCGGTACATGATGTCCTCTGCAGCCAGTCTCAGCACGACGTAACCCGCCCGTGCGAGCGCGAGATCGCGGCGATAGTCCTTCAGCTGCTGCACCCAGTCGGAGTGGAATTTCTTGCTGTCGCATTCGACGACGAGCCAGTCATCCGCGACGAGATCCACGAAACCCACGTCCTCGAACTCGACTTGAAGCCTCACCGAGCACCCCAGCCCGAGCAGCATGATCCGGACCATGGTCTCGGGCCCGGACTGGGCCTGACCGTCCACGAGAGGGCGAAGCACTCCGTACTTCGCCGGAAGCAGGTCGAACACGGAGTCGACCTGCTCGAGATTGATCAACTCCATGTTGAGCGCGCTGTCGATAGACGCGATGGCCGCGCGCGGCGCCTGGCACAGCACAGCATTGGCCAGCGCGACGACGACATCGGCACAGGTCGCCGCGCCCGGCGAATCAGCCAACGTGTGCCAATGAAGACGCGTGGCGGGCGCCCTCCACGGACGCAGCCGCTTCTTACGGTCGTGCGGAGTGCGCATCCGGGTGGCATCCGGGAAAAGGTGCACGTGCAGTCGCGAATTCGCCAGGACGAACACGCCCAGCAGTTGCAGGAGAGACAGGCACGTCAAGCGCCCGCCCACTCGCACGGCGCGCACGACGTCGTCGGGTGCGTCAGGAGGTAGGTAGCAGCCGCGGCGCGCGCGAATGAGGGCGCCCGATCGCACCGCTGCGGTGATCTCGCGCGCCGACAATCCGTCCGCCAGCAAGTCCGCCCGGGTCTTGTGCGACTCCCACATGCTCCGAGCGTCGCCCGCCACGGGGACCTGGAATCGCGTTCGGCGCGATCTGTGGACGACGGCCGCCGACGCCCTGCTGTGGAGGAGCCTCCAGCGTTCCCAATTCCGGATCGGCTCAGATGCTGAGAGCGTCGGCACCCGAAACATCACGGATCTCGCCGACGCGGCGCGCACCGATCCGGAATTGTGACCGCCCCAGCGAGCGCACCGGCAGGCGTGGGCCTGCGTGGAGGACGGCTCGACGTGCACGGGCGGGGGCTCGGCGGTGCGGGGCGGAGCGCGCGGCCCGACCGATACCGTGGTGCGATGGAGCCAGTGACCCTGCGCACGGAGCGGCTCGTCCTGTCGCTCCCCACGCTGGACGACGTCGACGCGATCTACGACGCATGTCAGGATGCCGAGACCCAGCGCTATACGACGGTGCCGTCTCCGTACGAACGGCATCACGCCGAGGAATTCGTGCCGAAGGTCGCCGAGGAGTGGAAGAGCGGGGCGCACGTGACGTGGGCGATGCGCGAAGGCGAGGTGCTCGCCGGAATGATCGGCCTCTACCGCCTGGACGGCCGCGGCGGCGGCGAGCTGGGCTACTGGGTCTCGCCGTGGTCGCGCCGGCGCGGCTTGCTGACCGAGGCAGCACGCGCGGTGATCGACTGGGGCTTCGACCCCGCGGGAGCGGATCTGCATCGCATCGAGTGGCGCGCCGTCGTCGGCAACGTCGGCTCGGCCCGCGCGGCGCGAACCCTAGGCTTCCGGTACGAGGGCACTCTGCGCGAGGCGCTCGTCGGCTCGTTCGGCCGCGACGACGGCTGGATCGCGGCAGTGCTGAGGACGGACGACCGGATGCCGCAGCCCTGGCCCGTCCTCGAGGACTGAGCCGTTCCCGCTCCGCGTGCGTCGCGTCGGTGCGGCGTGGCAGGATGAGCGCATGCCCGAGATGCCGGAGGTGCAGGGGCTCGTCGACTTCCTCGGTGAGCGCCTGAAGGGGTTGCGCATCACCCGCGTCATGGTCGGCAACATCGCCGCTCTCAAGACGTACGACCCGCCGATCGACGCACTGAAGGATGTGGAGATCACCGGCGCTTCGCGCCACGGCAAGTTCGTCGACCTGTCGACGACCGGACCGCACCTGATCTTCCATCTCGCGAAGGCCGGGTGGCTGCGGTTCACGGACGAGCTCGCTCCCACCCTGATCAAGCCCGGAAAGACGCCGATCGCACTGCGCGTCGCCCTCAGCGACGGGTCGGGGTTCGATCTGACCGAGGCCGGCACCAAGAAGTCGCTCGCGGTGTACGTCGCGCGCGATCCCGCCGACGTTCCCGGCATCGCACGGCTCGGGCCGGATCCCCTCGGCCCCGGCTTCACGCGCGACACTCTCGCGTCGCTGCTCGAGGGCCGGCGCACCCAGATCAAGGGCGTACTGCGCGATCAGGCGACGGTCGCGGGCGTGGGCAATGCCTACTCCGACGAGATCCTGCATGCCGCGAAGATGTCGCCCTATGCGCTCGCTTCGAGCCTCACCGCGGAGGACGTCGACCGGCTCTACGCCGCGATGACAGAGACGCTGACGGATGCCGTGGCCGAAGCATCCGGCAAACCTCCCGCCGAGCTGAAAGATGCCAAGCGTCGCGGCATGCAGGTGCACGGACGGCGGGGCGAGACCTGCCCGGTGTGCGGGGACGAGGTGCGCAGCGTCTTCTTCGCCGACAACTCGCTCGAGTACTGCCCCACGTGCCAGACCGGCGGCAAGATCCTCGCCGACCGGCGCCTGTCGCGGCTGCTCAAGTAGCTCAGCCCTCGGTGGTGCCCATGAGCACCCGGGCGTCGTCGTCGACCCAGTCGAGCGACTTCGACACGGCCTTGCGCCACATCCGGCACCGGCGCTCGCGCTCGTCCTGCGGCATCCGCGGCTCGAAGCGCACGTCCTCCTGCCAGTGCGCCCGCAGCTCGTCGCGGTCGCGCCACACGCCGGTCGCGAGACCGGCGGCGTATGCGGCGCCGAGCGCCGTCGTCTCGATCACCTTGGGCCGTACGACGGGGATGCCGAGGATGTCGGCCTGGAACTGCATGAGCAGGTCGTCGCGGGTCATGCCGCCGTCGACGCGGAGCTCGTCGAGGCCCCGACCGGTGTCGGCGATGACCGCGTCGATGACGTCGCGCGTCTGGAATGCGGTGGACTCGAGGGCAGCCCGGGCGATATGCGCCTTGTTGACGTATCTCGTGAGGCCGACGAGGGCACCGCGCGCGTCGGGACGCCAGTACGGCGCGAACAGCCCCGAGAACGCGGGCACGAAGTAGGCACCGCCGTTGTCGTCGACGCTTGCCGCGAGCGTCTCGACGTCTTCGGACCGCTGGATGATGCCGAGGTTGTCGCGCAGCCACTGCACGAGCGATCCGGTCACGGCGATCGAGCCCTCCAGCGCATAGCGCGCGGGTTCATCGCCGCACCGGTAGGCGACCGTCGTGATGAGCCCGCTCCCGGACTGAACGATGTCGGTTCCGGTGTTGACCAGGAGGAAGTTGCCCGTGCCGTAGGTGTTCTTCGATTCGCCGGCGTCGAATGCCGCCTGCCCGAAGGTGGCCGCCTGCTGATCTCCGAGGATGCCGGCGATCGGCACGCCGTCGAGCACGGACGGCAGCTGCGAATGGCCCATCACCTCGGACGACGAGCGGATCTCGGGCATCATCGCACGCGGGATGCCCCAGACCTCGAGCAGGTCGTCCGCCCAGTCCAGCGTCCGCAGGTCCATCAGCAGCGTGCGTGAGGCGTTGGTCACATCGGTGACGTGGATGCCGCCGCGCGCGCCCCCGGTCAGGTTCCAGACCACCCACGTGTCGGGCGTGCCGAAGAGCAGCTCCCCCGCTTGTGCGGCGGCCCGTGCGCCCGGCACGTTCTCGAGGATCCATGCGACCTTCGACGCCGAGAAGTACGTGGCCAGCGGCAGTCCCGTCGTCTGCGCGAAACGGTCCGCTCCGCCGTCCTGAGCGAGCCGGTCGATGCGCGGCTGGGTGCGCGTGTCCTGCCAGACCAGTGCGTTGGAGATCGGGCGCCCGGTGCGCTTCTCCCACACGATCGCCGTCTCGCGCTGGTTCGTCACGCCGATGGCGGCGACATCGGATGCCGTCACTCGCGCGCGCGACAGGCACGAGGCGATCACCCACTCGGTGTTGGTCCAGATCTCGACGGGATCGTGCTCGACCCAGCCGGCTCGAGGGAAGATCTGCTCGTGCTCGCGCTGCGCGACCGACACGATCGCTCCCGTCGCGTCGAACACGATGGCCCGGGTCGAGGTGGTTCCCTGGTCGATGGCGAGGACGTGGTCGGGCACGCTCATCTCCTTCCTCACGGGCGACGTCGCCCGTCGTTCGGCGCGGCGACGGCCGGCGCGTGCGGTCAGGCTATCGCGAGGACGCCTCGACCCATTCCGGCTCTGCCGCGTGGACGTGGATCATCGCGCGTTCCACCTCCGCGGTCACGCGGGCATCGTCCCACCCGAGGACGGGCGCGATCGCCTCGGCGACCTCGCGCGCGGCCTCAGGGGTGGCTCCCCCGGTGAATGCGATGCTGGTGCGCCTCAGGAGCATGTCCTCGAGGTGGCGGACGTCCTCGGTGGCGGCGAGGTGACGAAGCTCGCCCGAACTGTAGCCGGGCGCGTGCGCGAGCGGTGCGTCGTCGGGGTCGAGGGCGATCGCGTCACCGATCGCCGCGGCGACAGTTCCGTAGCGGTCGAGCAGGGTGGCGACCCGTGCGGGCGCCAGGTCGACCGCGTGCAAGGCGATCCACTGCTGCCGCGCGCGCTCGGTGGTCGGAAAGCCGTGGCCACCGCCGATGGGCACGCCCTTCGTCGATCTCCGGCGCGGGTGGGCCAGCAGAGCCAGCGCGCGATCGGCGAGGTGCTCGGCGGACGCACGGAAGGTGGTCCACTTGCCGCCGATCAGGCTCAGCACGGTGGCGCGAGACGCGGCGGCGCCGCCTGCCAGCGGCGCAGACTCGATGCGGTAGTCGCGAGACACGAATCCCGGGGCGAGGTCGCCGTGCCCCGGGAGGGGACGCACGCCCGAGAAGCGGTAGACGATGTCGGAGCGGTCGACGTGGATCGCGGGGAGGACCTGGCCGATGAGATCGATGAAGTACTCCACCTCGGCGTCGGTGCACACGACGGGATCCGCCATGTCGTGCTCGAGGTCGGTCGTGCCCACGAGCACGCGTCCCTTGAGGGGGTAGATCAGGACGATCCGCCCGTCCTTGTTCTCGAAGAAGAGCTCGCGGCCGCCGGTCGCCGCCAGCAGGTCCGGATGATCCAGCACGATGTGCGAGCCCTTGGTGCCGCCCATGTACCGGGTGGTGTGGCCGAGTGCGACATTGGTCAGATCGGTCCATGGGCCGGAGGCGTTGATGATGACGGATGCTGTGAACAGCGTCTCGTCGCCGGTCTCGGCATCCCGCAGCACGACGCGCCCGTCTCGCGTGCCGGCCGCCGCCGTGTAGTTGGCCGCTCTCGCCCGGTCGCCCCCGGCTGCCCGCCCGTCGCGGAGCACGTCCAATGCGAGACGTTCCGGATCGTGCAGCGACGCGTCCCAGTAGGTCGCGGTGTACTTCACCGCCGGATTGAGATCGGGCAGCTGCCGCAGCGACCGCTTGCGCCCGTGCACCGTATGGCGGGGCACCGTGCCCTTGCCGAACAGGCCGCCGCCGCGCGAGAACGAGTCGTAGATCACGAGTCCGATCTTGATGAGCGCAGCGCCGCGTTCGCGCGGCTTGCCCGCGCCGTGCCGGAGGAAGCGCAGGGGTGCCGACAGCACGCCCGAGAACGTCGAGAAGATCGGGATCGTGGTCTGCAGCGGTCGCACGTAGTGCGGTGCGGTGCGCAGCAGCCCGTTGCGCTCGGTGACCGCCTCATGCACGAGGCGGAACTCGCCGTTCTCGAGGTAGCGGATGCCCCCGTGGATCATGTGGGACGACGCCGCGGACGCCCCGCTGACGAAGTCCGCCTGCTCGGCCAGGGCGACATCGACGCCCTGCATCGCGAGGTCGCGGAAGGTCGCGAGTCCGTTGATGCCGCCGCCCAGGATCAGCACATCCGCGTACGGGCGCGCTGCGAGCTGATCGAAACCCCGTGTCACTGCCGTGCTCATCGTCTCACCGTCCCCGAGTCCCAGGCTACGTGGCCGGGCCGACAACGGCTCGCCCGCACGCCGGGCACGGCTGGTCTGCATCGGCCCGCAATGCATTCGCTGACATGGAATGAATCGCTCATCCCCGCGTTGACTAGACTCGAGAGCATCAACGTGCTCCGGGGTCGGTGAGAATCCGAACCGGCGGTGACAGTCCGCGAGCCGAGGCTCAGCATCCGATTCGGATGCCGCCCCGGCCGATCCGGTGGAATTCCGGGACCGACGGTGATGCGACAGAGGTCCGAAAGCGGGGCCAGTCGCTAGTCCGGATGGGAGGCAGCACGGGTGGCGCGACGCGCGCCGCCGCTTCCCGTGCCCCGGAGCGCCCGGAACTGTGAATCGCGGAATGTGGATTCACAGCATGGCGAAACGAGGAACGGGATGGCGAGCGCAGCAGAACGCGACGCGATGCGCCGTGCGCTCACGATCGCCGGGCTGGGCCCGCGAGGCGTGAATCCGCAGGTGGGGGCTGTGATCCTCGCGGCCGACGGCACCGTCCTCGCCGAAGGATGGCACCGCGGCGTCGGCACGCCCCACGCCGAGGTCGACGCCCTCTCCCGCCTCGCCCCCGGCGACGCCCGGGGAGCCACCGCGGTGGTCACCCTCGAGCCCTGCAACCACACCGGGCGCACCGGACCGTGCTCCGAGGCGCTCATCGCCGCGGGCATCGCCCGCGTGGTGTACTCGGTCGCTGATCCCGGGGCGCGCTCATCCGGCGGCGGCGCTAGGCTGCGCGAAGCCGGCGTCGAGGTCGAGGCGGGACTCCTCCTCGAGTCGGGTCACGCACTGCTGGAATCCTGGCTGACGGTGCAGAGCCTCGGCCGCCCGCACGTGACGGTCAAGTGGGCGCAGAGTCTGGACGGCCGGGCTGCGGCATCCGACGGCACCAGCAAATGGATCACGGGCCCCGACGCGCGCACCGACGTCCACCGCCGGCGCGCCGAGTCCGATGTCATCATCGTCGGCACCGGTACGGTGCTCGCAGACGACCCGGCATTGACGGCGCGCGCCGACGACGGCACCCTGCTGCCGCAGCAGCCGCTGCCGGTCGTGCTGGGCTCACGACCGGTTCCGGACGACGCGGCTCTGCACCGGCATCCCCACCGCTTCCTGCAGTACTCCGGCGATCTGATGGCAGTCCTCGACGATCTGCGGATGCGCGGCGCCCATCGCGTCTTCGTCGAAGGAGGCCCTGCTGTCGCGGCGTCGTTCGTGCGCGAGGGGCTCGCCGACGAACTGCTCGTCTACGTCGCGCCGGTGCTGCTCGGCGGCGACATGCTCGCGCTGCGCGACATCGGCGTCGACACGATCGCACACGCCCGCCGTCTCTCGGTCTCGGGTGTCCAGACTCTCGGCGACGACCTTCTCGTCATCGCCATCCCTGCGTCGGAAGGAGACGCCTGATGTTCACCGGAATCGTCGAAGAGGTCGGCCGCATCACCGCCGTCGAGCCGTCGGGTGACGGCGTGCGCGTGACCGTCGAGGGGCCGAAGGCGGTGTCGGATGCCGCGCACGGCGACTCGATCTCGGTCAGCGGCGTGTGCCTCACCGTCGTCGACCAGGGCACGGACTGGTTCACCGCCGACGTCATGAAGCAGACGCTCGACATGTCCACCCTGGCGGGCGTCACCCCCGGCCGCGCGGTCAACCTCGAGCGCGCGACCGCCGCTCACGGCCGCCTCGGCGGGCACATCGTGCAGGGGCACATCGACGGCACCGGCGAACTGCTCGAGGTGCGTCCGGGCGCGCAATGGCGGGTGCTGCGGATAGGCCTGCCGTACGAGCTCGCTCCGCTCGTCGTCGACAAGGGGTCGATCTCGGTGGACGGCGTCTCGCTCACGGTCAGCGCGGCCAGCCCCGCGCCGGCGCCGGGTGCGGCGACCGACGGCGCGTGGTTCGAGGTGTCGCTCATCCCCGAGACCCTGGCCGCCACGACACTCGGCGCCCTCGAGCCGGGCGACCGCGTGAACCTCGAGACCGACATCCTGGCGCGCCATGTGCAGCGTTTGCTGTCTTTTGCGGCTGCCGCCGCACCGACGGAAGGAGGCTCCGAATGAGCCTTGCCACGATCCCCGAGGCGCTGGATGCCCTGCGCGCGGGAAAGCCCGTCATCGTCGCCGACGATGAGGACCGCGAGAACGAGGGCGACGTCGTGCTCTCGGCACAGCTGGCGACGCCCGAGTGGGTCGCGTGGACGGTGCGATGGACCAGCGGGTTCCTGTGCGCGCCCATGCCCGCCGACTGGGCGGACCGCCTCGATCTTCCCCCCATGGTCGAGAACAACGAGGACGCCCGGGGCACCGCCTACACGGTGAGCGTCGACGCGGCCGACCGCCAGTCGACCGGCATCAGCGCCTCGGACCGCGCGCACACGCTCAACGTGCTCGCCGATCCCGAGTCCACGCCGGCCAGCGTGATCCGACCCGGCCACATCCTGCCGCTGCGAGCGGTGGACGGTGGCGTGCGCGAGCGCGCCGGCCACACCGAGGCCGCGGTCGAGCTGACCCGGCTCGCCGGGCTCGCACCGGTCGGCGTCATCGGCGAGGTCGTCGCCGACGACGGCAGCATGATGCGGCTGCCCGGGCTGCAAGAGCTCGGCGCCCAGTACGGCATCCCGGTGATCACGATCGAGCAGCTGACCGCCTACCTCGACGAGCACGAGCCGTGCGATCCCGCCGTGCGCAGCGCCCACAAGCGGCGCGTGAGCCTGCGGGCCGAGGCACGCGTGCCGACCAGCCATGGCGAGTTCCGATTCCTCGCATACAAAGACCGAGTGACGGGCACCGACCACATCGCGGTCGTGTCGGGAGAGCTGGGCGACGCACCCCTGGTGCGCGTGCACTCCGAGTGCCTGACGGGCGAGGCCTTCGGCTCACTCAAGTGCGAGTGCGGCCCGCAGCTGGACGCCGCGCTGGACGCCATCGAGCAGGACGGCGGCGTCGTGGTCTACATGCGCGGGCACGAGGGCCGCGGCATCGGGCTGATCAACAAGCTGCGCGCCTACTCGCTGCAGGAGCGCGGTCTCGACACCGTCGACGCGAACCTGGCGCTCGGACTGCCGGCCGATGCTCGCGACTACGCCGCGGCCGCCGGCATCCTGGCCGACCTCGGCATCGAGCGGGTGCGCCTGCTGACGAACAACTCCGACAAGGTCTCGCAGCTGCGCGGGCTCGGTCTCGACATCGTAGAGCAGGTGCCCCTTCTCGTGGGCGTCGGACCGAACAACCACCAGTACCTGGCGACCAAGCGTGACCGGATGGGTCACCTCATCGCCGAAGAGGATCTGGCCGACGCCCTCGCGCTCATGCATGAGACCGCGGAGCGGCACGGGTCTGAACCACACGGAACCACCGAGCAGCGCGAAGGAGCAGCACAGTGAGCGGCAAGGGCGCACCCGAGGCCACCGACCAGATCGATGCCACGGGGCTGGATGTCGTCGTGGTCGCGGGCATGTGGCACGACGTCATCACCGACGGGCTCATCGCGGGCGCGCAGCGAGCCCTCGAGGCGGCGCGGGCGTCATGGCGCCTCGTTCGCGTGCCGGGCTCGTTCGAGCTGCCGGTGGTGGCGAAGGCGGCGCTCGAGCAGGGCGCCGATGCGGTCGTCGCGCTCGGCGTGATCATCCGCGGCGGCACCCCGCACTTCGATTTCGTCTCGAACGCGGCGACCGACGGGCTCACACGCGTCGCGATCGACACCGGCAAGCCGGTCGGCTTCGGAGTGCTCACCCTCGATGACGAAGCGCAGGGGATCGCCCGTGCGGGGCTGCCGGGCTCGGAGGAGGACAAGGGCTTCGAAGCGGCGGATGCCGCGATGCGCACGGCGCTGACCCTCCGGAGCCTGCGCGCCTGACCGCGCGGTCCTGCACCGCAGTGAGGTCGGCCTTCCTGGCGCCCGGCCGCCGATGGGCCTAGCGTGACGACCATGGAAATCCTCCGTCACATCGTCGTGCTCATCCACCTCGTCGGGTTCGCGGTGCTCTTCGGAGCCTGGGTCGTCGAGGCCGTCGGCGGCAAGCGGCAGATCACGCGCCTGATGAACTGGGGCCTGGCCATCGCCGGCCTCGCCGGCTTGATCCTGGCCGCCCCGTGGGGCATCGAGGGCGAGATCAACTACATCAAGATCGGCGTGAAGCTGGTCATCCTGGTCATCATCGGCGCGCTTCTCGGCATCGGTGCCGGCCGCCAGCGCAAGAGCGGGTCGGTCCCGCCCGCGCTGTTCTGGTCGATCGGCGTGCTGACGCTCGCCAACGCCGCGATCGCGCTGCTCTGGCGCTGACGCGCGGACTCACGGAACGAGGGGGATGCCGCAGGCCGAGGTCTGCGGCATCCCCTCGTCGCGAGGATCGACGCCGGGGCGCGCGACTAGGATTGATCCTCGTGCCTGGACGATCCCGTCCTCGCGCACGGTGACCCAGTGCAGTGCCGCCTGACGCGTCACCACGCGGCGGACGGACGCCCACCGGCCCGTCCCACCAGGACGCCCCGCTCGCGACTTACAGGTTCTTCATGACTTCCCCCACCGCCGCCACCGCCGCGGCCCCCGCCAATCCCCGCTCGCGCGTCATCACCGCCAGCCTCATCGGCACGACGATCGAGTTCTACGACTTCTACGTCTACGCGACCGCCGCGGTGCTCGTCTTCCCGATCCTCTTCTTCCCCACCGGCAACGACACGACGGCCCTGCTCGCCTCGTTCGGCGTCTTCGGCGCCGCCATGATCGCGCGGCCGCTCGGCGCGATCGTGTTCGGCCACTTCGGGGACCGGTTCGGCCGCAAGGCCACGCTCGTGGCGTCGCTGCTCACGATGGGAATCGCGACCTTCCTCATCGGCTGCCTTCCCACCTACAACGACATCGGCTGGTGGGCGGCCTTCCTGCTGCTCGTCCTGCGCCTCGCGCAGGGCTTCGCGCTGGGCGGCGAGTGGTCGGGCGCGGCGCTCGTGGCCACCGAGAACGCCCCGAAGGGCAAGCGCGCGTGGTACGGCACGTTCCCGCAGCTCGGCGCACCGCTCGGCTTCATCATCGCCAACTCGGTCTTCCTCGGGATCAACTTCCTGCTCCCCCACCCCGAAGGCGCCGGGCAGCGCTCGGCCGACTTCCTGGCCTGGGGATGGCGCGTGCCGTTCCTGTTCTCCGCCGTCATGGTCATCATCGGCCTCTGGGTGCGTCTGCGGCTCGTCGAGTCCGAGACGTTCGTGAAAGCGGAGCAGAAGGGCGCGATCCGCAAGTTCCCGCTGGGCACCGTGGTGCGCCACCACTGGTGGCACCTGATCCTCGGCACGTTCATCATGCTGGCGACGTACGTGCTGTTCTACCTCATGACGAACTTCACGCTGTCGTACGGCACCAAGGCGGCCGATCTCGACACCGCCTCGGCCGCGGCGCAGGCGGCCGCAGAGGCGGCGGGCGAGTCGTTCGACCCGGCGGCGTTCGCGGCCCAGTTCTACCCGGGACTGGGCTTCGGCTACACCGACTTCGTGCTGATGCAGATCATCGGCGTCGTGTTCTTCGGCATCTTCACCCTGCTGTCGGGGCCGATCGCCGACGCGATCGGCCGCCGCCGGCTGCTGCTCTGGGTGACGGCGCTGATCGTGGTCTTCGGATTCACGTTCAACCTGTTCCTGCTCCCCCACGTCGACCCCAAGTTCACCGGCGCCCTCGTGCAGGCCTTCCTCATCTTCGGGTTCATGCTGATGGGGGCGACGTTCGGCCCGATGGGTGCGGTGCTGCCCGAACTGTTCCCCACCAACGTGCGCTACTCGGGCTCGGCGATCTCGTACAACCTGTCGTCGATCCTGGGCGCCGCCCTCGCGCCGATCGTCGCCGTCTGGCTGTGGGCCGCGGCCGGCGGCAGTCCGTGGCTGGTCGGCATCTACCTGTCGGCGATGGGCGTGCTGACCTTCATCGCGCTGCTCCTGTCGCCCGAGACGAAGGACGTCGACTACGACGCCGAACTCGGCGTGGGAGTCACCGGGTCGCTTTGACCCGAGACGACGAGGTGTGAGGATGCCGCGGCCCGCGTGGGCCGCGGCACCCTCTCACCGGCGTCTCTCGTGCCGCACCGGCTTGGTGTGCGCGGGCGCGTCGGACGCCTCGACGAACTCGCAGCGGAATTCTCCGTCGTAGCCGAAGAGCAGGCCGAAGACCCGGTTGCGCACGCGCAGGCTGATGCGGAAGACCTGTGCCTCGTCGTCATAGCTCTCACGAAGCTCGGCGCGCCCGCTGAACAGCATCGGGAACCGGAAGGCCAGCAGGCCCTCGTAGAAGCGCTGCGCGTCCGAGACCAGCAGCAGGCTTCCGTCGGACTCGGCGGACAGCTCGAGGTCGACAGCCAGGTGCTGGTGCGTACCGAGGTAGTCGACGATGCGATGCCGCTCGGCATCGAGGATCATCGTGGCGTCGAAGCGGCGCCGGGCTCGCGGCATCCGGAACTCCCTCACGAACGTGACCGTCTCGCGTCCGTAGGGATCTCGGTAGGGGTAGTTCTCGATCGTGAACGGGATGTCGAGCCCCGCCTCCGGGACCAGGATGCTGCGGAAGCGACCGATCTGCAGGAACGGGATGGTCCACCACGGTCCGCGGAGGACGCGGCTCATGGTCCCTCGCCCGATGCACGCGTAGCCGTCCGCGAGGCCGACGCCGAAACGTCGCTGAAGCATCGGGTGAAGGCGCGCGAAGTCCTCCCCCATCGCAGTCGCGAACATCGAGCGCGCCGGCATCGGCGCAGGAGTGGCTGGTGTCGGCGCGACAGCGCGGGCACGTGCGGGTGCAGGTGCGAGTGCGTGGCTGCTCACGGCCGGACCAGCTGTCGCAGGGTCTCCGGGGCGTCCTCCATGACGCGACGGTGCGGAGGTCGGCGGGTGGTGCGGGCGGCTCGCGGCCGATCGCGCCGCCAGAGAGCGAGCGCCGAGCCGAGCGGCCAGCGCTCCGGCGGAACGTCCGTCTCGGCCCAGATGCGCAGCCTGTCGAAGCTCCACGCGGTGAGCCATCCCACCAGCGGCCGCACGAAGAGCCGGTCGAGAGCGCGACCCCACGCGGGCTCGTAGTCGTAGCCCGTCGAGAACACGACGTGGTCGCCGTCGGGCCGATAGCGCCAGTACCCGCGCCCGGGGCCGAGCGGCGACAGCCGGTCGCCGGTGTCGAAGCGGAGCGCCGAGGTACGGGTGCCGTCCGGGCGCGAGCGCTCACCGATCGTGGTGCCGAGTCCCGCGATGGTGTGCCCCGGGATCCGGCGCTCGTAGGCGAACCGGATGCCTCCGCCGGGCAGCTCCTCGACCGGAGTGATGCTGCTGAACCGGGCATCCCAGCGCGCATGCTGCGAGACGTCCTGCGTCAACTCCCACACTCGCTCGATCGAGGCGCGGATCCGGATGCTCACGAAGATCGGCGAGAGGGCGGCGGTCATGCGCGGACCTCGGCGATCAGATCGAGCAGCTCCCGCAGCGGGCGCCTCAGGATCCGCGCACGCACGAGAGGGAGCGACAGAGTGAGAAGCCGAAGCCCGCGATCGAGCAGGCGCTGCGTGCGCTCCTGTCCCGGCGAGGAGTCGTACACCCAGAACAGCGCGAGCAGCAGATGCCCGAGCATCAGCGCAGCCGGAAGGTCCTCGTCGAACTCCGCCGGCAGCCGGTCCTTCGCGCCCGCCACCGCGGCGCGGAAGAGTCCGACGATGACGTCACGGGATTCGGAGGAGTCGGCCGACAGCGGGTTGAGCGACGACCGCGGCGACACCGCGGCCGAGAGGAACTCGGGAGCGAAGCGGTGATACGGCGCGAGCTCGGCGAGCCCGGTGCGGTAGACGATCCCCAGCCGCTCCACGAGCCCGTCGGCACCGGCGAGCAGCGGGAGCGCGGCCGTTCGGTGCGCCTCCTGCACATCGAGGTACAGCTCCTGCACGAGGTCGTTCTTCGAGGCGAAGTGGTAGTTGGTCGTGCCGACCGAGACCCCCGCCTCGTGGGCGATCAGCCGGATCGTCGTCTCGTCGTACCCTCGCTCGCGGAACGACCGCAGGGCCACATCGCGGATCAGGGACCGGGTGCGCTCGCTCTTCGTGAGCGCCGGTTCGTCAGAACTGGACATGTTCAGAAACTAGCGCGCTTTCTGAACATGTTCAATACTCGGCCTTGCAGGTCCGGTTTCGACCCGCGGACCCACCGACCGGCGTCAGTCGAGGAACAGGGCGCGCAGCCGCTTCGTCGTGAAGACCAGGCCCACCGCGATCATGACGAGGTAGTAGAGCACGTGCCAGAGCATGTCGGGAGACAGGATGCCGGTGGTGAGCCCCCGCACCAGTTCGACGCCGTGCCACAGCGGGAACGCCATGATGATGGACTGCACCCAGTCGGGATAGATCGAGATCGGGTACAGCGTCGCCGAGAACAGGAACATCGGCAGCAGCACGAAATTGATCCAGTCCATGTGCTGGAACGTCTTCATGTAGCTCGTGACGGCCATCCCGAGACTCGCGAAGCCGAAGGCGATGAGCAGCACGGCGGGGATCGCGAGGATCGCCGTCCACGCCAGGTTCAGTCCCAGCAGCTGCATGATGATCATGAAGCCGGTCGCGTACAGCAGCCCGCGCAGCAGCGCGTAGAGGATCTCGCCCAGCGCCACGTCGAGCGGGCCGAGCGAGGTCGCGAGCATCCCCTCGTAGAGCTTGCCGTAGTTGAGCTTGAAGAAGACGTTCCAGGTCGAGTCGTAGATCGCGCCGTTCATCGCCGAGACGGCGAGCAGCGCGGGCGCGATGAAGGCGGCGTACGAGATCTCGACACCGCTGGAGGTCTGCACATCGCCGATGATCGCGCCGAGGCCGATCCCCATCGACGCCAGGTAGAACACCGGCTCGAAGAAGCCGGACAGCACGACCACCCAGCTCGAGGAGCGGGCCGCGATCAGACCGCGCTGCACGACCGACTGGGGGTTCCCTGCCCACAATGCGCGCACGCTGCCACTGCGGACCGCGGCATCCGTCATCGTCGTCATTTCGCGAGCCTCCTCTCGAAGAGGCGCCGCGCGATCATGAGACCGCCGACGGTGAGGACGAGGAGATACGCGATGTGCACCGTGAGCAGGAGCGGATCGATCTGCTTGCCATAGGTGACCACGCGCCCGAGCTCGGTCGCGTGCCACAGCGGCGAGATCCAGCCGATCCACTGCAGCCAGCCGATGTTGGCGAGCGGGTAGAACGTGCCCGAGAACAGGAACATCGGCATGAAGACGAACCGCTGCACGAGCGCGAACTGGCCCTTGTCGTCCTCGATCGTGGCAGCGTATGCCATCAGGGGAATGCCGAACGAGAGTCCGGCGAGCAGGCCGATGAAGACCGACAGCCAGGCGGTCGACGGGACCAGTGCACCGGGCTGCAGGATCGCGAAGAACAGTGCGATGAACGCGAAGTACAGCACCACCGTGACGGCCATGCGCGCCCCTGCGCCCGCGACGACGCCGTTGGCGATCTGACTCGACGACAGCGGTGACGCGTTGAAGCCGTAGAAGTACCGGCGCCACTTGAAGCCGGCCATGACCGGGTAGGTGAATTCCTCGGACGCCACCGCGATGGCCGAGGTCATGAGCAGCGCGGGCGCGACGAAGACGAGGTACGGCACGGTCTGCCCGCCATCCTCGATCGGGGCGTCGATGATCGCCGCGAGGCCGACTGCGAGGCCGAGCAGGTAGAGCACGGGCTGCCCGAGCGCGCCGACGATGATCGTCCAGCCGTACGCCCGCATCGCGCGCACCATGTGCTCGGTGACGTACCAGGTGCCGCGCGAGCGCGGCTTGCGCCCCCACTCCATCGCCTCTGCGCGGAGTTCGTCCAGCGCCGGATCGGTTGCGACCGGCGAGCCCTCGGGATTCCCGGTCATTCGATCAGCGACCTTCCGGTCAGCCGCAGGAACACGTCCTCGAGGCTCGAACGGCGCACCAGGCTCGTGATGGGGTGAAGCCCGCGCTGGGTGACCTCTTCGAGCGCCGCCTCGCCGTTCTGAGCGTAGACGAGGACGCGATCGGGCAGCACCTCGACGCGATCGCCGATCCCCTCGAGCCGGCCGGCGACCTGCTGGTTGCGATCGGACCCGAAGCGCACCTCGAGCACCTCGCGGCTGGAGTGCTCGCGGATGAGCGAGGACGGGGTGCCCTCGGCCATGATGCGGCCCTTGTCGACGACGATGAGCCGGTCGCACAGCTGCTCGGCCTCGTCCATGTAGTGCGTCGTGAGCACGAGTGTCGTGCCCCGCTCCTTGAGGCGGAACAGCCGGTCCCACAGCACGTGCCGCGCCTGCGGGTCCAGACCCGTGGTCGGTTCGTCGAGCAGCAGGATGCGAGGGTCGTTGATGAGTCCTCGGGCGATCGTCAGCCGGCGCTTCATGCCGCCCGAGAGCTGATCGACCTTGCTCTTGGCCTTGTCTTCGAGCGCGGCGAACGCCAGCAGCTCGTCAGCCTTCTGCGCGCAAACCTTGCCCGGCAGACCGAAGTAGCGCCCGTAGATGTAGAGGTTCTCGCGAGCGTTCAGCTCGCCGTCGAGGTTGTCCTGCTGCGGCACCACGCCCAGCCGAGAGCGGATCTCGGGGCCGTGCTGGTCGGGGTCGAGCCCCAGAATCGACAGGTCGCCGCCGGTGCGCGTCGACACGGCGCCGATCATCTTCATGGTCGTGGACTTGCCGGCGCCGTTGGGCCCGAGCAGGCCGAAGGACTCGCCCGGAGCCACCTCGAACGACAGTCCGTCCACCGCGAGGAAATCGGGCTTGCCCTTCACCTTGTAGGCCTTGACGAGGTTGTTCGCTGCGATCACGGGGGCGGGCACCGGACTACCCTAGCGCCGGTCCCCGACACCGCGACGCGCTCGTCACCCCCGTTCGTTCGTCACCTGTGCACGCGAATCCGGCCCATCGGCGTACACAGGTGACGAACGAACAGAGGTTTGGCGGCGGAAGGGTGGCGTCAACGGTGGTTGACATTCGAGGATGACGTCAACTATGGTTGACGGACGGATGCCGGTGAGTGAGGCGTCCGCGAGAGCCAGGGAGGTGGGCGATGAGCGGTGACGACATCCGCACGCTGATCGGGGCGGCGCCCGAGCGGGAGCCGCTCGCGGAGCTTCACCGCCTTGCCGAGGTCCGTCGCGAGCTCGCCCGCGCCGAGGAGGTACAGGTGCGCAAGGCGCGCAACGTGGGCTTCTCATGGCAGGCGATCGCCAGCGCCCTCGGAGTGAGCCGACAGGCCGTCCACAAGAAGTACGGTCGTAAGTGACCCCCACGCACGAACGAGGTACACCCATGCCCTCCGCCGAACTCGACGAAGCCATCGAACCCGACACCACTCAGCCGTCGGCCCCCGCGAAGGGACGAGGCATCCGCAACCGTCGCGGCAAAGCCGACGACGGACCGCGCGCCAGCTTCGGACAGCTGCTGCCGTTCATCTTCGAGCACAAGGGCACCCTCGTCGCGGTCGCGGTGCTCAGCGTGCTGGGTGCCGTTGCGACCCTGGTGCAGCCGCTGCTCGTCGGTCAGGTCATCGAGCGCGTACAGAACAACCTCGACCTCGGACTCCTCGTGTGGGCCCTGGTCGGGTTCGTGGTGGTCGGGTCGCTGATCTCGGGCTGGCAGCACTATCTCCTGCAGCGCACCGGCACGGCCGTGGTGTACTCGAGCCGTCGCAAGCTCATCGCGCGCATCCTCCACCTGCCGATCAGCGAGTTCGACGCACGCCGCACCGGCGACCTCGTCTCGCGGGTCGGCAGCGACACGACTCTCCTCTACGCCGCCCTGACGCAGGGGCTGGCCGATTCGATCGGCAACGCGCTCCTGTTCGTCGGCTCCCTGATCGCGATGGCCGTCATCGATCCGCTGCTCCTGGCGATCATCCTCGTGGTGATCGGCGTCTCGGTGCTCGGCGTCGTGGCGCTGAGCGGCCGCATCCGCACCGCGTCGACCGAGCAGCAGGAGAAGGTCGGCGAGCTCGCCTCGGGCGTGGAACGCGCCGTCGGGTCGATTCGCACCGTCCGCGCCGCGGGCGCCACCGACCGCGAGACCGAGGATGTCACCGCCCGCGCCGCGGACGCGTACCGGGTCGGCGTGCGCATCGCGAAGGTCTCGGCGCTCGTCGTGCCGATCGCCGGCATCGCGCTGCAGGTGTCGTTGCTGGTCGTGATCGGCCTCGGCGGGTTCCGTGTCGCGACAGGCGCGATCACGATCGCGAGCCTCGTGACGTTCATCATGTTCCTCTTCATGCTGATCGCCCCGCTCGGGTCGTTCTTCGGCGCGATCACCTCGGTGAATCAGGCCCTGGGTGCGCTCGGCCGCATCCAGGAGGTGCTCGACCTGCCGACCGAAGCGCAGGACGATGCGGCGATCGCCGCGAGCATCCGGTCTGCTGCGCCCGTCGCGGTGGCAGCGAGTCCGGCGTCAGCCGCCTCGGGTTCGGGCGAACCGGCCGCCGCGCCGGCACCGGCGATCGAGTTCCGCGACGTGCGCTTCCGCTACCCCGAGAATGTTGTCGCCGCGCGCCGCAAGGCCGCCGACGAGGCGCGCGCCGTCCTCGAGAACGCACACGTCGACACGTCGACCATCGACACCGTGGCGCTCGAGACTTCGGCGATCACCGCAGAGACCGAGGCAGAACCGGATGCCGCGGCAGCCGTCGTTCCCGATGGCGAGGTGCTGCGGGGCGTGTCGTTCACGGTGCCGCGGGGCGCGCGGGTCGCGCTCGTCGGCCCGTCCGGCGCGGGCAAGAGCACGACGCTCGCCCTCATCGAGCGGTTCTATGATCCGACCGGCGGAGAGATCCTCCTCGACGGCGCCGACGTGCGCACCCTCGACCGCGATCTGCTGCGCGCACAGCTGGGGTATGTGGAACAGGATGCCCCGACCCTGGCCGGCACCATCGGCGACAACTTGCGGCTGGCCTCGCCCGAGGCATCCGATGCCGAATGCGACGCCGTGCTGCGCGCCGTCAACCTGGGAGACGTGCTCGACCGCAACCCGCTGGGCCTCGACGCTCCGGTCGGCGAGAGCGGCGTGATGCTCTCGGGCGGCGAGCGGCAGCGCCTGGCGATCGCGCGGGCGCTGCTGGCCGCTCCCCCGATCCTGCTGCTGGACGAATCGACGTCGTCGCTCGACGGACTCAACGAGCAGCGCATGCGCGACGCGATCGACGCCGTCGCGGCCGGCCGGACGCTCATCGTCATCGCGCACCGCCTGTCGACGGTCGTCGACAGCGATCACATCGTCGTACTCGACCACGGCCGGGTCGTCGGGCAGGGCACGCACTCCGAACTCGTCGTCTCGACGCCGCTCTATCGTGACCTCGCGAAGCATCAGCTGCTGGTCTGACCCGCGCCCCTTCGCGTCGTCAGCGCAAGGCGACGGGGAACAGTTCGGTCCGGGCGATGACCCGTTCCCGTTCGTCGGCCAGCGCCGTGCGTCGCGGATCGGCCGTGTAGGCGTCCAGCGCCGCCTGATCCGGGATGCGATAGACCTGCGTCTCGATCGGCGTGCCGTCTCTGCCGTCGCCGATCGCGCGTGCGACCAGTTCGATGCCGTGCTCAGGCAGGAGTGCCAGCACGCGGTCCTCATACGCGACGAGGTCGGACTCGGTTCCGGGATGCGCCCACAGCAGGCAGCACAGCGTCAGTCCGTCCCTCATTCCGCCATCGTGCCACGCCGCTCGCCGGCCGCACGATGACGTCGTTCGCGAGAGGTCCCGTGCGTCAACGAATAGGCGCCCGGCCCCTCTGCCAAGAAGAGGGCCGGGCGCCGGTCAGGTGCTGCGCGTCAACCGCGCTGCAAGCGGTACCTCAGAGCGGCCAGCTCGGCCCACAGGGGGGCGGGGATGCGGCCGTCGAACGTGCGGTAGAACTCCTCGGTGAGATCGGCCTCGCGCAGCCACGAGTCGCGGTCGATCGCGAACAGCTCGGCGAGATCGTCCTGGCTGACCTCGATGCCCTCGAGGTCGAGGTCGTCGGTGCGCGGAAGACGCCCGATCGGGCTGTCGACAGCGGGAGCCTCGCCCTCGATGCGGCGGATGATCCAGTCGATCACGCGCGAGTTCTCACCGAAGCCGGGCCACAGGAAGCGCCCGTCCGCGCCCTTGCGAAACCAGTTCACCTGGAACACGCGCGGCGCGCGGTCGAACCGCAGCTTCTGCCCGATCTTGAGCCAGTGACCGAAGTAGTCGGCCATGTTGTAGCCGCAGAAGGGCAGCATCGCGAACGGGTCTCGGCGAAGCTCGCCGACCGTGCCCTCGGCGGCCGCGGTGCGTTCGGACGAGACGTTCGAGCCCATGAACACGCCGTGCGTCCAGTCAGTCGCCTCGACCACCAGGGGCATGTTCGTGGCGCGACGCCCGCCGAAGAGGATCGCGTCGAGCGGCACGCCCTGCGGGGCCTCCCAGTCGTCGGCGATCTGCGGGCACTGGGCCGCCGAGACCGTGAAGCGCGAGTTCGGGTGGGCGGCCGGACGACCGGATGCCGGGGTCCACGGCTTGCCCTCCCAGTCGATGAGCTCCGCCGGCGGCTCGTCGGTGAGACCCTCCCACCACACGTCGCCGTCGGGCCGCAGCGCGACGTTCGTGAAGATCGTGTTGCCCCACAGTGTCTCGACCGCCGTGACATTCGTGGACTCGCCGGTGCCCGGCGCGACGCCGAAGAACCCGGCCTCGGGGTTGATGGCCCACAGACGGCCGTCCTCACCCGGGCGCAGCCACGCGATGTCATCGCCGAGCGTCTCGACGCGCCAGCCGGGGATCGTCGGCCGCAGCATCGCGAGGTTGGTCTTTCCGCACGCCGACGGGAACGCCGCGGCGAGGTGGTACGCGCGACCAGCGGGGTCGATGACGCGGATGAGCAGCATGTGCTCGGCGAGCCACCCCTCGTTGCGGCCGATCACCGAGGCGATCCGCAGGGCGAAGCACTTCTTCGCCAGGATGGCGTTGCCGCCGTAGCCCGAGCCGTACGACCAGACCTCGAGCGTGTCGGGGAAGTGGACGATGTACTTCTCGTCGTTGCAGGGCCACGGAACGTCCGTCTCTCCGGGGGCGAGAGGCGCACCGACGGAGTGCACCGTCTTGACCCAGTGGGCGCCCCCGGCGATCTCGCGCAGCACCTCGGTGCCCACGCGGGTCATGATGCCGATCGAGGTGACCGCGTACGCGCTGTCGGTGACCTGCACGCCGATGTGCGAAAGCGGTCCGCCGACGGGTCCCATCGAGAAGGGCACGACGTACATCGTGCGGCCGCGCATCGATCCCTCGAAGAGCGGGGTGATCGTGGCGCGGATCTCGTCGGGCGCGATCCAGTTGTTGGTCGGGCCGGCGTCCTCCTCGCGCTCCGAGGCGATGAAGGTTCGCGCCTCGGTGCGGGCGACGTCGCTGGGGTGCGAGCGGGCGAGGTACGAACCGGGCCGCCACTCGGGGTTGAGCTTGATGAGCTTGCCCTCGTCGACCATCTCGCGCAGCAGGGCATCGTTCTCGGCTCGCGAGCCGTCGACCCAGTGGACACGGTCGGGCTGGGTGAGAGCGGCGATCTCGTCGACCCAGGCGTGCAGGGCGACCATGCCCTCGCCCTGGATGGTCGGCACCTCGCCGTAGCGTCGCGCGACGGTGGGGCGGGACGAGGCAGAACCTTCGTTACGGGTGAAGATGTCGGCAAGCGCCATGGTCGCTCCTCTTCGATTCGACGTGTCAGATTCGGTGTCTTCCTCCACTTTCCTCGCAGATGGGTGCCTCTTCCGAGCATCGGGCACGTCAAAAGTTGCGATTCTTTCGCTATCATCAAGGAATGCCGCCCACCCCGCTCGAACTGACCACTCTGGGTCACCGCATCCGTCATCAGCGGCTCGCCCACGGCTACACGCTGGACGAGCTGGGCGCCAAGGTCGGTGTGGCGGGCAGTCAGCTGAGTCTCATAGAGAACGGCAAGCGCGAGCCCAAGCTCTCACTCCTGCAGGCCATCGCGCACGCCACCGGCGCCGAGGTCGCGGAGCTTCTCTCGAACGAGCCGCCCAACCGGCGCGCGGCCCTCGAGATCGAGCTCGAGCGGGCGCAGTCGAGCTCGGTGTTCCGCCAGCTCGGCATCGCGCCGGTCAAGGTCACCAAGGGCATGCCGGACGAGACGATCGAGTCGATCCTCGGGCTGCATCGCGAGCTGCAGCGACGCGAGCGGGAGGCGATCGCGACGCCCGAGGAGGCGAGGCGCGCCAACACCGAGCTGCGCCTGAAGATGCGCGAACTCGACAACTACCTGCCCGAGATCGAGAAGCTCGCCGAGAAGCAGCTCAAGTCGGCCGGTCACGTCTCGGGGGCGCTCACGCACCGCACCGTGAGCATCATGGCCGAGAAGCTCGGGTTCGAGCTGATCTACGCCAACGATCTGCCCCACTCGACCCGGTCGGTCACCGACCTCGAGCATGGCCGGATCTATCTGCCCCCGGCATCCATTCCCGGCGGGCACGGCCTGCGATCGATGGCGCTGCAGGCGATGGCGCACCGTCTGCTCGGGCACAAGCGGCCCACCGACTACGCCGACTTCCTTCAGCAGCGTCTCGAGATCAACTACTACGCGGCGTGCTGCCTCATGCCCGAGACGGCGTCCGTGGCGTTCCTGCAGCAGGCGAAGAAGGACCGCAATCTCGCTGTCGAGGACTTCCGTGATGCGTTCGGCGTCACGCACGAAGCGGCCGGCATGCGCCTGACCAATCTCGCGACCAGGCATCTCGGCATCCGGCTGCACTTCCTGCGCGTCGATGGATCCGGCGCGATCACGCGCGTCTACGAGAACGACGACCTGCCACTGCCGATGGATGTCACCGGCGCGGTCGACGGGCAGGCCGCGTGCCGCAAGTTCTCGGCGCGTGCGGCGTTCGCCGAGCAGAACCGCACCACCGAGCACTACCAGTACACCGACACCCCGGCCGGGACGTACTGGTGCTCGACTCAGACGGGCACGACCTCGGCCGGCGAGTTCTCGATCACCGTCGGGGTGCCGTTCGACGATGCCCGGTGGTTCCGCGGACGCGAGACGCAGAAGCGCGCGACCTCGACGTGTCCCGATGAGTCATGCTGCCGGCGCGCGCCCGCCGACGTCGCGGAACGGTGGTCGGGCAAGGCCTGGCCGAGCGCGCGCGTGCACATGCAGATGTTCTCGCCGCTCCCCCGGGGCGCGTTCCCCGGAGTGGACGACAACGAGGTCTACGACTTCCTCGACCGCCACGCCTGAGGATCTTCGCCCCGCCTGCGTTGCGAAAACACCAGTCGGTGACGTCGACACGCCGGTGACGGATGCCGCGCCCCGGCGTGTCACGTGACGGACTGGTGTTTTCGCAAGGAGGGGTGACGGGCTAGGCGGTAATGAAGTCGCGGTAGCGGTCGAGCGCGGCGGTGATCTCGGCATCCGTCGCAGCCCCCGGCGTGAACAACTCGGGCACCGGGTCGAGGGCGTGCCGCCCCACAGCGACCGAATGCGTCCACACGCCCACGACCTCGCCGCGCGCGACGAGGATCGGCCGCACGATGCCGTTCATGCTCGGGCCGATCGCCTTCAGGAACTCCGGTGCGCACGGCACCGTGCGGTCGATGTACGACAGGTAATACTCCTCGAACGGAGGCAGCGCGACGACCTGGGGTGCATCCGCGGAGAGCGGAGGCGGCGCGGCGCTGACCACATACTGCGGTTCGGGCTCGTCGGCGACGAGTGTGAGGCGGTCGGATGCCGCTTCCGCTGCGCTTCGCGCGACCCCGAGCGGCAACGCCGACCACCATGCGAAGTCGCGCGGACCCGCGGGACCATGCGACGCGATGTAGCGGACGAACATCTCGGCATGCGGATCGGCCGGGGCCGCGGCATCCGTGATCCATTCCTCGGTCAGCACGATGTACTGCTCGCGCGTGGGGCCGTTGTCGCGAGGCACGACCGGCCCTTGACACACGAGCCCGCGCAGCGAGAGGTGCACCAGCACGTGGTAGCCGCGCTGACCGGCGGTCGAGACTCCGGCTGCCTCGAGCACCTCGAAGAGCTCCTTGCGGGTGAGCCGGTTGCCGCCCGTGAGGGCCGCGCGCACTGCCGCTTCGGCCCGAGCGACCTCGGCCTCATCGATGCCTTCGCGCCGATGGACCGCCGCAGCCTGACGCAGCTGCCGCTCCCCTGTGATGGACAGCACCCATGCGAGGTCTTCGGCCGGGATCGCATGGATCGTGCCGCGCATCGTCCATGAGCGCACGACCTCGCCGCGGTCCAGCGTGGCATCGACATCGCGGATCGTCGTTCTGCCGCGGGTGCGAGCAGCGAGCGCCCAGCGGCCTCCCCAGAACTCCTGAGCCTGAGTCGCCAGCATGTGGCGAGCGGCATCGGCGACCGTCGCGGCAGGAGAGCTCAGCCGATGCGACCGAAGTCGCGTGGCGCGCAAGGCCGGGTCTGACCCGCGGCCCTCGGGTGCAGCGCGAGACGCGTCGGGAGAAGGCGTGGGGACCATGCGCCCATCATGGCGCAGCTCGCCGACGGCGTGCAGATCAGCGCTCGCCGGTGTCGCGCGCGTCGTCAGGTGGCGGTGCCTGTTCGTCCTCCTCGGGCTCGAACGTCGACGGCTCTCCCGTGTAACCGGCGGCGACGCCGTCCGGGTCGTCCGGAATCGTGCCGTCGGGTCCGAGCCCTCCTGCCTTCGAGCCGCCGTCGGTCGTGGGCTGGTCTGGGTCGCGATCCATGCGCTGCTCCGTTCGTCGTGCTCGCAACCTACGTCGTGCGACGGCGGAACGGAGCCCGCTTGACAACGCCCGATGACGCCCGCTTCAGCGCCGTCGGCTCCACGCGACGCCGGCGAGGCAGAGGATGCCGCCGATGATGCCGAGGAGCGTGGGGAGTTCGCCCAGCAGCAGCCAGGCCAGCAGGACGACGATCGCGGGCACCGCGAGCGTCGCCGACGCGGTCGCGCCGGCGGTGCCCCGCTGCAGAACGCGCGCCCACAGCAGGAAGGCGACGGCGGAGGGGAAGACGCCGAGGTAGACGGCGGCGACGACGGCGGTCGCGGGCGCCTGCGTCAGCTCGCCGGCCAGTCCGGGGAGGAACGGCAGCAGCGCGATCGCGCCGACCGCGCAGCCCACCCAGGTGGCGCTCAGCGCATTCGTCGTGCGGAGGGCGACCTTCTGCACCAGCACGCCGCTCGCATAGAGGACGGCGGCGAGAAGGCCGAGCGCAATGCCCAGCGGGTCGCTGTGGGCGCCCACCCCGCCCGCCGCGATGAGAACGACGCCGACGAAGGCGACGCCGATTCCCCAGATCAGCGGCCTGGGGAAGCCCTCCTTGAAGACGACTCCCGCCACACCTGCCACGATCAGCGGCGCGATGTTGACGAGCATCGCGGCTGTCCCGGCATCGAGATGCCGTTCGGCGAGATTGAGCACGAGGGTGTATCCGCCGAACCAGAGCAGGCCGTACACGATGACGAGGACCAGTGAGCGGCCCCTCGGCAGCGGCGGGCGGCGCCAGATCGCGACGCCGACGAGCACGACCGTGGCCGTGAACTGCCGCGCGAACGCGAGGGAACCGGGCGAGAGGTCGTCGCCCACCCAGCGGATCGCGACGAAGGCCGAGGCCCACAGGACGAGGACGATCGCGGTGGCCGCGGGGATCGTCCAGTCTCGGCGGGGGCTTCCGTCCGCGAGGGGGACGTCGACTCGCGTCGGCGGAAGCGCAGAAGAGACCATGGAACCACCTTGGTTCCGGCATCCGTTCAGAACAAGTGAATGTTTCTTCCGCTCCATTCAGCGTCACTGTATGGTTTTCGAATGGTCGATCTGCAGCGCCTTCGAGTCCTCCGTGCGGTGGTTCAGGCCGGATCCATCAACCGCGCCGCCGCGCGTTTGGGATACACGCCGTCAGCCGTCAGTCAGCAGGTCAGCGCGCTCCAGCGCGAAACCGGGCTCACCCTGATCGAGCGACATGGTCGCGGCATCGTCCCGACCGCCGCCGGTCGGGCGGTCGCGGATCGCGCGGGACGCGTGCTCGAGCAGCTCACCGATCTGGACGCGCTCACCGAGGACCTGAAGGCAGGCCGAAGCGGCACGCTCCGCATCGAGTGCTTCATGTCGGCCAATCGCGCCTGGATGCCCGACGTGGTCGCCTCGCTCGACGAGTTCAGCGATCTTCGCATCGAGATCGGGCTCGCCGAACTGAAGGGGCAGCGCTCGATCGATCCCGACCTGCAGCTCTACATCGCGGAATCCGTGACTGCGGGGCACAATCCGTCCGCTGGTGACGGAGAGGCCGACGGCTACATGGTCGAGCACCTCCTCACCGAGGGATACCTCGCGGTGATCTCGAGCGACCACCGGCTCGCTCAGCGGCCTGCTCTGTCGATCCGCGACCTGATCGACGAGGCGTGGATCGACAACGACCACGCGCGCGGACCCTGTCGCGAGATCGTGCTCGTCGCGTGCCGCGAGGCCGGCTTCCGTCCGAGGTTCAAGGTGGCCGCGCCCGACTACGCGACCGCCTTCGACTATGTCGCGGCCGGACTAGGGGTCACCGTCGTTCCGCGACTAGGGGCCTACCTTCTCCCCCAGGGCACCGTGGCGGTGCCGATGAGCGATGCGGGCTTGCGTCGGCGGATCATGCTCAGGTTCAAGCGGTCGATGCGCACGCATCCTGCCGTCGAACGTGCGACGGCCATCCTCCGCCGCCACGCCGCAGAGGCGGCCGCCCTCTCGACCGCACCGGCCTGAGCAGGGCGGGCACTCGCATCCGTCAGACGGATGCGCGGTGACGGAGCGCCCGGACGTAGCGGCGGCGCGCGATGCTCTGCGCCACGAGGAGCGCGGGGTAGAGCGCCCGCCAGGGTTGGCCGCTCGCCGGCCGGGTGAGCGAACGGATGGTCAGCAAGACCGTAGCGCCGTCACGATGCACGATGAACGCCTCTTCGCCCGAGATCGGGTGGCCGGCGAGCGTCCGGTACGCGAAGCCGACACGGTCTGGCGTGTCGACGACATCGACCACCTCGACGGGTTCTCGGATCGAGAGGCCGAACGGATGCGCCAGGATGATCGGCCGGCTCCCCCGGCGCACCGTCGTGGCCGGCGTGACGGAGAAGCCACTGCGGGTCTTGACACCCCAGCGCAGCACCTCGGAGGCCGCCCAGCGCCACACGCCATCGCTGGTCCCGAGAACAGCGGTCCGCTCCCAGCGCCGGAATCCGCGCGCCTCCCCGCGCCACACCGGGTCGCCCGGACGCGTCAGCGACTCCCCCTCAGCTTCCGTCACGGCTCGATCTTCGCATCCGGTCCCCTTGGCGGCTCCTGCGTAGTCTCGACGTGGAGGGGCGCGATGGCGACGAGATCTTCCGCTACGTCGGCGACTTCACTTACGATGTGCGGCCCGCATCCACTGCATGACGACCGATGATTGTCGCGGTCGCGTCTGAGGACAGCAAGAATCGGAGGATGCGGCAGGGGGCGGTGGGCCATATACGGCTCGTGGAGCGTGCGGGCCAGACCCTCGTCGAGAAGCGAATGACGGATGCCGCGCGCCACGACACCGAACTCCTCGCGCTGACGGCGGTGGCCGATGTCGACCTGCCGACCCCCACGATCGTCGAGGCGAGCGCGGGATCGATCCTCATGACGCGCGTGCCTGGCGAGCGCCTCGATAGCCTGAACGGCGACGAACGGCTGGCCGGGCTCAGCGCGTCGGGATCGCTGCTCCGCCGGCTGCATACGATGGTGCCCCCGCCCGACGGTCTCCCGACCGCACCCGACGACGCGCTCATCGTCCGCCGCTACCGGGATGCTGGCGGGCCGCGTTTGCCGTTCATGACACCGCCTGCCGAGCACCCGGTGTTCTGCCACGGTGATTGGACCGACGCCAACCTGCTCGCGACGGGCGGCGTCATCACCGGAATCGTCGATTGGGAGCGAGCCCACGTGGGCGACCCGATGAGGGAGCTCTCGCGTGCGGCGTGGGCTGCGTCACGCAAGGACCCGAGATCGGTTGATCGCCTCGTCACCGCCTACGGCGCGGACCCGCAACGGGTGAAGGAGTGGTTCCCGATTCACGCCGCCGAACTCTGGCTATGGTTCTCCGAAGCTGGACCGCCCGAGTTTCTCACCGAGCTCACCGCGCAGCTGGAGAACTGGTCGCACATGTGAAGGTTTCGGTTCGGCGCAGAAATGGGTGCCCGAACCCTGGCGAAGAGCGCGAGGCGGAGGCATCCGGCAATCAATGACCGTTCTGCCGCGTCCCTGGATGCTCCTCCACATCGACGAGCCAGCCGGCATATGAGCGTCTCCGGCGCTCGAGCGGAGGGTCGGGGTCGGCGAGGAGCGCCCGAGGTTCGTCGGGCACGGCCGGGGGCAGCCGAACCCCAGCCGCGGGCACGAGAACTGCCGAGTCCGGCACCGGCTCGGCCTCGATCACGTATCGGGACGGGCGCGACCCCGCGACGACCCCGTTCCCCAGATCACGCGTCACCGTCGGCCACTCCTCGCCGTCGGGCGGCATGACCGCGTCCAGCGGCGCGCCGTGGCCGGGGCGGCGCAGCGACCGACGCTCCACGAACTCGCGCGTGACCGCGTGAATGGCTGTCACGCGCCCGCGCACCCGATCAGGGAAGTCCTCCTCGTGGTGCGACTCGACCGCGTCGACAGTGCCGACGAGCGACGGACCGAGCGTTTCGCTCAGGCGAGAAGCCACGTCCCGCGTCGCGATGCCGAAGTCGACGTCATCCCCCACCACGAAAGCGTCACCGCAGCAGGCCCACTCCCAATCCGTCAGCCACACGCGGGTCATGTGCTCACGCTACCGAGCGCGAGGACACCCTCCCGGCTTGGTCGCGTCAGAACGGGTTCGCGGTGAGCGTGTACTTCGTCTGAAGGTACTCGTGGATGCCCTCGGCGCCGCCCTCGCGGCCCAGGCCCGACATCTTCCAGCCGCCGAACGGGGCGGCGGCGTTCGAGACGACACCGACGTTGAGGCCCATCATGCCGGTCTCGAGCCGCTCGATCATGCGCTGACCGCGCGAGAGGCTCTCGGTGAACACGTACGACACGAGGCCGTACTCGGTGTCGTTGGCGAGGCGCACGGCGTCGTCCTCGGTGTCGAACGGGATGATCGCGAGAACCGGTCCGAAGATCTCCTCGCGCAGGATGTCCGACCCCGGCTGCACGTCGGTGATCACGGTCGGCTCGTAGAACGTGCCGGGGCCGTCCAGCGCGTTGCCGCCGGTGGCGAGGGACGCGCCGCGGGCGACCGCATCCTGAACCAGCGTCGACGCCTTCTCGACCGCACGATCGTCGATGAGCGGTCCGATCGCGACACCCTCCTCGGTCCCACGGCCGATCTTCATGCCCTTCACCCGCTCGGTGACCCGGCGGGCGAACTCATCGGCCACCGACCGCTGCACGATGAACCGGTTCGCGGCCGTGCAGGCCTGCCCGATGTTGCGGAACTTCGCCAGCATGGCACCGTCGACCGCCTTGTCGAGGTCGGCGTCGTCGAACACCACGAACGGGGCGTTGCCGCCGAGTTCCATCGAGGTGCGCAGTACGCCCTGCGCCGCCTGCTCCAGCAGTCGCTGCCCGACCTGAGTAGAACCCGTGAACGACAGCTTGCGCAGCCGCCGGTCGCGGATGATCGGCTCCGACACGGCGCCCGACGTCGACGTCGTGAACACGTTCACCACGCCCTTGGGCAGCCCCGCGTCCTCGAGCAGCTTCGCGAACGCGAGTGTCGTGAGCGGCGTCAGCTCGGCCGGCTTGATGACCACCGTGCAGCCCGCGGCGAGCGCGGGCGCGATCTTGCGGGTCGCCATCGCCAGCGGAAAGTTCCACGGCGTGATCAAGAAGCAGGGACCGACCGGATGCTGCGACACGATCATGCGACCGGTG
This sequence comes from Microbacterium salsuginis, assembly GCF_012524205.1. Lineage (GTDB taxonomy): Bacteria > Actinomycetota > Actinomycetes > Actinomycetales > Microbacteriaceae > Microbacterium > Microbacterium salsuginis. The sequence goes on from NZ_JABACI010000002.1 coordinate 453,942, forward strand.
CCCTCGGGGTTCGCGCCGTACCGGCCCTGCACCCGCGCCGTCTCTTCGCTGAACCACCGCAGGAACTCGCCGCCGTACGCGACCTCGCCCCGCGCCTCAGCCAGCGGCTTGCCCATCTCGATCGTCATCAGCAGCGCGAAGTCCTCCTTGCGCTCCTGCAGCAGGTCGAACGCACGCCGCAGGATCTCGGCCCGCTCCCGCGCCGGCGTCGCCGCCCAGGCGGGGAAGGCCTCGACCGCTGCGTCGAGCGCAGCCTTGCCGTCTTCGGGCGACGCGTTGGCGATCTCTTTCACGACCTCGCCATTGGACGGGTCGTACACCTTGAGCGTCTTGCCACCGGATGCCGGCAGCCATTCTCCGCCGATGAACAGCCCATCGGGAACGGACGCCAGCAGCTCGGTCTCACGGTTGTCGGTCACGGGGACTCCCTCGTCGGTTCCGGATGCCGCGGCCCGCGGCATCCCGTCAATCGCTGTCTTTCGGCCAATTCTGCCGCCCGAAGCGGCGCAGTCACATGTACTCCGCGTACAGCACGCGCTCGTCTTTCGCCCGGCTGTACCTCACCACCCGAGTGCGGAAACACCAGTCGGTGACACCGACACGCCGGTGACGGATGCCACCGCTCGGCGTGTCGCGTGACGGGCTGGTGTTTTCGCACCCATGACACGGGGATCGAGGTCAGCCCGCCACGGCGGCGGAGGTGTGCTGGAGCAGGAACGTCTGTGCGAGGAAGCCCGACAGCTCCTCGGTCGCGGCCAGTGGGAAGATGCCGGCGACGTACTGGTCGGGCCGGACGACCACGACGACGCCGTCGCGCGAGACCCCGCGCTCCGCGAAGATGTCGGCCTCGCTCCACGCGCTGGGCGCAGCGGCATAGACCTTCTCCCAATCGGTGAGGCCGAGCGGTCCGGTCTTGGGCAGGAAGACCTCCGGCACCTGCGCGATGTCGACGTCTTCGTAGCGCTGCTGATAGATCGCCTTGACGTCGAACACGGCATCGACGTCGGCGCCGGCGGGCGTGAACCGTGCGATCGGCGCGTCGGCCGACAGCATCCATTCCGCCCATCGTGACAGCGCCGACGACTCCCCCGCAGCCGGGGCATCGGCGAACGCGTAGATGCGCCACCGCCCGTCGGCCTTGGCATGATGCCCCAGGTGCACGACGTTGCCGTCGCACACGCGCACCACCTCGACCGACTTGAAGCGCTTGCCCAGCGGGAAGCCCTCCGCGAGCGCCTGGTGCGCAGCATCCGTCACGATCATCGACGGGCCGTACTGCGTCATGAATCCGGACGGGAACTCGGCCGTCGCGAGATAGTACGTCGCGAGGTCCTGCGGGTCGGAGATCTCTTCGGGTTTGCGCGCCATCAGCGCCGACCATTCGCGGTCGAAGTCGATCAGCTGCTGGGCGACCGGCTGCCGCTCGGCCGAGTACGTCGACAGCAGTGTCGCGGGGCTCAGGCCGGACAGGACGTGCCCGAGCTTCCAGCCCAGGTTGAAGCCGTCCTGCATCGAGACGTTCATGCCCTGACCGGCCTTTGCGCTGTGCGTGTGGCACGCATCGCCCGCCAGGAAGACGCGAGGATCGTGGCCCTGATCCACGTCGACGTCGTCGAACTTGTCGGTGACGCGGTGCCCGACCTCGTAGACGCTGTGCCATGCCACCTGCTTCACGTCGAGCGTGTACGGATGCAGGATCTCGTTGGCCCGGCGGATGATCTCGTCGATCGGGGTCTGACGCACGCGGTGCTCGTCGTTCTCGGGCACTTCGCCGAGATCGATGTACATGCGGCTGAGGTAGCCGCCCTCACGCGGGATGTGGAGGATGTTGCCGGCGGCGGAGTTGATCGCGCACTTGGTGCGCCAGTCGGGAAAGTCGGTGTTGACCAGCACATCCATGACACCCCACGCGTGGGAGGCGAACTGCCCCACGTGCTTGCGGCCGATCGCCTCGCGCACGCCGCTGCGCGCGCCGTCGCAGCCGACGACGTACCTGGCGCGCACGGTCTGCTCCTGGCCGGCACGCTCGCCGGCCGTGTGACGCACGCGCACCTCGACGGGATACTCCCCATCGTCCTGGAGCGTGAGCCCGACGAACTCGACGCCGTAGTCCGGCGTGATCCGGCCGGGCCCGTACGCCGCGGCCTCGGCGAAGTAGTCGAGCACGCGCGCCTGGTTGACGATGAGGTGCGGGAACTCGCTGATCTTGAACGCGTAGTCCTCGGTGCGCGCGGTGCGGATGATGTTGCGCGGGTTCTCGGGGTCAGGACCCCAGAAGTTCATGTAAGCGATGTTGTACGCCTCGGCGATGATTCGCTCGGCGAAGCCGAAGGCCTGGAACGTCTCGACGCTGCGCGGCTGGATGCCGTCGGCCTGGCCGAGCACGAGCCGGCCGTCTCGTCGCTCGATGACCCGGGTCGTGACGCCGGGGAACTGCGACAGCTGAGCGGCGAGCAGCATGCCGGCCGGACCCGAGCCGACGATGAGGACGTCGATCTCGTCCGGGAGTTCCACCGGACGATCGATGCCGGTCCCGGCCGCGTCCTGGATGCGCGGCTCGCCCGACACATACCCGTGGTGGTGGAACTGCATGAGTGTCTCCTCTGCGACGGCGGTGTCGAGGTGGTTGTGCCCGAGTGGTTCGTGTTCTATATTCGAACGCATCGTTCTTATTCTGAACAGATCGTATACGACGCCTCCAGCTCCGGCAATACTCGGCCGGCGCGAGGCGTCAGCAACGTCTCCGGAAGGAACCCCACCGCATGATCGACGTGAAGCCTCGTGAGGGAGCGCCGGCGTCGCAGACCCTGAGCCGTGGCATCCGCATCCTCGAGGTGCTCGCCGACGCACGCGAACCGCTCTCGATCGACGAGGTCGCTTCCCGCCTGGCAGTGCATCGCTCGGTCGCCTACCGGCTGCTGCGCACCCTCGAAGACCACGGCCTCGTCGCGCGCGACTCCGCCGGACGCGTGCTCCTGGGCTCCCGGCTGGCGGCGCTCGCAGCCGGCGTGGCGCACGATCTGCAGGCCGAGGCGCTGCCCGAGCTCACCGCGATCGCCAACGAACTCGGCATGACGTGCTTCCTCGCGGTGCTCGACCACGACGAATGCGTCACTCTCGCCTCGATCGAACCGCGTCATGCGGTCGCCTCGGTCGCGCAGCGGCCGGGCACACGGCATCCGGTCACCCGCGGCGCCCCTGGCAAGGCGATCCTGTCCCTGCTCCCGCATGGCTCGTGGCCGGCTGACGTGCCGGCATCGCTGAAGGAGGAGGTGACGGATGCCGCGGCCCGCGGCTGGTTCGACAGCCACGACGAGGTCATCCCCACCCTGCGTGCCGTGGCGGTGCCGCTCTCACTGCGCGGCAGGGGACCCGCTGCGATCGCTGTGGTGTACCTCGCGAGCCATCACGACGACGCTGAGATCGCCGCCCGGCTCGGCCGTTCGGCCGCGGCGATCCGCGAGGCGCTCGGCGGTTAGGCCTTCGCGACCGAGAAGTCCTCGACCAGCCGGGTGTCGGAGGCTGCCACGCGCTGCGGAACTCCGGCGAACGCCTCGGCCCGGGCATCCGATGCCAGGTACTCCTTCTCGCGGGCGAGGAAGGACTCGGCGTCGCCCTCAGCGCTGACGGCCCACACGAATTCGTTGGTCTCGCGGATGCCGTACGCGAAATCGATCGCGAAGCCCGCGGCGGGCCGCACCTTCGGCATCCAGGCTTCCCACCACGCGACGAAGGCGTCGTACTCTCCCTCGACGAGCGTGTACCGGCGCAGCTGAATCGTCCTCATGTCTCCCATCATGGCCGAAGTCCTATACTCGATTCGTCCGGTGGCATCGTCGCCCGCCGGTGCTCGAAAAAAGGGCACGCAGCGCGCACGCGCGAGACACATACGGCCTCATCCTCCGTCTGACGTCTCCCAAGGGGTTTGCTCATGCCCACCGTCTCTGCCCACGTCGCCCTCACCCTCGCGCGCCACATCGACCACGTGTTCGGCGTGATGGGCAACGGCAACGCCTACTTCCTCGATGCGCTCGAGCGCTCGACGGACGTGCACTTCACCGCCGTGCGCCACGAGGCCGGGGGCGTCGTGGCCGCCGACGCGTTCCATCGCGCCTCCGGGCGTCTCGCCGCCGCGACGGCGACCTACGGGGCCGGCTTCACCAACACCCTCACGGCCCTCGCCGAGGCGGTGCAGGCGCACGTGCCGCTCGTGCTCGTCGTGGGCGACGAGCCGACGTCGGGCCCTCGCCCGTGGGACGTCGACCAGATCGCGCTGGCCTCGGCCGTCGGCGCGCGCACGTACACCGTGGGACGAGCGGATGCCGCGGCCACCACCGTCATCGCGATCGAGCACGCGCTCACCTACCGCCTGCCCACCGTGCTCGCGATCCCCTACGACGTCGCGGCGCGCGACGCCGGGCCTGTGCCCGAGGCGCCGCAGCCGCGTCTGCCGGACCCGCTCGCGCCGACCGGAGGGTTCGCGCAGGCGACGGTGCGTGAGATCGCCGAGGCGCTCGCGGGCGCGCGCCGGCCCTTCCTGCTCGCCGGTCGTGGCGCCTGGATCTCGGGTGCCGGCGATGCGCTCGGCGCCCTCGCGGACGCCACCGGTGCGCTGACGGCGTCGACTGCGCTGGGGCGCGGTGTGTTCCCGCGGGCCGAGTTCGATCTCGGGGTCACGGGAGGGTTCGGAGCCGAAGGCGCCATGGGCCTGGTTCGCCAGGCCGACGTGGCCGTCGTGTTCGGGGCATCCCTCAATCAGTTCACGATGCGCTTCGGTGACCTGTTCGCGCCCGGCACGCGCGTGTTCCAGGTCGACGTCGCGCCCACGGCGACGCACCCGCACGTCGCGGGCTACGTGCGCGGCGACGCGCGGCTGGTCGCCGAGGCGATCGCGCACGAGGTCCGCGCGATCGCGGCCGAGCCGAGCGACTGGCGCGAGTCGGTCGACATCGCCGAGGCGCGGCGTCACGAATCGGGCGACGCGGTCGCTTCCGACGGGCGGCTCGACCCCAGGGCTGTCGCGAGCCGCATCGCCGAACTGCTGCCCGCGGAACGCGTGGTCGTCTCGGACGGCGGTCACTTCATCGGCTGGGCGAACATGTACTGGCCGGTCGCCTCGCCCGACCGCATGATGATGGTCGGCACCGCGTTCCAGTCGATCGGGCTGGGCTGGCCCTCCGTACCCGGGGCGGCGCTGGCGAAGCCCGGATCGACGATCGTCCTGACCACCGGCGACGGCGGCGGGCTGATGGCACTCGCCGACCTCGAGACGGCGGTGCGGGTCGCCGGCGGCCGCGGAGTCGCCGTGGTGTGGAACGACCGGGCCTACGGCGCCGAGGTCCACCTGTACGGACTCAAGGGTCTCGCCGAAGAGCCCATGCTCATCCCCGAGGTGGACTTCGCCGCGCTCGCGGCGGGCGTCGGTGCCGAAGGCGTCGTGGTGCGCACGCTGGACGATCTCGACCGTCTCGGGACGTGGGCGGCCGAGCCCGCGGCATCCCGTCGGTTCCTCCTGCTCGACTGCCGCATCTCGGCGGCTGTCGTCGCGCCCTATCAGCAGGAGATCATCCGGGTGAACAGCTGAGGCCGCCTGCGCAGGCCCTCGGTCACTCCCCGCGGAACGCGGGCGGTCGCTTCTGCTGGAACGCGGCGAAGCCCTCGCGGTAGTCGGCGGTGGTGCGCAGCGCCTCCTGCCCGCGGGACTCCTCGGCCACGGCATCCCACAGCCTTTCGTCGCGCATGCGCCCGATGAGGCGTTTCGACGCGAGGAACGCCGCGGTGGGGCCGGATGCCGCGCGCCGGGCACGCTCGCGTGCGAAATCCAGCAGCTCGTCCGCGGGCATCGCCCGGCTGAACAGCCCCGCGGCGACGGCGTCCGCGCCACTCAGGAGGTCGCCGGTGTAGATGAGGTCGAGCGCGCGGTGGGCACCCAGCCGCTCGTACAGCAGCGCGTGGCCGCCGGAGTCCAGCAGCGCCCCGAGATGGGCGAACGGCGATCCCACCTTCGCGTTGTCGGCGACGTACACGACGTCGGTCGCGATCGCGAGCCCGAGCCCCACACCGAGACAAGCACCGTGAACGGCCGCGAACGTCGGCGCCGGAAAGCCGGCGATGCGACGCATGAGCCGCTCGACGGCGCCGAGGTATCCCGGAACGTCGTCGGAGTCGGGGTCGACGCCGGCGATGTCGCGCCCGGCGCAGAACGCGCGGCCCTCGCCGCGCAGCACGAGTGCGCGGACCCCGGATGCCTCGGCCTCGGCGTACGCGGCATCCATCTCCTGCAGCGCGTCGAGCGAGAGGGCGTTGAGCTTCTCAGGCGCGTTCAGGGTGATCTCGGCGACAGCGTCGTCGATGGCGAGGTCGATCACGGCGGAGGTCCTTTCGACGCGTCACGCATCCCAGTCGACGCTGACGGCGTCGCTGGTCGGCACGGACTGGCAGGTGAGGATGAGGCCGCGCTCGAGCTCATCGGGTTCGAGCGCATGATTCTGCGCCATGTCGACCGTGCCCTGGCGCAGGACGGCGCGACACGTGCCGCACACACCGCCCGCGCAGGCGAACGGCACGTCCCCGCGGGTGCGCAGGGCCGCAGCGAGGATCGTCTCACTCGCCGACACCGGTGTCGTCACCGTCCCGGACGTGCCGTCCAGGCGGAACGAGATCGTGCGCACCGGCTCGCCGGGGGTGACCTCGACGGGCGGCGGTTTCGGTCCCGCGTGCTCGTCGCGACCGGTCGAGAACAGCTCGACGCGGATCGCGGAGGCCTCGACCCCGAGCCGCAGCAGCACCGCCCGCGCCCGCTCGACCAGCTCGAACGGCCCGCACAGGAACCACTCGTCGACCGTCTCGGGCCGCAGCACCCGCGTCAGCAGGGCCTCGAGGCGCTTCTCGTCCAGGCGGCCCGAGAAGAGATCGGCAGGACGGCGCTCCCGCGTGAGCACGTGGTGCAGGGCGAGCCGCGCGGGGTAGCGATCCTTGAGGTCGGCGAGCTCGTCGATGAACATCGCATCCACAGCGGTGCGATTGGAGTAGACCAGGTCGAACGTGTCATCGGGGCGCTCGCCCAGGTGGTGCTCGATGAGCGCCATGATCGGCGTGATCCCCGAGCCGGCCGCGATCGCAGCGAACCGCGCAGGGCGGTCGTAACGGCCGTGCGGGGTGAAGTGACCGTCGGGGCTCATCACCTCGATGACGTCGCCGGCCGTGAGGTGTTCGAGGGCCCACGTCGAGAACGCGCCGCCGCGCTCGCGCTTGATCGCGACGCTGAGGGTGCCCGGCGCGCCGGTGCCGGCGGGCGCGCGGCAGAGCGAGTAGCTGCGCCGCACCTCGGCGCCGTCGAGCGTCATGCGCAACGCGATGTGCTGGCCGGGTCGGTAGTCGAACGCTTCGGCGAGCTCGGCCGGAACGGCGAAGCCGACCTCGATCGAGTCGGCCGTGAGCGGGCGCACCGACTCCACCGTCAGCGGATGGAAGACGGCCCGGCGCCGGCCTGCGGACGGCGCTGTCTCGGCAGGCGCGCTCACGGCGGTCGGAGAGGTGGTCGCGGCCGTCATCACAGCTCCTTGAAACGGTCGAACGGCTCACCGCACGACTGGCACTGCCACAGCGCCTTGCACGAGGTGGATCCGTAGCGCGAGAGCTCCCGGGTGTGCAGCGACCCGCATTGCGGGCACCGGATGCCGAGACCCAGTGCCACGATGCCGTCCGCGCCGCGCGGCCGGGGCGGCGCGATCCCGAACTCCTCGAGCTTGCGGCGGCCTTCCGCGCTCATCCAGTCGGTCGTCCACGCGGGGCTCAGCGTGACCTCGACCCGGGCGTCCCGGCCCCGGGCCGCGAGTGCGGCGACGATGTCGGCGCGCAGCGCGTCGACGGCGGGGCACCCCGAGTACGTCGGGGTGATCTGCACCACCGCGACGTCGCCGTCGAGGCGCACGCGGCGGAGCATTCCGAGGTCTTCGATGGTCAGCACCGGCAGTTCGGGGTCGACGACGGTGGCCGCGGCATCCCACACGTCCGCCAACTCAGGCTCGGCGGGACGCGGGCGTGCCTGCATCTCGAGCGCGTTCACCACGTCGCCCCCGGATGTGCGCGGGCGAGAACCTGCATCTCGCCGAGGAGCCGGCCGAACTGCTCGGAATGCCACCCTTCGCGGCCGCCGCCGCGGGCGAACGGCACCTGCGGAGCCGCGAGGCCCGCATCCTCGAGCACGGCCGTCGCGCCCGCGAGAACCTCGTCGCGCAGGGATTCGGGCGAGACCGCGATGCCGTCCAGGCCCGCGGTCGCCGGATCCGCGTCGAACAACTCGCCGACGAACGGCCAGAGGTCCGCGAGCGCGCGGGTCATGCGGCCGTGGGACTCATCGGTGCCGAGGCCCAGGCGCAGAGTCCACAGCGTCGCGTGCTCTGCGTGGTAGGCCACCTCTTTGACGGCCTTGGCGGCGATGGCGGCGAGCGACGGGTCGGCCGAGGCCGCGAGGCGCCGGTACAGCGCGCCGAAGTACAGCGACGCGACGAGCTGCCGCAGGATCGTGAAACCGAAGTCGAGCCCGCTCTGCCCGTTCGGCAGCTCGAACAGCCAACGACTGCGGAACTCCGGCTCATCGCGGAAGTACGCCAGGTCGTCCTCCGTCTTGCCCCACGCCGAGCCGGCGTAGGCGAGGAAGCCACGCGCGTGACCGAGCAGGTCCAGCCCGATGTTGCCGAGTGCGACGTCCTCCTCGAGTTCTGGCGCGTTCGAGATCCATTCGCCGAGGCGCTGCGCCAGCACGAGAGCGTCGTCGCCGAGCCCCAGCGCGTAGCGTGCGACGGCATCCGCTGCCGGTTGCGCAGGAGCAGCGGGCGTTTCGGTCGAACTGTTCGACTGCAGCAGAGAAAGGCGGTCGGTCATCGGGGCCTCACAGGTGCGGCACGTCGGCCGAGGCCGTGTACGCGGTCGGGTAACGGTAGTCCTTGCCCTGCGGCGACTCGAAGAACGCTCCGCGGGCGTCGGGATCGGATGCTGCGATCGCGGTCGACGGAACGACCCAGATCGAGACCCCCTCGCCCCGTCGCGTGTACAGGTCGCGCGCGTTGTGCAGCGCGAGCTGCGCGTCGGGCGCGTGCAGCGACCCCGCGTGAACGTGCGAGAGTCCGCGCGACGAACGCACGAACACCTCCCACAGCGGCCAGGTCTCGGCCGCGCCGGCGCCGGGCGCGCTCATGACGCCACCTTCTCTCGAGCCTGCTGCTTCTCGGCGTAGGCACGGGCGGCCTCGCGGACCCACGCTCCGTCCTCGTGCGCGCGGCGGCGCTTGGCGATGCGGATGCTGTTCGCCTGGCCGCGGCCGGCCAGGACTTCGCGGAACTCGTCCCAGTCCAGATCGCCGTAGTCCCAGTGCCCGCGCTCCTCGTTCCAGCGCAGGTCGGGGTCGGGCAGGGTCACACCGAGGATCTCGGCCTGGGGCACGATCATGTCGACGAACCGCTGGCGCAGGTCGTCGTTGGAGAAGCGCTTGATGTTCCACGCCATCGACTGCGCAGAGTTCGGCGAGGCGTCGTCGGGAGGCCCGAACATCATGAGGGCCGGCGCGTACCAGCGGTTGACGGATTCCTGGGCCATCACGCGCTGGGCTTGGGTGCCGTTCATGAGGGCCAGCAGGATCTCGAACCCTTGCCGCTGGTGGAACGACTCCTCCTTGCAGATGCGGACCATCGCACGGGCATACGGACCGTACGACGCGCGGCACAGCGGCACCTGGTTGCAGATCGCGGCGCCGTCGACCAGCCATCCGATCGAGCCCATGTCCGCCCACGTCGGCGTGAGGTAGTTGAAGATCGACGAGTACTTGGCCTTGCCGGTGAGCAGCTGCTCGTACATCTCCTCGCGCGGCGTGCCGAGAGTCTGCGCGGCCGAGTAGAGGTACAGCCCGTGACCGGCCTCGTCCTGCACCTTCGCCATCAGGATCGCCTTGCGCTGCAGGCTCGGTGCGCGCGTGATCCAGTTGCCCTCGGGCTGCATGCCGATGATCTCGGAGTGCGCGTGCTGCGAGATCTGCCGCACCAGCGTGCGCCGATAGGCGTCGGGCATCCAATCGGCGGGCTCGACCTTCTGGTCGGCCGCGATGAGCTCCTCGAAACGCGCGGGGCCGGCCTCGTCGAGTTCGCGGGCTGGTGTCGCCGTGGTCATGCGCGCCTCCTTGCGCTACTTACCGTTCGTTCAGTAATGCTACTCTTGCGTTCCATGACGGGCAACACGGCCGCAGCCGATGCCGCGACGTTCCGAAAAGGGAACGGCCGCACCGACCGCGCGCCGTACGACCTCGACACCGTGCTCGACATCGCCGTCGCGACGTTCAACGAGCGGGGCTATGAAGCCACCTCGATCAGCGTGCTCGCCGAGCGCCTCGGCACCAGCAAGTCCGCGCTCTACTACCACGTGAGCGGCAAGGAGGAGCTCCTCCAGCGAGCGCTCGACCGCGCCTTGGGCGAGCTCGAGGCGGTGCTCGAAGCATCCGTTCCCGGCGACGCCGCCGACCACCTGGAGTTCGTGCTGCGCGGGGCCGTGCGCGTGCTCGTCGAGGAGCTGCCCTACGTCACGCTCCTGCTGCGTGTGCGCGGCAACACCGACATCGAGCGCGACGCGCTGCGCCGGCGCCGCGAGTTCGACCATCGCGTGTCGCAGCTGGTCGAGGCCGCGCACGCGGAGGGCTCCCTGCGCGCCGACCTCGACCCCGGCACGACCTCGCGCCTGCTGTTCGGCATGATCAACTCGATCGTCGAGTGGTACCGCCCCGGCGGGCCGCTGGATGCCGCGGCCCTCGCCGACGCCACCGTCTCTGTCGCCCTCGACGGCCTCCGCGCCCGCTGATCTCCCCGCGCTCCGCGCCCGAACCCCGCACCAGGTCGCGAAAACACCAGCCCGTCACCCGACACGCCGGGGCGTGGGGACCTTCGCCGGCGCGTCGCCGTGACCGACTGGTGTTTTCGCAACCGAGGACGACGGGCGGCGCTACTCCTTGGCGACGAGGGTCAGCACGTCGTAGGTCGCCACGACCTCGTCGCGCTGGTTCACCAGCACGGCGTCCCAGCGCACCTCGCCGTACTCCTCGCTCTCGCGGGGGCTGATCTGCTTGGCGGTGAGCGTCACGCGCACCTCGTCGCCGGGTGACACGGGCGTCACGAACCGCAGGTTCTCGAGACCGTAGTTGGCGAGCACCGGACCAGGATCGGGGTCGACGAACAACCCCGCGGCCCACGACAGCAGCAGGTAGCCGTGGGCCACGCGTCCGGGGAAGAACGGATTGGCCGCCGCGGCCTCCTCGTCCATGTGGGCGTAGAACGTGTCGCCCGTGAACTCGGCGAAGTGCTCGATGTCGTCGAGGGCCACTGACCGCGGCGGCGAGACCACACGATCGCCCACGCGCAGCCGGGCGAGCGGCTTGCGGAAGGGATGGATGCCGTCATTCGTCGTCGCCCCTGCGCGCCATTGTCCGGTCAGCCGCGTGAGCACCTCGGGCGAGCCCTGCAGAGCCGTGCGCCGCATGTAGTGCAGCACCGACCGCATGCCGCCGAGCTCCTCGCCGCCGCCGGCGCGCCCCGGACCGCCGTGCACGAGGTGCGGCACCGGCGAGCCGTGGCCGGTCGACGTGCGCGCGACCGAGCCGTCGAGCACGAGCACGCGTCCGTGCCACGGCGAGATGCCCGCGACGAGCGTGCCGACCACGTCCGGATCGGCCGAGCACACGGTCGCCACCAGCGACCCGCCGCCCAGGTTCGCCAGTCGCACCGCGTCGTCGAGGTCACGATAGCCGAGCACCGACGCGACGGGTCCGAACGCTTCGATGTCGTGGACCGCCGGGGCCGAGGCATCCCGGAACCGCAGCAGGATCGGCGACACGAAAGCCCCCTCGCCGGCACCGGCGCCGGCGACTTCGGGCTCGTCGAGCGAACCCACCACGATCTCGCCACCGCCCGCCACGAGGTCCATGACGCGCGCCCGCACCTCATCCCGCTGCGCGAGGCTCGCGAGCGGCCCCATCGTCACGCCCTCGGCACGCGGGTCGCCCAGCACGACCTTCGCGGCGAGTCGGTCGCGCACCGCCTCGATGACATCGTCGACGGATGCCTCAGGCACGAGCACGCGCCGGATCGCCGTGCACTTCTGCCCGGCCTTGGCGGTCATCTCCGTCACGACGGAGGCCACGAAGGCGTCGAACTCGGCCGTGCCGCGTACCGCGTCGGAGCCGAGGATCGCGGCGTTGACGGAGTCGGCCTCGGTGGTGAGCGACACACCCCGGACCACGACGGCGTCGTCGCGCCGCAGCATCCGTCCCGTCGATGCCGACCCCGTGAAGCCGACCGCGTCCCCAGCGTCGAGGAGGTCGAGGAACCCGTGCGCGGATCCGATCGCGAGCTGCAGTGACCCCTCGGGCAGCAGACCGGAGTCGACCATGACCCGCACCGCCGCCTCGGTGAGGTAGGCCGTCGGCGTCGCCGGCTTGACGATCGTGGGAACGCCGGCCAGGAAGGCGGGGGCGAACTTCTCGAGCATGCCCCACACCGGGAAGTTGAAGGCGTTGACCTGGAACGCGACGCCGGGCAGGCGGGACCACAGGTGCTGACCGCCGAAGCTTCCGTCGCGCGCGAGTCCCTCGGGGGCGCCGTCGACGAGCGTCGTGGCGTTGGGAAGCTCCCGCCGGCCCTTCGAGGCGTAGGTGAAGAGCACGCCGATGCCGCCGTCGACGTCGACCACGCTGTCGCGCGCCGTCGCTCCGGTCTGCGCGCTGATGGCGTAGAGGTCGTCTTTCGCCGCGGTGAGGGCCTGGGCGAGCGCCTTGAGGATGAGGGCGCGGCGGTGGAACGGCAGATCCCCGAGGGATGCCTGGCCCATCGTGCGTGCATGCTCGACGGCGGCAGCGAGGTCCGGCGCGCCGCCCATGCGTGCGACGGGAGCCCCTGTGGAGGCGTCCTGGAGGAGGGTCGTGCGGGTCGCATCGGGCACCCGCCACGCGCCGGCGATGTACGACTCGAGCAGCGGCGTCTCGGCGCCGTGCTCCCCGGTCTCGGTGGTCGCGGACTCGGGCGCGGGAGTGTCGGCGCCGATGGGGGTTTCGAGGGTCATGCGTTCTTCCTCTCCAGCCGCTGGTCGAGCCATGCGGTCATGCGCTCGTGTTTGGCGGGCGAGCCGAAGCACTCCGCCTGCGCGGCGTCGGCGGCGGCCCGCGGGTCGTCGGTGGGGTCGTCGATCAGGCGCTTCGTGTGCCGGATCGCGAGCGGATCCCGCGCCGCGATGCGATCGGCCAGCGCATCGGCCGCGGCGTCGAGCGTGGCGGGCGGATGCACTGCGGTGACGAGCCCTGCGGCGAGGGCCTCGTCGGCGCCGATGACGCGACCGGCGAGCAGCATCTCCTTGGCGAGAGGCTCGCCCACGAGCCGGGGCAGCCGCCACGTCGCACCGGCGGCGGGCACGATGCCCAGCGACGGCTCCGGGCTGCCGAAGCGCGCCCGATCGCTCGCGATCCGGAGGTCGGCGGCGTACGCGAGCTCGGCGCCGCCCCCGAGAGCCCACCCGTCGACGGCGGCGATCACCGGCATGGGCAGCCGGGCGATGCGGTCGAACAGGCGCGAGTTGATGCCCTCGAGCGCGTCGGCGGGGGTGCGGTCGCGCAGCTCTGCGATGTCGGCGCCGCCCGCGAAGACGCCGTCGCCACCGGCGATCAGCAGGATGCGGGGATCGCGCTCGAGCTCGTCGCACACGCCGTGCAGCTCGTCGACCATGGCCTTGTCGATCGCGTTGCGCGCGTCGGGGCGGTGCAGCCGCACCCAGACCCGGTCGGCCCGGTTCTCGCGCAGGATCGTCGGCATCGGCATCCGTTCGTCATCGTCGACCGCGAGCGCCATGGATTACTGAACGCTCGTTCTGTACGATGATCGCACAGCACCGCGGACGGCTCAACGCCGAGCGGGGAGGATCCGGCATGGACGATGTCTACGCGACCGCGCAGGGACGCCGCATGATCGAGGCGGATGCCGCATCCGCCGCACTCGGCATGCGCGTGGTGCGCGCGCAGCCGGGCCGCGCGATCGTGCGCATGACGGTGCGCGCCGACATGCTCAACGGCTTCGCGGTGGCCCACGGCGGGCTCGTCTTCGCCCTTGCCGACACCGCGCTCGCACTCGCGTGCAACGAGACGGATGCCGTCACGCTGGTCGCAGGAGCCGACATCGCCTTCCTCTCCCCCGCTCGCGAGGGCGACGAGCTCGAGGCCGTCGCCGAGCGCCGGACGATCGAGGGCCGGTCGGGCCTCTACGACGTCCGGGTCTCGGCCGCCGGGCGTGTGGTCGCCGAGCTGCGGGGCCGCACCCGCACCACCGGCATGCCCCGACCCTGACCTCACCGCCCCCGACCTGACCTCACGGCCCCGACCCCACCGCCCCAGCTGCGAAAACACCAGTCCGTAACCCGACACGCCGGGGCGAGGCATCCGCCACCGGCGTGTCGCGGTTATCGGCTGGTGTTTTCGCAACCGCGGACGCGGGGTGCGTCAGGCCTTCGAGAGCCCGTAGATCGGGCTGACCGACTGCTCGGCCTCGTGGTCGGGGCCCAGCGGGATGCCGCTGCGGTCGCGCAGCAGCAGCGTCGCGATGAGTCCGAGCATCGTCATGCCTGCCAGGTACCAGGTCACCGCGGTGGTCGAGCCGGTCTGCTGCACGAGCCACGTCGCGATGGTCGGGGCGAACGCACCGCCGAGGATGGCGCCGATGGCGTACGAGATCGACACGCCGGAGAACCTGATGGACGCCGGGAAGAGCTCGGAGTAGAGCGCCGCCTGGGGGCCGTACGTGAAGCCGAGGCCGATCGTGAGGATCGCGAGCCCGAGGAACAGCAGCCAGATGTTGCCGGTGTTCACGAGCGGGAAGAGAGCGAACACACCGACGAGCTGCAGGATCCATCCGGCGATGTAGGTCGTGCGGCGTCCGAGCCGGTCCGAGATGAAGCCGGCGGCGAGGGTCGACAGCAGCCAGGTCACGGCCGAGCCGGTGACGGCCCACAGCACTGGTCCGCGCTCGAGGCCGAGCGGCCCGTCGGGGTTGGTCGAGTAGCCCTGGATGTAGCCACCGGTCGTCATGTACCCCACGGCGTTGTTGCCCGCGAAGACGAGAGCGGCGATGAGCACCAGCAGTGCGTGCTTGCGGAAGAGCTGGACGATCGGCATCCGCGCCTTCTCCTTGCGCTCGGCGAGCTCGGCGAACACCGGGCTCTCTTCGACGCGGCGGCGGACGTAGTAGCCGACGAGGATCAGCACGACGCTGAGCAGGAACGGCACGCGCCAGCCCCACTGCAGGAACTGGTCACCGGGGGCGATCACGGTCATGAGCGCCATGACGCCCGATGCCAGCAGCAGGCCCAGCGGCACGCCGATCTGCGGCGACGCGCCGAACGCTCCGCGACGCGACTTGGGCGCGTGCTCGACCGCCATCAGCACCGCGCCGCCCCATTCGCCACCCGCCGAGATGCCCTGCAGGATGCGCAGCAGCACGAGCAGGATCGGCGCCGCGATGCCGATCGCCTCGTACGTGGGCAGCACACCGATGAGCGCGGTCGCCGCGCCCATGAGGATCAGCGTCCACATCAGCACGAGCTTGCGCCCGTACTTGTCGCCGAAGTGACCGGCCAGGAACGCGCCGAGCGGCCGGAAGAGGAAACTCACGCCGACCGTCGCGAAGGCGATCAGGGCGCTGTCGGCGCCGAGCGGGGCGAAGAACAGCTGCCCGAACACCAGCCCGACGGCGGTGGCGTAGATGAAGAAGTCGTACCACTCGACGGTGGTGCCGACGATCGTCGCGAAGACGACGCGCCGCCGGTCGACGGATGCGGCGATGGTGCCGGTGGGCGTGAAGCCCTCGGAGGGTTGCGGGGTGCTCATGTGCGTGACTCCTGTGTCTGTGCGTGACGTCGTCGTCTCCGGTGGACGGATCGGGATCGCTTGCCGGAACGTGGACGATCATATACGATTTCGGATACGACGCAACAGGTCGCCGGAGTGAGGGAGCTCAGTGGACGAGAAGATGGATGCCGCACCCCCGTCGAGCACGGAGGCCCCGAGCGATCCCCGGTTCGCCGCCCTCCTCGGCCGGCCCGGCAAGATCATCGCGATCCACCTGAGCTACGCGTCGCGAGCGGATCAGCGCGGACGCCGGCCGCAGCATCCGTCGTACTTCTTCAAACCGTCGAGTTCCGTCGCCGCCTCCGGCAGCACGATCGAGCGGCCGGCGGGCACCGAGCTGCTCGCCTTCGAGGGCGAGATCGCTCTCGTGATCGGCGCGCCGGCACGGCGGGTTCCGCTCGCTGCGGCGTGGTCGCACGTCGCAGCCGTCACCGCCGCTAACGACTTCGGCCTGTACGACCTGCGCGCGAACGACAAGGGGTCCAACGTCCGGTCCAAGGGCAGGGACGGCTACACGCCGATCGGGCCCGCCCTCATCGACGCCCGTGCGGTCGATCCGACGGCGCTGCATCTGCGCACGTGGCGCAACGGCGAGCTCGTGCAGGACGACACGTCGGCCGGCATGATCTTCCCGCTCGCCCAGCTCGTCGCCGACCTCTCGCAGCACTTCACGCTCGAACCGGGCGACGTGATCCTCACCGGCACCCCCTCCGGCTCGTCCGTCGCCGTGCCCGGCGACGTGATCGAGGTCGAGGTCTCGGTCGACGGCGGACCGACCACAGGCCGGCTCGTCACCTCGGTCGTGCAGAGCGAGGACGGGTTCGATCCCGAGCTCGGGTCCCTTCCCGCCGCCGACGACCTGCAGCGCACCGAGGCGTGGGGCTCACCCGAGGCCGTACCGGTCGTCGAGCGCGGGAGCGCCGCGACCGAGACGGAACGCGCTGAGGATGCGAGCGGCGTTTCGTCTCGCTTCGCTCGCTCAACGACCGAGGCGGGCGGGAGCGCCGCGGCCGAGAGCGCCCTCTCGACCGCTCTGCGTGCCAAGCTCGAGGCCGCGCCGGTGGCCGGGCTGTCGGCGCAGCTGCGCAAGCGCGGGCTGAACAACGTGCACATCGACGGCGTCTCGCCGCTGCGCCCGGCTGCCCAGAACGGCGCTCCCCTGAACGGTGCTGCGAAGCTGGTCGGCACCGCGCGCACGCTGCGCTTCGTACCGAACCGTGAGGACCTCTTCGCCTCGCACGGCGGCGGCTACAACGCGCAGAAGCGCGCGTTCGACGCCGTGGGCGAGGGCGAGGTGCTCGTGATCGAGGCCCGCGGCGAGACCGGCTCGGGCACGCTGGGCGATGTGCTCGCGATCCGGGCGCACGCGCGCGGCGCGGCCGGCATCGTGACCGACGGGGGCGTGAGGGATGCCGCGGCCGTCGCCGCGGTCGGCATCCCGGTGTACTCCACCGGCGTGCACCCCGCCGTGCTCGGCCGCAAGCACGTGCCGTGGGACGCCGACATCGCGGTGGCCTGCGGCGGGGCGACCGTGCTCCCGGGCGACGTGGTCGTGGGCGACGCCGACGGCGTCATCGTGATCCCGCGCGCGATCGCCGAGGAGGTCGCCGACGCCGCGCTCGCGCAGGAGGACGAGGACGCCTGGATCGCCGCGCGCGTCGCGGAGGGGCATCCCGTCGACGGCCTCTTCCCGATGAACGCCGAGTGGCGCGCGCGCTTCGACGCCGACCGCGCGGGCGAGGAGTCACGATGAAGACCGAGCCGCTCACGTCGCAGAGCAAATCGCAGCGCGCCTACCACTGGATCAAAGAGCGCATCGCACGGCAGGAGTACACGCCGGGCTACCGGCTGGTGCTCGGCGCGATCGCCGGCGACCTCGACATGAGCGTCGTACCGGTGCGCGAGGCGATCCGCCAGCTCGAAGCCGAGGGCCTCGTGACGTTCGAGCGCAACGTCGGCGCGCGCGTGTCGATGGTCGACGACTCGCAGTACCGCTTCAGCATGCAGGCGCTGTCGATCCTCGAGGGCGCCGCCACCGCGCTCGCGGCACGCCGGCTGACGGCCGACGACATCCGCAACGCACGCCGCATCAACGAGCTGATGATCGAGACGCTCGAGCACTTCGATCCGCGCGCGTTCACCTCACTGAACCAGGAGTTCCACGCGGCACTGTTCACCAAGTGCGCAAATCCGCGCATGCTCGAGCTCGTGAATGCCGAGTGGGCGCGGCTCGGCCATCTGCGCGACTCGACGTTCAGCTTCGTGCCGGGCCGGGCCGCCGAATCCGTGCGCGAGCACGAGAACATCGTTCAGCTCATCGAGTCCGGCGCGCCGCTGGGCGAGATCGAGAAGGCCGCCCGCCGGCACCGGTCGGCGACCCTCGACGCGTACATGATCCACGAGCACCCCGACGAGGCGCTCGGACTGCCGGCGTTCTGACCTCCGCGGACGCCGGGCCACCGGCATCCGTCACCATCCCTCCCCACGAAGGAGCACCCCATGACCGACACCACCACCGCGCTCGATGCCCGGCACGTGCCCGAAGGCCTGCCCGACCGCATCCAGCACTACATCGACGGCGAGTTCGTCGACTCGGCCGACGGCGACACGTTCGACGTGCTGGACCCGGTGTCGAACGAGACCTACGTCCAGGCTGCTGCAGGCAAGAAGGCCGACATCGACCGGGCCGTCGCCTCCGCGCGACGCGCCTTCGCCGAAGGGCCGTGGCCCCGGATGCTGCCGCGCGAGCGATCGCGCGTGCTGCACCGCATCGCCGACATCGTCGAATCACGCGACGCGCGGCTCGCAGAGCTCGAGTCGTACGACTCGGGCCTGCCGATCACGCAGGCGCTGGGGCAGGCGCGGCGCGCAGCCGAGAACTTCCGCTTCTTCGCCGACCTCATCGTGGCGCAGGCCGATGACGCCTACAAGGTGCCGGGCCGGCAGATGAACTACGTCAACCGCAAGCCGATCGGCGTCGCGGGTCTCATCACGCCGTGGAACACGCCGTTCATGCTCGAGTCGTGGAAGCTCGGTCCGGCACTCGCGACCGGCAACACGGTGGTGCTCAAGCCCGCCGAGTTCACGCCGCTGTCGGCCTCGCTGTGGGCGGGGATCTTCGAGGAGGCCGGGCTCCCCCAGGGCGTGTTCAACCTCGTGAACGGACTCGGGGAGGATGCCGGCGACGCGCTCGTGAAGCATCCGGACGTCCCGCTCATCTCGTTCACGGGAGAGAGCCGCACCGGCCAGATCATCTTCGGCAACGCCGCCCCCTTCCTGAAGGGCCTCTCGATGGAGCTCGGCGGCAAGTCGCCGGCCGTCGTGTTCGCCGATGCCGACCTCGAGGCCGCGATCGACGCCACGATCTTCGGCGTCTTCTCGCTCAACGGCGAGCGCTGCACCGCCGGCTCCCGCATCCTCGTCGAGCGCCCGGTCTACGACGAGTTCGTCGAGCGCTACGCCGCCCAGGCCGACCGTGTGATCGTCGGATACCCGCACGACCCCACGACCGAGGTCGGGGCGCTGGTGCACCCGGAGCACTACGACAAGGTGATGTCGTACGTCGAGATCGGCAAGACCGAGGCGCGGCTCGTCGCCGGCGGCGGCCGCCCGGACGGGTTCGAGACCGGCAACTTCGTGCGGCCCACCGTGTTCGCCGATGTCGCGCCGGAGGCCCGGATCTTCCAGGAGGAGATCTTCGGACCCGTCGTCGCGATCACCCCGTTCGACACCGACGAGGAGGCGCTCGAGCTCGCGAACGGCGTGAAGTACGGCCTCGCCGCCTACGTGTGGACCAACGACCTCAAGCGCGCCCACAACTTCTCGCAGGCCATCGAGGCCGGCATGGTGTGGCTCAACTCCAACAACGTGCGCGACCTGCGCACGCCGTTCGGCGGGGTCAAGGCCTCAGGCCTCGGGCACGAGGGCGGCTACCGCTCGATCGACTTCTACACCGACCAGCAGGCCGTGCACATCACCCTCGGCCCGGCGCACAACCCCACGTTCGGCAAGGCCTCGGCTTGACGCCTCGCCGTAGACAAGACACGCAAGGACGCGAAATGACCGACCGCAAAGACATGACCCTCACCTCATCGGGCTTCTACGTCAGCCAGGAGGCGCCGATCCACGCCGCCGACCCGGTGCCGACGCCGACGGCGCCCGCCCCCGACATCCTCCGCTGCGCGTACATGGAGCTCGTCGTCACCGACCTCGCGGCATCCCGGGCCTTCTACGTCGACGTGCTCGACCTCGTCGTCACCGAGGAGGACGAGAACACCGTCTACCTGCGCTCGATCGAGGAGTTCATCCACCACAACCTCGTCCTGCGCCAGGGGCCTGTCGCGGCGGTCGCCGCCTTCTCGTACCGCGTGCGGACCCCGGAGGACCTCGACAGGGCCGTCGCGTTCTACGAGGAGCTCGGCTGCGAGATGCGACGCAACACGGAGGGCTTCACGAAGGGCATCGGCGACTCGGTGCGCGTGGTGGACCCGCTCGGCTTCCCGTACGAGTTCTTCCACGACGTCGAGCACGTCGAGCGGCTCGCATGGCGTTACGACCTCTACACCCCGGGAGCGCTGGTGCGCCTCGACCACTTCAACCAGGTCACGCCCGACGTGCCCCGCGCGGTGAACTTCATGCAGTCGCTGGGCTTCCGCGTCACCGAGGACATCCAGGACGAGGCCGGCACCGTCTACGCCGCGTGGATGCGCCGCAAGCCGACCGTGCACGACACCGCGATGACCGGCGGCGACGGCCCGCGCATGCACCACGTCGCGTTCTCGACGCACGAGAAGCACAACATCCTCGCGATCTGCGACAAGCTCGGGGCGCTGCGCCGCTCCGACGCGATCGAGCGCGGCCCCGGCCGCCACGGTGTGAGCAACGCGTTCTACCTGTACCTGCGCGACCCGGACGGACACCGCGTGGAGATCTACACGCAGGACTACTACACCGGCGATCCCGACAACCCCGTCGTGACGTGGGACGTGCACGACAACCAGCGCCGCGACTGGTGGGGCAACCCGGTGGTCCCGTCGTGGTACACCGAGGCATCCCTCGTCCTCGACCTGGACGGCAACCCGCAGCCGGTCGTCGCGCGCACCGACGAGTCCGAGATGGCCGTGACGATCGGCGCCGACGGCTTCTCGTACACGCGCCCCGACGAGAAGGCCGAGGAGCTGCCCAGCTGGAAGCAGGGCGAGTACAAGCTCGGCCACCAGCTGTAGGGGGACGAATGCTGTCACCTGATGTCATCGCGCAGCTCGCCGACGAGCTCGCCGAAGCCGACCGCACGCACAGCGTGATCCCGCGGATCACGGCACGCCACCCCGACGCGACGGTCGAGGACTCGTATGCGATCCAGGGTGTCTGGCGCGATCGGATGATCGCGGACGGCCGCCGCCTCGTCGGGCGAAAGATCGGGCTGACGTCCAAGGCGATGCAGCAGGCGACCGGCATCACCGAGCCGGACTACGGCGTGATGTTCGACGACACGGTGTACCGCTCCGGCGCCGAGATCCCGGTCGACCGCTTCTCGAACGTGCGCATCGAGGTCGAGCTCGCCTTCGTGCTGAAGGCGCCGCTCGAGGGCCCCGACCGCACCCCCGACGACGCCCTCGCCGCGATCGACTACGCCGTGCCCGCACTGGAGGTGCTCAACTCGCACATCGAGCTCGAGGGGCGCACGATCGTCGACACGATCGCCGACAATGCCGCGTACGGCGCGATGGTCCTCGGCACGGTGCACAAGCGCCCCGACGAGATCGACCTGCGCTGGGTCCCCGGCGTGCTGGCTCGAAACGGCGAGATCGAAGAGACCGGGGTCGCGGCGGGCGTGCTCGGCCACCCCGCGACCGGCGTCGCATGGCTCGCGAACAAGTTCCACCAGCACGGCGCGCGCCTCGAGGCGGGCGAGATCATCCTCGCCGGATCGTTCACCCGCCCCCTGTGGGTGTCGCGGGGCGATAGCGTGCTGTGCGACTACGGACCCATGGGAGTGATCGAATGCCGCTTCGTCTGACGCCGACCTTCCGCACGGCACTGGCCGAGGCATCCGGCCCCCTCGCGGGCATGTGGGTGTGCTCGGGTTCGCCGCTCGTGGCCGAGATCTGCGCCGGGTCGGGCCTGGATTGGCTGCTCATCGACATGGAGCACTCCCCCAACGGTCTGGAGTCGGTGCTGTCGCAGCTGCAGGCCGTCGCCGCGTACCCGGTGACGCCCGTCGTCCGCGTGCCGATCGGTGACGTCGTGACGATCAAGCAGGTGCTCGACCTCGGAGCCCAGAACCTCCTCGTGCCGATGGTGTCGTCGAGGACGGATGCCGAGGCCGCCGTCGCAGCGGTGCGCTACCCGCCACGGGGCACGCGCGGGGTCGGCTCGGCGCTCGCGCGGTCGGCGCGGTGGAACCGCGTCGACGACTACCTGCCCGACGCCGACGCGCACGTGTCGCTGTTCGTGCAGATCGAGACGGCCGCCGGCGTCGACGCGGCCGCCGAGATCGCCGCCGTCGACGGCGTCGACGGCGTCTTCGTGGGCCCGAGCGACCTCGCCGCCTCGATGGGGCTGCTCGGGCAGCAGACCCACCCGGATGTCATCGCGGCGGCCCTCCGCGTGTTCGAGGCGGTGCGCGAGGCGGGCAAGCCGGTCGGCGTCAACGCGTTCGACCCGGCCGCGGCGGACGCCTACCTCGAGGCGGGGGCGTCGTTCATCCTCGTCGGCGCCGACACCGCACTGCTCGCACGCGGGTCGGAGGCACTCGCGGCCCGGTTCACCGGCGCCCGCGGCGAATCCGGCCGGGCCTCGTACTGACGCGTCCCACGCGCCGACCACGGCAGGACGTGGCACAGTGAACGTATGAAGAAGTGGGTCGTGCGATTCGTTTCGCTGCTCGTGTTCAACGTCGTCGTGCTGCTGCTGATCGGGTGGCTCACCCCCGCTCGCGTGGGCTGGGCGGCATTGTGGGCCGGCATCGTGCTGACCGCGATCGTCATCTGGATCAAGCCGCTCGTCGAGAAGTGGTTCCGCTCGATGGCGGCCAAGTCGGCCGGGCGCCGCACCCGCGCCGGCGAGAAGCTGGTCGAGGCGCTCCTCGCCTTCGCCGTGGCGTTCCTGGTCTGGATCGGAACCGTGCTGCTGACCGGTGTCTCTATCGGCGGCGGGATCTTCGGCGCCTTCTGGGGCTACGTGCTGCCGCCCGTGTTCCTCCTCATCGGCTGGGCGATCTACGGCGCCATCGACGACAAGGTCGAGTCGCAGGCAGGGGCTCTGTACGACAAGGCGACGGGCACCAGGACCGCGGCCACCGGATCGTCCGCCCCCGCAGTACCGAGATCCGAGTCTTCCGCCGCCCGAAACGAGCTCAACGACGGCCTCACCGAAGAGCAGCGCCGCATGCTCGACGAACTGGGCAAGTCCTGATTCTCGTCAGCTGTCGATTGCCGGCTCGCTCGATCGTCATCGCAGTGTCACCGTTCCGACGAAAGGACACATCATGCGGTACACCCTTCTCCTGCACTACCCCGAGATGACCCCCGACGACCTCGGCCCCGAAGCGCTGGCCGAAGGCATGCGCGAGTTCGACGCCTACGCCGCAGCACTCGACGCGGCCGGCGTGCTCGTGTCGGCCGAAGTGCTGCAGCCCTCCTCGGCCACCACGACCGTGACCGCCCAGGGCGGCACCCTGCGCGTGCAGGACGGGCCCTTCGCCGACACCAAGGAGCAGATCGGCGGCACCTTCGTGATCGACGTCGACGACCTGGACGCCGCCATCGGCTGGGCCGGCAAGGCGCCCTCGGTGAGCTGGGGCACGGTCGAGATCCGCCCGACGATGACCCGGTTCCACGACGGCGCGTGGACGGCGTTCGCGGGCTGATGCCCATCCTCCCCACGCCCCCTCCAGGCCGCGTGGGCCCGGCCGACGACGCACGGGAGGCGGCCGCGTTCGCCGCCCGTGCGTCGTACGGCCGCATCCTTGCCATGGTCGCCGCGGTGACCGGAGACGTCACGATCGCCGAGGACGCCCTCGCCGACGCCTTCGAGCGTGCGCTGACGACCTGGCCCGATGCCGGCATCCCCGCCAATCCGGAAGGGTGGCTCTTCACCGTGGCCCGCAACCGTCTGCGCGACATGTTCCGCTCCGCGGCGCACCGCACCGGCACGCCCCTCGACGACTCACTGGAGGCGACGCTCGCCGACCCCGACCGGCTCGACGCGTCGGACGTCCTCGAAAGACGCGACGCGATTCCCGACAAGCGCCTCGAACTGCTCTTCGCCTGCGCGCACCCCGCGATCGATCCGGCCATCCGCACGCCGCTCATGCTGCAGACCGTGCTCGGCTTCGAAGCGGCCGACGTCGCGCGGGCGTTCGGGGTGGAGCCGGCGACGATGGCGCAGCGGCTGGTGCGGGCCAAGCGCCGCATCCGTGACACCGGCATCCTGTTCCGGGTGCCGACGCGGGCCGACATGCCCGCCCGGCTCGAGGCCGTGCTCGAGGCGATCTATGGCGCCTACGCGATCGACTGGCTCGACGACGTCCGTCATGAGCAGGCCGGCGATCCGCGCCTGACGATCGCCGACGAGGCCCGCTGGCTCGCGGTCCTGACCGCCAGCCTGCTCGAGGACGAACCCGAGGCGTGGGGTCTGGCGGCCCTCCTCACCTACGCGCAGTCCCGTGTTCCCGCCCGCGCAATGAGTCCCTGGCCGCCCCTGGACGAGCAGGATCCAGCGCTGTGGGATCGCGCTCTCATCGCCGAGGCCGCCGCGCTCCTGCGCCGGGCGTCCGCGCTGGGTCGCCCGCTCGGCCGATTCCAGCTCGAGGCGGCGATCCAGGCCGTGCACTGCGACCGCGCGCGCACCGGCGAGCTCGACGTCGACGCACTCGTGAAGCTGTACCGGGGTCTCGTCGCGATCGCCCCGACCGACGGCGCTCGCGCCGCCCTCGCCGCCGCCGAAGCCCGCCTGGCCTGAGCCGGCCACGCGGGGAGCGGCATCCGCCCCATCCTTCCGCGTAACAATCCGACCTGCGCGGCCAGTCCCGCCGCGCAGTCGTCAAGATGGAATGCACCGGGTCGCGACAGCACGCGCCCGCACACCCGGCCTTGGAGGCACCATGTCGCGTCGCACTCGCCTGCTCCGTCTCACCATCGCCGGCGCTGCCGTGCTCGCACTGGCCGGCTGCGCCTCGACGGCCGCCCCCGCCGGCACGGACTCCGGCTCGGAAGAAGGCTGGGTCACCCCCGGCAAGATCACCGTCGCCACGGGAGAGCCCGCCTACTACCCCTGGGTCATCGACGACGACCCCGCGTCCGGTGAGGGCTTCGAGGCCGCGGTGGCCTACGCCGTCGCCGAGCAGCTCGGCTTCGAGGCGGAGGACGTGGTCTGGGTGCGCACCGGATTCGAAGAGGCCATCGCCCCCGGCCCGAAGGACTTCGACGTCAACCTTCAGCAGTTCTCGATCACCGACGAGCGCAAGGAGTCGGTCGATTTCAGCTCGCCCTACTACGAGACGACGCAGGTCGTCGTGACGACGGCGTCGTCGCCGGCCGCCGATGCGACGTCGATCGCCGATCTCCAGGACCTGCTCATCGGCGCGCAGACCGGCACGACCAGCTACACCACGATCGAGTCGGTCATCCAGCCCACGCAGAGCGCGCAGGCGTTCAACACGAACGACGACGCCAAGCTCGCGCTCGAGAACGGCCAGGTCGACGCGATCGTCGTGGATCTGCCGACGGCGTTCTACATCTCGGGCGTCGAGCTCACCGACGGCGTGCTCGTCGGCCAGCTGCCCACCCCGGACGGCGAGACCGGAGACGAGTTCGGATTCGTGCTCGCCAAGGACTCGCCGCTGACCGACCAGGTGAGCGCCGCGGTGGATGCGCTGCGCGAGGACGGCACGCTCGACGAGCTCGCGGCCGAGTGGCTCGGCGGCGAGGGCCAGGCGCCGCTGCTGCCGTGAGCACGCGCGCCGCTACCCTGGCCGGATGACTCCCGCTCCCGGCAGCACCGCGGCCGACCGCGCACGCGGGACTGCGCCCGACCCTGCCACGTCGGCCCGCGAGGTGAGCAGCCCGCCCCGCGAGGTCAGTCCCGTCGAGCTCGAGCGCCGGGCGTTCCGCAAACGCCAGGGCGCGGCATCCGTCGCGATCAGCGTCGTGTCGACACTCGTGCTGGCCGTGCTCGCGTGGCTGCTCGTCATCAACACGCCCGGCTGGGCGCGCGTGCAGCAGCAGTTCTTCGATCCCGGGATCGCGCTGGCCTCGCTGCCTCGCGTGTGGGACGGGTTCCTGCTGAACCTGCGCGTGCTCGCGATGTCTGCGGTGCTCGTCCTGGTGTTCGGGCTGCTGCTGGCGACGCTGCGGACGCTGCGTGGCGCGGTCTGGCTGCCGTTGCGGGCAATGGCAGCCGCGTACACCGACGTCTTCCGCGGCACTCCGCTGATCATCGTGCTGTACCTCGTCGGGTTCGGCATCCCCGGGCTTCAGATGATCCCGGTGCGCATGCCGACGGAGTTCTGGGGCACGATCGCCATCACGCTCACGTACTCGGCGTACGTGTCGGAGGTGTTCCGCGCCGGCATCGAGGCGGTGCATCCGTCACAGCGGCACGCCGCGCGGTCGCTCGGGCTCACGCACGGCCAATCGATGCGGCTGGTCGTGGTGCCGCAGGCGTTCCGCAAGGTGACGCCCGCCCTCATGAACGACTTCGTCGCAATGCAGAAGGACGTCGGCCTCATCTCCCTCCTGGGGGCGGTGGATGCCGTGCGCGCGGCGCAGATCGAGACCGCGGCGTACTTCAACTTCACGCCCTACGTCGTGGCGGCGCTGCTGTTCGTGCTCCTCGCGATCCCCACCATCCGGCTCACCGACTGGTACACCGCGCGGGTGCGCGCCCGCGAACAGGTCGGGGGGATCGTATGAGCGCCACGGTCCTGCGCCTCGAGGATGTCTGGAAGTCCTTCGGCGAGCACGACGTCCTCCGTGGCATCCATCTGTCGGTGGCGCCGGGCGAGGTGGTCGCCCTGATCGGCGCGAGCGGCTCGGGCAAGTCCACGCTCCTGCGCACCGTCAACCTGCTCGAGCCGATCGACGACGGGCGCATCTGGCTCGGCGACACCGACATCAGCGACCCCCGCATCGGCGCCGATGCCGTGCGATCGCGGATCGGCGTGGTGTTCCAGCAGTACAACCTCTTCCCGCACCTGTCGGTGCAGCGCAACATCACCCTCGCACTTCGTCACGTGCACCGCCTGGGAAAGAAGGAAGCGGATGCGGCTGCCACCGCGCTTCTCGATCGCGTGGGCCTCGCCGACAAGGCCGACGCGCATCCCGACCGGCTGTCGGGCGGTCAGCAGCAGCGGGTGGCGATCGCGCGTGCGGTGGCCACCTCGCCGGAGCTGCTGCTGCTGGACGAAGTCACCTCGGCGCTGGACCCCGAACTCGTCGGCGAGGTGCTCGACCTGGTGCGCGATCTGGCCGATGACGGCATGACCATCGTGATGGCCACGCACGAGATGGCGTTCGCGCGCGACGTCGCCGATCGCGTCGTCTTCCTCGATGCCGGTCGCATCCTCGAGGAGGGTCCGCCGGCCGAGGTCTTCGGCGCACCGCGCGAGGAGCGCACGCGGGCGTTCCTCGCGCGATTCATGACCTGAGTGTCGCGGCCGCGCTCAGCCGACGGTGCGCTCGGCGGCCTCGACGACGTTGGTCATGAGCAGGGCCACCGTCATCGGGCCGACGCCGCCCGGGTTGGGCGAGAGCCAGCCGGCGACATCGGCGACATCGGGGTGCACGTCGCCGTGCACCTTCGACTTGCCCGTCTCGGGGTCGCTCTCGCGGGTGACGCCGACATCGAGCACCGCGGCGCCGGGCTTGACGTCCTCGGCGCGGACGATGTGCTTGACGCCCGCCGCTCCGACGATCACGTCGGCCTGGCGCAGGTGGTGGCCGAGGTCGGTCGTGCCGGTGTGGGTGAGTGTGACCGTGGCGTTGTACTCGCGGCGCGTCAGCAGCAGCCCGATCGAGCGACCGATCGTCACGCCGCGGCCGACGACCACGACGTGCTTGCCGGCCAGGTCGTACCCGTTGCGCACGAGCAGTTCGATCACGCCGCGTGGCGTGCACGGCAGCGGCGACGTGATCGGGGTGTTCACGTTGAGCACCAGGCGGCCGAGGTTCGTCGGGTGGAGACCGTCGGCATCCTTCGACGGATCGATGCGCTCGAGGATCGCGTCGGTGTCGAGGTGCTTCGGCAGCGGCAGCTGCACGATGTAGCCGTGACAGGCCGGGTCGGCGTTGAGCTCGTCGATGAGGGCTTCGACCTGCTCCTGCGTGGCATCGGCCGGCAGTTCGCGCTGGATCGAGTTCATGCCGATCGACTCGGACTGCTTGTGCTTCATTCCGACGTAGAGCTGGGATGCCGGGTCGGCCCCGACGAGCACCGTGGCGATGCCGGGCACCACGCCGCGTTCGCGCAGCGCGGCCACCCGTTCGGCGAGCTCGTTCTTGATCGCGTCGGCGGCTGCCCGCCCATCGAGGACGCGTGCTGTCATGTCGTGCTCCTTCGCAGTCGCGCGGCGAACCCGCGGCTCATATAACTATGGCCATAGGTACTTGCCCGAGGCAAGCGCGCTTCCATTCAGTAGTGCAGGCCGGGATACAGCGGGAACGCGGCGGTCAGCGCGGCGACGCGCAGGCGCAGGCCAGCCACGTCGGCGCCGGGCAGCAGGGCGAGCGCGATGATATCGGCGACCTCGGTGAACTCGGCATCGCCGAACCCACGGGTCGCGAGGGCAGGCGTCCCGATGCGCAGGCCCGACGTGACCATGGGCGGCCGCGGGTCGTTCGGCACGGCGTTGCGGTTGACGGTGATGTGGATCTCGTGCAGCAGATCCTCGGCCTGCTTGCCGTCGATCTGCGCATTGCGCAGGTCGACGAGCACGAGGTGCACGTCGGTGCCTCCCGAGCGGACCGAGATGCCGGCATCCGTCACGTCCTGCTGCGACAGCCGATCGGCGAGGATGCGCGCGCCGCGCAGCACCCGCTCCTGCCGCTCGGCGAACTCCGGGGTCGCGGCGAGCTTGAACGCGGTCGCCTTCGCAGCGATCACGTGCATCAGCGGCCCGCCCTGCTGGCCGGGGAACACCGCCGTGTTGATCTTCTTGGCGAGCTCGGCGTCGTTGGTGAGGATGAATCCCGAGCGCGGGCCGCCGATCGTCTTGTGCACCGTCGACGAGACGACGTGCGCGTGCGGGACCGGGTTGGGATGCAGACCCGCCGCGACGAGTCCTGCGAAGTGCGCCATGTCGACCCACAGGTAGGCGCCGACCTCGTCGGCGATCTCGCGGAAGCGGGCGAAATCGAGCTGACGCGGGTAGGCCGACCAGCCCGCGATGATGACCTTCGGCTTGTGCTCACGGGCGAGCCGCGCCACCTCGTCCATGTCGACCGTGGACGTCTCGGGGTCGACGCCGTAGGCGACGATGTCGTAGAGACGGCCCGAGAAGTTGATCTTCATGCCGTGCGTGAGATGACCGCCCTGATCGAGCGAGAGCCCGAGCAGCGTGTCGCCGGGCCGGGCGATCGCGTGCAGCACCGCGGCGTTGGCGGTCGCTCCGGAGTGCGGCTGGACGTTGGCGAACGCGGCACCGAAGAGGGCCTTCGCACGCTCGATCGCCAGCTCCTCCGCGACGTCGACCTCTTCGCAGCCGCCGTAGTAGCGGCGGCCCGGATAGCCCTCGGCGTACTTGTTCGTCAGCACCGAGCCCTGCGACTCGAGCACCGAGACCGGCACGAAGTTCTCGGAGGCGATCATCTCGAGGTAGCCGCGCTGGCGCTCCAGCTCGCGCTCGAGCACCTGAGCGATCTCGGGATCGACCTCGGCGAGGGGGGCGTTGAAGAACTGATCGGTCATGCGATCTCCTGACTCACGGCTTTCTGGTGCGGCACGGGGTGCCGGGAATCACATCGGCCCAGGCGTGCGGTCGAATGCCGTAGTCAGTCGCTCCCCGATGGTGGCCCACCTCAACGCCAGTCGCGACCCCCCGAGCATAACCGATAGGCTGAGCCCACGCCTTTTGTTAGGACGCTTTACATGCAACGCTTCCGACGAGCCGCCGCCGGGGAATGAACCGGCGCCGACGAACGGCCCTGTTCGCCGCGTTCCTCGCGGCGGCGCTGGCCGGCTGTGCACCGGCGTCGCAGAATGGAGACACTGTGTCCGTGCCCCCCGTCGTTCCCGCCCCCGCCTCGATCCAGGCGGCCGGGGCCGCATTCGCCCTCGGCGCCTCGACCGCGGTCGAGGGGGATCCGGATGCCGCGGCCGCGCTCGTCGCCCTGGTCAAGGCCCGCACGGGTGTCGGCCTCGGCGATTCCACCGGCACAGGCGGCGGGCGGATCGAGCTGCGGGTCGCGGCCGGCGGCGCCCCCGAGTCCTATCGGCTGACCGTCGCCGAGAGCGGCGTCCACGTCACCGGCGCGGACGCGGCCGGTCTCTTCCACGGCGTCCAGACTCTCGGGCAGCTCCTCACCCGCGACGGCGACGGCTGGGTCGTCCCCGGAATCACGATCGATGACGCCCCGCGCTTCGCGTACCGCGGCGTGATGCTCGACGTCGCGCGGCACTTCCACCCCGTCTCGACGGTCAAGGCCTACATCGACCGAGCCGCCTCGCTCAAGTTCAACGCCCTGCATCTGCACCTCAGCGACGACCAGGGGTGGCGCATCCACCTCGACTCGCGTCCCGAGCTCACCGCGCGGGCGAGCGGCACCGCCGTGGGCGGGGATGCCGGCGGCTTCTACTCGAAGGCCGACTATCGCGAGATCGTGGAGTACGCGGCATCCCGTCACCTGATCGTCGTCCCCGAGATCGACATGCCCGGCCACACGCACGCGGTGGGGCTGGCGTACCCGGAACTCGCGGAAGCGCCGGTGCTCAGCGACGACATCCGCGAGACGGCGCGCGTGCACGGCGGTGGGCTGCCCGCCGCGGGGGCGCCGTACGAGGGCATCGCCGTGGGCTTCTCGTCGCTGAGGATCCACGACGAGGCGACGTACGACTTCGTCGCCGACGTGTTCGGCGAACTCGCCGCGATGACGCCGGGGCCCTACCTGCACCTCGGCGGAGACGAGGCACTGGGCACGTCTGCCGACGGCTACGCGACGTTCGTCTCTCGGGCGAGCGACGTCATCGCCGACCTCGGCAAGACCCCGGTGGCCTGGCACGAGGCGGGCGCGGCCGAGAACCTCGCCGACACCACGATCGGCCAGTACTGGGGCTACATGTCGCCGACAGATGGCATGGACGTCCGTGCCCGCGCGTTCGTCGCGAACGGATCGCAGCTGATCCTCTCGCCCGCCGACGCGATCTACCTCGATATGAAGTACCCGCCTTCGAACTCCGACGTGGCCGGGCCGTCGCTGGGCCTGGAATGGGCCAACGGACCGACCAGCGTCGAGCAGGCGTACTCGTGGGAGCCGTCGGATGTCATCGCGGGCATCGACGACGCCGACATCCTCGGCGTCGAGGCGCCGCTGTGGACCGAGACGATCCGCGACCTCGATGACATCGACGTCATGGCTTTTCCCCGCATCGCGGCCGCGGCCGAAGCGGCCTGGTCGCCGGCGACCGGGGAGAGCGAGCTGCGCACCTGGGCGTCGTTCCGCGAGCGCGTCGGGGCGCTCGGCCCGCTGTGGTCGAGCATGGGCATCGGATTCCACCCGTCCGACGAGATCCCCTGGGCCGCCGAATGAGCACTCTCATCCACCCGGTGCGCGTGTTCGGCTCGGCCGAAGCCGACCCCGACGACGTCGACGGGTGGGTCCTCCTCGACGGCGGACGGGTCTCCGCCGTCGGCTCCGGTGGACAGCGTCCGGCGGCTGACGAGATGGTCGACGGCGGGAACGGATGCCTCGTCCCCGGCTTCGTCGACATCCATGGGCACGGCGGGGGCGGCGTCAGCTTCGACGACGGCCCCGAGGCGATCCGCACCGCGCGCGCGCTGCACCGAGCCCATGGCACGACGCGCGCGGTCATCTCGCTCGTCACGGCCTCCATCGACGACCTCGCGGCGCGCGTCGCGATGGTCGCCGACCTGTGCGAGACGGATGCCACGATCCTGGGCTCGCATCTGGAGGGACCGTTTCTCGACCCCGGGCACAAGGGCGCGCACGCCGAAGGGCTGCTGCGAGCGCCGGACGCGGCATCCGTCGATCGTCTGCTCGAGGCCGGCCGCGGCACGATCCAGCAGGTCACCCTGGCTCCAGAGCTGCCCGGGGCCGACGACGCCATCGCCCGCTTCAGCGCTGCGGGAGTCGCGGTCGCGGTCGGACACACCGCGGCCGACGCCGCCGGCACGCGGCGCGCCTTCGACGCGGGTGCGACGCTGCTGACCCACGCCTTCAACGCGATGCGCGGCATCCATCACCGTGCACCGGGTCCGGTGGTCGCAGCCCTGCGCGATGACCGCGTCACGCTCGAGATCATCGCCGACGGCGTGCACGTCGATCTGGACCTCGTCGCCACCGTCTTCGCGGCCGCTCCCGGCCGCGTCGCCCTGGTCACCGACGCGATGGCAGCCGCGGGCGCGCACGACGGGCACTACGAGCTCGGCGGTCTGGCCGTGGACGTGACGGCCGGTGTGGCCAGGCTGCAGGACGGCGGGGCGATCGCCGGATCGACGCTCACTCAGGATGAGGCGGTGCGCCGCGTCGTGGGCGCCGGGGTGCCGCGGGCGCTCGCCTTCGCGGCGGCCGCATCGGTGCCGGCACGGGCGATCGGGCGCGAGGATCTGGGGCGCCTCGACCTCGGTGCGACCGCCGACGCGGTGCTGCTGACGCCGGAACTGGCCGTGCGGACGGTCTGGGTCGACGGCGTCGCCGCCGCCTCGGCATGACCCCCGGCGCCGGACGCGCGGCGAGAACGGTGTAGGCGGGGCCGGAGGTCCCTCCCCCGAGTTACCTCCGAGCCCCGCCGGGTCCGCGGCTGAGCCGCGGCGGCGCGCATCTGCATGCCCCACGCACGAGATCGGGCGCACCACTCTGACGAAAGAGACGGAGCCAGGGCGGATCTATTACGCGACTTCGCAGAGATTCCTTCGGCACGGATCGAGGGCGTCAGCCCGGCCCTGGTCAAACCGCGCCGGAGCGGCGACAATGGACCCACATGCGGCGCCAGTCGGACTCCGCGCCGGGGAGCGCCGAAGTCACCTGCCGGGTCACCTGCTGAGGTCACCGGTCGACGTCGCCGCACCACTGGGGGACACATGGATCACGAAGAAGTGCGACAGCGCGAGACGGTTGCGCTCGGCGACGCCGACCTCGTCCTGCGCACGCGATCGGGCGATGCAGGGGCTTTCGGCGAACTATGGCGTCGCCACTACCGCGCAGGCGTCACCGTGGCGCGCAACATGACCTCGAGCCTGGATGCCGACGACCTCGTGCAAGAGGCGTACACCCGCATCTACCAGTCGATCGTGGCCGGCGGCGGGCCGACCGGCTCGTTCCGCGCCTACCTCTTCACCAGCATCCGCAACACCGCCGCCGCGTGGGGACGCGCGCGGCGCGAGACCGCCTACGACGAGCTCGACCACATCGAGGACCCGGCAGCGCGCGACGACAGCGACGCCGCGCTGGACCGCAGCCTCACCCACCAGGCGTTCCGCAGCCTCCCCACCCGGTGGCAGGAGGTCCTATGGTACTCCGAGATCGAGCAGATGAAGCCCGCCGAGATCGCGCCGCTGCTCGGGCTGAAGCCGACGGCGGTCGCGCAGCTCACCTTCCGGGCCAGAGAGGGCCTGCGAGAGGCGTGGGTGCAGGCGCACCTGCGCGCCGTCGCCGATGGATCCGACTGCCAGTGGACGATCGAGCGGCTGGGCGCGTACGCCCGCCGCAACCTCGGCCGGCGTGACCGCGGCAAGGTCGAGCGGCACCTGGTCTCGTGCGTGCGCTGCGGGATCGTGGCGAGCGAGGCCGAGGAGGTCTCGGGCCGGCTGGCCCTGATCCTGCTGCCGCTCGCGCTCGGCGCCACCGGAACCGCCGGCTACCTCGCCACCGTGCAGGGCGGCGGAGCGCCGATTCTCGCGCTGGCGGCGATGCCCTCGAGCGTCATGCCCGGCGCGGTGGTCGCTCCCGCGGGAGCCACGTCGGCGGTGGCCGGGGCGTCGGCAGCGTCCGCCGGATCGGCTGCGGTCACGGGTGCCGGCGTGGCAGGCGGCGCGGCCGGCACGACCGCGATCGCCGCCGGGGCCGCGTCTGCCTCCGCGCTCGCGAGCATCGGCGCGACGACCGGCATCGCCGCGGCGGGGCTCGTGGTCGTGAGCGGTGTCGTGGCGGCGGCGGTCGGGCTGCCTGCACTCGTGCCTCCCGCAGACACCTCGGACAAGACGACCGTCTCCGACACCGTGCCGGCCGGCGACGACCCGGTCGGCGGAGCGGACGGGATCGGGGAGTCCACCGACACGACGCAGATCTCCGATGAGTCCGGCCCGGGTCCCGCCGACATCCCGGTCCTGCCCGAAGCGCCCGTCGACGACTCTGCGACGGACGGCGCGGCCGGGGATGCAGGACCCGGCACGTCCGCCAACGGCAATCCGGCACCGGGCGCCGGGACGCCCGCGAACCCCGCCACGGGCACCCCGGCGAGCCCGGCCACCGGCAACGGCGGGGCGACCGGCAACGGCACGCCGAGCCTCGGCAGCGGCAACGGCGGGACCACCGGCAACGGCGGCGAGACGGGCAGCGGCACTCCGCCCCAGGGCACCGGTGCCGGCAACGGCGGCAGCACGGGGCCAGGAACCGGCGCCGGCAAGGGCAACGTGCCCGAAGGGCAGGGCGACTCCCCCTCCACGGCGGCAGCGCCGATGGCGCGGGTGCCCACGACCCAGGGCACTTCTCGCGCCCCGGCAGGGGTCACGTCCGCGCCGGCAGCCCCTCCCAGCGCCGTCGCACCCGATGCCCCCGTCACAGCGCCCACCGAGACCGAAGCGGTGACGGGCACTCCCGCGCCCTGAAGCACGGCGCGCGCTCCGGCCGAATCTCTGCCGCGAGGCGGCGTCCTAAACTGGGGACATGTCCGACACGCCCACAGACCCGCCTGCCACAGCCGCCGGAACGGCGCCGGGAACGCGGACACCACTGACGGCCGTCGACATCGTCGCGTTCCTCTGCGAGATCTTCGCCTTCGCGACCCTCGCACTGTGGGGATTCACGATGTGGCCCTTCCCGTGGAACATCGTCGCCGGCATCGCCGCCCCCGTGGCCGCGATTCTCGCGTGGGCCCTGTTCGTCTCACCCCGCGCCGTCGTCGCGGTCCATCCGTTCGTCCGGGCGCTGGTGGAGCTCCTCGTGTACGCGTCCGCCACCATCGCGTGGTGGATGATGGGCAACGCCTGGATCGGACTGGCCTTCGGCGTGGTCGCGGTGACGGTCGGCGTCATCGCCGGACGTCGTCGCCTGGCATGACGGGCCCGTCGATGACAGACCCATCCGTGACAGCGCCGATCGAGGCATCCGCCCTCGCGACTCCTGACGCCGACGTGGTCGGTCGCCTGCGCGACGCCCTCGGCGATCGCGTCGACACCGCCCCGGCATCGCTCGCTGCGGCACGGGCCGACAAGTCCGGGCATGCGGCCTCCGGTCTTCCCCTCGCCGTGGTCCGTGCGCGCTCGGTCGAGGATGTGCAGCAGACGCTCCGAATCGCGACCGCGACCTCCACTCCCGTGGTGACCCGCGGGGCGGCCACCGGGCTCGCCGGCGGTGCGAACGCCGGCCGCGGCGAGATCGCCCTCTCGCTGCGCGAGATGGACCGCATCCTCGAGGTCCACGCCGATGATCTGCTGGCCGTGGTCGAGCCGGGCATCCTCAACGCCGATCTCAACGCCGCACTCGCCGAGTACGGACTGTGGTGGGCCCCCGACCCGGCGAGCCGCGCGATCTCGACCGTCGGCGGCAACATCGCCACGGGCGCCGGCGGCCTGCTGTGCGCCAAGTACGGAGTCGTGCGCGACGCAGTGCTCGGCGTGGACCTGGTGCTCGCCGACGGCCGGTTGATGCAGCTCGGGCACCGCACCGTCAAGGGCGTGACCGGCCTGGATCTCACGTCGCTCGTCATCGGGTCCGAGGGCACGCTCGGCGTCATCGTCGGCGCGACGCTCAAGCTGCGGCGCCTGGTGCCGGGCGACGTGTGCACGGTCGCGGCGACCTTCGCCGACGTGCGCACCGCGGCCGAGGCATCCGCCGCCGTGACCGCGTCCGGGGCGCAGCCGGCGATCATGGAGCTGATGGATGCCGCCTCTCTGGCGGCCGTGCATGCCCTGCTCTCGCTGCAACCGCCGACCCCGGGCGCCGCCCAGCTGACCATCCAGACCGACGGACCGGCAGCGGCCGCGGAAGCGGACGCGATCGCGTCCGTGCTGCGGGCGACCGGCGGCACCGTCGCGGTGTCGCACGACCGCGAGGAGGGCGAGCGGCTGCTCGCGATCCGGCGATCCATGCACCCGGCGATGGAGTCCCTGGGCACCGCCCTGATCGAGGACGTCTCGGTGCCGCGCAGCGCCCTGCCCGCCATGTTCGACGAGATCGCCCGCGTCGAGCGCGAACACGGGATCACGATCCCGACCGTGGCGCACGCCGGCGACGGCAACCTGCACCCCAACTTCATCTTCGACGGCCAGCCCGACCAGTTCGGCGTGATCGAGGCGCCGCCGTACGTCTGGGCCGCCGCCGACGACCTGTTCCGGGCCGCGCTGCGTCTCGGGGGCACGCTCACCGGAGAGCACGGCGTGGGCGTGCTCAAACGACGCTGGCTCGCCGACGAGCTCGGCGACGATCAGTGGGAGCTGCAGCGCCAGATCACGCGGGTCTTCGACCCGCAGGGCATCCTCAATCCGGGCAAGGTCTTCGCGCCCTGACCCGCCCGGGTTCCCGTTCCGGGGCGCCTCGCGACCCGGTCCGTCCCGCAGCGCTGGTGACGGCATCCGTTGCACTTCACCCTTCCCCGCCCCCGGCTCGCGGTGCCGCCGTCCCACAATCCCGGATCCGGAAACCGGAGATCGCGCCCTTTTCCGGATCGCCACGCGGCGTCCGCTCCGGAAAGGCACGAGAAGTCCGGATTCCGGATCCGGTGGGACAGCATCACCATCGCCGCACGGCGCTGCCCCGGAGAATCCGCGCCGTGAGGCGGCGCCCCGTCCGCGCACCGCGGGTTCGACGAGACGGCGACGGATGCCTCGCTACGAGACGGGCGGGTAGATCTGCACCGTCGTGGGGTCGGCGCGCGGCGGCTGCTGGACGCCCGCCACGATCGCGGCGATGCCGACCGCGAAGAGCGCGAGCGCGGGAACGAGAGTGGTGACCGCGACGAACAGCGAGAGCACCTGCTGCCCCAGCGTCGGGACCTGCATCGCGATGATCTGGGCGCCCGCGAAGGCGGTCGCGACCACGATGACGGCGATGAGCGGAAGCCACCGCAGACCGGGCGGAACAACTGGAGCA
Source organism: Microbacterium salsuginis (assembly GCF_012524205.1). Taxonomy (GTDB): domain Bacteria; phylum Actinomycetota; class Actinomycetes; order Actinomycetales; family Microbacteriaceae; genus Microbacterium; species Microbacterium salsuginis. The sequence goes on from NZ_JABACI010000002.1 coordinate 491,352, forward strand.
CGGCCGATCTGGACGGTCGCCGTGAGCAGTGCCGCCAGCATGAGCACCAGCTGGATCTGCGTGATCGGTATCGCCGCGCCGGGCGTGACGGAGCCGGCGGGCACGAATTGCCAGGCGAGCGTGCCGGCGAGCGGCAGGAATCCGGCGAGGAGCAGAGCGGTCACGCCGAGCGGACGCCGTGCCACGACGCTGCCGGCACCACGCACGCCGAAGGCGAAGAGCGTGAGAGCCGCGGCCCAGAGCGCGTCGCCGAAGAGATCGAGGCCCGGGACGAACACCGACGCGGCCTGCAGCGCCATCGGCAGCAGACCGACGGCGATCAGCAGCGAGCCGCCGATGATCCACGCGAGCCGGGTGTCCTTGGCGGAGCGCGCGCTCGCATTCACCGAGGCGTCGCGCCGCGCTTCGGCGCCCTGCGGCGCAGGCATCGGGCCGGTCATGGCGCCAGCCTAACGACGCCGCGCGCCGCAGCACCATGCTTCGCGCTGTGCACACCGGCATCCGCTGCCCGAGCGGACGAACGCGGCTGCCGGGCGAGCAGCGCGCTGGGCGGAGTCGGCCTACAGGCCCTGCCAGTCGGGCTTGTTGGCGTACGCGTAGCGGTAATAGCCGGCGCGCGTGAGGTGAGACGCGGCCGCCTCGTCGACGACGACGGTCGCGTGCGGGTGCAGCTGGATCGCCGACCCGGGCAATGAGGCCGTGACGGGTCCTTCGACCGCCCCGGCGACCGCAGCGGCCTTGCCCTCGCCGAAGGCGAGCAGCACGAGATGCCGGGCGCGCAGGATCGTGCCGAGCCCCTGAGTGATGCAGTGCATGGGCACGTCCTCGATCGAGTCGAAGAAGCGGGCGTTGTCGCGGCGGGTCTGCTCGGTAAGCGTCTTGACGCGCGTGATCGAGGCGAACGACGACCCGGGCTCGTTGAAGCCGATGTGCCCGTCGGTGCCGATGCCGAGGATCTGCAGGTCGATGCCGCCGGCCTCGACGATCGCGGCCTCGTACTCGTCGCCGTGATGCTCGATGCCTTCGGGCGACCCGTCGGGCGTGCGGATCCGCGACGGGTCGAGTCCGAGCGGCTCGACGACCTCGCGCGTGATGACGGAGCGGTAGCTCTCGGGGTGGGCCGGATCGATGCCGACGTACTCATCGAGGGCGAAGCCACGAACGCGCGACACGTCGACGCCCTGCAGGCGCGGGCGCAGTGCCTCGTACACCGGCAGCGGCGTGGACCCGGTCGCAAGACCGAGCACGGCCTCGGGGTCGGCTCGGATGAGTCCGGCGATCTCGTCGGCGACCAGCGCGCCGGCCTCCGCCTTGTCGCGGACGATGACGATCTCAGCCATGTGCCAGCGCCTCCTCGGCGTCGTGTTCGGTTTCGCCCGCACCCACCAGCGCGGCTCCGAGCGCCGCCGCCGGAGAACCCGGCGGCAGGAACTCCACGCGCTCGCCCAGACGCAGCGAACGCATGAAGGGGGATGCCTCGGCGCTGGCGGTCAGCTCGGCTGCGACATCCGTCATCAGTCGTTCTCCCAACGCCGTCACGCCCCCTCCGAGCACCACGATATCGACGTCTGCCGTCAGGACCAGTACCCGGATCGCGGCTGCGACACCGCGCGCAAGACCCGCGCGCAGCTGGAGGGCAGACGCGTCACCCGCGTCGGCGGCATCGAACACGTCGCGCACCGGCAGCGCGCCACGCCGCGCCCAGCGCTCGGCGATGGCTCCACCGCCCGCGAAGGCCTCGATGCATCCCCGCTGGCCGCAGCGGCACAGCGGCCCGTTCGGGTCGACCGAGATGTGGCCCACCTCCCCCGCCGTGCCGCGGGCCCCCCGCCAGAGCATCCCGCGCGAGACGATGCCTGCCGCAATGCCCGTTCCGACGTTGAGGTACGCCATCGACTCGGGCGCTCGTCCCTCGGCGGCGTGCAGGGCGTAGGCGCCGAGCGCCGCCGCCTTCACGTCGTTCTCCAGCCGCACCGGCACACCGAGCCGCGGCGTGAGGGCGGCGGCCAGGTCGAGCCGCTCGACACCGAGATTCACGGCGTGCACGACGCGACCCGAGCCCGGCTGGACCTGTCCCGGAATGCCGACGCCGACGGAGCCGACCTCGCCGGGGTCCGCACCGGCATCGGCCGCGACCGCGTGGACGGCGTCGAGGATCGTCTGCGTGACGGCATCCGGTCCCCACCCGGTGGGCAGGCGGACACGCCCGATGATCGCTCCCGCCGCGTCGAGCGCGACGGCGTCGGTCTTCGTACCGCCGACATCGAGCCCGACCTTCATCGGCCGACCTCCTCGGTGAAGGCGGCGTGGTTCACTGCGCGCATCAGCCCTTGACCGCCCCCGCGACGAGGCCGTTCGTCATCCGCGTCTGCACGATCAGGAAGAAGATCACGACGGGGATCGCCACGAGCGTGGAGCCGGCCATGAGCTCGGCCCAGTTGATGCCGCCATTGGGATCGAGGAAGGTGCGCAGCCACACCGGCAGCGTCATCGCCTCGGGGCGCGGGTTCAGCACCAGGGCGTACAGGAACTCGTTCCACGCCTGGATGAACCCGAAGATGCCGGTGGCCACGAGGCCCGGCGCCAGCAGCGGGAACGTGATGCGCCAGAAGGCCTGCGAGCGGCTCAGGCCGTCGATCATGGCGGCCTCCTCGAGCTCGACGGGCACGCCGTTGACGAAGCCGCGGAGCGTCCAGATCGTGAACGGCAGCACGGTGGCGATATAGACCGCCGAGAGGCCCAGCACGGTGTTGAGCAGGTGCCAGCCGTCCATGAGACGGAAGATCGAGATGATCATCGCCTCGGCGGGGATCATCTGGATGATGAGGATCGTGATGATGAACAGCGCGCGGCTGCGGAAGCGGAAGCGCGTGACGGCGAGCGCGGCGAAGAACGCGAATACCAGGGAGACGACGACGGTGAGCAGCGTCACCATGACCGAGTTGCCGAGGGCGGGCAGGAAGGGCGCGCGCGCGGAGTTGAAGATGACGTTGACGTAGTTCTCGACCGTGCCGTTGTCGGGCCAGAAGTGCAGCTCGCTGCCGCGCACCTGGCCGTTCGGCTGGAAGGACGTGTTCACCATCCAGTACACCGGGAAGACGGATGCCACGAAGACGCCGATCGCGGCGATGCCCGCGAGGATCGATCCGATCCTGTGCGTGAGACGACCGTTCACAGCGTCTCCTCCTTGATGCTGCGTCGCACATAGAAGATCGACAGGGCGACAAGCAGGAGCACGACGATCACCGAGATCGCGCCTCCGGTGCCGAAGTCGCCCGAGCCGAGCGAGACGCGGTAGATGTACACGCCGAGCGTGTTGGTCTGCTCGGCGAGGCCGCCGATCGACTGCAGGGCGTAGATCTGCGAGAAGACCCGCAGGTCCCAGATCACCTGCAGGATCGTCACGATGATGAGGATCGACCGGATGTACGGCACGACCACGAGCGTGAAGCGCTTGACGGCGCCGGCGCCGTCGAGCTGCGCGGCCTCGAGCACCTCCTCGGGCACCTGGGTGAGCCCGGCGTAGACCGTGAAGGCGACGAACGGGACGGCGCCCCACACGATGATGATCGTCGCGACGAAGAAGAAGCTGAGCGGATCGATCAGCCACGGGTGTCCCTGGAACTGCGCGAGTCCGAACCAGTTGACAAGGATGTAGTTGAGGACGCCGTACTGGGTGTCGAAGATCCAGCCCCACACGATTGTCGCCGACAGGGGCGGCATCGCCCAGGCCAGCAGCAGGCCCACCGAGACGAGCGTGCGCAGCACCGCCCCGAGCCGCTTCATCAGCAGCGCGACCAGCACGCCGAGCACCATGGTCCAGATCACGCAGACGGCGGCGAAGGCGAGCGAGCGCCCGAGCACCTGCCAGAACTGGGGGTCGGTGAGCACCGATACGTAGTTGCCCAGGCCCACGAACTCGGGCGGGGCGCCGAACACCTGCGCACGGCCGAACTCCTGGAACGACATGATGAACAGCTGCAGGAGCGGCCATCCGGTGATGACGGCGAGGACGATGAGAGCGGGCGTCAGCAGCGCGTACGGCGTGAAGCCCCCGGCGCGTGCGAAGCGACCGCGGCCGGGGCGTCCGGGATCGGGCGGCGCCGTGAGGCGCTCGCCGTCGATGGCACTCACTGCCGGCGGCAGCTCGCGGGACGCGGTGGACATGCAGACTCCTGTACTTCTCGAGTATGGCCCGGACCTCGCGGCGGTGGGCATGGCCCGGGCCGGCGGCGGTGGCCGCCGGCCCGGGTCGTCGGTGCAGCGCGGGCGAGCCGCACCGGTTCAGCGCGTGAGCGCTCGGCGTCAGCCGTTGAGGATGTCCTCGATCTGGACGTCGACGTCCGCCGCGAGTGCGGCGACGTCGCCGCCCTGCGCGATCTTGACGAAGAAGTCCTCGAGGATCCGCGCGGCCTCGACCTCGGCCCAGTTCGGCGATGCCGGGGTGAGCTTGGCGTTGCCTGCGGCTTCGGCGAACGCCAGAGCCTCGGGAGTGTCGCCGAGTGTCGACGACAGCGACTTCTTGGCCGGGATCAGCCCGTTCTCGCCGTAGATCGTCTGGAACTCATCGCTCAGGATGATCTCCAGGGCGCTCTTTGCGAGGTCGGGGTTGGCCGACTTCGCCGAGACGCCGATGTTCGATCCACCCGCGAACACCTCGGCGGCGTCGCCGTCCATGCCCGGTAGGGCGTAGACGAACGGTGCGGCCGGCGGGTTGTCGGTCTCGCACTCGCTGGCCAGTCCCAGCGCCCAGTTGGGGGCGGAGAACTGGATCGACGAACCCTCGCAGTAGGGCGTCCACGGCTCGGCGTTGTCGCCGTCCTTGGGCGCGACCGAGGCGGTCGTCATCAGGTCCTGCACCTGCAGGAGGCCGGCGACCGACTCGTCCGAGCTCAGCTGCGCGTCCCACTCCTCGCCGTCCTGGACGGCGATCTCGCCGCCGTTCTCCCAGATGAAGGGGAGAGCGTTGTACCAGTCCTGGCCGGCGAAGTAGATGCCCGACTTGCCGGGGTTGGCGGCGGCGAGCTCCTTCGCCTTCGCGATGTAGTCGTCGAGCGTGGCCGGCGCCTCGGTGACGAAGGCCGGGTCGGCGAACACGACGCGAGCGCCGGCGTAGAGCGGCGGAGCGTAGAACGCCCCGTCGTACGAGCCGGCCTCGACGAAGCCCGGCAGCAGGTCGTCGCCGCCGAGGTCTTCGTACATGTCGCTGAGGTCCAGCAGCGCGCCCACCGACGTGAAGGCGGGTGCCTGGGTGTTGCCGAACTCGACCACGTCGGGGCTGTCGGAGCTCGACAGGCTCGTGGTCAGGCGGTCGACGAGGCCGTCCCAGCTCTGCTCCTCGATGGTGAGGGTCGCGCCGGGGTTCTCCTCCTCGAAGGTCTCCTTGAGGTAGTCCCGTGCCTCCTGCGGCGTGTCGGTGCCGTTGAGCCACACGCGGATCTCGGCGCCTTCGGTCTCGGACGAGGATCCGTCGTCACCGGCGCCGGCACAGCCGGCGAGCACGAGCGCAGAGGCGCCGAGGAGCGCCACAGCTCCGAGCGTCTTCTTCATGGTGTCTTCCTTTGTGTTCTCTTGGTGTTCGGCTGGGTCGGGTGACCCATCCGGGGGGTTGGGGGCCGAGGCCCCGCAGGAGGAGCGCCGCGCGGTGCTACGACACTCCGAGCTGACCCGACAGGACCATGACCGCCGCGCCGCGCAGGACGATGTCCTGGCCTTGCTCGGTCATGCGCACCCGGACGGCGTCGTCCGCCGAGGGAGCGAGTGTGCGGGCACGCAGGGTCTCGACGGTCTGGTCCGCGAGGGATCCGCCGAGCAGTTCGGGGGGACCGGAGAGCACGATCTCCGAGACATCGAGGGCGCCCACAACGGGAGCGAGCGCGATGCCGAGCCGCTCCCCCGCGTCGCGCAGCACGCCTTCACGGGCGTCGTCATCGGATGCTGCGGCCAGCCGCTTGCTGAGCGAAGGCACCGACAGCCACGCCTCGAGGCATCCCACTTTCCCGCACGCGCACTGCGGCCCGCCGTCGGTGCCGACCGTCACGTGGCCGATCTCGCCCGCGGCGAATCGGCTGCCGCGCATCGGCTGGCCGGCTGCCAGCAGTCCGGAGCCCACACCGCGGCCGACTTTGACGAGAAGCACATCCTCGGCAGAGCCGCCGAAGGTGTACTCGGCCAAGACGGCGGCGTTCGCGTCGTTGGCGACGAGCACGGGCAGACCGAGCGCCTGACGGAGCGCGCCTTCGAGGTCGAACCCGGCCCATCCGAAGTTCGGGGCGGTCACGATCACGCCGTGATCGTCGACGACGCCCGGCGTCCCGACGCCGATGCCGAGGACCGGGGCGTGGGAGTCCGCGACGAGTTCGCGCGCCAGCTCGACCACGGTCGCGACGAGATCCGATGCCGCCGGGACCGGCACCTCGCGCCGCGCGACGATGTCGCCGTCCAGCGTGAGGACTGCGCCGATGAAGGTGTCGCTTCCCGACAGGTCCAGCCCGACGATGCGGTGCCCGGCACGGTCGAGGTCGACCAGGATCGCCGGCTTGCCGGGTCCGGAGGCCTCGCGCACGCCCATTTCGGCGACGAATCCGTCAGCGATCAGCTCGGCGATCAAGTCCGAGATCGTGACGCGCGTCAGTCCGGTCTCGCGTGAGAGATCGGCGCGGCTCATCGCGCCCTGGTGGAACAGCGTCTGCAGCAGGAGCGAGCGATTGTGACCGCGCGCGTGCTCGGGCAGGACCTTCGCACCCTGGCGGAGCGTGCGTCCGGGAGCGAAGGCGCTGCGCGTGCCGGCGTTGGTGACCATGTTTGTTAGTAGACCTTACGAACAAACAATCCGCAAGCCCCGTTCCCCGACTTCAGCGGGGTCTTTACCGAACCGTTACGAGCTCGCGACCGCGCGACGGGAGCACCCGTTGCCGCATTCACGGGGTCGCTTACAGTGGAGCCATGAGCACGACTCCGCCGCGCCGTGGCGCCGCCGGCCGCCGCCTGGCCACTCTCGCACTCGCGGGTGCGGCGCTGCTCGGGCTGACCGCGTGCAGCGGCATCCCGTTCGTCTCGCAGACCGCGTCGCCGTCCCGCAGCAGTGCTCCGACCGTCGAGGACGAACCCGGCGACAGCGGTCAGTCGACCGCGGATGCGTGCGCACTGGTGGAGGACACGATCGCGCAGGCGACGGACGAATTCGCGAACATCTCGAGCGAGGACCCGACGGCGGTGATCGACGCCATGCAGGCGGCCGGACAGCGCATCGCCGAGGCATCCGCCGCCATCACGAACGACGAAGTCGCCGCCTTGCTGCCCCCGCTTCAGGGGATGTTCGAGCAGGTCGCCGACGTGATGGGCGCGATCGGCCAGGGCGATGTCGCCCGGATCGCCGAGGTCGAGGAGCTCGGAACGAGCTTCCAGCAGGCGATCGAAGAATTCCAGGCGGTCTGCGCCCCCTGACCTGGGGAAAGGTGTGACCTAGCCGTAATCCACGGACCGCCCGCGTCCCTTACCATAGTGACTGACGTTGCTCATGCCGGGGGGTGAAGACGTGACGGATCTCGCCACCAAGCCGAACGCCGACGAGGCGTCGAACGGCGATGCCGCCGACGGTGTCGCCGAGCAGGCGACCGCCGATCTCGCCCTCACCGAAGACGCCCCCACGGGCGACGGGCCCGCCTCGCCGACGTACGCGTGGGCACCACCCGAGCCGCAGCCGAAGAAGCATCGCACCGCGATGTGGATCGGGATCGGCGCCGGTGCCGCGGCGGCCGCCGCGATCGTGGCCGCGTCGCTCATCCTGATCGCTCCCGGAACGACCGTCGCCGGGGTCCCGGTGGGCTGGCTCACCCCGGGCGCGGCGGCCGACGCCATCGAGCAGCGCCTCGCCGAGACCACGATCGTCCTCTCCGGCGACGGCGTCGAGGCCGAGGTCACCGGCGCCGATCTGGGCGCCTCGGTCGACGCGCGCGCCATGGCCGACGCAGCCTTCGCCGCGCACCCGATGTGGAACCCCACTGCCTGGTTCGCCGCACCCATCGAGGCCGAGGTCACGCTCGACACCGAAGCGGCGACAGAGGCCCTGCGCGCTGCCGCGCCAGACCTCTACACCGATCCCGTCGATGCGACGCTCGCGTTCGACTCCGCCAGCGCCACGTATGTCGTGACCCCCGCCCTGCTCGGCACCGGGATCGACGTGGCCGCCGTGCAGCAGGCCGTGCAGAACGCCTTCGATGCCGGCGGCATGAGCGTCGAGTTCGACGTCGTGCCGGCCGAGATCGAAGCTGCGATCCCCACCCCCGCCGCCGAAGCGACGGCCGGTCAGCTCAACAGCATGCTGGACACGGTCGGCTTCTACATCGGCGAAGAGCGCACGGTTCCGGTCGATCGCGCCGTCGCCGCGTCCTGGCTCACGATCACGCCCGCTCCCGCGGAAGGCGCCTTCGAGATCACCGCCGATGCGGCGGCGATCCAGCCCGTCGTCGACGGGCTCGCCGCGGCCGTCAACCGGGCGCCCGAGAACGCGCTCGTGATCACGAACAGCGCCGGGCGGGTGCTGCGCACCGAGGCCGCCGGGCAGAGCGGCCGCGAGCTCGGCGACACGCAGAGCGTCGCGGACGACTTCGCGACGCAGCTCAGCAGCGGAGACGCCTCGTTCGATCTGCCCGTCAACGAGGTGCCGGTCACGACTGTCTCGCTCGCCCGCCGCATCGAGGTCGACCTCGGTGACCAGCGCGCGTACCTGTTCGAGAACGAGAGCCTCATCGGCTCCTACGTGATCTCTTCTGGCCTCTCGGACACCCCGACGCCCACGGGCAACTTCACCGTGAACGGGTACTCGCGCCAGCAGAGCATGGGGTGCTTCGAAGGCGCGCCGTACTGCGTCCGCGACGTCCCCTGGGTCACGTGGTTCGCGCCCGACATCGGATTCCACGGCGCCAACAGCCTGCGCTCGTCGCTCGGATACCCCCAGAGTCACGGCTGCGTGAACATGTGGGACGCGCAGGCGAAGTTCGTCTACGACTGGAGCGCGATGGGAACCGAGGTCTGGGTCCACCACTGACCCGCGCCCCCACGACAGAGAAGAAGAGCGGATGCCGAGGCTGGGCCCACGCGCCCGGGGGCTCCGGGCGACGCGCCAGCGGCGCCTGGAGGGGGCGTGGGGACCGCTCTTCTTCTCTGTCGGGCTTCCTGGTCTCTCAGCTCCGCGGAGAGACGAGGCCGTCGATGATCTCGTTGAAGGTGGCCGACGGGCGCATGACGTCCGCGACCAGCTCGGGGTCGGGGCGGTAGTAGCCGCCGATCTCGACGGGTGAGCCCTGCACGGCGACCAGTTCGCCGACGATCTTCTCCTCGTTCGCCGCGAGGACCTCGGCGACCGGCGCGAAGACGGCGGCGAGTTCGGGGTCGGCCTGCTGCTTCGCCAGCTCCTGCACCCAGTAGAGGGCGAGGTAGAAGTGGCTGCCGCGATTGTCGATCGTGCCGAGCGCGCGACCGGGCGACTTGTCGTTCTCGAGGAACGTGCCGGTCGCAGCATCCAGCGTGTCGGCCAGCACCTGCGCCTTGACATTGCTGGTGAAGTCGGCGAGGTGCTCGAGTGACGCGGCGAGCGCGAAGAACTCGCCCAGCGAGTCCCAGCGCAGGTAGTTCTCCCCGACGAGCTGCTGCACATGCTTGGGCGCCGAGCCACCCGCGCCGGTCTCGAAGAGGCCGCCGCCCGAGAGCAGCGGCACGATCGAGAGCATCTTGGCGCTGGTGCCGACCTCGAGGATCGGGAACAGGTCTGTGTTGTAGTCGCGCAGCACGTTGCCGGTGACCGAGATCGTGTCCTCACCCTTGCGGAGCCGGTCGAGCGAGTACTGGGTCGCCGCCGCCGGGGCCAGGATCTCGATCGTGAGGCCCTCGGTGTCGTGGTCGGCGAGGTACGTCTTCACCTTGCCGATCAGCTCCGCGTCGTGCGCACGGGTCTCGTCCAGCCAGAACACGGCGGGGGTGGCGCTCGCGCGAGCGCGCGTGACGGCGAGCTTGACCCAGTCGCGGATCGCGATGTCCTTGGTCTGGGTCGCGCGCCAGATGTCGCCCGGCTGGACGGCGTGCTCGAGAAGCACGTCGCCGGAGCCGCCGACGACCTGGACGACGCCGGGTGCCGCGATCTCGAAGGTCTTGTCGTGGCTGCCGTACTCCTCGGCCGCCTGCGCCATGAGGCCCACGTTCGGCACCGAGCCGATCGTGGCCGGGTCGAGCGGGCCGTGGGCGTTCACGTCGTCGATGACCGTCTGGAAGACGCCCGCGTACGACGAGTCGGGGATCACGGCGAGAGTGTCGCCCTCGCCGCCGTCGACACCCCACAGCTTGCCGCCGTTGCGGATGAGCGCCGGCATGGAGGCATCCACGATCACGTCGGAGGGCACGTGCAGGTTCGTCAGGCCCTTGTCGGAGTTGGTGTACGACAGACGCGGGCCGCGTTCGAGGTCGGCGGCGATCGCCGCGGCGATCTCGTCCCCGCCCTCGACCGACGGAAGGCCGGCGAGGATCGCGCCCAGACCGTCGTTGGGCGTGAGTCCCGCCTCGGCGATCTTGTCGCCGTACCTCGCGAACACGTCGGCGAAGTAGGCCTTCACGACGTGGCCGAAGATGATCGGGTCGCTGACCTTCATCATGGTCGCCTTGAGGTGCACCGAGTACAGGATGTCGTCGGCCGCGGCATCCTTCAGCGTCTGTGCCAGGAACGCGTCCAGCTCGGACGCCGAGAGGAACGTCGCGTCGACGATTTCGCCGGGCAGCACCTTCAGACCGGTCTTGAGCTCGGTGACCGTGCCGTCCTCGGCGACGTGCCGGATGGTGAGCACGTCGTCAGCAGGTGACACGAACGACTTCTCGTTCGAGCGGAAGTCGTCGTGGCCCATCGTGGCCACGCGGGTCTTCGACCCTTCGGCGAACGGCTTGTTGCGGTGCGGGTGCTTGCGGGCGTAGTTCTTCACCGACAGCGGAGCGCGGCGATCGCTGTTCCCCTCACGCAGCACCGGGTTGACGGCCGATCCCTTGATGCGGTCGTACCGCGCACGGACGTCCTTCTCCTCCACGGTCCCGGGCTCGTCCGGGTAGTCCGGGATGTCGTACCCCTGGCTCTGCAGCTCGGCGATCGCGGCCTTCAGCTGCGGGATCGAGGCCGAGATGTTCGGCAGCTTGATGATGTTCGCCTCGGGCAGCGTCGCGAGGCCGCCCAGCTCGGCGAGCGCGTCCCCGACCTGCTGCTCGGGCGTGAGCTTCTGCGGGAAGGCGGCGAGGATGCGGCCCCCCAGCGAGATGTCGCGCGTCTCGATCTCGACCCCGGCCTGCCCGGCGACAGCCTGGACGATGGGGAGGAAAGAGGCGGTCGCAAGCGCCGGAGCCTCGTCGGTATAGGTGTAGATGATGGTGGAGTCGGTCACCTGGAATCCTTCGTACGGGTCGGCCGACAGCCTATCGCACGGGGCCGAAGATATCTCGACGTCAAGATATCTCGCCCGATGAACTCCGTGTGAAACCGTGACCTCGGCGATGCCGGATGTCGCCATCCGGGCTAGCCTGTGCTTCATGGGTGATCTGCGACTCGTCGAACTGTCCGCCAGCACGATCGTGGCGGTCAACAACATGTCGCTCAAACCCGGCCAGGAGCAGTTCCTCGCACCGGTCAGTTACGGCGTGGCCGCGACCGTGGTCAATCCGCAGACGACGTGGCAGCGGGTGGTCCTGGACGGCGAAGAGGTGGTCGGTTTCGTGAGCGCGAACTTCGACCCCGAAGAGACGCAGGAACACTTCCGGTCCGTGCTCTGGCGCATCAACGTGGACGCCGACGACCAGGGCCGCGGCGTCGGCCGATTCGCCGTCGCCGGCCTCCTCGAAGAGGCCCGCAACCGCGGCATGGACCACGTCGACGTCATCTACGAGGCCGGCGAAGACGGCCCCGAGGCATTCTTCCGTCGTGTGGGCTTCACTCCGGTGGGTGAGACCGAGTACGGTGAGGTCATCGCGGAGATCCGTCTGTAATCCAGATACCCGTCAGACCTGACGTCTCCGCACGGATCACCCTGTTGCCGGGGTTTCTCGAGACCGGCGGCGGGGCCTCGAATACCCCTCCCCCATCGAGGCCTCGTCGCCCTCGGATTTCGTCGCGCTTCGGAATCGGAATCGGCCCCGCCGCGAGCCGCTAGGGTAAGCGCGTGCCGAGATTCGACCTTCCCCTCGCTGAGCTTGAGCAGTACTCCCCCGTCGTCCGGGAGCCCGCCGACTTCGACGACTTCTGGTCGTCGACGATCGCCGAGGCGAGGCGGCAGGATGCCCCGCCCGAGGTGGTGCCGGCCGACACTTCGCTCAGGCTGCTCGAAGTCTTCGACGTCACGTTCCCCGGCTTCGCCGGTGAGCCGGTCAAGGCCTGGCTCACGCGGCCGGCGGGCGTCGAGGGTCCGCTCCCGGCGGTCGTCGAGTTCAACGGCTACGGCGGCGGACGCGGCCTGCCGGGCGAGCGACTCGGCTGGGCGGCCGCGGGTTACGTCCACCTGTTCATGGACACGCGTGGCCAGGGCTCGATGTGGGGCTCGGGCGGGCAGACTCCCGACCCGCACGGCTCCGGCCCGGCGTCTGCGGGCTTCATGACCCGCGGCATCCAGGATCCCGCCACCTACTACTACCGCCGAGTCTTCACCGATGCGGTGCGCGCGGTCGACGCGGTCCGCAGCCTGCCCGGCGTCGACGCGGACCGTGTGTCGGTCTGCGGCGGCAGCCAGGGCGGCGGCATCGCGCTGGCCGCCGGCGCGCTGAGCGACGGACTTGTCGCCGTCATGCCGGACGTCCCGTTCCTGTGCCACTTCGAGCGGTCGGTGGGGCTCACCGACTCGGACCCCTACCAGGAGGTCGTGCGCTACCTCGCGGTGCACCGCGGGGCCGGCGAGCGCGTGTTCGAGACGCTTTCGTACTTCGACGGCGCGAACATGGCGAAGCGGGCGGATGCCTCGGCACTCTTCTCCGTCGCGCTCATGGACACCGTCTGCCCGCCGTCGACCGTGTACGCGGCGTACAACCGCTACGCCGGGCCGAAGCAGATCGAGGTGTACACGCACAACAACCACGAGGGCGGCCAGGCGTACCAGTGGGCGGCGCAGGCGCGGTTCCTCGCCGACCTGTTGTAGTCCCGCGGGATCGTTCAGATCGCCTCGAGGTGCAGCACGAACGCCTGCAGCGGCCACAGCGTGGGCAGCTGGAGACCGACCTCGGAGAGCACAGCCCCCGGCAGTTCGATCTCGCCGGCGCCGAACCACTCGGGCGCGATCCAGCCGTGCCTGGCGTCGCCGATCTCGCGGCGGACTCGCACGCGGTACCGACGATCACGGTCCAGCCCGGGAATCCGCAGTCGCTCGGCACGGGCGTCCTGCAGGCTCGCCACCGTCGCCACGACGACGACCGCCGCATCCTGGCCCACGAAGCCCGTAGCCCGCCAAGCATTGTCGCGCAGTTCCGGATGCACGACCCTGCCGGTGTGGACGACCGGTCGCAGCTCTTTGTAGAGCTTCGCGAAGCGCCCGATGGCGGCGGTCTCTTCCTCATCGCACGACAGGATGTCCCACTCGAACCCCGCTGATCCCATCAGGCTGGTCGCCATCCGGTACGACAGCGCGGTCGTGCGCCCCGACGAGTGCGAGGTCGTGGGCCCGACGTGCGCGCCGACCAGTTCGGGTGGCAGCAGCAGGCCGGTCCAGCGCTGGATATCCTGCCGCTCCACGGGATCGTTCGAGTCGCTCGCCCACACCCGGTCGGTGAACGCGAGGATTCCGAGGTCCGTGCGTGCGCCGCCGCTCGAGCACGACTCGATCTCCAGCGCCGGATGCCGGGTCTTCAGCTCGCGCAGCAGCGCGTAGACCGCGATCATCTGCGCGTGGCCGCCGGGCCTGCCGGCATGCACGCTCTCGACGAGATCGCGATTGTGGTCCCATTTGATGAAGTCGATGCCGAGTTCGTTCACGAGGGCATCGATCTGGCCGAGCACGTGGGCGTAGGCGCCGGGGTCGGCGAGGTTCAGCACGTACTGCTGGCGCCACGAGAGCGACGCGGGGTGCTCGAGGTGCCCCGGGTCATGCAGCAGCCACTCGGGGTGCGCCCGGGCGACGTCCGAATCGAGACTGACCATCTCGGGCTCGAACCACAGACCGAACTGCATGCCGAGCGCGTGCACCCGGTCGGCGAGCGGCGTGAGCCCCTCGGGCCACACCGTGCGGTCGACGACCCAGTCGCCGAGGCTGGTGGAGTCGTCGCGACGACCGAGGAACCATCCGTCGTCGAGCACGAACCGCTCGATGCCCACCTCCGCGGCCCGCTCGGCGAGCGCGGTGAGCCGTGCCGGATCGTGGTCGAAATACACCGCCTCCCACGTGTTCAGGACGAGCGGCCGGGGCGAGGACGGATGCTGCGGCCGCGCACGCAGCCACGTGTGCACGCGTGCCGCGAAGCCGTCGAGGCCGTCGGTCGAGTGGACGAACGCAGCCCGGGGCGCGCGGTACTCCTCTCCCGGAACCAGCCGGATCTCACCGGGACGCAGCAGCTCGCCTGCCCCGATCAGGGTCACGGCGTCGGTGACGCGGTCCAGCCGCACGGTGAGGTCGCTCGACCACGCGAGGTGCACGCCCCACAGCTCGCCGGCACCCCAGCGCGGTTCGCCGATCGAGGCGATCGCGGCGACGGGGTTGTCGTGACCCGGACGGCCCCGGCGGGACTGTCGGACGGTCGCGCCGGCGGGCATGGCCGTGACGACGGGCCGCTTCTCGCGCGCCCAACGGCCGTCGAAGGTGAGCAGGGAGTCCGTCGTCGACGGCACCGGCAGGGTGGCCTCGAGCCAGTCGACGTCGACGGGCGCCGCATCCTGCTCGCCCTGGTGGACGAGTGCGTGCTCGACCCAGACCACGCCGCCGGCCTCGACCCCGATCGAGATCGTGAGGAGCAGGCCGGATGCCTCGTCCCGCGCGTCCACCCGCAACCGGTCCTCACCTTCCTCCGTCCCGGTCACGACCCAGCGCGGGTGGTGCACGATGCCGCCACGGCGCAATTGCATCCCGGGGCGACCCGACCAGCCGTCGCCCTCCTGCGGTGCCAGCGAGAGCTGCCACGCGGCATCGAGGGTCCCGGGAGGGCTCTGCCGGCTGAGGGCGGACGCAAGCGCGTCGAGGTCGATGCCTGCGCTCACGGCGCCTCCCCAGTGCAGCACATGCGGCAGGGCATCGCCCATCTGTGCGATGAGCAGGGCGACGCCGTCGCGCTCGAGGTGGAAGAGACGTCGGGTCATGCGGGGTTCCTCTCGGACGGGAGTCGTTCGCCGGTGCCGCGCTCGAGGATCCACGTGGGCATCTCGAGGCGGCGCGTGAAGCCGGCCGGGTCTTGCATGCGCTCGATCGCGATGCTCGCTGCGGCGCGCCCGAGGCCGACCGGATCATGCGTGATGACGGAGACCCCGAGCACGTCGGCGGTGTCGAAGTCGTCGAACCCGACGAGCGCGGTGCGGGTGTCGCCGCGGTCGCGCAGCACGCGGAGCGCGCTGATCGTGACGCGGTTGTTGCCGGTGATGATCGCCGTGGGGGCATCGTCGGCGTTGAGCAGGTCGGCGATGAAGCCGTCTGCGGGGACTGCGAGATCGTCCGCGAGGCGCTCCCAGCGGGCGGAGTCGTGGACGCCGTAGGCGGCGAGCGCGTCGCGATACCCACGCAGCCGCTCCGCCTGCGTGTAGACCGACGCCGGATTGCAGACGTAGCCGATGCGGCGGTGACCCCGCTCGAGAAGGCGCGTCGTCGCGTCGTAGACGCCCCGATGGTTCTCGAGCACGATCGAATCGGCTACCAGGTTCCGCGCCGGCCGGTCGATCGCGATCACCGGGGTGCCGAGATGGCGCTCGCCCTCGAGGTACGACTGGTCGTCGGCGACCGGGATGAGCAGGAGCGCGCCCAGGCGCTGGCCGAGCAGCGCCTCGGCGACCCGCTCCTCGCCCTCGGCGGTGTCGTCGGTGGTGGCGACCACAAGCGAGAACCCGCTCGCCGACAGTTCCTTCTCGATGCCCGCGGCGACCTTGTAGTAGAAGGGGTTGCTCAGCTCGCCCATGATGAAGCCGATGGTGTTGGTCGAACCGCCTCGCCGCAGTCCCCGGGCGAGCGGATTGGGCCGGAAGCGCAGCCGCTTCGCCGCGGTGAGGACCCGCTCGACGGTCTCGGGGGCGACGAGATCGCGGTGAGTGAAGACCCGTGAGACGGTCTTCGAGCTCACGCCGGCGAGCCGGGCGACGTCTTCGAGTGTCGCGCGCTGCTGAACGGTCATACGGCGCCTCCTTGCGGGCCGCCTTCACGCTAGCATCACGGACAGCGCGATGTCCACGTAGGACATTTGACGGACATTCGAGTCATGTCATGTTCGCTGGACTCAAATTTATCGCTGATCAACTTCTCTTTTTCAAGGAACAATGTCGTCCGGACAGAGAAAGACAGCGATGACATTCGGCTCTTGCGAAAGCGTTTCGCCACTGCGTACTCTGACCCCGCGACGAACGCGCGCTGATGTGGCCAACGCATCGGCGGTTCAAGGGCGAACCTGACAAGGAGACATCTCATGGCGAAGAAGGCATTCGCAGGCATCGCGCTGCTGGCCACCGCCGCGGTCGCGGTGAGCGGCTGCGCCGGCGGCGGCGCAGCCGACGCCGACAACACGATCGACGGCGAAGTGAAGGGCGACATCAAGGTCGTCACGTGGCGCACCGACCTGGTCGAGGACGGCACCTTCGAGAAGTACGCGGAGGAGTTCAACAAGGAGTACCCCGACGTGAATGTGACGTTCGAGGGCATCACGGACTACGCGGGCGAGATGCAGACGCGCATGTCGACCACCAACTACGGCGACGTCATCGGCATCCCGGCGATCCAGCCTGATCAGTTCGACCAGTTCCTCGAGCCGCTCGGCGAGACCGCCGACTTCGAGGACACGTACCGCTTCCTGCCTCCGGCGAGCTTCGAGGGCACGCAGTACGGCATCGCCTTCGGCGGCAACTCCAATGGCGTCGTCTACAACAAGAAGGTGTGGGAAGAGGCAGGGGTGACGGAGCTGCCCACCACCGAGGAGGAATGGCTCGACGCGCTACAGCTGATCAAGGACAACACCGATGCCATTCCGCTCTACACGAACTACAAGGACGGCTGGCCGCTGACGCAGAGCTTCGGCAACCTCGGCGCCATCACGAACGATCCCGACGCGACGAGCAACATGGCCGAAGACCCCGCGCCGTGGACCGAAGGCAAGGACCAGTACGCGATCGACTCGCTGCTGTACGAATCGGTGGCCGCCGGCCTGACCGAGGACGACCCGCTCACGACCAACTGGGAGCAGTCGAAGGTCGACCTCGGCACCGGCAAGATCGCCGCGATGACACTGGGGTCGTGGGCGATCTCGCAGATGCAGGCGGCTGCCGAAGACAACGGCGCCTCCGCGGACGACATCGGGTTCATGGCGTTCCCGGCCAACGTCGACGGCACGCAGTACGCCGTGATCGGCGGCGACTACAACCTCGCCGTGAGCAAGCACTCCAAGGCGAAGGCCGCCGCGTGGGCATGGATCCAGTGGGTCGTCGAGGACTCCGGCTACACCGAGACGCAGGGCATGATCTCGCCGGTGATCGACAAGGACCTGCCCGACTCGCTGCAGGGCTTCGCCGAGGCCGGAGTCGAGCTCATCGAGATCAACCCCTCCGCCCCCGGCAAAGAGGGCCTCATCAACGAGGTCGCCGACGACTCCCAGATCGACCTCTACGGTCCGATCTACCGGCAGAAGCTCGTCGACATCGCCCGTGGCGCGGCGGACGGAGACAAGGAGAGCTACTTCGCTGAGCTGAACGAGCGCTGGGGCGCATCGGTCGAGAAGCTCGCGGGCTGAGCGAGAGGACGGCAGCGACATGGCCATTGCAGCTCCGGGTGCCGCACCGGCGGATGCCCCTGCCATCCTCAGCGCGCCCGCGCGGGCGCGGCGACTCGGCGGGTTCAACCGCCGATCCGCCCGCCCGCGCGGGGGCTCCGCCGGACGGAGCCTCCTGCAGAAGCTCACGCCGTGGTTCTTCCTCGCCGCGGCGGTCGGGCTGCTGCTCCTGTTCACCTACTGGCCGGCGGTCAACCTCTTCTACTACAGCGTCACCGACTGGGACGGCATCGACCTGGAGAAGAACTTCGTCGGGCTCGACAACTACGTGCAGGTCTTCACCGACCCGCGGATCTTCGCGGTCTTCGGCGTCAGCCTGTACTACTTCCTCGCGTCGTTCGCACAGATGGCGATCGCCCTGTATTTCGCCGCGCTCCTCAGCTTCTCGACGCGGTTCTCGAACCTCTTCCGCGGCATCCTCTTCTTCCCGTATCTCATCAACGGCGTCGCGATCGGGTTCGTCTTCCTCTACCTCTTCCAGCCCGGCGGCACACTCGACACCGCGCTCGGCTGGTTCGGGGTGACCGATCCGCCGCAATGGCTGGGCAACCCCGATGTCGTCAACTGGTCGCTCGCCGGCACGTCCGTCTGGCGCTACACCGGCTTGAACTTCGTGCTCTTCCTCGGCGCGATCCAGTCCATCCCCCACGACCTCTACGAAGCCGCCGACCTCGACGGCGCCAACCGCTGGCAGCAGTTCTGGGCGATCATCTTCCCCGGCATCCGCCGCGTCGTCGGCCTGTCCTTCATCCTCGCGATCGCCGGAAGCCTCTCGGTCTTCGAGGTGCCTTTCATCATGACCGGGGGCGCGAACGGATCGGCCACCTTCGTCATCCAGACGCTCCAGACCGCTTTCAGCTTCCGGCAGGTCGGGCTCGCTTCCGCGATGGCCGTCGTGCTCCTGCTCATCGTGCTGGTCGTCACATGGATCCAGCGCCGCCTGTTCCCCGACGAGAAGGTGGACCTGACATGACCACCCAGCCCCTGCGGACCATGCCGTTGCGCACCACTCCCCCGACGAGGATGCGCGGACGCAGCCTCGGCGAGCGCCTCCGCGGCGTCAGTGCCAACACCGCGAAGTACCTCAGCCTGATCATCGCCGCGGTCATCACGCTGCTTCCCCTGTCGGTGCTCCTGTTCGCGAGTTTGAAGACAGCGCCCGAGTACGCTCAGACCGGCCCGTTCGACCCGCCGGCGAACTGGCTGAACTTCGACAACTTCGTCACGGCGTTCACCAGTGGCGAGATGCTCGAGGGCTTCGTCAACACCACGATCGTGCTCGTCGTGTCTCTGGTGGGCACCGTGCTGATCGGAACGATGGCGGCCTACGCGCTGGACCGTTTCAGGTTCCGCGGCAAGAAGCTCGTGGTCGGCCTGTTCCTGGTCGCGACGCTCATCCCCGGCGTGACCAGCCAGGTCGCCACGTTCCAGCTGATCAACGGCCTCGGGCTCTACGACACCAAGGCCGCGCTGATCCTGCTGTTCATGGGCACAGACATCATCGCGATCTACCTGTTCATCCAGTTCATGCAGTCGATCCCGGTGTCGCTCGACGAGGCCGCGATGATCGACGGTGCCAACCGGTGGACGATCTACTGGCGGATCGTGCTGCCGCTGCTCAAGCCCGCGATCGCGACCGTCGTGATCATCAAAGGCATCGCGGTGTACAACGAGTTCTACGCACCCTTCCTCTACCTGCCGTCCGAGGGCATGATCTCCACATCGCTGTTCCGGTTCAAAGGACCGTTCGGCGCGCAGTGGGAGGTCATCGCCGCCGGAACCGTCGTCGTCATCATCCCGACCCTCATCGCCTTCCTGCTGCTGCAGCGCTGGATCTACAAGGGCCTGACCTCAGGAGCCGTCAAGTGACCTCTGCCCTCCCGCTCACCGCACCGCTCGCACGCGTCCCGCTTCACAACGGCTGGCACCTGCGTGCCGCTGCCGGACCGGCGCCCCAACCGATCGCCGCGGCATCCGTCACCGCCGTCGTGCCGGGATGCGTGCACACCGACCTTCTGGCGGCGCAGCTCATCCCCGACCCGTTCCTCGACGACAACGAATCGGCGCTTGCGTGGATCGGTCTGGTGGACTGGGAGTACGCGACCACGTTCGAGTGGGCTCCGGGCTCGGCCGACCGCACCGACCTCGTCTTCGACGGGCTCGACACCGTCGCGGTGATCACCCTGAACGGTCACGAGCTCGGGGCGGTGGCGAATCAGCACCGCTCGTACCGGTTCGACGTCCGCGACGCGCTGGTCGAAGGCGGGAACGAACTCATCGTGCGTTTCCGCTCGCCCGTCAAGTACGCCAACGAGCAGAGCGTGGCACTGGGCATGCGAGAGCGCCCGTACCCGCTCCCCTACGACGCGATCCGTAAGTCGGCGTGCAGCTTCGGATGGGACTGGGGCATCGCGACCTACACCAGCGGGATCGTCAAGCCGGTGGGGCTCGAGACGTGGTCGGTCGCTCGTCTGGCGCAGACGCGCGTGGTCGCGACGCCGCACGGCGCCGGCGGCGTGATCGAGGTCGACATCGCCATCGAGAACGCGACGGATGCCGCATCCGCTCTGTCGGTCAGCGTCGAGGTGAACGGTCCGGGCCTCGGCGAGCCGGCCGCTGCGGCGGCGGAGATCGTCCGCGACCGCGCGCGCGTGCGCGTCGAGCTGCCGGCGGTCCAGCGCTGGTGGCCGGCAGGGTACGGCGAGCAGCCCCTCTACGCGGTCGACGTGAGCCTGGTCGACGCCGACGGCGAGGTGAGGGACACCGTCCACCGGGTCGTGGGGTTCCGCGACGTCCGCTGGGAGACCACGCCCGATGAGAGCGGCACGCCGTTCACACTCGTCGTCAACGACCAGCCCGTGTTCGTGAAGGGCGTGAACTGGATCCCCGACGACGCCCTGACCGTGCGCGTGACACGGGACCGGCTGCGCCGCCGCTTCGAGCAGGCGCGTGGCGCCCACCTGAACCTGATCCGGGTCTGGGGCGGCGGCCTGTACGAGTCCGACGACTTCTACGAACTCGCCGACGAGTTCGGACTGCTGGTGTGGCAGGACTTCCTGTTCGCGTGCGCGGCGTACGCCGAGGAGGAGCCGCTGCGTTCCGAGATCGAGGCCGAAGCCCGCGAGAACGTCGTGCGGCTCGCGCACCACGCCTCTCTTGTGCTGCTGACCGGCAACAACGAGAACCTGTGGGGCTACGAGGACTGGGGGTGGAAGCAGCGCCTCGACGGCAAGACGTGGGGCGCCCACTACTACTACGAGCTGTTCCCGGCGATCGTCGACGAACTCGCCCCGCACGTGCCGTATGCCCCGGGAAGCCCTTTCAGCCCGCGAGCCGGCTGGGACGGTTCGGCCCAGACCGGGCCGCACCCCAACGACGAGCGGCACGGCAGCATGCACCTGTGGGAGCAGTGGAACCGCCGCGACTGGACGACCTATCGCGAACACCGGCCGCGGTTCGTCGCCGAGTTCGGCTGGCAGGGACCGCCGACCTGGACCACGCTGACCCGGTCCATCTCGGACGACCCGCTGACCCCGGAATCGCCCGGCATGATCGTGCACCAGAAGGCGATGGAGGGCAACGTCAAGCTCACCAGCGGATTGGTTCCCCACTTCCGGATGCCGGAGGCCATGGAGGACTGGCACTGGGCGATGCAGCTCAACCAGGCGCTGGCGGTGCGCACTGCGCTCGAGCACTTCCGCTCGTGGGCGCCGCACACGCAGGGCGCGATCGTGTGGCAGCTCAACGACTGCTGGCCCGTGACCTCGTGGGCGGCGATAGACGGGGACGAGAGGCCCAAGCCGCTGTACTACGGCATCGCGCACGCCTTCGCGCCCCGGCTGGTCACGATTCAGCCCCGCGAGACGGGCCTGGTCGCCGTGCTCGTGAACGACACCCCCGACCCCTGGCAGGGCGAGCTGACCGCCCGCCGGGTGAGCTTCGACGGCGACACCCTCGCGCTGTTCGCACAGACGGTGACGCTCGCCGCGCGCGAGACGCTGACGGTCCTGCTGGCGGCCGACATCGCCGAGGCGGGCGACGCGGGCGGCGAGCTGGTCGTGGCCGCTCTCGGCGACGTGCGCGGGACGTGGTTCTTCGCCGAACCGCGCGACTCCGCGCTGACCGCCCCGGTCGTCGACGTGCGCACCGAGGCTGCGCCCGGCGGCACGCTCGTCACGCTCAGTGCGTCGACCCTGGTGCGCGACCTCTCGCTGCTGGTCGACAAGGTCGACCCGGGTGCCGTGGCCTCGGACGCCCTGCTCACTCTGCTCCCGGGTGAGAGTGCGACAGTGCTCGTGCGCCACGGCGGCGGGCCGCTCCCGGCCTCCGCGCTGTCGGATTCCCGCGTCCTGCGCACCGCGAACGAACTGGTGGTCCGATGACCGCCGCACTCGCCCGATCGCTCGAGCCGTACGTGGCCGGGATGACCTGGGGCTGGACGGGCGTGCGCGGCACGTGGGCCACGGCCGAGGCATCCGATTCCCTGCGTTCGATGGCCGACCACGGCGTCAACTGGACCGCCCTCTCCTACTCGGCCCTGCAGGCGACCGCGCAGTCGACCGAAGTGCGCTTCCGCGAGGAGCCGACCGTCACCGACGACGAGATCGTGTGGGCGATCCGCGAAGCGAAGGCGCGCGGGCTGAAGGTCTGCCTGAAGCCGGTGGTCAACGTCGCCGACGGCACGTGGCGCGCATACATCGGGTTCTTCGACTGGGACGTCCCCGGTGAGCCGAGCTGGACGGAGTGGTTCGCCTCGTATCGCGAGTTCATCCTGCACGCGGCACGCCTCGCCGAGGCGGAGGGCTGCGAGATGCTCTGCGTGGGCTGCGAGATGGTGCGCGCCGACACTCGCGCCCAGCAGTGGCGCGCGCTGATCGCCGAAGTGCGCGAGGTCTACTCGGGTCTGATCACGTACAACTGCGACAAATACCAGGAGGATCGCGTCACGTGGTGGGACGCCGTGGACGTCATCACCTCGAGCGGCTACTATCCGATCGACCGGTGGGAGGCCGAGCTGGACCGCATCGAGCAGGTCGTCACCGCGCACGGCAAGCCGTTCTTCTTCATGGAGGCCGGGTGCCCGTCGCGCGAGGGATCGCCGGACCGGCCGAACGACTGGGCGCTGCCGGGGGGCCCGTCGGGCGAGGCTCAGCTGAGGTATTACGAGGCTATGTTCGCCGCCTGCGACGCCCGGCCGTGGATGCGCGGGTTCATGCTGTGGGACTGGCCGCCTCGCCTCTACGACCTGGAGGACGCCGCCGCGAACGACGACTACTGCCCCTACGGCAAGCCCGCCGGCGCCTTCCTGCGCGACCGGTACACCGAGCTCCGCGAGCGGAACACCGCGCTTCGTGACGGAGCCCCCCAGTGACCGCCGGAGTGCTGGCGATCGACGCCGGCCAGACCGGGATCAAGGTGCGCCTCGGCGGTCACGACATCGTCTTTCCCGGCATCCGCACCGACGAGCCGCTGCTCCCCCAGCTGGCCGCCGTCGCACGCGGCGCCGTCGAGCGGACCGGGGTCCCGGCATCCGTTATCGCTGCCGGCGTCTCGGGTCTCACGACGCGAGAAGCGGATGCCGCGGCCCTCCTCGCCCGCATCGACGACGCCGGCGTGCGCGAGGTGCTGCTGGCGCACGACTCCACGACGTCGTTCCTGGGGGCGCTCGCCGACGGGCGCGGCGCAGTCGTCGCCGCCGGCGGCGGGGTGGTCACGCTCGCCGTCGGACGCGACAGCGTCGCACGAGTCGACGGGTGGGGTTACCTCATGGGCGACGCGGGCAGTGGGTATTGGATCGGCCGCGAGGCCCTCGACGCGGTCATGCGCGAGTACGACGGACGCGGGCCGGCGACGCGCCTGACCGACGTCGCGCGAGAGCGCTGGCCCGACCTCGCGCAGGCCTACATCAGCCTGCAGTCCGCCGAGGACCGCGTGAGCATCATCGCCTCGTTCGCCGAGCCGGTCGCCCGGCTGGCCTCGGAGGGTGATGCCGTGTCGCAGCGGATCACGGTGCGCGCCGGCGGCGAGCTCGCGCACAGCGTCGAGACGGCGCTGCGCCGCGTCCGCACCGAGGAGTCCGAGCGGTTCTCGGTGTGCGCGATCGGCGGGGTCTTCCGGTCCGTGCGGCTGCGCGAGGCGTTCACGTCGCACCTGTCGGCGAGCGAGCTCGACGTCGCACTCGTCGAGCCCCTCGGCCACGGCATCGACGGCGCGGTCGCTCTCGCCGGCCTCGTGCCGGGGCATCCGCTCGCCACCGCCGTCTCCGTCGCCCGCGCCTGACCCGCGGGTCCGGCTCCTGGCGTCCGCCCGACGGAGATTCGCGCCGATGTCGGAGCATCCGGGGCCGTGTCCGCCGGGGTGTGCACGCTGCCTGACTCCGCCTCGGCCGGCGCCCGTTTGCCGGATCCGGAAACCGGAGAATCCCACGCTTTCCGGAGCGCTCACGGCGCGCCGCTCCGGAAAGCCGCGCGGATTCCGGTTTCCGGATCCGGCTTTGGGGTGCTCTCGCTCGCGTCGGCTCCTCCTCTCCTCCACAGCGGGCCGCGCGGAGCTCGCCGACGCATCCTCGTGTGGAGAGCGGCCTCGACGTGGCGAAGGCCGGGCAGGATGCCTCGCATGGTCGTCACGTCGCTCGCCGCATCCTCCCTCGTCCCGCGCATGGCGCGCGAGGTCACTCGCCTCGTCGAGTGGGTCGATAAGTCCGGTGGTCTCGCCCACCGCCGAGCGGCGGAAGACGCCGGCTTCCCGTTGGCGGCACGGCGTGCCGCTGTGCGCGGCGGGGATCTGCGCCGCGTCAAGCGGGACTGGCTCGCCACTGCGGCTGCCCCGGCTGACCTCCTCACGGCGGCCGAGAACAGCGGGAGCCTCACGTGCGTGTCGGCGGCACGGCGGCGAGGGTGGTGGATGCCGGAGGACGCGCCTGACGACATCCACATCCGGCTCGACCCTCATGCTTCATCCCCAACCTCAGCCGTCACCGCACATTGGACGCATCGGATCGCGCCGGCGCCCGGTTTCGGCCTGCTGGACTCCGTCGAAGACACGCTCGCGCACATCGCCCAGTGCCTACCGCCCGAGAGCGCGCAGATCGTGTGGAACTCAGCCCTCAAGATCGAGAAACTGACGCCGTCCGCGGTTCGGCGTGTGCGTTGGCCGAGTCGTCAGGCCCGGCACTGCGCAGATCGGGCGTCCGATCAGTCCGACTCCGGTCTGGAGACGATCCTGGTCGTGCGACTCAGCGGCTGGGGCATCCCGATGCGCCAGCAAGTCGTTCTGCTGGGCCGTCCGGTGGACCTGTTGATCGGCGAGCGACTGGTCGTTCAGACCGATGGGTTCGCGCACCACTCCACGTCAGCTCAGCGGGGCAAAGACGTCGCCTTCGACGCGCAGCTCGTCCTCAACGGCTACACGGTGCTGCGGTTCACCTACGCGCAGGTCGTGCACGACTGGGATGCTGTCGAGCGCACGATCGCCCGTGCAATCGCGGCGGGGGCTCACCTGGCTTCCTGACCGGGGGCGCCGCTCCGCGACTCGCCGCAAGTATTTCGGATCCGGAAACCGGAGAATCGCACGCTTTCCGGAGCCACCGCGGCGCGGCGCTCCGGAAACACGCCCACACTCCGGTTTCCGGATCCGGCAAGAGCGCCCGCGCAGCAGGAGCAGGACGACGGATGCCCCGGCCGGCGCGTGTGCGCGGGCCGGGGCATCCGGGGCCGAGGTCAGACCAGCGACTCGCGCCAGGCGGCGTGCAGCCTGGCGAAGCGGCCGTCGCCGCCGATGAGCGCCTCGGGTGCGTCGTCCTCGATGATGCGGCCGTGCTCCATGACGAGCACGCGGTCGGCGATCGCGACCGTCGACAGACGGTGGGCGATGATGATCGCCGTGCGGTCGGCGAGCAGCGTCTGCAGCGCATCCTGGATCTGGCGTTCGCTCGGGATGTCGAGCGACGCCGTCGCCTCGTCGAGGATCAGCACCGCCGGGTCGGCGAGGAACGCCCGCGCGAACGAGATCAGCTGCCGCTGCCCTGCCGACACCCGGCCGCCGCGCTTGTTGACGTCGGTGTGGTAGCCGTCCGGGAGTGCCTGGATGAAGGCATCCGCCCCCACCGCGCGCGCCGCGGCCTGGATCTCGTCGAGCGTCGCGTCGGGCTTGCCCAGCGCGATGTTGTCGGCGACCGTGCCGCTGAAGAGGTACGCCTCCTGCGTGACCATGACGATCGCGCGGCGCAGATCCTTCGGGTGCAGCGACCGCAGGTCGACGCCGTCGAGGGTGACTGACCCGCGCGTCGGGTCGTAGAACCGCGACACGAGCTTGGCCAGCGTCGACTTGCCGGCGCCGGTCGTGCCCACGAGCGCGATGGTCTGGCCGGCGGGGATGTCGAGCGAGAAGTCCGGCAGGATGACGCGGTCCTTCGAGTACCCGAAGAGCACGTCCTGGAACCGGATGTGCCCCTTCGCCGACCACAGGTCGACGGGCTTCACGGGGTCGGGCACCGTGGGCTCCTCCTCCAGCACGCCCGACACCTTCTCGAGCGCCGCCGTCGCGGACTGGTACGAGTTCAAGAAGAACGCGACCTCCTGCAGCGGCGAGAAGAAGTTGCGCACATACAGCACCGCCGACAGCAGGAACCCGATCGCCATCGCGCCGTCGGCGACGCGGATGCCGCCCCACGCGATGACGAGTGCGAGCGTCACCGACGCGACGGCCATCAGCGCGGGCTCGAACGTGCCGAACAGGCGGATCGAGCGCATGTTGACGTCGCGATAGTCCAACGCGAGCGCGCCGAACTCCTCGTCGTTGCGGGTCTCTTTGCGGAAGGCCTTCACCGCGCGGATACCCGTCATCGTCTCGACGAACTTCACGATGACCTTCGCGCTGATCACCCGCGACTCGCGGTACACCAGCTGCGAGCGCAGGTAGAACCACCGCATCAGGAGGAACAGCGGAAGCCCCATGACGATGAGGATCACGCCGGACTGCCAATCCACGATGAGCAGCGCGATGAGCGTGAACGTGCCGTACAGGATGCCCGACACCAGCTCGTTCAGACCACCGTCGAGCAGTTCGCGGATCGTGTCGAGGTCGCTCGTCTGCCGCGAGATGATGCGGCCCGACGTGTACGACTCGTGGAACTCCAGGCTCAGCCGCTGCGTGTGCAGGAAGATCCGCTTGCGCAGGTCGAGCATGACCGCCTGCGTGAGGCGCGCGGCCACCACCACGTACCAGCCGATCAGGGCGGCGCCGCCGATCGCCGAGAGCAGGTAGGCGGCGACGACGCCGACCGTCGGCATCCAGTCCATCCGCTCGATGACCGCCGGGAGCGCGTTGTTGAGTCCGAGACCGATGAGCCACGGACCCGCGACGCGCAGCACCGTCGAGACGACGAGTACGACGCCGGCAAGGATCAGCTGGCCGCGGACCGGCGTGATGAGCGAACCGAGGAGCCGCAGCGACCGCTTGCGGATCGCCCGGCTCTCGTCGCGCGTGTAGTCGGAGCGGTCTTCGCCGCTCGTTCCGGTGACCGTGGTGCTCACAGGTTCACCTCCATTTCCTGGTCGTGCTGACGGGCCCGCAGACGGGCCTCTTCGACCTCGAGACTCGAGATCACGTGGCGGTAGTGCTCGCTCGTGCGCAGCAGCTCGGAGTGCGTGCCGACCGCCGTGACGCGACCCGCCTCGAGCAGCGCGACACGGTCGGCGAGCGTCACCGTGGACGGGCGGTGCGCCACCACCAGCGCGGTCGTGGCGTGCAGCACCTCGCGCAGCGCGTCCTCGACGAGCGCCTCGGTGTCGACGTCGAGTGCCGACAGCGGATCGTCGAGCACCAGCACGGCGGGCCGAGCCGCGACCGCGCGGGCGAGCGCGAGCCGCTGGCGCTGTCCGCCCGACAGCGACAAGCCCTCTTCGCCGATGACCGTGTCGACCCCGTCGGGCAGGTCGTCGACGAAGGATGCCTGGGCAACCTGCAGCGCCTCGCGCATGACGGCTTCGGCTTCGGGGCTCCCGGGCACGAGGTCTTCCCGGCCGAGCAGCACGTTGTCGCGCACGGTCTGCGAGAACAGCGTGGCGTCTTCGAAGGCCATCCCGATGTGACGACGCAGCTCCTTCAGGGTCAGGTCGCGGACGTCGACGCCGTCGAGGGTCACGCGACCGCCGGTGACGTCGTAGAGGCGCGTCGGCAGCGTGGTGAGCGTGGTCTTGCCGGACCCGGTGAGACCGACGAGCGCCATCGTCTCGCCCGGCCGCAGCACGAGGTCGACGCCGTCGAGAAGGTCGCGCTCTCGGGCAGCGGCATCCTGATACCGGAAGTGCACGCCCTCGAAGGCGAGCTCACCCCGCGGGCGGTCGATGGTCTTCGGCTCCGCCGGGTCGACGATCGTGTTCTCTTCGTCGAACACCTCGAAGATGCGGTCGGTCGCCGTGCGGGCGTCGAGCATGAACGAGAACAGGAAGCCGATCGACTCCATCGGCCAGCGCAGCACCGTGGCCATCGCGAAGAACGCGATGAGCTCGTACGACTGCAGCTGACCGAGCGCGGTCAGGTAGATGCCGGCACCCAAGCACAGCGCGAAGGCGATGTCGGGCAGCAGCACGAGCCAGAACCAGATCCAGCCGATCGCGCGCGCCTTGCTCAGCTCGGTCTCGCGCAGGGTCTCAGCCTGCCGCGTGAACTTCTGCAGGGCGTGCTTGCCGCGGCCGAACGCCTTCAGCACGCGGATGCCGTGCACGCTCTCTTCGACCGAGGTCGCGAGATCGCCGGCCTGGTCCTGGGACTGGCGCGCGAGCGTGCCGTACGTCTTCTCGAACCGGTACCCCGCGTACCACAGCGGTGCCGAGGTCACGAGGAAGATCGTGCCGAGCAGCCAGTGCCAGCGGAAGAGGAGCACCGTGCCGACGGCGATCGTGAGCACGTTGACGACCAGCAGCACCAGGCCGAATGCCAGCCAGCGGCGCAGCATGCTGATGTCCTGCATCATGCGGCTCAGCAGCTGACCGGACTGCCAGCGGTCGTGGAAGGAGACCGGCAGCCGCTGCAGCCGGGAGTAGAAGGTCTGGCGCAGGTCGTACTCGACCATGGTGGCCGGCCCGAGCACGAACCAGCGGCGCAGCCACACCATGAGGGCCTCGGCGAGGCCCAGGCCGAGGATCGCGGCGGCGCCCCAGCCGATGAGGGCGATGTCGCCCGAGCTGATGGGGCCGCGCACGACCTGTTCGAGGACGAGCGGGATCGCCAGCGCGAGCAGGCTGGCGAAGAGCGCGCTGAGCGCACCGAGGCTCAGGCGCGGCAGCACGGGCTTCGCGAACGGCAGGAGCCGCGCGAGCGCTTTGGGGGTGGACAGTTCGGACCGAGGCGAGTCGACGGTGGAAGTCATGATCCTTGCGGGGATGGTGAGCGGATGACCCGGATCGGGGTCTACAAGATGCGCAGGGCGCGACGGAGCCCTCTGTGAGAGGAACGCTCCGAGAAGCGGCGGTATGCCGAGGCGGCGCCGCCGGGACGGGGATGGGGAGCGGCTACCCCTGAATGCGAAGCCGCTCCGGGGTCACGCCGTCCACGGCGGGGCGGAGGACGAAGACGGTCTTCGCGGCGACAACGGCCTGATACATGGCTCCTCCTCGGGGCTGAATGGACGGGGCTGGCGCGCCACTTCGTGAAGCGGCGCGACAGCCCTCCAGCCTATACCTGAGAAATCGCTGAGCGCAACAAGCGCTTTCCTCTCCCCCGGAAAGAGGAACGGTCCGGATGCCCCGCTCAGGGCGTCCGGACCGTTCGTGCCGGTGGCGTCAGGCCACGAGAGCCGGCACTCCTGCCTCGCGGTCGAGCAGCCTGCGCTTGACGTCGAGTCCCCACGCGAAACCTCCGAGCGCTCCGCCGGTGCGCAGCACCCGGTGGCAGGGAACGAACAGCGCCGGTGCGTTGCGTGCGCAGATGGATGCTGCCGCCCTGACGGCGTTCGGAGACCCGAGTTGGGCGGCGAACTCCGCGTAGGTGAGCGGGCGGCCCGGGGTGATGCGGCGCAGCGCCTGCCAGCCCTCAAGCTGCATGTGTGTGCCCCGCTGGGCGACGGGGACCGCGTCGATCGCGTCGAGATCCCCCTCGTAGTACGCCAGGACGGCGGCTGCGGCATCCGTCTCGCCCCTCGTCAGCGCGGCGGGGCGGTCAGCCGCCCGCAGACGACCGACGATGCGGTCGACGTCGTCGGTCCAGCCTGACGCGAGCACACCCGCGTCCGCGTCGGACAGGATCGTGAAGGGGCCGTCGGGGGTGTCGATGGTCTGAATGATCGCGTCGGTCATGATGTCACCTTCGTTTCGGAGTCAACAGTGAGGTTCGCCGCCGCTCGGCGCCGCGGTGCCGGTCTGGGCGGCACGGCGCGCCAGAGGTGGGCGGTGAGATAGCTGCGCCAGGGTGCGGTGCGGACGGCCCAGTCGGTGAGAGCACGAGGCTCGGAGGGGAGGCCGAGAGCCGCGGCGCCGGCGCGCACCGCGACGTCACCGGGCAGGAACGCGTCCGGATCGCCGAGCACCCGCATGCGGACGTAGTCCGCAGTCCAGGGCCCGATGCCGGGCATGGCCAGCAGCGCGGCCCGCTGGTCCGCCGCGTCGTCGCCGGGGGTGAGGACGAGCGAGCCGTCCGCGAGCGCGGCCGCGGCACCGGTGATCGCCCGGATGCGAGCGGCCGGGCCTCGCAGCACCTCATGACCGCGTTCGGCGATGGCAGCCATCGTCGGGAAGAGCTTGGTCGCCGTCACTCCGGTGCCGTCCAGGCACACGACTTCCTCGCCGAGAGCCGCGGTCAACGCGGTGAGGGCGGTGCGCGCGGCGACGACGGTGATCTGCTGGCCGACCATCGCGCGGATCAGCATCTCGTGCGGATCCGCAGCGCCCGGCACGCGGATGCCCGGCAGATCCGCGACGGACGCCGACAGTTCCGGATGCTGCGACAGCGCGTCGTCGATCGCGATCGGGTCGGCATCCAGGTCGAACAGACGCCGCGCACGTGTGACCAACGTGGACAGGTCCGCCAGGTGCGCCAGTCGGGCATGCAGCCTCACGCGCCCCGTGCCGGCGGCGTCGAGCTCGTCGTGCCGCAGCTCGAACCAGGCGGGCCCGCCCGGCAGACGGAGCGTGCGGGCGAAGCTGGAGGCCGTCGCGTACTCGGCGCCGGACACCGCGCGGGCGCCCATCCAGGCGAACAGACCCGCGGCATCGAGCGGGCCACGGTGCGGCAGCGTGAGGTCGATCGCGGTGAGGCCTGCGAACGGGGCCGCCAGTGCGTCGGCCTCGGGAACGCCGGCACCGGACGGGGCGCTCGCCCGCGCGAGGACGCGGGCACCGCCTCGCTCCACCCGGCGCCGCGCGCGCAGCTCGAGCGGCGGCATCCCGAACACCTCCCGGATGGTGTCGTTGAACTGCCGCACGCTCGCGAACCCGGCCGAGAACGCGACGTCGGCCGCCGAGAGGTCGGTGCCGACGAGGAGCATGCGCGCGGTCTGGGCGCGGTGGGCGCGGCTGAGCGCGAGCGGTCCTGCGCCCAGCTCGGTGGTGAGCAGGCGCGTCAGGTGTCGCGGCGAGTAGCCGAGCCGGCGCGCGAGCGCCGGGACCCCTTCGCGCTCGACGACCCCGTCGGCGATGAGCCGCATCGCGCGTCCGGCGATGTCGCCGCGCAGGTTCCACTGCGGCGAGCCCGGCGCCGCCTCGGGGAGGCAGCGCTTGCAGGCCCGATAGCCGGCCTCGTGCGCGGCCGCACTGGTGGGGTAGAACGTGACGTTCGACGCCTTGGGCGTGCGGGCCGGGCAGCTCGGGCGGCAGTAGATGCCCGTCGACCGCACCGCGGTGACGAACTGGCCGTCGAACCGCGTGTCGCGGGAGTCGATGGCACGGTAGCGCTCGTCGAACGTCATCGAGGCGATACCCCAGCGCTCACTCGAGCCGGCCACCGTTGTCGTCGTCGAGGTCATGCCCCCAGCCTGACACGTCCCTCCGACATGAGCTCGCGGAAATCGG
Organism: Microbacterium salsuginis; assembly: GCF_012524205.1. Classification (GTDB taxonomy): domain Bacteria; phylum Actinomycetota; class Actinomycetes; order Actinomycetales; family Microbacteriaceae; genus Microbacterium; species Microbacterium salsuginis. The sequence goes on from NZ_JABACI010000002.1 coordinate 523,316, forward strand.
ACATGGCGGTGGAGCTCGGTCTGCCGCGGTGCCGGATGCCGTGGGCGCGTGCCTCAGGCGACCACGCGGGAACGGATCGTGCCCGCTGCGCAGGTCTTCACGCGAGGCGGATCGAACGGAAGACGCGCTCGAGCTCCGCCTGCACCGCGTCGACGACAAGAGGGTCGTCGTGGAGCAGATCGAGCAGGAAGACGAATCCGCCGCGCACGCCCAGGTGGCGCAGCGCATAGACACGCTGGTCGTCCGTCCCCGACACGACGACCGCCGAGATGGCCGCGTCGAAGGCAGTGCCCTCCAGCGTCGACCAAGTCTGGATCACTCCCCCGACGCCGGCACGAGCGAGCTGCAGGAGATCGTCGGCCGACGCGGCATCCGAATCGGTGACGTAGAGGTGCGCCACGATCGTCACGCCGCCTACGAATTCGGTGCGCCAGAACCGCTCCATCGCTCCGGGCAGGGGCCCCGGCATGGCCTGCAGGTGCAGAGCCGTCGTCCGCAGGAGCTCACGGCCGTCGTCGCCGACCCCCGTGTCCGCCAGCAGGCTCTCGGCAAGCTCCGTGGCCCAGTCCTCCGGGCGAGCGAACGTGCCCCACGGGAATCGCAGCGGCACCGGGAGCCACGTCGGCTCGAGCGAGAGCGTGTACATCGGGGCTACCGCCATCGGAACGTCTCCATGATCGAGTCGACGAGCTCGGTCGCCCCCTCGACGATGGCGGGATCGGCGTCGTCCGGGTAGGGGATGCTCGCGAGGAAGACCAGCCCGCGCCGGCCATCCGAACCCGGCAGCGCGAAACCGTAGCCGAGGGCCCGGGTCGTGATACCGGCGGTGTCGTCACTCCCCGGCTTGTCGGACTGCCACCGCTGGATCGGTCCGATCGCCGTGTCGTAGGTCTCGATGGCCGCTCGGGTCAGGCTGCCGAGATCGTCGGCGAATGCCGCACCCGCGGGTGCGACGTGCTGTCGCACGGCCAGCGACAGCGGAAGATGGGCGAGCCCGTCGATCTCACGATCAGGGAAGTACACGCTGTGCGTGCGCGTCTGCTCCAGCCGTCGCCACTGCGCATTCGCGAGCATCCGCAGGCGAACGTCGAGCTCGGGGTCGCCGATCTGCTTCATGCGTGCCGCGAGCTTCGCGATGAACTGCTTGCGACCGTCCTCGTCGACCCGGTAACGGGACCACCCGGGCGGAAGCAGCAGCCGAAAGCCCGACAGCGCGGTCATCGAGCGCGACTCGTGCGGTCCTGCGACCTCGTGCGTCCCACGGCGATGCCGATGAGCAGGAGGACCAGCGCGACGGCTGCGGCGGCCGCGCCCCACCACTGGTCTCCGAAGGTCACGTCGCCCGTGCGCGTGCCGCCGTCGGGCACGAGCAGCGCGAACCCGATGGCGGCGACGATCGAGGCGACCGTCGGCCCCAGAAGGCCCCGCAATCCCGGGACATCCTCACTGCGCGCCGTGGCGGCGAGGACGACGGCCAGCAGGCTCAAGGCGATTCCGAGAGCGACCAGCAGGACGGTCGGCACGGCGAACAGCGGATAGGCCCACACCACGCCCCACTTGGGGTCCATGCTGGCGCTCACCTGACCGCCCGAGAAGAACAGCGAACCCACCAGGAACACGATCAGGATCGCCGGGGAGACGATCGCCACGACCGCGTACACGACGCGCGTGACGGACTGAAGGGTGCGCGGACGCGTGGGGCTCTGACTCACGGACTCAGCCTATGCGCACATCGCGCAGGCCCGGGATCTCGGGCTGCGCGTCCGCGAGGCCGAGCAAGTCGACGACGGAGAAACCGGTCCACGACACGATGTTCGCGCCCTGCACGAATCCGCCCGGCAGCGAACCCGCCGTCGACGAGATGAACTGCGCCACTCCAGGACTGGTCGCCCACGGCGTGCTGCGCATCGTGTTCAAGAAGGTCGTGATCTGCGCGGTCTCGGCCCCGCCGAAGCGGATGGCCGTGAGCGGATTGGTGAACAGGCCCGGTTTGGGCAGCGCGAGCCACGACCTCACGGGAGCGAACAACGACTGCAGCGGCGCGCCCCACGTCGTCGGACGCAGCAGCGAGAACCGCGGCAGGCTGCTCCTGATGGCGGCGGTGACGACACCTCGCCCGCCCTGGACGACAGAGCCGAGCGCAGGGACGCCGCGCGAGAGGATCTTGCCGATGCCGAACGGGAGAAGGCCGACGGCGCTCCAGGCGAGGTCGCTCAGACTGGCGCGCCCGTAGGCGAACTTCAGCGCGGTGAGCAGGAACGACGCGGCGGCGAGCGCGAAGATGATGCCGGCCAGGAGGCCGGTCAGCGGCGCGCCGATCACGAGCGCGATCACGCTGAGGACGACGAGGACGATCGCGATCACGTCCAGGACGTTGTCGATGAACTCCCAGAACCCATCGTTGTTGTCGGCGCTCTCGATCGCGTTCTCGATTCCGTCGACGGCGTCGTCGTACGCGTCGGACCACGTGCCGAAGACGTCCTCGAACTCCTCCCAGAGTTCGTTGCGCAGGGTCTGCGCATTCGTCAGTGCGGTCTCGGCGGAGTCCGCATCGGATTCCGCACGGTCGGCCGCCCGGGCGAGCGCCTCATCGTCCGACCCCTCGGCGCTCGTGGACGCGATGCTCTCGGCGAAGTCGGCATCCGCTTTGGCGGTCAGGGCCGCCTGATAGGCGTTCTCGGCGTCTTCGACGTCGCTCAGGTTGGCGCGCAGCCACATCTGCGCCGTGTTCAGCGCCTCGCCGTAGGTGGCCAGGTTCTCGCCGGTACCGCGATAGCGCACCGCGGCGTCGGCGAGATCCGCGTGAGTCTCGTTCGCCATCTCGGCGAGCTTGTCGGTGCCCTTGCTCTTGTGGACGGACGAATCGCCGATCGCCTTGAGCTGGACGGAGGTGTTCTCCATCGTGGTCGCGAGTGTCTTCAGCTGTCCGCCGCGCGTGGTGATGTCCGTCGCGTTCCCGTCCAGATGCTGGAGCTCGTACCCCCGGTTCGGCGACCGCATCAGGAGGCCCTCGTCGAGGTGACGGCGGTGGTGGTCGTGGAGCCCTCGAGGTCCTGGGCCGTGGTGGTGTCCCACTCATCCCAGCCGTCGATGATGGACGTGAGCTGCTCCTTGATGTTCTCGAGGTTCTCCTTGAGCTTGCCGCGCTTGTCGCGCCACGCCACTTCGAAGTCGATCACCTGGTTGAGCAGAGCGCTGCGCCCGTCGGGACGACCGACGGCATCCTCCAGGTCGTCGTTCGTGTCCGACGCGGCGTCGAACTCGGAGATCGACGACGCCAGACCGGACTGGGCAGCCTTGAGCTGCTCGAGGTCGAGCATGATGTCCACGTGCGGCATCCTCCGTCAGGTCGTGAGTCAGCTGAGGGAGCCGGCGAAGCGCCGGCTCCCTCAGGCGAAATCAGTCGGGCTCAGCCGCCGGCGAGCTGCTGGTCCAGGTCCTGGATCGCGCGCATCATGCCCAGCAGCGACTCGGACATGTCGTTGATGCCATCCACAGCACCCTTCAGACCCGTCGTCAGCTCGGAGTAACCCTCACCGAACTTGCCCGACGCGTGCTGCGTCTTGAAGTCCTCACCCAGCAGCGTGTCCACCTGGCTCTTCAGCGTGTCCAGCTGACCCTGGATGTCATCACGAGCCTGCGACAGCGACGACGCCACCTGCTCCATCTCGCCATACGAAGCACCGAAATCGGCCATCGTCAACTCCCTCACTCAGAAACACGACCCACCCCGGGCCGACGACATCCAACCTAACCGACGCTCCACGGTCTGCCCATGGGGACCATTCCCCATGCCACCTCCGAAATCAGCTCCGTCGCATCGCGACGCCCGGTGAGGGGTCGCCCGTTCGGCCGGTGCGAAAAGGGCTGGTGCGACGGGTCAGCGGGAACTGCCCGGAGCGTGTTGCTGCACCTCGGGCGCGAGCGTGAGCGCGAGCTCACCCGGAGCCGTGGCGAGGGCGCGTGCCGCCGTGGCGGAGTCGATGAGACCACGCTCCGCAAGCAGACCGATGGCTGCATTCCGGCGCTCCATCACCTCGGCGAGCGTGCTCGCCGGGATCTCGCGGATGCTCCACTCCAGGTTCTCGCGCTCGTTCTGGGGTCCACCCTTGGGCAGAGGTCCTCGCACCAGGATCGCGATGTGGACGACGACGTCGGCCGCGATCACCACGAGCCACGCCCAGGTGCCGTCCCCCAGCTGCTCCCGCCCGGCCGTGAGCGCGATCAGCGCTGTGATGGCTCCCGGAATCGCGTGGATGAGCGCCAGGGTGCGCAGTGCGGCCGCGCGAGTGGCCCGCGGATGGCGGAGCCGCTGGATCTCACTCCAGCCGGTGACCACGAGGCCCACGAGCGTGATCCAGCCGGCGAACGCAAGCGGGAAGTCATACGCCGTGTCGCCCAGCACCCACCGGAGCATGGCCGCTGCGGCGATCACCGGCGCGGCCACGGCGTAGAGGTAGGCCAGTCCCTGGACGAAGCTGCCGAGGGTGATGCCGCGGTGCTCCGACATCGCCTCCTTCGGCGCGAGCACGGCGAGCGGGCGCTGCGCAGCCGTCAGCGCGAACGAGCGCAGCTCCAGCCGCCACCAGTCGACCGCGCTCCACCCCTTCGCCTCATCGACCAGTTCTGTCAGCGGCCTTCCGCTCATGCCGGCCAGTCCTCTCCGAAGCGAACGACCGCGCGATCCAGTGCTTCCACGCGCGCGCGGTCGCTCGAGGGAACGAAGCCCTCGAGTGTCGATGTGCTCAGCACCGCCTTGGCGGGCTCCTCCACGAACGCCAGTGCGTACGGCGCGACGGGGCCGAGGATGGCGGCGACCGTCGTCTCCTCGCCCAGGAACAGCCAGCGTTCGAAACCGAAGTCCCGCTCTCCGTGCCGCTCGAGCAGCGTGGCCGAGATGCCGACACCGAAGCCCTCGGTCTCGAGGATCTCGGTCGTCGCGGGCAGCAGAGCGGACGCCGACCACAGGAATGCCGCCTGGTCGTCGTCGCTGAGCCGCTCGTCGACCGCGAACACGGTGAGCGGCGCGATCGCCCGCCCCTCGATCCCGACGATGACGAGGCTGCGGCTCTCGTCGGTGGTCACGGCGGCGACATCCTCCAGTGCCGCCGCGATGCGCGTGGCGACGTCCGGTGCCAGCTCCCGGCGCGTCGCGAACGCCGCCGCCGTCTCGCGGGCCCACGCGGCCCGTTCGCCGGCAGACTGCGCCATGAACGGAACCGGGATGCAGTGCTCGGGGTCGTGTCGGAGATTCAGCTGCATGTCAGCGCACGCTCCAGGTGAACGAGGCGATGTGGTGGTCGAAGAGTGCAACCCATGCCTCGAGCACGGGATCGTCCTGCGGGAGGTCGGCGCTGTGCGCGACCGTCGCCGTCCACTGCACGGCCTGCGTGCGCTTCGTGCCGGGAATCGGCAGCAGGAACTGGATAAGGAACGACACGGCATCGACGCCGTCCACGCGTGTGGGGTGACGTTCGGTCCACCGGACGATCCGATGCCCCTCCCCGATGGCGACACCGCCGCGGTTGCGTACCGCGTCCTCGACGATGTCGTCGAGCGTCCACCGCGGCGTCGACCGCCGGCGCAGGCCGACCAGGCTCGCGGATCCCAGCACCCACGTCGGCGAGCCCTCTGCGGGCAGCGCGTAGGCGAACGCGTCCTGCTCGCGCAGCTTCGCGACGGCGTCCTTCACCTGGGTCGCGAGCGCCGCAGCCAGGTCGGGCCGCCCTGCTTCGTTGAGCCGCGCACGGGCGGCTGCGACGAGCTCACGCTCGGTGTCGCTGCTCAGGTCGTACGATCGCCAGCCCGGTGGCAGCAGCATCCGGTACCGCGGCACGGTGGCCCCGACGCTCCCGGTCAGCTCCGCGCGCAGATCACTCACCATGCCAGTCTTTCATCACCTGGCGGTCGTGCCGGAACCACGTCAAGAGAACGGGTTCTGATCGGGGTCGAACGAACCCGGGAACGCGCCCCCCGCGGTGTCCTTGATCCAGCCGGCGATGCCGAGCTGGGTGGCCCAGATGCCGCCGACGCCCTCGAGGACGTTGAGGCCGCCGGTCATGACAGCGGGGTCCGCCCAGTGCGCCATGTTGTTGCCGGTCAGCAGACCGGTCGTGAAGTCCACCGCCTTCGCTCCGAATCCAGCGCCCTGCAGGCGATTCAGGCCGGACAGCCAGTCGTCGACACCGGTCGCTCCGACACCGAACAGACGGGCGGCATCGTCGCCGAATGCGGTGCCGAGAGCGCGCCAGCCGCCAGGGGCGCCGAGGCCGCGCAGACCGCGCGCGGCAGGCCCGATGAAGGGGATCACGCCGATGACGCCGAACGCGACGTCGACCCAGCTGCCGTCGTTGAACGCCAGCTTGCGGGTGAGGGCGACGACGAGCGTGGCGACCGCGACGATCGCGGCGAGCGCCGCGATGATCGGCCCGCCGATCACGATCGCGAGGACGGCGAGCACGATGCCGGCGATCGCGAGGACGTTGGAGAGGAACTCCAGCGCGCCGCGCATGTCGTCCTTCCACGAGTCCTCAATCTTGCCGCTGAACCCCTCCTTGATGTTCCTGGCAGCGGTGTCGAAGGCGGTGTACCAGCTGTCCCACTCCGTGTCGTACTCGCCGGCACGGGTGTCCCACTCGTCCTTCTTGCTGTCGGCGAGCCCGCGCTTCTCGACGGCGCTCGCGTTCGCCGTGTCGTACGCGGACTGCTCGTCCGCATCGGCGTCGTCGTCGGGCTCCCGCGGGACGGCGCCCTCCGCGGTGTCGGCCTCCCGGCTGAGCGAGTAATAGGCGGCCCACAACTCGATGAGATCGTCGACGATCGGGTCGATCGCGGTCTTGGAAGTCTCGAGCTCCTGGCCGTACGTGAGGATGTGAGGTCCGACGGCATCGTAGAGCTCGGCCGCCTTCGACAGGTCGCCGCTCACCTTGCCCGCCACCTCGCGGAGCTTGTCGATCGCGTGCCCCTCCATGTCGGCGCCGTCCTGGACGAGCCGCTGGATGAGGGACCACGCCTGGGACATGTCCGTGCCCAGGTCCACGATCTGCTGGCCGCGGGTCTGGACGTCGCCCGCGTCACCGCGCAGGTGCTCGATGAGGTGCTGGCCGCCCGGCGTCTGCGACGGCATGTATGGAGTAACGCTCATCGTCCGCTCATCTCTCGCCGGTCTGGTTGCCGGCTTCTTCGTCGAAGTCCTTGAACGCCTTGATCACACTGTCGACGTGCTCGGCGAGGCCCTTGCAGCTGTCCATCAGTCGCTTGCGGCGATCGTCCCAGCGCCCCTCGAACTCGTGGGCGGCATCCTTCAGATCACCCAGGTCGTACGGCCGATCGACGGCATCCTCCAAGTCCCGTCGACGACTGCCCGCGTGCTCGAACTCATCGATGATGCTCTTCAGCTGCGTGCTCAGTCCGCCGAGGTCGTCGTAGTTGACCTTGACTCCCACCTCGTGTCCTCACTCCCCGGTCATGCCTTGTTGATGGTCACCCAGCGAGCGCGAGGGCGGCTTCGTGCCGCCCTCGCGCTCCGCGCGTGCTCAGCCGCCGGCGAGCTGCTGGTCCAGGTCCTGGATCGCGCGCATCATGCCCAGCAGCGACTCGGACATGTCGTTGATGCCATCCACAGCACCCTTCAGACCCGTCGTCAGCTCGGAGTAACCCTCACCGAACTTGCCCGACGCGTGCTGCGTCTTGAAGTCCTCACCCAGCAGCGTGTCCACCTGGCTCTTCAGCGTGTCCAGCTGACCCTGGATGTCATCACGAGCCTGCGACAGCGACGACGCCACCTGCTCCATCTCGCCATACGAAGCACCGAAATCGGCCATCGTCAACTCCCTCACTCAGAAACACGACCCACCCCGGGCCGACACCAGAAACCTAACGCGAGCCCATCGCACCCGGCGATGGGGACCATTCCCCATGCCCGCGCAACGTGGACCTGCGCCTCATGCGCTGGGAACGTCGACCGGCGCGGCGTCGGCGTTGGAGGCCGCAGCGGCAGGCGTCGCAGCCGCCCGCGCGACCGGCAGTGTGCCGTCCTCGACGAGGGGCATCTGCACCGTGACCTGCCGGCCCGCTTGCACGAAGATCCCTCGGCCCTCCGGGAAGTCGGCGCGCTTGACCTTGGGGAACGGCACCTTGAAGACCGCGTCGCCATCGAAGGCGTCGGGCTTGAGGATGATGCCCTTCCGTCCGCCCTTGAAGTCGCCGATGAGGCCGAACCCGCTGGTGACCTGGGTCACGTCGGCGTCGCCGATCAGCAGGTGGTCGCTGCGGTTCACCGCCTGCAGGAGTGCCTTGAGCGGGCGCTCGGCCGGCGAATCCGCGAACTGCGGCACATCCTCGATGACGATGAGCAGGCGAGCGCCGATGGTCTCGTCGGTGACCAGTTCGGCGAGCTCTGTGGCGAGTTCCTTGGCGTCGTCCACTGTCGTGGCGCTGCGCATCCACGGGGCGAAATCCTTGAGCTGCGAGCGGCGCCCGCCCAGGTGGAAAAGGCGCACCTTGGGGTCGAAGCGCACCATCGAGGTGATCAGCGCCTTCATCGCGGTGGTCTTGCCCGACTGCGGCGGCCCAGCCACGACGAACGTGCCGACGGGGTCGAAGTCGCGCGGCGCGAGCGTGTCCTCCGCGACGCCGAGCACCGGGAACTCGCCGATGCGGTCGGGCAGCGTGCCCCAGGCCAGGCGGGTGGGCAACGACCCGATCTCGTCGACCTCGCGAGCGCCCAGCAAGCGGAGCTCCTCCGCCCACTGGCCGAGCAGCTTGGTCTGCTCCGCCACGTTCGGCGTGCCGCCGAGCACGGCGATCTGGGTCTCGAATCCGTCGACGATGGCGCGACCGGGTGCCGAGCGCTCGTCGAGGACGTCCTTCGGCGCGTTCAGCAGCGAGTACGCGTTCTCGTCCGAGAGGCGCAGGATGACGCGGCGCGACACGTTGGAGCTGACCGCGGTCGGCACCGAGCCGGAGCGGTCGGCCGTCGCGACGACATGCACGCCCAACGGACGACCCTCGCCGAGGATCCGCATGAACGCCTGATAGAAGGGCATCCGGGCCGTGGTGGACTCCCACTCGGCACGGAACTGCGGCAGTCCGTCCAGGAGCAGGATGATGCGCGCCTCATCACGGCCGGTCAGCTCGCGGTACTCCGCGACGCTCGAGGCGTTGGCGGCGCTGAACCGCTTGCCGCGGTCGTCCAGCACGCGTGCGAGCGAGCGCATGATGCGCTGCACGCGCTCGGCGTCATCGCCGGGGATGATCGAGCCGACGTGCGGCAGGACCTCGAGGCTCTTGAGCGATCCCGAGCCGAAGTCGAGGCCGTACACGGCGACGTTCTCGGCGCGGCGGCCCATCGCCGCCGAGATCGCCACGGTGCGCAGCACGGTGGACTTGCCCGACCCGCTCGTGCCGTAGACCAGCAGCGATCCGTCGCGATCGGGCTCGAAGTAGACCGCCTCCTGCAGCTGGCGCTCGGGGATGTCGCTCTTGCCGAGCAGGATCGACCCGGAGCGACCCGCCGAGAGCGCGCGGATGTCGACCGTCGTCTCGAGGTCGTCCAGCCACGGCCGCCGGGGTGCCGGGATCCGGGCCTGCTCTGCCGCAGCGATCAGGGTCGCCACGATCCGCTTCTGGTCGTTGGGGCCGGGATCCACGTCGTGCGCAGCATCCTCTCCCTTGTCTTCCAGCTCCCACCGCTGCACCGAGCCGAACCGCAGCTCGGCCACGCTCACGTCGGCGACGACCGGCTCGTCACTGCTCCAGCCGCCGGCGTAGGCGGACTGGAACGGGACCAGGCGACCCGGGCCGGTCTTGGCGATGCCGCGGCCGGGGATGCCGGGATCGAAACTCGCGGCGACCGGGTCGTCCACCACGTCCTTCGAGTCGGACTCGTCGGCCATGCGCAGCGCGACACGCAGGTTGGTGTTGGCGCGCAGGTTGTCTTTGATGACGCCCGCGGGCCGCTGGGTCGCCATGATGAGGTGGATGCCGAGGGACCGGCCTCGCTGCGCGATGTCGACGACGCCGTCCACGAACTCGGGCACCTCGCCCGCCAGAGCGGCGAACTCGTCGATGACCAGCACGAGGGCGGGGGGCGTGTCGGGGTCGCGTCGCTTCTCGAGCTCGAGCAGGTCCTTGGCCTTCTTGCGGTTGAACAGGTGCTCGCGGTAGTGCAGCTCGGCGCGCAGGCTCGTGAGCGCTCGACGGACGAGGTGGGGGCTCAGGTCGGTCACCAGGCCGACGGTGTGCGGCAGTCCGACGCAGTCCGCGAACGCCGAGCCGCCCTTGTAGTCGACGAACAGGAACGTCACGCGGTCGGGGCTGTGCGCCGCCGCCATGCCGAGCACCCACGCCTGCAGGAACTCCGACTTGCCGGCGCCCGTCGTGCCGCCGACAAGGGCGTGCGGGCCCTGCGTCCGCAGGTCGAGGGCCATGGCATCCGTGGCACCCTGACCGACGATCGCGCGCAGCGTCCCGGCCTTCTTGAGCCGCGGGAGGGCGGCGCCGGAGCGGTCGAGGATCGTGTTGTTCTCGCGCCAGCGCTCGATCGCGAACGACGGGTCGGCCGCCATCTCGGTGCCCACGAGCGAGAGGAACATCACCGAGTTGGGGATGTCGGACGAGTCCTCGATCACGGTGCTGGAGTCGGCGACCGGCGCGAGGCGCTTGGCCAGCACCGTCATGAGCTCGTTCGAGACGCCCTCCACGACCGTCGCGGGGAATTCGACGCCGCTGCGCACGGTGCCCGCGCGGGCGGATTCGAGGCCGCCCGACACGTCCACGAAGCTGCGGCACACGGCCGGCAGCGCCTCGACGACGGGGGCCACGAAGATCCCGTAGACACCGACGTCGGCGCCCCGCTCGAGCACCTGCGTGAGCCGTGCGCGGTCCACCGGCGCGTCGGAGGTCACGATCACCAGCACGGCGGTCTGACCGGGGAAGGTCGCGTCCTCGGCGGCTCGGCGCACGTCCGTGCCGTAGCGCATCGGATCCCAGTCGTCGTCGAGCGGCAGGCGTGGAGATGACGCCGCCTTGGACCGCCGCATGATGAGCTCCTCGAGCCCCGACAGCAGGGCGGCGCCGGTGGAGGCCGAGTCCGACAGCGGCATGTCGCGGAACGGGCTGCGCTCGCTCGTGGTGTGGGGCAGCCACTTGAGCCATTCGAGCTGCCGCGCCCACTGCGGCTCGGTGAGCGCGACCGCGACGAGCTCGTTGGGCGAGTGCAGGCCGAACAGCTGCACGCTGAGTCCGCGCAGGGCGTCCGCCGCCTCGCGCGGCGAGCCGGCGACGCCGATGACGCCCACGCTCTGCAGCGACTCGAGCACCGGGACGCCGTCGATCATGCGGTACCGCTCGCGCAGGCGGTCGACCCGGTCCACGAACTCCTGCAGCGCGTCCGGGTTGTCGGACTGCTTCACCGTCGTACGCGACGGCGCCTCGGCGGTGCCGAGACGAACCGACAGGAAGTTCCAGTGCTCGGGACGACGGGTCCACAGCATCGGACCGAGCCGCATGGCCTGCTCGAACACCACGGCGACCGGCGGCACCTCGGCGTTGCGCACCTCGCGCTCCCGGGGCCGCTCGCGGTACAGCGTTTCTTCGAGCTCCTCGAACGTACGCTCGAAGACCTCCGCCTCCTTCTTGGCCCGCTGCCCCACCTGCGTGCGCTGCGAGATGAAGTTGCCGAGCAGCATCAGCGGCGACAGCAGCACCACCAACAGCGAGTTGGGGCGTCCGGTCATCGCGAAGATCGAGACGCCGAGGATGATCGGCGCGACCAGCATCGGCCACGGGAACAGGCGGCTGACCGGATCCTTCGGCATCCGCGGCTCGGCCAGCTCCTCGCCGACGTACCGCGGCTCGACGCGCGGGCTGCGGTTGAACAGCAGCGTGCCGCCGCGCTCGAGCACCGGATCCGGATCGGCGGGAGCGTAGTCCTGCACCATGTGGACGACGAGCTCGGTGTCACCGAGGGCGAATCGCTGGCCGGGGATCACCCGCAGGCGCTGCACGAGGCCGCCGTCGACGACGATGCCGTTCGCCGAGTTGAGGTCGACGAGCTCGACAGTCGCGCCGACCTCGATGCGGGCGTGACGTTTGGAGATGAGCGGGTCATCCAGCACGATGTCGTTGCCCGCGGCCCGGCCGATCGTGAAGTGGCCGCGCGGCAACTGGAACTCGCGGCCCGCGAAGGGCCCCGCGACCGCGTAGAGGATCGCTGCGGCCGGCGCGCCGGCACGCCGGGACGAGACGTAGTCCGCACCGAGGTTGACCACCGAGGCGACGAAGCCGGAGCCGACCGGGGCATCGCTGATGAGCATGTCGGGCTCGAGCAGCTGGAACGCCGACGAGGTCGGCGGCGCAACGCGGAGGGTGAGCACATCCTGCGCGGAGGCGACGACGTCCCGGGCGGGGTCCGCCTCGACGATACGGCGGGCGACGTCCTGCACCGTCGCCGTCGTGTCGGAGGTGACGACGATGTCGGTGTGCTTCTCGTCGCGACGCTGGAGCGTGAGTTTGAGTCTCATCTACCTGTCCTCGTGCCCATCCCGGCCTCAGCCGATCCGGATGCGTGCGTGGCGGTCTCCGAGGCGAATCGTATCGCCGGAGCGCAGCGCCACCTGTTCGTGGGGGCCGAGCGTCCGCTCGGATCCGTCGCGCAGCAGCGCGCTGCCGTTGGTCGACCCGAGGTCGATCACGACGACCGCCGTGCCCGACCGCATGATCGCGAGATGCGTCTTCGACACCGACTTCGTCGGGTCGGTGATCGCGCCCAGGGCGAGTGCCGGACCGCCCGGGATCAGCGCCGGATCCCGGCCGATCAGGATGCCGGGACCTTCGACGCGGACCTCCTCGCCGTTGTCGAGGGTCAGGACGATCGCCGGTGCCGCCGATGCCGCCTGCGGGGTCGACGCTCGCGAGGACGCGGGAGCGGATGCCGGAGCCGCAACGCGCCGCGCGGGAGCCGGCGCCTGAGCAGCCGGAGCGGCCGCAGCCGCCGGGGCTGCGGCATCCGCCTCCTGATCCGGGAGCAACCGCGGTGGAACCCACGCCGAGCCTCCACCGGCGGTCGCCGGCGGGACGACCGGAGGGCTCTGCGGTGCGGACGACGCGACGGGAGCGGATGCCGTGGGACCCTGTGGCGTCACAGGAGCTGCAGTCGGAGCGACCGTGGCAGGGGCGTAGGCGGCGCTCTCGTCGGCCGGCGCGCCTTCGCCCCGGGCGGCGCCCAGAACTCCCCCGCTGCTGCGCGACGTGGGAATGTAGGCCGTCGTGCCGCGCTCGTCCGCGGGTGTCGCGAGCGACGGCAGCTCGCTGCGCACATCCGCGAGGTCGGTGGCGACGGTCTTGCGGGCGATCCGCATGCGCTTGGCGTCGTAGGGGTTGAGCCCGTTGCGGACGTCGACGAACCACGTGGCGCCGGCAAGGTCGGGCCACCCGCGCCCGCGCTGCTCGCCATCGAAGAACGGCGACAGCGCGATGACCAGGAGCGGACCGATCAGCGGGACCGCGAAGCTCGCCCACAGCACCAGGGCACGCACGACCGCCCCGCGCCAGAACCCGGGTCGCTCGAGCGTACGGACGTTGACCGAGCGGATCCCGGCGATGGCCTTGCCCAGGGTCACTCCCCGGCGTCCGTGCAGCGTGAGCTGGGTGATGACGAACGCCGTGCTGAGCACAGTGGAGACGGCCGCGAGCACGACGATCAGCACGAGGTCGCCGCCGCCCAGCACCGTCCCGCTGGGCGCCGTCGCGAGGGCGATCAGGCCGGGCAGGACTCCGAAGAGCATCGGCAGTTGCAGCACGACATATACCGCGGCCTCGATGGTCGCAGCGAGCGCGCGGCGGCCGAACGGCGCCGGTACGAGCCCGAGCGAGGCGGCGTACTCCGGCCGGGCGCGGCCGTTCTCGTCGAGGCCCTCGACACGATGAGACGCCTCGTCAATCTCCCAGATCACCGGTCCTCCTGATGCAAACTCCGCATCGACCCTAACCTGGCTCGCGACAGCGGCCGGTCGAGGCGGGTCACGGCGCGGGCGAGGGCAGGAACTGCGGATCGCCCGGTGTGATGCCGAAGAACAGCGGATCGGACGGCGACTCCTGCTGCGGAAGGTAGCCCTTGGCCAGCTGGGCGTCCCCGAACAGCATGTCATTGAGTTCGAAGTGGTCGCCGGGGTGGCACGCGGTGTCGGCGACGACCAGGACGTTGCCGTTGTCGACGAACGTCACGGTGAGGAGCGAGAAAGGCGCCTGCTCCCGGACGATGACGTCACTCGAGGTGATCTCACCCGAGCCGAGGTCCATCCCCTCGACCTCATAGCCCGCGTCGGTGAGATGGTCGGCGACGTCCTGCCGCATCTGATCCTGCGCGGCCGGGTCGACCTTCGTCGAGCGGGCGAGGCTGAAGTTCCACCCGTCCCCGCATCCGGCGCTGGAGGGAACCATCCCGTAGGCGCTGCTTCCATCCACCTCCCACGGGCCGTCAGAGATCACCGCCAGCACACCGTTGACCGCCTCGCGGTACTCGAAGTACACCTCTTCGGCCTGTGCAAACAGCTCGTCACCTGTGGGCTTGACCACCGGGCCACCTCCGCATCCCGTCAGGATCGACACCGCGAACAGCATCGCCACCGCGAGCGCGGATGTCGCGCGGCGCTTGGCCCGCGCTCCACCTCTGCTCACTGCAGCACCTCTCCGTTGGCAACGATGTTGGCAATGTTACGGAACGACTCGGAGTCCCGCGAAAGGTACCCGTTGTCCTCCTCCCACCAGCCCCAGAACGAGTTGCCGCCGTCGTGGCTGGCGTGGCCCGGCGTTCCGACGACCGGCTCGGGCGTACCCTCCAGCGACGGCGCCGTACCGCCGTCGCTCTCGAAGCTCGTGGCGCCGTCGATCGACTCGGGGTCGGTGCCGTGCCCGAACGAGCTCCACTCGCCGAAGCGGGCGACGCCGTCGCCGGGAGCCCGGGAGGCGAAGATCTCGACGCCGGAGTAATCCATCGGCTCGTCCCCGGTCCACGAGGCGTGGTAGCCGTCGGGGACGCCGGCCGACCCGACGGCGATCAAGCGATCGACGCCCAGGTCGGACGAGCTGCCGCCGACAGCCAGAAATGCCGTGGTGCTGCCGTAGGAATGCCCGATGACCGACGTCGTCACCGACGACGACACCCCGTGATCGAGTCCCCTCAGGGTCTCGCTGAGGCGCGCCGCGCCCTCGGTCGCGCTTCCCATCGTGGCCTCGGTGAGCAGATTGGGCGAGTCGTAGCCGTACCACGCGATCGTGATCGAGCCTGTGCCGTCCGCGCCGTATGCTTCGGCGTACCTGTTGAGCTCGCGCGCGCTGCCGCCCCAGGCTTCGAGGTCACCGAGCCCGGAGAACATCCCGCCGACGAGCACGTTGACGTTGGTCACGCCTTCGAACGGGTCGACGACGTTGCCCTCGGCGTCGCGGGTGACGCCGTAGACGACGGCACCGGTGGCCTGCGGCTGCTCGAACGGGTGGAACATCAGCAATTCGCCGTCGTTCGAGTCCATCTCGATCCCGAGCTGCAGCAGTTGACTGTCGAGCGGCTCCCCGTACGGTGCGCCCGCCATGGTGTCCGCGTAGGTGAGGCGGTTCGCCTCGAACCGCACCGGGTACGGCACACCTTCGAGGTTGCCGACGAGCTCAGGGCGTGTGCTCAGCAGATCGGCACGCTCGTCATCGGTCAGACCGGCCCAGATCGCCGCGACCTCGGCGGGTGAGTCGGCGCTCGTGAGCGCCGTGACGGATGCCCGGAGGCTCGCCGGCACATAGGCGTGGTCGATGTTCGCCATGGCCGCCAGAGCGGCGTCATACGCGGCGTCCCAGCCGCGGTACGCGGCCTCCCACTGCTCCCACAGGTCGGACAGCTCGGTGCGCCGACGGGCGAGAGCGTCCTCCGCGTCCGCGGCGGCCTCTTCGGCGAGAGCGACCTCACGCGACGTCGCGTCGTCGCTCAATCCGCCCATCTCGCCGTCGGCCGTGGCGGCCGACGCCTCGGCCGACTCCACCGCCGCGTGAGCGGCTTCGATGTCGTCTATCAGATCGTTCGCGACGCGCCCGTGCTGGGCGACCGCCTCGCCGTACGATTTCAGCGCCGCCGCGATGCGGTCGACCATCTGCGTCGTCGGAGTGATGCGACCGGCGACATCGCCGGCGTCCGATTGGACGGACCTGATCGCCTCGCCTCGGCCTTCCAGTCCGCCGTCGATGTTGCGCAGGACGACACCCGCGTCTCGTCCGTCCTCGGCGAGGTCGCGGAGGGCATCGGAGAGGGCCTCGATTCCACCCTCGTCGTAGTCGATGCGCTCGAGCGGCACCCCCAGCTCAGGCGAGGTCAGCGACATAGTCCCGATCCCAATCCGCGCTCAATGAGACGTCCAGCTCGGTGAACGAATCGAGGATGTCGAGCAGCTGCGCGCTCACCACGATCGCGTCGGCGTCCTCTGCGGTCACACGCATCAGGGCGGCGCCGACAGCATTCTCGACCATCACGCGCAGCAGGGTGCGGCCGCACGGATCACCGATCCCCGTGTCTCGACGCCACGCGTCCTCGGCCTTGGCGCGGTAGTTCAAGAGCGCCTGATCGAGCACCAGCTTTGCGCTCTCGAGCGCGTAGCGGTCGATTTCGACGTCACCCACTGCTGCGCCCCGTCCCCCGCGTTCACGACCAGTCGCATCATGCTATCCACGCGACGCGGACGACCACGATGGGGAGCATTCCCCATGCCCGGTCGCACGTCGCACCCGCAGGTGTGCGGGTCTCAGTGGAAGAAGTGGCGCTCGCCGGTGAAGAACATCGTGACGCCGGCAGCCTGCGCGGCCGCGATGACCTCGTCGTCGCGCACCGAGCCGCCGGGCTGCACGATCGCCGAGACGCCGGCGTCGAGAAGCACCTGCGGTCCGTCGGCGAAGGGGAAGAAGGCGTCGGATGCCGCAACCGAGCCGGCCACGCGGTCGCCCGCCCGCTCCACGGCCAGCCGGCAGGAGTCGACGCGGTTGACCTGGCCCATGCCGATCCCGACCGTGGCCGAGCCCTTTGCCAGCACGATGGCGTTGGACTTGACGGCACGGCAGGACTTCCACGCGAAGATGAGGTTCGTCATCTCCTCGTCGGCGGGACGCTCGCCCGACACCAGCTGCCAGTCCTTCGCGACGGATTCGATGTCGTCGGGGAACCGGTCGGCGTCCTGAAGGAGGAGTCCGCCCGACACCAGCCGCACGTCCATGCGCTCCTGCTGCCAGTCGGCGGGCAGCTTCAGGATGCGCAGATTCTTCTTGAGGCGGAAGACCTCGAGCGCCTCGGGCTCGAAGTCGGGCGCCACGATCACCTCGGTGAAGATGTCGCGCAGGTTCTCGGCCATCTTGAGCGTGACGGTGCGGTTGGCTGCGATCACGCCGCCGAACGCCGAGACGGGGTCGCACTCGTGAGCACGCAGGTGGGCGCTGGCGATGGGGTCGAGGGCGTGGGGCGCCGTGACGGCGATGCCGCACGGGTTCGCGTGCTTGATGATCGCCACGGCGGGCTTGACCATGTCGAACGCGGCGCGCAGGGCGGCGTCGGCGTCGACGTAGTTGTTGTAGGACATCTCCTTGCCCTGTAGCTGGGTGGCCTGGGCGATGCCGTGACCGCCGTTGCGCGTGTAGATCGCGGCGCGCTGGTGGGCGTTCTCGCCGTAGCGCAGCGTCGCGAGCCGCTCGGCCTTGATGGTGAGGTGGGCCGGCAGGTCCTCTTCGGTGAGCGTGCCCTCCGAGAACCAGGTCGCCACGGCACGGTCGTACTCGGCGGTGTGCGCGAAGGCGCGCGCGGCGAGTTCGCGGCGCTGCACGAGGCTCGTGCCGCCGGTGCCGAGCGACTCGATGACCGCCGGGTAGGACGACGGCGAGACGACGATGGCGACGTTGGCGTAGTTCTTCGCCGATGCGCGCACCATGGCGGGGCCGCCGATGTCGATCTGCTCGACGACGTCGTCGCCCTGGGCGCCCGAGCGCACGGTCTCGACGAACGGGTAGAGGTTGACCACGACCAGTTCGAACGGCTCGATGTCGAGGTCGGCGAGCTGCCGCTCGTGGTCCTCCAGTCGCAGATCGGCCAGCAGCCCGGCGTGGACGCTCGGGTGCAGCGTCTTCACGCGACCGTCGAGCGACTCGGGGAACCCCGTGACGCTCGCGACGTCGGTGACGGCGAACCCGGCGTCGCGGATGGTCGCTGCCGTCGACCCGGTCGAGACGATCTCGACGTCTGCGGCGACCAGCGCCTCGGCGAGCTTCAGCAGGTCGGTCTTGTCGCTGACCGAGACGAGCGCACGACGGACGGGCACGACGTCGCGGGTGCGGTACAGGGCGGGGTCGTGGCTCGGTCCGGCCATGGCGGATCTCCTCGGTGCTGGGGACGAAGTCAGGGTGCGGGGGCGCGGGAGGCGGCCTGCGCGGCGAGGTCGAGGTCGCCGGTCGCGATGCGGCGCACGACGTCGATCAGCAGTCGCCGCTCCACGGGCTTGATGCGTTCGTGCAGGGTGTGCTCGTCGTCGCCGGCGAGCACGGGCACGCGCTCCTGAGCGAGGATCGGGCCGCTGTCGACCCCGGTGTCGACCAGGATGACGCTGGCTCCGGTCTGGTCGACGCCGGCGGCGAGCGCGTCGCGGACGCCGTGCGCGCCCGGGAACTCGGGCAGGTAGGCCGGATGGGTGTTGATGATGCGCGGCGACCACTCGTCGACGAGCGCGGCGGGCAGGAGCCTCATGAGTCCGCTCAGCACGACCAGGTCGGGCTGCCACACGGCGAGCTGGGCACCGAGCTCGGCGCCCCACTCCTCACGGCTTTCGAACTGCGCGTACGGGACCATGAACGTGGGGATGCCGTACTCCTCGGCATGCGCGAAGCCCTCGGCTTCGCGGTCCGCGCCGACGACGACGACGCGAGCGGGGTAATCGGGGTCGGCGGCCGCGTCGAGCAGGGCTCGCAGATTCGACCCTGTGCCCGAGATGAGAACGGCGACCGAGAGCACCCGGTCAGTCTAGCCGGGGCGCGCGCGCCGCCCTGCGCGCGGGAGGACGGATGCCTCGGTCCGAGGCATCCGTCCTCCCGACCGCACCCGGCCAGGCCCCCCGGCAGCCGGGTGCGGCGTCTTCAGGACTGCGCGATCGCGAACCCTCCCGCGGGAAGCACGATCGTGCCGCCACCCTGCATGCCGCGCTCGCGGACCAGCGCGCCCGACGCGTCGTAGACGCGCACCGACAGCGGCGTCGGCGACTCCCCGATGCGCACCGGCTGCGGCCGGTCGATCGTCGAGTGCACCAGCTCGGTGCTGCCCTCGCCGCTGAGCACCAGGCGTGACACGGCGGGCCGAACGATGAGCGCGTCGAGCATCAGGGAGCCGCCGACCGCGTCGACCCGCACGGTCGTCGCACCGGCGGGCACATCGCGCTCGACGGAATGCGGCAGCAGCACGCCCGGGCTCGGCGAGATCCCCTGGTCCGGGCCGACGATGTCGAGGTCTCCGAGCGGGCGGTGTCCGGTGCGCCACGTCGACGAGCTCTCGGCACCGGGCTCCGACCACACCACCGGCTCGATCGAGCGATCCACCGAAGCGGCGCCGAGGTCGAACACGGCGTGCGTGCCCGCGGTCAGGGTGAGCGCACCGCCCGACCAGAGCGACTCGCCCGTCCACGGCACGGGTGCCGACACGACGCCCGTGGTGTCGACCGAGGATTCCGCCTCGACCAGGCTCAGCCCGTCGCGCGCCGACACCGTCGCGATCGTCGTGGCGCGCACAGCGAGGTCGGGCCGCGCGTCCAGCGCCAGCATCGTGAGCAGTCCGTGGATCGTGCTCTCGGCTCCGCTGTTGCGGTTGACGCCGCCGTCCGGCTGGATGCCGTCGAACGTCACGCCGGTGGCGGGGTCGTACATCGGCGTGCCGGCCGGGTTGGCGCCGAAGAACCATGCCGCCTGCATGGCAGCGAGGTCGGCGAACCCGGTCGAGCCCGTCGCGTCGGCCACCGCGACCAGCGACTGCACGCGCGAGTCCGCACCGTATGCGATCTGCACGCGATCGGCAGGCGTCGGGAACCATCCGTTGTCGGGGCCTCCCGCGGTCAGCAGCGTCGTCGTGAACAGCGCCGCGTCGCGCGCCGCTGGTTCGGCGAGCGCCGGGTCCTCGAGGACGACGGATGCCGCCGCCAGTGCCGCCGGCATCTGCGAGCCCCATCCGTGCCACATGCTGCGCGACTGCGCCCAGGGCAGCACCGCACCGTACGGCCACGAGCCCACGTCGCCGGCCGACATGGCGGCGATCCCCTCTGCCAGCTTGCGCAGAGCGTCGGCCGCGGCGGCGTCGTCCGGCATGGCGCGCACGCGCGCCGCGAGTCCGAGCACGGCCTCGGCCGAGGCATCCGCCCCGTCCACGATCAGCCACGCCGGCACGCGCATGCCGTCCGATTCCGCCCACTCGCCGTACCGCGACAGCACCTGCCGGTCGATCGCCGCGACGGCGAGCCCCAGGCGGTCTTCGAGGAAGGCGGCGAACTCGGGGTCGGCGTCCTGGAAGGCCGCATAGCCCTCGCCGAAGGCCCACACCGTCCGCGCGAGCCAATAGCTCGGCCCGGAATCCGACGGGTCGGGCAGCTCGACCGGCTCGGCCGACGGGTTCAACGTGCCGTCGGGCTGCATCCACAGCACGACGTTGCCGGCGTTCGGCCCGTCGGCCGTCTGCAGGTAGGCGAGGCTGCGCAGCAGCTCGTACGCGGTGTCACGGCTCGTCTCGGCATCCGTCTGCTGCCAGTGCCGCAGGTACACGACGGCGGCGCGCGAGATGTCGTCGGCGTTGTAGGCGCCCTGCCCCCAGTGACCGGTCGCCGGGTCGAGCGGACCGCCGCCGACCCGCTCGAATGTGCCACCGGGTCGCGCGTCGGCGTATGTCCACGGCATCACGAGCGACGGCTCCGCATCGAGGCGGTAGGTCGTGTGCCCCGGCACATCCGCCGGGGGCGTCGCCTCGTCGAGAAGGAACTCGAGATGCGCGAGCTCCGTCAGCGGGGCGACGGATGCCGCAGCCGGCGACTGCGCGTGTACAGGCGCTGCGGCGGCGGGCGCGGCCACCGCGAGCGCCGACGCGAGTGCGACGGCGGCGGACGCCGCCATCACGCGTGCACCCCGTCGTGCGTGCGTGTTCATGGGATTCTCGATCCTTTCTCAGCCGGCGTCGGTGCGCTCCAGGAGCGCGACGCCGATCTTGGAATCGGCCATGCCGTAGAAGACGAACAGGCGGCCGTCGACCTCTTCGATCGCCGTCGGGAAGACGACGTTGGGGACGATGCCGCTGCGCTCGTCCTCGGTCTCGGGCGCGAGCAGCGGCTCGGGGGTGCGTGCGATCACGCGGGACGGATCGGCGGCATCCAGCAGGAGGGCGCCCGCGGCGTAGTTGACGCGCTGCTGCTGCGCGAACGCATTGTCGATGACACCGGTCACCCCGTGATGCAGCACGAGCCAGCCTTCGGGCACCCGCAGCGGCGGCGGGCCACCGCCGATCTTGACGTCCTCGAACGGATACTCGGGGCCGGCCACGAACCGATGCTGCTCCCACAGGACGAGGTTCGAGAGGTCCTCGTGCACCGCCGCGAGCGGCACGTAGCTGATCCAGATGGATTGGCGCGGGTCCTCGATCCCTGCGGGCAGACGGACGCCCTGCCCGGGCTTGGTCTCGCTGAGATCCCACATGGGCCGGTGCAGCACCGCCAGTGCCTCGGTGCCGTCCGGGGCCGTCACGGGCTCGGGGAAGAACACCGTGTCCTTGTTGTGGAAGAGGTTCAGGTCCATGTCGAGCTCGTCCTGGTACCGGAACAGTGCCGGTCCCAGACGCCGCCACTCGCGCAGGTCGTCCGACACGGCGATCGCCGTGCGCGGTCCGAGCGGCCCATAGGCGACGTAGGTCATGACGTGCAGGCTCAGCGCGTCGATCCAGGTCGTGCGCGGGTCCTCGACACCGGCGTTGCCGGCGCCGCGCTCCCAGCCGCGGTCGGGCTCGAGCACCACGCCCTCGCGCTCGACAGCCACCGGGACGCCGTCTTCGACGACGACGCGCGCGAGCCCCACGCGCGAGACGTTCCCCTCGGCGACGAGGCGCGGCAGCAGGTACAGCTCGCCGTCCGGACCCCGCCCGGAGGCGGGATTGAGCACGCCCTCGGCTTCGTTCGGATCGCCGGGCTGCGGCGTCATCACGACGCCCATCCGGGTCAGCCGGTACGGGATCGAGGGGGTTGTTCCGGGCATGGTCATCCTTTCACTCCGGATCCGAGGTCGTTGCTGGTGAAATACCGCTGGAAGACGATGAACAGGGTCACCGCCGGGATCGCCAGCACGACGGCGCCGGCCATCATGGCGCCGAACGGGTTGGCGGTGGAGGCGGCGATGTTCGAGATGAAGTTCGCCAGCGAGACGGCGAGCGGCTGCATCGATGCCTCCTTGGTGATGAGGAACGGCCACAGGAACTCGTTCCACGGCCCGATGAAGGTCAGCAGCACGGCGGTCAGCAGCGCCGGACGAACGAGGGGCAGGGCGACGCTCCACAGCAGCCGGAACTCCCCCGCACCGTCGATGCGGGCCGCTGAGAACAGATCCTGCGGGAGCTGCAGGAAGTACTGCCGGAAGATCACGACAGCCGTCGAGTTGATGAAGAACGGCACGATCATGCCGACGTACGTGTCGGACAGTCCGTAGTCCCGTGCGATCAGCACGTACAGCGGGATCATGAGCAGCTGGAACGGCACGACCTGCACCAGCAGCGCGAGCGCGAACGTCGCGCTGCGCCCTCGCCACTGCAGGACCGCGAGCGCGTAGCCGGCGAGGACGCCGAACACGACGGTTCCGAGCAGCACGCCCCCGGTGAAGATCCCCGAGTTGAGCAGCCCCTGGAACAGGTTGATCCGCTCGTTGATCGCGACGTAGTTGTCCAGCGTGAGGTTGGAAGGGTCGGGGAACGCGCCGGCCACGGTCGTGTCGACGTCGGTCTGCAGCGACCCGATCACCATGTAGTAGAAGGGGAACAGGAACGCCAGCGCGCCCAGGCTCAACACCACGT
The DNA here is from genome assembly GCF_012524205.1 of Microbacterium salsuginis. Taxonomy (GTDB): domain Bacteria; phylum Actinomycetota; class Actinomycetes; order Actinomycetales; family Microbacteriaceae; genus Microbacterium; species Microbacterium salsuginis. The sequence goes on from NZ_JABACI010000002.1 coordinate 546,408, forward strand.
AGAGCGCGACCTTGCTTCCGAGTGCGCGCCTCATGTCTCGTCACCTCCCACGAACCGGCGCTGCAGCCACGCGATCACGAGCACGAAGAGGATCAGGATCACGCCGATCGCGGCGGCCACGTCGGGGTTGCCCTGCTCGATCCCGCGCTGATAGATCAGCAGCACCGGCGACGTCGAGGCGCCGTTCGGGCCGCCGCCGCCGGTCAGCAGGTAGGGCTCGGTGAAGAGGTTGGCGCCCGTGATCGTCGACAGCAGCACCACCAGGAGCGTCGCCGGGCGCACGCCCGGGACCGTGACCGAGAAGAACTGCCGGATGCGGCCACCCCCGTCCGTCGAGACCGATTCGTACAGCTCTTTCGGCACGTTCTGCAGCGCCGCGAGGTAGAGCAGGATGTAGAACCCGAGGCCCTTCCACGTGACGAAGAGCGCGATCGTCGGCATGGCGAGGGCGCTGTTGATGAGCCAGGACGGCTGCGGGGCGAGCGGACCGAGGACGTTGTTGACCAGGCCGTTGCTCGAGAAGAGGAACAGCCACACCGCGACGACCGCGACCGACGCCGTCACGTACGGCACGTAGTAGCTCACGCGGAAGAACGTGCGGGCGTGCACGACGCTGTTCAACGCGGTCGCCAGGACGATCGACAGCACGACGGTGAGGGGCACATTGATCAGCAGGAAGACGCCGACGTTACCGAACGACTGCCATACGTCCGGATCGGTGAGCACCTCGACGTAGTTCTCGAACCCGACGAACGGCCGCTCGACGTCGGCTCCCGGTGCGGCGAAGAAGTAGTCCTGGAACGACATCCACACCGCGAAGACGATCGGCCACGCGAACACCAGGATCACGAACACCAGATACGGCGCCGAGAACAGGATGCCGAGGGGCTGTGCACCCAGGATCCGTCGACGCGTGCGCCGCTCCGGCTGCGCCGGCGCCGCGGCGGGCGCGGCCGACCCGGCGCGGTCCGGGTCGTCCCCGGTCCGTCCGGGCGGCCCCGCCACCGTCGCGCTCATGTCAGCCCGCCGCCAGTTCGTCGACCTCGGCTGCGGTGTCGGAGAGGAAGGCGTCGATCTCCGTCTCGCCGAAGATCACCGACTCCGAGTAGCCGTCGCGGAACACCTGCCAGATCTCGACCGAGTTCGGCACGTTGGGCACCTCGACGGTGCGCGAGGTCTGGTCTCCGAACTGCTCGTAGGCGGGGTTCGCCGCGAAGTAGTCCGCGTACGTCTCGGTGAGGTTCGCACGCATCGGCATCTGCCCCGTCTCTTCGAGCCAGATCCCGTCCTGCTCCTCGCTGGTGGCGAACTTGAGCACATCCCACGCCGTCGCCTTGTTGTCGCACGCCGTGAACAGGCCGACGTTCTTGGCGTCGCTGAACGTCCACGTCTCCTCGGGGGCGGTGCCCTCCTGCGTCGGCACCGGGACGGCGCCCCAGTTCACGTCCTCGCCGTAGACGTCGATCGCCCACGGCCCGACGATCGCCATCGCGGCGTAGCCGTCGGCGAACGCGTCGCCCTGGTACTGCTCCTGCCCGGCCAGCTGCTCCTCATAGAGCGTGCGCCAGAACTCCGCGACAACCTGCCCGTCCTCGGAGTCGAACGTGGCCGCGCCGTCTTCGACGAGCAGCGTGCCGCCGGTCTGCGCGGCGTACAGCGGATAGAAGTCGAACCAGGACTGGAAGAACTCGCTCGTCGGCGCGGGGTTGATCGCATACGAGGCGACACCGGCCGCCTTGAGCGCCCGCGCGGTCTCGAGGAACTCGTCGTAGGTGGCCAGCGGCGGGTTCTCGGCGTCCAGTACCGCCTGGGCGAACATGTCCTTGTTGTAGAAGATCATGACCGGGTTGGACTTCCACGGCAGCTGGTAGAAGCCGCCGTCTTCGGACCGGTACTGCTCGGCGACTTCTCCTGACCGCTCGGTGATGTAGTCGTCGCCGTCCTCGAACTCCGACAGGTTGACCAGTCCGCCCTGCTTCTGGAACCCCGGCACCGCGGCGGGCGAGGTGTTGAAGATCAGGCACGGGGCGTTTCCGGCGGTGATCGCAGCGCCGATCACCTCTTCGCTCGATGCGCCCGCGGGGATCTCCTGTGCCTTGATCTGCTCGTCGGGGTTCTCGGCGTTCCACGCCTCGACCATCTGCTCACCCCACGCGATCTCGGCCTCGTTGTTCGAATACCAGATGGTGATCTCGCCGCGGCTGTCCATGCCGGCGTCGCCACCGCCGCCACCACCGCCGCCGCAGGCCGTCAGGGCCAGGACACCTGCCACGGCTCCCGCCGCCAGGATCATGCGTCGTCGCATCTCGTGCTCCTTCATCGGTCGCGGCGGTCGCCGCGAGTGTCGGTCGGCGCGGGTCCGGTGGACTCGCGCACGGTGAGGGTGGGTTCGTTCAGGCGGACGTTCACCGCGTCGTGGCCCTCGATGGCGCCGAGGAGCGTGCGGGCCGCGACGCGGCCCCACTCCCGGGCGTCGGTGGCGACGCTGGTGAGAGCCGGATTGACGTAGCGGCCGATCTCGGTGTCGTCGTAGCCGGTGATCGAGAGGTCGCCGGGGACCGACAGTCCGCGCCGGCGCGCCACGCCGAGGCCCGCGATCGCCATGTGGTCGTTGGAGTACACGATGGCGGTCGGCGGCGCGTCGCCGTCCAGCAGCGCGCCGGTCGCGGCGGCTCCTTCTGCGGCGCTGAAGTCCGTCTCGACGGAGGCGGCGACGAGGCCGAACTCGGCGGCCGCCGACTCGAACGCCTGCCGGCGGGTGCGGGCATGCAGCATCCCGTCGGGTCCTGCGATGTGGGCGATGCGACGGTGGCCGAGGTCGGACAGGTGGCGGACAGCGGCATGGATCCCCGCGCCGTCGTCGACCGATACCGACGAGAACGGCGTCTCGGCGTCGGGCACGCCCAGCGTGACCGCGGCGAGCCCGAGGCGATCGACCAGTTCGAGCCGCGGGTCGTGGGCGCGCAGGTCCGTGACGATCACGCCGTCGACCCGCTTGTCGACCGCCAGTCCGCGGTAGGTCTCCGACTCCTGCCGGCCGGGCGTCGCGACCGCGAGCACGAGCACCTGGCCCGACATCGAGAACTCGTCCTCCAGCCCGGCGATGAACGAGTGGAAGAACGGGTCCGCCGCGATGACGTCCGGGCTGCGCCCGAGCACCAGGCCGCACGCGAACGAGCGGCCGGTACTGAGGGAGCGCGCACGCAGACTCGGGGTCCAGCCGAGCTCGCGCGCAACCTCGAGGATACGCGCACGCGTCTCGGCCGAGACGCCCGGGCGGTCGTTGAGCGCGAACGAGACGAGCCCTTTGCTGACCCCCGCCTCACGGGCGACGTCGGTGATCGTCGGCGGCTGCTGTGGCATGAGTCTCCCTGTACTAAACCGGTTCAGACTCTAAAGCGGTTTAGCTCCTGCGCGCAACACCCTTGTCTTCATGAGACTGAGGTGGTAGAAGCGCCTCAGTCTCGCGGGGGCAGCTCGATCGGCTCGGTGCGCGCCTCGTCCAACGAGGGGGCCGGCTCGCCGCGCGCCTCGTCGACCGCCGGGCCGGGCTCCTCCGTCGACACGAACGGGGACGGATGCCGCTCCTCGGCGTCGGGGCGAGGAGCACCCGCGATCAGTCCGCTCAGGCGCGCGTCGACGTCCGCAGCCTCGAGGTCGGTCGCGACGCCGACCGTCCGTGACGCGCCGAGGCTCGACCGCCGGCCCCGCGGCGAGAGCAGCAGGATCGCGGCACCGACGAACACCTCGAGAGCAACGGCGAGGGCGAGGGGTCCGGGATCGGGGCCGAACGTCGAGAGCTTGCCCGGCCCGAGCGAGCCGGCTGCGGCGAACGCGAGGAGAGCCGCCGCGGATGCGGCCAGGACGGCGATGGCGGCCGCGGCCACCAGTCGCGCACCGATCGGATCGTCCGTCGCCGGCGCACCGCCGTCGCCCGCATGGACGAGGCGGGAGCGGGCGATCCATCCCGCCAAGGCCCCGAGAGCCACGGGGGCGAGAGCGAGAAGGAGCAGCCAGGACGTGGTGGAGTCGGGCACCGCGCCGAGCATCGGGATGCCGGGCACGACGCCCACCTGCGTCGCCGCGGGCGAGACCGCTGTGCCCTCGCCTACGGCGAAGCCCGGTCCCGCGACGAAGGCGAGCCCCCACACGGCGAGTGTCGGAAGGTACGCCAGCTGCACGAGCGTGAGAACCGCCGCACCGGCGGCATCGACGTTGCCGGCCTGGAACAGCGCGACCACGTGCCCCGCCCGCGTGAAGAGGGCGACCGCGGTCACGGCCGCTCCGAGTCCGATGAGCCCCGTCACCACGACGGCCGAGCCGCGCACGACGACACCCGGAACGTCGCCCCAGCCGTTCGGCGCCGCCTCGACACGGTCGCGCAGCCTCGCCACGGCACCGCCGCCGGCCTCGCGCCATTCCGTGATGAGCGCTGCCACGACGGCGGGAACCGCGAACAGCAGGGTCGGCACGAGGACGGCCTGCCACGTCGGAGCGGTCGCGATGGGGTTCTGCGCGGTCAGGGCGGCCCCGGAGGCGAGGGCGGCGAAGACCACGGTCGCGGTGGCGACGCCGGTCAGCCACGCGTCCGCCCGCGAGGCGCGCACGCCCGAGCGCGCCGCGAAGATGACGGTGAATCCGGCGAACGCGAGGGGCGAGAGCGACAGGACGAAGGATGCCGCCTCCCCGTCGATCCCCGTCGCGGCGAGGTACTCCGGGGGCAGTTCGATCGCGAGCGGCACCAGGTTGCCGAGCTGCCACACCGTGACGCCGGCGGGCCAGATGGCACCCCAGTCGGCTGCGCCGCCGAAGCCGAACACCCACAGCAGGGTCAACGGCGCGAGGGTCGCCGCGAGGCCGACGGCCACCGCGAGGGCGGCGTCGACGGTGGCGAGGAGGGCGACGATGAGGCGATTCATGCGCCATCGACCCTACTTCGACCCGCGGCGGCCTTCGGGCTGACCGCGCGGGTGGCTGCGGCATCCGTTCAGCTGATCCCCAGGTTCGCGCGCGAGGCGCTAACGTCGTCGTCGGAGGTCATTCATGAGCACAGCCCCGTCCACCGCGCCCGGTACGCCCGAATCCCCTGACACCGCCGATCCCGGCGAGACGCGGGAACCCAAGAACGGCTTCGATCGGTTCTTCGAGATCACCCGGCGCGGGTCGACGGTGGGCACCGAGGTGCGCGGCGGCGTCGTGACCTTCGTGACGATGGCCTACATCGTCATCCTGAACCCGATCATCCTCTCGGGTGCGGCCGACGTCGACGGCAACAGCCTCGGCTTCGGTCAGGTGGCCGCGACGACGGCACTGACCGCGGGCGTGATGACAGTGCTCTTCGGGCTCGTGACGCGCCTGCCGTTCGCGTTCGCGGCCGGTCTGGGCATCAACTCGTTCCTCGCGGTCTCGGTCGTCGGTCAGGTGACCTGGCCCGAGGCGATGGGCCTCGTCGTGATCAACGGCCTCATCATCGTGCTGCTGGCGGCGACCGGACTGCGGCGCATGATCTTCGACGCGGTGCCGATCCAGCTGAAGCTCGCGATCACGGTGGGCATCGGCCTGTTCATCGCCTTCATCGGCTTCGTCGACGCCGGCTTCGTCACCGCCACGGGAGCGTCCTCTCCCCCGGTCGGCCTCGGTGTGAACGGATCGGTCGGCACCGTACCGACCCTCATCTTCGTCTTCACCCTGCTGCTCACCGGCATCCTCGTGGCGCGCAAGGTCAAGGGCGGCATCCTGATCGGGCTCGTCTCGGGAACCGTGGTGGCGGTCATCGTCGAGGCGATCTGGAACATCGGGCCGAAGTTCGACGGCGACGAGGTCAACCCCGGCGGCTGGGGCCTGTCGGTGCCCGAGCTGCCCGCCTCGCTCGTGAGCGTGCCCGACCTCTCGCTCGTCGGCCAGATCTCGTTCGGCTCGTTCGAGCGCATCGGCGTGCTCGCCGCCCTGATGCTCGTGTTCACGCTCGTCTTCACGAACTTCTTCGACGCGATGGGCACCATGACGGGCCTGTCGAAGGAGGCGGGCCTCGCCGACGCCAAGGGCGACTTCCCGCGGATCAAGTCGGCGCTGATCGTCGAGGGTGTCGGCGCGGTCGCCGGTGGTTTCACCTCGAGCTCGTCCAACACGGTGTTCATCGAATCCGGCTCGGGCATCGGCGAGGGCGCGCGCACGGGCTTCGCGAACGTCATCACCGGCGCGCTGTTCCTCGTGGCGATGTTCTTCTCCCCGCTCGTGTCGATCGTGCCGTCCGAGGTCGCCGCCTCGGCGCTGGTCATCGTGGGCGCGCTGATGATGTCGCAGATCCGCTACATCGACTTCTCGGACTTCTCGATCCTGCTGCCGGTCTTCCTCGCAGTGACCGTGATGCCGCTCACCTACTCGATCGCGAACGGCATCGGCGCGGGGTTCATCGCATGGGTCGTGGTGCGATCCCTGTCGGGCAAGGCCCGCGAGATCAGCCCATTGCTGTGGATCGTCGCCGCCGGCTTCGTCCTGTACTTCGCGCGCGGCCCGGTCGAGGCCCTGCTCGGCTGAGGTCCCTCGCCCTTCGGGCGGCGCAACACGCGGCGACGCCCGCAGCATGCTGCGTGTCGTGACACCCCCACATCGACGGATGCCCCGGCTCGGGCGATCAGCGGCGCGGAGTCCATCCCGGCGGGGTCGGGCCGTCGTACGACGCACGCTCGGCGTCGGCGCGCGCCGACCAGCCCTGGGCCTCGTCGACCGCATCGAATCCGCCGCGTGCGACGCGGAGACCGACGTCGTCGTGGTGCATGCGGGGTGCGCCACCACGACGCGTGGACGCCCGTACGCTCCACGCGTCGTCGGCGAAGCCGCCGCCCCGGAAGACGCGGTAGTCGCCATAGCGCGCCGGATCGAGCAGGTCCCAGCACCATTCCCACACATTGCCGAGCGTGTCGAAGAGCCCGTTCAGATTGGGCAGCTTGGCTCCGACGTCCTGCGGTGATGTGACCCCGTCAGCGCTCGTCCACGCGACCTCCGCGAGCGGGCCGTAGTGCGGGCCGGTCGATCCCGCGCGGCACGCGAACTCCCACTCCGCCTCGGTCGGCAGGCGAAACCCGTCGGCGTCGACGTGCCACGTGACCTCGTCTCCCTCGAACGTGTAGGCGGGATCCAGCCCCTCCCACTCCGAGGCGGCATTGCAGAAGCGGATCGCGCGCAGCCAGCTGAGGTCGGTCGCCGGGCGACGCGGGTGGCTCGCCGTCTCCCCCAGCAGCTCGCCCAGCTGCCCCTGCGTGACGGGGTACACGCCGATCTCGAACGTCTCGAGCTCGACGCTCCAGCGGCGCTCGCGTCGCGCATCGTGCAGCGCGACGGTCCCCGCGGGAATCCGGGCGAGTTCGATATCGGTCATCCGGGGAAGTATGCCAGGCGGGCGTGCCCGTCGGAGTCAGGGGCCGCGACGCCAGGCACCGGACGCGGGAAGATCGCCGCCGAACAGCTGCCGGACGGTGACGAGCGTGAACCCTCGATCGAGCAGCCCGTCGAAGATCGTCGCGGCCACGCGCTCCGTGCCGGGATGGACGTCGTGCATGAGCACGATCGATCCGGCACGGGGCTGCTCCACGGCACGCATGACGAGCGTCTCGTCGGATGGTCTCTGCCAGTCGAGGGTGTCGACGTCCCACAGGATCGCCGGCAGGCCTGCGGCCGCGAGGACCGCGGCATCGTATTCGCCGTACGGTGGGCGGAAACTGTCGATCCGCTGGCCCGAGGCGGCCTCGAGGGCCCGCGACGTGTCGCCGATCTGAGCCGACACCTGCGCGGGTGTCAGCTTCGGCAGCTGCGGATGGCTCCACGTGTGGTTCGCGACCTGGTGGCCTTCGCGCGTCATGCGTGCGAGCACCTCCCGGAATCCGTGCGCGTTCGCACCCATCGCGAAGAACGTCGCCGCCGAATCCCGTGCGGCCAGCTCGTCGAGGATCGCCGACGTCAGCCCCGACGGCCCGTCGTCGTACGTCACGGCCACGCAGGGCACGAGCGCGCAGTCGACGGCTCGCGTCCCCGCCGGGGCGAGCGCCGGACCCGCGTACGGCTGTCCCGCCGCCGCGAGCATGCGCGCGCCGAACGGAGCCACGAGCGGCGCGGCGACATCAGCCGGCACCGCGAGCACCATCGGCTCCGTGGTGGCGGGCACGCCCAGACCCGAGAGCTCGGGTGAGCTGAACCCCGCGGGGATGGTCACGACGAAGCCCCCGGCATCCGGGACCGTCGTCGCGAGCGCCGCGCTGACAGCGGCCAGCTGCGCCTCGTCACCGGGCGACGCCGGGCGCCGGCTGAGCGCGCCGGCGTCTCGCCGGAGCGCCTCGACGATGTGCGAGCCGAGCGTGGCGGCCGCGCCGTCCGTCCAGAGGGCGTCGGCCGTGACGACCTCGCCGGTGGCCGTGTCGACGTACAGGATCACCGCGGTATCGGCGGCGATCGCGTCAGGGGTTCCCGACACGACGCGCACCCTCTCACCGATGAACGGCCCCCGCGCCGCGACGATGTCGCACACCACGGCCGAACCGGCGCCGCCGGACGGCCCGAAGGCGGGATCGGCGAGCAGCTCGGCAGCGTCTCGGAAGGTGCTCCCCGCCTCGCACCTTCGTGAGGCCATCCCGGAGCCCACGGCCGACGCGACCGGTGAATAGGCGACACCGGATGCCGCGACTCGGGCGTCGATCGCGGTGCGAACGTGGTGCAGCACCGACGCGTTGAACGCCGCCGTCTGCGGCGTGTCGGGCAGCACCGACACCCGAGCCTGCACGCCGACCGCGTCGTTGCGCACTCGCACTCCGTCGAGCGCCGTCGCGAGCGGCCCGGAGGCGCCGGCATCGACGAGCGGCGGAGCCGTCGTCGTGTGCACGACGGCCGCCTCCCATGAGGGCGGCGCCCAGTCAGCGCGCGCCGCCGGGGCGCACGCCGTCAGCACGGCGGCCATCGCGGCGAGCAGGAGCACGGCCGGTCGCCGCGGGGTCACGTCCGGATGCCTTCCAGAAGGTGGGCGATGGCCGGCCGGTAGGCCGAGATGTCGCCGCCGCGCACCTCGATCACGACGCGGACGTTCGCGCCGTCCGGGCCCGCCACGACGGCGACGTATCCGCCGTCCTCGAGACCGGCGTGCATGGCGCTCATCCCCGACGCGAGCTGCTCGGTGCGAGCCGCTCCTTGCACTCCGGGCGTCGCGGAGAGGATGGCGGCGGCGTCTTCGTCCGCCGCCTCGAGCTGGGCCCTCAGCACACCGTCCGGCGTGCGTACGGCGACGGCGTCGCCCTCGTGAGTCGTCACGATCCAATCCGCCGGAACCACGACCTCGGCCTCGTCGCCGACCGGAACAGCGGTGACGCCGTCAGCCACGTCGCTCGCGAGGTTCTCGAGAACAGGCGGCAGTGCCGTCGTCACGGCCGCTACGATTCCTGCCGCGGCCAGGGCAGCGCCCAGCCACGCTGCGCCGATCTCCCAACGACGCGCGACGGATCTGCGTGAGTCCCCGGCCACACTGCCCCCTTCGGGGCGAGTCTAGGACCGGGGCGTCAATTCACCCGGCGTGGAGTGCGTTTCGGGCGATTCCGTCCGCGATTTGGCGACTCAGGTCTCCTGGGGCTCGAGCAGGAACAGCGCGATCAGCCGGTCGGTGCGCTTCTGATAGTTGTCGTAGTCGGGCCACACCGCGGTCGCGCGCACCCACCACTCGCCGCGCTCGTCGCCTGACAGCTCGCGTGCCGTGTAGTCGCGCTTGTCGGCGCCGTCCTGCAGCTCGACGTGCGGCTGGCGCCGCATGTTCTCGGCCCACTTCGGCTCGGCCGGCGCGCCGCCGTGCGATGCCACGACGACGTATCGGCCGTCGTGCTCGACGCGCATGAGCGCCGTCTTGCGCAGGGCGCCCGTCTTCGCGCCGACGGTCGTGAGCACGATGATCGGCACTCCGCGCAGGGTGTTGGACTTCTGCCCGTTCGAGGCCTCGTACTTCTCGGCCTGGGTGCGGGCCCACTCGGACGTGGACGGCTTGTATTCTCCGGTCAGCGGCATGCGTCCACGATACGACGCCCCGCGGGCGAGCTCGGCGCGCGCTCTAGTGTCGAGGTATGCCCAACATCAGAGTCGAGCTTCTCCCCGGTCGCACGGTCGATCAGCGCCGCCGCTTCGCCGAGGAGGTCACGCGCGCCGCTGTCGAGGCGCTCGGCGCCCGCCGGCAGGATGTGCGGATCATGTTCGAAGAGGTCGCGGCCGACCATGTCGCCAACGGCGGTGTGCTGGCCAGCGAGGACGAGACCCGCGCGGGTGTGCTGTCGAAGCTGGCCGGAAGCGGCGGATGACGGCACGTCGGGCGGATTCGAGAAGGGGCGGATGCCGAACCTGTGGCTGCGGCATCCGCCCCTCGAGAAGCTCAGGGCCTAGAGCGCCTCGACGATCTCGCGCATGAGGGCGGCGGTCTCGGACGGCGTCTTGCCGACCTTGACGCCGGCGGCCTCGAGGGCCTCCTTCTTCGCCTGCGCGGTGCCCGCCGAGCCCGACACGATGGCGCCGGCGTGGCCCATGGTCTTGCCCTCGGGAGCCGTGAAGCCGGCGACGTAGCCGACGACCGGCTTGGTCACGTTGGCCTTGATGAAGTCGGCCGCGCGCTCTTCGGCATCGCCGCCGATCTCGCCGATCATCACGATCGCCTTGGTCTCGGGGTCGGCCTCGAACGCGGCGAGCGCATCGATGTGCGTCGTGCCGATGATCGGGTCTCCGCCGATGCCGATGGCTGTCGAGAAGCCGATGTCGCGCAGCTCGAACATCATCTGGTAGGTCAGGGTGCCCGACTTCGACACGAGGCCGATCGGTCCCTTGCCGGTGATGTTGGCCGGGGTGATACCCACGAGCGACTCGTCGGGCGTGATGATTCCGGGGCAGTTCGGCCCGATGATGCGGGTCTTGTTGCCCTTGGCGGTGGCGTAGGCCCAGGCTTCGGCGGAGTCGCCGACGGGCACGCCCTCGGTGATCACGACGAGCAGCGGGATCTCGGCATCGATGGCCTCGACCATCGCGGCCTTGGTGAACGCGGCCGGCACGAACGCGATCGACACGTCCGCTCCTGTCGCCGCGATGGCCTCTTCGACCGTGCCGAAGACGGGCAGCTCGACGCTGTTGCCGTCCTTGTCGGTGTGCAGCACCGTGGTGCCGGCCTTGCGGGCGTTCACGCCGCCGACGACGTTGGTGCCGGCCTTGAGCATGAGCGCGGTGTGCTTGGTGCCTTCGCCGCCGGTGATGCCCTGGACGATGACCTTGGAGTCCTTGTTGAGGAAGATCGACATTTCTCTACAGTCCTTTTGAAGTCCGGATGCCGGGATCAGGCGTTCGCGAGCTCGGCGGCCTTGTCGGCGCCCTCGTCCATCGTGGCGGCCAGGGTCACGAGCGGGTGGTTCGCGTCCTGGAGGATCTTGCGGCCCTCTTCGACGCGGTTGCCGTCCAGGCGCACGACGAGCGGCTTCGACGCGGTCGAGCCGAGCTCGGCGAGCGCGCCGACGATGCCCTTGGCGACGGCGTCGCACGCGGTGATGCCGCCGAAGACGTTGACGAACACGCTCTTGACCTGCGGGTCGCCGAGGATGACGTCCAGGCCCGCGGCCATGACCTCGGCCGAGGCGCCGCCGCCGATGTCGAGGAAGTTGGCGGGCTTCACACCGCCGTGGTTCTCACCTGCGTATGCGACGACGTCGAGGGTCGACATGACCAGGCCCGCGCCGTTGCCGATGATGCCGACCTGACCGTCGAGCTTGACGTAGTTGAGGTCGTTCTCCTTGGCCTTGGCCTCGAGGGGGTCGGCGGCGTCCTTGTCTTCGAGGAGCGCGTGACCGGCGTGACGGAACTCGGCGTTCTCGTCGAGGGTGACCTTGCCGTCGAGGGCGATGATGTCGCCCTCCTCGGTCAGGACGAGCGGGTTGACCTCGACGAGGGTCGCGTCCTCGCTCTTGTAGACGTTGTAGAGCTTGACGAAGACGTCGCTCACCTTGTCGACGAGCGCGGCGTCGAAGCCGGCCGCCTCGGCGATCTCGACGGCCTTGGCCTTGTCGATGCCGGTGCCCGGGTTCACGTCGATGCGAGCGAGCGCCTCAGGACGCTCGACGGCGAGCTCTTCGATCTCCATGCCGCCCTCGACGCTGCACAGGGACAGGTAGGAGCGGTTGGCACGGTCCAGCAGCACCGAGAAGTAGTACTCCTTGTCGATGCGAGCGCCCTGCGCGACCATGACGCGCTTGACGACGTGGCCCTTGATGTCGAGGCCGAGGATCGCCTTCGCGGCCTCGTACGCCTCGTCGGGCGTCTTGGCGACCTTCACGCCGCCGGCCTTGCCGCGGCCGCCGGTCTTGACCTGCGCCTTGACGACGACGACTCCGCCGATCTTCTCGGCTGCCGCCCGCACCTCCTCCGGCGTGTCCGCGACGATGCCGGCGAGAACCGGCACCTCGTACTTCTCGAAAAGGTCTCGTGCCTGGTACTCGTACAGATCCACAGTGCATTCCTTCGCAGGTGGCGAATGGGGTGGGATGACGCGAAAAGCGTCTCGACGTCGAGATATCGACCAGTGCCCCAGCCTACTACCGCCAGCTGGGCGCCTCCGACCGCAGCGACGCGCCCGCAGTCCCGCTGGGTGGGCACAACCCGCGTGCCCGACGCGCGGGTCGTCCGGCAGCGGGCGGGCGCACTAGGCTCTCCCCGAGATGTCCGACACCGTTGCCGCCCCTTCCCAGGCCGCGCCTCGCGCGGCCGTCGTGGCCACCGCGCTCGAGTTGTTCGCTGCACAGGGATTCGACCAGACCTCGGTGGAGCAGATCGCGCAGGCCGCCGGCGTCTCGCGCTCGACCTTCTTCCGCCAGTTCGGCGGCAAGGACGACGTGGTCTTCGCCGATCACGAGGTGCAGCTCGACCGCCTGCGCGAGTTCCTGGCCAAACCCCACGAGGACCCGTGGGCGGCGGTGTGCGAAGCATCCGTCCTCGTCTACACGCACTTCGTCGCCGACCCCGAGCTCGCGCGCCGGCGGTACGCCGTCGTACGTGGCGTCCCGGCGTTGCGGGATCGCGAGATCGTCACGGTCTTCCGGTACGAGCGGCTCTTCGACGAGTACCTCCGCGCGTCGCTGCCCGGGCTGGATCCGCTCGACGCCGTCGGCTTCGCGGCCCTCGTGACCGCGATCCACAACCACGTGCTGCGCAAGCTCTTGCGAGGCACCAAGAAGGTGCCGGTGTCGATCCTGCGCGCCGCCCTCGACGACGCCCGTCGCCGTTTCGGCGTCCTGCCCGAGGGGGCGGAGGCCGGCGGGGACGAGGTCGTCGTCGCCGTGTTCCCCCGCGCGATGCCCACCGCCGAGGTCGCCCGCCGCCTGCGCGAGCAGCTCGACACCTGATTTCGGAGCACCCACCTCAGGACGCCCGCAGAACGTCGGCTCGCGAACATACCGCGCGGTCGGTATGGTGGTGTCAACCCGGCACTGACGTCGGGCTCCCCCGCCACGGCAGGATGGATCGAGACGACGAGGAGGTCGGATGCTGATCACCGGAGCTGTACTCGAACGCTCGGGCGCCGAGGCGCCCTTCGCCCGGTCCCGCCCCTTCTCGGTCGGCGAGCTCGACCTGGATCCGCCCGGCCCCGGCGAGCTGCTCGTACGGATCGAGGCGGCCGGGGTCTGCCACTCCGACCTCAGCGTCGTCGACGGCAACCGCGTCCGCCCGACCCCGATGCTTCTCGGCCATGAGGCCGCGGGTGTCGTCGAGGAGGTCGGCGCCGGTGTCGCCGACCTCGCGCTCGGCACGCGGGTCGTGATGACGTTCCTCCCCCGCTGCGGCACGTGCGCCGGCTGCCGCACCGACGGCAGGCTTCCGTGCGAGCCCGGCAGCGCGGCCAACGGCGCGGGCACGCTGCTCGGCGGCGGCATCCGCCTTCATCGCGCCGGCCCGGCTGGCGGGCCGCAGGAGGTGTTCCACCACCTCGGCGTCTCGGCCTTCGCCACGCACGCGGTGGTCAGTCGCGCCTCGGTCGTGCCGGTGGACGACGACGTGCCCGCCGAGATCGCGGCGCTCCTCGGCTGCGCGGTGCTCACGGGCGGCGGCGCGGTCATCAACGCCGGTCGTCCGGCACCGGGCGAGCCGGTGGTCGTCGTGGGACTCGGCGGCGTCGGCATGGCCGCGCTGCTGGTCGCTGTCGCCCAGGGGCACGAGGTCATCGGCGTCGACATGGTGCCCGGCAAGCTCGACCTGGCGCGGGACTGCGGAGCCGCGCAGGCGCTGACTCCTGACGAAGCCGCGGACCGTGGCATCCGGGCCGCCGTCGTCATCGAAGCGGCCGGGGCGGTGCGCGCGTTCGAGACCGCGCTCGCCCTCACCGCCCCCGGCGGCACGACCGTGACGGTGGGGCTGCCGGCGCCCGACGCCCGCGCCGCGGTGTCGCCTCTCCTGCTCACCGCCGAGGCCCGCACCGTGGTCGGCAGCTATCTCGGATCGGCCGTGCCCAGCCGCGACATCCCCCGCTACGTCGAGCTGTGGCGCGCGGGTCGCCTGCCGCTCGAGAAGCTCGTCTCGTCCCGCATCGGCCTCGACGACCTCGACGCCGCCATGGACCGGCTCGCCGCCGGCGGCGAGCTGCGCCAGCTGATCACCTTCGAAAGGAACGACGCATGACCAGAATCGCCATCGTCACCGGAGCCGCGCGCGGCATCGGCGCCGCGACCGCCCAGCGCCTCGCCGCCGACGGCAACGCCGTCGCGGTGCTCGATCTCGAAGAGTCGGCGTGCGCCGACACGGTGGCGGCGATCACGGATGCCGGGGCCCGGGCTCTCGCCGTGGGCGCCGACGTGTCGGACGCGGCGTCGGTCGAGCGGGCCGTCGCCCGTGTCGCCGAGGAGCTCGGTGCGCCGACGATCCTCGTCAACAACGCCGGGATCATCCGCGACAATCTGCTGTTCAAGATGACGGAAGAGGACTGGGATGCCGTGATGTCGGTGCACCTGCGCGGCGCATTCCTCATGACGCGGGCCGTACAGGAGCACCAGGTGAAGGAGGGGTGGGGCCGCATCGTCAACCTCTCGTCCACGTCTGCCCTCGGCAATCGCGGGCAGGCCAACTACGCCGCTGCGAAGGCCGGTATGCAGGGCTTCACCAAGACTCTCGCCCTCGAGCTCGGCCGCTACGGCGTCACGGCGAACGCGATCGCCCCGGGCTTCATCGTCACCGACATGACGCGGGCGACCGCGGAGCGTCTGGGCGTCTCGTTCGACGATTTCATCGCCGCTCGGGCCGCGGAGGTCCCGGTGCAGCGTGCGGGGTATCCCGACGACATCGCGGCGGCAGCATCCTTCTTCTGTTCCGAGGAGGCCGGCTTCGTCTCGGGCCAGGTGCTGTACGTGGCAGGCGGTCCGCGCGCATGAGCATCGTCCTCGACTCGCCCGCCGCGCTGACGGGTGCCGTGGGCAGCAGTGCCACCGGAGACTGGTTCTCGATCGACCAGGACCGCGTCCAGGCCTTCGCCGATGCGACCGAGGACTGGCAGTGGATCCACCTCGACGCCGAACGGGCGGCATCCGGTCCGTTCGGTGCGACGATCGCGCACGGCTACCTCACGCTGTCGCTGCTCCCCCGGCTGACGCGCGGTCTGCTGTCAGTCGAAGGCACGGCCATGGTGGTGAACTACGGGCTCGACAAGGTCCGGTTCCTGCAGCCGGTGGTGGTGGGCTCCCGCGTGCGCGCGGTGACCGAGGTGGCCTCGGCAGAGTCCAGTGCGCAGGGCTACCGCGTGGGCCTGCGCACGACGGTCGAGATCGAGGGCGCCGCCAAACCGGCCCTGGTCGCCGAGACGATCGGGCTCTTCGTCCCGCAGGTGTGAGACGAGCGGATGCCACGGCCCGCCACGTCGGTCACCGCTCGACGTCGAGGCTCTTGCGGCTTTCCCGTGCGTTGGCCTTCTGTATCGCCTCGACGAGTCCGTCCTTCGTCATCCGCGTTCGCCCGCGCACGTCGAGGCGCTTGGCCACGTCGAGCAGATGCTTCTTGGTCGCGTTGGCGTTGACGCCGCCGGCCGTGTCACCGTCGCGACTCATCGCGCCCTCGTCCGACGGCCCGCGCTCCTCCTTCTTCTCCCAGTGGTCCCCGACCTTCTCGTATTGGTGCTTCAGCGCCGAGAACGCGGTCCGATGGGCTCGCTCGCCCTCTCCGTAGGTCTCCACGGCCGAGTCGTGCGTCTCCGACCAGATGTCCTGGGCGTGCTGCGGCGACCGCTTGATCGTCGCGGGGAGCTCTTCGCGAGCAGGCATGCGCCCTCCCTACGCGGACTGAGCCGCGTGACGGCCCTCGGCGATCTCCTCGACCACCTTGGCGTTGAACGCGGGGAGGTCGTCTGGAGTACGGCTCGTGACGAGACCATCTTCGACGACGACCTCTTCGTCCACCCACGTCGCCCCCGCATTGCGCAGGTCGGTCTGCAGGCTCGGATAGCTCGTCAGGGTGCGGCCGTCGACGACCCTCGCTTCGATGAGCGTCCACGCGGCGTGGCAGATCGCCGCGACGGGCTTCTGCTGCTCGAAGAAGGCCCTCGTGAAAGCGACCGCGGCCTCGTCCATGCGCAGGTGGTCGGCGTTGACGACGCCCCCGGGCAGCACCAGCGCATGGAAGTCGTCCGCATCGGCGTCGGCCGTCACCTGGTCGACGGACTGCGTGTGGCCCTTCTTGCCCTTGATCTCGCCGGACTTCGGTGCGATGAGAACCGCAGTGGCTCCGGCATCCGTCAACGCCTGCCAAGGAGAGGTGAGTTCGCTGTCTTCGAATCCGTCGGTCGCCACGAAGGCGACGCGCTTTCCAGTCAGATCAGTCATGACTCCACGCTAGGAGCGCGGTGTCGGGTGCCCGAGGGGGTTGACAGGCTCTGCGGTGGCTTCCGAATGAGGCGAGTACGCCGGCCGCACGGCTGTGGCGCGGCGCGCTCGGTTCGGCGCGTCGCAGTCAGCCACGCGGCCGTAAAGTCGAGTCATGACCATCCCGCGTCTGACCGACGTCGCCGCGCGCGCCGGGGTGTCGCGCTCGACCGCGTCCCGGGTCCTGAACGGGTCTTCGGCCGTGAGCGACTCGGCACGCGCCGCCGTCTGGCGCGCGGCGGACGACCTGGGCTACAGCGTGGACCAGACCGCGCGCGATCTCGCCCGGCGGCGCCCGGCGCCGCGTACCCACGGGTCCGAGCCCGAGTCGCCCGGCGATCTGCTGTCCCACGAGCAGCTCGCGCGCGCGGCGGAGTTTCCCGCCGACTTCCTGTGGGGAGTCGGCACCTCGGCGCACCAGTACGACGGGAACAACTCGGCGAGCGACTACTGGGAGCTCGAGAACGCCGGGATCCCGCTCTTCGCCGAGCGCAGCGGTGACGCTCTCGACAGCTACCGTCGATGGCCGGAGGACATCAGGCTCGCCGCGTCGCTCGGGCTGACGTCCTACCGGCTCAACGTCGAGTGGGCGCGGATCGAGCCGGTGCGCGGTCAGTATTCGCTCGCGGAGCGCGAGCGGTACCGCGACATGCTGCGCCTCTGTCGCGATCACGGGCTCGAGCCGCTCGTCGTCCTGCAGCACATCACGCACCCCGCCTGGTTCACGCGCAGCGGCGGATGGACGGCACCGGAATCGAGTACGTGGTTCACCGAGTACGTACGCTTTCTCACGCCGATCCTCGAGGATGTCGGTTACGTGGCGACGATCAACGAGCCGAACATCCTGGCGACCCTCGGCGGGGTGGGAGAGCTGCTCCGGTCCCCAGATCCGGCGGGCGCGTATGCGGTGATCGCGGCGCGGCAGCCGGAACAGCGCGGTCTGCTCGGTGCCGCCACGTCGCCGGTGCCCGAGGGGCGCATCGTGGACGGCCTGGCGCGTGCGCACACGGAGGCCCGTGACGTGCTGCGCGGCGCGACGGATGCCTTGGTCGGGTGGACGGTGTCGATCCAGCCGTTCGAGCCGCAACCGGGATATGAGGCTGAGGCCGCCGAGTTGACCCGCGTGTGGGAAGACCCGTTCCTCGAAGTGTCCCGCGGCGATGACTGGGTCGGCGTGCAGTCGTACACGAGCTGGACGGTCGGTCCGCGCGGTCCCGAGGCTCCAGGCACGCGGAGGACACAGCTCGACTGGGCGTTCCGGCCCGAGTCCGTCGGCGTTGCCCTTCGCCACGCGTGGTCCGCGACCGGAGGAGTCCCCCTCCTCATCACGGAGAACGGCGTCGCGACCGCGGACGACGCGGAACGCGTCGAGTACCTCGACGGGGCGACCGCCTCGGTCGTCGGCGCCATCTCCGACGGACTCGACGTCCGTGGCTACAGCCACTGGACGTTCATCGACAACTACGAGTGGGCCTCCGGCTATGACGTCTCGTTCGGCCTCGTGTCGATCGACCGCACCACCTTCGCCCGCACACCCAAGCCGAGTGCCCGGTGGCTCGGGCAGCTCGCCCGAGCCCACCGATCCGCGCGCGGCGTTCGACCCGTCTAGCCAGACCCGTGCGAGCCGCACGCCCGCGTCCCGTCCGGGTCACATGCGCTCGAGCACCATCGCCATGCCCTGCCCGCCGCCGACGCACATCGTCTCGAGGCCGTAGCGGCCGCCGATCGCGGCGAGCCCGTTGATGAGGGTCGACGTGATGCGGGCTCCGGTCATGCCGAACGGATGCCCCACCGCGATCGCGCCGCCGTGCACGTTGAGCCGGTCGGGATCGATGCCGAGTTCGCGCGCAGACGGGATCACCTGAGCCGCGAAAGCCTCGTTGATCTCGACGAGGTCGATGTCGTCGATCGACAGTCCGGCGAGCGAGAGGGCACGACGGGATGCCTCCACCGGGCCGAGTCCCATGACCTCGGGCGAGATCCCCGAGACGCCGGTCGAGACGATGCGGGCGAGCGGCTGCAGGCCGAGCTCGTCCACGACGCGCTGCGAGACCACGACGACCGCGGCCGCGCCGTCGTTGAGCGGACAGCAGTTGCCCGCCGTCACGGTGCCGTCCGGCCGGAACACGGGATCGAGCCCGGCGAGCGCCTCGAGCGTGACGCCGGGTCGCGGGCCGTCGTCCGCGGCGACCACGGTGCCGTCGTCGAGCGTGACCGGCGTGATGTCACGGCTCCAGAAGCCGGATGCGATCGCCGCCTCGGCGCGCTGCTGCGACCTCGCCGCGAAAGCATCCTGTTCCGCTCTCGTCACCCCGTGCAGCTGCGCGACGTTCTCGGCTGTCTGGCCCATCGCGATGTACGGGTCGGGCAGGGCGCCTTCGTCGCGCGGATCCGTCCAGGTCGCCGCTCCCGACAGCGACCTGGCTGCCGTGCGCTCGAGCGCCTCGGCGAACCGTGGGTTGACGGCGCCGGGCAGGTCCGAGGCTCCCGCGTCGTAGCGCGACACCGACTCGACGCCGGCCGAGACGAAGATGTCGCCCTCACCCGCCTTGATCGCGTGGAACGCCATGCGGGTGGTCTGCAGCGACGACGAGCAGTAGCGGTTCACCGTCGTGCCGGGGACGGCGTCCCACCCGAGCAGCACCGCGACGATGCGGGCGATGTTGAACCCCTGCTCGCCCGCCGGCTGCCCGCAACCCATGAGCAGGTCGTCGATCCGTGCCGGGTCGAGGCCCGGCACCCGGTCGAGGGCGGCGGCCACCATGCGTGCGGCGAGGTCGTCGGGCCGCATGCCCGCGAGCGACCCCTTGCGGGCGCGGCCGATCGGCGAGCGGGCGGTGGCGACGATGTAGGCCTCGGTCATGTGCGGGTTCCTTCCGAATGCGGTGTCAGGCGGCGGGGTGGATGCCGAGGGTCACACGAACGCCGAGTGTCCGGTGATCGCGCGCCCGACGATGAGCGAGTTCATGTCGTAGGTGCCCTCGAAGGTGAAGACGGCTTCGGCGTCGGCGAAGTAGCGGGCGACGCCGTACCCCGCGGGGATCCCGACCTGGCTCTGACCGCCGAGCTGGATGCCGTTGCCACCGCAGATCTCGCGGCACAGCGCGACGGTCTCGCGCATGCGGGCGCTGACGAAGGCCTTGGCCATCGCGGAGTGGTGGTCGGCTTGGAGGCCCTCGTCCTGCATCTGCGACACCCGCACGCTCAGTGCGATCGAGGCAGTGATGTTCGACAGCGCCACGGCGAGCTTCTCCTGCACGAGCTGGAACGAGGCGATCGGCTTGCCGAACTGGGTGCGCGCCTTCGCGTACGCCAGCGCCGCCTCGTAGGCGCCGACGCCGACGCCGAGCCCCTGCCACGCGACGTCGGCCCGAGTCAGGCGCAGCACGACGGCCAGGTCGCGGAAGCCGTCGATGCGCTGCAGCCGGTCGCCCTCGGCGACGACGACGTTCTCGAGCACGATGTCGGCGTTCTCGACGCCGCGCAGCGACTGCTTGCGCTCGATCTTCGTCGCCGTGAAGCCGGCGGCGGGCGTGCGGACCAGGAACCCCTTGACCTGCTGATCGGCGAGATCGCGAGCCCAGATGACCACCAGGTCGGCGAACGCGCCGTTGCCGATCCACCGCTTCGCGCCGTTGAGCACCCAGTGGTCGCCGCGGCGCTCCGCCGTGGTCTCGAGACCGCGCGCAGTGTCGGAGCCGTGGCCGGGCTCGGTGAGCCCGAACGCCGCGACCGACTCCCCCGCCGCGAGCGGCGGCAGCCACTCGGCCTTCTGCTCGTCCGAACCGCCGACGGCGATCGAGGTCATCGCCAATCCGCTGTGCACCCCGATGAACGTCGCGAGCGACGGATCGGCCCGCGACAGCTCCATCGCCACCCAGCCGCGGAAGACCGCGCTGTTCTCGAACCGGCGGGTCTCGGCGAAGCCGTTCGCGTACAGACCGAGCTCGGCGATCCGAGGGATGAGGTGGCGCGGGCTCTCGGCACGCTCCCACAGGTCGTCGGCGTGGGGTCGCACGTCGGCGTCGAGGAACGCGCGGATCTCGGCCAGTGCGCGCTGCTCGGCATCCGTCAGCAGGTGCTGAAAGGAGTAGAAGTCCGCGTCGAGCAGGTCGGCGGGGGCGGATGCCGCAACCCGAGGCGGCGTGAGGGTGAACGTCATCGTCTCTCCGATCGTCGGTGATCGTTCCGAGTATGCATCATCTTTCAGAATGTTGCACAACGTATCCGAGAATGTTGCAGTCCGAGGTCCGCGTCCGGGTAGAGTGCGGGCATGACGACCACGACCGCTCCACCACGGACGATTGCCGACGTCGGCCTGCGGGCAGCGCCGTCATGGCTGTCGGAGCGGTTGGCCGAGGCATCCCATCCCGATGCCGTGCGCGCGTTCGAAGCGGCCCGCGAGACGTTCATCGGCGGACGGCGCATCGACATGGGAGGGCTCGCGACGTCGCTCGGCGTCGATCGCACGTCGCTGTTCCGCTGGGTCGGCAATCGCGACGCGCTGCTGAGCGAGGTGCTGTGGTCGCTCGCGGTGCCGACGCTCGTGCAGGCCGAGCACGCGAACCAGGACCGTGCGGGCGGCGAGCGGATCGCCGGCATCCTGACCCACTTCGTCGACGACCTGATCACGGCCGAGTACTTCCGCCAGTTCCTGCGGCGCGAGCCCGCGCGAGCGCTGCGGCTGCTGACCACGAAAGAGAGTCCCATCCAGCGCCGCTATGTCGCGACGGCCGAGTGGCTGGTGCGCCGCGACCTCGGGGCTGAACCACTCGGCGGCGCGATCGATCCCCCGGGGCTCGCGTACCTGCTCGTGCGTATGTCGGAGTCGTTCACGTACGCCGACCTCATCTCGGGCGACACCCCGAGCGCCGACCGGGCGCGAGTCGCGTTCCGCCTGCTCCTGCGCGTGGAGACGTGATGGGCGACTTCGCGGTGCGCGAGCCCTTCGCGACGCGCTGGAGCGACAACGACCAGTACGGCCACCTCAACAACACCGTGTACTACGCCGCGATGGACACCGCCGTCAACGCCTTCATGATCCGCGAAGGCGGGCTCGATCCGCTCCGCAGCGATGCCATCGCACTCTGCGCGGCATCGTCGTGCGAGTTCCACGCGTCGGCGGGCTTTCCGGAGGCGCTCGAGGTCGGCATCGGGATCGAGCGCCTCGGCACCACGAGCGTGACCTGGGCCCTCGGCATCCTCCGTCCGGGCGAGGACGACGCGATCGCAACGGGACGGTTCGTGCACGTGTTCGTGGATGCCGCGACCCGACGGCCCACGCCGGTGCCGGCATCCATCCGCTCCGCGATCGAGTCGCGGCTGCTCTCGCACGACTGATCCCAGCCCGCTCCACGTGGCCTCAGCGGCAGTTCGGCGCAGGGGCTGCGGCATCCGTCCCTTCCCGGATCCGGAAACCGGACTTGTGCACGCTTTCCGGTCCCGCCCGGCGCCTCCCTCCGGAAACAGCGCGATACTCCGGTTTCCGGGTCCGAAATGGCACGAGGCCGACACCACATTCGCGAACAAACCGACCATCCGGTATGCTCGATCCGACGGCCCGCTGACGGGCGGGAAGGCGGGTCGACGATGACCGGAGTTCCGGGACTGGATGTCGCGGGCCTGACTGCATGGCTGGCGGCCGCGCACCCGGATCTTGCCGGCGGCGGCCTCCGCGCGACCGTCGTCGCCGGCGGGCGCAGCAACCTCACCTACGCGGTGGAGGGAGCACGGATGCCGCTGATCGTGCGTCGTCCTCCGCTCGGGCACGTGCTCTCGAGCGCTCACGACATGCGCCGCGAGCACCGCGTCATCTCCGCCCTGGCCGGCAGCGCCGTCCCCGTGCCGCGGGCGATCGACGTCGTCGACGACGTCGACGCCGCCGCCGTCACGGGCACCGTGTTCTTCGTGATGGAGCGCGCGCCGGGCCGCGTGCTCGCCCGGCGGGCGCAGAACGCCGACTGCACGGCGGCCGGGCTCCGCCGGCTGAGCCTCGATCTCGCGCGGCATCTCGCAGACCTCCACGCCGTCGACCCCGCCGCCGTCGGCCTCGAGGACTTCGGTCGCCCCGACGGCTACCTCGAGCGGCAGCTGTCGACGTGGCGCCGCCAGCTGAACGCGTCGCGTTCCCGCGAGACCCCGCAGCTCGACACCCTGCAGGCGGCGCTGGCCGACGGCATCCCCTCCTCGTCCCGCTCGGCGATCGTGCACGGCGACTACCGTCTCGACAACGCGCTCGTCGTGGGCTCCGGCGACGAGCCGCGCATCTCGGCGATCCTGGACTGGGAGATGGCGACGCTCGGCGACCCGTTCGTCGATGTGGGCATGCTCGGCATGTACTGGGACATCGCCGCGCTGCCCGGCGGAGAGGGCGTCGTGCCGAGCGCCGTCGACCCCGACGCGGGCTACCCCGGCTTCGACGAGCTGGTCGAGGCGTACGCCGAGCGCGCCGGCATCCGCGTCCCCGATCTGCGCTGGTTCCGGGCATTCGCGGCCTACAAGCTCGCGGTGATCCTCGAGGGGATCCACTACCGCTTCCAAGCCGGCGACACCGTCGGCGAGGGCTTCGACCGCATGGGCGCCCTCGTCGAACCGCTCGCGCGGACCGGCCTCGACACCACCCGAGCCGAAGGAGTGCGCTGATGGACTTCGCCCCCGACCCCACCGCGCGCGAGTACGCCGCGCGGGCTCGCGTCTTCCTCGACGAGCATGTTCTGCCGGCCGAGCCGGTGCTCGACGAGCAGCTGGCCGCGACGCCCGGCGACTGGACCGTGCGGCCGGTGGTCCGAGAGCTGCAGGAGAAGGCGCGCGCGGCGGGACTGTGGAACCTCTTCCTGCCCGGCGCACGTGGTGCGGGCCTGACGAACCTGCAGTACGCGCCGGTCGCCGAGGTCACCGGGTGGAGCCCGCGTCTCGCGCCGGCGGCGTTCAACTGCGCCGCCCCCGACACCGGCAACATGGAGGTGCTGAACGACTTCGGCACACCGGAGCAGAAGGAGCGGTGGCTCGAGCCGCTGCTCGAGGCCGGCATCCGTTCGTCGTTCTGCATGACCGAGCCCGACGTCGCCTCCTCCGACGCGACCAACATCGGCACCAGCATTCGCCGCGACGGCGACCACTACGTCATCTCGGGGCGGAAGTGGTGGTCGACCGGGGCGATGAACCCGGACGCGGCGATCTTCATCGTGATGGGAAAGACGGATCCGGATGCTGCGCGCCATCGTCAGCAGTCGATGGTCCTGGTGCCGCGCGACACACCGGGGGTGCGGATCGTCCGGCCGTTGACGGTGTTCGGCTACGACGACCGCGATCACGGCGGGCACGCCGAGATCGCCTTCGAGGAGGTGCGCGTGCCGACGTCGAACCTCATCGCCGGCGAGGGCGACGGGTTCGCCATCGCGCAGGCACGGCTCGGACCCGGCCGCATCCACCACTGCATGCGCGCGATCGGCATGGGCGAGCGGGCGCTGCATCTCATGGCCGAGCGGGCGAACGCGCGTCACGCGTTCGGACGGACGCTCGCCGACCAGGGCGTCGTTCGCGAGTGGGTCGCCGAGGCCCGCATCCAGCTCGAGTCGCTG
This sequence comes from Microbacterium salsuginis, assembly GCF_012524205.1. Classification (GTDB taxonomy): domain Bacteria; phylum Actinomycetota; class Actinomycetes; order Actinomycetales; family Microbacteriaceae; genus Microbacterium; species Microbacterium salsuginis. Next base: position 570,877 of record NZ_JABACI010000002.1, read on the forward strand.
CGGCTGCTCGTGCTCAAGACGGCCTGGCTCATGGACACCGTGGGCAACAAGCAGGCGATGACCGAGATCCAGGCGATCAAGATCGCTGTACCCCGAGCGGTGCAGCAGATCATCGACCGCGCGATCCAGGTGCACGGCGGGGCCGGCGTCTCTTCCGACACTCCCCTGGCCGAGCTCTACGCCGGTGTGCGCTCCCTGCGCATCGCCGACGGTCCCGACGAGGTGCACCTGGCGAGCCTCGGCCGCGCACAGCTGCGGGAATAGCCCACACCGGATGTCGCGGCATCCGGCGCACCCGAAGAACGAACCGATGTCGAAGGAGACAGCGATGACACACCAGCCCGACCCCGCGATCGACGGCGCGGGATTCACGACCCTGTCGGTCGCGAGCATCCTCGCCGAGTCCGCCGTGCGCCACGCCGAGCGCATCGCGTTCCACTTCGCGGGCACGACCGTGTCGTACCGCGAGTTGTGGGACCAGACGCGGGCCTACGCCGGCGCCCTCCGCGCCCGCGGCATCGGCCGGGGCGACCGCGTCGCGATGCTCGTGCCGAACGTGCCCGACTTCGCGCGCGTGTACTACGCGGTGCTGTCGCTCGGCGCCATCGCCGTGCCCGTCCATCTGCTGTTCAAGGCCGACGAGATCGCCCACGTGCTGCGGGACTCGGACGCCGATCTGCTCGTGGTCGCCGCCCCGCTGCTCGCCGAGGCGATGCCGGCCGCTGCCGCGGCCGGCGTGCCGGCGGTCACCGTCCTGCTTCCCGCCGATGCCGGCGTCGACCTGCCGCGCCTCGAGATCGAGGCCGCGGCAGCGCAGCCGATCGCGCGCCACGAATCCGTGGGACCCCTGGATGCCGCGACCATCCTCTACACGAGCGGCACCACCGGCACGCCCAAGGGCGCGGTCGGCTCGCACCTGTCGATCGTGGAGCAGGTGCACACCACCCTGATCGACGCGTTCGACCTGCGCGCCGACGACGTCGTCTTCGGCGGGCTGCCGCTGTTCCACACCTTCGGGCAGACCGCTGTGATGAACATCGCACTGCGGGTCGGAGCATCCGTCGTCCTTCTTCCCCGCTTCGACCCCGACCAGGCGCTCGCGCTGATGGTCGAGTTGGGCGCGACGGTCTTCACGGCGGTGCCGACGATGTACGTCGGGATGCTCGAGGCCGCGCGCCGCTCGGACGCCCGACCGCCGTTGCGGTACGCGGTCTCGGGCGGGGCCGCGCTGCCGGTCGCGGTGCTCGAGTCGTTCCGCGCGGCGTTCGGCGCCGACGTGCACGAGGGCTACGGGCTCACCGAGACGGCGCCGACCGTGTCGTCCAACCCGCTCCACGAGCCGATCCGGCCCGGCACCGTCGGTCGCGCGCTGTGGGGTGTCGACGTCGCGATCGCCGATCCGGAGGCTGAGGACGCCGTCGCGCTGCAGGACGAGCCGGGCGCGCTCGGCGAGATCGTCGTGCGCGGCCACAACCTCTTCAAGGGGTACCTCGGGCGGGCGGATGCCTCGGCCGCGGCCGTCGTCGATGGCTGGTTCCGCACCGGAGACCTCGGCACGTACGTCGACGGCGTGCTCACGATCGTCGACCGCAAGAAGGACATGATCGTGCGCTCGGGCTACAACGTGTATCCGACCGAGGTCGAGGCGGTGCTCGCGCGGCATCCGGGCATCGCGGTGGCCGCCGTGTTCGGAGTGGCTGACGAGGTACGGGGCCAGGAGGTGCACGCCGCCGTCGTCGCGCACGAGGGCACAACCCTCGATGCGGACGAGGTCATCGCCTTCGTCCGCGACCGGCTCGCTGCATACAAGTACCCCCGGGTCGTGCACATCCTGCCCGAGCTGCCGCTGGGATCGAGCGGCAAGGTGCTCAAGCGCGACCTCGTCGCGCAGTTCACGCCCGTGCACTGACCCCCGCGGTCCCCGGGCTTCGAGTGGCGCAACACGCGGGATCCTGTTCCCGCCCGCACACGGGGTGTTTCGAATCGCGCACTTGCCACCGACGAGCCGTGAGAAAGTGACAAGTGCGCGATTCGAAGCGGGGCGGCGTCAGCCGGCCGGTCGCGGGGACACGCTCCACGCGCGCGTGGTGACGCCGATCGCGTTCCACACGTTGATCGTGATGATGAGCGAGATGAGAGCCGCTGCGGTCTCCTCACCGAACGCCGCGACCGCCTCTGTGACGGTCGCTTCCGGCACGTGCGTCTCGGACAGGCGCGTGACGTCCTCGGTGAGAGCGAAGGCCGCACGTTCGGCGGCCGTGAACAGGCCCGACTCGCGCCACACGGCGACCGCGTCCACGCGCTGCGCGGTCACTCCCGAGGAGCGTGCGGCGCGGGCGTGCAGGTCGACGCAGTAGGCGCAGCCGTTCACCTGCGAGGCGCGCAGACGCACGAGCTCCCGCAGACCGGAGTCGATGCCGGCGAGGTCGAGCTGCTCGGTGGCGGCGTCGTCGAGCGTGCTGACGGCGCGCGAGAACACGGGCGCGAGGGCGTCGAAGTCCAGGCGGGGTGAAACGGGGACGAGAGTGTCGCTGAGGAGTGTCATGATCCCAGGCTAGGAATCAATGCCCTTTTGAACATGGCCAATTCATCCGCTCACACATGGGCCATTTCACCCACCGGTCATGCCGTCACCGCCTCCGCGAGCGCGTCGACCAGCGTTTCGAGTCCGGTCTCGACACGGGACGGCGGCAGCGCGCCGTAGCCGACGACGACCCCTGCCGGCGTCGACCGAGCCGTCGGCGTCGTGTGCCGGGGATCCGCCGCGCGGAACGAGGACAGCCCGTCCACGGCCACGCCGCGCTCGTGCGCCCGCGCCACGGCGCGGGCTTCGGCGGACTCATCGGACACACCGACGAGGCACTGCAAGCCCGCGGAGAGCCCCTCGATCTGCAGCTGCGGCGCGCGCTGGGCCAGCAGTGTGGCGAAGAACTCGCGTCGCGCCCGGAAGCGGGCTCGACGCCGGCGCACCGCCCGGTCGTACTCGAACGCATCGATGAACCCGCTGAGGGCGTGCTGGTGCAGTCCGCTCGGGACTCCGCCCGACACCTCGCGCTGGGCTCTCACGTCGTCACGGAGCGAGGCGGGCACGACAGCCCACGCCAGTCCCACCGACGGTGCGAGCGCCTTGCTCGCGCTGCCGAGATAGACCACGGCGTCGGGTGCGAGCGCCTGCAGGGCTCCGACGCTCCGCCGGTCGTAGCGGAACTCGCCGTCGTAGTCGTCCTCCAGCACGAGCCCTCCGGATGACCGCGCCCACTCCACCACCGCACGGCGCCGGGCAGCCGAGAGCGGCACGCCGGTCGGGAACTGATGCGCGGGCGTGAGGAGGATGCCGCCGACATCCAGGCGGGCAAGGTGCGAGACATCCGCCCCCTCGTCATCCACCGGTACGGGCACGACCTGCAGACCGGCCGCCTCGATGATGCGCCGATGGCGTTCGTGCCCGTATTCCTCAACGGCCATACGACGTGTCCCGCGCGTCCGGAGGGTGCGCGCGATCAGGCCCAGCAGGTCGCCGAACCCGCTGCCGACCACCACGGCGTCGAAGTCGGCGACCACACCCCGCGTGCGCGCGAGGTACGAGGCGAGGCTCGCGCGCAGCGCGGGGACACCGGCCGGGTCGGGATAGCCGAAGTCGGCCGAGGGCAGCTCGGCGACGGCGCGACGCACGTGGCCGCTCCAGGCGGCATGCGGGAAGTCGCTCGCGTCCACGAGTCCGCCCCGCAGGTCGAGCGGCGCCGGATGCTGCGCACCCGGCGAGCGCGAAGGATCCGGTCGGGGCACCGCCGCAACCCACGTGCCGGCCCCCACGCGAGTCTGCAGCCAGCCCTCGGCCGCGAGCCGCGCGTACACCTCGCCCACCGTGTTCCGCGCGACGCCGAGGTCGGACGCGAGTACCCTGGACGCCGGCAGCCGCGTGCCCACGGGGAGGCGGCCACCGGCCACGAGTGCGCGCAGCCCGGCCTCGATCTCGCGCACCGACCGGCCGCCGTGCAGCGGAAGGTACAGATCGAGCCCGGTTGCAGCATCCGTCACCATCGCGTTCCTCTCCCGGCACCGCCGCGTCGTCCCGACCCTATCCACGGCGCGAGGCGACAGCGGGCCGCCGCGAGATCGCAGGCCCGCATCGCGCAGTCCCACCGGGCCGCTCCGGAAACCGGAGAATCGGACTCTTTCCGGACCCGCGACCCGTCTTCGATCCGGAAAACACGAGAATCTCCGGTTTCCGGATCCGGCGACGCGGCCGAGTTCGAGCCGGACCGAGCCCGGATTCGGCCCCACGGGCGCGCAGAAAGGCCCGAGCCCTGCGGGGCCCGGGCCTTCTGGTCGCGAATCGTCAGGACCCCGGCACGCCCTCGCCCGAGAGCGCCACCGGCGCCTGCTCGACCGCGGTCACCTCGCCGCCCTCGACGGCGTAAGTGGCACCGACGTAGTCCTGCACGCCCTGGTCGACGACCGAGATTCCCACGCCGAGGTACGCGGCGTGGCTGTCTTCGCTGAAGGACAGCGGCAGGATGCCGTTGCCCGCCAGTTCGCCGGACTGCACTGCTTCGATCAGCGACGTGCGGGTCGGATTCTCGCCCGCGGCCTCGAGCGCCTCGGCGAACAGGTAGGCGACGCTCATGCCGTAGATCGTGTTGCCGTCGAACGGCGCGCCGTCGTTGTACTCGTCGTTGATCTGCTGGAACAGCGCGACCCACTCCGAGTCGCCGCCGAGCGCCGGCAGGTAGTTCGTGCCGACGAAGCCCTGCAGCAGCTTGGGTCCGACGTCTTCGCCGAGGTACCCGATCAGGGTCGGATAATCGGCACCCGACGACGACGAGAACCACATCGGGAACCACCCCAGTTGCGCCGCGGTGCCCAGGGCGAGCGCGGTGAACCCGTTGATCGTGCCGAGGATGTTGATCTCACAGCCGGCGGCCTTGAGGGCGCCGATCTGCGCTGCGACGTCCTGGTTCGAGACCGAGTAGCGCTCGACGGCGGTGAGCCCGTCTTCGCCGAGTGCGAGCTGGGCGCCCTCGATCATCTCGTCGCCGAAGTCGTCGTCCTGCCCGAGCAGGCACACCTTCTTGCCGGGGTACTCGTCGGCGGCGTACTGCGCGAGCGCGGCGCCCTCGACGACGTAGTCGGCGTTGAAACCGAATGTGAGGGGGTACTTCTCGGGCTGGTTCCAGCTCGTGGATCCCGAGGCGACGAACAGGTCGGGCACCTCGTTCTGGTTGAGGTAGTCGAGCACCGCGGTGTGGGTCGGCGTGCCGAGCCCGTTGACGATCGCGAAGACCTCGTCCTCCTGCACCAGTTCGCGCACGACCGTCTGCGTGGTCGCCGGGTTGTACCCGTCGTCCTTCACGAGGTACTCGATCGAGCGGCCGTGCACACCGCCCTGGTCGTTGAGGTAGTCGAAGTACGCCGTCGCGGCGGCCGAGATCGATGAGTAGCCGGCGGCGGCCGGCCCGGTCAGCGGCGTGTGCGCGCCGATGGTCACGGTGTCGTCGCTGACACCGGGAGCGGCCTGGGCCGGATCGCCGGTCGCGGCGGGCGTGCTGCACCCCGCGAGGGCGACGAGGACGGCGGATGCGCCGGCCATCGCCGCGACGCGGCGTGCGAGGGAGTGCTGTGACATGGTCACCTCTTTCTCTGTGGTGGGGGTGATGCGGGGGTCAGGACGGATTCCGGATGCCGCGGCCCGGCCGACTGCGATGGCTCAGCGTGCGGCGGGGTGGCGGCCTGCGGTGGGGTGGCGGTCTGCGGTGTGGCGGCGGGAGCATCCGCGGCACCTACGGCAGCGACGGCCGCGGCGGTGCCCGGCCCCGATAGTGCCGGCCCGCGGCGCGACCGGGCTCCGCCGGAGCGGCGCAGGCTTGCGAGCCCGCCGGGCCGCGCGAGCATCACGACGATGAGCAGCGCGCCGAACACGAGCACCGAGAGGTTGCCTGACAGGCGCTGCTCGACCTCGGCCGGCAGCGGGATCGCCGAGATCCCGGTCGACAGCAGCCACGGCAGCAGCACGATGAGCGCCGAGCCGATCGCAGCGCCGCCGATACTGCCGAGCCCGCCGAGTACGACAGCGACCACGAGCAGCAGCGAGAACGCGAGTGTGTAGGCGCCGGGGCTCACCGACTGGGTCACGAAGCAGAGCACCGCTCCCCCCGCGCCGGCCGCGATCGAGCTGACGCCGAACGCGGTGACCTTCACGCGCCCGGCGCGCACGCCGTTCAGCCGGGCCGCGGTCTCGTCGTCGCGCACGGCGCGCATCCGCAGGCCGAGCCGTCCGCGCGAGAGCGCGACCAGGACCGTCACGACCACGCCGGCGACGAGGATCGCAACCCACGCCTGCCACTGCTCGACGGCGATGAGCCGCACCAGTACGGGTGGGACGCCGTCGTAGGCGATCTGCAGCCCCTGGTCTCCGCGCAGCACGCCCGAGAACACCGCAGCCACGGCGGGAACGGCGATGACGAGCGCGAGGGTGACGCCCGCGAGATACGGTCCTCGCAGCCGCGCCGCCGCGAGTCCGAGCAGCCAGCCCAGGGCGCCCGACACCGCGATCGCGCCGAGCATGCCGCCCAGGAAGCGAGGGAGGCCGTCGATCCCGGCATCCGTCATCGCGTTCGCGGTGAGCGCGTAGCCGTAGCCGCCCGCGGCCATGAGCGCCGCGTGGCCGAGCGAGAGCTGCCCGCTGTATCCGATGAGGACCGTGAGCCCCGCCGTGGCGCAGAAGTACGCCGCCACCGTCGCGAGCTGGAAGTTGCGGTACGGGTCGAGCAGGAACGTGCCCCCGAGGGCGAGCAGCGTGAGCGCCGCGCCGAAGACGAGGGTGCGGGGGATGCCGCGAAGTCGCGGAAGCAGCCGGGTCATGCCGTCCGTGCCTCTCGCATCGAGAAGACGCCGCCGGGCCGGATCAGCAGCACCATCACCAGCAGAACCAGTACGCCGATCGGCGCGACCGTCGCGCCCAGGTAGCCGGTGACGAGCGTCATCGCGACGCCGACGACGAGGCCTCCCAGCAGCGCGCCGACCGGCGAGTCGAGCCCTCCCACGACCGCGACGGCGAACGCGTAGACGAAGAGCATGTCGGTCGCGTGGGGATTGAGCCCGAGCTCGGTCGGCACGAGCAGCATCGCGGCCAGCGCGGCGACCGCGGCCGACAGCATCCATCCGATCGTCACCATGCGGCTCACCCGCACGCCCAGCACGCGCGACACTTCGGGGGCGAACGCCGAGGCCCGCAGCTGCAGGCCGAGCGACGTGCGGGTGAACAGCAGTGCGAGACCCGTCATCACCACGAGTGCGACGACCAGCACGAACAGGTCGTAGGGCGAGAGCAGCGGCACGCCGCCGACGACGATCGGGCTGTCGTCGAAGGGTGCCCGCATCGGCCGGTACTGGGCACCGAACAGGATGCCGAGCAGCGACTGCAGCACCATCACGAGTCCGATCGCCACGATGACGCCCGACAGCGGACTGCTGTGCGGCGCGAACCTCATGACGCCCCGCTCGACGCCGACGCCGATCGCAGCCCCGGCGAGAAGGCCGGCCGCCAGGCCCGCCCAGTACGAGCCGGTGAACCCGGTGACGGCGAAGGCGACGTACGTCGCGACCAGCGCCATCGCGCCCTGTGCGAAGTTCACGATGCGGGCGGCGCGCCAGATCAGCACGAGCGACAGCGCGAACAGTGCGAACACCGCGCCCCGCGCGAGCCCCGTGGCGAAGAGGAAGAGAAGTCGGTCCATCAGAATCCCAGGTAGGCGTGGCGGAGGGTCTCGTCGGCGGCGAGCGCTGCGGCGGGGGCGTCCGCCACCACTCGACCGAGGTCGAGCACGACCCCGCGGTCGGCGATCGACAGGGCGCTCGTGACGTTCTGCTCGGCCAGCAGCACCGTCAGGCCGCGGCTCGCGGCGGCGTCGCGCAGTGTGCCCATCAAATGCGCGACGACGAGCGGCGCGAGCCCGAGCGACGGCTCGTCGAGCGCGAGCACGATCGGCTCGGCCATGAGTGCGCGGCCCAGCGCCAGCATCTGGCGCTCACCGCCCGACAGCTGGTGGCCGGCACTGGCGCGGCGACGCGCGAGCGGCTCGAACAGGTCGTAGACGGCCGCGACCGCGCGCTCGCGCGCCGCGCCGCGGTGCCGCCACAGTCCGCCGAGCCGCAGGTTCTCATCGACGGTGAGCTCTGCGACGACGCTCTGCCCGTCGGGCACGAGCGCGATGCCGCGACGAGCCCGGTCTTCGGTGCGCAGCGGTGCGAGGTCGTCTCCGTCGAGCGTGATGGATCCGGATGCCACCGGCACGAGCCCTGCGAGCGCCCGCAGCAGGGTGGTCTTGCCGGCCCCGTTGGCTCCGAGCAGGGCGACCACTTCTCCGGGCGCGAGCGCGAATCCGACCTCGTGGAGCACGGGTGCGCCGCCGTAGCCGACCGTGAGGCCGCCGATGTCGAGGGCGCCACCCTCGGCGGGCGCTTCGGTGCGTGCGGCCGCGGTGCTCATGCGATCGCCTTCACGCCGAGGTACGCCTCTTCGACGCGCGGGTCGGTGCGCACCTCGGCCGGCGTGCCGCGTGCGATGACGCGGCCGAAGTCGAGCACGACGATGCGGTCTGCCAGGCCCATGACGAAGTCCACGTGGTGCTCGACGAGGAGCACCGCGCAGCCGGTCGCCGCGACATCGCGGATGATCTCGCCGAGACCCGCGATGTCGTCGGCACCGAGCCCACCCGCGGGTTCGTCCAGCAGCAGCAGCCGAGGCTCGGTGACGAGCGCGCGGGCCAGCGCCACGCGCTTGCGGTCGGGGTACGACAGGGACGCCACCGGGCGGTCGGCGAGGGAGGCGAGGTGCAGCGCCTCGAGCCGCGCGTCGATCAGGCCGGCCGCGTCGCTACGGCTCGCGACCGGTACGGCGACGTTCTCACGCACCGTGAGTCCGGCGAAGAGCCCGAGCCCCTGCAGCGTGCGCGAGACTCCGCGCGCTGTCAGCGCGGCGGTTCGCCGGGGCGCGGGTGCGCCGTCGATCGCGATCGCACCGCGCCGTCGCACCAGCGCGCACACGGCGTTGAACACCGTGGTCTTGCCGGCGCCGTTGGGACCGATCAGGGCCACGACCTCGCCGGGCCGGACGTCGAACGACACGCGATCGACGGCGGTGAGGCCGCCGAAGGCGACGCTCAGGTCGGTGACCTCGAGGCGTGCGGGAGCACCCTCGCGGGTCGCAGTTGCTGCGGTCATCGGCACCTCTTCGTGTCGGGTGCCCTCACTGTACACGAGAAACCGACCGGGCGGTATGTTCCTGTTGCACGCGCTCCGAAAGCACGCCGAAGCCACTCCCGAGACGGAGGTCGCTGCGGAGGAGGCGCGCGTTACTTGTGCGGGATGCCGGCGATCATGCCGCCGTCGACGACGAACTCCGCGCCGGTCGTCCACGCCGAGGCGTCGGAGGCGAGGAACACGATGGTGCCGGCGATGTCGCCGGGGGTGCCGGGGCGGCCGAGAGGGATGTCGAGGTGCTCCGGGTCGATGCGCGCCGTCATGGGCGTGCGCACGAAGCCGGGATGCACGGAGTTGACGCGGATGCCGGAGGGCCCGAGTTCGACCGCGAGCGACTTGGTCAATCCGCGCACGCCCCATTTCGAGGCGGTGTACGCGTGGACGCCCGGGCTGCCGCGCATGCCGTCGACCGACGAGAGGTTGATGATCGAGCCGCCGCTGCCGGATTCCGCGAACTGGGCCTTCATCACCGGAACGACCGCGCGGCAGCCGAAGAAGACGCCGGTGAGGTTGACGCCGATCGCGGCGTTCCACTTCGCGGTCGTCATGTGCTCGATCGGCGCGGCGTTCGCGATGCCGGCGTTGTTGACGAGCACGTCGAGCGCCCCGAAGGTGTCGAGCGTCGACGCGATGACGGCATCCCACCGCTTCTCGTCGGTGACGTCGAGGGGCTCGAAGCGCACGCGGTCTCCGAGTTCCGCCTCGAGCTTGCGGCCGCGGGTCTCTCCGCGGTCGGCCACGACCACACGGCCACCCGCGGCATGGAGAGCGCGGACCGCGCCCTCGCCGATGCCCCGCGCCCCGCCGGTGACGAGCGCGACCCGGCCGTCGAGGTCGAACCCGGCGCTCACCGGGTACATCCCGGCACATCGCGGCACGCGGCACTCACGACGCCACCTGGATCACGACGCGTCCGACGGTGGAACCTCCGGCGAGGGCGGTCAGCGCCTCGGGCGCCTGTGCGAACGGCACGACGCGATCCACGACCGGACGCACGACGCCGTCCCCGGCGAGCCGCGTGAGCTCGGCGCGGGCGTCGTCGATGAGGTCGGGACGCACGCGGGGGTAGAGGCCCCAGTGCAGGCCGACCACGGAGTAGTTCTTGACCAGCAGGTGGCCGGCCGGGAGCGACTGGATCCGCCCGCCGGCGAACCCGACGACGATGATGCGACCCTCGAACGCGACGCACTTCGTCGAGGCCTCGAACGCCGCTCCCCCGACGGGGTCGAACACGACGTCGGCGCCGTGCCCACCGGTCGCGGCCTTGACGCCGGCGACGAGGTCGTCGGCACCCCGCACGAGCACGACTTCGGCTCCGGCGTCCCGGGCGACGGCCGCCTTGGCCTCGGAACCCACGACTCCGATCACGCGGGCGCCGGCAGCGGCTCCCAGCTGCACGGCCGCGAGTCCCACGCCGCCCGCGGCGGCGTGCACGAGCAGCCACTCCCCCGACCGCAGCGCCGCACGGCGGTGCAGCCCGAACCACGCGGTCTGGTAGGCGACGGTGAGCCCGGCGGCTTCGGCGTCCGCGAGTGCGTCCGGCGCGCGCCAGACATCGGATGCCGGCAGCACGGCGTACTCCGACAGCACCCCGATCTTCGACCCGACCACGCGGTCGCCCACCGCCACGCCCGAGACGTCTGCACCGGCGGCCGCGACCGTGCCGACGAGCTCGATCCCCGGGCTGAAGGGCAGTTCGGGCTTGACCTGGTACTCGCCGCGGCACAGCAGCACATCGGGGAAGTTGGCCGCGACGGATGCCACCCGCACCAGGACCTCGCCCGGGCCCGGCGCCGGCACCGGAACGACGTCGAGCGACAGCGCCTCGGCGGGCTCGCCCAGGCGCGTCACACGCCACGCGCGCATCTCGGCGGGAACCGGCGACGCCGAGGCTGCGGCGCGGGCATCGGCGGTGACGTCAGGCTGTGGCATCCGTTCTCCTCAAGCTCGATAGGAACAGGTCGGTGAGCTGCTCGGCGACGAGCGTCTTGTCTTCGGGACCCTCGGGCGAATACCAGTGCGACAGATAGTGCACGTCGCTGAAGAAGTGGGCGACGAGCATCGCGACGGGGATGTCGGTGCGGTACAGCCCCTCGCGCTGACCGCGCGAGATCAGCTCGGCGAACTCGTCGTGGTACGCCCGCCGTCGCCGGGTGACCTCCTGCTGGCGCGGCGCCGAGAGCATGTTGAGGCTGCGGAAGAACACCGCGCCCTCCCCCATGTGGTCGATCGACGTCTCGAGCACGTCGACGCACACCGCGCGCAGCACGTCGTCCACCGCGCCGCCGCGCGCGATGATCTCGTCGAGGTGTGCCTTCTGCAGCGTGAGCAGCTTCTCGTAGATGCCGAAGAGCAGGTCGTCCTTCGACTCGAAGTAGTGGTACATCGCGCCCTTGGTGACGCCGGCGGCCTCGACGATCTGCTGCACGCTGGTGTTGGCATAGCCCTGCCGGGCGAAGAGGTCGACGGCCGCGCGGGTGACGTCGTCGGCGACGTGGGAATCCTTCATGCCTTCATCTTTCACCCGGTCGGTGCCGCAGCCGCGTCATGTGAGGGGACGGATGCCGGCGCCGCCGTCGATCGGCACGGTCTGACCCGTGATCCACGCGGCGTCGTCCGACAGCAGGAACGCGACAGGTCCGGCGACATCGGCCGGCTCACCGAGCCGGCGGAGCGGATAGACGGCGGATGCCTCCTCCTCGTGGCCCTCGTACAGCGCCCGCGCGAAGACGGTCTTGACCACGGCCGGCGCCACCGCGTTCACCCGGATGCCCGGCGCCAGCTCATACGCGAGCTGCATCGTGAGGTTCACGAGCGCCGCCTTCGAGATGCCGTAGAACGCGATGCCGGGGCTCGCGCCGAGTCCGGCGACCGAGGCGATGTTCACAACCGAGCGCGAGAGGCCCGCGGCGAGCGCCGCGCGCGTCCACTCGAGCGCCGCGACCACGTTGACCTCGAGGATCTTGCGGGCGGCGTCCGCGTCGATCTCGGTCAGCGGCCCGTAGACAGGGTTGATGCCGGTGTTGTTGACCAGGTGGTCCAGGCGCCCGTGGCGCTCGGCGATGTGCGCGAAGACGGCGGCACGCCGCTCCGCGTCGTCGGCGCGGCCGGAGACGGCGGATGCCGAGGGCCCGAGTTCGGCCACGGCAGAGTCGAGCGCGTCCTGCTTGCGCCCGGTGATGACGACCGAGCCGCCTTCGTCGACGAGGCGCCGCGCGATCGCGAACCCGATGCCCCGGCTCGCGCCCGTGACGAGCGAGACGGTGCCGTCGAATCTACCCAGGGTCATGACGCCTCCTTGCGTGACATACCGGCTGGTCGGTTTTCCACCGTAGCAGACCGCGAGCGGCATCCGTCACCGTCCTCTTGCGGACGATCCGGAACCCGGAGAATCGCCCGCTCTCCGGACCCGCGCGCCGTCGACGCTCCGGAAACCCTCCCGAACTCCGGTTTCCGGATCCGGCAACGGCCGCGCTCCCGTTTCCGGATCCGGCTAAGCGAGCTTCGGCCCGTCGCCGCACCACACCCCGTGGGGCCGGACCATCCCAGCCGTGAGACTGAGTCCTATGGAGCGCGGCATTGAGTTTCAGTAGACTCGGGATGCCGCATCCGCATCGCCGTCAGGAGTCCGAACATGACCGCCTTCCAGCCCCGCCCCGGTCAGAGCGTCCAGGGCTACGACGTCACCGCACGACTCGGCACGGACTACTACGCGGTGTTCGCCGACATCCCGGCCGCCGACCGCGAGGTGTGGGAACGCGCGCAGGCGTACGTCGACGAGGTGGGCACGCGGATGCAGGATGCCTGGGACCGGGCGGAGTATCCACTCGAGCTCGCGATGCGCATGGGCGAGCGGGAGCTCTTCAACGACGGCATCGACCACCCCGCGCTCACGCGCTTCTCGCCGCTGGCGGCGGGGCTGGTCAACATGGAGGTCTCGCGCGGCGACGGCTCGCTGGGCACGGTGATCGCGGTACAGGGCGGGCTCGCGTTGCGCACCCTGGCACTCTTCGGCAGCCCCGAGCAGCAGGAGCGCTGGCTCGCGCCCGTCGCGCGCGGCGAGGTCGCGGCATCCTTCGCCCTCACCGAGCCCGACCACGGTTCCGACTCGGTCTCGCTCGAGACGACCGCGCGCCGGGACGGCCAGGAGTGGGTGCTCGACGGGGCGAAGAAGTGGATCGGCAACGGCGCGTCCGGCGGCGTCACCTTCGTATGGGCGCGCGTCGACGACCCCGAGAGCGAGCACCACGGCGCGGTCCGGTGCTTCCTGGTCGAGCAGGAGACACCCGGGTACGTCGGCACCGTGATCACCGGCAAGGCGTCGCTGCGCGGCATCCATCAGGCCCACATCGTCCTCGACGGCGTGCGCGTGCCGTTCGATGCCGTACTGCCCGGCACGAAGACCTTCAAGGATGCCTCGACCGTCCTGTACTCGACGCGCTCGGGGGTCGCGTGGTCGGCACTGGGTCACGCCACCGCCTGCTACGAGGCGTCGCTCGCGTACGCGCAGCAGCGCGTGCAGTTCGGCAAGCCGCTGGCGAAGTTCCAGATGGTGCAGGAGCGGCTCACGCAGATGCTCGACGAGCTGACCGCGATGCAGCTGTACTGCCGGTGGATGGCCGACCTCGAGACGCGCGGCGAGCTGCGACCGACGCAGGCCTCGCTCGCGAAGTATCACAACACCCGGGCGGCGCGCCGGATCGCCTCGACGGCCCGTGATCTGCTGGGCGGCAACGGCATCCTGCTCGAGAACGGCGTCATGCAGCACATGGCCGACATCGAGGCGATCCACACATATGAGGGCACCGAGAGCGTGCAGGCGCTGCTCATCGGCCGTGACATCGCCGGGATGGGCGCGTTCGCATAGCGGGTCGGCGCGGGCTCGGCAAGCCGTCCGGCAACGCCGGAGCCGCCGGTTAGCCTCGGCACATGGGACTGTTCAGCAACGAGCCGAAGACGGTGCGCCTGGAGTCGCAGGACGCCGAGCTGAAGGCGACCCGGGCGCCGTGGAGCCTGTGGGCCGACGGGTTCGGCATGCTCAGCATCCGTTCGATCCAGATCATCGTCGTCGTCACGGTGGTCGCGGCGATCATCTTCGCGATCCAGCAGCTGACCCTCGTGACGATCCCGCTCGTGATCGCCCTGATCCTCGCGTGCGCCTTCGCGCCGGTGATGGGATGGATGCGGCGGCGCGGGGTTCCGCCGCTGCTGGCCACGGTGCTCTCGCTGCTGGCGATCGTGCTGCTGCTGACCGGGATCGGCTGGCTCATCGTGGCCGCCGTCCGCGACCAGTGGGAGGAGCTGTACACCGAGGCGGAGCGCGGGATCCAGGAGGTGATCGCGTGGGTGCAGACACTGCCGTTCGCGCCCACACAGGAGCAGCTGGATGAGTGGCTGGCCGCGCTCACCGACTTCGTCACGAGCGCGCAGTTCGGCTCGGGCGCGCTGGCCGGGGTCGGCGCGGTCGCGAACTTCGTGACGGGCTTCGTGCTGATGGTCACGATCCTGTTCTTCTTCCTCAAGGACGGCCCGCAGATGTGGGAATTCCTGCTGCGCCCGTTCCGCGGCCAGCACTACGTGCGCGCCCGCCGCATCGGCGACAAGACGGTCGGCGTGCTCGGCTCGTATGTGCGCGGCACCGCGACCGTCGCCGCGGTCGACGCGATCGGCATCCTGATCGGTCTGCTCATCCTGCAGGTGCCGCTGGCGTTCCCGCTCGCGGTGCTGGTGTTCCTGCTCGCCTTCATCCCGATCGTCGGCGCGACGGTCGCGGGCATCGTCGCGGCGCTCGTGGCGCTCGTCGCCAACGACTGGGTCAACGCCCTGTTCGTGGTCGGCGTGGTCGTCCTGGTGAACCAGCTCGAGGGCAACTTCCTGCAGCCGGTGCTCATGGGCCGCTCGATGAAGCTGCACGCCTTCGTCATCTTGGTCGCCCTGACCATCGGCACGGTGCTGGGCGGCATCGTGGGCGCCGTGCTCGCGGTGCCGATCGCCGCCGCCGCGTGGGGCGCGATCCAGGTGTGGGACGGCCCCGATCTGCCGGCCCGATGGGCGCGGCCTAAGCATCCGATCGAGGCCTGACCCGCGGCATCCGTCCGGCCACGGCCAGGAATAGGGAGGTCGCGCGCCCGAGATAGGGCATTCGTCCGATGAGGGGATGGCGCCTCAGCGACGAGAGTCGAACTGCACGGAATCACCGGGTTCCGAGGCAGGAGACCGATCATGGATGCCACCACCTTCGCCGTCATGCGACTGGCCGAGCACCGCTTCGCCGACCTCGAGCGCGACAACCGTCATCGCCGCGCTCACGCCGAGCGCCGGGCCGCGCTTGCCGAGCGCCGCGCCGCCGACGCTGCCGAGGCCCCCGCGCGCAACGCGGCGACCGACCTCGCACTCGCCGGCCCCTCGTCGTGACGGATGCCACCGGCCGCCCCTCCCCCGTGTCGCACGGAGGTGCGAGCATATGAACATGCCCGCCCTCGCGTCGACGCCTCGCATGGTGGGGCGCCGGGCCGAGCTCGACACCCTGCTGGCGGCGCTCGACGACGGCGTGGCCGGCCGGCCGGGCACCGTGGTCGTGCGGGGTGAAGCGGGCATCGGCAAGACGCGGCTCGTACAGGAGTTCCTCGCCCAGGCGACCGAGCGCAGCGGCGAGCTGCCCGTCACGGTCGCCGTCGGGCAATGCGTCGATCTGGGCCCGATCGGCGCCCCGTTCGGCCCGATCCGCCGGGTGCTGCGCGATCTGCACGCCGCGGTCGGCACGGAGGAGCTGCGCACCGCGGCCGGTTCGGTCGCCGTCATCGCGAGCCTGGCCGCGCTCGTGCCCGGCATCGCCGCCGAGCACCCCGACAGCGACGATCCGGCTGGCGAGTTCGCAGAAGCGATCGAGGTGCTCCTCGAGCAGCTGTCGCAGGAGCGCCACATCCTCGTGGTGATCGAAGACCTGCAGTGGGCGGATGCCTCCACCATGGCTCTGCTCAAGACCCTCGCCAGTACGCTCCGGGGCCGGCACCTCACGATCGTGGCCACCTATCGCTCCGATGACATCGACCGCTTCCACCCGCTCCGCCCGGTGCTCGCCGAGCTCGATCGCACCCGCTCCGTCGTCCGCGTCGACGTCGAGCGCCTGAGTCCCGAAGAGGTCGCCGAGCAGGTCGCACAGCTGGCTCCCGACCTGGACCCCCGCCTCATCGAGGATCTCGCTGAGCGCAGCGGCGGCATCCCGTTCCTCGTCGAGGAGCTCGTCGATCTCGGTGACCGCGGACTGCCCGACACGCTGCGCGAGCTCGTGCTCGCCCGCTACGCCCGCCTGGGTGACGCCGCCCAGCAGACCGTGCGCACGATGGCGGCAGGCGGCATGCACGTCGACCACGAGGTGCTGGCGGCGGTGTCGCCCCTCGACGATCGCGCCCTCGACCAGGCGGTCCGCGAGGCGATCGACGCGCGCGTGATCCTCGCCGACGGCGCCGGGTACTCCTTCCGCCACGCGCTGACGCGCGAAGCGGTCGAGAACGACATGCTGCCCAGCGAACGCGTGCGCACGCACCGGCGCTACGCCGAGTTCCTGCGCGACCGCCACACCGACTCTCCGGATGAGGCCTCCGCCATCGCCGAGCACTGGCTCGCGGCCCGCGACCTGCCGGCCGCCTTCGACGCCACCGTCGCTGCGCTGCAGCAGTCCCGCGCCCGCTACTCCCCGGCCACATCGGTGAAGCTGGCCGAGCGCCTCACCGAGCTGTGGGATCAGGTTCCGGATGCCGCGACCCGCGCCGGCACCACGCTCCCCGAACTGCACCTCGGCGCCGCCGAGGGGTGGCACGACCTCGGTGACGCCGAGCGCGCCTTGCGGTCGGCGAACGAGGGGCTGGCGGTGTGCCCCGACGACGCCTTCACACGCGCGGCCCTGCTGCGCCTGCGGTTCGTCGAGGTGTTCAACTTCGAGCACCGCAATCAGACCGAAGACCTCCATGCGGCCATCGAGCTGCTCGACGGTCTGGACGACGAGCGAGCGCTCGCGCTGCTGTCCCGCGTCTACACGAACCTCGCGATCGGCGACCACGGCGCCTCGGCGCAGCAGAACGCCCAGCGGGCGATCGCCCTGGCAGAGCAGGCAGGCGACGACGCCGCGCTCGGCGTCGCGCTCACGGTGGAGTCCTGGCGAATCTCCGACGACGAGACCGACGAGCCGCGGGCGCTCGCTCCGGTCCAGCGCGCGGCCGCGCTGCCTCTCGATCCTGCGCTGCGTTCCTACGCCGGGACCGCGCTGATCGATCTGCTCGTGCAGCTCGGCCGTTTCGACGAGGCGGCGATCGTGGGCGAGCAGCGCTACGCCGACGCGGTCAGAGCAGGGATCGAACGCGGGTCCGGGGCATCCGTCGCCTACTCTCTCGCGCGGGCGCTGTTCAGTATGGGGCGTGCCGACGATGCCCTGCGCTACGCCCGCCGCGCCCGCCGCCTGACCAGCCCGACGGGTCGGGGATCGGTGGTGCGGCTCATTGCGAGCCATCTCAGCTGGGACGACCAGCCCGCAGCGCGCGACGAGCTGCTCACCGCCGACGCGGCGATGATCGACGAGTCGCTGCGCACGCATCCGAAGAAGCGCTCGTCATGGATGACCGAACGTGCCGAGGCGTGCGCGAGCATCCGCGGGGTGACGCCGGCACCGGTCGCCGAGCGCGAGGCGGCGCTCGCGGGCGCGCTCGACGTCGTGGCGGGCGACGCGCCGCCGGCGCTCCGCCGCCACGCGGCCGTCGCCGCCGCGATGCTCCTCGCGTTGAGCAACCCCGGCGACGGGCGGGCGAAGCAGCTGAAGGCGGTGGTCGACGCGTGGCCCGACCGCGGGGTCGCCCCGGTCATGGCGGGACTCGTGCATGCGCTGCTCGGCGACGCCGACCCGGACGCCCTGGCGGATCGCATCGAGCGGTGGCGCGGGGTGGTGGCGCAGCTCGAGGAGGGCACCACGTTGGTGTGGCACCGCCACGTCGCGCGCTGCCGGCTCGCCGCCGCGCTGCTCGAGCACGGGGATCGCGACGAGGCTGCCGCGCTGCTGGCGCGCGTCGAGGCCGAGGCGCCCGGGCACGGCGTGGCGCGCGTGGGGCGGTGGGCCACGGAGCTCGCGGCCCACGCGGGGCTCGGGCCCGACGCGGAGATGCCAGGCGGTTCCGACCTCGCCGCGACGCTCACGCCGCGGGAGCGGCAGGTGCTCGAGCTGATCGCCGAGGGTCTGACGAACCCGCAGATCGGCCGGCGGCTGTTCATCAGCCCCAAGACGGCCTCGGTGCACGTCTCGGCGATCCTCGCGAAGATCGGCGCCTCCAACCGCGCCGAAGCCGCCGCGCTGTACACCGCCGCGCTCGCGCCCTGACCGGCCCAGCCTGCCTCGCGAGGGGCGGTGCCCGCGGCGTCCGTCCCCCTTGCCGCCGCCCTCGCCCCTCACCGGCCCGGAATCCGACCGCCCGCCCAACCGCGCAGGCGTGAGCGAGGCCTCGCGGGTGTCGGGGCGCCACGGCAGGATGGACCCATGCCGTACGAGATCCCCGCGCCGATGCTGGCGAAGTCCGTGCCCGATGTGCCCGACCCGGCGAAGGTGCCGGGAGGTCTCAGCTACGAGCCGAAGTGGGACGGATTCCGCGCCCTGATCTCGTGGGACGGCGAGAACGTCGAGATCGGCTCACGCGGCGCCAAGCCGCTGACGCGCTACTTCCCCGAGCTGGTCGAGGCCTTCGCGCGGCTTCTGCCCGAGCCGTGCCTGCTCGACGGCGAGATCGTCGTGCCGATCCAGCGCGACGGGCGACGCCGGCTGGACTGGGAGTCGCTGTCGCAGCGCATCCACCCCGCGGCATCCCGCGTCAACATGCTCGCCGAGCAGACGCCGGCGATGTTCATCGCGTTCGATCTGCTGGCCGTCGGTGACCGCGACCTGCAGTCCGAACGCTTCGCAGTGCGTCGGGCCGCACTCGTCGACCTGCTGCGCGATGTGCCCGACCCCATCCACGTGACCCGCACCACCGACGACGCCGATCTGGCGCGCCGCTGGCTCGCCGAGTTCGAGGGTGCCGGGCTCGACGGGGTCGTGGCGAAGCCGCTCGAGCAGCCGTACGCGCCGGGCAAGCGCACGATGTTCAAGATCAAGCACGCACGGACGGCCGATGTCGTGGCGCTGGGCTATCGCATCCACAAGTCGGGCGAGGGCGTCGGGTCGCTGCTGGTCGGGCTGTACGGCGAAGACGGCACGCTCTATCCGGTCGGCGGGGTCGCCGCATGGAGCAACGCCCGCAGGCTGGAGCTGATCGACGAGCTCGCGCCGCTCGTCGAGCGCGACGCCGAGGGCGAGGCTGTGCGCGGTGAGGGCGAGAAGTCCCGGTTCCAGGCCGGGCGTGCCGACTCGTCGTTCGTGCGGCTGCGCCCCGAGCGCGTGCTCGAGGTGCGCTACGACCAGCTCGAGGGGTGGCGCTTCCGGCACACGGTGCAGTTCGAGCGGTGGCGCCCCGACCGCGACCCACGCTCGTGCACGTACGAGCAGCTCGAGGTGGTCGCCGCGTACGACCTCGCCGAGGTGCTGGTCTGAGGATGACGGATGCCGTGTCCCACACCCCCGTTCGTTGAGCGAGGGAGCGCAGCGACTGAGACGAAACGCTCTGACCCGCGAACAAGCCCGGGGCGTCAGTCCCTCGGCGGCGTGAACTCCACGATCGGAATGTGCGCGTCGCCGCCCGCGGCGATGTCCATCGCGCTGCTGAGGTGATGCCACGCCTCCGGATGCGCGATCGCATACCGGCGCAGCACCGCCGCGGACTCCTCTTTGCCGAGCAGCCGCACCGCGGCGCGCACGCGCCGGGCGCCTCCGGTGCTGAGGTACGCGACGCCGTTCGCACGCAGGTTGCGGTACCACTGCGCCTTCTCGCCGAATCCGGATGCCACGCGCACGACGTTGCGCTCCCGCTCCACCACCTCCACCACCACGAAACGCCGCTCGTGTGAGACGCGTCCGAAGTGCTCGATCATGACGAGGCGCCGCCCGAGCATCCAGCCGAGCCCCGCGCGATACAGCGGAATCGGCATCCGCATCAGCCACCGCACCTTGAGGGCGCGGGCCGCCAGCCGGTCGAGGAAGCCGGGGCCGCGCGTGGCCTGCGTCGGATCGGTGAGCGCCTCGGTCATCGCTCTTCTTTGGGCCAGTTCTCGGGGTTGATGCGGCTGGGCTGCACGCGCGGCGGCTCGCCCGGCATCTTCGGGAAGTCCGGAGGGAACGGCAGCTCGCCGAGCCCGTGGTCCAGGTCGCGCTGCCACCACTCGAGCAGCGTGTCGATGCGCCCCGGTTTCGCGAGCAGATCGGCCCACGGATCGCCGATGTCGGCGAGGCGCTGCGGCACCGACCGCACCGTGAACGAGGCGGGATCGACGCCTGCGGCGAGTTCGTCCCAGGTGAGCGGCGTCGACACGGTCGCGCCGGGCAGTGCGCGAGGGCTGTACGCGCCCGCCATCGTGCGATCGCGGTTGGCCTGGTTGAAGTCGATGAAGATGCGCTCGCCGCGCTCCTCCTTCCACCAGTTCATCGTGACCTTGTCGGGCAGGCGCCGCTCCAGCTCGCGACCTGCGGCGATCACCGCGTGCCGAACGTCGAGGAACTCGTGCGTCGGCTCGATCGGGCAGAACACGTGGATGCCGCGGTTGCCGCTGGTCTTGAGGAAGGCTGTCAGCCCAGCCTCGGCGAGGACCTCGCGCAGGGCGGGGGCGACGGCTGCCGCATCCGCGAAATCCGTCCCCGGCTGCGGGTCGAGGTCGATGCGCAGCTCGACCGGGTTGTCGGTATTGGCCGTCAGCGACGCCCACGGGTGGAAGACGATCGTGTTCATCTGCACCGCCCACACCGCGGTTGCGATCTCGGTGAGGATGATCTGCGGATGCCGTCGCCCGCTGTTGTACGTGACGGTCTGCGCCTCGACGAACGAAGGCGCACCCTTGGGCGGGTTCTTGGAGTAGAACTTCTCGCCTTCGACGCCGTCGGGGAACCGCTCTAGTGACACCGGCCGATCGCCGTTCGCCGCGAGGAACGGTTCACGCACGGCGATCATGTACTCGGCGAGTTCCCGCTTGGTGATCCCGACCTCGGGCCAGATCACGCGGTCGGGGTTCGATATCCCGACCTCGCGGTCTCCGTCGGGACTCGGGACGGTAAGAGTGATGCGCGGCGACGCCATGCTTCGACGGTAGCGGGATGCCGCGACGGGGGCCAGACGACCGGAGGTTCCGCTTGACGCGCCTGGGCCCACGCGACCGGAGGCTCCGCGCGACGCGCCTGGGCCCACGCGACCGGAGGCTCCGCGCGGCGCGCCAGCGGCGCGTGGAGGGGTCGTGGGGACGGCGCGTGGAGGGGTCGTGGGGACGGCGAGTGGAGGGGTCGTGGGGACCGGCTCCCCGCGGTCTATCTCGCGCCACGGCCTGCCACCCCGGAGGCGGCCGGTGCCGCGACCGGACGCCCGGCCGCGGCATCCGTCACCGCTGAACGGGGAACACCATGTGCGTCACGCGCGCGCTGGGAATCACGACGGTCGGGTCGCCGAGCCGCACCTCGCTGGGATCGATCCCCGCGAAGTACGCGTGTCCGTCGCCGAGGACGACAGGCACCAGGTCGATCGCGACCTCGTCGACGAGGCCCGCGGCGAGCGCCTGCCCGGCGACCGTGCCCGCCGCGACACCGATGGTCTTGTCGCCGGCGATCTGCTGCGCCTTCGCGACCGCCGCTTCGATGCCGTCGGTGACGAAGTGGGCGTTGCCGGTGTGGGCATGCGCCCAGTCGGTCGGCGCTTCGTGCGTCAGCACCACGAAGGGGACTCCGAGCGGATGCTGGCCCTTCCAGCCGTCGGTGATGTCGAACAGGTGGCGACCGACCACAAGGCAGCCGAGGCGCGACGTCCATTCCCGCCAGTAGTCGGCGCTGGTCTGGGTGAGGTGGAACGGGGGAAGATCCCCGGCGTTGACGACCTCGACGTCCCCGGCCCCGTACCAATCGAAGAGGGGCCCGGGGTCGTCGTTCGGGAATGCGACGAAGCCGTCGAGCGACGTCGATGCGGAGGTCACGACCTTGCCCATGGATCAGCCCTCCCCCGCGAGCAGCGCGTCGAGCTTCTCGTAGCCCTCGCGCATGCCGCGCTCCATGCCGTCGGCGACCATCTTCTCGAGCACCTCCGGGCCGGGGAACACGCTGCGGTCAACCAGCCGGGAACGGCCGCCGTCGAGGCTCTCGAACCGGATCGTGTCCATGCTCACCTCGTCGGCATACCCCTCGAACTCGAAGGTCTGGATGATGAGCTCGTTCTCGCGGACCGTGTGGAACATGCCGCGGAACTTGTACACGTTGCCGTCCGGATCGGTCTGCTCGAAGCTGTAGCCCCCGCCGCTGCGGAAGTCCCAATGGGTGATCGTGGTCCGCTCTTCGCCCGGCCCGATCCATTGCACGAACAGCTCCGGGTCGGCGTGGGCACGGAAGAGCGCTTCGACGGGCGCGTCGAACTCGCGCGTGATGTCGGCGTACGTCGCACCAGGAGGCGCGTCGATGATGAGCGGGTTGCTCATGATTCCTTCTCCTTCTTGTCGTGGTTCTCGGTGGGCGTTGACAGGGTCTTGGCGAGCACGGAGTCCAGCCGCCGGTAGGCGCGCTCAGCGTCCAGCCGGTACCGGTCGATCCAGGCGGTGAGCTGCTCGAGGGCCGCGGCGTCGAGATGGACCGGACGCCGCTGCGCATCACGCGACCGTGTGACGAGCCCGGCGTCTTCGAGCACCCGGATGTGCCGTGACACCGCCTGCATCGTGATGGGGAACGGCTCAGCCAGCTCGCCCACCGTCGCCGGGCCCCGGCTCAGCCGCGCGATCATCGCGCGGCGCACCGGATCGCCCAGCGCGACGAACGCGCGATCGAGCAGTTCCTCGTTCATACTCAACCGATTCCTTTATCAACGTTCATGTTGAATAGGATACCGACGGGATGCCAGGAGTCAACCCCTCATCCAACGGTCGGGATCAGCTCGCGAGCGCGAGCACGGGCGCCAGCTCGTCGCGCGTGAGCCGGACCCACGGACCAGCGGGGTCCACGACGACACCCGTCAAGCCCGAGTCCGCAGCCAGCGCCTTGGCGAGCTGGGCCGCGGTGATGGGTGCAGCGTTGTCGCCCCGCCCGACGACCGCGACCTCGAGCGGGTGCGAGTACAGCTCGAGGTACCGGCTGCCGTCGGCCTGCCGCCCTTCAGCGAGACCGGGCTTGCCGCCGGCCGCCGTGCCGACGGCGACCCACAGCGGCACGCGCGTGAGAGCCTGGGCGATCTCGGCCGAGGTCTGTGGCGTGCGTTCGCCGGCGAGCAGGGTCTTGACCGTCAGCTGCGGATCGGCCTGCTCGACGATCTTCTGCAGCAGCTCCCGGGGCAGCACGGCTCGAGCCGGAGCCGACGCGTGGTCGAGGATGAGCCCGTCGTACGATCCGTTGAGCACATGCCGCAGCACCGAGAGCACCGGCTGCCCCATCGCGGAAGTGTCGGCATCGCCGTCCGCGCGGAGGCTGGCCTGCAACGCGGTGCCGCTCGAGTATCCGAGAGCGAAGGTGCGCTCCCCCGCGTTGACGACGGCGAGCGGCAGGTTCTTGCCTTCCGCAAGCAGGGCACGGGCGTCGCCCTTCACCCGCAGGAACACGTGGCCCTGCAGCAGCTGCCGGGCGACATCCAGCACCATCTGCGCCGGAGCGCCGTCCGGCACGCGCGCGAGGGCGTCGCGGAGCAGCACGTTGTCGCGCAGCCCAGGGATGGTCTCGCTCGACGGCGGCGCGACGCGCGTCTCGGCGCGGGCGTTGCCGCGCGGACGGGGTGCTTCCTTCGGCGCGCCTGGTGCAGCCGGCGTCGCCGCGCCGAGCCCACCGAACGCTGAGACGGAGATGGAAACGGTCCCGACGCCCCCTTCATCCGCCGCCGGCGCGTCGGCCGGAGCCTCCGGGCGCGTGGGCCCGGCCGCAGCATCCGTCGCCTCGGTGCCCGAGGTCGCTGCCGTCTGGGCCTCGGCGGCGGCCAGGTCGCTCACGTCGCCGGAGCGCGGCTCACCCGACGCCCCCGCGGCCGATTCATCAGCGGAGGTCACACCCGGCTCACCCGACGGAGCCGCCGGTACGGCCGCCTCCTCACCGGGACGGCGCTCGGCGGGCTTCTTCGGACGGCGCGAGAACAAGGCCATTGTGCGAGCCTAACCCGGCTCCTCCCCGCCGCCCGCCGTACCGTTCTCAGGACCGCCGCTCGACCGGCGAACCCCGACCCGCGGAATCCCGCGGCCGGCCACACCGACGCGCCGCGCCGGTCCGGAGCTACGCCCGCCGGCCCGTCACGACACCGCGGCAATCCCGGCTCCCGCTCGCTCGCCACCGCCCAGTTCTCCGGATCACCGCCCCGCCGGCGAATCCCGACCCGCGGAATTCCGTGGCCGGCCACACCGACGAGCCGCGCTGGTCCGGAGCTACGCCCGCCGACCCATCACAGCGCCGAGACCCCGGCTGCGATCACTCCGATGCCGACGGCGAGGAGGGATGCCGCGAGCACCACGACCCCGGCCCAGAGCAGCGCGATCGCACGGCCCGGCCGCTCCGGGTCGCGGCCGAGCACCGACAGGAAGAATCCGGCCGGGATCAGGATCGCGCTCGCGAGCACGCCGACAGCGGTCCACTGCCACGCCGGCGAAGCGCCGGCAGCGGCGAGGACCAGCAGGCTGACCAGCCCCAGGATCACGAGCACGCCGGCGTGGGCGTGGCCCGCGCGGAAGAACGTCTTCTGCAGCGCGTTGAACGGCAGCCCGCGCGTCGCGATACGCAGCAGGAACGCGCCGCCCGACATGATGCCGATGACGGTGAGGATCGTCGCACCCGCGACGATCGTGAGGATCGGGTCCATCGTGACCTCCATTAGATAGTCCTACTCGCCAGTAGTAGATAGCTATAGTATCTAATGCAAGCCCAGGGAGGGTTCATGAAGATCTCGCAGCTGGCCGAGCGCAGCGGAGTCCCCGTCGCGACGGTCAAGTTCTACATCCGCGAGGGCATGCTTCCCCGCGGCGAGGCGGTGTCGGCGACGAGCTCCGAGTACAGCGACGCGCACCTCGCGCGGCTGCGCCTCATCGCCGCCCTGGCGGATGTGCGCGGGCTCCCGCTGTCGCGGGTGCGCGACATCCTGACCCTCATCGACTCCCCCACCGGCGACCCGATCGACATCCTCGGCCGTGCTGTGGGCGCACTCCCGCCGTACGTCGACGGCGATCGCGACGACTACCCGTACGCGCGCGCCGCCATCGCTGAGCTGGGCCTGACCTACGATCCGGGCTTCACGGCGGTCGCGCAGCTCGACGAGGCGCTGCACGCGCTGGAGGGCGCCGGATTGGATGCCTCGCCCGCCGTGCTCCACCGCTACAGCGATGCGATGCGCCAGGTGGCTGCAGAAGAGGTCGCGCCCGTGGCCGACATGGACCTCGACGATGCGGTTCCCTACGCGGTGCTCGGCACTGCCCTGTACGAGCCGGTCATGCTCGCGCTCCGCCGCCTCGCCCACCACCACTTGCTCGTCCACCGCGACGACCACGCCTGACCCGATTCCGCCGGGTGCGGTCCAGGCAACGCAGCAACCACCAGCCCACAACCTGCCAAACCCGGACCACACCCACCGGAACCGGCCAACAGCGCCTACCCGGAACACCGCAGTCCAGGAAGCGCAGCAACCACCAGCCCACAACCTGCCAAACCCGGACCGCACCCCACCGGAACCCGCCGACAGCGCCCACCCGGAACACCGCAGTCCAGGAACCGCAGGAACCACCAGCCCAGAACCTGCCAAACCCGGGACCGCACCCACCGGAACCGGCCAACAGCGCGCCCGGAACACCGCGATCCAGGAAACGCAGGAACCACCAGCCCAGAAGCTGCGAAACCCGGACCGCACCCCACCGGAACCCGCCAACATCGCGCGCCCGGAACACCGCAGTCCAGGAAACGCAGGAACCACCAGCCCAGAAGCTGCCAAACCCGGACCACACCCCACCGGAACCCGCCGACAGCGCCCACCCGGAACACCGCAGTCCAGGAAACGCAGGAACCACCAGCCCAGAACCTGCCAAACCCGGACCGCACCCACCGGAACCCGCCGACAGCGCGCGCCCAGAACACCGCAGTCCAGGAAACGCAGCAACCACCGACCCAGAACCTGCCGGACCCGGACCCCGGGACGTGGGGTCAGAGCTTCTCGATCGGGGCGATCTTGATCAGCAGCTTCTTCGGGCCGGCGGTGTCGAAGCGGACGTGCGCGACGCGCTTCGCGCCCTCGCCGGTGACAGCGTCCACCTTTCCCTCACCGAAATCGTCGTGACGGATGCGGTCGCCCGGGCCCAGCTCGAGGTCGCCGTTGTCGCGGACCTTCGCCGGGATCTTGTTCGCGAACCGGTCGATCGACCCGCCCGGCGCGCGGCGAGGCAGCGGCACCAGGTCGTCCCCGTACCGTGAACCCGACCCCCCGGACCCGGACCCACCGAAGCCCGAACCGGACTGCCGCCGTGCGTTGAGCGCCCGCGACTGCGTGCCGCCGCGCGAGTTGACGTCTCCGGGCGACTGGCGCCAGTGCAGCAGCTCGTTCGGGATCTCTTGCAGGAACCGGCTCGGCATCGCCACGGTGACCTCGCCGAACTGCGCGCGGGTCATGGCGAGCGACAGATACAGCCGCTTGCGCGCACGAGTGATGCCGACGTAGAAGAGGCGTCGCTCCTCCTGCGGCCCACCGGGCTCGTTGGCCGAGATGCGGTGCGGGATCAGGTCTTCTTCGACGCCGGTCACGAACACGGCGTCATACTCGAGGCCCTTCGCGGTGTGGAGGGTCATGAGCGACACCGAGCCCGACGCGTCCTCGAGGTCGTCGGCATCCGACACCAGCGCGACCTCGGTGAGGAAGTCCAGGATCGTGCCCTCGGGGTTGTTGCGCGCGAACTCCCGCGCGACCGCGACGAGCTCGTCGAGGTTCTCGATGCGCGCCTCGTCCTGCGCGTCCTTGCTCGCCCGCAGCGCGTCGTAGTACCCGCTCTTGCTCAGCAGCAGCTGCAGACCCTCGGCCACCGCGGTGGGCGGCGCGAGCTCGCCCGACGGCGGCAGCATGAGAGCGGATGCCTCGGCCAGCACCGCGTCCAGATGCGCGATCGCCGCCTGGATCTTGGGTCCGACCCCCAGCGCCGACGAGTTCGCGAGGGCGTCGCGGAACGTGATCTGCTGGTCGACGGCATACCGGGCGATCGTCTCGATCGTCACGTCGCCGATGCCGCGCCGCGGCCGGTTGATGATGCGGCGCATCGCCATCTCGTCCGCGGGGTTGGCGACCGCGACGAGATAGGCCAGGGCGTCCTTGATCTCGGCGCGCTCGTAGAACTTGGTGCCGCCCATGATCTTGTAGGGCACGGCGGAGCGGATGAAGATCTCTTCCAGCGCACGCGACTGCGAGTTGGTGCGGTAGAACACGGCCATCTGCGAGTAGTCGACGCCCGCCTTGCGCAGCACCTCGATCTCGTCGGCGACGAACTGGGCTTCGTCGTGCTGCGAGTAGCCGGTGAAGCCGATGATCCTCTCGCCCTCGCCGACGTCGGTCCACAGTCGCTTGTCTTTGCGGTCGAAGTTGTGGCTGATGACGGCGTTCGCCGCCGAGAGGATGTTCTGCGTGGAGCGGTAGTTCTGCTCGAGCAGCACGACCTTCGCGCCCGGGAAGTCGCGCTCGAACTCGCTGATGTTGCGGATGTCGGCGCCGCGGAACGCGTAGATCGACTGGTCGGAGTCGCCCACGACCGTGAGCGACGCACCGGCCTTGTCGGGGTCGTCCGCCGGGTCGGGCTCGAAGATCATCATGCCGCCGGCGCCTGCCAGGGGCGCGGCGTCCGATCCGATCGGCCTCGTCAGCTCGTGGATCAGCGAGTACTGCGCGTGGTTGGTGTCCTGGTACTCGTCCACCAGCACGTGCCGGAACCGGCGGCGATACACGTCAGCCACCTGCGGGAACGCACGGAACAGGAACACCGTCTGGGCGATGAGGTCGTCGAAGTCGAAGGCGTTGGCGCGCTGCAGCTCACGCTGGTAGGCGGCGAACAACTCGACGAAGACACGTTCGGCAGGGTCGCTCATGTTCGCCGAGCGGGCGTAGGACTCGGCATCCGCCAGCTCGTTCTTGAGCTTGGAGATCTTGCCCTGGGTGGCCGCCGGCGTGAGCCCGTAGGCGTCGGCCTCGTGCTCTTTGACGAGGCGTTTGATGAGCGCACGCGAGTCGCCCGAGTCGTAGATCGTGAAGGCCTTGGTGAACCCGAACTGCTCGGCCTCGCGCCGCAGGATGCGCACGCACGCCGAGTGGAACGTCGAGATCCACATGCCCCGCGCGGTGTCGCCGACGAGCTGCTCGACGCGCTCGCGCATCTCGCCCGCGGCCTTGTTCGTGAAGGTGATCGCGAGGATCTGGCTGGGCCACGCCTCGCGGTTGCGCAGCAGCGATGCGATGCGCCGCGTGAGCACGCTCGTCTTGCCCGATCCGGCACCGGCGACGATGAGCAGCGCCTGCCCCCGGTAGGTCACAGCCTCGCGCTGCTGGGGGTTGAGCCCGGCGAGCAGGTCCTCGTCGGGGCGCACGTCAGGGTACGCGTGAGCGCGCGGGCCGGCGCCGCCGTCCAGAACGATAGGACGAGAGGAGGTCCCCACTCCCCCTCCAGACACCGTCCCCACGCCCCCTCCACGCGCCGCTGGCGCGTCGCGCGGAGCCTCCGGTCCTGTGGGCCCAGGCGCGTTGTCTGGAGCCTCTGGGTGTGGGGGCCCAGTCGGGCCCGGCGCGGTCGGAGTGGCGTCGGTCATGTCCCACCAAGTCTAGGTCGCCCGGCCGACACCCGCCCGGCCGTCAGAGCAGGCGCCTCGCCGACGCCCACGCGGTCAGCTCGTAGCGCGACGACAGCTGCAGCTTGCGCAGCACGGCCGACACGTGGGACTCCACGGTCTTCATCGAGATGAACAGCTCGGCCGCGACCTCCTTGTAGGCGTAGCCGCGGGCGATGAGCCGCATGACCTCCTGCTCGCGCGCCGACAGCCGGTCGAGCTCGTCGTTGGTCGTCGCCGTCTCGCCCACCGCCGCGCCGAACGCGTCGAGCACGAATCCGGCGAGCCTGGGCGAGAACACCGCGTCACCGCCGGCGACGGCGTGGACGGCGCGACTGACCTCCGCCCCCGACGAGCCCTTCGTGATGTACCCCCGCGCCCCGGCCCGGATGACGCGCACGACGTCTTCTGCGGCGTCCGACACGCTCAGCGCCAGGAAGCGCGTCGACGGTGCCGCCGGCGCGGCTGCGCGGATCACCGCTTCGCCGCCCGCCGCGTCGGTTCCGGTCCCTACGGCCCCGGCCTCGCCCGATGGCAGGTGCACGTCCAGCACCACGACGTCGGGCTGCGTCCGTACGATCGCCTCGACCGCGGCGACGACGTCGGCGGCTTCGCCGACCACCTCGATCGAGGGGTCCAGGTCGGCCCGCAGACCGGACCGGAAGATCGAGTGGTCGTCGACGATCAGCACGCGCACCGCTTCTTCAGCCACGACGCACCTCCCCCGACGAGACGGGATCCTTGCCGGCGGACGTATCGTTCACGAAGTGCAGGTGCACCTCGGTGCCTCCGCCGGCGCCGCCCCGGATGGTCGCGGAGCCCCCGGCTCGCCGCATCCGTCCGATGATCGACTCACGGATGCCGAGCCGGTCGGCCGGCACCGACTCCAGGTCGAATCCCGGCCCCCGGTCTCGCACGAACACGTCGACCGCGTGGGCGTTGCCCTCGATGTACACCGAGACGTCGCCGCCCGCGTGGCGTGCCGCGTTGAGCATCGCCTCACGGGAGGCGGCGGCGACCTCGCCGCTGGCGCGCTCGGCGGGGAGCCCGGCCGAGACGACGTCGATGCGCACCGGATAGTCCAGCTCGAGCGCCGCCCCGTAGTCCCGCAGATCCGTCGGGAGGTCGCTGTCGGCCGGGGCGTCGCCGTCGTACAGCCAGGCGCGCAGCTCGCGCTCCTGCGCGCGGGCGAGTCGTGCGACGTCGCTCGACGCTTCTGAGCGGTTCTGGATCAGCGCCAGCGTCTGCAGCACCGAGTCGTGCAGGTGCGCCGCCATCTCGGCGCGCTGCTCCTCGCGGATGCGGCGCACGCGCTCGCCCGTCAGCTCTCGCCACTTGTCGACGAGCACGGACGAATACACCAGCGCGATGCCGATCAGCGGCACCAGGGCGATCACGAAGCCGGCGATCCCGGCACCCGCCAGCGTGGTGAGCTGGGCGAAGAGGACCACCACCAGCACGACCGTCACGGTGATGCGGACGATCGTCTCGTGCCGAGGGCCGCGGGCCGGGTCACGGCGGTCGACCAGGGTCGCCCACACTCCCGCGGCGGAGGCGAGCGCGGTGGTGCCGATGACCGCCGCGACCCACGGGGGAACGGTGCCGAAGGCGACGTCGCCGGCTCGCCAGGTGCCCAGCGCGACGAGGGTGGCGAGGACGCCCGCGATCGACAGGGCCGTGAGGATCCATGCGACCGGCACGCGCCTCGTGGGCATGTCGTCGTCGCGTTCGGCCGGTGCCCACGGCACGAAGACCCAGAGCCATGCGTAGAGCAGCGCGCCCATGCCCCACGTGAGGGAGAGCAGCACGAGTGCCGCCCGCACGATCCACAGCGGCCAGCCGAGGTGGTGCGCCAACCCGGCCGAGACGCCCGAGACGGCGCATGCGCGCGGACGCTCCAGCGGCGGGCGCACCCCGCCGGGCTGCCGGCCGGCGGTGCGGTCGTGCGCCCGGCGCTTCGTCTCCGCTCGGCCCCGGCGGTCGGAGGAATCGGCGGGCGCGCCCGCCGCCGCAGGGCCCACGCGACCAGAGGCTCCGCCCAGCGCGTCAGCGGCGGGTGAAGGGGTCGTGGGGACCGTCGTCCTCTTCGCAGCCATGCGCTCATCCAATCACCCGCCGGTCCCCTCACCGCATCGGGGGCCCGAGGATCAGGGTCTGGTCAGGGGATCACCCCATGGCGGGCGCGGCGGGCGCACCGCCAGGCTGGACTCATGACCGACACGACGTCCGCTCCGGCGGGTCCCCCCGCCGATCCCGGCCCGCCTCCGCCCGCTCCGCCCGGCCTTCCGACCGGATCGGACCGCTTCTTCTCGTGGGTGCGCGGCTTCGGCATCGTCCGCGCCGACGGCTGGCTCGGCGGCGTGTGCGGCGGTCTTGCGGCCCGGCTGCGCATCGATCCGATCATCGTGCGCGGCATCTTCGTGGTGGTCGCTCTGACGGGTTTCCCGGCGCTCCTGATCTACGCGATCGCCTGGGCACTGCTGCCCGATGCGAGCGGCCGGATCCACCTGCGCGAGCTGTTCCACGCCCGGTTCGACCCCGCCATGATCGGCATCCTGATCCTGCTCGTCGTGAGCTTCGTGCCGGTCATGCCGTGGCTGTGGAATGCCGCGTTCTGGCCGCTGTGGGGCGGCTTCGGCGGCTATCCGCTGCCGATCTGGGATCTTTCGTCCCCGTTCGGCGGCTTCGGTGTGATCCTCACGCTGGCGCTCATCGGCGGCGCCACGTTCCTCATCGTCCGGTCGGCACGTGCCGACCGGCGCGCCTCGGCGGAGACTTCGCGGACGGCTTCCGCGGAGTCCGACCCGACGCCGGCGACCGCATCGTCTTCGGGTGACGACGCGACCGCCGCTCCCCTCGCGGAGCACGGGGACTCGGCCGGTCGGGCGCCGGCCGAGTCCTCATCGGGAGCGCCGAGCCCGGTAGCTCCCCCGCCGCCCGGCCCGCTCGCGGATGACGCCGAGATCGCGCAGTGGCGTGCGACGCACGAGGCCTGGCGCGCTCAGAACGACGCGTGGCGTCGCAGCCAGCAGGACGCCGAGCGCGCCGCGCGCGAACAGGCCCGCCGCGAGCGCGAGGCCGCCGGCGCGGCGTTCGCCGCCGAGGCCGAAGAGCGTCGCCGCATCCGCCGCGCCACGCGGCCCCGCACGAGCTTCGTGTACGTGCTCACGGCGCTGGGCGCGGCGATCGTCACCGGTGCGATCTGCGTGCTGGTGGCGATGACGGATGCCGCGACCGCGCCGTTCGCGGCGGCCATCGGCCTCCTCGCCGGAGCCCTCGTGGCCGCCGTGGCGATGATCGGAGCGGGAGCGTTCCGCCGGCGCAGCGGGTTCCTCGCGGCCGTGACGATCGCACTGCTGGTCGCGGGATCGGCGACGGCCGTGGCATCCGGACCCCGCAGCTTCGTGCTGGGCAACGTCTCGCTGGGCACGAGCACCGAGCCGGTGTCGATCACCCAGACCTTCGGGAACACCGACATCGCGACCCTGCCGCTCTCGGACGAAGACGACGTCGACGCCGGGCTGATCACCGTGCGCAAGGCCGGCGGCGACACCTACATCTCTGTCCACCCGGGCACTGTGCTCGATCTCAAGGCGACCCTCGACCGCGGCGGGGTGAGCTTCAGCCGCATCGATGCCGAGACGGGCCGGTCCGAGGACGGCACCCTGGCTCCCCGCGACGGCCCCGACGGACGCGCCGAGTGGACATGGTTCGTACGCAACACCGGCCCGTCGTCCGAGCCCGAGACGCGCCAGCGCATCGAGCTCGATCAGGCCGCCGGATCCGTTTTCGTCACCATCCACGAGCCGGAGGAGAACCGATGAGCGACACCCCGAGCACCGCATCGACCGCGATCTTCCCCCCGGCGTACGAGGCACCCGTGGTCGCCGACGCAGCGACTCCGGCGTGCACGCCCGACGCCCCGCGCACCCGCTGGGCGGCGATCATCTGGGGCGCGGTCTTCGCCGCGACGGCCGCGCTCGCGCTGTGGGTCACGGTCAGCCCCGACCGCCGCGCGGCCCTGGCCGACTGGACCGTGAGCCTCTCTCCGACCGCCGCCGTCGCATACCTAGTGCTGGTCGTCGGTGCGGTCGCGCTGGTGGCGGGAGTGGTCGGCGTCGCGCGTCGCGCGCAGCGCACGTTCGCCCGCAGCCGCTCCGGGTCGGTCTCCGACGCGGAGGCCTGATCCGGCGGCAGCCGCCATCCGTCAACAGGTCAACCGGCCTTCCACAGGACCTTGAATCGGTTCATCCTCCTGTAGAAGCCCGGTTGACCTGTTGGCACGCCTTGAGCGAAGGCACGACCCCGGTGCTGGCGAGAGGGCAGCTCAGGATGCCGCGGCCACGCGCCGCCGCCACGGCAGCGCGAGCAGCACGCCGGTCACGAGCAGCACTGCTCCGGCGCCGGCAGCCACCCAGGGCGTCGAGGCCGGGATCTCGAGGTAGGTCGTGATCCCTAGGATGCGGGCGAGGCCCCACGGCAGCAGGCCCATCTCGTCGTTCCAGAGGGTGAGGGCCGTCTCGAGGCCGATCATGCCGACGACGGCCGCCGGCACGGCGAGGCCGGCCCCGACACCCGCAAGCACGTAGCCGGTCGCGCGGCGCGCGCCGACCTGGGCCGACAGCGCCCAGCCGGCGGCGACGAAGACCCACACGAACAGTGCGAACGCGAGGGCGATGTAGGCGGTGCGCAGCACGGGGTCGGTCCAGAAGCCGAACCAGTATCCGCCGGGCCCGGTGAACGCGACGGCGAAGAGCGTGAGAAGGCACCGCAGCACCACGACCCCGCCGACGGCGGCGAGCACCGGCCACGGCGAGCGCCGGCCGACGCACGCGCGCACGACCAGCGCGAACATCGCCCACGCGCCGAACACGACGGCCAGGTGCGTCCACGACAGGAACGACGTCTGCACCGCACGGGTCGCGACGAGCAGCGCGGCCGGCACCGCGAGGAGCAGCCAGCGGTCGAGCTCGAGCATCCCGAGCGTGGACTCGCGAGCACGCCACGGACGGGTCGACGCGATCCACGACGCCCGGGCTGCGGCCGCGCCGGGCCGGCGCACCAGCCGCGTGCGCGCGGCGATCATGCCGATCAGCAGCCACGCGCCGGCGAGCAGCAGCAGCACTCGGGCGAGCCACGCCATCGTGAGGTCGCGCTCGGCGCGCTCGACGCCCAGCTGGGCGGCGGTGAGGTTGAACGCCGGGTGGTCGATGTCGCCCTCGTACCGGTCGAGGTGCTCCGCGGCGAGCGCCTCGAACTCCACGCGGTCCGAATCCCACGCCGCGTGTGCCTCAGGCGCGAGGGTGTCGTGCCACTCCCCCTGATGCAGGATCATCGCGCGGTACGCCGCGAGCAGCCGCAGCGTGTCGAGCTCGTAGTCCAGGGTCGAGACGAACGCCTCGCGCATCTCGGCGGAGTGCCAGGTCGCAGCATCCGTCGCCGTCACCAGGTCGCGCATGCTCTCGGCTGCCGCCACCGCCTCGGCTCCGCCCGAGATCGCGGCCTCGATGCCGCCGTCGGCATCGCGGGCGATCGCGTACATCACGTCGAGCACGGCCGAGTCGCCGGTGAGGATGTCCCACTCGAAGATCCACATCATGGGCGGCGGCTCGAGGCCGATCGCGAACACGCGCTGTTCGGCGAACGGCTCGATATACATGCCCTGCGCGATCGCCTCGCGAGAGGCACCCATGGCCGCCACGATGGCGTCGACAGTCGCGGGGTCGTCCGAGAACCACTCCCGGGCCCAGTCCGCCGTCACCTGGCCGACATCGACCGAGGGATCGCGGGCGAGGGATGCCGCCACCTGCGTGTTCAGTTCGTACAGCTGCCAGAACCCGGCCTTGAGGTACAGCGACATGGGTCCGGCGCGCCAGGGACCGCCGTCCTGCGTCCACACCCACACGCCCTCGAGCCGGTCGTTCGCGGCGAGCAGCTGCTGCAGCGCCAATTGGTACTCGGGGCCGAGGTCGTTCGGGAAGGCGCCGTAGTTCTCGAACTCGCGCCGGCTCTGCAGCTCGACGATGCGCCGCTGAGAGCCCTGCTCGAGGGTGTCGTTCAGCGGCAGCCAGGTGTAGAAGTCGCCGAGCGTGTACTTGGTCGACACGATGAGCGCCGGCGAGTCGATCCCGCCGAGCACCGCTTCGTACGACTCGGCGTTGGTGTGCATGTCGCCCACGGCGCCCACGCCGACAGACCACGTGCGGAAGATGACTTCGCGATCGGTCCCCACGCCCCCTCCAGGCGCCGCTGACGCGTCGTCTGGAGCCTCCGGGCGCGTGGGCCCAGCCTCGGCCTGCCCCGTGAAGGCTTCGAGCATCGTGCGCACGGCGTCGACCGTGGTCACCTCGAGTGCGGAGTAGTAGTCCCAGCCGCCCACGTCGTAGACGGGACCGGCCTCACCGATGCGGATGAGCACGCCGTCGAGCGCCGGGACCGCGTCGTAGAGCTCGTCGAGTCCGGCGGTGTAGGCGTCCCAGAACTCGGGGTTCTCGGTGTCGAGCGACCCGAAGCGGTCGGTGAGGTACTGCTCGAGCGGACCGGTGAGCGCGAGCATGTCGGTGCGCAGGAACACCTTCATGCCGAGCTCGTCGGCGCGCTCCCAGAACGGGGCGAACGCCTCGCGCAGCGCGAGGGCTTTGTCACGGTGGTCGTCGCCGTCGGCGTAGACCGGGCCGCCGGGCGCATCGTCGAAGGTGACGAACTCGACGAACCCCGGGAACGCGACGGCGTTGAATCCGTTCGCGAGCGAATGACGCAGGAAGCCGTCGAAGTCCTCGTACGCCTCGGCGAGGGCAGCGTCGTCGATGTAGGGAGCCTCGGGCTGGAACACATCCGCGAAGGCCCTCGACGCGTGCGAGTAGTCGTCGCCCGCCTCCCACTCGGCCGCATCGGGGCTCACCCCGACCGCGCCGAGGTCGGTCATCCGCAGCGGCAGGGTCGAGGGCTCGTGCGTGCCGATCAGGTCGGTCAGCGGGCGCGCCGCGCGTGCCTGGGCGGCGAGGTCATAGATCGCCCGCGTGGCCCCGTTCTCCGACCGCGCGGTGACGCGCAGCGCCGCCGCGTCGCCGTCGAGCGTGTAGCCGTCGCCGGTCTCGGCGAGGAGCGTCGGCAGAAGGGTGACCGTGAGCGAGGCCGGGCCCGAACGCGCGGATGCGGACGCGACGGCGTCCGTCAATTCCGCCACGGCGACGTCCAGCCGCTCCGTGTCGGGCGCGTCGATGTTCGTGAACTCGGGCGGGGCGACGGGGTCCGCCGCTTCCACACTCGCGGGCGCAGCGGGCTGCATCTGCGTGGCGGGCTCGGTGCGGATGCCCAGCGCATCGCCCACGACGACGGCGACGCCGAATCCGAGGGCGAGCAGGACGATACCGGTGACGACGGCGAGGATGGCCCGCCGTGTCGCCTGTGTCATTCTCTGATCCTAGGACCGCGCGCAAAGCCGCCTTTACCGTACGCCGCAGCGTTGCAGACCTGTTGCCGAGCCAGAAGGGCCGACCTCACCGACTGCCGAGCGTGCCCCGCACGATGCCGGCGTCTGCGATCGCCTGTGAAGCCAGCTTGCGCTTGAGCTCGATCGAGGCGCCGATCTCGGCGGCGAGCATCGGCCGCTGCCGCACCAGGGCGTCGACGGTCTCGAGCGGTACGACCATCACGGTCAGCACGTCGGCAGCCACCACCGTGGTGAGGGTCTTCTCGCGCGTCAGCGCGGTCTGCCCGATGTAGTCGCCGGACTCGACCGTGGCGAAGTCGATCCGCCCGCCGGCGACCTCGACCGCCATGCGCGCGTGCCCTTCGACGACGAAGCGGATGTCGCTCGGCAGCACACCGGTTGGCTGCACGATCTCGCCGGTGCCGTAGCGCTCGAGCCGTGCCGTCGAGAGCACCAGCTCGCGCTCCTGCTCGCCGAGGTGAAGCGTCGGACCGACGACCGCGAGCGCCCGCTCGAGCTGCCCGGGCTCGGCGATCGGGTCGGTCGCGTCGCCGTCCAGGGCGAGCCCCCGCCGCCGGGCGGCGTACCAGAGCCACGCGAGGTACAGGCTCAGAGCGTACTGCTCCATCGCGGGGCTCGCGATCGGCAGCGTGACGCTGTAGGCGCCGGCTCCGGCGTACTCCGCGGTGGCCCGCTCGTCGGGCACGCGCATGGGAAGCGAGTCAGCCACCTCGACGAGAAGGGCGATCACTTCGTGCGGCGGATCGTCGGTGGTGAACTTCACGTCGGTCGTGACGTGCTTGGGTCCCTCGGGCTGGCTCAGGTTCGTGAACGATGCTCCCGACAGCGTCGAGTTCGGGATGATCTGGATGCCGGAGCCGGTGTCGATGTGAACGGCACGCCAGTTCACCTCGATCACGCGACCGCGGACGCTTCCCACATCGAGCCAGTCGCCGATCTTGAACGGCTGCTCGAAGAGGAGCAGCAGGCCCGAGATGACGCCGCCGACGGCGTTCTGCAGTGCGAGGCCGATCACGATCGACGTGACACCGAGCGTGGCGATCAGGCCACCGACATCCGCTCCCCACACCCATTGGAAGAGGAACGCGAGCCCGACCACGACCAGGAGCAGTCGCACGATCTCGACGAAGATCGTCGGGATCCGCTCCCGCCACGACCCGTCCTTGGCGTTGGCGAAGAGCGCCACGTTGAACGCCGAGAGCACCAGCAGGATCACGAGGAACCCGAAGATGGTCGCGACGACCCGCGGCCACGGGTTGTCGACGTCGGTCTGGAACGCGAAGATCAGCAGCGCCAGCAGTGCGCCCACCGGCACGATCCAGTTGCGCAGCAGCCGGAGCGGGCCGGCCGCCGGGTTGCCGCTGCGTGTGAGGTTGTTGACCAGCTCGGTCAGGACGACGAGCAGCAGCGGCACACCGACCGCGATGCCGACGGCCCACCAGACCCAGCCTTCGTCGAGCAGCGTCATGGCTTACTCGATCCGCCAGACCGGCTGCGTACGGCCCTGCAGCTCGACCGTGCCCGCCTGCACGAAGTTCACCGACTCCTGCAGCCGGTCGCGCACGGACTGGCTGACGTAGATGCCGGGCTCGCCGGTGACGCTGCGCACGCGGTACGCGAGGCTGACGGCATCCCCCCACAGGTCATAGGCGAGGCTCGTGCGCGCGACGAGGCCGCTGGTCACCGTTCCGGTGTCGACGCCCGCGCGCAGATCGATGTCGGTGCCGTACTGCGAGTTGAACCGCTGCAC
The DNA here is from genome assembly GCF_012524205.1 of Microbacterium salsuginis. Lineage (GTDB taxonomy): Bacteria > Actinomycetota > Actinomycetes > Actinomycetales > Microbacteriaceae > Microbacterium > Microbacterium salsuginis. The sequence goes on from NZ_JABACI010000002.1 coordinate 609,241, forward strand.
GACGGCGCGCATCTCGCGCGCGAAGTCGACGGCTCGCCGCACGTTGTCGACCCGCGGCACGATCAGCCCCGACGACGCGAGGTAGCCGCCGCGCAGCGTGCGCACCTTCTCGACGCCGGCCTTCTGCGCCGCTTCGTCGAAGCCGCGCATCAGAGCGTTGAGCTGCGTGATCTCGTCCGAGCTGTTCAGCTGCTGCGAGTGCTCGTCGAAGCCGACGAGCTCGGCGAAGACGACCGAGACATTGTCGTGCTGCTCGGCGATCGTCTCCTCGCCCTTCTTATAGCGCTCGGCGACGGTCTCGGGCATGAGCGTGAGCAGCAGCTTCTCGTTCTCTTCGCGCTGCACCTCGATGAGGTCCTGTTTGATGCGCAGGCTCGCCGCCATGTCGTTGAACGCGTTGCCGAGGTCGCCGAACTCGTCGCGCGAGCCCTCGGGCACCTGCACGGCGAGGTCGCCGCCGGCCACGCGCCGCACCGCGTCGACGAGACGCTTGATCGGCCGCGTGAACACCTGCGCGAGGAGGAGGGATGCCACGCTCACAGCCAGCAGGATCGCGAGCGTCGACAGCACGAGGTTGCGTGTGAACTCGGTGACGGGTGCGAACGCCTCGGCCGAGTCGATGCGGGCGACGGCGACCCAGTCGAGTCCGTCGATCTCAACCGGCCGGTACGCGACGATGCTCTCGTCGCCGATGTACTCCTGCGCGATGCCCGCGCCCTCGCGACCGGCTTGCGCCTCATTGACGGCGAACGTGTCGACGGGCTGCAGGCCCACCGTGCCGCCGACGAACTCCATGCGCTCGGCGACGTCGGGCGGCGTGCCGTTGGCGATGACGTCTTCGGCGTAGGCCTCGGGCGACTCGACGATCTCGCGGGCGACGCTGCGCATGAGGTCGTCGCGGCCCGCGAGGTACACCTCCCCGGTGTCGCCGAGGCCCTGCTCCTTCCACTGCCGGCCGCCGCTCATGACGTCGTTGACCTGATCGAGCGAGATCTGGGCGGCGAGCGCGCCGGTGACGCGGTCGTCGTTGCCGATCGGCGAGACCACCCACAGGGCGTGCCGGCCGAGCGACGGCGCCCAGCGTTCGAGATCGCGGGTCTCGACGGCCGTGACCGAGTTGGTCGCCATCACCGCCGAGTAGGCGTCGGCGAGGGCGGTGTCGCGATACGGCGCGCTGTCGAGGCTGATGCCGAGGTCGATCCCCTTGTAGGCCGAGTACACGACGTCGCCCTCGGTATTGAGCACGAGAAGGTCTTCGTAGCCCACCTGGTTCACGAGGCGCTGGAAGTAGTCGTGATAGCGGGCGTGTGCTGCCGACCACGCGCTGCCGTCGCCGGCGTCCTGGAACTGCAGCGCTTCGTCGAAGTCCTGGAACTGCGCGGTGTAGTGGTACTGCAGATACTGGCCCGCGTTGGTCTCGGGCATGAGCGCGGTGTCGGGTTGGTCGCGCTGGGTGCGGGCTTCGTAGCTCGGCACGAAGACGTCGCGGTAGTACGCCTCGAGCCCCTCGGTGACCTCCGGCGCGGGCGGGCTTGCTTGCAGCTGCTCCCATCCCTCGTTGAACGCGACCGATGCGGTCTGCGCGCTGAGGTTGCGCGAGTCGAGGGTGACTCCGGTCTGCGTCGAGTCGATGAACTCCTCGACCTCGTGGGCCCGCAGCTCGCGGATCGTCGTCAGCTGATCGATCGCCGCCGCGCGAAGCGACTCGCGGCCGCTGACGAACCCGATGACACCCACGACCACCGACGAGACGAGGCTGACGGCGAGCAGCATGATGAGCAGCTTGGACTGAATGCTCAATCCACCGCGGCGCCGCCGGCGCTCGGGTGCGGTCGGCACCGATTGCTCGCGAAGCTTCTCGGATTCGGACACGGGTACGTGCTGCGGTTGCTGGGCCGTGATGCTCACGTGTGGCTAACCCCCCGGAATTGCCGACACGCGTCACTCTAGTCACACCAGAAACTCGCAGGCAACGGTGGATTTCCACCGCTGCCTGCGAATTGAGCAAGGAACGCGGATGCCGGTGCCCACGGCATCCGCGTTCCTTCTCACTCAGCTGCTCTTGCGCATCGCCCGGATTCCGGCCCACAGACCGAGCAGGGCGAGGATGACCGCGGCCACCCATCCCCACAGCACCGCGATGTTTCCGAGGTCGCCGGCGAACAGAGCACGCTCGGCCTGCACGACCCAGTTGATGGGGTTCACCGTCGAGACGGCCTGCATCCAGCCCGGCGCGTCATCGAGCGGCAGCAGCATGCCCGAGAGGATCAGCAGCGGGAAGATCAGCGTCTGCTGCACTCCCCAGAACAGCCACTCGCGGTCCTTGGTCTTGAGCGCGAGCGTGTACGACAGCGAGCCGAGGCCGACGCCGAAGACGGCGAGCAGCGCCAGGCCGATCACGAGCCCGGCCGGGTCGATCGAGAACCCGAACGGCCACGCGATCAGCACGATGATGAGCGCCTGCACGATGATCGGCACGATCTCTTTCAGCGCACGACCGACCAGCAGCGACGACCGCGCCAGCGGCGCGACCAGCGTGCGCTCGTGCGAGCCCGTCATCATCTCGTACTGCAGGTTCGAGCCGGTCGCGCCGGTGCCGAACAGCACGATCATCACGAGCACGCCCGGCACGAACCACTGCAGCGTCTCGCCCACCGGAGCGCCCGACGAGCCGATCAGCAGCGGGGCGAACAGCCCGAGGAACACCAGCGGCTGCACCAGGCTGAAGATGAGCGTGAACGGATCGCGCACGACGGGCTTGAGCTCGCGAGTGAGCACGTTCCAGGTGTCGCGCGCGGGATTGGCCCGCACGGCGGTGTCGGGGCGTTGGGTTGCGGTGGTCGTGGTCATCGGTTCGCTCCCGTCTTCTCTGCCACCGCTTCGGTGGCTCCGGATGCTTCGGCCGAGGCATCCGGAATGTCTTCGCTCTCTTCTTCGACCGGCTCACCCTCGCCCGCCTCGCGCAGCGTGCGCCCGGTCAGCGCCAGGAACACGTCGTCGAGGGTCGGCGGCACGCCCGTCGCCCGCTGCACCTGCAGACCCGCGGCGTCGAGTGCCCGCACTGCTGCCGGGAGGAGCGCGTCGCCCTCCGGTGCGGTGAGGACCACGGTCGCCCCGCCCCCTCCAGACGCCGCTGGCGCGTCGCCTGGAGCCTCCGGGCGGGTGGGCCCAGCTGCATCTTCGCGCCGCACCTCACGGCCGGTGAGCTGCTGGATCACGGCGACCGCGCGCTCGGCATCCGCATCCGTCGCGAACCCGAAGGTGAGCAGATCGCCGGCGAGGTCGGCCTTGAGCCGCGCCGCTGTGTCGTCGGCGATCACTCGACCCTTGTCCATGACCATGACGCGCTCGGCGTAGCGGTCCGCCTCCTCGAGGTAGTGCGTGGTGAGGAAGACCGTCGTGCCGTACTTGGCGCGCAGCTCGAGGATGTGCTGCCACAGGTTCGCCCGGCTCTGCGGGTCGAGCCCCGTCGACGGCTCATCGAGGAAGATGAGCGGCGGTGCGTGCATCAGTCCGAGTGCCACATCGAGCCGGCGTTTCTGCCCGCCCGACAGCTGCTGCACCGAGCGGTTCGCGAAGCCCGCGAGGTCGAGCGACTGGATGAGCTCGTCGGCGCGCTTGCGTGAGGCTGCCTTGCTCATGCCGTAGAACGCCCCCTGGCTGAGCAGTTCGTCGCGCGCCCGCTGCGAGAAGCTGCCGCTGGTGAGCTGCCCCACGTAGCCGATGCGCGCCCGAACGTCGGCGGGACGGCGCAGGATGTCGAAGCCGACGACGCGCGCGGTGCCCGACGTCGGCGGGATGAGGGTGGTGAGCATGCGCAAGCTGGTCGACTTGCCTGCGCCGTTGGGCCCCAGGAACGCGACGAGCTCGCCGCGCGTGACCTGGAACGTGAGGTCGGTGACCGCCTCGACGGTCTTCTTCTTGACGGAGAAGCGCTTGGTCAAACCCTGCGCTTCGATGATCGGTTCGTTCGCCATGAATCCAAGGTAGGAACCAATGCGGACACATCCGGTCCGCATCATAGGGCAATCTTTAACCATGTCCGACACGACGACCCGAGCGCTCTCGCTGCTCAACCTGCTGCAGACCCATCGGCACTGGCCCGGTTCCGAGCTGGCCGGCCGGCTCGGCGTGACCGAGCGCACGGTGCGCCGCGACGTGGAGCGCCTGCGCGAGCTGGGCTACCGCATCGAGTCCTCCCCCGGTTCCGCCGGCGGCTACCGGCTCGAGGCGGGGAGCGCCGTGCCGCCACTTCTGCTCACCGATGAAGAGGCCGTGGCGATGGCGATCGGGCTGCGGGTCGCGGCATCCCAGCGCCTCGTCAGCGGCCCCGAGACCACGATCACCGCGCTCGCGAAGCTCGAGCAGGTGCTGCCCGCTCCTCTGCGGCGCCGGGTCAACGCCCTCGCCGAGGCGGTGCAGCCGTCGGGCCTCAACGCCGGCGCTCCGGTGTCGAGCGAGATCCTCGGCGAGCTGGCCCTGGCCAGTCGCGATCACGAGCGCGTGCGGTTCGTGTACACGGCGGCCTCGGGCGAGGTGACGCGGCGCAGGGTCGAACCGCACGCGCTGGCGCCCGCCGACCGGCACTGGTACCTGCTGTGCTGGGACCTGGACAAGGAGGACTGGCGCACCTTCCGGGTCGACCGCCTCGCCGACATCGAGCACACGCGCGTGCTGTTCGAGCCGAAGCCGCTCACACCCGAAGAGATCGAGGAGTTCATCTTCGTCGCGCGTTCGTGGGTGCGTCAGGCGGTGGAAGCGGATGCCGTCATGGAACTGCCGCTCGACGAGATGCGGGCGCTGTTCGGCCAGTGGGGCCAGGGCGCCACGGCCGAGGACGAGCGCCGGACGAGATGGCCGGTGGGTGGCGGGGACTTCCGTGAGACGATGTACGGCTTCACGTGGATCCCTGCCGGGGTGGAGTACACGACCAACCTCGAGTCACCCGCGCGGGAGGAGCTGCGCGAAGTGCTCGAGCGGATGCTGCGAGCCCTGGACGCGCCGCCGCCGACGACGCGCCCGGAGTCCGCGCGCCCGAAGGAGCCCCGCGACTGACCTGCCCCCGTTCGTTGAGCGAGCCCCCTCCGCTCGTTGAGCGACCACCTCCGGTCGTTGAGCGAGCGAAGCGAGACGAATCGCCCCGTCCCCGCTCGTTGAGCGAGCGAAGCGAGCCGAAATGCCCCGGCCATCTCCTCAGGACGAATTCGCCATGACGTGCACCTCGAGGTCGTGCACGGATAGGGCTATCGGCCGAACCCGTCAACCGATACGTTTCGTGCAGGGCACTGGGGGGTGCGATGGTCCATCCGACTGTGGGTTTCGGGTTCCTACGTTTGTCGCGCGCCCTCACGAGCTGTGTCGCCGCCGTCGGTCTGACGGTCTGCGCGCAATCTGCGGTGCCGCACGCGGTTGCCGAGGCGCCCACCGTGACCAGCGCCGAGATCAGCTTCGCGGAGCCAGGCCTCACCCTGCGTTCCGCCAGTCCGCGGCAGATCGCTCCGACGGCCCGGTACATCGACCAGATCGAAGAGGACATCACGCGGTTCCTGCGGCCGTCGCCGACGGATCCGGTGTATCCCGGCGCCGTGGCGCTGGCCGTCCACGACGGCGAGATCGTCGCGCATGACGCGGTCGGGTACGCCCTGCGCTACCTGAATGACACGCCCACCGACATTCCGCCGGACCAGTGGATTCCGATGCAACGGAACACCATCTTCGATCTGGCCTCGATGACGAAGCTGTTCACGTCGATCGCCGCAGTGCAGCTCATCGAAGACGGCCGGATCGCGCTCGATGCGCCCGTCACGCGCTACATCCCGGAATTCGCAGCCAACGGCAAATCCGACATCACCATGCTCAACCTGCTGACCCACACCTCTGGGCTTCCCCCCGATCCGAAGCCGAGGCTGTGCGAATACCCGACGCGCGAGCAGCAGTGGGAGGCCGTGTATGGGGTGGAGCCTGCGACGCCGCCGAACCAGGCGTTCCTGTACTCCGACATGAACATGATGACGCTGGGCAAGGTCATCGAGACCGTCACCGGGCGGTCTCTCGATCGTGTGATCGCTCGGAGTATCACCGAGCCGCTGCGGATGGCTGAGACGATGTACAACCCTCCCGCCTCACTCAAGCCCCGCATCGCGGCCGAGGAGTACCAGCCGTGGACGGGTCGGGGCATCGTGTGGGGCAGCGTGCACGACGAGAACGCCTACTGCGTGGGCGGGGTTTCCGGACACGCCGGCATCTTCTCCACCGCGAGCGATATCGCGGTACTCGCACAGACCCTCCTGAATGGCGGGCAGTACAAGGGAACCCGGATCCTCGAGGAGCAGTCGGTGCGCACGCTGTTCACCGACTACAACCAGGCTTTCCCCGGCCACGCGCACGGGCTGGGCTTCGAGCTCGATCAACGTCGGTACATGGGCGCGCTCAGCTCGCCGGTATCGGCGGGGCACACCGGGTTTGCCGGAACGTCGATCGTCATCGACCCGCTCGCGCACTCGTTCATGATCCTGCTCACCAACCGCGTGCACCCGAGCCGCAGCTGGGGCGCCGACAATCCGCCGCGGGCGGCCGTCGCCACGGACCTCGCCATGTTGCCTCCGGTACGCCCCACGCGGGGTCGCACCGCGTGGTTCGCCGGCCCGGTGGACGACGCGAACGCGACGCTCACCGCTCCGGTCGCGGTGCCCGACGGCGGCGCGGACCTGTCTTTCGACCTCTGGTACGACACGTCCGAAACCGACAGCGGAGCCGTCCACGCATCGTCCGATGGCGGAGCGACCTGGCAGCTGGTTCCGCTGTCGCTGCGGACGGGCGGCGATCGCTGGCAGACGGACGGCACGTTCACCGGATTCGAAGGCAGACAGTGGTTGGAGGCGACAGCGCAGCTCGACCCATCGACGACTCACCTCCGGTGGACCTACACCACCGGCTCGGAGGCGCACGGCCGCGGCGTATACGTCGACGCGGTGACGGTCACCGGCGAACAAGGCCCGATCTTCGACGACAGCCGCCGCGCCGACGCATCGCAGTTTCAGCCCGATGATTGGGTCGAAAGCAGGAGATGAGCGCCCTGCCCCGCTCGTTGAGCGAGCGAAGCGAGACGAAACGCCCGCAATCCCCGACTCGCAACGTCTCATAGCGAAACGCGAGTTCACGCATACCGCGCTCCTCGGACGACGGGGCTACGGTGGAGCCGTCCTCGAGTTCATCGAGGAGCATCGCGGCGATCCGGGCGGTCCCGGGCACCGGCTCATATCCGGTTGCGTTGCGGGTTCGACTCCCGCCGTCGCGTCGGCTTTTCGCGTGGTTAAACAGCTGATCAATCCACATTATGCGCGGGCATGGGAGGAGCGCCGCGAGCGTTTTGCCCACATTTTGCCCACACTTCTCGTTTGGGTACGCAATTCACGACATCGCGTCTTCCCAGTGTGGCGTTCGTATCCTTGCCCATGTTGAGCATTGACTTCGCCGTGAGCGCCCATCGGTCTGCTGGACGCATCGTCATCCGGCCTCAGGGCGAGCATCGGCCGATGCCCGACGAGTCCCCGACTGCCGACGTTGGACTGCGAATCGAGTGCTTGTAGTGGTCAACAGTTGGGGACGCTTGCTACCCAGACACCTCGATCGTCTTGAACACCCGACGCGCGAGTTGATGTATCGCCTGGCGCCGCTTCGTCTTGGAGGCGTACTCGCCCGGGTGAGTGATCAGAGTATGCGCCGGGTTATAGGCGGGTTCGGGTTCAAGCGGATCCCCGACGACCATGAACTCCTGATTGCTATCGTTGGCCATTCCCGACTCGAAGCCGTTGATTGCCGAGCAGGCGGCATACGCGAGACCGGAGTGCTGACGGCTGAGTATCGAGATAGGCGCGAGTCCGAGGGAGCGCAGCACATCTTCACGGAACACGGAGCAACCGTCGTCATCGAATCGAAGTGCCCCGCCCTTCAATCTCGACGCTCCCGACGATTCGTCGATCGTGTTGTTGTCGTAGTGCGCGGGATCCCGCGTGTCGAACCTCCGCCAGACGACCTGAGCAGGCGGAATATCCGCTTGCGACGGCGTCGCCTCATCCGTCATTTCAGCGGAGCGGGATGGGCTGCTGCAGTCCGCGCGAAATGGCAGCGAGGTACTCCCGCGCGCGACCGATCGCGTCGTCGTCGGGCGTCCACCAGGCCGTGATCAAGTCAGCGAAGCGCACACCCTCGTCTTGGGTAGACGCTGTGATTAGGATCTCAGTCTCGTCTTCATAATCGATCGTGAGAGACGCGCTTCCGACGAGCCACTCAACGAACAGGCCGCCTTCGCCGTTAGAACTGACTTGCGGCGTAGCGGAGCCGTCCTCCACGAGGACGCTAACTAGCCGCAAGACCGTCGTATACCGCCCGTCTGCGAGACCTTGCCGTACGGCAAGGTCTCGAAGGCTCGCGTGTGCATACGCGAGAAGGGCTCGTCGGGACCGAGGGGCGCTCGACCAGGTTTCTCGATCGAAGGTAAGCGACGGGCTATCGCTTGCCGACTCATCGATCCGCGCGTGCGAAGGGGCGTGCGAAGGTAGCGTCAAACTTGGACTCATCCGGCATCCCCCCACTGGCTTGCGGTGTTGTCAGACACTATCGCGAAAAATGCCTCTTTAGACGTAGCGTGCGCATCGTCAATCATAACAATCGCTTCCGAGAGAGAGCTTTGACGTGTCGCGAACACCTTGGTCGACAACGTGAGGACAGTTTGGCCGGAGATCTCTGATGGCTGAATCGAAGCGGTGAGCTGGGCGACCCCGCTGCCGACCTCGCGCTGAGTAACTATCTCGTATCGCTCGCCGACCACTTCGCCCGGAATCGGACGCTCGGGCTTGCGAAACGTCGCGTAAGCGTGATGCAAGCCTGGCAGCTCAGTTGCGACTTTGTTGACATAGGAAAATTCAGCGACCAGAGGGTGTAGGGACGGCTCGGAGCGACTAGCCACCAGGTCAAGCACGCGGGTTATCTCTGGGCGGATCGCCTCGTCGTAGCCGGGGTATCGCGCGCCATCAGCTACACGGCGCCAGTTCAATAACAAGCGGTCGTCCTGAGTCTGCAGGAGCCAATCACTTTCGAGCGACTCTGACCAGACTCTCAACGGTGGCGGACCGCCAAGCAGCTGCATCTCAAATTCGGCTCCGGGCTGCCCATAGGGCCGCGTCGGCGGCAACGCCCCCTGAGTGCTTACGGTCGGGTAGCGATCGCGCCACGCGTCGGTTTCGCGAACTAGTTCGACCAGTCCAAGCCCACGGGGGCGGAACTCGATCCCAGCCACAGCTTCGATCACCGGAGGGTTCACGAGCGAGCGCGCTTGCACGTCATCACCGGTCACGGGTTCAGTGTATGGGGCGGAGAAGCAGCACACCTCCTCCCGAACCGACAGCCCCCTCCCTGTGGCGACGACCGGACGGCCCATTCGACGAATTGCGCGACTCGATGAACGTCAGAGACCTAACGCGGAGATCAGGTCTCGAGGGCTTGCGCCACGTCCCGCCTCCGTAAAGCAAGCGTGACGATGGCGTCCGCGCTCCGCCCTCGCACGCTGCTTGAAGGTCATGGCGCTTGACAGGCATGGTGCTCCATTGCCACCCACTCGATCGGAGTTGGGGCAACGCGACGCGCGTATGCTGTTGCACGCACCAATGCATCGCCTACCCGGCGATGGCGGCACTCCGCGCCGCGCTCAATGAGGCCGACACCGTGTCGAGGTCGTCGTCGAACAAGTCGGCATACACGTCCAACGTCATCGCGGCCGACGCGTGCCCCAACATCCGCTGCACTGCCTTTACGTTTGCGCCGGAACTGATAGCGAGCGACGCCGCGGTGTGTCGCAGGTCGTGGATCGTCATGCGCTCGAGCCCGGCTTCCTCCAGGGCTGTCTTGAACCACGACCGCGAGTACTCCGACGAGCGTGGCCGGCCGAAGTAGTCATCGCCGTCGCCGAACAGTAGCTGGTTCCGAGTCTTGCCCTCACACAGCTGCGCGATCGGATCGTCGAGGAACTCCGGGTACGGAACCGACCGTCGTTCGTGCGTCTTGGGTGTGCCGACGTGGATGTCGGCACCGACTCGCACCGCGTTCTCGTTGACGGCGAGGCGGCGGCGGACAGCATCCACATCCCGCACTCGGAGTGCGGTGAGTTCGCCCCAGCGCAGCCCAGTGTAGGCGGCGACGTACACGAGGGTCGAGTGCTCGCCGCAGGCGGTGGCGAGGCGTTCGACATCCTGGTGGCTGAGGTAGCGGTGCGCCTTGCGGACCTTGCGGGGTAGGTTGTCAACCCCGCGTGCGGGATTGTTTGGGATGCGGCGGTCCTTGACCGCGATGTCGAGGACCGATGCCAGCACACTGTAGGCGCGAATGACGGTGGTCGCCTCTTTCCGGCGTGCACCTTGCGTACGGGTGCGAATGTTGTCGCGGCGCTCGGTCTTGGCTGTTCCGGCCGCGAGCTGCGACACCCAGGTGCGGACGTCGCTGTGTGTGATCGCGGCCACGGCGGTCTTGCCCCACCGAGGATTCACGTAGACGCGCCAGGAATCTTCCAGAGCACGGTAGCTCGACGGCTTCAGCCGCGATTGCTTGGCCTCCAGCCAGATCGGCCCGAGCTCGGCGACCGTGGTGCGTGCCCGCGACGGGTCGATGTACTCCCCCGTCGCCTTCGACACTTCGACGCTGGCAAGAAAGAGGTCGGCTTCGCGCTTCGTGCGGAAGCCGCGCTTGTCCGTCTGCCGGTGATCGGGCGTGCGATAGCGCACGCGGTATCGCTTGCCGCGCGCGGTCTCGTACGCCTCAATCGTCCCCATCGCGACCCACCAGCGAAGCGAGGAACTCCTGATGCTCCTCCTCTGTTATCGCCTCTTCGATTCCCATACGCTCGAACAGCCCCATTGCGATCCGGCGCGCGGCCGCCTGATCAAGCACAGTCGTCATGTACCCCGCTGCACGTGCACGAGCGATCCAGTTGGTCGCCGTTCGTTGCTTGAGTCCCATCGTCTCGGCGACGGCGAACGCGGGATTCTCGTTCGAGATCTCGGCGATGCGATACACGAGGGCGGTGAGGTGGAGGGTCTCCACAGCGGTGGGGGCGAACGGCTCAAGGCCGTCGAGCTCTCGCGTTCGTCGCTTGTCGCGCAGCATGATGACACCGAGTGTCCAAATGGGGAGGGAGTAGGCGATCGCCCGCCGCGCAATCGCGTGCACCTTAACCGTCCGCAGTAGAGTGCCGCCGATTTCTAGCGCAAGGTCGCGCCGGTCGACGCCGAAGTGTGCGATTTCGTATTGTCCGGCATCCTCGGAGTATTCGAGCCGCAACTGGACTCGCGCCTTCTCCCCCTGCTCGAGCGCGCGGATCTCGCGAGGGCCGGCAGACAGGTCGGCCTCGATGATCGGCTTCAGCGCGAGGCCGGGCGGAACGAGGATGCTGCGCCCGGAGAGCACGATGGACTTCGCCATGCCACCATGATGCCACATCGTGCGCGCCGCTGACATGGCTGCGCATCCGAGTCGCGTGCGTGTCAACTGCTCCGACGACGGAGCCGGCAGAAGGGCTGCCGATATGCCGGGTGCTCGGGAACCGCGGGCAAGGAGCTCCTCGTAGGCTTTGCCTATGGACACGACGGGGCCCCGCATGCCCTTTGCGCCGACCGCTCTTTCTGTGCGGGAGCTTCTCGCCTCTTACGTCGCAGTGCTCGACGAGCTCACGCGGCGCGGCGTCATCCGCACACGCAATTCACCACTCGGCGATCTCGCGGAGACGCTCGCGGAGCGAGCGTATGGAGGGACTCTCGCCCCCAATTCGCAGAAGAGTTACGACGTACTTACTATGGACAATCGCCGCATCCAGGTGAAGGCCCGACTTGTAGACCGCTTGGACAAGCGCACCCAGAACTTCTCGGCTTTCAGATCCTGGGATTTCGATAGCGCAGTCTTCCTTCTCTTCGACACGAACACTTACGACCTCATCTGGGCTCGTGAACTCGAGTGCGACGAGGTGCAGACCATCGGTCGGCGTGTCGAGCACACGAACTCCTCCGCGATCTTGATTCGCAACGTCGCCGCTGCGGGAAAAGACGTCACGGTTCTGTTCTCTCTCGTATTCGGCGCGATTGACGAGCCCGCCGAACAGCCATAGCCGAAGTTAGCGAAGTTCAATGCCTCCCCGGACCGGGGCCACTCCCATCGACTCTGGTGGAGCAGCCGTCCGCCGCGCAGCCCGGCTGAGGTCGATCTGCGCGGCGCGCCGCGAGTCCTCGATGGTCGGCTCGGGCATCCCGCGCTGCATCGCAGCCGCCAACTCCTCGCGGGCAGCATCCGTAGACCCAGCAACGACGATCGCTTGGTTCTCGTAACGTCCGCGCGTGAGTCCGACATAGAGTCCCGCAGCATCCACGCCCGGCCCGACGATCGATGTGTCAACCGTCTCGCCCTGGATTCCGTGGACGGTCGACGCATACGCAAGGTTCGCGTTCTCTGCCGCATAGTCACGACTGATCGAGCGCCGCTCGGACGTGTCGGCCACATTCACGAGCGCGATCCGATCATCGCCTATGGACGTGATCACCCAGGTCGCGCGATTCCGAACGCCCGTCCCGCTGTCATTTCGTCGTGTCTGGACGACGTCACCCACGAGCATCTGTTGCTCGCCGCGGCCGAAGGCGACCGCATCCGCTCGAAGCTCACCCGCCTCGAGCCGGCGCTGCTGGATGGTCTCGCTGATCGCGTCGGCGTCGTCATTGGTCGCGACGACGAGCGCCACCCGCTCGCCCTGACCGACCCGCTCGAACCATGCGTCGACCATCGCATCGTGCGCGGCATCCACGCTTCCCACCCGCGCGACGTGACCGGTGGCAGCTAACTCGTCGGCGATGGACATGGCCTCCGCACCACTCGACACCTGCCGCAGTCGGAGCGTGAGCTCGCCATACGCCCGATCTGCGAAGCGATGGACCGACCGCAGCTCGACGACATGATCCGCATGCCTAGTCAGCAACGCCATCGCACCTAGGTGTCCGATCGGTGCGGCTTGGCGAGGATCGCCGATCATCGCAATCCCCGCGCCTGTCTCGTCCAGCACCGCTGCTAGAGCGTCAGCGCTCTGCAGATCAACCATCCCGGCCTCGTCTACGACAACTCGATCACCGCGCCGCAGCGCGAACCGCTGGGGCCCGAGGTAACGATGGCCCACCGCCCCGTCGATTTCGCCCACCGCCAGCCGCGACCACCGCTGCTCGCCGGCGATCCCGTTGCCCCAGCGCCACCCGTAGTCCGCGAGCACCGCGTGCAGGCTCGCCGCGGTGACGCCCACCTCGCGCTCGGCGACGACAGCCGCCTTCTTCGTGGGTGCGACGAGCACCAGCGCCCGGCGCTGCAGGGCCAGCGCGTCCCGCGCGACGCGGAGAAGAGTCGTCTTCCCCGAGCCGGCGGGGCCGGTCACCGACACGAGTCGACCGGTTCCGGCGATGGCGGATGCCGCAGCCAGCTGCGCCTCGTCGAGCCCACCCTGCTCCCCCGCGTTCCGGCTCGCGACCATACGCATCTGCGCCTGGTTCGGCAGCGCCCCCGTTGCGGCGAGCGCTGCGAAGCGCTTGTCGACCCGGAGCTTGAGCAGCACGGTCTGCGTCGCCATCAGCGCCTTGATATGTGGCGGTTTCGCCGGGTCGTCTGGCACAAGGTCGATGGTGTCGCCAAGCGCCCGAGCGACGACGTCATCGATCAGCTCGTCGAGCAGACCACGGTCGGCAGTCACTCCGGAGCGAGCGATGACACGGAGGGCACCGGCGCGCACATCCCAGGGCGAGAAGCGCCCGCTGGACGAGACCGACCTGGCATCGGCATCCGCGATTGCCATCTGAGCCAGCTCATCGCGGTCGAGGTCGGCGAGCAGGGTCGATTCGAGGCGCGCGGGATGGAGCTGCCCGAGCAGGAGTGGATCGATGGCGGCGAGTTCGGCGCGCACCCGCTCCTCCCACTCCCCTTCGTCAAGATGGACCGGCTTGCCGGGGCGGCCGTGTGCCCACGCGAGCGCGTCGAGGTGCTGAAGGTCAATGGCGCCCGGCTCACGGCCCGGGTGTTCGCGGCGCCACTGCGCGATCAGGCCAACCCGGTTGGCCTCGATCTTGTTGGACCGGCGCGACAGCGGACGCACTACGTGCGCGAGCTGGGCGATCTCCCCGTCTTGATCGAGGGTGTAACCGCGCGCGGCGAGGGCCGCGATCCAGCGAGGGTCGGTGCGCGCGGCAAGCTCACCCTCGGCATTGACAACGGTGTGGAGCTTCATCGCCACCCGCGAGTCGAGGCTCGACCACTTGCCGTCGACGCCTTGGACCTTCATGTTCAGCCACAGGTGGCGGTGGATGTGCGGATCGAGTGCCCGCGATCGCCGGTGCTGCAGTTCGACGACTTCGAGCCGGGCAATGTCTTCACGGATACTGCCACCATGCCCGCGGCGTGCGTTGAGCTCGCGCTGCCAGAGCGTGACGGTGCGGTCGCGCATGCGGTCTTGTAGCGCCTCAAACTCGGTGGCGAGCTCCGGGACGAGGAGGGCTGCGATGCTGTATGACTTTGGAAAGTTGATGGTGCCGTCGAGCAGCAAGTCGGTGTTCTCGGAGCGACGCACGAGCCCGCGCGACTCCCCCGTTGCGGGGTTCGCGCCCTCGATCCAGCGACGGAGAGCCGCGCCGTCGAGTTCGTCGCGTGCAATCGCACCGTCGACCACGGTGTGACGGGTCACGGTCGCACTGTCGGCGTAGCGGGTAGCAGCTTCAGGGCCGAGCGGTTCGCGGCGATGCGCGTCGCAGGTGCCGTCGAACGCGTAGGAGATGGCGTTGCGGATGCCGCGAGAGTCAGTTCCCCGCTTCCAGCTCCGCAGTCCGCCTCGCATGCGAGCAGGATACATGCGCAGGCGTGTCACCACCAGGAATGGTGCCTACGTGCATTGCTGTCAGGTTCGGCTCGACACCGTTTCGCCTTCCTGCGCGAAACGGTGTCGCGACGAGGGAATCGCTGCTCGCCGAGTCACGCGCTGGGTAGCGCGAGGTCCTCCTCAGGATCTACCGCTCGGCGTCGAAGGGTGTTCCTCTTCGCGCGCACAGCCGGGTCGAACCGGCGGAGCCTCTTCCGATCGGCCGGTCGCCCCGCACCGCGACGCTGTAGCCGACGAACGATCAGCCGACCAGATACCGGGCGACGTCACGCGCGATGACCTCGAGCCCGGCATCCGACGGATGCACCCCGTCGGCGAACCACCCCCGGCGTGCCGCCTCGGCGTGGTCATCCCACTCGCGGCCGAGGTGGAGCAGGGGGATGCCCTCGACCTCTGAGAGCCGCGCGAGGTCGGACGCACGTTCGTCGATGGTCGGATACCCGATGAGCGGATCGGCATAGTCGAACTGCGCCGGGTGGATGAGCAGCACCTCCCCTCCGACCGAGCGAACTCGATCGATCGCCGTCCGCGTGCGCTCGACGAACGCCGCCGCTTCGACGCGGCGATCGTTGGCACCGAGAAGCATGATGGCGAGATCGGCTCGCGCCGCATCCGCATGCAGCGGCAATCCGCCGCTTAGATCATCAGGGTCGTAGGCGAGCAGCTCGGTGCCGATGCCGTCGCGGGCGAAGGTGGAGACGCGCACGCCGCCCGTGCGTCCTTCTAAACCCCACAGGTCGAGCGGTTCGGCGGAGCCGGGTCGGAGGGACAGCTCCTGCCCGCCGCCGCGAGTTGTCCACGCGATCACCTCGACGCCCTCGGGGCCGGCGAGCAACGGCTCCCGAGCGAGCTCGACGGGAGCGCCGTCCACCTCCACTCGGGGAGCGACTGGGCGGATGCCGTGGACGTAGATCGTGAACTCCGTCGAAGGAGCAATGGGTGCGAAGACCACCGACCCCTTCGCCTCGACTCGCCACGTGCCCCGTCCAACGACGCCCGCCCGCGGCAGGTCTGACGGACCCGGTCCGGCGAGCTGCCGCACATCGCCCTCACGCCGCAGACGCGGATCGTCGTCCGGGCGGATGTCGAGCGTGTTCCACGGAACGACGATGCCGGTGCCCGCGGGAAGCCCGAGCCGCCCGTTGAGGATCCTGCTGAGGCGGCCGGGCCAGGAGTTGCGCCATTTGGGCTGGGAAGCGCCCGTCTGGCCGGCGCCGTAGGTGATCGAGTCGACGAAAGCGCTGATGTGGACGTCGCGCTCGCCTGCTCTCAGGCGCTCCGCGCTGCGGAGTCGATCGGTCATGCGAATTCTCCATCCGGGTCCGGCGTCGCGGCGCTCACCTCTTGAGTCTCGATCCTCTCAATGCGATGATGCCCCTTGTTCATAATATTGAAGGAGTGTTCTCAATGACGACGACACGTTCGGATCAGCATGGCGGGTTGAGCCGCCGCACCTTCCTGCAAGCAGCGGCAGCGGTCACCGCGGCGGGTGCCTTCTGGGAATTCGGCCCCGGCGGCGTGCCCCAGCAGGCGGCCGCCCTGACATCAGGAGCGCAGGTGCCGCGCATCCTCATCGAAGACAACTTCAACTTCCCCGCGCACGTGGGATACGTCCAACCGTCCGGATGGGACGATCGGCAGGCGGGCGGCCTCCTGAACTACGGCCAGTGGCTGCGCGTGCGCGACACCACGGGACGACTCCCGGTCTCGCTCGCGCGGCGTTTCGCCGCCCAGTCCGGAGGCGACGTCGCGCTCGACTTCCGGGTCGTGCCGCTCAGCACCCTCGACGGCGCGCGATGGGAACTGCGCAACGGCACCTCGGCGCTGGTCGTGCTCTCGGTGGCGTCGAATGCGCTCCGGCTGGAGCATGCCTCGGGGACGACCCCGCTCGCCACGCTCGCGACCAACGTCGAGATCGGGGTGCGCATCGTCGCGCACCTCGACACACGCACGACCGACGTGTACGTCAACGGCTCTGCGGCCGCCACCGCGGCAGGCATGACGGGAAGCGGCTCCACCCTCGACAACCTCCTCGTCTCAACGGGCGCCTCCCAGGTCAACGACATGCAGTTCGGGCCCGTCCGGCTCAGCAGCGGCTTCGCCCTGAATGAGAGCTTCGTGCACGACGTCGCAGGCGCCCTGGGAAGCCCATGGACGGCATCCGGCGCCGGGGCGTCACTCGTCGCGCTCGACACGGGCGACATCGCCGACAAGGTCACGATGTCCCTCGACGCGACGGCGGGCGCCGCGAACGCGTCCGCGTCCGTGGTCATCGGGCCAGAGAACCTCGGTATCGAATTCGCCGTACATTCGGCGAGCGCCCTGAACGGCACGACGGTGGCCGTGCTGGCGGACCTGCTCGACCTGCAGCTCCGCGTGACGTCCGGCGTATGGGAGGTGCTGGACGACAACGGCGCATGGCGGAGCCTCCGCGCCGCGACGACCGGGATCTGGCAGCAGGTTCGCGTCCGGCTCGACATCGCAGGCGAGGAGGCGCGCATCTCCATCAATGGCAAGGTGTGCGCCACAGCGCTGCCCGTGCACTTGTCGTCGACATCCGCCCCGACCGCGTCGATCGCGTTTGCAGCGCCGACGGGCACCGTGGTCCGCGTCGACGACGTGAAGGTGTTCACGCACCCCGACGAACCAGCCGACTATCCGGCGGCGCCCACCGTCGTCGGCACACCCGGGGTACTCGTGGGCATGCAGGAGTTCTCCGGCTGGCGCGAAGGTCACCACATCGGCTGGGACACCGTGAAGGCGTACCCGTCGCGGATGCCGTTGCTCGGCACGTACGACGAGGGTAGTCCTGAAGTGTCCGACTGGGAGATCAAGTGGATGGTCGAGAACGGGGTTGCGTTCCGGCTGTACTGCTGGTTCCGGCCCTCGCCCGGGAAGGGAACGCCCATCCGCTCCCCGTACCTGGGGCACGCCCTCCACGACGGCTTCTTCGAGGCGAAGTACTCGCCGCTAATGAAGTTCGCGATCATGTGGGAGAACCAGAACGGCGGCAACACCGACAGCGCCGACTTCCGTCAGAACGTCGTGCCTTTCTGGATCGACTACTACTTCACCGATCCGCGCTACCTGGTGATCGACAACAAGCCGGTGCTCTCGATCTACCGCAACAGCAGGCTCGGCACGATCTTCGGATCCGTCGCGGCAGCGACCGACGAGATCGACTTCCTGAGGGCCGCGGTGCAGAGCGCGGGGTTCGACGACATCCTGCTGCTGACGACCACCGCGGATGCGAACGCGGCGACCATGGGATTTGACGCGGAGTACATCTATACCCGGCAGAGCGGCAACTTCACCGCGCAGCGCGACACGCTGCTCGCGCTCGACTCCGCGAGCACGGTCGGAGCCGTCGCTAGCGTCGGCATGGGATACGACGCGGCACCCTGGGGCGCTCGACCAGGTCTCTCGACGACGCCGGCTGCCTTCACCGCCATGGCGGAATGGATCAGGGACACCTACCTGCCTGGAAGGACGGTGGGTGACGTGACCGCCTCAATGGTCCTGCTCGACAACTGGAACGAGTTCGCCGAGGGGCACTATCTGATGCCCGCGCAGTCGAACGGCTTTGCTTTCATGAACGCGATCCGCGCGACGTTCGGCACGGGTCCGTTCCCGTCAAACGTCACACCGACGACCGCCCAGAAGGAACGCGTCAGCCTCCTCTACCCGCCGTCGAGAACCGTGCGCACTCTCGAGAGGACCGCTCCGCCCCTGAGCACCACGTACACCTACGACTGGGACTTCTCCGCCGACGAAGACGGCTGGACCGTGGACAAGCAGGTCACGGGTCTCGCGGCAGCAGGCAGCATCCTCTCCGGCAGCGCCACCGGCGCCGACCCCGGGCTGCTCTCACCCGACGTACTGGGCCTCGAGGCGGCCGATCATCCGTGGATCCGCATCCGGATGAAGTCGGCACCGTCGACCGGCGGCGAGCTCTTCTTCATCACCGCCGCCGACGGCGCCTGGTCGGAGTCGAAGGGCATCAGTTTCCACGCCGAGCCCGACACGTCCGGCTACGGCATCGTCGACATCCCGATGTGGAAGGTCCCGACCTGGAAGGGCACGATCCGGCAGATCCGTTTCGATCCGACGGTCCTGTTCTCGCCTGCGACGTTCGAGGTCGACTACATCCGGGTGCTCAACGTTCCGCAGGCCACGCCCCTGTTGAGGGTGTCCGGAATCCGGGACCGCTACGAGGCGCCTTCTCTTCCCGGCACCGTCCCGCTGGTTCCCGGCGAGTACGCGTTCCGGGCCCTCGGGTGGAGAACCGAGTTCGACGCCGCGGCGTACGCCATCAACGCCCTGTCGCCCACCGGCGACCTCATCCGGGTCGGGGTGGGCAATTCCACGGGATACCTGAACGGGGTGCCGTTCGCCATGTCGGCCGCGCCCGCGTGGATCGGTCAGCGCGTTTTGGTGCCGTATTCGCTGTTCACCGCCGCCGGCTACACGGCCACATGGAACGCGACAGCCGGAACCGTCGACATCGCCTGATCGGTCGTCGTCCCCGACCGGTGCACCGCCGGGGGACCTGCGGGCGGGACACGGCAGCTGCCCCGCCCGCAGGTGTCTACCAGATCCGCAGCAGAGCGCCGTCCAGCGGATCCGACGGGGTGTACTCGGTCGGGCGGTAGGCGCGGATCGAGCTGACCCCCGCGGTGATCTCCGTCATCCGCACGCGCACCGTAAGGTGCGTCGCGTCCGCCGCGAGCTCTGCGTTGACCCAGTCGGTGACGTCGATCTCCTGAATCGTCGTCGTCGTCGTGTTGGTCGCGGGCGTCCCTGGCGCGAGGATCTTCGAGCCCGAGCTCGGCGCCGCGTACGCCGCCGAGGTGATCGCCGCCGTCGGTGCGAGATGCTCGATCACCACCTGGCCGGGCCGGATGTACTGGAACTGTGCGAGATTGAGTCGCGCGGTCGAGACCTGGTCGCGCTCCACCGACTCGAGCGGGATCGAGAACACGACGCGATACTCGATGTCGCCTCCTGCGGCCGCAGCGTTGCCCACCTGAATCCGGTCGGGACTGGCGAGCTCGACGACCCCGGTGCTTCGGATCGACGCGTCGAGCGACGCCGACGTGGACACGATCTGCTGGCGCGGCTGCACGGTCAGCGTCTCCAGGAGGAGCACGCCGCGCTCCTGTGTGTCGAACTGGAGGTCCAGCTGCTGGGGGGCGTTGAGCGTGTTCACGATCGTTACGTCGACGCGCTTCCGCTCGCGCGGCTGGAGTGTGAACGTCGCATTCGAGAGGTCGTGCGACACCCCGTCCGCCTGCTCAAGGCTGAGGCTTCCGCTGATCGGCGCATCGGAGATGTTCTGCATCCAGACCGCCGCCCGGTTCTCCTCGCCGGCGAAGGGGACGGCGACGATCTTCGCATCGACGGGCGGGATGACCGTCACCTGCACCGGCACCGTCGTCGCGAAGTCGACGTCAGCGATCGAGTATTGCACCTGCACCTCGAGGTCCTGGAGCGAGCCGCGGAGCGTCGACGGCGTCGGCAGGAGGCTGTCGAGCACGTAGTCTGTTCCGCCAGTCGCCCCCGGGGGCACCGAGAAGCTCGCCTGAGCCGTCAGGCGCTCGACCCCGAGCGGGGCGAGCTGCCACGATTCTGGGAACTCGACCGCCCAGTCGGCGGCGGCAGCGGGGAGAGTCCCGCCGCCCTCGGATCGGATCGCCAGCTCGAGAGAGACCTCCTGGCCTTCGACGACGCTGTAGTCGGACACGGCGATGTCGACGCGCACACCGTAGAGCTCGGCGACGGTCGCGCCCCACGATCCGTAGATCTCGGCGACACGAGCCGCAGCGTCAGCTGGCCATCGTGAGGGGTGCTTTTCGACATCGCCTTCGATCGCCCTCAATGTGGCGCTGATGAGCCGCACCTGCGCATCGCGGTTGGGGCGCGCGGCGTCGCGCTCGATCGACTTCTCTAGCAGGCGGAGCTGCGCCAGCAGCGCGGCGATCTGCACTCGAGACGCAGGTGCAGCCGTCGTCGCGGAGTCACGCAGCGCCTGGGTCAGGCCGACCACGTCGTCCAGTCGCGCACGCTGTCGTGCCGCGTCGAGGCCGGTTCCGAAGACCTCCCCGACCTTCGACACCCACGCGTCACCTTCCGCCTTCGTCGGCACGATCGAGTGCCCCTCGAAGAGCTCGTTCCAGCTCGCGATCACGGCCATCTTGAGGTTCGGGTCTCCGGACAGGTTCTGTTGCGGGTGACCGTCGAGGTATGACTTGGCTTCGCGGAGCATGCTGCCGAACTCGAGCGGTGTGTGCTGCTGTACCCAGCGCTCCCGGTCCGTCCGCAGGATGTTGTCCCATCCGGCGGAGATCACTGGGATGTAATCGGTCCCGTCGTCGAGGTTGTCGGCGTAGTAATCCCACACGTAGTCGTGATGGGAGCGGATCATGTTGTGATAGCTCAGGTCGCGTTGGTCGGTCCACTTGAGCGGCGCCCAGTTGTACGAGCTGAAGAAGTCGTACACCTCGTCGTCCTGGTCATGAGCACCGACGTATTCGCCGTCGACCCCGGGCTGCGTGAGGCCCGCGCCGAAGACGACGTCGTCGAACCCGGCGTCCTTCGCCTTCTGGCGCAGGAGGTGCACGGCGTCCGCGAGCACGGCGCGCTCCTCTGGAACACCGGCGAGCTGGTGCGGATTCAGGTTCGTCCGTGTTCCTGTGCTGAAGTCAACCTGCAGGCTCTGGACGTCGAAGGTGCTGATCACCGGCTTGTTGTCGACCTTCAGGTACTGGGGATCGGCGAAGAGCTCGACCCACGCATCGGTCATCGTGTCCCATTCGGCCGCGCGGACCGCTTCGAACTGCGACTGGGTCATGCCCGGCGTCTTCAGCGACGAGATGTCGAACGGGGCGTGATTCGCCCAGATGAGCGAGAACTGCATCGCCGACTTCTCGGGCGAGGTGCGGAAGAGATCCAACCCGTTGTGGAGCCCGTAGCTTCCGCCTTGGCCCATGCCGCCTTCGCGATCGTCGAGATTCGGTCGATCGGGGAACCAGTCGAAGACAAAGTAGTCCAGCCCGTTGGAGCTCGCGTCCACTATCTGCTGATCCATGACCGATTGGCTGTCGTCATACCACCCGTAGGCCGGCTCCCGTTCGGGTGCGTCGAGCCGCCAGTCCCGGCCTCCGTTGATCAACGGATTGGAGAAATGGCGGTTGGGCTCCTCGTACCAGCCAGAAAAGTAGTAGGCGCCGATGAGGTAGTCGTTCCCTCCTGAGACGCCTGCGGAGTCCGGGCTCGGTGGCGCCGCAAGGGTGGGCAGTGGTGCCAGCACCATCGCAGTCGCGATGGTGAGGCCGGCGAGTCCCTTAGTGGTGATCTTCATCGTTCATCCCGTTCGGTTCACGTGGGCGTGCGCTCCATCACGCACGCTCTTGCAAGCTACAGGGATGTGTAGGTGAATTCAATATTTGGGTCTCTTGTTCAATATGTCGAATTTCCATGCTTGGACAACCGAAGAGTGACCAGCTCGAAGGGGCGGATATCCAGGCTCAGCTCGGCGCCGTCTAGGCATACCGGCGACCCGGGCAGTTCACGCTCCAGAAGATCGACGCGACGCACCTTCCCGGCTGGGAAGTGGAGACCGAGTCGGGCCCGCCCCCTCTCCCCGAGAGCCTCATGGAATCTGACGACGACATCCCCACTGCGGTCGTCGGCGAGCTTCACCGCCGAGACGACGATTCCGGGATCCATCGAGGAGACGAGCCGCGCCGCGGGCGGGATCGGTTCGATCGAGAGGCCCTCCAGCCGATCCGCCTCCCGCATCGCGTCGGCGATCCCATCCGCCGAGGAAAGGGAGACCGCGAACGCGTGCTCACCCTGATCGGTCGTCGGATCCGGGAAGCGAGGAGATCGGAGAAGCGACAGCCCAACCTCGATCGTCGACCCGCCGCCGTCGCGCGTATGCCGGGAGACGTCGTGGCCGTAGATCGCGTCGTTGCAGACGGCGATGCCCTGCCCCGGCATCCCGATCCAGGCGAACCGATGAGCAGGGACCTCGAACTTCGCGCGATCCCAGGAAGTGTTGCGCACTGCGGGTCGGTCGAGGTAGCCGAACTGCGTGCCGAACGACACCGACTCGGCCTTCACGTCGAGCGCGAAGGCGAGCTTCAATAGCTTCCGGGACTCGGCCCAGTCGACGTGGGTGTGGAACTCGAGGGCGGCGACCCCTGCGCGGAGTGTGTACCGCTGTCGGAATCGGGAGTGGCCGAACGATCGGACGACCTCGATGGTCCGGGCCCCGTCGTCACCGGAATGAACGATCTCATCCACATCGTGCAGTTCAGCACCCACGCGTTCGACGTCGGCATCGAGCTCCCAGGCGTCGTACTCGCCGGGGGTGTCAGGATGCACGCGAAGGACCCCGAGTGGTTCGCCGGGCGCGTTCAGCTCATGCCCGGACCGCCGGTCGCGCAGTGACACCACCCATCCCCGGTGGTCGACGACGGCCTCGAGGTACTCATTGGCGAGCACGTGTCGACCCTCCTGGAAAACGGCGGATACTGGGAACGCGGCGTGCGCCGAAGGCTCCGCGGCAGGTAGGTAGCCCAGGCCTTCGTCGATGACGGCCCGGATGGTGGCCTCCGCTTCCGCGTAAGCCAGTCGCGCCTCCTTGTGCACCCATGCGATCGAGGTGCCGGGGAGGATATCGTGGAACTGCAGCAGCAGCACCCGCTGCCATGTCGCGCGCAGCAGCGCGTAGGGGTACTCCGCGCCCGTGAGGATCGCGGCGGCCGCCGCCACGTGCTCCGCCTTCTCGAGCAGACGCTCCATCGTGCGATTCCCGACCTTCATCGCCCGCTGAGTGGTGTACGTGCCGCGATGTGCTTCCAGATATAGCTCCCCCACCCAGGCGAGGTCGGCTGTGAGCTCAGCCGATGCATCCGCGAAGAACGCGGACGGAGACGAAAACCGGAGCCGGGGCAAGCCCTCGACGTCGCGCGATCGGCGACCGCTCGCGATCATCTGCCTCGTCGGACCGCCACCGCCGTCCCCGTACCCGAAGGGCACCAGCGTGTGCGTGAGACCGCCCCGAGGACGGAGCTGACTCTCCGCCCGAACCAGGTCCTCCGCTCGCAGGTCGGTGTTGTAGATGTCGACCGAGGGGATGTGCGTGAGGATCCGCGTGCCGTCGATGCCCTCCCACGCGAAGCTGCTCACCGGGATCCTATTGGTGTCGTTCCACGAGACCTTCTGGACGAGTGCACGCGCCTTGCCGGCCGCCGCGGCGATCTGCGGCAGCGCGCCCGTGTAGCCGAAGGAATCGGGGAGCCACACTTCGTCGCTCTCGATGCCGAAAGTCTCTAGGAAGTACCGGGTTCCTTCGACGAACTGCCGAACGAGGGATTCGCCCGAGGGCAAGTTGGTGTCGGATTCGACCCACATGCCGCCGACGGGAAGGAACCGCCCTTCGCGAACCCGGTCAGCCACCCTCCCGAAGAGTTCCGGATAGTCAGCCTCGACCCAGGCGAACTGCTGGGCGGAACTGGCGACGAAGGTGAACTCCGGGTCGCGCTCCATGAGGTCGAGCACGTTCGCGAAGGTCCGCGCGACCTTGCGCCGCGTTTCGCGAACCGGCCACAGCCATGCACTGTCGATGTGCGCATGCCCCACCGCGTGCAGCACCGCGGCGCTGGGCGCCGCCCGGGCGGCGAGCGCTGGGGCGAGCGCCGCCCTTGCCCTGTCGACGGTCCCGTCGAGGTCATCAGTGTCGACCACCTCCAACATCGCGCGCAGTGCACGGCAGACCTGGGCGTACCGACGGGAGTCGCGCGCGCCGACGCGGAGGATCCCTTCGAGAACCTCAATGTCCGCGATCAGCTCGGCCGGTTCTCCCGGCGCCGGCGCGACCCATGCGCCGCGGAAACGGTAGAGAGGATCCGCCGGCGCGGTTCCGAGGTCGCCGAGCGGCGTGGGCATGTTGTTGAGCTGCGCAGTCGCGCTGCCCCCCTCCGCGAAGAGGATGTTGGGGTTCGCCGACGCCTCGACGTAGAGCGTGACGGTGTCCCCCGCGCTCGCCTCGATCGTGACCCGGTCGTTCATCGGTTCGAGCGCCTTGACGATCCGGCCCCGGCCGTCCCACACGGTCGCCTCGCACTGGAAGCCGGGCCGGCTGTGATCGAACCCGATGTCGACGCGAAGCTCGAGGGCGCCCGGGAGTCCGCTCGCGTCGACGTCGACGCGGAACCAGGCCGTGCCCCATGGTCGTCCCCAAGGGGTGCCGGCGGTGACTGGCCGGAAGTCCATCTCGACGGCCTCCGACCATCCGACCGGCTCACCGGGTGCCTCCCACACCGCCACGGGAACGGGGGTCGACCCTCGATCCAGATGCGGGCGAAGGTAGTCGACCACGAGGCGCCGGACCCGGCGGAGCGTCGGTGCGAAATTGTCGTCATCCATGGCGGCGCGCGTCCCGGTAGTCCGCGGCGAGGACCACCCGCTGCTCCTGCCTGCCCAGTCCGTCGATCTCGCAGGCGACCGTGTCGCCCGGGCGAAGGTAGGGGAATCGTCCTGACAGCCCGACACCTTCGGGGGTTCCCGTGTTGATGAGGTCACCGGGCTCAAGCACCATGAATTGGCTCAGCTCGTAGACGATCCGGTTCACATCGAAGATGAGGTCCGCGGTCGATGAGTCCTGGCGGGGCTCGCCGTTGACCCAGCTCCGCAGACGGAGGTCGGTGGGAGAGAACCCGTCGGGGGTACGCAGGATCGGTCCGAGGGGATTGAACGATTCGAATGTCTTCCCCTTGCTCCACTGACCCCCAGATCGGCTCAGCTGCCAATCGCGCTCGGAGACGTCGTTGGAGATCACGAAGCCGGCGATGTGCTGCGGCGACTGCCCGGGGGAATCGAGATACCGAGCGCGCTGGCCGATCACGATCCCCAGTTCCACCTCCCAGTCCAGCGCCTCTGACTCCGGCGGAAGGGCGATCGGGTCGTCCGGTCCCGTGATCGTGTTCGGGTGCTTGAAGAAGACGACCGGCACCGTGGGAGGCTCGGCGCCCGATTCCGCGGCATGGGCCGCGTAGTTCATGCCGACGCAGACGACAGCGGCCGGCCGCACCAGGGGAGCGCCCCTCCGGACGTCGCGAAGCTCGTCCATGGTGGCGATCGCCGACAGCTCCCCTCGATGGATGGCCTGCGCCGCTCGATCGATCGACCTGACGAAGAACTCGGGATCCAGGTCGTCGCCGAGCGGCCGCAGGTCGAACACCTCGGTCGATTCCTCGACTCGGGCGACGGGGATCTCCCGCCCGGCGTCGCCGATACGGAACAGCTGCATGTCTTCTCCTCGTCACGAGGGGCCGGGCACCCGTCGGGTGCCCAGCCCCCTCGCTGCAATCGTTCGCCGAAGCGACTACTTGGTGGCCCAGTCCTCGGTCCAGCCGCCGTCTTCCGCGAGCTCGTGGGAGTTCTCGACCCACATTCCCTGAAGCTCGGTGAGCTGGTCCTGCAGCGACTTGGATCCGGTCAGCCATCCGGTGTA
Organism: Microbacterium salsuginis; assembly: GCF_012524205.1. Taxonomy (GTDB): domain Bacteria; phylum Actinomycetota; class Actinomycetes; order Actinomycetales; family Microbacteriaceae; genus Microbacterium; species Microbacterium salsuginis. The sequence goes on from NZ_JABACI010000002.1 coordinate 635,703, forward strand.
CACGGCCTGGCCCGCCAACGCGCGCGGGATGAGGGCACGGGCCGGCACGCGGGGCGACTCGAACCATGAGCCGGTCATGAGGCCCTCGAGGCCTGGGGCCGGCTCGGCGTCCGCCAGTGCCGGAATCCCACCCGTCTCATCCAGCCAGGGCTGGATGTGCTCGGGAGCCGACGCGAACTGCAGGAACTTGACCGCCGCGTCGAGCTTCTCGCCCTCGGTGGTCGCCGGGATCATATAGCTGGTGCCGCCGACGCTCGCACCCGACTGCGCCTCACGACCTGACGAGAGCGCCGAGTCGGACTTGGTGATCGTCGGGAACGGCATCGTGCCGTATTCCCAGTCCACGTCGGTGAGGTTAGTAGCCGCGAAGTTCGACCCGAACGCGATCGCCGCCTCGCCGCCAAGGAAGTCCTCGCCGCCCGTGAACGCCGCACCGGTGCTCGTGACGCCCGACCAGTTCGGGGTGCCGCACTCGTCGAAGACCGTCTTCATGAGGGTCATGGTTTCGGCGATCTCAGGAGTGGTGGTGGCGTCGAGTGCGCCGGTCAGCACCGCGTGGGCGAACCCTTTGGCGCCGATCTGCTTCGACGTCCCGGGGCTTCCGTCGGGAGCGAAGACATTCCACTCGTCGAAGTACTTGTCCTGCAGCATCGCCCGGATAGGCGAGTACACGTAGTTCTGCGACGCGTAGCTGTTGTCTACGGCGAGCGGGATGTACCCAGCGTCCTTCAGATCTCCGCACGCCTCGATGAAGTCGTCGAAGGTCGTCGGCGGGGTGTCGATCCCCGCTTCGGCGAACGCGTCGGCGTTGTAGTAGAGGCCGCTGATGTACAGGTTGAAGGGGATGAACTCGTAGTTGCCCGCCGCGTTCCGCGCGTTGGTCGCCGTCGGTCCGAAGTAGTCGGCGTTGAACACGTCGACCCACTTCTCGTTGCCCTCGACGTACGGGTTGGGCTGATCGAGGTACTCGTCGAGCGCGACCACTTGGTCGGGAGTGTGAGGGGCCTGGTTGAAGATGAGCTCGGGTGCGGTGCCCGCCGACAGCTGTGTCGACAGGGTCGTTGCGAACTCGGCGAGCGGGAGGACGACCGTCTCGACCTTGATGTTGGGCTCGGCCTCCTCGAACGCCGCCACGAGCGCTTCCCACTCGGGGCCGAACGAACTGGGGTCGGCATTCCACTGATTCGGACCGGCGAGGGTGATGGTGACGGTGTCCTCCGGGTTGTCGCTCCCGGCGCTGCAAGCAGCGAGGCTCGCAACGGTCATAGCCGCCGCTCCCAGGATCGCACCTCCGCGCAGGTACCTCTTGGTTGTAGGGCTCATTCCTTACTCCTTTGTTCGGTGTGCTGTGTTATCGAGGGGACGCCTAGTGGGATCCCGGCAGGCCTCCCTGGATACCCGCGAGGAAATACTTGGAGAAGAAGGTGAAGAGGATAAGCAGGGGGAGGCTCGCGAGCATGTAGCCCGCGAACATGGCCCCGAAGTCGGTGCCGCTCTGGCCCTGGAAGAAGAGCAATCCGACCGAGATGGTCTTGAGGCTGTTCTGGGTGATCGTCAGGAGCGGCCAGAAGAAGTCGTTCCACACCGCGATCAGGTTGATGAGGGCCACGGTGCCGACCACCGGCAGCGACAGCGGCAGCATGATCGAGAAGAACAGTCGCCCTTGCCCCGCGCCGTCCATCCGGGCGGCGTCGAAGAGCTCCTGGGGGATTCCCTCGATGAAGGTCTTCATGAGGATCGTCCCGAGGACCACGCCGGCAGCGATGTACGGGATGACGAGCACCGGAAAGGTGTTGAGCATGCCCAGGTCCCGCGCCAGGACGAATCTAGGGATCAGGGCGGCGATGCTCGGCACCATGAGGAGCGCGACCACCATCAGGAAGAAGAACTGTCGCCCGGGAAAAGTGAAGCGCGCCAGCACATACCCGCTCAGGAGACTGAGGAAGAGGATCCCGACGACGGAGACGGCGGCGACGAGGAACGTCATCAGTAGGTAAGGGGCGACCTGCTCGAAGGCCTTCGCGTAGTTCTCCAGGTTCAGCGGCCACGCGGGCAGCCAGTACTGCTCGGCGAATTGCTCCTTCGACTTGAACGACGTCAGCAGCATGAAGATGTACGGGAAGAACGCGACAAACACGATGGCGCTCAGCGCGAGGTTGATCCCGATCTGCATCCGCCTGCGCCGGGGGCGCCGTCCGCGGCGCGGCGGCTCCACCGCGGTCGCCAGCGCGGCAGCGGGGATCACGGGACTCTCGGCATGAATGGTCATTTCCGTCCTCGTACGTTCGAGATCGAGTCCCTCTTTCCCGCCAGCGCCGCGATCGCACTGAACACGAGGGTGAGCAGGAAGAGGGTCGTCGAGAGGGCCGCGGCGTAGCCCCAGTCCTGCCCCTGGAATGCGACGTTCAGCATCCGGAGGACGGGGACCATCGTGGCGTTGTCCGGCCCCCCGGCCGTGAGCAGGTATGCGACAAATCCGTACTGGAGCGTGTTGATGATCGTGAGGACGATCAGCAAGCGCACCTGCGTCGCCATGAGCGGCAGGTCGATGCTCCAGAACCGGCGGAGCCTGCCGACGCCGTCGAGATCGGCGGCCTCGAAGACCTCCTTGGGGATGTTCTGGAGGGTCGAGTAAAAGATGAGGAACTGAAGCCCGGCCACGAACGGGAAGCCGACGAAGAGCAAGGCGATGAGCGCGATGGACGGGTCTCCAAGCCAGTTCTGGGTCAGGTCGCCGAGCCCGAGCGAGGTCAGCATGGTGTTGATGACGCCGTCGTTGGGGTGGTACATGAACGACCACACGAGGGCGGTCACGACCCCCGGGAATGCCATGGGCGCGATGAGAAGCGTTCGGAACACGAATGCGGCGCGGGCGCTGCGCAGGCTGATCAGCAGCTCGGCGGCGAGCAGGGGGAATAGCCAGGACGCGATGGCGAACACGAAGATGGCGCCCAGCACGCGGAACGACTGCCACCAGATCTGGTCGCCGAACATCTTGGTGTAGTTGTCGACGCCGATGAACTCCGATTCGCCACCGGGGTTCCAGTCGAAGAACGAGTACCAGATCCCGCTGATGGCCGGGTAGTACTCGACCACGCCGAGGACCAGTGCCAGGGGCAGCAGTGCCAGGTAAAGGGGAACGAACGAGCGCCATCGCGGTCGGCGTCGCAGCCGCGGCTCCTCCCGACTGTCGACTTCAGCGACGCTGCTGGTCACCGGCACCTTCCCTTCGCTCCGTTGCGCTCCACGCTCTCACGTGGGCTCCGAGATTCTTCTGCCAGTGTAACATCAGTTCAACACCGTAAATAACAGTTCCAAATATCGAACAGATGGGCAAGTAAGAATGCGAGCACTGGTGCTCCAAGAATTCGGCCGAATGGGCGTCGAAGAGCGGCCGAAACCTGTCGCCGGAAACGGGGAGGTCCTCATCCGCACGATCGCGACCGGCATCTGCGGTTCCGACATCCACGGGTACACGGGTCACAACGGCAGGCGACACCCGGGGCAGGTGATGGGCCACGAGACGGTCGGCGTCGTCGCGCAGCACGGCCCAGGTACCGACTCCGCGATCCCGCTGGGCACCGTGGTCACCGTGAACCCCCAGCTTCGGGCCGGGCCCGACGGTCGAGCCCGGGTATTGGGTGTGAACCCCGAGATCTCCAGCGCGTTCGCCGAGTTCTTCGTGGTGCCGGTGGAGAACGTGATCGCCCTCCCGCCCGGGATGACCGTCGAGCACGGTGCGCTCGTCGAGCCGCTCGCCGTCGGATTCCATGCCGCACGGCGCGGTGGGGTCACGGCGGGATCGAGGGTGCTCGTCATCGGAGCGGGGCCGATCGGCCTCGCATGCGTGATCGCCGCACGCCGGCTCGGTGCCACACACGTGATCGTCAGCGAACCGGTGGCGCAGCGGCGATCGCGCGCCGAGCAGCTCGACGCGACCGTCGTCGACCCCACCGTCGACGACGTGGCGGAGACCTGCCGGCGGGAGGGAGGCGTGGATGTCGCGATCGACGCCGTCGGGAGCGCGACGACGATCGCGACCGCGCTCGAGTCAGTGTCGTCTGGTGGAATCGTCTCCCTCGTCGGGATGGCGTCGCCCATGATCCAGCTGCCCGCGTACGCCATCTCGGTGTCTGAGCGGACGATCGTCGGCTCCTTCTGCTACACGGCCGACGAGTTCCGGGAGACGACGGAGTGGGCGGCCGGAGAGCCGGCGCTGCTCGACCGGCTGATCGACGATCGGGTCTCCTTCGACGAGGCCGATGCCGCGTTCACCGCTCTGGCGGGGGACGACGCGTCGTCCACTTCGAAAGTGCTCGTGTACGCGGGCGGACTGCCCCGCTAGCCGCGCCCGATGACCGCATGGCTGGCGCCGAGCCGGCGCGAAACCTCGGCGGCCGCTTGCAGCAGGGCGCGCCGCGCATGCTCCGACTCCGCGGCGAACCGCTCGACCGGGAAGCTGACCGACATCGCACCGACCACCGCGTCATCCTCGTCGCGGATCGGCACCGCCACACACCAGATCCCCGGGACGTACTCGCCGTGATCCTCGACCCATCCTTGGCTTCGCGCCTCCTCCAGCCGCATCTCGAGGTCGCGGACGGTGGCGAGCGTCGTAGAGGTGAAGACGTCCAGCTTGTCGTCGGGGTAGAGCGCCGTGATCTGTTCCGTCGTCAGTCCGCTCAGCAGCGCCTTCCCGAGCCCGGTGGCATGTGCGGGCAGTCGCGCCCCGACGGGCTGGTCGAAGATGAGCGGATGCGTTCCGGAGCTCTTGGCGACGCAGAGGTTGTCGGTGTCGACGAGCACCGACAGCCGCACGGTCTCGCCGAGCAGATCCCTGAGCGAGTCCATGACCGGCTGCGCGCGCTGGGTCAGCGGCTTCAGCGTGACGTAGGCGTGACCGATCTCCCACGCCCGGACGCCGAGGCTGAACTCGCGCGTGCGGGGGTTGCGCTCGAGCCAGCCGGTGCGCGTGAGGCTGCCGAGCAGGTTGTGCGCGCTGGACTTGGGGATCCCCAGCTTGTCGGCGATGTCGGTCAACCGGAGCCGTCCCCCGGACGCCGCGGCGAGCTCGAGCACGCTGAGGGCTCGCTCGACGGCCCGGCCGCCGGCCGGCGAGTCGAGCTGTTCCGAATTCGGGCCTGTTGGTTCCATATACCGAACACTACCGCCCTTCGACCCCTTAGTCTCGCAATAGTCCCAGGAGGCCTCTCGTGCTGAAAATCACCGCCGTCGACACCCGCGTCGTCCCGTTCTCCACGGCAACGTGGCTCGATGAGGAACGCATCTCCAGCCCCCTATCCTGGTTTCCTCGTTTCGCGGAGCGGCGGAGTACGTGGAGAGGACCGGGCGCGGACCTCGTCTGGGTTCGGGTCCGCGCCGGCGACGAGCTCGTCGGCATCGGTCAGAGCCGCGGCGGAACCGTCACCGAGGCGGCGATCCGCGACCATCTCACGCCGCTCCTCCTCGGCCAGGACGCCGCATCCGTCGCATCGCTCGGAGAGCAGCTGAAGCGGGCTCTCGGTCCGTACGCCCACGGCTTCCTCGGCGCGATGGCCGTCTCCGCCGTCGAGCTCGCGCTCTGGGATCTCAACGCGCGGGCGATGGCGGTCCCCTTGTATCGACTGTTCGGCGGGCACGGGGAACCGCTCCGTCATTACGTCACGATCGGCTCCGCCGAACTGATCGACGAGGCCCGTGAACTTCTCGAGGGAGCCATCGACGTCGACGTGGTGAAGGTGCCGATGGCGTTCGGCCCCGCCGACGGCAGTGGGTCCGTGGCTGCGAACGTCGCACGCGTCGAGAAGCTGAGAGCACAGGTTCCGCCGCACGTGCGCATCGCCGTCGACTGCTTCGCCTCGTGGGATGTCGCCTACGCCGCCCGGTTCTCCCGGGCCTGCGAGGGGCTTGGGCTCGCCTGGATCGAGGAACCGCTCGGCTATGACGACGTCGTCTCCCACCTGCGGCTCCGTGACGCGCTCGACGGCACCGTGCAGATCGCGACCGGGGAGCACTTGGCCGGTGTGAAGGTCGCCGAGGAGCTCATCACACGGGGTGCCGTCGATGTCATCCAGACCGACGTCACCTGGTGCGGGGGGATCGGAATCGCGCGGACGATCGCGTCGGTCGCCGCGGAGCACGGCGTCACCTTCGCGCCTCACGCGTCGACGCTCCAGCCTTGGGCGCTGCACCTGCTGTCCGCGTGCGCGCCCGATTCCCTCGCGGAGACGCTCGTGCTGAGCGCGACGACGAGTGTGGATGCACCACGAGCGAGCGGCAGGTCCGGCGTTGGCCTGGCGCCGGCCGACCTCGGGTTCCTCGATCGATGAGCGTGCGAATCGGCTTCATCGGAGCAGGCTGGTGGTCGGCGACGACCCACGCGCCCGCCGTGGCATCCTCGGCGCACGCGAGTGTCGTCGGCGTCGTCGATCCCGACCGGGTTCGTGCCGACGAGTTCGTCCGACGCTTCGGCGGCGAGGTTCACGCCGACGTGACGAGCCTGCTCCGCGAGGGGGCGCCCGACGGGGTCGTCGTCGCGACGCCGCACGCGACGCACGCGCCCATCAGTCGCACGGCGATCGAACACGGGGTCGGGGTGCTCGTCGAGAAGCCGGTCGCGTTGACCGCTGCGGACGCCCGAGCGCTCCGCGACCTCGCCCACGAGTCGGCTGTACCCCTCATCGTGAGCCATCCCTACCTGTTCCACCCTCTGACTCCCCGCGTGCGCTCGCTGCTCGCGGACGGTGCAATCGGAGACCTCGTCAGCGTGACCGGAGCGTTCGACAGCGTGGTGGCGCATCTGATCCGCGGCAGGCTGGACGACGGCCCGGCACGTGACTACCAGGGTTTCGCGCCCCAGGCCGGCACATACTCGGATCCTGCGCTGGCCGGCGGCGGGCAGGGCCAGTCGCAGTTCGGTCACCTAGTCTCGCTCCTCTTCGCCGAGATCGATCGCCCCCTCGTGCGAGTGAGCGCGAACATGCTCTGGGAGCGTCCGCCGATGGACATCGCGCTCGGCGCGACCGCGATGACAGCCGATGGAGCCGTCGTCTCGCTCGCCTCGGCGGGCACCGTCAGGCATTGGGACGACAGGACGGCGTGGCTTCGCTACACGGGAACCGACGGCTGGCTGCTTCACGACGCGATGCACGGCCGGATCACGGCGTCCGCCGGTGTGCTCACCGACACCGACGCCGAGGGATCTGGCAGCCCCTACCCGGCGTCGGCACCGGTTCTGGCGTTGATCGATGTGCTGCGTGGCGAAACACGCTCCGGGGACATCCTCGCCGACCCCGCCAATGGTGCCGCAACTGTGGAGTTCGTCGAGGCCTGCTACGCGTCGGCCCTCGCGGCTACCGAGACGTGAGCGTCAGCCGCGCGGCGTTCGCATGCGTCACGCGGTCCCGCTCGGAAGGACTGAGTCCGCGCAGGAGAAGCTCCCGCATCGCTCTCGCCTCGCGCGGCGCCACGTACTTGCCGTCGACCGGGAAGTCCGAGCCCCACACCATCCGGTCGACCCCGAACACATCGAGGAGGCGGTCGACGGCGGCCGTCGTGCCCACGCGCGCATCGAGGTAGTGGGCGCCCGAAAGCTTGACGTGCACGTTCGGCACGTCGGCGAGGGCAGCCAGCCGCGTCAAATCCTCTTCGTGGGCGACGCCGGCCAGGTGATGGAGCACGACCGGAAGGCCGGGGACCGCGTGGGCGGCGGCCGCGATCGACAAGTACCAGTTCGGGCCGGCCGCGAGGCTGAGCACCAGACCACGGTCGGCCATTTCCCGGAGCCACCGCGCGGCCTCACCGGACTCGAGCCATCGGTCGTCGTCGGAGGCGAGATAGTGGGCCACGCCGGCCGCCTCGGGATGGCGGTCGAGTCGAGCCCTCAGTCGTTCCGGGGCGCCCGCCCGATGGTGGTCCGACGACCATCTGCTGTCCACGTCGACGAAAAGGCTGATGCGCGAGGGATGTTCGCTGCGGGCTAGGGCCGCGTATGCGTTGTCACCCTCGTCCCCGTCAGCGTCGGCGAGATCGGCGGCGATCAGCCAGCAGGCGTCGATGCCCTCCTCGTCGAGATGCCTGATCAGCCGCGACACCGTCGCGTCGTCGTCTCCGTCGAGGCGCGACACCGGGTACGGCCATCGCGGCCAGGCGTGGACGTGGGCGTCGATCATCCGGGGTCGATCCGGCTACCAGATGAACTCGATGCTGCCCGACACGTGCTCGACGAGGACACCGTCGCGGGTGCGCGCGACAAGGGAGCCGTCGAGCGGCTCCCCGTCGACGCGCACCTCGACCGCGCCACGCTCGAGCACGTCCCAGGGAGGGTGCACCTCGATCCGTGCGTCCACCACCGGCGACACCGAGAGTGCGCGACGTACATCCGGGTTAAGTCGCGTCGTGATCGGGTGGCCGTCCTTGCATGCGACCGGCCCGTCCGCATCCTGCTGCACGTACACCCGCACTTCGCGCCGGAAGGAGCTGTCGAGGTGGAGCACCCCCAGACCGTCGCTAATGCGCACGGTCTGGCCGACCGGCACCGGGATCCCGCCGGGAAGACAGAGGGCGAGCTCCGCCGTGGTGTCCTGCTCGTACCCCGACAGCCAGAGCGCGTTGTCCGAGCGCGACGCGGTGAACTGGATGGCACGCGCATTCTCGCGGTAGATGGTGCGGTCGTGGAATACGGCCGCCTCCGGGGTTCGGGTCTGGCGGATGACGCTGCCGAAGTCCTCGAGCAGGGGGCGCAGGAGCGCGGCCGCATCGACGAACTCCTCGCCGAGCCGCTGCGGGAGGTCGGCGGTGCCGTCCTCATCGATCGGCAGGGCGGCTCGGATCCACGACGCCCGTCCGCCGTTCCAGCCGGGGTTGGTTCGCGTGACCGCGAACACGCGTTCCCCACCCGCGAATTCCAGTCCGGCGACAATATCGGCGGCGGGACCGGCGACCTCCGCGCTGCCGCCGGCCGAGCAGGCCTCGCTCATCCGCACTCGACCCCACCGGCCAATGTCGACCAGGTTGTCGATCGGCCGCCTGGTGACGATGGTCGCATCGCCCTCGATGGCCGGCGCCGCCCGGAGATCGAGCAACGCGCGAATGGAGTCGAACGCGGGTGCCCCGTAGAAGAGCACGCGCCCACCGGAGCGGACGAAGTTGGCCAGCTCCCCGGCGACCTTCTCGCCGATCGTCGCCGCGCAGACCAACAGTATCGTGCCCGACAGCACGTCTTGCCGCCCGGCCAGGATCCGGGATAGCTCGGCCGTCGATACCACGCTGTTCACCGGCACACCGTTGGTGAACGCCTGCGCGACGAACCAGTCCTGGAGGAACAGGTTCGATCCGGCTTCCGGCCTCTCCGCGATGAGGTCGGACATCTCCTCGAACGGATACACCCAGCAGAGGAGGCCGGGTCGGTCGGGCGCGGTGTCGATGCCGCTGAGCAGATGGGGGACGATCTCGCGGGCGGCACGCCCGTCGAGGATGCCGTGCTCGCTGTCGACGCTGAGGATCTCGACGACCGACGCGGTCCGCATGGTGCCGTCTCCCTGGAGGGCAGCGACCGACATGGGCATGTAGATGTCGTAGGGTTCGCGCCCGTAGCAGTCGCGCCACGGGTTCTGCCAGAACCACGGGTCGTTCGCGTAGAAGCGGAACGGGTAGCCTTCGCCGGGGATGTGGGCCGCGCGGCTCATCGCGCCCGCGATCTCGACCCCGAAGTTGCGGTTTAGTGCCCCCCACGGCGAGTTCGGAGCGGGCAGGCGAAGGTAGCCGCGCTCGTAGATCGTGCGGAGCGGGGTCAGATCTTTGGCGAGCTCGACCCCGATCGGGAAGTTAGTCCCACGCACCTCGAGCGAATACGAGCATGCCGCAGCGAAGTCGTCCCAGAACGACAGTGCGTACGCCGTCGCCTCGCCCACGTCGACTCGACCGAAACGGTGCCCGTCGAAGTTGATCCCGCGGTACGACCACGGGTGGAACGAGAGCCCGAAGCCGTTCGACAACCACAGATAGTCAAACCCCATCGCAGGCAGGAAGCTCTCGCACTGCCCGCCGAGGAACGATCCGAAGCTCAGTCCCTGCGGGATTCCTTCCGGGAATGCCGCGTATGCCACGTCGTCGGCGTTCAGCCTTGACCAGCTGCAGGTGACCCGGTAGTGGGTCTTGACGGGCGCGTCGCCGAGATCGAACGGCGACTCGCTGATCTCGGGATGCCGGACGAACTTGAAATCGGAGGGCGCGAACTCCGGCCCCGGATCGAAGGCGGTTCCGATCGCGACATGGGCTTTCCGGCGGAGCGCCGCGGCTCTCAGCGCCCCCACGATCTCTCGCAGTCGCCGATACCGCATAGGCCCCTCTGCTCCTGCGTAGGGCCGCGCGCTGGTCGGGGCGTCGGCTGTCAGGCCGAACTGCTCCGGGTTGGAGAAGCCGATAAATCGCGCCCATTCGAATTCGGCGTCGATGTTCCCCGACCACTCGAGAATCTCGCTGCCGTCACCGGTCCACACCAGGATGGAGATGCTGCTCCCCTCCGCGACGAGGTCGTCCCATTGCCGGAGCATCTCTTCGGCGACGTCTACATCCGGGCGCCCGAGCGCGAAGGGCTTCAGCGTCGTTTCGAGTGTCACCCTGTTCAGGCGCGTCATGCGTCAGGCCTCCGGAGCGGTCAAGTCGAACGGGACGTGAACGAGGTCACGGGAACTGGTGCCGACACCGACGATGTAGCCACCGGCGCGCACGCGCCAGGACGCCGCGTCCTGATCCCAAATCTCGAGCTCCCGAACCCCGAGACGGAAGGTGACGGATGCGCTTGCGCCGGGCTCGAGGTACGCCTTCGTGAAGGCTCGCAGCTGTCGAACCGGGCGATCGGGCTCCTCATCGGCGTGCGCGAGGTACAGCTGGACGACCTCCGCCCCGCTCACGGATCCGATGTTCGAGAGTTCCACGGCCACGTCGACCTCGGGAGCCTCGCGGGGGTCCCGGAGGACGGTCACCCTCGGTGCGCTCACCGCGAACTCGGTGTAGCTGAGTCCGAACCCGAACGGGAATCGCGGGGTGATGCCGGCGGCGTCGACGTGTCGATATCCGACCATGAGCTCCTCGCGAAACTCGGAGATGTCGGCTTCGCCCGGGTATGTGTCGAGTGACGGGTACGCGTGAGCGTCGGCCATCGTGTCGGGTAGCTTCCCGGACGGGTTGACGTCGCCGAAGAGAACACGAGCGACGGCTCGGCCGCCCTCCTGCCCTGGGTACCAGGCTTCCAGGATCGCGGGGACGTCGTCAGCCCACGGGACGTCGAGGGGACCGCCGTTGTTGAGGACGACCGCGACGTTCTCATTCGATCCGGCGACCGTTCGAATGAGGTCCTCCTGGGCCTCTGGGAGGCGCATGCTGCTCCGGTCGCGTGCGCCACCCTCGAGCATGTTCGACAGTCCCACGCAGACGACCACCGCATCGGCCGCGGTTGCCGCCGCACGGAGCCGAGCGCTGCCGGCGCTCCCCGGTTCCTCCCATTCGAACCGCAACGCCGCCGCCGATCCGGTCTTCCGGAAGTCGACCGTCAGCTCGTAATGCTCTCCCGCGACGAGCTCGACGGTGTCCGTCTCGTAGTGGTCGCTGTAGTCCGCCTCGAAGCCCTGTGTTGCGAGCGCCTCCTCGGAGATGCGGCCGAGGCGGTGTTCGCCGATCATAAGTTCGGCCACTCCGTGGTTCGCCTGGAGGCCGAGACGGTAGCTTCCCGTGGCCGGCGGGATGAGGACCGCACGCACCTCGGCGCGGTAGCCGCTCTGGCCGACTCCGGCCGCCGGTGACGCCCATCCCCACGCCAGGTCCGTGGTCGGCTCGACGACCCAATCCGTCACCACCGTGCCATCCCGGTCGCGGTAGCGGACGGCGACGCCGGGATGGAGGATCCCTTCGTCGTCGCGGTAGTGCAGTGCGTCTCCAGGCGAGACCATCGCACCCGTGAGCCCGCTCCCCTCGAGGTGCTCCACCTCGGCGAAGCCGCGGAGGGCCTCGCGGATGCCCTCGAGCGGGCTGATCGAGTAGGCCGGGGTCACCGAAGCGCTTCCACCCCCGCCAAGCCGCGCGTGCTCCGCATTCGGTCCGACGACGAGCACGCGCGCCAGCCTGCGTCGGTCGAGGGGAAGTACGCCGCCAATGTTCTGCAGCAGCACGATCGACTCCTCGGCCACTTCCAGCGCGAGTGCCCGATTGCGCTCGGTGTCGACGAGGCCTGTCTCCGGCGCGACCTCCGCCGAGGCCCCGTACAGGCGGTGTAGCCGGAGCATACGCTGCGCCGAGTCATCCAACTGCGACGCGGAGACGCGCCCGTCGTCGACGGCTGCCAGGACCGACGCTTCGTCGAGCCACCGGCCCGGTCCGGGCATCTCGATGTCCAGCCCCGAGGTGAGGGCCCGCGGACTGTGCACGGCTCGCCAGTCGGAGACGATCACTCCCTCGTAGGCCCACTCGCCTTTGACGATTCCCGACAGCAGCTCGGCGTGCTCCGACGGGTAGACGCCGTTGATCCGGTTGTACGACGTCATCACGGCGATCGGATCCGCGAGCTCGATCGCGAGTTGAAACTGCCGGAGGTAGAGCTCTCTCAGCGCCCGTTCGGAAACCTCGGACGAGAGCACCTCCTGATCCGCTTGTTGACTATTGGCTGCGATTGCTTTGATGCAGGCACCCACTCCTTCGCTCTGGATGCCGCGGGCGACAGCTGCCCCCAGCAGTCCGGCGAGCCACGGATCCTCCGAGAACGTCTCGAAGCTGCGGCCGTTAAGAGGGACGCGGTGCAGGTTCAGTTTTGGCCCGAGCACCACCGAGACGCCGAGGCCGCGCGCCTCACGACCGATCGCGGCGCCGGCCTCCTCGAGCAGCCGGATATTCCAGGTCGACGCCATTCCGATCCCGGTCGGGAAGCTGGTGGCGTTCGTCGAACCCTCGCCCATGACCGTGATGCCGTGCCCGCAGTCGGCGACCCGGAGGTGGGGGATCCCGAGACGCGGCACGCCCGGGAAATGCCACGCGTCGGTTCCGGCGCGCAGGGAAGCCTTCTCAGCGATGGTCAGGTCGCCGAGGGTCGCCGTCGGTTTCAACCCTGCCCATCCTCTCGGCATCGGGTGCACATATATGAACCATACATCCGAATGATGAACACGCCGCCGACCCTCCGCCGTCGAGCGGTCGATGCAGCTCGGCGCCGGCGGCACGCGAACAGGGCGGCGAGAGGGTCGTCGAAGTCGCGTGACCGCGCCGAATGGTCCGCCAGTTCGCTGCTCGCCGGGCTGCCGCCGGTTACCCCGGAGACGAGCGTGGTCAGCGCGGTCGCGAGCGCGCAGCACAGGGCCGCGGAAGGCATAGGTCCGGCGCAGATCGCTGGCGGCGAAAACGTGGGTCGAGAACGGGGCAGCAAACGCGGGCCACGGTCCCGGCCAGCGGCTGAAATCCGATCACCGGCACTGGCGTTCGCAGCGAGACGATGCAGGGCAGAGTGAGCGTCGAGGTCCAGGTCCACGTGTTGACATGCGTCTGGGAACTGTGGCCTAGTCTGCCCACAACCCGCAGTGAGCCAGCACCGCTCCCGAGTACTGGTGTCTCGGACTTCAGCGTGCAGCGTTCAGTCCGCGGAAAGTCCGCAGAATCCCCGTTCCAACACTCCCACCGGCATCGGTGACCAACCCGAGATCCGCGGAATTCCGCGGATCTCCCCCACGTCCCTCTTCACTCAACCCGCCCGATGCCGTTCATCAACTGCCGCACCTCCGATCGAGTCGACGGAGCTCGCGGCTCTCGCACATCGTGTTGGGGATAGTGGATGAAGATCGCCGCCCTGTGATGGCGTCACTTGCGAGAGTCGACACGTCGCTCGCAGCTGTGGTGACCCGAGCCGCGATCCCGATTCGCAGCGCCAGGATTGATTGATGATCTCCAGGGCACCCTTTTCGTGCAGCGGCGCTCCTCGCTCACAGGCACATCCGGCACGCGTAGTGCTAGAAACCGTGGGGTAGCCGACGAGCGGAGGGCCGAGGCTACGCCGCGAAAGCACTGCACGCAGCGCGGCGGATGTGCGACACTGTCGAAGCAGCCGTGGTGCGCTTCGGTAACGACGTCGTCGACCAGCAGCACCGTTCATCGCTCCGACACTGAGCCCTCGCGGCATCGGTTTTTGCCCACACTTTGCCCACACTTCGGCAAGAACCGCCCCGAATCAGCCCGATCGAGATGGATCGAAGATCCCCGCAGACCCGCGTACTTCCGCGGCTTTCCGATCAAGACGGATCGAGGCGGAAGTCGCTCGGTGCCATTCGACTCCCGCCGTCGCGTCTCTCCCTCCCCGGCAGCGCGCCGCAGGCGGCCGTAGCGGCCACGCCCGCGGTCGCGTCGGTCGGGGTGCACCATCCCCGCACTGCCAGCGCAGACCGGGGGGCCTCACGCGGACGGAGCGAACGGGCCCCGCCACGCGCGCGACGGGGCCCGTTCGGGTTCGGATCAGCCGGCAGCCGAGTACGCGGCGGACTTGGTGACGGTGACCGTCTCGTCGCCCACAACACCCGTCACCTCGGCGGTGACCTCACCCGCAGGAGTGGACCCGAGACGCGAGTTGATCGACACAGACGCCGACTTGCCGGGTGCGACCGCCGTGAAAGTCTTCGCGCCGTACGGCGTCGTGACCACAGCATCCACCGGCACGTCCTCGTTGTTGGTCACCGTGACCGAGACGTACTGCTTGCCCGCAAGCACCCGCGTCGAAGCCGACACCGACACATCCAGATCAGCGATCGGGCCGGGCTCGGTCAGTGCGTCCAGCGCCGCAGCGAGTCCCTCCACCGCCGAGGCGGTCTGCTCGTAGGGCGCATCGGCGGGCACGGCGCGTGCGACGCCGAGCGCCTCGTTCAGTGCCACGATGCGCTCGGGCGCATGAGCGGACGGATCGACGGCCTCGGCCCGCGCGATGAGAGCCGACAGCTGCCGCACAACCGCGTACTCGAGCTGCCCGGCGGCGAGTGCGAGAACGCGCTGCGCCTCATCCGCTGCATCCTGGGTGACATCGGTGGCCGCCGCGACTCGCTTGGCCTCGTCGAGCGCGGCGCGGAACACGGCGAAGTCGATCGCGATGTACCGCTCCTCGTGCACCGTGAGCGCCTCGCTCTCGGCGATGGCAGCCGTGAGGGCCGTGAGATCGACTTCGGGAGTCTCTTGTGGCGCCCCGCCGAACTCGAACCACTGCAGGTTGGCGACGTAGTTGAACTCCTGGCCGGCAACGGCGTCCGTGCGCATCACGACGAGCAGCGTGTGCGTGCCCGATACCGCGGTGTCGAGCTTCGCGGTGGTCGAGACGTAGTTCGTCCACCCACCGGTCTTCGGCAGCTGCACGGTTCCGACCTTCGTCGTCTCGCTGACCTCGTCGAGGTAGAACTCGAGTCGGCTGTTGTCACCGACCCGCTCGTCGCGTGTCGACGCGTTCACCGTGACGTGCGTCAGCGGCTCGCCGCCGAAGTCTCGCGCGGTGTAGGTGAGCTGGCCGCCGTCCCAGGTGCCGCCGACGTTGCCCGCGGGCGGGTCGCCGCCCTCCTTCTTGAGGCCGTTGCCGTTGTCGGCGTCGTAGGTCTCGGCTTCGACCCGCACAGGTTCGATGGACTCCGGAGCATCCTCCGCGGTCTTGAGGAACTGGAGCCAGTCGAAGTTCACGACCCACGAGTTCGGCTGTGTGGCATCGGGCGTGCCTCCGAACACCACGTAGAGGCGGTTCGACCCCGCCAGCACGCTCGGGTCATCGATCTTCGCCTCCACCGTGGCGAAGTCGCTCCAGCCCGCCGTGGGCGGAACGGCCACCTTGGCAGCGACAGGACCGTCCGCCGCTCCGACGCGCACCTCGACGAACTCGTCCGTCGCGCTGTCACCGGGGTGGTTGGAGTAGCGCATCTTGACGCGCAGCGGCTCGACCCCGGCGAAGTCCACGCCGTCGTACGCGATCCACGAGCCGACCTGCACGCCGTTGACGGCTCCGAACGGCGCACCGGTGGAGTCGTTGCCTGACTCCGTGCCCAAGCGCCCGCCAGAGGATGCTTCGAAGTTCTCGGCCTGGAAGACGCGATACGCCGTCTCGACGATGCGCAGTCCCTCGATCGCCCGGCTGAGGCCGTCGAGCGCCGACTGCAGGTCGTCGTCGCTCGCCGTGGTGCTGGCGAGGGCCTCACGAGCGACCGTGCGAGCACTGTCGAACGCTGCGAACGACGTCGCGGAATACGCACCGCGAACCACCAGATCGGCTTCGGCCGCGAGCGCCGTGAGCTTCTCACGCCACTGCTGGTCGCGCTCGAGCACGAGAGTGCCCAGCCCCGACACCCCGTCTCCGCGCACGCTCGTCGCGGGCGTGCCCGCGAAGGCGGCGTCGGCGAAGTCCAGCGCGAACGATGCGCGCTGCGACTCGCCGAGCGACCCTGTGAGCCGAAGCGTCGCCGCGTCGGCACCGGTCAGTACGACGGAGGCCGACACGCCGCCCGGAAGACCCGTGATCGCGAGTGCGCCGTCGGCGACGAGGTCGCGCCCGGCGGCTCCGGCGAAGGTCGCGCCGCTCAGCGCCAGCTTCGCCGTCGCATCCACCGAGCCGTCGGCAGCAGCCTTCATGCGAGGCGTGTCGATCGAGAGCGTTGCACCCTCGAAGACGACCTTGAGCGTGAAGTCGCGCGATCCGTTCGACGGCTTCCGCGAGAAGGCTCCGTCGGCGATCTTCAGCACGAGGTCGTCGATGCTGTCCATCGGCGCGGACGCGTCGGCCGTGCCCGTGAGCGACAGCTTCACCGTGCGCGGCCCGGTGCGCTCGGCCTTCAGAGCCAGCCCCGCCGGGACGTTCTCAGCGGTGATGGATGCCGACAGGTCGGCGCCGTCCGCGCCGGCGAAGGTGCCGTTGGAGATGACGAGATCGATGCTGTTGCCGATCGACCCGTCGCCCGCAGCGGCTTCGGTGAACAGGCGGGACGACACAGAGATCGCACTGATGGGGTCGTAGCGCGAGCTCGAGAGCTCGTCGCTCAGCGACGACGATGCCATCGAGTCGGCCGCCCAATCGGATGCCGCGTCGCCCATGCGGAACGCCAGCCCCCCACCCGCGGTGAGCTGGTCGTAGGTGATCCACGTGCGGTCGAAGTCCTGACCGTTGAGCGTCGCCGACTGGATGAAGTAGTCGTCGGGCGAAACGCCCTCGGCCGAGATGTCGAACGCGCGGCCGGACTCGTAGTTGATGCGCACGTTCTCGAAGAACGGCGTTCCGATCTGGTACTCGTCCGACCCCGCGAGCACGGGGAAGAGGCCCAGCGATGCGGCGACGAACATCGACGACATGGTCCCGGTGTCGTTGTCCATCGTCGGCAGGAACCCCTTCGGGCTGTTCTGGTACACCTTCATCTTCACCGGAGGCGTGAACTCACCGCCGCCGGACGGGTACTCGTGGGTGCTGCCGGTCGCGATGTAGCGGTTCCACGTCTCCTTCGTGTAGATGCTGCGCACCCACTCCTGCGTGCGCGAAGGCGCGCCCACGTAATTGAAGAGGTACGGTGCCTGCAGGTCGATCTCGTTCGCGTTGGCGTGCAGCATCCGCCTGCCGTCGTCGGGTGCGTGCTCACCGAACATGAAGCTCAGCGCCTTGAGCGTCGTCTCTTCGCCACCCATCTTCTGGATGAGGCCGCCCATGTCGTTCGCCGCGTACCAGTGGTACTGCCACAGTGTGCCCTGGTAGACGTTGCCGGCTTCGAACCGCTCGGGGTCGGCGTCGTTCCATGCGCCGACGGCGTTCCTGGGGAAGATGAGGCCCGTCTTGGTGCCGTCCGCGAGGGTGACGGCATCCGGTTTGAAGATGTTCGTCCAGTTCGCGGCACGAAGACGGTAGTCGTTCGCCTCCTGCGTCTTGCCGAGCTCGTCGGCGATCGTCGCCATGGCCCAGTCGTCGTAGGCCGTTCCGAGCGTGTCGTCGACCTCGTTCGCGATGTATCCGCGGCTCACGTTGTCAGCGTTGCCGTATCCGCCCGCGGACTGCGAGACCAGCGCCGGCCACGCCTGCGACAGCCCGCGCAGCTGCGCGCCCTTCGCGATGGCGTCCGCGACGACCACCGCCGCACGTTCGAAGCGCACGGTGGGAACCGAGTGCGTCACGTTCGACAGTGATCCGCGGCCCGTCGAGGCGAACGACGCGTAGAGGTCGACGATGGACTGCGCCTGGTCGTGGAACACCTCCGGGTAGCCGATCGCGAGCACCTCGTACTTGCGGAAGTCGTCCCAGAAGCCCCACCCGTCGTAGTGGGTGTACCCGTCGGCCGTGTGCACCTGACCGTCGAGTCCCCGGTAGGTGCCGCTCGTGCTGGTCGCGTTCACCGGCGAGCCGAACATCCGGTACAGGTGCGTGTAGAAGAGCGTCTTGAGGTCGCCCGTCGGGTCGCTCGTCTGGGAGGACGTCACGTCGAGACGGCTGAGGATGGCGTTCCAGTCGGCCTTCGTGTCGGCACGCACCTGGTCGAAGGCGCGGTCTCCCATCTCGGCGGCCATGTCGATCTTGGCCTGCTCGACGCTGATCGGCGACAGCGCGACCTTGAGGCCCACCTGCTGTCCTGCCACGACGTCGAATTCGACGACCGCGCCGATGTCGGTGCCCTCCTGGTGCGCGGTGCCGGTGAGCGCCCCGCTGCCGCCCCACGTCCGCGTGCTCTTCGCGGCCGCGGTGGACTCGACGTAGTAGTGCATCTTGTAGTCGTAGCCGTTGAAGTGACCGGTGAAGTCGCCCGAGACCGCGACGCGGCCGTCCGGCAGCGTCGTGTAGTCGAGGGTCGCACCGCGACGACTGGTGAAGTTGTTGCGCAGGTCGAGAACGAGCGACGCCGTTCCCGCTGACGGGAACGTGAAGCGGTCCTGGCCGGTGCGTACATCCGTCGTCGCCTCCGCGTGGATCACGCCGCCGGCGACGGCGAGGTCGACACCGTAATACCCGGGCGCGGCGTCCTCGGCGTCGTGGCTGTAGTTCTTCGCGTAGGAGCCGGTGCCGGGGCGGCTGGTGTAGCTCTCGTACGTCGGCACGACCAGCAGATCGCCGCCTGCGCCGGAGCCGCCGACCCCGTTGAGGTTGGTGTGCGTGAAGCCCGCGATCTGGTCCTCGGCATAGTCGTAGCCGCTGTGCGACCGACCCGAGACCGTCATGGGGTTGATCTTCACGAGCGAGTTCGGGGCTTCCGCACCGACGAGATCCTGACCGAAGTCGTCCTCTGTCGAGACGAACGAGTTGACGAACGCGGTGTAGTCGGTGTCGACGGATGCCGCAGCCGGCGCGAGCGCGGTGGGCACCGCGACCGCGGCCGTGGTGGGCAATCCGGCGCCCAGCAGAGCGACGGCCGCACTCACGGCGAGGAACCGGAGGGACGATGACGGAAGCGACATGAGAGTGGGATCTCCAGGTGGGGTGGCGCGATCGTGGGCGCAGGCCGGGGCAGGGGTGAGCGCCGAGCTCATCCCTGCCCCGGACCGGGTCTTACTCGAAGAGCGAGAGCGTGAGCGTCGAGGTGTAGTTGCCGGCCGCGACATCGGCCGGAACCACGAGCTGCAGGTCGGCCGTGGCGGAGAAGACGCCGCCTCCGGCGTTGCCCTCGGCACTGTCAGCGAGGTAGAGGAGTTCCTGGTCGACCAGACCCGGCTCGGAGGGCAGCACGTCGCCGCCGACCTCGACGAACGGCTCGCCTTCACCCTCGCCTGTGACGAGCTTGGGCACCCAGCCGAGGTGCTGTGCCGCGATCGTCTTGCTCGTGGTGGCATCCACGAAGTCGCTCGTCGAGCCGAGCACGTACCACGCCGATCCTGCCGGGACATCCTCGGCCGCACGGGTGTCGGTGACCGTGACCTTGGGCAGCGTGCCCGTGAACGTGCGTTCGAGCGCCGTCGATGCACCCTCGACCAGGGTGGTGTCGGCGCCCTCCACCGTCAGGGCCAGAGCGCCGGGGCCGGCCACCTCTTCGATCGCGACGTTCACATCGACGTCCTGGGTGCCGTGTTCTTCTTCGGCGACTGCCGCCGAGCCCGCGGACACCAGAAGGGCGGCGCCGAAGGCGATGACGCTGCTGCGCAGCAGGACAGACTTGTTCATTTCATTCACTTTCATTGGGGGGTTTGATCTCCGCGGTGCAGACGGAACGCCTGCGCCGCGGGGCCGCCGGCGTCGGGTCAGCCGGCAGCCGCGTACGGGGCGGACTTGGTGACGGTGACGGTCTCGTCGCCGACCTGGCCGGTCACCTGGACGGTGACGTCACCGGCCGGGATGGACCCGAGGCGGGAGTTGATCGACACAGCCGCTGATTTGCCGGGTGCAACCGCGGTGAACGTCTTCGCGCCGTACGGCGTCGTGACCACAGCATCCACCGGCACGTCCTCGTTGTTGGTCACCGTGACCGAGACGTACTGCTTGCCCGCAAGCACCCGCGTCGAAGCCGACACCGACACATCCAGATCAGCAGCCGCATCGGCCTTGCGGAGCACGACCTCGTCGACCACGCTGTTCACCGGATTGGCGGTGCCGTTGGCCTGGCTGCGCAGCGTGCGAACCGTGATCGACTCGTCGGTCACCTCGACCGCGGAGTAGTTGCGGACGCGCTCCTGGTTGCGTACCGAGGACCACCACAGGTCGATACCCGTGTTGAGGTTGTAGTACTTCGAACCGCTCGCCGAGTTCGCCGTGACGTAGAGCACCTCGCCCGGACCGGCGACGACCTCGGCGGCCGCGGCCTGCTCGTCGGGGTTGGCGAGCTGGCCGTCCTTGATCAGGTAGCTGCGGGTGTAGTGGTGGTCATGGCCCATGAGGACCATGTCGATCCCCAGCTCCGAGATCTTCGCGGGCATGTTGTTGCGGCGGTCGATGACGTCACCGTCCGTCGCGTGCACGGCCGCGGAGTAGATCGAGTGGTGGAACGCGAGCACCTTCCAGGTGACCTTGTCACCCTGCTCGGCCACGACCTTCTCGAGGAAGGCGTTGTGCGAGGCGTAGTCACGGCTGTTCGAGTTGATGTTGAGGAAGAGCACGTCCTTGTAGATGAACCAGTAGTCGCCGCCCGACGACGACGGGCTCCCGGCCGCGCCGGCGGTGAGGTCCTCGTTCGGCAGGTTGTAGTGCTGCTCGTAGGCTTTCGACCCCACGTCATGATTCCCGTTGGTCGCGACGAACGGGATGCTGCGCATCTGGTCCGGCTTGAGGAGCGCGGTGTACTCGTTCTCGTTGCCGGCGCTCTCGACCTGGTCGCCCGCCGAGAAGAGCATCTCGGCGTTCGGGTAGGTCTGCGACGCGACGTTGAGCGTGTCGATCCAGCCCGCCTCATCGTTGGCGAGATTGCCCGACGCGCCGACCTGGGGGTCGCCGAAGAACAGGAAGTCGAACCCGCCCGTGAAGCTCTGCGTGCGGAAGGTGTGGACAGTCGACCAGCCGGTCTCGTCGGCACCCACACGGTAGGCGTACTCGGTGTTCTCCTCGAGCCCCGACAGCGTCGCGTCCCGGAAGAACTCACCGCTGCTGGTCGCGCCGCCGGAGGTGACCGGGAACGTCGACGCGGTGGCGGGGAAGACTCCGTCGATGATCGCGGATGCCTCGGTCAGCTGAGCCACCTGAGGCACATCGATGTCCGAGTACCAGGCGAGGTTGCGCTCGGCCGCGGTCGCGCCGACACCGAGGAGCAGATCGGAGATCCTGGCGGTCGTCACGTCCTGCTTCTCGACGGGCGTGAGGCCCTTGAAGTCGAGGAAGATGTCGCTGCTGGTCTCGCGGTCCTGGTACAGCGCGACCGCGATCTGGTTCTCACCGGCGACCAGCTTGTCGGCCGGGATCCGGACGGTGCTGGTGGCCGGGTCGCCCGCGCTCACACCCGCGTAGGTGAGGTTCTGGTTCGCGGCCCCGTTCACGCGATCATCCGCGAATCCGGCGAGCTTCTCGCCGTTGACGAACACGCGCACGGCGTCGTCGTACGCCAGCTCGCCCTGCAGAGCGTCCAGCTGCTCGAGTTCCTCCGCCGTGATCGTCACCTCCGTGCGGAAGTGGTAGGTCGGCACCGTGTCGGCCGAGCCCGCCTGCGCATACTGCAGGAGCGTGTCGGCGATGTAGCCGTTGCCGAGGTCCGCCGCGCCCCGCTTCGATCCGAAGGCGCCGGCAGCCTCCTTCCAAGCCGTGTCGTCGAACGGCGCCGTGGTCCACGACAGCGAGCCATCGCCCGACGGGTCGGTGCCGTTGTCGGAGTACTTCCAGGGCGAGTCGCTCGTGAGGTAGGCCTCGGGAAGGGCGACCGGCGCGGCAGGCCCGAACTCGAAGTAATCGAAGTTCGCGACGTAGTTGCGACGATCCGGGAGGTCATCGACGTGCATGACGATGATGACATCGTGGACGCCGGTGACGGTCGTGCTGAGGTCGACGGTCGTGTTGAGCCAGTTGCTCCATCCGCCCGTGGTGGGCAGCGCGACATCGGCGATCTTGTTCGCTGCGATCGCCTCATCGAGGAAGAACTCCAGGCGCGGGTTCGCGCCGATCGCGTCGTCGCGCGTGGCGGCGCGCACGGTGAGCGTGCCCATGCGGTTCGTGAAGTCCACGTCGTCGAACTGCACGACGGTGCCGTTGAACGTGTTGCCCAGGTTGATCGACTCGCGCTTGAGCGCTTCTCCGTTGGGGTTCGATCCGCTGGTGTACTGCTCGCCCTCGAGTCGCAGCGGCTCGGCTGCAGCGGTGATGGCAGCGGGCGTGATCTGCGGGGCGGCGACCGCCGGGAATGCGGCGGTCGCGACGGCGGAACCCGCGATCAGCGAGACCAAGACGGCTCCCGCTACAGTCCGCCGAACCGTCCTGGTCGCGGGAGCGGCACGGACGATGTCCGCGGTCACATCGGAAATGGGCAAGAGGATGCTCCGATCTGGCATGGGGAAGATGCGCGAGAGCGCTCCCGAGAAACCTCCCGAAGCGGCATGACCTGATGTCGGCGCAGAGGTGAACGCCCGCTGTCCGGCCTGTGGCGTCGCCATGACCACACCTGTCACGCGGGCAGATGAAGGACGATGCCCGATTCGCCCGACATCACGGTCGCCAGACCGACCGATACCGCGTCGGCGGCACGCGCGGTGGTGACCGCGGCGTGGTCCAGCTCGCCGTCGGCGGGGGCTCCCGAACCGCGCGATGTCGCGCCCTCCCAGACCACCGCGGCGACGTTGGAGGTGGGCTCTGCGACCTGCGCTCCCAGCAGGAGGAAATCCTGATCCAGCCATTGCGACGAGTTGTACGCGAACACATCCACGACCCCTGCGCCCAGACCGACCACGATGTGCGGTTCGACCGCAAGCGCCCGGGTGAACGCCGCATCGATGGATGCCGCATCCCCCGTCGCGGCGAACTCCTCGACGACGAGTCCGTTCACCTCCGCGAAGCCGTGGAGGGCCTCCTGCAGCGCGCGACTCGTGGCACCGTCGTCGGGAACGACGACGGCGACCCGCACGCCCCGTACGTCGCCGGTGTGACCGGGCACCACCGCTTCGACGGTGCGCCCCGGCGCCGGGTGGGAGAGGCCGGCACTGCCGGTTGCGGAACTCGGCGGAACGGGTGATGGAGTGCGCTCGGCTGCCGAGATGGCCGGGTCTGGTGGGGCACACGCCGCGAGCGTCACAGCGAGCATGCCGGCTGCCGCGATGGACGCCATCCGTCGTCGTACCGAGAGAGCCGAGGTCACGCGCGCTAGTGAACACTCCTCTCGGGCGGCCCGGGTAACCCGCCGGTGTCGCGCTGGTGAACCCGGCGCTCCTACCGGGAACGCAATTCGGGTTGGGGAGCCCGGCGCCGCCGCCCCGAGTAGATCACTGCGCCCGTCGCCACAGCAGCGGCGCCGACCCACAGCCAGGCGCTCATGTCGGGAGCGCCCGTCGTCGCAAGATCCTCGCCTCCGATGGCCGGCGCCGGGCTTGCGGGCGAGGTCGCGCCGGGGGTGGTCCTCGGCGCGATCTCGACGCGGATCTCCACCGGATCGTCTTCCGGGGTCGCCGCCATCGCGGGCGGTCCCGCGAGGAGCAACGCGATCGCGACCCCGGCGGATCCGGCCATCCGCCGGAGCGCCGGCTGCCGGTCTCCGGCCGACTCGGCGAGGGCGTCGCGTCGGGCCTGGGCAACGAGTTCCGCGACCTTGCGGTCGCGGCGGCGGCGGTCCCGCCACAGCAGCCAGAGAAGCAGCACCGCGACGGCGATCGACACCAGCTGCGGCCACGGGATCGCGACGACGAGCGCATGCGCCGAGGCGGGCTCGATCCCGCGCGCGGGGAGTTCTTCGCTGACAGGCTCCGCCGCAGCCGTCACGTCAGCGGAGTAGACGAACAGCGGCCACACCGACGGGAACGAGATCGTGGCCGAGCGGGACTCACCCGGCGCGATCTCGACGATCTCCTCGCCGGTCGCGGTGTAGGAGACCCACCCGAACAACGTGCTGACCTCCACCTGCGGGAGGATCGACAAGCGCGTGTTCCCGGTGTTCTCGACCGAGTAGTCCACATCGATCCGTCCGGCCTCGAACGGATTCAGCGACCCGGTGTACTCGCCGGCGGCTGTCGCA
Source organism: Microbacterium salsuginis (assembly GCF_012524205.1). GTDB lineage: Bacteria > Actinomycetota > Actinomycetes > Actinomycetales > Microbacteriaceae > Microbacterium > Microbacterium salsuginis. The sequence goes on from NZ_JABACI010000002.1 coordinate 660,293, forward strand.
GCCGCGGCCGGCGCGAGTTCGCCGGTCACTCGCGTCATCACGCGGAAGCCGACACGTGACTCGATGCCCACCTCCTCGGTGCCACCCGAGCGAATGGCCGCGGCGACGCCGGCGGGGTGATCGCCTGGGGTCGCGTTGCCGGGAACGGTGATCGTGAACGGCACGATCACGTCGGCTCCCGCCGGGACCTCTACGTCGTCCTGGATCTCGATCCACGTCCCCGCGTCGACGGACTCCCTGTCGGCAGTCAGCATGTTGAACCGACCGGTCTCGGTGAAGTACCCGTCCGCCGCCGTGAGCGAGAACGTCACGGGCGATGCGCTGAGATTCCGGACGAGCAGGTGCTCCTGGACTGTCTCGCCCGCGTCGAGTTCGAGTTCGACCCACGAGCGACCGTCTTCCCCGACGCCGTCGCTCGGTCGCACCATCCAGGTGATCGCATCGTCTTCTTGTTCTGCAGCGGCAACCGGGGTCGGCGTCGCCGCGATCCCCAAGAATGCCAGTACGACACCGAGAAGTGTGCTGAGAGAGCGGGTCATCAGGGCCTTCGGGAAATGGGAGTGCTCGATCTTGCCGATCCCCTCCGGATTCAGACGATCGTCGCCGAGGATTTGGGCTCGTCGATGATCGCACGCTCGCTACCGCCGGCCGTTCAGGGCTCCGGGCGCCCGAACGACTCGACGCGAGGGTCGCCCCTGGGGAGGAGGAAGCTGCGTACGGAGGTCCGACCTTTGCCGAAGGCCGCAAAATCAACGATCGGGGCGCCATGGACCACAGGAGGAAGGCGCGTCCGAATCCGAACGTCAACAGCCGCTGTTCACCGGCGAGACTTCAATTCTTCTTTCAATGGACGCCGACCGCGGGCGGGAGGAACGCCTGAATCCGGGGTGGATGCAGCGCGAGTCTCGCCCGGATCCGAAGAGCGCAGTGCGTGACGGCATCTCCGGTCCGCACTCAGGCGGAGTAAGGTCGCGCCATGAAGCGAATCTGGCCGTACCTCGTGCCAGGCGTGATCCTGGCGCTGGTCGGCATTGTGTGGACCCTGCAGGGATTCAACGTGCTCGGCGGGTCGGCGATGAGCGGCTCACCGCTGTGGGCGACGATCGGGCCGATCGTGCTCGCGGTCGGCGTGGTGTTGATCGTGATTGCGATCGTCATCGCGCGCCGCCGAAAGGCCGGCTGACCCGGCGAGCGGCGGCACCGTCCGCACGAGGAACGCCCTCGTCCGGTCCACGACAGCAGGCGCGGGCTCCGCCTCCGGGCCGAAGTGGTCCAAACCCGGCAGCACCGCCATCTCGCCGGCCGGAAGAATCCCCGCGAGCACCTCGAGCTCCTCGGCTGTCCCCGCCACCGATCGGCCCCCGCTCAGGATCAGCACGTCCGCACGCACGGCTTGAAAATCCTCGACGCGCCCCGCCTGTTCGGCGATCACCCGATGCTCGGCAAGATTCGCCCCCAGCAACGGGCGCATCCGCCGCCAGGACTCCCCGCGGAAGCCCACCCTCAGCGCCAGGCGCAGGTACCAGTACGGCAGCTTCGCCAGGATCGGCGGCGCTCCCCCGGCTCCGCGGAGGAAGTGCACGAAGGCACCGTGAGGATCGCCGGCGGCCAGGCGCTGCTCATACGGCTCGAACCACCCGGTCGCGACAGGCGCCACCGGAACACCGGGCTCATAGACCACGAGGCGATCGAAGCGGTCAGTCACCCTCGCGGCTTCGAGCAGCACGAGACCGCCGAAGCTGTGCCCGAAAGCGAGCCGGGCACCGGTCGCCTGCTGCACCGCAAGGAGATCCTCGAGCTCGCGAGCGAGACTGTAGTCCGAACCCTGCGGACCGCTCCGGCCACGCCCTCGCCGGTCGATCACGTGCACCCGGAACTCGCTGGCCAGAGCCGCGGCCAGCCCGAGATAGTCCTCCGCGCTGCGCAGGGAACCGCCGACCAGCAGAACGTCCGGGCCGGCGCCGAGCGTCCGGTATCCGATCTCCGTCCCGTCGACGGACCGCACGGTGCTGTCGATGCCCTCGCTCACGTCGTGCTCTCCTCTCGCGCCTGCACCTGCTCGAGCGTCCCGAGCAACCGCGCCGTCTGCTCGGCGTACTCGTCGAGCCCGACGCCGCTCGCCTTCACCAGCTCGGCGAACCGCTCCTCCAGCCGGCTCTGCACCGAGGCGACGAGTGTCGAGCCCGCTTCGGTGAGGCTCAGCCGGCGGCCGCGCTCCCCCGCGGCGCTGCGCTGCACGTCGAGCAGCCCGTCCGCGGCGAGCACTCCGACCATGCGACTCACCGACGGCTCAGTCACACCCAGCGCGTCGGCCAGCGCGCGCTGCGTGGAGACGTCGAGCTCGCCCACCATCGTCAGCGCGAGAAACCGGTTGTACGACACCCCATGCTCGGCCTGCAGCATGCGGTCCGCAGCGCGATCCAGTCGTGCGGTCAGCACATGCAGGATGAAGCTCAGTCCGCGAGTCATAGTGGCTAACTTAGCATGCTAAGTCTCCGGAGCAATCAACCGCGGAACCAGCACGAACAACCGCGGGCTTGACACACTCGCACCGATCGACCTAATGTAAGCAAGTCCTTACGTAAGGAAGTGCTTAATGGCAGCGACAGACCGACTCAGCGTCGTGTTCAGTGCGCTCGCGGATCCCACCCGCCGAGACATCCTGACCCGACTGTCAACCGGGCCCGTCACGGTCGGCACCCTCGCGGCGAACTACACCATCAGCCGTCCGGCCATCTCGCAGCACCTCGGGGTGCTCGAGAGTGCCGGGCTCGTGGCCCGCACGGTGAACGCGCAGTGGCGCGAGGTGGCCTTGAAAGACGACGGCCTCGACGATGCCTCGGAGTGGATCGCGAAACAGCGCGCCCACTGGACAGAGAACTTCGATCTCCTGGAAGAGCGACTCCGTGAACGACGAACAACGAAGGGATCAGAATCATGACCGACACTGCACGCAGCTTCACCCTCGTCCGCGTCTTCGACGCCACCCCGCAGGAGCTCTGGGACGCGTGGACGAATCCTGACGAGGCTGCTCACTGGTGGCATCCGCGGGGCGTCTCCACACCCCGTGAATCGGTGGCCATCGACGCCCGCGTCGGCGGCCGGTACGCGTACACGATGATCGACGACGAGACCGGCGAGTCCTACCCGACCGGCGGCGTCTACCTCGAGGTCGACCCGTTCGAGCGCCTCGCCTTCACCTGGGGCAGCCCGGATGCCGACCCTGAGACGGCGCCGAAGATCACGGTGTCCCTCGACCCGGATGGCGAGCGCACCCGAATGACCTTCGTGCTCACCGCCGAAGGCTCGATCGACAGCGACACCCGAGACGGCTGGGAGAGCGCGCTCGACGTGCTCGGCGATCACCTCCAGCGCTCTGGAACGAGGAGCTGATGCTCGAGAGCGACGTCTTCCGGCTGCTCAACGAGGACCCCACCGCCCGCGAGCTGCTGGAGTCGACGATCCCCGCGCGGCTCGCCTACATCGCGGTCGACGGCACACCGCGCGTGATTCCGGTCGCCTACGTGTTCACCGGCGAAGCCTTCGTCCTCGGCTCGCCGGTGCGCGCGCCGAAGGTGGCAGCGCTCGGCGAGAACCCCGCGGTGGCGCTCACGATCGACGATGTCGAGCAGCCGCCCGCCTCGCTGCTGGTTCGAGGCATGGCGACAGTGACGATCGTCGAGGGTGCGGCTCCGGAGTACGTCGCGGCCAACCTGCGCAGGATGCCACGCGAGTACTGGGCGGAGTTCGAACGCGAGGCGGCGGAGATGTACGACCAGATGGCTCTCATCTCGATCCGGCCGACGTGGGCGAAGGTCTTCGACTTCAAGACGCGCATACCCGAAGCCATGGTCGAGCTGATGCAGGACCGGGGCTGACGAACACCACCCGTCGGGCATCAATCACGGCCGCATCGCGTTGCCGGTTGAGGTGATGACCATTGCGCAGATGAACGCCGTCGTCCTCGATCGCTTCGGCGGCCCCGAAGAGCTGTCGCTCCGCACGATCCCCAGGCCGGAGGTCGGCGAGGACGACGTGCTGATCCGCGTCGAGTACTCCGGGATCGGGTCGTGGGACGCGACCGAGCGAGAAGGCGACTACGCCGGCGCGTTCGGCGTGCCGTCGACCTTCCCTTATGTGCTCGGGTGGGATGCCGCGGGCACGGTCGCCGCCGTCGGCCGGGGCGTCGACCGGTTCGCGGTCGGCGATCGCGTCTATGCCGCGATCACCCCGGTCCCCCGTGGCGGGTCGTACGCCGAGTACGCCGTCGTCGAGGCGGAGCATGTCGCCCACCTGCCCGGGCGGATGCCGGCGGCACAGGCCGGCGCGCTGGCCTGGGACGCCTTGACCGCGCTGAGCGGCGTCGACCTGCTCGACCTGCAGCCCGGCGCGACGCTCATGGTGTTCGGCGCCAGCGGCGGCATCGGGCATCTGGCCGTCCAGATCGCGAAGCACCGCGGACTCCGCGTGCTCGCGGTCGCCTCCGGTGACGACGGCGTGGCGTTGACGCGACGCCTCGGCGCCGACGCGAGCGTCGACGGGCGTCGCGAAGATGTCGTGGCCGCAGCATCCGCCTTCGCTCCTGAAGGTCTCGACGCGGCACTCGTCACGGTGGGAGGCGCGACGACCGAGCAGGCGCTGAGTGCCGTGAAGGACTCGGGACGGATCGCCTGGCCCTACGGCGTCTACCCCGCGCTCTCGACTGCGCCCCGCGCGTCCGTCTCGAACTACAACGGCGACCGCAGCAGCGCGGCCACCGACCGGCTGAACGCCATCATCGAGGCGGGCGGCCTGCAGGTGCACGTCCACCGGATGTTCCCGCTCGACGAGGCCCGAGACGCACACCTCGCGCTCCGCGAGCACTACGTCGGAAAGCTCGCGCTCCGCATCGCGTAGCGCCCGGCGAGCGTTCGGGGGTCTGCCCTACTCCCCCGCGGGGGCACGCACCATGTTCGGCCCACCCAGCCAGGGCCATCGTGAGAGACGGAAAGGTGCCCCATGTCAATGATCGCCACGTCTTCGTCTCTCCCCACCACAACGCGGGTCCGCCCGCGCCGCATCACCGCCGCCTTCTGGCTCTGGATGTTCGCGCTCGCCGCGGGCGTCTTCGAGGCAGCCATCTCGGTGACGCAAGCGCTGTCTGCCGGTGAGCAGTTCGGCTCGCTGCTCGCGCCCATCGGGATCCGCCTGCTCGCCTTCATCGTGCTCGCAGTCCTGGCCCTCGCGCTTCGCGCCGGCCGAGGCTGGTCTCGCTACGCACTGCTCGTGCTCTTCACCGGACTCGGCACGTGGTCGCTCGTCGCCGACCCTCTGACCTACCTGCTCGACGGCGGCTCGGTCAGCGACGCACTCGCCGCCGCGACCGGCTGGGACGCCGCATTCCTCGTCTCGCGCGTCGTGCACATCCTCGCGGTCTGGACCGCGAGCGTGCTCATGTTCACCGCGCCGTCCTACTTCCGGCGCAACGCCGTCGCCTGAAACCCGCCTCTGCAGGAAACACGTGTGATTGCGGGATGCTGTGAGTGACGGCATCCCGCAATCACCGATCGGAGCAGACGGATGACGGAGGCAGCGGTGCGGGTCGAACGAGGCGACCGCCTCGGCGAGAGCTACCGGCGCCGCATCACCGAGGTCTACGTGCGCAGCTTCGCTGACGACTTCGTCGCGTTCTCGCGCGACACCGGCAAGCTCGCCGACGCGTTCGAGCACATGATGCTGCTCGAGCGGTTCTACGTCGCCCTGGTAGATGACGACCCCGCGGGTCTGGCGTCGCTGACCGAGGGAGATGAGATGCTCTTCGCGCCACGGTGGCGCGAGATCCGGCGTCACCTCGGGCTGGTGCGGGGGCTGCTCTGCCTCATCGTGATCCGCAGCTGGTTCATGGGCACATCGAAGGAGGCCCGGCCCGGCCGCGCCGAGATCGGGTTCGTCGCCACCGAGCCGGCCCATCAGGGCCGGGGCGTCGCGACGGCGTTGCTGAGCTTCTTGCTGGCCCAGCCCGGCTACGACGAGTTCGTGCTCGAAGACATCAAAGACACCAACGCGCCCGCCCTCGCCGTCTACCGCAAGTTCGGCTTCGAGATCTACAAGCGCCGCAAGGTCCGCTTCGCCCAGCGGGCCGGCTTCACCGAACTCGTGTCGATGCGGCTGGGCAGTGAATCCCTCGGCAACACCACGACGGCACCGTCACCGCGACTGTGAGGCATCCGTCGCTCCGGAGTTGACCGAAGCGATGCGGCGGCGCTCGTAGCGCAGCGTGGCGAGCAGCAGCACCAGACCGGCGGCGATGCCGAAGAGCGTCGCAGGCAGCGTCCGCAGGCCCAGCCCGATCGTCAGCACGAGAGTGACGAGAGCGCCGCCGACGACGGAGTTGACCGCTCCGACCATGCTCGCCATCGTGAACAGGAACGACGAGCGCGCGTAGCGCACGCCGAGCTCGCCGTTGGTGCGCGGGTCGTCTTGCGCGATGAGAGTCGGGCCGAGCGGATGCAGGCTCGCGAAATACGCGCGGATCCGAGCCATCCGGTGCCGGGCCGTGATGCTCTCGACGCTGGTGTCGACCAATCGCACGACGGTGAACCAGCCGAGCATGAAGATGGTGGGAAGCACCGTGAAAGTCATCACGGCCAGCAGCGATGGCGAGGATCCGGCGAACCCGAGCGCGACGAGCCCGCCCGACAGCGTCGCCAGATAGATGGTCGAGCGCGTCCCCGCTTCGCTGATCGTCGAGCTCGCGGCGGACTGCAGCACGAACAGCTCGGTGCCGAGCGCGCTGTGCAGCGCCCCGGTGTCACCCGGTTCGCTCATGAGTCCTCCTCTGGTCGGCACCACACGGTGCATCGGATCGGCAGCGGCCGACGGCATCCGTCCCCGCAGATATGACCGGATGCGGCTCGCGGTTGTGACGATCCGCGGTGGCGGCGCCTGCCAGCGGACGAACCTGTCCCGGCGATGGGCGTCGGGGCGCGGCATCCGGAATCGCCTTTCCTCCCGGCGGAGGATCGGTGGTTCCGCCCGGCGGAGGATCGGTGGTTCCGCCCGGCGGAGGATCACGCCCGGGGCGGAGGATCGGGCGCGCGTGCTCCGAGATTCGCGCGATTCTCCGCCCGGCGGAGCGCCGAAGCGAACTCCGGATGCTGTGCGCCGGGGTGTGCGCGCCTGAGAGGTCGTGGGCGTCCAGCCCCGCCTGCGCGTCGCCTTCCCCGCGCGCGCACGAGAGGCGTCACAGAAGCGGGCCCTCCGCGGTCATGGCTGTGGCGGCTTGCCACGCGCCGGCGAGCGCTCCGCGGCGCCGGCGATCGAACTGCTCGGAGGAACTGATGCACAACACTCTCAACGACCATGTCGCGCTGGTGACCGGGGCTTCATCGGGGATCGGGCGAGCCATCGCGCTGGCGCTCTCGCGGGCGGGCGCGAAGGTGGTCGTCGGCGCACGGCGGGCGGAGCGGCTCGACGCCCTCGTGGCCGAGGCGCCCGGCGAGATGCTGGCGGTCACCCTCGACGTCACCGATCCCGACTCGGCCACCGCGGCCGTCGCAGCGGCCGTCGAGCGGTTCGGTCGCCTGGACTCGCTGGTCAACAACGCGGGGCTGATGCTGGCGGGACCGGTCGTCGGCGCCGACATCACGGAATGGGTCCGGATGATCGAGACGAACCTGCTCGGCTCGATGTACGCGGCGCATGCGGCCCTGCCGCACCTGATCGAGTCGCGAGGAGCGATCGTCCAGGTCTCGTCGACGTCCGGGCGGATCGCATCCGCCGGCAACGCCGCATATGCCGCGAGCAAGTTCGGCATCAACGCGTTCTCGGAGGCGCTCCGTCAAGAGGTCACGGCGCGTGGCGTGCGCGTGACCGTGATCGAGCCCGGCTTCGTCGCGACCGAGCTCACCAGTCACATCACCGACCCGGTGATGCGGGAGATGGCGGCCGGCATCCAGCAGTCCATGCGGACGCTGACCGCCGACGACATCGCGAACGTGGTCGTCTTCGCGCTCGGCCAGCCCGACCATGTCGCCGTGAACCAGATCCTGGTGCGTCCCGCCGACCAGGTGCAGTGACACCAAGGGCGGCCGCGGGTCACTGAGACCCGCGGCCGTCCCTGTCTCACGGCGTTCCCGCGCCGTCGCCCGGCGGTTCGGCGACGTCGAAGATCGCCTCCGCGAATGCGTGCGGTGCTTCGGCCGGCAGGTGGTGCCCGGCGTGCGCGATCTGCCGGTGCTCGCGCGGCCCGGTGAACAGGTGCGCGTGCTGGCTGCCGTCGGTGGCGGGGAAGTTGCCGTCCGCCATGCCATCCAGCGTGATCGTCGGAACACGGATGCCGGGGGCCGCGGCGAGGCGCTGCTCCAGGCCGGCGTACCGGGGTGAGCCCGGGGCGAGCCCCAGCCGGTGGCGGTACGAGTGGATCACGACGTCGACGTAATCCGGATTGTCGAACGCGTGCGCGGCGCGGGCGAGGTCGTCCCCGGTGAAGGACCACTCCGGCGAGTTGCGCCGCCAGATCACCTCGGCGATCTCGCGCCGGTGCGACTCCAGCCCCCGCCGGCCCCGCTCGGTGGCGAAGTACCAGAAGTACCAGAAGCCGGCCTCGAGATCGGGCCGGATCGGGTTCTGCGCCGCCGCGATGTCTTGGATGAGGTATCCGTTCACCGAGACGAGCCCCGAGATCCGATCCGGCCACAGCGCCGCGACGACGCACGCCGCGCGACCGCCCCAGTCGTAGCCGGCCAGCACCGGCTCCTCCAGGTCGAGCGCGTCGAGGAACGCGAGCAGGTCCGCCCCGAGCGCCGCCTGCTGCCCCGACCGGTCCGCGTGCTCGTCGAGGAAGCGCGTCGGCCCGTGGCCGCGCAGATGGGGAACCAGCACACGGAACCCCGCCTCGACCAGGAGCGGGACGACGTCGGTATAGCTGTGGACGTCGTACGGAAAGCCGTGCAGCAGAACGACGGGCTCGTCCGACGGGCTGCCGAGGTCGTAGTAGCCGACCGACAGCTCACCGGCATCGACGCGACGCAGCGGCGGGTTGCTTGCGATCATCGGTGCGCCACCCGTCAGAGAGTGCCGAAGGCCTTGCGCAGCACGTGGACGGCCTGTTCGATCGCGGCCGTCGTCGCCGCGGACGTCGCCAGCGGGTTCAGCATCATGAAGTCGTGGATCGTGCCGTCGTACCGCACGAGGGTCGTGCGCACGCCCGCCTGGATGAGCTTGCGACCGTACTCCTCCCCCTCGTCGCGCAGCACGTCGTTCTCGTCGACGATCAGCAGCGTCTCGGGCAGTCCGGCGAGCTCCTCGATCGGCGCCTGCAGCGGGGAGGCCGTGACATCCTTGCGGGCGTGGAGGTCGGGCTGATAGCAGTCCCAGAACCACGCCATCGCGTCGGCGCGGAGGTGGAAGCCCTCCGCGAACTCGCGGTAGCTCGGCGTGTTCTGCCCCGCGTCGGTGACCGGGTAGAAGAGCGACTGATGGATGAACGACACGTCGCCGCGCTTCTTGGCGAGGATCGCGAGCACCGCCGCCATATTGCCGCCGACGGAGTCGCCCGCGACCGCGAGCCGCGACGCGTCGAGGCCCTTCGACTCGCCGTCGTTCATGATCCAGCGGGCGGTCGCGTACGCCTGCTCGATGGCGACGGGATGCTTCGCCTCGGGCGATCGGTCGTACTCGACGAACACGACGGCGGCGCCGGTTCCGGCGACGAGATCCCGCACGAGCCGGTCGTGCGTGCCGGCGTTGCCGAGCACCCAGCCGCCGCCGTGCACGTAGAGGATGGCGGGCAGCTGCCCCTCGGCGCCGACCGGCTTGACGATCCGCACGCGGACGTCGCCGACCTCGGCGGGAACCGTGATCCACTCGTCCTGGACGTCCGCCTTGTCGATCGGTGCGGCCTGGACCTCGTCCAGCAGCTTTCGTGCACCTTCGACGCCGAGGTCGGCGAGGAAGGGGGGCCGGGATGTCGCATCGGCGAAGGCCTGGGCATCCGGCTCGAGAATGTGGTCGATCATGGCGATTCCTTTCGAGGGGTCTGGCGGCGATGGGCGAGGCCGGCCATGGCGGCCGGATTGTGCCTGTGCCAGAGATGACCGGTCAGCAACGCCGGCTGTGACGGAAGAGACGGAGATCGCGCCCGGATCGGCATCCGGATCGCCCTTGTCGATGTCTGAGGGCCGTGGTTGTGTGGCGGTCATGAGCACCGTGACCTCGGCAGACCGAACCTCGATCGCGTACGAGCAGACGGGCGACGGACCTGCCGTCGTCATCGTGGGCGGCGCGCTGTCGCTCGGCAAAGACGCAGCGGGACTGGCGTCCGCATTGGCGGATGCGGGATTCCGCGCGATCTCGTGGGACCGGCGTGCGCGGGGGGCAAGCGGTGACGCGCGCGGCTCGACGCCCGAGCGCGAGGTCGAGGATCTCGCGGCGGTGATCGAGGCGGCCGGTGGCGACGCGGCCGTGCTCGGGCATTCGTCGGGAGCGGTGCTCGCGCTCTACGCCGCGTCGCGGGGCGTTCCCGTCAAGGCCTTGTTCCTGTCGGAGCCGCCGCTGCGCTTCGGCCTCGACGAGCCGCCGGCCGACCTCGCCGAGCGCCTGCAGCGCTTGGTCGACGAGGGACGATCCGACGAGGCCGTCGTCACCTTCCAGCTCGAGAACATCGGACTGCGAAAAGAGATGGTCGAGGGCATGCGTGCCAGTGACGAGTTCGAGGCGCTCGTGCCCCTCGGGCAGTCGACCGTCTACGACACCGCGCTCGTGGCGCAGGTGTCGACGCCGACGCCCGAGATGCTCGCGGTGTCGCAGCCGGTGACGATCCTGCGCGGCGAGCAGACCTTCCCCATGCTCATCGCCGCGGCCGATCGGCTGGCCGACGAGATGGCGAGCGCCCAGCTGGTCGTCGTGCCCGAGTCGGTCATGCACCGCCCCGACCCCGTCGCCACGGCTCGAGTCGTGCGCGAACGACTGGGCTGAGCCGGGACGTAACCGTGCGACTAACCCTTCAGATAGACCGTCGCGGTCTCGGTGTAGAAGTCCCGCGCCACGGCACCCTGCTCCTTCGGCCCGAGGCCGCTGCCCCGGTTCCCCCCGAAGGGCACGTGCAGGTCAGCACCCGCCGAAGCGGAGTTGATGTGCACGACACCGACGCGGATGTCGTCGATCGCCGAGAGTGCGCGGCCGAGATCCGTCGTGAACACCGCCGTCGACAATCCGTACTCGCTGTCGTTCACGAGAGCGAACCCCTCGGCCGCTGAGGGGGCGCGTCGCACCCCCACCACCGGGCCGAACAGCTCCTCTCGCCACAGCTCTCCCGGGTCGTCGTGCGACAGCTCGAAGATCGACGGCGGGATGAAGTAGCCGTCGGCCAGAGGTCCCTCGCGGTACAGGTCAGGCGCGACGACTGGACGAGCGTAGGCATGGGCCTGGCCGATGGCCGCCGCGACGCGATCTCGCGCTGTGCCGTCCACGACAGGGCCGACCTCCACCCCATCGGCGAGGGCGTCGCCGACGACCATCGCGCGCGTGCGCTCAGCGAGCCGCGCGAGGAACTCGTCCGCGACGGCGTCATCGACGACGACGCGCGAGGTGGCCGTGCACTTCTGGCCCGCGGCACGGAACGCTCCGATCGCGACCTGCTCGACGGCCAGATCCAGTTGCGCGTCGGCGAGCACGAGCGAGGCGTTCTTTCCCCCCAGCTCACCCTGGAACGGGATGCCGCGCGCCGCGAGCTGCGCCGCGATCGCGCGGCCGACACGCGTCGAGCCGGTGAAGGTCACGGCATCGACGTCAGGGTGCGCGACGATCGCCTCGCCCACTGCGGCCGTGCCGTTGACGAGATTGAGCACCCCACGGGGAAGCCCGGCCCGCTCGAGCGCCTCTGCGAAGCGAACGGCCAGAAGCGGCACGGTCGTGGCGGGCTTCCAGACGATGGTGTTGCCCCACACGAGTGCCGGAGCGAGCTTCCACGCCGGAATCGAGATGGGGAAGTTGAAGGGAGTGATCGCGCCGATCACGCCGACCGGACGTCGGACGACGAGGATCCGCTCACCCGGGGTCGGCGACTCGTACACCTCTCCCGACGCACGCTCGGCCTCCTGGGCGTGGTAGCGCAGGATGTTCGCGGCGTGTGCGACCTCTGCGGTCCCCTCGAGCAGCGTCTTGCCCTCTTCGCGTGCGAGTTCGCGGCCCCATTCCTCCCGGTGCGCGGCGATGACGTCCGCGGCACGGAGTAGAACGCCGGCGCGTTCGCGGGCGGGGGTTCGACGCCAGCCGTCGAAGGCCGCGCGCGCAGCACGGAAGGCGCGATCCACGTCCGCCGATGAGGCCCCGCGACCTTCAGCCACGATGTCGGACGGCCGGCTGGGGTTGACGTCCGTCAGCAGATCACCTTCGCCCTCGATCCACTCTCCGTCGATGAGATGACGCAATGGCGTGACGGTCATGCTGCTCCTTCTGCCGACGGCCGGAAGGCCGGGATGCCGGTGATGTGGGCGCCGAGCACGAGCGTGTGCACCTCGTCGGTCCCTTCGTAGGTGCGGACGGACTCGAGGTTCGCCGCGTGGCGCATCGGCGAGTACTCCGCCGCCACGCCATTGCCACCGAGGATCGTGCGGGACTCGCGGGCGATCGCGATCGCCGCCCGCGTGTTCGAGAGCTTCGCCACTGAGATCTGGTGCGGCTGCAGCTTGCCGGCATCCTTCAGCCGTCCCAGCCGGAGGGCGACCAGCTGCGCCTTCTCGATCTCGATCGCCATGTCGACGAGCTTCTGCTGCGTGAGCTGAAAGCCCGCGATCGGAGTGTTGAACTGCACGCGCGAGAGCGAATAGCGCAGCGCCGTCTCGTAACTGTCGCGCGCGGCGCCGATGACGCCCCATCCGATGCCGTAGCGCGCCTCGTTGAGGCACGAGAACGGCCCGCGCAGACCGCGCGCTTCTGGCAGTTGTGCGTCAGCCGGCACGCGTACGTCCGTCAATGTGATGTCGCATTGGATCGACGCCCGCATCGACATCTTGGGCGCGATCGGCGTCGCCACGAATCCGGCGGTCTCGGTCGGGACGATGAACCCACGAACCCCATCGTCGGTCTGGGCCCAGACGATGGCGATGTGGGCGATCGAGGCGAGGCCGATCCAGCGCTTGGCCCCGTTGATGACCCACGTGTCGCCTTCGCGGCGGGCGAACGTGGTCATGCTCGACGGGTCCGATCCAGACTGCGGCTCGGTGAGCCCGAAGCATCCGATGACCTCGCCGCGCGCCATACGAGGCAGCCAGTGCTGCTTCTGCTCCTCGCTGCCGTGCTTGTGGATCGCGCTCATCGCGAGGGAGCCCTGCACTGAGACGAACGTGCGCAGCCCGGAGTCTCCGGCTTCGAGTTCCATCGCGGCCAGGCCGTACTCGACGGCGCTGCGGGCGGGGCATCCGTAGCCGGTGAGGTGCATGCCGAGCACGCCGAGCTCCGCCAGCTCCGGGATCAGAGCAACCGGGAACTCGGCGCGGTCGTACCAGTCGGCGATGTCGGGACGAACGCGCGCGTCGACGAAGGCGCGCACGCGGTCCCGCACCGCCCGCTCATCGTCCGTGAGCAGTTCGTCGAAATCCAGCAGGTCGGGCACGCCGGTCATGCCGCCGCCTCCCCCGCGTCCGACGCGGTCGCCCGAATGGCGCCGGTGAGGATCTCGAGCCCGCGTTCGAGCACGGCGAAGTCGATCACGAGAGGCGGGAGCAGCCGAATGACGTTGCCGTACGTGCCGCACGTCAGCGTCAGCAGTCCGGCCGCGTGACACGCGACGGAGATGCGCTGTGCCAGGTCGGCGCGCGGGGCGAGGTCTGCCGCATCGGCGAATTCGACGGCCATCATCGCGCCGCGTCCGCGCACGTCGGCCACCACGTCGAACTCGAGCTGAAGCGGCTCGAGGCTGCGCCGGATGATCGTCTCGACCTGCCGTACCCGCGGCAGCAGAGCCGGATCCTCGAGCACCTCGAACACAGCCAGGGCCGCCTCGCAGGCCAGTGGATTGCCGGCATATGTGCCGCCCAGGCCCCCCGGGTGCGCGGCATCCATGATCTCGGTCCGTCCGGTCACTGCGCTGATCGGAAGGCCCGCACCGAGCGCCTTCGCGGTCAGGGTGATGTCCCCGACGACCCCCTCTTGCTCGCTCGCGAACATGGCGCCGGTGCGCCCGAGCCCGGACTGGATCTCATCGATGACCAGGACGATCCCGTGCTCGTCGGCGATGCGGCGCAAACCGGCGAGGAAGCCCGGCTCGGGAACGACGAAGCCGCCCTCGCCCTGAATGGGCTCCACCACGAGCGCGGCGAAGGCGTCTGGCCCGTTGTCGGCCACGACCCTCTCGAGTTCGACCAGAGCCGCGTCGACACCCACCCCCCGCAGCGGATTGGCGTTGGGAACGCGCACCACCTCGGGGGCGAAGGGGCCGAACGAGGTCTTGTACGGGTGCACCTTGGCGGTCATGCTCATCGTCAGCAGCGACCGGCCGTGGTACGCCTCGTCCACCACGAGCACGCCCGCTCGGCCGGTGTAGGAACGCGCGATCTTGACGGCATTCTCGACCGCTTCGGCACCCGTGCTGAACAATGCCGTGCGCTTGTCGAAGTCGCCGGGCACGTGCGCGTTGAGCCACTCCGCGACACGCACGAACGACTCGTACTCCGTCACCATGAAACACGTGTGGGTGAAGCGGTCGAGCTGGGCGGAGACCCGTTCGCGTACGCGTCGGTTGGATGCGCCGACGCTCGTCACTGCGATGCCCGAGGCGAAGTCGATGAGCAGATTGCCGTCGACGTCTTCCAGCGCGGAGTCGGTGGCGCGCTCCACGAAGACCGGCAGAGTGACGCCGAATCCGTGCGGGACGGCGGCGGAGCGCTGGGCGTGCAGCTCGCGCGAGCGAGGTCCCGGGATCTCGGTCACGAGGCGAGGAAGGTCAACGGTCATGCAGGCGACGATACAAATCGGAACACCGACGTCTGATAGTCGATCTGCACTCTGTGAACGCAAAGAGTGTGCATCCTGCACAATGTGATCATGACCACGCTCGGAGAACTCGTCGAGACCGCTGGATCGGCGCTCGTTGCGGCCGGACCGTTCGATCCGGCGCGCCAGATCACCGGGGTGCATGTCTCGGAACTCGCCGACCCCGGCCGCTACCTCGACGGTGGCGAGCTGCTGCTGAGCACCGGCATCCGCCTCACCGGCCGTGAGAGCGACGACGCGTACGTCGCGCGCTTGGCGGAGCAGCGGGTCGGCGCGCTCGGCCTGGGGCTCGGAGAGGGGTGGGATGCCGTGCCCCCGGGCTTCGCGGAGCGCTGCGCGAACGCCGGCGTGCCGCTCTTCGTCGTGCCGGACGGTGAGCCCTTCCTCGCCGTGACTCGGTCGTTCTGGCAACTGGAAGGCCGCGACGAGCGCGACGCCGTGGTGCGGGTGGGCCATACGCACACCCGTCTGGCGGAGGCGGCAGCCGGCGATGACCCGGTCCTCGACGTGGTGCGCCTGACCTCCGAGGCGGTCGGCGGCTGGGCGGCGTGGATCCCGCTCGACCGCACGGCACCGGATGCGCTGCTCCATCCGGCAAGCCTCGCGGGTCTGCTGCCCACCGTCAGGGCCGACCTCGAGCGATCACTCGAGCGCTCCGGCGTCGCCGCCGCCTCGTTCGTCGCACACGGTTCGGTCGTCGTGGCACACCCCGTCGTCGCGAACGGCCGAACGCGGGGCGCGGTCGCCGTGGGCGCAAGCCGGCCGCTCACCCGCACGGACCGGCAGCTCGTGCTCACCGCGGTCGCCGTGCTGCGCCTCACCATGCGGTCGTCGCCGGCGCCTGCGCCTGCGACGTCCGCGGCACAGTGGGTCGCTCACCTGGCCCTCGAGGGGGATGCCGCTGCGGCACGCTCGCTTGCCCGGTCGGCGGGAGTCGGGCTGCCGCTGCTGGCCCGAGTGCATGTGGGCGGGACCGACGACGCCCCGGTGGGCGACCTCGCCGTCGATCGAGACGGCGTCCGACTGACGCTCGTGGAGGCCGAGAGTCCGACCGACGGCGGGGTCGGGGTGCTCAGCGCCGCGGTCGCCCTCGATGAGGTCCCGTCCGCTGCGGCCCGCGCCCTCGCACTCTGGCGGCGCTCCCCCGGACGGCCCCTCGTGGACTCCGCGCAACGGGCAGACGACTGGGTGCGCCTACTCGAGGGATCGCCCGTTCTTCTCGCGACCACGCGCGCTCATCTGGCGTCGGGGCGGCATGCCGAACACACGGCTCGAGCGCTGGGCGTGCATCGCAACACCGTCCGACAGCGAATCGCGGCCGCCGAACAGCTGCTTGACGTGGAGCTGGCGGATCCTGACGTCTCGGCTGAGCTGTGGCTGGCGCTGCGTCAACGGCCCTAGCGGCCGCCCGCGGCGAGCCATCGCAGCACGTCATCGGTGTGCTCCCCCAGCCGCGGTGGCGCCATGGTCGGCGCCGGGATCCCCGGCGACCATGCGATCGGAGGCCGCACCTGGCGTGACACCCGACCGTCGCATGCCGTCGTCTCGCTCACCGGTTCGAGCCCCAGCCGCTCTGCGAGCGCCAGCCCGTCGCCGATCGTGTTGACGACGCCCGCTGCGACACCGACCGCGTTCAGGCGATCGGACCAGCTGAGCGCCGAGTCGGCGGCGAGCGCGCGCTCGAGAGCCGTCGCCAGCTCCTCGCGATGCGCGACGCGGTCGGAATTGCGCGCGAAGCGCGCGTCGCCGGCGAGGGCCGGCATGCCGAGCACCGCGGTCATCTTGACGAACTGCGCGTCATTGCCGCACGCGACGGCGAGTGGGCCGTCAGCGCATTCGAGCACCTCGTAGGGGGCGATCGACGGATGCCGGTTACCCAGCCGCCGCGGTTCCACCCCTGCTCCGAGCTGCGCCGACACCTGGTTCACGAGCGCGGCCTGCAGGCTCGAGAGGAGATTCACATCCACGCGCGAGCCGCGACCGGTCAGCTCGCGCCGACGCAGGGCGGCGAGGATGCCGATCACCGCGTCCTTGCCGGTGAGGACGTCGACCAGGGCCACGCCCGCCTTCATCGCCTCGCCGTCGCGGTCGCCCGTGATGTGCATAAGCCCGCCGACTGCCTGGGCGACGAAGTCGTACCCCGGAAGGTCCGCGCCGGCGCCGACGCCGAAACCGCTGACCGAGGCGTAGACCAGCCGCGGGTGGCGCTCCGACATCGCCGGCCAGTCGAACCCCAGGCGAGCGAACTGGCCGGGGCGGAAGTTCTCGATGACGACGTCGCTGTGGGCGATGATCTGGTGCGCCCGGTCGCGGTCGTCGGCGTCGGTCAGGTCCAGTTCGATCGACTCCTTGCCGCGGTTGGCCGACTCGAAGTACGTGGTCATTCCCGATGCGGCATACGGCGGCCCCCAGGCTCGCGTGTCGTCGCCAGAACCCGGTCGCTCGATCTTGATGACCCGTGCGCCGAGGTCGGCGAGCGTCATGGTCGCGAGCGGTCCGGCGAGCACGCGGGAGAAGTCCGCGACGACCACGCCGTCGAGCGGAGCCGTCATGACGCCCTCACCCGCAGCGGGTGCGCAGTGGACTCGCGGGCGACGACCGTGATCGGGAATTCGATGTCGGCCCCCGGTTCGGCGCGTCCCTCGAGGACGTCCAGCAGCAGCGCGGCACAGGCGACTCCCGACTCCCGCGGCCGCAGGTCGATCGAAGTGATCGAGGGCTGCAGATAAGGCAGCGAAGGGTGGTCGACGCACGAGACCACGGTGATGTCGTCGCCGACGATACGGCCCATTCGACCTAGCACCGCCACCACCTCGATCGCGCTCGAGTCGGGGGCGCAGATGATCACGTCGGTCTCCGGGCGCTCAGCGAGGAGGCGCTCGGTGGCTGCGCGAACCGCCGCCCACGGCGCCTCGAACTCGATCGGCGCGAGCACCGGCTGCAGCCCCCGGCTCTCGCAGCCGCGCCGGTAGCCCGCGACGAGCTGGCGGCTCCAGTCGGTGATGTCGGGCGCCACGAGCAGGGCGGGGTGGCGTGCCCCGGTGCGGTCGATCTCGTCCATGAGGCGCAGCATCCCGGCTTCGTGCGAAGACCACACGACGCCGACGGGGTCGCCTTCGACGTCGTCCGGCAGGTGCTCCTGCGTGACGATCGGGATGCCGCTCGCGAACAGCGCCGGAAGTGCCGGGTCGCCCGATAGCGGGTCGCCGATGATGAGCCCGTCGGCGCGGATCGGTCGCGAGCGGCCCGACGACAGCGAAGGACTCACGATCGTGACGTCGACGTCGTGTGCGGCCGCGTGGGTCACGATCCCGAACGAGAACGCCATGTAGTACGACGACCGCGACACGACCTCGGGAAGGACGATCCCGATCGTGCCGATCGATCCGTTCCGCAGGTGGCGCGCCGCGGTGTTGGCGGTGTAGCCCAGGTCTGCCGCCGCGGCGAGCACGGCGTCGCGAGTCGCCGGAGAGACTCGCCCGCTCCCGCTCAGGGCGTCCGACGCCGTCGTCTTGCCGACGCCGGCACGACGGGCGACATCGATCAGGCGCGCACGCCGGGGCCCTTGCATGCGGCCGATTCTAACCACACCCAGAAGACTGTAATCCGCTCGCAACAATGAGGGCCTTGCGCCGTAACACGGATTTCCCTTACCTTTGCCGGAACGTTCCGGCATCTGAGCCGGCAACGTCACCCGACTCGGAGAACCGATGACCTGCTCCTGCTCCACCGGCACTCACGTGCAGCGCTCGCGTCGCCTCGGCGACGAGTCCGGCGCACCGTTCGCAACGCTCTCGGAGGGCGAGCTGCAGGAGGCGGCCGCCATTCTCCGCCGCCACGGACGCCTGGAGGAGACACACAGGATCGCGTACATCGGCCTGGACGAGCCGGACCGGCGCGAGGTGCTCGCCGGCCGCCCCGTCGCCCGCCGTGCCCTGGTGCAGCTGCTGGATGTCGCGACGGGCCGTGCGCACGATATCTCGGTCGACCTGGACCGCGGCGACATCGCTCGCGACGAGCCGATCGACCCCGCCGTCTCAGGCCAGGTGCCGCTGCTGAAAGAGGAGCACATCCTCATCCGGGACCTGCTTGCAACCGACGAGCGGTGGCTCGCCGCGCTCGCGCTGCGCGGCATCCACGATCCCGCCACCGTCGCCCTTGCGGGGTTGTCCGCCGGACGCTTTCCGATCGAAGGCGAAGACGGCCGGCGCATGGCCCGCGTGCTCGGCCACCACCAGCCGACGCCGCAGACCATGCCGTGGGCACATCCCATCGACGGGCTGGTCGCCTACGTGGACCTCGGCGCCCGCGGCGTCACGCAGGTCATCGACACCGGCGTGGTGCCGATCCCCCAGGAGACGGCGGACTACCACGTGCCGGGGACGTTCGGCCCCGAACGGACGACGCAGAAGCCGATCGTGATCCGGCAGCCCGAAGGACCGAGCTTCTCGTTCGACGGCGACGTCGTGTCGTGGGAGAAGTGGTCGTTGCGCGTCGGATACGACATGCGCGAGGGCTTGATCCTGCACGGGATCGGTTTCGAGGATGCCGGACGCGTGCGGCCGATCGTGCACCGCGCCTCGATCGCCGAAATGCTCGTGCCGTACGGCGATCCCGGTCCCGTCCGCTTCTGGCAGAACTACTTCGACACGGGCGAGTACCTGCTCGGCCGCCTCGTCAACAGCCTCGAGCTCGGGTGCGACTGCGTCGGTGACATCACCTACCTCGACGTGCCGATCGCCGACGCACGCGGCGAGGTCAAGGTGCTCCCGAACGCGGTGTGCATCCACGAGGAGGATGCCGGGGTGCTGTGGAAGCACACCGAGCAGTTCACGGGAACGACCGACGTGCGGCGGCAGCGCCGGCTCGTGATCTCGTTCTTCGTGACCGTCGGCAACTACGACTACGGCTTCTACTGGTACCTCTACCTCGACGGCAAGATCGAGTTCGAGGCGAAGGCGACCGGACTGGTCTTTACTGCCGCCTACGACGAGCGGGCGAGCCGCTACGCCAGCGAACTGGCGCCCGGTCTCGCGGCGCCGTACCACCAGCACCTGTTCTGCGCACGCCTCGACATGGCGGTCGACGAGGGACCGGCGGTCGTCGACGAGGTGGACGTCACCACCGTCCCGATCGACGGCGACAACGCGCACGGCACGGCGATCGGCTTCCGCGCAACGCGGCTGACCAGCGAGAAGAGCGCCAGGCGACGCTCCGACGCCTCGGTGGATCGTACCTGGCGCGTCAGCAGCACCACCGCGACGAACCGCCTCGGTCGCCCCGTGTCGTATGTGCTCGCCGGCGAAGGAAAGCCCGTTCTGCTGGCGCAGCCCGACTCCGTCATCGCGTCGCGCGCCCGGTTCGCCACCGCGGACCTCTGGGTGACGGCGTACGACGTGGCCGAACGCTATCCGGCGGGCGCGGTCGTGAACCAGAGCGCCGGCGATCAGGGGCTGCCGGCGTTCGTCGCCGACGACGCCTCCCTCGACGGCGCCGATCTGGTGCTCTGGCATACCTTCGGCCTCACGCACTTCCCCCGCACCGAGGACTGGCCGATCATGCCCGTAGACACCTGCGGCTTCGTCCTCAGACCCCATGACTTCTTCGACCGGAACCCGACCCTCGATGTCCCGGCCTCCGTCGCGCCATGCTCGTGCACCCACGAGGAGCACGCGCACGCGGACGTGTCGCACCAGCACCATGAGAACCAGCACTCAGCTCGAAGGGAACACTAGAAATGCTCAAAGCAGCTCGAGCGGGAGCCGCGATCGTCGCGGTCGCCGCCCTCGCCCTCAGCGGCTGTGCCGCGGGCGCGGACACCTCGTCCACACCCCCGTCGCAAGAGGAAGCAGCACCCGGCTTCATCGCGGTCGCCGACGAGTCGTCCGACTCCGGCGGCGAACTCGTCGTGCAGGTCGACTACGACACCGCCGAAGCGAGCGGACTCGACCCGCAAGGAGCCGCGACGGCACGATCGTGGATGATCGAGGGGCTCTCGTACGAGACCCTCACAACGATCGACGAGAATCTGGCCGTGGCACCGCACCTCGCGACATCCTGGGAGACGCCCAGCGAGACCGAGTATGTCTTCACCCTCGCCGACGACGCCGTGTTCTCGAACGGCCGCGCCATGACCGCCGACGACGTGGTCGGCAGCCTGCAGCGACTGATCGACAACCCCACGACGTGGACCGGCCAGCTCGGCCCCATCGCCTCGGTGGAGAAGACCGGTGACCTGGAGGTCACGGTGACGCTCTCGGAGCCCTATGCGCCGTTCCTCGCCGCGCTCGCGAACACCCCGGCCGCCGTCCTCCCGATGGCAGAGATCGAGGCCGGCGAAGTCGACATCACCCAGGAGATGCTGGGCACCGGCCCGCTCGTGGCAACCGCGCATCGTCAAGACGAGGAGTGGACGTTCGAACCGAACGAGCACCACCCCGACGCCGGTTCGCTCGGCTTCTCGTCGCTGCGCATCGACATCGTCGGCGACGAGGCGACACGCGCCGCCGCGCTGCGCGACGGTTCCGCGGATTTCGCCGTACTGAACTCGGCGGATTCGGCAGAGCTGCTCTCCAACGCCGCCGACGTGACCGTCGCCGGCCAGAAGAACACCGACTACCACTACCTCATGATCAACTCCGTCTCGGGCGACGAGGCGCTGCAGGACGAGGCGGTCCGGTTCGCGATCAACTCGGCGATCGATCGTGATGCCATCAACGAGCTCGCATTCGGCGGTTCGACCGCCGCCTCTGGTGTCACCCCCGCGGGACTGCCCGACAGCTGTGCACCCGGCGAGCTCCCGTCCGCCGCGACGGATGCCGCCGAGGCCAAGGCCGTCATAGACGAGATCGGAGGCCTCGACCTCGACCTGCTCGTGTACACGGACGAGCCGGTGCTCGCTCAGATCGCCCAGGTGATGCAGCAGAATCTTGCCGAGATCGGCGTCACCGTGTCGATCGAGCAGCTGGATTACGCCACCTACTCCGACCGCGTGTACGGCGACCCTTCCGATTTCGACCTCGCCTTGAGCTGGTTCGCGGGCTACGCCGACCCCGCGATGGTCACCACGTGGTGGAACCCGGGAGTCGCCGGATTCTCGTCGGTGTACATGAGCGGATCCGACGAGTTGAACGAGCTCATCGCCGCCGGGTACTCGACCGAGCCGGGACAGGCGCGTGCTGATGTGTTCACCGACCTCTGCGCGCTCGCTGACGAGCAGAGCGAGATGATCCCGCTGGTGCTGCGCCCGTCGACCATCGCGTGGAACACCGCGTCGGTCAGTCCCACCCTGACCACCGACGAAGGCTACGGCGACTTCCTCCGTCACATCACCGAGTTCCGCGCGGGCTGACATGACGGTCGTCCTGTGGTCGCTCCGGCGGGTCGCCGCCGCACTCGTCACGCTCATCGGGGTGTCGGTGCTCATCTTCGCCTCCGTGCGGCTGATGCCGGGCGACTACACCGACCTCGTCCTGGGTCCGCTCGCCTCTGAGGAGCAGCGGGCCCAGGCGGTGGCCGCATCGGGCCTGGACGCGCCGATCGTCGAGCAGTACTTCCGCTGGCTGTTCGGCGTCTTCACCGGCGACCTCGGGTTCTCGTTCGTCTCGAACGTCTCGGTCTCGGAGGAGTTCGCCGCGCGGCTTCCCGTCACCGCGACGATCGCGGTGGTGACCATCGTGGCGACGCTGCTGATCGGCATCCCCCTCGGATTCGTCTCCGCCCTGCGCTCGGAGGGGTCGGCGGGAGCAGCCGGGCGGCTCGTCAGCGCGCTGGGCATAAGCATCCCGGAGTTCCTGCTCGCCGGCGTCGTGGTCTTCGCCGTCTCGACACTCGGACTGGGGATCTCGGTCGGCCAGTACGCCCCGCTCGCCGAGGACCCGGGGCGGTTCGTCGGGTCGCTCGTGCTGCCGATCGCAGTGCTGTCGATCGGCTGCGTGGCCGTCGTGGCACGCAATACGCGGGATGCCGTCATGAATGTCCTCGTGGAGCCCCACGTGCAGGCGGCCGTGGCTCGCGGCGAGACCCCGGGCTTCATCGTCCGCCACCATGTGCTGCGCAACGCCGCCGCACCGATCCTGACCGTCGTCGGATCGCTGATCGCCGTCCTGCTGGGCGGGACGGTGATCGTCGAGTTCGTCTTCAACGTCCCCGGGATGGGCTCATACCTGCAGACCGCGCTCGGCCGCCGTGACTATGCGATCATCCAGGCGGCGGTGATGCTGGCCGCCGCGGTCTTCATCGTCACGAGCCTTCTCGTCGACCTCGTCGCCAACGGACTGGATCCGCGACTGCGCCTGACCGGACGGAGTCGCCGATGACCGTCGCACCCACCGCCACCTACCGCGTCCGCGCCGCCGGCACGGCGACCCGGGGCGCCTGGCGCCGCATGGACGGGCTGATGCGGCTCGCGATCGTCGTGCTCGGGGTCATCGTGCTGGCGACCGTCCTCGCGACTCTGACGGGATGGGCCGGCTCGACCAGCGCGACGGTCGGAGGTCGCTTCGAGGCACCCTCCGTCGTCGCACCTCTGGGCACCGACAACCTGGGCCGGTCACTGCTCCCACGGATCTTCGAGGGCATCGCCACAACCCTCGTCGTGTCTCTCATCGCGGTCGTCTGCTCGGCGATCCTCAGCACGGCCATGGGATTGCTCGCCGGCTACTACGGCGGCGGGGCCAGCGAAGTGGTCATGCGCGTCGTGGACGTCCTGTACGCCTTCCCGGCGCTGGTGCTCGCGATCCTCGTGTCGGCGCTCATCGGACCCGGACGCCCCGCGGCGATCATCAGCATCATCGCCATCACGATCCCGTTGATGACGCGCGTGGTGCGCATTGCGACCCGCGCAGTCGCCGAGCGCGACTTCGTCGTGTCTGCACGCATCAGCGGCGTGCGCACGCCGGTCATCTTCGCGCGGCGCCTCCTGCCGAACATCGCAGGCACGGTCGCCGTGCAGGCGAGCTACGCGCTGTCGGTGGCGATCCTGGTCGAAGGCGGACTCAGCTTCCTGGGCTTCGGAGTGCAGGTGCCCGAGGCATCCCTCGGGCTGCTCATCCAGCAGGGAATGCTGTACATGACCCTCGCTCCCCAGCTGCTGATCGTCCCCGGCGTGATCCTCGTCGTGTCGATCCTGTGCATCAACATCATCGGCGACGGACTGCGCGACCGGTTCGAGCCTCGAGAGACGAGGTCCCTCACATGACCGCCGTACGTATCCGCGACCTCGTCCTCGAGTTCACCGGCACCACGACCGTGCGCGCGCTCGACGGCATCGATCTGGAGGTGGCCGAGGGCGCCTCGCTCGCGATCGTGGGCGAGTCCGGCTCGGGCAAGTCGACGCTGGCGTCGGTGATCGGCAGACTGCATCCGCGCTCGGCACGCATCGTGAGCGGCACGCTCGAAGTCGGGGGCGTCGACGTGCTCGCGCTCGACATCGACGGGCTTCGGCGCTACCGGCGTGACACCCTCGCCTACATCGCGCAGGACCCGATCGGTTCGCTCGACCCCACGATGCGCATCGGCAGGCAACTCCAGCTCGTCCTGCGTGCGATGGGCGAAGAAACCTCCACCCGCAGGCAGATCGAACTGCTGGACGCGATGCGCATCGCGAATTCCGAGCGCGTCATCCGCCTCTTTCCGCATCAGGTGTCGGGCGGCATGGCTCAGCGCGTCGCCATCGCGATGGCGATGTGCCGTGCTCCGAAGCTTCTGATCGCCGACGAGCCGACCGCGGCCCTGGACAGCCAAGTGCGCGAGGAGGTCGTGAGGCTGCTCTTCGAACAGGCCCGGGCGCAGGGAACGACGGTGCTCTGGCTGAGCCACGACCTGCCGGCGGTGGCCCGGTGGTGCGACGAGGTGGCGGTGATGTATGCCGGCCGCGTGGTCGAGCGGGGACCGGCGCAGGCCGTGCTCGGTCAGCCCGTGCACCCGTACTCGAGGGCCCTGGCCGCCACGGATCCTTCACGAGCTCGTCGAGGGGAACGGCTCGCCAGCATCCCTGGGGCGCCGCCCGTGCTCCACGGCGCTTCTGCGGGCTGCGCGTTCGCGCCCCGCTGCGCTGCGCGGATCGACGCCTGCACAACGACCCGGCCCGAACCCGCGGCCACGCGCCACAGCCTGTGCATCCGGACCGAGGAGATGCGGGCACAGGTTCGACTGGAGGTGAGCGCATGAGCGGTCCGGTGTCGGTTTCGGGCGCGGTGGTCGAGCTCGCCGACGTCTCGGTGACGTTCTCGTCGGGCGTCGGCCGGGCCCGTCGCGAGGTACGCGCGATGTCGGCGGTGTCGTTCGCGGTCGCGCCCGGCGAGACGCTCGGCCTGGTGGGCGAATCCGGATCGGGGAAGACGACCACGGGCGCCGTCGTGCTGGGACTTCAGCGGCCGGACTCCGGCGTGGTGCGTTTCGAGGGCGAGCCCCTGAACCGAAGCCTGCGCTCGCGCGCCGGCCGGATGCAGGCGGTGCTGCAGCATCCGCGGTGGGCGCTGGATCCCCGGTCGACGGTGGTGGAATCCGTCCTCGAACCGCTGCTCGTGCATGAACGGCGCGGCCCCCGCGTCGAGGCGCGCGCGCTGGCGATGCTCGAAGACGTCGGGCTGCCGGCTGCGTTCGGTGATCGCCGGCCGCATCAGCTCTCGGGCGGCCAGTTGCAGCGCGTGAGCATCGCGCGGGCCCTCGTCACGCATCCCGCCTTCATCGTGTTCGACGAGGCCGTCAGCGCGCTCGATGTCTCGGTGCAGGCGCA
This sequence comes from Microbacterium salsuginis, assembly GCF_012524205.1. GTDB lineage: Bacteria > Actinomycetota > Actinomycetes > Actinomycetales > Microbacteriaceae > Microbacterium > Microbacterium salsuginis. Next base: position 686,004 of record NZ_JABACI010000002.1, read on the forward strand.
GATCCTCAATCTGATTCATGACCTCCAGCGCGAGCACTCCTTCGCCGCGCTCTTCATCTCTCACGACCTCGCGGCAGTCCGGTACATCTCGCACCGGGTCGCGGTCATGCGCGCCGGCGAGATCGTCGAGCTGGCGCCGACCGAGGTCTTCTACGAACTGCCCAGTCATCCCTATTCGCGTCAACTGTTCCAGGAGCTCTCACCGTGACCGACACCCATCGCCTCGCCCCCGTTCTGCCCATGGGCCCCCGTCACTCGAACGGCGACTTCGCGCTGGAGCCCGTGCACGGGAGCGACCGCGGGCAGGTCGACTACGACTTCCCCGGCGTCCTCGTCGGAACCGCGGAGTACGCCGAGGGACCGACCGGAGCGACCGTGCTGTGGCTGCCGGAGGGTGCGCGCACCTTCGTCGACCGGCGGGGTGGAGCCGTCGGCGCGAGCGGCCTGTACGGCTTCAACCACGCAATCTGCCTCGCCGGCGGCTCGGTCTACGGCCTGTCTGCGGTGGCGGGCGTCTCAGAGGCGCTCTTCGAGCGGGTCGATCACCGCTCCGGCTTCGACCAGCTCCAGCTGGTGTCGGGCGCGATCATCTACGACTACTCGGTGCGCGACAACTCCGTCTTCCCCGACGCCGCGCTCGGCAAGGCCGCGCTCTCCGCCGCGCGGCCCGGTGTCATCGAGGTGGGCCGCGTCGGCGGCGGCGCTTCGGCATCCTCAGGAAAGGTGGATGCCGCACGCGTTGAGTTCACCGGTCAGGGCGCCGCGTTCCGCCAGGTGGGCGACGTCAAGGTGCTCGTGGTGACTGTGCTCAACCCCTATGGGGTGATCCTGGACAGGGACGGCCGGATCGTCCGCGGCAATTACGATGCGTCCAGCGGCGAGCGCCGGCATCCGGCCATCGACTACGAGGCGGCGATCGGAGAGTCGCGCCTCGTCGACTCCATGGCCGGCAACACCACGATCACGGCCGTCGTGACGAACGTCCGGCTGAGCGACGTCGAGCTCAAGCAGTTCGGCCTGCAGGTTCACAGCTCGATGCATCGTGGCATCCAGCCCTTCCACACCCCCCTCGACGGCGACACTCTCTTCGCACTCACGACCGACGAGGTGTCGCTGCCGGAGGATCCGGCGACGCCGCGCGGCCGGCTGTCCCTGAACTCCACGGCCGTGGCCACACTCGCCGGCGAGACCGCGTGGGATGCCATCCTCTGCGCGGCGGGCTGAGCGCGTGTACGAGTTCGAGAAGTACCGCGCGCCGTCGCAGCACGAGGTGCACGATCTGGTGCGCAATAACCCGTTCGCGCTCATCGTGTCCAACGGCGGCGGCGCGGAGGGAGCACCGACCGTCACGCATGCACCGGTCATCATCGAGCGGATGCCGCCGCGAGGCGACTTCGTCGGCGCTGAGCTGCTGGGCCATATCGCCCGGAAGAACCCGCAGTGGCACCAGCTGACGGACGGCGACCCGGTGCTGCTGGTGTTCTCAGGTCCGCACGGCTACGTCTCGCCCACGACCTACGCCGACGACCCGAATGTGCCGACGTGGGATTACGCCGCCGTGCATCTGACGGCTCACGTGACGGTGCTGGACGACCGTGGCGACGGGATGCACGTCGTCACCCGGACGGTGGAGGAGCTCGAGAAGCTCGAGGCCACGCCATGGGACATGACAACGTCGCTGCCCACGTTCGAGCGCATCGTCGGGGGCATCGTGTCGTTCCGCTTCGAGGTGATCGAGCAGCGTGCCGTGTTCAAGGTGAGCCAGGACAAGCCGAAGGACGTCCGTGACAAGGTGGCGGCAGCGGCCAGGGCTCGGAGCTGCCCTCACGGCGACGTGGCTGCGCTCGTCGAGCGCATCGGAGGAGACACATGATCGTGCACGGGTGGACGGCGCTCGGTGATGACAGCCTTGATGAAGGCCGCAGGTTCGGAGCCGCGTGGGCGCCGCAGCTGACGGGAGCGCTCGCGTCCTACCTCGAGCTGTTCCACCAGTCGGGGGTCTCGCGCCCCGTCGCGACCGAGATTGCCGAGGGTTGTCGTGAGGCGACAGAGCAGCACGCCCCGGCAGTGGCCGCCGAGTTCCGTGGCACGGCGGAAGGGAGCGGGTTGTCCGTCCGGGACGTATACCTCCTGGCGTCTCGGACCGAGGTGCTGGCGCGGATGGCGCCGTCGATGGAGTGCTCGACGATCGTGCACGTCCCCTCCGACGGTGGCGGCCCACGCACGCTGCAGACGTGGGACTGGCACCAGACGCTCTCGAACGAGACCGTGGTGCGGCGATTCCGCGCGCCGTCCGGCGCGCGGATCGCGACATTCTGCGAGTTCGGTCAGCCTGCCAAGATCGGCGTGAACGACCGAGGGCTCGGCCTGCACTTCAACATCCTGCATCACCGCTCCGACGGCACCCGGACCGGAATCCCTGTGCACGTCCTCGCGCGAATGATCCTCGAGGACGCCCGTACCGTCGACGAGGCCGTCTCGATCGCCGAGAGCGTGCCTCTTGCCGCCTCGAGCGTGTTCACGGTGGCGGCGCTTCACGACGGCGCTGCCGAGGCGGCAGCCATCGAGGTCGCCCCCGCCGCCGTCGCCGTCATAGCGGCGCAGCCGGGGCACACGCTCGCACACACGAACCACTTCCTCGATCCGGCTCTCGCTGCCGGTGAGTTCTCGCCCTACGAGACGACGAGCGTTCCACGGTACGACTGCCTCGTCGACGCGGCCGACCTCGCGCGGATCCCGGACCACCACGAGCGGGCGATGGCATTCGGCGCCATCCGCGACGCACCGATCTCCGTCCGCCCGCGCGCGGATCAGCCAGCCCATCTGCGCTGGGAGAGCAAGCTGACCGTGGCGCTCGACGTGGTGGATGGCGCACTCGAGTACGCGGCCGCGGCACCGGCCGACCTCGCCGACGCGACCTGGGTACGCGTCAGCGCCGCGTGAGCGAGCTCCTGCACGCCGGCGCGCTCCTGCCTGCGGTCCTGGGCACGGGCGCGCTCGTGCGCGACCGTCGTCTGCGGCCCGTACCGGAGGTCGTCGCGTCGATTCTCATGCTGGTCGGGATGGCCGACGCGATGCTGTGGCACGTTGTCGCCCCCGTGTACTGGAGCGCCGCGCTCGTCGTCGTGGCTCTGGGGCTCGTCGTGGGACGGCGTCGCGGCCCGCTCGCGCGCGGTCGCTCGACCCCTGCACGCGACGTCGGGGCGCACGTCGCTCTCACCGCACACGTTGCACTCGGACTCGTGGTCATGGCCGCTCTGCTCGTGGCCGGCGCGACCAGCGCACCCCCAGCATCCACCGTCGACGGCCACTGTCACTCATGCGGGGGTGGTGTCGACGGCATTCGCCTCATGACGCTCGCGCTCTGCGCAGGCTACGTGCTCCTCACCGAGTGGTGCAGCCGCTCGGCGCGGCACCGGTCCGGCGGACGCCTCCACTACTGGATGATGGCGGTCTCCGCCGTGACGATGGGCGCGATGACGCTCGCCTGACTTCCGCCTCAGTCCCCCAGCCGGTCGAGCAGGTCGACGGCCGCGCGCGCGTACTCGCCGATCCAGCGGTCGTGGATGCGCTTGATCGGCAGGGGCGAGAGCGAGAGGTGACGCTCGCGGCCGATTCTGCGTCCTGAGACGAGCTCGGCGCTCTCGAGCACCCGCAGGTGCTGCAGCACTGTGGTGCGATCCACTTCGGGGAACCGCGCACACAGCGCCCCCGTGGTCAGCGGCTCCTCTTTGAGCGCGTCCAGCATGTGGCGACGCAAAGGTGACGCGAGGGCTTTGAACACCGCATCATCGTCAGGCCCCTTGCCTTCAGCATCCGTCATGTTATAAAAATACAACATGTCGAACGAACTGAACGCTCTGTCTTTCACCGTGTCGGGGCGGGTCGCCCGTCCGGTCGCACAGGTCTACGAGGCCGTCGCCGACCCCGACCAGCTGTCGAAGTACTTCACCACCGGCGGGGCGCGTGGCCGCCTCGAGCCGGGCGCCGACGTCACGTGGGACTTCGCCGACTTTCCTGGCCGGTTCCCCGTGACCGTGGTCGAAGCCGACCCACCCCGCAAGCTCGTCATCCGCTGGGAGGGTCGCTCCGCTCTCGAGAGCGAGACGACCACGACCTTCGAGTTCGAGCCGATCGACGGCGACTCCCGCACCCTCGTCACGATCACCGAGTCCGCCTGGCAGCTCACGCCCGACGGCGCGAAGAACGCCTTCGGCAACTGCGAGGGCTGGACCGGGATGCTGAACGCACTCAAGGCCTGGGTCGAGCACGGCGTCAACCTGCGGGAGGGCTTCTACGCCTGACATCCGACGCGCATGTGGCCGGCACGCGTCACCGGCGGCCGTCCGAAGACGACCGCCGGTGACATTGCCTGATCAGTCGACCGGTCTGGTCAGCTGCGCGGCGGGTTGACGGGCAGCCACTCCTCGAGCGTCGTCTCGAAGACCTGCGCGCCGTCGACGGGCATGAGCGTGCGCTCGTCGATGCGGGCACCGAAGTAGGGGGCCTCGGGGTCGGTCACGATCTCGCGCGGGTCACCGCGGAAGGAAAGACCGCGACGCACCAGCTCGTCCAGACCCATCACCTCGGGTCCCGCGATCTCGATGTCGGCGTTCAGCGGGGCGCCCGCAGCCGTGCGGGCGACAGCCGTCGCGACGTCCTCCGCGGCGATCGGCTGCATGAGGCCCGGCGACAGGTGGATCGCCTCGTCCTTGGCCGACACTGCCGCGATGCCGCTGATGAACTCGAAGAACTGCGTCGCATGCACGATCGAGTACGGGATTCCCGATTCGCGGATGAGCTTCTCCTGCGCGGCCTTCGCGTGGAAGTAGGCGATGTTCTGCGGACGGTTCGTGCCGACCACCGTCAGCGCGACGTGGTGCCCGACACCGGCCTCGCGCTCGGCGGCGATGAGATTGCCGGTCGAGGTCGTGAAGAACTCCATGACGGCATCCGGCTCGAACGAGGGCGAGTTCGACACGTCGACGACGACGTCGGCGCCCTGCAGCACCTCTTTCACGCCCTCGCCGGTGAGCGTGTTCACACCCGAGTTGGGCGACGCGGCGATCGCCTCGTGGCCGTGCTCGGTGAGCTTCGCGACGACCTTCGAGCCGATGAGTCCGGTGCCGCCGATGACGATGATCTTTGCCATGATGTGCCTTTCGTGTCACGAGCGCGGGAGGTGGAGACGCTCACCAGCTACGACAGGACGGACCGCCTCGGTGTGACGGATCCGGCCGATCCGTCGGTTCCGGATGCCCCGTCCCGTGCCTCTACCGGCGGTTCCAGCTCTCGAGCTTGTCGGGGTTGGCGACGAGCCAGGCTTCGCAGACCAGCGACCGCCGCACCCGCAGCACGAGCACTCCGACCACGGTGCCGTCGCGACGAACCACGATGCCCGGCATCCCGTTCACGGACTCGATCACCGTGTCGACTTCCGGGTCGCCCAGCGCCCGCATGAGATGCCGGACGACCGCGACACGACCCCGCACTGGCGTCCGGGGAGCCGGTACCTGGCCGCCGCCGTCCACGGTCAGCGACGCGTCCAGATGAAGCGCGCGCGCGAGGGCCGCGGCATCCGCGTTCCTCGTCGCGGTGATCAGCGCTCGCGCCGCGCGCTCATGCTCGCAGGCGACGGACTTGGCCCTGGTGCGCAGATCCTTCAGCCACGTCGCCCGTCGGCGGCTCATGCCCCAACCGGGGCGGCGTGCCCCAGCTTGTCGGGGCTCATCGTCCAGAACACCTGCATGATGCCGTCGTCCGACATCGTGAGCGCGCAGGTGGTCATCACGCCGTCGGCATCCGAGATCGTCGCGGCGGGACGGCCGTTGAGCTCGACCCAGTCGATCGTCTTGCCGATCCAGAAGTGGCTCGACCACGACGCGATGAACTGCGCGACACGGTGGCGACCGGCAACGGGGATCCGGGCGGCCAGCTTGACGCCGTTGCCGTCGGTGTAGCTGACCACGTCATCGGCGAAGAGCTGCTCGAGCGCCGAGACGTCGCCCTTCTGCGCCGCGACGAGGAACGCCTCGAGGAGCCGGCGATGCTCGGATTCCGCCACCTGCGCGCGCTTGGCCGACGCCAGGTGCTTGCGCGCACGGCTGACGAGCTGCCGGGCGCTCTCGACGGTGGCGCCGACGATGTCGGCGATCCGTTCGTACGGATAGTCGAGGGCCTCACGCAGGATGTAGGCCGCGCGCTCGGTGGGGGTGAGCTTCTCGAGTGTGAGCAGGATGGCGAACTGCAGCGCCTCGCCGCGCTCCGCGCCCAGCGCGGGGTCGGCATCCGTGTTCACCGGCTCGGGAAGCCACGGCCCGATGTACGTCTCGCGGCGAGCGCGAGCGGACTGCGTCGCGTTGATCGACAACCGCGTCGCGATCGTCGCGAGGAAGGCGGCGGGCTCGAGGATGCTGTCGCGGTCGGTGTTCTGCCAGCGGATCCAGGTCTCTTGCACGATGTCTTCGGCATCCGCGACGGTGCCGAGCATGCGGTACGCGATGCCGAAGATCCGGCGCCGGTGCTGTTCGAAGACGTCGACGGCCGAGTCCATGTCGCCCGCGTTCGCCGCGGGCACCGTACTCGACCCCATGCTGCCTCTCACCCCAGTTGCCGCGCTCAGCGTACGCCCGCAGACGTGTGCGTGACCAGACCGGAGTTGTCGGGCGCCTGCACGCGCCACTGGTGGAAGGTCGTAGGAGCGATGATCGCGTCGGCGTCGGGCAGCAGCTCCCAGCGGTCCAGTCGCGCTCCGAAGTAGGTGGCGAGCGGGTCGGCGACGACCTCGCGTTCGTCGCTGGTCCATTGCAATTCCCTTTCCGCCAGTTCGCGCAGCTCGAAGATCTCGGGGCCGGCGTGCTCGACGATCGAGTTGGTGGGCCGCCCCAGCGCGGTGCGGGCGACGGCGGCGGCGACGTCGTCGGCCGCGATCGGCTGCACGAGTGCGTCGGCGACGTGCGCGATGCCGCTGTGCATCGCCGCGGCGGTGATGCTGCGCACGAACTCGAAGAACTGGGTGCCGTGCACGATCGAGTACGGCCGACCGGATGCCACGATCAGACGCTCCTGCGCGGCCTTGGCCTGGAAGTACCCGCCCTCCGAACGCGCGAGCCGGTCGGTGCCGACGACCGAGAGTGCGACGTGGTGCCGCACGCCGGCCGCGTCGCCGTAGGTGAGCAGGTTCATGGTCGAGGCGTAGAAGAACTCCCGCGCGCCTTCCTCGTCGAGGTACGACGAGTTCGACGTGTCGACGACGGTCTCGACGCCTTCGAGCGCCTCTTCGAGCCCTTCCCCGGTGTAGGAGTTCACGCCGGTCGCTCGCGCGGCGACGATGACGTCATGGCCCGTCTCTCGCAGCCGCGCGACCACGCGGGTGCCGATCAGGCCCGTTCCTCCGATGACAGCGATTCTCATGATGATCCCTCTCCGTCGCAGCGGTCCGCGCGCGGGCGCGCACGGGCTCATCAGCCATGACCGGATGCCTCGACGCGATGTGACGGATTCGCGAGAACTCGTGGAAATTCATGTCGGGCGTCACAGCTCGGCAGGGTGAGCGGTCCTCTTTGGCAAGGGAACGTCTCCCCCGCTCGACCGATCCCGGCCCTGCTCTCTCGACAGATTCGCAAGGAACGATCATGACCACAGAAAAGCCCACCATCGTCCTCGTCCACGGCGCCTTCGCCGAGTCCTCTTCCTGGAACGGCGTGATCCTGCGCCTGCAGGAGCACGGCGTGCGCGCCGTCGCCGCCGCCAACCCCCTGCGCAGCCTCGCCATCGACGCCGCCTACGTTCGCGACGTGATCGCGTCCGTCGGCGGCCCCGTCATCCTCGTCGGCCACTCGTACGGCGGGATGGTCATCACCGAGGCGGCCGCCGAGAACAGCGCCGTCGTCGGCCTGGTCTACGTCGCCGCGTTCACTCCGGACACCGGCGACAGCGCCTTCACCCTCTCGACCAGCGCTCCGGGCAGCACGCTCGGCGAGGCCCTCGCGGCCTACCCGGTCGCGACGGGCGGCAACGAGTTCGTCATCCGCCCCGACGTGTTCCACCACCAGTTCGCCGCAGACGTCTCCGAAGACGTCACGGCGCTCATGGCGGCGACGCAGCGCCCCGTCACCGAGGCCGCCCTGTCGGACGCCCTTGTCGCGCAGCGCCCGGCGTGGAAGGACATCCCGTCCTGGCACGTGATCGCCGAGCTCGACCTCAACATCCCGGCCGCGGTCCAGCGTGCCGGCGCCGAGCGCGCTGGCTCGCGCGGGACGCGCGAGATCGCCGGCGCCTCGCACGCCGTCGGTGTGTCGCAGCCCGACGCCGTCACCGCGATCATCGCCGAGGCCGGCAAGGCCTACCTCGCGAGCGTGTCCGAAGCCGCGTGATCCGACCGGCGGCGCCCCCGATGACGGTCCGGTCTCGGGGGCGCCGCCACCATCTCACCTTGCAGCGCGAAGCCCACGTCGTGTGACGCCGGCCCGCGCCGCGAGGCGTCGCTACGTGCTGCAAGTGCCGCTCGGCGGGCGCCGGCGACTCGCGCGGTGTTCGCGCCGCTCAGGCTCGTGGACGGTGCAGATTGTGACGACGCGTGCGCGTGAACGCCACGCCGAGGATGATCAACCCGAGCCCGAGGAGGAACGGGACGGATGCCAGTCCCGTCGCCGCGAGCCCGCCCTGGCCGGAGCCACTGGGGCCGGCCCCCGGGCGGGGGTCGGCCCCGCCGCCGTCGGACGGATCGGTGGGCGGAGGCCGGTCGTCGAGATCGACGACGAGCAGTGTGTACACCCCGCTTGTCGACCCGTCTACCCGATCATTGCCCGAGTACACGGCTGTGATCTCGTTGTCGCCCAGGTCGAACGCCGAAGCCGGGAAGCTCTGCGACGTGCCCACACTCCCTGACAGCGGGATCGGGTCGCCCAGCGGATCGGTGCCGCGGAAGAGCTGCACCGTGCCCGTGGGGTCGAACGGGGCATCACCGATCGCGGTCACCGACACAGGGAAGGTGACGGTTTCGTCTCCGTACAGTCCGTCCGGCGCGCTCGAGGTGAGAGATGTTTCACTCGTCGCGGGCGGCACGACCGTCAGCGCGTAGTTGGTGAACGTGCTGGCCTGATGGCCGGTGGGGGCGTCGGTGTAGGTGGCGAGCACGTGGTGCTGCCCTGCGGCGCCCGCGGGGCTGGGGATGCTGGAGGCGACTCCGTTCGCCGCGAGCGGGACCGGATATCCGAGATTCGCCCCGTCGACGCTGAACTGGATCGCACCGCTGTCAATCGGCTCGTCCAAGGCGGCGGAGGTGACCGTGGCGGTGTAGGTGATCTGCTCGCCGACGGCGGCGACACCGCTGCCGTCGACAGCGACGGCGTCAGATGTCAAGGCCAAGGTCGTGGGCCACGGCACGGAGAACAGGCTGAACTCCGCGGTCTTGATCAGGTGAGCGGCGTCGTCCGCGACCCGCGCCTCGACCGTGAACTTGCCGAGGGGCGCGCCCGGCGCGGCGGTGAGCTGGACCTGCATCCGTCCGTCGGCGTCGGTGTTCGCACGGAACGTCGATCCGTCGCCGGAGCCCCCGACGAAGGTCGCGGGAAGGCGACCGTCGACCTGAGCGATCGTCAGCTCTATCGCGATCATGCTCGTCGGTCCGTGAATCGCATCGACGTACTCGACTACGAGCGGCTCCGCGAACGGGCTGCCCGTCGTTGCGCTCTGGTTGTTGCCGCTCACGATGTTCACCGCGCTGCGAGACGTCGGGACCGGCACGATGAGGTCGACCTTGCCTTCGTTGAGTCGATCCCTGTTGCTGTGGTCGCCGCGGGGTCCGGTGTAGTAGTGCACGGGGTCGGGAGAGTGAGGCGTCACGTACGAGGCGCCGCCGCCACCGCCACCGCCACCGCCGAGCCGGCCATCCTGCGCCCCGTGGCCCTTGCCACCGCCGTGGTAGCCACCGCCGCCCCCGCCGCCACCCCCGCCATCGGTGGCGCTGGTGGCGTGACCGCCGTTGACGCTGTTCTCACAGCCGTCGCCGGGGTGCTGGCCGCCGCATCCGCTCGCGCCGCCGTCAGGATCGCCACCCACCGAGCCGTCTGCGCCGGGTGAACCGGCATCGCCGCCGTCTCCTCCGTCCGCGCTGACCGCGTGACCGCCGCCACCACCGCCGCCACCTCCGACGACGAGGTACTGCAGGTTCTCCAGACCCGTCGTGACACCACAGGCGGTGCTCGACTGCTTCACGGCGGTGGAGCCCCCTCCTCCGGCGCCGTCGCCTTCACTGTCGCTCGTTCCGCGGTGGCCGCCGTGGCCGTCGCCCCAACCGCCGCTGGCATGACCGTACTGTCCCACGCGGATCTCGAGCTGCGTCCGTTCGACCACCGGCACCACGGCCTGCACCCCACCGCCGGCACCGCCGATCCCGGTGCGGTCCGGGAAGTCCGATCCACCGCCGCCGCCGCCACCACCGAGCGCGTCGACGAAGATCTCGTCCACACCATCGGGCACGCAGAAGGTCTGAGCTTGGCCTGTGAAGTCGAAGTGCGACGTCCGCACGCCGTCCGCCGACGTCAGGATGAGGGCGTAGCCGTCGCCGGAGTCGTCCGCGACCGAGATCTGCGGATTGTTCACCGCGGAGGCCGCATAAGAGGCCCCGCCCCCACCTCCCGCTCCGGCCGACCCCGGAGCGATCTCCTCATGACCCGGGTCGATTTGCGCCTCTTGCCCGGCGGCACCGCCGCACCCGCCGCCGTAACCACCACCACCACCACCGCCGGCTCCGCCACCTCCGGTCGTGTGGAAGTCTGCGCCCTTGCCGCCCGCGTTCGGTCCCCCGCACTCAGAGCCATCTGCGGTGGTTCCCGCAGTGTTGTTCTCTCCGGCGCCCCCCTCAGTGTTGTCGCCCCCGCCGTCGCCGCCGTCACCGCCGGACTTGAGCGCCAATCCCGGGCCGCAGTAGTAGAAGAACGCTCCACCGCCGTCGTGCAGGGTGCTGCTCTCCAGGCAGTTGGGGGCGTCGCCTGCGGCGCCGCCTCCTCCGCCGGCGACAGCCAGCGGGTTGCCGGCGGCGTCCAGGATCGCCGACGCTCCGCCGCCGCCGCCGCCGTCGTACCCGAACGAGTAGATCGTGAAGAAGTCATTGAGGTTCGACCAGCCGGTGCCGCGCGCGCCACCGGGCGCGTAGGCCGAGGCACCGCCGATCGATGTTCCTTGACAGCCGACCTGCACCTGCAGCTCCTGGCCGGGAGTGACGTTCAGTCCCCCGGTGACCTGGCCTCCCAGCCCGCCGAGCCCGGTGTGCGCCGGGTTGGGGGTTTGGCCCTGGCCACCCACGACCTCGATGTACACGCTGGTCACGCCCGCCGGGACCGTGTAGGGCTGCGTCGGTTTACTCGGATCGCAATAGAACGGCGTGATCGTGATCTGATCCCCGGGCAGCGGTGCCGCCGACGCTGCGGCCGGCGGACCCGCGAGCCCCAGCGCGAGAACCATCGCCCCCAGCACGCCCGCGTACCGCCCCCAGCCGCGTTTCCCCCGCCGTGCACCCACGATGATCCCCCATGCGTCGCCCCGTTGCCGAACACGTACAATGTACATTATGAGCGCAGCCGGTCAACAGCCTCCTTCGAGAACCGGGCCCGCGACTGCGCGGAGTCGTCGTGCGCGTAACAGCCTCAGCCTCGACGAGATCGTCGGTGCTGCGATCGAGATCGTGACCGAGAACGGCTTGCCGGCGCTGACGATCCGGTCGGTCGCGACCCGGCTGGACGCGTCTCCCATGTCCGTGTACAACTACGTCCAGAATCGCCAGGCTCTCGAGCTCGCGATGCTCGAGGCAGTCACCGCTGGGCTGCCCGTCGAGGTCGAGGGAACGGACGCGCTGACACGCCTGACGACCCGTATGCACGGTCTTCACGACCATCTGGCGGACTATCGGTGGGCGCTGCAGCTGGTCACGTCGGGTGATCTCGTCCCCACCAATTCGTTCCCCTTCGCGAACGCGTGCATCGGCGAGTTCATCGAGCTCGGGCTGGCTCCCGCCGACGCGATCTACAGCTACGGCGCGTGCTGGCATCTTGTGCTCGGAGAGCTGCTGGACCGGCATCCCGGCCCGACGAGGAAGCACGATGGCCGCACTCAGCGCGAGAAAGCCCTGCGAGATATGGATCCCGACGATCATCCCCACTACGTGCAGGTGATCGATGTGCTCGACCCCAGCGAGGGCCCGCCCCCCTGCCAGTTCATCCGGACGCTCGACATCCTCCTCCACGGCTTGATCTCTGAGGGGCGCGCGTCGAACTGACGCGCAAACCTCCGCCCGGATCTCAGGCGATGCGGGTGCCGGTCGGCAGGCGGCCGGCGGGCGTCCGCGTGCGCGCCCAGGCCCACCACATCAGGCCCGCGGCCAGCAGCGCCTGCAGTGCCATGCCTACGAACCAGCTGGGCGCCGTGCGGGCGATGACCTCCTCGGCGGTGTCGGGTTCCTCCCACGGTGTGGGGGAGCATTCGTCCCAGCGCTGCTCGAGCTCGGGCGGCTGCTGCGCGTATCGCACCCCGGACTTGATCTGGCCGAACAGGTCGACGGGGTACCCGTCGGCGTTGAACTGCGTCGGCGTCGCGTCGGCGAGGATCACGAACGGGTTCGCCGCGAGCAGCCACCACACGCGGTCGAACCGAGGCACCTCGTACGTCGTCACGTGCCAGTCGCCGCACGTGATCTCGACGTCCTCGTCGCAGGGGTAGTCGCCCTGTGGCTCCTCCCCCGGCGCGCACGGGTACGTGTCGCCCTCGTACGAGTCGTAGTCGAACGACCGGTTGTGACTGGTGACCTCGGAGCGCACCGTGTACCCGACCAGCGCGAAGGCGATGAGAGTGCCGATCACGAGGCCGGCGACGACGAGATACGTGGTCGCGACGGAGAAGAGCGGACGAGACAGGATGCCGCTGAGCGCGACGCCGATCGCCGCGATGACTCCCACCTCGAACACGAGCACGAGAAGTGAGACCGAGATGGTCGCCGGGTCGCCGCCGCCGGCGAGCGTCGCGATGAGCAGGAACGGCACCGACACGACGACGAACGCCAGCCCTGTGATCCATGCCGCGAGGAACTTGCCCACGAGGATCTCGAACGTCGTGGCAAGCGTCACCTGCACGGGAGCGAGGGTCGCAGCATCCCGATCCCCGTTGATCGCGTTGCCGCTGAGCGTGGGCGAGACCAGCACGACGAGCAGCAGCGTGATGTAGACGATCGTGGAGTAGATCGCTGCGCCGGGCTCGTTCGTATAGCCCCATGCGAGGAACGACAGCGCCGTCACAATCACGAGCAGCAGCGCGAAGACGCCCAGCAGCACGTACCAGGCGACGCTGCGGGTGCGCTGCGTCAGCTCGAGGCCGACGATGGTGCCCAGTCGCTGACCGTTCACGAGGTCGCCTCGCTCTCGTCCGTGGCGGAGGGGGCGGATGCCGGGGGCGTGCGTTCGGGTGGCGGCTCGGCCGCTGCGATCTGCGGCGGCACGCCCTCGCCGAGGTCGAGGAAGGTGCGCTCGAGCGTGCCCTGCGCGGCCGCGAACTCCACGACGCCGAGTCCGGCGGCGACGAGGTCGCGCAGCGCGACGGCCGCGGCATCCTCCGTCTCGAAGGCGACCACAGCATCCCGACGGTCGATCCGTACGGACTCCGCCGGGATGTTCAGAGCTGTCGCGACCTGTTCGGCGGCGACGGATGCCTCGGCTCCCGCGATCCGCACCCGCCAGGGACGCGCGCGGCGCGAGGCCGCCTCGACCCGGCTCGGGTCCACGGTGGCACCGGCGACGAGGAAGACAGCGTCGTCGACGACCTCTTCGAGCTCGGACAGGATGTGGCTCGAGACCAGCACCGTGCGGCCTTCGGCGGCGAGGCGGCGCAGGAGGATGCGCAGGTCGATACGGGCCTGCGGGTCGAGCCCTGAGGCGGGTTCGTCCAGCAGCAGCACGCGCGGGTCGTGCACGAGTGCCCGCGCGAGTCCGAGCCGCTGCTTCTGCCCGCGCGAGAGCACACGGGCGGGGGCATTGGCGAGTTCGACGAGGCCGACCTCGACCAGCAGCGCGTCGGCGCGAGCGGATGCCTCGGGCCTCGGCATCCCGTACAGCCGCGCCGTCACTTCCAGCGTCTCGCGCGACGTGAGCGTGCCCCACGCGCCGAGCGCGTCGGGCATCCAGCCCAGCCGGGCGCGGGCGGCCTGCGGCTCGGCGACCGGATCGACGCCGTCGAGGCGGATGGTGCCCGCGTCGGGCGCGAGCAGCGACGCGAGCATGAGGAGCAGCGTCGTCTTGCCCGAGCCGTTCGGGCCGACGAGCCCCGTGACGCGGCCCGCGTGCGCCTGCAGCGTCACGTTGCGCACCGCCTGAACCTCGCCGAACGCTCGGCGCACACCCTCGACCACGATGCCCTGGGAAGTCACGCTCTCACCCTAGGGGTGCACCACGCCTCTTTCCCTCGCCACCCCGCCCGCGCGCCGCCCCGGCCCGGGCTGGCGAGGGTCAGGAGCGGAAGAACTCCACGCCCAGGTCGGGGTGGTCGACGAAGACGCCGTCGACCCCGGCATCCCGGATCACCGACCACTCGGACTCCCAGTCGCCGAACGCCGACGGGCCGCCGCGACCACGGAACTGCCCGATGAGGAAGTTGTTCTCGGGGCGGACCGTCCACGTGAACACCTGCAGTCCCCGTTCATGGGCGTCGGCCACGATCGGCGACGGCCCTGTGAGTCGTCCCAGCTTGTCGGGCGCGAGGATCATGCGCTTGTCGACGCTGATGCCGTCGACGCGCCCGATCAGCGCATCCAGGCCTGCGGGCGCCGCGGTCTGCCGATAGGTCAACGCCGCCTTGCCGTGCGCCGACAGCAGGTCGAACGGACGCCCGGCGGCCTCCAGCAGATACACATACGCGGCGGGGATGCCCCGTTCCTGCAGCGCATACAGCACGCTCGACTCGAACGACTCGATGACGAGCGGCAGCTCCCCCGCGGCCCAGCCGGCGTCGCGCAGCTCCGCATCGATGAGTTCGGCGACGTCCCAGCCGCCCGTACCGCCGAAGCAGGTGCGGAAGTACGTCGCGTGCTTGATCTCGAGGACGACGCCGATCTCGCGGCCGTGCTCGAGCGAGGCATCCCGCACCGCATCGAGCACGTCGCGCAGACGCAGCACCGGCTGCTGATCGTCGAAGCTCGCGCTGGACGGCCGCAGCTGCGGCAGCCGCTCGCGGCACCGGAGCGAGGCGAGTTCGTCCCACATGAAGTCCTCGGTGAACCACCCGGTCAGCTCGGCGCCGTCGATCGTCTTCGTGGTGCGGCGGTCGGCGAACTCGGGGCGATCGGCGACGTCGGTCGTGCCCGAGATCTCGTTCTCGTGCCGCACGACCAGCACTCCGTCGCGCGAGACGACGATGTCGGGCTCGACCGCGTCGACGCCCATCGCGAAGGCGAGGTCGTACGACGAGCGCGAGTGCTCCGGCCGATAGCCGGGCGCACCGCGGTGCCCGATGACGAGCGGAGTCCGGCGCGGCACGAACCCAGCGTAACCACCCGCGGCACCGCCGGCCGCGACGCGCGAGCCGCCGGGAGGGGCCGTGCCGGGGCATCCGTTCATAGCCTCCTCACAGCGGGAATCTGGGCGGGCGCACAGGCGTTCGGATACTGTGGATTCACAGCACCCTGCTGGGACTTCCTTGACATTGGAGTGTGAGAGCAAGTGGCCCTCAACAACCCCGCGTTCAGCAACCCGGCCTTCCAGGATCCGAAGGCCGTTCAGACCTACCCGGGCGGCCGTCAGGCAGCGGGTCTGACCCCGCCGCCCGCAGCGCAGGCCCAGTACGGCGCCGCGCAGCACGCCGGAACGGACGCCGCGGCCCAGGCGCACCTCGAAGGCATGTACGCCGCTCCGTCGGCCGGCGCCGTCGAGACCGACCGCATGACCGTCGAAGACACCGTGTGGAAGACCGTCGGTCTCTTCGCCATCCTTCTCGTGACCGCCGCCGTCGGCTGGGTGTGGACGATGGCAGGCGTCACGCCGGCGAACCCCAACCCGTCGATCCTCCCGTGGATCATCGGCGGACTCGGCGGCTTCGTGCTGTCGCTCGTCGTGATCTTCACCTCGCGCAAGAAGGTGCGCCCGGCGCTCATCTTCGCCTACGCCGCGTTCGAGGGTCTCTTCGTCGGTGGCATCTCGGCGTTCTTCGAGTTCATCTGGCCCGGCATCGTCATGCAGGCGACCCTCGCGACGTTCGCCGTCGTGGGTGTGACCCTGGCACTCTTCGCGAGCGGCAAGGTGCGCGCGTCGAAGAAGGCCACCAAGGTCTTCATGATCGCGATGCTCGGCTACCTCGTGTTCTCGCTGATCAACGTCGGCCTGATGCTCTTCAATGTGCCGGTGGCCGGTGGCGCCTTCGGTCTGCTCAGCCAGCAGGTCTTCGGCATCCCGCTGGGCCTCATCATCGGCGTGCTCGTCGTGATCATGGCGGCCTACTCGCTTGTGCTCGACTTCGACCAGATCCAGCAGGGTGTGCGCAACGGCGCTCCCCGTCCGTACGCCTGGGTCGGCGCCTTCGGCATCATGGTGACGGTCGTCTGGCTGTACATCGAGATCCTCCGCATCCTCGCGATCCTGCGAGGCAGCGAGTAAGCACCGCGTATCTCGAAAGGCCGCCCGGTTCGCCGGGCGGCCTTTCGCTTTGCCCTGGCGTGCTGCGGGGTGCCGCGTGCCGATGTCGGCGGGGCGTGCCAGCATCGGTGCATGACGCGCTTCGCGATCGATCTGCCGGCGGCGATGCGGCTCCTGCAGGACGACGTCGCCCTCCCCGCGCAGCACAGCCTTGTCGGCCCGAACCTGCTGCGATCCCAGGCCCTGTCCGAGCTGTATCGCAGCGTGCGGTCGGGCGAGCGCTCCCCCGGCGAGGGTCGCGAGCTGCTCGAGCGGCTCGCCGCCCTCAAGATCCGGCTGCTGGGCGATCGCGTCTCGCGCGCCGTGGCATGGCGGATCGCCGATCAGCTCGGCTGGGACGACACGACGGATGCCGAGTACCTCGCCGTCGCGAAGCTCCAGGCCGATGCGCTCGTCGCGCTGGATCCGGCGCTCCGCGACGCGGCGGAGGGCATCGTTCCGCTCGCCGGCTTCGACGACCTCACCCGCTGAGCCGGTCCGCGCGTTCTGCTGTGGGCGGAACGTCTGGGCGGCTGCGGCATCCGCGTTCTATCGTGACGGCATGGCCGAGATCATTCCGCTGCCGACCCCGTCCGAGCGCCGCTCCGCGCGCGACCCCGAGCCGCTGTGGCGCGATGCCCTCGGCGATCGCCTGCGCCGCCTGCGGCACGAACGCGGCGAGCGCCTCGCTGACACCGCCGAACGCGCCGGGGTGTCGCCGCAGTACCTGTCGGAGATGGAGCGCGGCCTCAAGGAGCCGTCGAGCGAGATGATCGCGGCCGTCGCCGGAGCCCTCGAGGTGACGCTCATCGAGCTCACCGCGGGCGTCGTCGACGACCTGCGCTCGAACGCCGCCGAGCGCTCCGCGGTCAGCGTCCGCGCCACGTTCTCGCTCGCGGCCTGACGCCGGGCGCGCCGCGCAACCCCTGGCCGCGGCGTCCGTCGGCTGGATAGCCTCGGAGGCATGAGCCCGTCGAAGACCCCCGCCGAGATCCTCGAGGTCGGCGGGCACGAAGTGCGCATCTCGAGCCCCGACAAGGTGGTGTTCCCCGAGCCGGGCCTGACCAAGCTCGACATCGTGCGCTACTACCTCGCCGTCGCCGACGGCGCCCTCCGCGGGGCGGGCGGGCGGCCGATGGTGCTCAAGCGCTTTCCCAAGGGAATCGACGCCGAGCCGTTCTTCCAGAAGCGCGTGCCCGAGAACCACCCCGACTTCATCGACACCGCGACGCTGCAGTACGCCTCCGGCACGTCGGCCGAAGAGGCGGTGATCCGGGATGCCGCGGGCCTGGCGTGGATCGTCAACCTCGGCTGCCTCGACCTGAACCCGCATCCCGTGCGCGCCGAGGATCTCGACCGGCCCGACGAGCTGCGCATCGACCTCGACCCGATGCCGGGCGTCGACTGGTCGCAGATCGTGGACGTCGCCTTCGTCGCGCGCGAGGTGCTCGACGACGTCGGCCTCGTCGGCTGGCCGAAGACGAGCGGTTCGCGCGGGCTGCACATCCTCGTGCGGATCGCGCCGCAGTGGGACTACAAGCAGGTCCGGCTCGCCGCCGAGACCCTGGCCCGTGAGGTCGAGAACCGGGCGCCCGGGCTCGCGACCGCGCGGTGGTGGAAGGAGGAGCGCGGCGAGAGCGTGTTCGTCGACTTCAACCAGAACGCGAAGGACCGCACCGTGGCATCCGCGTATTCGATCCGTCCGCTGCCCGACGCGCGCGTATCGACGCCGCTCGGCTGGGACGAGGTGCGCCACCGCAGGCCCGAGGAGTTCACCGTGCTGACGGTGCCGTCCCGGTACGCCGAGGCGGGCGACCCGCACACGGGCATCGACGATGCGGTCGGCACGCTCGATGGTCTGCTGCGGCTGGCCGAAGAACTGGGACCCGCCGAGAAGCCCCCGCGCGCCGGCGGCGCGGACGGACGGCGGCAGTCCACGATGCCGCTCATCGAGGTGGCCCGCACCAAGACCAAGCCCGAAGCGCTCGAGGCTCTCGAGGAGTGGAAGTCGCGGCATCCGTCGGTGACCGAGCAGCTGCATCCGGCGGACGTGCTCGTCGACGGCATGCGCGGGTCGTCGTCGCTCTGGTACCGCGTGCGGGTGAACCTGCAGCACGTGCCCGAGTCGGAACGTCCGCCCCAGGAGGAGCTCATCGCCGACTACGACCCGTGGGCCGGCAAGACCTGGCCGGGGCGGCCCGAGGCCTGACCGCGTTCCGCCGGTGAGCGCACCGGGCACCGGGCGTTTCGTCTCGCTTCGCTCGCTCAACGACCGGGGGCGGGCGCACTCCAACGACCGAGGGGCCGGCACGCTCCAACGAACGGGAGAATCAGGCGCGCAGACCGGCTTCGAGCCGCTCCAGGCCGTACTCGAACGCGTTGTCGACGTCACCGCCGAGGCGGAACGCGCCCGCCAGCTCCATGTTGATGAACCCGGTCGCCCACGCCACGACCAGCCGCGCCGCCTCGAGGGCATGCTCTTCTCCGACCAGCCCGCGGGTCGCGTCGAGCACCGGACCCGCCGCGCGCCCCAGCGACTCCGACGCGCCGTCGATGGCGTAGAGCAGCCGGAAGCCTTCCGGGTGCTCATGCGCGAACGCCCGGTACACGCGGGCGAGGCCAGCGATGTCGAGACCGGATGCCGCAAGCCGGCCGGTCAGCTCGTCCGCGGTCGCTTCGGCCACCAGCAGCACCAGCGCGTCGCGATCCCGTACGCGCTTGTACAGCGACGGGGCCCGCACGCCGACGCGTTCGGCCACCGCTTGCATCGTGAGGCCGGCGGCGCCGCCCTTCTCCAGCAGCTCCCGGCCTGCCGCGACGATCTCGGGCAGCGTCGTGCGCTCGGGTGTC
Source organism: Microbacterium salsuginis (assembly GCF_012524205.1). GTDB lineage: Bacteria > Actinomycetota > Actinomycetes > Actinomycetales > Microbacteriaceae > Microbacterium > Microbacterium salsuginis. The sequence goes on from NZ_JABACI010000002.1 coordinate 705,503, forward strand.
GGCATCCGTTCCTCCTCGAAGGCTATTGACGTAAGCCATCATAGCTACGTATCATAGCCATACTCAAGGAGGCATCATGAAGCTCGGTCCCCATCTGCACCGCATCGGAAATGACATCGTCGCCGCGTACCTGATCGTCGTGCCCGAGGGCATAACGATCATCGACGCCGGGCTCCCCGGACATTGGCGTGATCTGCAGAACGAGCTCTCCGCGATCGGCCGCCCGATGTCGGACGTGCGTGGAGTGGTGCTGACGCACGGCGACAGCGACCACGTCGGCTTCGCCGAGAAGCTGCGCCGCGAGCAGGGTGTGCCGGCGTACGTCCACGCCGCGGACTCCGCCCGCGCCCGCGGCGACGACAAGCCCAAGACCGAGATGGGACGCATGCGCCTCGCGCCGACGCTCGGATTCTTCGCGTACGCGCTGCGCAAGGGCGGCGCGCGCACCACCTACCTCACCGAAGTGACCGAGGTCGCCGACGGCGATGTGCTGGATCTGCCCGGTGCGCCGCGGGTGATCGGGCTGCCCGGCCACTCCCCCGGCAGCATCGCCGTGCATGTTCCCGCCGCCCGCGCGGTGTTCGTCGGCGACGGGCTGACGACGCGGCACGTGCTCACCGGACGCACCGGACCGCAGCCGGCGCCGTTCACCGACGACCCCGCCGAGGCTCTGGCCTCGCTCGAGGTGCTCGCCGGCCTCGACGCGGATTGGGTGCTGCCCGGCCACGGCGCACCCTGGCGCGGGTCCCCGGCCGAGGCTGCGGCATCCGTCCGCTCCGCCGCCGCGGCGGCCAGCCGCTGAGCACCCGGCATCGGTACGGCGGGCGTCGCGCTCCGGCCACACCCCCGAGGGTTCGTTCGTCACCTATGTACGTCGAAACCCCGTTTTCGCGTACATAGGTGACGAACGAACCAGCGTGCGACTGGGGAGGAGAGGCCGTCACGGTCCCGGGCGACCGCCGCGCCCTCAGGCCACGCCGCGCTCCAGGACGTGGTCTGCGAGGCCGTAGGCCACCGCGTCGACGGCGGTGAAGACGCGGTCGCGGTCGGTATCGGCGCGCAGCTTCGCGGCATCCTGCCCCGTATGCCGGGAGAGGATCGCCTCGACGTCGCCGCGCACGCGCACGAGCTCGTCGGCCTGAAGGATCAGGTCGGGGATCGTCCCGCGCCCCTGCCCGGCGGGCTGATGCAGCACGACGCGCGCGTGCGGCAGCACCGAGCGCTTGCCGTGCGCGCCGGCGGCGAGCATCACCGCGCCGACGCCGATCGCCTGCCCCACGACGGTGGTCGCGACGTCGGGCCGCACGTGCTGCATCGTGTCGTATATCGCGAGCATCGCGGCCGGGTCGCCGCCCTCGCAGTTGATGTAGAGCTGGATGTCGCGCTCCGGGCTGTCAGCGTCGAGATGCAGCAGCTGCGCGATCAGCGCGTTTGCGACGCCTGCGTCGATCCCTGTGCCGAGATAGACCACGCGCTCGGCGAGCAGGTGCGAGTAGACATCCATGATGCGATCGCCGCGCGGATGCTGCGCCACGACGTTCGGGATCGTGTAGGAGCTCATGCCGCCACCTCATTCGTCCGCTCTGCCGGAACCCCCAGCCCGGCGGGCCGGCGCCGGCGCGGCACGACCTGTGAGAAATCGTCGACGATGCCGTCGATGAAGCCGTACTCGAGCGCCTGGGACGCCGTGTACCAGCGGTCGTGCAGCGAGTCCTCGAAGATGCGCTCGACCGGCTGACCGGTGTCCTCCGCGGTGAGGCCGAGCACGGTGTCGCGGACGTATCGCAGATCGTCGGCCTGCACCTCGACCTCGACGGCCGAGCCGCCGATGCCGGCCGATCCCTGGTGCATCAGGATCCGCGCGTGCGGCAGCGCCCGCCGCTTGCCCTTCGTGCCCGATGACAGCAGGAACTGCCCGGCACTGCAGGCCAGGCCGAGCGCCAGCGTCGCGACGTCGTTGGGAATGAGCCGCATGACGTCGCGGATCGCGAGCATCGACGGCACCGAACCACCCGGTGAGTGGATCCAGAGGGCGATGTCGGATGCCTCGTCCTCCGCCGCGAGCGCCAGCAGCTGAGTCGCGAGCAGGGTGCCGTTGTCATCGTCGAGCGGACCGTCGAGCACGAGCACGCGCTGGTGGTACAGCTCGCGCCGGGCCTCGGCTCCGAACTGCGGGATCTTGCCTTCTTCTGCCATGCCTCCAGCCTGCGTCGCGGCGCAGGCCGTGGCATCCGGATCCGCTCCCGGCGGCTCCGCTGTGGGCGGAGCCCCGGGGTCAGGCGCGGCGGGAGGGCACCGCGAGCACGTCGCGCACGGCCTGCGCGAGGGCTTCGGTCACACGGTCGGGGTCGACGCGGCGGGCCATCTGCGCGGCCTCGCGGGCGAGGCGCGCGTGCTCCTCCGGGTCGTCGATCACGCGGACGATCGCCGCGGCCAGCGCGTCGATATCACCGTCGGGCACGAGCACGCCGCCGCCGTTGGCGAGGTGGTCACGCGGCCCGTAACGCACGTCGTACGCCACGACGGGGCATCCGTGCACCATCGCCTCGACGATCGCGAGCGCCTGGCCCTCGAACGCGGAAGTGGTGAGGAACGCGGATGCCTGATCCAGCACGCGCCCCGGATCGTCGGTGATGCCGCGCATCACGACGTGCGCGCCCAGACCCAGCTCGTCGATCAGCTGCTGCAGACGGTCGTGCTCGACGCCTCCGCCGTAGATGTCGAGCGTCGCGTGCGGAACCACTGCCAGCACCGACCGGAAGGCACGGATCGCGTGGTCGACGCGCTTGCCGGGCGCGAGGCGGTTGAGCATGACGACGCGGCCACGGTCGCGCTCCGAGCCGGGCACGACCGAGGATGCCGCGGGCACGCCGGCCGGGATCACGAGGTGCACCCCCTCGTCGCCGAACCGCTCGACGACGTCGGTGCGCTGCGACTGGCTCAGCCACAGCACGGCGTCGAAGCGCTCGGCCATGCTGAACCAGCGGTCCCACAGGGCGTTGACCGGCGCATCAGGGGTGTAGGGCGGCTCGAGGTGAATCGTATGGATCGAGTGGATCAGCCGCACGCCCGGGTCGCTCCAACCGGCGATGAGCTCGCCGAGCTGCCGCGACTCGCAGATCACGACGACCGGCTTCTCGCCGCCGGTCGCGCGCAGCTGCGCGACGACGTGCTCGAGCCACGCGCGGTACAGCTCTCCGAACCCGGTCAGCACCCCGATCACGGTCCCGTCGGGTCCGTACACCGCGACCGGCGCGGTGGTGATGTGCCAGTCGGGATCGCCGTGGATCACCGGGATGCCGACCACGGGACGGCCTTCGGCGTCGTCGACGCGTCGGTACTCCAGGGCGGGGTCGGGTTCGCCGGGCCGCGCTGCGACGCGCAGCCAGTCAGCGGCTCCGCCGCGGGGATCGGATGCCTCGTCGAACAGGTTGCGCATCCGCTCGGGGTCGACGATCAGGTCGCGCTCGTCGAAGGCCCGACGGTGCTGCGCGTGGGCGGCTGCGGTGCCGGGGTCGAACGTCAGGATGAGCGGGCCGCGGCCCTCGTGCACGCCGGCTGAGGCCATCTGCCGCGCCCTCGCGAGGACCGCGAGCCCGTACCCGCCGTCGTGATCGGGAATGAGCCTGCTCGAGAGGATCAGGTACTCGGCATCCGGAAACTGCGTCACGGTCCTATCCTCCCCCACCCGCCCACGTCGCCCCACCCACCCCTCCCGGCATTCGAATCGCGCACTTTGCGGCAAACCCCGGCCTCGAACTGCAAAGTGCGCGATTCGAAACCCCGGGGAGCCCCGAGGACCCGCGGCGGAGAGCGAGACCGGGAAGGGGGCGAGAATGACGGATGCCGCGGACCTGGGTCCGCGGCTGGGCCCACGCGGCCGGAGGCTCCACCCGACGCGTCAGCGGCGAGTGGAGGGGCCGTGGGGACCGCTACATCATTCCCACTCGATGGTGCCCGGGGGCTTCGAGGTCACGTCGAGCACGACACGGTTGACCTCGCGCACCTCGTTGGTGATGCGGTTCGAGATCCTCGACAGCACGTCGTACGGCAGGCGGGTCCAGTCGGCGGTCATGGCGTCTTCGGACGAGACCGGGCGCAGCACGATGGGGTGCCCGTAGGTGCGGCCGTCGCCCTGCACGCCCACCGAACGGACATCGGCGAGCAGCACGACCGGGCACTGCCAGATCTCGTTGTCGAGTCCCGCTCGGGTCAGCTCTTCGCGCGCGATGGCGTCGGCGTCACGCAGAATCTCGAGGCGGTCAGCGGTGACCTCACCGACGATCCGGATGCCGAGGCCGGGGCCCGGAAAGGGCTGGCGGCCCACGATCGCCTCGGGCAGGCCGAGCTCGCGGCCGATCGCGCGCACTTCGTCCTTGAACAGCGTGCGCAGCGGCTCGACGAGCTCGAACTGCAGGTCTTCGGGCAGGCCGCCGACGTTGTGGTGCGACTTGATGTTCGCGGTGCCTGCACCGCCGCCGGACTCGACGACGTCGGGGTACAGCGTGCCTTGCACGAGGAACCGGATCGGCTCGCCGTCGGCTTCGGCCTCGGCGATCAGCGCCTTCTCGGCCTCTTCGAACGTGCGGATGAACTCGCGCCCGATGATCTTGCGCTTCTGCTCGGGGTCGCTGACGCCCGCGAGCGCCGTGAGGAACCGCTCGCGCGCGTCGATCGTGATGAGCCGCACGCCGGTCGAGGCGACGTAGTCCTGCTCGACCTGCTCGCGCTCGCCCTTTCGCAGCAGTCCGTGGTCGACGAAGATCGCGGTCAGCTGGTCGCCGACGGCCTTGTGCACGAGCGCCGTCGAGACGGCCGAGTCCACGCCGCCCGAGAGCGCCGAGATCACTCGGCCCGACCCGATCTGCGCCCGGATGCGCTCGACCTGCTCGGCGATGACGTTGCCGCTGTTCCAGTCCGCGGGGAGCCCGGCGGCCTTGTGCAGGAAGTTCTCGAGCACGTTCTGGCCGTAGTCGGTGTGCTTGACCTCGGGATGCCACTGCACGCCGTAGAGGCGACGCTCATCGCTCGCGAAGGCGGCGACCCGCGTCGCGGACGTCGAAGCGAGCACCTCGAAGCCCTCGGGCGCACGCGAGACCTGGTCGCCGTGGCTCATCCAGACGTTCTGCTCGGCGGGCTGGCCGCCCAGCAGCACGCCGCCGTCACCCGTGACCGCGGCATCCGTCGCTCCGTACTCCCGGAGTCCGGTGTGCGCGACCTCGCCGCCCAGCTGCTGCGCCATCACCTGGAAGCCGTAGCAGATGCCCAGCGTCGGGACGCCGAGCTCGAGCACGCCGGTGTCGAGCTGCGGAGCGCCCTCCTCGTAGACCGAGGAAGGCCCGCCCGACAGGATGATGCCGACGGGGCTCTTGGCCGCGATCTCGGCCGCCGTCGCGGTGTGCGGCACGATCTCGCTGTACACACCCGCCTCGCGGACGCGCCGCGCGATCAGCTGCGCGTACTGCGCACCGAAGTCGACGACGAGGACGGGGCGCTGGGATGTCTCGGTCTGCTGTGTCAACGCAGGTTCTCCGTCGCGATCGTTTGGGTCAGGGAAGAGTGCTCGGCGCGCGAATGCAGTTCCTCGTCTTCGCGGCGTTGGAGGTACGACTTCACTTCGCGCGCAACGCGTGCCTCCATGAAGAACGAGAGGAACGGCACGATACCGCCGAGCGCGAGCATGATGAAGCGACCGAACGGCCACCGCATGAGACTCCACACGCGGAAGCACGAGAAGAGGTACACCACGTAGAACCAGCCGTGGGCCACCAGGATGAACAGCGAGATGTTGAAGCCGTCGCCGACGGACGTCATCTCGCACGCGTTCGTCATGGGGGCGAACAGCGACCACCACTGGCAGTCCGGGCCCGCGATGACGGGTGCGAACCAGAGCAGACCGCCCGATCCCCCGGCGAAGAGCTCGACGTGGATGGGCGTGTACTTGAGGATCATCTCGGCGAGCAGCAGAAGCAGCATCGTTCCGGTGATGATCGAGCAGATCTGGTAGAACTTCAGGGCTCCGCGGATCGCCGGAAAAGAAGCGAGCTTGGGGGCGCGGGGCATGCAGCCAGTCTACCCGCGGGATTCCGCGGCGCCGTTCGACGACGGTTGCCACGACGACGCACGTCGCCCCGTCCCTGGCGGGACGGGGCGACGTGTGAAGGGCGGTCAGCCCGCAGCGGGCAGCGTCACCTCAATGAGCCCGGCGGGGTACCGATCGCGCGCCGAGACGAACAGCAGGTCTCGCTCGGGGTCGATCGACACCCCGTAGACCTTGTCGCCGTACGCATAGGCACTCAGTCGCTTCACGAGCGACAGGTCGTCCGCCTTCAGCACCGTCGCACCGGATGCGTCGAAAGCCGAGGTCTGATGACCGACCACGACGATCCCCGCCGCAGCGTCGACCGCGATCGAGCGGTAGTCCGCTGCAGCCGCCGGCAGCCGCCGCACGAGGGTGTCATCCGCGGTGTTGTACACGTGGATGCCCTCCGTGGAGCCGTCGGCATCGCTGTTGCTGATGTACAGCAGCCCGTGCGCCGCATCGACGGCGACACCGTGAGTGCGCCAGGCTCCGGCATCGGCTGGACCCGCCACGGTACGCAGCAGCTCACCGGTCTCGGCATCCGCCACGTCGTACCCGGTTCCGCGCACGCCGCCGTAGACAAGCCCGCCGGCGAAGTCCACGTCGATGCCGCGCACGCCGCCGCTGAACGCGAACGGACCGCGCACTCGCGCACCGGTCGCCGCATCCATCACGACCCAGTTGCTGCCGTACGCGACGTACAGCAGTCCCTTCTCGACGTCGTACGCCAGGTCGCGCAGTCCGTCCTCGACCGGATCCGTCGTCGGCGCGGGCATCGTACGGACGACCGCGTCGGTCTCGGGGTCGATGACGTGAACTCGCGCCGGACGCATCTCGTCCGCCAGGAAGATCAGACCGGTCTCGGGATCGACCGCCGAGCCGACCGGACGAATCTCCGGGTCGGTGGGCTCCGAGGGGATCACGCCGAGCGCACGCGGCACCCACGACTCCTCCGGATCCGTCGGGTCCGTCGGGTCCGTCGGGTCGGTGGGGTCGGTCGGATCCGTGGGTCCACCCGGCTCCTCTCCGTCGGCGACACGGATGCTGACGGTCACCGCGAACGGAACGAGCTCCTCGCCGGGCGGGTTGAGCCGGAAGTCGCGATTGGACACGAACACCCGCTGCTTCTCCTCGTCGACGGCGATGCCGTATCCGTCCTTGCCGTAGTCGGGGCCGACCATGTCCACCATCAGCGTTCCGCTGGCCAGCGAAAGAACTGAGAAGCCGCCGGCGTCAGCCTTGGTTCCGGTGTAGCCGACGTAGAGCAGGCCGTTCGCGCTGTCGATGTCGACCTGGCGAGCGCCGGGGCGCACCGCCTTCTCCCACGACATCGAGAAGTCGTCCTTGGAGTCGAAGGCCTGGATGCCGATCTCACCCTCCACGGAGAGGAACTTGGTGGTCACAACGGTTCCGGTGGCGGGGTCGGCGGCCACGTAGTACGCATCCGCTGTTCCGTTGATCACGCCGAGCGACTGACCCGTCGACGCACGGAACACCTCCACACCGCGAGCCGGCACCGCCACGTACACGTAGTCGTTCACCGGGTCGACGTCGATGGAGCGATTCGACTCGATGATCGGGTACGGCCCGCGCACCACCTGACCGAACGTGTCGTCGGCGATCGACACCACGACCCAGTTCCGGTTCTGCTGACCGACGTAAAGCAGCTCTCGCTCCTCGTCGACACCGAGATCGCGGATGTTCTCGGGCAGCGTCATCTCACGCAGCACCGTGTCGGTCTCGGGGTCGATCTCGAAGATCTTCTGTCCGTTCTGGTCCCCCAGATAGAGCACGTCGCGCTCCTGGTGGTAGGCCGCACCGGCCGGGATCGCGGCGCGGTGGGGAGCGTCAGCCACATTGTTGGGCATCACGGCGTCGAGAAGCGCCGTCTGCTCGTAGTCGAACTCGCCCGTCGGCTCCTCGGGATCCGTCGGGTCGGTGGGGTCGGGTCCACCGGGCTCGCAGCCGAGGCACGGCGCGGGCGTGCCCGGGTCGATCTCCTGCGGCTCGACGCCGTCGACCACGAGCTTGGTGTCGCCGGTCTTCGTGATCGTGAAGCCGTCGAAGAACTTTCCGTCGGCCGTCCGCGACTCGAAGCGCAGGGTGCCCTCGTTGATGTCGACCACCTGGTACGTCTGCAGGCCCGTGGCGAGCCGGCGCAGGTGCCCGTCGTTCTCGTTCCAGTGACGCGGGCCGGCGTCGTAGAACTTCGAGCCGACGCTGGAAGAGACGTAGACGGGACCGGTCGAGCTGAGTTCCGGATCGGCGCCGGCGGGCAGGTTCTGCTCGTTGGCGAGCAGGTTGCCCCGGCCGTAGGCGTGGTCGTGGCCGGTCAGCACCAGGTCGACGTTGTGTTCCTCGAGGATCGGACCCCACTGCTGACGGATGCCCAGGTTGTTACGGCCCTCGTCGAGCGAGTACACCGGGTGGTGGAAATACACCACCGTCCATGCCTGGTCGTTGTCGGTCAGCACCTGATCGAGCCACTCCGCCTGCACACGCAGACCCTCGGTGTCGACGATGTTGCTGTTGAGCGAGACGAAGCGCACGCCCTGGTGGTCGGTGTAGTAGACGCTCCCCTCGAGGGCGTCATAGACCTCACCCTCACCCTGGGGCCCGTTGTCGGGGAATGCGTACATGTCCTGCCACTGCTGCGACAGCCCGCCCTCGTACTCGTGGTTGCCGGGGGTGGTCAGCAGATTCTGCGTGCCGAGCGTGTACGAGAACGCCTCGTACAGCTCACCCCACTGCTCGTCCGACTCAGCGTCGTTGACGAGGTCGCCGATCTGCAGCACGAGGTCGGCGTTCGGACGGTCTCGGAATGCGTTGCGCACGACGCGAGATGCATCGCTCAGGATGCCGTTCTGCACGTCGCCGAGGTACACGAACGAGAACCTCTCGGCCTCGGCCGAGGCCGTCTCGAAATCCTGCCACTCGCTGAAGTTCGTGCCGTCTCCGACGCGGTACATATACGAGACGCCGGGCTGGAGCGCGGAGAGTGTGGCGGTGTGCACCACGTTGGTGTAGCCGAGATCGGTCACCTGTTCGGTGCGCTGCTGCGCCACCAGGCGCTCGACGCCCGTCGGGTAGCCCGACGAGATCATCGGGCGGTACTCGACGATGCCGTCCGAGACAGTTGTGGACGACCGCCACGAAACGACCTGCTGGGTCTTGGCGTCGGCGCCGGGCATGAGCGTGATCCGGTCGGGCACCTGGGAGGGCGCGTACCGCTCAGCGGCGGGAACGGTTGCCGCGGTCGCAGGCGATGCTGTCGCGAGCATGCCGCTCGTGAGCGCGACGCCGCACACGAGCCCGGCGGCCAGGACGCGGCCGGCTGGACGAAGTCGAGCCATGATCAGGAAGCCTTTCGGTTACGCAGAACGGAGCGGACGACGACGGCACCGCCGCCGGCGACGAGCACGCCGCCCAGGATCATCAGGGTGAGGGGAAGGGCACCGCCGGTCGCCGGCAATTGAGCGGGCCGGGCACCGGCAGGGGCGGCCTCGACGGTGATCGCCACAGCGACCGAGCGCGACGAATCCACGCCCGTCAGCACGATCGAATGCGCGCCGGGCACGGTGTCGGCCGGAATGGTGACGCTCGCACTCAGCGCACCCTCGGCGTCGGCCGTCACGCGCGCGAGGGTGACAGGCGTCGAATGCAGCTCGATCGCCACCTGCTCGCCGGCTTCGAAACCGGCCGCCTTCACCGACACGGTGTCTCCGGGTGTGACGGTGGTGTCGCTGATGGATGCCGTCGGCTTGTCGCCGTCCGGATCGGTTCCGGGATCCGTGCCCGGGTCGGTACCCGGGTCCGTGCCCGGGTCGGTGCCGGGATCCCCTGGGAGCGTGGGGGCGTCGACGCCGTCGCGGGTCGATCCGGGACCCCCCGTCCAGGCGACGTCGTCCGTCACGAGCTTGCCGCCCGCAGCATCCTTCGTGATCGTGAAGGCGTCGAACAGGGCTCCGTCCACGGTGCGTGCCTCGACGTGCATGCGCCCGTCATCGGTCACGTCGACTGTCTGGAACAGCTGAAGGTTTGCACCCTTCACGCGCAGATGGGCATCGTTGAGGGTCCAGTTGTCTTGACCGTCGGGCGAGAGCCCGTAGTCCTTCGGGCCGGCGACGGTCACCATGTAGACCGGTCCGGTGTGGCTCTTGGCCGGGTCGGCTCCCTCGGGCAGGTTCTGCTCGTTGGCCACCAGGTTGCCGCGACCGTACGTGTGGTCGTGTCCCTGAAGCACGAGGTCGACGTCGTGCTCCTCGAGGATCGGCAGCCACGCGTTGCGCACGACGGCATTGTCACGGTCTCCGCTCGTCGAGAAGACGGGGTGATGGAAGGTCACGACCGTCCACTCGTTGGGGTTGTCTTCCAGCACGCCTTCGAGCCACTCGGTCTGTGTCGCGAACGGCTCGCCGTTCTGGCGGTTCGTGTTCAGCGAGATGAAGCGGACGCCCTGGTAGTCGACGAAGTAGACCGTCTCCTCGAGCTCCGCGACGCCGGGGCCGTTGTGCGGGAACGCGAACTGCGCAGGCCAGTACTCCGTGAGGTCGGGACCCGGGTAGTACTCGTGGTTCCCGGGCGTCGCGATGAGATTCGCGTACTGGTTCATCAGCGCACCTGCGCCGTTCCACTCGCCCCACTCGGCGTCACTGGTCTCGGTATCGATGAGGTCGCCGGCGTGGACGGCGAGCTTGGCGTAGGGGCGCGCCTCGAAGGCGGCGCGGAACGCGCGGGACGTGTACGCCTTGTTGTCGTTCTGCGCGTCGCCGAGCATCACGAAGCTGAAGCCGCCCGCTGCTGTGGTGGCTGTACGGAATTCGAACCACTCGGTCCACGTCTCGCCATCACCGACGCGGTAGACGTACGTGGTGTCCGGTTCGAGGCCGTCGATCGTGGCCGTATGAAAGGCGACGTCATAACCGAGAGTCGTGTCGAAGCTCGTGGTCGACGTGGCCGGGATGGACTGCGCGCCCTCCACCACGCTCGGTCCGCTGAGCGCCCACTCGACGCGAGGCGAGGCCACTGCCGTGGCGGTGCGCCATGTGACGGCCTGGCTGGTCGCCGGCGTCTCCGTCGGCGTCAAGATCACCCGGTCGGGCGCCGCGGACGGACGGTGGACGCTCGCGGGATCCACAGCAGGCGGCGCGAGACCACCTCCAGCGGCCACCGCGACACCTCCGCCCAGCGAACTCAGGCCGACGGCCACGGCGATGGCACCAGCCGTGATCGAAGCGGAACGGGCAAGTCTCGGCACGCGAAACACCTCTCGAGCAGAGCCGCCGTTCGGGTCGCGGCTCGGTCAGCGCACAGTGCGCAGGCCACTCCCCATGGCGGCCCAGAGAGAGTCTCTCCACCTCGCCCTACCCGAATCGGCTGGTTCTCCGACTCTTTCCCGACCGTTCAGAAACCGCGCCGGATTTCTCCGGTGCGACCGTCGGCGGCTCGGCGTACAGAGCCCGTTGTTCCGTGGCAATCCACCCGTCGTTCACCTCGCTCTGAACCTCCGGGAGCTCGAGGAAGGTTGGACGCGGTGCAAGAACGACCCCGAGGATGGGCGGCTCAGGACGCCGTCGGCTCCGGTTCGCCGTCACCTTCGGCCGCGGCATCCTCGAGGTCCTCGACCTCCTTCTCCCACGCGTCGCGAGCGAGGCGGTACCAGAGGTAGAACGCGAAGCCGGCGAACACGGCCCACTCCGCGGCGTAGAAGATGTTGAGCCAGTTGACGTTCGAGCTCTCGTCGGGAGCCGGCGACGCGATCGCGGTCAGGCCTCCGAACGGCGCCGACGACGCCAGGTACGGGCGATAGACGTCCAGGCCGTCGACGTCGTGCCAGCGCCCGAGCAGCGCGGCGGGCGACATGCGCGTCATGGTCTGCGGATCCGCGCCGGACGGCGGCGGCAGCGGCCCCTCGTCCGAGATGAGACGGCCACTCACAGTCACGAGGACGCGGGGATCGGATGCTTCGGCCTCGAGCCGCTCGATGGCGGCGAGCGCTTCGTCCTCGGTCGACGCCCAGCCGAGAGCGACGGCGATCGACGTCGGCTGTGGGCCCACGCGCCCGGAGGCTCCGGACGACGCGCCAGCGGCGTCTGGAGTGGGCGTGGGGACGGCGGCACTCAGCCGAAGCTGGCCGGTGACCCAATAGCCTTCGACCCCGTCGTTGAACCGCGACTCGACGATGAGGAAGTCGCCGGGAACCCACGAGCCCGCGGTCCCCACCCGCTGCCCGACGAGCGGCTCGGGAAGATACTCGCCCGGCTGCGCGACCTCGTCGAGCGACCGCACCTGTTCGGTGGCGCCCGGCGGGGGCGGATCCGTGTCGATCGCCCGACCCAGCTGCCACTGACCGAGCCACGCGAACACTCCCGCGACGACGAGGCACAGCAGCAGCATCCCGATCCACTGCGGCCGGACCATCACCTCGCGGAGGGTCGGCGGGAAGACCTCCGGCTCGGCGGCGGCCGCGCCTGCGGGGTCGGGGTCGGTCACGGCTCGCGTCATCCGGCGGCGTAGGGCGCGACGACGACCTCGACGCGCTGGAACTCCTTGAGGTCGGAGTATCCGGTGGTGGCCATCGACTTGCGCAGCGCCCCGATGAGGTTCGCGGTGCCGTCGGCGACCGGCGCCGGGCCGTAGAGGACCTCTTCGAGCGAGGCGACCTGGTCGACCTTCACGCGGCGGCCGCGCGGCAGCTTGGAGTGGTGCGCCTCGGGACCCCAGTGGTAGCCCTGACCCGGGGCATCCGTCGCGCGCGCCAGCGCCACGCCGAGCATGACGGCGTCGGCGCCCATCGCGAGCGCCTTGACGATGTCGCCCGAGGTGCCCACGCCGCCGTCGGCGATCACGTGGACGTAGCGTCCACCCGACTCGTCGAGGTAGTCGCGGCGCGCTCCGGCGACGTCGGCGACGGCGGTGGCCATCGGCGCGTGCAGACCGAGCGTCGCACGAGTGGTGGATGCCGCTCCCCCGCCGAACCCGACGAGCACGCCCGCGGCGCCGGTGCGCATCAGGTGCAGCGCGGCGGTGTAGGTGGCGGCGCCGCCCACGATGACGGGAACGTCGAGGTCGTAGATGAACTTCTTGAGGTTGAGCGGCTGGTCGACGCTCGACACGTGCTCGGCCGAGACCGTCGTGCCGCGGATCACGAAGAGGTCGACGCCGGCAGCGACGACCGTCTCGTACAGCTCCTGCGTGCGCTGCGGGGTGAGCGCGCCGGCGACCGTGACGCCGGCCGCGCGGATCTCGGCGAGACGATCACGCACCAGCTCGGGCTTGATCGGCTCGGCGTACAGCTCCTGCATGCGACGGGTGGCGGCGGTCTTCTCGAGACCCGAGATCTCGGCCAGCAGCGGCTCGGGATCCTCGTAGCGCGTCCACAGCCCCTCGAGGTCGAGCACCCCGAGGCCGCCGAGCTGGCCGAGCATGATCGCCGTCCGCGGGCTCACGACCGAGTCCATCGGTGCGCCCAGCACCGGGATGTCGAAGCTGAACGCGTCGATCGTCCACGTCGTGGAGACGTCCTCGGGGTTGCGCGTGCGCCGCGACGGCACCACCGCGATGTCGTCGAACGTGTACGCGCGGCGTGCGCGCTTGGCGCGACCGAGTTCGATGTCCATGCTCACCACCCCAGCCTACCGGGCGGGGTTGTCGCGCCCGCAGCCCGCCTGCTGTCCGCCGCTGCGCCCGCGCCCCGTTCGCCGGATCCGGAAATCGGAGACTCGTCGCGTTTCCGGAGCGCCACGCCGACGCCGCTCCGGAGACACCGCCGACGTCCGATTTCCGGATCCGGCGACCGAGCGCACATCTCCCACGGCTCCGAGCAAAGGACGAGGGTGACGGATGCCGGGGGCCCGGCATCCGTCATCGCTCAGCGAGCGCGGGCCACCCGCGCCTCGTCCCATACCGGCGCGTCGGACTCGAACACGCGGCCGTCGGCACCGAACACGACGAACCTGTCGAAGGACTTCGCGAGCCAGCGGTCGTGCGTGACCGCCAGGACGGTGCCCTCGAACCGCGCAAGCGCGTCCTGCAGCGCCTCGGCCGAGACCAGGTCGAGATTGTCGGTGGGCTCGTCGAGCAGCAGCAGCGTCGCCCCGGACAGCTCGAGCAGCAGGATCTGCAGGCGCGCCTGCTGCCCGCCCGACAGGCTGTCGAAGGTCTGCTCCGCCTGGCCGACGAGGCCGTAGCGGTCCAGCGCCGAGCTTGCGGCATCCCTCGGCAGTCCCGCTCGCGCGTCTTCACCGCGGTGAAGGATGTCGAGCAGCGTGCGCCCGGTGAACTCGGGATGCGTGTGGGTCTGGGCGAACCAGCCCGGCACGACCCGGGCTCCGAGCACGGCGCGGCCGGAGTGCGGCACCGGCGGGAGAGCGGCGCCGGTCGTCGTGACGTGTCCCAGTCGCGCATCCGGGTCGGTGCCGCCGCGGGCCAGCAGCCGCAGGAAGTGCGACTTGCCCGACCCGTTCGAGCCGAGCACCGCCACGCGGTCGCCGAACCACACTTCGAGGTCGAACGGCTTCATGAGTCCGGTCAGCTCGAGCTGCTCGGCGACGACAGCGCGCTTGCCCGTGCGGGCACCCCGCAGCCGGAGCGCGAGGTCCTGCTCAGGCGGACGCTCCTGCGGCGGACCAGCCTCCTCGAACTTGCGCAGCCGTGTCTGAGCCGCGCGATACCGCGACGTGAACGAGTCGTTCGCGGTCGCCTTGACCTTCAGCGTCGCCACCAGCTCCTTGAGCTTGACGTGCTGCTCGTCCCAGCGCCGCCGCAGTTCGTCCAGCCGCGCCATGCGCTCGTCGCGGGCGCGATGGTACGTGCCGAACCCGCCGCCGTGCACCCACGCGGTGCTGCCCGCGCCACCGACCTCGAGGGTCGCGATGCGATCCGCAGCTCTCGCCAGCAGCTCGCGATCGTGTGACACGAGCAGCACCGTCTTCGGCGTCTCGCGCAGCCGCTCCTCGAGCCAGCGCTTGCCGGGCACGTCGAGGTAGTTGTCGGGCTCGTCCAGCAGCAGCACCTGGTCGGGGCCACGCAGCAGCGCCTCGAGCGCCAGCCGCTTCTGCTCGCCGCCCGACAACGTCGTGAGCTCACGGAATCGTGCCCGCGAGAACGGGATGCCGAGCGCCGCGGTCGTGCACGTGTCCCACACGGTCTCGTACTCGTAGCCGCCGGCCTCGGCGTAGTCGGCGAGCGCGCTCGCGTAGCGCATCTGGGTGTCGAGGTCGTCGTGTTCGATGATCGCGGCTTCGGCGTCTTCGAGCTCGCGAGCGGCGCGACGGACCCGGTCGGGAGCGACCGAGATCAGCAGGTCGTGGACGGTCTGGCCCGCTTCGCCGTGACCGACGAACTGATCCATCACCCCCAGTCCGCCGTCGATCGAGATGACCCCGCCGTGCGGCGCGATCTCGCCGCGCACGATGCGCAGCAGCGTGGTCTTGCCCGCGCCGTTCTGGCCGATGAGCGCAGTTGTCGAGCCTTCGCCCACGCGAAAGCTCACTTCGTCAAGCAGCGGCCGCCCGTCCGGCAGCGCGTACGAGACGGCGGCGATGTCGATGTACCCCACGGTGTTCCTGTCCGCTGCCGCGCCCTCTCGGCGCCTGGGCAGCCGACCAGCCTACCCCGAGCGCCTCTCTTCACGCGCCTGCGAAAACACCAGCCGGTCACGGCGACACGCCGAGCCGCAGCATCCGCCCCCGGCGTGTCGCATGACGGACTGGTGTTTTCGCACCCGGCGTGAGGCGAGGAACGGAATGGGATGCCGCAGGCTCACGCGGCGGCGTACCGGCACCCCTCTCCTGCGAAAACACCAGCCGGTCACGGCGACACGCCGAGCCGCAGCATCCGCCCCCGGCGTGTCGCATGACGGACTGGTGTTTTCGCACCCGGCGAGAGGCGAGGAACGGAATGGGATGCCGCAGGCTCAGGCGGCGGCGTACCGGCACCACCTCTCCTGCGAAGACACCAGCCGGTCACGGCGACACGCCGCGCCGCGGCATCCGCCCCCGGCGTGTCGCATGACGGACTGGTGTTTTCGCACCCGGCGTGAGGCGAGGAACGGAATGGGATGCCGCAGGCTCAGGCGGCGGCGTACCGGCCCGACTTGATCGCCCGCTCGCGCGCCTTGGCCGCTTCTTCCTCGCGGTTCTTCGGCGGCGTCACCGCGACGAGGTCGTCGAGCAGGTGCTGCGTGATGTGGGCGATCTCGTGCACCGCGCGGTCGAACGCTTCTTGGTTCGCCTTCGACGGCTTGGTCGTGCCCGCGATCTTGCGAACGTACTGCAGCGCGGCGGCGTGGACCTCTTCGGACGATGCCGCGGGCTCGAAGTTGTGGAGCGTGTGGATGTTCCGGCACATGCCCCCGACGATACGCCCCTGCTCCGAAGGCGGGCCAGCCTCCAGCTGGGCCACGCGCCCAGCGATTGCGCGCGAGCGTCGGCGGCGAACGCACCCCGCCGTTGTCAGCCGCCGGGATCAGCCGTCGGCGGCGACCGCCTGAGCGATGTAGTCGGGCAGTGCCTCGTCGAGCGCGGGCGACCACTGGCGGATCTTCACGTGCCGGGTCTGCTTGCCCTCTCCCTCGAGAAGGCCGTGCCGGTCCGTGAACGACGCGCCGCGCTCGAAGGCGAACGTCAGATGCGTCTTGCTGGGGCTGATGATCGCGAGGATCCTGGT
Source organism: Microbacterium salsuginis (assembly GCF_012524205.1). Classification (GTDB taxonomy): domain Bacteria; phylum Actinomycetota; class Actinomycetes; order Actinomycetales; family Microbacteriaceae; genus Microbacterium; species Microbacterium salsuginis. The sequence goes on from NZ_JABACI010000002.1 coordinate 722,253, forward strand.
GCCTCGCCACGCCGGCGAGCCGCTGCTGATCACCTCGGTCGCGTCCGGGGCGTGGGTCGCCATGAGGTCACGGATGCGGGCAAGGAACTGCTGGTACTCGGGCGTCAGGCGCGCCTGCCCGTAGGCGTCGATGTCGGGGTTTCGCATGATCTCGTCCCCTCAACCCTGAGCGCCCGAGAAGTCCATGTGGACGGCTTCCCACACGTGCCCGTCGGGGTCGACGAAGCTGCGGCTGTAGACGAAGCCGAGGTCCTGCGGCTCGCGGTGAACCTCGCCGCCCGCCGCGGCTGCGGCATCCGCCATCGCGTCGACATCTGCGCGCTGATCCACGCCGATCGCGAGGATCGTCTCGATCCCCTGCGACGTGTCGGCGATCGGCTTGGGAGTGAACGTGCCGAAGTACTCCCGCGTGAGGAGCAGGACGCGGATGTCGTCGCTCAACGGCACGGCGAGCATGTTCTCGTCGCTGAAATCCTCGTTGATCGTCAATCCGATGGCTTCGAAGAACGATCGCGAGACCGCGAGGTCCTTCACCGGCAGATTGATGGTGATGGTCGTCATGGCTACCTCCAGAACTAGACCGTTCAGTACTCCGACGCTGGTACAGTAGCAGCACAGTACTGGTCCGTCTAGTACTGAAGGGAGATGGACCCATGGCCCTCACGAGCGAGCGCTCCGTCAGCAAGCGCAGCGCGATCGAACAGGCGGCGACCGAGCTGTTCCTTCGCCGCGGCTACGCGGGCACGAGCATGGACGATGTGGCAGCGGCCGCCAAGGTGTCGAAGCAGACGGTCTACAAGCACTACGCACACAAGGAGCAGCTCTTCACCCGCATCGTGCTCGATACGACCTCGCGCATCGACGTCCTCGTGGACGAGGTCGCCGACGGACTGCGCGACCCGCGAGATCTGCAGGATGCCCTCGTCCACTTGGCCCGCCGGTTCACCCAGGCGGTGATGGAACCCGACACCCTTCGCCTGCGCCGGCTCGTGATCGCCGAGGCCGAGCGCTTCAGCGAGCTCGGCACGTCGTGGTACGAGAACGGATTCGAACGCGTCCTGGCCACGCTCGCCGAGCGCTTCACCGAGCTCGCCGCCGCCGGGCGACTGTCGCTCGACGACCCGGGACTGGCCGCCGAGCACTTCGTCAGCCTGCTGCTGTGGATCCCGGTCAACCGCGCGATGTTCACCGGGGACCTCGCCCCGTTCGACGAGAAGGAACGGGAACGGATGCTGACCGCCGGCGTCGCCGCCTTCCTCCGCGCATACGCACCGGTGACGAGTTAGGCGCGTCGGGACGTCGCGACGCGGCTCAGCGCGGCGAGGCTCGGCTCATATCATCCGCTCCCCCAGGCTCGTTACCAGCGCTCGGTACCGCGCGGAATGACGTCAAGCACGTGCGGGAGCTCGGTCGGGAAGCAGGACCGGAAGAGCTCGGTGATCTGCGGGTCCGAGCCGTAGTCGTCGACCAGGCGCAGCCCGATCATGGTGCTGATGAGCATGCCTTCGGCCATGAAGGAGCGGGCCTCCTCGGCCTCGAACCCGACCTCGTCGCGGAAGAACCGCCACACCGAGGCGAAGCCCTTGCGTGCGGCCGGGCCGATCATGGGGTGGCTGCCGAGCAGGTAGGCGTGCGCGAGGGTCTGGTGCAGTCCCCTGACCTCGAGGAGGTTGACGTACGCCTCCCCGATGCGCTTGCCGACGGGCTTGTCGCTGTCGTCGCCCTCGACCAGCGCCGCGCGGAACGCCTCGAGCAGCCTGGCCAGGGCGTCGTCGATCGTCGCGAGGAAGAGGTTCTCCTTCGAGCCGAACAGGCGCACCACGTAGGGCTGACTGACACCCGCGGCCCGGGCGACCTCGTCCGTCGTGGCGCCCTCGTACCCCCGCGCGCCGAAGACCATCAGGGCGGCGTGGAGGATCTGGCGGCGGCGCTCTTCCGACGTCAGACGCCGCGCCGGATCGGTCGTCTCATCCAGGGCGACGGTGCTGTCGGAGCTCATCCCGGAAGGTTATCAGCGAATGACTTGACTTTGTAATCAGTCGATTACTACATTTCTTCTCATAAGTAATCATCCAATTACTACGGAGACCTCATGGCCCTCGATCCCCTCGCCACCGCCCCGACCGAATCGGCACGGCCCCGTCGCGCTCGACCGTTCGCACTCGTCATCGCCGCGGCATCCGTTCCGATGTTCATGGCGACCCTCGACAACCTCGTCATGACCAACGCGCTCCCCGTGCTGCATCGCGAGATGGGTGCGAGCGTGGAGCAGCTGCAGTGGTTCGTCAACGCCTACACGCTGGCGTTCGCCGGCGCGATCCTGATCGCCTCGGCCCTCGGCGACCGCTTCGGCCGGCGGACGGTGTTCGCGATCGGCATCGCCGTGTTCGGCATCGGCTCGGTATTCGCTGCGCTCAGTACCGACCCCGGTCAGCTGATCGCCGCCCGCGCGCTGCAGGGATTCGGCGGAGCGGCGGTCATGCCGCTGTCGCTCGCACTGCTGAGCGGCGCAGTGCCGCAGACCCGGCGCGCGCTCGCGATCGGCATCTGGGGCGGCGTCTCGGGGCTCGGCGTCGCCGTCGGACCGCTCGTCGGCGGGGCGATCATGGAGGGCTGGAACTGGCAGGCGATCTTCTGGATCAACGTGCCCGTCGCGATCGTCGCGATCCCGCTGGCGCTGCTCGTGCTGCGCAACGACTTCGGTGCGCGCGCTCGCATCGACGTGCCGGGCGCCGTGCTCGCGGCGGCGGGCGTGCTCGCCCTGGTGCACGCCATCGTGCGCGGCAACGACGACGGCTGGGACTCGATCGGCGTCATCGGCGAGATCGCCCTCGGCGCCGTGCTGCTCGGGATCTTCTTCGCGTGGCAGGCCCGCGCGAAGGCTCCGCTGGTGCCGTTGCGGCTGTTCCGGGACCGCTCGTTCTCGGTGACGAACATCATCGGCTTCGCGTTCAGCTTCGGCACATTCGGGGCGGTGTTCATCCTCATCCAGTACCTCCAGGTGGTGCAGGGATCATCGCCGCTCGAGGCTGCAGTGCAGACCACACCGTGGACGCTCGCCCCGATGGTGGTGGCCCCGATCGCGGGGATGCTGGCGCCCCGCGTCGGCACACGTGTGCTCATGGTGCTGGGGCTGGGCCTTCAGGCGGCGGCACTGACCTGGATCGGCCTGATCATGTCGACCGAGCTCGACTACCCCGCGCTCATCGCGCCGTTCATCATGGCGGGCGTCGGCATGGCCCTCGTCTTCGCACCGTCGGCGACGGCGCTGCTGGCCACCCTCGGACTGCTCGATCACGCAAAGGCCTCCGGCGTGAACTCGACGGTCCGCGAACTGGGCGTCGCGCTCGGCACCGCCGTCATGACGGCGATCTTCGTCAGCGCCGGCGGCGAGCTGCTGCCCGACCTGTACGTCGACGCGGCGCGTCCGGCGGTGCTCACGGGCGCGGGCGTGCTCCTCGTCGCGACGATCGCGGCGCTGTGGCTTCCCGCAGGGCGCTCGGCGACGGTCCCCACTCCAGGGCGCGTGGGCCCAGCCTCGTCCCCGGCCGACACAGAAGCTCCGGCTGCAGCATCCGACCTCGCCGGGGTCCGTTGACGCCGGGTCGCTGATCCGCGCTCGCCGGTCCCGCCGGTTCCTTCGCGTCGTGAGCCACGACGCGGAGGGACCGCGGCGTCGGGCCCGTTGCGGGTCAGTCGCTCTTGCCACCCAGCGCTCGGGTCAGGACGCCGTCGAGGAGGAACAGCAGGAACGCCGCCGAGCCGATCCATGGCGACAGCGCCACCACCACGCCGCCGATGATGAGCGCGCTCAGCGAGGCACGACCGTACGCGACGGCCTCCTGCTCGGTCAGGTCCGGGAGCATGACGTCGCGGCGCCGCACCGCCCACTGCCACTGCACCCAGCCGAACAGGATCGCGAAGAAGAAGGTCACCGGCATCGCCATGCGGCCTGCGAAGTAGGCCTCGTACTGCGTCAGCAGGCCGGTCGCGAAGGGCACGAGCACGACGAACAGCAGCCGTGCGTTGTTGAGCCAGATGAGCACGGGATCCGCTCGGGCGATGTGCTCGAACTGCTGCACGTGCACCATCCACAGCAGACACAGCAGCACGAAGCTCAGCACGAAGTTGAGCAGCAGCTCGCCCATGCCGGCGAGCGCGGTCCACATCTCGGCGTCGCTGGTCACCTTGCCGATCGAGTGCGTCGTGAGGTCGAGCACCAGCAGCGTCGCGGCGATCGCGAACACACCGTCGGTGAACGCCTCGAGTCGCACGGTGCGCTGCGTCGCCGCCGGATGCCGCCGCTGTCTGATCACGGGATCAGGGTAGCGGCGGGGACGACTCGGGAGCCCGCGACCCGCGCTCGCGCCGGGTCGGGGCATCCGCTCCCGTCGCGGATCAGCGCTTGTAGTTGGGCGCCTCGACCACGATCTGAACGTCGTGCGGGTGCGACTCCTTCAGGCCGGCGGCCGTGATCCGCACGAACTTGCCCTTGGCCTTGAGCTCCTCGATGGTGCGGGCGCCGACGTAGAACATCGACTGGCGCAGGCCGCCGACGAGCTGATACGCCACGGCCGAGACGGGGCCGCGATAGGCGACCTGACCCTCGATGCCCTCGGGGATGAGCTTGTCGTCGCTGGGGACGTCGGCCTGGAAGTAACGGTCCTTCGAGTAGGACGTCTTCTTGCCGCGCGTCTGCATCGCGCCCAGCGATCCCATGCCCCGGTACTGCTTGAACTGCTTGCCGCCCTGGAACACGATCTCGCCCGGCGACTCGTCGGTGCCGGCCAGGAGCGAGCCGATCATGACGGTGTCGGCGCCGGCGACGAGGGCCTTGGCGATGTCGCCCGAGTACTGCAGACCGCCGTCGGCGATCACGGGGACTCCCGCTTCGCGGGCGGCGAGGGATGCCTCGTACACAGCCGTGACCTGGGGAACGCCGACACCGGCCACGACACGCGTCGTGCAGATCGAGCCGGGGCCGACTCCGACCTTGACCGCGTCGACGCCCGCGTCGATGAGCGCCTGCGCGCCCTCGCGGGTCGCGACGTTGCCGCCGATGACGTCGATGTGGTCGAAGCTCGAGTCGGCCTTGAGACGGCGGACGAGGTCGATGACGCCGGCGGACTGGCCGTTCGCGGTGTCGACGACGAGGACGTCGACGCCCGCGTCGCGCAGCGCCTCCGCGCGCTGCCACGCGTCGCCGAAGAAGCCGATGGCGGCGCCGACGCGCAGGCGGCCCTGCTCGTCCTTGGTGGCGAGCGGGTACTTCTCGCTCTTGTCGAAGTCCTTGATGGTGATGAGCCCCGCGAGCTTGCCGCCGTCGTCGATGAGCGGCAGCTTCTCGACCCGGTGGTGCGCGAACAGCGCGATGACCTCGCCGGCGCTGATGCCGACGCGACCGGTGACGAGGTTCTCGCTCGTCATGACGTCGCGGACCTTCGTGGTCTGGCGCTCGAAGCCCGACACGAAGCGCATGTCGCGGTTGGTGACGATGCCGACCAGGCGCCCCTCCTCGTCGATGACCGGGAGGCCCGAGATGCGGTAGGTGGCGCAGAGGTTGTCGACCTCTTCGATCGTGGCATCCGGCGTCGTCGTGATCGGGTCGGTGATCATGCCGGACTCGCTGCGCTTGACGCGGTCGACCATCGACGCCTGCTCCTCGATCGCGAGGTTGCGATGGATGATGCCCAGCCCGCCCTCGCGCGCGATGGCGATCGCGAGGCGCGCCTCGGTGACGGTGTCCATCGCGCTCGAGATCAGCGGCGTCGCGACGGTGATGCGTCGCGTGACGCGCGACGATGTGTCGGCCTCACTGGGGATCACGTCGGTGTGCCCGGGCAGCAGCAGCACATCGTCGTAGGTCAGTCCGACGAAGCCGAAGGGGTCGTTGTGCTCCATGGGGTCTCCTGCGCGCGCGGCGCGTTGCTCGAGATGGACGGCGGCGGCCGGTGCGCTTGTGACGCTCCGTACTCGATTCTAAGCGCGCGAAGACGCCGTTTGTTCCCGCGCGCGACACCCGCGCGCACGTGCACCGGAGCCGGGACGGCCAGCGCGGCCCGCGGCATCCCGTTGCGAATCCATCACGTATCCACAGGGTGTCGTAGGCGAAACACCGGCGACACATTACAGTCGTACCGTCGTTCATCACGGCCGATGCGACCCGAAGCTTCGGTGTACGTGTCGTGCGAACTGGAGGTTCTGTGGGTCCTGCGACTGTGACCACGAGACGCATCGCCGGAAGGCGCGCCACCGCTGCGCTTTTCGGGCTGCTGCTCATCCTGCTCGGGCTGTTCGCCACCGCGACGCCCGCACTGGCAGATGAAGACGATCCCTACCGCATCAGCGGCAATGTGCAGCTCGACGGCGAGCCGCTCGAAGGGGTCGCCCTGACGATCGACGGTCCGGGGGGTGAGCAGGAAGTCGAGACGGATGCCGAGGGGCAGTGGCGCGTCGGAGTCCCCGAGCGCGGCGAGACCTACGTCATCACCCTCGACGAAGACACACTCCCCGAGGGCATCGCCGTCGTCGATCCCGAGGACGACACCCCGAATGTCAAGGAAGTCGAGATGGGCCAGGGCGGCCGCGTCTCGGTGAACTTCTTCATCGGCGAGGGCGAGCGCAACGTCACGAGCTTCTTCGATCAGCTCGTGCAGCGCATCGTCCAGGGCCTGAGCTTCGGCCTCATGCTGGCACTCGCCGCGATCGGCCTGTCGCTGGTCTACGGCACGACCGGCATCTCGAACTTCGCGCACGGCGAGATGGTGACCTTCGGCGCGATCGCCGCGCTGTTCCTGGTCGGCCCCGCGAGTCTCGCGCTGCCGTGGTGGCTCGGATACCCCATCGCGGTGGTCCTGAGCGCCGTCTTCGGCCTGGTCCTCGACATGATCCTGTGGAGACCGCTGCGCCGAAGGCGCGTCGGAGTCGTGCAGCTCATGATCGTCAGCATCGGACTCTCACTCGCCCTGCGCTACACGTTCCAGCTGTTCATCGGCGGTGGCACGCTGCAGCTCCCGTTCTCGTCGCAAGAGAAGCTCCCGCTCTTCGGGGTGGTCCAGCTCAGCATCATCGACATGGCCTCCCTCGCGATCTCGATCCTCGTGATCGTCGCCTTCGCGCTGTGGCTGACGCGCTCCCGCCTGGGCAAGGCGACGCGGGCGATCTCCGACAACCCGTCCCTGGCGGCGGCGTCGGGCATCGACGTCGACGCGGTGGTGCGGGTCGTCTGGATCGTCGCGGGCGGCCTCGCCGGCCTCGCCGGCATCCTCTACGCGTACTACCGCCCGGGCATCAAGTGGGACATGGGCGCCCAGATCCTGCTGCTCATGTTCGCCGCGGTGGTGCTCGGCGGTCTGGGTACCGCGTACGGCGCGCTCGTCGGCGCGATCATCGTGGGTCTGCTGGTCGAGGTGTCGAGCCTGTGGATCCCGGCCGACCTCAAGTACGCCAGCGCCCTGTTCATCCTCATCGTCATCCTGTTGTTCCGCCCACAGGGAATCCTCGGACGACGCGAGCGGATCGGTTAGGACCACCCATGGACTGGATTCAGATTCTCTCGAACACCGCCTCGTCGATCCTCAGCCCGGCGACGATCGGTTACGCGCTGGCCGCGCTCGGCCTCGCCGTGCACTTCGGCTACGCGGGCCTGATCAACATGGGCATCGCCGGCTTCATGGCGATCGGCGCCTACGGCTACGCCATCTCCATCCTCAGCTTCGGCCTCCCCTGGTGGGCCGGCGCTCTGGTGGGACTGGTCGGAGCCGCGATCTTCGCCCTGATCCTCGGCATCCCCACCCTCCGTCTGCGAGGTGACTACCTCGCCATCGTGACCATCGCGGCTGCCGAGGTGGTGCGCCTGCTGTTCCTCACGACCGCGTTCGACGCGGTGACGGGCTCGGCCGACGGGTTGAGCGGGTACCACGGCAGCTTCCGGGACTCGAACCCGATTCCCGACGGGCAGTACGGCTTCGGACCGTGGGTGTACAACGAGACCGGCTGGTGGGTCCGCATCATGGGCCTGGTCACGCTCGGCATCGCCGCCCTCGTGGTGTGGATGCTCACACGCAGCCCGTGGGGACGCAACCTGAAGGGCATCCGCGAAGACGAGGACGCCGTGCGTTCGCTCGGCAAGAACGTGTTCGCGTACAAGATGCAGGCCCTCGTGCTCGGCGGTGTCCTCGCCGCCGCGGGAGGCATCGTCTACGCGTTGCCGTCCGCGGTGAGCCCCGGCGTGTACGTCACGTCGCTGACGTTCTTCGTGTGGACGGCCCTCCTCCTCGGTGGCGCCGCGACGGTCTTCGGCCCGCTGCTGGGATCGCTCATCTTCTGGGCGCTGCAGACGTTCCTCGCGAACGTGCTGCCGGCGATGGCCTCGGCCGGCTGGCTCCCGGGTCTGAACCAGATCCAGGCCGGCACGCTGCGGTTCATCCTCGTCGGCGTCGCGCTCATGCTGCTCGTGATCTTCATGCCGCAGGGCATCCTCGGCAATAAGAAGGAGCTGACCTTTGTCCGATAACAGCATCCCCGAGAACGAGGCCGCGCCGGCCACCGGGTCGGCACCCGTGGCCCGCGCCAAGACGACCGGCCTGCACGTGGGCGAGGCGGTGCCCGGTGTCGCGAAGGTCGACCCGATCATCGTCGCCGACGGCGTCCGCCGCACCTTCGGTGGCGTGACCGCCGTCGACGTCGAGCACGTCGAGATCCCGCGTGGCGCGATCACCGCCCTCATCGGCCCGAACGGCGCCGGCAAGACCACGCTGTTCAACCTGCTGACCGGGTTCGACCAGCCCGATCAGGGCACGTGGTCGTTCGAGGGCAAGTCGCTCTCGGGCGTTCCCGCCTACAAGGTGGCGCGCCGCGGCCTGGTGCGCACCTTCCAGCTGACCAAGGCGCTGGGCCTGCTCACCGTCATGGAGAACATGAAGCTCGGCGCGCAGAATCAGCGCGGCGAGAAGTTCTGGGCGGGCATGATCCCGGCGCTCTGGCGCTCGCAGGATGCCGAGATCGAGGACCGCGCGATGGTCCTGCTGCAGAAGTTCAAGCTCGACGCCAAGGCCGACGACTTCGCCGCCAGCCTGTCGGGCGGCCAGCGCAAGCTCCTCGAGATGGCCCGGTCGCTCATGACCGATCCGACCCTCGTGATGCTCGACGAGCCGATGGCCGGCGTCAACCCGGCGCTGACCCAGTCGCTCCTCGACAAGATCCTCGACCTCAAGGACGAGGGCATGACCGTCCTGTTCGTCGAGCACGACATGCACATGGTGCGCCACATCGCGGACTGGGTGATCGTGATGGCCGAGGGCCGCATCGTCGCCGAGGGCGACCCGGCGACGGTCATGAAGGACCCCGCCGTCATCGACGCGTACCTCGGGGCCCACCAGGATCTCGACCTCGGCGTCGTGACCGGGCGCATCGACGTCATCGAGGCCGACCCGACGACGGATGCTGCGGCCTCCGCCGCGGCATCCGCCACGGTCCTCGTCGATGAGGGCGTCGCCGAAGAGGAACAGGAGGACCGCACATGACCGCTCCCACCGCGACGGGAACGCCCGTCGTCGTCATCGACGAGGTGCACGCCGGTTATCTGCCGGGCGTGAACATCCTCAACGGCTGCAGCCTCGTCGCCGAGCAGGGTGAGCTCATCGGCATCATCGGCCCGAACGGCGCCGGCAAGTCGACGCTCCTCAAGGCGATCTTCGGCCAGGTGAACATCCGCAGCGGCTCGATCTCGCTCGAGGGCGAAGACATCACAGGCCTTCGGGCGAACAAGCTCGTCGCCCGCGGCGTGGGCTTCATCCCGCAGAACAACAACGTGTTCCCCAGCCTCACGATCGAGGAGAACCTGCAGATGGGGCTGTATCAGCGGCCCGGCATCTACAAGGAGCGGCTCGAGTTCGTCACCGGCATCTTCTCCGAGCTGGGCAAGCGCCTCAAGCAGCGCGCCGGCTCGCTGTCGGGCGGTGAGCGGCAGATGGTCGCCATGAGCCGTGCGCTCATGATGGACCCCAAGGTGCTGCTGCTCGACGAGCCGTCGGCCGGCCTCTCGCCGGTCCGGCAGGACGAGGCGTTCATCCGCGTCTCCGAGATCAACAAGGCCGGAGTGACCTGCATCATGGTCGAGCAGAACGCGCGTCGCTGCCTGCAGATCTGCGACCGCGGCTACGTTCTGGACCAGGGGCGCGACGCCTACACGGGTACCGGACGCGAGCTGCTGAACGACCCCAAGGTCACCGAGCTGTACCTCGGCACGCTCGGCAGCTAGATCCGGCGACCTCGCACGAAGCGGGGGCCGGATGCCACGGCATCCGGCCCCCGCTTACTCTGTGTGGCGGCGCCCCTCCCCCGCAGGAGGTGTTGGGAATGATGCCCCGGCCAGGCACGCGAAACGGCCCCGGGTCCAAGGACCCGGGGCCGTCGCGTCAGAGAGGATCAGCCCTCGTACGGACCGTACGTGTTGTCCTCGCCGAACTGGTAGATGCCGATCGACGCCTCGGTCGGGTCGCCGACCTCGTCGAACGTGATCGGACCCGACACGCCGTCGTAGTCGGCGGTGCCGCCGCCCACGATGATCGCGGCGCAGTCGGCGTACGACTCGCACTTCTCACCGTCACCGGAGCCGCCCGAGACCTCGATCAGCTTCTCGGCCATGGCAGCCGAGTCGGTCGAGCCCGCGGCGAGCGCAGCCAGGGCGAGGAGGATGGTCGCGTCGTACGACTCGGCCGCGTAGGTGTACTCCGTCAGCGGGTCCATGCCCTCGGCCTCGACGAACTCGTCGAGCGCGTCGGTGAAGTCCGTGATGGCATCCAGCGACAGACCCGGGAACGTGCCCTTCGCGCCGGTCAGCGAGCCCGCGGGGAACTCTTCTCCGAAGTTGGCCAGGTTGCCGTCGACGAAGTACAGGTTCTCGGCGGGGTACTGGCCGAACAGGCTCGGGAGGATCGTCTTGACCTCTTCGAACGTGATCAGTGCGATCGCGTCGGGGTCGGCCGCGAGGACCTCCGAGATCTGCGCGTCGAAGCTCGTGTCACCCGTGTTGTAGGTGGGCTGAGCGACGACCTCGCCACCGGCGGCCTCGAAGGCCTCGGTGACGTACTTGGCCAGACCGGTGCCGTACGAGTCGTTCAGCACGATCATGCCGAGCGTCTGGTGGCCGTCTTCGGCGATCAGGTTGCCGAGCACCTCGCCCTGCAGCACGTCCGACGGCGCGGTGCGGAAGTACAGCCCGTTGTCGTCGTACGTGGTGAACGCGTCCGAGGTGTTGGCCGGCGAGAACTGGATGACTCCCGCGCCGGTGACCTGGTCGATGAACTGCAGCGAGACGCCCGAGGACGCGGCGCCGATGATGGCGGAGACGCCCTCACCCAGCAGACGCGGGATCTCGGCCTCGTACGCCTTGTTGTCGGTGTCGCCGGAGTCGCCGAACACGACATCGACGTCGAGTCCGGTGTCGGCGGTGACCTCGTTGATCTGCGCCATGGCGTAGGCGACGCCGGCTTCCTCGGGCGGTCCGAGGAACGCGAGGTTACCGGTCTGCGGCAGGGCGGTGCCGAGCGTGAGGCTCAGCTCCTCGGTCGGACCGGCATTCTCGGTCGGCTCTTCGGTGCCACCGGTGCCCCCACCGGCACAGCCGGCGAGGACGAGGGCGCTGGCGCCGACGAGCGCAAGACCGCCGAGGACGGTGGTCTTGCGCGAGCGGGTGAAGACGCTCATGTTGCTCCTTGCTGTGGTGTGTACGCGGATCGGCTCGGGAACCGACCTCAATGTCCTAAACCTAACCGCGGCAGGCACCGCCGTGTGTTGCTCTTCGTTAACGGTTTGTAACGCCGCGGGACCGGGGATTTCGGGGCGAATTCGTGTGCGCGGGCGTCGCATACCCCTCGTGGGTATAAACTCGACGGTGTTGTACCCCCAAGGGGTATCCAGAATCCGGAAGAAGGAGTCCACCAATGGCTGAGTTCGAGTACACCGTGACGGGCATGACCTGCGGGCACTGCGAAGCGTCGGTGCGCGGCGAGGTGTCGAAGATCGCGGGCGTCCAGGACGTGCGCGTGAGCGCAGCATCCGGTTCCCTCACCATCGTCGCCTCGGGTGAGGTCGCCGACGACGCCGTCCTCGCGGCCGTCGACGAGGCCGGCTACAGCGCGGTGCGCGCCTGATGGTGCCCTCGGCCCCGGCCGCCCGGGTCGAACTCGAGATCGGCGGCATGACGTGCGCCTCGTGCGCCGCACGGATCGAGAAGCGCCTGAACCGGCTGGACGGGGTCGAGGCATCCGTCAACTACGCCACCGAGAAGGCGGTCGTCAACGCGCCGGAGGGCTTCGACCCGCAGACGCTCATCGACGAGGTCGTCAAGACCGGCTACACGGCGGCGCTCCCCCAGCCGCCCGCGGCAGAAGCAGAGCCCGCGGCCGCGCATGACTCCGAGCTGACCGGGCTGCGTCAGCGGCTCATCGGCTCGATCGTGCTGTCGGTGCCGGTGATCCTGCTCGCGATGATCCCCGCGCTGCAGTTCACGTACTGGCAGTGGGCCTCGCTGGCCCTCGCCGCGCCGGTCGTGGTGTGGGGCGCCTGGCCGTTCCACCGGGCTGCCTGGGTGAACCTGCGCCACGGCGCCGCCACCATGGACACCCTCATCTCCCTCGGCGTGTCGGCGGCGTTCCTGTGGTCGCTGTACGCGCTCTTCCTCGGAACGGCCGGGATGCCGGGCATGACGCACGGCTACGAATGGCCGGTGCTGCTCGGCGGCACCGCGCAGCCGGGTGACGGAGCCGGAGCCATCTACCTCGAGGTCGCCGCGGGCGTGACGACCTTCGTGCTGGCCGGCCGCTACTTCGAGGTGCGCGCGAAGCGCCGGGCAGGGGCCGCGCTGCGGGCGCTGCTCGAGATCGGCGCGAAGGACGTCGCCGTGCTGCGCCCCGCGCCCGGCGGCGGGGTCGCCGAGACCCGCGTGGCCATCACCGACCTGCGCGTGGGCGAGGAGTTCGTGGTGCGCCCGGGCGAGAAGATCGCCACCGACGGCGTCGTGGTCTCGGGAACCTCTGCCGTCGACGCCTCGATGATCACCGGAGAGTCGGTGCCCGTCGAGGTCGCGCCCGGCGACGCGGTCGTGGGAGCGACCGTCAACGCCGGAGGCCGGCTGGTGGTGCGCGCGACCCGCGTCGGCGACGACACGCAGCTGGCGCAGATGGCGCGGCTCGTCGAAGAGGCGCAGTCCGGCAAGGCCAAGGTTCAGCGCCTGGCCGACCGCATCTCGGGCATCTTCGTGCCCATCGTGCTGGTCATCGCACTCGGCACGCTCGCCGCGTGGCTGCTGGCGGGGGCATCCGCTCCTCTCGCCTTCACCGCGGCGGTCGCTGTGCTCATCATCGCCTGCCCGTGCGCACTCGGCCTGGCCACTCCGACGGCCCTGCTCGTCGGCACTGGGCGCGGAGCCCAGCTCGGCATCCTGATCAAGGGTCCCGAGGTGCTCGAGTCGACGCGCGCCGTCGACACCGTCGTGCTCGACAAGACCGGCACCGTGACGACCGGCCGCATGGCGCTGGTCGAGGTCGTCCTGGCATCCGGCCACGACGCCGCGCCGGGCGGAGAAATCGTCGCCGGGCGGAGCATCGGCTCCGAATCCGCCGCCGCCGGCGCCAACCTCCGCCGGGCGGACGCCGGGGAGGCAGCAGATCTCCGCCGGGCGGAGGTGGCGCAGATTCCGGATGCCGCAGCCCCGGGTCGCACCGAGCTCCTCCGTGTCGCCGGGGCCCTCGAGCACGCGTCCGAGCACCCGATCGCGCAGGCGATCGCACGGGCGGCCGCCACCGAGACCGGGCCGCTCCCCGACGTGGAGTCGTTCCAGAACGTGCCCGGCAAGGGCGTGTCGGGCGTCGTCGAGGGGCACGCGGTGCTCGTCGGGCGCGAGGCGCTCCTCGCGGACTGGGCGCTGACCCTGCCGTCGTCGCTGGCCGACGCGAAGGCACGAGCCGAGGCATCCGGCCGCACCGCGGTGCTCGTCGCGTGGGACGGCGAGGTCCGCGGGCTGCTCGTGGTCGCCGACCAGGTCAAGCCGACCAGCCGTCAGGCCGTCACCCAGCTGCGCGCCCTCGGACTCGAGCCTGTGCTGCTCACGGGCGACAACGCTGCGGCTGCCCGCGCGATCGCCGACGAAGTGGACATCGAGCGGGTCACCGCCGAGGTGCTGCCGCAAGACAAGGTCGCCGTGATCACCGCGCTGCAGGCGGAGGGCCGCGTCGTGGCCATGGTCGGCGACGGCGTGAACGACGCCGCCGCCCTCGCGCAGGCCGACCTGGGCCTGGCGATGGGGACGGGAACGGATGCCGCGATCGAGGCGTCCGACATCACCCTCGTCCGCGGCGACCTGCGCAGCGCCGCCGACGCGATCCGCCTGTCGCGCACGACGTTCCGCACGATCCGCGTCAACCTGTTCTGGGCGTTCGCGTATAACGTGGCGGCGATCCCTCTCGCCGCGCTGGGACTGCTCAGCCCCATGATCGCCGGCGCGGCGATGGCGCTCTCGAGCGTCTTCGTTGTGGGCAACAGCCTGCGACTGCGCCGCTTCCGCTCCCACAATGGCCCAGCTACATAATGAACCTGATTCACAATGAACCTGAAGGACGAAGCATGACCGATGCAGCGACCGCGGTGGACCACGGCCACCACGGGTATATCACCGACAAGGACAAGTACCTCAATCGCATGAAGCGGATCGAGGGTCAGGCCCGCGGCATCCACAAGATGGTCGAGGACGAGAAGTACTGCATCGACATCCTGACGCAGATCAGCGCCCTCACCTCCGCCCTCGAGGCCGTCGCCGTCGGGCTGCTCGACGACCACCTGCGCCACTGCGTGGTCGACGCCGCGCGCCTGGGCGGCGCCGAGGCCGACGCGAAGATCACCGAGGCCACGCAGGCCATCGCCCGTCTTGTCCGCTGAGTCGAAGCCGCTGGGCCTCCGGGCGGGTTGATACCCGGGCTCGGTTGAGAAACCGCATGTAGGTTGAGGCACCGCGGCTCACGCGGTGTTTCAACCTACGCGTGGTTTCTCAAGCTCAAGGGCCGCGCCGAGGGCGCCCACGCCGCACGCGCGCCGCGCCCACGCACGACCCGAGGTGATCCGCCCGGCGGGGCTCGGGGCCCCGGCGGGAGAAACCACAAGTCGGTTGAGAAACCACATGTCGGTTCAGACACCACAGCTCACGCGGTGGTTCAACCTACGCGTGGTTTCTCAAGCTCAAGGAGCCTGCCCACGCCGCTCAAGGAGCGCGCACGCCGCTCAAGGACCCCCGCTCGCCGAGCTAGGAGCGCGCACGCGGAGCAAAGCCCGCGCCCCAACCGCCATGCGGAGCCGCAGGACCGGACGGCGCGAGCGTCGAAGCAGCGCGACCGTCGAAGCCGCGCGGCCGCCGGGCTCGCGGGATCAGGATGCCGCGGCCACCCGCATGCGCCGGGCGTGGAGCACCGAGTCCACCGTGAGCACGGTCAGCGCGACCCACACCAGCGCGAAGCCGACCCAGCGCTCGACCGGCATCGGCTCGCCGAGCACCCACGCGCCGATGATGAACTGCAAGATCGGCGCCACGAACTGCAGCAGGCCGATCACGGTCAGCGACACGCGGCGCGCGCCGGCCGCGAAGAACAGCAGCGGCACCGCCGTGATGACGCCGGCCAGGCTCAGCAGAACGGCGTGACCCCAGCCACTGGCACCCATCGTGATGCCCGTGGACGTGCCGACGACGACAAGGATGATCGCGGCGATCGGCATGAGCCACAGCGACTCTAGGGTCAGGCCGCTGACGGCATCCACCGATGGTCCGACACGCTTCTTGACCAGACCGTACAGGCTGAAGCTCGCCGCCAGCGTCAGCGCGATCCACGGGAACGACCTGTACCCGACGATGATCACGACGACCGCGACGGCGGCGATGCCGATCGCGACCCACTGCGTGACGCGCAGCCGTTCGCGCAGCACGAGCACCGCCAGAAGCACCGTGGCGATGGGGTTGATGAAGTACCCGAGGCTGGTCTCGATGACGTTCTCGTTGAGCGCCCCGAACATGAAGACCTGCCAGTTCACATAGATCAGCAGGCCGGCGATCACCGTCAGTCCCAGCACGCGCGGCTGCCGGAAGATCGCCGCGAGCCGCCCCCACGTGCGCGTGACGGTCAGCAGCAGGGCGCAGAACACCAGCGACAGCACGATGCGCCACGCCACCAGCTCGAACGGTCCGGTCGGCGCGAGCAGCACGAAGTACAGCGGCAGGAAGCCCCACAGGAAGTACGCCGAGAACGCGTACACGCCGCCGAGACTGCGTTCGCGAGAGAGATCGGCGGATGCCGGGGGCAACGCCACCCCGGCCGTCGATGCCGCGGACTCGGCCAGTTCGTCGGTGTCCCCTCCGGTGGGGTTCTCGGAGGGTTCGCGGCTCACCACCTCAGCCTAATGAGCGCCGCCGACCCCGGGTCGCCGCGCCCGGGAATGCGAGAGGGCCGGATGCCACGGCATCCGGCCCTCTCGAAGCTGCGCTGTGCGCCGGGGCTCAGCGGACGACGACCGCCAGGACGTCGCGAGCCGAGAGCACCAGGAACTCGTCGGCGCCGAACTTGACCTCGGTCCCGCCGTACTTGCTGTAGAGCACACGGTCGCCGACGGCGACGTCGAGCGGGACGCGGTTGCCGTTGTCGTCGATGCGGCCGGGGCCGACGGCGACGACTTCACCCTCCTGGGGCTTCTCCTTGGCAGTGTCGGGGATGACGAGGCCACTTGCGGTGGTCTGCTCGGCCTCGACCTGCTTGATGACGATGCGGTCCTCGAGCGGCTTGATGGAAACCGACACGGTCTACCTCTTCTTTCCTTGAGACTGAAGACTCGTTAGCACCCGCACAGTGAGAGTGCTAACGCCAAGTGTAGGCAAGTGATTGGCACTCCTGCAACGTGAGTGCCAATCCATGACGTCGGGACGCTTCCGCGACGAGAATCCAACCTTTCGGCGCTGACCTCTATACCCGCGCCGGATGCGGATGTATCATCGCAACGTCGCGTGCCTCTACCACTGGGAATGGTCGGCCGCGGTGCGAGATCGGGGGAGCTCGCCGCTACATTGCTGGGGGCAAGTCTTCATGGGTGTGTCATATTTCCTTGCTGTCGACGTGGGAACGAGCCGCGTGGGGGCGGCCACAGCGACGCTCAGCGCGGATGGAAGCATCACCGCGACATCGTTCGCGCTCGGGCGCAAGAGCGACAGCGTGGCCACCGTCGTCTTCGTCGCCGAAGACGGCGACCTCTTGTTCGGCGACGCCGCCGAACGGCGCGGGGTCACGCAGCCGGAACGGCTGATCCGCGAGTTCAAGCGCAGCATCGGCGACGAAGTGCCGCTCATGGTCGGCGGTCAGGCGATCCGCACCGAGCAGCTGTACGCGCGCACCGTCGCCTCCGTGATCGAGATGGTCACCGAGCGCGAGGGCGCAGCGCCGGACGGCGTCGCCCTGACCCATCCGGCGATGTGGGGCCCCCACCGCCTGGGGCTGGTCCGCGCCGCGCTGGACGCCGTCGGCGTCGGCGAGGTGACCTTCATCACCGAGCCCGAAGCGGCCGCCCGTCACTACGAGGCCGCTCGCACGCTCCAGGACGGAGAGACCCTGGCGGTCTACGACCTCGGCGGCGGCACGTTCGACTCGGTCATCCTGCGCAAGCACGGCGAATCCTTCGAGGTGGTCGGCGAACCGGTCGGACTCGACAATCTGGGAGGAGCCGACTTCGACGACGACGTGCTCCGCCACGTCCTGCGCGCCGCGGAGGTCCCGGCCGAAGCCCTGGAGGATGCCTCCCCCGACGCCCGCATCGCGCTCTCGCAGCTGCGTCGCGAGTGCGTCGATGCCAAGGAGGCGCTCTCGTTCGACTCCGACGTCGTGATCCCCGTGCTGCTCCCTGCCGGTCGCTCCAGCGTGCGACTGACGCGGGCGGAGTTCGAGGACATGATCGATGAATCGGTCGAGCAGACCGTGGACGCGCTCGAGGACGCCCTCGACGCGGCCGATGTCGACGCCCAGGATCTCGAGTCGATCCTCCTCATCGGCGGATCGTCCCGCATCCCGCTGGTCACGCAGCGTCTGTCGGAGCGACTGGATCGCCCCACCGCGATCGATGCCGACCCCAAATCGTCCATCGCGCTCGGGGCGGCCCGTACCGCACTCGTCCGCGCTCTGGATCGCGACCTCGGCGTCTCGAGCGAACTCGCGCTCTGGGACGATGCCGCCGCCGCGGGCGAGCTCGACCTCATTCCCACTGCGCCGGCCTCGGTGCTCGCCGCGCCGATCGGCCCCATCGCCGGACGCTCGGCGCCGAGCGTCCGCCACATCATGGCGATCTCGGGCGGAGCCATCGTCGTGGCCGCCGCCATCGTGTTCGGGAGCACGATGACCGCCGGCTCGGGACTGAGCGCGTTCTTCGCGCCGTCGGCGTCGGAGTCCACGCCGACGCCCACGCCCGAAGCCGAGACGTTGGAGACGGAACCGGATGCCGCGCCCGACACCGCGCCCGTGACCGCACCGGTCGTCGCGCCCGAGCAGCAGCAGACCACGCCACGCAGCACACCGCCGCGCCGCAGTCAGAAGCCCGTCACGAAGCCCAAGGCGGACGCCGCTCCGGCGCCGAAGCCGACGAAGGGCGCGCAGACGCCGCCGCGCCCCACCGCGGACGCTGGCACCAGCACACCCTCGACCAACACCGAGACCACCGACACGACGGACCCCGGCACGACCGACCCTGGCACCACCGACCCCGGCACGACCGACCCCGGCACCACCGACCCCGGCACCACCGACCCCGGCACCACCGACCCCGGCACCACCGACCCCGGCACCACCGACCCCGGCACCACCGACCCCGGCACCACCGACCCCGGCACCACCGACCCCGGCACCACCGACCCCGGCACCACCGACCCCGGCACCACCGACCCCGGCACCACCGACCCCGGCACCACCGACCCCGGCACCACCGACCCCGGCACCACCGACCCCGGCACCACCGACCCCGGCACCACCGATCCGCCCGCCGACCCGCCGCCCGCCGAACCACAACCCGCGGCCACTCCCGACCCGAACACGCCCACCTGATCCGCCCCGGCGATCCATCATGCCTACGCCGACATCAATGGTGGCGTCGTTCTTCGACGCTGCGGATTTCACAGGCCCGCGCTACGCGCGCCCCCTTATCGACGCCCTCACGGCCGGCGATGCGCCGCCTCGCGTGCTCGTCTCAGGGAACGCAGGATCGGGCAAGACGACCGTGCTCCGCAGCGCGCAGCGGTTCCTCTCGGAGAACGGGATGCCGCTGGCCGTGCTGAGCAACGACACGGACGTGACCGCAGTGCCCACGTCGAGCATCCTGCTGGTCGACGACCTGCACCTCGTGCCGGCGGGCCAGCTCCAAGGCCTGGGCGCCCGCGCGTCCGACCCGGAGGCCGCGCTCGTCGTGACCAGCCGGCCGTGGCCGCTCACGGAAGAGCTGTCGTCCATCGCACGGCATCTCGAGCGCAGCCGCCCGGCCGTCGTGCTCGGCCACCTCACGCGCGCCGACGTGCTCGACCACCTCGCGGCGCAGGAGCGCACTCTGCCGCCTGCCTGCCTGGACGCCATCCTTCAGATGACGGGCGGGGTCTCGTGGCTGGTGTCGGCCGCACTGGCTGCCCATGACGAGCGGGACTGCGAGGCCGACGACGCGCACGCGGCGCTGGCTCGCGTGCTCGAGCAGAACGTGGCGCACCGGCTCGACGTGCTCGACGACGACGTGCGCCGCATGATCGAGACGATCTGCGTCGTCACCTCCGATGACGGGCCATTGCCCGCCACGCTGCTCGACGACCCGGAGCGCATCGCCGCGCAGGGCTACGCGGAGGGGCTTCTGCTCCGCGGCGGTCGGCCGGTGCCGATCGTGCAGGCCTCGGTGCGGTCGGGGCTTCCCGTCGGTCGTCTGGTGGACCTGTTCTCGAGCTTTCCCGGCGGCGTGGATCCGTTCGCCACCGCCGGCACGGCGGTTCTCGCCGGCGTGCATCACCCGCAGTTGACGACCGCGCTCGTCGAGCGCGGCGACCAACTCCTCGAGGCAGACCCCCAACGGGCGCAGCAGCTGTACGGGGCCGCCGCTCAGGCCGGGGCGACCTCGGCGGCCGACCTCGCGGCCAAGCGGGCGCAGGCCGCGTGGGCGTGCGGTGACATCGATGGGGCCGCCCAGCTGATCGACCAGGCGATCGCCGCCGCGGATGGTTCCCCCGCCACGTCGGCGCGCGTCGCCGACACCGCGGCGGCGACCTGGTCGATGCGCGGGATGCTCGAGACCGGGTGCGGCTTCTACGACGTCTTCGCGCCCACCAGTGCCGAGGCATCCGTCCGCGCCATGGTGGCCCGCTTCGGGGTCGGCGACGCGGGGTCGGCTGCGGAAGAGCCCGATAGCGCCTCGATGGCGGCACCCTCGACCCTCGGTGTCGCGATGAGGCTGCTGCGGCGTGGGCTGCTGGAGACGCTGACCCCGGGACGCGCCGAGTCGGCACTGGCCGATCTGGTGCGCGCATCGCACCTCTACACGTCGTCGCAGAGCTCGACCCCGATGCCGGAGCACCCAGCGATCATCGCGGCGGTCGTCGCCATCAGCAGCGGTGACCTCTCCACGGCCCGCTCGGTGATCGACTCCGCCGTCGAAGGACACACCGGCACCCCCTGGGTGCTGTCGCGTCTGCTGCTGTGGCGCTCGTGGATCGCCCTCCAGCAGGCACGAGGACCCCAGGCCCGCGAAGCGCTGGAGTCCGCTCTCGCGCTGGCGCCGAAGGCCGCGCCGCGCGACGACCTGCTGGTGCAGGCGATCCGCATCGGCCTGGCGCGGCGCTACGAGGACGCGACCGCTCTCTCGCAGGCGTGGGACAGCGCCCGCGGCGGCCTGCTCGACGCCGACGTCGACCTCTATACGCTGCTGCCGCTCGCCGAGTTCGTCAGCGCCGGCGCCCGCGTCGGAGATTCGACCACGACGGATCAGCTGCTGACGAACGCGCTCGGCATCGTCAACCGCCTCGGCTCGCCCGCGCTCTGGTCCGCGCACCTGCGGTGGGCAGGCATCCAGGAGGGAATCCTCAGCGACCATCCCGACGCCCTGAGCCCGCACGCACGCGCCCTGGTCGATGCCGCACCCACGAGTCACGTCGCCGCCACGATGGCCAAGGCGGGACGCCTGTGGACGTCGGTGCTGGCCGGCTCGGTGGACGTCGACGAGATCGAGTCGGCGTCGCACGCGCTCGCGGGCATCGGATTGCAGTGGGATGCCGCGCGGCTGGCCGGTCAGGGAGCAGGGCGCGCGTCGGACCGCAAGGTCTCAGCACGGCTGCTCGCCTGCGCGCGGGAACTGCACCCGCCCGAGAACGTCCGTCCCGCCGACCCCGACGTCGAGAGCACCGGACCGATCCGGACCGTGTCGGTCGCGGGTCTGAGCGAGCGCGAGACGGATGTCGCCCGCTTGGTCGTCCAAGGCAAGACGTACGCCGAGATCGGCGAGACGATCTTCATCTCGCCGCGCACCGCAGAGCACCACATCGCCAGCATCCGGCGGCGCCTCGGCGCCACCTCCCGGTCGGACCTGATCGCCAAGCTGCGCGTCGCGCTGGCGCATTCGGGTGCACCCGAGCAGGCATCGTGACGGTGCCCCCGCACGAACCCCCTAAAGAGCCCCCACCGATTCGGGGAAACCCCCGATTCGCTGATTGTGAGAAACACCTAATCTCAGGAATGAGTCTTGAAGTGACAGGAGCCGAGTCATGACCACACCGCTGGCAACGATTGCCGACGCACTGATCGAGTTCATCCTCAGTCTGCTGAACGACCCGTCTGCAGCCGAGGAGTTCGAGGAGGATCCGCAGGGCACGCTGTCGCGCGTGGGGCTGAGTGACGCCTGCGTCGAGGATGTGCGCGCCGTTGCGCCCGTCATCGTCGACCGCCCCGACGTGCACCCCAAGCCCCCGGTTCCCCCGGGCCCTCCCGGACCCCCGTCGGTCGAGAAGGAGATCTTCAACATCACAAACAGCTTCGCGATCGACAACCGGGCGACGATCGTCGACCAGTCGGTCAACCAGAACATCTGGGCGGACGGCGACGTCAACCAGATCTTCGACCAGGAAGCCGTGGTCAACAGCGGCGACAACGGCGCAGCCGCCGGCGAGGATGCCGATGTCGACAACTCCGACACCGACACGACCGTGGGTGATGTGGCGATCGGCAACGAGGACACCACGACCAACATCGACGGTTCGTTCAACGACGGATCGACGAACACCGAGACGGATGTCGAGGTGGACGCTGAAGAGTCGTTCAACGACGAGTCGACGGATGTCGCAGTCGATGTCGAGGTGGACGACTCCTTCAACGAAGCCACTGTCACCGAGGTCGCGACCGAGGTTGAGGCATCGAACGAGGGCAACTACGAGTCCGACGATGCCGTTGTGGTGGACGACATCTACATCGAGGCCGAGGACGACGGGCTCTAGGACGAGACGTGACCGCACGGAACGACGACGACCGCCCGCGCACCCTGGCTCAGCCGGGGCGCGCGGGCGGTCGTCGCAAACCGCCTCCTCCGACCTTCGAGGATCCACCGCCGGAGCGCGCGGTCGCGCGCGTCCCGGTGCCGCCTTCGACGCCCCCGCCGGGCGCGCAGCCGATCGGCCGGGTGCCGGTGGCCAGGGTCCCGGCGTCGGAAGTGCATCCGGCCCAGCAAGCGCCACGGGAGTCGCCTCAGCGCGGACGCGGCACTCCTCCGCCCCGGCGCGAGGCACCCGAGCGACCGCCCACCACAAGCCCGAATGCGGCGCCGGTCCTCACCAAGGTCCCACCGCCGTTCACCGTCCGGGTGAGCCAGTTCCTGTGGGTGATGAGCCTGCTGGCGGGTGGGATCGCGGTCGTCTACCTCTTCGTGATCCGCGAGGACCAGGTGCCGCTGATCGCCGATGCGGTGCGCACCGTGTCGGAGGGCCGCAGCGACGAGACGTACACGGCCGCCGCCGACATCATCTTCTGGAGTGTGTTCGGCCTCGCCGTGGGATTGCTGCTGTGGCAGATCGTGCTGCTGGTCTCGTTCTCGAACCGCAAGCCCAACGTCAGGTGGTGGCAGCTCGCGACCGTGGCCGCGCAGATCCTGCTGTTCCTGTTGTCACTGGAGATCATCGCGGTGGGCGACAACGGGCCCCTGGTCCGGCAGGTGTTCCTCGCGCAGTGGGGACTCGCGCTCATCGCCCTGCTGTTCAGCACCTTCCGCGGCGCCCTGCAGTGGACGGCCCGCCGGCACGACATCCGCCGCGCCGGTGAGGACGGCGGATCCGAGTTCTGAGGCGATCTCGTCGAGGCTGCGAATGACCACACGAGCGGCCTCGACGGTCGCCCGCTCCGCGAGCGGCGACTGGCTCAGCGTCCGCCAGTGGACCAGCAGTTCGTCGAGACGCTGGCGCTGCTCCGCAGGGGTCGCCGTCTCGTCGAGCCCCAGGCGCGCCGTCGCTGACGTTCCGTCTCCGCCGATGATCCGCTCCGCGGTGCGCGCGTCGGTCTTGCCGAGCGGCAGACCTGCTGCGCGAGCACGCGAGAGCAGCGACAGCTCCCGCAGCGTGTGCGCGCTGGCATAGATGCGCTCGATGCCACCGCGAATGTCGTCCGTGCCGGCGAGCGGCCGCTCGCGAAGGAGCACCTCGAGAGCATCGAGCACCCCGCGAACCTTGAGCGCACCCGCGCGCGTGCGGAACTGCTCACGGATGAACTGCTGCAGCTCGTTCAGGCCGCTCTGCTGCACGAGCTGCTCCGACAGCTGTGTGGAGTCACGCGCGCCGCCGCGGATGAGGGCGCTGGCCAGGCGGACCCCGAAGATGCCGAAACGTCCGAGGAGGGCGCGTCGCACGTCGATGGGAAGCGTGGTGAGGTCGGACGGCCGCGTGAACCGGTCGGCCGAGACCATGAGCTTCTCTCGGCTGGCTCTGTCGAGTTCGGCCAGCTCGCAGAACGCGGCGAACTCGTCCTCGCGCAGCGTGCGCGCGCTCTCGGCCAGCAGCCCCGCCACCGGCACGACGCCGAGCGACAGCGATGACAGATCGCCGTCCTTCTCGTAGCGCCGGGCGACCTTGCCGGCCGAGAGCATCGAGTCGATGCGCCCCGAGCCGATCTCGTCAGCCCGCGACAGCACGGCCACGGCGTTGACGGTCTGGGATGCCCCGGCGGCGGTGTCGCGGAAGGATTCCAGGAACTTGAGATCCGACGCGTGCATGTGCCGCATGAGGTAGATGATCGCGTCCGCCGACGACGGCTCGGTGTCGGGGGTGAGGAAGTCCGTCGAGCGCGCCGACACGTCCCGTGACAGCGACGCGATACCGGGCGTGTCGATGAGGATCATCGAGCGCAGGCCGGTGGACGGCCACCCGACATCGATCCACGCGACGTCCTCGGCGGCGACCTCGCCCAGATCGAGCACGAGGTGTCCGTCATCGCGGCGGATCGGCATCCGTCGCGGTGGTCCCTCGTGGGGATGCATGGTCACGGTCGGAGTGGCCGAGTACCGGTACCACGTGACGACGCGCGTGCATTCGCCGGCGTCCGTCGGGGCGAGCTGCTCGCCGAGCATCGCGTTGAGCAGTGTCGACTTTCCCGCCTTCACCATGCCGGCCAGCGCCAGGCGCAGCGGCTCACGCAGGCGCCGGTCGAGGTCGGACAGCACCTCCATGGCGACCGGGTCGTCGACGTAGAGCTCCGATGCGGAGCGGATGAGCGCGCCGGCATCCTCCTGAGTCGACAGCCTCACCGCTTCGCTGCCTCCACGGCACGCAGAGGGGGAAGCGTGGGAATCTTCGACTTGAGGGCTTCGAGCTGCTGCACCTGCTGCTGCAGCTCACGCACCCGCTGGTCGCGTTCGCCGGCGTACGAGCCCGCCGCCTGCTTGGCCGCGAGCACCGAGTCCGACAGCGAGCGGTGCAGCTCGTCGGCGATGCTGCCGAAGTGGTCGCGCGCGGCGCGCTGCACGATCCGCAGCCGGTCCTTCAGCTGCTTGCCGACCTGGAACTGCACTTCGTCGATATGACGGCGCACGAGGTTCTTCGCCTCGAAGCGCCGGCGGGAGAGTCGCGAGCTCATGTCCTCACGATAGGCCCTGCGGCCCACGAGCACACCCGCCAGCAGCGACAGCGGGTTGATGAGCGAGAGACCGACCAGGCCGGTCGCCAGCCCCACCATCAGCACGCCGCCGTACGACCCGCGCACGCCGATGTAGAGCTTCTCACCGGCACCCATCTGGCGGTGATCGAGAGCGGCGATGTCCTCCACGGCATCCAGGACGCCTTCGGTGTCGCCGACGTGGATGACCGGCAGGTCGCCTTCGCCCTCGATGAACAGCTCGGCCACCTCCTCCGAGAGCCAGCGCGACCGCTCGTCCGTCCACACGAAGGTCTCCGACACCGCGGCCGAGATGCGCTGGTCGAGCCACTCCGTGAGCTGCTCCCAGATCGGTCCGGGGTCGCCCTCGTCGATGGCGTTCTCGGCCTCACGCTGCACCTTGCGCAGGCGGTCGCGCAGGTCGTGCTCCATGTCGGAGATGAGATCGGCGACGCCGTCGTTGAGCTGCACCTGCCATTTGGACGAACGCCCGCGGAACTCGTCGGCGCGCGCCTTGGCGTACTCCAGCTGGGCGATGAGCTTCGGGGTGTCCTCGGGGTGCAGGATCGCCTCGAGCTCGGAGGTCAGCGACATCTTCAGCTGATCGACGACAGACACGAGGTCGTGGACGGCGCTGCGCGCCTGGATGATCTCGGCGCGGCCGAGCACCTCCTGACGCAGGTGCGATACGAGAGCGGGGAACCCGGATTCCGAGTTCAGATCGCGGTCGCGCTCCTCGGCGGCGATGAGCCGCAGGTCGCTCGACACGGAGAAGATCGGCACGTCGCCGATGTCGCCCAGGTGCGTGCGGTCGAGTCGTTCGATCTCGCGCCATTCGGGGTACAGGTCGGTCTTCGCGAGGACGGCAGCGACGTTCGGCGAGACGCGCATGGCGTGCTTGAGGAACTGCACCTCGGGTTCGGTGTACTCCTGCGACGCGTCCGACACGAGCAGCACCGCGTGGGCCGACGACAGAGCCGCCAGCGTCGCCAGTGCGTTCGTGGAGTCCAGTCCCCCGACGCCGGGCGAGTCGACGAGGCGGAGCCCGCCCTTGAGAAGTTCGCGCGGCAGGACCACCTCGGCCGACATGACCTTGCGCTCGTTGCTGGGGTTGCCGCTCTCCGAGACGAACTGGGAGAGCTCCTCGATCGCGATCTGCTGGCGCCGGGGTTCGCCGTCCTCGGCGACCTGGATGGTCACCCAGGCGTCGGGCGTCTCGGCGTAGCCCACCGAGGTCGGAACGCTCGTCGCGACGTCGTCGTCCACCGGGCAGACCGGGGCGTTGACGAGAGCGTTGATGAGCTTGCTCTTGCCCTTCTTGAACTCGCCGACGACGATGACCCGCACGTGGGGATCGCGCAGACGGGCGTGGGTGTGCTCCAGTCGCTGGGCGAGGTCGTCGCGCCCCGTCGTCTTCGCCAGCGAACCGACGTTGTCGACCATCGAGACGAGCGCCTTGCTCGCGGCCGGCAGCACCGGCGATGCCGCCGGCGCGTCGGCATCCGCTCCGCTCTTCTGGACGGCGGTACCCTCAGTCACCGATACTCCCCCTCGACGCGATCCCCCGCCTCACGCTACGCCATCGGTTCGGCGAGCGGGCGGGGGCGGATTGGTTTGCTGTCGGCCGCATGATCGCTGCGGACAATGGTCTTGCCCGGCCGTCTCGGGAGACGGCCGGGCAAGGCTTCAGAGAGTGAGATCAGAAGTCGACGAGGTCGTCGCCCGCAACATCTCCGCCAGGGCTGAAGAAGTTGCCGCTGTTCTCCCACTCGACCTCGTTCTCGACGTTGGTCACCTCGTAGTCGTTGAAGGAGTCCTCGATCTCGACGTCGACGTTGGTCTCGTCCGAGTAGTCGTTGAACGAGTCGTCGATCTCGACCTCGAACTCGTTCCACTCGTTGGTGGAGTTGTCCTGGAACGAGTCATTGATCGTCGTGGTGATCCACTCGTTGCCGATGCTGACATCGCCCACCGTGGTGGTGGTGGTCGAGTTGTCGACCGTGGCGTCGTCACCCGCTGCGGCGCCGTTGTCACCCGAGTTGACGACGGCTTCCTGGCCGAAGAACTGGTTGACGTCGTCGCCGGCGGCGATGGACTGGCTGACCGACTGGTCGACGACCGTTGCGCGGTTGTCGAGCTCGAGGTGCAACGAGCCGGCAGCAGCCGCAGCAGCGGCGCCGCCGCCCATCATGCCACCGAGGTTCAGGTCCCCGCCGATGCCCGTGTTGTACTGGCGCACGCCGACCGTGACCGAGTCGTCGTTCAGCGTGGTCTCGTTGAACGAGTCCGTGATGTCGACGTCCACGTCGGTCTCGTTGTACGAGTCCTCGTTGCCCACGTCTTCGACATCGATGTCGGTGTCGATGTCGGTCTCGTTGTAGGAGTCCTCGTTGCCCGAGTCCTCGACGTCGATGTCGGTCTCGTTGCCCGAGTCCTCGATGTCCACGTCGGTGTCGTTGTACGAGTCGGTGTTGCCGTTGTCTTCGATGTCGACATCGGTGTCGTTGTACGAGTCCGTGTTGCCGTTGTCCTCGTTGCCCACGACGTTGCCGATGTTGTTGTCATCGTTGCCCACGACGTTGCCGTCGTTGCCCACGACGCTGTCGATGTTGTTGTCATCGTTGCCCACGACGCTGCCGACGTTGTTGTCCTCGACGTTGACGTCGGTGTTGCCCGAGTCCTCGATGTCGGTGTTGCCGGAGTCGACGACGCTGCCCACGTTGTTGTCTTCGACGTTCACGTCGGTGTTGCCCACCTCGACGTTGTTGTCCTCGACGACCGTGTTGCCGATGTTGTTGTCGTCGTTGCCGACGACGCCGACGGCGTTGTCCTCGACGTTGCCGGAGTCGACGACGCTTCCGACGATGTTGTCTTCGATTTCGATGTCAGGCATGTCCCTGTCCTTCTGTCTGAGTGCCGGTGCGGCTGCTCCATCAGTGTGCGACCGGGGGGTGGTGCGCAACATCGGGGATCCCCCCGGAGCCTCGCCGGGAGGGTTAGGGGTTTGCAGGGGGTTTCGGCCGGGCGGTCTCCGGGATGGACACGTAGGCTCGGCGAGTGGATCTGTCCGAGCTCACCGCCCTTCTCACGCCCGAGGGGCTTCGCCTTCTCGACGCCACGCCGCCCATCGAGTCGGCCGACGACGTCGCACGAGCCGTGTCACGCCTGAGAAAGAACGGCCACTCGCCCGACCTCGTCTCCGCGGTCGTCGGTCAGGCCCGGCTGCGCGTGCGCGGTCGTGCGAAGTTCGGGGATTTCGCCGAGCGGATGCTGTTCACCCGTGCGGGCCTCGAGCAGTCGACGCGGCTGTCGCTCGCGGCGCGTCACGCGGCACGGTTCCGCGACGCGGGGTTCGAGCGGGTGGCCGACCTCGGCTGCGGCATCGGCGGCGATGCGCTCGGACTCGCCGCGCTCGGGTTGCGCGTGCAGGCGGTCGACGCCGACGAGGTGACCGCCGCGATCGCCGCGTACAACCTGGCCCCGTTCGGCGAAGACGTCGAGGTGCGGCACGACACGGCCGAGGCATCCGATCTGTCCTCCGTCGATGCCGTGTGGCTCGATCCCGCGCGCCGCACCGCCGGCCACACCGAGACGAAGCGCACCCGCCCCGAGGACTGGTCGCCCTCGCTGGACTGGGTGTTCGACCTGGCGCGACGGATGCCGGTCGGCGTGAAGCTCGGCCCGGGCCTGGATCGCGACCTCATTCCCGACGATGTCGAGGCGCAGTGGGTGAGCGCCGACGGCTCGACGGTGGAACTGGTGCTGTGGTCGGGCGCGCTCGCCCGCGGCGGCGTGCGCCGGGCGGCCCTGGTGATACGCGGCGAGACGGCGCACGAGCTGACGGCGGGGGCGGATGCCGAAGACGAGCCGGCCCGCGACCTCGCCGCCTATCTGCACGAGCCCGACGGCGCTGTCATCCGCGCACGCCTCATCGGCGACGTCGCCCGCTCGCTCGAGGCAGGAATGCTCGACGAGCACATCGCCTATCTCACATCGGATGCCCCGCTGACCTCGCCGTTCGTGTCGTCGTTCCGCGTGCGCGAGGTGCTCCCCGCCGATGTGAAGGACCTGTCGAAGGCGCTGCGCGAGCGTGGCATCGGTCGCCTCGAGATCAAGAAGCGAGGGGTGGATGTCGACCCCGCGGCACTGCGGACCCGCCTGAAGCTGAGCGGGGCCGAGTCGGCGACGCTGTTCATGACCCGTATCGGCTCGCGCCGCACCGCGATCCTCGCCGACCGGGTCTGAGTCCGGCGCCGGGCGCGCAGGAGCTCAGCCGAGGAGGTTCGCGCGCGTGGCCGCGTAGAGGAGCCACCCCGCGCTGTAGAGGATCGAGACGACGCCGATCGCGATCGCCCAGATGCCCATCGCACGGCTCTCGAGGGGCCGCCGCAGCGCGAGGATCGCCGAGATCACGGCCACGAGCCCGATCGGGAAGCCCCACCCGACGAACAGTGAGACCACCAGCCCCACGATCGCGAACGCGAGCGCCCAGCCGGCGAGCCCGCGGTGCATCGCCGGCTCGCCCGAAGCGAGCCACTGGGCAGACGGCGTCTCCTCCTCGGTGCCCGGCTCGACGGGAGCCGACTGCACCGTCACCGGCACGGGAGCGGTCGGCAGCCGGCGGAACCCGCCGCGGTGCGCGCCGGGCAGCGGCGAGGCCTCGTCGGCGAGCGCGACGTCCGGCGAGGGCCCTTCCACGACGGCGTCCGGCAGCGGTGGGTGAGGTTGAGAAACCGCATCGAGGTTGAGACTCTCCTCGCCGCGTGGTTCCTCACCCTCCGTGTGGTTCTTCAACCTGTCGGATGGGGGCGGGGCGGGGTCCGGGGAGGGGCCGGGCTGAGGCATCCGCTCGTCGTCGTTCATGCGGACTCCGCGACCTGGATCTCGGTGACGGGAAGGGTCGAGTCGGCCCCGAACTCGAGGGTCGAGGCCGGCCGGCCGGCCATGATCAGCTCGGACGCGAGGGCCGCGATCATCGCGCCGTTGTCGGTGCACAGCGACAGCGGCGGGACGCGCACGGTCACGCCCTCGGCCGCCGCGCGCTCGATGGCGACGTCGCGCAGGCGGCGATTGGCGATCACGCCGCCGCCCAGCAGCAGGCGGGGCACGCCGTAGTCGCGGCAGGCGGCGAGCGCCTTCGTCACGAGCACGTCGACGACGGCCTCGCGGAAGCTCGCCGCGACATCCGCGACCGGCACGGGCTCGCCCGCGGCCTGGCGCTGCTCGGTCCATCGCGCGACCGCGGTCTTCAGGCCCGAGAACGAGAAGTCGTAGCGGTGTCCGGCCATGTCGCTGGCGCGCGAGAGTCCCCGGGGGAAGGCGATGGCGTTCGGATCTCCGGATGCCGCGGCCCGATCGATCTCGGGACCGCCCGGGTACGGCAGTCCCAGCAGGCGCGCGACCTTGTCGAACGCCTCGCCGGCGGCGTCGTCCATCGTCTCGCCGAGCAGTTCGACGTCGCTGGTGAGGTCGCGCACCAGCAGCAGCGACGTGTGCCCGCCGCTGACGAGCAGCGCCACCGTGGGGTACTCGAGCGGCGGCGCCTGGTCACCGTGCTCGTCAGAAGAGAGGATGTCGGCCGCGATGTGACCGACGAGATGGTTCACGGCGTACAGCGGCTTCTCGAGCGA
The DNA here is from genome assembly GCF_012524205.1 of Microbacterium salsuginis. Classification (GTDB taxonomy): domain Bacteria; phylum Actinomycetota; class Actinomycetes; order Actinomycetales; family Microbacteriaceae; genus Microbacterium; species Microbacterium salsuginis. The sequence goes on from NZ_JABACI010000002.1 coordinate 753,049, forward strand.
CACCGCGAGCGCCTTCGCGGCACCGACGCCCACCATGAGTGCTCCGGCCAGGCCCGGCCCCGAGGTCACCGCGACGGCGTCGACGTCGGTCAGCGCGACGCCCGACTCGGCGAGCGCTGCCCGGATCGCAGGTTCGAGCGCTTCGAGGTGCGCGCGAGCGGCGACCTCGGGGACGACACCGCCGTAGCGGGCGTGCTCGTCCATCGAGCTCGCGATCGTGTTGGACAGCAGCGTGCGGCCGCGCACGATCCCGATCCCGGTCTCGTCGCAGCTGGTCTCGATGCCGAGCACCAGGGGTTCCCTGCGGTTCACGTGCACACCCCGCCCTGCCACGCCGCGTCCGCGGTCGCGCCCGTGCTCGAGCCGTCGATCCGGAAACCGGAGTTCGCGTCCGTTCCCGGAGCATCCGCCGTATCCGAACCGGAAAGTGCGCGGTTCTCCGGTTTCCGGATCCGGTTTTCCGTGGGAGTCCCGGGATCCGGATGCCCCGCCCCTGCCCACCCGCGAAGGTCGAGCTTCATCACCACGGCGTCGACGTCGTCGGGCTGGTAGTAGCGCGGCTTGCGGCCGATCTCGAGGAAGCCCTCCGAGACGTAGAGCGCCTGCGCGACGGGGTTGTCGGCGCGCACCTCGAGGAACACCTCGCGCACGTCACGCCGGGACGCCTCCTCGAGCAGAGCTCGAAGGAGCGTGCGACCCCGGCCACGCCCCCGCGCGGCCTCGGCGATCGCGATGGTCTGGATGTCGGCATCCGTCGCCCTTCTCACGGCACGCAGGCCCGCGTAACCCAGCAGCCGTCCCGCCTCTTCGTCGACCACGTACCAGCCGTGCGGCGAGGCCAGCTCTTCGCGCATCATCGCCTCGGACCACGCGTCCGTCGGGAACGATGCGCGCTCGAGCGCCATGATCGCGCCGAGGTCGTCGGGGGTCGCGGGGCGGAGGGTCACAGGTTCACCCGCTTCGGCGCGCCGGGCATCGTGACGTCGGGCGAGCGCAGGTAGAGCGCGTCGGCCGGCGCGATCGCGCGCCCGGCCGAGAGGGCGCGGGCCGCGGCGAGCGCGAGCATCGCGGCGGGGATGCGCTCGGCGTCCCGCCGGATCGCGCCCACCGTGCGCAGCACGTCGTCCAGGTCTTCGCGCGGAGTCAGGGCCGGGCCGTCGAGGCGCACGGGCAGGCCGTCGTCGTCGAGGCCGCGGTACACGGTGTACGCGAATTCGCGGCGGCGCGCGTCGGTGACGACGGCGAAGGCTTCGTCGGCGACGTCCTGGTACCCGCCGGTGAGGGCGTCGTGCAGCAGCAGCTCGAGCGCCACGGCGTCGTGACTGACGACCGGCACGACCGGAACACCCCGCCCGAGCGCGAACGTGCGCGCCGCCGCGATGCCGACGCGAAGCCCGGTGAACGGTCCTGGTCCCATTCCGGCGGCGACGTGGGAGATGTCGGAGACGGTGACGGATGCCTCGGCCAGCGCCCGCTCGATCAGAGTGCCGATCACTTCGGCATGCCCGCGCGGGTCGGCGCTCTCGACCTGCGAGCGGATGACGCCGTCCGGCTCGACCACCGCCACCGCGGAGCCGAGCGACGTGTCGATGCCCAGGATCACGCCTTCCAGCGTAACCGCGGGTACGGCCGGCCCCGGTCGATGAGGGGGCGCAGGTCCGCAGAGGAGGGATGCCGGGGCTATGGGCGGCGCGCGATGGTCACCAGTCGCGGGGCGTCGGCGTCGAGCTCGGCCTCGTGGGCGGGCCCCTCGCATGCGTCGTCCGAGCCGTGGCCGTGCCACTCGCGGTCGAACTCGACCTCCCACCAGGCATCCCGCAGTCCGTCGACCATGCCGCGGCCCCACTCCACGATGACGACCGAGGCCTCGAAGTCGATGTCGAGGTCGTCGAGCTCGGCCGGCGAGCCGAGCCGGTACGCGTCGACATGGACGAGGGGCGCGCCTCCGACGAGAGACGGGTGGGTGCGGGCGATCACGAACGTCGGGCTCTGCACCGGACCCCGGACGCCCAGCCCCTGGGCGATGCCGCGCGTGAGGGTGGTCTTGCCTGCGCCGAGCGGACCCGTGAGCACGACAAGATCGCCGGGGCGCAGCATCCGTCCCATCTCCTCGCCGAGCTGCTCCATGTCGTGCGGCGAGGGGACCTCGCGCGTCCCGGCCAGCGGATCCAGCCCGGTCACGACGCCGCCCCCGTTCGCAACGCAGTCTCCGCGTGAACCGAGGGCCGGTCGAGCTGCGCGATTTCGCCGGCTCGCCCGCGCGTCGCGCGCGTGCAGACTGAATTGCGAACACGGGCGGCGCTCATTCGGACACCTGCCGGCGCGTGACCCGTGGGCCGATGCGCGTGACGATCTCGTAGTTGATGGTGCCGGCGGCATCCGCCCATTCCGTCGCCGACGGCACTCCCAGCGTGGGGTCGCCGAACAGCACGGCCTCGTCGCCGACCGCGACCGGGGTATCGCCGACGTCGACCACGAACTGGTCCATCGCGATGCGGCCGGCGACGGAGTGCCGGCGGCCGCCGATCACGATCGGCCCGTTGCCCGACGCCTGCCGCGGCACGCCGTCGGCGTAGCCGAGCGGCACGAGCGCGAGGGTCGTGTCACGGTCGGTTCGATAGGCGTAGCCGTACGAGACACCCTTGCCGGCGGGGACCCGCCGCACCGCAGCGACCGTGCCGCGCAGCGTCATCGCGGGGCGCAGTCCGAGGTCGGCCGACGAGCGGTCGTCGAACGGCGAGAGACCGTAGATGCCGATGCCGATGCGCACGCACCCGAGCCGTGACTCGGGCAGCGCGATGGCCGCGTGGGTCGCCGCGATGTGTCGCAGCGGCGGGGCCAGCCCGAGCGTCGCCGCCTCGCCGACCGCTTGCTCGAACGTGCGCAGGGCTGCACGGTCGTCATCGGCGGACGCGTTGGACAGGTGGCTGAACAGCGCGATCACGCGCAGCTTGCCGATGCGCTCGAGCCGCGCGGCCTCGGCGAACACGACGCGGTAATCGGCCGGCGCGATGCCGTTGCGCGACAGTCCCGTCTCGAGCTTGAGATGGACCGAGACCGGACGATCAGCGGATGCCGCGGCCGCGGCCTGCTGCAGCTGGTCCAGGCTCGAGATTCCGAGCTCGATCCCGTGCGCCGCGGCCTGCGCGAAGTCCGAGCCGGGTGCGTGCAGCCACGCCACGACGGGAGCGTCGATGCCGCCTCGCCGCAGTGCGAGGGCCTCGGTGATGTCCGAGACTCCGAGCCGCGTCGCTCCGCCTTCGAGCGCGGCCGCGGCCGAGCGCACCGCCCCGTGCCCGTACCCGTCGGCCTTGACGACCGCGATCACCTCGGACTGCGTGAGCCGGCGCAGGTGCCGCACGTTGTCGGCGATCGCCCCGACGTCGACGGTCGCCTCGCGCAGCGCGCCCACCGGCAGGCGGCTCACGAGCCCTCCTCCGCGGTCGTGCTGCGGACGGTTCCGTCCGATTCGGCGATGACGTAGGCGGTCGCGAGTCCCGCGTCGTGCGAGAGCGACAGGTGCACGGCGGTGATCCCGCGCTCCGCGATGACCGCGGCGGTCGAGCCGGTCAGCATGAAGTGAGGGCGGCCGGATGCTTCGGACGCGACCTCGATCTCGGTCCAGTGCACGCCGTCCGAACCGCCGAGCGCCTTGATGAGCGCCTCCTTGGCCGCGTAGCGCGCGGCGAGCGAATGCGGTTTCAGCGTGCGCTCCGAGCCGGAGAACAGCCGCTCGACCAGGCGCGGAGTCCGTTCGATCGTGCGCTCGAATCGAGCGATGTCGACCAGGTCGACGCCGATTCCGACGATCATGGAGCCCTCCTGCGCGCCGCGTTCGCGGCATCCGTCACCCTATCGCGCAGTGTCGTACCGGGTTGTTGAACGAGCGAGACGAAACGGATGCCGGCGCGTCCGCCCTACTCGACCGTGACCGACTTCGCGAGGTTGCGGGGCTGGTCGACGTCCAGGCCCTTGGCCGTCGCCAGGCCCATCGCGAAGATGTGCAGCGGCACCACGGCCAGGAGCGGCTCGAAGAGGGGCGCAGCGAGCGGGATGCGCAGAACCTCGTCGGCCTTCGGCAGCACGGCGACGTCGCCCTCTTCGGCGATCGCGATGACGCGGGCGCCGCGGGCGCGGATCTCTTCGATCGACGAGATCACCTTCTTGTGCATCTCGGCCGACTGACGCGGCGAGGGCACGATGACGAACACCGGCTGGCCGGGCTCGATCAGGGCGATCGGGCCGTGCTTGAGCTCGCCGGCGGCGAAGCCCTCGGCGTGGATGTAGGCGAGCTCCTTGAGCTTGAGCGCGCCCTCGAGCGCGATCGGGTATCCGACGTGGCGACCGAGGAACAGCACCGAGCGGGTGTCGGCCATCCAGTGGGCGAACTGCTCGATGCGCGGCTGCTCGCGCTCGAGGATCTGCGAGATCTTGGCCGGAATCGCCTCGAGCTCGCGGACGTGGGTTGCCGCATCCGCTGCCGTCACCACGCCCCGCACGCGCCCGATGTGCAGGCCCGTGAGATACAGCGCCGTGATCTGAGCGAGGAACGCCTTGGTGGAGGCGACCGCGACCTCGGGCCCGGCGTGGGTGTAGACGATCGCGTCGGACTCACGCGGGATCGTCGCGCCCTGGGTGTTGCAGATCGAGAGCGTCTTGGCGCCGTGCTCGCGGGCGTACTTGACGGCCATGAGCGTGTCCATGGTCTCGCCGGACTGGCTGATCGACACCACGAGGGTGTCGGGACCGATGACCGGATCGCGGTAGCGGAACTCGTGCGCGAGCTCGACGTCGACGGGAATGCGGGTCCACTGCTCGATCGCGTACTTGCCGACCTGGCCCGCGTAGGCCGCGGTGCCGCACGCGATCACGATGATGCGCGAGATGCCGGCGAACAGCTCGTCCATGCCGTCCAGCTCGGGGATCACGACTTCGCCGTCGCGGACACGGCCGAGGATCGTGTTGCGGACGGCCTCGGGCTCTTCTGAGACCTCCTTGGCCATGAACGACGACCAGCCGCCCTTCTCGGCGGCCGAGGCATCCCAGGTCACCTCGAACGGCTCGACCTCGACGGGGTTGCCGCCGAAGTCGGTCACCTCGACACCGGCCGGCGTGATCGCCACGATCTGGTCCTGCCCGATCGCGAGGGCGTTGCGGGTGTGCTCGACGAAGGCGGCGACGTCGGACCCGAGGAAGTTCTCGCCCTCGCCGAGCCCGATCACGAGCGGTGAATTGCGGCGCGCGCCGACGACGAGGCCGGGCTGGTCCTCGTGCATCGCGAGCAGCGTGAACGCGCCCTCGAGGCGCGAGACGACGCTGCGGAACGCCGTGACCAGGTCCCCGGTGCGGCGATACTCGCGGCCCAGGAGGACGGCGGCGACCTCGGTGTCGGTCTCGCTGAGGAACGTGAAACCCTCGGCGACGAGCTCGGACTTGAGCTCGGAGAAGTTCTCGATGATGCCGTTGTGGATGACGGCGAGCTTGTCGTCGTCGGCCAGGTGCGGGTGCGCGTTGCCGTCGGTCGGGCCGCCGTGCGTCGCCCAGCGGGTGTGGCCGATGCCGGTGGTGCCGTCGGCGAGCGGGCTGGTGGCCAGGTCGTCGCGGAGCACCTTGAGCTTGCCCGCGCGCTTGCGCATGCCCAGGCCGCCCTCGCCGTCGATCACGGCGATGCCGGCGGAGTCGTACCCGCGGTATTCGAGCCGGGAGAGACCCGAGATCAGGATGGCCTGACTCTGCCGGGGGCCGACGTATCCCACGATTCCACACATGGGCTCAATGGTAAGCGGGGGGTTTTGCGAGGCTCCTGAACGAATATTCCGGATGCCGGAGGCCACAGCATCCGGACGCCTCATGCTGCTACGGGCGAAGGTCGGGCACGGGTCGGCTGAAGACCTCGCGCAGCGCCAGCCGCGCGGCGTGATACCCCGACATACCGTGAACTCCTGGCCCAGGGAGAGTGGCGGCGGAGCAGAGATACGTCGCATGGCCGGCACGCCACGGCACACGCGAGAGAACGGGCCGCGCCACGAGCTGCCGCAGCGAGACACGTCCGGTGGCGATGTCGCCGCCGACGAGGTTGGCGTCTCCCCGCTCCAGGTCGCCGGCGGTCGTGATGGAGGTCGCGATGATCTGGTCACGGAATCCCGGCGCGAACCGCTCGAGTTGCGCGATGACGGACTCGCGCACATCGACGGAGCTTCCTGCGGGCACGTGCGCGTATGTCCAGAGTGTCTGCGTGCCCTCGGGGGCGCGCGTTGGGTCGACGATGCCCGGCTGGGAGACCAGCACGTACGGCCGTTCCGCGTGGCGGCCGGCGGCGACGTCCGCCTCCGCCTGGGCGATCTCGCGCCATGTGCCGCCGAGGTGAACCGCTCCCGCCTGAGCGATGTCCCTCGCGGCCCAGGGCACAGGTCCCCGCAGAGCGAAGTCGACCTTGGTCGCGGCATCCCCGTGCCGGTACCGCGTCGCCGCACGCCGGTAGCGCGGGTCCACGCGGTCGCCCATGATGGCGACGAGCGCACGTGGGGAGGTGTCGAGCAGCACCGCCCGCGCGGGCGGCAGTTCAGCGACGGACGTGGCCCGTTGATCGAGGAGTATGCGGGCGCCGTGCGCGGTCGCATCCGCCACCAGCGCGTCGGTGATGGCCTGGCTGCCACCGCTGGGGATAGGCCAGCCCACGGTGTGCGCGAGCGTTGCCAGCACCAGGCCAGGGGCGGCCGAGGCCAGCGACGGGATTCTGCCGATCGAGTGTGCGAAAACGCCTGCCAGCAGGGCCGGAGCCTCATCTCCCGAAAGGCCCCACGGCGCTCCAGGCAAGCCGGCCTGCGCGATACGCAGGCCGAATTGTGCCGCGACCAGGGGGTGAGTGGGGACCGGCAGCATCGGCGACATGACGGTGTCGAGCAGTGAATCGCTGCGCGCGACCAAGGGCGCGAAGATTCTCCGCCATGCTCGCCCGTCGCGACCGAGGCCCGCGACTGTGCGCGACAGCTCCCGCCAGGCCACGGCGGCGCGGCGGCCATCGAGCGGCTGCGCGTACGACACTTCGGGCGCGGTCACGTCAATTCGATCGGCGAGGCCGAACTCGCGGAAGAACGGCGAGGCGAGCGCCATCGGGTGAACGGCCGAGCCCCAGTCGTGAATGAACCCCGGTTCTGTAAGCGGCAGTGTGCGAGCGCCGCCGCCTGGAGTCGCGTTGGCTTCCCAGACCTCGACGTCGAGGCCGGCGCGTGCGAGGACGACGGCCGCGGCGAGACCGTTGATTCCGGCGCCCACCACGACGGCGTCGATCATCGCCGTATCGCGCTCCCCGAGCGCAGACGGCCGGCCGGCTGAAGCTCACTGGGTCGGGCCGGCACGGTCTCGTCTCCGAGGTCGGACCCGTTGTCGGCGCCCAGTGGCTCGTCGATCGACGGCGCGTCGTGACTGGTGTGCGCGCCCACCGGGCGGGAGCCCGGGGCAGTGCCTCCCCTCCCAGGGTCGGTGACCGCTCTGCGGACGCCGCGTCCCGTCGCCGCGAACCATGCTCCGACCCGTCGCCACGATGCGTCCCGCACGAGTAGAAGGTCGAGAGCGATCATCGCGAGCGAGAAGGGCCAGAGGCTCAGCAGTACCGCGATGCCGAGGTGCATCCCCGTGATCAGCGCGACGGCGGTGTATCGCGTAGGTCGCCAGATCACCAGAATCGGCAGCAGCAACTGCACCCACAGTGCCAGCCACGAGCCGAGCACGATGGCGGGGGTGAACTGCCACACCAGGTCGCTGATCATCGGGAACACCCGGAACTCGTCGATCCGCAGCGCGTAGTAGATGGCGGTGCCCTCGAGCCACTCCTCTCCCGTCAGCTTCAGCACCGACGAGACGAGATACACAAGGAGGATCTGGAACACGCACAGGATGAGGACGGTGTTGTGCGCCCAGTTCACCAGCCAGCGCGGTAGCCAGGCCGGCCCGCTTCGGGGCGTGCGCCCCCGCTTGGCCGAACGCCGGCGCAGCCACGCATCGACCGAGAAGTGCTCACTGAGGTTCGCGAAGATGACGAACAGCAGCACGATCCGCATGAGGGTGTCGCCACCGTTGGTGAGGAGGGTGCTGTTCGTCGACAGGCCGACCCAGAAGATCAGCAGCAGTGGAGTCACCCAGCGTGTCTTCAATCCCACGAGGAAGAGCACGACGAGCACGAGCAGCACGGCGTACGCGAGGTCGAACCAGAACATGCTCTCTTTCGAGAAGAGCAGACGGAGCGGTTCCCACCAGCCACGCCGACTCGCCTCGGGTTCCACCCACCACGACCCGACGCCCCACAGATAGTGGCGGTCGGGCATGCTCGGGATCAGCACGATGAGCATCGCGAGCCCGAACAGGATCCGCAAGAGCGAGAAGCTCACGGTCGCGCGCTGGGCAGCGGTCAGCCAAGTGACGAACCGCTGCCAGACCGTGCGGGGATCCAGTGCGGCGGCGATTCGCTCGCGCGTGGTCGCCGGCCCTGCGGCATCCGTTGTCGTCTCGGCGGTCATGTCGCTCACTCCCCGGCGTATCGCTGGATCACGTCGTCATAGACGGCGAGGATCGCAGGATCGATGTCGGCCGTCGGCTGTCGCCAGCCGAAAGTCAGATGCGTCGTGTCGACCTGGGGCGTCTCGTCGAAACGGTGCAGGAAGTCGTTCGGACGCTCGAACTGCACTCGCCAGCGCACGCGTTCGATGTCGCGGTCGAAGTAGGCGGTGCCGAATGCGTCGGCGAAGCGCATCAGCATGTAGTCGTAGCGGATGAAACGGATCACCGAGGCACGACTCTCACCGAGAGCGTCGATCTCGTCGACGAGCTCAGGGTCGGGGATGGGCCCGAACTCGCCGTCACCGAGGGCCTGGATGAACGTGTCGCGTACGCGTTCGCGCTGGTCGTCACTCAAGGCGTTGTAGCGCGTCAGATACGTCTGTGTGGCGTTGAAGCTGCTCTTCTGGATCCGGGAGGGCATCGGGATGCCGCGCACCGCGGCGAACTCGATGTCGGTGACATCGACCCAGTCGCTGTGGACGAGTTCACCGTCCTCGCGCCATTGCACCTGGATCTGCAGCTCCCGGTTCGTGCGAAGGATGTTCGGTGCGAACACGTTCCACCGCTGGGAGAAATACGGCCCGAACGCATCGGCCACGACAGGGCGGGCCGGCGTGGGCGGCAGTGTGAACGTCGCGCTGACAAACCCGTAACCGAGAAGGATGGCGAGCGTCGCGATGGCGGCGATGGTCTGACCGAGACGAGCTCGGCTCTTGCTGTGTGAAGGTGCGGTCACGTGAATTCCGGGTCGATGCCGTGGACGAACAGGAGGGGGTGGGTGCATCCATGATGCACCCACCCCTCCTATCGTTTAGGCGTTCGCCCTTCTGCGGAGGAACAGCAGGCCGGCGCCGGCGGCGAGGAGAGCAAGAGCTCCCGCACCCCCGACCAGCAGGCCGCTCGAGTCGGCACCCGTGACCGGCAGGGTGGCGGCCACGACGACGAACCCAGTGTCTTCACGCTCGACCGGGAGCGCCCCCGAGACCGAGCCGGTCAGCTCGACCCGGTGCTGCCCGAGCTGGAAGTCCGCGCCCACCGGGAACGTGAACCGAACGTTGCCCGAGGCGTCAGCGACAACCGGAGTGAGGTCGAACGGCGTCGACGTCACCGTGGCCGATACCGTCTCACCGGGCTCGAAGCCGCTGCCGTTGACAACCTGCACGACACCGGTGCCGCGGACGATCCGCTTGAGCGTCACGTTGGCCGTGGCCAGAGTCGGGTCACCGCCGTCAGTCGCGTCAGCGTCCGTGGCGTCAGCGTCCGTGGCGTCAGCGTCGGTCGCGTCAGCGTCCGTGGCGTCAGCGTCGGTGGCGTCAGCGTCGGTGGCGTCAGCGTCGGTGGCGTCAGCGTCGGTCGCGTCAGCGTCGGTCGCGTCAGCGTCCGTCGCGTCAGCGTCCGTCGCGTCAGCGTCCGTCGCGTCAGCGTCCGTCGCGTCAGCGTCCGTCGCGTCAGCGTCCGTCGCGTCAGCGTCGGTCGCGTCAGCGTCGGTCGCGTCAGCGTCGGTCGCGTCAGCGTCGGTCGCGTCAGCGTCGGTCGCGTCAGCATCGGTCGCGTCAGCATCGGTCGCGTCAGCATCGGTCGCGTCAGCATCGGTCGCGTCAGCATCGGTCGCGTCAGCGTCCGTCGCGTCAGCATCGGTCGCGTCAGCGTCCGTCGCGTCAGCGTCGGTCGCGTCAGCGTCCGTCGCGTCAGCGTCCGTCGCGTCAGCATCGGTCGCGTCAGCGTCCGTCGCGTCAGCATCGGTCGCATCAGCGTCGGTCGCATCAGCGTCGGTCGCATCGGCGTCCGTCGCGTCAGCGTCCGTCGCATCGGCGTCCGTCGCGTCAGCATCGGTCGCGTCAGCATCGGTCGCGTCAGCATCGGTCGCGTCAGCGTCCGTCGCGTCAGCGTCCGTCGCATCGGCGTCCGTCGCATCGGCGTCCGTCGCATCGGCGTCCGTCGCGTCAGCGTCCGTCGCGTCAGCGTCCGTCGCGTCAGCATCGGTCGCATCAGCATCGGTCGCATCAGCGTCCGTCGCATCAGCATCGGTCGCATCAGCATCGGTCGCATCAGCATCGGTCGCATCAGCATCGGTCGCATCGGCGTCCGTCGCATCAGCGTCCGTCGCATCAGCGTCCGTCGCGTCAGCATCCGTCGCGTCAGCATCCGTCGCGTCAGCATCCGTCGCGTCAGCATCCGTCGCGTCAGCATCCGTCGCGCCCTCAGGAACGACCGAGAAGTCGACCGAATCGGTGCTTCCTTCGCCCGCGTCCTGCGTCGCGGTCGCGGTGTAGTTGCCGACCGGGAGGTCCTCGAAGGTCGCGGTCCAGACGCCGTTCTCGTCGACCTCGACGGTCTGAGGAGTCTCGCCCGTCACAGTGACCTCGACCGAAGCACCGGGCTCACCCTGACCCGTGACTTCGACGTCGGTGACGTCGCCGTCAGTGGGGACGGTGAACTCTTCGCCGTCCGCAGGATCGGTGATCGAGACGGCGGTGACGGCCTCGACGACCGTGAAGTTCACGGTGTCGGTGCTGCCTCCCGGCGTCTGCTCCGCCGTCGCGGTATAGGCGCCGACGGGCAGGGCCGTGAACGTCGCCGTCCAGGTACCTAGCTCGCTGACGGGGACCGTCTGCGGCGTCTGGCCCGTCACTGTCACCACGACCGACCCGCCGGGTTCGCCCGTGCCCGTGACCGGGACATCCGCCGTTTCGGCCGGGTCGGTGGCGACGATCGCCTCACCCTCTGTGGGGTCGGTGATGGCCACATCCGCGATGTTGTTGACGTTCGGTCCGACCGTCGCGTTCGCGAGGTCGACCGTGACGGCGTCGAGGGTTGGCAGCACTGTCAACCGCAGTGCCGTCTCCGAGAAGACGCCGGCCGAGGTGGACTGGTTGTTGACGGTGATGCTCGCGACGAGCGGGAGGATCCCGTCGAGCGCGGGCAGCACGAGGTCGTTGACCGGCTCGAGGAGAGCCGTTGCTGCAGTGGTCACTGCGGTGATCAGGTCGTTCACCGGCGAGAGCAACGCTGCGACGACGTCTTCGAGAAGGTCAGGAAGGTCGAGAGCGATGCCCAGCAGTTCGACACCACTTGTGTCGCCGTCGAGCAGCGCTCCGATCGTTGTGTCGATCGCCAGAACGGGGATCTCGACGAAGAGAAGGGTGACGCTCGCTCCTCCGGTGATCGAGAGGCCGCGGATCGCGTCGGTGAGGTCCTGCACCACGTCGTCGAGCAGACCGTCGATCAGCGCGAGCACCGAATCCTGGATCGCCTCGATCGTGTCGCCGTCGAGGATCTCCGTGTTCGGATCCTGTCCGTTCAGCTCGTGGATCTCGTCGAGGTCGACCGTGATCGTGCCGTCACCGAGGTTGATCGACACACCCGGGTAAGCCGGATCGGTCAACGGGTTGGTCAGGAGATCCGCGATCGCGTCGGTGAGGCTCGTCGTGCCGACAGTGACACCGACGTCGAGCACGCCACCGAGGATGCCGAGGACGTCTGCGAGCCCGCCGTTGATCGCTTCCTGGAGCCCATCGAGTTCCGTCTGGAGTCCGCCGACGGTGCCGGTGAGCGCGTCGGTGAGAGCGTCGACTGTCTCACTCTCGATCGTGAGCTCGGCACTGGCGATGTCGTAGTCGCCCTCGGGTGCGTCCGGAGCAGCCTGTGAAGCGCTGGCGCTCACGGCACCGAGGGTCAGATTGACCGCCGCGAGCTCGTCGACGAGTGCCGCCGGAACGGAACCGATGAGAGAGTCCACGGCGCCGGTGAGGTCCACGCTGAGCGGTCCGGGAGCGACGCCGGGCAGCGGCGTCGCGCCGGTGCCGATCGCTCCGCCCGAACCGACAAGCCCAGAAGCGCCGACCGAGTCGCCGTTGGGACCTGCGCTCGCGTACTGCCCGACGACGCCCGCGTCGACGAAGTCGATGGGGATCTGGATGCCCCCCGGGCTCTCGAGGTTGACCAGGCTCAGCGCCGTGAGGTCGAGGTTGTTCGCCTCGGTGACGACCGGGGGCGTGCCATCGTTCGATGCCTGGGCACCGTCGATGTTGGCGATCGCATCGAGATCGATGAACTCGAGGATCGATCCGCCGAGGAAGGTGCCCGACGCGTTCGACGAGTCACCTGGGCCCGCGTGCGCCGCTGACACTCCGCCGAAGATGGCGAGAGAACTCGCGGCAACGACAGCGCCCGCCCGAACGAATGCACTTCGCCCGCTTCTTATCCGATTCTTACTCCGTACACGTGCGACATCGCGTTCGCGTTGCAAAGCAACCCCCCAAGGTGCTGACCGTGTTATCCAGTTGACAATGTCGTCGCCGAAGGCGAGGACGACCGGCCGAAAATGGCCGGACGTCGCCAAACCTAGCGCACACCTGTGAGCTTGCCGCAAGCATTCTGTGAAGATTTCACCCGATTGCTGAGGTCAGGAAACCGGTGGTGGACAGCAGCCGCGGCCTTGGCTAATATCCCCTGTCCACATCACAGAAATGCCACCACACGTCGCCGGATCCGGATGCCGGGGCAACAGCATCCGGAATCCGTCAGAGCTTGCGCAGCAGCACCGACTCCACCGTGTGGTCGGCGGCCTTCTGCAGCACCAGGTTCGCGCGGTGGCGCGTGGGCTGCACGTTCTCTTCGAGGTTGGGCAGGTTGATCGTGTTCCAGAAGTGCAGCGCCCGATCGACGGCCTCGTCGTCGCTGAGCTGCGCGAAGACGTTGAAGAACGAGTTCGGATTGCTGAACGCCGCACGCCGCAGCGCGAGGAAGCGGTCGACGTACCACTGGGTGATGTGCTCGGGCGCGGCGTCGACGAAGATCGAGAAGTCGAAGAGGTCGCTGACGGCGACGTCGTTCGGAGTCGGCGGCGGCTGCAGGACGTTCAGTCCTTCGACGATCACGATGTCGGGCCGGCGCACCGTCACGACCGCGTCGGGCACGATGTCGTACCGCATGTGCGAGTAGAACGGCGCGCGCACCTCGGGCGCCCCGCTCTTGACCTCCGTGAGGAACGACACCAGCGCGCGGCGGTCGTAGGACTCGGGGAAGCCCTTGCGCTCCATGAGCCCGCGGCGCTCGAGCTCGGCGTTGGGGTACAGGAAGCCGTCGGTGGTGACGAGCTCGACGCGGGGCGTCCCCGGCCAGCGGCTCGTGAGCTCGCGCAGCAGACGCGCGATCGTGGACTTGCCGACGGCGACCGAACCGGCGACGCCCACGATGAACGGCGTCGTCGAATCGGGCTCGCCGAGGAAGTCGGCCGTCTCGGCCCCGAGGCGCTTCGTCGCCTGGGCGTAGAGCGAGAGCAGGCGCGAGAGCGGCACGTACACCTGCGTCACCTCGGCGATGTCGAGCCGGTCGCCGAGCCCCCGGATCTGCACGATCTCGGTCTCGGTGAGCGGCTGAGCCATGCCCGATGCCATCCGCGCCCAGTCCGCGCGGTCGATCTCGCGGTACAGCGAGTGGGCGGGGGCGAGGGTCGCAGCGTCATCCGGTGACATCGCGCCCATCGTATCCGGTGACGAAGCGAAGGCGGCCCCCACGGCCCCTCCACTCGCCGCTAGCGCGTCGGGCGGAGCCTCCGGCCGTGTGGGCACAGCCGCGCGGCCGGGCCCGGCGGCGCGCGGACGATCCGAGTCCAGGCCGGGTGCCGCGCCGACGCCGGATCCGGAAACCGGACATTGCGCTTGTTTCCGGACGCGCGGCCGGCAATCGCTCCGGAAACGCGACGGAGATCCGGTTTCCGGATCCGGCAAATGTGCACCCCATCCCCCGCGACGGGAGCGCGAAGCGGCGTCCACCCGGCAGGCCGCTACGCTGAGCCCGTGCGCCTGGGAGTTCTCGACATCGGGTCGAACACCGTCCATCTGCTCGTCGCCGACGTCCGACCGGGAGGCCGGCCGCTCGCCACGACGAGCAAGCGCACCGTGCTGCGCCTGATGCGCTACCTCGACGCCGACGGGGCGATCACCGAGGATGGCGTCGCGGCGCTCGAGTCGGCGGTCGCCGAGGCCCGCGCCCTCGCGACGGCCGAGAACGTCGACGAACTCCTCGCGACGGCGACGAGCGCCGTGCGCGAGGCGGCGAACGGCGCCGACGTCATCGCCCGGATCGAGGCCGCCCTCGGTCATCCGCTGCAGGTGCTGGGCGGCGAGACCGAGGCGCGCTACACCTTCCTCGCCGTGCGCCGCTGGTTCGGCTGGTCGGCCGGCCAGATCCTGCTGTTCGACATCGGCGGAGGTTCGCTCGAGCTCGCCGCCGGTGCCGACGAGCTGCCGGATGCCGCGGCATCCGTCCCCCTCGGCGCCGGGCGTATGACGATCGAGTTCCTTCCCGACGACCCGCCGGGAGAGGATGCCGTGGACCGCCTGCGCGCGCATGCCCGGGCGACGCTCGCGCCGGTCGCCGAGGCGTTCGGGTCGCTGCCCCGGCCGGATCACGTGGTGGGCTCGTCCAAGGCGATCCGGTCGCTCGCGAAGCTCGCCGGATACCCGGTCCCTGGCTGGTCGGGCATCGAGCGCATGGTGCTCCCCCGGCGGGAGCTGAAGGCGTGGATCCCGCGGATCGCCCGGATTCCCGCCGGGATGCGGCAGGAGCTGCCCGGGATCACGGCCGACCGCACGTTCCAGATCGTCGCCGGCGCCGTCGTGCTGCACGAGGCGATGAAGGCGATGGAGGTCGAAGAGCTCGAGGTGTCGCCGTGGGCGCTGCGCGAGGGCGTGCTGCTGCGCTACATCGAGTCGCTCAGCTGGAGCGCCCCCGACGCTTAGTCGGGCAAACCCTCGGTCATCGCGGTGTACACGCCGTAGACGGCGATGGCGGCGAGGTGCCACGCCCGTGCCCCCTCCGGCCCCAGCGCGACGTCATGCGCACTGCCGATCAGAGCGGGACTGATGCGGCGGTGGTCGCCCATGCCGTCGATCACCGCGATGATCGCGACGGCGAGGTCACGCTCGCTGAGTCCGTCGCGCATGCGCAGGCCGAAGGCAGCGTTGAGCGCGCGATACACCTCGGCCATGCGCTCCACGTACCGATCGACGATCTCGGCGAGCTGCACGCGGATGTTCTCGCCGCCCGGCACGGCATCCCCGCTCGCGAGGGCCGCCGACATCGTGCGATAGACGCGCCAGGCCACGGTGGTCTCGACGGCGACCATATTGTGGGCGACGGTGGCCCGGACCGCCTCACGAAGGGCGACCTGACGCCCCTCGGGCGTGCGCATCGCGTCGGCGTTCGCCGTCATGACCTCGTCGAGGAGTGACATGGTCGGCGGATCGAAGCCCGCGCCGAAGTTCGGATCGGCCTCGAAGAGGGCGCGCACGAGGTCGGCGACGAAGGCCGTGCGATCGGGCCAGATGCGGAAGACCGTGGAGCGCGGAACCCCGGCGACGCGGATCAGGTCTTCCAGTTCGATGTTCTCGTACCCCAGCCGCAGGCCCTCGGCGTTGACGCGTTCGACCGCGACCTTGAGCATGAGCGCTCTGGTCTCGCCGGCCGGGCGGCGAGAACGGGGCGCTGGTTGCTGCATCCACCGATTATCCCCGACCCGGCGTGCGGATGGTCGTGGGGGGGGGGGCCCCCCCCCCCCCCCCCCCCACCCCCCCCCCCCCCCCCCCCCCCCGCGCGGGCGACGGGGCCCGGC